>NZ_BAAHXL010000002.1:0-97848 GCF_054656895.1 Thiomicrorhabdus hydrogeniphila | reverse complement strand
TTATTGCTTGATCCATTAGATAGTTTTATGGGAACCGATGCTGTTAGCAACATTAACATTCCTGTTTACACTTGTGGCGGTACAGATTGTAAAACTATCTCTAATACTGGTGCGAGTAAGAATATTAGCTCTTTGCGGAAAATTATTCACACGAAAATGCAAACCACACAAGACAAAATAATGAATCGTACAGGCAATATCACTACGGATGATTATGAAGTCGTTAATATGAGTTTCTTGCCTGTTTGGACAATGATGGAATCTGAATACCGTACTAATGGTATTTTAGGTACGCTTGACACCTCTGAAGAGGTTATATCTCTTACATACACAAAAGCTTTATTACAAAGAACCTTAAGGGGTATCAGAGTTGCTCTCCAATCGGCTAAAAAAGCTAAAAATGAAGGTGTTGTCTCAGCCGTTAAACAACTAGAAGATGAAATCACTCGTGTAAATGCAGATGTTAACTCTAGTATGTCTGAAAAAATGATTCGTTATAACGCTTTCTTATCTGCCAAGCAACAATTGGCTCTTGAGGTTACAAGAGTTAAAGAAAAAACGGCTGGTATATTAAAATCCGTAAATAAACAGGCTAATTAAATGATTTGGGAAATATACTCTTATTGGAATGTTCAGGAGTTACGTGGTGTCATGGAAGGTGCAGCTATGCTCACCAACTCAAGCGACTACACAAGCTTAATCTCAACCGCATTTTTATTCGGCCTTATTGCCGTTGCTATTGGAGTCATGATGGGGGCTAAAGATGCTCTGTCTGGCTTCAAATGGTTTATAACAGCTATATTTCTATATTTTATCTTGCTAGTACCGAAAGCTGATGTTGCTATTGTTGATAGAACAGGTACAGCAGCCGCTACTACCGTTCATAACGTACCCTTGTCTCTAGCTGTTTTTGGTCACGTAAGCTCTAGCATTGGTGATTGGCTCACAATAAGTTACGAAACAGCCATGAAAGTAATCACTCCAAGCTATGCGTTAGATGGTATTGCATTCTCAGGTAATGGTCTTTTGTTTGGTGAAAAATTATTACTAAAAGCTGAAAATGCTAGAAGTGAAAATATCGCCTTTAGAATGAATATGAGTGCCTTTTTTGATAAATGTGTATTCCCTGAGTTTGATACGGGAAATATATCAATTACGGACGTACTTCAAAGCAAAGATATGTGGTCACAGCTTTCCAATGTGAACCCATCTCTGTATGTACAATTATACAATGATGATGGTACGCCAACCCCAAGTCCTGTTGCTTGTGATGTCGCATACAACACTGTTCTACCAGCAGTAATAAATAACGCATCAAATGAAGTCATTTCTCGATTAGGTGGACAATTATATCCAGATGAATCTGCTGCCGTTGCAAATGCAAGTTTGAAATCAGCTTTAGCAGGTTCATATACTTATTATATGAATATTGCGGATAATGCAACAGACATTATTAAACAACAAATCATGTCTAATACTTTTTTTGATGCTTCAACCGATGAAGCGACTGCAACTGCCGTAGCCATGTCTGAGACTGGAGCCAAGATGAATTATGGCGTATTACACCAAGTCGCTCAAAGTGCTATGCCTAAACTTAGAAATGTCATTGAAGTTGTTATTTATGCCGTTTTCCCAATCGTAGTAATCATGATTATTTTAGCGGGTGATAAAGCAGGTATGGCTTTAAAATCTTACTTTATTGCTTTTATATGGATACAACTTTGGGCACCTCTGTATGCTGTCATGAATTACATGATTAGTTCCTATAATGCAAAGGAGATGATAGCCAGTGTTACGTCAGGTGCGGAGACGAGTGCCTGGAGTTCAGGTGTCATTAAGGAGCAAATACTAGCGTCATCTGATATTGCTGGAATGATGGCAATGGCCATACCGATTATTGCCCTAGCTATTGCAAAAGGTGGCGAAATGGCCATGACAAGCTTTGCGAGTAATGCTTTACGCCCACTAGAAACAAATGCAGGAGCTTCATCAAGAGAGGTTTCACAGGGTAATATCAACATGGGTAACACCTCAATGGATAATACCGCAACCAACTCTCACAATGCCAACAAGTTTGATACAGCTCCAGTGGTGAATAATGGTGCATCCACACGTATTGATGGTAGTGGTCATAAGTACACAACCAATGACCAGGGTGTTACCGCTCACGATTCTTCATTAATGGAGAATAAGGGTGCTTTCCATAACTTCTCTCAGGCCGTTGCTGAAAAGCAGTCTTACAGCCAAAGCCTAGACAATTCTGTTAAGGCCGCTCAAAAATCATCAGCTATGGCTAGTTTTGAACAAGGGTCATCCTTCGCTAATGCTGGCTTGCTTTCTAGTGCGGCTAGCGGTGGAAAAGAATGGGGAAATGCGTTTGGCAATACTTATTCAAACGGAACCCAACAGGCCTTTAAAACGATGGATGAAACAGCTAAAAGTTTGGAAGCTAGTGGTAAAGTAGGGCAAGGGCAAGGTGCTGAATTAATGGCTAGCATGGCTGGAATGGTCAAAGCAGGTGTATCATTAGAGGCTGGTGCTTTAGCTGAATTTAAAGCGGGTGCAGGGAAGAAGTTTTCTTCTCAAGCAATTGCTGAAGCGGCTGAAGCTGTAAAAGGCATTGACAAAAATGATGTTTCGGGTGCTGCCACAATCATGTCACAAACATCGGAAAATGAACAGATACAGGACAAGTTAGGCTTAAACAAAGAAGCGAAGACAACTCTCCAGGCAGGGAATGAACGTGCTGAGAAATTTAAGCGAGATGAAAAGGCTGAATTAGAGAAGGCTAAAGGCTATCAAGAAAAACTTGATAATGCTGAAGAAAGAGTAAATCAATCTATGATCCAGTTGGGTGCTGCAACCCCTTTCAGCAGCATGAGTGAAGAACAGAAACGTTTTGCAACAGGGGAAGGTTCTCAACTTCTGGGGCAGGCAAGTGAAGCCAGGAACAGGGGGGATTCTAAAGCTGCTGATGCTTATATGGCAGAGTTTAATCAACGTGCAGAACATTATAGTTCTCAATTTGGAGCTCCTACAGCAAGTAAAGCACAAAAACTACCAGACAATGCCAAACAACAAGTTCTTAACCAGAACGATGCTAATATTGAAGGTACTCTTCAGACTAGAGAAGATAACAAAGAATTGGTTCATGCCGACCAATTTATTGAGGCTGTTAAAGATAAGAAGGATAATACGACTGCACAGCTTAACTCTGAAGAACAATGGGTTAAAGATAGTCATGAATTCCACACTAATGCTACCAATGCAGAAGCTACTATGGTTCAAGACACCATTAAGGGTGATAGAGATGGGCTTAACAGCAACAAACAAGTTCAGAGCCTAGATAACGTTGGATTAAATGATAAAGGCGTTCTTGAGTCAAGAAATTCAGAAACAGCCGATGTTGTACTCGCAGGTGGTAATGACCTTAAAAACATGGCTAATAAGGTGCCTGGATTCAGCAAGATTGGTAATGAGATTATTAACAAGATAGAAGCTATTGATGATAAAGCTGATGCAGACCCGAACCATGTTTCACCTGGAGCAGGGATTGCAGGAACGAAGGCCTATATTCCAGGAACACCTAGAAATGCTACAGACAGTGGAACTATCCCTAACAATGGCCAACAGAGTCAAGGTTCTAACCAGGCCAACCTGAACCCAAGTAATCAAGGTTCTAACCAGGCCAACCCGAACCCAAGTAATCAAGGTTCTAACCAGGCCAACCCGAACCCAAGTAATCAAGGTTCTAACCAGGCCAACCCGAACCCAAGTAATCAAGGTTCTAACCAGGCCAACCCGAACCCAAGTAATCAAGGTTCTAACCAGGCCAACCTGAACCCAAGTAATCAAGGTTCTAACCAGGCCAACCCGAACCCAAGTAATCAAGGTTCTAACCAGGCCAACCCGAACCCAAGTAATCAAGGTTCTAACCAGGCCAACCTGAACCCAAGTAATCAAGGTTCTAACCAGGCCAACCCGAACCCAAGTAATCAAGGTTCTAACCAGGCCAACCTGAACCCAAGAACAGGTATTAAAAAGTAAGACTATTTGTGTTTTGTGATTGATTTTTTTGGAAAAAACAAAGCCCCGAATCAACGGGGCTTTTTATTGGATAAACTTGCCAGAAAGAAGGTTTCTGAATAAACCTTGAATCGTTAACTAAAACATATCACGGTCATCAGTAAAAAGTTTATCAGCCGTATTTATAGAAAAGTTACGACCCATAATATCATCAGTTTCAGTTATTGAGTCCTGATTAACTATATCAGCAGAGCCAGAATCTAACATTTCATTAAACTTCACAAAACCGACAATAATCATCATCAAAAATAGAGTAATACCTATCGACTCCCCGACACCATTATCTGAAAAGAGTGATAATAGAACAAATATCGACAATCCTGAAATAGTTAAAAACCGTTTTCTACGGGCAAAAAAACCAGTGCTTTGAGGCTTTTGAGCTTTCGGATCAAACAGGTATTCACGACCTTTATAGTAATCAGCCTCGATTGAAACCTCTTCATTTTCTGTTTTACTAAGAAAAGGTTTTCCACCCTCCCAATCCGAATTAACAATTTCTTTTTGACTTTTCATACCGAATACTCCGATAAATTTTAATCTCTTACTATCTATTTTATACTATTTACCATATTAGTCAAATATCTTTTTGAGAGGTATAAAATGGTTCCTCTTAGTGCGAACACGTAAAAAAGTAGTCGGTTTAACAAACATCTTTAAAAAGCCTTTCAATACGTAAAAGTACGTATAATACAATACTAATATATTACTTATTAAAATGTATCTTTTAAAAAGTAATAATTATTAAAGGGAGGGTGGCCATATTTAAGGTACAAACTATTTGTATTGTTAATACCGTTAATATTCTTTTACTTTTATTGACCAGGCCTGGTTATTTTATACAAATCCTCAATACAAAGCGATTTAAAGCTTTTTTATACCAAACCTTAGTAAATGGGTTAGCACTATCGAGATAATTGATTTTAGGCCTATCTATGAAACCCGTTTTTTTTCATTTTTTAAAAAATTAATAGTTAATACTGTATTAATAGTTAATACTCTTTTAATTATTTGTATTGTATTAAGTATTAGTATATTATTTATAAATAGTAAAGCTAATTAGGAAATAAATATGATATTGACAGTTTCTTGTAGTAAAGGTGGCATTGGTAAGACCGCACTAGCACTGGCACTAGCTTTAGAATGGAAAGACTTTGGTTATGGAACCAATGAAACGTTTCATGAGTTGGATAAGATTTTAGGGAATGAACGAGTTTTATCATCCTCTCCATTTGAAGAGTTCCCCGACTTCGCCAGTGAGCAAATTGACGTTATATTTGACCTTTCTGGTGACGTACATGAGAAGTCGTTAGCGGTAGCTTCTGCAATAGAACAGTCCAATGTTGTCCTTGTACCCGTTACGATTGACAGCAAAGCTATTCATTCGGCAGCAAACTTCATAATGACTATCGCACCAATGAATACAAATATTATTCTTGTTGCGAATATTCTTGAAAAACAAAAAGGCGAGAGTTTTGATAGCTGGGAACAGTCACATGATTACATGGTGATCCGCAACTCTTTAAATGAAAAACTTCCTGATGAATTTCATGAATTGCCAATGCTTCCAATTAAATCAACTAAGGCGTTTAAAACAATTGAAAAAGAACGTAAAAGCCTAAAAGAACTGATGAATTCAAACCCTCTATTGAGATACAGCTATAAGGAAGTAAACCAGCAAATTGAAGCTATTATGGAACTTGTAAAGAGCTATGAATAAGATTTCAAAGTTTGGGGTTGAAACAGAAGAGTTTAAACTATCTAAAGATAAGAATATTACTCTTGAAGCGTTAAAAAAGAAGATTTTTTATCAAGTATTTGTGGACGTTATCGAAAACGATGCAGAAAAAATTGCAAGAACAGTCATTGAAATTAAGAAGTTCAAATTTTACATGAAGAGAAAAGGAACTTTGTATTTTAGAAATATCAAAGACCATTCTGATATTGAAAAAATCGACTTTATCCTTGAGACCGAAACAATAGATAGAATATTACAAACGACATTCTTAAAAGCAAGAAAAAAAGCTCTCATTAGCTTAAATAGACAGCTTAGGATGTTTTTAGAGTGGATAGAAGATGCTGAAAATGATAGTGATAGTGTTGACCGTGATTACTATGAAATGTACAGGCAGTATTACCTCAAAAAGTTAATACCGAGGCTGGAAAAGCTAGCTCCAGTAAAAAAATAGAAGAAGAGTTTTACCAACGCATAACCTCTAAAAATAAAGCAAAGTGAACAATTATGAGCAAAGACGGGAATATTTCATCATTTCAGAGCAAGGCAAAGGGTATTGAGATTAAACGCCCTATCACCAGGCCTGGTAGCAAAACAAAAACAATTAAAGACACCTTCTCTTTTCCAGAGAAAGACCATCAGCTAATCAACGAGATTATGGATATCTTTCTAAAAAAAGGTGTCCGTATCAATAAATCTGAAGTGGTTCGAGTCGGGTTACACGCAATCATGAATATGACGCATATCGAAATGGAAGTGTTGCTTGATATTACGGAGAATATCGAGCGTGTCCAGGTAGGCCGACCAAAAGCCAAATAAATAACCAAACCCGATTTTTTTATAACAATAAAAGAGAGAACTCAACATGAGCGATAAAGTCCAAATCAGAAAAGAATTATTTAACGAGATTTTCGATATTGTAGAAAAAGAACTTGATGAAAAAATCAATAATCAAACTCGTCTCGTAATTGCTAACGCAAACTATAAAGATATTAACCACTATCGTGACCTTGAAAAACGAGAAGAAGCTTTACGCTCATTTAAGAATGAATGGATTAATCTTAAGAATGATTAATAGAACTGGTAAAAAAGGGCGTTTTGGCCTTTACAGAAGATTCAGTAGAGTATCAGCTTTAAAAGTTGGCAAGACTCAACACTACATAGATTTAGCTGAATCTTTAACAGAGGGTAATTTACGAGATTATCATGCTTTTAGTCGTTTATTTAAAGAAAAATACCGATAAAACACAAGGTCAATTCACATGGGTCAATTAATAGAAGCAACGAGAAATGAACTTCAGGTACTTGAAAAATCAAGAGCCAGGAGCAATCCTGTTGCTCTTTATCTATTTTCATTGCCATCAGACCTTAGTAGAGCCACTATGACGAGCAACCTTTCCCAAGTTGTTAGATTGGTATCAGGCCTGGAGGAAGATGCTAAAGTTAATATTTTTTCATTCCTTTGGGAAAATATAGACCGCTTTGAGTTCCAGGCTATTATCAACAAAATGAAGAGCCGTGATTACGCTCCAGAAACAATCAAAACGTACATGGCCGCCATACGTGGTGTTATGACTGAAGCGTTTGAATTAAAGCTTATTGATGCCGCACAGCTAGAACGTATCCGCAGAGTAAAACGCCCCAAAGGAAGTAGGGTCTCTAAAGGTCGAAGTCTTTCTAAAGAAGAAGCGTATCGACTACTTGATTCATGCGTAATGAACACTCCAAGAGGAATTCGAGATAAAGCCATGATTGCCCTTCTCTTTGGTTGTGGTTTGCGTAGAAACGAGCTGGCCAACATTGAGTATAAGCACTACAACCGTACAAAAGGATGTATCACCATTATCGGTAAAGGTGATAAAGAGCGTGAAGCTTTTCTTACCGAGAATGCAAAAAAAAACTTGGAGCTGTGGATCAATGAGTTTCGTGGTACAGAAGACGGAGCTATGTTTGTAAGAATTAGAAAATCAGGTGGGCTTGTTCCTCTTACCAGGATAGAAAATGATAATGTGCTGCCAAACTGTCTTACAAGTCAGGCTGTTTACTACATTCTTAAAAAGAAACAAACTGAACTAGGCCTGGATAAATTTTCACCTCACGACCTCCGTAGGACGCTTGCTACGACACTTTTGGATATTGGTGAAGACTTGATAACCGTTCGTGATATTCTTGGCCATTCAAGCATTAACACGACTCAAAAATACGATATGCGTGGAGAAGAGAAACAAAAATCTGCGGTACAGAAGACGGGGTTTTAAAAACAGTCATAATTAAATCAAATAGGTAATCTTCAGACATAAAAAACGGGCGTTATGCCCGTTGATATTAATACCTATAAAAAGGAAAGGTATTTATTTAAGAGCCACCTTTTCCGTTTTCACTACATACTTGCCTTTGGCAGCCGATTTAATCAAATCAGCAACGCCTTGGTTAATAACTTTACGAACAGAGCGTTCAAGCTCTAAATCACCACCGAATGACATGCCTCCACCAGCTACACCACCAGCTACACCAATAGCACCAAAACTATAATTATCGTTAGAAGCATTAGATTTATAAGTTTTTGTATATTCGATTCGAGAAGTGTTTACATTCATTAAACGCAAATCCATTCCGATATTGGCTGTTGTAGTTGTATTACTAAACATTCCCGCAAGCGGAATAAACCCACCGCCTACTACCGACTTAGTTTTTTTATAATCAAGAGTGGTTAACGAACCTGTAACCAAGTAATCAGCAGCATCTACTTTAAACTCTTTACCTGCAAAGGCCATTTCACGCTTCATTTCTGCTAACGCTTGACGATCTAATACCTCAAAGCACCCTGAAGAACTTAAAGCTGAAGTCATCATAGTTGTCATTGCTTCATCAAGATTGGAAAGGTCTTTAACACCTTGCTGTTGACGAGCCATGCTAATTAATGCGGCCATATTACCGTTACCGCCATTCTGCACCTGACATTGTTCAGTTTGGCACTTCAATGGAGAGATTGATATTTTTGCTACTGGAGCCGCACAAGAATAGCTTGTAACCGTCTTAAACTCATTGCCAGACTTATCTGTAAACGCAGCAGATTCAACCCCTGTACTCTCTGCTTGAGTAGATGTTTTGGTTCCAGTAGAAACACAGCCTGTAGATAAGACGGTTCCAGTAATAACAGCAGTCGCTATCAACTTTCTTTTTAGTGATTGCATAAGGCACTCCTAATTCATGAATAAAATTGCTTAACCGATAAATAAGTCTATTTACCACAAAGTTAGGTCATATTCTTCCATTAATTAGGGGTAAGAAAACTATAATTAATCTACGTTTTTTATAGATTTTAAGCAATAAAAAAACCGCAGTACCCGAAAGTATTGCGGTTTAGTAGTGTATTTAAGGCTGTATGAGTGTTAAGACCTCAACCTTATCCGTTAACCATACGTCACTGTCCAATTTCACCCCGTAGATAGATAATGAAAGCTAACACTGCTTACTACCAGGGCTATCCCTTATCTCTTGCGTAAGGGCTTTCTAAGTGCGTATTAATTATATCTAATTTACCAGGCCTGGTAAACACTCTTTCTCTTGATTAACAGCTTTCTCTAAAACAGAAAAATCAAACGGTTCAATTTCATTGTATGTCTGGCTAATAAAGCCTTTCTTGCTTACAGACACATACTTTATTTGCTTAACACCACTTGGCAGAGTAAACACTATCCCAACATGGCTGTTTTGATAATCGCTTGTTAAGACTGATTTCAGCTCTTCAATACTGCTAATCTTTTGTCTTTTGTTGTAATTTAAAATATTAAACATAAAAGACCTAAACATTATTCATTTTTGTATAAAAATGATTGGCCGCCTTTCTAACACCAAGCCCGTAACGTGGTCTTCTGATTAACTCTTGAAACTTTGTTAATTCCATAGTCTCTTCAATAGCTTCTCGAATTTCTTTTGGAAGCGACCTAAAAGATATTGCTACATAACTATGATTCATATAAAGCACCCTAAATGTTTAAATATTATCTGATACCAGGCCTTCAGACTTAAGACCTTCATAGACTTTTTTATAATCACTTTCGCTTAATGCTTCTTGAGCAATATCTGTAATCGAGCCAGCTAAAACGGGGTTCGCTTTAACTTTTTTAACAATGCCACTTGCCAGAATAAGAAGCCACTTATTACGTTCTTCAGCTTTCTTTTTATTTTCCGCATCTCGCTCTTTCTTTATTTGAGCCTTCACCTTTTTTAGATGCTCTTGTAACTTCTGTTCTTCTGCTGTTAATTTCTCTATCTTGGCACTCATTGATTCTGATCCTTATTGATTCTTAATAAAAACAGTAACAAGAGAATACACACCGTCTTTCTCAGTAAGACCAAAATTTAGCGTTGATGAAGGGTGTTTCCACACACTGTAATTATCATCCTCACCATACTTTCTAGCCTTATGTTTCAAAACGTCTTCAGGTAATTTAACAAGACAAATCTCTGGATTCGTTAATCGTGTAATCAAAGACCTTAAAGGCGTTTTAACCTCACCCGACTCTTCTTTTAAACGCTCTAAGTAACGCTCAACAGAATGATTTGTTATTGCTACCTTTCCGATTGCAGGAGCGTCAATTAAAAGCCTGGTGTTAGTGTATTTCTCAATATCTGCATTAATTGTCTCAAATTCATCACTGTCACAAACCTCTAGTTTTCTATACTTTTTATGGGTTTTGATGGTAATTCCTTGCAGCAGGAAAGGAATAAATGAAGAGAACTTCATGATGTTGGTTTTTGAACTCTTACCAAGAACTATTTTCTTAATAGCTCCTTTTGATACATCTAAAGTAATGCCCGTTCCGACCAGTAAATTATGGCCAAACACACATTTCTCAGTTAATAAGTAATTAATGGCTACTAGCTCAGAAATTATATCCACATCATCTGACTCGAACGGTAACTTCACATTAATGGTTCCGCTCTTTTCTTTACTTGAACGCCAATAAACCACCCCTTCTTTTTTGGAAAGTTTTTCAGACAAGGTTGTTAAATTCATGTTTTTCTCCTGTTTAGAGTTTTTGACTGCCTAAAAACAGCTCAAATACCCTCGTTTATTTAAGTTATTACGGATTGAATTATATATTGTTTAAGCTATTAGTCAATAATTGAGTATAAAAAAAAGCCCGTACAAGGGCTTATGCTTAAATGAAACGGAATCCAATCATCATTCTTTTTGAAGGTTATCTTCCATAATGTTTAAGATGTGAGATGATGAAAACTCATCTGGCTTGTATTCACCAATAATATCAGCGGAATCCGAACCTCTGTCACCCAATCCAATTACTATTTTCGTGCTGTTTGCATCATCAAAAATCGCAACAATTCTTTTTCCAGATAAAGAACAGTCAATCACAAATATATTTGGTTTATCAGAAAATGCCCCCGAACTAACAACTGAATTTCTGTTGAGTTTTTGAAAGACAGTCGTTGCTTCAACAACTTTACTATATAATTTTTCTGCGGTATCAATCAAACTAGCTCTCCTTGATTACTTGAAACATTTTCATTGTTTCGTACAAAATTTCTTGCCTTTCTTTGTGCGTTTACACCGATAATAAGCTTTTCTTTATTGCTTAATAGCTTTGATATAACTTTAGCAAAAAAACCTTTTGGTAATAGACTAACACGGCTCGTACCATCTTTATTAATACCAAGGCCAACACGTACCTTGCCTTTTTTCCACTGTGTCATCATGTATTTTAAAAACATTGTAAATCCTTATTAAATTAATGAGAAGGTTAATCTTGATGTTGTAAAACAACAATATTTTAATTATTTCAAAATTTTCAACACTAAGACGACTAGATTTACATTAGTTTTTATAGATTTATAAAACAATTCCAAGTAAATAAAATTTAATTAAGACATAAAAAAAGCCCAACTAAGGGCTTTCTTTAAGCAACCCATTCTTTTTGAAAGAAAGGAGTAGATTGCATTCTTTTTATCGCTTCATCTTCAGATTGACCTTTTCGGATACCGTCTATAACGCCCTCTTTAAACCAATTAGGTGCGAGGTCTGTTACTTTATTTACATCCATAACCGTAAAACTTCCAATACTGGTTACTGATAAAGCTTGAGTTGATTGTATTCTGTTTTCCATGACATTCTCCTTGAATGATTATTGTGGCTAGACCAAATGCACTAAAGCAGTACACTTGGAGTAACCACAACAACCGAAGTTGTCATGGATTAGTTATTGGTTATTAAGAAAAGGCTTTGGCCATTTTCTTATCTTCTTTGATTCGCTTGTTATTTTGTATTGAACCGTAGATTAGCACGGCAGCTATTACAAGCACGATTCCCATAAAGATTCCAAATTTTAGAAGCATAGTATCTCTCCAGATTAGTCTTCCATATTTAATAAGATTAGTATAACACCAAGTAGAATAAAAGTTGCAGCCGCCACTAAGCGGAATTGTAACTCCATTCCTTCAGTCTTTTCCGTAATCCCTAAAATAGCCCCAACACCACCAGAGCCAGTAAAAACCAGTCCTGTGTCGTAATAGAGTTTTCGCTTAACCTGACTGGATTTCTTTCTCCAGAAGGTTAAAAAAAGAACTAATATCTTTTTAATTAAAACCGAACTAGCAAGCAACACCATCCATAACGGAATTGAAGCCAGCCAAATAAAAATCATTTTTTCCATAGGCATTTTCTCCTTTAAATTATTTCTAACCTATTAGGGAGAAAACAATGACCCCTTACGGGAGCAATGAAATCCCCCGTAAGGTAACGTTCTGTTAAGGACAGTAGATAAAACTACGTCCTTCAATATTGGCAATGTAGGAACCGTCATTAAACAGGGTTTTAACCAAGCTTGATGTCGTGATCCTTTTCATTACCTTTTTTTCTTGCAAAAAAATGATGTACTCTTCTGCTGAAATTATTTTTCGATTCTTTGAAAGCATCGGTATATCTCCACAATTGGAGAGGATGCAGTCACCCTAAAAGGGCGAACATACATCCCCTCTAGGGTTAAAAAATCAATTTTGCTCTTTACTGTCTTTCTCACGAAAACACAGAAACAACCATCTGTACCGCACTAAGCAAACCAAGCAAAGAGCCTAAGACACCAAGCTTAATAGATAATTGAACAGATAAATCAGGATGACGCATTAGGAAGCTATAAACTTCAAAAGGTTTAGGTTTGCGAACTATAAGTAAGCATTCTTGTTCCTTTCTCATCTTAAAACCTAATGTGTCAAGAGCGTCATAATCAACTGCTAAAGTCGATTTTGTTATACCTGCCATTGAACCAGCACCCATGACATAACGAATGCACTTGGCATTGTTCTCAGGGTTGACGATAACGACAGGCTCTCTTCTTTTGAAAGTAGAGTTAATGTGGGAGCCATGCACTCTTATTAAGAGATTATGAATGCCACTATCTTCCTTCGGAAGAAGTTGTACCTTATTGAACTTAATCATAGCGACTCCTTTAAGCTGTTTTTAAACTTTCAGAAGTACCATGAGTCACAGTAAAACCACTTTTAGTGATTTCGTTTAAAATTACACTAAAGAGATTATTCAAATCATTTTCTAAGCTATTAGAAACTTTTAAATGAGATGGAATAACAACCCCTAAAGCCATGCGGGTATCATTAATCTCTCTTAAAACGATTCTTATCGAACCATTCTCAGCGAGAATAATACCGTTATGACCAAAGGCCATTCCTAGACTAAAATCAGTTATAAAATAGTCACTTGGAACAACTGATTGAACAGCCTCAATCGCTTCCATCTTTCTAAGAATAGAAAGACTTCTACGAATAAGGTCATCATGGCAATTATTTTCATAATCAACCATCATGATTGATTGTTCAGCAGAGTCGGTAAATATAAAATTGTTCATATCTACCTCCTAATGCACTGTCAATCGAGCGTTAAATTCTTCAACCGCATAATCTGCGATTTTAGAGTAACCAGTAGATAGGTACATACCACCTTTAGGTGACACAACCTCTACTGTTTTACCTTCAAATTCAGCATCCACAGCCGTCACAACTTGACGTTCATGAGTTGCGGTTTTAAACACCTCTTCTAAAAACACTTTCACATCTTTAGGTAAGCTTTCAAATTTATCTGTTAAGGCTTGAATATCTTTGTAAGAATTCAAAAGAGCCTGTTTAGCTTCGTCTTCAGCTTTGTAAGGGTTGATAGTTACTAATTTCTCAGCATTTAAAATTGTTGTAGTTTTCATAATAGTTCTCCAGAAATATTCTTAGTGAGAACCCAATAACCCCCCGCAGGGAGTTTAATTAGATTCCCGTTGGGTAGTTAGTTGTTTTAGTTAATTGTTATTCGTAATCAGACCAAAAATCGGCTTCTTTTTGAAGCTGTTCTTCGGTTGCTGATTGTTCGTAAGCAGAAGGTGCTACTTCTTGATTTGTTTTATTTTCAGGAAGTGCCGCATCTACGGCCATCAAAGTAGTTTGTGTAAGTGCTATAAGTAAGTTGTACATGGTTAATACCTCGTTATGTGAGTACAAACACTTCCCAAAAGAAGAGTTGACCCGTTAGTTAAAAATTATAAATAAGACTGCTTGATGAAGTTTCCTTCACAGGCTGTTCTAAAAAACGCTTACGTTCCATAAGGTCAGCAAGCAAGGTTTGATTTTTAGTTTCAAGAATGACGTAATCACCCAACTCCGCTTCAAAAGCAAGAATTGCGTGTTCATAGTCGTGTGACATCATTTCTTTTGTCACATCCTTTAAACCGTATTGAACAGAAAATCTCTTAACTAAAGACATTAGCCAAAAAACATTTCCCTGTTCCCCGTCCAAATCAATAATGATTGGTTGGGGTCTTTTATATTGAGTATTTCGGATCATGCTGCATAATCCTCATTGAAATGAGAACCAGGCTTGTAAACCTCTAAACAGGTATCTGAAGCATAGGCTGGATAGCCATATATCGCATAGATTTTAGCAAGTTCCCTCCAAGGTTCTTCTAATCCCCATACAGATGTATATTCATCCTTTAAAGCCATAGCTTCAGGTGCGTTTAAAAATTCAGCCGCATAGTCACAGTGAGAATGAAAACACTTTAAATATTCCTCTTCATAAGAGAGCGTATCTTCCGATTCTTGTACTTCTTCATCTATGCAATCGAAATCGCATTGAATAATTGGTTCTTCGCCTTGAACATCTAATAAAAGTTTCTCAGCGTTAATCATTTTTTCTAGTGAAATTGACATGGTTTTCTCCTAAGAGTTGATGAGATACGGCTATCCCAAAGTTAGTTGATAAATTAAAACCACACAGAGCGTCCTCTGAGCGTCTTTTTGAAAGATTCCTAGCAGTAAGGAAGGTTTTCTCTTAATAAGGCCAAGAGATAGGCACAAAAGCCTCTATGCTCTTTAGAAAAAGCACACAGGGTTTTGAGCTTGATAGGGTTGGGAGTCAAGGCCGCTGTTGCGACCTTGCTTGATTGGGATAGTTACTACTAAATCGGGTCAACTTTAATTTGAACCTGATTTGCAGACAGTATTGGTACTAAAGATAAGCCTACACGCCATGCCAAACCGACATGAGTTGTGCTGACTCTTTTTTCTTTAGTTTCAAGCTGCCCTTTTACGAAATAACTAACTTTTACGTTGAAGTTTAAATTTTTCATGGTAATTCCCTAATTGATTTTAGAGGAGATACACCACGCCCCTTGAGGGCAAAAGATGTACCCCCAAAGAGTTAATTGTATTAAAAGGCAAACAAACCTACATCGTAGGTAATGTCTGGCTTGTATTGAGGAAAATACATAATGTATTTACCCTCAGTATTGTTATTATCTGTCGTGCGAAAATGCTCGACTTCAATGGCAATACTATAATGTTCTAAATCGTCAAGTGTATCTATTCGGTTTTTATTGTCCTCATAACAAGCAGAACAAACCTTTAGCACCTTCTCGACAACTTCTTTAGGGTCGCAAGTCAAAAGACCTGTAAACCACATATTGCTGATAATACCTCGAACATCAAGAATAAACCCAACGCCCTTTTCATCAGTTTTAAAAACTTTATGATTCGGCTCAAACACCAAAAAAGCTGGCATCCAATTAGGATCATAAGCTAGACCGATAAAATTTAAACCAGCTTCAGGAAGGCTTACGCCATCCATCATTTTTAAGTTTCTCATAATAAACGCTCCTTAAAAGGCAAACAAAGCACCACTAATTACCCATTCTTCTTTAACAGAATTATTAGGTTTAGCTTCTGATTTTGTGTACCATTTTTTTGCGTCTATTTTATAAGATTCAAAAGCCTCTATTTTTGCTAGTAATTCACACTTACTTTTAATTTCCCCCCATTTCGTACCGAGAGAGCTTTTTAGTAAGTCTGAAAAAGCAACGGGGGTAATGCACTCAGCACTACCCACTTTGTAAACATAAGCTTTGTCACCTTTTCTATTAGCAATCGTAATATTTCTGCCTTGGTCAGAAACACCGATAAAAGATACCGATGTTGATTCTTCAGGAGAAATCCACGCTGCCAGTTCATGTGTAAAAACAGTAGCCATTTTAAACACCTCCCTATTGAGTAAGAATATCTAAAACAGTTTGAGACATATTTTGAGAGTTAACCTGACCGCCTTTTTTAAAGACAGATTTGAGGTTAACACCCATGCCTAAACCATAGAATTCTATGTCAGGGTGGTGTTTTTCTGTGTAGGCAATTAAGTTTCTAAGTGCATTCACATCGCCACCAATTTGCCCATCTGTCATGACAATTAGAATTTTTCGCTCTTCTTTACGAGAAGTCAAAGCTCTAATTCCTTCATAAACTGCTGGAACGATTTGTGTTCCATAAATAGATTTTTGGCCACCAACAACACCCCTGGCCTTAGACATTGGATCATTCCATTTTTTTAGTGGAATAACACGGCCTGAAAAACCAAGAATATTTAAAGGCACATTTCCTAATTGGGAAGTTTCTGCCAATGAAATCATGACTTTGGTTTGAAGCTCTAAAAGAGTTTCATCTCCATACTCATGATCCATTGAACCCGATAAATCCCCCAACAAACAAATAGCAGGTTTTTTATCTGTACGCTTACTTCGTTTAACCAAGAAATCCTGGTCTCCAGAAGCCATACAGCGGATAGCTTCGCTTGCAGCGAACCGTCCGTCATGCTCATTCACTACATTTCGTGAACGAGAACGACTTGTCCAATACTTAACCAATTTATTTCTGAATAAAGCAATCTCTTGAGAAGAGTTAGCCTTAATCTCGTTGTATTTAGCCAAGTTTGGAACAAAGCATTCATCATAAAAGTTCGCATTTGAACCCGAACCATTAGCCTGTCTTAATTCTTCAGCAATATTGTCAATATTATTGCCACCTAAAAACTCTTTTAAAGAATTGTCTTTACTAGCCGCTTTTTCAGCGATAGCTTGTACAACATCTCTTAATGAGATTGGTGATTTTTCATTAACGTCAGATTCTAGTAAGTCTTTTGAACCGTTCTTTGAGCATCCTGAAGAAGCTTTGTCATCTGAATTATCAGAAGACTCGCTTTCAGAAGACCCGTTTGATTGGCTTTCGGAATCACTTGAATCATTTTCTTGTTGAGAATTGCTTGAACCAGATGAGTTTTCTTCACCTGAACTCTGCCCATCAGAATCACTCGAATTAGAAGAATTAGATTCTTCGTCACTCTCATCACTCTCATCACTCTCACTATCATCGGTGTCACCACCTTCACCTGAATCATCTTTTGATTCTTCTTGAGAGTCAGATTGCTCCGAATCGTCAGAATCCTCATCAGATTTACCCGAACCCCCTTTTTCTGGTTGTTCTGGTTCATCAGACTCTTGTGAATCTTCTAATAGCTTAACAACGTCTTTGGCCAATTGTAGGCTGTCAGCAGTTGTTGAAGCTTCAGAAGCGATGTAAGACATACGTGAATCACAAAGACTCACAATACTATCAATAACATCTTGTTGAAGAGTTTGTGATAAAACGCTTAAAGCCTTGTCAGCATCCGTTTGCATATAATCTCGATTATTAATCTCAATCATATACTTACTGATAAGGTACATTGCTAAAGCATTAGCAGGTGTATCAGGCTGTTGTACATAACCTTTATCAATCATAACTTGGTAAGACTTATTCAAAAAATCAGCCATACCTAGAAACTCACGCTCCAAAAGATATTCAATACGAACATCTTCAAAGCAGTTGTTTAATGATTGAACCAGGCCTGAAGCGAACTGGTTAAAGTCAGTAAAAAGAATATGACCAACCTCATGCCCTAGATCACCTAGAGTTAGATTGTAATCATCTTCTGTTGGATTTAGAGGGATGTCTGTTACCCAGATAGTCTCTCCATTTGTTTTAGGGCTACCAAAGGCCAGCTTTAAGCCAGCCTTTGAAGCTATTCCAGCCATAGTAGCTGGTAAAGATTGTTTTAAATTTTTCATAATATTGTCTCTCTTTATAAGAGGCACAATTTACCCATAAGGGCAGATTGCACCCCTAATGGGTTATAGTTTTACTAATTAAGCTTATATGGACTGCTTCTCCATCCATCTGAGAACTCATGCTCTGTCTCTTGAAGGATAGCAACAAAAGCACAATAAACATTCAGTTCAGGGCCATAATCTTTTTCAGCCCATACCTCCAGTACCATATTATGATACTCTGAAGGATTAGCTGAATTCCCCATCAAGTCAAAATAGTCTGGAGTGATTGCAATCCGAAGTGCTGAAGAAGAAACATCAGCAAATCTATCGTTAATCACAACGCTATCTAACATCTCAAGTGACAGGTTGTAGTTTTGAACAACCATTTTCTTGACTTTTTCTAAAAACAAATCGCAGATTTCATAACTAATTTTCTTTGCATTCATGTCATCAGTAAATTCGTTAGAAACTAATGGATTTATTGTTACTGTGGTTAATAATTTCATGGTAATTCCTTATTATGAGAACACCATTTTCCCAACGGGAAAAAATGTTCCCGAAAGATTAAAAGTTAAAAAGGCCATCTGATTTGATTTCAATAACGCTTTCAGGTGGCGAGTGTTTAAATTCAGTCTCTAATGAGCTTGAATTATTTGAGTTATCAGGGTCTTCAAAGGATATTTCACCCGAACCAAAATCAATCCATACGGATTTCATTTGGCGGATATACCCCTTATTAACCTTTTCTTGAACCGCATCATTAAAGTCTTTTTCTTTAACTTCACGGATGGTGGCCATCTTATGATTCCAAAACTTTGTAGCTGACCCATATAACGTTACCGTTATAGTTGGTCTATATTTTGGAACCGCCCACACCTTTCCGCCAGAGGCAGAAGGTGCTTCGTATAGTTCACATTCAACATAATTAGTCATAACACACTCCTAAAAGTTGAATAAACCAACCGAAGTGGCTTGATTAGTTTGTGGTGGTACTGATGAAATATCTGAATCCATATCCATCTCTTCATGAGAGACTTCAGTTTCTTTAGATACTTCTTCGTTAGAGCCAGATAAATCAAGAGAATCTTGGTCTTCATCTGCAAACATAGCTTCAATACGACCAGCTTCAGAGTCCATAAAATCAGCCAAAGGCATTTTATGATGAATCAAAGCATGAGCGTTTTGAGAAACTACTTTCGCAGCTCCAGTAAGCATCATCACTTCTTTAGCTTCATAATTTTTAGCAGGCTTTAAACCGCCTAGATTAGAAACTAAAGTTTCAACTTCATTCGCAAGCTTGTTAAGGCCTGGTACATAGAAGTCTAATGACTTAAACCTACTGGCCAAAGAAAGTAGAGCTTTCGCTTTCCCTCTAGGATTGTCAGTATCACGAATTTCATTCGCATCACGCTCAGTCTCATAGACTGTACGAGCTACGATGTCTTCGTTTATTTTTTCAATCTCTTCAGCCCATTGCTCAGAATCAAGAGTTATAGATAAATCCAAAAATCTGAAATCAAGCTTTGAGTCGTAATAAGAAGATTTAGGCTGATTCTTGCGAACCGCCTCTACCAATGGTTTTGGATCAAGTCCCTTCATCACTGCTGAGTTTTCAACTTTCTCAAGTTGTTCAGCGGTAAAGGCAGAATACTGCATTAAGAACTTATTTTTTTCTTCCATGTACTCAGTTTGTTTTTCCTTTAAAAAGGTAACAATCTCAATACGCTCTTGAGGGTTAAATACACGACCCATAAGGTCATGGTTAACACCTTTAGTAGAAAGGAAGTCTTGAACACTCTTACGAATGGCCAGGAATGAGTAGAAAGCTTCTTTAGGCAATACAGCCGTTTGAAGCATTGCTTTCACAGCGTCAAAATCAATTTGATTGAACCCCATAGAGGCCAATGCTTTCTTATCGAAAGCTACACGTTGATTTGAGCCAGCAAAGATGTTTAAACGAACTTCAAAAAACGAATTTTCTGAACGAGTATTAGTAGTTGTAGTCATGATAATTTACCTTTTCGGTTTATCGCAGACACACTACTCTCCCAAACGGGAGGAGTAGCAAGCCCGCTTGGGAGTTAAAGTTTTTTGATTCTCTCAGTAAGAAACTGAGAGCTTAATTAGTCTTCAATTTTCATATTGAAAACAGTTTTAAACAAATCGCCAGCCGTTTGTCTCTCAACAGAATCTAATAGATTCCAGTAAGCGAATTTAAAAGCTAACTTCGGATCACCGTATGACAGCGATGCCTTTGTGAATACATGAATTTGTCTTACCGAGAACGGTAAAGATAATCCACCGTTACGCATAGCCGAACGCAAAGCGTTGGCTAACTGAACAGTTAATTCAGGGTAACGTTTGTTCTTCAGAGGAGGTATAGCTTCATCCAGGCCTGGATAAGCCAGGTCGATAAGTTTTACCTCATCCTCTTCTTTTAGGTATTTGACATGAACACCAGCGAAACGTGAACGAGTCGCAGCATTCTGTGATTGAGAGCCTTCAAAAAGCCCACTCTCATCAATACCCATATTTGTGTTAGATGTAGCGATAAATCGCACACCTTCAGCACATTGAATCACTTCTCCCGTTTCAGGGATGGTGACTTCTTTCTTTTGTAGCAAGTGGTTTAACATTGCTGTTACACCAGGCATTGCCATATTAATTTCATCCAGGCCAATCAAGCACCCTTCAATTTGAATTGCTTCAAGTAAAGCACCAGCTCTAAAAGGCGTTTCGCCATTAGAGATAGTAAATCCACCAATCAATTGCTTGATTGAGGTTTCTTCACCGAAACTTATAATTTTTGCTTGACGATTCAAACGAGCCGCCACCTCTTCAATAAGGTCTGTTTTACCAGCACCAGCATCGCCCCATAAAAGCACATTAATATTCTCTTTAAGAGAGAATAAGAATTGCTTTAGCACATCTTTATCAAAGATAAAATTGTTGTTAGGGGTAATATTGGTTCCAGTACCAAAATCAGCAAGAGCCGATAAAGGTGCATCAATTCCAGGGAAATTAAATGCAGAACCAAATGTAGTGTTAGCATCAGAAACAGTAGCAAGCGTTGTAGTTGTAGTAGTCATAGTAGTTACCTTTTTAGGTTTGGCGAGTACATGACTACCCATTGGGTAATCAAGTACCCAGAGGGGTTAAAAAATAAAATTGTAAATCGTCATTAACAAATTAAAGATTAAAACCACTGAAAACGTCTTTTCAATGTCTTGGTAAACCAAGATTCAGCATAATGCTGAAGAAGTTCTCCATCAAGGCTGGAGAGAGGCACAAAAGATTATTAACTCTCAGAGAGAAGAGCGAATAGGCTTTTGGCCTGGTAAAAGCTATGTAACGGGTTCTCTACCCTTTATGGGTAGAGTTTTCCGACTAAACATATCAGCTCTCCAAAGAGAACAAGTCAAGTCTTCCCGCTACATATAAGTCATTCCAATCTTCCTTCTTATTAGGAGGGATTTTTAGAAAAACCTTAATATCTGGACGGAGATTAGCAAGTTTGTCTCGCAACTTATTAGCTGCTTTAACACCTGCATTATTTCCTCTTTCGTCCAATGGGTCGTTATCAGCCCAAACATACAAAGTCTTAACCTCTTGAGGAGGTATAAAGCCCTGTAATAAAGCCCAATTTAAAGTTGGCCAACACGGTTGACCATGCACATCAATAACACTAGCCGCATTCTCGAATCCTTCACTTACATGAAGAACACCATTATTTGCGATAACGTCTTGAATACCACCTAAACGAACAGCTCCACCACTCATTCGACATGAAGGCTTCATCTGAAGTTTTGGATCATCCATTAATTCATTTTTACCAGTATGTTTAGTTGATAAAAACGTCTTATGGATATTGCATGGCGTACCGTTAGAATCAGTAAACTTCAAAACCATTGCTGGTGCTGAAGCTTGATTACCATTGCCATCTCTGTACCAAGCATTAGGGTGTAAACGGATTGAAGGATGATTAACCATCCAACTACCTTTGATACCTCTACTGCGGAGATATTGAACCGTTCTATCATCAGTTTTGACGGTAGAAGATTGACCCCACAAAAGATTTAACTTCCCTTTTCTGGAAAGTACCTCTCGTTGAGAGAGTTCAAAAGCAGTTGGTTGCATAACTGGTTTAGGCTTGATGTATTTGACAGTTTCCTCAGTTAACCCAAGGAAATTCGCAACAAGAGTTAAAACCTCTTTAAAAGGTAATCCTGTTGCAAACTGTAAAACAGCAAATCCGTCACCGAATGCCCCTTCTTTGTTTGAATATCCAGCACCAGAAATCGGTGCGTCTTTAAATAATCTGAAACCATCTGTACCGCCATTTACAGGGCAAGGTACGTGTTGGCCAGGTTTTTTGGTTGCATCTTCTAACGTAGGTGCAATGGTCTTCAGAATATCTAACCACCCATGTTGCGAAGCTGTTTGCTTCACTATATTCACATCATAACAAGCCATGATTAAGCACCTCCTTTTAAAGAGTTCTCAGCCATAACTGTTGCTAAACGTGAATTATCACCATAGTTTGAAAATGAATTGTCTGTTGCAGAAATGACTTTAACAGTCGCTACAACGATTAAAAATGTGAATAGAAATACTTTGGTTTTTGAAAGTGTTTTCATGATTATCTCCTAAATTACCCTTAATCGAAACTTCTCTAAGGTTCCGATTGGATTCAGAACCTTAGAGAAGCTCCGAAAAAGAGTAGAAAAAGGAGTGAGACTTCCCCCTTGAGGGAGATAGCTCACCCCAAGGGTTAAAAGTTATTTGTGAATTATGCTAGTGTGCGTAACTCGTAATTGCTGAATGGTACATCGTCATTTTCAAATCCTACGTTTGCACCAGGCATTGCAGATTGATAATTTTGATTTCCCATCGGTTGTTGTTGTGCAGGTTGTTGATAACCACTACCTTGAGCAACATTGTTCTGCGGAGCAGAATTTTGCTGACCATTAGCAGGACGATTACCACCACCTAACATCTGAATTTCTTCAATTGTTAGAGTCTGCTTTAAAACAGTACCGTTTTGTTGACTCTCGAAAGAATCAACGCCAGGCTCACCACTAACTGAAACAATAGTACCTTTTGTTAAGTATTGAGCCAAAGATTCGGCTCTTACCCCCCAAAGAGAACAATCAATCCAAATTGTTTGTGGTTTGTTATCTTGTCCTTTTTTCTTTGACTTTGCGGCCAAAGAAAAATTTAGAACAGAGATAGCTCCTTTAGAACTTGGTACTGAGCGTAAAACTGAGTCTTTACCTAAAGAACCAGAAGCGTGTGCAATAAACATAAGTTTTCTCCTAAAAAGAAATAAATAGAGTTACGTCAAACCCTTAATAAAAAATAATATTCCATACAAATCGTCATTTGTACGTCTTTAAAAGATTCCATAATTGGAAAGTGTGGAAGTAACTCATTGCAATAATAAGTCACATTACTCTAACGCAATTGTTAGAGCTTTTACTGTCATAGACAGTGAAAAGCCGTTGCCTACTATTTATAGATATAAATAGACACTAGCTTTGCACCGAGAGCTAATCAGATTGGTTTTAGATTGAAATGTTTAACGCTTTGAAACAGCTAGAACATGAACTGAATTCATGTTTAGCAAAAGATATGCTTTAGGAGTAGTTCGACTAAGTGTTGCCTTCTTAGTCTCAGTCCGTCCATTTCACCAAGTTTAATGCAACTGAAAAACTTGTTTGATATGAGACTCACGGATTTGAGTTAATTTAGATTTTACACACGACAATAACCTTGTCAACATCTTTTTTAAAAAAAACAAAATTCTTCTCTAAAGCTATAAAAAGTGTAGAAAAATTGGAGCTTGCTATTTAACTTTATCATTAATAATAAATACTCCACTAACCCTCCAAGGAGTACCAACAATGAGCGAAGCAAAAACAACAGCCAAAGAAAAGGCTAAAACAACTACCTCAAAAGCTAAACCCGCTGAAGTCAAAGCGGTTAAAGAAGAAGCTTTGGTAAAAGAAGAAAATCCTACTGAAGCATCAGCCACAACAACAGAGCAAACAAATCAAAGAAATCGTGTGAGTAATGCGGTGTTCTTTAGCCGAGATATATTAGGTGCTTCTCAGCGAGAGCGATTATTGCGAGATGTAACGTTTCGCAGCCGAACAGGTAAAGCTTTATTCAATTTAACCTATGAACGACTAGACACTTATCTTCATAGACCTAAAGAATTAGCTACTTTGAGTATTGCTAGAGATACAAATCAAGAGTTGCAAAAAATTATTAATAGCCGATTAACCGAGCTTGAAAATTACGTCAATAAACGACATAAAAAAGTGAAAAATCTTTATGCGGGTGCAACTGAGCTAGAAGAATTTGCTGCCGACACAAAAAATGATCTAAATGCGGAAACGGGGTTTTCAAGCTCTTTTGCAAATCGTTATTTAACCACTCTTGCTAAGATTGATGAGGCTTGTTTTATGGCTGGATACCTTGAAAAAACAGGTTATCTTGATATGCAGCAAGAAGCGAATTTAACTTCAGAACTGTATCGTAAAAGCATTCAAACCAGTCGAGGCTTAATGGTGTTTATTGGCCGTGCAGTTATTGGTATCAGAAAAGCCTTACGTGAACAGCGTGAAGCATCATAGTACGAGTTTTTAAACTCATATTTAGAACCAACAACCCTTTGTCGTTATTCAAAGGGTTTTTTATTTAAACCTTATAATAAATACAGAACGAATAAGAAGAAAAATCTAGGCGTTCACTTATCACAAGCATTATTCAAATCATGGCAATAAATAGAGTTATCAAGGTAGAAAAAAAATACGCTTTTTTGGCTCATAAAGTGTTCCAGAACCGTTTTCAGTACAATTACAGTAGTTATCCTTTACCTGGAACAAATCTAGTCTGTTTTACCCACTTTAGTACAGAAGCAGATATAACAACAACGTTGAAATACTCTATCAATAACTACATTAAAAACCAAACTTTCTAATATCCCCTTATATGACAAGGACTATATTTATAGTATAATAATTATCATATAAATCATAAGCTATAAGTGAGCTTTCTTTTATGTTTATCGAAAAAGGCGTAGTCCATCCAACAGTAGAATTTATTCGTGAAAAATATGATATTACATGGAAGGAATTAGGTTCGATTTTACAAGACCGAATGGCGACAATGGGATATGAGTTAAAATTATCTCCTTCTAACGTTAGAAACTTTGCGACATCGCAGAGTGTTGCATGGTGGTTTTGGCCAAGAATAAGCGAGATTGTTCTTGGGTTTTGGGAGCAAGAGCGTCAACAATCGACAACTATTGAAGAAAAGACTAATGCAGATTTAGAATTTAGCGGTCTATTTTCAGAAGATTTAAGAGCTGTTTATGCTTTATGGTACGCTATTTTAGAAGATGATTCTTTTGATAGAATCAATAGTAAGACAATACGCCCTTGCATCGTCATTACTAACGCTCTTTTAAGAGATTGTGAAGCTTTTTTTGGTTGCGAATTTCCCAGGATTCAAGAGTTTGAAGAGTTTAATAAGAGTTGCTTGCTCGTTTCTGAGTAATCAATTCTATGCTCTTCAGCTAACAATCCTATCGCAATCTTAATCCATCCAGGTGTTCTACCTCTTGAGCTTGCTTCTGCAAACTCATTAACATATCTTTGTAGTGCTTCTTGCTTTTCCTTATCTGATGCACGGTCATAAACAAGGCTAGCTAAAAACTCACTAGGAACCCCCTTCTTTTTGGAAAGTTTCTGTATATGCAACGCTATCTCTTCAGCATCTTTAACTAATTCATCTTTGTTCATAAAATCCCTTTTAAAAAAATATTTCTCATTAAGAATATACCATTGAAACAGCATAAATACCACATAAGTACATAAGTACATAAATACATAAATACATAAATACATTTGTACTTTTGTTCTTTTATTGATATTATACTAATTAAGCTTTAAATCAATTTGGAAAACAAATAACCCAAGAGGTGAAATGAATGATTATTCTTATAGGTGGACAGAAAGGCGGCACAGGCAAAAGCACTCTTGCGACTAATTTAGCGGCCTGGTTCGCAAATAATGGTACTGACATTGTTCTTGTTGATGGAAATCCCACTCAAGGCACAGCACGAAAATGGATTGATAGACGCAATGAATTAATTGAAGCTGAAAGTGATCCAGATTATAAAGACCAAAAACTAAACCTTAAGCCTATTGAGTGTGTTGAGAAGTCTGTTGAGCTTAAGAAGACGTTAAAAGACTTACAAAGCCGATATGAAGTCGTCTTAGTTGATACGGGTGGTCAGGACTCTAAAGAATTCCGTTCTTCATTACTTGTTTCTAACTTAGTTATTACTCCAGTAGGGGCATCGCCAGCAGATATTGAAACACTTGATACAGTTGTTGAATTAGTTACTAACGCTAAAATATTTAATGAAAGTTTGATTATTAAAGCTATTATTTCCAAAGCCCCTACGCACTCCAAAGTAACGCTAACCGAAGAAACAATTGAACTAATTGAAGCCAACTTCCCTGAGTTGGAATTAATGAAAGCAAAAACCCATCTTAGAAATGCTTACGTTTACGCCTCTGGCATTGGTGCAGGAGTCACAGAAATTTATCCTGTAAAAGACAAGGCTTATCAAGAAATTGAGGTTTTCACAAAGGAGCTTTTTGATAATGGCGAAGAAATTTAGCTTAAAGAGTTTAAAACCCCGTGAAGATAAAGAGAGCAAAACCACAAAAGGTCTTCAGTCGAATATAGACGCTGAATTGTTTATCAATGGGGCTGAAACTGAAACACAGAAAGATGTCGTAGAGAACTCTCTTAATCAGATTTTAGACATCCCGTTAGAGCAAATAGAGCCAAACCATTTTAACGCTCGTATTTTTTACTCTGAAGAAAAAATTAAATCGAGAGCCTTATCACTTACCAAAGAAGGTCAGTTGGTTCCCGCCATTGTGGTTATGGATGGTAATAAATATAAATTAATTGACGGCCATTACCGATACAAGGCAGCAATCCTCTCAAATATACTTACGCTGCGGTGCGAAGTGTTGCATGGAGGAATGAGTGGGTTTGACTATTTTAAAGCCAGCTATGCAGCTAATGAAGAGCGTGATGTACAAAGTGTGCTTGATGATGCGGTTGCTTGGAAAAGAATGGTAGAAACTGAAGGTCTTTCATTTACTGAATTGTGCGACATCACAAATCGTTCAAAAGGTGAAGTGAGTAAAGTGATCCGCATCGGTTCGATTCCATTTGAGTATCTAGCTGCTCTTAGTGAGAAATTAACTCCTATTAAGACTCATGCTGGTTACGCTTTGGCACAGATTTTTGACAAACTAGGTTCTGGTGATGAATTTCACTCCATTATTAAAAAAGTTGTTGAAAACGACTTAAGTAAGCAGGATGTTGAAAAAATTAAAACAGATATTCTTAACAAGAATGAAAAGCCTGTTGCCAGACCAAAGAAACTGCCTAAACATCAATTTACGGATCACAATGGTAAAGTAAAAGGTTCGCTGGATTATTCAGGTAAAAAAATCAACATGAAATTTGAAGCTCCTTCTGCTGAAGCGGCTGAAGAGATTGCTAAAGCAATTGCTACTATTTTGGAGGATGCTCATGAGTAATACGAAGGAAATGCAACGATTACCGTTAATTCCAAAAGAACTGCATACAGAATTTAAAAAACTTTGTGTTGAGAAAGGTTTTCACATGAAAACGGCTGCTGAAGCGGCTATTAAAGACTGGATTCAGAAAAATAAAGAAAAAGAGAATTCGCAAGAGGAGTAATTTATGTCTGGTGATTTTCAAGAAATTCGTGATATTAAAGGCCGTGCGGCTGAATACCACATTAATAACACATTGCACTCTGATTTCGGAGCTGTGCGTTTTAGTGAGTCTAATTCTTACTACGAAGATGTTTTTCTATTTGACGGTATCCTGCTGCCAGCTCCAAAAACAAACCGTGACCAACCCTTTACTGAAGTTGACCACCTGCTTGTTTGCACTAAGGGAGTTTTTTCAATTGAAACAAAGTCAATTGCAGGTAAAGTGTTTGGTGAAAAAGACTCTAAAAAATGGCACTCAGCTCAAGCAAGTGCTTTTAAAAAGGACGGCCTTTACGATAGAGGGTTTACGAACCCGTTTCGCCAGAACTCTTTTCACATCTTGGCCATTAATAACCTTCTGAAAGGTTTTGGCATTAAAACTTGGGTGGAAAACTTTGTAGCCGTTATTGATGCAGATGAGTATGGATGGGAGCCTGGCCATTGGGGTAGTGAGAAATTTGATAATTTATTTTTTTCCGCTAAAGAAATTGTTGGTCACTTAAAAGAGTTGCCAGACAAGCTCTCCAAAGAAGATGTCCGTAAAACAGCTAGGCTTTTAAATCCTTACTATCTGGATACATCAAAAAACATGGAAGAGTTTACTCGACATCATAAGTAGTTGTTAAATCATTACAGACAGAAGGAATTTTCTTGATGAGATGGGTGTTATTTATACCGTTAGGTATTTATGAAGCTGTTTTACTATTGCTAACATTTTTAATGGCTTTACTGCCAAACAAAACCATTGCGACAATTTTGTATAATCACGCTCAAAAATTACCAGGCCTGGACTGGTATAAAAGGTAATTTAAAACATGAAACTCAATAAAACAGAAAGAAAATGGTTAAACGATTTTCAGAAGTTAATGAATAACTGTCCTTCAGAACGCTTTTCAGCATACACGATTGGCGATAATGAGATTGTCATTATAGATGCGGATAAAGAAAATCAGATTAATGACCTTTTGGATAAGGGAGATGTATTAGATTTTTGTGTTGGAGCTTCCAAACTTGATGCCGTAATTGAAAGAATTGGAATGCCTTTTGTTGTTAATTCAACGGCAGGATAAAAAAATAACATACCTATCCTTAAAAGATAAATCCATCCAATTCAACAAAAAGTATAGATAATCTATCCTTGCCATAAAATTTACTTCTCTATCATAGACACCAAGCAATGCAATAAAGGTGTCCGATGTTATCATTTCAATCAAAAAATGAATGTATCGCTTATTTAAGCAGTTTAAAAGAGTTAAAACGCTCTTCTTCAAATATGTATTTTACGACCGTAACTCCCACCCCTTTATTCTCAGAAGAAATTCTGCAAACTTTATTTTCTCCTACTTTTAATTCTGAAGAAAATGAATGGCGAGTTAGCCAGTATTGTATCTACGATAATGGATGTATTTTAGCGGCTGAAGTCTGGCTTTCGGAAACTCCAGAAGGTACTTTGCTTACTCAATATCTCAGTGAATTAGAACCACCAGAACAATCAAACATGGTGCTGGCATGAAAACGATAAACCTATTAAAAAGAACGTTCTTATTTGGGGGATTATCAATAGCTATTAATGTTCAGGCTGATACAGCTCAAAAGTATATTCAGCAATGTTTACCAGAATCGCACTGGAAAGTTATGAAGTTGATTGTTGAAAAAGAATCTAATAATCAGCTTTATGCTCTTGGTGTGAATGAGAAAGGCTATAAAAGCCTTTACCCAAAATCAAAATCAAAAGCAAAATCTGAAATTCATAAGCTTCTTGATAAAGGGTTAAGCTTTGGGATCGGGTTGGCACAAATTGACTCCCAACATTTCGGGCCTGGTAAATTATTCTCAAAGAGAGGTTTTAAATATGAAGATGCTCTTGACCCTTGTACAAACTTGAAAATGGGAGCGGTGATTTTTAGTGATTTTTACCGTAGGTACGGCAATGTTGCAGATGCACTATCGGCATACAACACTGGAAGCCCCATCAATGGCTATAAAAACGGCTACGTGGCTAGATTTATAAATAAATAAGGAAATACCAATGTTAAGGGTTTTAAGCGTTTACAACCTATATGAGAAAGTTGATAAGACCTTTAAGAAGCCAGTTAACTTTATGAGTTTAAACGAGCTAAAAAAAGGACTGAATAAATATCTTCCTGATTTCCTAACCAATCCAGACTTGAAAGAGTTTGAATTTAAAATTCAAAACTTTTTTATCAATGAATCGTTTAGTAATTATGAATTTATCAATATGGATACTGGTGAAGTTACAGAACAAAGATTAGTACAGATTTACATAGATATTGAAATTGATAATCCAGACTTTACGATTGGTGATGGTCATTACAGGCTAAGAATTGATGTAGCTTGTAATGACCCTCAACAAATACAAGAAATTGAAAGTTCCATCTACATTCCTCAAACATCAGCAAGTCAAGCTATGACAGAGTTAACAATGGTAAAAAAATATAACTCGATACACACCCCTCAGTTCATCTAACAATACTGTTTCTTATCGCTTTCAAATCAATAATGGAAGCGATGCCTTACAGCCAGTAAAGCACGTTTATCTAACCTTTTCAAAATACTTTTCAGCCTCATCAATGTTCAATGTTTGGTATTCAATTTTAGTTGTTTTTGTAAAGCAATAAACAGGAGGATGATTCTTAGGTTTGTGCATTTTACCCAAATAACAATTTATGTTTTCACTTGTCATAGCCCTGCTAATTTTTGAACTATAAAAGTCAGCATCAGAACCAACACCCACTAAGAGATTAAGACCCTCAAACAAATAACCTTTAACTAATCCAATTTCCATTTCGGTAGCAACACCATCTTGCTGGATTAAATAAAGATTCTCATTTTCCTTCCAATTAATAGAAATTGGAATATCACAAATATGATTATTGGAAAGTTCAAAAGTTGCTATTAACCCCCAGCAATCACCATTTTCATAGTAACTAATAAAAATAGGGCTAACAATATCTTCTGAAGCATAAACAGGTTCAAACCATTTGCTTTTCTTAGTAAGAACCAATCCTGTTTCATCATTGTAAATAGCAGCTCTTGTGTGAGGAAGACTACCAATAAACTCCTTAATTTCTTTTTCGCTATTTGCGTACATAATATTCCTTGATTAAATTGGTTACAAATTATAAACATGCCCTACCAAGTCACACTCTTGTTCAGGATTATTATTCACAAGAGTGGGTTTAATCCAGATAAGACGTCTTTTTAAATCATCTTTCGAGCCATAAGACTGATTTCTCCAGTGACCTCTACGCCAATGAACAGAAGTATTTGAACCACCCTCATTCTTTTTAAATATATTTTTAAAACTTCTTCCTAAGAAATTGATTTTAGTAAAGCCTTGTGACTCAAGCTTGGACTCAGCACGTTTAGCCTCTTTCTTGTTTGTACTTTTTGTTTTACTCACCAGTTTTTGAGGGTAGCTGTCAGGGTAGTCATTTTCAATATCACAATCATGCGTTGTCAGATAAATAATGGCGTTAAATATTATATGTAAAGCTTTATTACAAGTCGTTTCCCAAGCTATTTTTAGTGCATCAGGCTTCCATTCTTCTTTGGCTTTATGCCAGTCGAAATCATTCCCAAGGACAGGATGCTTGTTCATTTTGTGGTTCATCAAATCGTTTTGATGAGGGTTGTCGTAGATGCTTTCTTTAAATAGCTGAAGTAGCTTATTTTTTTTACCTTTAACATGATGTCCGTCAGTCACCTCAAGAGGAAAATCCATTTGAAAACTGAAATTTTCATCTTCATCAATATCTGTAACCAGGTATATCCACAAAGAACTGTAACCTCTTGTGTCCGTAGATAGGTGTAGATACGCCCCAATTAAAAAAACTGATGTAGTCGTTAAGCATTCAGGGTTAAACTCTTTATTTCTTTCGTCAAAATATCCTGGAGCCAAAAGCCCAGCCTCTTCTCCGAAGTGAATATAAAAAGAGTTATAAGGCAGTTTTACATCTTCTAAAACCAGGTCTTCAATAGATGTTTTTTTAAATAACTCAATAAGCTCTGGCTCTAGGTGAAAAATATTCCTGCCACCCTTTATAAAATCACTTAATGCATAGCTTAAGTCTTCTGTCATGACTAAATGGTGGTCGTCATGCTTTTCGTAAAACTCATTCTCACTCAAAGACTCCCAAATCCATCCGTTTTCTTCAGGAGTGTAATCGCCTGGCGGTCTAAACTCTTGAATTAGTTTGATGGGTTGGTATTCTGTTTTATCGTCTTTCATTATCTTTATTCTCTTCATTCTCTTTAAGCGGCATTATAGAGTGCATACTGCTGTTACTTTTTTTAATCCTAAGCTTTTCAGAAATTAAACCTCATCTCAAAGGACTGCCAATAAGAACATTGTTTTTTAGATAATCCATAGCTTCTTTAGCTAGTCTTTCATTATGCTCAGGGTCTTTTCTCATTGAATGCACAAGCTTTTTAACCAACATTGATAGGCTCTCTACACGGTAGTTTTGAATGGATAAATCTTCTAACATTCTTTCAAGAACAGGCAGTGATTCAGGTTCTAAATCAAAAACCTCTTTTATTTGTACAGCTAAATTTTCTGGAGTCATTTTTATTCATTCCTTTATTTCTTAAAAATACGAATATTCATATTTTCTTGGTTTTAAATTATTAACCTGCTTTCAGAACAACCTTAAAAGCCGTATTTGCTTGAACAGCTTTAATCAAAGAAGGTTTTAAGATGACAGCTTTTGAATTATTTTTAGCTCTTGTCTTAACTCCAAAACGACCTTTTTTACATACTCTTAAAGATAAGGTTAACCCTTTATCTTTTAGTTTTTTCAAACCTTGAAATGTATTCATTATTTTTCCTTTATTTAACTACTAATGGCTTTAAACCATTAACTAACATTCGCCCATAATGGCCTTGCACATACTTCTCTGCTAGTTCACAGCTTACCCAGTGTCTTTCTGATAATTCTGCACCTAGAGCCGTATTGCCCGAACCACTGTAAGGGTCAAAAACAACATCCCCTTTACTTGTTAAGTAGTTAACAAAAAACTGAGGTAATGTGTACTTATACATTGCGGGGTGTCTTGGCAACCCATGCTCTTTACAATATTGACTGTACTTTGAATTTGCCCCTTCTGGAGTTTCAAATAAAAGGTTTGATGGGATTGCACCGCCATTGTCTTGATAAAACGACTCTTCGTTTGCCACTTGTCCACTTGGTCGTTTTCGAGAAATTGGACTTTTGTTTTTTGCTTTTTCGATATACTTTTTTTGGTTCTCTGAATACTCAACTAATACATTTTGATTTTTGGCTTTGCATTGCTCTGGGTTCAAAGATAACCAGTAGAAGTTTTCAGTTGAAGTTACACAATCTCTTTTTGCCCTGGTAGCCCAGTACCCGCTAGGCATTTTCGATGGACTGTACCAAACGAAGTTTTGCACCAAATGCAGACCTAGCTTGTCTTCAAGAGCAATTAATAATCTTTCTTTGTATAAAGAGAGATGCCCTGAACCTTTTTTGTATGAATCACCGATATTTAAAACAAGACTTGCAGTGGGCGTAAGCATGGGTAGAAACGCTTCAATTGAAGACACCATTCCATCTACATAATCTTTTTCAGTCTCTCCTATATGACCGTATTCACGATGATTAGTTAATAAATACGGTGGTGATGTAATGATTAAGTCGAACTGCCCGATAAACGCCTCTGTTAACTCCGTAGAGTCACCCCAAAACGCCACACCTTCGGCAGTCTGAAAGTACATTTTAGGAATTTTATGGTTTACGATACCAAGAACTTTTCGTCCTTTTTCGGTAATACCCCAAGAGCCTTTTTTATGGCCATTATCGACCAATGCCATCTCTTTAAGTTTTTGCTGTATCTGTCTGACTCGATGTTGCCATTTCCCTACTTTAGCTAGGCCTCTTTGAACAGTTTCGCTCATATCGGTCTTTAAGCTATTTTCGATATGTGAATAACAGCCCTTTGTAGTTCCTGTGGCATGAATACCTTGCAATACAGTTGTTTCAAAAAGAGATAATTGCATACTTATTCCTTGTTGGCGATATTTAGATTTTTTACCCATATAACCGCCCCTTTTGGGTGTTGGTATGGGATAGGCTTGTCATATCTTTTTACGTTTTCTAGCACCCACGCTACATTCCATTTTCGCAATAGAGTTTCATCTTCTATAAAATGCTTAGAAGTGCGACTGCATAAGATATTGTGCGACATCCCCTTTATGCAATCGGTTAAATCAGCTTCTCCGCCAATCAAACCTGTTCCTTGTTCAATTAGAGCAATCCTTTCTCTAATATTGATTGAGCCTGAACGCATTTCCCATGTCTTTTTGCCACTCAGAATAAGCTCAATCCAAGGCTGTCTTATTACCAATCCCCTCATATCAACTAACCCTTTTTTTCCTAATCTTACCCATTACATATAAAACATCAGGGTCAGTTATTTCACCACTTTGATATTTTTTTATCAGTGTTTGAGAAAACTCCTTATGAGGTTTAATCAATTGAAATTCAGGTATTGATGTATCACAATAAACGGCTGTAACCCCTCCACCAGAAGACCTCTCATTAGTGCCATAATGGTCATTTTCAAATACAGAAAGGTAATGGATAACCGCTTTCACAATGCTCTTAACTTCCTTCAAGTCGCCTAGCAGGATTTCAAAGTCCAATAGGTCTTCTAAGGAAAAGAACCAATATCTTAAAACTTGATTTGTCCAAAAAACCAACGTTATTCGGTAAGGCTTTTCTTCCAACTTCTTATCTCCAGAATTGTCTTTTAGTGGAACGGAATTAGACGCAAAAAGATAAGTATGCTCCCCATTTTCATCTAAATGCTTAATTAAATAAACCTCTCCTTGAGGGATAGACGATTCATAAACAAGCTCATAGTCACCATCTTCTGAATACACTTTTATACCTCCTTGGTACGTTCTTCAAATCTGTTGCAAGCGTCCTCTTCAGGCCTGGTATAGTCATTTTTTGCTACTTCAGAGCAAGTTCCATTAGTTCCTGAATTCTTGCCGCCTAATGAACGGAAATATCGACACCTTGCACAAACAAATTCTCTTTTATGCCAAAAGGTTAAAAAAAGTTCTTTTGCCTTTTCGTTCCCACCGAGAATCCCTTTTCTTTCCTCTTTGGTTGTTACACCTAAAGCCTGTCTAACCAGTTGCATTTCAAGCGTCACAATACTCATAGAATCTCCTTTAAGGACAAAGAAAGCCAAAGCTCACATCAAAAAATGACTTAATCCAATAATAGCTAATACACACGCCAGAAGAGAAACGGTTGCTTCAAGAGCAAATTTTTTCAGATTCATGATTTATTCCGCCTACCCTTTTGATTAACACAGGTTTCACCCTTTCCAACTTTTCTTTTACCAGGCCTGGTGATTTCAACGCTTGGGAAGCGTAAATACGAATACGTTCATATCCTTGCATGAGAATCTCAAAATCCTTATCCCTGTCGTTTTTAAAATTATGTAATTTTCCATGCGATTCCCAGCCATCCAGCTCAATTGAAACTTTTAATGATTCAATTACGAAATCTGAACGCCATAGACGGTCTACGGACTTACATAAGCAGACTTCTCTCTCGATAGGATATTCAGGCTCAAAGACTTCTTTTAAAAGAACGTACAACGCCTCTTCAGCAGGATTTATTTTTTTTAGATTAGCTGCTGCCGTATTCTTACCAGGCCTGGTAGATTTGATTTGCTTTTGAATTTGTTTAAAAGCTTTCTCACCAAGAGATTTTTTAGCCTGTGCGAGCGTTAAAGCCATATTGGTTATACTTTCTTGTTCAGTTTGTCATAAACCTTATTCATAATTATTCGACTTGTGACTTCAAGCTGATGGTGATCCAATTCAGGCTCATCAATTAAAATTTTCTCGATAATCTCTTGAAACCATTCAAACTCATTTTTACCTTCAATCTCAGAGAGATTATGCTCATGACAAGCACTGAAGGGGCAGTCTATGTATTCTGCAAAGTAGATGGCTGTAAAAAACATTTTTTTAATCTCGCAAAGAGAAAGATTTAATGAAGATGATAATGACCCAATAGATGAGATTAAAAGAGCTGTATTTTTTGATAAAGAACCTAGTCCGAGCTGCTTAACCCAATGAGAATGAGGAAGTTCTGATTTAGTTTTTTGATGGAAAAAACCTAGTAAGAATTTTTGAGAAAATCTCGCACTTACTAGGCTAATATCTTCTTTACGAGATTCTATAAATTCATCTTGATAACATTTCAATAAGAGCATAATTATAATAAACATGAAATCTTCCCTAGCCTCATCCTCATTGACTGTTGTTGTGTCAAACCAGTTATACTCAATATTATCAATTACTGAAGCACAGGCCTTGATAGTAAAAGATTCCCAGTCTATTTCTTGATGAAGCCAATCAGGGTTTTTTCTATTAGAATCTTCAATTGTTTTATCTAAAATTTGCTCAAATGTATTTGTGCAGCTCACTTTTTACTCCTTAAAAAGCGAAGTTACCAGCATTAGCCACGTTTGGACTTGGCGGAATAGCTGAAATAGAAATGCTTGGCTTGTCACCAGATTTCTTTTTAACTTCATTGGCTTTTGCAATTTGTTCTGAAGTCGGTTTGATTTTTGACTCTTTTACCTGCCAAGAAACAGATTCCGATTTTCGGCATTGCTCGATTTGTTCTGGTGTTAAAAATTGCTCAAGTAGTTTTTCATCAATACCACCTTTACGAACCATTTGAACAACCTCAACACCCGCACCTATCATTTTCGTTGTTCCAGAACTTTTTACAGTATCAATTAGCGATGTTTTATATGGTTTTAGACGATTTTCTAAGTCTTTTTTCTTCGCATTGAGAGTTTTTATCTCTTGATTGATGTGTAGAAAGTTTTCTGCAATTTCTACCCAAGACTCATCTTCTGCGAAAACTTCCGCCATAATCTCCTCAAATCTCATCCATCCTTGAATCAATTCTTCAGCTTTACCAGGCTGTGCTTCATATTCAATGTATGCAAAATCATTAGCCGCATAACGAAACTCTGTACCATCTGGTTCGGTTTGAACATCACTATACATAGCTAAACTGTCTTTTCGACTTTCAAAGTCTTCAAGAGAAATTTTGAAAGAATCAGATGTAACGAACAATGCTTTTTTTGCACCCGACACAAGCAACTGTTGTTCTAACTGCCAAGTGTAATATGGTGATAACTGTCCTTTTTTAATGCTTTCAGCAATGCTTGCATTCCAGATTTTATGCTCAAATACAATATCACCACCGAAGTTAACACCATCCAGAGAAGCGGATAGGCCTAGTGCAAGTTCTGAAAAATCTTTTCTGCAAGTCATGTTTGCCAATGATTCACCAATAATCATTTCAGCTAGAGGGCGAGCATTCTCTTCAGTCTCATGGCCATCATCAAAAATCTTTTGCTGATATTCACTGATTTCCATCTCTTTAAGACCCATACGTACAAGAGCAAGGTCTTCAGGAGTTTTTGGAACAAACTTACCCGTACCCATCATTGATGGGGCTTCCGATGCAGGATAATGATTTTTGCGAAATTCCAACCATTCAGGTGAACCTTGAATTAGATTTACAGCTTCCATTTCTCTTCTCCTATACCGAATTATTTATGCTTGAGCCTGGTGTTCAGATGGCATTAACTCGCCTTGCATAGCTTCTTGATTGGCCATATCCGCTTCACGCTGTTTGACCACATTATCAGCAATCTTTTTTTCAATTAACTGTAATAGTGTTTGGTATTGAGTTTGATCTAACTCTTTATAAGAATTAACGATACGACCAGACTTAGAAGAAATAAATGAGAACATTTGTTGCTCATTGCTTCCGCTTGTCATTACCATTTTTCTTAGTTGTTCTGCATCTTCTTTACTGATAGTTTGGACATTTTGGGTTTCGGTTTGATTGTCAGATTTATCTTCTGCATAAACACCGTTTTTCATTTCTTTTAGCTGAATATCACGCTCAATCATTTCCATAACTTCACTAGAGTTTGGTAAACGTTTTGCAATTCGGTGAATAACTGTTTTTAACCCCATACGACTGTAAAATTTAGCCCAAACTGAATAAGGATTAAGTTTTCCGTCTTTATCAATTGCAGACTTAGATGAAAACATGATGTTATCAACTTCATCTTTAGTCATTACTTCAACAATAGCTTCTCCCGTGCGTAGTTTGGCCATTGCAAAAAATAACTTAATATTCTCATCTTTATTGTCTTGAAAGCGTGGGCGATAATGTAGCTTCTCTCCTTCCATATCCATGTAGTAATCGAATTCATCACCCTCATAAACAGGTTTTGCAGTAATGTAGGGAACCTCACCAGATTGACGTAAGCGTTTAAGAATACCGTCAACCATAGGCTGATATTGAGCCTCTTTAATCCATACGTTACCTTGTTTTTTATTGTAGATAACAATAGCCGCTTCTTTGCCGTCAGGTATTAATCCATCTTTAGCAGATTGAATGAATGACTTTGCTAGAGAGCTGTGTGTGCAAGCTTGTAAATCAGGATTTACCATTGCGGCAGTTGCACAAATTTGCATAAACTTTTCAGGTTTAATATGTGTAGGTAATGCGGCACGAATGCCTTGTTGTTCGGCAGTTAAAACTTGGTTTACAACAGCTACTTGATTATTAGACATGATTTTCTCCTTTATCAATATTGAGGATAATTTCCCCGTGTCCTTGATTACATATTATATACAGATTTATATATTAGTCAATAGATAAAACTAAAAAAACAGCCCTTTTTTAATTGACTGTCTTTTTATTAATTCAAGCTCTCAGTAAGAGTTTATATCTTTATTTAAGCGTAATGAGCTTCCATTTCAGATACACTTCCAAAAACTTCTACATCCCGATTAATACTACTTGAATTGTACAATCCCAATCGTTCTACTATTTGAAACATTTGATTGGGAGTTCCTGCTTTTTCTACGGCCAATAACGCACCAACACACTGTTGTTCTTTTATCTTGTCATCACTAAGCGTTTTATGACAAGTAAACGTTTTGTTTTCGTGAATCACTCCTGATGCGATTTCTCTCGCCCTTTCTGGTCTAAGCTGCATATTGACATCTTTTCTAAAAGGACAGTTTTGACAGGCTTTTTTTAGTTTAAAACCCATTAGTAAACACCTTGTTATTTAGATATTTCGTAATTTGAACCGCTATAAAGGATTAGGCATAATCTCCATATCAAGCCTACGAATAATCTTCTCTATATCTGGCAATTCAAAGTCACTTCTTTTAGGAAAAGGACTTCCTTTTAATGTTGCCAACGAATTTGCCACATTGAACGCTAAATTACGCTCTCGGTACAACGCTTGAATACCTTCACGCATCAAAACTCCTTCGTTAGAGTTTTCAGGTATAAAACCCAAAAATGATTGGTCTTGCTTATTCACATTTGCCTCCAATATTCCGTATAAGAAGAATCTTTCTCCCATTTTTTAAATGAACGATAAAACAATGCTACATCGCTTTTAAAACCCAACTTCTTATGGATTTCAGATAGGGATAATCCAGTTTTATCCATAACTCGTTTTGTTTCTCCAAACTGATTTATACGAACTCGACTATTTTCGCCATAAACTTCTTTTAATTTTTCACGAATCTGATCCGCACTCAGGTCTGATAGAATTCTGGCTTTATTGTAAACAGTCGTCAAATCTACCAGGCCTGGTGTTCTTGCTCTTGAATCATGGTCAAAGAAACTAATCCATAATGGAGGCTTCATCGGTGTAGAGCTTTCAATAAGCAGCGGAGCCATCTTTTTAATGAGAACATCATACTCATGCCTAAACCTCTCAATATGACTCAGCATTTCGCATACGGCACTCTCATAAATAGCGAGCTTTTCTCTAGGCATGATTGTGGCTAAATGAACTGTCGCTATTTCATTTGCATCTAAAAACAACTCAGTCTTTGCTATACGATTTATTTTATCTCCCGATGACTGCGTAATGAACTGAATAAAGAACCAAGGACTCATACATTTCAATTTACCTTCAAGTGGCTGGATAAATGCGGATGCAGGATAATTCTTCCCCATTTTCTGCAATAGTGCTGCCTTGGTTGTTTCTAAAATCTTCATGAGATTTTGTTTCTTTACACCAGAAAGACCTACTTCATTAACACCCTTGCCTTCATAAAGAATTTCAATAATAACGGGTTTGAACGCATCAGTTATACGACTCTCACTAAGAACCTCTTCTAAAAGACCTTTATCCTTCACTTCACCAGGCAACGGCACAGGCAAAACATAAGTATTAACAAACTCGTCTTGTTTTTTAATCTGCTTTTCATTCAGTTGACCTAACATCCAGCACCCAACATCCAAGCGAAGTGTTTTTTGCTTATCAAACTGAATTAATTGGCTCAACCCAAGAAGCCTAGCTGTCTTTATTCGGGAATACCCCTTAACACCTTCTTGATGGATTTTAGCCGCTTCAGAGTGAAGCTCTTTAATTCTGTCTGTAATATTCATATCGTTTCGCTTTTAATTTATACCTTTTATATTATAAGTCAATAAACGGGTAAAAAGAAGCCCTGGTAAGTGTGCGTACTTTAAGGCTAAATATTATTGTAAACACCTGTTAAATTGATAACAAAAAATACAATTTGGAGCATAAACAAAAATGGTAACCGTGCTTTATAAGCAAATGCTCCAAGGCATATTGTACTTAATAACCATAAAGACCAGGCTATCAGTGCAATCTCTGGAGCAAACGACATAATCAATGCCCCTGTCGCACCTAGCACCGCACCTAAAATTTCAAGCACTTTGATTAAATTAAACTCAACAATATAGCTGTTAAACGCCTGAATCATAAAACTCCCTTTTCTGGCAAGTAGGTTCTTTTAATAAATAAGCTTAACGTCACGTCTTCTAATAGACATTTGTGGCAATTTTTCTACTAGGTAGTCAACATCCTGTATTCTGGTTGATTTCAAGCTATTAGCTGTATATCTTTGAAACTGGCTGTCATAGCTAACATCGCACTGCAACCCCTGTTTAAGCATGAATTTTCTGAACTCGTTTTTTGATTTAAAACCTGTCATTACTGTCTCCCATTAAGAAAGTCGTTTATTGCCCCGAAAGACCTTATTGAAAAACCGTCCTTTAGACTCACTGGCCAAAAAGGAATGGAACAGGCTTTCGATGTTGATCCGAGGGTTGCTAACTTCAATAAATATCTCTTCACCATTCATGCGAAAGGCAATGATTCTAGCTTGAACGCATAGCGATACTTCCTGAATAAAGCTTGAATCCACTGAAACCCAATCCTCTTGAGATTCCATATCTCTAAAACTCAAAAATTAGCATGGAGATGTCTTGTTCTACAATGTCGATAACTTGCTCTTGTGTTATGTGTTTAGCCTTAACCAATCTAGGCAGTAAATCACCACCCAAGTCTGTTAGGTGAATACTGCTACCATTCGGGTCAAGATTAACCTTATCTTTACATGAGCAAAATTCAGCAAAATCCGCAAGACTGACTTGTTTAAGCTGGACATAAGCTACTTTTCTCGTAGTGAGAATGTTCGGCTTGCTTATGGTGTTTTCGTAAAATTCAGATTTTCGGTTTTCGATGGTTTCAGCAACAAGCTCTGTATCAATATTGTTCTCTATCAAAAGCTCTTCAAACTCGCTATCAATCCAAACAATATTTCCAACGATATTGTACGTTCCAGAACCTTTTAGTTCATCGTTTACGGTAACATTAAGTCTAAAGTTATCACTATCTATACGCTCTTCAAAAGAGTAATTAAGTTTAGTTTGTGTAGTCATGTTAATTCCCTGATTTAATTGGTTAGTATTGGTTCTCAATAGCTTTGGCCAAAAGCCATATTTTCGCTTCGGCATGGGAAATTTTTTTTGTTTTTATATGTCTAACCATGTTTCCATCAAACCAATAACCCTTGACACTTTCATCCCAATCATCTTCATTGGAATCACGCTCTTCTTGTGCGAGTTCTTTACCCGTTTTTTCAGGGTTATTAGTGTACATAAGATACACAGATTCTTCTTCATACCCCCCATAATTGGTACGTATAGTAAATAAATAAGGGGTTTCATTTGTCTTTACAATACTCTCTTCTAGTACATCCATTAAGTCTAATACTGGAGCGTGAGTCAAAGTTATTTGAGATTTGTTAATTGGTAGCTTCATCATGTAATCCTTTTTGAGTTGTAGAGCGTTAGCCCTGTTTAGTAAGTTTCTTTGTTTCTGTAATCTATTATATACAAATTAACGTATTAATCAATAATAAAACAAAAAAAATTCTTATTTATTTACTGTATTGAAGAATAGATAATGTCATCATAAACACAGTTAAGAGACTCTATTTTTCGTTTTAATTCTCCTGCTAGGACTGCATCTGTGAATGTCGCAATAGCTGGCCACCAAAATGGGTCGGCAAAGTTAATAGGCTGAATTTCGCCTTGCAATTGAGTGCCATTTGCAAATCCTATTAAACAGTAAGACTTCATGGATTTATCTTGACTGTTTTTCACACCCATCAAGAAGCGTTGTGATTGGCGGCATTTATTAAAATACGCTGCTTTTAGCTGGTCTTCATTATGCAAAATTTCCAAAACAAACGCTCCTATGAGTTATTAACAATAATTGTATATTAATTGCACTATAAGTCAACTATATTTTTTTGCAGTGTGTAACAGGCTCCCGATGAGCATAATAGACCTTTTTTGGTCAACCATTCCAAGCCAAGCCTAACTCGTGATGAGTGCTTAGTTAACTTGACATTCTTAACTACAATGTCTGGCGTAACAGGAGTTTTGTTTTTTTGGTTTAAGATAGTGACTACTTCAAATATTTCTGCGTACAAGGGGGTTAGTCTCATTAATACTCTCCAAATAAAGGGTTTGTTTAGAGTATTAATTTACCTAATTTCAAGCGTTTTGAGCGGTGGGTTTTCTACACTTTTTAATGAAAAACTTAATTTATTTTTATGTTTTCCTAATTTATTTATTATTTTTCTCTTGTTGAGAAAATTCAGCGACTTTCTGGATCGCTGCACTTAATTCAGTATTCGTTTTATTCAGCTCTTTATTTAAAGCGTTATTATGTCTCTGGCTTTCGATAAGTTGAGCTTGTATTTGCGGAATTTCTTTAACGGTTCCTTTAAGCTCTTTATTATCAGATTCCAAACGAGCAATATCTTTGTCATTTGATTGGACAATAGCTTCGTAGCGAGAGATGCTAGAATTTTGAGTGGCTAATTCAAGTCTCAGCGACTCAAGCTGCTGTCTGGTGGATTTTAACTCATCTTGCTCCATTTCACGCTTCGCCTGGTCAATAGATAATTCATTAACACGCCCTCTTAGCGTGATTAATTCTTGCTCTGCTTGCTGGACTCGTTTATCAGCCTCATTAACTAATGTCTGTGAACGCTGCTCTGCTGCACTAACCTTCACATCCGCCTCTTGTTTAATCTTTTCAATCTCACTAAGAGTTTGTTTTAGAGAAAGCTCTGCTTTTTTAGTTTGCTCCAGTGCAGCCTTAATTTTGTCATCTGCCTCTCTGGACATAGTTGCCATTTTTGCTTCCAACTCTTCTTGACGCTCTTGAATATCATTTTCTTTCTCGTTGAGAAGTTCAATTAATTCTTCTACCTGTGTATTAAGGCTGCCAGATTTCTCCGTCAGGTGTTCAGTCCGTTTGGCCACTAAAGTATGTATTTCACTAGCGAGTAATTTTGCAATCTCACTACTACCAAATTCATTACTCAACAAAAGAAGCTCTTGGTCACGTTTGTCTTTAAAGTTTTTCAAGTATTCGGCAATCGACTCTGTTTTTCCACCCGTCACGGCACGAATTTTTCTTACGCTTGGCTCTATGCCGCTTTTAATCATATCCTCTGCCGCAGAAGCGACTTTTTCATACGTTAAATCTTTAGTATTGCTCATAGTGATCCCCAGAAAGTTTTAGTAAGTTTACCAAAAATAATTCTTATTAACACTTATTTATTGGTAACACCTGTTCCCCGTTACCCAGCCAGACACAAAAAAGCCAGGTAGATATTTTTCGTACCTGGCTTTACTCTATCAGTCCATTAAAAGACAAATAATTAATTGTCTTCAGGGGTAAATCTTGTTTTTACATTGGCAAGTAAGTCTTTAGGCGTTCTAACCCCTTTAAATTGCTCGTCTTCTGGTGGTGGAGAGGCTGTTTTATCTAAAGTAGTTTTAGGTTTTTCTTGGCTAGTCTTATCTAAAGGGGGTTGAGTATTATCGACTTTACTCTCATCAATAAACCAACTTTTCTCAAGACGAGTGACATATCCTTGCATAATGATGATTCCGAGAATCTCATCAAAAGATTTCGTTTTAGGGTCTTCAGAAATCGTTTTTAATATCTTAAAATATTCATTAAGAGATTCTTGATATATTGGTTTCTTTTTATCTTCACGCATTTTAACAATTGTATTAAATTGCTTATCTGTAATACCTAATTCACCATAAAGGTTTTGCGGTCTAATTTCTAAATCTAAATCTAATGAAATTTCATCAATATCATTACTGTTGTCAGAATCGTTAACCGTTACAATAAAATCAATATACTGAAAAGCCTTCCCAACCCTCCCTTTAGCTGGAGTGTACTCAATAACTAATTTTGTCTTTTCAAGAATCTCTTCAATAGCGACATCTAGCAAAAGCTTCATGAAACGATTATTGTTATAACTAACAGGAACCGATAATATTTTTCTTAGTCCAACTATTTCTATCCTGGTAGAAACAATATCTTTGGCGATCAGGTCTGAAAATATCTCAAAAAGCTTTTGAGCATACTTGCTAGACAATTTTGAAAACTGCCTAATATCCATTATTAACGCTCTTTCTTTCACTTCGCTCAAATGAGGCATAACACCTCTAGTGAAAAGAATCTGCAAGTCACCATTTTCTCGAATCCTTGCAGTATCTACAACATTGACATAAGTTGGCTCTTCATCGTAATTACCACTCTCCCATACTTCAACAGTTGTGTTTTTTGAATAATATTGTGCGGCACTCTTAAAAATTTCAGGCACTTTAGAGTCTCTTGGGAACATCGCTCGGTACTCATTCTCACTAAGAGTTACCCATAATGGTTTATCGTTTTTTATAAAATCATCTAAATCAATGCTTTTAATCTTACTTAACAACCCTTCAAACGTTCTCTTGTGAACAGCTTTTACTTTACTACCTAATGCAGCCAAGGCCAGGGCATCACTCTTAACAGAATAATTTGAATCATCAAACTCAGGAAGGTCAAAGGAGAATTGATGGTCGCTACTATTGCTTGACATAAAAACATCTCTTTAAATTAAGTGAATAAGAAGTATAGACTTACGAATGGTAAAAAGTAAATATACATTTTATCTTTTCTTATTAAAACTGCAAAATCCTTTACTTTTTCTACATAAAATATCGTTTTTCTACAAAATCCTTTACTTTTCTCCGCCTTAACCACAAAACAGCCTACAAAATCCTTTACTTTTTCTACATAAAATATCGTTTTTCTGCAAAATCCTTTACTTTTCTATTTAATACACGATTGTAAGTTGTTGATTTCTTGAATTTAGCCGATAAAAGCTCGAAAGGACTTTAAAAGTTAACCTGTATAGAACTCAATAATGAATTTACGTAGAAATAAAATCGCTGTTTCACCATAAAAACCGCTACGAAAAGTAAAGGATTTTGTAGAAAGGTAAAGGATTTTGCAGAGAAAAGTAAAGGATTTTGTAGAAAGGTAAAGGATTTTGCAGATGAAAAGTAAAGGATTTTGTAGAAAGGTAAAGGATTTTGCAGATGAAAGGTAAAGGATTTTGTAAAATACAGATTATCGAAAATTGCAAAATCCTTTACTATTGGGGAGAAAAGTAAAGGATTTTGTAACCCAGAATTGCAAAATCCTTTACTATTCGTGCAAAATCCTTTACTATTCGTGCAAAATCCCTTACTTTTCGTGCAAAATCCTTTACCATTGAGATGCTTATCTTATTGATATATAAGAACTTGTCACTTGAAAGGTAAAGGATTTTGCAAACGCTATTATTATTGTTGTTGTTCTTTATATTAAAAACTAATAATAACAATAGCGAACACCTGAATATTAAACCTTCAGCTCTTTGCTAATAGACTGAATAAGACCATCCGCTCTTGGCAGTAGATATTCAGTACCACTCGCTTTTTCCATAAATGATTTTATCACCGAACCATAATCATCACTTAGATTGTCTAACTGAAGACCTTCCGTATTTACTGATGTACGACTATTTAGACCATTTTGGTATATTGGTAATAATAAATGCCAAACAATCTCATCAAAGCGAATGTCTTTATAATCAGTCCAATTTCCTTTCACTCTAACAACACCGTTTACTAGAACAATATCAATCCAATAAGTGTATTTAACAACACCACTTTCAGGAACCGTATAGATTTTAAGCTTGCTAATATTTTCAGAACCAATTGCGGTTAAAATGCCACCCAAATCATCATAACTTGCAGATGTTGATATATCAAAGCTAGATTCACATTCTTTTAGAACACGCTCTATATGCGAAACAACGTGGCTACTAGGAACATTTTGAGTTACTGATTTAAAAGAATCAATATTCATACTGAGATTTCCAGTAGCATTCACACCCAGCAACTCTCCAAAGAAGAAGTCTTTTTTATTTTCCATTTTTTCTCTCCATTAACATTGAATTTAAAGCCTTTACAATTAATTTTGCCTCTTTACGTAGGTTAAGCGTCTGCTCTACCAGGCCTGGTACTTTTAAAGCTGGAACCCCTTGTTCTAGCAAAGAAGCTATAATTTCATTTTTAGTTCGTTTTTCTCCTAGTAAGATTAAATTTGCGATCTCAACAATAGCCTCAAGCTCATTGTTACTCAAAGAATACACATCCGAATTATCCGCTTTAACAAAAGCCTCTAAACCCAATTCCCCTTCTTTGGTAAGTTGGCCGTTTCTTTTATTAAATTCCATATCAAGCCGCCATTCATGCAGCACTTTCTTTAACGTCATTCGTAACCTCTTCATTGTTTAAAAATTAAATCATCACTCGTAGCAAGACCTAATTCGATTAATTTATTAACCAATCCATTAGCCATCGGCATTTTGGCACATTCCATACTGACAAAACTGTGGCTCCCATTATTCTTGAAACGACTAATCCCATGTCGAACACAGATTTGGATCAGCATCTTTTTTGTGACGGTAAAGCTAGAAGCATTCTTAATGAGAGAGATTTCTTCAGAAGTAAACTCTGGTACAGATGGTTTTTTATCTCTCAGCAGTAATTCAGAACAATTGTAAAAAAGGTCTTTAAAAGGCGAAATAGTTCCCAACCTAAAGCCATGACGTTTAAGTGCAGCCAATTCATCACCAACCCAATAGTCTTCTGGCATATCTACAAACAAATATTCAGGACGTGCGTTTAAATAACGCTGAAGCACCTCTGCCTCGCTAGGCAATAAGTCCAAGTCGTTAGGGGAATATAGTTCCTCTGCTGTCTGGCCATTAATTCTGTTTCGTATCTCTTGTTGAGATAATTCATTTAAAGCCATCTTTACCTCTAGTTAACGCTGTATCTACAAAATCCCTTGCAATCTGAAGTAAGTTTGCCTGGTTATCACAATCGGAAATCTCAATAACTGTTAGACTGGCTTCGTTGTCACCGACATAGCCTTCATAAAGAAGAATTTCTACACCATCAGGCTCTAGCTCTAGTTCTTCAATGACCGACATACGCTTCTTGCCGAGAGCTTTTTTAATAACCTCAAGATTTATTCTTGCTATTCGTCCACTGTTATAAATATGGCTCATAAAACAGCCTCCATTAAGTCAATATCAATTTTTCTACCAATGAATACCGAGTTATCAGCTCCACTCTGAGACTCTGACTCTAAATGCAAATCACCAAATCCTCTAAGTCGAACATCTTTTTCAGCAATAACATAACCATCATTAGTTTCTAACATTACATTTAAACGCTCTATGGTCTTCATAGAGGGGTTTTCTTTGGTTAACATAAGGAATTCACCACGTTGACCATTTTTATTTCCGTGACGGGCTAATCTGCCCCGAAGCTGATGAAGCGTTGTAAGGCCAAATCTTTCTGCATTTATAACCGCTAACAACATCACGCCAGGTATCGTTACACCGACCTCAATAACGGTTGTTGAGATTAAAAGCTTGGCTCTTTCCTCTTTCATGTCATTCAAAGCGGCATTCTTATCGTCCTCACTCATTTTTGAATGAACCAGTCTTACCAGGCCTGGATACATCTTGTTCCACTTTTCGTAGGCCTGTTCCGCAGACATTAAATCCGACATCCCTTCAGCTTCAGACTCTTCTTTTAGGGAATAAACAATAATTCCCTGATTTCCTACCGAGAGTGTGTGATTAACTAATCTGATAATCTCCTTCCCAGACTGGCGATCCGTAAATAGTTTTGAATCAATATCTTTCTTAGTGTGATTGGTGTTTAGTCTCCAGACCTGCATTGCACCGTACTTAACCAGTGCAACCGAACGAGGTATTGGAGTGGCTGATGCTTCTAGTAAATGAGTACCTTCAGATACAAGTTGTCTTCTTTGTTCGTTTGAGAACTTTTGCTGCTCATCAATAATGAAAAAATCTATTTTTCCTAACTCTCTAAACAATAAAGCTGTCGTACCAATAAACAACTTCCCAGAAGAGGAAGTGCTTTCTCCGACACCCTTTTTCGAGCTGCCGCTAATGAAAATCGGTTCTAATCCAGACTCTTTTGGAATCCATTGGCAAACTTCGTTGTACACCTGGTAAGCCAATGAAGAATTTGGAATTAATAGTGCGACATTCTTGCCTTCTAAAGCCGCTGAAATAGCGGGAATACTGAAGCACACGGTTTTTCCTGAACCGACATCGCCTTGAAGCATTCCTCTCATTGGAACGGCTTTATTTAAACTATTTGCAATATCCTGAATGACACCTACCTGTTCACCCGTAAGCTCAAAATCTACCAGTTGAGCGATTTGTGGCCAGCGTGAAGAAATATTAATTCTTGATGAGACCTCCCAATTGTCATCTGGACGATAGTGGCTCATGATTTTGTTTTGAGATACCTTGGCGGCAATCAAGTTCAAAACTTCATTTGCACGGTCAGCGTGTTTCATTGAGGTAGGTAGATGGACTTCATTTAAAATCATTTCAAGCTTAGAAATATCTACGATTTTTGAAACATCCGCTCCAACCAGAAGTTTCTTCAGGTGTTCGGTAGCTAAAGGAATTGAACTAGATAATCTCGCTAAGACTAAGTTTCTAACTGTTTCAGGCTTAACAATCTTTGTTTTTCCTTTGTACACAGGCAGTATCCGTCCAGCAAATTGACTTGGTACAATTTCTGCCTTGTTTAGTTTTAATTTACTTCCCATCAAGAGCGGAATACCCGAAACGGTAATTGGTTGTGCGGTTTGCTCATTAAGAGATTCAATTAAGGTTTTTAAGGCCTTGTCGGTATCAAATACAGAAAAGCCAATCGTGCCGCCACCGCTTAAAGCAAGGTTGATTTCTAATCGAGGTTGCTTGCCAGGTGCGTAATTTATAACAGGCTCATTGTTCAACACGCCTTGAATAACTATCTCATAACCACTCATGGACGCATTGTGAGCTTCACTGTGCGTTTTTATGACATTTCTTAGGTCAAGATAAGAGTCAGGCAAGTAAAGAGCTACCTGCTTCTCAGATTCAATTCCTAATGACTTTAATCGGCCTGGTTTAAATTTGTCAGTCATAGCGTATGCCTTTCTTAACTTTCAATCGCTTTATTCACTGGAGTAACCTCAATTCCATCTGCTAGAGACATGACCCGTTGCATCTTTTCTCGTTCTGCCTCACTAGGCCTGGTTGCAACTTTGTCACTTTCTTTTTTCTTAGTGGGAAATATTTTGTTTTTCTGAATAAAGGCCAGATAGAAATCATTGGATAAAGTGCTTAATTGTTCATCAAAAGCTTTAGCGTAAATTGTATATTTCAGCTCAATTTCAATAAAATCAGACTTGGTGCTTTCGATAACAAATGCACTTCTATTTCCGCGAGTGCTGAAGAGAGCTACATCGGGGTTAACTGAATAACAGATTTGTGCCAATAATTTAGTGTGTAACTTTTTACCTTTGATTTTAATTCGAAATTCTTCAGTTTTAGTGTCGTTAAGGTCTGAGATTTTAATGCCATGCTTGGCTAAAAGTCGGTGTAGGAATTTTTCAGCATTTACTTTTTCGCCACCGACACCTTGTTCTGCCAACAGGAGTAACTTTTTAGCTTTTTCAATGATTTTTTCATCAATTTTATTCATCGTTTTCAGTCCTTATCTGCGATACTCAATAGCATCAATGTCATAAGAAGCTACGGTATTATCTTCATTGGCCACCCAACCCATTTCCGAATCAGAACAGTAATAACCTTCAAAAACACTCTCTCCAATTTTGAATGTGAGCAGTGATGACATTGCCACATCTTCATCTTCAGAGTAGTCGTATGAAACTGGTGGCTGTATCTCAACTAGAGAAATCCACTGGCCAGAAAGGAAAGGTTGGCGTTCTACGCCTTGAGAAATTTGCATTAACTAATCTCCCACTGATAAAGCTTGTAAAGACAGGTGGCAACCTGTATCCCATACGATTTGAGAAATCTCGCTTGAGTTGTATTCTTCAACGGTCTTAAAGCCACGCTTTTCAATTGAATCTACAATTCTCTCAATCTCACAATCTTCAAGTCCGTAACTGGTAGCGGTGCTTTCAAATTCTGAAATTAATGCTTTTAATGCGAAGTAAAGCGAAGGGTAAACCGTGATGTAATCAATATCGTCATGTACGCTTTGAACAACAAGTAATACAGGGATTTGAGTCTCACTAAGAATGTATAGTGCTGCTCCTATTGCGTCAGGTTCATTCAGAACGGGGTTGATGTGGCTAATGTCATTAAGCTGATTTAGTTTTTGGACGTTATCCGTATCGGTATCCAGTGTTAAAGAACTTACACCTGATTCTTCAGTTACTACAAAGAATTTATTTTTAGACATTTTATTTTCCTTTTTTATTGTGGACGTAATCGAGTACGCCCTGTTATTCGGCTAAGAAATTTTTAATTTTGGCATTGGATTTTGTGAGAATCATCGCTTGAGAGTAACGATTACGGATATATTTTTCTTTGCCGTTTACATACGGTGATTTTGATGAGATAGGTACACACAAAAGGCCACCATGTAATTCCCAACCGTTACTTATCTTATCTTTTACGAGTTTTTGAATATCTTGAGCGGTATTGGCTTCCAATACTTCAAAGTCTAATACGTTGCACATAAGAATCACCTAATAATTAGTATTGTTAATATTGTTTGTAATCTTTAATTAACTATTATATACAGATTTATATTTAAGTCAATTAAAAAAAACAAAAAAACCGAAATTAATCGGCTTTTAGATTTAGCGATGTATTTAACTTCTCAAATCATTCTTTTTCGGAGAGAAACCTATTATCAACATACCCTTCATAAATCCCGTATTCGACTGTATCAAGCGTTATTTTAGAAAGCGTGTCTTCGCTTAATACTAATTCTTTTTCACCGATGTACTCCACTTCTGTTCCTGCGGGAATGATGACACAGTTGTAACCAGGCCTGATAACATTGGTTCTCGTGAATCGCATAGTTTTCATACTGTCAGGACAGGATATGGCCTGGTACTTAACTACGATAGTTTGACCCGCTTCAGCACTCATGGCGAACAGGAAAACAGGTATTACTAAGAGTGTATTTTTTAAGTGTTTCATCTATGTAACCGTTTGATTAATTAAGCGACTCATTTTAAAGGATTTATCACCTGTTATATCAAAATGAACCGAACAGCGATTCCCCTTTTCATCTTCTATTATCCATTTGTAATCTTGAACAGATTTTTTCTCTTGTAAAGAGTCTAAATAACTAGAAATAATATATTCAATAAAATTCTCTGGAGAATCAAAACCAATTACCGCCTTTTTTATAAGAAGAATTTCTTTTGAAGAAGGTTCCGTGCCTAAAGACTCGATCATCGCAACAGATGTCAATAAAGGTGCGGTGGAAGAACCATATACAATAGGCACTCCCTTGTTATTCTTTAAGCTATAAGTCTTCTCAGGAAGTGGTTCTATAACACTAATAAATCTGTTTAATCCAATACGAAGGTAATTATCGACCATTTTGTACTGAAGCAAAGTTCTGAATAGTCTATTTACAAGCTCTACCAGAGTATTTATTGATGAAGCTGATTTGAACTCTTTATTTGAAATCTTATCAAGAAGATAATCAAGATAATCAATCTCTTGAATGTTTGGCATTGAGCGTTTAATGTCTTGCAGAATTAAATCAACTGGCTCTATAAAAAGTCTTACAGCGTGTTTAATCTCGAAGTAATCACATTCTTCCTTGTGAAAGTTTGCATAACTAATTAAATTGAACAGAAAATCATAGTACAGGTTGCTTATAGTACCGCCAGATTTCTCAAGCAATTTGATTTCATCGAGAGTCTCTCTAGCATTTTTTAGCATTTCTAGGCGTTTCACCCCAGTTTCTACACGAATTCTCTCTGCGTCTATAATCTCACTAATTCCTTTTGAAGCGTTTTTTGGGAATTTTTGATTTACAAAGCTCCGTAAGCTATCAGGAATGCGAAATTGAAATGGAATTGTTTTATGAGATTGTGATTCGGTTATATTATTCATGTATTCACCTCTTTATCGGATTCGTTTTGTGGTGTCGTTAAGATGCCAGTAATAATTCATTGGTTACTGATCCGCTTAAATAGAAATTAGTATTGAAGTGTTGCTCTGCAATCTCAATAGGAATTTCTAGTTCATTTGCTGCTTCAGCGGCATTCTGAACCCAGTGGCACAATCTTGCCATTTCTACGTTCAATGCGAATATAAAGGCCTGGTTAAATTTAATATGACAATTGCCATTTTTAAAGGCTTTTACAGACATAAGAACTTCTTGTTTGCCTGTCTTCAGGCTTTGAAATATAAAGTTTTTCGCCCCTTTTTCACTCCAGTCAAAGTCACTGGCTTTATCTGTTGAGGTAAACCCTAAATTATTTGCTATGGTCACAATGTCATTAAAGGCGGTAGCCGCTCTTTTTTGCAACCCATTCACAGCATCATAGCTTCCGTAAATATCAAGACCACCCGCACATTCAAGTACAATTCTTAAATCTAATTTAACATGAGTTAGATTTTCTGGCTTACGGTGATAACGCCACTCGTTATCGCTAAACACACGTTTGTTTGATTTGAAGGTAATTACATTAGCTTGTTCCATAAGCTTTGTGAAGACTTCTTTTAACTGAATATCGTAGTAAGTATTCGCATTGCGAATTACCCATCCCATAATGGCGTGTGCATTTGAGACCGAGAAATCAACGTGCATATTAGAGAATAGCTTACCCATAATTGTTTCACGACTATTATGCGTCAAGCGGCTGGTGACTTTATCCAGATTAGAAAATAATTCTCGCCAATACTGGCTTTTTAATGAACTGATCTTCAGCTTTAGAGATTCTTTAACGCTCTTTAAGTCGATGTTTAATTCTTCAAAAATAAAGGCATCAAGGCTTTGGATTTTTTCATAATTACTTAAAAGAGACTGAAGTTCTTGTTGGTATAGCTGCTCCAGTGCTTCAACCAGGCCTATTGCCTGAATCAATTCATTCTTTGAGCTTTCAGTCTCTTCTTGAGAATCTCCTTCAGAAGCCACCCCTTTTTCTGGCTGTGGTTTTTTGAAAGATTCATCAAACCATAAATCAAACGGGTCAACCTTACTGTTTGAGCTGTATCCAGAATACGTAAGGTCAATACGGATTAAATCAACTTTAGCTCTCGCTTTACGGTCTTCACTATCAATAAAGTCAAAGGTTCCAACAACGTGAGCATTCCCTTGTCTGGCATCAATAGCTTCTTGAATGCTAGGGTCAGATTTAATTCTTTGCGGTATTACAAAATAGAGGTGTTTTGCATTCGCTTCACGTATGGCTTTGTACACCCACTCTCTTGCTTGTTTATATGGAGGATTTGTGAACAGAACGTCAATATTTTTGTCTATTAATTGGCTTTGCCAATAATCAGTTCCTACAATAAAAACGTCTTTAGGTAAACTTTCCAGAAGAATAGATGACTTCTCGATGGCATAGCATTTAGCAGGTTCAACAGCTTGACCGAAAGTAGGTTTATGTTTCTCACCAAGACTTCTTAGTTCAGTGATTACTTTACCGTTACCAGCACCACAATCTAGGAATGAGTAACCACCATCAAATTGAACGGTTAGGTCACGGTGCATCGCTTCGATTATTTCAATCGTAGTGGGATAGAATTCATGGTCTTCGTCTGCTTCTTTAAGCTTGTTTACCAGTGAATATACGCTCATATCAATCTCCCTTTAAGAGTTTTAGACTTACAAACCAATATCCATAACACTAAGGATGCAAGACAGTTTACAAAGAAATGCGTTAAGTAGCTTCTCACTCTCAGTTTTGGTTTGTTTGTTCTTTATACATATATTATACTAATTTATATATTAGTCAATAAAAATGTAGTTATTTTATAGGGAGCATGATATTCTTATGTATAACTAATTAAGGATGTGTGATTATGTTTTGGGTTTTATGGTTTATTACAAATATGGTGTTTACTTTAGGCTCTTTATTCCTAGCGAGAACGAAAAGATTGTCTGGAAAGGAGGTTCCTGTTGCTGTTACTGTTGCTTACGCTTGGTTAATGCCTTTAAACACTTCTTTTGATACAACTAAGACGCTAGAATCTTATCTATGGTATCTGTCTATAATGACTGTTGTGTTTATTGTTTCGTTATTCACTATCTTAATTCTTAAGAAGAGCCAGAAAGAGAATGTCTAATTGATGCAATCCGAGCATACAAAATCATTATCAACAAAACCTCCATCAGAGTCTTCTACCCAACAACCGCAATCACTGCATTGCTCATAACCTAGCTCAACCATTGCCTCAATGATATTTTCCTCGTTAATTCCGAGTAGTTCGGCCATCGTTTCTTCTGAAGGCATTTGGTTGCCATCAATGTAATTAAAAAGCTCTGTCTGCTGTTCTTCTGAGAATTTCATCCATTAATTCCAAATAAGTGAAAAATTCATCAGGTCGAGTGAATGCTCTCCGCCATCATCACGGTATTTTCCGTCTTCTTGGCATTCAAAATAAGACATTCCACCATAATTTTCATCAAGAAAAATAGTTGGTATCCCGTTATCTACTCTCACTACGACACCTGTATTCCCGCATCGAGTGATAACCTTTTGCATAGGACGTAGAATATCCGTTTCTTGAAATGATGGCATTGGTTTGTCTAGCTCATAGTTCACTAACACTGATGAAACTGCCATAGCATCTTCTTCATAAGAACCTTGCTTGGTTTCAAAACCTAATTCATTAAGTCGCTTTAGTGCCGCTTCAGCGTACTCATATTTAATCGCTACGTTTGGCACTACTTTTCCATTAAAATTTTCGGGTATCCGCATTATGGTGTTGATAGCCCAAAATTTTAAGTTTTTGAAAACTTCTATACTATGTTGATTCGGCTAAAGTTCATCGCTCAAAATCTTCTGGACTAAGATCGAAATATCAGCACCATAATTGCCAATAATTTCATCCTCAGATTTATCAAATAAGTCATCAAAAACAGTTTCTGAAGCAAGGCACATTTTATACATCGTACTATCTTGTTGCTTAGCTCTCTTTTCAAACTTTGGTCTTTTTAGTTTATTCTTATGAACGCCTTCTGAGAATAAAATCTTAGCTCTAAGGGCTTCAAAGCTGTAACCACGCCCCAATCTATCCATTACACGAATAAGGTTGTTTAGCGACTCTGTATAAGCGTTGGTGATTCGGTGTGTGAAGTAATTCAAGATGTAAGGTTGCCAGTTCTCAAAGGCTTTAATTAAATCAGAAAAAGCTGGTGCAATCTCAGGCTTAATCATTGTCAGCCATTCTGCATAGCGTCTATTTGCTTCAATTAGATTATCTGCTTCGTAAATCTCATAAAATGTTTCTTTCGCAACATAAGCCAAAGCCAATTGTGGGTAATTATTTAACCAACCTGATATTAAAAACTCTTCTTTGTCGGACAATTCTTTCCTACGTTTTAGCAAAATTAAACGGTCATTCTTTAAGTAGCGCCTTTGCTTGGGTTCAAGTTCAGAGCGTAGAGATTTCCTAACTTTTTCTAACGCCTCATTCGCCATTCTGATCACATGAAATTTATCGATACAAATGCTAGCATTCGGTAACACCTGCTCAACAGCATCACGGTACGGTCTCCACATATCCATTGCAACGTATTTAATGGAATCTTTATTTCGCAGGTTAGATAAATACTGAATAACAGTTTCTTTATTACGGTTGTGAAGAATCTCAACAACGGTGTTATTTTGAATGTTGGTAATCACTCCACGAGGCTTGATTAGATAGATTTCATCAATACCCATCCATTGTGGCGTTTCAAAGCGTACAGTGCGCTCTAATTCGTTGATATAGTCATTAAACACGGCTTTGACTGTGTTTTCAGTAACACCTATCTCTTCGGCAATACTCACAAAGGTGTTTTTGATTGATTTCTTGCCCATCCAAGCCAATAGGCGGCTTGTCATTTGTCTTTTTTCATCTACATCGGGCAAGCGTTCCAAAAAAGTTCTTTTACATGACTTACATTTAAAACGCTTTGTATCGACATAAATTCCTACACGCTTACCATGTATTGGCAAGTCACGAACCAACTGTTCTTTTCGACCGAAACCAACAAAGTCATTGCCGTTACAATGGGGACAATTAGTCGGATTTAAAACCGTTTTAGCCTGTATATGATAGTCATGCTCATTTTCTTCAACACCAAGCACTTGATAAGAATTGAGGTTAAGTATGCTGGGCATCGTTCAATCCAAGCAGAGAAAATATATATTTTTTCCAACTTTTTACGGTTTGTATTCTTCTTAAAAAAGTGGACTCAGATGTTAACCCATTCCTGTTTTTTAAACGTTGATTAATGGTTGGGTTATCTATTGATAGAAAAGCATTGAAAATATCATTTGAGAAAGCAATTTTTGCTATTTCGTAAACCCTCTCATTTTCAGGTGAGCTAAATAACGAGATGCCTTTAGCACTCAATACAAAACACTCATTCGTATTGTCTTTGTGTACTAAGCCTAACCAGATTAGAGCGTTTAAATAATAATCCCACTGCCTAGTTACTAAATCAAAATCAAAAAATAGCTCTTCTTTAGTAGCACATTCTAGCTCACCTAGCTTTAGATAAACCTCTATGATTTTACTTAACTTGTCTGCTTGAGGAAATGGGGCGTTAAATCCAGTTAAGTCATTATCAACTGGAGTTTTTAAAAGCTCTTTCGGCTGAACTCTGCTAGGCGTTGTCAGTTTAAATAACTTGTGTTCTGTATAGTCAAATTGACTATTTTTACCGTTATATACAAATGGAATAAAGTGAAAAAAGCCACCCGTTTCATAAAAGAAAAGGTAGGTTCTAACAGGTTTCGTTAAGAGAGTAGAAAAGTTAATTTGCGGATAAAGAAGTTGGCGTAAATTCATGTTATTTGAAAAGCCCATTTTGGCTTCTATTAACGACAACCCCTTTCTTCCTTCGTAACCACCATCAACCTCTAGCTGAACACTTTGAATTGGGTAATTAATAACGGTATTTGTAGTGTTTGTAAGATTAAACTCAAACCCTTGAGAATAAACTCGACCTCTAACGGTTAGGAACGATTTATCGCTGGTTAAGTAATCCAGCATTCCAGATGCTTGAGCGGCATCAAGTGCTTTAGATTCACTGGTAATATTCTCAGATGAAAGGCTTTCTAGGTAGGAAGGTATTGAAAAAGTTTTATCGACAGTTTTTGACAGTAATAGCCTTTGATCAATATCAAGGAACGGATTCGTTCTTGCGATACGATACTGTTTATTTACAATAGAAAGAACGGATAAATCGTGAGTTTTAAAGATGGAAGGGATGTTCTCTTTAAAATCTATTTTGCACATAAGACGTGCTTCACGATACTTTTTTATGGTTGCGGAATCTATATCGTAAAAACCGTTTGAATCTACCTCGTCCACAATAGGTATATCGTTTAAAAGCGCTTCCCAAGCAACGTCATTCTGATTCTTTTTCTTAGCCATAATTTCTAATGACCAATTCAGTTACTTTGCCACGCCCACTAGCTTTGCAATTTACTGCACGATTAGCCAAGACTTCATCAATCTGATAGTCACTATATAGGTCATAAATTAACGGAGCGGATGAGTTTGAGAGCATGAATTTTGCACCAATACTATTAATATAATCGCAAAACTCTTTAAGTCTTAACTGCATATCATCGTTAAAACCTTTATCTGTATAGCCTGTAAAGCTCGATGTAGCTGATAACGGTGCATAAGGAGGATCAAGATACACAAATGAATTTTCGTCAAGCATTGGACGAATTAGTTCAAAGTCACCATTCAATATTTCAACGCCTTGTAAAAAAGAAGAGCAAGCATAGATATTGTCTGTTTCAACAATGCAAGGGTTTGAGTATCGTCCAAATGGAACGTTGTTTTGACCACTTGAATTTACGCGATAGAGACCGTTAAAACCTGTCTTGTTTAGATAAATGAATCGACTTGCCTTGGTAATAGATGTTCTACGTGAATAGCTCTCGAACCTATCCATTTCTCGCATTTGGTAGTAATAGGTTTCGGTATTGCGGTGCTTGCTCAGATTTTTTAATAGGGCATCTGGTGAATCTTTAACAACTTGATATAAGTTTGCTAATTCAGGGTTGTAGTCATTTATGACGATTCGCTGAATTTTAGATCTATCTAGTGACCACATTAAAGCACCACCACCGATGAAAGGTTCAAAATAGCTATCAACTTTAGTTGGTAGTCTTTTATGTAATTCAGGCAATAATTGACGCTTTCCCCCGACCCATTTAATGAAAGGTTTTGGTAGTTTTTCTTTAAAATCTAGGACTTTTGCCTTAGCTTTTTTTCGAGAGGTATCTTCCATTTCTTTTCTAGCTAACATGACTTTCCTTTATAGATAGACCCTTTGATTTAGCATATTGTTTTGCATCCTCAATTGAATCAAACATCATATCAATGACCTCTAATTTTTCAGAAATCAACTGATAATAGGGAATGGTCTTTGAACCTGATAATTCAATAGTGTAAGTTGCATCATTTGTTAGACTTCCAGAACCCATGTTTACCTTCTTGCCAGTTCAAATTTAAGCTAAATTAATTTATAGTTATTGTACTTAGTTAGAAAAACAAATCAACACCAAAATGCAATTTTATATCATATAAACATTAAGCCTGAAATTGTCAAATCAACACTAAAATGCGCTTACCCAAATTTTCCAATGCTTCTTGCAGCATTAGCATTGCTTTTGCACGGTTGCGGTGCTGCGAACGAAATTCTTCAGTCTCAACACGAATACCGCTTGGCAAGTGTGTGATCCGAACGCCTTTGTCTTTCTCTACACTCCAGGCTCCTCTTTTTTTAGAGCTGAAGAGTTCAACAGTGATGTCTTGTGGGTTTATTTCAATAATCATATCTAATCCTTTTCGACCTGCTTGCCTGGTTATTATTGATTTCTTTTTGAGCTATTAACTCTCATTGAGAATAATGTTTAGGCTTTTAATTTGTTCAGCTTTTAAGTCATCAATATTTAACTCATTAAGTTGTGTTTTTAAGATGCTTCTAAGCTCGACAAGAGTTAAATAACCTTCAAGTTCTTCTGTTGTTCTAAAAAACTTTAAGCCCGAATTGGAACCGTACCCAGAATTTATAGCTTTTTGTGTCGCTCCAGTTTCAGTGCAGTATGCAGTTGTGGTTGGAGATACACTTCCGTCTTCAAATATTTCTTTTAAATCCACATATTTACGCTTTACAGCAACAACCTCGAACTTAAAGATACTATTACCATACTTTCTAAGGGCATTGCCCGTAGGCAAAGCAAATACAGTATTCCCAATCATGCTTTTATCAAAAATCATACTACCTCCACAGTAGGTTGTGATACCAAGTTCATTTTTTTATACCAGTTAGAAAGCGGCTTTGTCCAAAGATGGTTTTTATTTAAAGTCTTGTAAACAACCGTTATAGGGTTGTTAAGATTGATATGAGCTGTATTGGCTAAATAAAGAACTTCATAAGAGTTACCATTTTCATGCTCCCAAACTTGTCCAGGCTTAACGAGTTGTTCCGCATTGAACAACGGTAGATAATGATTGTAATAAAGCCAAACGTAAACCGTTAGAACACCCACTGTTGTTCGTGGTCGCTCTATGCTAGTGTCTTTATTGGTGGCCACAATGCTTCCACCAAAACTCCCATCTTCTTTTTTATGAGCGTATCCATAAATAACGCCCTCTTTTGAAGAGATATAAATAGAACGTTGACGGTTTTTGATTTGAGGAATCGAGGTTATCTCGTCAACAATGCGTCCTGTAAACGTTTCTTTAACTTCTTGTAAAGAATATGATTGAAAAGAGTTAATGTATTCATCTTGGGTCATCATTATAGTCATAACCCCTCCTTAAAACCAAAAATCAGGAAAGTCGCATTGCTCACCTGTAAAACCACAATCAAAACACTCAAACTCTTCAGATGTTTTCTCTTGTTCGTTCATAAGTAAAACGGCCCCGCATTGACCACAAGTACAGATATTGAATCCTTTATTTTGGATTTGAAAGAAAGTTTCTTTCTGCTTGTTTTCTAGCTCAGTATTTTTTGGCATAATGGGTTCCTTGTCTTGTTAAGGTGTATTATATACTAATTTACATTTTAGTCAACATTGAGGTATAAAAAAACCTGCTATTAAACAGGTTTGTGTTAACCCTTGACAGAACAAGTATCTGCTGACAAAGCCTTTTCTTGTACGTATGTAATAAAAATCTCATCAAACTCAATTGTTGAAACTCCTCTATCCGTTATTTGCTCTAAATATTTATCCACTCTTAAGTTCTCGTTGCGAATCCTTTTTAGAGTGTCCAGTTTTTGATAATCTGCCTCTTCATCGCCTAAATAGCGAATCTCTCTTTTTTCTTGGTAATACCAAGCCAAAAGCATTAAAAAGATACTAATTGCAAAACTGGCATAAGACCAACTTAAAACAGAGTCATATTGAATCCCTTTAAACTCTGTTATATCCAGGCTTAATGATAATTCTAAGGTAACGCCTAATAAAGCAGATATGGCCGCTGTGAAAAAGAATAGAGTGATTATTGCATCAAAAACTCTTTGAAAACGCTTTATAGACTTTATTTGCTTATCGGTTGGCGGATTGTTGTTTATATCAATCTTTAGCTTCATTATGGCTCACTTTAAAAAAACTTATACTTGGGTGTTGTCATACTGAGAATAATTTCATATAATTTTAATCAAGCAAATAAGTATGAGAGTCCGAAAGGGCGTTTGCTTTACCCGCCAATGAAAGTTGGTTCTAGCGACTGCTGGAATATTTAAGAGGGTTCTCACTTTTAGAAAACCCCTTAATTGGGGTTTTTGTCTTTCTAGGGTAAAGTTTTTCCCCTCTTTTTATTTACCGCCTTTTTTTGGCAAATTTTATTTTTTCATTTGAATACGCTTTTTCAAGAATCACTTTCCCCAGCATTCTAGGAAGTCTTTTTAGCACTTGAGTATTTACCGCTGTGTTCTCATCGTATAAAGGGTCTTCAGGTCGGTACTGCACAAAAGCACTCTCAACATTAATTCTAAGATGATAATTTTCATTTCGGGCCTTAACAAAATTGATAATGATTTTATAAATATCATCGGGATCATCTTTGTTCAGATTTACAAAAAAGACATTTTCACTTCTGACCGCCCCTTCATAAAATGGGAAATCTGTAAGGTTTTTAATTAATTCTTTTAGATTGAATGAGGCCTGGTAGCGTGTTTTGCAAAACCTTCTAGGATTCCCTCTTTTGTCTATAACAAGATGAGAGTCAGGAATGCCGTGATTTTGCGTTGAAGCATTATGCCCCAAACCACTGCTGACGCAATGGCTTTCTAAAACAATGTAACACTTAATCTTCTTCTTGTTTATATGGTAATCATGTCTAAAAGCTTTTAAATGCGTTACAGGGTAATGAGTGCCATCTATAACAAAGCCATTGTTTATTCTGTCGCTCCAGTTCATATTGATATTTTATTTCCTAAAATCAAAACCCGTAAGTTTGTTTATTTGAGCTATCGGTACAACAAAATCTTTTAAGCGATTGCCCTGTTTTTCTTTCACGTTAGGAATTAGAAAGGCAATATTTTTCCCGTCTGGGAAAAGAGCAATTTTAAATACAGCTTTTGGTATTGCAACACGACCTACCCCCATGCGTTTTGGGTTTATCGTGTCGAATACGTTTCCACTGTAAACGGTACTTTCGCCATGACGAATAGTAAGCCTTCTAATGGCTTTCTCAACCTTTAATAAACTACCTCGATTGACGTTTGGGTAATGAGGGCTTTGACAGACCAAAGAGAAAGTTTCTTTCTGTAATCGTGCGTCATGGTTCATGTCGTCATTACTAACAAGATGTGAACGGTCAAATCCGCTACCACGATAATCTGCCAGGGTTGCACGGTATTTTTTTGGAATAGATGTCTCTTCATAAAAACGTATCCCTTTTCGGCTTAATCCTTCTTTCTTGAGGTCTGCGGCTGTCATGTGGTGTTTGGTAAACAATGTGCCTTTTAAGCCATAATTATAACAAGCCTGATAACCTTGCTTCTTCACAATCGTATCGCATTCATATCCGCTTGCATTGGCAGCAGACAAGGAACTGCTTAAAATAACTCCTGACAAGAGGATGGTTTTGATTGTTTTTCTCGCTCGCTTTATCATCTTTTTTCCTTCTGTTAAACAACCATTGGAGTGCATGATTTAAGCTTTTTACTTTTACATACTTCTTGGGCTTCGGTCAAAGTTGAGAAATTAAGCTGAGTACCATCTTGATCGCACAGCCACTCCATTTCACCATTTTCTTTCGTGATGAGAACACGGTATAGACCAAAGGTATCCAGAGTCGCTTTTTCAGGAGTTTCTAGCCCCCAGCGATAAAGTTCAATCTCTTTAAGGTTTGAGGGCATTTGAGATATATTGGCTCTTAATAAACTTTCTAATGGATTAAGCTCTGCTTGAGATTCATCGAGATAAAAGAATTTTTTATCCTCTTGAGCTGTTTGGAATTCGATAATGTAACCAGTGTCGGTTTGGTAACGCATAATGTGTCTGTCACCACCTGCTCTTTGAATAACCTGGTCATAACTGGCATCACTCAATACTTCGGCTGCATCAGTGTGTGAAATCTCAATCATAGTTTAGTTCCTTTTGTAATTAACGGTTAATTTATATTATATACAGTTTGCCCTATTGGTCAACACCTCTTTTCTTGATAAAGAACTTGAGTGCCACTTAGATGGTCGTGCCATCCTCTGTTATTCTTATCGAGAAATATCCATAAGTAACCCAGGAAAAAAGGGATGGCGGCCAAGACATATCCAATACCTCTTAAAAAATATTGTTTCTTACTAGGAGGCTGTTTTGTCTTAAAGTCCACGATCCGAATGTTGAGCAACATCTTTCCTGGCGTTGTGTTTAGTTTTATCCAAAATCCTATTATGATGAATAAGTATAAATAGCTTACTAAGGCAATCTTAAAATCGTATAAAGAATGTTCCTGAAGCCCTAATATACTTACCAGAGCTTCTTTTACACTTAAATCGGTAAATATCAGTGGTGGCAATATGAATACCAGGCCTACCACCCATGACAGCAAAGCGTCTATCATTTGTGCTGCTAACCGAACGAAGGGTGATGGCAGCTTTTTAATTCCTTCATTCTTAGCAAGAGTTTCTTTATTCTGAGCTGAACTAAGCAACTTGCTGAAAGCTCGTTAAATCAAAGCAGTCAAAATCTGAACTATCTGAGCTTATAACTTCAACTTCACGAAATTCTGGTCTGGCAATAAGGCAGTCTGTAAAACTCCTCATTAACTTTGTCGAATTTGGAATCTTTAGCTCTTGATGCCCCGTTCTTACTGCGACCTCAATAAGGACTTCCATCATTCCTTGTTCTTTTTCAATGTCTCTAGGGTTGGAGTAAAACCCCGTTACAACAAGTGGTTCAATTTTTGCCTCCCCGTCCATTAACACTTCTTGATTATTTTTGGCCGTGATAAATCCTTCAATATTTGATTTTTCATTTACCACCACTACATAGATGCTGTTTTGAACAAACTCTTTTAACCAGCCGTTAAATTCTTTATCAGATTTAGCTTCCCCTATTGATACAACAAACTGCTTTATTTGTTCCATCGTGAAGCTTTCTAATATCTTTGGTGTATTTACTGTATCCCTGATAAAGAGCGGGTCTGAAATAATCGTTAGAACCAGTGGAGACATATATCCTTCCTTTTTTTTATTCTGGAATTGTGACAAATCTATTTTAATCACAAAGTCAAAGCTACTTTCTTTAGTTTTTCTGCAAAAAATGTAGCAAAACCCTCTACATCCTCGATTTTTCTCCTCTATCATAAATCTCAACAATACTATCCAAAGAAAGAAGGTTCGGGAAATTGGCTAAACTTAATAGATTTCAAACAAAGTGCGTGGAGGCTGATGGCCACCTGCTGATCGTTGCTTGTCCAGGATCAGGAAAAACAACCGTTTTGACTCATCGAGCAGAATATCTTCTTGATAAGAATTCAGATGGCAATTTGCTTGGGGTTACTTTCTCAAAAGACGCTGCTGGCGAGCTGCGTGGAAGGATGGTTAAAAAAGTACCTCACGCTAAGAATCGAATTGGTTCTGGTACGTTTCACTCTCTTGCTATGAGGCAGTTGAAAAGAGCTGATGTGGTTATTGACCTTATGGATGATAGAGAGGTTAGAAGTATTATCGAGAGTATTCTGGATAGCTTGGATGAGCCGCCTGAAATTGATGTCATAACATCCGATTTTACAACTATCCAATCTTCTTTAAATCAAAACGACCACCCTTTAGTCGTTGGTAACAAGATTACAAAGTATGTTTGGGAGAAATACCAGAAGATTAAGCATAATGCCCGTAAGGTTGATTTTGGAGACCTTTTATTGCTCGCAGTAAGAGGGATGAGGGATGGCACGATTAAGCCCTACCCTGTTAAATGGATTTTAGGTGATGAGTCTCAGGATATGGATGAGTTGCAGCACGAGTGGATTAAAATTCACGCTGAGAATGGTACAGATGTGACGCTGGTTGGTGATGATGACCAATCTATCTTTGCCTTCAGAGCTGCACAAGGGTTTGGCGGTATGGAAAAATTTAAAATGGCTCTTAATGCGAAAATGGAGATGCTCCCGATTAATTACCGCTGCGGGAAAGCAATTCTGGCGGCTGCCGCTAAACTGATTAGTTTTAATTCTCCTAACAGGATTGATAAACCGATTGAGGCTGGTGTTGATTATGACGGTGTAATTCATAAAACGGCCATTCTTAGTCCTTGTGATGAAGATGGTGAATCTAAAAGTCATTATGAATACAGTCACATGATTAACAAAATAAAGGAACATAAATTTACTGAAGAAGAGAGTCCTTACTTCAGTAATGATTGGGCGATATTGGCCAGAGGAAATATTACTCTTAATGAGATTGAGAGAGAATTGCTTAATGAGGGAATTGAGTACGGACGGAAATCTGGTTCCTTTTGGGATCAACCTGTTTTACGCAGCTACCTTTCTGTCCTGAAGTATTTAACTGAAGGGAAATGGTTTGGGTTTGCTATCTTTATTAATAATTTTCTTGGGTCTGACTTGGTGTTCGACCATAGAGTGAATAATTTAAACTCTCTTTATCAGTTGGCAAAAGATGAGGGTCTTAAGAAGAAATTGAAAACGCTCATCTATTATGAAAGAGTCTGGCTGGATATGCTTATGGATGGCAGCCAAGAAAAGGAGGAGGAGCTTTTAATAGATGTTGCTGCGTTTGTTGAAGGAAACTTAACAACTCAAAATCTTAAAACTAGAGAGAAGCAAGTTAATCTGATACGAGATGCCTGTCTCATCTTGAGCAAAACTAAGGGTAAAGACCTTAAAAATAAAATCTTCTTGAGAACTAGCCCTGCTATGAACAAAGGGAAGAGTATTGATGAGAAGCGTGAAGCGGCCCGAAAGGAAAATAAATTATTTATCAGTCTTCTTACGATGCACTCTAGTAAAGGGTTGGAGTTTGATAACGTCTGGCTATCTGGTTGCGAGTCTGCAAACTTTACTGAACCGAAAAAGGATGGCTCGATGTCCGATATTAAAGAAGAGCGAAGATTGTTCTACGTGTCCATGACAAGAGCTAAGTACCATCTCTATACTTCTATGGTAGGCAATGAGCAAAAGCCTGATGCTCTGTTTTTGCAGGAGGCGGGAATTCTTGAATGGAACAAACCAGGCTTTGGTGATTAAAGCTACGAGTAGTTTTCAATTTAACATTGCAGTCTGCTAGTAAACTGCAATACCAAACTGGAACAGGCCATTCCCCTGAATCCCTTTCCTGGTAAATGATTGAATTCATTTTTTAGTACACTCTAACGGTATTATCTTGAGTTACCAGGCTTGGTAAGTAATATCAAACTGGAACAAAATCGGAACAGGCTATTCCTCTGAAACCCTTTCCTAGCAAGCGATTGGGTTCTTTTTTTAATGCATTCTAATAGATAAAGATAACTATTGTATTTTTGATAAATCATACTGGAACAGTAAGTATCTCTTTAGCCCTTTATGCTAAACGCCTATAAGGTCTTTTTAGGTACAGTGGTGGTTATTGTTTATTTAGAGCAGAATGAGTGTTTAAAGGCTTTTTTCGATGCTTAAACTGGAACAAAGTTGGAACAAGATTGGAACAAGAGCTTGCTCCAAAATGAAATTAAGTTTATGTTTTATATGTGATATTTATGTTTTGTTTAGTGCATGTTAGCATTTACACAAGGGGGTTTTCTTTTATTCTTTATCTTTAAATCTTTAAATTAAGTTCATGCTAAGATTTTAAATATTGGAAAGGGAGTAACTGGTGTTATGAAGATTGTAAATTACACAGATGCCGAGAAGAGTTTTAAAACTATTCTGGATTCAGTGATTGAGAATAAAGAGGTTATTGTCATAGCTCGAAATGATTCACAAGACGCTGTTGTGATGTCTCAGTGTCGTTTTAATAATCTCATGAAGACGGCACGTTTGCTTAAGCCCTTCAGTGAAGAAAGTATCCGTTAATCTCCAGTCTTAGTGCGACCTTTTGTTAAAATACGCCTCCAGAACTTTCTTGACCCGCCTATCATTTTTCCCGTCACATTTACCAGGCCTGGTTATAAACTCTCGTAAACACTGTGATTTACGGCCTTTTAATTTCTTGACCCATTCTTGATTCAAGATGTGTAATGTCAATCAAAACGAAATCCCAACCCCCTTCTTTCTGGTAGTGATTAATACTTCATACACAATCTTTTGGTAGCACTCTCCTTTATACGCCTTATGTCTTTGTTCGTAATCACCTTATCTATGGGATCCAAAATACTCAGTGGAGGTGAGCTTGTGTATTTTCCATGTTCTCAAGAACGTGTCGTTAGATAGGCTAAATTTGTTAAAAATGTCTGTGTCCAATTTTTGGACTTACTAAGTCCATATTTTGGACTTACTCTGTAATAACTACATTTGCTCCAGTCCATATTTTGGACTTGTTACTCTTAAAGTTAGCATTCTTCAAGTCCAGAAAATGGACTCTATTTATATATACCATGTGTATGTGTAATAAAGTTGCTGTGACAACGTAAATTGGAATAATGCGACAGGGTAATTACATAGCAAATATGAATTGATGGATTAAACCCACTTGCCAGAAAAGGATGGTGGGTTATTTAGTGATGAGTTGTTTCTTACTGAGGGTAATTATTAGATTGGTTTCTGGTAGGGAATTCTGATGGATCGTAATCTCTGTTTATTCGGTCAATGAGCCATAATGGTTTCTTACCACGACCAGCTCATGTTTCTTTGGAGTCATCTGGATTGACATACTTCGGCTGCACTTTGCTTGGGCTTATCGGTAGCTCTTTAGTCTCATCAGGAAATATCTTCCTTGCTGCGTCAAAACTATTCAGGTGGATTAATCACTGTTCCCAAGGCATCTTATCCGATAAAAGCTTTTCTAAAGCATTACTGCTAGGCAACGGTTTTTTAAGGATTTGCTCAAAATGGTCAAATGCCTTGTCGCTTAGTAAAAAAACTCTTTGATTCAATAAAACCTCTTCTGCTTCACGGCACACTGTATTTAAGATGAAAGCAGTTCTGTCCATTTTTAGAATATCTGCTGCTTGAGAAATTAATGCTTTTTGCTCTGGTAACACTCGCAAATTGATTGGTAATTTTTGCAACATAACTTTAAACCTCTAAATGTTTATTGCATCCATTGTAAGTCTATTAGATACACAGTGTAAATTCTAACGATTGAAAATCACCTGCTCCTTTAAAACGGTTAATAGCGGATACTGCACACAATTTTGTATTGTTGTTCTGTGCAGCAATAAGCAATCAGCTCGGTTTTTCAAAGAATGGATACCACTAATATTAAAGGGTATCATTAAAATGAATTTAAACGGTATTCACGCCACGATTTATTTTTAGGGCTGTATTGGTATTAAATTCTTTATAAGATTTCTTAAATAGGGTTTTTTGGGCTTTCTATGATGTTATTTAATTCTCTTTTTAGGTGGTATTGCACTAAGAGCTTCTGTTTCGATTAGGATATAGTGGCCAGGCCTGGTCATGATTTGTGATTCAATCTCTCGCTAAGAAGTGGCTAGAGCGTTTATCTTCTTAAACATCTTAATCCAAACTTCTTCAGTGGCTTCATACCTGTCTATACCAGAGGCATCGTTAATCTCTTGTGCGATTTCTTTCTCATCTGTACCTCTTACTAGGAAATGCCTTTTATACCCGTTCTTACCCATCAGGGCCACAGAAAAAATCAATCTCTCAACATCCGTTAGCTTTACTTCAACATCGTGTATCTCATAGACCTTTCCCGCCAGCATATCAATCACACTATCTTCGTAGGCCGCTTCAGCTTTTTCAAATGCTATTTCTTGTTCACTCATCTGGTATACCTATTTTATTTTCTCTTACTGAGAACCAATCTACTTACATCCATCCAATCTTCACAAGAGTCCTAATGCCGCAATACTTACCAGGCCTGGTAACATAGAACGGAACCAAATCTTTTGCATAAACCACTCTCCAGAAAAGAGGTGGGTTTCTGCTGCCGTAGCTCGTGGTTTTTATTGGCAGTATTTATTCTCAACGGGAATGAAAAACTCTACGGGAACGCCTGGTGTAATTAACTCGTAACCATGCACACTTCTTCTTTTCAAAAGACCATCCACCAAAGTAACAAACTGCCCCATCTTTTCTGGCTGAGTGATTAGATTTAATCTCTGCCCTTGTTTGGTAACGGTACTACCCCATTCTCTTATCAGGAGCATATCCCCTAAAAGGTCTTTTCCTACTATGAGTTTGTAGTAACGCTCATCAGTTAGGTTTACCCATTCAAGAATCTTGTGTACTCCATCAGTGTCAAAACTCTCCGCAAGCATTTGGTGTATATGCTCTCGTCTAATAAGTTTCTCTTGAATACTGGTTCGTGCTTTCATAATTACTTCTCTCTTCAGGCAGTAAATTCTTCACAGGAGTTGAGTAAACTTTATCCATCCCTTCATCTATGGTTCCCGTAATTGAATGGATAACACTTTGTACTTTTGAGGGGTATAAGTGATAGGAACTAACGCCTAAAATAATTCCAACTAAGAACATCGCTAATGATGAACGTAGCATAGCAAGAATAAGTGTTACCACCAGTACGTTAAAAATTGTTCTAAAGATATTCATTTTGACTCCTGTTTAATTTCTTTTAATTCAGACTTTAAAGAAATCCCGTACCCTTGAATGTATTTACCACTCACTGACCTTCTTACCATTGTGAGTATGTAATGCTTCTTGTTAGCGGATAGCGAGGTTATTGCTCCACGAAGACGGCCTGGTAATCGGCTTTTCTTGTACCAGATAGTTTCACTACAACCTTTTAGCTTTAATGCAAGTGAGTCACTGTCTTTTATGTAATTAACATAAAGGCACTCTCCAAAGAGAAGACGGGTCTCTTCCCCTCGAAACCAAATCGGCTTTAGGTTTTCTTTCGTACTAGGAGTGATAATGTTCAAACTCTTTGCAAGAATCTCATCGTTTAACTTTATTTTCTTACTAAGTTCTATCATCTCTGATTTCAGGTGATACCAGTTCTTAATCTCAATCTCTTCATGAATCATTTTGTGTAGAGCTTTGTTTAAATTATTCAATCCTTTTAAATCTATAAACCATCTGTTTTCACTTGTAGGAAATATTAAATAAAAATCATGGCTCTTGTTAGGAGACGGAATAGCATCGCTTGACTCTCTCTCTCTTGAAAAGAAACATTCCTCAGTGTGCATACTGGCTTTTTGACCAGGCATCTTTCTCAATTCAAACTTTCCAGTTTTTCTTCTTAATGCGATAACCAATGGAAGTTCTTTTTCGTGGCCATGACAACAACAAAAAACCCTACTCTCAGTATCACTCTCATAGATGGTTCTTAATGCCTTTTGTGGCGACTCAGATTGGACATCCACTAAATCAAAACACTTACCATCTTTTTGGAACTTTACCTTCAGCATCTCTCAATATCCTTTCTCTATTTTCAATAGCTTCTTCATAAGATTTGTTCTTATGAAACTTCTGAAGAACTTGCTGTTTATTTTTTGCAACAAAAGCTCGATACTCTCCAGATAATTTTTGAATACATTTATTTCTACTTTGCATATCGTTTATCGACATACAGATACTTTGCTGTTTCTTAAATTCTTTAAGGTAATTTTGATTTACATTCTCAGAAGCACTTGCCAAAAAAGGAAGGCCGAATAAAATCAAAACTCCAATTTTCTTTCTAATCTTTTTCACCAAAACCTCCGCTCTCTTTTTCTTCTTCAGAAGACTGTAAATCCAATTTAGATTTTAGAGCTTCTTCGTAATGTTCTACGTCATCACCAAGCGTACTTTTTTTGTAATAGAAATATATCTGTTTTAATTTCCTTAATGATTCGCTTCTCGCCCTTAATTTAGAAAACTCTTGTTCGCAATAATTAACCATGTCAATTTCATTCGGTAATGCTTTTGCATACAGTTTTGACATGGAGTAGGAATTTGATTTTTTCCCCTTGGATATATGGACGTTAGTTCTTTTTACTTTCCCTCCCGAATTGAAGAAGCTCCAGTAAAACCATGTGATCCTAATAGACGCATCTCGAACATCAACCCGACATCCCAATAATGGTGTTACACCTTTGGTTCTAACTTCTAGCATTTCCTTCCGATGATTCCAAAACAAGTCATTGACAATCCTAGCTGTCTGAACAATATCCTCATACTCCTTTTGAATCGCCATATCTATATCTTCTAAATTCTGAATATCCATGTTTAATAACCCTTAATAATTTTTCATTTTTAAACTTCCTCCCTATAACAACATGCAGCACAAGGTTAGTTACGCTTTATTTACAACACTTTTTATCGCTTTTCTATGTTTTTTATAGTTAGAGCGGAACTTTCCATTTTGCAATACAAGCGTAACTTTCCATTTTGCAATATGAGCGGAACTTTTCCACACTTGCTTATTGAGCGAAACTTTCCATTTTGCAATACAAGCGCAACTTTTCCATTTTGCAATATGAGCGGAACTTTTCCACACTTGCTTATTGAGCGGAACTTTCCATTCTGTAATACAAGCGGAACTTTTCCAGTTTCAATTGACGTTTTTTATTCAATTAAAGGTTTTTTTTGGATTTTGTTTTTTCTAAAACAGGCAGGTTTTTTCTCAAAATCTATATTTTTTGACTATAAACAGCCCCTTTACATTTAGTGTTAAAGCCTATACTTAAGACTCTTAATTCTTTAATTTAAGGAACCCTCTATGAAGCATAAGAAAAAAATTATGAACTGGCTTCAATACTTCTTTACCACGTTATTTTTATTATTCTCAATTGTGTTCAGTGTGCTTTATTTTAATAACTTAAGTCTTAGTTTTAATACCACTGAATCTCTTCCGCAAAGTGTATTTGTTGTTGAGGAAAATCTACCATTTACAAAAGGTGATTTAATTCAATTTGAGTACAAAGATGATGGTAAACATTTCTTTGCTGATAAGACAAAAATGATAAAAAAAGTGGTCGGTGTTTCGGGTGATAAAGTAACCTTTATTGACCGTGAATTTTTCATCAACGGTAAGTCATTTGGTATAGCAAAAACTCACGCAAAAAACGGCACTGAGTTAACCCCTAACATTTCAAAAACTTTAGATGATAATGAGTATTTTGTGTGGACTCCTCATGTAGATAGTTTTGACAGTAGATACATTCATCAAGGTTACATTTCACAATCACAAATTAAAGGAACTGTTATATGGTCTTGGTAAAAAAAAATAAAATGAAATGGCTATTACCTTTAGGATTTTATTTGTCGATATTAAGCTCATTTAGTCATGCTGAATTTGATGTAGTTGGTAACACTTATGAGATTCAAGAAGAGTCACTTTTAGACAAAATCATGAACACTTTGAAAGATAAACAATCTAAAGGTGAATTTGAAAAATTACAAAAGGAAATGACTGAACGTTCTATTTCAGATATTGAGAGACCGAAAGGTATAAACCTTCCTTCAGCTAAAGATGAAACGGTTCGATATTTTGACCCAAGTGTTTCATTAAATAGAGATATAAAACTCCCAGATGGCAGAGTTATGTATCCCGCAGGTACAGTTGTTAATCCATTAAAAATTAGACCATTCACAAAAAGATTTATTTTCATTGATGGTGACAAAGAAGAACAGGTTATTTATGCAGTTAATGAATTAAAAAAATCAGGTTACAGAGATAAGATAATTTTGGTTAAAGGTTCTTTTGGTGATTTAACACGAAAATATAAAGTTCGCTTTTATTTTGACCAAAGAATGAAAACAGGGCCACGAGAAAGGCGAACATTAGTTGACGCATTTGGTGTTAAAAGCTTACCGACATTGGTATATCAAAAATCTCAAAATGAATTATTTTTAACTATTGAAGAGGTGAAGCTATGAGATATGTTTTTTTAAGTGGAATTATCTCAGTAGCGATTCTTAGTGCGAGTTCTTTTTCTGCTAATGCTGACTCAAAAGTATGCAATGGTAAGTTTGCTAATCCTATAACAGACTATTGCTGGAGTTCAGTTTTTCCAATCAAAATCGCAGGTGTTAGCCTCGACTTAATTGGTGGTCAAGAAGATAAAGATACTCATACCGATGCAATATGTACTTGCGGTGATGGGCTTGATACAACCATCGGTGTTTCAACTAGCTTTTGGGAACCATCTGTCATGGTTGATGTTGTGCGTAAACCATTCTGCCTTTCAGGTCTTGGTGGGATAGATATGGGGAATATTATTGATGCACCAGCAGCAGGGTTTAGTGGTAATGATGGAGGCTCTGTAACAAGAGAATCTTTCTACCAGGTTCATTGGTATCAAAACCCAATTCTTTATTGGTTAGAAGTTGTTATTGATAATAAATGTTTGGACAACTTACCTTTTGAACTTGGTTACTTAACGGAGCTTGACCCTCTTTGGAATGATGAGGAAGCAACTACACTTTTAAATCCAGATGCCTTCCTATATGCGAACCCTTTAGCACAGTTAGCTTGTGCGGGTGATTGTGTTACAGCTTCGGCAGGATTTTCTAATCCAGCTACTTATTGGTGCGGGGGCTGTCAAGGTTCTCTATTCCCATTAACAGGTAATATTGACCATCATATCGGTGCAGTTGATTCAAGTTCTTTATTGCTTCAAAGATTTACTCATAAAGCACATAGGGAATTAATGATTTGGGGTGCGAGTGGTAAAACAGGTATGTGTTACAAATATCCAAAATATTTAATGGATAAAACAGACTATAAATACTCTATGTTGTTCCCCGTACCACAACCAAAGATAAATGGTCTTTGTTCTCAGCCTTATGGACGTACTACTGCGTTATGGGGATCAGGCAAGTCATTCCCCTATTTCGGTGAGGATATGGTTTATCAAATCTTTAGAAAACGTGATTGCTGTGTAGGCAAAAGCGTAACAAATATGGTTAAGTAGAGGTAATTATGAAGAGTAGATTTTTAGTAACATTATTTAGTTTGGCCATGCTTTCAAATTCAGCTTTTGCAACAATTGAGCAATCTGACTTAGATAAAATTAAAGCTCAGAATGCAGAAGCATTAAAGAAAGCTCAAAGTGCTTATGAGAAAGCAAAACCCTCACAATTAAATCTTGGTGCGATACCTACACCTCAAGCAAGATTAAAAGGCGGGTTTGCAACAAGTGCTGAAAATTATGGGAAACAACTGAAAGGTTTAAGTACGGTTAAAAATCCAACCAACAAGCTGAATTTATTTATTAGTTTCTCAATGCCTGAATCATCAATAAAGAAATATATAAAAGAGGCCGCTAAATTAGGAAGAGAGAATATTACACTTACTTTAATAGGGTTAAAACAAGGTTTAGGGATGAAAGATACTTCTGCGGTTATTGGTCAACTTACTAAAGGTGTTGATGTTGTTGTGGAAATTAACCCCCCTGCATTTGAGCGTTTTAATATTACAACGGTTCCAACGCTTGTTGTTTATTATAATGACCCGTTATATGAAGCTAAGTGTGCAACTGGCCAACAACCAGAAAAGAAGGACATTGAACATTATGAGGGTGTAATCGGTGACGTTTCTATTAGCTATGCTTTAGAGAAGATGCTAGATAAGCCTGATTCGCAATTTAAAGGCTATTTACAGGAGGTTTTGCATAAACTAAAGCCAAGCGTCCTTTAGATACAAAAAAGCCCCGTTAGGGGCTTTATTTTTTGCATTATAAAAATATAAGAAGTTAATTTAATGTTTTAAAAAGAATCTCAAGTTTGAAATCCTTTAATTATCTTAAGAAGATTATTTTTTTGGAACAAAAAATTCAGAAATAGCTTGAATTGTAAAGACTTTGGCGTTAGATACGTAGCCATAAAGAGCTTCTACACCCGACATCCCAACTTTTGATTCATAGCCTGTACTTTTCACCGTAAAAGCTAAATCAGCGACAAAATTCTTTCCATCTCCCGTATCACCACTCACTTTATCTTTAGCGATTTTTCTATCAACAGCTCGAACAGCAACATCTTGAGCAACAGAACCGCCTAGACTAGAAACAACACCACCTGGAACATAACCTCTTGCAATTCTTAAGGTTGCGTATTGACTACCTAACCCTCTAAACTTGTTTAACTCAACTGTAACAGAGCGACCTTCAGGGGTTAAAATAACACCCTTTTCAGTTAATTTATTTCTAACCCCCTCTTCAACCTTATCCCAAGGAAAATCTTCAATTTCGCCATCTTTATCTTTTACAAAAGTAAGATTAATCTTACGATCTGTGATTTTGTCCAGATTGGTGATACTAATATCAAAACCATTGATGATTTTATTATCAGCCTCCTTGACTATCATAGGGGATGTTCCACATCCTGATAACGTTAAAACAGAAGCAATAGAAAGAGCAGTAATAAATTTTTTCATGATAAGAATCTCCGTAAGGCTGAATAAATATTGAATTCAATTATTATTATATATAAATTAAATTATAAGTCAATGCTTTTTATTGTTAGTTATGGACTTTTTGATTTCCATCTACACCGAGGTCAATAGGCTGTACCCCACCACTTGATGAGCTATCAATATTGTCGATAATTTTGTCATTCAAGCGTTGTAGGTCACTAGCCGTTGGTAAGTTCTTTTGAGCTTCATCTAACATATCTGCTATAAATTCAGTTAAATCTATTTTCGACCAATCAAGTTGCTGGAGTTGGTCTACGGTAAATCCACCACAATCTTTCATATTTAAACCTAATTGTTTACGCCCTTGTTCATTGATAATTCGAGCCAATTTAGAGTTGAAACAACATTTTCCTGTTCGGTATTTAGCACAAGTACAACCAAATAAACCACAATCTTTTTTCTCACACCAAGAACCATAGGAATAACAAAGCTTACCTTTGGATAGTGTTGATGTCTTATAATCTTCATCATCACAGGCTAATGCTGCTTGATACATTTCATATAATTTCATTGCGGCAAAAACATAGAATCCAACTGGTGAAAATTGTAGCTCAAACCCTCCACCAAGACTCATAGCTGAACTTCCCGTCCAACCTCCCGCTGCAATTGTTTCTCCTGCTGCTGCTGCTGTACCAGTGTACGCAACCCCAACCCCTGCATAACTAACTCCATAACTTACATTGAAATCACCTGTTTGCTCTGCAAGCATATCTGCTTGTGAAGCGACACTACCCGCATCTACTGCTGTTCCAAATAATTTTGTCGAGACACCTTGGAAAAAGCTGTCATCCATCATAAAGTCATAAACATACGATGAACCTGAATCTATTGTGTAGTCCACTAAGGATAATGCCCCTTGAGACATAATGGATGATTTCATTTCACCTAATACATCCATATTACTCTGGGGATCGGGAGCAGAAATGTTACAACAAGATTTACTTCCAAAACTTACGCCAGCAAATCCCGCAGAACGTCTATCACAACGATGAAACTCACCACTGAATATTTTTAGATTATCAACATCAAAGTATTCCCCAGCTTGTCGAGAAGCTTCCATTGATACTGCCATCTTTGCAAAGTCATCCGTACAGGTATCGGTTGCGGTAGTTATGGTTCTAGCACAATTATAATGCTTAGAGGTTACGATTGGTGTTCCACCATCAATTGACCATTGTTCAGTTTGTTCTTTGGTTAAAGTACATTCTGTATCTGCATCTAAATCAGCACACAACTCCATTGTGTCACCAAGACATGAGAAGTTAGCTTCTGTTGGCCAATAGGAATTTCCCTCTTCATCGGTTCTTTGAGTTACTGGAGCGGCTGTACAATTAGGTTCATCAACCCATGAACAAGTTTCAGGGTCAACTTCAGCACCTATAATTGGTTTATCTCCATCTTCATCGGGTTCACCATATACATAAGTAACTGGACAAGATTCAATATCTTCACGGGTAAGGTTTTGACAAGTTTCATCATAATGTTGAACGGGATTAACGCCTGGTATGGTTGGACATTTCGCTTCTTGCTCAAAACAGTTCCCATCAATACACATGGGTTTGTAACCACAAGTTTCAGAAACAACGGTTTCGCCTGGTACTGGACATTCATAAGTCTTCTCAGTAGCGATACATTGACCAAAAGTTGGGCTTTTCTCTATTTCATCTGTATAAACGCAAGTAGAACCTGTTTCTACACAATCATCTGGCATTGCAGAACATTCAGTTAGTTCTTGAGTCCTACAAAGAAAACCCTCTGTTTCCGTATCGGGTATATATCCAAGATTTACACATTCAGGATTATTGACGTACTGCATACGATTAGCGTCTTCACAAAGATTGCCATTCATAGCCATTCCAGCAGGGCATGAATAGGTATCAGCTTCGCAAGTTTTTACACCACCTGTTTGAGTGCCATCTACTAACTTCTCCTCTGATACAACTACTTGACCAGCAGAGGTTACTTGACCACCTAAACAGCCAGGTGATGCCTCCTCATAGGTGTGTGTAGCAGGGGTTATATTTGTTTCTGTTGCATTACACCCCTCTACCTTTTCGTACACCATTATTTCATAACCCCTGTCAGGTTCCTTTATCCCATAAAGACACTTTTCAGGCCCAGGGTCGCTTGTTACTTTAACCCCCCAGTTACCATTGCCGAATAAAATACCTTCGGTACAATTATGGCCTTGAGTAGATATAATATCTCCTATATCGTAATATCCTAAATCGTAAATAGGGCTTGTTCCATTACTGCCTATATAAGTTGATATTGAGTAATTTGCTGGCTTGTTTACAGTCCATGCTTGGGCTGCATAACTACCAAGTTCATTTTTATGTCCTGAATGAAAAGCTAATTTGTTATATGTAGAATATTCGTACCCTGATGGACAAGTAGTTGAATCTTCTAAAGGGGTTTTCTCAATGGTTGAACATTTATACTCAACTCTATAAAGCATAATGTCATACCCCCTAGATGATTTTTTTATACCATATAAACAAGCTGATGGTTGAGAGCCTGAATCTGGCGTAGATGTAAGCTTAACCCCGTTGTTACCATTCCCATTTAATCGTGGATTACACGTTGTTGAACCAGACGTGCTTATTATGCTACCTACATTATAATAACCAATGTCAATATAGCCTGTCGTGCTATTAGAACCAATGTGAACTCTTATGGCATATTGACCTTCTTCAGTAACTCTCCATGCTTGAGTTGCATAAGTAACGGTATTCTTGTGAGGAGAAGCGTATTTTAGAGCGTAAACGGTTTCAATTGGAGTTTCCCCGACATCGCACTGACTTTTTTGTGAAACAACTTCTCTTTCACAAAATCCATCAGCATTTAAAGTTGTTCCATCAGGGCAAATAGCAGGAGTTTCATTTTCTATTGTTTCAACACATTCCTGTCCGTTTAAAACCCCTCCAACTGGACAAGAATAAACATCCTTAACACAAGTCGATTGATCTTCAGATAATTCATATCCTTCAACACAAGTAGGTGTTGTATAGGTATGGCCAACCGTAGTAGGAATTTTAGAAAAATAGGTCGTTTGTTGTAGAGTCGCATCAAGACAGCTTTTTTCTTCAGTACCGTCAGGAAGTGTTGTTGTTGTTTCTGTGCAGACAGTACCACCACCAGAGGTAGGCATATTCAATCCCAGTACATCTTCAGGGTCACGGCCTTGCACAGTGCTACGCATTCCTTCGGCAATAGAACGATAATTATTAGTTTTTGCTTGACCATAGCGTTCCGTTACAAAAGAACGAGCAGAACATGAATTATCCCCTTCAGCACAGGCTTGATTTTGAACACTGGTTCCAGAGGACATTAGATTTGTAATTGATGAGGGGGTATCTCTACCGCTACCAGGATAGTTTGATTGAAGATTAGTTGTGCCAGTAGAGCCAAAAGTAGGTAATTCTGATAACGCAGAACCGCTAGAGATTGAACTACTGATTGCCCCTTTATTAGATTGACCTAAACTAGCACCATCATCAAAGCTGTTTGCAAATGCGGGATTGTTTATTGTTTCGGTAACAAGGCTAGTGGTTAGCAAAATATAACTAACCACCTTCATCCATTTTTTATTACTATCCATGTCTTTTCCTAAAATACAAACTGACTAGAATAATAATAAAATGATTTATCACTAATTAAGCCTTTACTTTTCAACAGAAAACATAGAATTAGCGATTATTTTGGAGTTAAATTGTATTTACATAGAAAATTTTCTATTTTGGTAGAGGGTATAGGTTTAGAAATAAAGAATCCTTGTGCCATATCGCATTTCATTTTATTTAACTTATTCAGAATTTCAATATTTTCAATACCTTCTGCAATTACTCTCATTTTAAACGTTTTCGCTAACTGTATAATTCCTTCCACAATTGCCAAATCTTCATCATTTTTTAAAATACCCATTACAAAACTTCTATCAATTTTTATAAAGTCCGTTGGTAAATTTCTTAAATAGCTTAATGACGAGTAACCCGTACCAAAATCATCGAGAGCAACCAAGATTCCTAATTCACGAACTTTAATTAATTGTTTCTTAGCAAGAGTCATATCTTTAAGTAGAGAGTTTTCAAGCACTTCAAACTGGATTAAATCAAGCGGAACGCTTTTGTACTCATTGATGATTTGTTTAATTTTATTTATAAAAGATGGTTCTAAAATAGATTCATTAGTTATGTTTACACTAATACTAAACAGCAACCCTTGTTGACACCACTTTGATAATTGATTGAAGGCTTGACGAATGACCCAATAATCAATGTCTATCATGATGCCATGACCGTCAATATTTGGTAAAAAATCACCTGGAAGAACAACTCCCTCCTCTGGATGGTTCCAACGAATTAAAGCTTCAAAACCGATTACCTCATTCGTCTGTATATTTATTTTTGGCTGATAGTAAAGTTCAAATTCATCACTTGAAAGTGCTTTATGAACTCTACTTACTGATTCAAAATGGTGAGTACGAGCTTTTTTCTTTTCTGTATCAAAAAACTTATATTGTGAACGACCCAATTCTTTAGCTTGATATAATGCGAAATCAGAATGTCTCATTAAAGTTTCAGCACTAATATTTTCATCGGGATAAAGAGCAACCCCTATACTCGCAGAAGACTTAATAACATTTAATCCAATATTTATAGGCTTTCTTAGTAGCTTTACCATTTGATTTAGTTTGTGTTCTATTTCTTTATAACTTGATAAGTTTTTTAATAAAACAAGAAACTCATCACCACCAGTTCTACCAACAACATCACCTTTCTCGACAAACTCAACAAGTCGATTCGCAATGGATATTAAGTATGCGTCTGCCCTTTTGCTTCCAATAAGCTCATTAATTTGATTAAACCGATCCATATCTATAATACAAACTGCCAGAAAGTAGTTGCCCTTAGTAGCTTCTATCATTGCTTCAGATAACTTAGTTTTTAAAAATTGTTTATTCGGCAATGAGGTTAACGGGTCATAAAGAACAAGCTTTTCAATTTCGATTTTTTGATTGTGAGGCACAGTGATGTCAATAAAATTGAAAATATAAAATAGTTCATTTTTTGAATTTGAATTTGCAGAAGTGACTTTTAATTCAACTAAAGCATTTTTTCCATCAAAGCGATTAATCCATAATTCACCATGCCAAAAACCTTTTTCCAATAGTTCTTTCTGCAACTCTTCTACAATTGTTAGTTCATTACTATCGGATAAGCAGTATTTTGATGGTTGACCCAAAACAGAACTTCTTCGATATCCTGTTAATTTTGTAAATTCAGGGTTTACATCAACAATGTTATTATTTGCATCAGCAATGATTATTGCTTCTTTAGCATTAGAAAAAACAGCGGAAGAAATCTCAAGTTTTTGCCTTGTTTTACTTTCTTTTTTATAGCTAACGATCCAAAAATAAATCGCATAATGTATTGCAATTAAGTAAGTTATAAAAAATAAGATTTCATAAAGATGTGCTTTGTGTGATTCATGAAATAAACTGTTTTCTATATTCCAAGTTATTAAAACCATGTTGGTATAAAAAATACCTAAAACTAAAATAACTACAATTTTAAATAATATTTTAACTTTGATATTTTTATTTATTTCTAGTGCTAAAGAAGTCATTAAACACACTTATTCCTGTCTTGGTGACAGAGTTATAGATACATAACGTTGAGGTCTGAACGTGCCTTTTGCAGACAAAGGATTCATCACCTTGATGTCTAAACCACTAATCTCCTCAATTCTTCTTTTTACAGAATTAGCTCTATTTGTTGCAAGCTGGATATTGTGATTCAAGCCTCCATCAATAGTTGCATGACCTCTTAATACGATATTCGTAATCTTACATTCTTTAGCATTTTTGACTGCTGCTGAAATGATTTTTAGAGCATCAGTTTTCAAGTTGTATTTATTATGGTCAAAATAAACTTTATAAAACTTTTTATCGCAGTAGCTTGAGTCATGAAATTGCGAGTTACTCCCTGGTTTAGTAACGTTATTATCTCTACCTTCGCCATCGACAAAGTTGGTTGTTTGATTAGTGCTAACATGAACCTCTTCGTTTATGTCCTTACTAGAAGGTGCAATATATTTTGTTTTCTTAGTAGGAATTAAATCTTTATCCGAAACAACATACCCATCTTCTTTAAATACAATATATTGTTTCTTTAAGTTATCTTTTTTAATGACATAATTATTTCTCGTTGATGTAAAGTCGTCACTACCTGTCTCAAAATCAAAATATGAGTCTGTAACTGCGGGAGAACCTATGTGACCATCCCCCATCTCTGTTCCAAACCAAAAAGCCAATATAATAACTAACACTTCCATAACTAACCCTTTATTACATACGTTTAGGAAGATTGACAGCCCATAGCCACCAACCAAATATTTTAATAAAAACAAATACCGTGAAAACCCAAAATGGTATTGCGATAGGGGCGAAAAACCCAAAAACCAAAAGTATTCCTAAGTTTATTCCAAGCACCTTGCCACCAATCGTATGTCGTAATGGGCTTGAAAATGAATTTCGATAACTCTGTATTTTTCTAACAGTTAATCCATCAACTAAGGTAACTAAGAAAAATATGATTAATATAGGTGCTAGTAACCAAGCAAGGCTGAGTCGGTAGTCCAGCAAACTTCCATACAAACTTAGTTTTACAGGTGTTTCATCAATAACATTCTCCACAAAGCCTTTTTGACCGCTCACAATATCATTAGAGTTAGTGATCCGATTATTAACCATGTTTGCTAAACCTGAAAAAACCGCCCACTCTTTTGATGTTGACCAGGCCTGGTCATCTAGTGCATAGATTAGTTCTGAATTTGAAGTTCGTTCATTTATCAGTGTTTGTATTAAAGAATCTTGTTTTACACCCATACCAACCCATATAGTAATCCCGATAAAATAGATTGCTAAAAAGGTAATTAACCACCAAACCCCGCTTACTTTACTGTTACTGGCATCCATAATTAATTTGTCTCAGTAATTTTCTTAGCTAATAGTTCCATTACAGAAATTGAATACATTGGGGTTCTATTCTTAAAACGTTCTGTTTCGACCTCCATACAACAACGAGCAACATTAGCATCAACTACATCAATAGTAGCTTCGTCTGAAATCAAAGAAGGGTATAAGTATTTGTAAATCTTTACAATATATTCAATGTTTAAATTTCTATTTTTCATTAATCCACCTTGATAATTGGAAGTCGGCCTTTAACCAATGAACCACCAGTAAAATTTCCTAAATAATGCAGGTTTGGTAAAACCCCAAACGCCCAAGCAGGGAAAATTTCTTTATATTCTTCTTGCATGGTTTCACCATATCGACCACCATATTCACTTAATGGATTATGGCCTACGTTAGACTGATACTGCGTTCCCATTTGTCTGATTAATACTTCTGGCAACGATTCAGCAAAATATTTAGCAGTTTCTCCATCTTTTAATCTAAGTATGATATTATTGTTAATGTTACCAATTGCCATTCGTGCTTTTTCAGCACTTCCTAGTTTAGTCACAAAGTCTGCAAGTGTTTGCGTCAATAGTATTATTCGGAAGCCCGCCGATCTCGATTTGTTAAGCATCGCTATTAGCGGAGTGTTCATGACCTCTGCCACTTCATCTACCACAAGATTCACTTTTAATGCACCGTCCTTTTTACCGAAGTTATATCGACTACCCGCAACGCTTGTCATATCACTTAATATGATAGACCCAATCATGGAACCAGTAGTTTGATCCGAAAGCGTATCTAATCCCATCCATAACACAGCCCTGTTATCGACTATTTGCTGTGTCGTAATAATTGGTCTATCGTCATCTGGATTTGGCACAGGGCTTAATAGTTCGTCCAAACCACCTGATGAAAGCATAGATAAAACAGGGAATAATGACGAAATCAATTTATCTAAATGCTGTCTATCATAAAGTCGCACATTTATTAACTCTTGAATATCTGCGTTTGGTTTCTTCGAAGAAATCACTTCATTAAAAAAATACATCATTGAAATAGATTTTGTTGCATTTTTGGTTAACGGCTTTTGACCTCTAGCGGCTTCATACTTCCTTTCTGCATAAGGGGCATAATATTTTCTCCAATCAGGCTCTATCAATTCTGCATAAGCCTCAATCGAACGAGCGATTAACAAATCCATGTTTTCTTGTGTCATGTATTTTCTAAAAGAAACAATGCTAGGTGGCTCACCAATCAAAACAAGACAGGAACCAATTGCATTAACAACATTCCAAATAATGTTAGCAAATGTAGCCCCATCACCTGTATCTGCCCCAGGAATAATTGCTTTTATACGATCAGATATTTGTGTAGCCCTAACCCAAGTGTGTAGTACATCAATTCGACAACTTTTCTCAGGAAACGCAGGATGAAAGAAATAAAAAGGTCTCCCCTCTTTTTCGCAAATTTTGCGAATATTTTCTCTCGCTTCTTCATCGTTTTTTGGATCAATCATAATCATAGGCTCATCTTTTCTCATTAAGAGTTGAGCAATGACCGTATCCACGGTTCTTGTTTTACCCGCTCCTGTTACCCCTGCAATAAGGCTATGTCCTTCAAAATCCTTTAAGCTCTTATAAATATCTTTCTCTCCCAAGCCCAAGCTATGAAGCCAGAAAGCCCCTGCTGGTGTATTAGGATCATCAACATCGGCAGATTGCATCGCTTCTGGATTTCGCATAAATTCATCATAAAGCCGTTGTGCTATTGCTGGTGTCCAAGCAAAACCTTTACCCATCCAAATTGCATCATCACGAGCTTTCTTATTCTTTAACTCTTCATAGTCAATAAATTCTATATTTTGGTCAGGTGTAAAGTTCTTGTTTTTAATATATTGCTGATATGCTTGAAATGCACGGTAAGAACCAAGGCTTAACATTAAAGGAGCTGCGACAATTGGAAGGCTTAACTCTCCAGAAAAAGGAGTTCCTAACGCTAATGTTGCTGCTGCACCCGTCATCCACGCAGTTGTTGAATAGACTTCGTAGTTTGGTCGTCTTGATATAATGTATTCAAATCTATCCATTTAATTCTTTCATCACTCTATTAATCATATCTAGTTTAAAATTATCATTTGCATATTGGATTTTCATCTCATTAGATAACTCAATTAAATCAATCTCACCATTTTCAAATTTTTTGAAAGTAGGTAATGTCCGATAATCACAAAAGGATTTTAGATTGGCTATGAGTATTCGTTGATTATTATTATCTTTAATAGTCAATCCTTGTTGCGAGGGTTTATCTATACAAAGTGTAGATTTAGAATCTTTTTTTGAAACATCTGGTTTTTTTGGATTAGTTTTAACAGGGTGTGTATTATTTGGATCAAAGTCTTCAGGTACATCTCTATGTTGATTTAAGTCGTTATCAGCCATTTTCTTTTTTTGTCTAGTTGGTTTTTTTGACGGTGGTGGTTGTTTTTTTGGTGCTTTTAGGTCGTGATAAGAGTTATCAATAATTAAAACAGGAATGTTATTTATTAAGTGTGTTTTGCTCCCAGTCGAATTAACAACTAGAGACTCTTCAATTGCCGTTAAGTAATCGTTAGTTTTAAACTCATCACCTATCTGTTTTACATTGAGCAATAATTGACCTTGTTTATTTATGTACCAAGCACTCTTATCTATACTGGTAACTAAATCAGATATTTTTACTTTAACAACTTCTTTTCTGGTTAGTTCTATTTGAGTTGCTTCTTTTTCTAATTCATCATTTTTTTCTTTTACGCTTTTGTTGTCAGCAGTGCTTTCACTAACAACAGCTTCCTGTTTCCTGTGGGAAACATTATCGGGAGCAGGGTGGTTATCTTCAGTTGCAGGTGTATTTTCAGCGTGAACAGCTTCCTGTTTCCTGTGGGAAACATTATCGGGAGCAGGGTGGTTATCTTCAGTTGCAGGAGCATTTTCAGCGTGAACAGCTTCCTGTTTCCTGTGGGAAACATTATCGGGAGCAGGGTGGTTATCTTCAGTTGCAGGTGTATTTTCAGCGTGAACAGCTTCCTGTTTCCTGTGGGAAACATTATCGGGAGCAGGGTGGTTATTTTCAATTACAGGAGCATTTTCAGCGTGAGGAGCTTCCTGTTTCCTGTGGGAAACATTGTCGTTATTGCTTGTTTGTGACTTCTGATTATCTTTATTCTTTGTCTGTAAATTATCAAGCTCAATATCCGTTAATATTTTATGATTTATATCTAACGTTGGTTTATCGGGAAATATAACAGCCCAATCTTTTATTTTTACACCCCAAATTAACTTATTGTTTACCTTGTCTTGAATTGGCCACATATTGCTTATGTCACCATCTGTTGTTTCTCTATTATCTGCAAAACCTTTATTAATGAGTGTTTCAGTTAGTGCTTTTTGATCCCAAGGAATACCAGGCACTTTTGATTCTGCTAATTTTTCCGTTAATCGCTTCATTCCTTTTGCAGTAATGTACAGATTTTCATCTATAAACAATAAAGGGGGATTGCTGATAAAAGCATCACCCCAATCATTTTTGATGTTAGAAAGTTTGATAGCATCAATTAAATACTTCTCAAGAGGAATTGATAAGTTAACATCTTCACCTCTTAAGTTAGCGGTTTTATTATCTCTTTCAGAACTATCATGGTCTGCTTTCTTTACAAGCTCATAGAGTTTATTGTCATAAGCAGCTTGGTTTGTTACTACTTCAAACATATTTCTAATAATGACGTTTCCTGTGGTACTCATAAATGAAAGAGCTTCATCTGAAATTATTCGTTTAGAAACGACACTTGATAACGACTCATGCTTTCTATATCTGTCTTCTTGCCAGTGAAGATAATAATCCGTCAGAGCGTGTTCTTTACCCCATTGTGTAATTGTTTGCGTGAAAGGGTTCCAAATATGCCGACCATCCTTTGATACAACTTGATAATCAGATAACGGTTTTCCGATGTCATGGGTTAATCCAGAAAGGAAAGCAGCCAAAACCCATTTCTCTTTATTCTCAATTCGTTCGCTTGGATATAGGTGTGTATCAAATAGCTTATATTTACTGTATTTCAATGCCATAAGACCAACTTCTAATCCGTGTCTAAATAATCCACCTGCACCTCTATGATGGTTTTTTTCACTCGCAGGTAGTAAATGAACAAATGAACAGTATTCTTTTATGCAACTTAAATAAATCTGTTCATACACGCTTATGCCAGCTTCTAATCGAATCTCACTAAGAATTTCTTTTTGCGTTTGAAGAAGGAGTTCAACGGATGCAAACGGTAGTCCTTTAATGAACGGTGGGTACCTCGGAATATCTTGTAACTCTTCCAAAATCTCTTTATCACGCTTTATTTCTTTGGATTTATTAACAAAGTCTCTGTTTTTTTGGAAGAAATTCGATATTTTTTTTAACATTGGCTTGTAATCCTATTCTTTTTGTAGATAATTTAATAAAAGTATCTTATATTTACAACAAAATAACAATTAAAATAATTATTTTACGAGGTTAATCATGATTGATAACAGTAAAGGTCTTATTGAAATAAACAAAGGAATTCTTGAGCATATTCGTTATGTAAGCGGTAAAACATCACGGTTTTCCGCTTCTGTGAAGCTAGGAATTTCAACAGTCATGGTTGACGAAGTATGTGGGTTAGACCCGTATCAAGTCAATGAGAAAGCCATTAAATTTGCTGAAAGAGGTTTAGTTATAAACATGAACAATCTTGATAATAAGACTAATGGACTTGGTAGCTCCCTCTCTATTGATAGTTTTTTTAAAGCGTCAATCTAAGAGCAATGGAGAGAAAATGAATATTTTAACCGACCATGATTACCAGTTCGCTTCCGACCTTAGACGTATTATTGGGCTAGGAGGTTCGCCTTCAGATTTGCAATATTTGTTTCCTGATTATTTTGGTTACGATGAGGCGAACGGCAAAGCGAAAGCTGCCAGAGTACATAAGAACTTAATGCCTAAAGAGGTTCGAGTGAAGCATGGTCGTATAGTTACTATATCAACTCTATTAAGAAACAAGGCAAAATCAATTGTTATTTCTGACTTTATAAAGCTTTGTTATCCTTTGATATTAAAGGCTGGTGCTGACGATAATCTTTTGTACCTATTTTTAGATGTTTATGAAACTTGGTTAGATATACAAGATAAAGAACCCTCCCAGAAAGAATTTCTTAATTTCCAGCAAGCTCAAGCGATTTTTAAATTTGTCGTAGTTAATCCAACGTCTTATGAGCCATTGCAGTTTAAAACTTGTCGTAATTGCAATTCAATTTATCCTTTATTAGAAGCAAACATAACAGATAGACATCATAGCTGCCCTTATTGTAAATAAATCTCTAAATCTACATTTTTTATAGATAAAGAGGGATTTTCTTTTTTTTTATTTGATTATTATTGAGCTTAGTATCCTGTCAATAGGATATTTATTTAATTTAAAGAGGTGTCTAAATGGACAAAAACAAAACACTTAAATCTGACATTCCAGTAGTTATGTTGGCTTTTATTTTAGCGTTTTCTGTTCCTAATGCTATTTCTCCTGAGACTTGGATTTCTCATGTGTCAGGGATTGCACTAGGTTTCGGGGTTGCATGGACTATCAAGATGTTAATAGATTTGTCTAAATTTAAAAAAGTAAAAAAGGAGATGGTTTCTGATGAAGCTTAAAACTTTATTTAAAGCTGCATTTGCAGTAGTGGGTGTTTTTGGTTCGGCTGCGGCTTTTGCTGGTACGACAGGGGCAGAATTTCAAACGGTTTATACAACATTTGAAGGTTGGGTGCAGGGTTACGGTGGTATGGCGATTGCGATTGGTGCGATTGGTTTAGGTGGTTTAGCTTCGTTAGCTAAACAATCACCGTTTCCTATTTTAACGGGCATTGGTTCAGCGGTATTACTTCAATACTCACCAGACGTTGTTTCTAGCATCATGACAGCCACAATTTAACGGGTATCAGCATGAATAATGAGCATCAGGGATATATTCCAAAAACATTAGATAATCTAGCTAGATTTGGTTTTTGGGATATTTATCAATCAATGCTTTTCTTGCTGGTTTTTGGCTTCGGAATAGTAATGCACTTTTTACTATCGGGGCTAATTTTAGGTGCTTTGTTGGCTTGGGGATATGGTCGTATGTCTTCAGGTCGAACAAGGGGTTTTTTAATCCATCTGCTTTATTGGTTCACGCCATTAGGCAGTGGATATAAAAGCTTACCGCCCAGCGATAAAAGACACTTTATTGGATAACACAATGACTCCAGAAAATGAAAAAGTAAATATCAGCATTCTTGAACGCTCATTAAAGAGAGAACAGGGATTACGCTATGTTTTATTAGTGTCTTTAGCGTGTATGACGATTGCTTTTATGTCTAAGTCAACTGACACCAAGACAATACTTACACCGATTGGCACAGATGATGTAAGCCGATGGGTTACAAAGAATAATGCGTCACAAACATATTTAAAAGAGATTGCGGAAAAAGTTATTAGCAATGCTTTTATTTTTAGTCCGAAAACAATTGACCAAAAATTTGACAGTCTTTTACAGATGTCTGATCCCATATATTACGGTTTGTTAAATAAAGCTCTTCTAAAGAAAAAAGAAGAAGTTGCTAAATCTAATTTAAGCTCTGTATTTTTCCCTACGGAATTCAAATATAGCTTAGTCGGTAATGATGTTGTTGTTACAGGAATACTAAAAACCTTTTCGGGTGAAAAACCTGTTTTAAATAGAAAGGCATCTTATCTGTTTAATTTCAATATTTACAATCAGAACGTTACTCTCGCATCGTTTTCTGATGTAACTAATATTAAGAACCCTTTCACAGCGAAAGTTAAGGAATAAAAATGAATAAAATCCTACCAATATTTCTTTTAGGGCTTATTTCATGCAATGCAATTGCAGAAGACTTAGAGGTTATACATAGCAAAAAAATATCAATTACTGTTGGAGCGAATGAACATTCAATGCTTGACGTTTTAAACCGTAAAGTTTTACACGTTGATGTTGACCAAAGTAAATGTGAGGTTGCTAGTGAACGTACAAAGAGTATTGGTAAGCTTGTATTCAAACCAGCCAGCGATAAACCTTTCACTATCTTCTTAACAGATAATCATCAAGATACATACACAGTGGAAGTGAAGGTAGATAAAAATAAAAAGCCAGACTTGTACACGATTAAAAATGTTGACGCTGAACTTAAGAAAAAAGCAGTTGAATCGGCAGAGTTTAAATATCAAAAAAGCACAATTAAAGCAGTAGATTTAACGGATGGTCATGAAGCCGTAATTTTAGACCTAATGCGTGTTATGGCAAATGGCTCAACGCCTAAAAATGTTGATATTGTTGAGATTAATCAGGAATTTCAATATTGGAATGAAGCACGTATTGTTGAGCGGAATAATTACAAAATAGGCAATTTAATTGGTATTTCATACGAATTAACGAATGCCAGTAATAAACCGATGGTTCTTTCTGAAGCTGAATTCTATCCATTCAATAAAGATACTTTAGCGGTTTCTATTGAAAAGAGTGTTCTTGATACATCAGATAAAACTTTAATTTACATAGTTAAATCTAAGTAGGTAGATAAAAATGGCTAATTGGAATGAAACGATAAAAAAGAAACAATTTCTACTTATTGGTGTGATTATGACAGCCATTATTGGTGGTTCAATGCTTGTCGTAGCAACAAGTAAAAAGAGTAATGATGATGACGTTCAAAAACCGATTATTGATGATGATATTGTGCTAGAGAGATATTCAGGTATTGGCTCTAATGTTGACCCTGACGAGATTTGGCGAGCAACATCATCAAACGAAATTGATTCTCTAAAAAAACAAAATGAAACGCTTAAAAATGAATTATCAACTTTTAAACGAAGCATTGAACAAGAAGTTAAAAAAGCCGTTCAAGACAAAACTGTCAAACTTCAAGAGGAAATGGAGCAAAAACAAAACTCTCAAATTCAACAGCTAAAGAATCAAATGGATAAGGATAAAGAACAAGCCAAGAAGACTGTCGTGGCAAATCCTATCGTTGGTAAATCAACTCCATCAAATCAAATTTCGGTTACTCGAAAAGTTTTTGAACGTCAAAATCCTGGTTTGGATAACCCTGGTTTAGCTACATTCAATTCAGATGATTTAACCAAAAAACCAGAACCCGCTCTTCAGTCGCTAACGCTAGGTGTCGATATTATTGATACTGATACAGAGTTAAAAAATATAGCTCTTGAGGCTGAAAGACAAGCAATGGCAGAACAAGAATCTACTGAAGTGGTTCAAAACAACTATGTACCAGCAGGTAGTTTTGTGAGAGGAATTATCTTGGGTGGTATTGATGCCCCCACAGGTGGTCAGGCAGAGGAAAACCCTGTTCCAGTTCTTGTTGAGATTTCAGATATCGCTAATCTTCCAAACAGTAAGAAATATGATTTTGTTTCTTGTCGTGCAATTGGAGCAGGGTACGGAGATGTCTCTTCAGAGAGGGCTATGATCCGCATGGAGAAGCTTTCTTGTATTGATGATAAGAACCGTGTTTATGAAACTTTTATCAAGGGTGGAGTGTATGACGAAACTGGTAAATTTGGAGCGAAAGGGCGTTTAGTGTCGAAAACTGGAACGATTTTAGCAAACAGTTTACTTGCGGGAATTGGTTCAGGGATAGGTAAGGCGTTTTCTCAATCATCTACAACATATAGTAATAACGCTTTAGGCACTTCTAGTATGTCATTTCCTTCAACCAACGATGCTGTTGTAGCAGGTTTGGGATCAGGAGTAGGAACAGCCTTTGACCGTCTCTCTAAATACTACATTAAATTAGCAGAGCAGATGTTTCCTGTTATTGAAGTCGATGCAGGACGAATGATTGATATTGTCTTTACAAGTGGGTTTGAATTAAAACCAGGTAAACAAAATACAGCTTCATCTTCTTCTACAACACAAGGTAGTAATGCCCCTAGTGGTAACGATATAACGATAGGCCAATTAACTCAAGGTGCTGGCCAAACGATTACTCAAGTTCAAAACATGATTACACCACGCTAAAAGGGAATCCAACGATGAAAAAAACACTTTTAACACTCGCTTTATCATTAGCAACAACATCCGCTTTCGCTACAAATTGGGAGCTTACAAAATCTCTACAAGAGAAATTTCCTAACACGAAAATAACAAGTGCGGATTATGTGGTTGAGATTCCAGGCCTGGTTGAGTTAATAATTGATAAAAACAAAATTATTTACACCAATAAGGAAGGTTCACACTTTGTTATCGGCCATGTGTTTGATGCCCGTAATAATGCAGATGTTACGCAATTAAGGATAGATTCCCTTTCGACTTATTCATATTCAGACCTTCCATTTAAGGATGCCGTTAAAGTTGTCAAAGGCGATGGCTCAAGAGAGTTTGCTGTATTTAGTGACCCAACTTGTCCGTACTGCAAAAAACTAGAAAAAGAACTTGTTAAGTTAGACAACTACACAATGTATGTTTTTCCATCAGCGTTCCATGCTTCAGGCAGAACAATGATGGGGCGTATTTTATGTGAAAAAGACCCTGGCAAGGCATGGGTAGACTGGATGGCCAAAGGTATTGAACCAAACAGTAAAGGTCAATGCCATACAGATAAAATCCAAAGAGCTTTGAGCTTGGCGAATAAGATTGGTGTAAGCGGTACTCCAGCTTTACTTTCTAAAACAGGCAAAATTGCACCAGGTTATGTACCTGCACCACAGCTAAATCTTTGGCTGAATACTCACAGTAAATAAGGTATTTAAAAATGAAAATAATCTTAAAAACATCTCTTATCGTTTCCGCAATAACCCTTCTTTCTGGCTGTGGAACTTTAAGCGGTTTTGATGCGTCTAGTGATTTTGCCTGTAAAGCTCAACCTGGTGTGTCATGTAAATCTATTTCAGGTGTTTATCAAAATGCAGAACAAGGTAATTTACCTTCTCAACAAGCAGAGAGACATATTTCTGGAACTTCTTTCCAAAAGGTTGAAAAAGTGAGCCGTTCTGTTACTGGCCAAGCACCTGCCAGTGGTACACCTTTATTTCAAAAACCTGTCACGTTAAGAGTTTGGTTTTCACCTTGGGAAGATGATAAAGGCGTTTTACACGACCAACAATATTCTTATCTTTTAATTCAAAAAGCGAAGTGGGATATAGAGCATTTTAAAGATGCTAAATATCGTTCTGGTTTTTCTTTAAACCAATAAAAAGGATTCATTGTGGTAAATACTTTAGTTGAACAAGCCAAAGAGAAAGGGGCTGAGGTTCTTGATTCTTTGAAAATAGTTCTTGGAATTGATGATGACTTAAAAACTCGTAAAGAATATAAGAAGTCTTTAAACACGGATAGTATTAACTCTCTGTTACCGTATTTAGGGTGGGAACCAACTTCTGAATTATTTATTTTAGATAGTGGTGATGTTATTAATCCGAAATCTAAAGAAATAAAAGAAAGCTCTAAAGGGTATCTTGGTTTTACATTAGAGTGTAACCCACAAACAGGTGCAAATGATTCAATGGAAAGCATTATGCAATCTTTGTATCTTCAAGCACCTCCTGGCAGTTCTGTTAGCACACACTTGTATGCTTCACCTGACATCTTGCCTACATTAAAAGCTTCAGCTCGTAAGCGATACAGCGACACACAGTTAGGTATTAAAAAAGAACCACACGAAAAGCGTAATAAAAATATTTACCAGGCCGTAGCACGTAGGTCAACAGATTATTTACTGCACGGTACGTACAAGCCATTATTTGAAAATGGTAATAATTTCTTGATAAGAGACTTTAGATTAGTGGTCTCTGTGGTAACTCCATATTCAGTTAAAAATGAATCTAATATTGAAAAAACGCTACTGATCCGTGAGCAAATTAAGTCAACCTTAAATTCGGCTGGATTCCCTTCTTTTATGTGGAAGCCCGCAGATTTAATTAATTTCATGTCTGATTTCTTAGACCATTCACGAGTGTTTCATGTTCCTAGTAAAGTTTATAAGGAATACAACAGTAATGAAAAAATTCGCAGACAAATCTCTTCAAGAGAACAAGAATATCATGTAAAAACAGATTGTATTCAGATTGATAATTCCATGTCAAAAGAGTCAACTTGTTTAGCTCAATTATCTGTTGCACAGTTCCCAAAGCATTTTCATTTAGCCGAAATGACATCCTTGGTTGGTGACTTCTTTCAAAGCTCTTTAGCCTATCCATGTCCATTTATGATTACAACTTCAGCCGTTGTGCAAGATTATGATTCAATGCGAAATAAGGCAACACTAAAGACCGCTACGGCAGTGCGTAAATCCGAAGGTTACATGGCGAAACTTGATTCACGACTTGCTGATGAAGCCCAAGAATGGAAGTATGCCTTAAGCTCGATTGAGGATGGCGGAACACTTATTAAATTATCAACCACTTTAACTCTTATCACGAAGAAAAAAGATATGGCCAAGGCAAAATCTGATGCTATGGCTATTTGGCGATCTAAAGGCTTTCGATTAGCAGATGACAAGTACCAGCAATTAGTTTCTTTTTTATCGTGTGTTCCAATGTCTCTTACTAAGCCGATGATTAGTGATTTAGACAAAATGCACCGTCTATCTACTAAATATAGTCAAAATGCCGTTTCACTTGCTCCGTGTATTGCAGAGTGGAAAGGTACAGAAACGCCGACTATGACATTCGTTGGAAGGCGTGGCCAATTAGTTTCATTAGATTTCTTTGATAACGAAGCAGGAAACTTTAACTTTGCAATCGTAGGTAGCTCTGGCTCTGGTAAGACATTTATAACCCAGGAAGTTTTACTTTCATACAGAGCGGTTGGAGCCAAGATTTGGGTAATTGATGTTGGCCGAGGGTATGAGAATATTTGCAAAATGATTGATGGTGAGTTTGTTGAGTTTACAGAGGAGTCGGCCATTATTATTAATCCATTTAGTCACATACAAGACCTTGATGATGAAATGGATATGCTTAAACCTCTTATTTGTCAAATGATGAGTCCAGACCATGAGCTTTCTGCTTGGGAAAAATCAACAATCGAACAAGCTATTACTTTTGTTTATAAAAAGCACGGTAATAAAATGACTGTAACTGAACTAGCTGAATACTTACTCAGTGATGAAGGTGGTTCTGATAAGCGTAAGAAAGATTTAGGCGTTATGTTGTTCCCTTGGACGAGAGATGGTGCTTACGGTAAGTATTTTGATGGTGAAGCAAATATCACCTTCCAAAATGATTTTACCGTCCTAGAACTTGAAGAGCTTAAGAGTAAAAAGGCACTTCAAGCCGTTGTTTTAATGATTATGATGTATCGAATTTCTCAAGAAATGTACCTTACTCGTGACCGTAAAAAAGTGGTTCTAATTGATGAGGCCTGGTCATTGATGACAGGAGGTGGAACGGAAGAGTTTATTGAAAATGGTTATAGACGTGCTAGACGATATGGAGGTTGCTTTGGTACAGCCACTCAGAACTATGATGACTATAAGGGTGGGGCAGCAGCCGCTCTTCAAAATGCGGATTGGACTCTAACACTACGCCAAAAAGATGAATCTATTGTTGCTATGGAGCAGAAGAACATCTTGAACATAGCAAACGACCCTTTCCGTAAAAGAGTTATTAATGACCTTAAAATGATTAAAGGTCAATACTCTGAAGTATTTATTAACTATCCAGATGGGGCGGGGGTTGTTCGTTTTGTTGCTGACCCATTTAAGCAGATTTTGTTCTCTTCAAAACATGACCATTTTAAAAGCGTTACAGGTTATAAAAAGCAGGGATATGACGTTATTTCAGCCGTTGAAATGACCATGAAAGATTTCGGCCTTCCTATTGTTCAACCTATAAAATATGAGTAATTCTATGAAAAATGTAGTAAATCCAAAGCAAATTCTTCTATCAATCGTATTAATATTAGTGTTGTCCGTTCCAGTTAGTTTAGCAGTGTTTCATTTCTCTCAACAAGAAGTGAAAACGCACTACGCTGTTTTGGATATTGAAGATGCTATTAGCAAAACAGTCGTTAAAAAACTTCAGGTAAACACTGATAACAATAAAGTTAAAAGTATTGTGTCAGGTGGTCGAAATCAAGTTGAAAACTGGCTTGAAACACGATTAGAAGCTCACTGTGCTGCCCCTTGTGTTGTCTTCTCTAAAGGTGATGTATTGTTTGGTGACGTTGTTGACTTAAACAAACAGTATGAATTAGAAATCTTAAATGGGAAAAAATGATGCTTAAACCTTTCTTCTTAATCTCAATGATGGTGGTTTCACTTTATGCTCAAGCAGATAGTATGTTGGATTATAAGTCGGCTTTTAAATGCGAAGGCAATTACAAGTTCAACTGGTATTGCGATGAACTTAAGCAGCAAGAACAAAAAAAACCTCCCATCAAGAAAGAGATTAAAAAGGAAGTTAAAGAAGAGAAGCTCGTACCTGAAAAAAAAGAAGAGAAAGCTCCCGAATTAAGTGAATTTGAAAATATTCAGAAAAAACTTAAAGAGTTGTTACATATCGCATACGTTAATCCAAGTGATGAAAACCTTTACAACTATATTGCATTTCAAAACCAAGTAACAAATAAAGCGGCTATCTTTGCTGATAAATGGCAACGTGTTTTGTGGTTAAGTCCTGAATTAGACTACTCTCAAAAACATCCAACAGCTCGTATGGCCAAAGCGGTTAGTAACCAAACTCTCAACAAGAATAGGGATTTTAATTTAGAGCATTTAAAGGCCGAAGGTTATGGAATTTTCTTCTTCTATAAAAATGATTGTCAATATTGTCATCAAATGAAATACCCTCTACGTCTTCTTGCACAGAGTACAAAAATGGATGTCATGTCTATTGCGGTCGATGGCAATATCTCTGACCAATTCCCTAACAGTGTGGCCGATAATGGACAAGCTGAAAGTCTAGGTGTAACGCAAACACCTACTATCATGCTTGTTAATACTAAAACCAAAGATATTCAACCTATTTCGACTGGATGGGTGTCATTGCAAGAGCTAGAGAAACGCATCTATGTTCTTACCGCAACTAAACCTGGAGACAACTACTAATGAAGTCGTTTAAACTCAATTCTCTTCTGGCAAGTATGGCCTTGGCTATTTCTGTGAATACTTCTGCTTATGCCGATTTGTCTGATATGCAGTCCTTTTTTGACGAAGTTGGTGTTTATGGCAATGCTTCTGGTGCAAATACTTTTCAGGGTCAAACTCGTAACTATGTAACAGGCGGTAGCCTTTCAGTTCGCATCCCAGAAAAAAACTATCAGCTTGCAACGTTTGATCCGCCACGATTATCAGCTTCTTGCGGTGGTATTGATGCTTATGCAGGTAGTTTCAGTTTCATAAACTCTGAACAATTGGTTCAAATGCTTCAAAACATTGGTAACAATGCCGTTGGTGCAACTTTCCAGTTAGCCCTAGAGTCTGTATCACCCCAATTATCATCCATAATGAAATATTTTCAGGATATGGCTAATAAAATAAACTCGACAAACATTAATTCTTGTCAGGCCGCAAAAGGGATTGTGACAGCGACAAAAAATGCTTCTCTCGAAGATGGATTCTTTAATAACATGAAAGAAATGGGTACAAGTTTGCTAGGAACGGCTTCTGATTGGTCAGGTATCCAAGAGGCCTTTCAGAAAAACCCAGAAAAAGTCAAGGAAACCAAAAACACTTTATTATCTTCAGGCTCTCCTTTAACGGAAGATGAGAAGTTTTGGGTAGAACCAGGAAATATTCTCTGGAGAGCGATGGATAAAGTTACAAGCGGTGGTACTGGTTTATCCGATGATGAGAAATTAATTATTATGTCAATGGTAGGTACAGTAATTATTACCGAGGGCAGTGGGGATGCTGGTCTTCCTGAAGCAACTAATTGGATGCCT
>NZ_BAAHXL010000001.1:0-2936101 GCF_054656895.1 Thiomicrorhabdus hydrogeniphila | reverse complement strand
TGAAAGTCATACACTGAGCGAAGACAGCGCAACCGATACCGCCAGTGGCAACGCGCTGAGCAATGACAGTGCGTTCGACGCCCCGGTGGGGTTCAGCGGATGGGATGCGAGCAACAGTGCGCAGTACGGAACGTTTACCGCAAATGCAAACGGGACCTACAGCTATACGCTGGATAACACCAACGCCACCGTCAATGCCTTAAATGACAACAGTGCGCCATTAACGGAAACCTTCAACTACACGATCCATGATGCAGACGGAGATGAAAGTACCGCCAGCGTCACGATTACCATCAACGGACACACCGACGGCACGCCAACGGTTGACGTGAACGATGAAAATGGCCTGGCGGTCGGCGACAACAGCATCGCCGAAGACGCGACAGGAGCGGTGACAGGGACGTTTACGATCACGGCCGAAGCGGGCGTACAATCGATCAACGTTGCAGGCACCACGATTAGCGAAGCGCAACTAGGGGATCTGACCAATAATCCGGTGTCCATCACCAACAGCACAGATGAAAACGGCACCTTAACGATCACCAGTTATGACGCAGCGACAGGCGTAATCGGATACAGCTACGCGGTCGATGGCGACGCCAAAACACACAATGCGACGGACGACAACGTGATCGACAACTTCGCGATCACGGTGACGGATGACAACGGCACGAGCTCAACGGCCGACTCGCTCGACATCTTAATTACCGATACGGCACCCGTTGCGAATAATGAAAGTCATACACTGAGCGAAGACAGCGCAACCGATACCGCCAGTGGCAACGCGCTGAGCAATGACAGTGCGTTCGACGCCCCGGTGGGGTTCAGCGGATGGGATGCGAGCAACAGTGCGCAGTACGGAACGTTTACCGCAAATGCAAACGGGACCTACAGCTATACGCTGGATAACACCAACGCCACCGTCAATGCCTTAAATGACAACAGTGCGCCATTAACGGAAACCTTCAACTACACGATCCATGATGCAGACGGAGATGAAAGTACCGCCAGCGTCACGATTACCATCAACGGACACACCGACGGCACGCCAACGGTTGACGTGAACGATGAAAATGGCCTGGCGGTCGGCGACAACAGCATCGCCGAAGACGCGACAGGAGCGGTGACAGGGACGTTTACGATCACGGCCGAAGCGGGCGTACAATCGATCAACGTTGCAGGCACCACGATTAGCGAAGCGCAACTAGGGGATCTGACCAATAATCCGGTGTCCATCACCAACAGCACAGATGAAAACGGCACCTTAACGATCACCAGTTATGACGCAGCGACAGGCGTAATCGGATACAGCTACGCGGTCGATGGCGACGCCAAAACACACAATGCGACGGACGACAACGTGATCGACAACTTCGCGATCACGGTGACGGATGACAACGGCACGAGCTCAACGGCCGACTCGCTCGACATCTTAATTACCGATACGGCACCCGTTGCGAATAATGAAAGTCATACACTGAGCGAAGACAGCGCAACCGATACCGCCAGTGGCAACGCGCTGAGCAATGACAGTGCGTTCGACGCCCCGGTGGGGTTCAGCGGATGGGATGCGAGCAACAGTGCGCAGTACGGAACGTTTACCGCAAATGCAAACGGGACCTACAGCTATACGCTGGATAACACCAACGCCACCGTCAATGCCTTAAATGACAACAGTGCGCCATTAACGGAAACCTTCAACTACACGATCCATGATGCAGACGGAGATGAAAGTACCGCCAGCGTCACGATTACCATCAACGGACACACCGACGGCACGCCAACGGTTGACGTGAACGATGAAAATGGCCTGGCGGTCGGCGACAACAGCATCGCCGAAGACGCGACAGGAGCGGTGACAGGGACGTTTACGATCACGGCCGAAGCGGGCGTACAATCGATCAACGTTGCAGGCACCACGATTAGCGAAGCGCAACTAGGGGATCTGACCAATAATCCGGTGTCCATCACCAACAGCACAGATGAAAACGGCACCTTAACGATCACCAGTTATGACGCAGCGACAGGCGTAATCGGATACAGCTACGCGGTCGATGGCGACGCCAAAACACACAATGCGACGGACGACAACGTGATCGACAACTTCGCGATCACGGTGACGGATGACAACGGCACGAGCTCAACGGCCGACTCGCTCGACATCTTAATTACCGATACGGCACCCGTTGCGAATAATGAAAGTCATACACTGAGCGAAGACAGCGCAACCGATACCGCCAGTGGCAACGCGCTGAGCAATGACAGTGCGTTCGACGCCCCGGTGGGGTTCAGCGGATGGGATGCGAGCAACAGTGCGCAGTACGGAACGTTTACCGCAAATGCAAACGGGACCTACAGCTATACGCTGGATAACACCAACGCCACCGTCAATGCCTTAAATGACAACAGTGCGCCATTAACGGAAACCTTCAACTACACGATCCATGATGCAGACGGAGATGAAAGTACCGCCAGCGTCACGATTACCATCAACGGACACACCGACGGCACGCCAACGGTTGACGTGAACGATGAAAATGGCCTGGCGGTCGGCGACAACAGCATCGCCGAAGACGCGACAGGAGCGGTGACAGGGACGTTTACGATCACGGCCGAAGCGGGCGTACAATCGATCAACGTTGCAGGCACCACGATTAGCGAAGCGCAACTAGGGGATCTGACCAATAATCCGGTGTCCATCACCAACAGCACAGATGAAAACGGCACCTTAACGATCACCAGTTATGACGCAGCGACAGGCGTAATCGGATACAGCTACGCGGTCGATGGCGACGCCAAAACACACAATGCGACGGACGACAACGTGATCGACAACTTCGCGATCACGGTGACGGATGACAACGGCACGAGCTCAACGGCCGACTCGCTCGACATCTTAATTACCGATACGGCACCCGTTGCGAATAATGAAAGTCATACACTGAGCGAAGACAGCGCAACCGATACCGCCAGTGGCAACGCGCTGAGCAATGACAGTGCGTTCGACGCCCCGGTGGGGTTCAGCGGATGGGATGCGAGCAACAGTGCGCAGTACGGAACGTTTACCGCAAATGCAAACGGGACCTACAGCTATACGCTGGATAACACCAACGCCACCGTCAATGCCTTAAATGACAACAGTGCGCCATTAACGGAAACCTTCAACTACACGATCCATGATGCAGACGGAGATGAAAGTACCGCCAGCGTCACGATTACCATCAACGGACACACCGACGGCACGCCAACGGTTGACGTGAACGATGAAAATGGCCTGGCGGTCGGCGACAACAGCATCGCCGAAGACGCGACAGGAGCGGTGACAGGGACGTTTACGATCACGGCCGAAGCGGGCGTACAATCGATCAACGTTGCAGGGACCACGATTAGCGAAGCGCAACTAGGGGATCTGACCAATAATCCGGTGTCCATCACCAACAGCACAGATGAAAACGGCACCTTAACGATCACCAGTTATGACGCAGCGACAGGCGTAATCGGATACAGCTACGCGGTCGATGGCGACGCCAAAACACACAATGCGACGGACGACAACGTGATCGACAACTTCGCGATCACGGTGACGGATGACAACGGCACGAGCTCAACGGCCGACTCGCTCGACATCTTAATTACCGATACGGCACCCGTTGCGAATAATGAAAGTCATACACTGAGCGAAGACAGCGCAACCGATACCGCCAGTGGCAACGCGCTGAGCAATGACAGTGCGTTCGACGCCCCGGTGGGGTTCAGCGGATGGGATGCGAGCAACAGTGCGCAGTACGGAACGTTTACCGCAAATGCAAACGGGACCTACAGCTATACGCTGGATAACACCAACGCCACCGTCAATGCCTTAAATGACAACAGTGCGCCATTAACGGAAACCTTCAACTACACGATCCATGATGCAGACGGAGATGAAAGTACCGCCAGCGTCACGATTACCATCAACGGACACACCGACGGCACGCCAACGGTTGACGTGAACGATGAAAATGGCCTGGCGGTCGGCGACAACAGCATCGCCGAAGACGCGACAGGAGCGGTGACAGGGACGTTTACGATCACGGCCGAAGCGGGCGTACAATCGATCAACGTTGCAGGCACCACGATTAGCGAAGCGCAACTAGGGGATCTGACCAATAATCCGGTGTCCATCACCAACAGCACAGATGAAAACGGCACCTTAACGATCACCAGTTATGACGCAGCGACAGGCGTAATCGGATACAGCTACGCGGTCGATGGCGACGCCAAAACACACAATGCGACGGACGACAACGTGATCGACAACTTCGCGATCACGGTGACGGATGACAACGGCACGAGCTCAACGGCCGACTCGCTCGACATCTTAATTACCGATACGGCACCCGTTGCGAATAATGAAAGTCATACACTGAGCGAAGACAGCGCAACCGATACCGCCAGTGGCAACGCGCTGAGCAATGACAGTGCGTTCGACGCCCCGGTGGGGTTCAGCGGATGGGATGCGAGCAACAGTGCGCAGTACGGAACGTTTACCGCAAATGCAAACGGGACCTACAGCTATACGCTGGATAACACCAACGCCACCGTCAATGCCTTAAATGACAACAGTGCGCCATTAACGGAAACCTTCAACTACACGATCCATGATGCAGACGGAGATGAAAGTACCGCCAGCGTCACGATTACCATCAACGGACACACCGACGGCACGCCAACGGTTGACGTGAACGATGAAAATGGCCTGGCGGTCGGCGACAACAGCATCGCCGAAGACGCGACAGGAGCGGTGACAGGGACGTTTACGATCACGGCCGAAGCGGGCGTACAATCGATCAACGTTGCAGGCACCACGATTAGCGAAGCGCAACTAGGGGATCTGACCAATAATCCGGTGTCCATCACCAACAGCACAGATGAAAACGGCACCTTAACGATCACCAGTTATGACGCAGCGACAGGCGTAATCGGATACAGCTACGCGGTCGATGGCGACGCCAAAACACACAATGCGACGGACGACAACGTGATCGACAACTTCGCGATCACGGTGACGGATGACAACGGCACGAGCTCAACGGCCGACTCGCTCGACATCTTAATTACCGATACGGCACCCGTTGCGAATAATGAAAGTCATACACTGAGCGAAGACAGCGCAACCGATACCGCCAGTGGCAACGCGCTGAGCAATGACAGTGCGTTCGACGCCCCGGTGGGGTTCAGCGGATGGGATGCGAGCAACAGTGCGCAGTACGGAACGTTTACCGCAAATGCAAACGGGACCTACAGCTATACGCTGGATAACACCAACGCCACCGTCAATGCCTTAAATGACAACAGTGCGCCATTAACGGAAACCTTCAACTACACGATCCATGATGCAGACGGAGATGAAAGTACCGCCAGCGTCACGATTACCATCAACGGACACACCGACGGCACGCCAACGGTTGACGTGAACGATGAAAATGGCCTGGCGGTCGGCGACAACAGCATCGCCGAAGACGCGACAGGAGCGGTGACAGGGACGTTTACGATCACGGCCGAAGCGGGCGTACAATCGATCAACGTTGCAGGCACCACGATTAGCGAAGCGCAACTAGGGGATCTGACCAATAATCCGGTGTCCATCACCAACAGCACAGATGAAAACGGCACCTTAACGATCACCAGTTATGACGCAGCGACAGGCGTAATCGGATACAGCTACGCGGTCGATGGCGACGCCAAAACACACAATGCGACGGACGACAACGTGATCGACAACTTCGCGATCACGGTGACGGATGACAACGGCACGAGCTCAACGGCCGACTCGCTCGACATCTTAATTACCGATACGGCACCCGTTGCGAATAATGAAAGTCATACACTGAGCGAAGACAGCGCAACCGATACCGCCAGTGGCAACGCGCTGAGCAATGACAGTGCGTTCGACGCCCCGGTGGGGTTCAGCGGATGGGATGCGAGCAACAGTGCGCAGTACGGAACGTTTACCGCAAATGCAAACGGGACCTACAGCTATACGCTGGATAACACCAACGCCACCGTCAATGCCTTAAATGACAACAGTGCGCCATTAACGGAAACCTTCAACTACACGATCCATGATGCAGACGGAGATGAAAGTACCGCCAGCGTCACGATTACCATCAACGGACACACCGACGGCACGCCAACGGTTGACGTGAACGATGAAAATGGCCTGGCGGTCGGCGACAACAGCATCGCCGAAGACGCGACAGGAGCGGTGACAGGGACGTTTACGATCACGGCCGAAGCGGGCGTACAATCGATCAACGTTGCAGGCACCACGATTAGCGAAGCGCAACTAGGGGATCTGACCAATAATCCGGTGTCCATCACCAACAGCACAGATGAAAACGGCACCTTAACGATCACCAGTTATGACGCAGCGACAGGCGTAATCGGATACAGCTACGCGGTCGATGGCGACGCCAAAACACACAATGCGACGGACGACAACGTGATCGACAACTTCGCGATCACGGTGACGGATGACAACGGCACGAGCTCAACGGCCGACTCGCTCGACATCTTAATTACCGATACGGCACCCGTTGCGAATAATGAAAGTCATACACTGAGCGAAGACAGCGCAACCGATACCGCCAGTGGCAACGCGCTGAGCAATGACAGTGCGTTCGACGCCCCGGTGGGGTTCAGCGGATGGGATGCGAGCAACAGTGCGCAGTACGGAACGTTTACCGCAAATGCAAACGGGACCTACAGCTATACGCTGGATAACACCAACGCCACCGTCAATGCCTTAAATGACAACAGTGCGCCATTAACGGAAACCTTCAACTACACGATCCATGATGCAGACGGAGATGAAAGTACCGCCAGCGTCACGATTACCATCAACGGACACACCGACGGCACGCCAACGGTTGACGTGAACGATGAAAATGGCCTGGCGGTCGGCGACAACAGCATCGCCGAAGACGCGACAGGAGCGGTGACAGGGACGTTTACGATCACGGCCGAAGCGGGCGTACAATCGATCAACGTTGCAGGCACCACGATTAGCGAAGCGCAACTAGGGGATCTGACCAATAATCCGGTGTCCATCACCAACAGCACAGATGAAAACGGCACCTTAACGATCACCAGTTATGACGCAGCGACAGGCGTAATCGGATACAGCTACGCGGTCGATGGCGACGCCAAAACACACAATGCGACGGACGACAACGTGATCGACAACTTCGCGATCACGGTGACGGATGACAACGGCACGAGCTCAACGGCCGACTCGCTCGACATCTTAATTACCGATACGGCACCCGTTGCGAATAATGAAAGTCATACACTGAGCGAAGACAGCGCAACCGATACCGCCAGTGGCAACGCGCTGAGCAATGACAGTGCGTTCGACGCCCCGGTGGGGTTCAGCGGATGGGATGCGAGCAACAGTGCGCAGTACGGAACGTTTACCGCAAATGCAAACGGGACCTACAGCTATACGCTGGATAACACCAACGCCACCGTCAATGCCTTAAATGACAACAGTGCGCCATTAACGGAAACCTTCAACTACACGATCCATGATGCAGACGGAGATGAAAGTACCGCCAGCGTCACGATTACCATCAACGGACACACCGACGGCACGCCAACGGTTGACGTGAACGATGAAAATGGCCTGGCGGTCGGCGACAACAGCATCGCCGAAGACGCGACAGGAGCGGTGACAGGGACGTTTACGATCACGGCCGAAGCGGGCGTACAATCGATCAACGTTGCAGGCACCACGATTAGCGAAGCGCAACTAGGGGATCTGACCAATAATCCGGTGTCCATCACCAACAGCACAGATGAAAACGGCACCTTAACGATCACCAGTTATGACGCAGCGACAGGCGTAATCGGATACAGCTACGCGGTCGATGGCGACGCCAAAACACACAATGCGACGGACGACAACGTGATCGACAACTTCGCGATCACGGTGACGGATGACAACGGCACGAGCTCAACGGCCGACTCGCTCGACATCTTAATTACCGATACGGCACCCGTTGCGAATAATGAAAGTCATACACTGAGCGAAGACAGCGCAACCGATACCGCCAGTGGCAACGCGCTGAGCAATGACAGTGCGTTCGACGCCCCGGTGGGGTTCAGCGGATGGGATGCGAGCAACAGTGCGCAGTACGGAACGTTTACCGCAAATGCAAACGGCACCTACAGCTATACGCTGGATAACACCAACGCCACCGTCAATGCCTTAAATGACAACAGTGCGCCATTAACGGAAACCTTCAACTACACGATCCATGATGCAGACGGAGATGAAAGTACCGCCAGCGTCACGATTACCATCAACGGACACACCGACGGCACGCCAACGGTTGACGTGAACGATGAAAATGGCCTGGCGGTCGGCGACAACAGCATCGCCGAAGACGCGACAGGAGCGGTGACAGGGACGTTTACGATCACGGCCGAAGCGGGCGTACAATCGATCAACGTTGCAGGCACCACGATTAGCGAAGCGCAACTAGGGGATCTGACCAATAATCCGGTGTCCATCACCAACAGCACAGATGAAAACGGCACCTTAACGATCACCAGTTATGACGCAGCGACAGGCGTAATCGGATACAGCTACGCGGTCGATGGCGACGCCAAAACACACAATGCGACGGACGACAACGTGATCGACAACTTCGCGATCACGGTGACGGATGACAACGGCACGAGCTCAACGGCCGACTCGCTCGACATCTTAATTACCGATACGGCACCCGTTGCGAATAATGAAAGTCATACACTGAGCGAAGACAGCGCAACCGATACCGCCAGTGGCAACGCGCTGAGCAATGACAGTGCGTTCGACGCCCCGGTGGGGTTCAGCGGATGGGATGCGAGCAACAGTGCGCAGTACGGAACGTTTACCGCAAATGCAAACGGGACCTACAGCTATACGCTGGATAACACCAACGCCACCGTCAATGCCTTAAATGACAACAGTGCGCCATTAACGGAAACCTTCAACTACACGATCCATGATGCAGACGGAGATGAAAGTACCGCCAGCGTCACGATTACCATCAACGGACACACCGACGGCACGCCAACGGTTGACGTGAACGATGAAAATGGCCTGGCGGTCGGCGACAACAGCATCGCCGAAGACGCGACAGGAGCGGTGACAGGGACGTTTACGATCACGGCCGAAGCGGGCGTACAATCGATCAACGTTGCAGGCACCACGATTAGCGAAGCGCAACTAGGGGATCTGACCAATAATCCGGTGTCCATCACCAACAGCACAGATGAAAACGGCACCTTAACGATCACCAGTTATGACGCAGCGACAGGCGTAATCGGATACAGCTACGCGGTCGATGGCGACGCCAAAACACACAATGCGACGGACGACAACGTGATCGACAACTTCGCGATCACGGTGACGGATGACAACGGCACGAGCTCAACGGCCGACTCGCTCGACATCTTAATTACCGATACGGCACCCGTTGCGAATAATGAAAGTCATACACTGAGCGAAGACAGCGCAACCGATACCGCCAGTGGCAACGCGCTGAGCAATGACAGTGCGTTCGACGCCCCGGTGGGGTTCAGCGGATGGGATGCGAGCAACAGTGCGCAGTACGGAACGTTTACCGCAAATGCAAACGGGACCTACAGCTATACGCTGGATAACACCAACGCCACCGTCAATGCCTTAAATGACAACAGTGCGCCATTAACGGAAACCTTCAACTACACGATCCATGATGCAGACGGAGATGAAAGTACCGCCAGCGTCACGATTACCATCAACGGACACACCGACGGCACGCCAACGGTTGACGTGAACGATGAAAATGGCCTGGCGGTCGGCGACAACAGCATCGCCGAAGACGCGACAGGAGCGGTGACAGGGACGTTTACGATCACGGCCGAAGCGGGCGTACAATCGATCAACGTTGCAGGGACCACGATTAGCGAAGCGCAACTAGGGGATCTGACCAATAATCCGGTGTCCATCACCAACAGCACAGATGAAAACGGCACCTTAACGATCACCAGTTATGACGCAGCGACAGGCGTAATCGGATACAGCTACGCGGTCGATGGCGACGCCAAAACACACAATGCGACGGACGACAACGTGATCGACAACTTCGCGATCACGGTGACGGATGACAACGGCACGAGCTCAACGGCCGACTCGCTCGACATCTTAATTACCGATACGGCACCCGTTGCGAATAATGAAAGTCATACACTGAGCGAAGACAGCGCAACCGATACCGCCAGTGGCAACGCGCTGAGCAATGACAGTGCGTTCGACGCCCCGGTGGGGTTCAGCGGATGGGATGCGAGCAACAGTGCGCAGTACGGAACGTTTACCGCAAATGCAAACGGGACCTACAGCTATACGCTGGATAACACCAACGCCACCGTCAATGCCTTAAATGACAACAGTGCGCCATTAACGGAAACCTTCAACTACACGATCCATGATGCAGACGGAGATGAAAGTACCGCCAGCGTCACGATTACCATCAACGGACACACCGACGGCACGCCAACGGTTGACGTGAACGATGAAAATGGCCTGGCGGTCGGCGACAACAGCATCGCCGAAGACGCGACAGGAGCGGTGACAGGGACGTTTACGATCACGGCCGAAGCGGGCGTACAATCGATCAACGTTGCAGGGACCACGATTAGCGAAGCGCAACTAGGGGATCTGACCAATAATCCGGTGTCCATCACCAACAGCACAGATGAAAACGGCACCTTAACGATCACCAGTTATGACGCAGCGACAGGCGTAATCGGATACAGCTACGCGGTCGATGGCGACGCCAAAACACACAATGCGACGGACGACAACGTGATCGACAACTTCGCGATCACGGTGACGGATGACAACGGCACGAGCTCAACGGCCGACTCGCTCGACATCTTAATTACCGATACGGCACCCGTTGCGAATAATGATGCGAATAGCATTACTGAAGACAGCGTTAGTGTGAGTGGCAATGTCATCACAACGGGCACTGGTGCAGATACACTTGGTTTAGATGCGACAGTGGTTTCGACGACAACGGCTCAGACAGGAAGCTACGGAACAGTAACCATCAATGCAAACGGTTCTTATACCTATGTACTCGACAACAACAATCCTGCGGTACAAGGTCTGGATACAGGTGAAAGTGTGACTGATACATTCAGCTATACGCTTACTGATGCGGATGGAGATACGAGCACAGCGGATCTAGTGATTACCGTGAACGGCACTAACGATGGCCCAGTATGTGGTCATGGTGATGCACGAGTTTCTGAAGAACTTCTTGCAGGAGGTATTGAAGATACAATTGGATCTAGCGATCTAGGTGCAGGGAAAGTGTATACCGGTTCATTGTCAGTTTCAGATGCTGATACCAACGATAGTTTAACTGTAACGTTAACAGAGCCAACAACGACTATAAAATCTAACGATGTTGCTGTTGAGTGGTCAGGAGATGGAACGGCATCTAATCCACTAATTGGTACAGCAGGTTCGAATGAAATTATTCGTGCAGTAATAGATGATAATGGTAATTATACAGTGACATTATCTGGTCCTGTTGATCATTCTTATGGCGATAATATAGAAGGTGAATTATCATTTGATTTAGGGGTTAACGTTTCTGATGGAACCACATCAGCTAACAATACTCTTACGGTAGTAGTTGAGGATGATTCGCCAGATGTAGAATCTTCAACAAATACAATGAATGTTAATTTAGATGTTATTGAAATACGAAATTATGCGGCAGGCTGGAATGATCCAGTTTCTACGGCTAATAGTAGTTCGGGTATCACTCAGATAAATAATGATTCAGATTCTCTTATTGATGAACTTCAATGGGGGTCTGGAAGTAATGGTGCATCTGGTTATGATTTAGTAGACGATGCTACGCTAAGTTCAAGTGTTTCTACCATTGTTAACCCAGGAGAACCAATTGTTTTAGGTACCTTTACCCATAATAATTTCCCTGTTACAGGGGATACTTTAGAAACCGTGACTTTAACGATGAATATGGACGTCTTAATTAACGGTGTAACTTATCCAGTTAGTTTTGATATACCTATTGTGCATGATGAAACTACAAATAGTGATGATGCACTGGCTTCTAGAGACATTATTACACTGCCTTCTACCCAGCAGACGGTTACTGTTCAAGGTCAAGATTATGTAATAAGCATCGATGGTTTTATAAATGATGATGGTGATACCGTTGAGGTTATTTATACAAATGAAGATGAAGCAAACAGTTTTGAAATAGTAGGATCTGTCCAATCAGTTGATTCATTACCAACAGTTACAGGAAGTGTCTCAGCAGAAGCCGGTGCAGATGGTTCTGATACTGGCGTGGTTTGGGATACGACAACGAGCCAATACGGGACATTTACAGGAAGTTCAGATGGTAGCTATACGTTTACTTTAAACAGAGAGACCAGAGATTCTCTTGAAGATGGACAAACGTTACAGGCGACATTTGACTATACCGTTACGGATAATGATGGGGATAGCACAACCTCAACTTTAACCGTTGATATTAATGGTAACGCTGTTTATGAAGACTTACAGCCAGAGTCTATTGATGAAGTACGTGGTATGGATTTTGACAGTCAAAGCTTAACGCAAGATACCAACGTCATTTTAACGATTGATACTTCTGGAAGTATGACAAATTCAAGTGGAGAAATTACGTTAGACGATGGCACAACAACTACTCGTTTAGCCTTGGCAAAACAAGCATTGACCGATTTAATCAACTCTTATAATACTCTAGGTACTGTAAATGTAAAATTAGTTGATTTTGCGGAGTCTGCCAATGTGATTACAGGTAATAGCGGTAATGTATGGATGTCTGCTCAAGAAGCTTTAACCGCTATTGAAAATTTAGATTCTGGTGGAAATACAAACTATGAAGATGCCATATTAAAAACCTATGAAGATTATACTGAGCCAGCAGCAGACCAAACCGTTGCATACTTTATTTCTGATGGTACTCCAAATAGAGAAAATAATGATGGAGGTAGTGCAGGTTCAGCAGGAACTTATCTTGATGAGGACTATATTACAAACTGGACAAGCTTCTTAGCAAATAATGTTGATGATCTTCATGTTGTTGCTTTGGGAGAAGGTATTAGTAATTACGATTACCTAGATGTACTAGCAACTGCAGGTGGTGTAGAAACCACTATTGTGACGGATGCAACCCAGTTATCAGATGCCTTAGCACCCGAAATTACAGTATCTGGTGACGCTTTAGATAACATTGGTTCTGGAACAACACTAGATAATATTTCAGGGGGTAATGGAACAATTAGTATTGATCATATTACCGTTAATGGTACTGATTATAATGCAAATGACTTCCCTTCTACTGGTGTTGATATTGCAGGTCAAGGTAACTTTACGTTTGACTTTACTACTGGTCAATATAGTTATTCAGGCAAAGCAAGTGAGTTTGCATCTGATACTATGAAAACATTTAGTGTTACAGCGGTTGATCAAGATGGTGATCCTACTTCGTTTGATGTTAGAGTTTTTGTAAATGTAGACTCGTCACAAGATCGACAAGTGACACAAACAGATGACTTTGATACAGGAAATGATGGTTGGAGTACTGCGTCAATTGGGTCTACGAACACGTCTTCGGCATCTACAAGTAGTGGAGAACTTGTTGCACAAAGCGAAACATATTTAGAAAAAGAGTTTACTGGTTTACCAGCTGGTCAGGATGTTAGTATTAGTTTCGATGCTAGGTCATTCCAAAATAATGGTAATGATTCCTGGGAAAGTAGTGACCGTATGTACGTTTACATTAACGGGGTACAAGATACATCAGCAACACAATCAGGTAGTTTTGATGAAAAATTAACATTAACTGGTACAACGGACTCATCTGGTAATTTAACGGTAAAAATTGCTGTAGATTCTTCATATTCAGGTGAGAATTTAGCCATTGATAATTTTGATGTTAGCTATACAACACCGGGAACACAAGAAGAAGGTCTAATTCTTTATGGTGATGATAATGAAATAGAAAACTTTGTTATTAACCCACAAGAAGATACAAAATTAGTTGATTTTGATACAACAAATGATGTGTTAGATCTCAGTGAAGTGATAGATAGTAGTGAAACGGTTACCCAAGGTACTTTAGAAAATTATTTAAACTTTGCTTTTTTAGATAGCAGTGGAAATGAAACGACTGATCAAGCTTCTGCGGTTTCTACAAAAATCACAGTTGATTCAAATGGAGAAGATACAGCTGGTGGTGATACAACCGCCGTTGTACTTCAAGATCGAGTGGTAACAGAAGATGATATTAATGATTTAAATATTGATTATCAAAATCAATAAATTTTGAAATAAACTTAAGGGCACCTTGAGTGCCTTTTTTTATATTTCCTAATTAAAATAGGATTAAGACACTATGTCTGAAGCGGTTTTAGCTGTTTTAAATCAGCAACCTGATTTAAGTAAAATAAAACACATTAACACTATAGGAACGGTCTCTACTTATAAAGTTAGGCAAGTGAATGATCGAGGGTCTAGAACTCAACTGGTCAGAGTGCTAGCAGATGTCAGAAATTATCAAGCAATTAAACGTGAAAAAGATTTATTACATTATTTAAATCAGTTTTCTGAATTTATACAATTTAATGAGATACGTAAAGTAGGCTATCACTACCTACAATTTTTTGATTTTGTTGGCAAAAAAAATGTGCAAAAAATCGTGCAAAAAAAAGGGCCATATTCAACAAAGAAAACAAGCAAATTATTGGCTGATATTATTGCCGTTTTAGAGCATGTTCACAGTTTAGGGTTTGTTCACGGGGATATTAAACCAAGTAACATTCTTATAGGAGAATCACAATCCTATTTGATTAACTGGGACAAAGCGATGCCATCACTGAGTTCTTATGAATCAGAGACATTACTGGGTGACCAGCAATATTGCGCTCCAGAACATTTAAATGGACAACTTGATGAAGCCAGTGACATTTACTCCCTTGGCTGTACACTTTATTTTGTTCTAACTGGTAAGCATATTTATAGGTTAGGTAAAGGTGAAAATGTAGACAATCAATTATGGGCTCATACACATCACTCGGTTCATAAAATGAATAAAATTCCAATATTTTGGCGTTATATCATTTTTTGGATGACTCAAAAACAACCCGAAAAAAGACCAAATCTAGAAGAGCTTAAAAATTGGTTAGTAGATAAAACAGTACCTGAATGGGTTAGACAAATGAGCGTTAGGGTAGATAAATCCTATCCAGAGGATCCTTTAACCGTTTTAGCTGATGAACATTATATGTACCCAATTTTTAAAAAAGCGCAAGCCAATGAAAAGGCGGGTGACTTAGAAATTGCGTTTAGTTTGTACGAGAACTGTGCCTTTAGAGATTATGCTCATGCCGAGCATTGTTTAGGTAAAATGTATGAAAAAGGAAAGCCAATTAAACAGTCTTATGCAATGGCTGCCAATATGTACCACCAGGCCTTCCAAAAAGGACATCCTGAAGCCGCCTATTGCCTTGCAAGACTATTTGAAAAGGGCTTAGGTATGCCTATTAATTTAGATTACGCCATTAAGCTATACCGATTTGCCGCTATGCGTGGCAACTTAAATGCTCAAAATTCATTAGGAATGCTGTATTTAAATGGACATGGTGTAACGTTAGACTTAGCGCAAGCTTATACCTGGTTGGGGTTAGCCGCAGAGTATGGCCATAAAGAAGCGCATGACAACTTACAAAACCTTTTACAACAAAGTAAAATTAAAGCGTAATTTTATTAAAAATAAGTAAAGACTGAACAAAAAACGTTTTAAATAATAAAGGTTCAATGTCGTTGTTTTTATTTAAAAATTTAAATTAACGACACCTTGTTTTGAGTTTGAATTTTTATAACTTCTATCCTTTTCTCTGCATAAATTTCAGCATTAAACACCTTCATAAGATTTACCAGGCCTGGTAAATCTTGTTGCAAAACAACTTTTGTAAAAATAAGGTAAATTACATTTTTTGTTTTAATAACAGTGCAAAATCTGTTAGCCAGTGACTAAATACCGGGTAATCTTCCTTGGTTAGTTCAATGACTTCTTTAATAGTAAACGCGCTGAGCGGTTTATTTACACTCAAACAAGCTATCTTAATTAAATATAGCACTTCTTCTTTATCAAAACGTTCATTAGGTAAAAAGTAAGTTACTTTGGCTAATAACGCAGCATCAACAATTTCTGACCACATACCAATAGGCACCTTATGCAACGTTAATAAGGTTGTATCTGGCTCTTTAGATTGCCACAACTGTAATAATTCATTAAGAGGCGTAACGGTTAATATTTGTTCAGCAACATCCCTTGCATGCGGAGCCAATTGTAACAGTGCTGTTTTTTCATAATTATTTTCAATTAAGTGCATAGAGTTCGCTAATTAATTTATGTGAGTTTATAGGTGGATAAAAACGCTTGAGTGTTTAAATTAAAATCAAACCTATATAGTTGATAGAATAAACATTTCTATCGATAGAGTAAATAAAACAAAGACAAAGGTTTGTCTATTTTATTAAATAATTTCAACTGATTCACTTAAAGGCACAAACATGGCTCAACACCCGCTGGCTCAATATCTTGATGCAGTTCCAGATTTTCCCAAACCAGGTATTTTATTTAGTGATATTTCCCCTTTATTAAAAAACCACTTCGTAGAAACCATTGACGCAATGAGTGATCTTTATACAGAAGAGGAATGGAACAATATTGATTGTTTAGCGGGTATAGAATCACGTGGGTTTATTTTTGCAGCCGCACTCGCATTTAAACATAATAAGGGTTTTATTAAAGTAAGAAAACCCGGAAAACTGCCTAACGTAGCTGCATCAATTGAATATGGCCTAGAATACGGAAGCGACAAACTAGAAATGCAAATTGGAGACGGAAGCCGCATATTATTATTGGATGACCTTATTGCAACAGGCGGTTCAATGGGCGCTGCCGCAGCGTTATGCGAAAAAGTAGGTTATCAAGTAGCAGGTATCGCTTGCTTAATAGATCTAGCCGATTTAAACAGCTTTACCTATAAAGGAATGACTGTTCGATCTGTTATTCAATTTAATGATTAATATGTTCAATAAGGCGAATGAATGCGTATTCCTAGATTAACCAAAAGTATTTTCCTAGACCAATTTATCTATATGCAGATGGTTGGCGTTATTATTGGCTTAGCATTTCCCAAGTTTTTAGTTTTATACGGTTTTCCAGAAGAAGAAGTTTTGACTTGGCGCTTTTATTTAGTCACTCAAATTGCGGGTCAAACGGTTGGGTTTATTAGTTTTTTAATGATTTCAATGGTCATTCGTCCGCATTTAAAGCAGTTATCGCAAAAAATGCAAGATATTGCGACTGGTCTTCACGAAAAAGATCTTTTAGACTATTCTGCAAAATGTCATGATGATTTATGTTTAATGGAAGTCGTGTCAAACGATGAAATTGGCGTAAGTGCTCAAGCCTATAATGAATTATTAACAGCGCTATTAAGCTCTCATGAAAATGAAGTCGTTTTTAATAAATTTTCATTAATTTTGTCAGAAAGTCTTGAAGTACAAAGTCTATCAGAAGACGTTATTGATTTACTTATCTGTTCTACAAAAATAGAAGGCGCGACCATTTTAATGTTTAAAGATGGCGACGTTAGAGTTGAAGCATCTCAAGGCATTGTTAAACCAGAAACGCTTACCCAACACCCCGTTATTAAAGAATCCATTCAAAAAGGGACTGCTCATTATTTTACCTTGCCTAAACATATTGAAATGGATCGAATATTAACCCAATTTACGCCGTCAGAAGTTTTTGTGGAGCCAATTGATTTTAAAGGTGTTCATCTTGGAGTCATCATTGCAGCAACGGGTTCTGAATATGCTGATGAACGAACAAAAAATACACTGCAATTGTTTGCTAGAAGTGTTGGATTAGCTCTCAACAATGCATTAATTCATTCTAAATTCCAACGTTTGGCCGCTTATGACAGCTTAACAAACGTCTATAATCGCCGTTTTGGCATGGCAAGATTAAAAGAAGATTTTGGCCGAGCAGCAAGAAATAACTCATCTTTAAGTGTGGTGATGGTTGATATTGACCACTTTAAAAATGTAAATGACACTTATGGTCATTTGGTGGGCGATAAAGTCATTATTATGATTTCAAATATTCTTAAAAATATTTTACGAGATGGCGATATTGTTGTGCGTTACGGTGGAGAAGAGTTTTTAATGATATTACAAGCCGCTAACTTTAAAGATGCCACTATTGTGTGCGAACGTATTCGTCATCAAGTACAAGATTCGACTTTTGAAACAAATGAACAGCATATTCCAATTACCGTTAGTATAGGCGTTAGTGCATTTCCTGAAACCGAAGTTAAAGATGAAGTGCAATTGATTGATAAAGCGGATCAAGCTTTATATCAAGCTAAACAAACGGGTCGAAATAAAGTGGTTCAATACGGTAAAGTTAGTTCTTAAGCGTATTTAAATTGAGTATTTTCAACCAAAAAATGATTTTACCAGGCCTGGTAAAATCATTTTGCTAATACAGAATGTATTTCAAATTGTGTTAAAGCGCGGTATTCACCGGGTTTTAAAGTCTGATCTAATAAAATTTTTCCCATAGACTCTCTATGCAGTGACTTTACACGGTTTCCTACTGCAGCAAACATACGTTTAACTTGATGATAACGGCCTTCATAGATAGTTAATCGACATAGGTTTGGTGTAAGTTGTTCAAGCTGGGCTGGCGATGTAGTCATGTTTTCATAGGCAAAATAAATGCCCTTTGCAAAAATAGACTCTGTCTCAGGCGATAGGGTATAAACCGTTTCGACTAAATAGCATTTTGGAATTTTTTGTTTGGGCTCAGTAATGTGTTGAGACCATTTACCATCATTCGTTAAAATTAATAGACCGGTTGTGGCTCTATCTAATCGGCCTGCGATATGTAAACCTTTGACTAGGTTGGCATCTTCTGTTTTAAGTAGTTCTAGTGCAGTTTTATGTTTTGGGTCGGTTGTCGCGCTTAAAATGCCTGCGGGTTTATTCATCATAAAATAGTGTGGGATTTTATGCCTTTGTAGCGGGTTACCCTCAATTTCAATAGTCGAAAAATCATTCACCTCTAGCTCTCTTGAATTAGCCAGAATGCCATTAACTTTAATACCGCCCGAAGCCAGTAATCGTAAAATTGATTTACGACTTAAGTCTGCGTACTTGCTTAAATAGCGATCAAGCTGCATGGTGTATCCAATTGTTTCATTGTTAAAATTAAAGGCCTAAAACAAAAAAACCGCCTATTTATAGAGGCGGTTTTGGGGTTAACGCTCTTGGAAAAGTGAAATCAACGGTTTAAGTATCGTTTAGCACGTTCAACAGCAGCTCTAACTTGATTTGGCGCCGTTCCACCTAAATGGTCACGAGCGGCCACAGAGCCTTCTAAGGTTAATACATCAAAGACATCATCGGTAATCTTGTCACAAAAACCTTGTAGGGTTTCTAATGACATTTCAGATAAGTCTTCACCTGTTTTAATACCATGAGCCACCGCTAAACCAACAACCTCATGAGAATCACGGAATGGCAAACCTTTACCTACTAAATAATCGGCTAAATCGGTTGCGGTAGAAAAACCACGTTTAGCGGCTTCATAGGTTACTTCACGTTTTACTTGAATAGCAGGCACCATGTCGGCAAAAGCGCGCAAAGAACCTCTAACGGTGTCGACTGTGTCAAATAAGGGTTCTTTATCTTCTTGGTTGTCTTTATTGTAAGCCAATGGTTGGGATTTCATAAGCGTTAATAAACACATTAAATGCCCGTAAACACGGCCTGTTTTACCACGAATAAGTTCTGGAACATCGGGGTTTTTCTTTTGCGGCATAATGGATGAACCCGTGCAAAAACGATCAGGTAAATCAATAAACTGAAATTGAGCAGAAGACCATAAAACCAATTCTTCAGAAAAACGTGACATATGCATTAGCAGGGTGGCCGCAAAATGGGTAAACTCAATGGCAAAATCACGGTCAGAAACGCCATCTAATGAATTTTCTGAAATGCGTTCAAAGCCTAATAGTTCAGCGGTGTATTCACGATCAATTGGGTAAGTTGTCCCTGCCAAAGCCGCAGAACCTAATGGCATGGTGTTGGTGCGTTTACGACAATCTTGCAAACGTTCTTCATCGCGTTTAATCATTTCAAACCACGCCAACATGTGATGACCAAACGTCACAGGTTGTGCGGTTTGAAGGTGAGTAAAACCAGGCATAATAGTATCGGCTTCACGCTCGGCTAACTCTATCAGGCCTGCTTGCAAGCGTTGTAGTTCAGGTAAAATGGCATCAATTTCATCACGAATATATAAACGAATATCGGTAGCCACTTGGTCATTACGAGAACGACCTGTGTGTAATTTTTTACCCGTAATACCAATTAAACTGGTTAAACGGGCTTCGATATTCATGTGAATATCTTCTTGTTGAATTGACCATTCAAATTGACCAGCTTCAATTTCTTGCTGTATTTGGTTTAAACCCGCAATAATATCGTTGAGTTCAGCCGCATTTAAAATCCCAACTTTCGTGAGCATTTTGGCATGAGCAATAGAGCCTTGAATATCTTGTTTGTACATACGTTGGTCAAACTGAATAGAGGCGGTAAAAGCCTCTACAAACGCATCAGTAGACTCGCTAAAACGCGCGCTAGATAGTTTTTGTTGATTGTGTTTATTGCTCATGCTTATCCCAAATTGGTTGGTTTAAATCGTTAAATAAGAATTTATAGAACGGATTAAAGTCTATTGTTTTTGATTTCACTTAACTTAATCCCTTATTTTAACTAAAACTTTAAGAGCTTTTTCAGTAAAATGGGGCTAATCAAAAAATCATTAATAAAAAACGCGGTGTTAAAGGCCTGTTAGTTACTAACATCTTTTATTGACGTGAATGGAAGACCTATGAAAAAAACCTTAAGAATCGCTACTCGTAAAAGTCCTTTAGCCATGTGGCAAGCTGAATTTGTTAAAGCTGAACTAGAAAAAGTTCATCCAGGTTTAGAAGTCATATTATTACCAATGGTGACTAAAGGCGATAAAATTTTAGATGTGCCTTTAGCCAAGATTGGAGGTAAAGGACTTTTTACTAAAGAGTTAGAAGATCGCATGATGGATGGCGATGCCGATATTGCCGTGCACTCAATGAAAGATGTGCCAATGGAGCTACCAGAAGGGTTTGCTTTAGGTGCAATTTTAGAACGACATGCTCCAACCGATGCGTTTGTTTCAAATAACTACGAAACTTTTGAATCTTTACCGCAAGGAGCGATTTTAGGTACCTCTAGTTTACGTCGTAAAGCACAGTTGTTATCAATTAGACCCGATTTAGATGTCCGTGACTTACGCGGTAATGTTGGTACACGTTTAGGTAAACTTGATGCAGGTGAATATGATGCCATTGTTTTAGCAACATCTGGCTTAATGCGTTTAAAACTCAATGAACGTATTCGTCATGAAATTTCGCCAGAGGTATGTTTGCCAGCCGTAACTCAAGGTACTTTAGGGATTGAGTTTTTTGAAAAAGATAAAGAAACATTAGATATTATTAAAGTGCTAAACCATAAAGATACAGAAATTCGTACAATTGCTGAACGCGCTATGAATCATCGTTTAGAAGGTGGTTGCCAAGTACCTATTGGTGTCTATGCGGAATTAGACGGTGATCAATTGAGTATGCGCGGTTTAGTTGGGGCTTTAGACGGTTCAGAAATATTAAAAGCGAGTATTAGTGGGTTAGCCAAGGACGCCAAACAATTAGGTACTGAGTTAGGTGAAAAATTATTAGATCAAGGTGCAAAAGCCATTTTAGATGAAGTGTATGCCAATGACGCTCATCACAAAGGCTAAACTTCTTAAAGGGTATTTATTAAGAGACCTGAAAAAAAGAGTCTTTAAGTGAAACCGTTTAGCTTCTTAAATACACGCCCAGCACATCAGGCACAGCCATTAAATCAAATAGTAATGGATATGGGTGGGCAAGTATTTGAATGCCCAACCATATATATTGATTGGCTTAAACCTACGCAAACTCAGTTGGCCAATATACCGCATTTTGATAAGGTAATCTTTACCAGTGCTAATGCCGTTGAAGGTTGGTTTCATGCAGAAAATGCAAAGCAACACGGCAAGCTAAAAACAGAAATACAACCTCCTTGTTTTAGCGGTAAATTATATGCCATTGGCAAAGCCACTAAACAAAAAGGGGAAGAGTTTGACTTAAATATTCAAACCCTTTCGCAAACCCAGTTTGATAGCGAACACTTTTTAGCACACGCTGAAATGCAAAATGTAAAAGGTGAAAAAATCGCCTTAATTAAAGGTTTGGGTGGCAGAAAATTATTAAAACAAACCTTGGCAGAACGAGGCGCTAAGGTTGTTGAGATAAATATTTACCAACGAAAGCAAATAGAATTTTGTACAGAACAATGGCAAATATTTTTGGCATCAAAAACCCCTATTGTATTAATAAGCAGTTTAGAAGGCTGGCAAAACTTATTGCAGGGGCTACAAAAGAGCAACCCGTTAAATCAAAAGCGTAATATAGAAACGGGTGATATTGATAAAGACAAATTGAATCAGTTATTAAGCAAATTAGCAGGCCTGGTTGTTATGAGCCAGCGAATTGCAGAACAAATAAGGCTAACAGGTTGTTTAACTCCAATTCAAGTTGTTCAAATACAAAGTAATCAAGGTATTGCACACGCTATCCATGCCATAATAGAAAAAAATGAATAAAAGCTAGATAAAATCTAGGCGAAAAGGCCTATTTAACGTTTTTTGTAAAAGTATTTATACTCATTACCATAATATAAACATAATAACGGCAACATAAAAGAGAGTTTTAGGTGAAAATATGTCTAAACGCATAAAACCCAATGTAGAACATCGTATTGTTGATGGTGAGGTTATTTCTGGCAGTATTGATGAAAAAATCTTACGCGGACAGTCTTTTTCTCAAGAAAAAGCCCAAGAACATTCACCAGAAGAATCGGTTAATTTGGAAATGCCTGCCGATATGAATAAAGAAACCACCAACTTTATTAACGATGAGCCTATTGCTTCGGTTTCAAATGGAGATGATGTGTCAAATACAAAAGACAAGTCGATGAAAAAACCAAGTTTTTTTTCAAAATACCGTAGTACTTTGTTGTGGCTACTGATGTTTATTATTGTGATTGTTGTTCTATTTGTTACACGACCCAATAACGATTGGCAAATTCAAAAAATTAACGATTTACAGTCCGAGATTAATCAGCTAAAAGAAGATAATCTTGACCTCAATAATCATATGGAAAAACAACAAGCCAATATGCAGAAAATGATTACAGAGCAAGTCAATGCTGCAACACAAAACTTGGCTGTAAATAATGAGAGTTCAACAACAGATAGCAGTGTGTTTGAACAAAAAATTCAGCAGCAAATTGATGTGTTGCATAAAGAAATGTCTTCACTAACGGGAGCAGCGGCTAAACAAGCAAATAAAGCTTTGGCTGAAATTAATCAACTTGCAGATAACGCTCAAAAAAGCCTTCCATCATCAGCAGAACAAGAAAAAGCTTTAAAAGAACTCGATGCAAAACTCCAAAGCCAAATGGCAAATGTGAGCGATAAATTAAAAGAATTATTTAATTTTAAGACCGAACAGCAAGTTTTAAGCAAAAAACCGAATGTATTAAAACTTGATATGCCATTAGATAGTTTGCAAATTCAACAATGGATTGTTGAAGTAAATACCCAGTGGATTTTAAATGGTCGTGCAGATGAAACCCAACAACAACTTTTGGCTCTTGAGCAAGCGGTAAGTTTAAGTGACTTTAAATACACAACCCAATTAGCCCGTTTAATTGGTCAAGATTTAGGTTATTTAAAACAAGTTAAAGAGGACCAATTACGCAATCCATTGCCACAAACCACTGAGCTTAAAGATGTGATTGCTAAACTGACCGCTAAAAAAATAAAAAATGGTAATAGCGTTGTTAAAACGGCCGAGCAGGACTCATCAACAAGCATTAACGGATTACTATCAAAATTTAGTGAAATGTTTACCGTTAAAAAACGAACGGAAGATGGAGCGGTTACTCAAGTTGATGACTTATTAGAAAATGATGTTTTACAGCAGCGTTTAAGCTTATTGGTGGACAGACTAGATTGGGGTATGCAAACTCAATCACTGCAGACAGTGAAGCAAGCGACTGCGGATATAAAAGCCTTTATAAAAAGACATTACAGCCAAGAAGCAACGGAATTTAATTTGCTGTTAGAACCTTTTTTACGTATTCAGTTTCCACGTAAACAGAATTTATCGATTATAAACTTAGATGAAACGATTGAGCACTAATCAAATGAAAGAGCTACAAAATATATGAGATTAATTGTCGTCTTAGCGATTCTTTTTTTACTGGCTACCTCGCTAGCTACCTTGCTATTGAATGATAATGGTCAGGTTTCGATGGTTTGGCAAGACTATGTAATAGAAACGAGTGTTAGCTTTTTATTTGCCACCGTACTCATTGCTTTTATTCTGGCTTATGGTGTGATTCGCCTTATTATCAATATTTGGAATCTACCTCTTTTTTGGCGACGTCATCGTAAAATGCGTCAATACAGCAAAGCAGAAACGGCAATGGCTAAAGGGATGATTGCCCTTGAATATGGTGATTGGCATAAAGCGGAAAAACAGCTTATTAAAAGTGCAAAAAATAGTGAAGCAGGTTTGGTTCATTATTTGAGTGCGGCCAAAATGGCGCATAACCAACAAGCCTATGATCGACGTGATTTATATTTGGATCAAGCAAGAGATTTATACCCTGATGAATACATTACCATTGGTTTGGTTGAGGCGCGCTTATTATCAGAACACAAGCCAGAAATGGCGCTGGTTATTTTGCAGGCACTGCATGAGCAACAGCCTAAAAACCCAACCATACTAGCTGAATATGCAACGGCTTTACGTAAGCTAGGTTATTGGCAAACGCTGGCTGATATACTGCCAGATTTAAAGAAATCACGTGCTTTAGGTGTAGTTGAATACAGTGAACTAGAGCAAAGTTATTGGGCTGGTAAACTCGCATCAGCAAGTAATGAAGATGAGCTAAATAACCTTTGGGCTTCATTGACTAAAAAGCAACAATTCGATCCAACTCTGCTCTCTGAATATGTTGAACAACGAATAGGCTGGGGGCAAGAAGTTGCCTTACAAAGCTTGCTAGAAAGAGCAATTAAAAGACAATGGAACGACCGATTAGTTTATCAATATGGGCGTTTAACATTAGGGCCAGCTTTTGAACGTTTAAAAATTGCAGAAAAATGGCGAACCCATATCAAAGGGGATGAAAATCCTATTTTATTGCTGACACTGGGTAGACTTGCTTGTAGTAGCCAATTATGGGGGATGGGCCAAAGTTATTTAAAACAAAGTTTGGCTTTAAACCCGCAAATTGAAACCTTTCATGCTTTAGCACAATGTTATGAAGCGGAAGGTAAAGACAATCAAGCCGCATTAACCTACAAAGAAGCTATTTTACAATTAGAAAATAAATAATTTTAAGCTTAAAAATCTACCTCATCTATCACATTCAATTTCATTATTAACAATCAAGATGTCATTATCGGGCTTGACCCGATAATCTCTCCGTTGCCAAACAAAGATTCCATGCTTAAGACAGAAGATGACAGCGTGCGTTTTCTTTTTTATTAGGCTGTTTCTCTAAGTTTGTAGGCATGCTGTTTTAGGTAATTTACCAGGCCTGGTAAATTGGTTTTTAAATCTACAATACACACTCACTAATAATAATTCCATCTTGAATAAATCATCTTGTCATTAACAATCCATCTCGTTATTAACAACTAAGTTCGTCATTATCGGGTTTGACCAGATAATCTCTCCATTGCCAAACAAAAATTCTTTGGTTAAGCCATAGAGTGCGCATTTTCTTCCTTAAGCTTATTGGTATCTTGTTTTAGGTAATTTACCAGGCCTGGTAAAACTATTGTGTCGGTTTAGGAGGTGTTTGCTGATTGCAGATAATAAAAAACCCGCTATAACAAAGTTATGCGGGTTTGTAGGGTAAAAACTTGCTGAATAGCGTGTTTTTAAGATTCAGAACTTGTTGGTAACGGTGGGTAACGACCAGTTTGCTCTTCTGCACTGCGCATTGAAGCAACAGCGGATTTTAGTAATTCTTTGGCGGTAATCTCACTGTCAGAGCCATTGCAAGTAACGCTTCCTAGTTGAATAGTAAATTCATATTCAGGTCGCACTATTGAGTTCTTAGCATGATCTGGAATGTCACTATTTATTAAACGGTGATAGATATCCTCTTTAACACGTTGAATACCTTCTTCGTCCGTTTCTGGAGCAACAATGGCAAAGATTTGTTCTTCTAAACGGAAGGCCATATCGGTTTCACGGGTATCGTTATGTATTATTTGGCCAAATACCATATATTTTGAACCAGGGTCTTCCATTTCAATATTTTTGGCTGTTGAATTTAAAACTTTAACATTAACCAATTTAATAAGCAGCAACGAAAATGGGTGTTGATAACGATGGCTTCTAAATAGTTCATATTTCATCACTTCGTTAAAACGTTCTTTATGAAACAAACCTGTTTGGTGTTCTGTCACAACCAAGGCATCAAGTTTGTCGTATATACCGTGTATTGTCTGTATATGTGCAGATATACTTTGATCAATTTGATCAACTTCAATCATTTGTTGAGGCGTTCTTTCCCAGTCAATATGTTGTTCGTGACTACTTAAGCGCAAACGTCGTACACGGTCATTTAAGCGACCTAATGGTACAAGTAAATTCGTTTGTACTAATTTATTGGTAATGATGGTAGCAACCACAATAAAGATTAATAAAAATATGGCAAAGAAAACAATGATTGAGGCGGCAGAAACCTGGTTAATAGACATAGGTACTTGTAGCACCATGGTTCCAGCTAAAGCGCCGGCGTAGATTTCGCCTGTTTTAACTTCTTGAGAGTGGCAAACTAAACATTGGCTTTGAAACTTAATGGGAATAGCGGCATTAATGGTGCCGTTTACAATGTTTGTTTCAACAATGATACGTTCATTTTTTTGAACGTCTTCAATCAGGCGTTTAAAGGTTGCAGTTGTCGGGGTTGATGGATCAACGACATCATCTTCTTCGGGGTCTAAAAATTGAGGTGCTTTTTGCAAGAATAAGGCGGCGCCAGGTATTCTTTCGCGCAATTCTTGATACACTTTATCAACATTATAAGGTTGCCAACCGGTATTTAAATGTTCATTAACCGAGTCATAGCTCTCTTTTTCAAGATTTTCTATGTCTGAGTTAATTGTATGATTTAACGCAAAATAAGCGGGTATACCTGTAAGCGGTAAACTGATTGCAAAAGCCACCGCAATCGCAATAAATAGCTGGTTTAGCAGTACAGATTTAAAGGTATATTGTTTAAAGTTTACTTTAGCCATGATTATCTTTTAGTTTATTCACAACTGCATTATAGACTACGAAAAGAGCTGTATTCACATATCGGTAATCAATAAATTAATAAGGGTATTAGACTATTCTTAATACTATTGTCACATTCCCATAAATCGGTACTTTTTAGTTAATAAACTAAATGATTTTCATTTAAATGCGCGGCTAAAAATGCTTCTTTAGCGGTTTGAATCATTGGCCAAGGTCCACACATATATAAAGTGTGATTTTCTAAATTAGGGTGATCGTGAATAACGGCGTTATGAACTAGGCCTGTTTCACCTTGCCAATTTGTAAAGTCGTCAGAAATAACAGGAACATATTCAATATGAGGATGTTTTTGAGCAAGATCAATCATCCATGTGTGTAAATAAAGCTCTTCTACACAGCGTGCACCCCAATAAAAGGTAATGGGTACTACAATATTTTGGCGTAAAGATTCGTTTAATAAAGCACGCATTGGGGCAAATCCCGTTCCGCCAGCTACAAAAATGATGGCTTCATGCGCAGGCTGTAAACTCATTTGTGCTTTTGGTCCTTGCATAACTAAATTATCACCCGCTTTTGTTTCAAATAGTTTACTTATCCAGTCGTTATCAGGTTGTTTACGAATATGGCATTCGATTAACCCATCGTCTCGCGGTGCATCAGCAATAGAAAACGGTTTAAGCTCTTCAGTATCAAATCCCAGCATAATGTAATCGCCAGCGGTATATTTAATAGGCTGTTCTGGTTTGAGTAAGAGTTGAATAATTTGTGTGGCCAATTTATTGGCTTGTACCACTTTTAAAATATGAGTGATGTTTTCATCAGAAGACATTAGGGTTTCCAAGAGTATTTTTTAAAATTTAAATTCAGTCCAAATAGGAGCATGGTCAGATGGTTTTTCCATTCCTCGTACGTCATAAGCGACTTCACTGGCAACCGCCTTGGCATTTAAAGAAGGCGTTGCTAAAACGGTATCAATTCTCAAGCCACGACGCGGTTCTCTATCAAAACCTTTTGAACGATAATCAAACCAGCTAAAAACGTCATTAACTTCAGGGTTAACGGTTCTAAATGTATCTATTAATCCCCAGTTTAAAAGGGTTTGCCACCATTCACGTTCTTCGGGTAAAAAGCTGGTTTTGCCATCTCGTAACCAACGTTTACGGTTAGGTTCGCCAATACCAATATCTAAATCGGTAGGTGAAATATTAAAATCACCAATGACCGCTATCTGCTGACTCGGGTCGCAGTCGTCTTCTAAATACGCCATTAGGTCTTGATAAAATTTCTCTTTAGCTGGAAATTTAACGGGATGGTCACGGCTTTCGCCTTGTGGAAAATACCCATTAATTACTTTTACCGTTTCACCATTCTCTAGTTTAAAGTCACCAATTACCATACGTTTTTGAGCCGTTTCATCATCGGTTTTCCAGCCCAGTTGAGAATCAATCAGTTCAATCCCTTTTCTGTATAGCAGGGCAACACCGTAATGGGTTTTTTGACCCATAAAAATGGCGTTATATCCCATCTCGTCAATCGCTTCAATCGGAAATTCATGGTCTTGAACTTTTGTTTCTTGTAAACCAATAATGTCTGGTGCAATTTGATCTGTTAAAGCTTGTAATTGATGTAAGCGTAAACGTACGCTATTGGTGTTGAATGAAACGATTTTCATAATAATGAAGAGCTCCGGTATTGCAATGAATGGTGAATAATTAAGCGATAAATTCTGATGTGGCTTAAACGACAACTCAAGTTGTATTAATGACATAAATTATAACGAATTTATGGCTCTAAACTTAAGAGAATGCGCTTAAATATTGGATATATCGCGAATTTTATTATGCTTAAGCCTCTTATAGATAGATACTTTTTATTTTTAGAGTTTGGTATTATGAACATCATTATTTTTATAAACTAATTTTAGCCATTTTTAACCGTGGCTTGACTAGTGCAAAGGTCTTAATTTATATGATTTTTGATTGTAAAATCTTGTACCAACGTCCAAATATATATTCTAAGGAACACAAACTGTTATGAGCCATGTTTATCGATTAGTTATTTCTTGTCCTGACCAAGTTGGGATAGTTGCCAAAGTTGCCGATTATATCGCAGCGCAAGGCGGCTCAATTATTGAAGCTAACCACCATACAGACTCAACAAATGGTTGGTTCTTTATGCGTCATGAAATTTTGGCCAGTTCGTTATCTACCTCATTAGCGGAATTTGAAAAAGGATTTGAAGCCATTGCCAAAGGGTTTGAAATGGAATGGTATGTTTCGGATTCTGAAAATCCTAAAAAAATAGCTCTATTTGCATCAAAGGAATCGCATTGTTTAGCAGATTTGCTACACCGTTGGCATGAAGGTGAATTACCTGGTGAAGTGGTTTGTGTTATTGCTAATCACGACGATTTACGCTCAATGGTTGAATGGTACAAAGTGCCGTTTCATCATGTTCCTGTTACGCCAGATACCAAACCAAAAGCGTTTGCAGAAACAGAAGCCTTGGCTAAAAAATATGATGCAGATATGATTGTACTTGCACGTTATATGCAAATTTTACCGCCACAAATGTGCTCTGATTACGCTGGCCAAGTGATTAATATTCACCACAGTTTCTTGCCTTCTTTTGTGGGAGCTAAGCCTTATCATCAAGCCAATCAACGCGGTGTTAAATTAATTGGTGCCACTTGTCATTACGTTACTCAAGATTTAGATGAAGGGCCAATTATTGAACAAGATGTTATTCGTATTAGCCATTCACAAACGATTGATGATATGAAGCGTTTAGGTCGTGATGTAGAAAAAACCGTATTAGCGCGTGGTTTACGTTATCACTTAGAAGACAGGGTATTAATTCACGGCAATAAAACGGTGGTTTTTGATTCTTAATTTAGCCATTTTTAAATACTAAAATAAAAATGAGTAAAGTGGGTTTAATGCTAGAAATAGGGTTTACCCACGGCACACAATTTTTAGGTTTCACTAGGTATACCAGGCCTGGTAAAACCGTGATTTATGCTGTTATTTCAAAATCATTGTGACTTTGTGGTTAATTTCGAAAATAGCCGTTGCTGATGAAATTTACCAGGCCTGGTAAATTCATATTTTTAATCTAAAAATACAATCTCATTTACCACGCACTTCGTCATTATCGGGCTTGAGCTGATAATCTCTCATTTTTTAGAAAAAGTTCTCTTATTAAGCGTGAATTACGATGTTTATTTAACAACTATGTGTCTTCATCGCTAAGTCAGTTTTATATCAACCACTTTTTAATGCAGTTTTTAAGCTGTTCTTCAACACCATTACGGCCTGCTAAATGGTGACTATGCGCGACATCTTGCCAGCTTTGTTTTTTAATAACCTTATCACACCAAATCGCTTGTTCACTAATAGAGCTGTGCTTAATTTGCAAAGCCGATTCTAAGCTCCATTGCCAAAGTTTATTACTAATTGATTCATAAGGCCGTAAACCACTTTGGTAATCTTGCAAGGCTTTGGTATAGCCATAATGATGTTGTTTAAATCTAAACGTTTGAATAATCGGCCAAATTTGCGTGGCGGGTAAATAGGGTAAAGATTCTAATAAGAGATGTGGAAATTGCTCTTGAAAACGACACTGCACCAACGATAAGGCTTGTCTAGCCATTGCTGTAATCGGTTTGGCAACTACGATATTATGCGTTCCACTAGATTTATCGCGTTTTACACCTACGTGCAATGGCCAAAAGTTTTGCCCAAACCAAAAGGGTAATAACTCATCACTTGAACCAAAACTACTGCATAAATAATCAAATCGTTTTTGGCTAGCAAGTTGCTCTACTTGATGAATTAATGTTTTACCAATGCCCATTCTCAAACATTGTGGATGCACAGCAATGCGCATAACTCTTAGAGCAGAAAGCATTAAAAAATCATTTTGAGCGTAATGTTTGGTCAGTAACTGCGGTACTAAATGCCCATGAACTCGACCACTTAAAGGGCTTATTTTTCCTTCTTCAACACAAAGTACGGCACCCAAAATAATGGTGGGAATATCGGTGGGTGGGTTTTCTTGTGTACAGGCAACAACAATATGAACATTGGGTGCATTTAACAACTGTTGTAAATCATTTGGACTGGTTTGATAGTGCGCCTGAACCAATAAACCAAACAGTGTTTTTAACAGGCCTGGGTTACGCAATAGTTGTTGAGCAGTAATATGTTGATAATGAATTTGATTGGTTTGAAGTTGATTAAGGTGGGATTCATTTAATTTAGTGATGTTTAAGTCTAACAACAACGATTGGTTAATGGCATTTTCTAACGGATCATTTTCTGACCAACGAATGGGTTGTGTTAAGGTTAAATTTTTCCAATCAGGCGTTTGTTGATTAAGATGTTTTTTAAAACGTAATTCAAAACCTCTGCCCGATCCTTCGTAGCCATGTAGCGTAGTGGCAAAAACAATTCTATGGTGGCGTTTAAGTATTTCTGTTAAAACTGGCGTTGGTAAATGCGCGGCTTCATCCACCATTAAAATATCTGCGCTAGTTGGGTGCAAAATCAAGGCATCTGGTGCCATAAATTCAACGGTTTTAATCTCTTTTTGATGGCAAAAAATGAGCAAGCCTGACTTGTGGCTTAAAATCTCTAAAGGCTCGTTTTTTTCAATTAAGTTTTCAACGGTTGCAAAGGCAAGGTCAAAAGAGGCTTTTGCTTGATCTAAACGACTGGCGGTAATGACAATGTGTCTTTTACCTTTTAACAAACAATCAATTGCCGCCAAGCCTAAGACACTGCTTTTGCCTCGACCACGGTCAGCCGTAATAACTAACGGACGTTTACGGTGACCAAATGCCACACTATTTATTGCGGTTAACGCTTGTTTTTGATCGTCAGTGGGTAAAATAAGTGGGGTGTTTGGCTGTGTGAGAGGCTCGGTAATTAAATCGTTATTTGTTTTGTCAAACGATTCAACTTCTTCTAACCATACAATAGGGCTATGTTGCCAGCATTGAATAAGATGTTGAGTAAAGCCAGATTTGGCATCTTTAAGCTGATATGGCGTATTTAAAAAACGACTATTTTCAGGATTAATAAGGGTTTGCCATTCTGTTACCGCAGGGGTAAGCAAAATGAGTAAACCGCCAGCCTGAATCATGCCAGCTACAATACCTAAAGTATCGGCACTTAATCCTTGTTTTACATCAATAATTGCACCAGCAATTTCTTGACCTAAATAATAAGGCAAACGTTTAGCTTCAATATTTTCACAACTAAAATCGGTAAGTGTTTGTGGCTCGTCTCTATGCTCTGTTAAAGAACTGCTTACCCAAAAAACCGTTTCATCATCTTGGTACAACCCTGTTAGCTGTTCTTTTTGCCAAGACTTTGCTCCGCTTAAAATGACCAGTTGGCGATGTTGCTTTTGGGCTAATTGTTTTCTCAAAGAGAGTAAGTCCAACATGAATGACCTGTTTAAAAACGTTAAAATAGTGGCAGTTAGTTGCTAGATATTCGCTATCTGTAATTTTACCTTTTACTATGGTGGCTTAGATGCAGTAGAAAATGCCAAGCCTGGTAAGTTTATAGTAATTTATGCAGATAAAACAAGAATTTATGTTTCTTGAAACTCTAAGCTGGTCGAGTTAATGCAAAAACGTAAACCTGTTGGTTGTGGACCATCGGTAAATACATGGCCTAAATGGCTATGACAGGCGGCGCATAATACCTCTGTTCTCGTCATTCCATGAGTTTGATCAATGCGTTCTAGTACCGATTCTTTATTGACAGGTTGCCAAAAACTTGGCCAACCAGAACCTGAATCATATTTTTCAGCTGAAGAAAATAGCGGTGCTTTGCAACAAGCACAAGAGTATATACCTGGTGTTTTTAAATCCCAATATTTACCTGTAAAAGCAGGTTCTGTTCCGCCACATCGGCAGATTTCATATTGTTCTGTGGTGAGCTTTTCTTTCCAAAAATCGGCAGTAGAATTGGCTTGATGAGTCAAATCATCTTCTTTCATAAGGCTCTCCTGTGTTGCGTATAATAGCGGTATTTATTGGTGTTAACCCCAAAGAGGGGGTTATTGTCATTTTAATTTTAATCCGAGTTGAATTTGCCTATTTATGTCTTCTATTAACAAACCCCCTCATACCCTTACTTTAGCACAAGTTAATTGGACAGATGAAGCGGTTCCAAAATCAGCACAGTTTGACGATTTTTACTTTTCTACTGATGGTGGGATGCAAGAAGTTGAACATACTTTTATTTTGCCAAATCAATTACCAAAACGATTTGCAGAATTAGCCAGTAATAGCACTTTTCGTATTGCCGAAACGGGGTTTGGTTCGGGGTTAAATTTTTTAATGGCGTGTGAATTATGGTTAACCAATGCGCCAGAAACTGCCGTATTACACTTTATTTCATTTGAAAAATATCCACTGCATATTAACGATTTAATTAAAACGCATTTAGTATTACAAACACTACCAGGCCTGGTAAAAATGGCCAAAGCATTGCAAGAAGCTTATCCATTATTACTCCCTGGCTGGCATGATGTATGGTTGTTTGATAATAGAGTACGTTTAACCTTGTGGTTTGGTGATGTATTAAAAGGGTTACCAGAATGTGATGCAAGTGATAATGCCAAAGTAGATGCGTGGTTTTTAGACGGCTTTGCCCCAGCCAAAAACCCTGATATGTGGCAAGCAGGTTTGTATCAACAGATGGCACGTTTAAGTCATTTACAAACCACATTTGCCACATTTACCGCCGCTGGTGATGTTAGACGGGCACTTGAAAAACACGGTTTTGAGGTAAAAAAAGCCAGCGGGTTTGGCAAAAAACGCGAAATTTGTTTTGGGCAATTAAGTCAGCAGCGGCCGTTCAGTTTAAAAGCACCATGGTTTAGCCGACCAGAACCTATAAAAACTAAAAACTCAAAACCCGGTAAAGCCGTGGTAATTGGTGCAGGTTTGGCGGGTGGTGCTATGGCTAATCAACTGGCTCAAGCAGGTTGGCAAGTGACCGTTTTAGAAAGTGAAAATGAGATTGCCACCCAAGCTTCAGGTAATTTAGCGGGTGCAGTGCATCCTTTAATTACCGCCGATTGGAACTTGCGTAGCCAATGGTATTTACAAGGTTTTGAGGCAACGTTACGCGCGGTAAAACCTTGGTTTAATCAGCAAGCAATGCAAACCAATCAAAAACAGGTTAAGTCAGGTCAAATATTTGCAGATTTAGGCAATTTAGCAGGCCTGGTACAGTTAAATGTTAGTCAAACCAGCTCGCAAAGAATACAAGAAGCCTTTGAACGAGTGGGTTTGCCAAATGATTTTATACAACCTCTTAGCCAACAACAGGCTAGCGAGTTAGTTGGCACCGATGTTTCGGCAAGTGGCGTTTTGTTTCCTCAAGGAGGCTGGCTTTACCCAAAAGCGGTAATACAACGGTGTTTTGATTATGACAATGTAAATGTTTTATGCTCTCAACAGGTAAAAACCGTAACACAATCAACCGATTTAACCTGGCAAGTCACAACACAAGAGCAAACATTTGATACCGATATTGTGGTGGTAGCAACAGGCATTTTAGACAGTCATTTAAATAAACAGCTTGGTTTGCCAATTCGTCCCGTTAAAGGGCAGGTAAGCCATTTGCAAGCCAATCAACAAAAGCAACAACTCAATATTGCGGTGACACATGAAGGTTATTCAACCGCTTGTGGCAATGGGTTAGCGGTAACCGGTGCGACTTTTGAAGCGCCAGATATGAGCACAATACTGAGTGAAGAAGCGCATCAATATAATATAGAGATGACACGAAAAGCGTTGCCAAATTGGTTAAATGTGACGGCTAAAGAATTAACTGGGCGCATTGCTTTTAGGCCAACAACGCCAGACCATTTACCTATTATTGGCGCGGTTGCTAATCCGCAGTGGATGCAAGAAGCCTACTTTAGCCAATCACATACACACGCTGTTTACCGATATAAACATCAACAATATCAACAGGGATTATATGTTTCTAATGGCCATGGCCCACGTGGATTAATGTCTGTATTTTTGGCGGCCGAAACGATTATGGCCGATATTGTAGGCAGTGCCTTACCGCAGCCTTTGTCTCTATATCAAGCAAGTCATTCAGCACGATTTAAGATTCGAGCTTGGCGAAGTGGAAAAAAACAGCAAACTCAATAAACGTAAATGCAAATTTTGTGAATGGTAAACGATTGATATTCGTTTATTTTTACTAAAAAGCGTAAGATAACTTGCTCTAAATGCAGGGTTTTATAGATTTTGAGAGATAAATCTAAATTCGCGAGTTAATGAAAAAAATGGATAAAATTAAACGTGAATAAATAAACGCCCATTTTTTAAAGAAATTTAATCGCTAAAACCCGTATTTATAGGAATCTAAAGTTGCTTTAATCGTTATAAAATCAAGCAATAAGGTATGATATGCCTTGAATGTAGGTGATGAAATCATTAAAAATGTTATTTGAAATTACCTGCCTGCAAAATTGGCCTAAAGGAGACTGGGTGTTAACCAGCAATAATTTGATAACTTATTATTATAAAAAAAGCAGAAATATGGATTATTTTTTGGCTAAAAACCAATTTTATAAAATTATCCTGGGTGTATTCTTAAGTGTTGTATTTGGAGCTCAGGCTTTTTTTAATACCGCTTTGGCGAGTGAAGTTATAAGCCAAAGCACCTGGCAAAAAGTGGCGCAGCAATTGCCAGAACCTATAGGTGTTTTTAATAAAAATTTAAGGGTGGCAGTACAAAAAGAATTGGTATTACCCCAATTAGACGTACTTGCAGAACCTAGTAAGCTTATTACCCGTTTACAGACCTTGGATAAAGGAATCTTTAAATATGTTCGTGTCAGTGAATCCAGTACACGATTTGTACAGTTACAACATTTAATGCCAGCCTTAGTGAATATTGAAGAACGTAAATTTATTGAGCAATATTTAAAAAATCACAATATGAAAGTTCCTAGACTAAGGGGGAGCCGATTATCTGTTTTGTTAGATAAGCGTATTGCTCGTTTAGCCAATGGTTTGATATTTAATATGAAACCTTTAGTGCGCCAACGTAGAGAATTTGAACAAGATCTTATGAAAGCGATGGCTAACAATGGTATTGAATTTTCGGCTAGACCACCTGATTTTATTTTAGATTATGACTTAAAACTAGCAGGTCAAGAGAGTGAAAATCAATGGAAGTTTTTTGGGGAACTGTCGTTATTAAATACGTTTGAAATGCCAATTATTGAAGTTAAAAATGAAATATTAGAACAAGGCAGCACCCAAGAGATAGCGCAAGCAAAAGGTATGCAGCAGCTTGCAAATATGGCGACAAAACAGCTAAAAGAGTTTTTAATAAACACCATTAAACACTAATTATTTTGAATAAAAACGATTAAACAAGAATTATGCAGGAATAAATTATGAACTTATTTGGAAAAATCAGCATTTTAATTTGGATTATTATCTTAGTCGCCGCTGCGATTATGTTTGATTGGTTTGGTAGTAGAGATATTGCCGTTAACCTTTTAGACTCAAGCCAAACCGCGGTAGAAAAACTTTCTGAAACGGGTGATCATGTGCAAGATGCAATTGATGTTGTTAGTGACAGTACTGAGCCTACCCGAGAAGAGATTAAAGATAAAGTTGCCGAATAAGCTCGTTGTATTTGCATCTGCAGAGAACGTTAGCCATTGTTTGGCAATGGCTAAGTTAACAGAAGAGATTTAAAAACAGCGAGTAATTTCTTATAACCGCTCTTTATTAAAACGTTTATTGTTCGGGTAACTTCAGTCCCTTTTTTTTGACTATTTATTACTACAATCTCAACCACTTTTCTCTTAGCTTATTTTTCTAAAGTAAGTGCGGTTTTCACTTTTGTACTCTTTTGAACTACTCTTCTTCGTCCAAAATACTAATGGCTTTTTGTCCAAAATGGTTTAAACCACCGTGTCTGTTGTTAAATGAATTTGCATCGTGAGAACTGTGATTGTACTGGTAGTGCGGCTGTGCGTAATCAGCGGTACTTAAGGCATTCTGTAAATAGTTTTTAGCCAGTTTTACAGCCTCAACTAATGGACGGTTAAAGGCCAATTGAGTGGCAATTGCTGATGATAAGGTGCATCCCGTACCATGTGTGTTTTGCGTGTTAATACGTTGTGCAGGGTAAGCAAACGTTTCGGTAGTCGTGGAATCAGCAGGCATACTAAACAAGTAATCAATAGCAAGGTTTTCAGCGCTGTGTCCTCCTTTTAGCAAGGTATTAGGCCAATGGTTTTGGGTGAGCTGTTGTAATATGTTTGGGACTTCATCTGCCGTGCCAATAAATTCACTATGAGTAGGCAGGTTAAGCAATCTGTTGAGCTCTGGTAAATTAGGTGTAACCAAGGTTGCTAAAGGTAAAAGCTTATTTCTAAAAAAGTTAATTGCCTTCTCTTCTAGCAGTGGTTTGCCACTACTACTGAGTATAATTGGATCTAATATCACAGAAATGTATGGGTTTTGTTTCCGTATTTTTGCAATAAATTCTACCACCACTTTTATAAGCGCTTCATTAGCGAGCATGCCTATTTTGATGGCGTTAATTTGATAGTCTACAAACAGGGCGTTTAATTGCGCTTCGAGCTGTTTAGCGGTAACAGGATAAACTTGCTGAACACCTTGACTGTTTTGCGCCGTAATTGCGGTAATGGCGGTTAAGGCATAACCACCCACTGCGTGAATGGTTTTTAAATCGGCCTGAATACCTGCTCCCGCAGAACTGTCTGAACCCGCAATGGTAAGTACCGTTGGCAGTGGATTTTGCATCATAAAATACGTCTTTAAATGGTTTTAGTATTAAAAATCATATTAAGAGAGACCTTTGAACGAGATCATAAACAAGTAAAAATGGCTAAAATTTCACTGCTTTTCGTTCTAAAACTTGTCAATAGCTAGCTATTAACTGCGTTTCAGGCCTTAAGTAGTAAAAATTTTCGCTCATTTTTCTTTTGCCCATGACTCGTGCAAAGGTCTCTAAGAATATATGAATTTTGTGGGTTAAGTCTGCCGTTAATTGGCAAATATGAGACAATTCTAAACCATTTTATGGCTAAGACTGATATTACGGTTAAATATAAACAAAGATTTCAATGAATGGAACGGGGTCCAATTCTATGCAAGAAAATAGTTTAAAAGTTGGCTTATTAATTATTGGCGATGAGGTGCTTTCTGGCAAAAGACAAGACAAGCATCTTGCTCAAGCAAATAGTTTGTTACAACCCAGAGGGCTGAGTGTTCATTGGGTAAAAATCGTGGGTGATGAACCTGGTTTTTTAACCCAGACCCTGCAAGATAGTTTTGCTAATAATTCAGGCGACACCGCAGTATTTAGTTTTGGTGGCATTGGCGCAACGCCCGACGACCGCACCCGTCAAAGCGCAGCGGCCGCTTTAGGTTTACCCATAGAGCGTCACCCAGAAGCCGTGGCAGAAATTGAAAGTCAATTTGGTGAAGAGGCTTATCCACAACGTATTCACATGGGTGAATATCCAAAGGGTGCGGAGATTATCCCCAATTTTTACAATCGTGTACCAGGCTTTTCAATTCAAAATCATCATTTTATGCCAGGATTCCCCATGATGGCAAAACCGATGATGGAGTGGGTTTTAAATCATTATTATTCTGACTATTATCAAAGCCCAACCATAGAAAAAGGCATTAAAATTCAAAATGGACAAGAATCAGACTGGGTAGAGTTTATGGAACAGTTTGAACTGGAATTTCCTACGCTTAGGTTATTTAGTTTACCCAGTATTCATGCCGATGAAACGCGTACTATCGACTTAGGAATAGAAGGCTTAGAAGCCGATGTATTAAAAGGCTATAAAGTGATTATTGAAGAAGCCAATGCTAGAAAGGTGGCTTGGAAACCTTTGTAAAATAAACAAGTTGTTTTAATGCACCACGAAGGCACGAAGCACGAAAACACGAAGAGTTAGAAGATGAAAAAAGGCATTTAAAAAATAAAAATGATTTAATCGTTATTTGTTTTTTTCTGTTTTAAAAACTTCGTGTCTTCGTGACTTAGTGGTCAAAATAAAAAATCAAAATTAAAAGAGTATGTATGTCTAATACCCCTCAACAGTGGGATGTCATTATTATTGGTGCTGGGGCTTCTGGGCTTATGTGTGCCGCCACGGCAGGTTATCAAGGTAAGTCTGTTTTGGTGATAGATCATGCTCCCAAAGCGGCGGCTAAAATTCGTATTTCTGGGGGCGGTAAATGCAACTTTACCAATGTGGATGTTTCCCCAGACAACTTTATTTGCCAAAACCCACACTTTGTAAAATCGGCATTATCTCGTTATCCTTCAAGTGCGTTTATTGAGCTAGTCGAACGTCATGGATTGGTCTTTGAACAGAGAGAACTCGGCAAACTATTTTGTGCTGAACGAGCTTCAGATTTAATACAAATTTTGCGTACCGAAGCCGATTGGGCTGGAGCAGAGGTAAAAACGAATTGTTCTGTTATAAAGCTAGAATATGTTCATGAAACCTATCAAATCCAAACTTCAGAGGGTGTATTTAGTACGCCAAAGTTAGTGATTGCTACAGGCGCGCTGTCTTTTCCAAAATTAAAAGCGACAGGTTTTGGTTATGAAGTCGCTCAACAGTTTGGCTTAAAGGTTATTCCCACTTTACCAGGCCTGGTACCTTTGGTATTTGAAGATAAATGGTTGCAACGTATTGCAGGGTTAAGTGGTTTGGCGTTAGATGTAAAGGTTTCGGCAGGTAAACAATCATTTCAAGAAGCCATTTTATTTACCCATAATGGGTTAAGTGGTCCAGGCATTTTACAGGCCTCAAATTACTGGCAAATGGGCAAGCCCATTTATATAAATCTTTTACCAGGCCTGGTCATTTTAGAAGAGCTCAAACAACTTAAACAATCGGGCGAAAGTCTGTCTAAATGGCTTAATTTACATTGGCCAAAACGATTTTGCCAGGCCTGGTTAGAGTGGTTTCCGATTGAAAATCAACTTTCAAACTTAACCGATGAAGCGCTTGCCGAATACGCCGAGCATATTCAAAACTGGACACTTTATCCAAGTGATACCGCAGGTTACGATAAAGCCGAGGTAACGTTAGGTGGGGTAGATACCAATGAAGTATCGTCCAAAACCTTTGAAGCTAAAAAACAACCTGGCTTGTATTTTATTGGTGAAGTGCTAGATGTAACAGGGCATTTAGGTGGCTACAACTTTCAATGGGCATGGGCATCTGGCGTAGCTTGTGGGTTGGCAGTTTGAGGTTTTAATAGTTAACCGCGAAGACAGGAAGTCACGAAGATTTTAAACAATAAATAAATTAGGATTTAGCAGGCCTGGTAAGATTAAAAAGACTTTATGCTTTTGTGTTTTCGTGGTCAAAAAACGGTCTTGGAAATCATTAAAGGGTTGCATCTCTATTTATAATGTAAAACCTTGCTTACACTCCCTTTATAAATCAGCATTAATAAAGTATATAAACTTTGTTCATGGTAACTTCAATTTCATGTCATTTTTGACTATTGATGTGCGGTGGTCGATTGTTTTAAACTGGTTTCAGTCCAAAAGCTTTACCTCTCTCGAACCTCACCTAAACTTTTGGATTTTTTATAAGTTAAGTTCACGTTTCAGTACTTGGTTTTACATTTGTACCTTCCAGATTATGTCTGTAAAACTAAGTACCTTTTATAAGGTTTCACTTCTTCTAAGCTTTAATTTCTTATTATCAATAAATTATCAATTAACTCAATTTGGTTTAACAGATTGGTCTAATCTAACGGTTATTATTAGAACATCACGGTAAGACGACCTCGTTGCGAGCACACTTTTATTGTGCACCTGCTAGAAAATGTTTTTTTGAATGAATAAAAGGAGAGGGTAAATCTCCTTTTATTTAGTGTGATTTATTCGTGTCTTAATGCATCAATTGGATTTAAACGAGCAGCATTTTTTGCAGGGAAATAACCAAATACTACACCTACCGCAGCAGAAAACACAAAAGCTAAAAAGATAATGCTAAAGTCCAATATGTAGGGTATAGACATAATACTGCTGACAATTGCTGAAGCGCCAATAGCGAGTGTAATGCCTATTAGGCCTCCCAAGGTGGAAAGCGCTACGGCTTCTACTAAAAATTGCCATAACACTTCTCGTTCGGTGGCGCCAATGGCCATTCGTATACCAATTTCGTGCGTTCGTTCTATCACCGAAACCAGCATAATATTCATAATACCAATACCACCAACAATTAAACTTACCGCCGCCACGGCACCCAGTAGCATGGTCATGACTTTGGTGGTGCTGGTCATAGCGGCAGTAATTTCGGTGGTATCCATGACTGAGAAGTCATTTTTTTCGCTATCGCTAAGATGACGTCTATCTCTTAATAGCATGGTAATAGCTCGGTTAACGACATCAGTATCCACATTTGGTTTTACAGAAATACGCATCATACCTACATCATCGTTTCCTGTAATACGCCGTTGAACGGTTTTTAACGGCATAACAATGGTATCGTCTTGGTCATTACCCATCATGGATTGACCTTTAGAGTTAAGTACCCCAATGACTTTACAGGTGAAGTTTTGTAAACGCAGTTCTTGACCAAGTGGCTCGATTTTAGGCATAAGTTCTTTAACAATCGTGCTGCCTATAATACAACTTGTTTTACCCACTTTTAGCTCTGTACTATTAAATGTACGGCCTTCGGCAATGGTCCAATTACCCGTGGTAAAGTAGTCGTTGTTTGTGCCATTTATGGTGGTTGACCAGTTATCATTACCAAAAATAACGGTCATACTGGTTCTAACTGTGGGTGCCACAGCCACTAACGAAGTGATTTGCTCTTGAATGGCTTCGGCATCGGCGAGTTTAAACATTTTTGCACCAGAGGAACCGCTACCAGGTCCCATTCTTTGACCTGGCATGACCATGAGTAAGTTACTACCTAAGCTAGAGATTTGTGTGGTCACTTTGGCGGTGGCACCGTTACCGAGCGTGACCATGGTAATTACCGCCGCCACACCAATAATAATACCGAGCATGGTTAAGGCAGAGCGCATTAGGTTTCGGCGAATTTCTTTTATGGCGAGTAAAAAGGCGTTCCAAATCATAATAACGCTCCTGTTTGTTGTTCATCCGTCTCTACATTGCCATCTACAAAGTGAATTAACCGACTGGCGTATTTAGCCATATCGGGTTCATGGGTCACCATTAATACGGTAATACCTGTGTCACGGTTTAGGTCGCTGAGAAGTTTCATAATTTCGTGACTGCGTTCAGTATCTAGGTTACCTGTGGGTTCATCGGCCAGTAGGATTTGTGGATCGGTAACTAAAGCACGGGCAATGGCCACACGTTGTTGTTGTCCGCCAGAAAGTTGCCCTGGTGAGTGGTCTTCCCAACCTTTTAGGCCAACACGTTCTAATGACTTTGCGGCCAATAAACGTCGCTGTTTACTGGGTACACCACGGTAAATTAAGGGCAGTTCAACGTTTTCAATGGCCGAAGTGCGTCCAAGTAAATTAAAGCCTTGAAAGACAAAACCAAGATGGTTACGGCGTAATAAAGCACGTTCATCACGGTTAAGCGTTTCAATGGGTAAACCTCTAAAAAGGTAGTGGCCATTTGTGGGTGTGTCTAAACAACCTAACAAGTTCATTACGGTAGATTTACCTGAGCCACTTGGCCCCATAATGGCCACAAATTCACCGTTATATATTTTAAAGTTTACCCCTTTTAACGCGTCAAAGGCAGATTCACCTTGCCCAAAACGTTTAGTGATTTGTTGAAACTCAATCACGGGTTCTAAGTCTGATGACGGCTTCATTTGGTGGGTACCTCAACGCCAACAATAATCTCTTCACCTTCTTTTAAGTCACCTTCGGTCACTTCAATTAAGCCACCATCAGAATCACCGACTTTAATTTTTATAGGTTCAGGTTTACCGTTGACTAAATGCCATACTCTTTTATAACCAGGTTCAACATCGGTTTTAATGATTTCACTTTTATTGGATGGGCGACGAAAGGTAAGTGAATCCAGAAAACTTTTACTTTCTTTGGCTTTGCCAATCAGTTCTGGTGTAAAGCGTAAAGCGCCCAATGGAATTTTTAAAACGTCCTTTTTCTCTTTAACTAATATATTTGCCGTAGCAGTCATGCCTGGGCGAAGTTTTAAATCTTTGTTAGAGACTTCAAGTAAAGAGGTATACGTTACTACGCCATCGGTGGTTTCAGAGCCATAACGCACTTGTTTAATGGTTGCTGGAAACTCTTGATTAGGATAAGCGTCAACGGTAAAAGTGGCGTTTTGTCCAGCAGCAACTTGGCCTACATCGGCCTCATCCACATCGGCCTCAAGTTCCATTTTGGTTAAGTCTTCGGCAAGCGTAAATAAAACGGGTGCAGACATGGTTGCGGCAACGGTTTGCCCAGGTTCAATAGAGCGTTCAAGCACAACGCCATTAATCGGAGACACGATATTGGCTTTAGCTAAATCAGTTAAGTCTTGGTCTAAGTTAGCTTGCGCTTGCTCTACTTGTGCCTCTGCTGTGGTTTTAGCAGCACGTGCACGTTCATTGGCGGCATTGGCTGAAATAAAGTCCGCTTTTGAAGGCAGTTTACCGCCAGAAAGTTTGCGAACTTCTACCAACCTTTCATATTCTGCTTTAGCTTCTTGTAAAGATGCTTCGGCTTCAAGTACGCCCGCTTTAGCCACTTTTAAAGCTGCTCGGGTTTGTAGCACTTGGGCTTTAAGTGTATCGGTATTTAAATGCGCCAATAACTGGCCTTTTTTAACAGGGCTATTGTAATCAACCAGTACCTCATCAACGGTTCCGGAAAGCTCACTCCCCACATCTACCTCATTGGTTGGCTGAATGGTACCGGTGGTTGACACTGTTGCTCTAATGTCTCCACGTGAAACATTGCCCATTTTATAAATAGGTGCTAAATCTTGTTTAGGAAAAAAGGTTGTCACTCCCCAAGCCAGTAGGGTAAAGAGAATAACAAACGCTACAATTTTAATGATCAATGATGAACGTTTAGGTTTAACATCAAGCCCAAGTTGTTCTTTTAAGGATTCGGGTGTTTGACTCATTTTTGCATTCCTTGTTGTGTGTTAGCTTTATCTGAACTAACGTCTGATTCATTGTTTGATTTTTGGCTTGATTTATCAAGCGTTTGTTGTGATTGTTGTATTGCCCAACCGCCCATAATAGATTGAGTTAAGGTGGTGATATTGTTTAGGGAGGTTGTTTCGGCTGTTAAATATTGTTGACGCAAAGAAAGCAGCGTTCTTTGTGCCGTTAATACGGTAAAGAAATCAGCCTGACCAGACTGATAAAGCAGGGTGGATAACTTAACTTCTTCTTCTGAGGCTTGCAGCGCTTTATTAAGTGATTCCAATGTTTTTTGATTAAGTTGAACATTGGTTAAAGCCACTTGAGTTTCTTTTAATGCACTTAAAATGGTTGATCGTAGCGTTAAAATCGCTTGAACTTCTTGTTCATGTTGAATGTCTACTTGAGCTTGTAGTTGGCCATGGTCAAATAAAGTTTGCACAATGCCTAAACTTAAACCACTTACCCAAGAGTCAATTGAAAAGAGTTTGGATAAGGTATTGCCATCTAAACCAATGTTACCGCTCAGCGTAAACCCTGGTAGTTGATTGGCTTTAGCCGAGTCCGTTAAGGCCATAGCGGAAACTACACGCATTTCATCGGCTTTAACATCAGGTCGTTGCAATAGCACATTAGCAGGAATGGGAATCTCGGTAATATTTGGAATTTTTGGTAAGACCCCAGGATTTTGTAATGTTGATTGTAAAATTGTGGGAGTTTTGCCCAATAGCAAAGCTAGCTCATATTGAGATTGCTGAATCGTGGTTTCAAAACCTGGAATGGTCGATTTGGTTTGTTCATAACTGCGATGAGCTTGCACCACGTCCAAATCACTTACTAACCCCGCTTTAGCTTGCCAACCTGTTAATTCAATGGTTTCTTGCCAGCTGGCTAAGGTTTCTTCGGTGAGTTTTTTTTGTGCTTGGGCATTTCTCAAAGCAATATAGGTATTGGCCACTTCGGTACTTAAGCTAATGGCAATATCGGCATAATCCATTTGTGAGGCTTTTTCTAAGGCCTGGTATGAACTGTATGTTTTTGAGTTTTGCCCAAAAATATCGGGCTCCCAAGACGCTTCTAAACCAAGCGAAAAGTTGTCGCTGGTAATATCTGTTCTATTGCTGTAGGTTCGGCTGCCATTGCCGCCAATGCTTAGACTTGGATATAAAGCACCTTCTTGTTGAATGCGGTAGGCACGTGCTTCTTTAATACTAGAAAGCGCACTTAATAAATCGGGGTTTGCTTTTAAAGCCTGCTCAATTAAATCATTAAGAACAGGGTCATTTAAGCTTAACCACCATTCGGTGGTGTTTTGAGCGGCGGCCGCTTTCGTTCCCTGATTTTGTTGGTTTGTTTGGGCATCCCATTGGAGAGGTATATCTTGAGTAGCAGGCGCTTCTCTAGTTGGGCTACTACAACCTGTTAATGAAGCTAGACCGACAAAAGGTAAGCCAAGTGCTGTAAGAAGAATAAGTCGTTTAAACATGGTTTTTTCCATCCTGTTTACCAGGCCTGTTAGAAATTGAGGAGGTTGAATCAAAAATAACACGAACAAAATGTTGGTTATTTGTTTTTATAAATGAGAGTTGCCAATTAAATTGGTCACAAAGTTGTTTTACTAAAGCGGTGCCTAATCCAAAGCCAAGTTTGTTTTCAGAACTTAGAGGGTCAATTGGATTTTTAATGGTTAATTGATTGTTGTGCTGTTCAATAGAAATTTCACCCGACCAGCTGTGTTCATAGGCATTTCGTAATAGATTGTTGATAATGATTTGGCAAGGTATTTGAGCCGAATTGATTTCAAATTCATTAACATTTAAATGAACTGTTATTTCTTTGTTGGTCAGTAAATAAGCCAAAGATTCATTTAGGTCGGTAATGAGAAGATCAAGTCTAAATTGGCTTTGTGGAATTTCGTGATCTCTTTCATGGCTCATCCATAATAAGGTGTTGGTTAAATCCGTCATGGTCAAACCGGCACGGTACAAACGGTTTAGCACCGCTTGCTCAGATTGAGAGGGATTTGGGTTTAAACGTTGTAATAGTTCAACATTATTACGAATAACGGCAATGGGCGTGCGCAGTTCATGACTGGCGTGTTTTAAAAACTTTTCTTCTCTTTCTATGCTGGTAAGGGTACTGTTTAAACCATTTTGTATTAATTCAGCCAGTTGATTAAGTTCCTTATAACGAAAAGACGGTGCTGGCTTTTTAAGGGAATTGGCATCTAATTTTTTGGCCCATGAACCCAGTTCTTCAATTGGACGGCCAATGCCTTTTAAAATAAAAAACAGCAGAACCACAAGAGCGACAGCTAAAAAAGCCAGTATTAAGTTTAAAATTGTTCTAGAACGGTCGGCATAATCTATACCCAGTCTTGGTGCATGAGAAAGCTCAATTTTACGACCAACATATACCTTTGGAAGGTCTGGGTAATCAACATGCACCATAAAATAGATTTCGGTAGGGCGCGATTCGTTTTTTGGGGTGACTTTTATTTTATAAAGTGTGTTTGTTTCTTCGGGTTTTTTAAAAATCTGTTGATAGTTTTGAGGCAAGTCAGTCCATTTTTTTTCAATTACAAATTCATTATTTAAAGACCATTGTTGTTTATGAAGAGTGACATCTTTTTGATAAGCTTCTACCGCTTTTTGCATATTGCTAAGCATGGCGGTATCCAAGCCTTGCATAAAAAGATGGTGACCTAATACAAAGTAGCCTAGTAATAGGGTCGAACCTATAATGACCATTATGCCGATAAAGTAAAATTTTAAACTGGCACTAAACTTCATGTGTTTGTCTCTTGAGGCGTTTGAATTAAAAAACCATAACCTGCTACCGTTTGAATCATTGGCAAGGTGGACCTTTGGTCAATTTCTTTACGTAAATGATGAATGTGAACCTTAAGGTTGTCTGTTGGTGGTGATTCTTCTCCCCAAACGGCCCTTATTAATTCTTGTTTTGAAACCGCTTGCGGGCTAGCACGCATCAATTTTTCTAAAATAAGCCATCCTGTTGGAGAAATTTTTAAAACTTGGGATTTCATGGATACTTGATGGCTTGTTAAATCCATTTCTAAAGCACCAATGGTAAGTTTTTGGGTTGCGCCACTGCGTCGCTTGGCTAAAACTCTCACTCTTGCAATCAGCTCTAATACCTCAAACGGTTTAATTAGATAATCGTCGGCACCTTTTTCAAATCCAGTGAGTTTGTCCGAAAGCCCGTCAAGTGCAGTGAGCATTAAAATGGGCGTTTCTATACCGCCTAATCTAAGTGATTGGCAGACATCTAAACCATTCATGCCAGGTAGGTTTATATCTAGAAGAATGACATCGTATTGATTTATTAAAGCTAATTGTTGACCAATTTTGCCATTAAATGCGTGGTCGCAAATAATCGATTCAAGCTCCAAAAAGTCAATTAAGGTATTGGCTAAGTCTAAATTGTCTTCTACTAATAATATTTTTAACGGCATGTTTCCTGACCTGAAAGTCATAGTTTAGTTAAGTATAGAGTAGTTATTGTTAATAAATGGTTAATACAGAAAAAATGGATAACCGCAGATTTTTTTTGATGGTCTTTATAAAGGCATCGTTTGAATAGTAAACCTATATAAAACAAAAGCACAACGATTTGGGTGGTGTTTATTGAATAAATTCACGTAATTGACAAGCTAAGGTAGTGTAAACAAAGCAAAATAGCGAAAGAGGGTTTGGTGTATAATTTGCAAAAAAAATATGCAAATAGACGGCTAGAAAAAAGCTCTGAGAAACAAAAGTTGAACGTTAAAATGAATTTACTAAATTTAGATGAAAAAAACCGCGACTCTTTTACTAAAATTGTGAAAACGTTAGTGCAAAAACATAATACAGACCCTAAAGAAATGTTTATGCATGCTTTAGAAAGTGAAGCTGAACCAGAGATGAACTATTGGATGGGCATGGTGTTAATGCAAGAGTATTTTGTTTCACCACAATTAGAAGTTGCTAAAGATGCTGCAGGAGAACCTGTAAAAGCTCTACAAGCGGCTTGCTTGTTGCAAAATGTAGGGTTAGTTGCCGCATTGCTTGAGTTGGATGGCTTTAAAGGCAGTGTGGTGGATAGAGAGTTTCAGTTAGCTGCAAGAATAGCCTCTTCGCATGAAGATCAAGCCGTGTTAGGGTTGTTAATGAAATATGCTCAAGAAAAAGATGCTTTAGAGCCTTTTATGCGTTCACTTCAAGGTTCAACTTTGCAATAAATTTATGGTTTAATATTTTTTCTAAAAAAATATAGACTTGATTTGTATAAAACCCTCATTAAAGCCCTTATAAAGCCCCTAGTTATAAGCACGGTTTTTTGTGATAGTTAAAAACTATCGAACTGGTAAATATAATTAACTTTATAAAACAAGGGTTATTCGGTAAACTGGGTTCAAGTTTTCGAGATAACTCGTTAACAAAATATATTATAAAAAAACAATTTAAAGCAATTTTAGAGCACGTATGGTGTTTAACTTAAGGAGAAGAAGAATGGCATTAGTAAATAAAGAAGGTCAAAAAGTTCCAGCAGTCACATTTCGCACTCGTCAAAACGATGAATGGGTAAATGTTACGACTGATGACTTATTTGCAGGTAAAACAGTTGCTGTATTTTCGCTTCCCGGTGCTTTTACCCCTACGTGTTCATCAAGCCACTTACCACGTTTTAACGAGCTAGCCGCTGTATTTAAAGAAAACGGTGTTGATAGTATTGTTTGTATGTCAGTGAATGATACGTTTGTAATGAATGCATGGGCAGAAGATCAAGAAGCCGATAACGTGATTCTTATTCCTGATGGAAACGGCGAGTTTTCTGATGGCATGGGGATGTTAGTAGACAAAACAGACATTGGTTTTGGTATGCGTTCATGGCGTTATTCAATGGTCGTTAAAGACGGCGTAGTTGATAAAATGTTTATTGAACCAGAAGTAGACGGCGACCCGTTTGAAGTGTCAGATGCTGATACTATGCTAGCCTATATTAACCCAGAAGCTAAGCCACCACGCGTTGCGACGATTTTTACTAAACCTGGTTGCCCTTTCTGTAAGAAAGCGAAAGCAAGTTTGAAAGAAAACGGTATTTCTTATGAAGAAATTACGATTTCTAATCACGGGCCAAGTTCTAAAACTTTACGCGCGATTGCTCAGGCAAGCACAGTGCCACAAATATTTATTGAAGGTGAATACATTGGTGGTTCAGATGATCTAGAAGTGTATTTAGCTAAGTAAGGTATTGTAAATTACTTGTTTTAACACAATTTAATATTTACCAGGCCTGGTAAATATTAAGCTAGAATAATTTGTAATGATTATTTTAAAGAGCCGATACTGTTCTTCGCTATCGGCTTTTTTTATTGGTATTTAGTACCAAATATATTGATTTAAGTCTCAATTAAGAGCAAAGGATTAACCATGAGTTTTGATTATGATGTAATTGCAATTGGTGCCGGAAGTGGCGGATTGTCAATTGTAGAGCGTGCAGCGGAATACGGTAAAAAATGTGCAGTTGTAGAAGCCAAAAAAATAGGTGGCACTTGTGTAAATATTGGTTGTGTACCTAAAAAAGTAATGTGGTTTGGCGCTCATATTGCCGAAGCGCTGCGTGACGCTCCAGACTTTGGTTTTGATGTTGAGCAAAAAGGCTTTGATTGGGCAACGCTTGTTGAAAAACGTGAACAATACATTAGCAATATCACCAATTGGTATGGTGGCTATATGTCTGATAAAGGTGTGGATGTTTTAACTGGCTGGGGGAGCTTGGTTGATAAAAATACCGTTTCTGTGGATGGCAAAACCTATACCGCAGAAACGATTGTGATTGCCCCAGGCGGTACGCCATTGATTCCTCAAGAAACAGAAAATGCCGATTTAGGTCTGACTTCTGACGGCTTTTTTGCCTTAACGGAACAGCCTAAAAAAGTTGCTGTTGTGGGCAGTGGTTATATTGCTGTTGAATTGGCTGGTGTCTTTCAAGCATTGGGTACGGATACCACATTGATTAGCCGTAAAGATTTAGTTTTACGTGGTTTTGACGATATGATTCGAGAAACATTAACCGATGCGATGCTAGAAAGTGGTATTACTAAAGAGTATCACTTTGCGGTTAAAAAGCTTGAACGTGCAGCAGATGGTACCTTAACCATTTACAGTACAGATGGTCAAAAGATTGAAGGCTTTGATCAAGTTGTTTGGGCGGTAGGTCGTACAACCTTAATTGAGCCATTAGCTTTAGAAAATGCAGGTTTATCAGCCAATGGTAAAGGGTTTATTGATGTTGATGAATATCATAAAACAGCGGTAGATAATATTTATGCCATTGGTGATGTAACAGGCCAACCTCAATTAACACCGGTTGCTATTCGTGCAGGTCGTTACTTGGCTGAGCGTTTATATAATAATAAGCCTGACTTAACGTTAGATTTAAGTTCAGTGCCAACGGTTATTTTCTCTCACCCTCCTGTTGGAACGGTAGGTTTGGCCGAGCATGATGCAAGAAAAGAATACGGTCACGATAACGTTAAAGTTTATGTTTCTAGCTTTACGCCAATGCGTTATGCGTTTACTAAACACCAGATTAAAACGGCTTTAAAATTAGTGGTTGCTGGTGAAGACGAAAAGGTCGTTGGTATTCACATTGTAGGTGATGGTGCAGATGAGATGTTGCAAGGGTTTGCTGTTGCAGTACAAATGGGAGCCACTAAAGCGGATTTAGATGCCACCATTGCAATACACCCATCAAGCTCAGAAGAGTTAGTAACCATGCGTTAAGTCTTTAACGTAAGTTATACAACTTAATAGAAAAACAAAGGTCGTTTATCTTGTGTAAACGGCCTTTTTTTGTACAAAAAAATCAAGATACAGATTTACCAGGCCTGGTAAATATAAAGGTAAGATTGTGATGTAAACTCACGCGTGATTTAAAGTCTAAATTGATTCTGTAGGTTGTTTAACCGTTTCAAAAAACTTTTTGTACTCTAAAGATTGTTTGTAAATACTGCCACCAATATAGTATTCAAAATCTACTTCTCTACAAGACTGTACATTTATTTTTAAGTTAACGGGTACCATGGTGTTCATGGATTTGCGTTCAAAATTAATTTCGACTTGTTCATCTGTATTTATGGGAACAGCAGATAAAAAACCAATACCGCTAGATGAAAGGTTGATAATTGTGGTGTAAATTGTATGACCTTTTTTAATCAAAATTGAGGGTAGGTGTGCAGGTAGTCGCTCTTCACGGCGACGATTGACGAACTCCTGGTTTGACTTTTTAGGCTGTAATAAGCTTGGCTTTGTCATTTGAATAGAACTCATCTTAATAGAAATTGAATTTTTAAAGTTTAGCAAACTCCGTAATTAATAAAACTGTGTATAATTACGTAACTTTAAGTTATTGTATTACAACCTGTTTTAAATCAAGTATTTAAGTGTATAAAAGGTGCTATTTTTATTGGGCTTTTTATTTAAAAGAGAAAGGTGTTTATTTATCTGTATTGGTTTTTTTATGTAGCTAATGGCACAAAATAGATGTTTAACTCGTTAAGTTACCGAGTTCAGAATAGAATGTTTTTGGTCTGGAAAAATAAGCGATTAAGATATAATCGTAACAAGATCTTATATTAGATATTAATGGAGAATACGAGCATGGCGATTAGAAAATATAAGTCATTCATTCCAAAAGTTGCGCAAACGGCTTGGGTTGATGAGAGTGCCGTTGTGATTGGTAAATGTGTATTGGGTGAAGAGGTCAGTGTATGGCCAAATGCGACATTACGCGGTGATGTGAACGATATTACGATTGGTAATCGCTCAAATATTCAAGATGGTACGGTTGTACATACCACGCATGAAAGTGAGACATCAAAAGGATCAAAGTGCATTGTGGGTAAAGACGTGACTGTTGGCCATAATGTGGTTTTGCATGGCTGTGTTCTTGAAGACGAATGTTTAATAGGTATGGGGTCAGTAGTACTAGATAATGCTGTTGTGCAAAGTCATGTTTTGGTGGGGGCTAACAGCCTAGTCCCGCCTGGAAAAGTGTTAGAAAGTGGTTATCTTTATGTGGGGTCACCCGTAAAACAAGTTCGCCCATTAACGGAAAAAGAGATCGCCTTTTTTAAATATTCAGCTCAGCACTATGTAAAGTTAAAAAATGATTATAAATGTGATGAATAATGGCATTTTTGTTATTCATTGAACGGTATTTAAATTAAGGTCTTATTCTTTATGGACACACTATGATTACACTGCAGCATGAGCTTTGGGCACAGTTAGTTTTAATATTATTATTTAGTTTCTTAACGGGCTCAGAGTTAAAAGGTTACCAATACAAATTTCATGCCGCTACTCAAGAGCTCTTTTTGGGTACAGTAAGAACCATGACCTTAACGGGATTAATGGGCAGTGTGTTTTACTTGGTGAATGAGTGGCTTTATTTACTTGGATTTGCGGCCTTGTCCGTACTGTTTTCTTTGTTGTATTGGCAAAGGTTAAAAGCACAAAATAGCAGTCTATTAACCTTTTTAGTCTGGGCGCTAACCTATAGTTATGCACCGCTAGTGATGACACAACCTCTGTGGCTGGCCTCTGCGGTTTTTGTGGTGATTGTTTTGTTATTAAATTCAAAACAGCTGTTAGCAGATTGGGCAGAAAAAGTATCAAATGAAGAGCTAAATACTTTAGCTAAACTTGTGTTGTTAAGCGTTGTTATATTGCCATTATTACCCCAAGAGAATATTAATCACTGGATTCCTGTTTCACCGTTTAAAATTTGGTTAGCGGTGGTTGTGGTATCGTCTGTTTCTTATTTGGGATATGTCTCACAAAAGTTCTTTGTAAAAGATCAAGGGCTGTTGATTACGGGCGTTTTAGGTGGGATTTATTCTTCAACGGCGACAACCGTTGTTTTGGCAAAAAAGTCGAATGACTACCCTAGGCTAAGTTACAAAATGACAGGCGCCATTATATCGGCCACGGGTTTAATGTATATTCGACTGTGGATTATTGCCGCTCTATTTATGTGGGATGTTGCAATGGAGCTTTTGCCGTTTATGGCGGGGCTAAGTGTTTTTGCATTTGTTCTGGCGTTTATTTATATTCAGGTAGAAAAACGTAATGGTGAACATAAAAGCGTGGATACAAGCAGTGTACAAAATCCATTAGAGCTCAAAGTGGCCTTTATTTTTGCTGGCTTATTTGTGTTAATGGCTGTGGTGACAGAATTTGTTATGAATAACTATGGCGATACAGGGGTGCGGTATTTTTCTGCTTTGGTTGGTTTTACCGATATTGACCCGTTTGTTTTGTCTATTTTAAATGGTCATTTTAATGTGCAAACGAACGTGGTTGCGGGGGCGATTTTAATTGCAGCAGGTTCAAATAATTTGCTTAAAGCCACTTATGCATTGGTGTGGTCAGAGCCAAAAGCTGGACGTTATTCCGCTTTTTGGTTGGTAGTTTTGGGTGTGGTAAGTATTGCAGTTGGTTGGCAGCTTTAATAAAGTTAAAGCAAATATTGCAGACAATAATACGAAATAACCTGGCCTGATAAAGTTGAAAATACCAGGCCTGGTAAATTGTTTTAAGAAAGGGTTTTAAGCAAGGCTATCTCTAACATATTGAATAATACTCGCCGTTTCTGGTTTTACCCCTCGCCAAATGTAAAATGCCTCGGCCGCTTGGCCTACCAGCATGCCTAAACCGTCCATGGTTTGACAAGTTGGTTGAGCTTGTTTAGCCCAGTCCATAAATACGGTTGGTTTTGCGCCGTACATCATGTCATATACCAAACTATTTTCACCAACCACATCCGTGGTAATAGGCGGTAACTTGCCTTCTAAACTGGCTGAGGTTCCGTTAATAATAATATCAAAAGGTTGTGCAGGAATATCTTCCCAACCACTTGCTGTAATAGGTGTAGACGCTTCAAAACGATCGCCAAGCACTTGTGCTCTTTTCTCTGTACGATTGGCAATATGTACCAGGCCTGGTAATTTTGCCAAAAGCGGTTCTAAAATGCCTTGAACAGCGCCACCAGCACCTAAAATTAACACGCGTTTGTCTTTAAATGCGCATTTTCCGTTGATTTCAATGTCATTTACTAAGCCAATACCATCGGTGTTATCGCCTAGGGTTTTGCCTTCACTTGTAAAGTCAAAGGTATTTACTGCGTGAGCGGTTTTGGCTCTTTCGGTAAGTTCATCGGCATATTCAAAAGCATCAAGTTTAAAAGGCACAGTGATATTGATACCTTTGTAGCCACGGTTTTTTAAATCTGCCATTGTCCATTCAAATGTGGTTTCTTCTGAATCGATTAAAATCGCCTCATAAACCAAATCTTGCTGCGTTTGTTCAGCAAATAAACGATGAATTATTGGCGATTTTGAGTGTGCAATAGGATTACCCACAACGGCATATTTATCTGTCATAGTTTTAAACCTTATTCCCTTATTTTGACCTTAATTTATGCTAATTTGAGCTTATTTCGCTTCATTTAACCAAATAGCAACTAACTTAGCGTAGTAGGTCAAAATGCCATCTGCACCAGCGCGTTTACAACTTAATAAGGTTTCTAAAACTACGGGTTTCTCATCAAGCCAACCGTTTTGAGTAGCGGCTTTTAACATGGCGTATTCACCACTGACGTGATACACATAGGTTGGCACTTTAAATTCATTTTTAATGTCACGCACAATATCTAAATACGGAATGCCTGGTTTAACCATGACCATGTCTGCACCTTCATTTAAGTCTAAAGAGACTTCGTGCAGAGCTTCGTTACGGTTTGCCGGATCCATTTGATAGGTGTATTTATTTCCAGAACCTAAGTTACCCGATGAACCGACCGCGTCACGGAATGGGCCATAAAAAGAAGAAGCGTATTTGGCAGAATAAGCCATAATACGGGTATTAATGTATCCATGATCTTCTAGTAATTCACGAATTTCTACAATACGACCATCCATCATATCTGATGGCCCAATTACGTCAGCTCCCGCTTCGGCATGCGATAGAGCTTGCTGCATTAAGGCATCAACCGTGTCATCATTTAGCACATAACCGTTTTCATCAATAATGCCGTCCTGACCATGTGTGGTAAAGGGGTCTAAAGCCACATCCGTCATAATGCCAAGTTCTGGACAAGCTGCTTTTACCGCACGTACTGCTCTTTGTGCCAAGCCTTCTGGGTTATAAGCTTCTTCAGCAGTCAATGTTTTTACTTCAGTAGGTGTAACAGGAAAAAGGGCAATCATGGGAATCCCTAAAGCATAAATCTCTTTGGCTTCTGCAACCAAAAGGTCTATACTCAGTCGCTCAACTCCTGGCATCGATTTTACAGGTTCGCGGCTGTTGTGGCCTTCAATAACGAACATAGGCAAAATTAAGTCATTGGTTGTCAATACGTTTTCACGCATTAAACGACGAGAAAACTCATCTTTACGCATGCGACGCATTCGGGTAATGGGGAATTGGCGATCAATCATAATAGTTACCTCTTTAAATAGTGTCAGATAAATAGAATCAGCGAGAATGGTTATAAACTGTATCGAATGATACTCGTCACAGCGTTAAAAATAAAGGAGCAGAATTGTGGAAGATTTGATGGAGTATATGTTTTTTGATGAAATCTTAGCAAAACGTTTTCAAACCTACTGTGAAGGCTTGGGGGTAAAAACAGAATTTGATCAAGATGTTACTCATACCGATGATGATTCATTTACCATCAAAATAGCGGGTAATTTAGATGACGATTTGACAGAAAAAATAGAAGATGAGTATGGTGAGATGTTGTTTGGTGAACAAGCCGCACAAGTAGAAGGTAATGATGGTGCTGGAGCAATTGCTGATGCTTGTGGTGTGCAGGTTCAACTCAGTAGCGGACAATATACAACCGTTGCTATTCATCCAGAGATAATGAATAAAATATTATCCGTACTTTCAATTGATGAATTACAACAATTTTTAAGTCAAGTGGCTGAAGATATTGAAGTCCCAAAAATGGGCCCAATATGTTCAAGAAAAGATTTACCCACTATATAGTGTGTATTTAGTACTGTAAAAGAGACTTCATAGATATCAGGCGTGTCCCTTATAAAAAATTTATATAAGAGAATCCTAATTTTTGTGTTGTTTAGGCTTGCAGTGCGCGGTTTTAAAATTTATTATACCGAGTTAGCAATAACTGTATTAGCCCTGGTTGGTATATTCAACTAATTGGCAATCAGGCTATTTGGATAATTTAAACTCTTGAATCTGGGGTGTTACTGTTTAGTAGGGCCATCAAGGAGCAATAAATGACAGATCAAATCGTAGAAAAGGTTGCAGTTCAGACTGAAGAAAGTCGCAACCAAGGTCGTCGTGCCTTTTTAAAAGGTAGTGCGGCTGTAGCTGGTGGAGTGATGTTCACTAAAGCAGCTAGTGCAGCAGAAGGTGCTGGTTATGATGCTAAAAAAGCAGTAGCCCCTTATGCTGGTGAGAAAGAAATTACAGAGGTATTACAAGACGGAGCGGCTCGTAAGTCACTTGGTTTTGGTGTTCGTAAATACCCATATGGTATGCCTTCTCCTTTTGAAAAAGAAGTTCAACGTCGTACTTTAGAATGGTTAACACCAGACTCTATGGCTTCGATTACTATGACTCCTATTCAAAGTCTAAATGGTATTATCACTCCTAACGGTCTTCACTTTGAACGTTACCACGGTGGTGTACCAACAATCGATCCTGAAGAGCATCGTTTAGTTATTCATGGTCTTGTTGAACAGCCATTAATCTTTACTATGGAAGACCTTAAGCGTTTCCCATCAGTATCACGTATTCACTTTATCGAATGTCCTGCTAACGGTGCATTAGAGTGGAAAGGTGTTCAGTTGAACTCTGTTCAGTGGACTCACGGTATGATGTCTTGTGTTGAATACACTGGTGTACTTCTATCTGACCTATTGAAAGAAGCGGGTATCAAACCAGAAGGTAAGTGGATTATTCCTGAAGGTGCTGATGCATCTGGTATGTCACGTTCTATTCCTCTTGATATGGCAATGGATGACTGTTACGTAGCTTACGCACAAAACGGTGAAGCACTTCGTCGTGAACAAGGTTACCCAATTCGTTTGGTTGTACCTGGTTGTGAAGCAAACATGTGGGTTAAATACCTACGTCGTGTACAAGTTCATGATGTTCCTTTACAGCACCGTGAAGAGACTTCTAAATATACTGAACTTATGCCTGATGGAACTGCACAGCGTTTCTCATGGTACATGGAAGCTAACTCAGTAATTACATATCCATCACCAGACTTTAAAATGCAAGGCCCAGGTAAATACTATCTACGTGGTTTAGCTTGGTCAGGTCGCGGTAAAGTTGCTCACGTTGACATCTCTGTTGACGGTGGTAAAAACTGGAAAGAAGCACATTTCACATCTGTTGTTCTAGACAAAGCTTGGACTCGTTTTGAGCTTGAATGGGATTGGGATGGTTCTGAAGCGTTCCTAATGAGTCGTGTTACTGATGAAACGGGTTATGTTCAGCCTGCTATGCCGCAAATGCGTGCACTAGAAGGTACGAACAACGTTTATCACCGTACAGCTATGGTTACATGGCGTGTACACGCATGGGAAAATGGTCAAAGCGGAGGCTTAGTAGAAAATGTTCAGTACTAAAAAAACGTTGGTTGTAGCTACTGTTACAGCATTATTCTCAGGTTCTGTTCTTGCTATGTCTGGAAACTCAGACAGCAACTCGGCGTCTGGCGAGAAAATTAATGGCAAATATGCCGCAAACTATAAGCAAATTATTGAAGATGCTGACGGTAAATATTTAGATTCTAAAGTTATCGAAGCCATTCTTGGTAAAGAAGCTACTTACGGTCGTGAAGGTCTTGAAGGTAAGTTAGATCCTGCTAACCCATATTCTTTTGAAGTTGACGACAGTATCGATGGTGGTAACCATGGTAATGCTCAGTGTAAAATTCCTGCGGCATTTGTCGATGTTCATGAAGCTGCTCACAAAAACTTCTATGACGATTCTAAATTTGTTGCCAAAGGATTTGGTAAGCCAATTGCAGAAGAAGCTTTAGCTAAATGGAATATCATGGTTGATGGTGACGGTAACGGTCTTCCTGATCCTAAAGTTGGTATGACTGTAGAAGAAGGTGGTAAGGTTTACGTTCAATTCTGTGCTATGTGTCACGGTGAGTTTGGTGAAGGTGCCAAAGGTTATCTACCACTAGCGGTTGATGAAAACTTAATTACATCTAGTTACACAGATCCTGCTCCTATGAAGACTGTAGGTAACTACTGGCCTTATGCAACGACTTTGTTTGACTACATTCGTCGTACAATGCCTTTCTGGACTCCAAATGCTCCGTTTATCGGTGACGCTGGATACATGGGTATGGTTGGTTATATCTTACAATCTAACTATGTTCCAATGGATGACGAAGGTACTGAGTTAGAAGATGATACTTTCTTCAACTCTGAAGTGCTTATGAAAATGAATAAGTACATGAAGAACCAAGGTAACTTCTTCTGTGATCACCGTCCTGTTGTACACAACGAACGCTGCATGACAAACTGTCCTGACGCTGAAGTTGGTAACGGTAAAGGTGATATTCATAAATATCGTCAAGCGCGTAAACTTCCTGACGGAACTCCTCAGTATAACGTTCCACAACGTATGCATGAAGATCCTCCAGGTGTTGGTCACGCTGGAATGTAATTTTAAGCGGCTGAAAGGTCGCTTAGCACCGCAATTTCTGCGTTAGAATCTAGTTACTGACATGTGTCAGCTTCTAAATTCTGCTTTGAACTTACGGCACTAATCGACATTTCATCGTGCTTAAATAAGCATTTAAAACCCGCGATTACTTAGGTAATCGCGGGTTTTTTTATGTCTAAAGAAAAGTTGACAGAATTAAAATTTAGAGTTAATGAAAAAAATAGGGGTCTGTTTTTAGATGTAACCTGTTTAAAATAAAGGGTTTTTAGGTAAAGTTTTAAAATGAGTTTTAAAAGTTTGCGAAAAAATGCCCTAAATGCACCTCAAATAGAACCAAAAAGGCAGGCAAGCGTAACGGTATCCAGCGTTACTTTTGTCACGTCTGCCAATCAAAATTCCAGCTCAAACGAAAGCCTAAAAAACACATCGATAAAGTCTTTAAGGAATACTTCTATCAAAGACAGACACTTCAATGTTTAGCCGATAAATACAAAGTAAGCATCCCCACTATTCGGTCATGGATTTCACAATATACCCCAACAAAAGCAACCGCAATTCCAAGTGACATCATCCTCATTGCAGATGCTACTTTTTTTGGTAAACGCATCGATAAGTTTGGCGTACTTGTGTTTAAAGATGCCATCACATCTAAGGTACTCTGCTGGCGTTATATTCAAACAGAAACAATTCAAGATTACATCGTTTTAAAACAAGAATTAGAGGATCAAGGATTCAATATAAATGGTGTCGTACTGGATGGACGAAGAGGCTTAATTCAAGCGTTTGAAGGAATTCCTGTTCAATTATGTTTATTCCACATACAAGCGACTATTACACGTTATTTAACAAAAAATCCCAAGCTAATGCCTGCAAAAGATTTAAAAGAAATCGCTGGATATATTCAATATGTTGACGAAGATTTATTTAAAGAAATGTTGGAAGAATGGTTTTCAAAACACGAAGCATTTTTAAAAGAAAAAACATTTCATGAGCATTCAAATCGATGGAGTTATAAACATCGCAGAGTAAGGTCCGCTTATCGAAGTTTGAAAACAAATATAGCATTTATATTTACTTATCAAAAACGCAAACGGCTTCAAATCCCAACCACCACAAATGGACTTGATGGCGGGGTATTATCACCATTAAAAAACTTACTTAGTGCGCATAAAGGAATGAATTTTGAGTTAAGAAAAAAGCTGATAGATGACTTTCTAAATACCTTACAAAAATAATGGTATCAGACCCCCGTTTTTTTCATTAACTCAAAATTTACCAGGCCTGGTATGCCCTTTGGATATTCATACTTTCTAAGGATAGAGTAAATAATATATTTGAATTAGGTCATGTTCAGTGAAATTAAGCGGCAAAAAGCGATATGTACTTAATTTGATTAGGATAATTAATACCAGCGAGTAATAATTTTAATAACAAATCATTGAATTCTAATATGTATTACGTGTAAAATGCGTTATCCCTTCTTGGCTATATCGCTAATTGAAATACTTCTGACTACTTTTGAAGTTTATAGGGAAAACAAAGGGCTTGTTACAACAAGAAAGATACTATGCGTAAAGAATTAATTGATCCATTTAATAGAAAAATTGAATACCTTCGAGTTTCAGTAACGGATAAATGTAATTACCGTTGTGGTTACTGTATGCCTGAACAAGGGGTTCATCCTGACGGTACCCATACAGAGTATCTTTCATATGATGAATTAGCACGTATTATTAAAGCCTTTGTTAAATTAGGGGTTGCCAAGGTACGCTTAACTGGTGGCGAGCCACTGGTACGCAAAAACCTTTCTAGTTTAGTAGAACAAATCAGTCAATATGATGGGCTTGAAGAGATTGCTCTATCAACTAACGCTCATCATTTAGGGCGTGAAGCTGATGCGCTTCATAAAGCGGGTATTACACGTTGTAATATCTCAATTGACTCTTTGAAGGTGGATCGTTTTCATAAAATTACACGTGGTGGCGATTTAGTTAAAGTGCTTGCAGGTGTTGATAAAGCTCTTGAAATTGGAATGAAACCAGTCAAATTCAATATGGTCGTGATGAAAGGGACCAATGATGACGAAATTGAAGCGATGGTCGATTACGGTTTACAAAAAGACGTAGAAGTTCGTTTTATTGAAACCATGCCAATAGGCCCAGCTGGTGTAAGCATGATGGATCAGCATTATCCGGCAGAAAAAATTTTAGCACGTGTTAAAAAACACGTTGGAACAGATTTAATTCCCTCTACGGGTAAAACGCATGATGGGCCATCCCGTAATTTTTTAATTGCCGGAACCAATACCAAAATAGGGGTTATTTCAGCGGTATCGCAGCATTTTTGTGAAACTTGTAACCGTGTACGTTTAACGGCTAAGGGTGTTTTGGCATTATGTTTAGGCCAAGAAGATTCTGTTGATTTAAGAACGCCTCTTCGCGAGGGTGTAACAGACGAACAGTTAGAGCAAATTATTATTGATGCTATGCTTAAAAAGCCTGAAAAGCACTTTTTTAATGAAAATGTACACAATATTGAATTTAGACAAATGGTTCAACTTGGCGGTTAACTTTAACGAACACATAGATAACGCTAATTTGTATAGGATAGAAAAATGGTAAACGTATTATATTTTGCAAGTTTTAGAGAAATGTTAGGCAAGGCTGATGAGCAAATTAAAGCCGATTACAGTACCGTAGGTGCTTTAATAGAAGACCTTTCAGCGCGTGGTGAAAACTGGCAGCAAGCTTTACTGCATAATCAAAATTTACAGATTGCAGTGAATCATGATATTGCACAAAGAGAAACTTCAATTAAGGCTGGTGATGAAGTGGCCTTTTTTCCTCCCGTTACAGGTGGTTAAATTTCTGTGAATGCATTTCCATTTATAAAAATACAAAAAGAAGATTTTGATCTAACGACTGAAATTGCAGCTCTACGTGCAGGCCATAAAAATATTGGTGCTGTAGTCAGTTTTGTGGGTACGGTTAGAGATATTAATGAAGGTGATGAGGTTAGTGTACTTGAATTAGAACATTATCCAGGTATGACTGAAAAGGCCTTAGAAAAAATACGTTTAGAAGCTCATGAGCGTTGGCAGTTAGAGTCGAGTTTAATTATTCACAGAATTGGTAAAATGAACCCAACTGACCAAATTGTATTGGTTGCTGTCTCCAGTCGCCATAGAGAAAATGCCTTTTACGCATCACACTTTATTATGGATTACCTTAAAACCAATGCGCCATTTTGGAAAAAAGAAACTTTACCAGGTGGTGATGAGCGTTGGGTGGATGCAAGAGTGAGTGATAAAGAAGCTGAAAATCGATGGGTAAAACCATAAATTTTTGTTTTATTTAACACCGTTATTTAGCCGTTTATCTTCTGTTTTGTTTATTACCACAACCATTGCATTACCAATAAGCTTTAAACCTACAATACCTGCCTGTTGACAATTTTGAGAATAGAATATGAAAACCTTTGATGAAGCACTGCATTATCTTCTAACAAAAGCCGTTACCACCGAACAAACTGAAATTATTCCTATTGCCAATGCTTTTGGGCGTATTTTAGCTGAACCAATTAAATCACCTGTTAATGTCCCACCACATAACAACAGTATGATGGATGGCTATGCATTACATGGCTTTGATTTAGAGCATATTATTACGTTTGAGGTCAGTCAGCGTATACCAGCAGGTAGTACTCCAGCACCGTTAAAAACGGGAACAGTTGCAAGAATTTTTACTGGAGCTCCTATCCCTGAAGGTGCCAATATGGTGATTATGCAGGAAGAGACGGAACAAGTAGGTGAAAATAAAATCCGTATTAATGCAACCAAAACAAAAGCCAAACAAAATATTAGAATGGTTGGTGAAGACATTGCTAAAGGGGCTACTATCCTTAAGCCTGGACAAAAACTGCGCGCACAAGAATTGGGTTTAATTTCTTCAGTGGGTTTTGGAGAGGTTAAAGTTTATAAACCTTTAACTATAGCAACGTTTACAACAGGCGATGAGTTGCTAGAACCAGGTCAAGCTCCGCAAGCAGGTAAAATTTATAATTCAAACCGTTATGTGCTAAATGGCTTGGTAACACAGTTAGGTTTTAAGCTTATTGATTTAGGGCGAGTTGAAGATACTTTAGAGTCGACTATCGCTGCAATGGAAAAGGCAGCGGATCTTGCTGATGTGGTTGTTACCACTGGAGGCGCATCAGTAGGGGAAGAAGACCATATTAAACCTGCTATAGAACAGCTAGGCAGTTTGGATATGTGGAAAGTAAAAATGAAGCCAGGTAAGCCGATTGCCTATGGTGATATTCAAGGTACACCTTTTATTGGTTTACCTGGCAATCCTGTTTCTGCCTTTGCTACCTTTAACTTATTTGCCCGTCCTTATTTATTAAAAATGCAAGGTGCAAACGTACTTAAGGCCAAGCCAATTTGGTTAGAAGCAAACTTTGATTGGTTAAAACCGAATTTTAGGCGAGAGTTTGCGCGCGCACGATTAGTCAATAAAAATCAAATTAGCGTGGTTGAAGTATATCCGCAACAAGGTTCTGGTGTTTTAACATCAACCGTTTGGGCTGATGGTTTTGTGGTGATTCCGGAAGATACAAAAATTCATAAAGGGGATAAAGTCGCTTTTTACCCTTTTAATCCAGTGGACGAATAAATCATGTCAGAAAATGTATTAACGCACTTAGATGAAAAAGGTCAAGCTCGTATGGTTGATGTAAGTGCTAAAGCACATACAGAGCGTTCTGCAACTGCAACCGCCACCATTTTTATGCAACCCGAAACCTTAACTATGATTGTAGAAGGTAAGCATAAAAAGGGCGATGTAATGGCCACGGCACGTATTGCAGGCATTATGGCGGCTAAACGTACACCAGATTTAATTCCAATGTGTCACCCGTTAATGATTACTTCAGTAAAAGTAGAGCTTACGCCAGACCTAGAAAAAAACTGTGTCGTCATAGAAGCCACTTGTAAAACGGTTGGGCAAACGGGTATTGAGATAGAAGCATTAACCTCGGCTTCTACAGCGGCTTTAACATTATATGATATGTGCAAGGCGGTTGATCGTGGCATGGTGATTGATCAAGTTAAACTACTTGAGAAAATCGGCGGAAAATCTGGTCATTGGCAACGGTAAGAAATTTTGGGTAAACTCATTTTATGCGTGATAAACCAAAATGTTTAACCGCAAAGATAGGTAAAGTTCTAAAATCTAATTCCGGTTGTATTTGAGGGAAGAACTGGTCTATTGTCACTGTTTATTGCACTTATAGCTTTATAAAGAAAGTGTTTCTGATACGTACATTAAAAGTGTATGAATTATCTTTATCCACTTGTTATTACCCATTTTTAAAATATTTATGCGTTTGTGGTTAGTCTGTTGCCAAACGAGATGATTAATCACAAGACATGGATGCCAAGGCTTGTTAACAGTCATTGTTGCTAATAGAAAGTACCGGCTGGGAATTTTTAAAAAGATGTTTTTCTTCATACATTTTTTTATCCGCTATGCGAATGACTTCTTCTGCCGATGGGTATTCATCAGGGCCTGCTTGCATAAATCCCACACTAATTGTTAAATCAGGTTCTTGTTGTTGAATCTCTTTAATTAAGCGCTGACTATAAATCTCGCACGCCTGTTTTTCCGTACAATTTGGTAATACAATGCAAAATTCATCGCCTCCATGGCGAAAACATTGGTCATTGTCTCTAGAAACTCTATTAATTGCGTTTGCAACAATGCGTAAGATTTCATCCCCTCGGTGGTGACCTTCATTATCATTAATGAGTTTAAAGTTATTAATGTCTAAATAGGCAACTGAAACAGGTTCTAGTCTACGTTGTGAAGCTCGTAGAGTTTTGGTTAATATTTGATTCAAATGACGAACATTAAGTAGCCCCGTTAAAGCATCAGTGCGAGAAACCATTTCTAGCTGCATAGTTCGTTCTTTTACTTTTTTCTCTAGTTCAATGGCATACTCTTCAGACTTTAATTTTGAACTTTCAATTTCAGAGATTAAGCTTCGAATGTAGGTATCAAACACTAAGGAAACATCAAACATAAATAATTTTTCTAAAGCCGACTGTATTTGTATAGATTTTTCTGGTTGGTCTTTAAAGAGTGTTTCGATGAGTTGCATGAGTAGTGTTTTAAGTTGATGTACAGCAGAGAGATATAATTTGGGTTCAACCCCAATGCGTTTATGAATCATTCCTATACGAAGGCGATTGTTAACGTATTCTATATCGTATATACCGCTAAATAAATCGATAATATATTGGTGTTGTGCGCCACGTAAACGTTCAAGAGTATCTGCATCTCCTATTAAGAGAGCAATTTCAGGAACGCTGGTTTGTAGGTCATAGAACTGTTTTACCAGGTGGTCAATTTCTCGTTCAATGAGTGGTTTTGCAAAACTAAGAATTTCCTTATCTTCAAAAGTGATATTGAACAATGCTTTTCTGTTGTTGATTTCAAGATCCGTTATACGCATCTGTTCAAGTAAGGTTTGATCTGTTCTATTATTCATTAATATTCTCGTGGTTTACGATTTGAAAATGTTGAAGTAGCCAGTCAGATAAGTATATTAGTGATTTAATTTTAGCCATTTTTAACCGTGGCGTGACTCGTGCAAAGATCTCATTAATTATAGTAAATGATTTTTTAAGTTCATTATTAATTATTATACGATATCTAAAAAATGTAAATATTATTGTTGAGCTGGAAGGTGTTTAATGAAAAATCCAATAAATTTAATTCAAGTTGAATCGCAAGGTGAATCAGATTTATGGTCAGTTTATTTATTACGCTGTGCAGATAATAGCTTGTATTGTGGTGTCACTACGAATTTAACCAAACGCTTGCGCCAACACAATGGTGAACTGGTGGGTGGGGCAAAATATACTAAGGTTCGCCAGCCTTGCAAATTGGTTTATTTTGAACATGCAAAAGATCGGAGTGAGGCTTGTAAGCGAGAGTATGAGATTAAGCAATTGCCTAAAAAAACGAAAGAACAATTAATATGTTGTGATTAGGGTAACTTTACCAGGCCTGGTAAACTAAGATTATATGCTTGATTTTATAAGAGTATAGACCATAAAAAACCCGCTTTAATGAGGGTTTTTTATGGTTAACTTAAATGAACGAAACGGTAGTCTAGCCACGTTTTGGCGCGCGACGAGGTTTACCTTTGTCTTTTCCTGCTCCGCCAGCTGGCTTATTGCGTGAAAGACGTTTACGTGGTTCACCCGCTCCGCCAGTAACTTCACGAATTTTAAGCTGTTGCCCACATACCCAAGCTTTACTTAAATCTTCTTTAGCCGCTTTTGGCATGTCTGAAGGTAAATCAACGGTGCTGTAACTATCTTCAATATTTAACTGGCGAATAAATTCGCTGTCTAAGCCCGCTTCATTGGCAATACATCCAACAATATTACCAGGACGAACACCATGTTGCGTTCCCACTTCAATACGGAAGCGAGTCATGCCTTCATCTGGTGTTGCAGAACGCTCACGACGTGGTTTGCGTTCTGAACGCCCACCACGATCACCACCACGGTCAGAACGACCACGACCGCCACGATCTTTGTCACCGCTATTACGTTCAGCACGAGGCTCACGAATAGGTTTGTCTGACATAAAGAACGGGATATCACCTTGTAATAAGCGCGCTAAACCAGCTGCAATCTCTACGGCAGGGATGTTTTTATCGCTTTCAATCTGTTCAATCATTTCTTGATAGAACGCAGTATCTTCTAACTGAGTTGCATCAATGATTCGTGATTTGAATTTCTCTACACGACTGTCGTTAATGTCTTGCGTTGATGGCAAGTGCATTTCTGGAATTTTGCTTTTAGTGGTACGTTCAATTGAACTAAGTAAACGGCGTTCACGTGGGGTAACAAATAATATTGCTGTACCACTACGACCTGCACGACCAGTACGACCAATACGGTGAACATAAGATTCATTATCTTGTGGAATGTCGTAGTTAAATACGTGACTAATACGAGGAACATCAAGACCACGAGCAACCACGTCTGTTGCTACTAAGATATCTAATTTACCTTTTTTAAGTTGGTCAACAATACGTTCACGTTGGTTCTGTGCAATATCACCGTTAAGGGCTGCGGCTGCATAACCACGAGCTTCTAAGCGTTCTGCTAAATCAACGGTGGCTGTTTTAGTGCGAACAAAGATAATTGAACCATCAATCTCTTCTTCAGCTTCTAAAATACGGGTTAAGGCATCAAGCTTATGACCACCACTGACTAATAGATATTTTTGTGAAATGGTTGTTGCGGTTGCTGTCTGTTGCTTAATAATCACTTCAGTTGGATTATTTAAGTAGTTACTGGCAATACGGTGAACTTCTTTCGGCATGGTTGCTGAAAATAATGCAATTTGACGAGTAGAAGGTGTTTGCTGAAGAATCCATTCAACATCGTCAATGAATCCCATACGTAGCATTTCATCAGCTTCATCTAAAACTAATAGTTTTAGGTTATTTAGTTTTAATGTGCCCTTACGGATATGATCCATAACACGACCAGGTGTACCAACCACTACGTGAACACCGCGGTTTAAAGCGCGAATTTGTGTACCATAGTCTGAACCACCATAAATAGGTAAAACGTGAAAGCCTTTCATGTGTTTTGCAAAACCTTGAAATGCTTCGGCTACCTGAATCGCTAATTCACGAGTCGGCGCTAATACTAAAATTTGGGGATCTTTTTGTTTAATGTCAGCTTGGGTTAATGCAGGTAAAGCAAAAGCGGCTGTTTTACCAGTACCAGTTTGTGCCATACCTAAAATGTCGTTACCAGTCATTAAAGCAGGAATCGCTTGAGCCTGAATTGGAGATGGCGTTTCATAACCAATATCTGTAATGGCTTGAAGTACTTCTGGTTTTAGGTTTAAGTCTTTGAAAGTTATATCAACAGTCATCGGGGGTGTCCTTTCTCATTTTGAGAAGTGTGTGCCCGTGAATAAATAAGCGTTTTTCAAGTCGATAGCAACTCAGCCATATACAAAATTATGTAATCTGTTGGCTTAAGGTAAAACTATTAACGAAAGGTTTGAATCGTTATTCTGGGGCAAATTGCTTTAGGGAAAATACCCTACTAGAGCACCTTTGCATCAGAATAATCAGATCGCTTGGTATAAGTAACAAGCGTAGGCAAATGGCTCTTTGAAGCATGATTTTTCTAAAGCAAACAAGTAGTTATGTGTGCCAAATCATTGCGAGTGCGCGGATTTTACTAAAAAGTAGGTGATAATGCAAATTAACGATGATATTAATTTTTTTGATGAAGAATACTTAGGAGGGTAAATGAAGAGAACCAAAACTCTGCGAGGAGAGAAATAAACAGAGTTTTGGTATAGGACTAACCTAATGGTTGTTAAAAATACTGGCTACTACCAAGATTTATAGGCTAAAAATTTACCATTCATGGTTACTTTTACACGATCGCCAGCTGGATTTTCTTCTTTATCAATATCCATTGTAAAGTCAATGGCACTCATGATTCCGTCACCAAACTTTTCATTAATCAATTCTTTCATTGTTGGGCCATAAACGCCAACGATTTCATATAAACGATAAATTAACGGATCTGTTGGGATAACTTGATCCCAAGTTTTAGTAGGAAACGCTTTAAGGGCATCTGCTACTTCTTTACCAAGACCTAAAAATTCAGCTAGTTTTTCTGCTGGTTGTGGATCAAGGTGATTCATTCCTAGGCAAGCAGAGGTTGTATAAACTTCACTTAATCCTGCTGCGGCTGCGATATCAGACCACCCTACTGATTTTTCACTCTTAGCTAGAATAATCGCTTCTGTCATTTGTACTTTAGTCATCATTATGCTGTTCTCCAATATTATTTGAGATATAAAAACAATGTCCATAATGCAATGAATGTGCCAGTTATTTTAACTTATTGAATTGTAAGTGTTATTTTAAAAATCTTACAATTTAATACAAAACCTTTAGTTACAAAATGTAACAAAGTTGGATAATTTGTAACCAATTGTTAACAAAGTATTTCAAATGTAATAGTTGGTTTAACTTTCTGTGTTAATAAAATGGTTTAACTAATTGAAGTTAAAAGAAATATTAATTTATGGCACTTTAAAAGCTATGTAAGGTTAACTTTTCGAATTACCGAAAACTTAATTAAATTAATAATACTTTTAGGAGAATCTCATGACTGATGTCGTTATCCCATCTTGCTTACGTCCAATTGATATGGAAGGCCTTGGAAAACTTGGTGATGCAGGTAAAGCTGCGCCAGATACTATTAAAACCCTTAAGAGCAGAACGGTTCTAGAAGGTCAGTTTAAAAATTATAACTACATTCGTAATTTAGAGCCTGTTGTTGTAGATGAGCCACCAGTTTTATTAGGTGAAGATACAGCTCCTAACCCTTCAGAAATGGCGCTACTTTCTTTAGGTTCTTGTTTGTCAGTTGGTGTGCAAGCAAATGCTTCAAACCGTGGTATTGCATTAACTAAGTTAGAAGTTGCCCTAGAAGGTGATATTAATATCACTGCTGTATGGGGTACGGGTGACTTAGATCCTAATAAAAAATTAGGTGTAACAGAAGTAAGAGCGATGTTTACTATTGAATCTCCAGGTACACCTAAAGAGGTTCTTGAAGAATTGGTTGCTCATGCAATGAAATGGTCTCCAGTAGCAAACACCTATTTGAACGCGGTAACTATGTCTGGGAAATTAGTAGACTAAATTTTTACCAGGCCTGGTGATTTGGTTTTACCAGGCCTGGTAAATTAAAGGAGCAAAACTCATGATTAATCAAATTGTAAAAGATCATTTAAAACCTTTAACGCTTTCAATTGACCACGGTACCTATACAACTGAAGTGCTTGAGAAGTTAGGAAAAGCAGGTGCCTTTCGTCACCATATTCCTTCTCAAAATAATGGCGAATTAAACTTATTTGGCACGATTGCAGATATGGCTACGGTTTCTGAAGAGTGTATGTCAACAGGTTTTATGATGTGGGCGCATACAGTATGTGCTTGGTATATTGAAAACTCTGAAAACGAATGGCTTAAAAGTGACATTTTACCCAAAATGGTAGATGGCGATTTATATGGTGCCACTTCGCTTTCAAACCCAATGAAACATTTTGCTGGGATTGAAGAAATTAAGATTACGGCTGAAGAAACTGAAGACGGCTATATTCTTAACGGAACTTTACCTTGGGTTTCAAACTTACTAGAAGGTTCAAGTAAACATTTCTTTGGTTCAATTTTTACAGTACACGACAAACACGGTGAACCAGATAGAGATGCAATGGCAATCATTCCTTGCGACCTTGAAGGTTTAACGATGAAGCAATTAGTTGAATTTGTTGGTATGGAAGGAACGGGAACATATGCACTGATTTTTGACAATGCATTTTTGCCAAAGAAATATTTATTAGCAGACCCAGTTCAGCCTTTATTACAGAAAATTAAAGCCGGTTTTATCTTATTACAAACAGGTATGGCCGCGGGTGTTATTCAGGGTGCGATTAATGATATGAATAAATCAAACCTAACACTGTCAGAGATAAATGAATACTTAGACGATTCACCAGAAGAGATGCAAGAAGAGTTGGAAGATGCATTGGAATTTATTGAAGCTTTGTGTGAAGACCCTTTTACCAAAGGTGAAGAGTATATTAAATCGGTTTTAGAAGCTAGATTATTAGGCTCAGAGATTTGTAAACGTGCAGCAGATTCAGTTATGCAACATGCTGGTGCTAAAGGTTATATTGTTGATGCGGTTGCCCATCGTAAACAACGTGAAGCCTATTTTGTAATTATTGTTACCCCTTCAATTAAGCATTTACGTAAAGAAATTGCTCGTATTGAAGAAGCGGCTTAGGAGAAGATGATGAGCAAGCCATTTCAGAAATATATTTGTAGAACTTGTGGATTAATTTATGACGAGGAGTTTGGTGATGAGGATTCTGGTCTAGCTCCGGGAACACGTTTTGAAGATATTCCTGATGATTGGTATTGCCCATTGTGTTTAGTCAGTAAGGATGATTTTGTGCTGGTTGATACCACAAAGAAAAAATCTTCTGAAGACCAACCAAAACGTAAAGTCAGTAATAAAGCCGATATTTTAATTATTGGTTCAGGTTACGCAGGGTGGCAAGCAGCAGAAGCTATTCGTAAAGAAAACGCCGATGCTGTGATAACACTTCTTACAGCCGATGATGGAACGGTTTATCCAAAACCCGCATTATCTATGGCCTTAAGTCAAAACCGTACGCCAGATGATTTGCCAGAAGCAACAGCAAATGAAAAAGCTGCAGAATTAAACTTAGGTGTAAAAGTCAGAACCAAAGTTATGTCTATTAATAATAAACGTAAAAAGGTAATGACTACTACGGGTAGTTTTAGTTATGACAAGTTAATCTTAGCCACGGGTGCTAAAGCATTAATGCCAAAAGTTGGTGGTGATGCAGGGCATGAAATGGTGACAATTAATGATCTTGCGGCGTACAAAAAGTTTTATAAAACCTTACAAGGGATTAAGAAGCTAACGTTGATTGGTGGCGGTTTAATTGCCACAGAATTAGCAGAAGATTTAAGATCATTTGGTGTTGAAGTCGATATGATTGTGCGTGGTTCTCATTTAATGAGTCAAATAATGCCTGAAGCGATTTCAAATAACCTTGAAAGTAAACTGCATGACCGTGGTGTAAATTTGATTTTTAACTCTGAAATTAAAGAGATGAATAAAACTGAAACAGGTTATGTATTAAAAACAGATCAAGGCGAAACCTATGAAACCGATTTAGTCTTAGCCGCAATTGGTTTGTCGCCAAATATTGAACTTGCTAAAAAAGCCAAATTAGAAACCAATCTAGGTATTTGCATTAATGAACATTGCCAAACCAGTGATCCTGACGTTTTTGCCATTGGTGACTGTGCTGAGTTAGAAGGTGTTGTTCAGGCTTATTTAGAGCCTATCAGACGACAAGTAAAAGCATTAGCTTCACATATTTACGGAGATGCAAAATCTAACTTTGATTCATTACCAACGTTAATTAAAACCAAAACGCCAAGTTTATCTATTATGTTAAGCCCTCCATTACATGCTACACATGGACATTGGGAAATGAATGATAGCTCGGGTGATAATCAACGATTGCTCTATACAATTGATGGTGATGTTTCAGGATTTGCTTTAAGTGGAGAGTTTGTTACCTCTGCTAATAAAATGTACCAAGAGTTGTATGCAAGTTAGTTTTTAAGTTAAAACGTATTGGATATGACAAAAAAAGGCTCTAAATTAAAGAGCCTTTTTTATGAATAAAATTTTTATTTTAGAGTGTACAAAAAGTGTTTTAGGGAGATAACTCTGTGCAGGCTTTATGTGATTTTGCACTGTAGACATTGAGAAGCCTTGTTGTGTTAATGAACTTGCCCAAATAAAGTAACTAAACAAAGAGTACGACTGAAAATCTAAGAGAATCTTGCAACTTACTGAGACAGGTTAGTGTGGTCATCCGACATTGTTTATATCTTCAAATTGTATTAATCGATCTTTGCACTAAGTCTTTTGCATCATTTACCCCAACGAGGAAGCTATTTCTCAATGCATGGACTATAAACACAAAGTTTTTATAGTTAATGGTTTTTAACGAAAAACACTTGTGATAAACAATAATCCATTTTCAATCTATACATTCAGATGAAATCTAATGTTTACAAATTAGCGATCAAGCCCCAGCTTTTTTAAGCGGTAACTAAATTGGCGAGGTGTCATGTTTAATAGCATTGCTGCTCTGGTTTTATTACCCCGCGCCATTTCTAGCGCTTGTTGCAAGCGTTCAGTTTCATTTTCAGATACGCGCCAGTAGGTACGTTTTTCAGCTTCAGCAGAATTAACGGTATCAACAAACTCTAATGGTGGGTAAGGATCAATACGATTAGGCACCTGTTCAGTTGGTGCGGGTGCTGTATTGTTTGGAGCTGTAACAGGTGCTGAGTGGTTGGGAGTAGCATTTTGAGGAATAGCTGTACTTTGTTGCCAGCGATCAGCATAGGCCGTTGGTTGTTGCACTAATGCAGGTGTTTCTTGTTGTGTGCCACCTCTAATAATACCGCTCTCTTCAGAAATGATTCGGTTAATTAGATTAGCAGAAATAAGACGGTTATTATCGGCTAATAATACGGCACGTTTCACCACGTTTTCAAGTTGACGAATATTACCAGGCCAGTCATAACGCTCTAAAAATGCAAGCGTTTCAGGGTCAAAGATTGCACTGGTTGAGTACTCTTGGTTTGCATGGTTTAAAAAGTGTCTTGCCAATAAACGCACGTCACCTTCACGCTCTCTTAAAGCAGGGAGTTCAATTGGAAAAACGTTTAAACGATAAAATAAATCCAGTCTAAAGGTTCCATTATTTACGGCAACATGAAGGTCTTTATGTGAGGCTACAATAATACGAACATCAATAGGAATAGGTTTAGTTGCCCCTACTCGTGTAATAGTGCGGTCTTCTAAAACGCGTAATAATTTAGTTTGTAAGGCTAAATCCATGTCACCAATTTCATCTAAAAACAGCGTACCATGATTGGCCAATTCCATTTTTCCAGGTTTGGTTTGTATGGCACCTGTAAAAGCGCCTTTTTCATGACCAAACAGCTCTGATTCTAATAACTCTTCAGGAATGGCGGCACAGTTAATGGCAATAAAAGGACCATCTTGGCGGCGAGAGGCGAGGTGAAGCATGCGAGAAAAACGTTCTTTACCTGTTCCCGATTCACCTTGTAGCATAACGGTAACAGAGGTATTTGTTGCACGACTGACTTTATTTAAGGCTGACATTAAAGCAGGACTTTCGCCAATAATGCCATATTGACTTCCTTGTCCTAACGCCATCGAACGAAGTTGTTCATTCTCTTCTTTTAAGATTTGAGTTTGTCTTTCAATCATGGCGTGTACAGACAAAATTTCACTAATGAATAAGGCAATGAGTTTAAGCAGGCCTAAATCTTTGTCTAATGAACGTTTGGGGTTTGCCATACGGTTTACAGCGAGTACCCCGATAACCGTGTTATTTCGGGTGATGGGTGTTGCAATATAGGATACTTTGCCTTCTGGCAGAATATCTCGATCAACCGTTCTAAACAGGTAATCATCTTCGTTATCAATATCTGAAACAATGGTCGGTGTACCTGTGTACATAACTTTTCCAGATATGCCTTCACTCATCGCAAAACGACTACGTTTTATTTCCTCTGGCGTTAAACCATAAGAATAAGCGGTATGCAAAAATCCAGTATCGCCATCTTGTAATAAAATACGGCCGCGATTTAAGCCCATTTGTCTTGATATAAGACTCAGAATGGTACGAATCGCTTTATCTGGATCGTAGGAGTTCTCTATTTGTTCAGCGGCTTCTTTTATAACGAGATATTCTAAATGACTGGCAATATCTAAATGTTCAACATCTTTCACGGAGTTACCTGTATTTACAGTCTTGTATGATTTTTGTTTAAAAGGGTAAGATGGCTTCATAGTATCACTTTGTTATATTAAGCTAAAGACAGAAAGGGACGAATTATGGGGATTTCTTGTTCTATTTATGACCAATTAGAAATTGCATCGATGCATCAACAATTAGTACGTTTAGTGTTCAGTGCCCAAAAATCTGAGCCATTTTCAGTAGAGGGTGTTATTGATAATTTATTTGCAAAAGAATCTAAAGAATATGTCTCAATTAAAGGTGGTAAAACATATTGTTTAGATCAACTGATGAGTATTGAGCCCATCAATTAGTTTTGGATTTTTGACTTACACGCAACCATTAAGTGACGTGTAAGCCAGCGTTGTAAACGTTAAGGTTTAAAATTTGATGCTAGTCCAAACCCATAGTTTTGATGTATCAGTAGCATAAGTATCTGCTGAATAATCGGCATATTTAAGACCCACTAAATAGTTTTTACCGAATTTCTTAGCGGCTAATAAGTTGACCTCAGAACCATAGTTATCACTGTTTTTATCTGACTTATAATCATGGTAAGCAGCGGCTAATTTAATGCCTGAAACTTTAGTGCCCAAAGTTGCATAAGTATCGACTAAACCATTAAGAGGGGTTGATAAAAACTTATCTGCCCAACCGTTATAAAGGTGTAAGGTTGCAAGAGGTGTTTGGAAAGACGATGTACCATCACCACCTAATTTTTCTTGTGCAATAGTGGCATTAAAGCCTTTAAATTTGCCGCCTAATTTGAAGTGATAGTAGTCTCCACCTGTATTGCTTGGCGCATCTTCGTACTTTGATTGGTCTGCATATTCTGCAAAATAGGTTAAATTAAAGCTTTCAGATAAGGCTGTTGAACCTTTGATTCTTGCACCTAGTGTTTGGCTGTCAGCAGTACTATTAAGTTTATCTATAAAATAACCATAACCTGTAATGGTTGCACCAGGAATCACTTTAATATCCGCTTGTAATGCGTGTGTTGCCATTGGTACTTGTGTTCCAAGAGGCGTGTCTTGTTCTGCAATATAAGCATAGTCAAATGAGACAGTATCAAACTCTTTGATTGTGGCATGAAAACCATTGTAAACCTGCTCAGTTTGTCTCCATCCTACGTTTCCTAAAAAGCGGTTATCCATAATGATGCGCTGTTTACCCACTTTAAAGTTTGATTTTGAAATGCTGTAACTTAACCAAGCTTGGTTTAAACGAGTAACGGCTGGGTCTAAGACAACGCCTTTTGCATTCGTATCGGCATCTGGACCAGCTGCTACATGATAATCATCACGGCTACCAATTGATTCTGTTCCACTCATTTCTACAAAGGCATTAAACCCTTTAAAATCGCCAGTTTTATAGCCGATACGAGTTCTTTCTGTAAATGCAGAACCGTTGCTTGAGCCATCTTGGTCAACCGACTCATAACGAACAGTGATATCAACGTTTGTTTTACCGCCAGTTAAGGCTTCCGTAAAGTTATCACCCGCATTGGCAAGGCTAGGGGCAAGTAAACAGCTTGATAGTGCTAATGCAAGTGGCGTTAAAGCGGGAGTTTTGTTTAAAGACATTTTCGTTGTCATGGTGTTTCCTTAGTTTTAAATTTTAGTTAGGACGCTTTAAAAAGCAGGCCTTATTTAGTTGTTTCAACGCCGTTGTTGTTCGTTTGTTTGCTCGTTTTTTCTTAAATTAAAGACCGCGAGCGTGTTTATTTTGGGTATAAGTAACCCTATTCATCTTTTGGAGAGAATGAATTTACTGTATTTCTAAGTTGATAAGGCCTAGCAAAGACGTTTTGCTAGGCTAAGATAAATATAGGTTACGTTTTACTCTACGCGCCATGAATAACGTTTTATTAACATAACGGCCACAGCATCTAGCATATAACCAATAACACCGATGACTACCACAATTGCAGCAAGTGAATCGTAGTCTAAAGTATCACGAGCATCGTTGATGGCATACCCTAAACCAGAGGTAACACCTAAGTATTCGGCTGGCACTAATACTACCCACGCCACACCAATTGCTAAACGAATCCCAGCAAAAACATCTTGTGCAATAGCGGGTAAGATTACGCGGCGTAACATTTGAAAACCATCGGCACCTAAGTTTTTTGCAACGCTAAACCAGTTAGGATCAATACGTTGTACACCGTGTGCTGTACCAAAAATAATAGGCCAAACCGTTGCCATAATCAGTAAGAAAATAATGGCATTATCCCAAGTTTCAAAAGCTAATACGGCAATAGGCATCCAAGCTAGAGGGCTAATCATTCGTAAAAACTGAAAAGGCATGTTTGCAACTTGACGTACTGCGACAAAGTAACCCACTAATATCCCAACCGGTACACCAATAACAATCCCCCAGAATAGACCGATAATAATACGGTATAGACTTGAATAAACGGTTTCCCAAATTGAGCCTGTTTCAAATAAATAAGCTAAAGCTGAAAAAGCAGGGCCTGGTGCAAAGCCTGAAAAAGCTTCAGTGTCAGGGTTTGATGCAATTAATATTCCACCAATCCACCAAAGTAGTAATAAGATGGCCATACCTAAAGCGGCGTTAGTAAAGTTTTGTAGCCCTGAAGGCAGTCTCTTAAAGCCAGAATAAATCTGACCAAAAGAAAAGCTGGGCTTTGCTGCTATTGTGCTCATAGTACAAATACCTCTTCACGGTTCGTTTTATCTTCAAGGTTTACGCCAGGTACTTTGTCCCAAACATCATATTTATCCATGGCATTTTTAACGTAGTCATAGTTCACTAAGTCTTTTACAACAAAGTCAGTGTCTAAATCATTTAAGAAGGTTTTATCACCAGCAACTAAAGTGTCTTTTAGCTCGTCAATAATGAACTTAGTCGCAGTGGGATAAGGATATGGGTTAAAGTCAATACGCCCAATTTTCCAGTCTTCATGTTTAATAGCATCTGGTTCTGCATAATGATCTGGAGCATAGTCAGTCATCGCTTTAAGAACTACTTTTGATTTCATTGGTAAGTAACGTTTACCTTCACGTGAAAGCATTTTGGCAACTTCTTCTTTATTCTCTTGAGCGTATAAAGCACCACGAACAACAGCGTTCATAACTTTTTGTGACCAAACTTTTTTCTTTTCAACATGTTCGTCATGCATACAAATTACGCAACAAGGATGGTTTTTCCAAATATCGCCTGTAAAACGAAGCATTTTGGCACCTGCTAATACTTCACCTGCGGCATTAAATGGTTCTGCAACAATAAACGCATCAATCTTTTTAGCGGCTAATGCTGGTGGCATATCTGGTGGTGGCATAATTTGTAGGTTAACTTGATTAGGTTTAAGTTCGTCAGTTTGATCTTGAATAACGGGTTCTAAGCCTGCATTTTTAAGTGCCATTTGCAATACAACATTGTGCATTGAATACCAATAAGGAACGGCAATTTGTTTTCCACCCAGGTCTTCAAACTTTTCTACACCCGTGTGTTTACCAACCACAAGACCTGAGCCGTTAGTGTGTGCCCAACCAGTGATTTTAATTGGGAACTTGTTGTTGTATCGCATCCATACAGGAATAGGCTTTAAAAAGTGAACCAAGTTAAATTTCTTAGCCGCAAAGCCTTCAATTAAAGGAGACCAACCACGAATTAAAGTAGGCTTGGCTACTTTTAGGCCTTCATCTTCAAAAAAGCCCATTGCATGAGCGACTAATAAGGCACTTGCGTCTGTAATAGGTAGGTAACCAATACGAACAACTTCATCGTCTGGCATTTCCATATTGGCAAGCGCGTCAAGAGGTAAGCTCATTGCAGCAGTGAGTCCACCAGCCGTTGCTAGGCTGTCTAAAATGAATTCTCTACGCCCTTTAGCAGGGTTGAATTTATAATCCACTTTTGCAGATTCTTCTGAAATATCACATAGTTGGCACATGGGTAAATCTCCTTAAAAATATAAAATTGGGTAGTGAAATTAAGAGGCCTGCTCTTGTAGTTCTTGTTGTTTGGCTTGATCGATCTTTTCGAATTCTGCAAATAATTGTTCTTTTAGAGCAACAAATGGGAGTGAACTTCGATCTCTAGGGTATTCAACGGGTACGTCAAGTGAACCAACAATGCGTCCAGGGTTGTGATTCATAATGATGACCTTGTCCGCCATGGCTACAGCTTCTTCAATATCGTGTGTAACCAGAACCATTGTGATACCTTGATCATGGCAAATTTGCGCCACTTCTGTTTGTAACTGTGAACGAGTGAATGCATCTAATGCTGAAAAAGGTTCATCTAATAAAAGTACTTCTGGTTCTGCGGCTAAAGAGCGTGCTAAAGCAACACGTTGTTGTTGACCACCAGAGAGCTGTTGAACATTTTTATTTTTATGTTCTTCTAACCCAACCATGTCTAACAGGTCTTCAACTTTTTGCTCATTGCCTTTGTAGGTTCCGGCAAAAACTAAAGATAGTGCTGCGTTTTCTCTTACTGTCATCCAAGGATAAAGAGAGGGTTTTTGAAACATCATGTTCCATTTGGCATTAGGTTTTAATACTGTATGAGTGTTGATTCGAACAGAACCCTCTGTTGGCATAAGTAACCCAGCCATCATTTGTAGTAATGTTGATTTACCACAACCACTTCGTCCTATTAATGCTGTTAACTGACCTTTAGGGATAGTCAGGTTAATATTGTCTAGAGTTGGTGATGTTTGTTTTTTATTGTAGTAATGAGTAAGGTCGGTAATCCAAATGTTCGAAGCTGACATAATGTTTATCCTAATTAATTTTATTATTTGCTTGGTATAACGCATTTATATGACCAAGTATTAAAAGTAATTAAAATTCAAGATGTTAGCTTGTATATTTAAAAAGACTTGTTATTAGTAGTGTAATTATTGCTTTAAATTGTTAACAATTGTAGCCAAAGTGGTGTAAAGTGGTTTGGAATTGTAAGAATCGACAAAGATTGTCAGAAATGTGAGGTTATTTTTTTATAGAAGTTAAAAAAGTTTTTTCAAACTCTTTGGCTGTGCATGGTTTAGAGTAGAGATAACCTTGAATAAGGATGTCTTGATTGAGTGAGTGAATAAAGTCTGCTTGTGCTTGGGTTTCAACACCTTCAGCAACAATATTGAGGTTTTTGGTTTGGGCGAGTCGTACTATAGAATCGACAATAGCAATATCATCTGCACTTTCAGGGATGCGTTGGATAAAGCTTTGGTCAATTTTAAGTTCACGTATAGGGAGTTTTTGTAAGTAACTTAAAGATGAATAGCCTGTGCCAAAGTCATCAATCGATATTTGAAACCCAAGGCTAACAAGTTGTTTGATTTTTGTTAAGGCTAAATCGGTGTTGTGAATAAGCACACCTTCGGTCAGTTCTAGCGTAATGTTTTTGGCATTTACTTGGGTATATTTTACCAAACCAAATACCAGTTCTACAAAGCTTTGTTCATGAAACTGTACAGGGCTAATATTAATAGACATACGGATATCACCATATTTTTTAGCCCATTTTCTAGCTTGAATAAAAGACTTGCTAAGTACCCAAAGGCCAATTTTTATAATTTGACGTCCTTCTTCAGCAATCGGAATAAACTGTCCGGGAGGTACTAAGCCTAGAGAGGGATGAAACCATCTTAATAAAGTTTCAACACCAATGGTTTTACCTTTTGAATCCACTTGAGCCTGAAAGAATAATTCAAACTCATCGTCCAGTTCTGAATGGTTAAGGGCTTGCAGCATATCAAGTCTTTGTTTGGCAATATCCCTTAGTTTATTTTCAAATAAATAAACTTGATTTCCGCCTAGGCTTTTAGCTTTATGCATGGCTAAGTTGCTATGACTCATAACAGTATTAGGGGTGTTTTCTTTTAAGGTGTTATTAAATAAATAAGCCCCTATACTTGCGGTAATGTGTAGTGATTGTCCTGTAATTTGATAGCGATCATCTAGGTTCTGTCTAATATTGTGCGATAAATTTAATAATTGTGTTTTCGCTTCAATTTCATCTTGATTACTGTGCTTAATAAAAACCGCAAATTCATCTGCACCTAAACGCACGGCTAAGTCGTTGTCAGAGGTAAGTGCTAGAATTTTCTTAGATACTAAAATTAATAGTTCATCACCAATACCATGGCCTAAAGTATCGTTAATCATTTTGAAATTATCTAAATCAATTAAGATTAGAGCTGAATGACAATAGGTCTTGTCTTCATTTTCTAGCGCAGAGGCTAAATTATTGTTTAATAAAGTGCGGTTAGCCAGGCCTGTTAAATTATCGTAATACGCTAAACGTTCAATTTTATTACGAGCTTCTTGTATATCTGTAATATCTTGTAAAACACCAATAAAATGTTCAATGTTCTGATTGCTATCTGTAATCATGGATAAGCTTAAAACAGCATGGTAATAGGTGTCTTTTGTTGGCGAAATTTGTACTTCGCCGCTCCAATGACCCTCTTCGATTAAGGCCTGCATAACAGAATCAAACGGCACTTTAAAAACGGCTTGTTTTTGTAGCCATTCAATATATGTTGTATTGTAAAGTTCTTCTGCTGATAACCCGGTATAAGTTGAAAAGGTATTATTTGGTTGTGTAATGTAGCCATGCTGGTCTGTAATGAACTGTGCCGCATAACTTGATTCTATGAGTTTTAACTGAGCTTCGGCTTGGATTTTAAAGGATTGGTCTTGAAAAGTGACTAATAGCTTTTGAGTGTTATGTTCGTTTGAAGGTATTTTATGAACGGTAATTAAAACAGGGATTAATGTTGCGCTACCTTGATTGTTGGATTTAGGTATTTTTATCCATAATAATGGGCTGGTAACGTTGTCAGGATTAAGACGGTTAGCCAAAAGCCATTCTTTTAAGTCAAATACGGTTTGGTGTCTTTTTTGACTATAAATTGCAATCTCTTCAAATAGGTTTTGAGTGTGAGAACTATTTGAAAAATATTGCTGAGCCTTTTGATTGATGAGTACTGGATTAAGGCCAAGCGTAAGCAATAACAATCCATCACAGAAAGTATCAGCAATAAGTTGCTTTTCTATGTCGTGAGCGTCATTCAGTTTACCAATAAATTGGCTAACATCGGATTGTGGTTGCTTTACAGGCATAAACCAATAGTCACATTAGTATGAATTGAAATACTAATCATAATACACAAAATGCTAAGGAATAAAGCATAGAAAAGATAAAATTTGTTTATTTACCGTTTAAAAAAGTTTCTTCAAAGGTTTGAGCGGGGCAAGGAATGCTGTATAGATAACCTTGAATTATGATATTGTCAGGTTGAGACTTTAAAAAATCAAGTTGCTCTTCAGTTTCAACTCCCTCAGCAACTATCCATAGATTTTTACTTTGAGCAAGCTTCACAATGGATTCAATAATGGCAACATCTTCTTTACTGTTAGGTATGCGAGAGATAAAACTTTTATCTATTTTAAGTTCATTAATAGGTAATTTCTGAAAGTAGCTTAAAGAAGAATAACCTGTACCAAAATCATCAATGGATATTTTAAACCCGAGTTTAACAAGGCGTTTAATCTTATCAACGGCACTTTCGGTGTCTGAAATCAATACGCCTTCTGTGAGTTCTAGGGTGATATTGTTCGGCTCAACTTGAGTGGCACTTAATATAGACAATACGTTTTCAATAAAGTCGGCTTCATGAAACTGAATGGGACTAATGTTAATAGAAAGATTAAAAGAAGGTAATTGCTTAGTCCATTTTTTAGCTTGTAAAAAGGCTTGGTGCATAATCCAAGCACCTAATTTTAAAATCTGACGACTTTCTTCGGCAATTTTAATGAACTTGTAAGGTGAAATATAACCATGCTCAGGATGATTCCATCTTACTAATGCCTCTGCGCCATGTAGCGTACCGTGACAATCTATTTGCGCTTGATAATACATCTCTATTTCATTTCTTTTATGCGCTAATAATAAATCGTTTTCTAATTGACGTCGGCTCTTTGCTTCTTCTGATAGCGTTGTTTCATATATAAAAATTTTGTGTTTCTTTTTAACATCTTTTGCTTTACCAACGGCTAAATCAGCTTTAATTAATAAGGCTTCTGCTTGATCTGCTTTTGCTTCAGGGAAAACAACAATTCCTATTCGGGCAGAACTGTGCAAGGTCAGTTCATCGACTAAAAAGTGGTGATTGAGTGCCTGAAATATTTTTTGAGCTAATTTATAAGCATTACGCGTCGTTTTTTCTGGGCTATCGTCACGGTCTCGGGTCACAATAATAAATTCGTCGCCACCTACTCGAGCAATTTGATCTTCATCTCTCAGTAATTTCTTTAAAACAAAAGAGACTTTTCTTAAGAATCGATCGCCAGTTTTACGACCAAAAGCATCATTGATACTTTTAAAACGATCCATATTGATTGAAATAAGCGCACTAAAAGTTTTATGACGCTTATGGTTTTTTATTGCCGTGTTAATGTATTCAATAGCAAGCTTACGGTTGGCTAGGTTTGTTAGGGGATCATAAAAAGCTAAATGCTCAATTTTTTTATGAGCCTCTTTAATGTCTGTAATATTTTGTAAAGTGACAATGTAGTGTTCAACATTAGACTCTTTGTCGGCAATCATAGAGATGCTAAGAATGGCATAAAAAGTGTTGCTGGGAGTTGGATGTATTTCTACTTCACCGCTCCAATATTTATTGATTAATAATTTTTGTAAAAAACCACCACTATTTTCATCCAGCACCACCTGTTGTTCAAGCCAGTCAAGAAGTGTCATCTTTTTTAAATGGGTTTCTGATAAGCCTGTAAGAGCTAAAAAGCTATCGTTAACTTTAATAATATAGCCTTTTTCATTAGAAATAAACTGCGCATTAAAGCTATTAAAAGCAGCTTCCATAAGGCGTTTTTGCTCATCAGCAAAGCGATAAATACTGCGGTCGTAAATGGCTAAAATAATGTTTTTAAGTTTGCCTTTTTTATTAAACAAGGCCTTGGCGCTTAATAGAAGGGGGGTGGCTTTTAAGCTTGTAGGCCCAAAATGCCAAACAATAATTTCAGTTGCTTCTGCGGTGGGGTTTTCTTTAATACATTCTAACCAATGGCTGAGTTTAAAAATAAGCGTCGCTTTTTTATTTTTAAATAAGGTGTGATTGTCTTTTTGGATTTTAAAACTTTTGTCTATTGAGAGGAGGGTTGTTGCTTGGTTATTTATAAATCGAATAGATAAATTTTGTTTAAATACAATGATGCCTTCGTGAAGTGCTTCGAATATTTCACGTTTGTTTTGTTCTTCTTCTTTTAAACGGAGTACCGTTTTTTGAAGTTGAATAATTTGCTGGTTAGCACTCATTGGCAGCTATTAGGCCTTATTGATTAAAATGAGTGTTTGATTCTAGCCTATGTTGCAGGGGCTTAAAAGCCCCATTAGTGCGTATTTTGTGAAGTAGGGTCTTATATTTACTCGGTATAGACAAGATTAGGTAGCCATGTCACGATTTCTGGCCAGATGGCAAGTACACCCAACATACTGAGTTGTATGAGAATAAAAGGGATTGTGCCTTTATAGATATCAATCGTTTTTAACTCAGGTGGTGCCACCCCTCTTAAATAGAATAAGGCAAAACCAAATGGCGGTGTTAAGAAAGCGGTTTGTAAGTTGATTGCAATCATAATGCCAAGCCAAATTGGATCAACCCCCATCATTAATAAAATTGGTGCGACAACGGGAACTACGACATAAGTGATTTCAATAAAGTCTAAAAAGAAGCCCAAAATAAACATTAAGAGCATAACGATTAACATGGCGGTAAATACGCCACCAGGCAAATCGGTAAGCAAGTCGGTAATTAAATCATCACCACCCAGGCCTCTGAAAACCAGTGAAAAGAACGCCGCACCAATAAAAATCAAAAAGATCATGCTGGTAACTTGCAATGTGTTTTGCATAACGATTTTTAGAGTGCTAAGCGAAAACTTACCACTTATAAGGGCTAACAGAATGGCTCCAAGCGCTCCTAATGAAGCGGCTTCGGTTGGTGTGGCAAAACCGCCTAAAATAGAGCCTAACACTAATAAAATGAGTATTAACGGCGGTAGTAAACTTTTAACTACACGTTTTGCCAGGCCTGGTGCAACTGGCTCACCAGCATGGTTTGGAATAAGCTCAGGGTTTCTAAAAGCCTTAAAGATAATAAAGCCCATATAGGCAGCAACTAATAACAGGCCTGGTAATAATGCGCCAACAAAAAGATCTCCAACAGATAAGGTTTCTGGCGAGAAAATGCCTTGATTCAGTTGCGCTTGTTGATAAGAAGAAGAGAGTACGTCACCTAATAATATCAGCACAATTGACGGAGGAATAATTTGCCCTAAAGTTCCTGATGCACAAATTGTACCGCTGGCAATTTTAGGGCAATAACCTTGTTTTAACATGGTGGGTAATGCTAATAAACCCATAGTAACAACCGTTGCGCCTACAATACCTGTGCTGGCTGCAAGTAAAGCACCAACAATAATTACAGCAATACCTAAACCACCTTTTATGCCACGCATAACCTCTTCCATGGTCTGTAATAGAGATTCAGCAATTTTGGATTGTTCGAGCATAATACCCATAAACACAAAGAGGGGTACGGCAATTAAATTGGCATTGCTCATAATGCCAAAAATTCGGTTTGGTACACTTTGTAAAAAAGACATATCAAATACGCCAAACAAGTTGGCAACCAGAGCAAATAGAAGTGAAACACCTGCTAAGGTAAACGCAACCGGGAAACCTGCTAATAAAGCGATAAAGACTAAGGCAAATAAAACTAAAGACAGCCATTCCATTATAGTTTGCCCTCCGTTTCTGGGTTATGATCTGAATCAGACGGAATAATAGGGGCAGGATGGTTTTTATCACCCGAAAATAACGTTAAGGCTGACTGCAACATAACGGAAAAGATTTGTAAAATGACCAATGTCGCCATAATAATAATCAATGTTTTTAGCATATATAAATAAGCTAAACCACCTGCTTCAGCCGAGCCTTCATGAATATGCCAACTGGTTAGGACATAATCCCATCCAGACCAAATAATAAAAGACATAACAGGTAACGCGAACAAAATCGTACCTAAAAAGTTAACCCAGGCTTTTTTACGCTCATTAAATAAACTGTAAAAGACATCAACCCTAACGTGTTTATCTTGCTCGTACGTGTAGGCAATACCCAGCATAAATAAAATGGCGTGGTTATACATAACGCTTTCTTGCATGGCAATTGAACCGCTATTAAATCCGTAGCGTAGAAAGACAACCAAAGCAGAAATGAGTACCAGAGATAAGGTGCCCCAGGCCACAAGTTGACCAAAGCTTTTTTGAAATTGGTTTTGTTTAATGATCAGATAAGAGAGTTTTTTAGATAACAACATAGTAAATAAGGTCTAAAGGTGAGAAATAATGACAGCTATTTTAACGTTTTTGTTGGAATATTTTTATTTATCTTGATGAAAAGTAGCGGTTTTATCTAGTGAGACCTTGACTCTGCTTGTGTTTTACTTATTTCCGGGCGACAAGTATGGATTTTAATGACAGCTTTGACAGAGGCATTAGATAACCATAAAACACCTTAGTGAACAGAAAGTTTGTTCATTTAAGGTGTTTTGTATTTTTTTAAATAACCAAGTTAACGACTGTGTTTGGCTTGATTTACGGCGTCAATTAAGCCACCTTGTTTTGATTTTGGTGTTGCCTTATGTGGCTGAGAACTTGGTTTACTGTGGTTTTTAACGGGTTGTTTGTTGTGGCTTTTGTGGTTTGGTCTATATTCTTTTTTAACGTTGTGTTTAGGCGAATGCTTTTTTATCTGCTTTATTGGAGCAGGGCGGTGCGATTTAACGTAAACGGGTTTAGAGTGAATCACTTTTACTTTTTTTACCACAATAGGTCTTGGCGCTGGCGCTGAATAATAAGGTCTTACAGGCTTTGCATAATACGGTTTGTGATAACCTGCTGGATAACCATATTTTTCATAATAAGCGAGGTTAGATGTTATTAAAATAGGCTCAACAACCGCTACTCGATGATGAGTGGATACAACGGCCTGTTGTACGCAGCCACTTAAACCGCCTAAAAAAACAATAATTAACCCTAAAAATCCAAGTTTATACATTGATGAAATATTCATAATTGTTTCTCGCTTCTTATATTCTCTTTCTGCTTTAGTTGTGTACTTAAAACCGAAAGAGTGTTTTACCAGGCCTGGTAAAATCGATTAATTGATAAACCACATCGAATCGTAAATGATTCGAGTACGAATGTTCATAATGCCAATTTCATTACCAATTCTAATGCGAATATAATCATTAGGTAGCGGCCTTAAACGTCTTTCTAAATTGGCAGGTAAACGTGTGTAGTGCATTTGTTTTGGCATAACATAACCACGTTTAAGTCGACGTTCACCTTTACGGTGTTTGTTATAAACACGCGTTTTATGATGATGTTGGTTTACGTAATGGCGGTCGTTATTGCTAAATAAAAACGTAACTTGAGTGCTAGGTGCTTTTTGGTGATGATGGTTGCCGTTAACGGGGTGCGCTGAAGCGTAGCCCGACGCCAAGAAAAAAGCACTACTAATAAATACAACTGACAATTTTTTTAACATGATTAAATCCTCCAAAACAAAGAAAGTGATTTTTCAGTTTTCTAAATACTGAATTTGTTTGTTTGCTTAGTTCCTAGTCTAGAAGCCTATATTGCAAACAATGTGCAAGATTGTGGATTTACTCTATGACGTATATTGTTTTAGCCTAAGTGTGATGAATAACGGTAAAATGCGGATACAGATTTTTTGCATTAAAAATTTGTACAAACAATATTGAATAAAAAATCAAACCAGAGAACTCGCTTGCCAACACCCAAAATTGCCAAAGTAGCCGTACCAGGCCCATTTTTATTTCCGCTAGATTATCTGCTAGAAACAGAGGCAGATTTACTGCGTGATCCTCAACCGCAAGCGGTAGTGGGTGGACGTGTTTGGGTACCGTTTAGAAATAAAAAAGTCATCGGATTAGTGATGGCTATTAGCGATTCTGCCGACTTTGCTATTAATAAAATTAAACCCATTAGTGAAGTCATAGATACTCAACCTATTTTGCAAACCTCACAAATTGCGCTGCTCAACTGGGCAAGTCATTATTATCACGAACCGATTGGTGAAGTGGTGATGGCCGCCCTACCCAAGCGGTTACGAGCAGGCGAAGAGGCTGAAATTAATGGTATGCAATACTGGCAACTGTCTGAACAAGGAAAAACGAAAACATTAGATGATATTTCAAAACGTGCTTTACGTCAGCGTGCGGTTTTAAACGCGTTTTTAGAAAAACCATTGCAATCAGAATCAGACTTAAATGCAGAGCTAGAAAACTGGCGAAGCACGGTTAAAAAATTTACCGAGATGGGATGGTTACAAACCACGTTTGGCCCTTGTTTGCGTGAAACCGCTTTCCCAGACACGCCAAACCATGTATTAAATGACGCTCAACAAGCTGCGGTAGATGCCGTAACGGGCAAAGAGGTTAATACACAAGAGTTTAAAGCATATTTACTTGAGGGGATTACGGGGAGCGGTAAAACAGAAGTGTATTTGGGGATGATTCAAGCCATGCTTGAACAAGGCAAACAGGTATTGGTGTTGGTACCCGAAATTGGGCTAACTCCACAAATGGTACAAAGGTTTGAAGCTTTTTTACAAACCCGTGTGGCGGCATTGCACTCGGGCTTAAATGATTCAGAACGTCACTGCGCTTGGCATTTAATTCGTACAGGGCAAATTAATGTGTTGTTAGGCACAAGGTCAGCCATTTTTACGCCTTTTAAAAATCTTGGATTGTGCATTATTGACGAAGAGCATGATCTCTCTTACAAACAACAAGAAGGTTTTAGATACTCAGCGCGTGACATGATTGTGCAACGAGCTTATCGCGAAAAAGTACCCGTGGTGTTAGGGTCTGCTACGCCCAGTTTAGAAACGTTACATAATGCCAAAATCGGGCGTTATGAGCATTTGCATTTAAAACAAAGGGCGGGGGTGGCCAAACTTCCTACTTTAAAACTATTAGATATTCGTGGTGAAAAAGTGCAAGAAGGGGTTTCTCGTCCACTTAAAACCGCCATGACTAAGCATTTAGAGGCAAACAGTCAGGTATTGCTGTTTTTAAATCGCCGTGGTTTTGCCCCGGTTTTAATGTGTCACGATTGTGGTTGGCAAGCGGCATGCCCAAGTTGTGATGCCAATATGACTTTTCATCGTGTTTACGATGCCAACCAACCCGACGCCGACTTAGGTTATTTACAATGCCACCATTGCGATGAACAAATGGCTAAACCTCAGTGTTGCCCAAGTTGTGGTAGCGAAGAATTTGTAAAAGTAGGGCAAGGTACTGAGCGATTAGAAGAGACCATTAAAGAGTGGTTTCCTAATAAACGTATTTTAAGAGTAGACCGAGATACCACCCGTTTAAAAGGTTCAATGGCCGAGCTGACAGGCAAAGCACAACGTGGCGAAGCCGATATTTTAATTGGTACGCAAATGCTGGCTAAAGGACATGATTTTCCAAATGTGACTTTGGTTGGTTTATTAGATATAGACCAAGGCCTATTTAGTGCCGATTACCGTGCTTCAGAACGCATGGCGCAACTTGTTTTACAGGTTTCAGGTCGCGCGGGAAGAGCAGAAAAACCCGGCGAAGTGTTAATTCAAACCCATCATCCAGACCACCCTTTACTAACCACTTTAGTAAAAAATGGTTATACGGCTTTTGCTAATAAAGCATTAGAAGAACGCCAAAAAGCCAAATTACCGCCCTATAAATATCAAATTTTAATTCGTGCTGAAGCCACGCATCCCAATGATGGCATGGCGTTTTTACATTCACTCAAAGCGGGTTTAGAAAACTATTGGAAACAGTGGCAAAATACAAATGTTGTAAAGGGTAATATTGATTTTTGGGGGCCTGTATCGGCACCTATGTTACGTCGCCAAGGCCGCTACCGTTATCAGCTCATGCTGCAATCAACAAATCGCGCCGAAATACACAAATTGCTTACCGAAATACACCCACATATATACAGTAGTCCTTTAACGCGTAAAGTACGTTGGAGTATTGATGTTGATCCACAAGAGATGTATTAAAACGTTTTGAGTGTGTCAAATTGAGTAAAAAGGCAAAATATTTATGTCTTTCTGGCTCCATGCCAAAGGTTCTATTAAGCATTTAATGTGTGGTTTTGTAAGCATTAATGCTAAATAATAAGGTATTATAAATCAAATAATAACAAGGTTTTTACCCGTAAAGTGAACTGGGTTAAGACCTTTTAAATTAGTCAAAAGCTTATATTTAGGAGAGTCATTATGGATTTTTTAGGATTTGTTGGAGTGATATCTGTAGTCATTGTGTTTTATTTTATTTTGGCGGTAAAGATTGTGCCACAAGCTGAAAAATGGGTGATTGAGCGTTTAGGGAAATATCATCGAACCTTGGATGCAGGAATCAATTTTATTGTGCCTTTTATTGATAAACGACGTTCGCATTACTCAACACAAGAGCAAATTATAGATGTACCTCGCCAAGCCGTGATTACTAAAGATAACGTTGCAATTCAAATTGATGCTGTGGTTTTTATTCGTATAAACGATGCCAAACAAGCCACATATGAAATTCAAGATTTAAAGTCAGCCATTGCCCAATTAGCACAGACCACATTACGTGCAGAAATTGGACGCATGGAGCTGGATGAAACCTTAAGCTCGCGTGCCGATTTAAATGCTTCACTGTTAACTGCGCTAGATTTAGCCAGCTCAACCTGGGGAGCAAAAGTAACCCGTGTTGAAGTGGCTGACATCTCTGTGCCAGAAGCTGTGCAACGTGCAATGGAACTGCAAATGGAAGCAGAGCGTCGCCGACGTGCTACAGAAACTGAAGCTGAGGGTGATAAAAATGCCCTGATTATGCAGGCCGAAGGTGAACGTCAACAAGCCTTTAAACAAGCTGAAGCGGTTGAGCGTATGGCGGATGCACAAAAATATGAAAAAGAACAACTTGCGATGGGTGAGCAACGTGCTATGGAGGTAATAAACCAAGCTATGGCCACTAATGGCAGTGCGGCCGATTTCTTATTAGCCAAAGACAGAATTGCGGCCTTTTCACAATTAGCGGGCAGTGATTCAGCAAATAAAGTAATTGTACCTGTCGAAACCTCAGAAATGGTAGGCTCATTGGTGGCATTAACAAGTTTGTTAAATCAAAATGGCAATGCCGCCGTTAAATAACAGTAGGTTGATTGTATGGAAAATATTATTGAAGTGATACCCGCATGGATTATGTTAACCATTGGTGTGGCGCTTTTAGGGTTTGAGCTACTGATTGGTACCTTTGTTATTCTGTTTTTTGGTATTGCCTTTGTGGTAATTGGTGCCGTTGGATTCTTTATGACTTGGCCATCTGGAGAGATACAAATTTTAGTCGCCATGTTATTAAGCGGCTTACTGGTTTTTATATTAAGACCCATGATGGTAAAAGGATTGCAAAAAGAAGATTTACCTTTAGAAACCATGCAAACTGGTGATATTGGACAAGTTGTAAATCATGGAGGTGAACTTCGCTTGATGTATAAAGGCACGACTTGGGCTTTTAAAGTTGAAGATCAAGCAAAAGTCGTTGAAGGAGAAGAGGTTCTTGTTGAAAAACTACATAACAATGTTGCTGTAATTAGAAAAGTGATTTCATAAAATTACATTTTTTAAGGTTGAATCTTTCTAAGAGCCGTAATTAGGTTGTTTTTAGTAAAGTCGAGTCATAATCGTAATTGTACTTAATAAATCAATAAAATTTATATGGATATAAAATTGTTGATTTATTGATATTATTCAATAGAATGTAAGCGATTAGAAAGACTTATCGTCTTGAATAAAACAGATTCCTAAAATAAGAGTAACAACATGAACTTCAAACTTATTACAGCGGCACTATTAAGTGCATCAATTTCATCTGTCGCATTTGCTGCAGAAGATACAGCGGCCGATCTAAAAGAAGCACGTACCATAGTAAAAGCATTTGGTGGTGAGCTTAAGCCAGAACTTCAAAAAGCAATGAAAGCAGGCGGTCCAGTACACGCTATAGGTTTTTGTCACGGTGAAGCGCCAAGAATTGCAATGGATTTAGCTAAAAAATCTGGTTGGACAGTGACTCGTGTTAGCTTAAAACCTCGTGGTGCAATGGCTAAACCAGACGCTTGGGAAACAACGGTTTTAGAGAAATTTGAAACGCTTAAAAAAGACGGAGAGCCTGTTAAGAAAATGGAATTTTCTGAAGTTATCCACGATGGTGATAAAAGTACGTTCCGTTACATGAAGCCACTACCAACTGGTGAAGTATGTTTAAAATGCCACGGTACTAATATCTCAGAACCTGTAAAACAAGCAATTGCTAAATTCTACCCAGAAGATAAAGCAACAGGTTATAAACAAGGTGATATTCGTGGTGCATTTAGTTTTTCAAAAGCAGTAAATTAATATGAAATCAATATTAACCATTTTTTTGATGTCGATAGCGTTTATGGCTCAAGCTCAAACGCTTAAAGCACAACAATTTGAAGATCAGTGGGAAAAACCAGTAGCATTAAATGAAGATACTAACTGGTTGGTATTAACGCAAACTAAAAATGCAGGTTCTGCCGTTAAAGAAGCATTCTCTGAGTTAGAATTAAAAGATTTAAACCAGTATAAAATGCTTTATATTGCTGATGTTTCAGGTATGCCAGGGTTTATTACCAGCATGATCGCAATACCTAAAATGAAAGACTTTGCCTTTCAAATTGGGTTAATTCGTGATGAAGCGGAGCTAGAAAAAATGCATTTAGGTGACGTAGATAAAGAACAAGTTTTAGTTCTTAATCTAAAAAATCTAGAGGTTGTTTCTACGCAATCATTTGCAGATAAAGAAAGCTTTGAAGCTTTTTTAAAAGCAAATGTATTAACAACAGCACAACAAGCAACCCCTGTTACTGAAGAAGCACCAAAACAGTAAAATTAGTTTTACTTAAAAACAAAAGCCCTATTTGTTGACCGCTCAAAAGGCGTAAGACAAATAGGGCTTTTTTGTTTTGTCGAAAATATAAGGTTGATTTACATATTGAATAATTAACCACAAAAAAGAGTTACCTTAAATAACCATGGTTTAAAACTCTATTGTTTAGGTGGGTACTGCGCCATAATCGCATCAATCACTTCTTGGGTATAAGTTTGTGCTTCTTCTGGGGTTTCAAACTCTTTTAAAGGCCTAATGCTTTCACCTGTCCAAATTAATTTACCGTTTGCATTGTAAATATCTACCTGCCATTTCACGTCGTAATAAATATCAGTATCGTAGCCTAATGGAACACGTGTACCAATGCCTACATTACGACCAAACCAACCAAAACCAACGCTAGTAGAAGGGGTAACGACTTGAGTTTTACTTATAGAATAGTGGTAACTGATATAGGCTTGAGCTTGGTTTCTATCAATTAAAGCGCCACGCTTGTGTAGGTTATTTAAAATTGCGGTTTCTATACGCTGTGCAATAAAAGGCTTTTGAGTTTTTAACTGTTGTGCCTTTGGTTCTGATTGCATATTGGCAGGCAACCATTGGTAAGTTTGATAATTGGTTAAATCATTACGATCTGTAAAATCTTGGCTAACTGGTATGCCACTACATGCCGTCAGTATTGAAAGAAGAATCCCAGCAAATGAAAGTTGTGTAAAGGTTTTTATTAACCGAGATTTATAATGCGCAGCCATTGTAGATTCTCCTATAAGAAATCATTTAAGCTATCATTGTAAGCTTAAGTGCTTATAAATGTACAGGGAACTAAATTGGAAAGGATTTAATGACCAATGTATAAAGTGAATTTAAGATAAATAATTTTGTTTCATATATTGGATTGATTATTTTTTGAGCTGTTTAGAAAACTCATCTAAAGAAATCTCAATGTGTCCTGATTTATCACGATTTGGGCCTTTAAAAATTTCTTGAGCTGCCCAAGCATGGCCATGAACAACTTCATAGGTGGCAGGTATTTTATTATCAATAGGGCTTTTTAGTTCTTCATAAGCGTTAAGCATTTGTGCAAAACGCTGTTTTCCCATTAGCCCAGAGTTGCGTTTTTGAGTGGCATTTGTTGCGCCAATGGCTTTTAAATCACGCAGTACACCAATGGGTTTGTCATAGGTTAAAGTAAAAATCTCCATATCCATTACAGGTTGTCCAAAACCTGCTCGAATAAGCGCATCTCCGACATCGTGCATATCAATAAAGTTATTTACATGTTCATAGTCGGCATCGGCCACTTGCCAAGCCTGCTTTAATTCTTTTAGAGTGTCGGGGCCAAAGGTAGTAAACATTAATAAACCATCTTGGCGTAAGACACGCCTAAATTCACTAAAAACACCGTCTAAATCATCGCACCATTGCAGCATAAGGTTGCTGACGATTAGGTCAACACTATTGTCGGCAAACGGCAGCTGATAAACGTCAGCATTAATGGATTTAGCCGCAGTACGCGAGGCTATTTTTTTTGTGATTTTACAGTTTTGTAAAAATCCATTGAGCTTTTTGGGTAGGCTTGGCCAGCGTGCGCCTTGTAATCTTGGTGCGGCAATTTGTAGCATATTACAGGATAAATCAACCGCAAAGATGTGCGCATTAGGATAGCGTGCAATAACTTTTTCTGTAAGTAAGCCCGTTCCTGCGCCTAAGTCTAAAATAGTTTTAGGTTCTATTGTTGTAAGCTCTAAACGTTCATCAATGCGTTCAGCCACGGTTTTTTGCAAAATCGCTGCCTCATCATAGCTTGGTGCGGCATGATTAAAATGCTTTTGAATATGTTGACGACTGAAGTTTTGCATAGGGCTCTGGCTTTATTAAATAAATGTTTAAGATTTAAAGGATGTCATTGTTAATAAGCTATTTATGATTTCACTTGGTTTAAGAAATCAATAATATAATCAGCCGTTTCATCGGCTTGGGAGAAGAAAGGAATATGGCTCCCTCCTGGTATTACTTTGATTTGGGCGCTAGGTTGCAGTTGCGCTAAATTTAAGCGAATATCTTGCGGAATAAGCGGATCTTTTTCACCTAGTAGCCATAATGTAGGCATGTGTAAATTTACCAGTTGCTCACGATTATCCATGTCTTTTAATAAAATTAAACCTTGGTTAAGCGGTTTAAGACTTGGCATATTACGGTTTGACATGTGCTTCACTAACTCTTTCATTAAAGCACGGCTATTGTCAGAACCTTGTAGCTGTAATCGCCAAAACTTTTTTAAAACGGCAGAAACTTCTATGCTAATTGCTTGAATAAAATCACTAATAATTTTGGGGCTAACCGAGCGTTGCCAACCATCGTTTTGAGTAAAGCGTGGCGTAGTGGCCAAGCAGATTAAACTTTGAATTCGCTGTGGGCAACGTAAGGCAATTTTTTGTGCCAAAAGTCCGCCTAACGACCAACCTAAAAGGTGGGTTTTTTCAGGCAAAACCTCAATTAGTGCGTCTATCCAGTCGTCTTCTATTGTTGGACTGTTAGGTAGCGCAGAACTTTGCCCAAAACCAGGTAAATCAATTAGGGTAACGGTGTAAAAAGGGGCAAATTTTTCAGTTGCCCATTTTTCCCAAACACGGCTTTCTGCTCCCCAACCGTGAATTAAGGTGAGGTTAGGATTGGGCTGTTGGTTTTCATTAAGGGATGGAATAACAATCGTGTTTAATTTCATGCGGCTATTTTAGCGTTTTTTAAAAGGTTCGGTATGATGCATTTAGGCTTGTAAACTTGCTTTGATGTTAATTTATCTTTTTACCAGGCCTGGTAAAATCATTTTTTATTGTGAATATTCTACGACGAATAAATTTCTATATTGTTAACTTAACCTGACCATTTGTTTTATCGTTGGTACTGTCTTTAATTATTTTAGGTTTACAGATAAAAACTTGGCCGCCAGTGACACCTAATTTTAGTAAATAACGTTTAATGTTTTTTTGACGTTCTTCAGCTAAATGAAGGAGTTGTGCATTACTGATTTTAATATCAGGTACATTTATCGTTTGTTTATTATCAGAATTAGTCGGTGTTTTATCAGTAGGTTGCTTTGTTTGTTTTGCGATAGCTTGTTTTATAGCAAGTTGTTTTAATGCAATGCGATCCGTTTCAGTGACACCACCACAAAGCTTAATTTGAATGGCTTTACGTTCTTTAAGTAAGCCTTGAATTTTTGTTAAATAAGTTTGCATTTCAGGGGTGATTTTATCGCTGCCATTTATAAATTTAACGGGCTGTAAAGTGATAGCCGATGCTTTGTCCAAAGCATATTCTCCCGCTAAAGCAATGGCGCCAAAGGGCTGTAACGCTAAGAGCAAATAGGTGCGAGTTGCTCCCGCTAAGGCACTGCCTAATGCGGTAGAAATAACATCGTTAATATTAAAATCGGGCTGGCTTAAATCGCCCTCAATTGGCAACGACAGTTCAATATTGTCGTTTTTGTCTTGCAACATCGCTAAGCCCGTTTGCAAAGGAATTGGAAACCCTTTGTTTAAATTATCGGTTTTTTCGGAATCTGCTTGTTCAAGTTCGAGTTTATTAAAGTGCAATTCATTTTGCGCTTTAATGGTGTTATGTTTTATATCGGTTTTTAATTCTGCCGTTAACTGACCGCTGGTAATTTCATAACCCACTTTGTGCTCTACTAAAGGCGATAACCTTGTTAAGGGTAAACCGTCTAGGTTGGTATTGGCATTAAATTCATGCGTAGGTTTTAATGGGGTAAAAACTCCCTTACTGGTCAGTTTACTAAATTCATCAAAAGCAATATTTAAAGCAAATTGAGTCGCTTTAAGAGGGGATTTACTGGCGATTTTACCGACTTTTAAGTTTTTAATTTGTACGGTTTGTTGCATTACTGGCGTGGTTTGTTGGTCAATCAATGTTATAGGGTTATTGCCAGTAATTGTTAACCCTGCAATTTGGTAGTTAAGGTTACTCTGCTCAGTATTTTGTTTTTCGTTTATAGGTTTTTCGATTATAGGTTTTTCTTTTGTTGTTTTAGTTTTTGTAATAGGTTTGTTGGTCTGTTCAGCGTCTTTACTCGATGTAGTAGGCAAGGCTGCTAATAAGGATTCTAACTGAGTTATTTTGCCATCTTTATTCAAGCTAATATGCGTTTGGCTACCATTAATAACGACCTGGCCAATATCAATAAATGATTGCGTATTCTGCTTTTGATAATTAAGCGTATTTACAGCAATATTTTGTATTTTTACCAGGCCTGGTTGTTTGTTTTTTTGCTTAACGGGTTCACCAAGAGAAAAGCCATTTACGTTTAACTTGCTTAGTTTTATATCATCCAGACTTTGCAGGCTAAAATTGGCAATATTCGCTTTGTTTATTTGAGTGATGGTTGTATTACGTTGGCTATTGGCTAAGTTAAATTGATTTAAGGCTAATTTACCTGTTGATTGAATGGTTACCGTTTTATCGGAGGTAACATTAAGTAAGCCGTCCCACTTAAATTGCTGTAATTTAGCCAGTAAATCTTGTTGCGAACCGCTTAGGTTTTTAAGGGTTAAATCCCCCTTATGGTTAATCTTTATTTTATCGTCATCAATATTTACTTTGGTATTAAGTGTGGCCGATATATCCGTTAATAAAGCCTGTTGACTGGCTTTGTCTTGTAGTGATAAACCCGTTAAATTTAATTTTTCATTCGCATTTACATTTATCGTTTTGCCCAATGTTATTTGGCTTTTTCCTGCTAAAGATGTGCTGGCAATTGCTATGTTTTTCTTGCCTTGATTAGCCAGTAATTTTTGTAAACTTAATGTGCCATCAAGGTCAATTTTTTGGTCATTTTTATCTTGGCTATAAAGTAAATCACCTTTCCAGCTTAGGTTATTAAAAGCCGCTTGTAAGCTTGATTTTGTATTGTCTGCTTTAGGGGTTGGAGAATCATTTGGTGTTGTTTTATTTACAGCAACCTCCGTTTGATTCATAGCAAAGTCATGCAGTAATATTTGTCCTTGTTCAAATAATTTAGGCCCAAGGTCTGTTTGTTCAAATGTAAAAGTAATATCGCTTGTTAATTTACCTTGCACGTTAAGTTGTTTGTTTTTAATAAATTGAGAAAAGTTGCCAAGGTCTAAGGCATTGGTTTTTAAAGTTCCTACTACTTTAGGATGTTCTGAAAACAGGTGTAATTGCAAATTAGCTTGAACAGGTTGATTGTTTAATAAAGCCTTGAACTGTAAGCGACCAAAATGATTTGACCAAGCATAAAGATGGTTCAAACTTAAATGATTAATGGTAAAGGTGGTGGTTTTTGATTGATGTGCCAGAGATAGCTGAATATTGTTAAATTCAACATTATCCAGGCCTGGTAAAAACGTGCTAGATGAATTTTCTGATGCGGTTTTTGTTTGCTCAGAAAATAAGGGAATATTGGCTAAATACAAACGGTTTTGATCGTCTAATTTAAACGGAAGATTGGCATCGTTAAAGGATAACCCTTGAATCGATAGATGTTTTTTAAACAGGGGTAACCACTCAAAATCAATGCCTAACTGTTTAATATGAATAACGCTTTTTTGCGAAGGATGGCTGCTGTTTTCAGGTTTTTTATACAGTTCTAATTGGTGAATGCTTAAGGTGCCTTTAAAAAGATTTAGGGATAAATCTGATAAATCGACCTGCTCAATACCATAAGGTTTGGTGTAGTCTAAAATGGCGGTTTTTACAGCATACTGCAAGATGTAAGGCAGTATGAGTAACAGTGCAATAAAAGAAGAAATTATCGCGGTTTTCCATTTATTCTGTTTAACAACCGTAAGCATGTTGGCTTCTCGTAAAAAGTTTATAAAAGTCTTACTTAAAGATTAAAAGTATCTGTGATAAGTATAGCCTAACCTTGAAAATAAAAATAACCCTGCTGTATGACAAATTGCTTGAGATGACGCAAAGGCGAGGGTAGAAGGCCAGAGTTGATGAAAAAATCGATAAACTAGCTAGTGGATTGAATCTTTTGCAATGCCGCTAAAAGCTGGTCAATTTGTTCACTGTTATGCGTTGCCGACAGCGTAACGCGTAAGCGTGCTTGGTTTTTAGGAACCGTTGGTGGGCGAATGGCAGTAACCCAAAAACCAGCTTGTTTTAAGGCTTCACTCCATGCCATTGCGGTTTCACTTTTGCCTAACAAAATGGGTTGAATAGCCGTGTCGCTAGGCCAAAGTTGTAGGCCCATTTTTTTAGCACCTTCTCTAAAGTGCAGAATGTTTTGTTTTAAGGTTTCACGTGAAGCTTTGCCATTTTGTACCAGTTTTAAGGCTTCACGAATGGCTAAGGCATTGAGTTGTGGCATGGCCGTTGTATAAATGTATGGACGAGCAAATTGAATGAGCGTTTCTATCATTACCTGACTTCCTGCTACAAAGGCACCCGATGTACCAAACGCTTTACCTAAAGTACCTACAATAATGGTGTTTTCATCAGGCTGTAAACCAAAATGTTCAAAACAGCCTTTACCGTTTTCACCCAAAGTACCAATGCCGTGGGCATCGTCTACAAATAACCAGGCCTGGTATTTTTGGGCAAGTTGTTGCAAGGTGTTTAAAGGTGGCATATCGCCATCCATACTAAATACACCATCAGTCACAATCATGGCTTGGCTTTGGCTGGCTTGCGCTTGTTGTAAACGGCGTTCTAAAGCTTGCATATCTAAATGAGGGTAACGCTTAAAATCCGCATCAGACAGTTTTGCACCATCAATCAGAGAAGCGTGATTTAACTTATCCGCCAAAATGGTATCACCCGCTTGCATTAAGGTTTGTTGCACCGCTAAGTTAGCCATATACCCCGTAGAAAATAGCAGGGCACGTTCCGTGCCTAGCCAATCCGCGATTTCATCTTCTAAAAGATGGTGGTGTAAATGATGTCCGGTGACTAGGTGCGCGGCACCAGAACCATAACTGCTGTCGCCGTTTTTTAATTCATTTATTAACGCCACTTTAATTTGTGGATTATTGGCTAAACCAAGATAGTCATTAGATGAAAAATTAATGCAATCAGTGCCATTAATTTGCATAACAGGTTGCTGTGGCGAAAACACCAGTGGACGACGGCGATACAAATGTTCTGTTTCGCGCTCTGCTAAAAGAGGGGTAAAGCGTTGCTTAATTGACATGATGATAAGGTATTGAGAGGTTCAGCTTAATCACTGAACCCCTTAAATATTTTAAGCCGTAAGTTCGGTAATTTGTTCTGCCATTTGTTTGGCTTGTTTTTCGGCTTTGGCATTTTTTTGCATTTCAATACCTAGCTTTTTAAACAATTGTATATCGTGGTCTGACTCTGGATTTTCAGTTGTGAGTAGTTTATCACCGTAAAAAATAGAGTTTGCACCCGCAAAGAAACAAAAGGCTTGGGCTTCATCTGTTAAGGTCATGCGCCCTGCAGATAAACGCACATAGGTTTGCGGCATAATAATACGTGCGGCGGCAATGACTCTAATAAATTCAAAAGAGTCTGTTTTGCCTTTCATGTGTGCTAAAGGTGTACCTTCAATGGCCACTAATAAGTTAATAGGCACTGAGTTAGGGTGCACGCGCATATTACCAAATGTTTTTAATAGTTCTGCACGGTCTTTGTGCTGTTCACCCATGCCAATAATACCGCCAGAACATACGTTAATACCGGCTTGTTGTACTTTATCAATGGTATCTAAGCGGTCTTGATAACTGCGTGTAGTAATGACTTGTGGGTAAAATGCTTCTGATGTATCTAAGTTGTGGTTGTAATAATCTAAGCCCGCTTCTTTAAGTTGGGCAACTTGATCATCATTTAACATACCTAATGTTAAGCACGTTTCTAAGCCTAAATCTTTAACCACACGTACCATTTCTAATACACGAGGAAAGTCCTTTTTGTTTGGATTACGCCAAGCCGCACCCATACATAAACGAGTAGCACCACGTTCTTTTGCCGCTAGAGCTTGCTCAAGAACTTCTTGAACTTCCATCATTTGTTCTTTTTCTATGTCGGTGTAGTTACGAGCACTTTGTGAGCAATAAGAACAGTCTTCGGCACAACCGCCTGATTTAATATTAACCAGGGTACTGGTTTGCACTTCATTTGGGTTAAAGTTTTGACGATGCACGGTTTGTGCTTGAAACATTAGGTCATTAAAAGGCTGATCCATAATGGCTCTAATTTCTTCAAGAGTCCAGTCGTGGCGAATTTGTCCAAGATTTTGCATTGTCATAGTGCTTTCCATTTTTGTGCTAACAAAACCCTTTTAAAAAGAGGGCTTTGTGAATAAATTTTGAATTAGGTTATTATATCTTATGAGACGTTTGCACGAGTCATGGATGAAAGAAAAATAATAAAAAATTTACTGGCTAAAAGTTTAAAGCAAGTAAATATAGGGGTTTAGGCCGATTTTAAAACGAAAATTTTGTGATATTTTGGCTATTTTTACTGGTTAATAATTTACTGGTTAATAACTTGTGCAAAGGTTTGCTGATAGGTTGTGAACAAAAGAGGTGTTTATGCATTGGCTAGAACGTTGGTTGCTACCTCCTGAATGTGTGTTGACACACCAGGCCTGTGAAAAACAAGATATTTCACCCAGTTTGGTTGGCCATTGGCCAGTGCCGAGTGAAGTGTGTCCGCAATGTTGTGAGCCAAGTAAAGACAGTAAAGTTTGTGGCGCGTGTTTAGCTAATCCTCCTTCTTTTGAGCGTACTCAAGTTGGGTTTTATTTTGATAAAGAATTGGTGGAATTAATACACGGTTTAAAATACAACAGCAACACGGCTTATGCACGAATTTTGGGTGAGTTATTGGCAGAACGTATAGATAAAAAAGGGGTTGAGGCGATTATAGCCATACCCTTATTTGACCAGCGCTATAAAGATAGAGGGTTTAATCAAGCCCAATTAATTGCAGAAACGGTAGCAAAAGAACTGAATATTGTTTTGCTTAATAAAGCGGTAACTCGTATTAAAAATACGCCAAGCCAAACACATTTAAATGCCAAACAACGACGTCAAAATCTTAAAAATGCCTTTAAGCTTGATGCTCGTAAGTTTCTAGGGTTTAAAAATATTGCTTTGGTGGATGATGTTATTACCACTGGAGCCACCATGCAGTCTTTAGCGGAGTTAATTCAGGCTAAAACTTCGGTAGACTTTATTCAAGCTTGGTCTGTTGCTAAAACAAAGTGATACAATTAATGCCGTTATTTTTACACATTATCTATTTACCATATTGCCTCTGTATTTGAAGGAGATTACATGAGCGTTCAGCCTGTATCACATCACCATAATCATATTGGTCAAGCCAATAAGTCTAATAAACGTAAGATTATGATTGCCGCCATTATTACTGCCAGTTATATGATGGTTGAAATCATTGGCGGTCTTTGGGTAAATTCAATAGCGTTAGTAGCCGATGGTATACATATGATGACTGATGCCATGGCATTAGGTGTGGCTTGGTGGGGTTATCATATTGCACAAAAACCTGCTAATGAACGTATGACATTTGGTTACCAACGTTTTCAGATTCTAACGGCGTTTATTAACGGTTTTACCTTGTTGTTAATTGTTGCGGGTATTGCCGTTATGGCGATTCACCGGTTTATAGAACCGCAAGAAGTCATGGGTAAAGAGATGTTTATAATTGCCTTGATTGGTTTGCTTAACAATTTAGTCGTATTTTGGATTTTGCATTCTGGCGATCAACATAATATGAATATGCGCGGGGCAACCTTACACTTTTTGGGCGATACCTTAGGTTCTGTTGCCGTTATTGGTGGGGCGATTTTAATTTATTACACAGGGTGGATGCCAATTGACCCAATACTCTCTTTAGTGATTGCTTTGATTATTGGTATAGGGGCTTATCGTTTAACACGTGAATCAGCACATATTTTGTTAGAAGGCGTACCAGCCGGTTATGAAATACAAGACATTAAAGAAGATTTAGAGGCGCATTTTAAAATGATTACTAGCGTTCATCATATTCACCTTTGGGCAATTAGTGAAGAACAAGTGGTGATGACGTTACATGCTAAAACAGACTTACAGCACGTGAATGACGAAACTTTGCAAAGCATTAAACAATACTTGTTTGATAAGCATAAAGTTCATCACGTTACTTTACAGTTAGAAACGGAAATTGAAGTATAAAAAAGGTATAAAAAAGGTATAAAAAAGGTATAACAAAGGTGTATCGATAGGATGCATTGGTGTTTAAATTAGAATTAAATTGCGTTTTACCAGGCCTGGTAAAACGCAAACTCATCTATCTAAAAGAACTAAATTTTAGCTAACCTCAAGTTTAGATTGTTCATGTCTAACGTTTAAGGGCTTTAAGCCATTTCCATAAATTAAATAAGCTAGAAAGCGATGCAGCCACGTAAGTCATGGCACAGGCAAATAAGATCTTTTTGGCTATTTTTTGATCTTTTTTATTTAAATAATCGCCTTCCTTTAAAAGGGGTAATGCGCGTTTAAAGCTTGCATCAAATTCGACGGGTAAGGTACTTAAATGAATGATTACTGGTACACCCATGGCTATAAAGCCGGCTCCAAACGTTAATAAAGCGACCATTGGCGTATGGGCTAATGGAATTAGAAACGGCGTAATCATTAGCGCAACCCCTGCAAATTTTTGCATAACGGCAGATCGTTCAATTAAGGCAGTACGCTGTTTAAGTTCAGGGTAATCATTTTTATCTTGCAGAGCATGACCAATTTCATGTGCAACAGTAGTAATAGCAGTAAGTGAGTTGCTATGCGCGTTTGCGGTAGATATGCGCACCACTTTTTCGATAGGGTCGTAGTGATCGCCTTGTTCTGTCTCTTCGAGTTTAACGCCCTGTAAATCCAGTTTTTTAATTAGGTGTTCAGCAAACTGTAGACCTGTACCAGGTATATCAGGATGAGGTTTGCGATGTTTATTTAAAACCGCCTTAGTCCACAGACTCGGCAGTGTTGTTAAAAAAAACAGCAGAACAAAAAGAATAATCAAGGGGCCCATATTTTGCCTTTTAAATTTACTGCGGTTATTTTACGGGATTTATGGATTGGTTAATACAGTTTAGATGATTAAGATAACTGGCATAATTAAGAGGTTGTGCCAGTAATAACGGTTGAGCATTAAGGGTTAACTGAGGCTGTAAGCAGTTAATTAATGCCGTTGGGCTAGGAATAGCATTATCGGGCATTGCCCATTCACCAGTTTGTTGCGGCAGTATGGGGGTAGCATCGTAATGCCAGCCATTTACACTGTAAAATTTTCGGTTAATGGCTTGGTCTATAAATTGAATTGTTTTGGTATATTTTTGTGTGTGTAACCAGGCCTGGTAATCTTCTAAACCTTGTTTAATAAACGCATAATCTTGTAGATTAGCTTGCCCCATAAATTTACCCGTATTAGATAAGGCTCTAGGGGGCGAAGGTTGTGTAATTAAGTTTGATAAAGTATCGGCTAATTGGTTTGCCTGGTGCTTGTATTTATCCTCTTTTAACACAGCATACGCTTGACTTAATGCGCTTAGTACCAAACCATTCCAACCTAAAATACTTTTGCTGTCTGTGGGTATATTGGTTGTAGCCGTTTGCAACTTTTGTTTTATTTCTTTCCAAATTGAGTTTGGTTTAATAGGGGTTGGATGCCAACCTAATTCGTAGGGCGGTGAATGTTCTAATGACCAGGCCTGGTAAATTGTTTGAAACTCTTTTTGAGTTAATTCTTGTTTAAGCTGTTGTAGGCTAAATAAATAACTACCCCCTTCATTACCTTTAGAATCTAAAGCCGATTGGCTGCTTTGGTAAAGTTGTGTTGTGGGTGAATAGAGTTGTGTGCGCAAAAATTCTAAAGTTGTTTTGGCCGTTTGTAAAAAATCAGTTCGTTTAAAACGTGTTCCAGCAAGCAAAAAGGTTTTTGCTAATAACGCATTGGTATAGGCCATTTTTTCAAAATGTGGTGTTTGCCATTCTGGGTCAACGGTATAGCGGTAAAAACCGCCATTAATATGATCCATTAAGTGCTGCGATTGCATCTGTTCTAAGGTTAATATTAGCCACTCTTGAGTTTCATTGGGTAAGTTTTTAATGGTCAGAAGGGTATTTAATAAAGGCGCTTCTGGAAATTTATTGGTCGCTTTTAAACCACCACTTAAATCATCCTTTTTATGGTTGGTTTGTTTAATAAGCTGATGGCTAAACTTTTGTTCAAAGAAAGGGTCACTAGGGTTGGTTTTGATTTGTGGATTTGGCTGTGCTTCTTTTTGTGCAAGCTGTTCAATCATCTTTGGCTGAGTTTGCCATAAGGTGACTATTTTATGTAACAGGTTAGTAAAGCTTTGATTAGGTAAATAAATAAACGCACTAAAAGGGTAGCCGTCAGGCGTCAAAATAACATGTTGAGGCCAGCCTGCTTGCCCAGTGGCTTTTTCAGAAAATTCTATTAAGGCTTTATCCAACTCGGGGTTAAGTTCTCGGTCAATTTTAACGGGTATAAAGTATTGGTTAACCAATTGTGCAGTCGTTTGGTTTTGATAGTTTTCACGCTGCATAACATGACACCAGTGGCAGGCAAAATAACCGCTAGAAATAAAGATTAATTTATTCTGCTGTTTTGCTTGTTTTAGAACATTGGCATTCCATAATTGCCAATGAACGGGGTCATTGCCATGCATAGCCAAATAGGCACTGCTGTTATTCTTAAGTTGATTATTGGCAAGGTTTGTTTGCGCAAACGTATTTGAAGAATGACATATTGTATAGAGACAAATTACAAAAAGTGGCAAGGAGTGCGAGATTGTAACAAAGACGCGTATGGGGCTGAGTAAAAGGGAAAAGAGGTTGCTTTGGAACAAGCAAAAACCAGCCGTTTGGACAACGCCTGGTTTTGATTGATTAAGATTTGTCTTTTGAATTGTCTTCAGAAGAACTGTCTTTAGGAGCTTCAGTCGTTTTATCAGGAGTAATTGACTCTGATTCAGCTGTTTTTTCAGATGTTGTATCCGTCGCGTCATTTTCATCTTTTGATTTCTCCGACTTACTACGACTAGAATAATCTTTTTCTAATTGCGCCATTTCTGAATCAATTCTATCAAATTCAGCATCCCAATCTAAGTCATCGTCAACCTGGTCTGCATAACGGTCATCAAAGTCATACTCAGGCTGTTCTTGGTTTGCTGATGAAGTTGCAGTGTTATTTGTAGAGGTTGAATCTACGTTCTCTTGTTCCGTTTCATCTTCGTCTTCGCTTTTTTTACGGCGTTTTACAATGGTTGACCCTATTAATAAACCAACCTCAAACAGTAACCACATTGGTACGGCTAATAATGTTTGAGAAACAATATCTGGAGGTGTTAACAGCATGCCAACCACAAAGGCACCTACAACAATATAAGGTCGTGCATGGCTCAATTTTTCAGGTTTAGTGATGCCCGTTAAAATCAATAAAATCGTAACAATAGGTACTTCAAACGCCATCCCAAAAGCAAAGAACATTTTGATAACAAAGTCTAAATACAGACTGATGTCGGTTGCTATGGTTACACCTTCTGGTGCGGATTGCGATAAGAATCCAAAGACTAACGGAAATACCACATAGTAGGCAAATAACCCGCCAGAATAAAATAAGAAAGAGCTAAAGAAAAGCAGTGGGGCAACCAGCTGTTTTTCATGTTGATAAAGTGCAGGAGCAATAAAACGCCATAGTTGATAAAGTAAAATTGGCATAGCAAGATAAATGGCTAATACAAAACTTAATTTAAACGGTGTTAAAAAAGGTGATGCAACGGCAGTTGCAATCATGCTTGTGCCTGCAGGCAAATAGCGTGTTAGCGGTTCTGATACATAGGTATAGATTTCATTCGCAAATGGAAACAGAAATATAAAAAAGACAATAATGGCTAGGATGCTACGAGTCAAACTGGTTTTTAAATCCAATAAATGTTGGATTAAAGTCATCTCTTGATCGTTTGGTGGTAGTGCAGCGTTACTCATAAAGGGGGCTAACTTTTTTGAGTGTCTTTTTCAGGAGCAGGCGGTACTGTTTCTGAAACGGTGGAAGAACTCTTTTCTGCAACTGTTGCAGAAGTGCTGAGGTTTGTTTCTTGTTCTGGAGTGGAATCTGTTTCTTGAGTAGGTAATTGAGGTTGTTTAGGGGCTTTATTGAATTGGTTTACACTGTTTTGTTCAGGTTGGTTTTCACCACCAAACGGACGTTTAAGCTCATCTAAGTTAACTTCATTAAAATCTAAGCTATCTTGAAACTCTTTGCTCAGATTTTGAATATTGGTTTTTTCTTCTTCAAGATTCATAGAATCTTTGATTTCACGAAGAGTTTCTTGTACTTGGCCTTCTTCTTTCATCGAATTAACAAAACGACGCATTTTGCCCATGAATTGTCCAATTTTACGGGCAAGTTCAGGCATACGCTCAGGCCCTATCACTAATAAAGCGATGACCAGTACGACTAAAATTTCAAGAAAACCAATATCAAACATCGAATTATCTACTCAAAGAGAAGGGGGATTAAGAGAAGGCAATTAAGCCTTATCTTTTTTCTCTTCAGTTTTCTTTTCTTCAGCTTCAACATCAAACACGTTGTTGCCATCTTTCTCTTCTAGTTTTTTCTCATCTTCAGCTTTAGATTCTTCTTCTTTTACTGCTGATTTAAAGCCTTTGATTGCTCCACCTAAATCGCTACCTACATTACGTAGTCTTTTTGCACCAAATAGTACTAAAACGATTGCTAGGATAATAAGTAATTGCCAAATGCTAATGCCCATGGTTTTGCTCCATTTAAAATCTAATTTGTGGCTTGGTTGCCTGTTTTTTCGGGTTTTATCTGTTGCCCATAAAGCCGAATTTTTTAGTGACCGCTAATCATACCAAATTCATTGATTTGTTGGCACTAAAAAATTCGATTATATTAAGTTGTTGATATTTTACAAACCAAATGCGCGGTTTTATTCGTATTTAATCGTACGTAAAGCACGCGCAGGGGTTGGCTTTAGTTGCCAAGCAAGTGAATGTGTATATGAAAGACTTCTTGTCCTCCAGATTCGCCTGTATTAATTTGAGTTTTAAAACCATCAAGTCCTTGTGACTGTGCAAGCTGCGGTAACAATAACATCATGTGTCCCATAGTGTCTTTGTCGTCTGGTTTTAAATCAAATAGGGTAGCAATAGGTTTTTTTGGAATGACCAATAAATGCACTCTTGCTTTTGGGTTGATATCACTGATTACAATACATTTATCATCTTCATAGATAATATCGGCTGGAATTTCACGGTCGATGATTTTTGAAAATACGCTTTTTTCTTCGGTACCCACTTGTGTCATCCTTTAGTTTAATTTTGTTCTTTAAAAGAAATCTGTGGTTCTTGCATAGATTTCTCAAATGGAATGATTATTCGCTTCGGCTGGCTTTTTCTTCATGGCCAGAAAGGCCAAAGCGTCTTTGTAGTTCTGTCGTCACATCGTTGCTCGACAAATTTTGGGAAGCTAATAGTACCATAGTGTGAAACCAGAGGTCTGCAATTTCGTACACCAGGTGTTCTTGATCTGTTTTTGGGTCTTTGCTATGTTCTAAGTCTTTAGCGGCCATTAGCGTTTCTGCAGATTCTTCACTGATTTTTTTGAGTATTTTCTCTATGCCTTTGTCATATAAGCTTGCAACGTAAGAACTGTCTGGTGATTCGCTTTTTCTTGCTTCAAGAACTGCATCAAGTTGTTTTAATATATCGCTCATAATCGTACCTCAATGCCTTCTTTTTGCATGGCTAGTTTGGCTTCTTTAACGGTGTGTTCGCCAAAGTGAAAAATGCTTGCTGCTAATACGGCTTCTGCATGACCTTCGGTAATACCTTTTGCTAGATGGGAAAGTTCACCCACGCCACCAGAGGCAATAACGGGAATGGAAACCGCGTCCGAAATTGCACGCGTAAGCTCTAAATCAAAACCAATTTTAGTGCCGTCACGGTCCATACTGGTAACTAAGAGTTCTCCTGCGCCTAAACAGGCCATTCTTTTTGCCCAAACAATAGCATCAATACCGGTTTCTTTTCGACCGCCATGAGTAAAGATTTCCCATTTATTCTCTTCTCCTTCGGCGCTAACTTTTTTGGCATCAATGGCTACTACAATGCATTGTGAACCAAAGGCATCGCAAGCTTCTTGTACAAATGCAGGGTTAAAGATAGCGGCAGAATTAATGGCTACCTTGTCTGCACCAGCATTAAGCATGGTGCGAATATCTTCAACACTACGAATGCCGCCGCCTACTGTAAGAGGGATAAAGACTTGGCTTGCCACTTGTTCTACCATATGAACGGTGGTGTTACGTTCGTGTGCGGTTGCCGTAATGTCTAAAAAAGTGATTTCATCTGCCCCTTGTTGGTCATAGCGTTTTGCTACTTCAACAGGGTCGCCAGCGTCACGAATATCAACAAATTGAACACCTTTAACAACGCGACCATCGTCAACGTCTAGGCAGGGAATAATGCGTTTTGCAAGACTCATAATGAATTCCTTGTAAGAGTCGGTAAATAACCAGGCCTGGTAAAAATAAGTAAAGCTTTAATTCTGTACTTATTAAAAAGACGGTAGGCTATTTTTTAGGAGCGAGTTGATCTGAAAGAGATTGACCTTCTTTAAAATCCAAAGTACCTTCGTAAATCGCTCGACCGGTAATAGCTCCTGTTACACCATCGGCTTCAATGTCGGCAAGTTTGCGAATATCGTCTAAGTTTGTAATGCCGCCAGAAGCAATAATTGGGATTGTTAAGGCTTTGGCAAGTGACTGAGTGGCTTCTATATTTACGCCTTGCATCATGCCATCACGACCAATATCGGTATAAATAATAGCTTCAACGCCATCGTCTTCAAACTGTTTACCGAGTTGAGTGACTTCGTAATCAGTGACTTCAGCCCAACCATTGATAGCAACCATGCCATCTTTAGCATCTAGGCCAACCATTATATGGCCAGGAAAGGCTTTACAAGCTTGGGCAACAAATTCTGGATTATGAACGGCTTTGGTTCCTATAATGCAGTAACTTACGCCAGCATTAAGATAGGCTTCAATGGTTTGTAAGTCACGGATTCCGCCACCAATTTGAATAGGTAAATCTGGAAACGCTTGGCGAACTTGATAAACGGCTTCACCATTAACCGGTTTGCCATCAAATGCACCATTTAAATCTACCATGTGTAAACGACGAGCGTCTTGATCGACCCAGCGTTGTGCCATGGCAACTATATCACCTGAAAATACCGTCGCATCTTCCATAATGCCTTGGCGAAGGCGAACGCATTCACCATCTTTAAGGTCGATAGCTGGAATTAATAACATGTTTGAACCTTTAAAAAAATTATTGCCCGTTCCACTGTAAAAAGTTTTTAAATAGTTGCAAACCATGGTCTGCACTTTTTTCAGGGTGTGCTTGAATTGAGAATAAATTATTGTGACTTAGCGCTGAAGGGAAGGTGATCCCATGTGTCGTTTGTCCGCATATATAATCGGCGTTTTCTGGTTGAACATAGTAGCTATGTACAAAATAAAAACGACTGTCTTGGGCAATGTTATGCCAAAGCGCGTGTTCTTGTGTTTGTTTGATTTGGTTCCAACCCATATGCGGTGTTTTTAATGGGCTGTTATCAGGAAAGTTAAAGTGTGTAACATTGCCTGGAATCACGTCCATACACTTTATACCTTCATTTTCATCACTGTGTGTCATAAGGACTTGAAGCCCCATGCAGATGCCTAAAAATGGTTTTTCTTTAGCCGCTTGTTGTACAGCGTGAATCATCCCCGTTTCTTGCAGGGCGTTCATGCAGGCTTTAGCCGCACCCTGGCCTGGGAAAATAACAGCATCTGCTTGAGCAATATCTTCAGGATTGTTGGTGATTAAAATACGAGTGTTATTTGGTGCAACATGTTCTGCCGCCTTAGAAACTGAGCGTAAGTTTCCCATGCCATAATCAACAACAGCAACTAACTTTTGATTCATGCTACAGCGTTCCTTTGGTAGAAGGCATTTTACCTGCCATACGTTCATCTTGGCTTAACGCCATGCGTAATGCGCGACCAAAAGCTTTAAATATGGTTTCTGCCTGGTGATGTGCATTGTAGCCGCGAATATTATCAATATGCAGTGTTGCATTAGCATGGTTAACAAAACCTTGAAAAAACTCTAAAACCAATTGAGTTTCAAATGTGCCAATCTGTTCGCGAGTCCAGTCACAATTAAATTCCAGGCCTGGTCGTCCAGAAAGGTCAATAACAACACGAGATAAAGCCTCGTCTAATGGCACATAAGCGTGGCCATAACGAGTAATGCCTTTTTTATCACCCACCGCTTTGTTAATGGCTTGACCTAATGCAATACCAATATCTTCAACTGTGTGGTGGTCATCAATGTGCGTATCGCCGTTAGCAGTTATATCAATGTCAATCATGCCGTGACGCGCTATTTGATCTAGCATGTGCTCAAAGAAATGCACTCCCGTATCTAGCTTGCTATTGCCTTGACCGTCTAAGTTTACGGAGATTTGAATTTGGGTTTCTAGAGTGTTGCGTTCAACGCTTGCAGTTCGCATAACAGCATTCCTAATTTAAAGTTGCCAATATAATAACTGAAAATCACTTTATTGGGTATGTTGACAAAAAATTAAAGTTTTTCTGAAAAGAAAGTTCAGCATAGCAGAATTCGTTTGAATACCCCTATTATTAGTAGTTCATAAAAAAATCTTGATGCCCCTTATAAGTTTTTTTTACTATCAAGATAGGCTTGGATTTGGGATAATTCATAGGATTTTATTAAAGAGCCCAAGTTTATAAGATGCTTTTAGGAGTTATTTTATCGAAATAATTGATACAAATTAACTTTTAAAATTGTTTTTGGCTGAGATATAGCTTCGTTACAGGTATAATACCTCGCTGAGGAGTCTGTATCTATAATGGTCGATTAAGATATTGCTTAAGGTTTAAGTGATAACTTGATGATAGATAAGGGCAGAATGTTAAGACTATAAAGGGGATCCGGCTGATGGATACTACAGTACAACCACAATATGATAATGGCGTGGTTAAGTATTTAACAGTAGGCGCAATCGTTTTTTTGGTGCTAGGTACTTTAATGGGTACTTATGCAGCATCAGAACTTGCATGGCCTGCGTTAAATTTTGATATTGCGGAAATCACTTTTGCTCGTTTGCGTGTTGTTCATACGAACACAGTAATCTTTGCATTTGGTGGTATGACGCTAATGGCTACAGCGTTTTACACGGTTCAAAGAACCAATGGTGTAAAACTTTGGAGTAATAGTTTAGCTTGGTGGACAGCAATTTTGTTCACAATTGGGCTTTTAGCAACTGTTGTTTCAATTGCTTTAGGGATGACAACAGGTAAAGAGTACCACGAACAAGAATGGCCTATGGCTATAGCAATTGCAGTTGTGTGGACTTTGTACACATTTAACTTTGTAATGACAATTGCTTCTCGTAATAAAGATACTCACCCAAGTGTATATGTTTCAAACTGGTTCTTCTTAGGTATGATGATTGCGATCACTTACTTATATGTTGTTAACGGTTTAGCATTGCCTGTTTCATTATTCCGTTCGTACTCTATGTTTGCTGGTGTACAAGATGCAATGATTCAATGGTGGTGGGGACACAATGCAGTAGGTTTCTTCCTAACAGCTGGTTTCCTTGCGATTATGTACTACTTTGTACCTAAGCAAGCGCAACGTCCAATCTACTCTTACCGATTATCTGTAATCCACTTCTGGGCATTAATGTTTGGTTATGTATGGTTAGGTGCTCACCACCTTCAATACACAGCTCTTCCAGATTGGACAGGTTCATTAGGTGCAGTAATTTCACTTGCGATGATCATTCCTTCTTGGGGTGGTGCATTAAACGGTATGTTAACGCTTTCTGGTGCTTGGGATAGACTACGTACAGATTATATCTTACGTTTCTTAATTATCTCTTTAGCATTCTACGCAATGTCTACTTTTGAAGGGCCTGTAATGGCTGCTAAAACTGTAAACGCTCTATCTCACTATACAGACTGGACAGTTGGTCACGTTCACTCTGGTGCGTTAGGTTGGGTTGCAATGGTTTCTATTGGTGCGATTTACCACATGGTAATGAAACTATGGAAAACAGAAATGTATTCAATGCAATTGATTAATATCCATTTTTGGCTAGCTACTATTGGTACAGTGTTCTACATTGTTGCAATGTGGGTATCAGGTATCATGCAAGGTCTAATGTGGCGTGCTTATGATGAGTACGGAACACTTGCATATACTTTTGCTGAATCAGTTTCAGCTATGCACCCTTATTATGCGATGCGTGCATTCGGTGGATTATTATTCTTCTCTGGTACTGTGGTTATGCTTTACAACGTTGTTATGACGATTCGTATGGCAAATGCTAAAGCTGCCAATACAGTAGAAGCACACGCATAAGCAGTAAGTCAGATTAAGTAGCAGTAAATCTGCTGCTTAAATTGAAGAAAATTTATGAGTTGAGGAGCACAAACTCATGTCAGATAATAAAGCACCAAAGAATATCCAGGAAGGATTAGAGCGAAATATATTTGCCTTATTCCTGGCAACAGCACTAGCAGTTTCGATTGCTGGTATCGTTGAAATCGTACCATTGTTCTATCTCAAATCAGCAGTTGATTTTACTGAGAAAACAGATAAATATGGTAACGTTAAGAATGAAAAATTCCCAGAATTAGTATGGGAACGTACATTCACTAAAGATGCTGATGGTAAATTAGTATCAGATAAAAAACTCTACAAGCAAGATAAGAATGGCAAGTGGGTTATTGGCGATTGGAAAGCAGGCGACGGTGTTCGTCCTTATACTCCGCTAGAACTAGCTGGTCGTGATTTATACTTGCGTGAAGGGTGTTATATTTGTCACTCACAAATGATTCGTCCTTTCCGTGACGAGCGTGAGCGTTACGGTCATTACTCTCTTGCTACAGAGTCTATGTATGATCACCCAATGCAATGGGGTTCTAAAAGAACTGGTCCAGATCTTGCACGTTTAGGTGGTAAATACTCAGACGAGTGGCATGTACTTCATTTACTACGTCCACAAGACATGGTGCCTGAATCTGTAATGCCTGCTTACCCATGGTTAGCGGAAAATTCGATAACTAAGGATTTCTTTGGTACAAAACGTGATATGAAACAACGTTTGAAAACTATGCGCATACTTGGTGTGCCATATACCGATGAAGAAATTGAAAATGCTGATGCAGCTATTGCGGGTCATACCGAAATGGATGCAATGGTTGCTTACTTGCAAGTACTAGGAACGATGGTCAAGCTGGATGACAGCAAGGTTTATCGTCAGTAAGGTTATATGAGTAATCTAGAAAGTTATTTAAGCACTGACTGGTCGTCAATGACGACACAGGACTGGGCAGGTTTAATCGTTACAGTAGTCGTATTTCTCGGCATGCTTATTACATTTGCTATGGCATTACGTCCTAGTAAGCGTAAAGAGATGGAAGAGCAAAAATATAAAATACTGAACGATGACTAGTCATTTGAGGAGATTTTAATATGGCACATCATAATCCATGGCCAGATGAAGGGAACACTGGTCATATTTGGGATGAAGATATTCGTGAATTAGATAACCCGCCACCGCTTTGGTGGATGTTATCTTTCTACGCGGGTTTCATCATGATTGTTTTTTACACACTTTACTATCCGTCGATTCCGTTGACTAATGATACTGGTGGATTTACTAAAGGTTTAGCTGGTTGGACTCAGATTGAAGAGTATGACCAAGATTACAAAGTGCTAAAAGATTGGCGTGTAGCTAAGTTTGCAGATAAAGAAGAGAAGTTAGCTTCTATGTCTGTGTCTGATATCTTAAAAGATGAAGAACTTAAATCATACGCAGTAGCAACATCTAAAATGTTATTTGGTGATTACTGTGCAGCATGTCATGCTGTAGGTGGAGCTGGTAACCCTAACTTCCCGGTATTAGCTGATGATGATTGGCTATGGGGTGGTAACATCAACCAAATTGACGCAACAATTACTAATGGTCGTATTGGTAATATGCCGGCAAAAGGTATGATGGGGAATTTAACAGATGAAGATATTGACCATGTAACAGATTACGTAATTGCATTATCAGAAGGTAAGGGTGGAGATCCATCTGTTGCGGCTGGTAAAGCAGTATTTGCTAAAGGTATGTGTTTAGCATGTCATGGTCCAGCAGGTAAGCCGTTGGCTCCAGCTGGTGCTGCGAACTTAACTGACCAAATATGGCGTTTTTCTTCTGATCGTGACGCGATTAAGAAAATTATTACATATGGTGTGAATGTTAAGAAAAATGGTGTTTATATCGAAAATACGCATCGTGCAGTTATGCCAGCTTTTAAAGATCGTTTACCAGATGCAGATGTAAATATTAAACGTTTAGCTGTTTATGTTTACTCTCTAGGTGGAGGTCAATAAGTGAGTGCTTAGGCACTTATTTAAGAGAAAAAAGGAGGCGATTTGTTCTCCTTTTTTTAATTATGGCAATACGAAAATATTGATTTAAATCAATTTAGGAGATTAAAGTTATGCATGAATTAAATAATGATTTTGTACTTTGGATTTCAATCGGCGCACTTGTGTTAAGTATCGTTGCACTTATTGGTTTTGGATGGAAAGCTACACGTGGTATTGAAGGTCTTGAAAAAGACGAAAAGAAAGAAAGTTAATCTACTTCTATAAACAAAAATAGGCCTATAATCCGGGCCTATTTTTGTTTATAGAAGTAAATAAAAAAATTTACTTATGATAAGTAAGGTTATTTTTATAGAATAACGTTTTTAATAGACTGGTTGCAAGGATCGCCCTATGTCAGAAAAAAAAGAATTGTATCGAGATAATGGACAAACAGGTTCCGTACTTGATGAAATGGATTTGGATAATAAAAATCTCCAAAATATTGGTGTGGAAATATTACCAGTACATACGGGCGGTACAGTGCATGCTAAAAGAATGCCAGGTAAATTTCGTACAATCAAATGGATAACGGCTGCGTTTTGGTTGTCATTATTTATTTTCCCTTATTTTAGATGGGAGGGTCATCAGGCTCTTTTATTTGATCTAGCAAATAGACAATTTCATATTTTTGGCATCACAATTCTTCCTCAAGATATCTGGGTGTTAGCAATGCTTCTGCTTTTTGCTGCATTACTACTCGCTGCCTCAACAGCCGTTGCAGGTAGATTATGGTGTGGGTATTTCTGTTTTCACACTGTATGGACAGATGTGTTTACCTGGATAGAAGAAAAGTTTGAAGGTTTACCTAATAAACGTATTAAGCTTGATGAATCGCCAATGAGCTTAAGCAAACTTAAAAAGAAACTGCCTAAGTTTGCCATATGGGCGTTTATTGCCTTTATGACATCCTTTAGTTTTGTTGCCTACTTTACAGATGCTTATGATCTGTGGGGTCGTCTATTTAGATTTGAATGGGGAACAACTGAAACAACCGTTATATTAGTTTTAGCTGCCGCCACTTACTTTTTTGCAGGTATTTTACGTGAGCAAACTTGTATTGGTTTTTGTCCGTACGCTCGTATTCAGGGTGCCATGATTGATACTCAAACTATAGTACCTACTTATGATGTAGATCGTGGTGAACCTCGTGGACGTATAAAACGTGTTAAACCAGGCGAGGAAGCCCCTGAATTAGGTGACTGTATTGATTGTAATCTATGTGTTGCCGTTTGCCCTACAGGGGTTGATATTCGATATGGCCAACAGTTTGGTTGTATTACCTGTGGTCTATGTATTGATGCCTGTGATTCAGTTATGGATAAAATCAAGAAACCTCGTGGTTTAATACGTTATGCATCACTTGCAGAATTTGCAGGTCAAAAAGTGCCTCCATTCTTTAAGCGTCCTCGTGTGGTTATATATAGCGCTATTATGGGATTTGCTGCCATAGCAATGGTTTATGGAATGCTGACTATGTCACCAATTGACTTAAAAGCATTACATGAACGTTCGCCTTTATTCGTTCAAATGAGTGACGGTAATGTTCAAAATAAATGGACAATTAAGGTGGTAAATAAATCTAATGAAGTTATGTTGGCTAAAATTGATGTAACAGGGCCTGAAGGACTAACCTTTCACGCTGATAAAGAAATTACCATTCAACCTGGAAATGTAGGTGCAACTACCTTGTTTGTAAAAATTCCTAAAAAGAATTTAACTGAAACAAACACACCTGTAACAATTCATGTTGTTAACTTAAATAATGAAGAGATTTCGGCCGATTACGAAACCGTATTTATTAGTCCCAAAAAACGTTAATACTTTAGTTAATATGTTGTAAAGACGACATAAAATTTAATCGTTATAATAGCCCTACTTAGAAATCCCCTAGGTAGGGTTTTTTTGTTTTACGAGGTATCGAGCCTCATTATTAGGAGAGAAACAATGACTGAAGCTAAGCAAGATACTCGCGATTGGAGTGTCGCTTGGAAAAACCCATTTGTAATAGTATGGTTCGTAATTTTAGTCATCGTGTTATCCGTTAACTTTTTTATGGTTAGTATGGCTATTGTTACTAACCCTGGACTTGTTGTAGAAGATTACTATGAACAAGGAAAGCGAATGGATGTTGTGCTTGCTCAACAACAACGTATGGAAAAAATTGGTTGGCAATTGAAAATAGACGTGCCAATTTTATCTGAAGGTAAACCTGATTTAGTCAAACTTGAAGTTGTAGATAAAGACAATAATCCTATTGATGTAGAAACAGCAATTCTGTATTACTACCGACCTTCAGATAAAAATTTAGATGGACAAGTCACATTAAATAAAACAGACAACAAGGGCGAATATACCAAAGAATTTAGTTTACCTAAGAAAGGTAAATGGGACTTAATTATGGAAGTCACAAAAGGGGATATTCGTATTAACATGGGCCGTAGTATTATGGTTCAAGATCCACAATAGTCATGGCTAATACATGCTTTCATTGCGGGCAAGCAATCCCAGAAGGGGATTTAGTTCTAAAGCCAATAGAAGGAGTGGAGAAGCATTTTTGCTGTAATGGCTGTGCTTCCGTTTGTGAGGTAATTTATGAAGCTGGTATGGAGAGCTTTTATAAAAGAACGCCAGAAGGTGAATTGCTTTCACCGCCACCACCACCAAATAAAGACATTGAATTTTTTGATTATGATGAGGTTCAATCTCAATATGTTAGTGATCTAAATGATCGACGTGAAATTACGTTAATGTCTGAAGCGATTCACTGTGCAGCTTGCGTTTGGTTAATAGAACACACTTTTGCAAAGATGGATGGTTTATTGTTAGCGCGAGTTAACTTTACAAACAAGCAAATTAAAATTCGCTGGGATAACAGTAAAGTTAAACTCTCAGACATCATTAAAAAACTCAATTCCATAGGGTATGACGCAACACCTTATGATCCTACGGCAAGTGACGCCGCATATAAAAAAGCAAATAGAGACCTTCTTTATCGATTAGGTTTTGCTGGCTTTGCCATGATGAATGTAATGTGGTTCTCAGTTGCGCTTTATACTGGCGCCGCAGACGATGCACAATATCGTAATTACTTTCATTGGCTTGAATTAATTATAGCCACAATTACTCTAGCTTATTCCGGTCAGCCTTTTCTTAAAGGTGCATTGACATCAATTAGATCAAAATCTGTGGGTATGGATGTATCCATTAGTCTGGGAATACTCACCACTTATTTTTATTCAAGTTGGATTACCATAACTGGCAGTTATAGTGGAGAAGTCTATTTTGATACGCTGATAGACTTTATGTTTTTACTGTTAATTGGGCGTTACCTAGAAGCGATTTCTAAAAATAAAGCAATAGATGCTTCACGACGTTTAATGGATTTACAGCCTAAAGTTGCCCGTAAATTACTAATAGACATAGAAAATATTGTACCAGTACGAACTCTTCTCCCTGGTGATTTAATCATTGTTAAACCGGGTGAACAAATCCCTGTCGATGGCGTTGTTTCTCAAGGACAAAGCATGGTGAATGAATCCATGTTAAGCGGTGAGTCTAAAGAAATTGCAAAACAAGCAAACGACAAAGTAATTGCTGGAACATTAAATATTGATGGACACCTTACTATTGCTGTAGATAAGATTTTACAAGATACACAGTTGGGTAAAATTGTTCACATGGTAGAAGAAGCGCAAGGATCAAAAGCGCCTATTCAATGTACGGCTGATAAAATTATGCCATGGTTTGTTACTACGACCATCACATTAGCATTAATCAGTTTTGTATTTTGGTTTTTTAAAGCGGATCTTGCTGTTGCTGTAATGACCGCTACTGCGGTCTTAATTATAACTTGTCCTTGTGCTTTTGGCTTAGCCACACCTATGGCTATTGCCGTGGCTTCTGGGGTTTCTGCCCGTAATGGTATTTTAATTAAAAATGGAACAGTATTAGAAATCTTACATTCTATTGAGCACTTTGTTTTTGATAAGACTGGAACCTTAACAAAAGGGCAAATGAAAGTTGTTGCAGAAGCCATAGTCGATAACGTTGATCGACAAGAACTTTTACGCTCAGTAGGTTCTATTGAAAATTTATCTGAACATAGTTTAGGTAATGGTATTGTGCATTCTATAAAAGAAGAATTTTCATTTGGTAACAACCATTGGTACAAAGTCGATAATTTTAAAATTGTCGCAGGTAAGGGTGTTGAAGGATCAATAGAGAATAAATTGTATCAAATTGGTACGGCTAACTGGCTTGCATCACTCAATATTCAAATACCTAAAGACTTACAAAAGTTAGCGGATGATAAAGCGGCGCTTGCGCAAACTGCAGTATGGATAGCGATTGATTCTTCTGTACAAGGTGTGCTGTTTTTAGAAGATGAAATACGTCCGGAAGCGATTGAATTAATTAATAGACTAAAAGCAAAAGGTAAAAAGGTTTCATTATTAAGTGGTGATTTAACTGTTGTAGCTAACCGTGTTGCTGAGCAATTAGGTGGTATGAATGTGATAGCAGAAGTACTGCCAGAAGATAAAAATGAAGTTATTAGACAATTGCAAGCTGAAGGACAAACCGTTGCGATGGTTGGGGATGGTGTTAATGATGCCCCTGCTTTAGTTAGAGCCAATGTTGGGATTGCTTTAGGATCAGGTACAGATGTATCCATGGACAGCGCAGATATTGTTCTTATGAATAATGAACTGCTTGCAGTTGATACTGCAATTGAGCTTTCAGCAAGAACATTGCGCACCATTAAGCAAAATATTGCGAGTTCCATTACTTATAATTTAATTATGGTGCCCTTAGCCATGTCAGGTGTGCTTACGCCGCTTATTGCGGCAATTACAATGCCTCTTAGTAGTTTAATTGTAATTGGCAATGCAGCAAGGATTAGACGCTTTTTTAATAAACGATAAAGTCTCAGCGTTGCTTGATCTGGTTAAATAGAAACATTAGAAATAGGAAGAAAAATGGATGTAATCTACGGTTTGATACCCATGATGTTGTTTTTTGGTTTGTTAGTTGTTGTGATGTTTATTTGGATGGCTAAACATGGTCATTTTGATGATTTAGATGGTCAGGCAAACCGTATATTTATGGATGATGAGTTTCCTGAAGACATAAAAAGAGATGATAAAGAAGCGGCTAAAGAAAAACATATAAGCGACGAAATTAAAGCTGAAGAAACATCTAAATCTTAAAAAGAGATGATTTTAATAAGCAGTATGCTTTAGTTATAAAAACCAATTTACCCTATGCTTACATTGCCTGTGGATGACCACAGAATATGCCAGGCCTGGTAAATTGGTTTTTTTATGCCTGTAGATTATGAGAATATAAATTAATGATTAATTGAACACTGCTATTCAGGTTTTACATGAGTAGTGTATTGCAAGGCTTCTGGGCCTTCTTTATCTAAAATTAACTCTAAACCACGCTTATCAAAAAACCAGTGAGGTAAACCATCAGATTGAATTTCTTTACGGTCAGGTTCCCCAAAACGAAGGTTAATACCTCGTTCGGTTAGGTTATTTTTTGGAATTAAAGCAAGGCTAGATATTGGTGTTTTAAAATATGAAGTGATATCTATATTATATAAATCAACCTCGCGCTCACCTGTGGTCGTTACAGTGATTGTTTTACCTTTATTAAAGGCATGGTCTAGCTGAGCCTGTGTAACCTCTAATTTTAGGGTTAAAGCAGCTTTTATTGAACCAATATAAATTACAGGAAAATAAGCCTCTAAAGACTTCTGTGTTTCATCCATTTTTGAAAAAAGCTTTACTTCAACATCTTTACCGTAAAGTTTCATTGCATCTTCCAACGTAGATTCATGAACCGTTAAGCCTAAAGCGTGAAGTTTACCTGCGTTGTCATAGTGTGCATTCCAAGGTAATAGATCTGGATTAACAGGATCTCTATCGGGTTGAAAATACAAGATAAGAGTAAAAGCAACAATACTGAATATTGTTAAAATCCAAAAGACGGGTAAGTCTCTTTTTTTAGTTTTTACTGGTTCACTCATTGTTGCGCATCATCCTTTTTTACCGATGTTTTATGCTGCACTTCATCCGAGCCTTCACCAAGTTCTTCATTGGAATTTGCATCACGAGGCAATAGTTTTTCAATTTTAGGATCTGCGATACCATTCCCCGCATCGTAAACAGAAATACCTGTTTGCATAAATGTAATCAATACTGCAACAAAGATAACCACCGCAGCAAAACGTAAGGTGATTACTTCACCAATACTGGTTTGAGTACCACTAGTAGAAAAGTCATTCATACTAAAACCACCAGGAAACACTGTATCAATAATGTAATAGACTAAAACCATCGTAATGGCTAATGCATAGCTAAATAATAAAATTTTTCCGCGTTTCCATGCCGTCATCCAGTGAGCTGCAACAAACCAAGTATCGTTTTTGGCCTTCTTTTTAGCCGTTAAATAAATATAGAAAATAACAAAACTAGATAAAACAGGAATTAAAAGTAACTCAAGTGTGTCGCCAATTTCTAATACAATCATTGACATGAAAAGGTGAGTCAGAATAATGTTTATATTAAAAATATGATGTGGATTTTTAGCGCGACTTTCTTCGTCTGCGGTAACGCGATAATGCATGGTTTATTCCTTTTAAGGTACTGCTGTAAATAAGGTATTTGAGAGGTGTTTATAATAATCTAAAAAGTCTGTATATAACTTTTTAAGGCCTGTTCAACAAGTTGAGCTTCAGCGATGATTTTGGATAATAAACTCGCAAAGGCGTTAGTATCGTTTGCTTTTGCTTTTTGTTCAAGTTCTGATGCTAAGTTTGAAAGCTGATTTGCCCCAACATTAGCAGAACTACCCTTGATTGTATGGGCAATTGATTGAACCTTTGCAGGCGTGTTAGAAGCCACGGCTTCTTGAAGTTGTAAAATACTGTCTGGAGTAGATTCTAAAAAAACATCCAAAATACTTTTTAAATCATCCCCAATAATTTCTTTAAGCATGTTTAAATTATTCATATCAATATGCATAGGTTACTCCGTATTCACGTTGTTTAGAGGAGGTTTAAATTGTGTTAACCACTGGGTAAATTCGTCTTTTGGCATGGGTTTTCCAAATTTAAATCCTTGAAAGACATCGCAATGTTTGCCAGAGAAAAACTGTTGTTGTTCGTCAAGTTCAATACCTTCAGCAACGACTTCCAGGTTCAAACTATCCGCCATAGCTAAAATCGTTTTAGCAATCGCTTCACCTTCTGGAGTGTTAAGATTAAGAACAAAAGAACGGTCAATTTTTATCGTATCAATTGGAAAACTATGTAAATAGGCTAAGGAAGAGTAACCCGTACCAAAGTCATCAATGGATATTTTTACCCCCATTGATTTAAGACGAGAAAGAATTTCTATATTTTTTTCAGCATCGCTCATTGCTAAGCTTTCAGTGATTTCTAAGTCAATGAATTTACTGGGTAACGTTGTTTTTTTCAGAATGTTTTGTATATCAGAAAACAGGTCAGATTGAGTAAATTGTCGGCTAGATAAGTTAATACCAATTCGTAATTGGTTGTAACCTTGTTTATGCCATAGCTCCGTTTGCTTAATGGCAGTTTCAGTAACAAAGTGACCAATTTTAATAATTAACCCCGTGCTTTCAGCGAGTGGAATAAACACGTTAGGAGACATGAGCCCACGTACAGGATGTCGCCAGCGAACAAGTGCTTCAGAACCAATTGGTAAAAGTGTTTTTGCATCCATTTGTGGTTGGTAAAAGACTTCAATTTCATTGTTTGCGACGGCTTGGCGTAAATCGTTTTCTAAAGAAAGCATATCTAAAGCATCGTCATTCATGTCTGGACGATAAAAGACAAATTGATTACCACCAAGATTTTTAGCATTTACACGGGCGCTATTGGCGTGCTCAATAATGGTTTCAGAATCTTGTGCATCATTTGGAAAAACTGAAACACCAGCACTGTAACTAATAAATAAATCTTGATCATTAACCACAAAGGGTGCATTTAAGTCCTGACTAAAACGGTTAATAACCAAATTTAATTCATTAGTACTCTCAATGTTAAGTAGCAAAATGGCAAATTCATCGCTTCCTATTCGTGCCACAAAATCCCCTTCACGGGTAATGCGGTTTAACCTTTGCGAAAGTGAAATAAGAACATCATCGCCTTTATCTTGCCCTAAGTTTTTATTGATTTGTTTAAAACGATCAATATCAAAAATAATAACGGCACCAAGAAATTTAGCATTGTTTTTAGTTAAAGCAGAGCTGAGTATTTCATTAAAACTGGCGCGGTTTGGCAGTTCTGTGAGCGTGTCATGTTTTGATTGGTAATGAATAAGCGTTTCAGCTTTATGTAAACGGCTAATATCTTGCGCTGAACCGGTAATTTTTAGAATATTATCGTCTTTATCGTAAGTTACTTCACCTAGGCATTCAATATGGCGTAAATGACCATCTTGTTGAATAACCCTAAAACTGATTTGTATATGAGGTTGTCCAGCTCGAGCATCAGAAATAGCTTGTTGAATGATTTGTTTATCTTTAGGTAAAACGCGGCTTAAAAAATTATCTAAGGTTGTACTGGCATTTACAGGGACATTAAATAACCCAAAAGCAGACTGTGAACCGGTTACTTGATCTTGTAAGGCATCCCATTCCCAATAACCCAATTTGGCCAAACGTTGGGCAAAAATTAATTGCGCCTGTGTCTTTCTAAATTGTTCTTCTATGGCTGAAGAACGCAGGGCATATTTAACACGTTGGCTAAGTAAAGACCAGTTAATGGGTTTGGTAATAAAGTCTGTTGCACCAGAATTAAATGCTTTTTGAATTGAATCAATGTCGTCTAATGCTGTCAGCATTAATAAAGGGAGAGAAAGTTGTTGTTCATAATTTCGAATGGCTTCAATGGTTTCATAACCATCCATTTCAGGCATCATGGCATCAACAAGAACAAGGTTGGGCTTATGTTCAATATAGCTTTGCAAACCTTCACGCCCATTAATGGCTTTGGTGACAATATACCCTGATTTTTCCAAAACCTTGACTAAGGCCATATTGGTAACAGAATCATCCTCAATAACAAGGATCTTAGTATTTTCTGGGTTAGGTATAGGCATCTTTAAGAAGCGCTTCCAAAGGATTGCAGTTAATATTCCTAGTTTAGCCGATTTAGTCGTTAAAGTGGAACCTGTTTAAGCAGAAGAAGCACAGAAAACTACAAAAGCTTGACTAAGCTCAAAAAACAATTAGGTTTGAAGCCAAAAAGTAACCGGTCCATCATTAATTAGACTCACTTGCATATCGGCACCAAATTGTCCTGTTTGAATTTTTTCATAGTTTTCAGAGGCATAATTAATAAAGTAATGAAACAACTTTTCGGCTACTTGCGGCGCGGCAGAAGATGAAAAGCTGGGTCTTAAACCACTTTTAGTATTGGCCGCTAAAGTAAATTGAGGTACCAACAATAGTTCACCCATGACTTGTTGTACATTCAAATTCATCTTGTCATTTTTATCAGCAAATATTCGGTAATTGAGAAGTTTATGCATCATTTTATGAATCTGTTGCAAATCATCATTGGGTTCAAAGCCGGTTAAAATTACCAGGCCTGGTCCGATGTTGGCAATCTCTTGATTATTGATGCTAACACTCGCTTGAGTGACACGTTGAATTAAACAAATCATTTTGATTACACCTAGTCGAGCAATTGTTCAGCAAATAAATCGGTTGCTTGAACCAAAGCTTGGGTAATTTCTGCTTCCATTGCTGAATGCCCAGCATGATTGCAGATCACTAACCTTGAAAGCGGTAAGCTTTCGTGTAAATCATAGGCTTGATTTATAGGGCAAACCATATCATAGCGACCTTGAACAATGGTGGTTGGAATATGAGCAATCGCCTTGGCATCTTGCAAAATTTGGTTTCTTTCAATAAACGCTTCATGTTGAAAGTAGTGACACTCAATTCTGGCCATGGCTAAGGCATGAAATGGATCGCTAAAATGGTTGACTGTATCTGTATTTGTTTCAAGGTTGGATGTGCGACCCTCCCAAATTGACCAGGCTTCAGCAGCACGCATTCTTAAGATTTCGTTATCACTGGTAAGTAAATCATGGTAAGCGGCAATAATATTATCACGTTTATCCATATCAATAGGTTCAATAAAATCTTTCCAGTATTCAGGATAAAATCGATTAGCTCCTTTTTGATAAAACCACTGTACATCTTCATTACGGCATAAAAATATGCCTCGTAAAATCAAACCAAAGACTCGTTCAGGATACGTTTCGGCATACAATAAAGATAACGTTGAGCCCCAAGAACCACCAAACAAAAGCCATTTATCAATATTTAAATGGCGACGAATTTTTTCAATATCTTCAATTAAGTGTGGGGTAGTATTGTTTGTTAAACAGGCATGAGGTCTGGATCTACCACAACCACGCTGATCAAATAATATGATTCGATAACTTTGAGGGCAAAAAAACTGTCTATGAATAGGCATATAACCGCCACCTGGGCCACCATGAACAAATAAAACAGGAATGCCTTCTGGATTGCCACACTCTTCAATGTGAAGATTGTGCGTGCTGTCTACCTGTAGGCTATGTTGTACGTAAGGTTCTATTGGTGAATAAAGGTAAGAATGGTTCATCTTTGTTGCAGAACTCCTGAAACGTTTTATGTAAGTTTATTTCAAAATAGAAGCAGATTAAGTGAAAACTCAAGTCACTACATTAGATTTACCAGGCCTGGTAAATCTAAGTTTTATCTATTTTAAATAAGGTTATATTGATAGCGAAGCAAATCTTTTTATTTGGGCTGAAGATATTCATTAAACACGGCTAAAAGTTTGGGTATGTTTAGCGGCTTAGTTAAGTGTTTGTCCATTCCAGATTCAATAAAACGCTGTGTATCGCCGCTCATAGCATTGGCCGTTAATGCAATAATCGGTAAGCGTGGTAGGTTTTGCTGTTTTTCACGTTGACGAATTTTTTTAGTGGCTTCAATACCGTTTAAATTTGGCATATTTTCATCCATTAGCACTAAATCATAATGGGCATTTTCAATGGCGTTAATGGCTTGGTATCCATCTTCAGCTAAATCAAATGTGATGCCTTGTTTAGTTAAAATAGCACTCATAAGAAGTTGATTGGTTTTGTTATCTTCCACCAGTAATATATGGCCACTAAAATCTTTTGCACTTAAAGATTGTTGAGTTGGTTTTTCTTTAATCTCAATGGTTTCAACAGGAATATTAAAGAAGAAACAGCTGCCTTTTCCTAAAGCGGATTTAATTTGTAATTCTCCACCGAGCATTTGCACTAATTTTGAACTGATAGCAAGACCAAGCCCTGTACCACCATATTTACGAGTGGTTGAGGCTTCAGCTTGTGAAAAGGCTTCAAAAATATGTTTTTGTGCTTGAGGTGAAATACCAATACCCTGGTCTTTAACGTAACAATGTAAATGATTGTCGATATAGTCTATGTGCAATGAGATGGTTTTATTGGATTCTGTAAACTTAATGGCGTTGGATATTAAGTTTGTTAACACCTGCTTGATGCGCAAAATATCGCTTTTTAAACCAGAAGGTAAGTTGTCGGTGAGTTCAATAAGAAACGTCAGGTTTTTTTCACTACAGCGTGCACGAAATAAGTCGGCGGTAGAAGCAAACTCTTTTCTTGGGTTAAACACAACAGGGTCAATATCTAATTTACCGCTTTCAATTTTACTAAAATCTAAAATATCATTAATAATGCCTAATAAAGAGTGGCTAGAGTTATCAATAGTATTTAAGTATTTAGTGGACTCTTCATCGTGATGTTTATCTTTCAGTAAACCAATAAAGCCTAATATCGCATTTAAAGGTGTACGAATTTCATGTGACATATTGGCTAAAAAGGCGCCTTTAGCTTGTGTGGCCTCAAGTGCTTTATCTTTTTGTTCAAGTAGTATTTTTTGAATATATTCATTTTCAGAGATATCAAACATTGAAATAATATATCGATGATATTTCTCAGATTTAATCGCATATATCTGAAATGTAGTGACTTTACCCTTGTAATCAATTTTAACTTTATGGATTGTTTCTGGATTATTGATAAGGTATTCAATCCAGTTTTTATCCTCAAACTTATAGACTAAACCGGGTTCTTTTATAAACAAGTCACAAATGCACGCATAGTCATTTGCAAACGCATCTAAAGAAGAATAATCTGAGAAATATTTAAAAAATCCACCACTTACGTCAATAATATTTACGCCATCATTCACAATAATAATATTGGACTGCGAATCCAGAATATCTTGGGTGTAATCTTGGTTGGTTTGTATCTGTTGTGTGGTTTTTCTAATATTTTGACTGAGTTTGTAAAAGGCTATAAAACCTAATAAAAGCACAGATAAGGTAAGAAGAATCTGTAGGTTTTGGTAAAAATCTTTCTTTTCAGCCACCTCTTTACGCGTTTGTTCAAAATTGATTTTATTTTTGTAGAATATATGGTTTGCATCTTCTTTAATTCGTACAAACAGAGGCTTTATAAATTTTATTTGTAGTTTTAAGTCTGTAATGGCATTTGATAGCTGTGGTGAATTAGATTTTCTTAATGCGTCAATCGTATTTAAACGGTCTGTTAGGGCGTTTATCTTGGTGTTAATAATGGTAAATTTAGGTAAAATATCTGCGCGTGAAAATGCAAATTTACCAAGAATTTCTGGTTTATAAGCTAATACTTCAAACTGCTTTTCAGTATTGGGAAGGTTTAAATCTATACGGTGTTTATAAATACCACCTTCATTTAATATGGTTAATGCTTCTGTTATTTTAGTTTGCTGTTCCTGAATATCTCTAACAATAATTTTTCTTAAATGTGTGTTTGGAAAAGCCGCCATTTGAAAAAAATCAGACTCAATTTTATGAATTTCCAAAATAATTTCTTGGCCAAGTAAATTTTCGACTTCAGAGTTCTGAACTTTGCGGTCTAGTTCAGAAATAAAATTGGAAATACTGAGATTTAAAATAAACTGAGAACCTATCCCAACTATAAAAATGAGTAGTAATAAAAATAAATTTCTAGGTGTGTGATTTAAGCCAGAAGGTTTAGCGCTATTCATTTTGTTTCTACTTTTGTTTTGTTATTGCTTAGCGCATCGGTAGAGTCTAAATTTTTAATGGCTTGTTTTAGTTCAGATGGTGTTAAAAAACCATATTCAGCAAATACCTCTAAACCATGTTTTGAGCTAGCAAACTTCATAAACTGTTTGGCCAATGTCGGGTTGTGTGAAAAAGAGAGCAGATTTAATTCTAATGTTTTGGGTTTGCTTACATTTTCGGGTAGGGCAATCGCATCCATATAGTCTTTGGTTTCGGGCCATTTAGTGGTTGCGTACCAGTTTAATGCTATATCTGCATCTCTTTTGCGAATAGCGGTAAATATGCGGTGAGAATCAGTTGTAAAGTAAGTGACGTTATCATAAACCGTATGGGTAATTCCCATCTTATCGAGGGCTTTTTTGGCAACTTGCCCTACAGCACTTGAGTCGGGTGCAGAAAGTACAACAGAATATTTAGGGTTGGCTAACTGGTGTATGTCATTGCTTAAATGTTTAGGGTTGCCTTTTTGGGTAACAATGGCCAAACGGTTATAACCTACAAAAACATGTTCTTTAAGAATGCCATTGGTTTGTTCGTTTAATCGGTAAGAGTCGGATCCGGGAAAGAAGATATCACCAGTACGTTCAGATCGAATTGTGTTGTATAGATAGCCTGTTGCACCTTGTTTGAGTTCAATGGTTACATTATTCTTTTTCTCAAATTCTGTCACTAAAACATTTAAAGGACGCACCATTGTAATGCCACTGTAGATGATTAAATCTGCTTGTTTTTGTACGGGAGATTCAGAAGAAGAACAGCCAATTAATAATGTTGCAAAAGCTAAGTAAATTACCTTGCGAATCATGGTTTAGCTATCCTTAGTAGATTGTGATAAATCATTTTTATTTTTTACATTTTATCACCAACCTATAATGGGATGGCAGTTTTGCTATTAAGGCTTTTATTAAATAGATTAAAAGTGATAGAGGTTGTTTTATTCTGAAGTCTTTGAACGATTGTGGGGGGTGGGAAGAAGGCAATAAAATTTGCCTGCTTGCAACGAATACTGCAGATAATCACCAGCTATTAGTCAGTTATTTAACAAAAATCAGGTGAGATTTAGCCGTTTTTAATCATGAATTGTCTCGTGCAAAGCCCACGATTAAAGTAAGTTTATGTTTTTTTTTAAATAAAAAAAAGCCCCAATAACTGGGGCTGATTTAGTAAAACTGAATGTATCTATAACAATCAATACATTATAGTTTTGAACGTCCTGCACGCTTACGTTCGTTTTCGGTTAGTAATTTTTTACGAATACGAACATTTAAAGGTGTTACTTCAACTAATTCATCATCATCAATGAACTCAAGCGCTTGCTCAAGAGAGAATCGAATTGGCGGAGTTAACGTTAAGGCTTCATCTGTACCAGATGCACGCATATTTGTTAACTGCTTACCTTTAATTGGGTTAACGGTTAAGTCATTTGCACGACTGTGTAAACCAATAATCATACCTTCATAAATTTCTTCACCGTGACCAACATATAAACGACCACGTTCTTGCAAGTTAAATAGTGAGAATGCTAAGGCTTTACCCGTTTCCATTGACACTAATACACCACGTGTTCTTTCAGCTAATGTGCCAGAGAACTTAGGTCCGTAGTGAGAGAAACTTGAGAATATTAAACCTTCACCCTGAGTCGCTGTCATGAACTCAGTACGGTAACCAATTAATCCACGTGATGGAATAATGAAGTCAATACGTACACGACCGTGTCCATCTGGAACCATGTCTTGCATTTCTGCTTTACGTAGTCCTAAACCTTCCATGATTGTACCTTGAGCGGCTTCTGGAACATCAACGGTTAAGTTTTCGTAAGGTTCTTGAGTTTCACCATCTACTTCGCGGAAGATAACTTCTGGACGAGAAATACCCATCTCAAAACCTTCACGACGCATGGTTTCAATCAATACTGAAAGGTGAAGTTCACCACGACCAGAAACACGGAACTTGTTAGCATCTTCGGTGTCTTCAACACGTAAAGCAACGTTAGTTAATAATTCTTTGTCTAAACGTTCACGAATTTGACGAGACGTTAATAATTTACCGTCTTGACCAACAAATGGCGAGTTGTTAACTTGGAAAGACATACTTACTGTAGGCTCATCAACCGTTAACGGTGTTAACGCTTCAGGATGGTTAGGATCACATAAAGTATCAGAAATATTTAATGGATCAATACCAGAGAATGCAACGATATCACCGGCATGTGCTTCTTCAACGTTAATACGTTCAAGTCCCATATAACCAAAGATTTCACCAATCTTACCTTTACGTTGTTTGCCTTCGGCATCAACAATGACTACTTGCATACCTACTTGAGCGGCACCACGTTTAATACGCCCAGTACCAATAATACCTTTGTAGTTATCGTAATCAAGCGAGATACACTGAAGTTGGAAAGGGCCAGCAATATCAACGTCAGGAGCAGCTACTTTATCCACAATCGTTTGGAATACAGGTTGCATATCGCCTTCACGAATATCTTCGTCAAAACCTGCAAAACCATTTAAGCCAGAAGCGTAAATGACTTCAAAATCCATTTGTTCATCGGTTGCACCTAAACGGTCAAAAAGATCAAATGTTTGATCAAGTACCCAGTCAGGACGTGCTCCAGGACGGTCAATTTTGTTAATAACAACAATCGGCTTTAAACCCTGAGCAAGTGCTTTTTCTGTTACAAAACGTGTTTGAGGCATTGGCCCTTCCACAGAATCAACCAATAATAATACAGAGTCAACCATAGATAGAATACGTTCTACTTCACCACCAAAGTCGGCGTGGCCTGGAGTATCAACGATGTTAATACGGTAACCGTTCCAGTTTACAGCGGTGTTTTTAGAAAGGATGGTAATTCCACGTTCCTTTTCTAAGTCATTTGAGTCCATGACACGGTCGCCCAAGTCTCTACGTACATCGTCAAATGTTCCAGACTGTTGAAGTAATTGGTCAACCAGGGTGGTTTTACCGTGGTCAACGTGGGCAATAATTGCAATATTGCGAATGTGATCCGTTTTCATGGCTCGCTCTCTATCTAGGGGTAGGGGTAAATTTGCAGTGTTATTACTGACTTATTGACCGCTAAGGATTTGAAAAAGAAGGTATTATAATGAAATTAAAAGGAATTTATAGATTATTGATGATTTTTATTGCGTAAACGAAATGTTTGGACGAAAAAAACCATAAAGAAATCGATGCTTTAGAAGGTTTTTTTAGATTGATACAAAACCTAATTTAGGTCATATTAGGTTTTGTTTTAGGTTCTATTTAGTCTTTAAATGCATCAGAGTAACGGCCATTATGGGCTATAAAGCTTTGCAATACACCAAAGGCCATGGTGCCAAGCAGTAATCCAATAAAAATAAATATGGCACTGACTTTACCTTCCCCCATCATGGCGGGTACCGTTCCAGGGCAGGCCGCAGTCATAGCCCAACCAATACCAAATAAAAATGCACCTGCAATTAAGCCTTGTTGATAAGGCTTTTTAACAAAATCCACTTCCATGCCGGTGGTGAGTGCTTTAACTTGATATTTCTTTAAAAGATAAACTCCTACAATAGCCACCACTACAGCGGTGCCAATGACTTTCATTAATTGCATATCAATAAATAAAAACATTTTGGCATGGTAATCAAAAGTGGTTGCCCCGGCATGACTCATTAAAAAACCAAAAGTGATTCCCATAAATAAGCCAATAATATTGGCTCGGTAAGCATATCCAAACGAAATCAGTGTGAGTTTAATGCTTTTTAATAAGGGTAAATTATGTGTTTTCATAAATAAAATTCTTCTTGTTCAATGTGTTTTGCAATTGAGTATGGTGACTTAAAGCATCGCACCACTTAATTATCACTAGGTTCCAAATAACAGTCGAGTAGTAACAAAAGCGCTCATAAAAAATACCGCGCCAGCCAAAAGGCTAGGTGGGTTTAACATGGCACCACCTACTAAAGCGTGGCCAGTGGTGCAAGCACCCGCTAGACGCGCACCAAAACCTAATAACATGCCACCAAAAATTAGCCAAATCGCTTTGGCCGCATCTGAAGAAGGTAGGATTGCGTCATACATGCCCATATCAAAACTAAAATGCCAAGGTTCGGGTGAACTCATAGCACTTAAAAAACCACCAATTGGTATACCAATTAAAAACCAAAGCTTAGTATTGTTTTTGTGGCGATATTCGCCTTCTTGATAGTAGCTCATATTTTTACAAATATAACCGCACACGTTGCCATAACCTGTTGAGCAGCCGGCTGGCTTTCCCACTAACCAAAAATGCACAATTACAAATAAGCCAATCGCTAGACCTGCTAACCAGCCAGACCAAACTGAAATTTCCATAACCTTTAACCCTTAGAAACCTTAAATATAATCTTATTGTTAAATCTTTTAAGAATTGAGTCAAAACAGGGTTTTTACTAGGTCAATAAATAAGTCTTATGGCTTAAAAGTAAAATTTATCCCTTTTTTGTTTTTAATGGACTTAGGTTATTAATATTAAAGGGTAAACAGGGAATACCAGGCCTGGTAAAAATAAAAATCTGCTATAGTTGAATATGAAAAAGGTATTAAAAGGAAGTAAATATGGATATCGCTCATGTTTCAGCTAACAGTTTAGTTAGTGCAGCCATAGAACAGCAACAAGTTAATTCGCAGCAGCAAGCGAGTATTAGTATGTTTAAAAAAGCCATAGACAATCAAACACAAAGCGCTTTAGCCTTAATCGAATCTATTCCGCAAATAACGCCAACCACACAAGGGTTGCCAGAAAATCTAGGCAATAATCTCAATACAACCGCTTAATGGTTAATAGATTTTGAGCACTTTATACCATATATAACTATATGAGAGGATGGGGCTTGCTCCAGGCCTGGCATGTTTTGTGGCTTTTTATCCTTTTTTAGATGCACGATGGCGTTGTGTTTTGGCTTTCTTTTGTTGTAATTCAAAGCGTTCTTTTAAGCTGATTTCAGGCTTTTCATACAGGCTTAATAAATCTTTTACAAGCGCTAAAGCCATCATGATTTTGGTTAGGTTTTCGCTCGATACAGGTTTGCCAGCCTCCAAACGTTTAACCACGGATTCACTCACCCCAGTATGTTCGGCAATTTCAGCTTGAGTCACATTCATATCCAAACGTTTTGAGCGAATCATCTCTCCGAGTTTTTTTAACGCGACATCCACAGGCATATTATTGCCGGGTAAATGCAAACCACCGAGTTTACTGTGTGTATTCATAAAAAATACCTTTAAAGATTGTCTTTGTCAGACAATTTAAGTTCATCTATTGCGTGATGAATATGCTGTTTAATAGAGCTGATTTTGGCTGGTTTCACTCTGGCGAGTTTGGCAAAATCCGGCCATTTTTTTACACTGTCTATCACCCTCTCAACAATCTCGGTCTTTTGTGTGTTGCTTAATGAAAGAATGGATGATTCAATCAGCATGTCTTTTAACGTAATCTTTAAGCCTTTGCCATTAATCAATAAATTATGCTCCCGAGTCCAGGCATTTGGGTTTATTTCATTGTAAGCATGGGTAATATCGTAAGCAGGCGCTAACGACCAACGGCCAGACGGCGATAAACTAAAAGAGAAGTTTTTAGTGTGGTCATCGCGGTTTACCGCCAAAACGTTAAAAACCATGCGTCTAAAGGCCTCTTTTTGCTCATTAAATGACAAGCCCAAGTTAATCACTGCCGCAAAATAGTCTGCATAACTTCCAGATTGAAAGGCATTAAAATCAATACCCGTTAACGCACACAAGGTTTGCACATGAATTTTTTGGTTATTGTTGCGATCAAAACGTTTTGTTACAAAATGCTGGCGTTCACCTTCACCCAATAAATGACAGTCCATCATGTCTATACCAGACTCTCTTGCCATTAAAAAATAGCCATATTCAATATTAGAGTAGCCTTGCGGATCACACTCAATGCTGTCGGCATCCACACCATCAAATTTAATTAAATAATGGTCAAAACCATCAGGCACATCATATTGCCCAGCTATAATTTCTTTAAAATCCGGAGTAGCACCAATCAATGCTTTAGGGCGAGCACCACCAGCCGAAGAACCAATAGAAATCAATTCGCTAGAGACTTCACCAATACGACCATTAATCGCGTTTCGGGCATCTTGAACTAATTTATTTACCTCAAGTGGCACTTGGTAATTATTTAAATAAGCCTCTTGTGGCTCAAATTCCAATGCCCCAATCGCTTTTTTACCCACATAAGACAATCGTTGTACTACATCAATTTGAGCCGCACTCACCCCTTGCTTGGCAAAATACGAATTAATCACCTGATTACCAAAACGGTCGGGAAGAGCATCAGAAATAAATTCCGGCAAACCTTTAAAAGTATCGTCAGAAGGGCGGTTTGATAAACTATTTTCAGATAAGGGGAGAAGAAACGGCGAGACCTCAATGCCACTGTTTTTAAACGCAAGGTCATACTCAAACTGAATCAATCGATTCTCAATATGCAAATAACCAATCGTTTTACCATAAATATTAACAGATAACATATAACCTCTAAACAGAATTAATATTAATTAATAGGTAATATATTACACTTTATTATTGTTTTGATAAAGAAGTTTGTTATCGGTTAAGTGATTGAATGGTATGAGCCTTTTATTCTATGCCTAAAAGCTATAGTCAGTTATGGGTATACCAGGCCTGGTAGTTTGCATTAAGTGATTAATTAGTTTCTGATGACTGTTGAGAAGCCTTTCTCATTTTTGTATTTCTTCAGGTGTTTTCATATCAGGCCTCCCCTTCCTTTCTTTGCTTGCCCAAAGAAAGGAAGCAAAGAAAAGGCACCCCGCTGACGAAACCGATTTTACTAAGCTTGTCTGCTGAAGTTTGTGAACTCGCTACGCTCAAACAGCACAAACTTTTAATCGCATCCATCACTAAGTAAAAGTGCGATTTCTTACAGAGGGGAGGCTTTTTCTACGTTAATTCAGCATTTCTATTTTATGAATATTTTGGGCTGAGATATCTACAAGGCCTGGTAGGTTCTGTTTCTATTCTGCAAAGCCAACCACAATCGCCAAAATTCCCCTTGTAATAAATTGTGCAAAGTTCTTAACGAAGTGAGCGATTAAAAAACGCTGCTGTTAGAGCGAAGCTTGCGGAGCGAGTTCAGCGTTTTCAGTGAATGAGTTTTAGAACTTGCCGATTTATGGAGCGGGGTGCCCTTTTTGTGGTTACTATTTTTAGGCAAGTAAAAATAGTAACGGGAAGCCTAAAAGCAAATCCTAAAGGTATATAAATATCAAAAAGGCTTCTCAATAGCTAAGAAAAGTTAAATCTTAAAATTAAAGGATAGCTTTGTTTTTATGAATTTTTTAATTCTATGCTCACATATACATTGTGAGCATAGAGTAAATTTGATTTATTAGAGCGAATCGCTGCCAACGGTTTTGTTTTTACCCGTACGCTTAGCCTCGTACATGGCAGAATCAAGACGGTGAAAAATAGAATCTTCACTGTCTTCTTTTAGGCACTCTGTTACGCCTAAACTAACAGTTGTGGGCTGTTGAGTTAAGTTAATTAATATCGAATCTTGTGCAATTTCAAGGCGCAATTTTTCAGAGAGCGTTTTTGCATCGTTTAAAGAGGTATTCATTAAACCGATAATAAATTCTTCGCCACCCCAACGTGCGCTAATATCGGCTTCACGTAAACAAGTGTTAAGTATTTCAGCAATACGAATTAACACTTTGTCGCCTATTTGATGTCCGTGATTATCATTAATGTCTTTAAAGTTATCTACATCAAAAAAGATTAAGCTCATTTCTGTATTGTTACGTTTTGCCAGAGTCCAGTATTGAGTAAATGCATCGTTAAAAGCGCGTCTATTTTTTAAATGGGTCAGGCTATCGTTTTGTGCCAAAACCTCAAGTTTACGGTTAAATCTATGCACGGTGATTAAAGTAACAAAAATTACGATAACAGTAATTAACATAGAAAACGCCAGGTTAATATAAAACGTTTGACGAACTTGTTTTGTAAAATCGGCTAGTTTTGCTTGCACCAGAAGGTAAGATTCCAGCTCCGGAATATATTGACTGTTTAGTAAATAGCGATTGCCATTAGAGGTATATTCTAAAACCTTTTTTTGGTTGCTAAAAATTTCATTTCGTAAGGCACTTAAATTGGGTATTTGACTAATATCGGTTAAAGGGTTTTCTTTGCGTTCACTTAAAACAACCTTGCCATCTTTATTAATAAAAAACACCGTAAACTGATAGGTTTCTCTAAACTCTTTTAAAATACCGTCAATATATGACATTTTCATGCCAATACCTGTTGAGCCTAATAACTTGTTGTTTTTATCCACTATTTTGTGGTTTATAAACATAATCATCGTGTTGCTAAATTGATCGTTGTAATCTAAGTTGATTTCATGGCTTTTGTTAGAATTTTTAAAACGAAAGTACCATTGGTTATCTTGATTTTTAGGGTTAAGTTTTTCAATAAACCCTTTTTGAGAGTAATAATTAAGGGTTTTTTCAGAGGCTAAAAAAGTTAAAAACATGCCATATTTTTTTTGAATGGCCGCTAAATATTCTTCAATTTTTTTATGACTTTCTTCCTCATGTACAAGCCAATCGTTTACAAAAGTATCGTGTGCCATCATGGATGATATTAAATTGGGTTCAATAATATTACTTTGGATTTCTGAATAAATATTTTGAACCGAAAGAGGCAAAGAACGGGTTTCAAGCTCAGTTTGTTTTGCACTGAGAGAAACAAAAAAATTAATGAGTGATATAGAGATCGACAACACCAAAAGAAGTGATGTAATAACAATAACGATTTTAAGATTGGCATTGAGTTTCATATAAAACTTATGTGTTATGGCTTGGTATAAATTAGAGGTAAGGTCTCTTAATAATATGAATTATTCTACTTTAAAATAACCTATAAAAGTTAATGTTTTATCAATGCTTATTTTGACGTGAATGTGTTAACCAAAATAGTGTTTTTCTAACACGTAGAATTTACCAGGCCTGGTAATTAAGGCTTCGTTTTTTTTGTTTTAGTGAAGTGACATGTTTAATAACGGTTAAAAGAGGAGTGTTGGCGATGTTTGTACCTTTACTGTAATTTGGCATTATTATTTAAAACAGCTATTTGTACTAATTATTTTTTTTGGTAAATAACCTTTAAAACTCTAATGTTTTAAGGTTTAATAGCGATTTATTGCTAATTAAAATACTGGTGTATATTTTGCCCTTACAAAGTCCTGTCTACCATTTGTTTATTAAAGTGCTGTTTTGTTATTTTATCGTTATTTCTGTTAGTAATGCGGCTTCAGAAAAAGGGTTTAATGAAAAAATCGCTACACCAACGTTGTTTGCTCAACTAAAACAAGGCGGTTTTGTACTTTATATACGCCATGGTAATACCGATAACTCACGACCAGATAGAGTGCCAAGTGTTGATTTAAATGATTGTAATACGCAGAGAGCTTTAAATGATAAGGGGCGTGCAATCACCAAGAAAATTGGTGAATATATTCGTATGGCCGAGATACCTGTTAATGATATTTACTCTAGTCCTATGTGTCGTGCTAAAAATTCGGCATTCAATATTTTTGGCCGATATAAGTTAGAACCCTTACTTATGTACACCGGGGCTATGACCAGTATGCAAAAAAAACCTGTTATTCAAAAGACTCGCCAACTGATTTCTCGTCAAGTTACGGGTGGTAGTAATCGTGTTTTAGTGGCACATGGACCTAATCTAATGGATTTAATGGGGTATTTCCCTGTTGAAGGAACGGTTGTTGTTTTTAAACCCAAAGGCGCTAATCAGTTTGAATACATGGGAAGTATTAGGCCTCAAGATTGGTCTTCACTACTTGGTACGCTTGAAACAAGTAATCAAGAGAGTGACTTAGAGTCCCACGACTAAAAACTTATGCGTAAACTACAGATTTCATCTCTTTTGATTTTTTTATTGCCCGCTTTTTTAGGGTTAGGCATTATGGGGTTGGTCTACCTCTACAGCACCACGCATTTTGTTGGAACTGAACAACGTAATCTTGCTGACATAGAGCAGAATGCTCAATTGATGAGCTCAATCATCAATTTTATTCAGGAAACAGGACAGTTACATACACGGCTTGAAAACTTAATTGACGCGGCAAATAAACAAACCTTGTCTCAAGAGCAGTTGTATATTCAACATACGAAAATCATTGATGAATTAGCTGTTTTAGACAAGCAGTTTGTCGATTTAAAAGGCCTTTTGTCAAAAGATGCGAATAGTCTAGAATCTATAGCGCAATGGCAAGCGGGCTTTGTTAAATTTAAAAACTTTACAATAATGGCAACAGATATTATTGCTATTGATTCAAGCACGGCACATCGCTATATTAACGCGGCCCAAAAAGCCTATTTTGATTTTTCGTATAACGCTTATAGAGTTTCAGAACAGCTCTCTTTACGAACAAATCAAACGCTTAGTTCATCTAAAGCATTGCTTAAAGATTCTACTCAATTTCTTTATATTATGTTGGTAGTGTCTTCTTTAGTTGCCTTGTTTATGGCGGTTTTGGCGGCACGTAAACTCGCCGAAAATCATCGAGTTATTCTCTCATCACTCTCAGTTTTAACGCAAAATAGCAAACGTGTGCCTGAGTTACCTCGGATAACCAAACTTATTGAAACAACCACTTCTGGTGAAATCAAAAAATTGGCTCAAGCAGTGCTTAAATTTAGAGAGGTGCTGATTACGAACCAAGAGGAACAAACCAAAATTTATGAGTTAGCTTATTCAGACATGCTGACCAAACTACCTAATCGTGCAACACTGCTTAAAGTGGTTAGTGCAGACCTTGAAGAATCAAAACGTTCTAAAAAACAAAATATATTGCTTAAAATTAATGTTAACCGTTTTAAATTGTTTAATGATGGCATTGGTTATGAGTTTGGTGATGAACTGTTAAAACTTGTCGCTTTGCGTTTACAAAGTTTTAGCTTGCCTAATATTGAATGTTTTCGAGTGGGAGGAGACGAATTTGCAGTTAAAGTTCCCTACACCTCGTTTAAAAATGATGATTTGTGTAAACAGCTTAATACGCTTGCTGAATCACTTCATGAGCACTTGGCTGAATATTTTTTCATTTCTAACCATCGCATAAAAATTACCGTTAATATTGGTATAACACTTTACCCTTTGGCTAACGATGATAGCCCGTTAGAAGTATTGAGGTATAGCATGATTGCCCTACATAACTCTAAAGAGAAGGGGCAACGCCAAACCGTTATTTTTAATGAAGAATTATTAAAAAATGCCAATGACAGATTTGAAGTAGAAAAAGACCTCGAAAAAGCCATTAAAAATAATGAGCTTGAATTTTATTTGCAAAGCCAGATTCATCCTAAAGGTTCAACTTTTTATGCAGAGTCTTTAGTTCGCTGGGTTCACCCGCAGAAAGGCTTTATTTCCCCTACTGTTTTTATTGGCATCGCTGAAAAATCTGAATTAATTGAACAAATTGATAATTGGATGCTCAATAAAGCCTGTGAATTTATTGTGCAGCAAACTCTTCAAGGAAAAAAAGTACATATCTCTGTCAATATATCTGGTCGTCATTTTATCAAACCTGGTTTTATTGACTATGTTGATTCTTTGATTCATAAAACTGGTGTCGATGCGCATAAATTAACAATTGAAATCACTGAAAGTGTACTGATGGCAGATCTTGAGACCGTAATAGAGAAAATGCGTTACTTACGTCGCTATGGAATCAGGTTTTCTATTGATGACTTTGGTACAGGATATTCCTCTTTAGCGTATTTGAAAAAATTGCCAGTGCAGGAAATTAAGATAGATAAATTATTTATTAATGAGATTGCTTCAAATGAAGATGATTTGAAGATGGTACGAGCGATATTTGAAGTAGCTAAAACCTTTGGTCTTGATGTGGTTGTAGAAGGTGTGGAAGAAGAAGACCAGCTTGAGATTGTTAATAAAATTGGTGAGCCAATTATCCAAGGATTTATCTACGCCAAACCTATTCCTGCCGTTGAATGGGCAAAAAATATTCACTGAGTTCAAGCCATTTTTTAAGCGTAGTCAAATCAATAGCGCGTGTTTAATTGGTTTTTGGGAAAGGGTTTTCCTTTATAAAAATCTAACTATTTACCAGGCCTGGTAAAATTGGCCTACGCGATTGTAAATCAGAGATTGCGTTGTTTTGATATTTATAGAGACCTTTGCACGCATCTCACTCGTACAAAGGTCTATTAATAAAGCAAAAAGCCTAAGAAATCTTTCTTAGGATTTTTTAGTATTAAGACGTTCAAATGACTTTAGTTTGCAAAATCTTCTGGATCATATCCTAGGTTTGGTGCTAACCAAGTTTCGGTTTTTTCGATTGACCAGCCTTTACGTTGGGCGTAGTCTTCTACTTGATCTCGACCGACTGAACCTACCCCAAAGTAACGAGATTCTGGATGAGCAAAGTAGGTACCGGATACTGCTGCAGTAGGGAACATGGCAAAACTGCTGGTAATCTCTAAACCAATTTTTTCATCGGGTTTTAGAATTTCCCACATAATGCCTTTCTCGGTGTGATCTGGGCAAGCTGGGTAACCAGCGGCAGGGCGAATACCTTGGTAACGTTCTTTAATTAAATCTTCGTTTTCTAAGGCTTCGTCAGGGGCATAACCCCAGTCTTCTTTACGCACAATCTCATGCAGGGTTTCGGCAAAAGCTTCGGCAAAACGGTCGGCCAGGGCTTTTAACATTATGGAGCTGTAGTCGTCATAATTGGCTTCAAAACGTTCAATATGTTCATCAATACCAATGCCTGCCGTAACGGCAAATAAACCAATGTAATCGGCTACGCCAGATTCTTTTGAGGTTACAAAGTCAGATAAGCAGTTGTTGGCACCACCACGTTTTTTCTCGGCCTGTTGGCGAATATGGTGGAAACGGTGAACTACTTCTGAACGACTTTCGTCTGCATAGATTTCAATATCATCACCCACACGGTTTGCTGGATAAAAACCGTAAACGGCTTTGGCGGTTAACCATTTTTCATCAACAATTTGTTTAAGCATGGCTTGTGCGTCAGCAAAGACTTTTTTGGCTTCCTCGCCCACGACTTTATCGTTTAAAATGCGTGGATATAGGCCGTGTAGTTCCCATGCTTGAAAGAATGGTGACCAGTCAAAATGTTCTACGAGTTTTTCTAATGGAAAATCTTCTAATACTTTAGAGCCTAAAAAGGTGGGTTTAATTGGGGTGTAATTTTCCCAGGCCTGGTCAGTTAAAGAAGGATTTTCACGGGCTTTGTTAATTGGAATACGGCGTACTTCTTTAGCTCGGGCTTTACGCTCTTCACGAACGGTTTCATATTCTTCACGAATTTTAGCGGCAAAGCCAGCTTTTAAATCATTAGAGATTAAGCTTTGAGCCACACCCACGGCACGGGATGCGTCTTTTACATAAACCACAGGATGATCATATTGAGGTTCAATCTTAACCGCCGTGTGGGCTTTTGAGGTGGTGGCGCCACCGATAAGAAGAGGTAGATTCATACCACGTTCTTTCATGAGTTTGGCTACATTAACCATCTCTTCAAGCGATGGGGTAATTAGACCAGAAAGCCCGATGACATTGGCGCCTTGTTCTACGGCGGTATCTAAAATTTTCTCGGCAGGAACCATAACGCCAAGGTCAATAACCTCAAAGTTATTACACTGTAAAACCACGCCCACAATGTTTTTACCAATATCGTGCACATCGCCTTTTACGGTGGCCATTACAATTTTACCGTTTACTTGCCCTTCGGTTTTGGCGGCTAAAATATAAGGGTCAAGATACGCTACAGCACGTTTCATTACGCGGGCGGATTTAACCACTTGAGGTAAGAACATTTTGCCTGAACCAAATAGGTCGCCCACTACGTTCATGCCGTCCATTAATGGGCCTTCAATAACGTGTAAGCCAGAACCTAATTTTTGGTAAGCTTCTTCGGTATCTTCTTCAATAAAGTCGGTAATACCTTTAACTAACGAGTGTTCTAGGCGTTTTTCAACGGTGGTTTCGCGCCAGCTTAAATCGGTGGCTTTAGAGGCGGCTGAACCATCACCTAAGAATTCCTCAGCAATTTCTAATAAACGTTCACCCGCTTCTGGGTCTTTGTTCATGATGACGTCTTCTACCGCAATGCGTAGCTTTTCTGGCAGGTCATCGTAAATCGCCATTTGCCCAGCATTTACAATCCCCATGTCCATGCCTTCTTTAATGGCATAGTATAAAAATACTGAGTGAATAGCTTCGCGCACAGGGTTGTTACCACGGAATGAGAAGGATACGTTTGACACGCCACCTGAAATTTTGGCGTGTGGTAAGTTGGCTTTTATCCAAGTTACGGCGTTTATAAAATCTAAACCGTAGTTGTTATGTTCTTCAATACCGGTGGCAACGGCAAAAATATTGGGGTCAAAAATAATATCTTGTGGTAAAAAGCCTACTTTTTGCGTTAATACCTCATAAGAGCGTTTACAAATTTGAATTTTACGCTCTAAAGTATCTGCTTGGCCGTCTTCGTCAAACGCCATAATAATGGCCGCGGCACCGTATTTTTTAACCAATTTAGCGTGATGAATAAACGCTTCTTCACCTTCTTTAAGTGAGATAGAGTTCACCACGCCTTTACCTTGAATGCATTTTAAACCTGCTTCAATGACTTCAAACTTGGATGAGTCAATCATAATCGGTACACGAGACGCTTCTGGCTCAGAAGCTAGTAGGTTTAAAAAACGCACCATACAGGCTTTGGCATCAAGCATGCCTTCGTCCATGTTTACGTCAATTATTTGCGCGCCATCTTGTACTTGTTTAACGGCGATATTAATGGCGTCGTCGTAGTTGTTTTCAATAATTAAGCGTTTAAACAACGCTGAACCAGTTACGTTATTACGCTCACCCACGTTTACAAATAAGGTTTCTTCATCAATATTTAACGGTTCTAAACCAGACAAACGACAAGCAGTTTTTACATCAGGCAGAATGCGGGCAGGGTGTTCTAAAGCCGCTTCTGCCATAGCTTGTAGGTGGTCTGGCGTGGTTCCGCAGCAACCACCAATAATATTGATCCAACCACGTTTTGCCCAAACGGCAATTTCCTCGGCCATTTGTTCAGGGGTTTCGTCGTATTCACCAAATTCATTTGGCAGGCCTGCATTGGGGTGAATAGAAACAAACACTTCTGACACACGGCTTAGTTCTTGCACATAAGGGCGTAATTCTTCAGGCCCTAAAGCACAGTTTAAACCAACGGATAACGGCTCTGCATGCACAACGGCATTATAAAAGGCTTCGGTGGTTTGACCTGATAAAGTACGGCCAGAAGCGTCAGTGATTGTTCCTGAAAGTTGAATAGGTACTTCATAACCGACTTCGTCTTCGACTTCTTTTACCGCAAAAATAGCGGCTTTGGCGTTAAGCGTATCAAAGATGGTTTCAATCAGAATGGTGTCTACACCGCCTTCCAAAAGGGCGTGTGTGGCTTGTTTATAAGCGATGACCAATTCATCAAACGAGGTATTGCGAAAACCAGGGTCATTTACATCGGGCGAGATAGAAGCGGTGCGGTTTGTTGGCCCTAAAACTCCTGTTACAAAACGCGGTTTGCCATCTTCAGCTTCAGCAATATCACAGGCCTGACGCGCGATTTTGGCAGCGGCTAAGTTAATTTCACTTACATGCGCTTGCATATCGTAATCGGCTTGAGCGATGGTAGTGGCATTAAATGAATTGGTTTCAAGAATGTCGGCACCCTTACGTAAAAATGAAAGGTGAATATCACGAATAACCTCGGGTTTGGTAATCACCAAAAGATCATTGTTGCCTTTAATGTCCATGTGATAATCAGCAAAACGCTCACCACGAAAATCTTCTTCTGTTAGATTTAAGTTTTGAATCATGGTACCCATTGCGCCATCAAGAATCACGATGCGTTCTTTCAGTAGGTTACGAAGAGTTTGAATACGTTCTGTGCGATTTGTCATAAAAGTGCCGTTTTGCCGTGCTAAAAAATAATTTAATCGGTTATTCTACCTGATTTAGAGTTTAAGCTCTAAATTTTGCATGATAAAAACAATGACAAAATCACCTACTATTGGCAAGGTTGAATTGGTCTAAGGTTTTGGTTTGTTTACATTTTATCTACTTATCACGTTTGATATATAGAGTTAATTGGTAAAAGTAGGTTTTGGCTTTTATAATCTGCGCTCTTTAAAAGTATCAAACGGATTTGAAATGGTTTTTTTACAATTACGAACGCACTTATTTAGCATTAGACGTAATTGTTTTTTATTTAAATTAGCCACTTTTATCATTTTTATGCCGATGTTTGTTATGCCATCGGCACAAGCATCAGAAATACAAAACGGTTCGGGTACCATGAGCTTAAAAGGTGGAATATTTGGGCTTGAAAGCCAAGTAGATTCATCGGTACACGTGTTTACTTACCGTGAACAACATGCCAATTTCTTACACAGCGATATCTTTTATAATTACAGTTTAAGCACGTATCGTTCGGGTAACTTTAGTAACGAAACCAACAGTTTAAGCACTATGGGTGGAGGTTCTATTGATTTACCTAATACCGATTATGACTGGCAAGGTTTTGATGGACAAATAACGCTTGGCTACGATGTATTTAAACGTGGGCCTTTTGATTATTTTGGGATTGGTCTTTCTTTTGGTATTGCCACACCTTATATAGATAATACGGGTAATGCGACCGGTGAACCTTCGGAAAGTTATCCAACTTTACCAAGCGGCTCGTCACAGTCAGTAGACTTTTTTGCATCTAAAACAGAATTTACAGGTTACAAAGTTGGCCCTAAAATTATGTTTGGTAAAAGTCTAAATAGATTAGCATCAATTTACGGAGAGGTAAGTTACGCAACGCAGCGTGTAGATGTTAAAAATGATACTTTTCGCATATCAACCAATATATCGGGTGATTACTTCTCTTATGAATTAGGTATGCGTTATCAGCCGATTACCGTTAAAAAAGACCTTGGGTTTATGACCATTGAACCGAGTCTTTATTTTACTTTGGCAGTAAATTACGCTGAATTGAATATGGATAACCTTAATGTGGATTTGTCTGGATATAAATTTAATATAGAGTCGGCCAATATGAGCGCCTCTTCGACCACTTTAAATTTAGGCGTGGGTTACAATTTTTAACTTGTGATTATGTTAATTTTTAATGAAAACAAGAAATATAGTCAGGTTATACACAGGTTTTGGGGTATAAAAAACGGCATAATAACAACATTTCATATAGCTGTCATGAATCAACTATAATATTGCCTTTTATAAAATACACCAAATTAAAGCCCAAAATTATGCTCTGCCAAGTTTTTCCAGAACAATACGATAGCCAATTAGCCGATAAGGTAATGCGTTTTAATCAAATGCTTCCTGATACGGCACATGCTCAACCGCAAACCGTCTTTGCCTCAAACCCAAAACATTATCGTGCTCGTGCCGAATTTAGAATTTGGCACGAAGGGGACGAGTCTGATTACATTATGTTTAATCAGGAAACGAAAGAGAAGGTAAAAATTAAAGAGTGCCCAATGGCCATAGAGTCTATTGCGGAATTGATGCCAAAATTAATGGCCGAAATCTATAAGCAGCCCATTTTGCGTGAACGTTTGTTTCAAGTAGATTTTTTAGCCACCTTAAGTGGGCAGATGTTGGTTACCTTAATATATCGTAAGTCTATTAAAGAAGACCAGGCCTGGCAAAATGCCGCCAAGGTATTAAAAGAAAGTTTGTCTATTACGCATCTTATTGGCCGTGCGCGTAAAGAAAAGGTCTTATTAGACCAAGACTTTATAGTGGAACAATTGCAGGTTGATGGCAAAACGTTTACCTATCAGCAAATAGAAAATAGTTTTACTCAACCTAATGCCAAAATGGCGCAAAACATGTTGCATTGGGCGCGTAAAGTATCACAAGGTGCTACCGGTGACTTAATTGAACTGTATTGCGGAAATGGACATTTTTCCATTGCGTTAAGTGAGCATTACAACCGTGTATTAGCCACAGAAATATCAAAAACCTCTGTGGCATCGGCGCAATACAATATTGCGGCTAACCACGTTACCAACGTAACCGTGATTAAAATGGCAGCCGAAGAGATTAGCCAGGCTTTACAAGGCCAAGAATTTTTTAGATTGAAAGACATTGATTTGAATAGCTACGACTTTCAAACTATTTTTGTAGATCCACCCCGATCTGGTTTAGACGATTTAACCCGAAAAATGGTGACTGAATTTGAACATATTATTTATGTCTCATGTAACCCAGAAACTTTGGCTATTGATTTAGCCGCAATTCAACAAACCCACGATATTATAGAAACCGCACTATTTGACCAGTTTCCGTATACTCATCATATTGAGTCAGGTGTGTTTTTAAAAAGAAAGGAAATATAGATGATTTTAGCTTGGATAGGCGCTTTATTTATTGGTTTAACCTTAGGCCTTTTAGGTTCGGGTGGCTCTATTTTAACGGTGCCCGTTTTGACGTATCTTGTAGGGCAAGAAACCAAAGTTGCTATTGCTAGCTCATTAATTATTGTGGGTATTATTAGTATTTTCTCAGCCATTCCTTATGCCAGGCAAAAAATGGTTAAGTGGCGTACCGTGGTTATTTTTGGTCTACCAGGTATGGCAGGTGCGGTATTTGGTGCTTGGCTTGCACATTATGTAAGCGATGCAGCACAAATGTTATTTTTTGCCACACTTATGTTAGTCGCGTCTTACTTAATGTTTAAGCCCGTTAAACTTGAAGATGAACAAGCTGAACAGAAAGAGCGTGCTATTTTTAAAATTGCCATAGACGGTTTTGTTGTAGGGGCTATTACGGGGCTTGTTGGTGTTGGTGGCGGATTTTTAATTATTCCAGCGCTTGTTATCTTAGGCGGCTTATCTATGCGTTTGGCAGTAGGAACCAGTTTGGTGATTATTGCGGTTAAATCGTTTGCTGGTTTCTTTGAATATTTACATGTTTTACAAGAGTTACAGTTAAGTGTCGACTGGAATATTATTGGTTTATTCTCAATTATCGGTATTGCCGGCGGTTGGTTAGGCCATAAAATCAGTAATAAAATTAATCAAGAGCATTTAAAACGTGGTTTTGCCGTATTTTTAGTACTAATGGGAGCGTTTATACTGTATAAAAACCTGCCTGGTATTTTATAAAACGAGCGTTAAAAACCCGTAAAATAGCGTTTTACCCTATGCTATAACGCAGTAATAGCCATAGGGTATACTAGGCCTGCTATGCCCTGTGGCAACTATATTTTGTGAGCTGAGGGTTAGTCCGATTAATTTGCTTTTAAAGATTGAGGAATCTGTATGCGAATTTTGTCACTAAATATGGGTAAATGTGTAGAGCAACCTTGGCGTTCTGGCACATTAACTGGTATGCATAAAACGGCGGTAACAGATAAAGTTTTGTTAAATGAACTTGGTCTAGAAGGTGATGAACAAGCCGATCTTAAAAATCATGGTGGTAAAGATAAAGCGATATTAATTTTACCAAGCAGTGCTTACCAGCGATTTGAAATTTCTCATCCTTTCGGCTTTTTGGGTGAAAACATCACCCTAAGTGAAGTAGATGAATCCGAAGTCTGTTTGGGAGATCGTTTTCAAATTGGTTCGGTTTTACTTGAAGTCACGCAACCCCGTTCTCCTTGTTGGAAGCTCGATGCGCAAGCTACTCAAGATTCTAAATGGCAACCGGGTGAGTTTTTAAAAGCGTACAGTGAAAGCGGTCATGTTGGTTTTTATTGTCGTGTTTTGGGTAAAGGTTGGCTACAAGAAAAACAACCCGTTAGGTGGTTAACTCGTAATGATGAACAAGATAAAAAGTTTCCAAGAATAGCGATTAGAAACTTATTTTTAGCTCGTCATAATGCAGCTGAAAAAGGTTCTAAAAAAATACTAAAAGGTGCTATAAAACATCCCGCATTATCTATGGCATGGCGTACCGCGATAGAAAAAATATTAGATAGTGACCATAGCAAAAGTCATGGCAGGGTTAAAAAACACTAAAATTCACCTGATTTTGTTGTACAACTAATACCTAGCTGTTAGTTAAGTTATCTGCCGTAAGCAAGCCAGTTTTATTGCATTTTATCCACGCACTTCGCTCGAGAAAATTTCTCTAAATGTAAAAAGGCCAGCTAAAATGCTGGCCTTTTTGATGTATGGCTTGAGATTTTTATGCAAATGAGTGTCTTTGTAAAGCTCTTAAGTGAATAAAATCAAAACGTAAAAAGTTATTTTGTTTTAGTAGTCTAAAGAATAATAAGACCGTCATTAACTGTAAAGCAATCATGGGTACCCATAAAATAAAGTAGCTTAGACTGCCGTGATTAACTATTCCGCTGTGAACCATTCCGATAGATAGCCATAGTACCATCTGCACTTCTAAGGAAAAACCTGGACAAACCATTGCCAATGCACCTGCATCGGTTTGATTGTTATTTAATGCTTTAAAGAAACCTTTTTTACGCATGGCTTGTAAACCAAAAAGGCCAACCAGTAATGAAACCCCAACACCGATAGTAAATAACACAAGATGATAAGTGGTGTTTCTATCTAAGTTTAGAGTGTGCATAGTTCCGATATCTGCACGATACAAACCAACAATAGTCATGGCAATAACCGTAACAGGAATAAGCAAGGTAACAGAGGCATTGGTGTTAATGCCGTGTTCAAAAATAGATTTGAATCCTAGTACAAATTTTAAAATAGACAGCGTGACCGTTAAACCAATAACAATATAGGCCATTGAGGTACCAAAAAGTGCAATTTCAGGTATTTTAGAAAAACCTAAAGCACCAAATCCAACCCCAATCATTCCAAATGAAAATAACGCTAAAAATTGTGATAAGTTTGCATTTTGTATAAAGTCCAATTCACCATCAATCAGACGTAAAAAGTATTTACTAAAGATTTTTAACGCCAATACAAACACAGCAAAAAAGTAGACGCCAGCCATAATAAATAGAGGGTCAATTAACTGCATTTGCAAACCAAAAAGGTTAATCGCATCAAACAAACCTGGTATAAACAGTGAGCCTAAAATAAAAAATACGTTCATTGTCATGGTTAAAGTAAGTGGAATTGCCATTAACTGAACTTCGCGGTTACTATTAATAAGCTGTTGGTATTCAGCCGTTTTTCGGTAAATATTAAAGCCTTTAAACCAACGTATGAGTAATACAAAATGCAATGTAGCTGCTGCAACGGCCGCAACAAGATAGGTTTGAATAAACAATGAAAGCGCATCGGTATGGCCAAAATGATTATTTAATAAGGTATTGAAATCAACAAATGCCTTTCCTGGATGTACTGTCATATAGTTAATGGCAAAGAAAAAAGATGCCGTCATTCCTGCCGCACCGAGTGCGGCGAGAATATGCAGTATTTCAAATTTTTTAGAATTCATAGCATGGTCCGCCTTTTGATATAAGTTTAATTTGTTTGTCGATAAATTTATTTAATTACGTGTGGCTAGTATATAAGAGTTTTCTAATGCTGTAAATGTAATTCTATTACATTTAATGAAAAAAAGTTCGTTTTTATGCGTATAAAAAGGAGGGGTATGATTGGGATTGGGCAGAAAACCCCGTTTTATAGGGGCAGTAGACAGATAGTCTATACGTATTTTTTAATATAAAAAATATAGAAATTAGTGCATGTTGCACTCAAAATGCGTTGGTTTTCCATTTTTTAAGCCATCAAAGACAATTAAAAATTCAATTTTATGGTTTGTTTGACCAAGAAATTGAATGCCTTCCGCTTTGCCTTTTTGAAGGTTTGTCAATTCAGGTAATTGGCATAAAAGTGTAAAAGAGTTGTTTATATCTTTACCTGGCAAAGCATTCTTACCATCCCAGATATTGACTTGATAAGCTAAAGGTTGATCTCCCATTGCGCCAGTTAAAACTAAGAATGGATACTCTTTTAATGAGGCCTGGTCAGTGGTCATTTCACTTAACCCTCGTATGCCTGTACCTGTTGTTGGTAAAAACAGCAATTTAGATGACTTAACTTCAAACCCTTTTTTAGCTAGTTTGATTCTTAGCACAGAAGCAATATTGCCACGCAATACAGGCCCTCTAAAACCAACTAAGAGTCTGCCTTTAGCATCAATGGCTAAGCCTTCTAAATCAATGCCATTTTCTTTACTCGGTATGCCAATAAATGGTGCTAATATTGAATGTGATTTTAACGTTTCTTCTAGCGACATAACGTCCATGTTTTTTACTTGTGCATTTGAATCGAGCTCAATACGAAATAACTGCTGTCTAGCAGGTTCTAAACTGGTTTCAGCTAAGCGTTTGATATTGCTTTTTTGGCTTTTATTGTCCTTGATTTTTTTACGCTTAGCACTATGCGAACCTAAAACATACAAATAAGGTTCTTGCCAAGCAAGGGCTTCAATATCGAGCTCAACAGATTGGTTGCCTAATGTAATTAAAGAATGATTTTGCCAAGAATTATTACCAGAAGAGCTTAATATTTGTAATTCATTACCCTCATCGGTGGCTAAGACCATAAATGAATATAGAAATGCAATACCACTTACATTGAGATTATCAATGTCTAAGTTTTGTAAGAGTGTGAATGGTTGGTTAACTATTTTAGCCTTTTGAACGGCAGCAAAAGTGTAGCCACTGTAAAGCGTAATAAGCATAAAAAAAATAGAGTGAAAAAAACGCATTTGACCTCTCAAAAAAAGACGAATCTAGGTAATAAATTTGAATTTTATCCTATAAAAGACATTGTTAAACGACTTAACTTAAGTTATTTTGGGATTCACGCACGGCACGTGTAAAATGGTCTAATTAAATTTACTTAACAATATGAAATACATCATGACTGAACCTGCACGACAAACTGAATTAAACCCCGATTTAAACATCCAAACAAATAGCAAACTGAGTAAAAAAGAACGTACTAAAGATTGGATTACACCACCAAAATCGATTATGAAGTTGGTTGGTAGAGCCATGGCGCAATACAAAATGTTGCGCGATGGTGACAGGGTTTTATTAGGTTTATCGGGCGGTAAAGATTCCATGGCTTTATTGGTGATTTTAAAACACTTGCAACGTCATGCCCCTATAAAGTTTGATTTAGCCGCTTGTACCATTGACCCTGAAATACCTGGCTTTGATCCCTCGCCTCTTAAAGAGTGGTGTGCAAAAATGGATGTGGCATATTTTTACGAAAGTGAAGATATGGTGGGTTTGGCTGAAGAACGGATGAAAGGGGATTCTTTTTGCAGTTTTTGCGCTCGTCAAAAGCGCGGTATTTTATATGCCACATGCCGTAGAGAAGGCTATAACGTTTTGGCGTTAGCCCAGCATTTAGATGATTTGGCCGAGAGTTTTATTATGTCAGCCTTTAACGCTGGCCAATTACGTACCATGAAAGCCCATTATTTAAATGATGATGAAGACGTGCGCATTATTCGCCCGTTAGTACGAGTGCGAGAAAATCAAACCCGTGACTTTGCCACGAGTGCAAAATTGCCCGTTATTGAAGATAATTGTCCAGCGTGTTACGCCAAACCACAAGCACGCGCTGAAACCAAAGAACTCTTGCTGGCACAAGAACAAAAAAACAAACATCTATATGCGAATTTATGGCGTGCAATGCAACCGCTGATTGAAGATGATAATCACGCAGGTCAGGCTAATTTAACAACCATGACGACAGATAAATCTATGCAACACACAGATGAGATTGACTTGTAATGGGTAAAAAAAGAGATAAGTTAAATCAGCAGGTCTGGCTAGGTGTTTTATTTAAAGTCATTATTAAATTGCTTAGTTGGATGCCATTACGCCTAAACCAAGCTTTTGGTTCAGCTTTAGGGCGGTTGTTTTATTTAATGCCTTGCAATAATCGCAGAATTACACAAATTAATATTCAACAAGTTTACCCGGAACTCTCGTCAAAACAGCAACAATCCTTAGTTAAAGCCAGTTTACAAGAAACCGCAAAAGCCTTTGCGGAATTGGGGCCTTCTTGGTATTGGTCAGCCGAAAAATTAATGAAAAACCTGGTAGAAGTAAAGGGCCAAGAGCTAGTCGAACAGGCGATTACAAGAGGAAAAGGCGTTGTTTTTTTAGGGCCGCACATAGGTTGTTGGGAATCTATTGCTTCATATCTATCACTAAACTATCCATCTACAATTTTGTATCGTCCGCCAAATATACCTTCTATAGAAAAGTTTATGGTTCAAGCAAGGGGGCGATTTGGGGCTAATATGGTGGCAACAGATGGGCGTGGGGTGCGAAACCTAATGAAAGCGCTTAAAAATAATGAAGTGACAGCCATTTTACCCGATCAAGATCCAGGTGACTCTGGCGGGGTTTATGCGCCATTTTTTGGTCGCCCAGCCAGAACCATGACCTTAGTGAGCAAATTATTGCAAAAAACCGATAGTGCGTGTTTGTTTGCGGTTATGCAACGTTTACCAAAAGCTCAGGGTTACATTTTGCACTTTTTGCCTGCCGAAGAAGGTATTGCCAGTAAAGATGTTAATGTAGCAACTACGGCCTTAAATAAAGGGGTAGAAAAATGCATCGCCATTGCTCCCGAACAATATTTATGGTCATACAAACGCTACCGTAAACCGCCTGCAGGTACTGCCGATATTTACAAAAAAAGTAAATAATATTTAGGCTAACAATGGCGTATTTAAATAAGTTTTAGATTGGTTTTATGTCTTATGGGTCATTTACCTCGTAGTTACTTAGCATATCTGCCTACAATAAATACCAGGCCTGGTAAAATCATTCTTTAAGTGTAGCAGTCGCTACATTTTAGGCGTAGAATATTTATTTTTTAAATAAATATATGGGTGTCAAACTTCACCATGAACCGCCAATCTCTTATTCAAGTATCCTTGCTAACTTTCTTTTCTATGGTGGCTTTTGCTGCTAATGCGGTTATTTGCCGCTGGGCTTTAGATCACCAGCTCGTTGACCCAATGAGTTTTACCAGTTTACGTTTAGGATCATCGGCTGTTGTGTTGTTTGGTGTTATGAGTTGGTATCAATGGCGTCAAAATACAAAACCTAAAGTATCGTCTGCGCAAACACCTGCAAAAGTCAGTAGAGGTAGCTGGCGTGCCGCTATTATTTTATTTATTTATGCTATTACATTTTCTTACGGTTATGTTGCTATCAGTACCTCAACGGGTGCGTTATTGTTAGCGGGGGTGGTGCAATTAACTATATTGGGTTACGCCGTTCGTAATGGTGAAAAATTGCATTTGGCAGAATGGATAGGGGTTGCCCTTGCTCTAATAGGTTTGATTTACTTAGTTTACCCAAAACTGACTACACCATCTTGGTGGGGGCTAGTTATTATGAGTATATCGGCTTATACCTGGGCGCTTTACACAATTTACGGTCGTAAATCCGTTAATCCATTATCCGATACCGCTTTTAATTTTTACCGTACCTTACCCATGATTATTGTAGCCAGTGCATTAAGTCTATGGCTTACTGAACATAGTTTTATCACCTATAAAGGTTTTATTTTAGCGATTATTTCAGGTGGAATTACCACGGCATTAGGCTATATTTTATGGTATTCAGCCTTACCAAAAATTTCTTCAAGTATGGCATCGGCCTCTCAATTACTTGTGCCTTTAATGGCGGCATTTGGGGCGATGTTATTAATTCATGAACCAATTACGGTATCTTTTTTAGTCGCTGCTGTGTTTATGCTAGGGGGATTAGGATTGGTGGTGCATGGTCGCAATCAACACCGAAAAGCTAAGGTAAAACAGATTTAGCATTTAAAAAACCTACCGTTATGTATATAAATACCTTTAAAAAAGTATGCTATTAGAGGCATAAGCTTTATTTTTGTGGATTAAAATGTGCTATCTTTATTGGCATTAATAATTGAAAATAACAGCTTATCTTTTAAGCTATAACGTTTAACTAAATGCCAACTAGGGCTTTTATTTTAGTTTTCTCTTTTAGCGAGACTTTTACTCCTTGAGATTGGTCTCTGTATTTACAGGCAATTTCATGAAATCCTTTCTTAATTACATTATCTTAGCTTTAGGTATTATTTTAAGTTCTGTGGCGGGCTGGTCTTTAAATCAAGAAATTAAAGATAATAACCGTTTGTTGTTTGACACAGCAAGTAAAGAGATTGCCATTAAAATTAATTCAAGAATGCATTCATATCGTGAAGTTCTTTATTCTGGCGTTGGTTTTTTAATGCCAGTTCAACTGTGAATAAAGATGAATGGCATGCTTTTGCTACAACATTACGCATACATGAAAGTTTTCCGGGTATTCAAGGGTTTGGTTTTAGTGCTGTTGTACCCCCGCCAGCTAATTCTGAAGATAAGCAAGAGCTATACACATCCATTGTCTATATAGAACCATTAGATGAACGTAACCTGCGAGCAGTTGGTTATGATATGTTTTCACAAAAAACACGCAGAGAAGCCATGAGCCGTGCTTTAGATACAGGAACGGCAGCGGCCAGTGGTAAGGTTCGTCTTTTACAAGAAAATGGTATTAAAGAACAAGCTGGATTTTTAATTTATGTACCTGTGTATAAAAAAGACGCCTTATTAAGAACAAGAGAAGAAAGAGTTAAAGCGCTTAGAGGTTTTGTTTACGCGGCGTTTCGTGTCGATGATTTAATGAAAGGTATTATGGGTGACCGATACCAAAATATTAAATTAAATATTTACGATACTGATAAAAATTCTGGCAATCTTTTATATAAAAATGAACAAGATTTGCCTGTTAATCATGATTTTACAAATACAAAAATATTGAATGTAGATGGTAGAAATTGGATTTTTTCTTTACAGCCATATAGCGTATTTTTTAAAGAATCCAATGCAAATATACAAATTCCAATAGTCGTTTTTATTATTGGTCTTATTCTAAGTTTTTTACTTTTTGGAATAATGAGAACAATGTCGATGCAAAAAGTGATTGCTCAGCGACTTGCCCAAAAAATGACTGAAAAATTATCCTCTCAGACAGTGCGTTTAAATAATCTAATTAAAGGGACTAATGTAGGAACTTGGGAATGGAATATTCAAACTGGAGAAACCAGTTTTAACGATCGTTGGGCAGAAATGTTGGGTTATACCTGCAAAGAACTGGCACCAATGACGGTAGATACCTGGAAGTCGTTAATTCATCCTGATGATATTAATCGAGTCATGAATGAATTAGATAAACACTTTAATCAAGAAGTTGAATTTTTGGACATAGAATTTCGCTTGCGCCATAAAGACGGGCATTGGGTTTGGGTGTTAGATAAAGGTAAAGTTTCGTCATGGAATAATGAACAAAAGCCACTTTTAATTTCTGGTACACATCTCGATATATCCGAACAAAAGAACATAGAAGAAATGTTAAGAATGGAACGAGATTTGTTTTCTGCAGGCCCTGTTTTAACCATAGAATGGAGTCCAGAAAACAATTGGCCGGTAAAATATGTTTCAAAAAATGCATTAGAAATATTAAGCTATGAAGCAGAAGAAATGATGTTTCATAGCTTTGAATATTTAAAAATAGTTCATCCTGATGACTTAAAAATAATCAGAACAGAAGTGAAAGAATATATTCAACAAGGTATTAATTCCTGGGAGCAGTCTTATCGTATACGTTTAAAAAATGGTGAATATCGTTGGTTTTATGATTTTACGCAATGTATTCGAAATGAGTTAAATGAAGTCGTTTCAATTCGTGGTTACATGTTTGACCAATCACACCTTAAAGAGCTTGAGCAGCAAATTATTCAAGAAAAAAACTTTATTTCAGCGATTGTCGAAAATGCGACTGCTGTGATTGCGGTCATTGATTCAACAGGGACAATGATTCGTTTGAACCCTTATGGTGAAAAGTTTACGGGCTATACTCAAGAAGAGATTTCTTCAGAACCTTATTTATGGAAAAACTTGTTGCCAAAAGAGGTGCAAGACAATGTTGTTGATATCATTGAAAACGCCAAACAAGGGCAGTTAATTACCAGTTTTCAAAATGCATGGATATCTAAAGATGGCGTTGTAAAAACGTTTGAATGGTCAAACGCCTTAGTAAATAAGGCAGACGGTAGTATGGATTATTTAGCCACTATTGGGGTAGATATTACCGAAACTAAAATAATGGAAACCAGCTTAAGAAAAGCCAAAGAACAAGCCGAGCAAGCCAGTCTTTCAAAAAGTCAATTCTTGGCGAATATGAGTCATGAAATACGTACACCAATGAACGCTATTATTGGGTTAAGTCAATTAATGCAAGAATCTGATTTAAAAGCGAATGATCGAGATTCTCTGCATAAAATACATGCTTCATCCAAAATGCTATTAGGCATTATTAACGATATATTGGATTACTCTAAAATAGAAGCCAATAAACTCAAGCTTGAAAGTGAACCCTTAAAACTTGAAGATATTTTATCGCAATTAAGAGTTTTATTTGCTCAAAGCTCGGTTACTAACGGTATAGAGCTTAATTTTCATCTATGTGACAGCGTTCCTAGTATTGTTAGGGGGGATGAATTAAGACTTGATCAAGTGCTAACCAATTTACTTAGTAACGCTTTAAAGTTTACTCAAAAAGGGTTGGTGACATTAGACATAACCTTAAAAGAGCACCGAGGAGATAAGGCGTTACTTCAATTTACGGTTAAAGACACAGGGATAGGTTTAACGCCAGAAGAAAGCGCAAAACTCTTTAAACCGTTTACTCAGGCCGATAATTCCATAACCCGAAAATATGGTGGAACAGGTTTAGGATTGGTGATTACCCAAAAACTTATCAAAGCGATGGGGGGTAATCTTTGGGTTAAAAGTGAAAAAGGTATTGGATCAACCTTTGGTTTTGAGATAGAAGTTGCCGTTGAATCATGGGTACACCATTACCCTCAAATTGCTGACAAAGAATATAAAGTACTCTTTGTGGACGACCAACCGATAAGTCGCCATATTTTAATGGAAATGGCCTCTAATTTTGGCTGTGTATCACATGAAGCGGCTTCTGGTGAAGAAGCCATAGAGATGGTTAAACAGGCGGATAAAATAAACGCAGGGTACGATGCTGTTGTTATGGATTGTTTTATGCCAGGTATGGGCGGTAAAGAAGCCATTAAACAAATTAAAATTTTAGAAAAAGAAGGTCGGTTAAATTCAAAAGTACCATCTATTTTAATGGTCAGCGCACACTCGGTTGAAGAGATTCATCCAGAAGAGATTGAAATTGAATTCTTTATGAGCAAACCTGTCACAAGCTCAACCTTATTTAATGCCCTTTCGGGAATAAAAAATAGCATTCATCGTTTAGAACTACAAGCTACGCCTTTAAACCCTGCTCCTATGCTTAATGGCATTAATGTTTTATTGGTTGAAGATAATAAGCTAAACCAAGAAATAGCGGTACGAATGTTACAACGTGCGGGCATTAGTGAAATTAAAGTAGCCAGTAATGGCCAAGAAGCCGTTGAGCACTATAACGCCAACCCTGATTACTTTGATATTATTTTAATGGATTTACAGATGCCCGTTATGAGTGGTTTTGAAGCCACTAAGTTGATTAGAGAGCACAATAAAAAAATCCCAATAATTGCTTTAACCGCAGCGGTAATGGATGAAGATAAAGCGCGTACAAAAGAAGCGGGAATGGATGATCACCTTGCTAAACCGATTGACATGAATGCACTTTTTGCAACTGTAGCAAAATGGTGTAATAAAGAGGTTGTTTTACAAAAAAATGATTCAATAAATAATGATACCGAGACTGTATTGGATATTGAATTTTTAAATAGAATGTTAAGTAAAGATAACGAGAGCCTTAACCGTTTTGTTCGTCAATTTTTACAGGAACTAGACCAAGAGTTTGTCGACATTATTGATCTATTAAAACAAGAAAATGTAAATACGCTGTCTAAGGTTCATGCGCTAAAAGGGTTAAGTGGAAATATGGGGGCACGTAAGGTATTTTCATTATGTAGTCATGTTAATGATGTATTAGTTAGCGGTAAAAAAGTGCCACAAGCGCTTATTATTGCACTTGAAGACGCTTTAAAAGAGTTAAAATTAAAGTTAGAAGAGTTAGTTAATAATATAGAAAAAACACCAGAAAATATTGCCGTGAAATCGAGCAGTGAATCTTTTGAGGTTATTTTTAATAGAGTACTAACGGATTTAAAAGAAGGGAACTTAATTGAACATGAAAGGCTTCAAGTGATTACTGAACACTGCAAAAAATCCATAAGCGATAGCGAACTTAAATATTGGCAAGAAGCAGTAGAAACATTTGATTATGACCTCGCATGGGAACTCATGTCGAACTGGAAGCTATGATAGAAAATAACAAACCAACGCTTTTAATAGTAGATGATGTTGCTATAAATTTAGGCATGATATCTGACTTATTACATGATGAATATAATATCAAAGTTTCCAAAACGGGTGCTAAAGCATTAGAGATTGCCAATTTAGAAGATCAACCCGATTTGATATTGCTGGATGTACAAATGCCAGAAATGGATGGTTACGAGGTTTGTAGACAATTAAAAAACAACCCTTACACCAGTAATATCCCTGTTATATTTCTTACCGCTAAAAATAACCAACGAGATGAAGAGTTTGGCTTGAACTTAGGCGCGGTAGATTATATTTATAAGCCTTATAATCCCGCAATAGTAAAAATTAGGGTTAGAAACCATATTAACCTTAAGTTAAAAAGTGATTGGCTTGAAGAGCTTTCAATGGTCGATGGTTTAACACATATCCCTAATAGACGTTTTTATGAAACGGAATACGATAAATATTTTAAAGAAGTAAACAGACATCATGAAAACTTGTATTTAATGATGATAGACGTGGATGACTTTAAACTCTATAACGATAATTATGGACATGGTAAAGGGGACGAGTGTTTAAAAAAAGTGGCAAATGCGCTTAATAATAACTTAAAACGTCCCTCTGACTTTATTGCACGTTACGGTGGTGAAGAGTTTGTGGTGCTGTTAAAAGATATTGATGAAGCGGGGGCTAAAACACTAGCGCAAAAGCTGGTTGACAGTGTATCAAACCTTAATATCGATCACCGATTTTCGTCAGTTTGCTCATGCGTTACCATTAGTGTTGGCATGGCTAAGTTTAATGATTCTCAAGCCAAAAAAGATCTGTTAAAAGAAGCGGATGATGCCTTGTATAAAGCTAAAAGTGAAGGTAAAAATATTTACCACTACAAGTGAATTTAATCTTTCGCCATGCGGTTGTTGAATCATATCGTAACTAGGTTTTTACCTAGGCAATTCATAATGAGTTAATCTCATCTCTTGTTTCTATTTCCATTCTTTTTACTTATAAATTTTGCTCGGGCTTTGATAAAAAGTTTAACCAAATTCTTAGTGTTTTATTCCCTATAATCAATGTACGAAATCACACAGTAAATATAAAAGTGATTCTTTAATACTCAAAATAGGTGGAGAGAAACAAATGAGGAAAATAAAGGTTGTAATGATTGGTTTAGGTCGCATTGGTGGCAAATTTTATCAGCAATTCAATAATATGAATCCCGAGCATGTTGAGATTATTGGCATTAGTGAACCTAATATGGACAACCCTTTACTTACGGATGCAAGTGAACGCGGTATAGCAAATTTTCCAGAGTTTGAAGATATGCTAAAAAAATATGGCACTGATATCGACATTATTATGGATACATCGAATCGTCCCGAGATTAAACAAGCGATTCGTCAGCAGTTAAAAGACACCGGTAACCAACATACGGTGCTCGTTCCAATGGTAGTTGACTACTTAATGTGGTATTTATTGCCGGGAGCAGAAGATATTCAACAATCTCATCACGAAGATATTGGTTACTAAACCTATAATTATCTGCTTTAAACAAGGTTATTTCTTACGCAAATAGCCTTGTTATATTCAATTTTCCCTTACGTTTATAACTCATTAACAACTTTAAAATATACAGGCCTGGTAAAACGACATTATTTATAGAGCTGTTGCGCTTATTTTTTAGGATTGTCGCTAGTCATTAATGCCGCCTTTAATTGATCTACTGTTCTGCCTAGTTTTTGAGCTGTTGTTTCAAGATTTGGTGGCCCTTGGTTAGGTTTACCTAATGCTTTCATTAATGTTTCTTCCGTCACGCCTAATTGATTTGCTGCGCCTTTTATATCTGGTCTTTTATGCTGTTCTCCATGTTCACCAGACCCACCCGGTCTATTGCCTATATTACCAGTATCACCGTCTTTAAATTTAACCACTCTATTAGGGTTAGGTGGCGTTGGGTCGCCTTTTGGTGTGCTGATGACATTGCCACCACGCACTAAACGTACATAGTTGTAGTAACGTTCTCCATCTGGGCCGTCGGCACCCAGCTCAGATTTAGTGTCAAAACGTACGGCACCTGCGCCATGCATATCTTGGCCTTCATGGTCAACGGCATAACCAAAGGCGACATACCAAGCAAACCAATAACCATGTGCATCATTAGGGTCTATATAAGGGGTTGTGGTGCTTGTCCAAAAATAGGGATAATCTGCATTACCTGCTTCATTGGTTATTTTTGAAATGTTAAATATATTTGAGTTAATCGCCGGAAAAACCCCTGAGTAATCAACAATACTTTGTAATTCTTTGGCATTGGGTAAACGCCAGTCATCGTAACCTGCATAGGTAGCGTTTTCTGCATAACTCAATGCGTCTTTCCAATTCATGCCTTTACCACTGTCGTTTTTAGCCCACATTAATCCCGTTGATTTGTCAGTAATTGTGTCATTATGATTATCTACATAGTCATTGTTACCATACTCTTTACCAGCAACACAACGCACAAATCGTTTACCGTCTAGGGCTTTAATATGGCCTGTCCAGTCGTTCACAACAAAGGCGACCTGTTTTTTGGCGAGACTGGTATTCACTTCATAATAGTTACTTGACCAAGAGTGCTGTTGCGCGCCTTCTTTGCCATTACCAACCAAATAAAAATAGTGGGTATTTACCCAAGGCCAACCTGCCGAAAAATCTCTAATTGACCATAGTTCTTTTATATTGGGTAAACGCCAGTTGTTAATATTGCCTGTTTGAAGAGAGGCACAATAGCCAGACGCTTCTGACCAGTCCATTGAATAAGGTGATAGATTTTGTGTCCATACCAGGCCTGTTACATTATCGGTTATGGTGTTATTGCCATTGTTTTTATAGCTGGGAACATTGCCCGTGTATTGTGCATCTTGCCCATAAAACTCCTGATTTTGTTTAGGGCAAATAATCGCTTCACTGTTGTTGTAACAAAAGCCTTGTGCCGTATCTACAATAGGAGAGGTTAGATTGGGGGTTTGAGTTGAATTCATGGCTTGTTGCTGGGTGTTATCCGTTTTAAGTAAACAGCCAACAAAAGACCCCGTAATGCTTGCAAGCATAACTACCAAAATTATATTTTTTGTGACTTTTTCATTTTTAACCTTACTAAATTGAGTCTATGTAATAAGCTTAATTCTAAAATGTGAAGTGATTTGGGAGATGTGTTGAACAAAATGTGAAACTATTTGATACAACGGTATGTGTGCTGTTAGATTAAATAACGGGTAAATTTTGGCGTGTTTTATTAAAACCATATAATACAAACCCCAAAGAGAGTAATTGTTGGGCCATTAATATGGGTTTATCTTGTAAAAACATTAAGCTTGCCATGCTGATGTTCATCAACATAAAAAATAGCCAGCCATTTGGGTTATTTTTAGCTAAATAATAGCTCCCCAATAAAAATCCTAACATCACACCAATTTCTAAAACTTGAGAAAAAGATGTAATACCATCATGCACGTACAAACTGTAACTCACGCCAAAAGCTAAAGAAGAGTAAGTGCATAAGGTCACAATAGTATTAAACGCTTTATGCGGTTTTTTATGTTCGTGATAAGTATTGTATAAGCCTAATAACATAGCAGGTATTCCGCCGGCTTCTATAGATGCAGCTATCCAGTTTTGATGGCTAATCAAAATAATAACCCAAGCGGGTACGCCTAAGATATAAATCATCCACCCAGAAACTTTTAATTGCTTTTTCGCTAAGCCTTTCTGGCCTTCAGCAAAGGCGAATAATATCTTATTAAGCAAATAAAATAATCCACCCCATATTTGTAAAATTAATTCCATAGATTCTGTTTTTTAGTAGGCGTTATTGAAAATAAATTAGACCATAGTTTATATCAAGAAATCTTAAAATAACCCTATATTCTATTTAATGTGAGACCTTTGCACGAGTGAGGTGCGCGGAAAAAATGCGATAAAATTTGCCTGATTGCGGCGAATAAAGCAGCTAATAGCAAGCTATTGGCAAGTTATTCAACAAAAACAAGTGAATTTTAGCCATTTTTAACTGTGGCTTAACTCGTGCAAAGGTCTCAATGTAAGGCTTTGTTATTTTTTGAATATGTAAAATCAATTTAGAGATTTTATAGAAGAGGTTAGGTGCAATGGTTAAATTTAAACAAGATTAAATAATGAAGTGGGGTATCTACGGTATGAATATCTAAGGTTTGAATATAATGTGCGGATTATTTAAGGCAAAAGCGGTGCGTCACTCAAGTAGACTGAACACACCGCTTTTATTATTTTTGACTATTTTCTTAACTTGCCTTACCAGCTTCTGTTGCTTCAGGCACTTCAACTAGGTTGCCTGTTTTACAATCGTAAATATAGCCATAGATTGGGATATCGCTTGGAACCATAGAATTATTTCTAATGCGTTCTACATCGGCTAAAACACTTTTGGCTTGATCAGAAATGGTTAGCCATTCTATAAACTTACCATCTGTTGTACCTCCGCCAGCTTTGCAATCATGCCAGCCCGAAGCATCCACACTTGCGGTTTTTAGACTTTGCGACAGTAAGTCACCCATAATCTCGTTATTGAATGTTTCCATGCCACAATCGGTATGGTGAATAACAAACCACTCCTTTGTGCCAAGCAATTTGTAAGAAATAACTAATGAACGAATGGCATCATCACTGGCTCTACCACCCGCGTTACGAATTACATGTGCATCACCTTCAGCAAGGCCGGCGTATTTAGCTGGGTCTAAGCGCGCGTCCATGCATGTTAAAATGGCAAATTGTCTGCCTGGAGGCATTGGTAAATTACCTTTATCACCAAAGTTAGCAGCATAGTTGGCATTTGCTGATTTTACTTCTTCTACTATTTTACTCATTTATATTCTCCTCTGAATAGCCGCTTATTTTATTGAGTTTTCCATTGCGGCAAATATGGAAAACTTAAAATAGTATTGGGTAGTATGGCCTCTTCAGTCTGGTCATATTTTGTAGAAACATCCCCTTTTATTTATAATAATTGGCGGGGTGTTTTGGAATTTTATACGATATAGACGTTTTATTAAAATACATAATAAGACGTTAATATTTGAGGTTTAAGGAGAGAAGTAGACAGTAAATAAATTTATAGTTTTTAGTTTTTGAATACCGTTAGATTGATTCTGTTGTTTATTGTATTTAAGTTACAGCGAGCAAAGTAGGGGGGAGCGAGAATAATGGTATTGCCCAGTAACAATGATAAAACTGGGCAAATTAAGAGAGAGGTATATAAAAACGGTAATGAACTAAACGTGGCCTATTTGCTTGCTTTTTAAAACCCAAGCCTTTGCTTCAGAAGCCAAAACTTGTCCACCTGGACTACCGTATTTTAAAACATCGCCAGCCCAATTTTCAAAACCCGCTCCCATAGAAGAACCCGAGCCTTGAACATCAACAGGGCTTTGGTTATTTTCTGCAAAAGCAGTAGAGCTAAAAGCTGTCGCCATTAGTATGACAAAAAGTTGTTTTTTCATAGGTTCACCTTTGAGATAGCATAAATTAAAAAAGAATTTTTTAAGTGGATGCCCACATTCATTTTTACTATACACGGAATAATGACTTATATTAATAGCCAAAAAATGGATTGCCCGCATCTTCAGATATCAGTCACCATTTCATGAGTATGTGTCAAAACTCTTAAGGTTTTAAATACACTTTAAAACAAACAAGTATCGTCAATGGATTACTTTATGCCTCTTATGATATACACAGATAAGGTGTGCCAGGCAAAACAATTGTTATATAAAAAGGAATTTACATAAAGTTATCTGTAAAGCTCTCCAGATCTTTCGGGTTGATAGGTTATTTCTTTAATAACAACTTTAATTAGGCCGCCACCAGGTTTTGGCCATTCAATCTCATCCCCTTGAGATAATCCTAATAAAGCACTACCAACAGGCGCTAAAATCGATATTTTGGTTCCGCTGGCATCAAGGTCTTTAGGGTAAACAAGCGTTAATTCAAATTCTTCTTGTGACGATTCAACAGAAAACTTAACCGTTGAGTTCATCGTAACAACGGTAAACGGAACTTCTTCAGGTTCAACAATGTTGGCGCGTGTAAGTTCCTCTTCAAGATCACTGATACCAACCAAGCTATTTTTGGGTAAAGAATCAAGTAAGTTGTAAAGTCTGTCGGCATCTAATGACGAAACGATTATTTCTGGTTTTTTGCTCATTGGTATTCTCAATAAAAGGACAATTAAGTCTCTATCTTTAACAAATCGGACACGGTATTGTAATCCGTGTTTTCATGTGCATATTACACTTTTTCTAACTCTCTATCATAGTTGGTTGAGCGCCCAAAATAAAGCCGATTGTTGCCAATGCAATCATGGCTAAAAGTTTGGTTGTATAAGCATAAAATATTGGCAGCATAGCCATAAATTAAAAAAAGTTTTGTTTCTAGGGCTTTAGCTTTTTTAGAAAAGGAGAGATAACTGCGGAACTCGCAATAAGTTATACGTAAACACGAGGGGCCGTATTTATATAAGGTAGCTCGGTTTACGTTTAGTTTTTGCCTTAGGTTAGAATGTGGGGTCCTTTAAGGGTACCAGGCCTGGTAAAAGTTATTTTTTATGTGACTTATGTACCGCACTTAACCCTTGCCAGTCTTCTAAATCTTGGTCTGGTTTTTCTTGACGATATCGTGCATAAAGTTCTATTGCGTGTTGATCTTCTAAAATATCAAGCGTAACGCCATTCTCTTTTAAAAACGATTCAGTACCACAAGCATTGGTTACATCACCTACAACCACACGGTTAAACCCGCGCATCTGAATTAAGGTTGCACACACAGAACACGGGCTTAAACTACTGTAAATAGTTGTTTCACTAAAATCGATTCGGCCAGCATCTCGTATGGCAGAAGTTTCACCGTGATTATATGGGTGGTCTTCTTGGGTAAGGGTATTATGGCCTTTACCCACAATTTTATTGGTTGCGTTATTCACAATGACCGCGCCAATGGGGCAACCACCCTCGTTATAACTTTTTTGCGCCAAAAGTGCCGCAATTCGCATAAAATCGGCATCGGTTAAGGTTTGTGAAAAATCGTCATTCATTAATACGTCAAGACTTTTGGTTGGCATGTGAGCAATGGCATTTAATGCCTGTTCTGTTTTTTGATTTGCGCTGTGTAGAAGGGGTTTCATATTGGCTTTAAATCTCGTGGTTAACTTACTGATGAACTTAGCGGTAAACTGAATTAATCATTGATTAGGTAAAATTGTTAGGCAAGACGAGTACCGTTAGGTACATTAAAATCGGTGGTAGATAAAACAACTTCCCCCTCGTTTTTATAAAACCCAGTAATCAAACATTCAGACATAATCGGGCCAATTTGTTTAGGTGCAAAGTTGGTAACAGCAATGATTTGTTTACCAATCAACTCTTCTTTTGTATAAAGCACCGTAATTTGAGAGCTGGACTTTTTAATGCCAATCTCTTCACCAAAATCCACTTTTAAAATATAGCTTGGATTTCTTGCTTCAGCAAACGCTTCTGCTTCAATAATGGTACCAACCCGCAATTCTACTTTTTGAAATTCATGCCATTCAAGGTTGTTGGTTTTAGAGGCCATTGTTTATTCTCTCCTGCTAACTACACTCTTTTACCCAATATAAACAGTAAAACTTGTTTGCATAGTCTAAAACAATCTAAAACAGTTTAAAACGATTTCAAATCATTTAAATAGTAAACAACCAATAAAAATTGATAGAGCAGATTTAACCGAATTTAGCGTTGTAATTGCATTTTAATCATTTAGATTTTACAGAATCAAACCATAATCTTACCTGTATTTGATATCATTAATAAGACGCTTTATCTCGCAGAGTCTCTAATAAAAAAAGTGAATGGCGGCGCATTAATTACAGCAAATTCAATGGATAATCTTAAATGAAATCTCAACCAGAATGCTTTTCATGTCTTTATGGCCAAGCGCTTAAAACCAGTCGATTACTAGGGCTTAATAATGATCAATGTAAAGTGGTTTTAGATAAAACGTCTAGCATTCTACAAGCCCACACTTTAGATTCAACCGCACCGCAAATCGCCAAAGAAATTTACCAAGCCATTAGTGACATAACCGGTATTACAGACCCTGTTACACAAGCAAAACAAATCGCCATTAAACAAGCATTAAAAATAGATACCAGACACATTACAACATTGGCGGATGCGCTTAAATTAAGCGTGATAGGCAATGTAATTGATTTTGGCGCACCCAATCAATTTGATTTACAAGCTACGGTTGATTCTACTTTCAATACCCCGTTTGCCAAAAACGATATCAGTAAATTGCAACAAGATTTAGAAACCGCCAAATCTCTGGTGCTTATTGGCGATAACGTGGGAGAACACATCCTAGATTTACATTTACTTTGCGTGATAAAACAGCATTATCCACATATTAAACTGTACTTTTTTGTACGTGGTAAACCCGTTATTAATGATGTAACGCTTAAAGAAGCGCATATATTTGAAGGTACAGCGCAAGTAGTAGACAGCGGGGTAGCCACACCAGGTTATGACCTAAGTGAAGCCAATGACGAATCATTACAAATTTTTAATTCAGCCGATATTGTCATTGCCAAAGGCATGGGGAATTTTGAAAGCCTATACCAACAAACCCCACGAAGTCTTTACTATCTATTTATCGTTAAATGCCAAGTCATTGCTAATGCCATAAACCAATCCGTTAAAGACATGATTCTATGGAAAGAAGAGGTTTAATCACCCAGTCAAAATCCAAATTACCCTATGCACACAAAATCGGGTTGCCCACAGAGCATGCCAGGCCTGGCATGTCCTGTGGCCAGTAATACAGTGTGAGCATAGGGTAAAACTAAAGTTGAATACTTTTCTAAGTTGTTGAGAAGCCTTTACAGATATCTATAGATCTTTAATTTTTGCTATTAGGCTTCCCCTTACTTTCTTTGCTTGTCCAAAGAAAGTAAGCAAAGAAAAGACCCCCTGCTGACACAATCTATTTCACTAAGCTTGTCTGCTGAGATTCTCATAACTCGTTACGCTCAAACAATGGGAATTTTTAATCGCATCCTACGCTAGCGCCCAACGGAAGTGCCCTTGGGGTATGAAAATGACGATTGCTTACAAAAGGGAGGTTTTACTACGTTAATTCCGTATTTCTAATTAAACATTTTTTTTTGTGAATTTAAGTTTTACCAGGCCTGGTAAAACTAAAGTTGAATACTTTTCTAAGTTGTTGAGAAGCCTTTACAGATACCTATATATCTTTATTTTTAGTGATTAGGCTTCCCGTTACTCTTTTTGCTTGTCCAAAAAGAGTAACCAGAAAAAAGACCCCCTGCTGACACAATCTATTTCACTAAGCTTGTCTGCTGAGATTCTCATAACTCGTTACGCTCAAACAATGGGAATTTTTAATCGCATCCTACGCTAGCGCCCAACGGAAGTGCCCTTGGGGTATGAAAATGACGATTGCTTACAAAAGGGAGGTTTTACTACGTTAATTCCGTATTTCTAATTAAACATTTTTTTTTGTGAATTTAAGTTTTACCAGGCCTGGTAAAACTAAAGTTGAATACTTTTCTAAGTTGTTGAGAAGCCTTTACAGATACCTATATATCTTTATTTTTAGTGATTAGGCTTCCCGTTACTCTTTTTGCTTGTCCAAAAAGAGTAACCAGAAAAAAGACCCCCTGCTGACACAATCTATTTCACTAAGCTTGTCTGCTGACATTCCCATAACTCGCTACGCTCGGACAATGGAAATGTTTAACCGCATCCTACGCTAAGTGAAATTACGATTGCTTACAAAAGGGAGGTTTTACTACGTTATTTGAAGTTTCTAATTTCTAATATCTTGAGCTGCGATTTTGATGTTTACCAGGCCTGGTAAAATGGATTAATGACAGTAGAGCCAACCACAAACGCCAAAGATTCCCCTTGGAATAAATTGTGCAAAGTTCTTAACGAAGTGAACGGTCGAGGTGCCCTTTTTGTGGTTACTATTTTTAGGCAAGTAAAAATAGTAACCAGAAAAAAGACCCCCTGCTGACACAATCTATTTCACTAAGCTTGTCTGCTGACATTCCCATAACTCGCTACGCTCGGACAATGGAAATGTTTAAACGCATCCTACGCTAAGTGAAATTACGATTGCTTACAGAAGGGAAATTTTACTACGTTATTTTTGTATTTTTAATCTTAAATATATTGGGCTGTAATTTCAGATTTACCAGGCCTGGTATGTCCTGTGGCCAACCCAACTTTGTGAGCATAGGATAAAATGAATTAAAAAATATAAAAGCTAACCACACACGCCAATATTCCCCTTGGAATAAATTGTGCAAAGTTCTTAACGAAAAGAACGATTAAAAAACGCTGCTGTTAGAGCGTAGCTTGCGGAGCGAGTTCAGCGTTTTCAGTGAATGAGTTTTAGAACTTGCCAATATATGGAGTGGGGTGCCCTTTTTGTGGTTACTATTTTTAGGCAAGTAAAAATAGTAACGGGAAGCCAATGACGAAGCATAAAGGCAAAGTAATAAAATGAAAGGGCTTCTCTACCGAATATTAGAAATAAAACGGTAGCGTCCCGTTTTCCACGTTTTCCAAAGTTTATATATATTTAAATTATATATATTGATAGGTAACACTTTATATCAAATACATAGGTTACAGATTCTCGATTTACCAGGCCTGGTAAAATTAAAGTTGCATACTTTTCTAAGTTGTTGAGAAGCCTTTACAGATACCTATATATCTTTAATTTTTGCTATTAGGCTTCCCCTTACTTTCTTTGCTTGTCCAAAGAAAGTAAGCAAAGAAAAGACCCCCTGCTGACACAATCTATTTCACTAAGCTTGTCTGCTGACATTCCCATAACTCGCTACGCTCGGACAATGGAAATGTTTAAACGCATCCTACGCCAAGTGAAATCACGATTGCTTACAAAAGGGAGGTTTTACTACGTTAATTCCGTATTTCTAATTAAACATTATTTCGTGTTGTAGATTATTACCCTATGCTTATAAAGTTGAGTTGCCATAAGACATACCAGGCCTGCTAAATTTGATTTCCAATCTGAAAAGCCAACCACAAACGCCAAAGATTCCCCTTGGAATAGATTGTGCAAAGTTCTTAACGAAGTGAACGGTTAAAAATCCCAACTGTTTGAGCGAAGCGAGTTTTGGGATTTGAGTGAACAAGTTTAGAACTTGCCAATATATGGAGCGGGGTGCCCTTGTTGGCTTACCTTATTGGGCAAGCAATAAGGTAAGGTGAAGCCTGAACCTTGAAACTAAGGCAAAGTAAAAAGTTTAAAAGGCTTCTCAATGGAATATCAGAAATAAAAGGGTAGCGTTCCAATGCCATTAAGTTAAGCTGTAAGTCGTTGTTTTATAGGCATGATTTATACTCAATTGGCAGTTCTAATTTCTCTTTACTTCTCAAAGTCCTATTGAATTTTCGACCTTTTCTAATGGCCGTTACTGATAATGCTATCTTATTAATTAGCCTTCGAAGTTCTTTATCTAATTTACGAGTTGGTCCGTGAGCCAAAAAAATAAACCTGACTAGTGAGTGTTTCATTTTAGAAACCGTCTGTGCAAAATTAACTCGATATTTGAGTTTGCGTTTTTTATCTTTTCGGTTCACTTTTTTCTGTGCTACCCAGCTGTGTATTTCTGTTAGATTAGCTGCTAAGATTTTGGCAAAAAAATCCTGTCTGATTGACAACGCAGTCTTGCCTGAAAAGTTGGTAATTTCTAGCCATTGTTTTAATCGCTTATAGTTTTCTTCAATGCCCCAACGTAAAAAATAAAGATGTTTAAAGCAACTCGTTGGATAATGTCTTTCATCCATTAAATTGGTGATTAATACCTCAACCTCTGAGTCTAGGTCTACCCGAATTAAACGCAGTGTAATAGGGGCAGCATCCAATTCATTTTGTTGACATTGATTGGCAGAGTATTTTGAGGGCTTAAGCGTGACCACTTGTTGTTTAGCACCGCTCTTTACAAAAGCTTGAGCGATCTTGAGTTGGTTTACCTTTACTCTTGCACAAAACTTTCTATTGCATTGTTGATGATAAGCATAAATAGGGAAGCCACCATAGCCTCGGTCATATAACACTAAATCTTTGTTGGTTGAGTAATGAAGGTGTTCAATTGCGCAAGTTCTCTCTGATGTATGAATCGATTCAATGGTTGAATCGATCACTACGCGGTTTAAAACATCATAAAATACAGAACAAAGTGCCATAGGGCAGCCCTCGGTTGAATTCTGTCCTTTATGTACGCCAAAATTATCGACTATATTTTTTGATTTGGGTAGTCGCATCATAGAGCCATCAATGGCTGCTAATCGAAACCCTTTCCAATGCTTTAAACGTTTAGATTCAGCATAAACATGATTGACCAAGTGGTTGTTTAACGTTTTGAAGGTCAATGAGCATAACTGACTTCTTGCCTGAGTTAAAGCAGACTGCGAAGGTAATCGGCGAGAAGAACTAGACTGAACATGTTCAAAGAACTGATTGAGTTCTGTTTGCCCTGTTTGTTTTCTAAAATTGAGTAGAAAAAGAACTAAACTGGAAAAATCTAAGCTGCGATTTCGAGTGAAAGCAGTTTTGGATAGACGGTGTTGTTTTATGAAAGAAGGTCTAGATAAAATATTATTAATAAGGGTATAAGTGTTTTTAAATGAAGTTTAAAGATGACATTTGTTAATTCCTTTTCTATAACCAAAATGTAAGCTTTATCTTAACATAATCAATGCGTTACAGCTTAACTTAATGGCATTGGGTAGCGTTCCGTTTTCCCGGTGCAATGCTTTGTTATGCATTGATTATTCCCCGTTCAACAAACACCATTTTAGCAGCGGATGCTGCATTTAAAGCTGCTGGGAATCCAGCGTAGACAGACATTTGAATGATGATTTCAACTATTTCCTCTGGAGTGCATCCAACATTCAACGCTGCATTAATATGGACTCTGAGCTGTGGTTCAGCATTACCCATCGCAGAAAGAGCCGCTACGGTTGCGATTTCACGAGATTTTAAATCCAAACCTTGTCGACTATAGATATCGCCAAACGGATATTCAATCGTGTAACGACCCAAATCGGGGGCTATATTCTTCAGTGATTCAATAACTCTTTCGCCAGCCTCCCCATCAATTTCCTTCAGCTTTTCCCAGCCTCTAACAAATCTTTCGTTATCTTCTGTGTTCATAGTTTTCTCCTTGGCTATAGTTGAATAAGATAGAGATGAACAGCCATCTAATACTAAGTACCCAAAAGAAATTGATGACAAAATAAGGGATGATTTAAGGAATTCTCGCCTGCTTTCATCAGGTTGATTTTGCATAAATTGCATCTGTTTACTCTCCGCTGTTTCACTCTATCAATTAGTCTAAACCTTAGAGTTAACTCTCAGTCAAGGGATATTTTTCCTTCTAGGGCGGATTGATAAAGTTCGATTTTCTCATAGAGTTTTTTGAGATGTTGATTTTGCAAGGCAATTTGGTCTTGCAGATTATCTGAATGCTCAGCAAGTAATTTTTTTCGCTGAAGTAAAGTCTTGTTACCTTTTTTTCTTAAGGATGCATACTCAAGTATTTTCTCAAGAGACATGCCAGTATCTTTTAATCGTTGTACAAATTCAATCCATGTCACATCTTTTTCAGAGAATGAACGATGGCCATTAGATTGCCGATGTATATCGTCTAATAAGCCAATTTTGTCGTAGTACCTCACGGTATGTGGGCTTAATCCGACTCGTTTTGAAAATTCAGCTACGTTCATATATGTGTAGGAAATGCATAACGATTAACCTAAGCCGCTGCGCGTTAGCGCAGTCGACTTTAGTGCCTTGTTAGATTTTCTTTTAATCCTGAAGTGTTGCACTAATAAAGACATTAGAGTGAGTATTTATGATCGTTTTTCCAGACTTGATAAGGGGGCCATCAATAGCATCAATTTGTAAATAAATTGTTGCCTCTTCAGTGCCATTTTCAAGCATTTTAATGGCATATCTTTTCCCAGTTTCGAACATAATAAACTTTCCTTTTTATATGAAATATTAATCTAACATTTAGTATAAGACACTATTGCCTTGTTATTAGGTACTGAAGTCATAAGCCTGTCAATTCAGCCGATTCTTCCAATACCTTATATTTTGGTTTGTTTTTTAAATGTAAGTTTTAAATCATACACGAAATAAATACGTAGTAATACGTTTTTATTTCTGCAATTAAATTACCTTAAAAAAGAGATTATTCAGGCTTACTTTTGCCACGATAACTCAAAAATGAAACTCCGCCTACAACCAACACCATGCCCATTGCATGCCAAATGGTAAAGGGTTCATTGAGTATCCAAATGGCTAATCCCATGGTCATGATTGGCCCTAGAGAACCTACAATACCTGTTTGTGCTGGGCCTATTTTGTTTATGGCCTCGCTTATCATAAAACTGGGTATAACGGTGCTAAATACGGCTAATAATCCTAACCAAACCCAGGCCATTGGCGTGATGGTTAATTGACTAAAGTCATTAAAAATTGCAAAGTGAATGAGCACAAAAATACTGGAAATACTCATGGCCAAACCGGTAAACCACACGCTGCCTATTTTTTGAATTTCTTGCTTACCAAATAACACATAAAACGAGAAAGATAAGGCGGCTAAAGCCACAAAAACCGTACCTAAAATGACATTATCTCCCTCAAGCGAGAGCTCTTTATAGAACACTAATAATAAACCCGTGTAAGTAATGGTTAAGGATACGATGATTTTACGGGTAAGCGGTGTTTTAAAAAATATAGCCCCTAATATAGCCACCATAATAGGGTAGGTAAACAGGGTTAATCGCTCTAGTTGGGCGCTAATGTATTCTAGGCCTTTAAGGTCAAACCAAGATGATAGATAGTAACCAATAAAACCTAAAAAGGTGATTTTGAGTAATTTAGACGAAAGGTTGTCTGGCACATTGCGCTGTTTGGTTAACCAAATTAAAACCGTTAAATAAAGCGGTAGGGCAATGGCCATGCGTAGCATTAACACGCTGTCGGTATCTAACCCTTGTGCGTAAGCGAGTTTAATGAAGATGGATTTTAGTGAAAATAAACCTGTACCGATAATGGCTAATAAAAGCCCAATATTAAAGGCGGATATTGGGGTTTTTAATGTCACTTTTTACAACCAACATACCAAGCATAACGCTGTTTAGGGGCGTTACTTTCACTGCTGTCAGGTTTTGCGTTTTCACTGGTTAACCAGCCTTCGCCATATACTAAGGTTTTAAGATTTGACCAGGCCTGGTTAAATTCGTTGGGTTGAATATAAAAGTCTGGATTTTGTGGGGCGTTTTCTTGTACGGGCGCTAAATAGGTTTGGTAATACAATAACCCTTTTGGTTTTAGAGCGTCTTCAATAGCTTTGAATTGTGAACGATCTAAATAACGGCTGACGACAATCACATCAAATTGTTGATAAGGCAAAATCATTTGTTCTAAATCAGTAATTAAGGGGGTGATAGCGAGTTGATTTAAGCTGGCGAAGTTATTAAGAACGGTAAGGGCATTGTCGGATATATCCCACGCGTGGGTTTTAAGACCACATTGGGCTAAAAATCGGGCGTTGCCACCTAAACCACAAGCCAAATCTAAGGCTTGACCATTAAAGGGTAGTAAGCGACTGTGTTGCTGTAACACAAAACAAGGGTTAGCAATGCTAGCCATGGTGGCTTGGGCGTATTTGGCGTCCCATTTTTGGGCGGTATATTGAGTTATGGTTTGGGGCATAATTAGGTTTATTTTCTCCAGAATGCAGCAGTAAATAGTACTAATAGGGTAAAGATTTCTAAACGACCCAGTAGCATAGCAAAGGTCAGTACCCATTTAACTGGGTCGCTCATTGCCTGATAGTTTGAGGCTACGTCACCTAAACCTGGGCCAAGGTTATTAAGCATGGCGGCAACGGCCGAAAAAGCGGTAACTTGGTCAACGCCTAATGCCATCACAATGAGTATTAAAATGGCAAAGGTAAAGATATACACCGAGAAAAAGCCCCAAATAGCGGTCATGACTTTTTCTGGAATACTTTTGCCATTAAGTTTAACAGGCGTAATGGCATTTGGGTGTAGCAGGCCTGATATTTCTCGCATACCTTGTTTAAATAATAAGATAACTCGAATAACTTTTAAACCCCCAGCCGTAGAACCTGCACTACCACCAATGATGCTCATAAAAATAAGCATAACAGGTAAAAATCCTGGCCACATAGAAAAGTCAGCACTGGCAAAGCCTGTGGTGGTTGCGAGTGAGATGGTTTGAAATAATCCGTATCGCAGGGATTCTTCCCAGGTTGGGTATATGCCATCTAAATACAGATAAGCTACAGAAATAATAGAGGCACCAATTAGTAGGCTTGCGTAGACTTTAAATTCTGGGTCTAATAAGTAAGGACGCGCGTTTAAATTACGAAATGCCGTAAAGTGTAGGGCAAAGTTAATACCTGATAACACCATGAAAACCATGGCAATAATTTCTACGTCTATATTGTTAAAGTAGCTAATACTGTCGTCGTGGGTTGAAAAACCACCAATAGCAACGGTTGAAAAACTATGCCCAAAGGCATCAAACCAACTCATGCCAGCTAGCCAATAACTGACGGCACAAACAACGGTTAAACCTAAATAGATAAACCATAGTGCTTTGGCCGTTTCTGAGATTCTAGGAGCAATTTTATTGTCTTTTAGTGGGCCAGGCATCTCTGCACGGTAAAGCTGCATGCCCCCAATACCTAACATTGGAAGAATGGCTACGGCTAATACGATAATACCCATACCGCCCATCCATTGCAGTTGTTGGCGATACCAAAGTACGGCGTGGGGTAGCTCATCAAGCCCAATAATAACGGTAGCACCTGTTGTGGTTAACCCAGAAAAAGATTCAAAAATAGAGTCGGTTAAACTTAAAGGTACATTTTGATCTATGTAAAAAGGGAGCGCCCCTGCAAAACCTAATACGGTCCAGAACATAACCACAATGATGAATCCATCACGTATTTTAAGTTCTCTAGAATGGTTTCTTACCGGATACCAAAATACCAGGCCTGTAAAAAGCAGCCCTAATAACACCTCTGAAAAAGCAAAAAAACCACCATCTTGGTAGTACAAAGAAATCATGATTGGCGGTAATAGACTAAAGCTGAATACCATCAACAGAAGACCAAATACCTTAAATATAATTTTTGAATGCATGGTGTGTTTCTTTAATCTAGGCTAAAAATATTAGCGTTAAAAGGTTTAGAAATAACATAATGAGCAATCGGGTTCATTTAATTTCCAAACCAACTGCGTTTGGCTTCAGGCGAGAAGAGTCGTGCGATTTCTGCGGCACTTTCTGGGTTACTTAAAAAGACAATAGCATGGTCTTCTGCTTCAATTTCTAAATCTCGGTGGGCAATAATGACTTTTTCGTTGCGAATAATGCAACCAATTGTAATGTCTTTTGGCCAGTCAATTTCACCAATACTTCTTCCTATAATCTCAGAGCTGTTTTCACTGCCGTGGGCAACTACTTCCATTGCTTCTGCGGCACCTTTACGTAAGGTGGCAACTTTTACGGTGTCACCTTTGCGAGTGTAATGCAGTAGATGGCTGGTGGTTATGCTGTCGGCAGAGATGGCAACATCAATGCTGTTACGCTGTATTAATTCAACATAAGATTGGTTGTTTACCAAGGCGATAACACGGCGTACACCTAATTTTTTGGCTAACATACCCGATATAATATTGGCTTCATCATTGTTGGTAACGGCAACAAATAGATCAATTTCATCTATGTTTTCTTCAAGCAGTAAGTCTTTGTCAGAGACGTCACCATGAATAATAATGGTATTGTCTAGTTGTTCGGCCACTTCTCTAGCCTGTTGCATATTGTGGTCAATCATTTTTACTTGGTGGGCTTTTTCTAAAGCTTGTGCCAAATTAAAACCAATGTGGCCGCCACCGGCGATCATAATGCGACGAGATGGACGTTCTTTGCAACGACGTAGTTCGTTAACCATGGTGGCAATGTGTGCGGTTTCGGCTAAAAAGAAAACCTCATCACCTTCATTAATAATGGTGTCGCCTGTGGGCATAACCACTTCGTCGCGACGATAAATTGCAACAATGCGGGTTTTAATGCCTGGTAAATTTTCTTTTAAATCACGAATGGCTTTGCCGACCAATAGGCCATCAGAATAAGCGCGCATGGCAACCAAACGTACCATACCTTCGTGAAAATCGATAACCTGAAGAGAGCCAGGGTAGGCGATAAGCTGTAAAATATAGTCGGTAACGAGTGTTTCTGGGCTGATAATGACATCAATAGGAATGGCATTGGTGTTTTGTTGGCGGTCAAATAGTTCGGGATGGTTTAAATAAGATTGACCACGTACACGGGCAATTTTTTTACCCGTTTTATACATGCTGTGAGCAAAATAGCACGCTAAAATATTGGTTTCATCATTTTGAGTAGCCGCAATAAGCATGTCAGCATCTTCTAGCCCAGCTTGCATTAAAACGTCAGGGTAGGAGCCATGGCCTACCACTGTTCTAATATCAAGACGGTCTTGTAAACGCTGAAGTTGCAGGCGGTCAAGGTCAACAACCGTAACGTCGTTGTTTTCTTGCGCTAAAAGTTCAGCAAGTGATGAGCCGACTTGGCCGGCACCTAAAATGACAATATTCATAATTGTATTTGCTCAAATGTCTAATTATTGTGGGTTTTTTGGATCAATACCTAAGGCTTTTAGTTTTCGGTACAAATTGGTTCTATCTACGCCAGAACGTTTGGCGGTTTCTGAAACATTACCGCTGGTTTCGCGTAAAAGTTGACTTAAATATCGTCCTTCAAAATTATCTTTTGCAGCTTTTAAAGAGAGCGAGGTATCTACCACTTCGCCTAAATGGTTAGAGGCTTGTGAACGCATTAATAATTCTTTAACTTCATCATCAGAAACTTCATCATTGCCTAAAATAAGCAGGCGTTGAATAAGGTTTTTAAGCTCTTTTAAATTACCTGGCCAATTATGCTGGCGCAAAATATTTTGAGCCGAGACGCTAAAGTGCCGATAATCTAAACCTTCAAATGTGACAAAGTGGTCAACATAGTACTCAATTAATTCAGGTATGTCTTCGGTATGTTGACGTAAAGCAGGTATATGAATTTGCATTACTTTTAAACGCTGATACAAATCTTCTCTAAATTGATTTTTATTTACATCCGATTCTAGGTCATGTTTGGTAAGTGCAATGACTCGAATGTCTAAACAGACTGCATCAGCAGATTCTTCAAATTTATAACATTGATTTAACACTATATTAGAAAGCTGTGCTTGGGCTTCTTTAGACAGTTGTTCAATATTACTAATGACCATACTGCCTTGATGTGCTTCTCTTAGTGCTTTTTTTAGCTTTTCTAAGTTTTCAGGTAGACAAAGATGATTAAAGTCTAAAGCGTGATATTGAGTATAAGGGTTTTTATCACGCGAGCTAGTTTTATGTAAGGCTTCGGCAAAATGATGTTTACCTGTACCGGATTCACCCGTGACTAAAATAGGCATTGTAAATTTAGTTAAACGCTCAATGGTTTCACGCAATTGCATTACCGATTTACTTTTACCAATAGGCATAAAGTGATCGGGTTGTTTTTGTTTAAGCTGGCGATTCTCTTGGTTAAGTTGATTGTATTCAATCGCACGTTCGGCCGTCACAATGAGTTTAGCCAAAGAGAGTGGTTTTTCTAAAAAGTCGTAAGCGCCCAATTTTGTGGCTTCTATGGCGGTTTCTATGGTTCCATGCCCCGACATCATAATGACTTTTGTATTGTCTAATATGTGTTCTTCTTGCATCTGTTTTAGCAAAGAAATACCGTCAATGTCAGGCATCCATACATCTAAAAAAAGCACATCAGGTAGAAAACTTCTCCATGCTTGTTGTGCCTGTATGCCATTGGCAGCGGTTTCAACTTGATACCCCTCTTCTAAAAAGATCTCTTCCATTAAACTGCGGATATCTTTTTCATCGTCAACAATCAGTAATTTACCTGGTTTCATGAACGCTCACTTAAATACCTCGGTTAGAAATAATTTGTAGATTAATTATAAAGCAGGTTCCGTTTTCGGGTGAAGAAGTTAACGATATTTGCCCGTTATGTTCTTCTACTATTTTACGAACCACGGCTAAACCTAATCCTGTGCCTTTTGGTTTGTCTGTGGCATAGGGTTCAAATATCCAGTTTTGAGCTTCTTCAGGAATCCCTGGGCCATTGTCGCACACGGATAAGGTTAAGTTCTCTTGGTCACATGATGTAGTTACGGTAATTTTAGTATCGGTTCTATCTTCGCAGGCTTCAATAGCATTTTTGATTAAGTTATGTAGCAATTGACGTAAGCGGGAATTATCGGCCATGACTTGTGGACAGGTTTCGTCAAGTTGGGCGTAAACTTTCCAGTTGGCATCAGGATCACGGTACATTTCAGTAATATTTGAAATTAATTTGTTGATTTGGGTTGGATGCAGTTCTATTTCTGGTGTATTGGCATAATCGCTAAAGGCTTGTACCAGTTTTTGCATAGTAGAAACTTGGTCAATAATGGTTTGAGTCATGCGATTAAGTAGGTCTTGGTCTGTGCTGTCGAGTTTATTGTGGAGCTTAAATTTTAAACGTTCTGCCGAGAGTTGAATAGGTGTTAACGGGTTCTTAATTTCATGCGCTAAACGGCGAGCAACATCGCTCCAAGCCGCATGTAATTGTGCTTGAACCAGTTCAGTAATATCATCAATAACAATAACATAACCGCCTATTTTTTTATCAATACTGGGGAGTGTTGAACCTTGTATGAGTAAAATCTTTTGACTTTTTTTGCATGTAAAATCAACTTGCATAGAAAAAGGTTTAGAGCTTTGAGAAAACTGAGGTGCAATTTGATTGACTAAATTGTTTAAGTGGGCACTGTCTTCACGGTCGGTAACATCAATTAATTTTTTACCAATATGGCTATTTAAATTGGTGTTTAAAATTTGTTGAATGGCATCGTTTATGGTGCGAATACGATAGTGCATGTCTAAGGTAATTACCCCACTGGATAAGTTGGTGATAATGGCTTGTAGGTAGAGTTTTTGTACTTCATTTTGTTGATGACTGAGTTTGATTTCATTTCGCGCTTTTGCGATTCGCTGAATCATATCGTTAAATGATTGAATTAAATCGCCAAATTCATCGTTTTCAGGCACGGGCATTTTTACGCTGTAATCGCCTTTTGATACCGCTCTTGTACCTTTTGCCAAAGTACGAATGGGTCGAGTAAAGTTTTGTACTGCTTGTATTGTAAACAGGACAGCGGTAATTAAAGTAAGCAATAACACCATGGATAAAATCAAAACAAAACTGGCTTTAAGAGGGGTTTTTAAGTAAGAAAGTTCTTTGTATTGACCTGATGCCGTACCCACGGATTCAGCCAATAAAGTGATGTCTGTTGGAACCGGAAAAATAACTTGTAACGCGTACATAGAATTTAGAGCCATGTCATTAAAGGGAACGACGACACGTATAAACTGCTCTTTAGTGGTGGCGCCCGGTCGGCTTTCTAACGCAGCGTAGGTTTTATTATTACGAATTTGCTGAAACAGGTTGTCGCCAGGTGCTTCTGGCAAAATGGCGCTGTCGTATTCACTACTAAACGCAATTAATTGTTGGTTTACATGATAAAGCGATACTTCTTGTGCATTCAGTTGTTCACGCAGGGCATTTACCGCCAAGCTGGGTGACGTCATAAGTAAAGCGCTATTGGCTTTAGAAACGGAGAGTGTCATATTAAGATTCTCTCGGGTTTTATTGTCTAAGGTTATGCGCACTAATGTGGTAGCGTTATCTAAGGCAACATCGGTTTTAACATCAAACCACTGGTTAATACCTTGTTGAATAAAACTTAACGAGAAATAAAAGATGATCGCTGTCGGAATGCCAAGTAACAAGCTGGTAATAAAGGTTAAGCGAACAGTAACCTTGCTACCAGGGACTTTTTTGCGAAACTGTTTGTATAGGCGGTACAGTGTCTTGACTAAGAAAAACAGTAATAAACCTACGCCTCCAACTGTAAAAAACAGCAGGCTAGAATAGCTATCGGCAAAACTGGACGCGTTTTGCAAGGTTTGGCTCATAATGACCAAAGCCAGTAGTAACAAGCTAGAAAGTAGTGTTAATAAACCATATTGTTTTAAATAACGACCGAATGCATTCATTGCCAACTCAATGGGGTTTGTAGGGTGGTTTCATACCACTGACTGTCTAGTTGCCATACAGAAGGCGTAAGTAACGCCTCTAATATTAATGGGGCAGGTAGTTTCCAGTAATCAAGCGATATACGCATGCGTAAAGTATACATTTGTTCGGGATGTAATTCAGAAAGAGATGCAATAGGAAAAGATTGTAAAGTCGATAAAGTGGTTAAAGCTTCATCTATGGTTCTAAAAGATTCGGCCTTTTGATTGCGGTTATTGAATAGTGCATACATACGGTTTACACCAAAAGCATAAATGTCAGTGTTGTAGCTAATCTCATTGCGAGTGCGTTGATAATGAAACCCTAAAATTTTACTGGATTCAGTCAGTTCAATTTGAATTTTAAAACTTAAAGGAATTTCATGATGAATGGCTTCAATAACCGCTTTAGGGAGATTAAAGCGGCTTTCGGAATCAATCAATAAATGTTTATCTTGTTGGTAATCATGTACTTGAAGAATGGTAATGCTATTGTTGGCATTAGGTTCGTTTGTTGGTAAAACACTTTCGGCATAACTGGTTTGAAATATTACCAGGCCTGGTAAAAGACCAAAAAATACAAAATAAAGCGATTTTAAACGACAGAAAGGGCTATTTTTACGAGCGAATAACTTGGTTTTAATTTGCCAAACAATGCGAGTAAAAATAACTGAAACATTCATCTTTATATGTCTTTTTCTAATAAACAATAAAAGAAACCATCCATGCCTAATCGCCCAGGAAGGTATTGATTACCAGGCGTATCAAAAGTTAAAGTGGCTTCTAAATCTAAAGGCACAGCCTTGGCGCTGGGTTCGTTTTCAATAAAGTTTTGCATCTGTTGGGTGTTTTCGTCAGGCAGTATTGAGCAGGTGGCATACAACATTTGCCCGCCTGGTTTGAGTAAAAGCCAAAGCGCTTTAAGAATACTGGCTTGCGTTTCAACTAAGGCTTCAATGTCCTCGGGTGTTCTGTGCCATTTTATATCTGGATGTCTGCGAATAATACCCGTTGCAGAACAAGGCGCATCTAATAAAATTTTATCAAACAGTTGTTTGTCCCACCAATCATCAGGGCAAGAAGCATCTCCCACCGTGTATTCGGCATCAAGTTCTAAGCGATGTAAATTTTCGGCTAAACGCTCAATACGCTCGGGTTCTTTTTCTAATGCAAATACGCGGGCTTTGTTTTGAGAAAGCTCAAGTAAATGGGTGGTTTTACCGCCTGGTGCGGCGCAAGCATCTAAAATGCGTTCATCCGCTTTGGGCTGTAAAATATTGGCCGCTTGTTGGGCGGCGCCATCTTGCACACTAAAACCACCGTCTTCATAGGTGGGTAGTTTTGTAATATCGGTATTGATTTCTAACACAACGCCTTGCGGTGCAGTTGCGTGAGTTTGCGCCGTAATCTCTTGTTCTTGCAGTTTGGCAATAAACTCATCACGTGTTTGTTGCAGGGTGTTTACTCGCAAAGTCAGCGGGGCAATTTCATTATTAGCCTGCATTATCGATTGCCAATCGTCCGGATAGGCTTTGCGTAAGGCTTTAAATAGCCATTGTGGATGTGAGTATTTGTGTGCGGGCTTTACATCAGCAGCGGCACAAATGGCTTCTTGGTTACGTAAAAAATTACGTAAAACACCATTTATTAACGCTTTTGCCCAAGGTTTTTTAAGTTTTTGTACTATGGCAACGGTTTCAGATACGGCGGCGTGTTCAGGCGTTTCCATATACAGAATTTGATATAAACCTAATAAAATAAGTTGGTTAATATCTTCATCTTTTTCTTTGAGTTTTTTCTTGAGTAATTGGTCACGAATGGCTTCTAAACGCGCTTGCCAACGTAAGGTGCCAATAACTAAGTTTTGGGTAAAACCACGTTCACGGCGATCTTGAAACTGCGCCAAACCTTCTGGCAAGCTTTGGCTTAATGAACGTCCTTTTTGAATAACCGTTAAACAAATTTTAAGGGCAATGAAACGGCTGTTTAATCCGTTATTTGAGCCATTGTTTGAGCCTGGGGTGTTATTCATGAAAATTGGTAACCCTTAAGGTTGCGAGATTGCGCAAAGTCATAGGCGTTCATGGCTTTTTTGCCTGGGGGTTGCAATAATTCAATGCAAATCGGTTGCGTGGCAGTAGCAACCATTAACCCTTGTTTGCTTAAACCAATTACCAGGCCTGGTAAAATGGTTTCAGCCGTTATTGTGTTTTGCTCTTCATCCGTTAATAAGCGGGCTTGCCAAATGCGTAAAGGTTTTTCTTCGTAAGGGGTAAACGCCACTGGCCACGGGTTAAAGGCTTGGATTTTACGCAGAATAACTTGAGCAGGTTGTGACCATTGAATTTGCGCTTCTTCTTTATGCATTTTTTCAGCATAAGTTACCAGCGATTCATCTTGTTTTTCAGGGGTAATGGTTTTGTTTTGTAAGCCGTTTAAGGTTTCTATTAGGGCTTCACAGCCTAAAGTGCTTAAACGGTCATGCAAGGCTTGTGCATTATCGTTAGCGGTAATATCGGTGGTTTTTTTATACAACATATCACCGGTATCAAGCCCGGCATTCATTTGCATAATGGTTACACCTGATTGCGCATCTCCCGCTTCAATAGCTCGTTGTATAGGAGCGGCACCACGCCATCTTGGTAGTAAGCTTGCGTGAATATTTAGGCAACCCATTTTAGGCATGTCTAAAACCACTTGCGGCAAAATTAAACCATAAGCCACCACAATCATAATGTCGGCATTTAAAGCTTTAAGTTCATTTTGCGCATCAATATCACGTAAAGACTGCGGTTGTAAAACCGGAATATTGTGTTCTAAAGCCACCTGCTTTACCGGGCTAGCCGTCAGTTTACGGCCACGACCGGCAGGGCGGTCTGGCTGGGTATAAATCGCAATGACTTCATGTTGTGAATCTATCAGCGTTTGCAAAGGAGCAACCGAAAAATCGGGTGTGCCTGCAAAAATAATGCGCAAAGGTGGTTGGTTTGCATGGGTGCTTTTCATAAATTAGGCTTGCTCTTCTTCCATGAGTTTACGAAACTTTTGTATCGCACGAGTACGTTTTAAACCTGAAAGGTGGTCTATAAATAAAGTGCCGTTTAAATGGTCAATTTCATGCTGAATGCACACCGCTAGTAAATCATTAGCTTCAAATTCAATTTGTTTGCCGTCACGGTTCATACCACGCACCATGATTTCACTAGGCCTGGTAACGGTTCCGTATACGCCAGGCAGTGATAAACAACCTTCTTCCCATTTAATTTCGCCCGCTGAGCGTATAATCTCTGGGTTGATAAGCGCAATCGGTTGATCTTTACTTTCCGAAATATCCACAACAATTAAACGTTCTTGAACTGCAATTTGCGGCGCAGCCAAGCCAATACCAGGGGCATCGTACATGGTGTAGAACATGTCATCAATGAGCTTATCAATCTCATCATTCATTTCGGCAATAGGTTTACAGACTTCGCGAAGTCCTGTCTCTGGATAGAGAACAATATCGAGTTTTTCCATAGTGTCGTATATACTTTCAATAAAATAACTGCGAATTATTATAGCCGATTATGTCAAATATTGCCGATTTACCCACCATGCTTGCCTTTCATGCTTGTTATGTTTCTTTTAATCAACTGCAAGAGATTGAAAGCCACTTTGGAAGTTTAAAAAATGCACTGCAAAGTTCGCCGGGTGATTGGGCGAATCGTGAGCTATTAGCCGATAAACAAATTAAAGATTTATTAAGTGATCAAACTCAGAAACGGGTTGATGAGGCGTTGGCGTGGGCAGAGCAAGATAACCAAGGTTGGCTGCCTTTAAATGCTAAGTCGTTTCCGCCTATGTTAAAAGAGATTAACGATCCACCAATTATGCTGGGGGTGCGCGGGAATGCTGAATTACTAAATGACCCTCAGGTGGCGATTGTGGGTAGTCGTCATGCGTCTAAACAAGGTGTAGAAACTGCTAAAGATTTTGCCCGTTTTTTATCGCAGCAAGGTTTGGGTATTACCAGTGGTTTGGCGTTAGGTATCGATACCGCAGCCCACCAAGGTGGATTATTGGGGATGGGCAAAACGGTAGCGGTAGTGGCTACGGGGCTTGATAGAATTTACCCAGCCTCTAATCAGCAGCTTGGTCACCAGATTGTAGATGAAGGGGTCATGATTTCTGAATTTACTTTGGGAACTAAGCCACTAAATTACAATTTTCCACGACGTAATCGAATTATTAGCGGTTTAAGTGCGGGTACATTGGTTATAGAAGCCGCGTTAAAAAGTGGTTCATTAATTACCGCAAGAACGGCTTTAGAACAAGGCCGTGAAGTATTTGCTGTGCCTGGTTCAATTCATAATCCACAAGCTAAAGGGTGTCATCAACTGATTAAGCAAGGCGCTAAATTAGTAGAATCTGGACAGGATGTGTTAGAAGAGCTGTCAGCTAATTTACAATACAGTTTAGATTTACAATCTAATGATGAATCATCTCAAAACTTTGAAAAAGACCGCCCAAAAAGTCAATCAAACAGCGCATTATTAGAATTAATTGGTTACGAAGCAACAAGCTTGGATGAATTGGTGGTGCTAAGTAAACAGCCAGTTTCTAGTTTGCAAGGTGAGTTAATGCTGTTAGAGTTGTCGGGTGAAATTGAAGCGATGTCAGCAGGGCGTTGGCGAAGAATTAAGTAATAAAATCAAGCTTAAAGATTAACCGTGCAAATGACTTTTGAGCCATTTTCTTTATATTCAATATGATCAAAACTTAATTGATTGGCAATCATAATCCCTCTGCCGTGATGGTCCATTGCTCGGTTCTCAGAGAAGTCTAAATAGTTTGTATAATCAAAACCACTGCCACAGTCTTTAATGGTAAATTGCATTTGGTCTTTTAGGCGTTTAATCGTGACCGTTACATATTTTTTTAAGTTTTCAGGTGATTTTAAACGGCGTTCTACTTCTTTTTGTAAATCTGCACTCATGGTTAAGTTTGATTTTTCAGTATAACCAATCCCTAAGTTTCCATGTTCAATAGCGTTAATGATTAATTCAAATAGGCCAACCGATACACGTTTTTGGTTTGGAGTCATAAAGGCTAAAATAGAAGAAAGAGTTCGTGCATCCTGAACGGTTTTAACGTGAAACACGGCGTTTTGCATAAGCGCCCGAACTTTTTCAAAACTAGATTGACGACTCTCTATGTCAATAAACTGTGTAACGCTATGATTTGCCGTCATTAAAACGGTTTTAAACTTATTGCTGTTATAGGGGTGATTTATTGAAAAATAAACGCCACTTTCTAATGCTTGTTTTACCACGCTGTAATTGCCAGAAGGGTTGATTTGCAAAATCATTGGAATGGTGTCGTGTACCGGTTCAATACAATTATTATAAAAAGATTCAAAATCATCATGCTTCAATAGGCTCTCATCAATAATAAAAGCTTTAAAATTAGGTGTTTCGGGCTTTTTTAATAGTTGCAAAGCAAGGCTTGGTGTGTCGCAAAAGGTTAAGGTACAGTTAAGGTCATTCAATCGTTGTTGAATATCAGGTTGCTGAGACGGTTTAATACCAACAAATAACAAGTTTTTAGATTCTGTTGCAGTATTTACATTGTGTAAATTAGGCATTCAAGTTCCAGTCTGTACGAGTTATAAATGGATTGGCATAATAAAACATTAAGCGAGTCTTTTACGAAGTAAATCGGTTTAATATTTTATATAAGTTATTAGTATATCAATAATTGAGTAAAAAAACGTATCTTATGACGTAAATTTGAATTAATACAGGCAAATCAAGCGAACTTAGATCTAAATTAAAGACAAATCAAAATAAGTGTTTGCAAATCGACATAAAATTATGCATCTTAAAAAAAGAGCAAATTATTATTAAGACTTTTGGTTTGAAAATCAATTTGTAAAAGCAACTTATATAAAGATCTTTATTAACCCTTCAACTTTAGAGCAAACTATATGACGAATTTGGTGATAGTGGAGTCCCCCGCTAAAGCAAAAACAATTGAAAAATATTTAGGTAAAGATTTTACCGTACGTTCGAGTTATGGTCATATTCGGGATATTCAAAAGAAAGGGATGGGTATAGATTTAGAAAATGGCTTTATACCTAATTACGAAATTTCAGCGGATAAAAAGAAAAACGTAGCCGAATTAAGAAAGTTGGCCAAAACCGCGGAGACGGTATGGTTGGCAACGGATGAGGATCGCGAGGGTGAAGCGATTGCTTGGCACCTTGCGGAAGCTTTAAAGCTTGATATAAATACCACGAAACGTATTGTGTTTCATGAGATTACTAAGCCAGCGATTCAAACCGCTATTGCCGAACCACGTACTGTTGACTTAGATTTAGTTGATGCTCAACAGGCACGTCGAATTTTAGACCGTATTGTTGGTTTTGAGCTTTCACCCATTTTATGGAAAAAAATTCGTACTGGTTTATCGGCAGGGCGAGTACAGTCAGTAGCGGTTCGTTTGATTGTAGAACGTGAGCGTGAAGTTGAAGCGTTTGAATCTAATTTTGTTTTTAGAGTTCAAGGTGAATTAAATTTATTAGATGATAATGGTCAAAAAGTCGGTGTGTTAGAAGTTAAAAGAACCGCTACTTTTGCTACTGAAGAAGAGGCAACTGCGTTTTTAGAAACGGTTGCTAAAGCGAATTTATCGGTAATTTCTTTAGAAGAAAAACCGGCAAAACGTACTCCAAAAGCGCCATTTACCACATCTACGTTACAGCAAGAAGCTTCGTCTAAACTAGGTTTTTCGGTTAAACAAACCATGATGGTTGCACAAAGACTTTATGAGTCTGGAAAAATAACCTATATGCGTACCGACTCGGTGAATTTATCAGAGTTGGCGATTGAGCAAGCTAAAAACGTCATTACTGCAGATTATGGCAGTCAGTACAGTCATTCACGACGTTTTAAAACCAAAAATGCTGATGCACAAGAGGCGCATGAAGCGATTCGCCCAACCGATTTTGGTGTTGAAAATGTCACAGGTGAACGCAATGAACAACGACTGTATCAACTGATTTGGCGTAGAGCCATTGCATCACAAATGGCCGATGCTCAATTAAAAAGAACCACCGTTGAAGTCGGTATTGATTTACTGGCCAATGACAAATTTACCGCCAAAGGCGAAGTGGTTATTTTTGATGGTTTTTTAAAAGTTTATGACTTTGATGCCAAAGATGCGGGTGGGTTATTACCGCCTATGACCATTGGTCAAGCGTTAAGTGTGGCTGAACTGGGAGCTAGACAAAGTTTTAGCCGTCCTCCGGCACGTTATAACGAAGCCAGTTTGGTACGTACTTTAGAAGAAATGGGGATTGGTCGTCCATCTACCTATGCACCAACTATCGATACTGTGCAACAGCGTGGTTATGTGGTGAAAGAAGATCGCGAAGGAAAACCAAGGGAATACCGTCAAATTACGCTGAGTGAAGGGGATGTTAAAGCAGAAACCTTAACAGAAATGGCAGGTACGGAAAAAAATAAACTGTTTCCAACTGATATAGCGGGCATTGTAACTAACTTTTTAACTAAGCATTTTGGGGATATTTTAGACTATCAATTTACCGCCAAGGTGGAAGACAAATTTGATGTTATTGCACAGGGTAAAATGCAATGGCAAGAAATGTTAGGTGACTTTTACGGACAGTTTCATCCAAAAGTCATTGCCGCTGAAGATGTTTCACGTGAAGAAGCTGGGCAAGCTCGTTCATTAGGAAATCACCCTCAAAGTGGTAAGCCAATGTTTGTAAAAATTGGTCGTTTTGGCCCTTATGTACAAGAAGGGGATGGTGAAAACGATGAAAAACCAACTTTTGCGAGTTTAATGCCTGGGCAAAAAATGGATCTATTGACCCTAGACGAAGCGCTTGAATTATTTAAGTTACCTCGTGAAGTCGGCGAAATGCCAGAAGCTTACAAAGCCAAAGCGGTTGATGGTAGTGAGTTTGGTGTAGAAAAAGGTCAAATTATTATTGCTAAACAAGGACCATTTGGCCCTTATTTAGAATATGGCCCTAAAATGTATGCGCCAATTAAAGGGTTTGACCCGCTTAGTATTACTTTGGAAGAATCAGTGGCGTTAATTGAAAATAAAATTCAAGCCGATGCCGATAAAATTATAAAAACCTTTCCTGGTACGGATGTAAAAATCTTAAAGGGACGTTGGGGGCCTTATATTACTGACGTAACAACTAAGAAAAATGCCAAAATTGCCAAAGATGAAGATGCTTTAGAGCTCGATTTTGACGAATGTCAAAAACGCTTAGATGAAGCTCCAGAACCTAAGAAACGAGTCAGAGCAGGGGCTAAAAAAGCGCCCGCTAAAAAGGCCGCTGTAAAAAAAGCACCTGCTAAGAAAGCGCCTGCTAAAAAAACGGCAGCAAAAAAAGCACCTGCTAAAAAAACAACCGCTAAAAAACCTGCTGCACGTAAACCTGCTGCCAAAAAGACCGCATCTGAATAAAGGTCTTTGTCTCATAACGTTTAAGGCTTGTTTTAAGTCTTAAACGCATTTATAACGCCTTTCTATTTTGATTTGTAAATTTACCAGGCCTGGTAAATTGAAATTATCCTCGTTAATGTTCTTTAATTTAGTAAAATACCTGGTTTTATAAAATATCTATTCTTTTGAGATTTTAATCATAAGGTTGAGTTAATCTCATTTAAAATCCAGACAACCATTTAAAGAGACATTCGCATGAAGCAGCAAATTGCGCAAATTTTGATCGATGTAGTTCAACAGCTTAAACAACAAGGCGTTATTCCTGAAGACGTATCGCCACGAATCAATGTTGAAAATACGCGTGATAAAGCGCATGGTGACTTTGCCACCAATTTAGCGATGATGCTGACAAAACAAGCCAAAATGCCTCCTAGAGAGCTAGCTCAAAAAATTATTGATTTAGTAGCCGATTGTGACGTTGTGCAAAAAGTTGAGATTGCAGGTCCTGGTTTTATTAACTTTTTTGTTGATGACTCGGCCAAATTTGCTGTGGTTAATACCATATTGGAACAACAAGCAGAATATGGAAAATGCAATGTTGGCCAAGGGCGTTCAGTATTGGTTGAGTTTGTGTCTGCCAACCCAACGGGGCCTTTGCATGTAGGTCATGGACGTGGCGCGGCCTATGGTGCTAGTGTGGCGAACTTACTTGAAGTTGCAGGGTTTACGGTTGCTAAAGAATATTATGTAAATGACGCTGGGCGCCAAATGGATATTTTGGCCACTTCTGTATGGTTACGTTATTTAGAGCAGTGTGGAGAAAAGTTTGATTTTCCCGCCAACGGTTATAAAGGCGATTATATTTACGCTATTTGCGACAGCTTACAAGCGGAATTTGGCAGTACTTTACAAAAACCTGCTTTAGAGATATTTGCGGGTGTTAGTCCGGATGAAGGACAAGAGAATGGCGATAAAGAAAAGCACATTGATGATTTAATTATTAAAGCAAAAAACTTATTGGGTGCTAAGCATTATGAGGTTATTTTTAATGCTGCAATCGATTCTATTTTAGGTGATATTAAAGAAGACCTAGCTGGTTTTAATGTGAATTTTAATGAATGGTTTTCTGAACGTTCGTTAATGGATTCAGGCGTGATTGATGCGGCTATCCAAAAATTACAATCAGCAGATAAAATCTATGAAAAAAATGGTGCTCTTTGGTTTAGATCTACTGATTATGGCGATGAAAAAGATCGCGTTGTCGTTAGAGATAACGGCATTAAAACCTACTTTGCTTCAGATATTGCCTATCACTTTAATAAACTTGAACGTGGGTTTGATATCTTGATTGATATTTGGGGCTCTGATCACCACGGTTATGTGCCACGTGTTAAGGCCGCTATGCAAGCAATGGGCACAGATTCAGAAGCATTAAAAGTTTTATTGGTACAGTTTGCCGTGCTTTACCGTGGGGGCGAGAAAATTTCTATGTCTACACGTAGCGGGCAGTTTGTTACCTTGCGTGAGTTACGTGAAGAAGTGGGTAGCGATGCAGCACGTTTCTTTTATGTACAACGTAAGTCAGAGCAACATATGGATTTTGATTTAGATTTGGCTAAGTCTAAATCTAATGAGAACCCTGTTTATTACATTCAATATGCGCATGCTCGTATTTGTCGTGTTATGGAGCAAGCAATTCAGCAGGGCTATACTTTAGATACGGCTGTTGGCTTAAGTGCCATAGAAAAACTAGATGGCGAACATGAAATTAGTCTTGCAACAGAGTTAGCAAAGTACCCTGAAATTATTGCTCGCGCTGCGGCCGTATATGAACCTCATCAAATTGCTTATTATTTAAAAGATTTAGCGCATGGATTGCACTCCTATTACAACGCGAGTCAGTTTATTGTTGAAGATGATGAAGTTCGTCAAGCACGTTTAACCTTGATCTCAGCCGTACAGCAAGTGTTAAAAAATGGTCTAGCGATTATTGGTGTTTCTGCTCCAGAGAAAATGTAAATGGCTAGAGATTTTCGTCATGGTCATGGACAGCATCGTAAACAAACGTTTCAACGCAAGTCCCAATCAGCTCCTAAAAAGGCTCAAAACTCAGCGTCACCCGTAGCTAAAATATGGGCTGCGGGTTTTTTAGTTTCCATTGTTTTGTTAGCCGGTTTTTTTGTTACGCAGCATTTTGCTTCTCAAGGGGTAAAGTCAGATAGCCCAGCAGACAAAACCATTTTTACAACGGCCACTGAGATAAAAGAAAAAGCGGTTGAATCTGTTAATAAAGTTTCGCAAACATTACAAACAAAACCTGTGGTGGTTGAGGCGGTTAAAGTGCCTGAAACAAGCCAAGACCAAGCACAAAGTGAAAAAGAGCCTAAATATAGCTTTTATGAAGGTTTGGGGCAGATGGAAGTGGTGGTTGATGCAGAACCTATTCCTGTTGTTTTAGAACAGCCCTATTATATTCAGGCAGGTACGTTTGGTTCTGAAGCGATAGCCAAACAAGAGCAAAGACGTTTGGCAAAGCTGGGTCAAAAGGTTGAGATTTCAGTGTTAACCACTAAGGTACGTACTTATTATCGTTTGAGAGTCGGACCATATACCGATCGTTTAATTATGAATAAGCGCCGTAATGAGTTACGTCAACTTGGTGTTGATACGCTTTTATTAAAAGCACCTAAAAACCAAAAATAAGGTTTAAGTTGTTCATTAAACGCGCTTTATTACGTTTGATTTCAAGCAGACTAATATAGTCTTTATGCTTGGCATGTCTTGTTTTTAACCAAGCACGCAACGTTTAACTTTGTTTGTTTTAGAAAGGCCTATCTTTTGTTAGAAGAGGACAACTCTGTTTCTAATACAACACGGTTTCGACCATCTGCTTTAGCTTTGTACAGCGCTTCATCGGCTCGTGCGATAAAATCTTCTTCAGTTTCTGAAGGCCCTTTGTAGCATGCAATACCAAATGATGAGGTAATTGTGCTAATAGGTTTGTCTTCATTTTTACGTTTAAGGTGGGCGGATTCAATGCCTTTACGAATTTTTTCTGCCTTTTCTGCGGCTTCTTCTAAAGATGAATTGGCTAATAAAATTGCAAATTCTTCCCCACCATAACGGCAAATAGTTTCGCTATCGGTTTTTTCTTTTTTCATGATACTGGCGTAATATCTTAATACGCTATCACCCACTAAATGACCGTAGGTATCATTGAATTTTTTAAAATGGTCAATATCACTAATAATAAGACATAAGCTTTCTGGCGCATCTTCAGAGTCGATAATTAATTCACGGAGTGCATTATTGAAGGCTTTACGATTACCTACTTCTGTAAGCTCATCTTGCATAGCTTCAGCTCGAGCTTCAATAAGTTGTAGTCTTAGCTTTTTGACTTCATCAGAGTTTTGAGTCATTTCTTCTTGAAAGGCTATGCTACTTTGATGCATATCCGTTGCCGCATTTAAAACCGTATTGGTAATGGCTTTGACTTGTTCCGCGTCTAGGTTTGGATCGGATAGTTTAGAGCTACAAACATCTAATTCTTGAGTATGGGTTTCTAACTTTTTACTCCAAAGGTTCATTTTTTTGACCATAAGGTCAATTAAACGTCTAAATGCTCGGTCAAATTCAGAACCTTTTTCGTCATCTTCGCATAAAAATTCGTCGTATAAACGTCTGCCAACACGGTCGTTGTAGCCAAACGGATCATTAAGTATGTCATCCATTTCTTGACGAAATTTAGGCTTGTCACCTTTGTAATACTCATACCAAACATAGTAGTTTAGAGGGGTTGGGTTGATCGATTGTTCTTCAAAAACATCAATTAAATTATCAAAAATTCTTTTCGCTTTATCAGGTGCGTCTTTTATATCTAATAACACAGGCCTTCATCCCTTTTGAATATGCGTATTTATTCAGTGATTCTATCATGAAAATTGACGAATAAAAGCCCTTTACCTGATAGAAGATTTACTTAGTTAATATAAATTATCTCTGTTTAAATATGGCGAAAATGTCGATAAACCGTTATAGTTTGGCATTAAACCAACGAATTTGAGGTAAGTCTTATGTTAAACCCTTCTCAACTAGAATCTATGGCAAAAAAAATAGCAGATATTATTCCCGAAGGATTTGGTGAAATGCCTTCTAATATGCAAACTCAGGTTAAGTCTGTATTATCGAGTGCTTTTGATAAAATGGATTTAGTGACGCGTGAAGAATTTGATGTTCAAACGGGTGTTTTAATGAAAACGCGAGCTAAATTAGAACAACTTGAAAAGCAAGTGGCTGAACTTGAACAGCATCTAAATGCTAAATAGAGCTTAATACAATGTTGGTTGCTAGCCTTGTTACACGTGCTGTGTTGGGGATGGATTCTCCACGGGTTGTTGTAGAGGTGCATGCAAGTAATGGATTGCCTTCGCTTTCTATTGTAGGCTTGCCAGAAGCCTCGGTTAAAGAGAGTAAAGATAGGGTAAGAAGTGCATTAATTAGTTCGGGATTTAAATTACCTCCCAAACGTATTACCGTTAATTTAGCCCCAGCTGATTTACCAAAGTCTGGTGGTCGTTATGACTTGCCAATAGCCATAGGTATTTTGCTTGCTACTGATCAAATTCAGGTTGCAGATATTTCACAATTTGAATTCTTTGGCGAACTTGCTTTAACAGGCGAGTTAAGAGGTATAAAGGGCGGAATATCAAGTTTACTTGCGGCAAACTCAGATCATAAAAAAATTATTTTACCTGCTGCTAATCTCAATGAAGCCCGTCTACTTATACAAACCTATCCTGATCTGAAAGAAAATCTGTATTTAGTGAATGATTTACGCGAAGCTTGCCAAGTTTTATTGGGCGAACCGCTTGGTTGTTTATCTGAAGATGAGTATTCATTCACCTCTGAAAAGGGCGCATATTATGTGCAAGATTTGGCGGATGTAAGAGGCCAGGCGGGAGCAAAACGGGCGTTGGAAATTGCCGCAAGTGGTCACCACTCTATGATGATGGTGGGGCCACCAGGTTCAGGTAAAAGTATGTTAGCCTCCCGTTTAATTACTATTTTGCCTGAATTAACAGCAAATGAGGCGATTGATGTTGCCAATATTCGTTCTATCGCTGGCCAACAGATTGCCGAAGATTCTTTTTATTCACGCCCATTTATTCATCCGCATCACACCGCTTCAGCCGCAGCAATGGTCGGAGGTGGTTCATCACCTAAGCCTGGCGCTTTGTCTTTAGCGCATAATGGTGTTTTGTTTTTAGATGAATTACCCGAGTTCAATCGCGCCGTTTTAGAGGCGTTAAGAGAGCCTTTAGAAACTAAATCGGTTAATATCTCGCGTGTCAATCAACATGTTACTTACCCAGCAAATAGTTTATTAATAGCGGCTATGAATCCCTCTCCTAGTGGTTATTTTGCTGACGATGTTTTAGGTCGTTGCACTGATACTCCAGATCAAATATTGCGTTATCAAAAAAAGATTTCTGGCCCTTTAATGGATAGGATTGATGTTCATATTGAGGTTCCAGCGGTTGATATTGTAGATTTGCAGAAACAAACTAATGCCAATAACGAAGAATCAAGTCACGCTGTGAGGCAGAGAGTATCGGCGGTTAGAGAGGCACAAATTCAACGTCAAGGTTGTTTTAACGCGGAGTTAACACCTAATCAATTAATCGAATTTGCTCGTCTTAATGAACCAGAACAGGCTTTTATAGAAAAAGCGGCTGAAAGTTTAGGTTTATCAGCGCGTGGCTATCATCGAGTATTACGTTTAGCTAGAACCATTGCAGATATGCAAAATACGTCAACTATTCAGCTTGAACATTTAGCAGAAGCTTTAAGTTATAGAACAAATTCAAAGGCCTTTATGTAATGCAAAAAGAAAACCTTAATTTTATAAAGATGTTTAGTTAATGGACTCAATTTATATTACGGCATTCGTGGTCGGTATATTAGGCGGTGTACATTGTTTAGGCATGTGCGGTGGTGTAGTGGGTGGCTTAACCTTTAGTTTAGAAAGCCGAATACAAACTAACTGGTGGAAAATGATGAGCTATCAGTTAGTCTACAATATTGGTCGAATTACCAGTTATATGATATTGGGCGCGGTATTTGGTGCGCTGGGTGCAGGTATTGGTTCTTTGGCAACCTTTTTACCTGCTCAACAGTTTCTACAAGTGATTGCTGGCTTGTTTATGATCGCTTTAGGGTTGTATTTAGGCGGTTGGTGGTTTGGTGTGGTTAAAATTGAAAAGCTTGGGCAGGCTTTATGGGCAAAAATATCGCCCTATGCAAAAAATATGACGCCAGTAAAACATTATTACCAGGCCTGGTTGTATGGTCTGGTTTGGGGTTGGTTACCTTGCGGTTTAGTGTACAGTATGTTGATTATGACCTTAACGGCGGGCAGTGCTATAAGTGGTGCGGCAATGATGCTGGCTTTTGGTTTAGGCACTTTACCTAATTTGATGTTAATGGGAGTATTTGCTTTTTATTTCACCCGATTATCAAGAATGGTTTGGGTAAAAAGAACAGCTGGTCTTGGTGTGATTTTAATGGGTATTTGGCAAATATATTTAGCCTACAGTGTGTCTGTTTGATTTGGTCATTAAATAACAAGAGTTTGTATTTTGATAGTAATGTTATTTTAAAGAACCAAACGATTAAGCTTTTTATCTCTAGACTTATTTTAGAGGTTGTTAATGGATTTACCAGGCCTGGTAAAAGTTTAAACGGTATACAAATTAAGCTGATTAGTCTGGACGGTGTCTATAAAGATTTATTTAAACACTCGCAAATAGAGTGTTTTCGTATTAAGAAAGTACTTAATTAGTCACCGGTAGTCACCGGAGTTATGTTTAAGGAATTACATAATAAAAAAGGCGTTTAATAACGCCTTTTAAAGAGATTAATTTAAGATTTTAGCTTGTTGCTAAAACAAGTCTGTTATTACTCGTTTGAGTAATCCTCTTCTACTTGAGCGTAGTCTACCTTAACATTTAAGGCGTCAATCAACGTCCCCATTCCATTTAAGATACGAAACTCTGCAATAGTGTAATCCGCTTCACTGTTGACTAGAGTACGTAAAGCACTGTTGTATTCATCTTCTGTGTTAAGTAAATCTAACAAAGAACGACGACCTAAACTAAATTGTTTACGGTAGCCTTCTAATGTTTCGTAAGTAAGTTTAATGTGTTTTTTAACATAGACTAACTGCTGGCCAACGTATTTTTTAGCATCCCAAGCATAGCGAAGGTTTTCAATGGTTTGACGGCGAGTGTTATTGCGAATCTCTGCAGCCTGTTGTACACCAGCTGCTGTACGTTTGCGGTTTGCTACGTCTTTACCACCGTTGTACAAGTTATAACGCAAACGCAACATCGCTTGTAAATCTTCATTTACACCTTCAATACCATCAATATCATCATCATGTGTTTTCAGTAGCTCAATATCTAAGGTTGGATAATAAGCACTTTTGGCGCTTCTATGTTGAGCCTGAGCTTCAGCAATGTCTGCATTTGCAGAACGCAAAGTTGGGTGGTTTAACAACGCAATGTCAGTTGCTTCAGCTAAGGTTTTAGGGAATTTAAATTTTAAATCAGGTTTAATTAAGTCATTATCTGGCATGCGCCCAAGCACACGTTGAAAAGCGGTTAAGGCATCATTGTAGTTGTTGCGAGCTGCAAGTTGGTTTGAAATGGCTAATGCAAGACGTGCTTTGGCTTGGTCCACTTCTACTTGGTTACCAATACCTGCTTCACTACGTTGTGTTATTTGATCTAAGATACGTTCATGCGTCTTTCTATTGTCAGATTCAAGGCGCAGTAATTCTTGCTCTTTAAGTAGGTTGACATAGGCTTGTGCCATTTTTAAAGCTACTTCACTTGCTGTTGCTTCTGCCGTATAAGCTGCGGCGTCCATTTTAGCTTGGTTACGTTCAATCTCACTCTCAGTTTTAAAACCTTCAAATAGGTTTTCCTTGATACGAATTGACGCCTCTTTACGCGTTAAATCTGTGGTTGTTCCTCTGTTATCTGTATAGGTTTCTTCATGACCAACGCCAGCGGCGACATCTACAGTTGGTAGCCAACTTCCTTCAGCGCCATCCAGTTCAGCAGCGGCGCCTTGATGAATTTTAATTTTTTCTCTAAATTCAGGGTTATGGATGATAGCATCTTCAATAGTTGGCACAAGCTCCATAGCATAACTAGAAGTCACAAAACAGGCCTGCAAAATTGCTGCAGATACTACAGAAGTGAGAAGTTTAGATTTAAAGTTTGAGTTTTTCATGGTTTAGCCTAAAAAGATAATTTAATTAATTTGTATTAGCAAGCGCTAATGTATTGTTATTATTACGAATTCTTTATTTTTAATACTAGTGCAAGTCGGTCAGTAACGTCAAGTTTTTCAAACACATTATGTAAGTGTGCCTTTACGGTTCTTTCAGTAATGTCTAGCTCAGAGGCTATGGTTTTGTTTGTTTTGCTTTCTAAAACCTTAGCGACCGTTTCTTGCTCTCGTTCTGTTAAGTTTTCTTTCCAAGTTTCTTGAGCCTGTTGTTTTACATCTAATGAACTGATCATTGCAGTCATGATACTTTGGCCAAGCCAAATACTACCTGCATTGATTGTGGCTAAAACTTGTTCTATGCGCTCTACAGTGGCAAAAGTGTTTACATAACCTTTTACACCATTTTGAAAGAGTTTAAGTCCTTCTCCATCGTTTGGGCTGTTAGTAAAGGCAATCACATCAAACTCTTTTGCTAACGCAATAATTTGGTCGATAGTTGAACTTTCTGAAATCTGAATTAAAAGTAAGTGTGATTTAGGATCGAATCTATTGGGTAATTCGATTAAATCATATAAAATTTTTGATTCAGTTCCACATGCCTTTAACCAATTTTTAAGTGCGTTTGGATCTTGTACAAATATTAAAGGGCATTTCATTTGTTTATTTTTGAACTCTTAAATAAGTGTTTATATTAACTACATCCCGCAAAGTGCGTATTTTATATAAATACCATTAGAATGTAAAGGTTTTTTATGATTCTCTTAGAGCAAGATCTTTTGCTTTAATAATCGGTTTTAATATGTAATCTAAAACAGAGTGTTTACCAACAATAATATCTACACTGGCGGTCATACCAGGTAATAGATAGAGTGGTTTTGCAGAAGACCCTAAGTGATTCTTGTCTGTTTTAATTCGTGCAATATAAAAACTATTTCCTTCTTTATCAGTAATGGTATCGGCAGATATTCGTTCCACTGTACCTTCTAGGCCACCATAAATAGAAAAATCATAAGCGGTAAATTTTACTTTTGCTTTAAGGCCACGATAAACAAAGCCAATGTCTGATGGAAGAATTTTGGTTTCTAACACTAATGAATCGTCTTCAGGAACAATTTCTACAATATCGCTACCAGGTTGCACAACCCCACCAATGGTATTTACAAACAGTTGTTTAATCGTACCATTAACTGGCGATTTAATGTCTGTACGGTCAACACGATCTTTTAAACCTTCTTTTGATTTAATAAGTTGCTCTTTTTCGGCAAGCACCTTGTTCATTTCTTCGTGTGCGTCATTTTCAAACTTTTCATTTGAATCTATACGTTTTGAACGAGCTTCTGAAATAGCAGACTGTAACCTTGGTATTGAGAATTCAACCCCTTTTAATTTAGTTAAAGCATCATTTTCTTCTCGTTGTAATTTAAGCAAATCTACTTCAGAGGCAACCCCTTGTGCAACAAGCGGTTTCATAAGGCTTAATTCTTTTCTGAGTAGAGCTAAAGAACGGCTAAGCTGTGTTTTTTGGCTGTATGCATCTTTAAGGTCGAGCTTTTTTTGTTCTATTTGTTGAACGAGAATATCATCCCCTGTATGAAGCTGTTTTTGTCTAGCTTGATAAAGGTAGTATTCTCGGTCGTAAAGTTTTTGTATGTCAGGATTGGTTGACGGCGTTTTGCTTACAATAAAAGGTTTATTAAAAGCTTCAGCTGCTAAACGCTGAGATTTTGCAGTGAGATCTGCAATTTTAAGTTCACTTTCGCCATACGAACTTGCAAATTGAGTATTATCAAGCTTTAGAAGTATTTGCCCTTTTTTGACAATATCACCAGGGTGAATATAGAGCTTATCAACAATACCGCCTTCTAAGTTTTGTATGATTTGTATTTGTGATGAAGGAACAACTTTACCTTCACCTCTCACAATTTTATCTAACTCGGCGTAATTAGCCCAAACAATAAGCCAGATAATAACAAGTAAAATAACCCAAACAATCATTTGAGATTTAACGGTTGGTTTTTCAAGGGCCGCTTGACTTAGGCTCGACATGTAAATAATGTCTTGCTCGGCAATTTTTTCTTTATGAGATTTTTGTATCACTTCTGGCTGAACGTCTTCAGACGGCACAATATTTTGCTCGTCTGTTGTATTTTCAGGTTGTAAAGGCTTAGTTTCTTTTGTCATGGCTTATGTAGTCTTATTGATTTTACCGCTTTTTAGGGCTTCTAAAACAGTCTGTTTAGGCCCGTTAGCGATGAGCTTGCCGTTTTCAATAACCATCAAGCGATCTGTTAATTGCAATAAGCTCATTTTGTGAGTTACTACTAAAGTGGTGCTTTTGAGTGTTCCTTGTTGTAAACGATTAATCATCATCTGCTCAGTTCTAGCATCCATCGCATTAGTTGGTTCATCAAATAGGTAAATTGGTGCTTCAATTAATAATGCTCTAGCAACACCAATGCTTTGACGTTGTCCGCCTGATAATGAGCTACCACCTTCATTTACTTTTAGGCTATAGCCAGAAGGATGGAGTTTAATAAAATCATCTACACCAGCTAGCTGTGCTGCTTTTAAAATGGTGGAATCTTCTACATAAGGTGCTCGGTAAGAAATGTTGTCTCTTACATCTCCACTAAACAGGGTTATGTCTTGCGGAACATAATTTATATTGCGACGAAGTTCTGCTGGATCGAGCTGTGTAATATCGATGCCATCAATTAAGATAGAACCTTCGTCAACATCATAAAAACCTAAAATAAGCTTTTCTATGGTGGATTTACCAGAGCCGATTCGACCTATAATGCCGATTTTTTCTTTTGGTTCTATCACAAAACTAATATTATCTAATGCTGCTTTGGTTTCACCTGGGTAGGTAAATGAAACATTAATAAATTCAATGCGACCTTCAAAAACAGGGTGCTGTATAAAACGTTTGTGTAGTAGACGCTCAACTTCTTTGGCCATAATTTCATTTAATGAGTTTAACGCTGTTTTGGTCTGCTGGTAACTGGTAATTAAATTGGCAAACTGCCCCATAGGCCCAATAGCGCGTTGACTGAGCATAACGGTAGCAATTAAACCACCCATGGTTAAGTCGCCTTCCTGAATAATATAAACACCCGCAAGCACAATGACAACGGTGCTCATTTGTTGCATAAAACTGGTTACTCTACCTAAAGAACTTTGCAACATTTTTGATTTTAAACTGGCTTTAGCAATTTCTCCCACCGCTTGTTCCCAACGCCATTGTGCACGAGCTTCTACACCTAGTGATTTAATGGTATCCATTGCGGTAAGGGTTTCTATTAAGACGGCATTTTTTTGGCTGCTTGCTTCGTAGGTTGCTTCAATAGCACGTTGTATAGGGCCTTTCATTAAGAAGCTATAAAGCAAAATTAATAAAATAATTGCAATTGGAATTAATACAATCGCACCAGCAATGTAAAAAATAACGATTAAAAAGATGAATAAAAAGGGTAAATCAACAATGGTGGCGATGGTGCCAGAGGTGAAAAAGCTGCGAATACTATCAAATTCTTTTAGTTGATTGGCAAAGACACCAATTGAACCACCACGGTTTTCCATGGTTAATCCGAGAGTTTGCTCAAAGAGTTTGGCAGACATAATAACGTCGCTTTTTTTACCTGAAATCTCTAAAAAGTATGAGCGCAGGTACTTTAAGATAATATCAAACATGTATACAACGCTTACGCCTATGGCAAGCACCCATAATGATTCTACAGCGTTGTTAGGTACAATTCTGTCGTAGACATTCATTACAAAGAGAGGGTTGGCTAAAACAAATATATTGATAACAATAGATGCAATAAGTACATCTCTATAGATGGATTTAGATGCCCAAACGGTTCCCCAAAACCAATGGCCTTCTTGAAAACCCATTAAGTTTTCTGTTTTATGCTGGTGGTTAGATTTGCCTGTTAAGTAGATGGCATACCCTAAATAATCTTCATTGAGTGTTTCGATAGAAACTTGTTTTGAACCTTCTGGAGCATCGGGCAAAATAATCGTAGCGATATTTTCATCAATATTTATGCTTTCTAAAATACAAGCTTGATGATTTTTTAGTGTCAAGATACAGGGCAAAACTAGGTTGGATATGTCTTCAAGTTTGCGCTCTACAAACGTGGCTTCTATATTGGCTCTTTCAGCCGCTCGGTTGAAGATTTCAGGGGTAATATTTGCTGCGTCGAGAGGTAAACCTGCGATTAGAGAATCTTTAGAATAGGGGTGTCTATTTAGTTTTGTATAAATGACTAAACAGTCAAGCAATGGACTTTTTAATTCAGAATCGACAGCATCAAGCCTTGAATTATCTTCAATATCTTGAGGTGATGATGCGTGTTCTGCCTGCTCTCTCATAGCTAGCGAGTTCCTACTTCATTAATTAGTTAAGTTTAATTTAGACTGTCCTAAGCTGATTATATGCCTGGTCACGAAAAAAGGTGATAAAAATAACGACTTGGAATCTTAGCATAATTTGTACAAGTATATATGGTTATACTTATCAATAGATATAAAAAAATATATGGTAATTTTTTCCTTTTTTTTATAAGGCGTTTTTCTTTTAAAAAGAGCCTAAAAACTGTCTTAAAACGTTATTTGTGCCAATGTTTAAGTCCGTTCTTTTTAACTATGCTGGCTTTTAAGTCAGCGCTGTCGGTGCTCCAAAATAATAACCTTGTGAGTATTTAACGCCAAGGTCTGTAAACGCTTTAAGCTGAGCTTCATTTTCTACGGCCATTGCTATAACATCAATATCTAAGCTGTCGGCTAATTCACATAAACTAGATACATAGTTTCGAGTTTGTTCATCTGATTCAATGGCTTTACTAAAAGCAGAATCAAGCTTGACATAGTCTGGACGTAAATCTTTTAAATAACGCATATTGGCAAGGCGTGTCCCAAAATGATCAATACCTATATTTACACCAAACTGTCTAAGTTCGGAAATAAGTGGCCACGTAAGCCCTTTTTTGTCATTGATTAAACGTTCTGGCAGTTCAAAGGCTAACCTATGGGCAAATTTAGCGTGATTGGCTAATATTTGAATAAGGTTTTTATGGAATCCTTCATCTTCAATCACGGCTTTAGATAAGTTAATGGCGAGTACATTGGATTCTAAGTGAGTTTTTAAATATTGAATTACTAAATTAATAACCAGTTGGTCAATTTCCGTGCTTTTATTTAGCTGTTCAACCGCAGACATAAAGTAGCCTGCTGAACGAATGGTGCCATCCGTATCTTTTAGGCGTATAAAGAGTTCTTGATCATGAACGCTATGATCAACGTCATAAGCACTTTGTTGAAAAATAAGAAATCGTTTATCGGTAATAGCCTGGGTAATGGTTTCTTCCCATGAGTGCTCATGGTTTTGCTCGTTTTGTTTTGTGTTGTAGTAGTAAACGCTATTTTTACCCTGTTTTTCAGCCTGTTCAATGGCAAAGTCTAAATGACCAAGAATAGGGCCGCGACTTTGGCCTGGCTGGTAATCTGTATAAGCGACCGAAATTGAAGTGGCAGCATCTGTCGCTTGTATCTCCTTAAGCACTGAAGAGAATGAATTGGCAATGAGATTACTTGGTTTTTCAAGTTGTTTTGCTACCAGGCCTGGTAAAACGGCAACGAGTTCTGTTCCATTTAAGCGAGCAAAAAGGCTTTGTTCACAAGATAGATTGCTTCGCATATTATCAGCCAGCGTTTTCATTAATTGGTCACCCACCATGTAACCAAATTGATCATTAAGTTCTTTTAATTCATTTACACGAATTAAACAGATCATTCCTTCAGGTAGTTCTTCGTTTGGATCAAGTAGGGTGTCGACAATCATCTCAAAATGACGACGATTGCTGAGTTCGGTAACGCTGTCTTGGTAGGCCATTTTTTGAAGTTTCTCGGCCGTATTTGCATCACGTTCAAAAACCGTTTGCAGTTTATTTACCATAGCGTTCATGGCAGATACAACGTTTCTAAATTCAATAGTTGATGGCAGATGCTCTTGAATTAAATATTCTTTTTTAACAATGGCTTCAGCTTGTTTTTCCATGTATTTTAGCGGTTTTAACATGATTTTAAGGGTATAAATAACAATTAAAATAATGATTAAAGCGGCAATGGCAAACCAAATAGACAGGTTAATAACGCTTTTCCAAAGTTCTTGGTAGGCATAGCCAGCATGACTTTGCACACTGAGGGTACCAATGGGTATCCAACCAGATTGTACTAAGGCTTGAGCATCAGGAGCTTTTAGTTTTATGGTGTTTATAAACCAATCCGGCACATCGTCCATACTTTGGGTGTTTTCACGGTTGTAAAGTATGTGTTTATCCATATCTGTCAGTGAGATATGATCATAATAACCACGGTCAAATACCGCGTTAATCATGGTTTCCATGCTTGATATGTCTTCAGGGTCTTCTAAGCTACTGAGCGATAAGCCTAAAGAGGTTGCTGTATCTTGAGCGTGTGATTGCAGTTGATTTTGCAGAAAAGTTTTTGTGTTGTTTAAATTTAAGGCAAAGGTTCCCAATAACAATATTATCAGCATGGATGCGATAAAAAGAATCATCTGTTTGTTTAAACTCATACCTAAGTCCTTTAAATTCAACGCTTGAGTGTTGTGCTATATTTTAGCTTAATTTTTGGGTTTATCGCTTATCATTGTTGTTGTAAGCGTTGTAATAAATTATTCCAGTTTTTTAGTTTAGAAGTACCGCCTGAAACGGATCTTCCTTTACCTCGTTCACGAGCAAGCCAAAGGCCGTCACCGTTAAAACTGTATATCGGTACTAAATCGGTTCGTCTACTGGCTTTTAAGATACGTTTATTGAGATTGTCTAAAACCAATGGAACCGATTTTGGTGTTTTAAAATAAGTCAAAACCATGTGTGCTTGGTTTAAACGTATTGCTTTAACGTAAGTAATATAGAGTTTGCGTTCAGGTACGCCTAATGCTTTTAACGTGAAGTATTTTGCTATGGAGTAGTCTTCACAATCACCGGCATCAGTTGCTAACATTTCTAGAGGGGTGGCCCAATAATCTTTTTTATGCCAGTGAACAATGTCGTCAACGTAGTGAACTCGGTTAAAAAAATCATTGACGATTTCAAGTTTGTCTTCTTCGGATTCATTTTGATTTTCATCAACAAGCTCTTGCCATTGAACAAGACGATCGGCAGCTCTAGAGCCGTATTTGGCTTTAGTCTGGTCTATTTCTTGTTGGGTCACAACTCGGGGTGCTTCTCCAGCCGTTACCCAAACAGTAACCATGGCACTTAATAGCACAGTGAGGGTAAGAAGTTTTGAGAGAGAAAGAGTCATAAAATTAAGTGTAGTCACTGCAAAAAATAAAGGCAACCAAATGGTTGCCTTTATTTTTAAAGTTAGCGCAATTAACCTAACGTTTAAGCTTGGTTAATACATTGTTTACGTTATGAGCTATTTTACAAGCATTGCAGGGGGAATAACTTCTTTAGCATCTGAAGGTAGTTCATCAATATTAATAACTTTAAGCTCAATGCGACGGTTCTCTTGACGACCCTGTGCTGTTTTATTGGTTGCAATAGGGTTCATTTCACCTTTACCGTTAATATAAATGCGGTTAGCTTCATAATTTAATTCGTTTTCTAAGAATGTTTTGGTGCTATTGGCACGTCTCCACGATAAACGTTCATTAACGTCAGCTTTGGCTTGCCAGTCCGTATGACCAGTAATTAAAACAACTTGGTTATCTTTAAGATCGCTTAACACGCCAGCATCATGTTTTAGTTTGGCAACTTGATCTGGGCGAATTTTATCGTCATTAGAATCAAATACAATATTGGCTAGGGCAAATACTTGTGGTTCACAACCATGTGAATTTACTTTTGTGCCTTCTGGCGTATTAGGGCAAAGGTCGTCAGAATCATTAACACCATCTTTGTCGGTATCTAAAATGGCTTTACAGCCTACTTCATCAACAACCGTGCCTTGTGGCGTGCCAGGGCATTGATCTTTACTGTCGTAAACACCATCTTTATCTTCATCTTCTTCACAACCAAAGCGATTTACTTTCACACCTGGCGCGGTGCCTGGGCAATAATCTAAACGGTTAAAAACACCATCTTGGTCAGAATCGAGCTCACACCCTTTAGCATCAACATCCGAGTGTAAAATAGTATTTGGACAGTGATCCAGTTTATCTGGTACACCATCTTGGTCTAAGTCTTTATAACTGCCTTCAACTAAAGTGGCATCAACTTTTGGAATGCTTTCTAATGCTTCTGTTTTTTGACCGGCTGGATTGTAGTCCAATGGAATAGGTTTAGTCTCGTTAGCGTTAGCATGTGAAAAGGCGGCAATTAGAGTGATTGCAAAAAGGCTTTTTAGTGGTTTCATTATTTATAGTCTCAAGATTTGTTGAGTGTTTTAAAAGTTTACGGCCAAGTATACACCTTTTTTTACTGTGGTTAAAACGAAAAAAGGGAAAAATACCTATTAACTTAGTTTTATAACACTTAAAAAGATTTTTTTATAGCGCGACTTAATTGTTTGTCAGTTAAAACAACGGAATTACCAAGCATGCTACCTGTTCGGCAGTGGTTAATAATGGTTTGAATATCATCATTATTCAAACCGTATTCAGACAAACCTTGAGGAGTGTATTGTTTTGCATAGTCATTTAACGTTTTTACCAGGCCTGGTAAAAGTGCATTTTGGGTTAAGTCAGGGTTAAATAATTGGCTTACTTGTTGATATTTATACAAAGTTTTTTTAGCGTGTTCTGACTTGTTTTGTTCAAGCGATTCAATGTTTTTTTGGGTAATTGGAGCAAGTAGACGCGCGCACACAATACCGTGTGGTGCTTTAAAAAATGCACCAATTGGCCCGGCTAAACCATGTACCGCACCTAATCCTGAATTGGCTAAGGTAGTACCAGACAGAGACGCGGCTAACATTAAATTGCTGTAACCTGATTGCTGGCGATTTTTATCGCTACTATTAATGTCTTCAAATGCGTCTTTAAATAAGGTCATGCCTTGCCAGGCTAAAGCGTCGGTAATTGGGTTGGATTTTAGGGTGGTGTAAGATTCTAATAATTGTGTAAAAGCATCCATTCCTGTTGAATATAAAACCTCTTTAGGACAGGTGGTTAATAGCTCAGGGTCTAACCATGCTTCTTTAGCGAGTAATTGATTGTCTCTAAAAGATTTTTTAAATTGCCCAATACGTGATAACACCGCATTTTTAGTGGTTTCACTACCTGTACCCGCCGTAGTTGGTATGGCAATAAAAGGACAGGTTTCCACGTGAAACTTTTTGCCAGCACCCACGCCTTCTAAATAGTCCATAACCGATGTTTGGCTGGGAATAAGTCCAGCAATGGCTTTAGCGGCATCTAACACACTGCCCCCACCTAAACCAATGACGATGTCGGTGTCAGAATCACATTGCTGAACAATTTCATCCACAATATCAGGCGATGGTTCACCAGAGATAATAAAGTGTTTTACCAGGCCTGTTAATTTTAATGTTTGGTATAGTTGATCGCCAAAATTACCCGGGTGTGCAATGGTTTTACCTGTAATTAATACAACGCTGGTATAAGCCTGCTTTTGTAAGTTTTTAACGAGATTATGACGAATTCCCCAACCAAAATGAATGTGTGGCATAGGGGTAAATTCAAAAGTTGCAATCGTCATAACGTCTCCTTGTTGATTGGTCTTTAATCATCAGTCTTTTTTAAACATCGATTTTAAGTTGGCAATGTGCGCGTTACCGGTTTCCATTTGTTCTTCTTTGGATACGACAACGCCAGGTTTGCCTTCCCATTGTAATGCTTCGGATGGTAATTCTTCTAAAAAACGGCTGGGCTCACATCGCATGTCTTCACCGTATTTTCTTCGTTTGGTGGCGTAAGTCATGGTTAAAGAACGTTGTGCACGGGTTATTCCAACATAAGCTAATCGGCGTTCTTCTTCCAGGCCGGGTGATTCCAAGTTTTGTTTATGCGGTAGCAGCTCTTCTTCCATACCAATTAAAAACACGTGTGGAAACTCCAAACCTTTTGAGGCATGCAGGGTCATTAAGCTGACCATGTCATGTTCTTTATCAGATTCATTGCGTTCCATCATATCCATTAAGGCCATGTGCGTCACAATGGTTTCTAGGCGTTTTTCTTCGCCATCATTTTCTAATGCTTTATTAACAATGCGTTCAATCCACAAAATTAAATCACGTACATTATTAATGCGGCGTTCGGCGGTTTTTGGGCTGCTGGCGTTTTCATGAATCCAGTTGTCATACTCAATTTTTTCAACTAAGGCTTTTACAAAAGAGGGGACTTCTTCACCAGAAGCACTGTCGGCTTCTTTTATCCAACTCAATAATTGTTCACCAAAATACTGTACGCGTTTTAATGCTTTGTCAGACAAAATTGTGGTTAAGCCAAACTCTTGTGTGGCATCAAACAAGCTAATGCCACGGCCTGTTGCATAGGTAGCGAGTTTTTCAAGAGTGGTGGCTCCAATTTCACGTCTGGGGGTGTTTACAATTCGTAAAAAAGCGGCATCGTCATCTGGGTTAACAATAATGCGCAGATAACTCATAATATCTTTAATTTCGGCATGGTCAAAAAACGATTTACCGCCTGAAATTACATATTGAATGTTCTGTTCACGCAAGGCACGTTCCATTAAGCGGGCTTGGTGATTGCCACGGTACAAAATGGCGTAGTCTCGGTTTTTGGTTTTGTGCTTAAATTTATGCACAATAATTTCAGAAACAACACGCTCAACTTCTTGGTTTTCATTGGCACAGGCAATGACGCGTAAAGGGTCGCCAGCGCCCATTTCACTCCACAAGCTTTTTTCAAATACGTGGGGGTTATTTGAGATAAGTTGGTTGGCTGATTTTAGAATTCGGTTGGTTGAGCGATAGTTTTGCTCAAGTTTAATCAGTTCAAGAGAAGGAAAGTCCTCTTTAAGCATGGCCAAGTTTTCTGGTTGCGCACCACGCCAAGCATAAATGGATTGGTCATCATCCCCCACCACGGTAAAGCGCGCTTGAATACCTACCAATTGTTTTACCAACGCATATTGCGATGCATTGGTATCTTGGTATTCATCCACCAATAAATAACGTACTTTATTTTGCCATTTTTCTAAAATATCAGGGTTATCGTTAAATAGGCTGACAGGCAAGCCAATCAAGTCATCAAAGTCTACTGCATTGTATGCTTTTAACTGTTTTTGGTAGGCCTGGTACAAAATAGCACGCGCTTGTTGTTGGGCATCTTCGGCGTTGTCTAAGGCTTCTTGTGGTGAGATATGGGCGTTTTTCCAGTTAGAAATATCCCACTGCACGCCATCTAAAAGATCAGGGTCTAGCGTTTGTTTAAACATTAATTCTTTTAAAATTTGCCCGCTATCGGCCGCATCCATAATCGAAAAGTTAGACTTGTAACCCAGCGCTTTATACTCACGACGAATAATGTTTAACCCTAAGTTATGAAAGGTCGAAACATTTAGCCCGGTGGTATTTTCATTTTTTAAAAGCTTGGTAACACGTTCCTTCATCTCTTTTGCCGATTTATTGGTAAAAGTCACCGCGTAAATGTTATGTGATTTCACATCGCATTTACGGATTAAATAGGCAATTTTCTCGGTAATTACACGCGTTTTGCCTGAACCTGCTCCCGCCAAAACTAAGGTTGGAGTCTCAATATGCTTTACGGCTTGGCGTTGTCTTTCGTTTAAACTGTGCATGGATGATTTTGCTACTTATGCTTTTTAATTTATAAGGTGAAGAAAAGGTACAATATCATAATTCAAAATACAGAAAATTATTGGAAAATACCGTGGCAACCATTGAAGAATTAAAAAAAGATTTACATATTCAAGCGAATTTAGCGGGCAAAGATTTAACCTTTGCCACCACTTGGGGGATTTTTAGCCCAAGAGAAATAGATTCAGGTACCGATTTGTTTCTTAAGTATTTAGAAATCAAAGACGATGAAGTGGCCTTAGATATTGGGTGTGGTTACGGGCCAATTGGTTTAGCCATCGCCGCTAACGCACCAAAAGGCCAAGTGCATATGGTTGATAAAGATTTTGTGGCGGTAGACTATTCTAATAAAAACGCTAAGTTAAATAAGTTGCCTAATGCCAAAGCGTATTTATCAAACGGTTTAAGTGCCGTACCTAAAGATATTATGTTTACCACAGTGGTGTCAAATATCCCAGCTAAAGTGGGCAAAGAGATGTTAAGCATTATGCTAAATGATGTGCATAATCAACTCGCACCAGGTGGGCAGTTTGTAGTGGTGACCATTAACGGTTTAAGACAGTACATGAAGCGTAACTTTATGGAAGTGTTTGGTAACTACGACAAAGTTAAGCAGGGTAAGGATTACACGATCTCTCGTTGTGTTAAAGAAGCTTAAAAGCTTATTCACGCACACTGTATATGGTCTTTGGTCATACCAGGCCTGGTAAAAATATAAATTTGTTTGAGAAATTGGTGTTTTGACTTTAAATCATTACAATGCCTTTATTCTAACTACATTTTAAAAGTAAACCCTAGGAGTTTATTAAGTGAAATCATTAATGAAATTTAAGACTGTATCGGTGATTATGTTGAGCCTGTTTTTTACTCTTATGTCAGTCAGTAATGCGGCAGAAGCGAAACGTTTTGGTATGGGTAAAAGTTTTGGTTACAACAAACAAGTTGCACCTAAACAATACAGTACGCCTAAAGCGGCACCTACTAAGCAAGCTAATAGTGCCGGTGCAGCAGGTCGTCCAGCGTCTGGTGCGTCTAAATGGCTTGGTCCTTTAGCGGGTTTGGCTGCAGGTGGTTTATTAGCGGCAATGTTATTTGGTGATGGTTTTGATGGTATTCAGTTTTTTGATATCTTGATGTTTGCCTTAATTGCCTTTGTATTATTTAAATTGTTTGCTCGAAAAAAACAAAGCCATGCACAACCTCAGCACCAATCTGCTTATGATGGCAATCAATCATATAATCAACCTGATATGGCATCTCAACAACAAGCTTTTCGCCAAACACATGAGTCTGCACCTCAATCTGCGGCATCTTCAAGTGGTTCAATTATTGGTGCTGATTTAGAAGATGGTGTAGGGCAAGGTGTCAGTCAAAACGCACAGTATTTAAGTGAAATTCCAGCGTGGTTTGATGAAGATGGATTTGTAGACGGCGCTAAATCACATTTTATGGCATTGCAAAAAGCGTGGGATGATGTGGATTTATCGGAAATAGAATCTTATTGCACCCCTGATCTTTATACCGCTCTTCAAGGTGAGCTAACCAATGCAAAACCGGGTGATAATCACACGGTTGTAGATACCTTAGATGCCGAAATTGCTGCCATGGCGATAGATGGTGAATATTTTATTGTAAGTATTCGTTTTAGTGGCTTTATTCAGGAAGACGCTGTTAAAGGCGCGCATGCCTTTAATGAAATTTGGCATATTCGTCGTTTAGCGAATGATGAAGGTAATTGGCAAGTAGCGGGTATTCAGCAGGTAAATCAGGCCGTGTAAATCGGAAGTTTAGTCTGGTAACTTAACAAGTTGTTTAATACGATTATTTAATGAAATTTAAGTGAATTTTTATACAGGTTAATATCAATAATACAGAGGTACTTTATGCGTTATTTATGGTCTAAAGGGTTTATATTCACAGCCATTGTTGTGAGTCTTTTATCACTACAGGCTTGCAGTAAAGCCCCTGTAAAAATTACCTCTGCTAAAATCGTTAATAACTTAGATAAAGGCTCGGGTAATTTTGACCGAGTTTTGCAAATCTGTTTTGACCAACCTCTTAGTTCTGATTATTATCACAAGATTACAATAGTGACAAAAGAAGATCTTAAAATAAGTGGTTATGGCACTTTACGCCCATTAGCTTCTGACCCAACCAATAAGTGTCATTTGCGAAATGTGTATCTTTACATTAATAAAGATTCACCTATTGATGCCAGACAATTAATTAAAGACTATGTTGTGCCAGGTAATATTCGTCAAATATTAATACAAATCTATGATGAAAAACCAAAAGGTAAAGAGTTACCTATGGCTGAAAAAGTGTTTACAGACTTGTAATTATTTTTTACCGATATCTGTTTTATACACAAAATGAGTAATGCTGTAAGGTGTTACTGAGTTTTAAAGCCTGGGTTTTCCAGGTTTTTTTATGCTTTAAAAAAGAGAATTATTCATGTCGTTAGACTCAAACGCCTCTCATACAAATGCCTCATCAAATCATTCAGATTCTGTAGATAACGAGCCATTATTAAAGGTTAAAGCAGACTTTGATTTATTGGCTTATGCTTACCAAAAACCTGAACTAACAGGCCTGCTAAAAACCTATCCAGAAGATTTTAGGGTAAATGAGATTTCTAATACTGTGTTTACTGAAACTGGTGAACATCTTTGGTGTTGGGTAGAAAAACGTGGTCAAAATACAGACTGGGTAGCGGGCATGTTAGCTAAATGGGCAAATACGGCCAAACACAATGTCGGGTTTGCAGGTCAAAAAGACCGACAAGCCGTTACCAAACAGTGGTTTAGTATTCAGTTGCCAGGCAAAGCCGACCCTAATCCAGATGCATTGGATATTGAGGGGGTGACCATTTTAGATATGCACCGCCATAATAAAAAACTGCAGCGAGGCGATTTAATCGGTAATCAATTTACCTTGGTTTTAAGAGATGTATGTAGTCGTAATGAAAGTTTATCTAAAGCCAATTTAATAGAAATCTTAGATAAAAAACTCAGTCTTATACAAAAAAATGGCGTGCCCAATTATTTTGGTGGACAACGTTTTGGACGAGATGGTAATAACCTGGTGCAAGGTGCTAAATTATTATTAAGTGGCCAACAACGCCATTCACGTAACCGAAAACGTGGTGCAAAAAATAAAAATGGTAATCAAAATCAACAGGGTTTATATATCTCTGCTCTGCGTTCTTGGATGTTTAATGAACTGCTTAATGAACGTATTAAACAGGGGTGTTGGCATCATATTTTGTTGGGTGACCTGCTTAAAGATTTGGATAATGATGAATTTATTTTGGTTGAAACAGCGAACAAATTAGATGAATTACAGCAAAAACTACAACAAGGCTCGGTAGAACTTACTGGCGGATTATTTGGTGACGGCCCTTTACCAACGGCACACAAGCCAAGGGAATTAGAAGAAACGGTTGTTAAAAATTACCAGGCCTGGTGTGATGGCTTGAGTCAAAATAGAGTAAAGCCAGATAGACGTTCATTGTGCTTAATGCCACAGAATTTAACGTGGTTTTTTGAAGAAATAACGAATGGCGATTTAGATAACAAACCTGGTTTAAATCTAGTATTGCAATTTGCTTTGCCCGCAGGGAGTTTTGCTACGATGGTTTTACGAGAAATATTGCAGGTGAATGGATAAGTTTTTTGATTTTAAATAACATGAACTTAATGTTTATTTTGTTATTCAATTGCAATGGTCGTTAAACATGCTTGCTTGCTCTATAATCGGAGTTACAATAGAAATTCTAGCCTGACTAAAGCCAATATGAATTTACATAATTCAACTTAATAGTATTTACCTTATGCCCAACACATCAAGCCAGAACAATACAAATAAAAGGGAAGCAAACTCTCGCTTTAGACTACCATTTGTTTTTTGGTTATCCATGCTAGGTTTGGCAATTTCTATTGCTATCGTGGTTTCTTATATATTGTCGCAAAATGAACAGCGTGTTACGCAAGCCGCCAAAATATCAGCTAATGGACTCGCTTCTTTTGTATCTGATTATGTTGCAAAACATCAATTGATTGTTAAATCTATTGCTTCTCACCATCAAGACAGTATTTTTCAATTGGCAAAAGGGGGTGGTTATCCTTACGATTTAGCCGAAATTCAAAATGATGTTAAGGAGCTTTTTCCTTCTGATACCGAGTTTGCCATTATTAATACTAAAGGCAAAATTGTTGTTGGCAGTCATGTTGAAAACATGGGCCCAAAATGTCGCGCTTTAATTAAATCTGAAGTCAATAACATATCCCCTGCAACTTCTCGAGTACGAGCGCACCAAGCACCAAATGGTGAATTTCATTTTGATATTTTGTTTCCTATAACAATGGGTGATGAATGGGCAGGGTTTTGGCTAAAACTCTCTTTTAAACCATTAGAAAGCTTTATTATCGACTTAAATATCAAAGAATATGAACTTGTTATTAGTGAACAACTTCCTCCACATAGAGTGCTTTTAGGTAAGCAGCCCGCTCCATCTCATTATGGTAATGAGGACGTTATTTTAGAAGGTTTTGAGCTATTAACCGATAATCATAGTAATAATCCCGTTCTTGCTTCCGCACCCGTTGATAATGTTTCTTGGCAAGTTCAAGCGATTCAACGTAAATCGGTATTTAATGAATATGTTGAACATGTTGTGGTGGTGGCATTTTTAATATTTTTAGTTATTTTTATCATTTCACTGGTCGTTAATTTGGTTTTTAAACAGTTGCAAGAAGAACGTGAAAAACTGATGCAAGCCAAAGACCACGATGAGCTATTTAATGCAGGACCAACGGTATTATTAGAGAAGAAAATTGATAGAAATATGTCAATTTTATATGCTTCACCAAATGTATTAAATCTATTGGGAAAAGAGGCTAAAACCTTAGTTGATCACTCTTTTTTAGAGTGGATTTATCCAGAAGATGTAGACAGTGTAAGAGAAAAACTTATTACCGCCTATGTCAATAATGCCAATAAAGTTGAAATGGTTTACCGTCTTAAAGTGAACGGAAATGGCGGCTATAAATGGATTTATGATTTAAGCCATATTTTGTATAACCGAGCAGGTAAACCAGATGTCTTACGTGGTTACATCACTTCTATTCATGCCCAAAAAACAGCGGAAAAAAATGCAACAGATTTGATTCAATCGGTTCCAGAATCTATTTTTGTTGTTGATATTGAGGGCCGTATTGTAGACACAAATACCGCAGCGGAACAATTGTTAAACTGCCAAAAGAATGACCTGCAAAATAAATTATTTAGTCATTGGTTAGAGTCAGATAGTTTTTCGACCTATGAAAATCTAAAACAGCAATATATTGATTTGGATTCTACAACATCCACTGTTGTTATAGAAAATGAACCGCTTTATTTGCGAGATGCCAAAGGTCAGCGAATTTCGGTAGAGATTAACTTTAACCAAATTGAACTTAACGGCAAGACTTTATTGGTTCAAGTCGTGCGCGACATTACTTTGCAACAACAAACACAGCAACAATTAAGCCTGGCCAAAGAAAGAGCCGAGGCATTAGCAAAAGCAAGAAGTCGATTTGTTGCCACCGTAAGTCATGAGATTAGAACTCCAATGAATGGGGTTTTGGGAATGACAGACTTATTATTTGACACACCTTTAAATAGTGTTCAAACACAATATTTACAGGCCATTAAGCACAGTGGCGATATTTTATTAAAAATAATTAATGAAGTATTAGACTTTGCTAAGCTTGATGAGGGGCAAGTGGTCTTAGTGAATGAACCTATTGATTTGCGCAATATTGTAGAAGAAACTTTGCATTTAATGTCCTCTATCGCGGAAGACAATAATATCGCCTTAAACTATCAATTTTCACCCGAAGTACCAAACACTTTGATTGGTGATTCTATGCGTCTTCAGCAACTTATTATGAACTTAATTGGTAATGCCCTAAAATTTACCGATAAAGGTTCTGTAACGCTTAATATTAGCCAAGTAACCGCAACTAATGAACAAAACAATGATTTAGAAAATAATCATATTTATATTGAAGTATTGGACACAGGTATAGGTATTGCAGAAGAGAACTTATCTAAATTATTTGACTCTTTTACCCAAGCAGATAATACAACAGCAAGACAATTTGGTGGTACTGGATTAGGTTTAGCAATATGTAAACAATTGGTTGATCTTATGAAAGGGCAGATTGGGGTACACTCTGAAGTAAATAAAGGTAGTTGTTTTTGGGTAAAACTGCCTTTACAAAGAGAGCATAAAATTCAACAGGAAAGTATTCCGCTGTTAGGGTTGGACGAAACAGATATTAGCAAAGCGTTACCCTTAAAAGATAAAACGGTTTTATTAGTTGAAGATAATGACGTTAATCAAAAAGTGATTGTGGCATTTCTTAAACGCCTAGGCGCAAAAATTGATGTAGCTGAAAATGGGTTAAAAGGCATAGAACTTTGGCGTATTGCACCGCAAAAATATCAACTTATAGTGATGGATTGTCAAATGCCAGTTATGAATGGCTTTGAAGCAACCAGAGTGATACGTAAAGAAGAGATGCTATCTACCCATGAGATACCTATCCCTATAGTGGCACTTACCGCAAATGTTATGGTACAAGATAAACAACGATGTCTTGAAGTGGGTATGAATGATTTTTTATCTAAACCCATTGAAAGAGAGTCATTTAATGAAATGATGATTAAATGGTGTTTATAAGTGGTTGGCTATTGAGTTATTGATTGTTTTCGTGGCTGACTTCTACCCAGCGTAATAGTTTGATTTCACCCTCTAAGGTTTCCACAATTGCGGTACAAGATTCTACCCAATCTCCGCAGTTTAAATATTGCACATCATCAATCATTCTAATTTCAGGGTGATGAATGTGACCACATACCACACCATGATAATGATCATTTTTACAGTCTTTAACCACGGCTTCTTCATAGGCAGATATAAACGAAACCGCACCTTTTACTTTTTGTTTTACATAAGCAGAAAGAGACCAATATCCCAAACCCAATTTACGGCGTAACTGATTAAAATAACGATTTATGACTACCAGGCTTTCATAGCCCCAATCACCAATAATCGCTAACCATTTTTGTGTTTGTACTACGCTATCGTATTTATCACCGTGAACCACCAAATATTGATGACCATTAGCGGCTTTAAACACGGTTTTATCGCAGAGTTTTATATTGCCAAAATCGAGCCCAGAGTATCGGCGTAAAAAATCGTCATGATTTCCTGTTACATACACCACATCGGTACCTCGTTTTGACATGGTTAAAATACGTCTAATCACATTGGTATGTGATTGGGGCCAATACATACGTTTTTTTAAACGCCAACCATCAATAATATCTCCTACCAAATACAGCTTTTGGCAGTGATTGTATTTTAAAAACTCCGCCAAAAATTCTGCTTTGGCCGCTTTACTGCCCAGATGGGTGTCTGAAATAAAAATCGTTCTATAACGCTGAACTTCATGATTATTTTCAGCCAAGATAAAATCATCTTCGGCAATATCCTTCATCCAATCAGGAAAATGAATTTGTGATTCTAATGGGTTTGTTAGGCTGTGACTAAATGCATCTGTGTTCATAATACCTTCTCTAAAATTAGGGTTATGCCACACAGTGTATAAATTGATTTTGACAGTAATATTACCGTTAGATGAACAACGCTCATTATAAGTTCATCTAGGTATCATCTATTTTTAACATAGTGTTTTTATAGTAAAAATCATGAACACTATGACACAAGCCTCCACAAATAAAACACCTAAAAATAAGCCTTATCAAAGGCTAAATTTTGAGGATGAATCTCAATTACCGTATCAGCACAATATGGTAAACCGCACGCACACTATAAAACGGTTAACTTTAGTTACTGATGCTTGGTATCCGCAAATAAATGGTGTGGTGACCACGCTTACAAATTTGATTAAAGAATTAAAGAATCAAGGAGTAGAGGTTGATGTTATTCAACCTTTAGAGTACAAAAGTTTTCCGCTTCCTACGTATCATGAGATTCGTTGTGTTTGGCGACCAAAAGGGCTAGAAAAACGTATTATTGACTTTAAACCTGATGCGATTCATATTGCTACCGAAGGGGCTTTGGGTTGGTTTGCCAGGCATATTGTCATAAAACACAAGCTACCTTTTACCACAGGGTATCACACGCGTTATCCAGAATATATTCGGGCTAGGTTGCCGATCTCACCTGTTTTTACTTATGCAGGGCTACGGTATTTTCACTCTCCGGCGCAAAAAACATTAGTACCAGGCCTATCAATTTTGAAAGATTTAAAAGCAAAAGGTTTTCATAATTTGGCGTTAATGTCTCGTGGCGTTGATACCCAAATATTTAACCCGCAACAAAAACGTAAACTGAATTACGAAGCCCCTATCATGCTTTATGTTGGTCGTATTGCACCAGAAAAAAATCTTGAAGAGTTTCTTAAATTAGAACTCCCTGGTAGTAAGGTCATTATTGGTGAAGGCCCTGAACTAGAAAATTTACAAAAACGCTACTCGCAATGTTATTTTTTAGGAGCAAAATCGGGGGATGAATTAGCAACGTTTTATGCTTCTGCGGATGTATTTGTGTTTCCTTCAAAAACAGATACGTTTGGCGTGGTTAATATTGAAGCCATTGCTTGTGGAACACCGGTTGCCGCTTATCCAGTGACAGGGCCAAAAGATATTATTACTGAAGGTGTTAATGGTTCAACCAATCATGATTTACGTACCGCCATAGAACAAGCTCTTAACATTTCAAAAAACAATATTCACCAAACTATTCCACAGTTTAATTGGCCTCATGCCGCCCAGCAATATATACAAAATCTAAGCTTCATTAACTGGAATGGATAAAGCCTCATTAAACTGACTGATTTGTTCAATATCTGTTTGCATTAACGGTACAATACCCCTCATTATTTTTTTTAACATGAGACTTTTGTCCCTATTTCAACGGGTGCAAAGTTCCAATAATAAAGCCCTTTTCTTATGAGTAATGCACAACTGATTTTGCTAGATAAACGTAACCAACCTCTTAAAGAGTATCTTGTTGCTGTCGCCGCCTCTGATGGTCTAAACATTAAAGGGGTTGAAATTATGGCCTCTCCAGCAAAAGGCCAAAAGTCATTACTTAATGCCAATATCTATATTCCACCTTTAGAAGATTTTGACTATAACCCAAAAAAACTGGTTGCTGAATCGTTAACAAAACTGACCATTGGTGAAGAAATTATTACGATTGATCAGTTTATTGAACGTTGTTCTGAAGATGAGGCGGTTCGCGCGGCATTAACAAAATCCATTACTCGATTTTCTAAAAAACTGGCTGAACTCATTAAAGAGTTTTGTGATTCTGAAGTCATTCCGCTGATTCAAGAAAAAAGAAATGATGCACTCTTTAAGCTTAAAGGCCATGCCAAAGAGCTTAAAGGCAAAAAAGTAGTCTGTATTGATATTGAAGCCACAAATATTTGTACTGATCCAGAAGCCGATATTATTCAGGTATCAGCTTGTGACATTAACGGCAAAGAACTGTTTAACCAATTAATTAACCCTGGTTATGAGATTCCCGAAAATGAAAAACACAATATCACAACCGAAATGGTGCAAGGTCAACCCACACTTGGCCAAGCTTGGGACATGATTCATGACACCTTGCTAGATGCGGATATTGTCTTGGCTTATAGTACCGAAAGTGACTTTATGTACTTACAAAAAAGTGCAGAAAAGAAAATGCTAAAATTTGAATTAGACTACAACACCTGGTTAGATGCGGCTGAACTCAGTAAAGATCTAATTGGTGCGATGCGTTGGCACAGCGAAAACATGTATTGGTTCTTTAAAACACCAAAACTGACCGTTGCCTATGAAGAAGTTTTAGGTAAACCTTTTCCAGGTGATGCACACGATGCTTTGGCTGATGCTGTTGCTACGGTAGACCTATTTAATGCCATGATGCTAAAAGGTGAAAAATCTCAAGTACAGCAAGCTAAACCAAAAGCTGCCAAAGAGGTGATTACCAATAACCCATTTGCCGCTGCATTTGCTAATGCTAAACGCAGTTAATCTAACCTTAAGAGACAAGATATGTGCAACCAAACCACATTTAAAGAGCTAGAAAAAGCCCAACAAGGCGACCAATTTGATTGGCAACAAATTAAAGAACAAGTTAAGTTTGATGCCGACGGTTTAATACCCGCTATTGCCCAGCAGTATGACACAAAAGAAGTGCTCATGATGGCGTGGATGAACAGCAAATCATTAGAAGAAACCCTACAAACAGGTCGTGTTTGTTACTGGTCACGTTCTCGTCAAAATTACTGGCGTAAAGGGGAAGAGTCCGGACAAATTCAAACCCTAAAAGCACTCACGTTTGACTGTGATGGTGATGCTATTCTATTACAAGTAGACCAAACAGGTCCTGCTTGTCATACCGGCCGTAGAAGCTGTTTCTACACTCAAGTAGCAGACAATAAAGTCACAATCGCCACCAATCCAATCATAAATCCAGAAGAGCTATACAAAAAGTAAGTTTTATAAAATTTAACCGTTTAAATGGTAAATATTCTCTAACTTAATTCACAAATTACCAGGCCTGGTAATCTGTATATTTAAAGCATTTTTATTGGCTAAATAGATCTTTATTTGGCCAATAAAGGTATAACCGATAACATGGTTTGTTGTAGAAGATAGTGGGCATTGCCCATTGCTTCAGCTTCATCCATGACTTTATTGACTATGCTAAAAATAGCTTTAAATTCGGGTAAGTCTTCTACTGAGCAGGTTAAACTGCCGCAAATTCCAATGGTGGGTACTTGGTATTTTTGCCCTAATTGCGCAATGCGTAATGGCAGTTTGCCAAAGCGAGTTTGGTTATCAAAACGGCCTTCGCCAGTAATAATGTAATCAAAATTTTGGTTTTTAATTAACTCTTCCAGTTGCAAGGTTTCATTAATAACATCAAACCCTGGCACTAAGGTGGCGTTTAATAAACCCATAAAACCTGCCGCCATACCACCTGCTGCTCCTGCGCCTGGTTCTAAATGAATGGCTTTATTGGCGTGCGCTTCTAATACTTGGGCATAATGGGTTAGTGCATTTTCTAACACCGCTAACTGGTGAGGTTGGCCACCTTTTTGTGGGCCAAAAATAGCCGTAGCGCCACTTTCACCTAATAATGGATTGGTGACATCACAGGCAATTTCCCACTCTATTTCTAGTAGATGGCTGGGTATTTTACCAATGGTTGCCAGGTCTTTTAATGCTTGGCCACCTAAGCCAATCTCTTGGTCTTTGTTATTTAACATAGGTATTCCCAAGGCCATTAATGCGCCTGCACCACCGTCATTGGTGGCTGAACCTCCTAATCCTAAAATGATTTTTTTAGCCCCAAGGTTAATCGCTTCTTGTATTAATTGACCTGTGCCATAAGAGTGCGTGTTGAGAGGGTTAAGTTCATTTTTTTGTACCTTGGTAATGCCGGATGCTTGCGCCATTTCGATAATGGCGGTTTGTTTGTCTTCTTGCCAAGCAAAGCTGGCTTTGGTTTTTTTGCCTAAAGGCCCGGATACCCAAGAAGATTTGGCTTGCCCCGCATCTGCACAAACAAACGTATCTACAAAACCTTCACCACCGTCTGACATAGGACGAGAAAATACTTGTGCTGTTGGGTTAATGCGGTGAATAACTTGGCTTGCAATTTTACAAAAATCGGCGGCATCTAATGAACCTTTAAAACTATCGGGAGCCAGTAGTACAGAAAAGGGTTTTGAATCAGACATAGTAAATCCTGGTATTAAATTAGGCAGGGTAAAAGCGGCAACATTGCATATAAGAGAGCGAGTAAACGACTTTGTAAACTCGGATGTATTGAAAGATAACGTATTTTTATTATAACCAAGCCCGTTTGGCAAAATACACTATTTTTTTAAAGAGTATTATTTATAAGGTTGGCCAAAAAACGATTTTACCAGGCCTGGTAAAACCGTTTGACGTAGTTAAATGAATCGGTCAACATAGAAAAACGGTTGTTTAGCTAAAATGTAGCCGCTACACGAATCAATGCAGGGTGAACAATGGCTAAAATTCATCTGATTTTATGAACAAATTGCTCATAGCCGCCTATTCGTTACATTATTCGCTGTAATCAGGCAAATTTGTTCTTTTTTCCCACGCACCTCACTCGTGCAAAAGTGACAAAATATATTTGAGTAGTCGATGGAAAACAAAAGTTTTGATGATTCTTTACAGGTTTTAAGTGATTTAAAAGATACGTTAAATATAATGGCCTATAAAGCGCTACCGCACGACTGGTGGGTGGTGATTACGGATATTAAAGGATCAACAAAAGCGATAGAAGCGGGTCGGTATCGAGATATTAATGCGGTAGGCGGTAGTACCATTGCCGCCATTGTAAATGCCTTAAAACCGATAAAGATTCCTTATGTTTTTGGGGGCGATGGAGCAACATTTTGTGTACCGCCTAATGCCTTAATTGCTGTTAAGGAAGCTTTAAAAGGCTGTCAAGAACTGGCAAAAGAATCCATGCAGTTAGAGTTGCGAGTAGGGTTGGTTCCCCTTAGAAAACTGACCAGGCCTGTCAAGATTTGTAAATACCAAGTATCACCATCACTGACACAATATTTTTTTATGGGAGGTGGTTTAGAGGATGCTGATAACTTAATTAAAGAGTCCAATACCTATGCTTTAGACGAGAATATACAAGCCAATGCCGATTTTAGTGGATTTGAATGTCGCTGGAATGAGATACCTAGCCAGCATGGTGTTACGATGAGTTTATTGGTTAAATCTAGAGCGGATACTGAGGAACAAACGCTACTTTTATACCAAACCGTTAGTCAAAAAATAGTGGAATTTTTAGGCGATGTGACGCAACATCATCCATTAAACAGGCAAGGGTTATCACTCTCTTTAAATAAAGATAAATTAAATGTTGAGGTTAATGCCAATAGTTTGCATCAGTCTTTTTGGTCAAAGTGGAAGGTAAGACAAATAATACGAGCACAAAATATTATTGGTAAAGTTTGGATGGCGTTTAAAGTCAAAAATAAATTTGGTGATTGGGGGCAATACAAACAAGATATGGTATTGAATTCTGACTATATAAAACTAGATGATACATTTAGAGCCATTTTGTCTGGCGACAAACAAAAAGTACAAGCGTTAATTGGATGGTTAGACCAGGCCTGTGAAAATGGTGAATTGTTCTATGGTGTGCATTTGACCAATGCCGCATTAATAACGTGTTTAGTGGCCAAAACTGGTATTGAACATGTGCATTTTGTGGATGCGAATAATGGCGGTTATACCATGGCGGCTAAGCAGTTAAAAAATCAAATAATTTTGGCGAGTTAATAATGAAATAAAGGCGAGAATTTTATAAAAATAAACGCCAATATGGTGTCAAAATTTTAGATTAAAAGACTGTAAAAAAGTTGATGAAATCGAATTTTTGTTTGCAAAATTGGCGGTTATTTTGAATAAAAAGCAATTGTTGCCTTTAAAACCCGACTTGAATTTTGCCTGTGAATTTGTTTGAATAAAAGCCAACTAAATTACCAGCAAGGCTAAGTCATCTTTTTTTTAGCAGGTCCATCTTTAAATACAAGCACTATTACGTGCACTTCTTCGGGCTACTTTGCGCTTACTAAGCGGTCAGGCCTTGTTCACAAAAAATATTCCACTACATTAATGTCACTTGATTTACTTTATAAGCGTTTGAAGTGTAGCGCAAAAATATTATGTGGCTCTTTTCTCTAAAACCTAAAAAACAATGGTTTCACTTTTTTAAAAATAATTAATTTTCATTTATAAACGCAATTAAGCGTTGAATCAATACCCGAGTATTTTATGGAGCATGACCCCCAAAATTTAAACGCATCACAAAATAACACAGCGCAATCTACGTTGGTTTTTAGATCTCCCACACTGCAAGACGGCATGGCGCTGTATCAGTTGGTTGAGAACTGTCCACCACTAGATTTGAATTCAAGCTATTTGTATTTTTTACAAGCCAGCCACTTTGCCGACAGCTGTATGTTGGCTGAATTAAATGGTGAGATAGTTGGTTTTGTATCGGCCTATCGTAGACCAGATGATTGGCAAAACTTATTTGTTTGGCAAGTCGCTGTATCTGAAAAAATGCGCGGACAAGGCCTAGCTAAACGGCTAATTACCGAGCTAATTAACAAACAAATGCATTCAAGTACGCCACTCACCGCAGTGAGCTGCACAATTTCTCCTAGCAACAAAGCCTCACAAGGGGTGTTTAAATCGCTAGCCAAACAACATGGCCTAAATATGCATGTTTGTGACTTTATTAAAGTTGAACATTTTGCAGGCCAAGATCATGAAGCAGAACAAGAGTATATTTTGCGAGCACCGCAAAACCAGCCGCTTCATACCTTTTTACATTTATAGAGACCTTTTTGCAAAGGCTATTACTAAAAACCTTTAGGAGTTAACCATGTCGTTAAGTATCTTTAATCAATATGAATCAGAAGTAAGGGGCTATATACGCTCTTTTCCAACGGTATTCGAAAAAGCTAAAATGGCTGAAATCTGGGATGAAGACGGTAAAAGATACATCGATTTCTTTGCCGGAGCAGGCGCTTTAAATTACGGACATAATAATCCGGTTGTGAATGATGCCGTTATTAACTACCTGCAAAACGATGGTATTGGCCATGCCTTAGATATGGCTACCGTTGCCAAACGCGATTTTATGGAAACGTTTGTAGAGAATATTCTTAAACCACGTAATTTAGAGTACAAATTGCAGTTTGTTGGCCCAACGGGTACAAATGCGATTGAAACGGCCTTAAAAATTGCACGTAAGGTTAAAGGCCGTAAGCAGGTTATGTCTTTTACCAACGGTTTTCACGGTATGTCGATGGGCTCGTTAAGTATTACGGGTAATAAATATTATCATGATGATAACTATGGTGTGCCTGGCTATACCTATCAAGTACCTTTTCACAACTATCTTGGCGATAAGGTAGATACCATGGCATACCTGCGTAAGATTTTAGATGATGACTCGTCTGGTACCGAACTGCCAGCAGCGATTGTGCTAGAAACAATTCAGGCTGAAGGTGGGATTAACGTTGCTGGTGAAGAGTGGTTACAAGAGTTACGTAAAATTTGTGATGACTTTGATATTTTAATGATTGTTGATGATATTCAGGTAGGTAACGGTCGCTCCGGTGAGTTCTTTAGTTTTGAACGTGCAGGCATCGTACCTGATATTGTGACTTTATCCAAGTCGATTGGTGCGGGTCATCCAATGTCTTTAGTCTTGATGAAACCAGAGCTTGATAAGTGGAGTCCAGGCGAGCATTCGGGCACATTCCGTGGAAACAACTTAGCCTTTGTTGCGGTAACGGCTGCTCTTAAAGAGTACTGGTCTGATGACCGAATGGCTAAGCAAACCAATGCTAAATCTAAACTGGTTCAAAAACGCATGGAAGAAATTGCACTGACTTTTCCAAATTTAATTCGTGAAATTCGTGGTCACGGTTTTATTTGGGGTATGGAGTTTAAAAAACCAGAACTAACTTCGGATATTTGTTCAACGGCTTTTAATGACGGTTTGGTTATTGAAACCGCAGGTGCGGATAGTGAAGTTATTAAATTTTTAGGGCCTTTGGTTATTACTGAAGAGCTCATTAATGAAGGTTTTGACATTTTGCAAAATGCAATTCGAAAAGTTCTTGAAAAAAACGAAAATTAACGAAAAAGTAGGAGTTTAAAATGATTGTTCGTAATCTCTATGATGACATTATTGGTACCGACGCCGATGTTGACGATAAACAATGGACGAGTCGTCGTCTTTTATTGGCTAACGATGGCATGGGATTTTCACTACACGACACGATTATCAAGCCAAATGAAGTGTTGCACATGTGGTATAAAAACCATTTAGAAGCCGTTTATTGTATTGAGGGTGAAGGTGAAATTTATGATAAAGCCACTGGCATTACTCACCCAATTAGAGAAGGTACGGTTTACGCGTTAAATAACAATGACCAACACTCTTTAAAAGCCCTTAATGGCAAACCAATGCGTATGGTTTGTGTGTTTAATCCGCCTGTTACAGGGCGTGAAACTCACGATTCAGATGGCTCTTATAACTTGCCAGAATAAGCGCTAAGTTAAGCAAAAAAGAAAAAACAAACACCACAAAGTCACTAAGACACAAAACTTTTTAATAAAGTTTAGATGCTTTCGTTTTAGAACTTTGTGGTTTGTTTTATAAGAATTTTATAAAAGCGTGGTTTATTCATAAATGAATAGTTAACGGCGCTTATTTTATTTACCTATGTGTACTCATGTTTACCATGGCGTATAAAGCATAAATGGTCGCAAGAATTACCAGGCCTGGTAAAACCAAAAATAAATTAAAAAATACAAGAGAAAAATGACACAACAACAGCAGAGCACCTTAAGCGTTGAAAAGATTGGTGGTACTTCTATGAGTGAATACCTTACCGTTCGTGACAATATTATTAATTTTCCAGAATCTGCGTACCAGCGCATTTTTGTGGTGTCTGCTTATGGTGGCGTAACCGATCTTTTGTTAGAACATAAAAAAACGGGTACACCTGGTGTATATGGCTTGTTTGCAAATGATGATGTGGATGCTAATTGGCAAGCGGCTTTAGAAGTATTAGGCAATAAGCTCAATGAAATTAACAGCACATTATTTGATGATGTAACCTTGTTAGAAGAAGCCAATAAGTTTATTAGTCGTCGTATTTTAGAAACAGAGCAGCTATTAACTTATTTGCAAGACTTGTGTAGTCATGGTCATTTTTCATTAGAAACGCATTTACTTACCGTTCGTGAGCTTTTAGCCAGTTTAGGTGAAGCACACAGTGCTTATAACCTGGCAAATCTTTTAAAGGCCGAAGGGATTAACGCTCAATTTGTTGATTTAACCGGTTGGCAAGCTAATGAACCTATGCCGCTGGATAAAATGATTGTTGAAAATTTAAACGATATTGATTTTAGCAACACCTTACCCATTGTTACAGGTTATAGCCATTGCATTGAAAACCTAATGCAAACTTACGACCGTGGTTACAGTGAAATGACTTTTAGTCGTATTGCTGTTTTAATGAAAGCCCATGAAGCCGTTATTCATAAAGAATACCACCTAAGTAGTGCTGACCCAAAATTGGTGGGTGAACAGCAAGTCATTCCAATTGGTAGAACAAATTATGATATTGCGGATCAACTGGCCAATTTAGGCATGGAGGCCATTCATCCACGAGCGGCAAAAGGGCTTAGACAAGCCAAAATACCTTTACGCATTAAAAATATTTTTGAACCCGAGCATGAAGGAACCTTAATTACCGAAGAGTATGTAAGTGAATCCCCTAAAGTTGAAATTATTGCAGGTATGCCACGACTCTTAGCCGTTGAAATTTTTGACCAAGAAATGATGGGGGCTCGTGCGGGTTATGAAACGATTATTAGAGACATTACCCAGCGTTTACAGTGCAATGTAGTCAATAAAGATTTTAATGCCAATACCATCACGTTGTACCTTAATGATTCGCTTAAAAAAGGCAATCGTTTATCGCAACAACTACAAAGTCAGTTACAAACGGCATCAATACAAACCAGTAAAGTCGCTTTGGTATCAGCTATGGGCAGCGATATGCGCATAAAAGGCTTTTTAGCCTGTGCGGTAGGCACTCTCTATAAAGAAGGTGTGAATATTGAAGCAATTCACCAAAATACACGCCAAGTTGAAATGCAATTTTTTGTAAATGAAACCGATTTTGAAAAAACGGTTAAAGCGTTACACACTAATTTAGTAGCAACCCAAAGCCATAAGGGAAAAATATGCGAATATTAATTTTAACATTATTGTTTTTGTGGAATCCTCTTGCGCACGCTACGGAGAATTCACAACCCACGGCAACAACTCAGACCGTTCAAACAACTCAAACAGTGCCGCCCACAGAGCTTAAACATGATAGAAAAACTCAAGATGTTAATCAATTAACCAAGCCAATGTACAATCCATTTGTAGAACGTTATGTTATGGACGAGCTTCGTCAATTAAGGGTTGATATGAATGATTTGCAAGTCAATCTTACTAAAGAAGTGGTAAATAGAGAGTTGGCGGCGGTTAATCAGGCAGTGGGATATGCCACAGATACTGTTACCTACTTTTTTTACTTAATAGCGGGAATTTCATCGGTACTTTTATTGGTGGGTTGGAGTTCTTTGCGTGACGTAAAAGAACGTGTACACAATATGGCTGATGCTAAAGTTACTGAGGTCATAGAAACCTATGAAGGTCGATTAAAAGCCTTGGAGGAAGAGCTAAACCATAAATCAAGAGGTATTTCTTCTGCTCAACAACGTCTAAGCAAACACCAAGATATTCACAGCCTTTGGTTAAAAGCGGGGCAAGAACAAATTTTAAGTAATCGTTTAGCGATTTATGATGAAATTTTAGAATTAGATAGCGAAAACACTGAAGCCATGACCTATAAAGCGGATGTGTTATTGGAAATGAATGAGCCATTATGGGCGATTAATCTTTGCCACCAGGCCTTAAAAATTGACCCAGAAAATAAACACGCCTTTTATCAAATGGCAGGGGCTTATGCGTCAATGAACCAAACGGCTGAAGCGTTAGATTATTTACAAAAAGCCATCGAAGGTGCTGAAGGTTTGCTGGAAGAAGTAAAAGAAGACCCCATTTTTGCAGGCCTGGTAGATCACCCTGATTTTAAATTATTAATTAAAACAAAAACCTACGAGCCTGACACGTCTAACACTTAATATTAAAGCGTTAAATGGTGTTGTGGTGACGAAATTACAGTCAATTTAAATGTCTTTAACCACAAAAACGCAAAGTGTTTTAAATGAGCTTTTGCGAATTCGTGGTTAATGACTAAAGTAAAGAACTAGCTCTAAACAAGACAAGGTTCTTTTAGCATAACGGGCATATCATCACTAGATGGGATGCAAGTTGGAAAGCCTTTAGATTCCCATTCGATCATGCCACCAATCATATTAGAAACATCAGTAAATCCCATTTCAGACAATGTTTTTGTCGCTAATGCGGCTCTACCGCCTGATCTGCACACAATTAACCATTCGCTATCTCTATGATCGCGTAAGTCTGGGTTTGCGCTTACGTATTCAAGGTCAGCAGCAGGTTCTAATGTCCCTCTAGGAACATTAATCGCACCAGTAATGGTTCCCGATAAATATTCACCTGGTTCTCTAACATCTAAAATACGGGTTCCGCTTTCAACCATTTTTTTGGCTTGTTCAACAGAAACCTGTTTAATTTGAGATTGTGCGTCAGTAATATAGTCCATCATTGTTTTCATATTTTTTTCCTTGCGTTTTTTGCCTTTAATTTGGTGTGTATAAAAGGCGTAAAAAGACTGATTTAAATCAAATATTGATGTTAACACTTTTATATTAAATGTACAGATGATAGCATAAGGTTATTAATCTTATTGATAGAGAACTTAAACTCATAAAATGATATCTAATAAAACAGAACAAGAAATTATTGAATTGGCTCTTAAGTGTTTTTCACAATTTGGCTATAGTAAAACAAACATGTCAATAATCAGCGAATACACGGGGTATTCAAGAGTAACCGTGCATAAATATTTCAAAAATAAAAAGTTTTTATTTAGAAATGTTGTGCAGTTGTGTACTAAAAACTCTATTAATGAAGCCAATAATAGAATGCAAGAAATTCAATTAACTAACCCTTGGGAAATTATTGAAGAGTATTTAATCGCGATTGGCAAAAAAGTTTTTGAGCATGTACAAGATGATTATATTTTAAAAGATTTGCACAGTGCTGTTCACGATGTTGCTAAAGATATTGTTGATGCTAAACATGCTATTACAATTAAGTTTATCGCAAATGAGCTTGAACAAGGGAGCAAACAAAATTTGCTCGATTTAGATTCTGTGGATGCAACGGCTGAAGAATTAGCCTATTTAATTGATTATTCTTACTATGGCATTATGCGCAATGCTGTTGTACAAGAAATTCCGAATCAAGTACATCGTTTGATTAAGGTTTATAAAAAGGCTACTCAGATTATATAAAAGCCTTTAATTTATAAAGGCTTTAGTTAGATGTTAAAACAGATAGGTTGAGCTTGAAAAGATTACTTTTTAGCGTTTAGTTCCGCTTCCATTGCTTTGCGTTCATTGATCCACTGTTGCTGTTCAAAATCGACATTCATACAGCTATAGCAATGTTCTTTAAAGATACCTAACTTAGCTAAAATCCAATGAACTTTACAGCCTAAACAGAAACCAAATACCCCTTCTAGCCACATAAAGGCAAAACAAACACCAACAAGTAGTGGAACAAAATTAGGCATCCAATTTGTTGTGGTAGGCAATAATTCATCATTAAAGGTAGCATTTACTACTCTGGCCACCGAGTCTGGATGAAAAAACATTAAACAAGATATGATTAATGTAGCACCAATAAGCCAAGCAAAACGTTTGGGTTTTAATGGCTCCCATTTTGGACGAGTATTACGTGTTAAAAAAGTAGCAATATGAATGGTTGGTGAAAGGTAAGCTGTTCTCACAAACATACCTGCAATCATTTCAAACAAGCCATAAAACAACACAAAAGTTGGCACGGTGTAATCAAATGGCGTCTTAAAAGCCTGAACATTAAATATGACTCTAAAATCCGTTGTTACATCAAACGTTTCTTCGGCAAAGGTATTGGGTGTTACCGTCCAGGTTGGCGCCAGTACGGTGGTAAACAGAATAATAACCATATAAATTGGTATTAAAAGCAGTAAGCCAGCACGCATTTGTACCGCGTATTTATTGATAAAAATCATGTCTTCTGTTTTGTCTCGAAACCAAAGGTTTTTAAAATGATATTTAAGCATTTGTTTTCCAATCCATTGTTGTTTTACGTTATCTTGGTATACAAGGTTAACATTTATTATATAAGTGTAAAGTAAGTTAGAGTTAAAATATTTTTGGGCTGCATTAAATAAGTTAAAGATAGTGGCCACAAGCCCTATATATAGGGAATTATTGGATGGATAAAATACACAAGTCTGTAATTATAAAGAATGATATTTCTTGTTGGATATATATACCAGGCCTTATATGTTGAAAGTGTTCTTCAGAAATGGAGAATTTACTAGGGACGCTTAGTAAAGGGATAGAGAGATCTTGTTACCAGGCCAAGGACACCGAAGTGATCCAGGTTATCAGATTAAGACCTTTATCCCCACACACTATAAACTGAACAGTATCTTAGGCAAACCGTCGTTTAGCCTGTATTCATAAGGTTAGTCTGCTCATAGTGTGATTTTACCAAGCAATAATTACCTTATCACAAAACATAAAGGTGGTAAATTATGACAACATATATTGGTGTTGATATAGGAAAAGAATACTTTGATGTCGCTATTGCTCAAACAAGCGATGTTAAACGCTTTTTAAATGATGAACTTGGCTATAAAGCCCTAATCCAATGGATGCCTAATCAAAATTGTGCCATTGTCATGGAAGCCACTGGCAAATACTCGCTTGGCTTAGCTTTGGTACTTTATGAACAAAAGATTTCGGTTAGTGTCGTTAACCCAACCCGAATCAAGCGATATGCACAATCGCAACTGAATCGAACCAAGACCGATAAAGAAGATGCCAAACTTATTGCTGACTTTGCCATGACACAACGCCCAAAGCCATGGCAACCACCGTCGCCAACACTGCGTAAACTGCAAGAATGGCACAGAGTACAATCTCTACTAATAAAACAAGAGATTCAACTTAAAAATCAAATGGGTAGCAGCCTAGAGTTAGAGATTCAAGAGTTTGAACAAGAACAGATTGCGCATTTGAGTCAACAACTTAAAAAAATTGAAACCAAAATAAAAAAGTGCTTACGCTCAGACGATGAATTGCTGAGCCAAGTTAAGCTACTCGAAACCATACCCGGTATTGCTGAAGCCACCGCCACTCGGTTGTTAGTTGGAATTCGTGATATAAAGTATTTTGACAAAGCCAAGCACATGGCCAGTTTTATGGGACTTGCTCCGTTAATTCGTCAGTCAGGTAGCTCATTGAATAGCTCAAAGATGTCCAAAATGGGCGATGCCGAACTCAGAAAGGCATTGTATATGCCAGCATTAAGTGCCATTCAGCATAACCCTGTCATTAAGCGTTTTTCAGAACGGTTAAAAGCCAACGGCGTAAAAGGAAAGAAAAGAGTGGTGGCAATAATGAGAAAACTTATTCATATTGTGTTTGCCGTATTAAAGCACGGCAAACCTTTTGATCCAGAATATAAGAACTGTGCTTGACATCTAATGTTGAACACAGTATCTGGTAATTTGGATAAAATTTACATTGTTTAACACTATTTTACGTAAAATTTAGTTGAATTAAGTTCTGTTTAATAGAAATGAGTTTTCAATTATTGGATTATTTATTTTGGGAGTCTGTTGTGGGTATAAAAATGTGTCATAAACAATCTTTAGCAGTAGGTGTGGTATTTAGTGCACTTATGCTTTCTTCTAGCTTAGCGATGGCTGCTACAAATAATATGGTGATTGAAAATGTCGGCTTTCAAACGCCTGAGTCGGTTGAATATAACCAACAAAATGATGTGTATTTAGTATCCAATATTCATGGTAGTCCGTTTGATAAAGACAATAATGGCTTTATTTCAAAACTCAGTCCAGAGGGAAAAGTGCTAGATTTAAAGTGGATTGTAGGCGGAAAAAATGGGGTAACGTTAAATGCTCCCAAAGGCATGGTTGCGGATGGCAATACTTTATATGTGGCCGATATTGATACTATCCGAACCTTTAACTTAACCACCGGTAAACCCATTGCAAATTATCCTATTGCTGGCAGTTCATTTTTAAATGGCGTTACGCCATCATCACAAGGTGGCGTGTGGGTAACCGATAGTGGTGTAGCACCTGGTTTTAAACCAGCGGGTACTGACGCTATTTACCATGTGTCGGCTAAAGGTGAAGTTAAAATTTTAACCAAAGGACAAGATTTAGGTCGTCCAAATGGTATTTTAGAAAAAGATGGGCAGTTAATTGTCATTACCATTGCTAGCGGTCAGGTGCATTATTTTGACCTAAACGGTAAATTATTAAGCAGTGAAAAACTACCTTATAATAAGTTAGATGGTTTAATTGCGGACAATAATGGCGATGTTCTATTTTCTAGCTGGAAGGCTCAAGCCATTAAACAAATACAAATTGCTGCAGAACCAAAAACTTTATTTAAAGGTTTAGAATCCCCCGCAGATTTAGGTTATGACAATAAGAGAAACAGGTTACTTATTCCTTCTTTTTTAACAAATAAAGTATGGATTAAATCTTTAGAGAACAAATAAGGTAAAACACCTCAAATCACTTTATTATTCTGTTTAAGTAAAAAGCTGGGCTTATTGCCTGGCTATTTTATTTTTAAGCGTTCAAAAAAGGTTAATAACCTTCATATTCGGTGTGTACTTTGCCTTTAAAAACCCAGTGACTATAAATAAAATAGCTAGCGACAATAGGTAGCATAATTAAAGTGCCCATTAATAAAAAGTGCAAACTGCTGTCTGGAGCGGCAGCGGCTTTAAACGTTAAACTTGGCGGTAAAATATAAGGATATATATTATAGAGTACGCCAATATAACCCGATGCAAACAGTGTTATTGAGGCTAAAAAGGGTATGCGATGTTGCTGTTTATAAAGCCCATATATAAACCATAATATGGCGGTAATAGAAAGTAGAGGAATAAGCAAAGTAAACCAACACCGTGGCCAATCAAACCATTTATTAAAATAATATTGGTTTAAATTCGTTGTCCAAAAACTAATAATCATTAAGGTTATAAAGGTTATGGCCAATGCATATGCGCTGTATAAACGGACTTTTTCTTGCAAATTAAGGGTGGTTTTCATAAAGAGCCAGCTTGCCCCCATTAAGGCGTAACCGACCACCACGGCAAACCCGGTGAATAAGGCAAACGGACTCATCCAGGCTAACCAATTACCCACAAATTGCCCATTTTGTGTGTCGATTCCTTGTATTAGACTGCCTAAAATGACGCCTTGAGCAAAAGCGACTACAACGGAACCTATGTGAAAAACAATATCCCAACGTAGTTTCCAGGCTTGATTCATTTCTCTAAATTCAAATGCGATACCTCTAAAAACCAAACCTAATAACATCGCTATAACCGGTATATACAAAGCGGGTAATAAAATGGAATACGATTTGGGGAAAATCCCTAAAAGACAAACGCCTGTAAAAATCAACCAAGTTTCATTTCCATCCCAAAAAGGGGTAATGCTGTTGACCATTTGATCACGATGTTTTCGTTCTGCAAAAAACGGCAACAAAATGCCGACACCCAAATCAAAACCATCTAAAACTACATACATAAATAGGGCAAAAATAAGAATGGCTGTCCAAGTCGTAATTAAATCCATAACTTAAAACTCCTTGGGGGAATTGTGGGTGTGAATACTTCTATTATTGGGCATTTTTTTAAGCTGTTTAAATAAAAAATAAAGGGCAAAAACGAGCATAAATAAATACGAGATTATATAAGCGGCTAGCGAGCCAGTTACAAATACAGCTGGTGTGGTTGAAACGGAATCGGAGGTAAAAAGATAGCCATAAACCGTATAAGGTTGACGACCAACTTCGGTAGTGACCCAACCTGCAAGAATGGCGATTAAACCAGCAGGAGTCATAAGCAGGCTTGCCCATAATAACTTGCGGCTAATAAATAAAGTTTTTTGTTTGCGTTTAATGGCTGACCATGCGCCTAATAAAAGCATTAAAAAGCCCAAGCCAACCATAATACGGAATGCCCAAAAAATAATGAGTGATGGTGGCCTTTTGTCTTTAGCAAACGCATTTAAACCAGCGACCTTACCATCAAGTGAATGGGTTAGCATTAATGAGCCTGTTTTGGGAATCGAAATAGCATCTTTAACGGTTTGGGTTTTGTCGTCAGGAAAACCAAATAAGATTAATGGCGCACCACGTTCCGTTTGGTAATCCCCTTCAATAGCAGCCATTTTGGCAGGCTGATATTTTGCTGTGTTTAAGGCTTGCTGGTTGCCGGCAATTATTTGTATTGGCGCACAAAGAATTACCATCCACATGGCCATTGAAAACATTTTACGCGCAGCTAAGTTTTGCGAATTTTTTAATAAATGCCAAGCGGCAACGCCTCCTATAAAAATCCCTGTTGCTAAATACGCGGCTAAAACCATATGTACAAAACGGTAGGGCATAGATGGGTTAAAAATAATAGCAAACCAATCCACAGGTATAAATTGACCCATATCATTCATACTAAAACCGGCTGGTGTTTGCATCCATGAATTAGCGCTTAAAATCCAAAAGGCAGAAATGACAGATCCTAACGCAACCATTGCAGTGGCAAATAGATGCACGTGTTTATTCACACGATGACGACCTAACAATAAAATGCCTAAAAATATGGCTTGTAGAAAAATCACCGATTCAGTTTCATAGGCAATAAGAGGGCCAAGTATTGCCCCAGTTTTGTCTGAAAACGCACTCCAGTTTGTGCCAAATTGAAACGACATGGTTAAACCCGTAAGCGTGCCTAAGACAAAAGTAATAGCCAAAATGCGTTTCCAGTAATCAAAAATGGCTAAATAAACATCATTTTTTTTCCATAGCCATAAGCCTTCGGTTACAAGTAGATAGCTTCCAATACCAATGGATAAAGCAGGGAAGATAATGTGAAAAGCAATAGTGAAAGCGAACTGAATTCGGGGTAACAGTGCTGGATCAAGTAAGGCTTCCATAAGCGTTAACCTTTGAATAAAAACACCTCTAAACGAGGCTGATTATATTGATTTAGTTGAATGTTTGATAATGTAGACTTAACGTAAAAATAATTTGGCATGGTTTGTACCCTATTTAATGTATTAGTAATGACATAGACAGTGCTTTCTTTAGATTAAATAGGGTGTTTAAAAGGTATTTTGTATTTACATAATCGCATTGATGGGGCGTTTTACCAGGCCTGGTAAAACGCTTTTAGTTACATTTTTTCGGCCAATATTTCAGCGACTTCTAATCCCCAAAGTGGTATTTTTCCATCACTATTCATAAACATATGTTTGTATTGCATTTTTAAAAAGTGTGGCATTCGTCCCATCTCTAACGTTTGTTTAGGGCCACCAAACCAAGAGTTTGAATGAATATAAAACCCTTTACCTCCGCCCATATCGCCAATACAAAAGACAACAGGTTCTAATGCTGTGTCTGCTTCGTTGGCTTGCATTTTTTGGGTGTCTTTGGCTATTTGACGGCCAATAATATCGCTTTCTTGGTGACCAATTGCGCCAAGTTTTGGCATGGTTGCTGCCGCACAATCTCCTGCGGCAAAGACATTGGTAAATTTGGGGTTGCGCATATACAAATCGGTAATCACAAATCCTTGATTATCTGTAATTGGGAGTCCGTGTAAAAACTTATGTGCTTTCCAGTTAGGAAATAAGATTTTAAGCTCAGCCTCAATGACTTGGCCATTTTCAAATTCAATAGTGTCTTTGGTAAGCTTAACTATATCGCCTGTATTGTTAATGTAATTAAAGCCCATGCTAGAAGCCGCTTCTAACAATTGGGTAACCACTTTTTCGCCTGCATCTTCTGCAATCATCTCTGCTGGCGTGGTAATCGTGATGTTTTTTGGGCCACCTTTTTTATGTTTGCCTAACCAAGTGGCTAGCGATAGCGAAACCTCTACTGGTGGCCCTTCGCAGGCCGCTTTAGCATCGGGGATTGTTCCGCCAGGGTAAGGCTCTAAACCATGGGCACCATTACCTTGTTTAAACAAGGCAGAACCCACAACAATATTGCCACCTTGATAGTCTTCGGTGAGTTTTTTATGTAGTTTTTTTGCATGATAAAAATCGGATACGGTATCGCCAAATTCTGCAAATCCCTCAATATCGTCATAGGCCAATTCACAACCCACGGCCACGACTAAGAAATCGTAGTTAAGAATTTGTTCTTCGGCTCCTGGGCGTTCATTGGGTATAAATTTAATATTATTTTGATTAGCGTTAATCTGAGTAATTTGTGCTTGAATAAAGTGAATATTGTCTTTTTTAAGCGTGTCTGGAAGGTTAAGGGTAAGTGATTTTTCGAGATTGAATTTATCGGATTCTAAAATTTCAGTTGAGATATTGGGAACATAGAGTAGATAGTTTTTTTGATCTAACACAGTGATTTTAATATCTTTACCTGCGTATTTGCGTACCGCTTGTGCAGAACCTAATCCTGCAAAGTTTCCGCCTAAAACTACGACATGTGGTTGAGTAGCTTGTGACATAACGGACCTCCATAAAGGTAAGGTGTTATAAATATAATTTATGAACTTCGAGCTCAATGTATCACATTTTTTTTACTAAAAATCAAAGAGACAAACTGTGTTCATAAAGGCATTAAAAGCTGAATAAAGAATGGTGCAGCATGGCAATTTGATATAAAGTTTTTAGACAAAATATAGCTTCTCTTAAGCTTTGAGATTTTAAGTATTAAAAGAAATAACTAATAAGGCTACTTTGTAGAAGTTTGACGAAAGCTAAGTGGAATAAAAAGTTGAGATGAATTTGATTAGGAGGCCAGAAAGCAAAACCTCCTCAAGAGAGGAGGTTTTAATAGAACCACTTTTGAATGTAAAAGTGGTTTATTTTAGTACGTAATTAAAACGTAAAGACTAAAGCGTAAAGTCTTATGCTTTAGCTGCAGAATAAAGTTCAGAAACTTTATTCCAGTTAACTACATCCCACCAAGCTTGCATGTAAGCTGGGCGTAGGTTTTGGTAACGTAGGTAGTATGCGTGTTCCCAAACGTCTAAACCTAGGATAGGTGTTCCTTGAACCTTAGCGCAATCCATTAAAGGGTTGTCTTGGTTTGGAGTAGAAGAAACTTCTAAGTTACCGTCAGCAGAAACTGTTAACCATGCCCAACCAGAACCAAACTGAGTAGCACCCGCAGTGTTGAATTTAGTTTTTAGGTCATCCAAGCTACCAAAAGTAGCGTTGATGTCATCGGCTAATGCACCAGTTGGTGCGCCCATGCTGTCACCAGACATAACTTCCCAAAAGAAAGAATGGTTCCAATGTCCACCACCGTTGTTACGAACCGCTGGAGGTAAAGTGCCTGCTTTAGCCATCATATCTTCTAAAGACATATCGGCTAATTCAGTATCAGCAATAGCGTTGTTTACGTTAGTAATGTAAGTTTGGTGATGTTTTGTGTGGTGAATTTCCATGGTACGTGCATCAATAGAAACTTCTAATGCATTGTAGTCATAAGGTAGATCTGGAAGTGAAAAGGCCATGATGATTTCCTTGTAATTTTGTGTGGATGATTTGAAGTAAAACTCTATTGTATTCACATTAAAACGTTTGTAAATACTTGAGTAATTTAATTGGTTACTCAATTTTGAGTTTTGTTCAGTTTTTAAATTAAAGTGAACGTATTCTAAAGAAATTAATTTAGCAAATATTGTCTAAACGTTCTGGTGGCGGAGTCATATTTCCCATTTTTTCAACTTCATTGGGTGGCATCTGCATAAAGTAGCCTTTTGTTGTTAAGGCTTTCATGACGGTGGCAGAATCTTCGCGCGCCAGTTTTTTATCGGCGCTGAGTTCAAAGTCAATAATGTGTTCAGGCTCTCCAAACATAACCAATAGCTCATTTGGTAAGCCATCTAGCCCCTTTTCTTCAGGAACAAATAGATATAGTTCAGCCTTTTTATGGCTACGAAAAGCAGAAACGTTAATGGTTGTCATGATTGAATCCTAGGTTAAATTTTTTGCATATTGTATCAAAATAGTCAGCATCTATATGAGATTAAAACTTGACCTTACATGAGCATTTACTTATTCTTGTTCGGTTTGGTAAAAGATAATGAAATGGGTAAAGCATGTTATTAGGAAATAAAGTCAGCGTATTTGGTGGTACAGGTTTTGTCGGTAAATCTGTTGTAAATGAACTGTCAAAAGCCGGTTATGAAGTTAAAGTGATTGTAAAACGTCCTGAAAGATTTAGAGAGTTTTTGCTTTATCCGAATACTACGTTGCACCTTTTAGAGAGTTATGACAACGCACAACAGTTAAAAGAATCGGTTGCTGAGTCAAGCATTGTGGTGAATTTAATCACAGACCGCTCAACAACAACTGAAATGGTTGAACAAAAAGACTTAACTACGGTAACCCAAAAAATTAAATCCGCTGCTGAAACAGCGGGTGTAAAACGTGTATTGAGTTTGTCACAGTTAGGCGCAAATAATGAAGCGCCTAATTCAAATTGGTTTGGTGAACTGGGTGAGTTAGATAACCTAATGCACAATGTCGCCAAGGCTAAAGTCACTATTTTTAAACCCAGTTTATTAATTGGGGAAGGTGATGACACAACAACACGTTTTATAAAACAGCTTAAACGTATTGATTTGTTAATGGTCGCCAACTCTAATACGGTGGTGCAGCCTTTATGGATTAAAGATTTTGCGCAAGCATTTGTTGGGTCAATTAATAATGCCGATACGTTTGGTAAAAAAATTGAACTGGCTGGTGAAGAGCGTTTAACTTTAAAAGAGTTAGGTGAATTGGTAGCGGAATTAATGCAAAAAGATGCAATTGTTTTTCCGATGTGTAAATTAAATGCAAAAATTTTATCATTTTTTGGCGCTTTTTCTCCGATTGCTTCTGTGTCTAAATCGCAACTGTTTATGCTTGCTAAAGATATGGTGACAGATAATGACTTTACGACTCAATTTGGTTTTACGCCAAGCAGTTTAGAGTGGTCAATTTCTACCTATGCAGCGCCACACGATATTCGCGAACGCTACAACTTTTACCGTAAAGAAGCGGGTAGAAATCCAAAAGAGCTTGTTTAAAAGAGTTGATTTATTTCAAACTGAAAAACAGTATTAAGCCGTCATGATGACGGCTTTTTTGTATCTGTATAACTTAAATCAAAAATAGGTTATGTTGGGCAGTTGGTTTTTGACTAAAATGGCTGCATAGATAAGCACCAAGTTGGACTCACAAGTTATAGGTTGTAAAAGAATGAAAATATATTTAGTTGGTGGCGCAGTAAGAGATACCTTGTTAGGCGCAAAAGCCTTTGACCACGATTGGGTGGTAGTAGGTTCGTCTCCACAACAAATGCTTGAACAAGGCTACCAACAGGTTGGTAAAGATTTTCCGGTATTTTTGCACCCAAAAACCAAAGAAGAATATGCGTTAGCCAGAACCGAACGAAAGGTGGGAAGTGGTTATCATGGTTTTGAGGTGTTTTCTGATCCATCGGTAACACTTGAAGAAGATTTGATTCGTCGTGATTTAACGATTAATGCCATGGCTCAAGATACAGACGGCACCATTATTGACCCGTATTTAGGTCAAAAAGATTTAAAAAATAAAGTCTTGCGCCATGTGTCTAGCGCCTTTGAAGAAGATCCCTTGCGCGTTTTACGGGTTGCACGTTTTTCGGCTAAATTGGCTAAATATGGTTTTACATTGGCAAATGAAACCAAACAATTGATGACCCAAATGACAGCGTCGGGAGAATTGCAAGATTTAACACCAGAGCGGGTTTGGCAAGAAGTCACTAAAGCGTTAAATACTGATAAGCCGAGTGTGTTTTTTGAAGTGCTTGATAGTGTGGGGGCGGTAAAGGTTTTGTTTCCCGAACTGTATGCTTTGCACGGCGTTACACAGCCAGAAAAGCACCATCCTGAAGGTGATGTTTGGATTCATACCATGATGGTGTTAGATGCGGCTGCAAAATTAAGCCCTTGTGAAAATGTACGTTTTGCGGCATTAGTTCATGATTTAGGCAAAGGGATTACACCAAAAGAATTGTGGCCTAAACATCATGGCCACGAGGCCGCAGGTGTACCTTTGGTTTCGCAACTCGCTAACCGCTATAAATTGCCTAAAAAAATACAGATAATGGCGGAAAAAGTCACCGAGTTTCATGGCTTGATTCATCAGGGTTTAACTTCTGAAGGTTTGCCACATTTAAAACCGCAAACCTATTTAAAAGTATTAAAACAGTGTGGGGCTTTAAAGGATGCTAAACAGTTTGAGGCTATATTATTAGCGTGTGAAGCCGATGCCAAAGGCCGTTTAGGATTTGAGCAAAGAGAATACCCGCAAAAAACATTTTGGTTGGCCGTGTTACAGGTCGCTAATCAAGTGAATAATCAAGAGATTTTAGCAACCGGTGTACAAGGCGCGCAAATTGCCATTGCGATTGAACAGGTACGTTTACAAAATATTCATACGTTTATTCAAAATTATTCTGCTTAAAGACTATTTTTTATTAAAAGGCCGTTGAGCGAGAGAGGCGTAGGAATCATGCAAGTAATAGCCAGCTATTAGCAAGTTATTCAACAAAAAAACAGGTGAGTTGTCGCCGTTTTTATCGCGCCTTGACTCCTGCAAAAGTCTCATTAAGTACGTGTTTTATATAAACTTTAAAAAAGCATTTTACCAGGCCTGGTAAAATGCTAAAAATAATTCAAAACTTGGTTTGTTTTTAAACCAAATAAGCCAAATTTAAAAGAGCCAAACTTATGTTGCAAAAGATAAAACGTTTTCTTATTCCACTTATTATTATTGCTTTAGCGGTAGTGGTGTTTGTGTATATGAAATCAACCAAACCCGTGCAAGCCCCTGTTGATATTAAAGAAAAAGTTTGGATGGTGGATACGTTAACCGCTAAGTTTGAACGTTTAGCCCCTGTGCAAAAACTGTATGGTACGGTTGAATCTTATTCTATGGTTTTGGCTTCTGCACCCGTTACAGGTGTTATTTCAAAGGTGTATGTAAAAGAAGGGCAAACCGTTAAAAAAGGCGAAAAGTTAGTGTTTATTGACCAAGCCGATTTAATGATCCCTTTGCAACAAGCTAAGGCCGAAGCAGAAAATGCTAAGGCGCAATTGCAATTACAAAAATTAACCAATGTCGCAAACAAAAAACGTTTGGATCACGAAAGTAAAGTATTAGAGTTAAAGCAGGTGGCGGTAAAGCGTGCTAAACAACTTATGCAAAAAAACTTAGCTTCACAATCGTCACTTGATGCGGCTAACGAAGCCTTGGTAAGACAAGAATATACAGTAGTAGGCGCAAAATTAGCGGTGCAAGAAAACCAGTTAAAATTGATTCAAGCCCAAGCGTCTTTAGAAAAAGCCCAAGCCTCTTTAGAGCAGGCGCAATTAAATTTGCAGCGTGGTCAATTGGTTGCGCCTTATGATGCACGCATCGCTTCAGTAAAAGTCAGTGAAGGTTCTCGTGTGAGTACAGGCACAGTCATGTTGAGTTTTTATGCTTTAGATAGTTTAGAGCTACGTGCCAAATTACCCGTGACCCAATTAGCTTTAGTAGAAAAGGCATTGCGTAATAATGAGCCGCTTAATGCCTTTGTACAAACTGATAATAGCCGAACTGAATTACCTTTATTAAGGCTGTCTGGTGAGGCGACAACCAGTGGTGTAGACGCTTTCTTTAAACTACCTATTAGTCTTTTGGGTGCAAGACCTGGTGCATTAATGGATATTAATCTTACGGGTGTTGCAAAGGGTGATGTTTTGGCCGTGCCTTATAGCGCTATTTACGGTAATGACCGATTGTATTTGGTTGATGGTGATCGTTTGGTTTCGCATACGGTTCAATTAGTCGGTGAGGTGCAGCGTGACAATCAGTTGTGGGCATTGGTTAAGCCCGATTTTAAAGAAGGTGTAAAAGTAAGTGTGACGCATTTACCAAATGCAACAACTGGGTTAAAAGTTTCTGAGGTGAAAAAATGAGCCAGTTGGAAACCTCTTCTGAACAAGATGATCTAGACCTTCACCCCAAAGAAAAAAAGTTTAAATCACGTGGCTTTATAGGCGTTTTTGCACGACATAAAGTGGCACCAAATTTATTAATGATTATTATGATTCTCGCTGGCATTGTGGCGTTAATGAAGCTAAATGTTCAGTTTTTTCCTAACTTCACTTTAGATTATGCGTCAGTCAAAATTATTTGGCCAGGTGCAAACGCCCAAGATGTAGAAACCAGTGTTACTGATCCTGTCGAACGTGTGCTACGCAATATAGATAATTTAGATGAGATGACTTCAACGTCTTCTCTCGGTGTGGCTTCTGTTTCTTTAAAGTTTAAAGAAGGCACGGACATGATTGAGGCGATTGATCAAATCAATCAGCGGGTAGGCGAGCTTAGAAATTTGCCGCAAGACTCCCAAAAGCCAATAATAGAACGTGTTGTGCGTTATGAGCCGATTGCCCGGTTATTGGTTATTTCAGACAAAGGGAGTATGTCAGAACTTAGACCGTTAGTGCGTGGTTTTGAACGAGAGTTACTGAATCGAGGTATTGATAAAGTCAATTTTACAGGCCTGCCTACGGACCAAATGGCCATTGAAATATCCCAAAACGTGCTAGATCAATACAATCTTACTTTAGAGTCAGTTGGTGATAAGGTTGCAGGCATGAGCAGTGATTATCCTGCTGGTTCTGTGGGTGATGATGATAGTGTGCGAGACTTACGTGCTCTTGAACAAAAACGCAGTGCTGTTGCCTTTAGCCAAATGCCTTTGGTGGTGTCTGATTCACAAAACCTTTCTTTGGGTGACCTTGCTAAGGTAGAACGCCGCCCCACTAAAAATTCGCCTTACTTAATGGTAGATGGCTCGCCAGCTATTGAAATGCAGTTAATGCGTGCCGAAGGTGGTGATACGCTTAAATCTTCTAAAATTATGCAAGACTGGCTAAAAGACGTTACACCACAACTGCCTAAAGGTGTGCATTTACAAGTATATGACGAGACTTGGTCATTGGTTAATCAACGTATTATGTTGTTGGTTAATAATGGTATTGGTGGCTTGATTTTAGTGGTATTAATTCTTTATATCTTTATGAATGGTCGAGTTGCTTTTTGGGTAGCGGTTGGTATTCCAATCTCGTTTATGGCCACTTTAATGATTATGTATTTAGCGGGCGGCTCTATCAATATGGTGAGTTTGTTTGGCTTAATTATGGCCTTAGGGATTATTGTTGATGATGCCATCGTGGTCGGCGAAGACGCGCTGGCACATCATGAAATGGGTGAACCAGATTTACAAGCGGCAGAAGGTGGTGCGCACCGTATGTTGGGGCCCGTGGTGGCATCGTCACTTACTACCGTGGGGGCGTTTTTACCTTTAATGCTTATTGGGGGTGAAGTAGGTAATATTTTATTTGCTATACCGCTTGTAATTGTTGCGGTTATTTTTGCATCATTATTAGAAAGCTTTACCATTTTGCCAGGCCACTTGCGCCATGCTTTAAAAGGGGTAAAAAAAGCCAAAGAAGGTTCTATTCGTTACCGTTTAGATGCCGGTATAAACCATTTTAGGCATCATCAATTTAGAGCGGTAATTCGTTGGGTACTCGGTCATAGAGGTATTACGATTGCCACAACCTTAGCGTTAATGATCTTTGTTATTGGGTTATTAGCGGGTGGTCGATTAGGGTTTGTGTTTTTTCCTTCGCCAGAATCAACCAAGCTTAATGCCAATGTAAGTTTTGTAGCCGGTACTCCTGCATCCGTTTCAGCGGATTATGTAGACCATTTATATACTGCGTTATTAGCCACAGAAAAAGAGTTAGAACCAGGTATTCTTAAAGTCGCAGTGGTGCATTACAACGAAACTACAACACAAGCAGGTGCCAATTTTGCAGCCATTAATATTGAATTAGTAGAACCAGACTTACGCAAAACGCGTAATGCAGAATTTATGAAAGTATGGAAGCAAAAAGCGGGTAACGCACCTGGTTTAGATAGTTTAACTATTAGTGCGCCTCAAGCAGGGCCACCGGGGAGTGATATAGATGTACGCTTATTTGGTGCAGAACCTTTAAAACTTAAGCATGCGGCTTTAGATTTAGAGCAAGTTCTAGAGCAGGTGCAAGGTGTGAGTGGTATTACAGATGACTTGCCTTTTGGACGTGATCAGTTAATTTATCAACTTACCCCGCAAGGTAAAGCCTTAGGGTTTACTTATGTTTCGCTTGGCCGACAATTGTCCGATGCATTTTCTGGGCGTTTGGCACAAATCTTTACCGATGGCGAAGACGAAGTTGAGGTACGAGTTCAGTTCCCTACTTCACAACAAGCTTCTTTGGGCACAATTAACAAGATGCAGGTGGTTTCACCTAATGGAGAACGTGTGCCATTAAGTTCTGTTGCAAGTTGGACTACTCAACAAGGTTTTGATGCCATGCGCCATGTTGATGGCCAACTGGCGGTGACTGTTATAGGTGATGTTGATAGAAATGCCAATAATGCCAATCAAATTTTAGAAAGTTTGCAAAAAACAGCCTTGCCAGAACTAGAAAGAAAATACGGTATTCATTACAGTATTGAAGGTCAAAGTAAAAACCAAGCAGAAACCATGGCCGATATGAAAATTGGTCTATTGATTGGATTGTCCATGATTTACATTGTTTTAGCTTGGGTGTTTGGATCTTATGGCTGGCCACTTGTGGTTATGATGGCCATTCCTTTTGGTTTAATTGGCGCTATTCTTGGACACTGGTGGTTAGGCCTAGATATGACAATCTTATCTATGTTTGGTTTCTTTGGTTTGTCAGGTATTGTGGTGAATGATTCAATTATTTTGGTGAGCTTTTATAAATCACTGCGTGAATCAGGTTTAGGTATTAATAAAGCCTTAGAAGAGGCAGCTGTTCAAAGGGTTAGAGCGGTTTTGTTAACCTCATTAACAACCGTTGCGGGTTTAACACCACTGTTATTTGAAACGTCGCTTCAGGCTCAGTTTTTAATCCCAATGGCAACCGCCATAGCTTTTGGTTTAATATTTTCTACCTTTTTGATTTTATTGGTTTTGCCTGCAATGCTGTCTTATTACGAAAGCTTTATAGAAAGAAAAAAACCACAAAAAAATCTAACTGAAAATGAAAATATTCCAAGCTTCATCGAGTAGTCATAATAAATTCATTGATATTTAACCCAGGTATATCCTGGGTTTTTTATATTGATTTGATTCTTTAATTTGATTCTTTAAAAAATCAAATATGGAATTAAAAGCAAATTATTTATTAAATAACAGGCCGTTTTTTCGTTTTTTTTGTTAAATAGAAGCAATCAATAGATAAGAAAACTTGATGAATTTGTCTTTTTAAGAGAGAATAATCGTCCAAATTTATATTGTGGAAGTTATTGAAGTTTTTTAACAAGTTGGTAGCAGAAGAATTAACGTACTGATTAATCAATAAATTTATCCCACAAGCACCGAATTTTTAAAATAGTTGAGGAAGTTGTATGGCAACTCGTAGAGATCTAGCAAATGCAATCCGTGCGTTAAGTATGGATGCAGTTCAAAAAGCAAATTCTGGTCACCCAGGCGCACCAATGGGAATGGCGGATATTGCTGAAGTATTGTGGAACAGCCACATGAAGTTCAATCCGACAAACTCTAAGTGGGCTGATCGTGATCGTTTTGTACTTTCAAACGGTCATGGTTCAATGCTTATGTATTCTCTATTACATCTTTCTGGTTATGACCTAAGCATGGACGATATTAAGCAGTTCCGTCAGTTACACTCTAAGACAGCAGGTCACCCAGAGTACGGTTATGCAGAAGGGATTGAAACAACAACAGGTCCTTTAGGTCAAGGTATTACCAACGCAGTTGGTATGGCGATCGCCGAGCGTACTTTAGCGGCACAGTTCAACAAGCCTGGTCACGATATCGTGGATCACTACACTTATGCTTTCATGGGTGATGGTTGTTTAATGGAAGGTCTTTCACACGAATCATGTTCATTGGCTGGGACTTTAGGTCTTGGTAAGTTAATCGCTTTCTGGGATGACAACGACATCTCTATTGACGGTAACATTGGCGATTGGATGGAAAAAGGCGTTCCTGGACGCTTTGTTTCTTATGACTGGCACGTTATTCCTAACGTTGATGGTCATGATGCTGAAGCAATCAATGCAGCAATTGAAGAAGCTAAGAAAGTAACAGACAAGCCTACTTTAATCTGTACTAAAACAGTTATCGGTTTTGGTTCTCCTAACAAGTGTGGTACTTACTCTTGTCACGGTGCACCTTTAGGTGATGATGAAATCGATTTGGTTCGTAAAGAACTAGGTTGGACTGCAGCTCCATTTGAGATTCCAGAAGATATTTACGCTGGTTGGGATCACAAAGCACAAGGTGCTAAAGATGAAGCAGCTTGGAACGAAAAATTTGAAGCTTATAAAGCGGCTTACCCAGCTGAAGCAGCTGAATTTCTACGTCGTATGGCGGGTGACTTACCAGCTAACTTCGAAGTGGATATGGATGCGTTTATCGCTAAAACTCAGGCTGATATGCCTAAGTTGGCTTCTCGTCAAGCATCACAAAAAACAATTGAACAATTAGGTGAGCTATTACCTGAAATGTTTGGTGGTTCTGCTGACTTAACAGGTTCTAACTTAACTAACTGGTCTAAGATGGTTAAGGTTAACAAAGAAAATGCTAACGGTAACTACCTATCTTGGGGTGTTCGCGAATTTGGTATGGCACACATGATGAACGGTATGGTTCTTCACGGTGGTTTCAAAGTATTTGGTGGAACATTCTTTATGTTTATGGAGTTCATGCGTAATGCTTTACGTATGTCTGCATTAATGAAGATTGGTACTATCTATGTTTACACTCATGACTCTATCGGTCTAGGTGAAGATGGTCCTACTCACCAGCCTGTTGAACAGTTAGCAACTATGCGCGTTATTCCAAACTTCCAAACTTGGCGTGGTTGTGACGCGGTTGAGTCTGCAGTTTCTTGGAAACGTGCTATTTTACGTAGCGATGCACCTACAGCGTTAATTTTCTCTCGTCAAGCGTTAACACCTATGGAACGTACGCCTGAACAAGTTAAAAACATCGAAAAAGGTGGTTATGTATTAAAAGATTGTGCTGGTACACCAGACATTATCTTCATCTCTACTGGTTCTGAAGTAGGTCTAGCGGTAGAAGCAGCTGAAGCAATGGACGCAAATGTTCGTGTTGTTTCTATGCCTTGTACTGGTGCTTATGATGAGCAAGATCAAGCCTATAAAGATTCTGTACTTATTCCTGGTGTTAAACGTGTAGCAATTGAAGCGGGTGTTGCTGACGGTTGGTATAAATACATCGGTCTTGACGGTGGAACAGTTTGTATGTCTACTTTCGGTGAATCAGCGCCTGCTGACGAACTATTTAAAGAGTTCGGTTTCACAGTAGAAAACGTTGTTGCTACAGCAAACAAAGTTTTAGGTAAGTAATTTCTCTGCTAGAGCGGTGACTTGGTTTTGGGGTCTAACGGTTGTGTATTTTAATACACTCCCGCAGTCCTTCTAGAAGTCACCAACCTTAGTAGCGAACTAAGAATTTGATAAATAGTTGATGGATTCATCGGCTATTTAAAATAAAATTTTATTTTTATATTTTTTATAAGTCAGGCTTAATAACATAAACATTATCAGGCCTGGTAACAATTGGAGTAAAACTCAATGACAATTAAAGTTGGTATTAACGGTTTCGGCCGTATCGGTCGTATGGCTTTCCGTGCAGCAGCAAAAGATTTTCAAAACATCGAAGTCGTTGCAATCAATGATTTATTAGATCCTGAATATCTAGCATACATGCTTAAGTATGATTCTGTACACGGTCGTTTTGACGGTACTGTTGAAGTTTCAGGCGGAAACCTAATTGTTAATGGTAAGACTATCCGTATTACAGCTGAACGTAACCCTGCTGACCTAGCTTGGTCTGATGTAGGTGCTGACCTAGTTATCGAATGTACTGGTTTCTTCTTAACTGAAGAATCATGTCAAGCTCACCTTGATGCTGGTGCTAAAAAAGTTGTGCAATCTGCACCATCTAAAGATCACACTCCAATGTTCGTTTATGGTGTTAACCATGAAGAGTACGCTGGTCAAGCAATCGTTTCTGCAGCTTCTTGTACAACTAACGGTCTTGCGCCAGTTGCTAAAGTACTTAACGATAACTTCGGTATCAAACGTGGTCTTATGACAACGGTTCATGCTGCAACGGCGACTCAAAAAACAGTTGATGGTCCTTCAATGAAAGACTGGCGCGGTGGTCGTGGTATTCTTGAAAATATCATCCCATCTTCAACAGGTGCGGCTAAAGCAGTAGGTAAAGTACTTCCTTCTCTTAACGGTAAACTAACTGGTATGGCTTTCCGCGTACCAACTTCTGACGTTTCTGTTGTTGACTTAACGGTTGAGCTAGAAAAAGAAGCTTCTTACGATGATATTTGTGCAGCAATGAAAGCCGCTTCTGAAGGTGCAATGGCTGGTGTTCTAGGTTATACAGAAGAAGCAAACGTTTCTACTGATTTCCGTGGTGATTCTCACCCATCTACTTTTGATGCTAAAGCAGGTATTGCTCTAGACTCTACATTTGTTAAAGTGGTTGCTTGGTACGATAACGAGTATGGCTACACTTGTAACATGATGCGTGTAGTAGAACACGTAGGAAAATAATTATTGATTCATCTCATTAGCGGCTGATTTCTTCGTTGGTTGTCGGTCGTGTGCACTTGCACACTCCCTTCGCCCGCCTTGAACTCAACTCGCTACTGAGCGAATCAATTAATTATTATGTTTTAGTTTGGAGAAGTTTTTCTCCAAATTAAATTCTCTTGTTTGTATTTGTGGCTAAGTATCAAGAAGTGAATTTAATTTAAATCCCAATGCTGTATTTTTTCTGAGTACAGTTTAAACATTAAGAAAGAGGACTTAACATGTCTGTAATTAAGATGTCTGATCTAGATTTAGCTGGTAAACGCGTATTGATTCGTGAAGACCTAAATGTTCCAGTTAAAGATGGAAAAGTAACTTCTGATGCGCGTATTCGTGCTTCATTACCTACTATTAAAATGGCTGCTGAAGCTGGCGCTAAAGTAATGCTTATGTCTCACCTTGGTCGTCCAACTGAAGGTGAATATGCTGAAGAGTTCTCTCTTGCTCCTGTTGCTGCTAACCTTTCTGAAAAATTAGGTAAAGAAGTTCGTCTTGTTAAAGATTACCTAGCAGGTGGTTTTGATATTGCTGATGGTGAAGTAGTTCTTTTAGAAAACGTACGTTTTAACGTTGGTGAAAAGAAAAATACTGAAGAATTATCTAAGCAGTACGCAGCGCTTTGCGATGTCTATGTTATGGATGCATTTGGTACGGCTCACCGTGCACAAGCATCAACACACGGTGCCGGTGCATTTGCTGATACAGCGTGTGCAGGCCCACTTTTAGCGGCTGAACTTGATGCATTAGGTAAAGCTTTAAATAACCCAGCTCGCCCAATGGTTGCGATTGTTGGTGGTTCTAAGGTTTCTACTAAATTAACCGTTTTAGAATCTCTTTCTGAGAAAGTAGACCAGTTAGTTGTTGGTGGTGGTATTGCGAATACATTCATCGAAGCAGCAGGTTATAACGTTGGTAAATCACTTTCTGAAACAGATCTAGTGCCTACTTGTAAGAAACTAAATCAAATCATGGAAGCTCGTGGTGCAGCTATTCCTTTAGCTTCTGATGTAGTTTGTGGTAAAGAGTTCTCAGAAACAGCAGTAGCAACAACTATGAATGTTTCTGAAGTATCTGATGACGATATGATTTTTGATATTGGTCCAGATTCTGCCGCAGAACTAGCTGAAATCATTAAAAACGCCGGTACGGTTGTTTGGAACGGTCCAGTAGGTGTGTTTGAATTTGACCAGTTTGGTGAAGGAACTAAAGCAATTTCTATGGCGATTGCTGAATCAAAAGCATTTTCTATTGCTGGTGGTGGTGATACATTAGCTGCTATCGATAAGTATGATATTGCGGATGAAGTTTCTTATATCTCTACAGGTGGTGGTGCTTTCTTAGAATTTTTAGAAGGTAAAGAACTTCCAGCAGTTACTATGTTAGAAGCGGCTGCTAAAAAATAATTCGTTTTGCGAATAAATAACCAGGCCTGGTAAACTTTAATTTACCAGGCCTGGTAGTATTAAACAGCTTGAACTTGTTCAGGTTGTTTTCATTTGATTGTCATATAACTTTGTTAGATTAGGAAGGTTCATAAAAAGAGGGTGACTCGGTAAATAACACTTAAGACGCTTCAGCCAAAAGATTGGCTGTTTATTCCGTTTAGAGTTTATTTTGCGAGACATCTTTTTTGAACGCTAACAAGTTCAATTTTTTAAAGGTAAAAAAACAAAATGCCAAGTGGTTTAAGAAGAACAAAAATTGTTGCAACTTTAGGTCCTGCTACGGACCGTGAAGGTGAATTAGAAAAAATTATTAAAGCGGGTGTAGACGTTGTACGTATTAATATGTCACATGGTAACCCAGAAGAACATATTAAACGTGCACAAGCCGTGCGTGATATTGCCGAAAAATTTGACCGACAAGTGGGTGTGTTAGTTGACCTTCAAGGCCCTAAGATACGTATTGCTCGTTTTGCTGAAGACAAAGTGTTCTTAAAAGCAGGTGATAAATTTGCTTTTGATAATGCCGTAGATGTTAACGAAGGTAACCAGCATGAAGTAGGTTTAACTTATAAAAATCTACCTTATGATGTAAAGCCTGGCGACAAGCTTTTATTGGATGACGGTCGTTTAGTTTTTGAAGTAGAAAACGTAGAAGGTGAGCGTGTTAATACAATCACAATCGTGGGGGGGGCTTTATCTAACAATAAAGGTATTAACCTTGCGGGCGGTGGTTTATCAGCGGCCGCGTTAACAGATAAAGATAAAGAAGATATTCTGACGGCTGCAGAGATTGATGCAGACTATTTGGCACTATCGTTTCCACGTTCAGCTGAAGATGTTGAATATTGCCGTTCTTTAGCTTCTAAAGCAGGACTAAACTGCAGTATCGTTTCTAAAGTAGAGCGCGCTGAAGCGGTTGCTGATGATGCCACTCTTGATGGTATTATCTTAGCGTCTGATGTCATTATGATTGCACGTGGTGATTTAGGGGTTGAAGTCGGTGATGCACAACTACCAGCGCTACAGAAAAAAATGATTAAACGTGCGCGTCAATTAAACCGAGTGACGATCACTGCTACGCAGATGATGGAAACCATGATTGAAAACGCAATCCCAACTCGTGCCGAAGTTTTTGACGTCGCTAACGCAGTAATGGATGGTACGGATGCCGTTATGCTTTCTGGTGAAACAGCGACTGGGCATTCTCCAAGTTTAGTAATTCAAACAATGGGTAATATTTGTCGTGAAGCAGAGAAGTCACGTACTTCTCGTGAATCAACTCACCGTATTGATGAATCATTTACTGCGGTTGATGAGACGATTGCAATGGCAACTATGTATGCCGCTAACCATTTTGGTGTGAAATGTATTGCCGCCTTAACCGAATCTGGGAATACAGCATTATTAATGTCTCGTATCAGTTCTGGTATGCCAATTATCGCCTTAACGCCACACTTAAATACACGTCGTAAAGTAACCCTTTTCCGTGGTGTATATCCATCAAGCTTAACGTATGATGGCTTAACAGATGAAGAAGTTAAATCATCAATTCTAGATCGCATTAAAGAATTTGGAATTGCCAAATCAGGTGATTTAATTCTTATGACTCGTGGTGAAGTAAATGGCACTATGGGTGGAACAAACAAAATGGAAATTGTAAAACTTCCATAATTTAACCTTTGACTGGTTTGCTTGATTACAAAAGTACAAGCAAATACAAATTGGCGAGTTTATAAAAACTTGTTAAAATACAAAGATAACTTTTTTGAAAACCAACTAGAGGAGTCTCGCAGATGGCGATGATTACACTTCGTGAATTAATGGACTACGCAGCTGAAAATAACTTCGGTATGCCGGCGTTTAACGTAAACAACATGGAACAAGTTCGTGCAATTATGCGCGCAGCCGACGCGGTAGATTCTCCAGTAATCCTTCAGGGTTCTGCTGGTGCTCGTAAGTACGCTGGTGAGCCAATGTTACGTCACATGATTGCTGCGGCAGTTGAAATGTACCCTAACGTTCCTGTTGTTATGCACCAGGATCACGGTTCTGATGTTGGCGTATGTTTACGCGCAATTCAGTCTGGTTTTACATCAGTAATGATGGATGGTTCGTTAGAAGCAGACATGAAAACACCTGCATCTTATGAATACAACGCTGGTATTACTGCTGAAGTGGTAAAAATCGCACACGCTGGTGGTGTTTCTGTTGAAGGTGAACTTGGTTGCCTAGGTTCATTAGAAACTGGAATGATGGGTGAAGAAGATGGTCACGGTTCTGATGCTAAACTTGATATGGACAGTCTATTAACTGATCCTGAAGAAGCAGCACAATTTGTTAAAGATACTAACGTTGATGCTTTAGCAGTAGCGGTTGGTACTTCTCATGGTGCATATAAGTTTACGTCTAAGCCTGGTGCTGACGTTCTTAAGATTGATCAAATCCGTAAAATTCACGAGCGTATTCCTGATACTCACATCGTAATGCACGGTTCTTCTTCTGTTCCAGAAGAGTGGTTAGAAATCATCAATAACTACGGTGGTGATATGGGTCAAACTTACGGTGTTCCTGTTGACGCTATCGTTGAAGGTATCAAATATGGTGTTCGTAAAGTAAACATCGATACTGACTTACGTATGGCTTCTACTGGTGCGATTCGTAAGCATTTATCTGAAAATACTTCTAACTTTGATCCACGTAAATTCTTCAACGCAGCTGAAAACGCTATGATGGAAATTTGTAAATCACGTTTTGAAGCATTTGGATGTGCAGGGCACGGTTCTAAAATCAAATCTCTTGGTTTAGAAGAGATGCAAGCTCGTTATGCTTCTGGTTCATTAAACCAAACTGTTAAATAAATAACAGTTTATTCTGAACTTAAAAAAACCCGCATTAAGCGGGTTTTTTTATGCCTAAAGATTATATATTCATCTAGAGAACTAGTTATATAGAACATAACGCCATGTAATAGTAGCCTTTAATTATGCTGTTATAATAAGTTTATTAATTTTTAAGGAAGGCAAAGATGAGTGATAAACAAGTTTTAAACTTTGAAATTTCGCAAAGTAATTTCAATTCAGTTGTATTAATGAATTCATATAAGTTACCAGTTTTTGCGTTGTTTATGAGTCCAAGTTTAGGAACGTGTATTCAGTATGAAAATCTTCTTTCAAGCTTTGCAGAAGAATTTGCGGGGCAGTTTTTATTGGCTCGTATTGATATTGATATGGAGACAGATTTACGTGAGCAATATGAGATCGTTAATGTACCTACTTTAAAAGTTTTTAAAGACTCAGAAATGGTTCATCAAGAAGTTGGACTTTTAGAAGAAGCAGAACTAGCCGCATTATTAAAGTCTTACGGTATTTATAAAGCATCAGATGAGTTGCGTGAGAAGGCCAAACAGATGCATCTTAATAATGACACCGCTGGTGCTATAAAAACGCTTACTGAAGCAATACAGGCTGATCCAGTCAATACACGTATTGCATTGGATATGATTCAAATATTATTAGATATGAATGAACTAGAAGAGGCAAAATCTTTATTTAACCGTCTACCAGATAAAGATAAAAATTCAGAGATAGGTAAAGCCATAGTGGGTCAAATGACCTTCAAAGATTTAGCGGCTAAAACACCAGGCCTGGCAAATTTAATTAAGATGGTTAAAGAAGATCCAGCCAATTATGAAGCCAGACTGTATTTAGCGGTATGTTTTGTTGCTGAACATGCTTTTGAAGAAGCTTTAGATCAAACATTTGAGATCCTTGAAAATATGCCTGGATTTAAAGAGGGTGCTGCACAAGAACTCACTATAACCATTATTAATATGTTGGAAGATAGTCAACCTGAGTTAGCCAAAGATGCCCGCAGAATTCTGGGTAATATGTTAGCTAAATAAAAAATAGAGATTTTGAAACCATAAAAAAGGGCGGTTAAACTGCCCTTTTTTATGGAAGTACGAAAGAGATTATTATAAAGAACCTGAATAAGAACTGCTGTCTTCAACGTCCATATCTGTACTGCTAAAGCGACATACATTAACGCTAATATAGTCATCATAAGCACTACCAGATGATACCCAGTTTTTAACCTTGTTTTCTAATGCCTGAGGCAGTACCTTGTCTTTTAAAACTAAACAAAAGCCATATTTAAACCTTGGACTTTCACTGGTTTCAAGAATGACGTGGCTACCTTCTATAAATAATTTAACCGTAGCTTCTTGTCCTGGCATGGTGACAAAGGCATTGGCGCCATGTTCTCTAATAAGCGTGTTAAGTTGGTTATTAAAGTGCATTTTGCTAATAGGGTTGTATTGATAATATTCATGAATTAAATCGTTTGCACGCTCAATAAGCGATGCTTTTAGCTCAGAAATAGAATCAAATTTTTCTTCACCCATTTCAAAAATAACATAGGCTTGTTGTGCTTTCCCTAAGGTTAAGGCTTTATCTTCAAAGATGATTAAGGCTGCGCCATCAAGAATAGCTTGATAGTTTTCATCTGAAAACTCAGTTAAAGCTTGTGTAAACTGTTCTGTATTCATGGTTTAATCCTAATTAATTTGCACTATTTATATTGTATTTTATCAAATTGGCGTATAAAAAAACCCTAGTCAGGATTGCCTGACTAGGGTTATGACTTAATTAAAATATATTGTTAATTAAGTGGTCAGGTTAGCAAATAATTGTGGCAATTTCTCTGGTAACTTCATTACATCATCAACGATAGCATAACGGTTTTGACCAAAGATATTTTGTACATATTTATCCGCGTACTGGTCAATGGTTAAGCAGTATGAATGAATGCCTTTTGATTGCAACTCTTCAACCGCTTTTTTAGCATCTTGTTTTAAGTACTGACCATCTTGTTCATCAATATCCGCAGGTTCACCGTCGGTAATCACTAACAGTAGTTTTTGTTTACTGTTTTGCTGTTCAAGATAATGTCCTGCGTGACGCATTGCCCCACCCATACGAGTAGATAATCCGCCTTGCATGCCGGCTAAACGTTCATGAACATCAGAATCAAATGATTCGTCAAACTGTTTAAAACGTACATACTGTAAATCATGACGACCATCTGATGAGAAACCGTGTACTGCAAACTGATCTCCAATACCATTAATGGCATGTGAAACCAATATGGCGGCTTCTTGAGTGACCTCAAGAATGGTTCTGTCTGAATCGGCTACTTTTTCATTAGTCGATTCTGATAAATCCAATAAGATAACCACCGATACTTCACGACTTCGAATCACGTTTTTCATGGTAATGCGTGGATCTGGCTCTTGCCCCATGCGAATTGAGGTAATGGCTTCAACACAAGCATTTAAGTCTAATTCATCACCATCTTCTAAACGGCGTATACGTTGCAAACCAACAGCTTGTAACTTATCAACAATTTGTTTAATGCGGTGTGCAATGCCTTTATTGGCATCAAGAATACGATTATAAAGTTCAGGGTCACCTTTTTTAGCACGACGCTCATATAACGTTACCCAGCTTGGTCGGTTTAACTGAACACGATAATCCCATTCATGATAATGGTAAGGCTCAGAAATTGGCTCAATACCTTCCATTTCATTCCACGAGATGCCGTTATCTTCATAAGGCATGAGTTCAGAGCCTAATACCCAAACTTCATCGTGGTTTACATCAACCAGTTCAGAATCAATCTCGTTAATCATTTCCATAACAGAAACGTGTTTACGAACCGTTTCTTGATGACTGCTACCACCGCCTTCCATTTCAGCCCATTCTTCAGAAGCCCAAACAAAACGGTTATCATCACGATAGCCAAAACGTTGTTTATTTAACTCCGTTAAAGAAACCCATTTATTGGTGGCGATATTTAAAACGTTATGTAATAAAACCCCTAAATCCCAAGACCATTTCTCATTATCAAGATTCTCTTCGATTTCTGCATAGAACTTGTCTGCAACAATCATTAATTGGTCATCTTGTAAGTCGTAATCTGGATTCATTAATTTAATAGCAAGCTGTTCAACACGGTAAGCATTTGATCTAGGATCTAAATCAATTTGCTCTTGGCTTGCTTTAATGACTTTCATCCACAAGTTACGTAAACCAGGGAACTGTTTAATGGCGTTATATTCCACACGAGCATCTTCGATGATCTCTATAAAGAACATCTGTTGCGGCGTTAACTGTTCCATTGAGATAGCGGCTTTACTGTAACAAATGTGTGACGCTAAATGCGCTGCCATTGCTCTATACAGTTCGCTACCTTTTACATCACCTAAATCATTTAAGGCATCCGGTAAATGTAAAGCCATGTTTTCAAAGTAAGGCTTAAAGTCTTCAAAATCTGCAGCCGCTGGACGAATAAAAAAGTCACGAGCCCAAAATGCACGTAAATAAAAGTTAATTGGGCGGTGAAAATCAATAAACAATGAACCTTTACGCTGCTGTTGAAATACGGCTTTTGAATCTTCTGATTCTAGACCAAAGTATTTAATTTGCGCAGGAAAGTTACGTGCATGCGCTTGCGCACCCCATTGTGCCCAACGACGTAAGCCAGAAACTGTTAGCTTTGTCATCATCTCGTCCATGTTGGCTAACATTGGACGCATACCACGTGGTGTTTTAGAACCAATTTGGTAAATAAGGGCTAAATATTGTCGGGTTAAATCAATATCACGTGTTTTATCAGCAACCGTTGGTAAAGAGTCCAAAACAAGTGAAATAACTTCACCCGATGTAACCGATGAAAGTTTCATTACGGTTTCGTGGATATCGTCCAGAATCTCGTCTTCAACTTTAGCAATAACCTGTGGCACAGACTCAAGATAGCTCACCACTACATTTTGACCTTTACCAAGATAGGCAAGGGCATTTGCATTGTCTAACCACTCTTCACGAGAGTGCTCATTCATGTAGTGAGAAGCTTCTTGTATCAATGAGTCAAGGGTTTCTTCAAGTTGAGGAACACTTTTAATCAGTGATGCTTTGACTTCTTCTAGATCAAAACTCATAACATTATCCTATACATTTTTGAAGACCATAGCTTGAGTGAGATGCATTAGAAAAATGTGGATTTTTAGCCATTATTATTCGTGTATTCACTCGTGCAAAGGTCTCTTTTAATTCAACAGAGCACCTGGGAGCCGTATTAAATGGCTCTACCAGGCCTGGAAGATTTATTCAAAAAATGTATCTACCGTTGTTAATAATGTATCTAAGATATCATCATCATCTGTTAAAGGAGTAATTAGCGCCATAGTACAGGCTTTTTTAGGGTCAACACCTTTGTTAATTAACTGTGCTGCGTAAACCAATAGACGGGTTGAGATACCTTCATCTAAACCGTGACCTTTAAGGTTACGTGAACGCTGTGCAATTTGAACCAACTTCTCAGCCGTTGCATGGTCAATCCCTGCTTCTTTAGAAACAATGTCTGCTTCAATTTTTGCTTCTGGATAATCAAAACGGAATCCACCAAAACGCTGTTTAGTTGATTGCTTAAGATCTTTCATCATTGACTGATAACCAGGGTTATAAGAGATAACCAACTGGAAATCTGGATGTGCTTCTAGTAGTTCGCCTTTTTTATCTAAAGGTAAAATACGACGGTGATCCGTTAATGGGTGAATAATAACGGTGGTATCTTGACGTGCTTCAACCACTTCATCCAAATAACAAATTGCCCCGATACGTGCGGCAACGGTTAAAGGACCATCCTGCCAACGAGTACCGTTAATATCAATTAAGAAGCGACCCACTAAATCCGATGCAGTCATGTCTTCGTTACAAGCAACCGTAATAAGCGGCTTGTTTAATTTGTGAGCCATATACTCAACAAAACGTGACTTACCACAACCGGTAGGTCCTTTAAGCATGATAGGCATACGTGATGCGTAACCAGATTCAAATAGCTCAACTTCATCCGCAACAGGGCGGTAAAAAGGCTCGTCTTTAATTAGGTATTGTGATGGGTCTAATGCATTGACTTCTGACATGGGGTTTCTCCGTTAGCATGACAAATTCAAAAAAGAGTTTTCAAACTTTTAGATTTGTTCACTTAATAGTAATAGAAATAAACAAATCTAAAGTGAAAGATCGGCCAGTTTCGGGGCCAGCCGACCTGTTTTAACTAAATCATGAGGTATAAAAAGTGATTTAGAAAACCTGGGTAAGAAACACCTAATCTTAATCAATTAGGCATTTCTCGGAATTTGGTTAGACTAGAAAAGTTTTCTAGCCTAATAAGGTGGATGGTTTATAGATTTACCAGGCCTGGTAAATCTATAAAGAGCATCCGATATTAATAAGAGCGTTTAACGCTGTTATTACATATCACCACGCTTAATAAGCATGTTAGCACCTTGAGACTGAGAGAAATTGTCATAACCAATCAAACGAACGTGGTTGTTTGGGTTAGCTTTGATGCAATTATCTACTTCAGCTAGTACTGCGTCTGCAGAAGTTTCACCGAACATCGGTAGTTTCCACATATACCAGAAATAATCGAAAGCACGTTCAGGTTCTGAATGTTCAATCGCAGGGTTCCAGCCTTGGTCAATGATGTATTGAACCTGAGCTTTAACTTGCTCTGCAGTCATCTTCGGAAGGTATGAAAATGTTTCAGCCTTACGTGACTTAGGATCTGATACGCGTGATGGGTAATCTTGAATACTCATTTATATATTCTCCTAATTATCAATTACTTATGCTTAACGTCTAGCTTATCAACTGTATCGAACTCAAACTTGATCTCTTTCCAAGTTTCCATTGCGATTTTAAGTTCTGGGCTATGTTTAGCAGCGTCAGTAAGGATTTCTTTACCAACTTTCTCAATTTCTTTACCTTCGTTACGAGCTTGTACACAAGCTTCAAGCGCAACACGGTTTGCAGCTGCACCAGCAGCGTTACCCCATGGGTGACCTAATGTACCACCACCGAACTGAAGAACTGAGTCATCACCGAAGATAGAAACTAGCGCTGGCATATGCCATACGTGAATACCACCAGATGCAACTGGAATAACACCAGGCATTGCACCAAAGTCTTGGTCAAACATGATTCCACGTGTACGATCTTCAGGGATGAATGAATCACGCATGATATCGATCCAACCTAGAGTTGCTTCACGGTCACCTTCTAACTTACCTACAACCGTACCTGAGTGTAAGTGATCACCACCAGATAAACGTAGGGCTTTAGTTAGTACACGGAAGTGAATACCGTGATGTGGGTTACGGTCAATTACACCGTGCATTGCGCGGTGAATGTGTAGTAACAAACCGTTTTTACGACAGTAGTTAGCTAGACCTGTGTTTGCAGTGAAACCACCAGTTAGGTAATCGTGCATGATAATCGGAGAACCGATTTCTTTAGCGTACTCTGCACGCTCATACATTTCTTCTGGCGTACCAGCAGTAACGTTTAAGTAGTGACCTTTACGCTCACCTGTTTCAGCTTCAGCTTTCAAGATAGCATCTTGACAGAAAGAGAAACGATCTCTCCAGCGCATGAATGGCTGTGAAGTTACGTTTTCATCATCTTTTGTGAAGTCTAAACCACCACGTAGGCACTCATATACTGCACGACCGTAGTTTTTAGCAGAAAGACCAAGCTTAGGCTTGATAGTACAACCCAACATTGGACGACCATATTTGTCCATTTTGTCACGTTCTACTTGAATACCGTTTGGTGGTCCACCACAAGTCATAACATACGCTAGTGGGAAACGAACATCTTCAAGACGACAAGCACGTAGTGCTTTAAATCCGAATACGTTACCAACTAATGAAGTCATTACAGATACAACTGAACCTTCTTCAAATAAGTCAATTGGGTATGCAATGAAAGCGTAGAAACAAGTATCGTCACCAGGAACGTCTTCGATTCTATATGCACGACCTTTGTAGTAATCAAGATCTGTTAATAAGTCAGTCCAAACAGTAGTCCATGTACCAGTTGAAGATTCAGCGGCAACAGCAGCTGCAAGTTCTTCACGCGGAACACCGTCCTGTGGAATTAATTTAAAACACGCTAGAAAATCTGAGTCTTTTGGCTCATATTCTGGCATCCAATAAGTTTCGCGGTATTCTTTTACACCGGCATTGTAAGTCTTAGCCATGTTCTACCTCATTTAGGTTAAAAAAACTTTAATCTGAAAATCGTAAATTTGTTTGGGAAGTAGTTCCCTCGTTTCCAGTTGCTGCCAATGTTATGGTCTCTTGACGATATAGGCAATACAGCATTTGTTATGCAGAACATATACAAATGTATATAATGAATCTACTGAATACATTCTAAAAATGTCCCCAAAGGGTACTAATACGCTATGCACAACCTCCATATTACTGCTCAACAAATTCGAATATTTGAAGCAGTTGCTCGTAATTTAAGTTACACAAAAGCGGCTGAAGAATTAAATTTAACGCAACCTGCAGTCTCAATTCAGGTAAAACGTTTAGAAGAAAATAATGAAATTAAGCTGATTGAGGTCGTTGGTAAAAAGTTATTTTTGACCCGACCTGGTAAACATATGTTTACCAGTTGTCAAAAAATCTTGGGTGAACTTCAAGACCTAAATATCAGTATTAAATCAGAACAGGCGCGTATTGATGGTGAACTAAGAATCGCTGTTGTCACACCCGCAAAATATTTTATCCCTTATATTCTTAAAGCCTTTTTAAATCGCTATCCTGATGTAAAACCTATGATTACGGTTATTAATAGACGCCGAATTTTAGATGAACTTAAACAAAATCAGTATGATTTATCTATTATGGGACGTGTGCCAGAAGACCTAAATATGCAGGCTTTCCCATTTTTTCAAAATGAATTAGTGGTGGCCGCACCGCCAAAACACCCCTTAGCCAAAGAGAAAAAAATACCTATCTCCGCACTCGCTAATGAACGTTTTTTAACGCGAGAAAAAGGGTCTGGTACGCGTGATTCTGTTCAAGAAAGATTTGAAGAAAATGGTATTAAGCTTGAACCTTATATGGAGTTGGGTAGTACCGAAAGTATTAAACAAGCGGTTATGGCAGGGTTAGGTATTTCCGTTTTGCCAAAACAAGCTATTCGTTTAGAAACACGTTATAGACATATTGATGTTTTAGACGTTGAAGGGTTTCCACTTACTCGTGATTGGTATGTTGCCAAGATGGCAGGTAAATCATTAGTGCCTGCTGCTGAAGCGTTTTTAGATTTTTTAAATACCGTTGATATTAATAAACTATTAGTTATGTCTGACACTCGTTAAAAATGTATTTTTAATGAATAAAACAGTAAACCTGAACGTTGAGTTAATAATGCTATGCCTGAAAAAATATCGGTACTTGCCAGAAATGCCACCTTACGACAATTACAAGTCTTTGAAAGTATTGCTAGGCATAACAGTTTTTCTCGCGCCGCAGAAGAGCTTCACCTTACACAACCGACTGTTTCAATGCAGGTTAAAAGACTGAGTGATGTTTTAGATGCTCCTTTATTTGAGCAAATTGGCCGTAAGGTTTATTTAACCGATGCGGGTCAAGTGCTTTATGAATCTGCAAACGTTATTCTTAATCAACTCTCTCTTGCCGAACAAAAAATAAACCATCTAAAAGGGTTCTCTGGCGGGAGTGTTTCTTTGGCCGTTATTTCTACTGCTCAATATTTTGTACCTAAAGTGATTCAAGAATTCACCCAATCTTATCCAGATGTAACGGTATTATTACGAGTAGGTAATAAAGAAACCTTGTTAGATAGAATTTCTAAAAACAGTGATGATTTTTATTTATTAGGTCAACCTACGCAAGAATTAAACGTTGAGTCCTCGCAGATAGCGGTTAATCCATTGGCTTTCGTAGCGAATGCGAATCATCCATTAGTCGGTAAAAAGCTCAATATTGCAGATTTAGCAAACGAACCCTTTCTAATGCGTGAAACAGGTTCTGGGATACGCGCTCAAATTGAAAAGGTCTTTGAAGAATTTGAGTTTGAACCGCATATAAAAATGGTGTTAGGTGGTAATGAAGCGATTCGTTTAGGGTTATTACAAGATTTAGGTATTACCGTGGCATCTGTTCCAACGTTAATGGAAGAAATTGTTCAGGGAAGAATTAAAATATTAGATGTTAAGGGGTTTCCTATTAACCGTCATTGGTATCTGGCTTATCCCAAGGGCAAGGTTCTCTCTATTGCGGCAGAAAAAATGATTGAATTGCTTAAGGTTGAAGGCCAAAACTTAAGTCAAAAAGCATTTAATGAGCTATAAATACCTTTAGTAATCGCTGTAACTCTCTATATGAACCTTTTATATAAGATTCTAAACGAGTAAAAATGGTGAAATATTACTGTTCATTGCTTTAGAAACGCCGTTCTAAAGCTTGTTTATGACCGCAGCTAAGGTTTCAAAAATAATTAATAAATAGTTATGTGAATATATTTACCAGGCCTGGTAAAATTATAAATGAACCCTGTTGTAAAAAGACTTATTCCTATAGATTCTCAGTTTTAAGGTATGTATTTATCTGTTTGTGGATTCTGCGCGCCAAAATATAGACTATTATCTATCTAATTAATCAATAATATTGATTTGAAGTTATCCATTAGCTCTTTATAATAGGTTCTCGTTTCGGGGTTAAAGCAAATGACGTTCAATATGTTGCATTTGTTTTGACTAAAAAAAGAAGGGCCGCACATTTTAATTTCGCGAGCCCCACAAATTGAGGTATAGAAAATGGATCAGTCGAATCGTTATGCTGACTTGTCTTTGAAAGAAGAAGATTTAATTGCAGGTCAAAACCACATTCTTGTGGCTTACACTATGGAACCAGCTGCTGGTTTCGGTTACCTAGAAGTTGCAGCTCACATCGCTGCAGAATCTTCAACAGGAACAAACGTTGAAGTTTGTACTACAGATGATTTCACTAAAGGTGTTGACGCACTTGTTTATGATATCGACGAAGCTGAAGGCATCATGAAAGTTGCATACCCTTTCGATCTTTTCGATCGTAACGGTACAGACGGTAAGGCGATGATTGTTTCTTTCTTAACTCTTGCTATTGGTAACAACCAAGGTATGGGTGATGTTAAAAACCTTCAAATGTTTGACTTCTGGGTTCCAGAATCTAAGGTTCACCTATTTGACTGCCCAGCAGTAGATATTTCTGATATGTGGAAAATGCTTGGTCGTCCACAAGAGAACGGTGGTTACATCGCTGGTACTATCATCAAGCCTAAACTAGGTCTACGTCCTGAACCATTTGCTGACGCAGCATACCAGTTCTGGCTAGGTGGTGATTTCATCAAAAACGATGAACCACAAGGTAACCAAACTTTCTGCCCAATGAAAAAAGTTATTCCTTTAGTTGTTGACGCAATGAACCGTGCGCAAGATGAAACTGGTGAAGCTAAGCTTTTCTCAGCAAACATCACTGCAGACGATCACCACGAAATGTGCTACCGTGCAGACTACATCCTAGAAACTTTTGGTCCAAACGCACCACAAGTTGCTTTCTTAGTTGATGGTTATGTTGGTGGTCCAGGTATGATTACGACTGCACGTCGTAACTACGCATCACAGTACTTACATTATCACCGTGCAGGTCACGGAGCGATTACTTCTCCATCTGCAAAACGTGGTTATACTGCATTTGTTCTTGCTAAAATGTCTCGTCTACAAGGTGCTTCTGGTATCCACGTGGGTACAATGGGCTTTGGTAAGATGGAAGGTGGTGCTGACGACCGTAACATCGCATACATGATTGAACGTGATGAAGCTCAAGGTCCAGCATTCTTCCAAAAATGGAACGGTGCTAAGCCTACAACTCCTATTATCTCTGGTGGTATGAACGCGCTACGTCTACCTGGTTTCTTCGAAAACCTAGGTCACGGTAACGTAATCAACACTTCTGGTGGTGGTGCATACGGTCACATTGACTCTCCTGCAGCGGGTGCTAAATCACTTGCGCAAGCATATGATTGCTGGAAGTCTGGTGCAGATCCTATCGAATACGCTAAAGAACATAATGAGTTCGCACGTGCGTTCGAATCTTTCCCTGGTGATGCAGATAAAATCTACCCAGATTGGAGAGAGAAATTAGGCGTTCACAAATAATTGATGCCAAAGCCGCTTGATTAGTGCGATGACGTTGTTGGTAAATTGCTTCCGTTGCTCATGTACTTTATGCACACTCCGCTACGGGGTAATTAACCGCCTAGTCCTCATCACAAATCAAGCAACTTTGCCTATCAATTAGATAGTGTGAATACTTGAAAACCTCTGCTTTCGGGCAGGGGTTTTTTTTAATATAAAATATAAAACCAATCTATTTACTAGGTTATTTACGACTATGTTTTCAATGAAAATGCAGTGCTAAATGACTTTTCAATAAACCATTAATGTTACGGGGACAGACATGGATATTTCACAGTACAGAATCGATAGCGAACCATTTTACAATGCTCAATCTAATGAAGTAGAACTATACCAAGCGGCGTATGCATCACGCTTACCAGTAATGGTTAAAGGGCCAACAGGGTGTGGTAAATCACGTTTTGTTGAGCACATGGCATGGAAACTAGGTAAGCCAATCATTACCGTTTCATGTAACGAAGATATTACCGCATCCGATTTAGTCGGTCGTTACCTATTAGATGCTAACGGCACACGTTGGGTTGATGGACCATTAACTATGGCCGCACGTTATGGCGCCATTTGTTACCTAGATGAAATTGTTGAAGCACGTCAAGATACTATGGTGGTAATTCACGCCTTAACAGATCACCGTCGTGAACTTTCATTAGATAAAAAAGGTGAGTTAATCAAAGCGCACGAAGATTTTCAATTAGTTATTTCATATAACCCTGGTTACCAAACCATGATGAAAGATCTTAAGCAGTCAACTAAACAACGTTTTTGTGGTTTAGATTTTGATTACGCCAGTGCCTCAGCAGAAGCGACTATCTTAGAAAAAGAAGGGAATGTTGACCGCGATACAGCCAATAAACTTGTTAAAATCGGTGAAGCGGCTCGTAGCCTAAAAGGTCACGGTCTTGACGAAGGTATTTCAACTCGTTTAATGGTATATGCTGCGACTCTAATCAACCAAGGTATTGAACCAATTGAAGCGTGCAAAATGGCCATGGTGCGCCCAATTACAGACGATGCAGATATCCGCGAAACCCTAGATAACGCTATTAGTATGATATTTGGTTAAAAAAATAGCTTATTCATATAACCACGAAGACACGAAGACACGAAGTTTTAATTAGCCTAATTAATTTTAGGGTGTCTCGTGGTTACTCTACTCAGTTTGAAAGGCTCTCCTAAAAATTTTTATCCTTCGTGTCTTCGTGCCTTCGTGGTAATTTAGAGAAATATTATGAATGAAGAATTATTAGCCGAATATCAGCATAAATTTACGTGTAAGTTTCCAAAGGCGATTGAGCTTTTTCCTGAATTTATAGAAAATGCTGTACAAAATTTGAGCCCAGAAGGGGTTCAAGCGTATTTAGATGGTGCTAACTTTTTATGTAAAATCGGACAAGGTGTCGAGCCAGTACTGGTTTATATGGACGTTATGCCAGAGATTGCCGCTCACTTTGGTCAGGGTACTAATAAAATGGTATCTGACTACGCCTATAAACTGGCTCGTAGCCCAAATAAAAAAGCGCTTATTCCTTTTTTGGCCACGTTAGGTCATGTGTGTCGTCGTATTGATCGAGTAGAAGATTTAGAACAATATCTTGTTATATTAGATGAGTTTGTTGATAAAACTCAAACGGTCATTCATGGTCATCAATCTATTCACGAAAGCCCTGGTATGGTTGCGTTATTAACGCATATGCCACAGCTTATTTCACGTTTGTGTTTAGTTGGAATTCGTAACTTTATTCATTATGGCGCGGTAAATTATCAAGCCTCGCCTGATGAGCAAGTTGCTTATTTTAGTTTAGAATCACATGATGCTAAAAGCATTATTCAACGTGAACGCCAAGGCACAACATTTAAAGATGTTGAACGCCATATGGATATGTTGAAATCTTGTTTATGGAAATGTGATTTACCTTTTTCAGTCTTCTCAACCGCATTTGATCAAATTCGTGTACCTACCCCATATTTAGATGACGATTTGATTGCGGTTCCTGATGTATATGAAGATGAAAATGGTATAAGTGGTAAAGACCGTTATAGAGCGGTATTAGCCCATATCATGGCACATAAACGTTGGTCAGGTAAATTAATGGCCGACAACTTCGCTCCACATATGCAACTGTTTGTTTCAATCTTTGAAGACTCACGGGTTGAATACCTGTTAATGAAACAATACCCTGGCTTTAAAAAAATATTCTTAGCTTTACATCCATACCCAGAAAAAGGGGCGTGTGATGATTCAAAACAATCTTGTTTACGTTACCGCGCTACTCGTTTATCCCGTGCTTTATTAGATGAAAATTTTGATTCTACTAACACGCTAATTGAAGATTTTCGTAAACAATTTTTTGCGATTATGGATGAAAAGGGTGAAGAATCAACCACCCAAGATATGGCTATGTTGGGCACTAAGTTTTATGTTAAAGCCAGAAAACAATCATCGGACAGTTTGCCAGATATTTTCTTTGACGATACTGAAGTCAGTTATCGAGATGACAATCGCTGCATTTGGCACCATTATGAAGAATATGATGAAGCCGATGAAATTGTACCTAATGAGTACGAAAGTGATGAAAAGGTAGTGGATACCGCTGATAGTTTGCCACCACGTCATTATGATGAGTGGGACTATATTTCTGAAACTTATCGTCCTGATTGGGCAACCGTCTATGAACGTTTACACCCATCTACAAGCTCTAATAAAGTGGATAGGTTAATGGAAAAACATGGTGACCTAGCCAAGCGTTTAAAGAAAATGATTGAAATGCTAAAACCACAAAATAAAAAGCGTATTCGTTTTCAAGAAGAAGGTGAAGAGCTTGATTTAGATGTGGCATTACGTTCAATTATCGACTTTAAAAGCGGGCAAGCGCCAGACCCACGCATTAATTATAGCCACACCACAGACAGTCGCAATATCGCGGTAATGTTATTGGTAGACACATCGCAATCATTAAATGAACGCAATAAAGAAACCGGCCAAACATTGCTAGAACTTTCTCAAGAAGCCTTAGCGATTACTGCTTGGACAGTTGAACAATTAGGTGATAAATTCTCTATTGCTGGATTTAGTTCTGACACTCGCCATGAGGTGCGATATCAACATATTAAAGGGTATTCAGAAGGTTATACTGATGAAGTTAAAGCGCGTATTAGTGCTATGGAAGCCAAGTTCTCTACCCGAATGGGCGCGGCTATGCGTCATGCCGCGCATTACTTAGAAGCTCAAGAAGCTGAAAAGAAATTATTATTGGTATTAACCGATGGCGAACCTGCAGATATTGATACTAAAGACCCGCAGATGTTAATTCGCGATACTCATAAAGCCGTTGAAGAATTACAAAGTTTGGGTATCTATTCATACTGCATTACGCTTGACCCTAAGGCCGACGAATATGTAGAAGATATTTTTGGAACGCAATATACGGTTATAGATAATGTGGATAAATTGCCAGAACAATTACCACAAGTATTTATGAAATTAACTCATTAGATTTTATTGCATTATTTGAACTAGGATTTTATTAGAAATGACCAATGTAATAACGGTGCAAATGCGTTTTTATTTTAAAGGTGATGAGCATAACTATCATGCAGAGATAAAGCTTCCTTTGCATTTAGGTAATATGACCGAGTTTTATTACAGTTTGCCGCGTAGAATTGCAGAACGTAATGGGGTTGATACCTACTCATATTTGTTTGACATGATGGAAAGTAGCCCTATTGAGGTGATTTCTGCAAAAGGATTCGTGGCACGTTTTTTAGAAAACGGTCCTATCTCTATGGATGAATTTGCGGCAGAGTGTCAAAAGATTACACCTGAATTGCTGCTTAAAGATATAGCTCAAAGAGTCGATTCACAGACTGGCGATGCTTTATCCTTAGAACAAGCTTTAACTTTGGCTTATCAAATAGGTTGTTCTAAAGGTGAGAATCATGATTAGTTTTTAATTGACATAAGAGGGTGTAAAAAACAGCCACTTAATAAGTTATAAACGTTATAAAATGCCCTAAATTTATTTATGGGCATTTTTTTTACAACAATATTTATAATTTTATTTAAAAGAGATACAAATAAATGTGTATATTTATATTAGCGATTATGGGAATTTTGTTGTTTTATCTTTCGGGCTCAATCCAACAGTTTCAGTTAACTGAAGTGATTGATGGTATAACTCTCCCTGCAAGTGAAGGTTGGAATATTCTATATAGTTTATGGCCAGCCATGGCATTTATGTTTTTTGCAGGCATATTCACCGTATTAATTATCTTAAAGTTCGCAAAGAAATCAAAATCGACAACAGAATAGGAAAGAGAATGCCTCACTCATCAGATCACTCTTGCACATCGTGCAATTGCAATGAAGAATTAGATCAACTTTTTAAGAATAACCAAGAATGGATTGACGAAGTTAATAAAGCCAGCCCAGGCTTTTTTGGAAGACTGGCTTTACAACAAAAACCAGAATATTTATGGATAGGTTGTTCTGATAGCCGAGTTCCCGCTAATGAACTCGTGAAGATGGATCCAGGAACCATTTTTGTACACCGTAATATCGCAAACCTCGTTAATTCCAGTGATATGAATGCGCTGTCTGTTATTCAATATGCAGTAGAAATTTTAAAAGTAAAACACATTATTGTGAATGGACACTATGGTTGTGGTGGTGTTGAAGCCTCGTTTAATGAAACAAATCCAGATTTAATTGATCATTGGATTCGTCCAATTAGAAAATACCAAGCTCGTATGCAAAGTGAGTTTGAAGGTTTATCAAAAGAAGAACAAGTTGATATGCTGTGTGAAGTGAATGTCGCCGAGCAAGTCAGAAATATTTGCCATATTCCTGCGGTTAAAAAAGCCTGGAAGAACGGGCAATCTTTAGCGATACATGGTTTTATATACAATATTAAAGATGGACGTTTACATAATTTAGATGTCACTGTAGACAATCTTGAGGATGCTGAAAAAGTCATTATTCGGGATTAAAAAACAAAAGAATTCTAATGAAAATACTTTTGATAGAAGATGAGCCTTTACTGGTTGAAAATCTAACTCAACGATTTAAAACGCTTAATTACATTGTTGATGTTGCTTATGATGGTGAACAAGGACTCTATTTAGGGGTGGAGCATCAGTATGATTTAATTATTCTTGATTTAGGTTTGCCCAAATTACCAGGCCTGGTTGTTTTAGAAAAACTTAGAGAAGCCAAGATTAACATACCAATATTAATTCTTACCGCCCGCAATAGTTGGCAAGAACGTGTAGAAGGTTTAAAAAAAGGTGCCGATGACTACTTAGGTAAGCCTTTTCATTTTGAAGAACTTTTAGCGCGTGTACAAAGTCTATTAAAACGTCATTTACCTAAAAATGATGCCATCTGTTTTTACCCTAAACACATTGATGGCGTAAATTCTATTTGTTTAGATACTCAATCCAAAAGTGTCATAATCAATCAAACAAAACAAGATTTAACAGCAACAGAATATCGCTTAGCCTATGCTTTTTTTAGCCGACCAAAACAGGTGTTTTCTAAACAAGTCTTGCTCGATAAAATCTCAGACAGCAGTGAAGATAAAGAATCTAATATTATAGAAGTTTATATTCGTAGATTGCGCGGTTACTTAGGTAAAGAGGCGATATTAACCCAACGTGGTCAAGGTTATCGGTTAACACTTAGCGATGATAATGTCGCTCAAGAATCAGCCAAACCCACAAAGGCAAATGATTGATATGAAGTCATTGCAACGTCAACTTTCTGTTTTGTTAGGTTTGAGTATTTTAGGGATATTTGTTCTATTTTGGTGGTTTTCTATTACTACGATTCATCAAGTTGCCGATGATTATGTTTTAACACGATTAGATCATGACTCCGAATCCGTTATAAAAAATCTACATTTAAAAAATGGTGTTTGGTCTTTAGAAATTGAGAATATTGAGCCTATTTATTCTCAACCTCTTTCTGGTCACTATTTTGTTTTAAAGGTGGGTAACCAAACCTTTTTATCGCCATCTTTAGATCAATACCCATTACTTTTAAAATCGTGGAATATCAATGAAACACAAAATAAAGTGTATGAAACCCTTGGACCTTTGGTAGAAGAAGGTAATTCAGTCAAACGTTCAAAATTGTTAGTGCTGGGTATCACTACCAGTAAAAACAATATTCCTATTCAACTTTATGTGGCCGAAGATCATTCTCCAATCCAAGAAAGTTTAAAATATTTTGATTGGATGTTTGGTACTCTTGCTTTAATTACTTTATTGTTAATGTACCTACTGCAGAGATGGATTTTAAAACGTACGTTTGGGCAGTTAGTACCGCTAGAAAAACAACTTAAAGAGCTAGAATTAACAAACCAATTTACCCTTGAAAGTACCGCTTATCCAAAAGAAGTAGAGTCTTTAATAGATGCGTTAAAAGGCGCTTTGCAACAAGCGGCTAAACAGCTTAAAACCTCACGACAATCGAATGCCAATTTATCGCATGGCTTAAAAACCCCGTTAAATTTAGCGTTTCAACTTTTAGAACAAGTCAAAATAGACCCTTCGCCCGATAATCTTAAAATTGTGCAACAACAGATGCAGCAACAACTGTCTAAGATTCATCACTTAATTGATAGAGAGTTAAAAAAGGCTCGCATTGCTTCAGATGCTCCTTTAAATAATCGTTTTGACTTTGCTAGTGATTTAGATGAATTATTAAAAACCCTTAAACAGTTGCATCCCAATAAAACCATTGAATGTCGCTGCGCGATACCGGAAGTAACGTCACTTTTAATGGAAAAAGAAGATGGCTTTGAGCTTTTAGGTAATTTACTCGACAATGCATTTAAGTGGGCACAATCGACTATTGTACTTAGTCTGACAGAAGAAAACGGTAGCTCTAAATTGGTGATAGAAGACGATGGTAAAGGTGTGAGTGATGATCTGTTAAACAGTCTTCAAACGCGTGGTTTTAGAGCCGATGAAACTATGCCAGGTCACGGCATTGGTTTATCTATTGTTAAAGATTTAATTGAAGCTTATTCAGGCGATATGCAATTTAACCATTCGGACCTAGGAGGCTTGAAAGTTCAAATTATTTTTAGACCACGCACGTTGTAATTTTTCTCTTTTCTACTTTTCAGTATTAAATTACCTAATTTTTTTCTAATTTTCAGTTTCATTTCAGTTTCACTTTATTAAATAGCGATCATTCTCTATGACTCTAGGAAAGTGTTATGAAAAAAATCCAAATTTTAAGTTTTACAGGCCTGGTCCTATTTGGGCTATCTACCCAAGTTGTGCAAGCAGCAACCTATTCGGCCTTATTACAAAACGTCTTACAAAAACAACCTGAACAAATGTCATTAAGTGGCTACGATGAAGTAGAACGCACAGCAAACAGCGCTGCAAATAGTTGGTTTGCTGGTAATACTAATCTTATTGTTGCGCATGAAAATGATGCAATGACAGGCAATCTAGACAAACAAAAATGGCAGGTGGGTGCTGAATTTCCTTTATGGTTGCCTGGTCAAGCGGATAGTCAGGCGCAGTTAGCAAAAGGCTATACTGAGCTTAAAAATGACCAAGTGCATTATTTAAAATGGCAAGCATCTGGGCAGCTACGAGATTTAGTTTGGCAGTATAAAGAAGCACAAGTTCAAGTTGATTTGGCCGAAAAATCGGTAGCGCAAGCCAATATCCTATACACGCTGATTAATAAACTGGTTAAGTTTGGTGAAAAACCAAAAATTGATGCCTTAATGGCTCAAAAGTTATTGTTAAATGCGGAGTCTCATTTGTACGCTATGCGTTCTCAGTTGAGCTCAATTCAACAACGTTATGAGTTATGGACTGGTTCACTTGAATTGCCTGTTCCTTTAACAGAATCTGCTCTACCTTTTGATATCAACACGCATCCAGAACTTAAAAAGCTTAATGCAGAATTAGCTATTTTGCGTGCTGAGTTACAAAATCTAAAAGTCACACAAAAAGATAATCCTGTATTAAGTGTTGGAGGTTTTCAAGAAGAAGATAAATCCATGTCTTCAAACGCCTCTTTATTTGCGCAAATTTCCTACCCCATCGGTTCAAACCCAAGCCAAAAAATAGCAACGGCTAAACAGAATAACGCCGTTTTAGCTAAAGAAGCGCAAGTAAGACGTTTTCAAATTGAGTTGCAAAACAAATTATATTCAAGCGAACAAGCTGTAACACTCGCCACCAAAAAGTTAGCCATTAGTTCACAAGATATGCAACTGGCTCAACAAACCTTACAACTTGCTCAGCAAGCTTATAAAGCGGGTGAGAGCAATATACAAACCTTAGTGAATGCACAACAACAATATTTAACGAGCGAATTACAACAAGCCCTTATTCAGATCGAAGTGGCTAAAGCTATCGCTAACCGAAATCAAATTGCAGGAGTCTCTTTATAATGAACACCGTCTATACAAAAACAATTCAAAACGATGCTTTAGCACCATTCTCTAAATTCTCTAAATTCTCTAAACTAACAGCCGCCTTGGTATTAGCGTTTTCGGCAGTGAGTTATGTACCAACGTTAAGTGCAGCTGAAAGTGCACCTTTACCTGTTTTAACATTTACCCCTGACCAGATGAATGCTCTGGCGATTAAAACACAAATGATTAGCCGTGTTACTTCTTATCCCAGTAGCTCTTTTATGGCACAAAGTATGGTGCCGTTAAATCAGCGTTATGCTGTAACCATGCCATTATCTGGTCAAATTACGGCTTTACATCATGTTCACGGACATGTGAATCAAGGTGATGTTATTGCCACGGTTTACAGTGCAGATTTACAAAAAATGCAAAGTGATTTTGTTGGTACTCTTGCGGATTTAAAAGCACAGTTAGCTGCTTTAAAACGTGCTAAATCTTTAAGCCAAACAGGCGCGATTTCAAGCAAGCAACGACAAGCATTAGAAGCCAGTGTTAAAAAGCTTTCTCAACTTAAATCACAGCAAAAACAAGCGTTATTGTCTATTGGAATGAATGCAAAATTGGTTGCTGATTTAGAAAAAACACAACAAATTCAGTCAGCAGAAATTGAATTAACCGCCCCTGTAACCGGTGAGATTTATGATGTTAAGGTTGAAATAGGTAAACGTGTTGTTGCACAAGCGCCAGTGGTTTCTATTGCAAAAACCAACCCCATTGTTATTGATTTAGAAGTGCCCGTTGCTGAGGTTAATGGCTTGGTTGAAGGTCAGTCTGTTAAGGCGACAACGCTCAATAAACCTGGAAAAATTTCTCATATTTCTGACTTTGTAAATCCAACCACACAATCGGTTGAGGTACATACTCTTTTTGACAATGCCGACTTTGCTATTAAGCCTGGCCAGTTATTTCAGGTGCAATTTCAATATGCACAACCTGCTTTTCAAACTGAGATGAATGCCTTAACGACCATTAATAATCAAGACATTATTTTTGTACAAAATCAGCAAAAAATTAAAGCCGTTGCGGTAACCGTTTTGCAAACTTATGGTGGCCAATTATTTGTTCAACCTATTCATGAACATGAGCTGACTGCGCAGAGTAAGGTAATTGTGCATGGTGCGTCAAGCCTTAAAAGCAACCTAATGGCTGAAGAGGGTGGAGAATAAAGATGAATCGTTTAATACAGTTTTTCTTAACCCAGCGTATTTTTGTATTGTTGGTTATCTTTGCATTGGTATCAGGTGGATGGATGGCGTTTCAAAAAACACCTATTGATGCCTTTCCAGATGTTTCACCCGTACAGGTAAAAATGATTTTTAAAGCACCAGGCATGACTCCTACTGAGGTTGAACAGCGTGTTATTGCGCCGTTAGAGCAAGAGTTACTGGGTATTCCAAAAGAAACCTTATTACGTTCGTTAGCCAAATATGCCATAGCCGATGTTACCTTAAACTTTGCAGAAGGTACTGATATTTATTGGGCCAGACAGTTGGTTGCAGAACGTTTAAATGGGGTAAATTTACCTAATGGGGTAACGGGTGGCATGGCGCCGTTATCGACACCATTAAGTGATATTTTTATGTTTACCATAGATGGTAATACCCTAAATAATATGGAAAAACGAGATTTATTGGATTGGGTTATTCGCCCAGCTTTACGTTCAGTACCTGGTGTGGCAGATGTAAATGCCTTAGGCGGGGATGTACGAGTGTTTGCTGTTAAGCCTAACTTTACTAAACTCAGTACTTATAAAATCTCGCTGGCTCGTTTAATTAAAGCCGTAGAAACAAATAACCAAAATGATGGTGCCGGCCGAGTCAATCAAGGTGAAGAAGTTCTATTAGTACGAACCTTAGGAAACTTAACCAATATTAATGACATTGAAAATATTATTGTTGATAACTCAGGCGGTCGTCCTATTTATGTTAAAGATTTAGCCAAGGTAGAAGTTGACTCTCTATACCGAAATGGTGCGGTTACACAAAATGGACAAGAGGCGGTAGAAGGTTTAGTTATGGCGCTTAAAGGTGCTAATGCTCGTGATGTTGTATCGGGTATTGAAGCGCGTTTAGCGGATATTGAACGAGCTTTACCACAAGGTATCTCTTTACATGTGTTTTATAACCGTAAGGACTTAATATCACAAGCGATTGAAACGGTATCTGGCGCTTTAACCGAAGCAGTTGTTTTAGTTGTATTGGTATTATTTATCTTTTTAGGTAATTTACGTGCCGCCTTAACGGTTGCCCTAATTTTACCTTTAGCGGCATTGCTAACCTTTATTTTAATGAATCAATTTGGCTTGTCTGCCAACTTAATGTCATTAGGTGGGTTAACCATCGCCATTGGTATGTTGGTTGATGCCGCGGTGGTGGTGGTCGAAAACATTGTTACTCATCAAGAGAAAGATAAGGCAGGCCTGCCAAAATTACACATTATTTACAGAGCGGTGCAAGAAGTTTCTGTACCTGTCATCTCGGGTATTTTAATTATTATGACGGTGTTTTTACCGTTATTAACCCTAGAAGGTTTAGAAGGTAAATTATTTGTACCTGTTGCCTTAACGATTATCTTTGCATTAGGTAGTGCGTTGCTACTGTCATTAACTATTATCCCAACCTTAGCCTCATTTATGTTGGGCAAACCAAGTCATAAAGAACCGTGGTTAATTGAAAAGTTGCTCAAGCTTTATCGCCCTGTATTAAATTGGAGTTTAAATAACAGTAAAAAAGTGATTGGTATCGCTTTACTAGGCCTGGTGTTTGCAGGCGGTATTTATACTCAAGTAGGTAAAACGTTTATTCCACAAATGGACGAAGGCTACATTGTTATGCAAATAGAAAAACTGCCTGCAATTAGTCTAAAAGAAACGGTAAATATGGATAAGCAAGTACAAAAATACTTGTTAAAAAACATACCAGAAATTAGCCGTATTGTGGCACGTGTTGGCTCAGATGAATTGGGTATGGATCCAATGGGTTTAAATGATACCGACAGTTTTTTACTGCTAAAACCGAAAGAAGAATGGCGAATGGCCAGCAAAGAAGAGTTAATTGATGATATTCGTACAGGATTAGAAAAACACTTTCCTGGCGTTAACTTTGCCTTTACGCAACCGATTCAAATGCGTGTTGACGAAATGTTAACCGGTGCGCGTGGTGATGTAGCCATTAAGATTTTTGGAGACGATCCTGTGCAACTGAATGAAGTCGCTAAAAAGATGGTAGAAACTGTAAGTTCTATTAAGGGGGCAGAAGATGTATTTACCCCAACCAATGAAGGTTTGCGTTATTTGCAGTTAGATATTAACAAACAAATGGCAGCTAAATTTGGCTTAAGCGTTAATGATGTACAAGCGATTTTACGTGCGCAAATTAACGGTTTAGAAGCGGGTATTTTGTATCAAGGTATTCGTCGAATTCCATTAATGGTAAGAGCGCCAGAATCGTATAAATCGTCTAAACAAGAAATGTTGCAACAACCGATTGCCTTAGAAAACGGCCAAACTGTTTTACTTAGCCAGCTGGTTAATGCTAAAGAAGTAGAAGGCCCTGTCTCTATTCAACGAGAACAAAGCAAACGCTTTGCGGTAGTGGTTTCCAATGTAAAAGGGCGCGATTTAGTTGGTTTTGTAGAAGAAGCCAAATTAAAAGCCGCCAAAATGGATATCCCAGCAGGTTACTATTTTGAATGGGGTGGTAAGTTTGAAAACCAACAACGTGCCGCCGCTAAATTAGCCGTAGTAGTACCGATTGCTTTGATTCTAATATTTATCATTTTATTCAGTACCTTTAAATCCGTTCCACAAGCGGCCATGATTTTAACCAATGTACCATTTGCTCTAATTGGTGGTATTACTGCCCTGTGGATAACCGGTGAATATCTATCGGTACCCGCCTCAGTTGGCTTTATTGCCTTGTTAGGTATTGCGGTACTGAACGGGGTGGTTATGATCTCTTACTTTAATCAATTAGCCGCATCAGGTATGTCAATTACTGAGGTGGTTACCGAAGGAGCGATGCGACGATTAAGACCTGTATTAATGACAGCCAGTATTGCAGCGTTAGGCTTAGTGCCATTGGTATTTGCAACTGGGCCAGGTTCAGAGATTCAACGCCCATTAGCGATTGTGGTTATTGGTGGGTTAATTTCATCAACCGCCTTAACGCTGTTGATTTTACCTATCTTTTATCGCCTATTTGGACAAGGTACAAGACTAAACTATTTAAAGAAAGGAGCCTAATATGTCAGGCGTATTAATAAAGCTCGTAATAGATGAAGGTGTTTTTGCAACCGTTGCAGACAGTCTATTGATCTATAAAAAACAACAAATTGACTTTAAAACATTATCAATTCGTTCATATAGCAATCAACATAATTTTGAGGAAACTAAGGAGCAAGTGGCGGGGTATTTGGCAAAGGTGCAAGTTGAAATTATCACCACTCAAGAAGAGTATGCAGATATTTTGGCGTATCTTAAAGAAGAGCATCCAAGAGTCGATTGTAACTATCTGGTGACGCCAGTATTAGAATCTGGAGTGCTTTAAACTTTTTTAAAACTAAAATTACCAGGCCTGGTTACTTTAAAAAACTTGGTGTCTTTGTGACTTAGTGGTTCATAAAATAATTACCAGGCCTGGTATGCTCAGCGACCCTTTAAAAGGGTGTGGGCATAGGGTAAATCAACTTTTTCTATTTAAATAGATGCTTTTAAGGCTTATTCTAAGTCTTCTAAAATGTCGTCAATTGCTCAATAGTCTGTTGTATTTTTATTCGAGGTATTCATTAATTTCACCTAATAGATCAGCTAGTTCTTGGTTGTTAATTTTAGTTTTGTAATGAATTTCGATGCCTGTTTTTTTCGCTTTTAAAGCATTAAAAAACTGTTTAGCTGCGGCAATTTTAATTTTTTCGTCATCAGAAATTTTTGCTTCAGTAGGATAACCTTTTGCCTCAACGACCAAATATAGTGTCTTACCATTATTGCTATTCACAACGTAACCAAAATCAGGGCTATAAGTTCCATTAGGTACAGGGATTTTGATCCTAGGCAATTTGGCAAACACGGTAATGCTGTTATCAGTGGATTCATCAATCGTCACACCTTCAATATCACTATCAATTTCAATAAAATTTTCATCATAGAGAGATTTTTCAAGAAGCGTTTTCTTAGCACTAATATCATGATCCATGCGACCACATGCACCCTTATTAATCCAGTCTAAAACAATGCCATCAGCCCTGGTTAAACTGGTTGCTTTAGTACGAATTTCTTTTATTTCGTAACTTATTTTATTAACGATTAACGCATACAGCTCATTTAAAATAATAGTTTTTAAATCCAATAAAGCTTGGTTTTCATTATTGGCAATCATTGCAAACTGTTCGGCAGGCATAACCTTTAAAATGATGGCTATTGTTTTGTAGCTTAATCTAGTTGCATTGGCTAACGCTTTTACAAACTCATATAAACTAAATACAGAATGATATTGAACAGCCGTATAAGCACTGGTTACATCTTCTTGTACTACATTTTCAACTTCTTTATGGCGTGTGGTTTTAATTTGAATTTTTTGAACTTTGAATTCACTGGCAATAGCTTGGTTAACGATTTGAATGAACTCATCTGAATTCAAATCATATTTAAGTTCTGCATCACGATTTAGGTTGTCCCACAAAGTTTTAAAGTGCTGGTTATATTTATTTGCGTTCACTTTTATTAATTTCGGGGCTCTTTTTGCTTTAGACTTTGATGTAACCTTAGTTTCAGCTAAATACACCTCTTTAAAGAATTCAGCCAAGCCTTTTAAATTAGGTACTTTAATGCGCTTATGTGCTTCAATTTCAGTCTGAATCGTTGGCCATTTATTGGTAAATATGGTTTTATCTGCAACAATATGTGCCTTATCGTCATCATCTAATTCAACAATTTCATTGTCTTCTAAAATATCAACCAACGCCTGTGCTTGTCGAATATTGGGGGCGATTTTTAGGTCAATCAATAAATCAGCTTCAAAAATAAGTCCTTGCATCTTTAAGCTGTTTTGCGCAATTTCATTTTGAATCGATTCTACAAAGTTTCCCTCTGTAGAAGGCACAATCACATTCAGTTCATTGACCTGATCAAATGCTTCATGCTCTAACGTAATGCGTTCACCGTATTGGTTCACCGCCAAACGTAAACCACGTCCAATCTGCTGCAACTTAGTGATTTTTGAATTACTTGGCGCTAATTTACAAAGGGTAAAAATATTAGGGTTATCCCACCCCTCTTGCAATGCCCACATCGAAAAGATAAAACGTAAATCCGTATTAAACGAAAGTAACTCCTCTTTTTTATTGAGAATTAAATCAATTTGCGTTTCAAGGTCTTTATCTTTATTAGACTTAGAAAAATAACCTTGATGTACTTCGCCAATATTTTTTTGAGTGCGTTCTAAATAAGCCCGATAGTTAGCATCTAAATTGTCTGTTTTTAACACTTCAGACAGTTTTTTAGCATACAGTTTCTCAAACTTTGTAATCAACTCGCCGGGTTCGCCACTGTCTAATAAATACTTACTTACCGAGTCAATAAAAAACAGCGTTAAGGATTTAATACCTTGAATAAACAATTCTTCTTCACGTTCAAAATGCGTTTCAATCGTTTGTCTAATAATCTCGGTTTGCATGCCATCCAATAACATACCGTAAGAAGTCGCATTTTCTTCACCCAGCGGCAGACTAAAGCCATTGGTAAAAATGGCTTCACTTTTGGTGATTTTGTCCACCACATAACCACTTAGGTAATCAATCTCAACTTTTTTTCCTAAGTTGTCGCCTTTTTCTAGGGTGACTTGTTGGTTTTTACCTGCAATATCTTTATATTTTATTTTGGCTTGATAGTCTGCTTGCTTTGCACCTTTAACGTCTATTAAAGCTAATGAGTGCGCATCGACTTGTTCACTACCAATGGTGTCTACCGTAATACTTTTAACCAAACCTTTTTTAAAGGCGGTAATACTATCCAGTGTGTAAAGTAGGTTTTGAAACTTCTGTTTTTGTTGGTTTTCTTTAAAAGTAGCTCCATAACGCACGGTAAACAACGGTCTAAATTTTTCAATATTTTCTGCGGTCTTTTTGCCTTCAAAACGGTGTGGTTCGTCAATAATAATTACGGGTTTTAAAGCCGCAATAGCATCAATGTAACTGGTGGCCTTACCAATCAAACCTTGCTCTACCGCTTTTTTATGAATGACATTACTCGCTTTATTAAAAGACTGGTAAGTTGAAATCATTACCGAGATATTTTCACTAGAGGCATTGCAAAAGCGAAAAACCGTTTCGGGTGTATAGCTGAAAACCGCTAGGTTTTTTTCATAGGTTTTCTGAAAAAATTCTTTCGTAATTTGTAAGTTCTTAACGGCACCTTGACGTATCGCTGTACTTGGAACCAAAATTAAAAACTTAGACAAGCCATACAGTTGATTTAGACGATAAATCGTTTCAATAAAGGTAAACGTTTTACCCGTACCTGTTTCCATCAAAATATCTAAGGTTAATTGATGACCAACCTTAACTTCACCTTCAATGACATTATGCTGCTCTCGAATCGCTTTTATATTGCTTTGTAATAAAGTGCGTTGAGCTGCGTTGCTCAAATTAAAGCTCGGGTTACTCTCTGGGTATTTGGCTGATACAAACGATATATCTTTAAACACATCACAAACAGCAGACACGGCTTGATCTTGATAATCTAGACGTTCAAATTGCAATTTTAAAGCGGTCTTTTTTGACATACCTCTACCCTCTAAAACGCAATCGGGCAATATCTAATCCCATCTGTTGTATGGCTGGGATCAACTCTTGATTAAACTGATCTCGGGTTTCATGGGTAATATTGGGGGAATAAACAGAGATATATTCAATTTTAGGCAGGCCTGGTGAAACCTCTAGGTGCAATTTAATTTCTGCCAAATCAACTGCATTAATAACCAACAACACGTTATCGGCTTGGTATAAGGCACCCTCGTTTAAGGTGATTATAGGGGTAGAAAGCGGTAACTTTTCAGCCAATAATAAATTCACTAAAATAGTATTTAAACTGGTTTCAACACTATCATGAGAAAGAGCCATTTCAAGTTGTTCTAAGTCATTAGCCGTAACTTCATGTAAAGGTTTATAGAACTGTTGTAACGGATCATCTTTAATTTCAAAGGCCTTAAAACCAATATCAAGATTTTCTATACCTTCTTTATCGGCATGATCTTTTTTGACTTTGTCACCCGCACGGCGCAAGCGTTCGGCGGTAATTTCAAAAATGGTCGCTTCTGTTTTGCCAAGTTCTTCGGTCACAAATTCATAGGCACTAGTTTGTTTTTTTGGATCAATCACTTCTGGTAATTGCACCAAAATAAATTTACGGTTGCCGCCATCTTCAGTATTTAAATCCATGACCGCTTGACCAGTTGTTCCTGAGCCCGCGAAGAAATCTAGGATAACGTCATTTTTTGAATTACTAATATGAATAATCCTCTTCAACAGCTTTAAGGGCTTGGGCGTGCTAAAAACTTTTTTTTCTAAAATTGCCGCAGTTTCTTTTTGGCCAGCATCGTTATGTCCAGCTTGAGTAAAATCCCACCAAGTAGACGGGACTACTCCATCTTGGATTTCAGCCAAAAATCTTTTTAGACGAGGTTTAGAGAAATTAAAATCTTTTCCCCAGTAAAGTCTATTATCGTTTTCTAGCTCCAAATGTTTTTCTTGCGTATAACGCCAAACAGCATTTTCATCGGGCCAAATTTCTTTACCTGTAATAGGGTGTTTAATTGCATACCAAAGCGTTGGTCTTTCTGCTTTAGATTTACTGCTGACGTATTCACCAGATGTCCAGACACCACGAGGATCATTATCAGGATTAGTGTAGCGTTCTTGTTGTTTTTCTGTTCTAGGCAATAGGTTTCGAGAAAACTTATCTGATTTCTGATAAACCAAAATGTAGTCATGCATTGCTGCTATTCCTGGATCATCATTAGATACTGAATATTTCTTTTGCCAAACAATATTGGCAACAAAATTTGCTTCCCCAAACACTTCATCACATAGCAGTTTTAAATTGGCTTGTTCATTGTCGTCAATCGAAATAAAAATTACGCCGTCTTCTTTGAGTAAATCGCGTGCCAGCAATAAGCGCGGAAACATAAAACTCAGCCAGCCGCTATGGGTGCGTGCGCCTTGGATATTTTCAATGTAGTCTTTGTATTCCGTGCTATAACCCAGTTCATCCAGAATCGCTTCTTCAGAATCCGTAAAGTTATCGCGATAGATAAAGTTTTCCGATTTTGTGTTATATGGCGGATCAATATAAATCATTTTTATCTGCTCAAAGTAACTAGCTTTAAGGAGTTTTAAGGCCTCTAAGTTATCGCCTTTAATCAAGATGTTTTCGGTCGTATCCGCTAAAAAGTCATTGCTGTCATTGAGTTTGCTGTCATCTGTTAGTGGCTGCAATATTTTGGCTTGTTTGGCATAGGCTTGATGGTAGGCTTCTTTTTTACCCACCCAATTTAGCTCATAACCGTTTTCTTCAATGCGTGCTTTGGGATCTAAGGCCAGTTTAAGCTTCTCGGCATTAATTACTAGTTCACCATCTTCACCCGTTGAGACAACCCCTGGAAAGTTTTTTAGCAATATTTCTAAGTTACGTTCTTGTATGGATTCTTGTTCTATTACATTATTTTCTACAGGTTTCATTTCAACTTTCCAGTTTGCTTGGTTTAGCCAGTTATTTTACAGCTATCAATTAATTTTTGACGAAGTACATCTTCAATTTCTTGCCATGAATGGCTTTTATCAACTAAATCAATAAACCATTCTATTAATTCACGACTTGGGTAGACCCCTTCCTCATCATTTTCAGGTAAAGCCTTGGTATCCTCAATTAATACATTCAATAAATTTACAGATTCTAACGGTAAACCATAATACTCGAGATGATCAACTTTTAACGTTTCAAGCTGCCAAGTCCATTCATTCAAATACCAAATTAAATTTTCAGACTCTTGTTCAAAACTTGCCACGTTTAATCCTTCACTTTCCAATGCCCTGCTTTGGTTGAACCCACTCGCATAATTTTATTTTGCTGCTTGAGTTTTTGAAGATGGTACTTCACACCATCTGCCGTGATGTTTAAGTTTTCTGCAAGTTGGTTTCTAGTGAGGTTTGGATTTTTAACAAGAAGTTGAAGAATTATTTCTTGTGTACTTGGTTCACTACCTTGTTCATTTTCTTGGGTAGTTTCTTGGGTAGTTTCTTGGGTAGTTTCTTGGGTAGTGCTACCCAATACTTGTCCGGTAGTTTGTGGGGTAGCTGGTTCATTTTTAGTCAGTGATTCTATAAAGCCTTCTGCATAGGGCAGCACTATTCGCGTGAAGTTGCTTAGGAAAACATAACTGTCTTTAGAATAGTGTTGCAAGATTCTCGGCACGCCAGAACCTAGGTGCTCGACCATTTCTAAATCTCTAAATACACGCATTAAGACTTTGTTTTGTGGGTGTGAGATGCCACTAAAAAAATCGTCTTTATCCATGCCTTCGGGCAATGCACCTGTTGAGGTGATTTCTAATCGGTCGCTAAAAAATTCAAATTTAGGCGGGGCTTCTCGTGTGTAATCGTTGTGTACAATGGCATTAATCACGGCTTCTCGTACCGCAATGTCATTAAGCATTTGTCGTTGTTTGCGGGTGGTTGAAGTGATTTGGGTAAAGGTACGATTTTCTATTTTAATTTTATCTAGAACGGCTTTGGTGGCTTTAATTAAACAGCAGTAACCGTACTCTTCGTTTTCAATTAAATCAATACGATCTGTACCCGCATATTTGGCTACTTTGATTGAGTTACCATTTTGATCGGCAAGTAAATAAGCCGCGTAGTTGTATTTACCGTCTTCGGTAAGCAGCTCTAAGTTTTTAGCAAAGTGCTGATTAAGTGGCAAACCAACGGCTTCATAGTATATTTTAAGCTGCTCAAAGGTTAAATCTTGATATTGAGAACGAATATTGCCAATAGAGTTGCGGGTGCGAGTGGCAAACAGTTTAGAAATCATTTGCTCTGGCATAGGTTCGGACGCGGAACCAATTCGCAAAAAGCAGCCTTTAGGTGCCATGCCATATTTCGTTAGATAGTAAGGTTTTGCAGAACCACTCGCTATGACGATTTTGATAATATTTGTGCCTTGCCAATCTGTAACAAAAACATCAAACAACCCTAAAGCAGATGGCGAAACATTGTGTTTTAAACGGTCTTTGATTTTGAGTTGCAGACTGTCTAAATCATCTAATTTTATGGCTTGTTGAGACTTGTCATCCACACCTATATAAATTTCACCGCCGTGAGGCGAGTTCAAAAAAGCAATAACCTCTTTTTCTAGGCCACTGGTTAATTGACGTTTAAATTCAATACGGTTTGATTCTTGCAAAGGTTTTCTCACTGGCTGACAGGCGGAATGAATCATATAAATCAGTGATTTTACAAGTTAGCAGGCCTGGTGTCATCTTTAATCTCTGGGGGCTAATTGTGTAATCGGGTAAATAATGAAATGGTGTTTGTTTTGGTTTTATTCAGAATAGGTCTGTATTATTGTGGCAAAAAACAGCGCAGGGTTAAAGGTTTTAAATTACCAGGCCTGGTATGCCCTGTGACCATTTAAAATGGTGTGGGCAATAGGGTAAAACAAAAATTACCAGGCCTGGTATGCTCTATGGCCATCTAAAATGGTGTGAGCATAGGGTAAAATAGAATCAAACATTCAAAATCAAACGGATGCTTTTAAAGCCTGTTCTAGGTCTTCTAAAATGTCGTCTATATGTTCAATTCCTATAGATAAACGCACCATGTCTTCTGTGACACCCGCTGATTTTAACTCTTCGGCATTTAACTGTCTGTGAGTGGTTTCGGCAGGAATACTGGCTAGAGTTTTGCAATCACCAATATTGACTAAACGAATGATTAATTTAAGCGCATCATAGAACTTAATTGTGCCTTTACGCCCAGCTTTTAGACCAAAACTTAGAATACCTGAGGCTTTACCGTTCATGTATTTTTTGGCTAAAGCGTGGTCTTTATGGCTTGGTAATCCCGCGTAATTTACCCATGAAACCAGGTCATGATTTTCTAACCATTCCGCAACTTTTTGGGTGTTTTCACAAGTGCGTTCCATACGTAATGCTAGTGTTTCTAAACCTTGCATTAGTTGAAAAGAACTTTGCGCCGATAAGGCTGCACCCATATTACGTAATGGCACTACACGACAACGTGCAATAAAGGCCGCAGCACCAAAGTCATCTGTATAGGTTACACCGTGATAAGAAACGTCAGGCGTGCTTAATAGTGGAAAACGATCTGCATGTTCTGCCCAAGGGAATTTACCTGAATCAACAATAACACCACCTAGGGTTGTGCCGTGACCACCTATGTATTTTGTGGCAGCATGAATCACAATATCCGCACCATCATCAATCGGTTTCCAAAGCACTGGCGTTGCCACGGTGCTATCCACAATTAATGGAATACCGTGTGAGTGTGCAATGTCTGCTAAACGCGCAACATCAGCAATACCACCAGAAGGGTTACCAATGGTTTCACAGTAGATCGCTTTGGTTTTGTTATCGATTAGAGCGCTAATTTCATCATTGGTAGCATCTTTATTAAAGAAGCGTGTTTCAAGACCTTGACGTGGCAAAGTGTGGGCAAATAAATTATAGGTTCCACCATAAAGTTCGCTGGCGCTTAAAAAGTTATCGCCTGCTTCAGCAATGGTTTGCAAAGTGTAAGTAATGGCAGACATACCTGTAGATACTGCTAATGCCGCAACACCACCTTCCATTGCTGCAACACGAGTTTCTAAAACCGAATTAGTTGGGTTCATCATTCTAGAATAGATATTACCAGGTACCTTTAAATCAAATAAATCAGCGGCATGTTGTGCATCATTAAATGCGTAAGAAGTTGTTTGATAAATTGGTACGGCAGCCGATTTAGTGGTTTCTTCGGCGGTATAGCCAGCATGTATAGCAATGGTTTCGAGTTTCATGGAGCATCCTTTGTTTTTTTATATGTTGTAAGGTATTTTGTAATTGGCCGTGTATATTAGAAAAAAAATGATGAAAAGACAAAAACATTAGAGCTTATTAATTTCACTTAGTTTAGAGAATCTTTTTTAGCTTTAAGATATTAATGAAAAGAATCCAGAAATTTTTTTAATGGCTTGATTTTTATCAGTAGGTAATTGGAAGATAGGAATGTCTGTCCAGTTTTCTATACCGTTAAGATGATTCGTTTTGTCTATAAAGTTTTGCACAATACACAATGTTTGTAGCCCGGCTTGTTCAATGGCATTTAATGTGAGCAGGGTGTGGTTAATACAGCCTAACTGATTTTTTACCACCAAGATAACGGGTAGGTTTAAGGCTTTGGCTAAGTCTAGGTTTAAACCGTCTGAGCATAGTGGTGAATAAAAACCGCCTGCGCCTTCTACTAAATATAGGGTGTTTTCACTGGGCGATTTAGGCAAGCCGCAAGCGGTTGCTAATTGATTAGTGGTAATGGTTAATCCTGCTTGTTGAATAGCAACTTGTGGAGAAACAGGGGGCTCAAACTGATAAGGACAAATTGTACTGATTGCTTCAATAGATTGGCAAGATTGCTGTAAAAATAAAGCGTCGCCACTTACCAGGCTGCCATCTTTTTGTTTTATGCAGCCAGAAGCGATTGGTTTGCGCGGTATGACCTTTATGCCCGCACTTATTAAAGTGTGAGCAATACAGCCCGAAGCATAGGTTTTACCCACATCCGTATCTGTACCGGTAATAAAAAAACCACTCGCGGTTTTACCAGGCCTGGTAAAAGCATTGGTGGCTTTAAAAAAAGGCGAATCAATAGGTGCTTTTAAAGACATATTAAGCACAAATTCGCATGACAAAAGGCTTCATATAAACGTTATAAGTTTTCAATTAAGCGTGATTGCGCTTCACGGTATTTATCGTAAGTTTGCATAACAATTTCTTCAGGCAGTTCAGGGCCCGTCGCTGGATTTTTATCCCAGTCTAGGCTGTCTAAATAATCGCGAATAAATTGTTTGTCAAAACTTGGTGGGTTGCTACCTACTTTATAACTTGACGCGGGCCAAAAACGTGAACTATCTGGGGTTAAGGCTTCATCAATTAAGTAGATAGTGCCTTCAGAATCCTCACCAAATTCAAATTTAGTATCGGCAATAATAATACCGCGCTCTAAAGCAAAGTCAGCGGCCGTGGTGTACAGTTTTAAACTTAAATCACGTACGGCTTTGGACTTCTCTTTACCCATAATGGTAACAAGCTGATCAAAGCTAATGTTTTCATCATGATCACCTTGTTCAGCCTTGGTAGACGGCGTAAATAAAGGTTCAGGTAATTTAGCGGCTTGTTTTAAACCTTTTGGTAAGTCTATTCCGCAAACACTTTGGGTCTTTTTGTACTCTTTCCACCCCGAACCGACCAAATAACCACGCACAATGGCTTCAACAGGCAAAGGTTTAAGTTTTTTAACAATCATGCCACGCCCATCAAGTTGCTTTAACTCTTCTGGGGTTAGGTAATCAGCCAGGTTTAAACCTTCTGCTAATTGATTTGGCAAGATGTCTTGCATTTTTCTCATCCAAAATTGCGCCGTTTCAGTCAGTATGCGACCTTTACCAGGGATTGGCGTTGGCAGAATGGCATCGTAAGCAGAGATTCTATCTGTGGTAACAATTAATAGGTGGTTTTCATCGATATCATAGATGTCTCGAACTTTACCTTTATTAATGAGAGGTAGGCTTGTTAAGCTAGATTCATAAAGTGCTTGCATAGAGGCATTCCTGTAAATTTGGGGTTTAGTTCGAAAGTTTGTTGTTAATCATCTTTACGACGATTTAATACGTAGGGCATTTTAAAATGACCATATCGTAAAATGAGTACCGCGATAGACAATAGCGTTATGGTGCCACCAATGGCAATCATTTCCCACTCATTTAAAGATTTTAGGTCTAAAATTAATAAACGAGCTAGGGCAACAATGGCAATATAAATTGGAAAACGAATAGGCAATTTACCAGACTTAAGGTAAATACCCACCATGGCTAATACTTCAAGGTATAAAAAGAGTAAAAGCAAATCACCTAACGTGACTTCTCGTACTTGAATCATGTGAATAACTTCACCTGTTCCAGCAAATAGCGTTGCGATAGTAATGACCAATAAACCAATATATTCAGAGATATGAATGGCTTCGCCTAATATACGATCATGTATTGGTCGTTTTTGCTGTTTACGCATGTAAGAGTAATCTTTTGTTCGGGAAGACTCGTTATGTACTGAACTTTCTTCTTCTATCATGGTTTTTACCTTGGTTTATCACTTTATAAGGAGCATTATCCTTAAAGATTTTTTGCCATTTTAATGGATACTGTTAAAATGCACGAATTATTTTTTAAACATTTATAGATATAAGGTATGTAAACATGGCTAAACAAGAAAATTGGATTGCTCCTTCAATCTTATCTGCTGACTTTGCTCAGTTAGGTAAAGACGTAAAAGACGTCATTGCGGCAGGTGCGGATGTAGTGCATTTTGATGTAATGGATAACCATTATGTGCCTAACTTAACAATTGGGCCTTTGGTTTGCGAATCGTTAAAAAACTTTATGGTTAAAGAAGGCGTAAACGCGCCAATTGATGCACACCTTATGGTTAAGCCTGTTAGCCGTATTATTGGTGACTTTGCTTCTGCTGGTGCTGATTTTATTACCTTTCACCCAGAAGCGTCTGAGCACATTGACGGTGATTTAGGTTTAATTAAAAACGCCGGCCTTAAAGCAGGTTTAGTTTTTAACCCAGCCACATCATTATCGCACCTAGAGCACGTAATGGATAAAATTGACATGATTTTAATTATGTCTGTAAACCCTGGTTTTGGTGGTCAATCATTTATTGCACAATCACTAGAAAAACTAAAAGCAGCACGTAAATTAATCGACGCTTCTGGCCGTGATATTCGTTTAGAAATTGATGGTGGTGTTAAAGTTGAAAATATTCGTGAAGTGGCTGCCGCAGGTTGCGATACGTTTGTATCAGGTTCTGGTATTTTTGGAAAAGCCAACGCTTCAGATGCTAACCGTTATGACACGGTTATTAAGCAAATGCGTGAAGAGTTAGCAAAAGCCTAAAATTTAAAGTTTAGCTTTTTCACCAGAACGCTGGCCACTCAGAAATGGGCGCCGGCGTTTTGTGGTTTTAAGGGAAAGCAATCCTCAAGAAAATTTGAGGCAAAAAGACATAAAAAGAGAATAATATGGAAAAGTTAAAACCAGGATTTGTTTTATTTGATTTAGATGGAACATTAATCGACAGCGTACCCGATTTAGCCTATTGCGTCGATGAGATGATGAAGCAACTAGGTATGCCTCTTCGCGGTGAAGCTGCAGTGCGTAACTGGGTAGGTAATGGTGTTGAACGTTTGGTAGAACGCGCATTAATCAACTCAGTTGAAGGTATGCCAGATCAAGAGTTAAAAGACAAAGCCTACCCAATTTATTTAGAACTTTATAAACACAATAACTCACAGCGCGGCTGTGTGTATGATGGTGTTATTGAAGGTATTGAGTGGATTAAAGAGCAAGGTTACCGTGTGGCTTGTGTCACCAATAAAGCAGAAGAATTTACCATTCCATTGTTAAAAGACAAAGGGTTGTTTGATTACTTTGAAGTGATTGTATCGGGCGATACTTGCGCAGAGAAAAAACCACACCCAATGCCGCTTTTATATGCAGCAGAACAATTAGGTGTTGCGCCAGAAAACGCACTAATGATTGGAGATTCACGTTCAGACGTTAAAGCTGCTCGTGCTGCAGGTTTTCATATTTTCTGTATGACTTATGGTTATAACCACGGTGAAGATATTCGTGACTATAACCCCGATGTTGTCGCGGACTCATTTTTAGAGTTTAAAGACTACTTGGCCTCCAAGTAACAATCAGTTCACCTCGTAGCTTGGCAACTTCTGCGTTAGAGAACGGTCACTCACATTTGTAAGCGTCCTTATCTTTGCCTTGAATTTCCTCAAGCTACAAGGCAATCTGATTGCTATTTCATATTTTTATTTAGGCTATCTGGTTGTTTTTACCCTATGTTCATACGATTTTAGATGACCACAGGGAATACCAGGCCTGGTAAAATTTAAAACAACCTAAAAATACGAAAGATTTGTATTAACAATAAGGATGCACAAAATGGCTTTTATTAAAGCATTGTTACTAGAAATTTTTCGACCGTTATTTTGTTCTCTTGCAGGCATTAAGCGTGCTATCTTATTTAAATATTTAGACAGAAAACAAAACAAATCTTTATCCACCTCGTCAAACCCAAAGGCAGATCAAAAATGAGCAACGAACTTTTTGCCAATTTAGCCAAAGAAGGTTACAACTTTGCGCCGGTTATGCGTACCGTTTTATCGGATTACGATACTCCGCTCAGTGTGTACCACAAGTTAGCTAAAGGCCCTTATTCATATTTATTTGAATCAGTACAGGGCGGTGATAAGTGGGGGCGTTACTCTATTATTGGTTTACCGTGCCGTACTCGAATAGAAATTTCAGGCAATCAAATTAAAGAAATTTGTGATGGCGAAGTGGTACAGCAACAAGTGGCTGATGACCCTTTAGCTTGGGTAGAAGCGTATCAAAACCAGTTTAAAGTGTATGAGCGTCCAGGCATGCCGGTTTTTAATGGTGGTTTGGTAGGCTATTTTGGTTACGATACGGTTCGTTATGTTGAAGAACGACTAAAAAATAGCACGCCAGCACAAGATGATATTGGGGCGCCTGATATTCAGTTATTGGTTTCAAAAGAACTTGTGGTGTTTGATAACTTAAGTGGTCAAGTTCACGTTATTGTAAATGCCGATTTATCTAACCCAAATGCTTACAGTGATGGCGTTATTCGATTAGATGAAATTCAAGCTCAACTCAGTGTTCAAATGAATGTGCCAGCTGATTTACCATGCAAAGAGGTTTTGACCGAATCTGATTTTTCATCGAGTTTTGGTGAACAAGCGTTTAAAGATGCAGTGGCAAAAATAAAAGAGTACATTTTATCTGGCGATGCCATGCAAATTGTAATCTCTCAACAAATGTCAGTAGATTACAACGCTTCTCCTATCGATTTATATCGCGCCTTGCGTTATTTAAATCCATCACCGTATATGTTCTTTATAGATTTAGACGATATGCAAATTGTGGGTTCATCGCCAGAGATTTTAGTGCGTTTAGAGGACAATCAAGTCACGGTTAGACCTATTGCAGGTACTCGTCGTCGTGGTTTAACGGCTGAGCAAGATGCTGAGCTTGAACAGGATTTGTTAAACGACCCTAAAGAGTGTGCCGAGCATTTAATGTTAATTGATTTAGGGCGTAATGATGTAGGGCGTATTGCGCAAGTTGGCTCAGTCGATTTAACTGAAAAAATGGTGGTAGAGCGTTATTCTCACGTGATGCACATTGTGTCTAACGTTAACGCGCAAGCCAAGCCTGGAATGACGGCGATGGATGTATTACGGGCTACTTTTCCGGCTGGTACGGTTTCTGGGGCGCCCAAAGTTCGCGCTATGGAAATCATTGATGAACTTGAACCCGTTAAACGTGGTATTTACGCCGGAGCCGTAGGTTATTTAGGTTGGCATGGCAATATGGATACGGCCATTGCCATTCGTACCGCTGTAATAAAAGACAATAAGCTTTTTTTACAAGCTGGCGCAGGTATTGTGGCCGATTCGGTTCCTCAATCAGAATGGGATGAAACGATGAATAAAGGACGCGCTATCTTTAGAGCGGCCCAATTTGTGACCGAAGGTATGAAAACCGATAACCCAGATGCAGGTCACCGTTAGTTACCGGTTGAATAAGGATAAACTCATGTTATTAATGATTGATAATTACGACTCTTTTACCTACAACATTGTGCAGTACTTTGGTGAATTAGGTCAGCAGGTTGAAGTGTATCGTAATGACCAAATAGATTTAGAAACGATTCAGACATTAAACCCTGAATATTTAGTGATTTCACCAGGCCCATGTACACCAACTGAAGCGGGTATTTCGGTTGAAGCGATTAAACACTTTGCAGGCAAAATTCCTATTATGGGTGTGTGCCTTGGGCATCAAGGTATTGGTCAGGCATTTGGTGGTAATATTGTACGTGCCAAAGAAGTGATGCACGGTAAAACCTCACCGGTTTACCATAAAGATTCAGGTATGTTTGCAGGCCTGCCGAATCCGGTGCAAACCACACGTTATCACTCTTTAGTGATTGACCAAAATACTTTGCCAGATTGTTTAGAAGTGACCGCTTGGACTCAAGATGCCAATGGCGAATTTGACGAGATTATGGGCGTTCGACATAAAGAGTTTGCCATTGAAGGTGTGCAGTTTCATCCAGAATCAATTTTGACAAATCAAGGGCATCAAATGCTCAAAAACTTTCTTGAACAGCATAAATAAGATTGTTTAAAAGGATTAAATCATGGAATTAACAGCCGCATTAGAACACTTATTGGCTAAACAAGATTTTCACGCTGAGCAGATGGAATCTGTCATGCATAAATTGATGTCTGGTAAAGCAACTCCAGCGCAAGTTGCTGGCATTCTAACGGCATTGAGAATGAAAGGTGAATCGCTTGAAGAGATTACGGCTGCGGTTCAAGTTATGCGTAGCTTGGCCACGCCTGTTGAATTAGAAGATAAGTCTAAGCTGATTGATACTTGTGGAACAGGTGGTGATGGTGCGAGTACCTTCAATATATCAACCGCTTGTGCTTTTGTGGTGGCGGCAGCGGGCGGTTCGGTTGCAAAGCATGGTAACCGTTCAATCTCAAGTAAATCGGGGAGCGCGGATGTCTTAGAGGCCGCTGGGGTAAACTTGGATTTAACCCCAGAGCAAGTTGCAGAATGTATTAATACAACAGGTGTTGGATTTATGTTTGCTCAGGCGCATCACCGTGCTATGAAGCATGTGATTGGCGTGCGTAAAGAGTTAGGTGTGCGTACTATTTTTAATATGCTTGGGCCTCTTACAAATCCAGCAGAAGCCCCTTTTCAGGTCATTGGCGTGTACGATAAAGCGTTAACGGTATTGTTTGCTAAAGTACTACAAAGATTGGGCTCTAATCATGTAATGGTCGTTCATGCTGCAGATGGTTTGGATGAAATTAGTATTGGTGATAAAACTTATGTTGCTGAATTAAAGCATGGTGAAGTAACTGAGTGGCAAATTGACCCTGCAGATCATGCAATGAACCATGTTGACTTAAAAGCATTATCAGTCACTTCAGCGCAAGAGAGTCTTGACATTATATGTTCGGTATTTGCTAATACAGATTCAGCAGCAAAAGATATTGTCTGTTTAAACTCAGGTGCATCATTGTATGTAACTGGTCTGGCAAATTCTTATTCAGAAGGTGTAAATTTAGCAAAACAGGTCATTGCAGACGGTTTAGCGCAAGCCAAAATGGATGAGTTTATTGCTAAAACGCAATCGTTTTCTAACGCGTAAATGATTAAATCCCATTAGAGAATATACAGGCCTGGTAAAAGGTGATTTAACATGATGCATGCCGTAAAACGCCACACGTATTTTGTTTTAGGTGTGCTTAGTTTTATAACGGGTTTAATCGGAATTGTTTTACCTATATTACCCACTACGCCTTTTATGATTTTGGCAGCGGCTTGTTTTGCTAAAAGCTCACCACGTTTTCACCAAGCATTGCTTAATAATCGTTGGATTGGTCAAGATCTTAAACGATGGGAACAAGAACATACCATGCTAAGAATAACCAAGGTAAGAGCAACTTGGGTAATTGTTCTTATGTTTAGCCTTTCTATTGCCATATTAATAGGCAGGCCATGGTTGCAACTTATGCTGATTTGCATTGCCATTATTTTACTTTTCTTTATGTGGCGTATAGCCGAAGCACCCGTTGAAAAAATTGCTACAAAAAAGAGTATTAAAAAATAGTTATTAAAAGTATGCGTTATTAAAAAAAACGTAGAACAAAGGAAAATCCTATGAGTGGTACACCAACCATTTTAAAAAAGATCATATTTCGCAAGCTAGAAGAAATTCAAGAAGGGTGTGAACGAATTCCCCTTAGAGAGATGAAACAAAAAGCCTTGATAGCGGCTACAACACCAACTCGTGGCTTTGCAGATGCAATGCAAGCAAAACTTGATGCAGGGCAATCTGCCGTGATTGCGGAAATCAAAAAAGCCTCACCCAGTAAAGGTGTGTTACGTGACCCATTTGACCCAGTAGAGATTGCCAAAAGTTATCAAGCTAATGGCGCAGCGTGTTTGTCGGTATTAACCGATAAAGATTTCTTTCAAGGTTCAAATGAATATTTAATGAAAGTACGAGAAGCGGTTGAATTACCGATTATTCGTAAAGACTTTATTGTTGATGACTACCAAATCTATGAAGCACGAGTTATTGGTGCAGACTGTATTTTATTAATTGCCGCTGCCATTGGTGATGCCCAAATGTTTGAGCTAACACAAACCGCCTTAACGCTTGGTATGGATGTATTAATAGAAGTGCACAATGAAGATGAACTTGATCGTGCCTTACGTTTGCCATTACCTATGATTGGTATTAACAACCGTGATTTACACACTTTTGATGTCTCTCTTGAGACTACCATTAAAATGTTAGATAAAATCCCAGATGACCGAATTGTCATTACTGAAAGTGGCATTTTAGGACCTGATGATGTGAAAAAAATGCGTGAACATCACGTAAATAGTTTCCTGGTAGGCGAAGCCTTTATGCGTGCGGAAAATCCAGGTGAAAAGTTAGCCGAATTATTTGTGTAAATATGTAAATAATAATATAGCATTTTTATTTTTTACTATAAAATGACCAGGCCTGGTAAATTTGAATTTGCCAGGCTTTTTTTGTCTCAAGAATCTCTCCCATAGACAGTTTTTGTTCAATATCCTCATTGAATTTAGGAAGCTTATGTCTGCTCAATCTTTTACTTTAATCTCTATTAATATGCCTGTGGTTTTATCACGCTTACAAATTTCTGAAACGCTCAATATAAAATTGAATAAAGGAATTGAAGCTTGTTATTACGCAGAATTAGAGGAGAATCGTTATCTTTTTTTTACTGAGTTTTCAGTATTAACCTTTATTAATTGGCCACAACAAAAAGTGCTGGAAACCCTGTCTTTATTGGGGATTGAAAATGCCAAGAATTTTAAAGAAACGGTATTGCATCAAGATTATTTAATTAAACAAAAATCCGATGTAAACCAAGGTTCTGCTGTGTCTAATGATTTGATTGAATTAGCCGAGTTTAGTTTATGGCCGTTAATGATTGTCGCTTTAGTCGTTTCCCAAAGTGTGGGATTAGAACGCTTTGAAAATAAAGTAAACCGTTACTTCAGTAAAGGTCGAGATATGGTGAATGATTCGGGCCGTTTAGCTTGGATGAAACGCCATAAATTTGCCGATTATGCCGAAGAAATTAGCTTATTAAGGCACGATATGGTTTTAGACTTACGTCTATTAGATAAGCCCAATGTGCTTTGGGATAATGAAAATTATGAACGTTTATATAATCGTTTGGCAGAAGCGTTAGAGCTAAATGATCGTTTTGAGGTGTTAAGTTACAAACTGAATACGCTTAAAGAAGATATTAGTATGATGATGGATTTATACAACCACAAACACAGCTCTTTTTTAGAGTGGATTATTATTTGGCTGATTGTGGCTGAAGTAGTGATGAGTTTATTAGGTATATTTGGTGTCGTTAACCATTAACCGAACTAAATATGTTGTTGGCTTTAAAAGAATATTAACCACGAAACGAAGAACTCGGCTGTAGCGCCGAGAAGGCACGAAGAAATTTAAAATTTAATATCTGCTACATTCGGTTATAGGTTATTTAGGTTTGTTAAATAAATACTTATGATACTTTGGCTAATAAAAGTATAGGTTACAGTTTTAAGTGGCTATAAATCTTCGTGCCTTCGTGTCTTCGTGGTTCAATTCAAACACTCAACATTCAACATTCAACATCCAAAACTAAAGTGGCGGGTCAATGGTAACGGCGGTTGTGGTGTTGAGTCTAAACCAACCGGCTACACTGGCTCTAGGTTGATGAGTAGGCAAAACTTCATGCGGTATTTGCTCGCTCATAAAAACAACCATTTTGCCCATTTCGGGTTTTATTTTAGCGGTTTGTTCGGTTTGATTATCGTTATACAACACCAATTCACCTCCCCAATTGTCTTGCCAGTCAGGGTTTAAGTACAATACGGTGGTTACCATTCGGTTCGCTTGCCCTTTAAAGCTGTCACGGTGTGTTTTATAAAAGCCGCCTACGGGATAAAGTGCATAATGGCATTCGTATTCAAACAGCCCTAAAAACAGAGCACGATTCATTTCGGTTTGCAGTTGTTGCATGGCTTCAAAATATTGCAACTGAGATTCAGAGCGCCCATCTAGCCATTTTATTTCATCTGTACGCACCTTATTATTTAGCTGATGTTGCTCACCTCGCCCAATACCAGCACGTTGTAAAGCACCGAGTTCATCATAGGTTTCAATTTCAGCAAGTAAGCATTCACACATAGAGTGAGAGATGGCATTAGGCCATTCATACCAGCCGTACTCAACTAAATTGTCTATAAGTGTTGTTATATTTTCAGTCGTAAAATTCAATAGAGTAATGCTCAAAATGAAGGGGGCGAAATTATGCGCCTATTTTTAGGTTAGAGCAATCAAAATATGCACAAAAACGCTATTTTTATATTCAAGGTATTACCTTGTATATCAATAAGATGGGGAGATAATTGATTAGGTGAAAAAAATGAAAAAAATTGCTTGCTTTATTTAAAAAATAACGAATAATACGCTCTTCCTTTTTCACACAGAAACCTTCAGCGTTTTGCTGACGGCAACAGAAAGAAAAATGGTTAACACCTCACGTAGATAAAGCTACGTGGTTGGGGTTCGCAAACTAGCCTTTGTTTGTGAACTATTGGGTAACTAGCTTCTAGTCCCTATTATTAATCATTCATCCGCAACGGCCTTGTTCGGGTGTTTTATAAGGTAATCTAAAAATGCCAAATTCAGAAAACGTTCTGGTCACGAGTAACGACCATTTTGAAGTAATTGAAAAAACCACAGTCATCGATGATTCTTGGCCAACCCATGATCAAGCGGTTGTGGACCAAACTCAAGATCACTTTATTTGCCGTGACGGTAAAACCTTTGCGGGTACGCACTTAATTGTTGATTTTTGGGGAGCAACTGAGCTCGATAACCTTGGATTGATGGAAAAATCGTTAAGAGCCGCCGTAGAAAAAGCAAAAGCGACTTTGTTACATATTCATTTACACCATTTTACGCCAAATGGCGGTATTTCGGGTGTGGCGGTATTGGCTGAATCTCACATTAGTGTGCATTCTTGGCCAGAACGTAACTATGCGGCATTTGATGTGTTTATGTGTGGTGATGCACAACCAGAAAAAGCCATTGATGTATTAAAAGCGGCCTTTAATCCAAATGAAATTAAGGTGGATACTATTTTACGCGGTGAAGTGGTTGAACATGAGTTGGCTATCGCATGAGTAAAAGTTATCTAGAAACCTTATACCCAACTTGGGGGCAGCAATTTGTAATTGATGAAGTGTTGTTTGAAGTAAATACCGATCATCAACATTTGGTTATTTTTAATAATGGCCAATGGGGTACGGTAATGGCGCTAGATGGCGTGATTCAAACCACTGAAAAAGACGAATTTATATATCACGAAATGATGGTTCATGTGCCTATGTTGGCACATGGTCACGCCAAAAAAGTATTAATTATTGGCGGTGGTGATGGCGGTATTTTGCGTGAAGTATTAAAGCACGAGATGGTTGAATCAGTTACGCAGGTAGAGATTGATCAGCAAGTGATAGATATGTGTGTTCAGTATTTACCAAATCATTCTGCGGGCGCATTTAACAACCCTAAAGCCAATATTGTGATTGCTGATGGCGTGGACTTTGTTAACCAGTGCACTGAAAAATTTGATGTGATTATTTCTGATTCAACAGACCCTGTTGGGCCTGGCGAAGTTTTATTTACTTCACGTTTTTACCAAGGGATAAAAAATTGTCTAAATGAAGGTGGCGTGTTTGTTGCCCAAAACGGCGTGAGCTTTTTGCAAACCGAAGAAGTAGCGACAACTTACCAGCGTTTATCACCGCTGTTTACTGAAGCCAGTTTTTACAGTGGTGCGGTGCCAACTTATGTTGGTGGGATTATGACATTTGCCTGGGCTACCGACAACTTAGCCCTTAAAAATGTTTCGTTAGAAACTATTGAAACACGCTACCAAGCGGCCAATCTTTCTACTCGTTTTTATACCCCTGCGGTACATAAAGCAAGTTTTGCCTTACCGCAATATGTTTTGGATTGTCTGAAATGATGAACAATATTGAGTTAGAACAGCATTTTGCTGAAGAGACCCACCCAGATGTGTTGGAACAGTTTGACCGTGCCAGCTTAGAAGAGTTAGTTGCCAAACACGAAACGCCATTTATGGTGCTAGATTTAAGTGAAGTAGAGTACCAATATAAGTCGTTACAAGCGGCCTTGCCTGGTGTAAAACTATTTTATGCGCTTAAGGCTTTGTCACATCCTGAATTAATTAAACGTTTAAAGTCGCTAGGCAGTTATTTTGACTTGGCAACCAGTGGAGAAGTCGATTTAGTAGAGTCTTTAGGCATTAAGGGTAATCAGTGTATTCACACACACCCAATTAAAAAAGACAAAGAGATTAAACGAGCTTTAGAGTTTGGTTGTAATCGTTTTGTGGTGGATAACCTTGAAGAACTTAAAAAATTTATACCATACGCAGGGCAAGTAGAATTAATTGCGCGTGTAAGTTTTAGAAGTAAGCAAGCGGTTGTGGATTTATCGCGTAAATTTGGTTGTTCTTTAGAAGAACTACCCGTTATTGTAGAGTTTGCACAGTCAAATGGTATTGAAGTCGTTGGCTTATCTTTTCATGTGGGTTCTCAGTCACTTTCACCTATGACACAAGTAAATGCTGTGCGCGCTAGCGTGGCGGCAATTAAGGTAATGAATAACGTGAACTGGAAGTTCTTAGATATTGGTGGCAGTTTTCCGGTTTCTTATCAAGAAGACGTTTTGCCAATTGATGAGTTTTGTGTACCGGTTATGGAAGCATTATCTGAGCTACCAGAAGGCATGGAAATTTTTGCTGAACCAGGTCGTTTTATTTCAGCACCGTCTATGATTGAGGTTGTCTCAGTTGTAGGCAAAGCTAAGCGTGGTGCCAGAACTTGGTATTACTTAGACGATGGTGTATACGGCGGATTTAGTGGGCAAATGTTTGACCACGCTAAATACCCAATAGCTCCACTAAAACAATTTGAAGCAACGGGTGAGTTTTTTCCAAGCGTATTAGCTGGTCCAACGTGCGACAGTATTGATGTGGTTGCAGAAGATATTGAATTACCAGAAATGGAGGTTGGAGATATCTTAATTGGTAAACAAATGGGCGCTTATACTATTGCTTCTGCTACGGAATTCAACTATTATCCAAAGCCAAAAATTGTTGTGGTGGAAGATATTTTTGATCCAGAAACCGACGCATTTTAAAATCCGTTAAGGGGTAAAAGGCATGAGTATTTTAGTAAATTGGCAAGGTAAAAAAGCATTTGAGGCAACTTCATCAAGCGGTCATAAGGTGATGATGGACGCTTCTCAAGAGGTTGGGGGTGAAGACCGTGGTTCTCGTCCAATGGAATTATTACTGATGGGTCTGGGCGGTTGTTCAGGGATTGATGTTATGATGATGTTGGAAAAGGGCAAGCAAAACGTAACGGACTGCCAGATGGAAATTACCTCTGAACGTGCTGATGCTGTGCCAGCGATTTACACTAAAATACATCTGCACTTTACAGTAACAGGTAGCGATCTTAACGAAAAAAAGGTCAAACGTGCCGTTGAACTATCAGCAGATAAATATTGTTCAGTATCTAAAATGTTAGAAAAAACCGCAGAGATGACCCATTCTTATGAGATTATTGAAGCGTAAAATATTCATTACACCAATAAAAATGAATTTACCAGGCCTGGTAAATTTAATTCTTTAAAAAGAAGCCCATATTTAAAATCGGTAAATGTGGGCTTTTTTTATGCTTATTGAGGGCAATAGTATGTCTGCAGGCTTAATTCATGGATTGTTATTAGACGGTAACGGTGGCGCTAAGTTTTTAAGTTGGGATGAAGTGAATGCTTGGAACCCGAGTAAAGGCGAACTTTGGGTGCATCTTGATTACAGTGTTTATGATGTAAAAGAGTGGCTTTTTCACGAAAGTAATTTAGATGTTTCAGTGGCTGAAACCTTAATGAGTAATGAGTCACGTCCACGGTTTAGCTTACTTGATTCAGGTGTTTTAATGGCCTGGCGAGGTGTAAACCTTAACCCTACGGCAGAGCCAGAAGACATGGTGGCAATTCGTCTTTGGAAAGAAGAAGGCCGTTTGGTTTCAACTATGCGACGTGATTTAAAATCAGTTAATGAACTGGTGCATGCATTAGAGCGCGGTCGTGGACCTAAAACACTGGGCGAGTTGTTAATCGAAATCGCCGACCACATTGTTTGGAAAATTGGCGATGTAGTGGATGATTTTGATGATGCTATGTCTGATTTAGAAAGCAAGGTTATTGAAGAAAGTCGTTTAACATTGAGAACCGAATTGAGTTCTTTACGTCGACAGATTATCTATCTGCGCCGCTACATTGGGCCACAAAAAGAAGCGCTTTTACGTTTTTCTATCGAGAAAATTAGTTGGTTAAATCAAGATGACCGTATATTACTCAGAGAAGTAGTGGATCGTATCACCCGAACGCTAGAAGAACTTGAAGTGCTTAGAGAGCGTGCTGCAGTAGCACAGGAAGAGCTGCAAAATAAAATCAGTGAAGAGTTAAATAATAGAATGTATGTGCTGTCTGTTATTACAGCAATTTTTCTACCCTTAGGTTTTTTAACAGGCCTGTTAGGGATAAATGTGGGTGGAATCCCAGGTTCTGATAACCCCGAAGCCTTTAGGTTTTTTGTGATTGGGCTGTTTGTTTTAGTTGTATCGCAACTTGTGATTTTTAAATGGCGTAAGTGGTTTTAATTCTGAGTTAGTCATAAAAAATAAGACTGTTCGCCCTATTAAAGGGCGAAAGATAAGATTAATTATTGGTTTCTATTACACAATCGCTTCATTATCAATTTTGGCAATTTGCATAATTAGGCGCATAAAAGAGTGAACAGCATCTAATGAGGCAGTTTCATTCATTGTATGGTAACCCGTAGTTGGGATTTGAATAGTCGTACCGTGAACCAGGCCTTGGGAATTTGCGGTAATTCTACCTAACTCTGTTCGTCCTAGTCCTTGTGGTTTTTGACCTGTTAAACCAGAATCCTGATTCATCTTTTCAATGTATTGATCTTTAAACCCAAAAGGAATGTCTAGCTGAAGACAGTGTTGAACAACGGATTGTGTGGTTTCAACATTAAATTCAGCATGTTCATCACGGTTGCGCAACACAATATGCTGTTTATCGGCTTCTTCACGATTTTTGTATGGACTTGTGTCTAATACATAAAGTTCATTGGTCGAGTTACCAAAACGACGAAACCATTCCAATAAATAACGCCAACTACCACCGCACTCTTCTTCAGCGGTAAAAAAGGCGGTTCCTTGATAACCTAAACTAAATAAATGCACTAAAACGGCTGCGGTTAATACGTTATCAAGTTGACCAGACAAGAACCCTTCTTCAGATTTAAGTTTATCTAAAAAGCCAACAGGCGTACCTGCTACTACGTGTTCTAAACCCTCAACTTCAAAAATTAAGTTATTACGAAACTCGCAAATATAGGCATTATTAATCACCCCTTTGCCACGATAAGCACCAGACCAAGGTTCATAAGCCAAAACAGGGGTTTGGTCAAAACGGTTCATTAGGGTGAGTTTGAGTTCATCACTTGTATTGTTATCAAATAGAGTGCCTACCTTGCCCGTAATAAACGCCGCAAACTGAAACTCGTTAGGGCCAGTACAAATTAAACCGTGGCGGTCAATGTGGCTAGAAAACATACAGCTTTCTGGGTCATTACCTTGTGCGACAAGCACACCTTCATACCAAGTGACATTGGCGCCACGTTCTTCTAGTTCACGTTGTAAAACTCTAAAAAAAGCGTGTTCGGCACCTACTACGCTGGGTTGGCGAATAAGCGATTTCAGTAGGTCAATGAACTCATCAAAGTGTTCCATGTGATTTCTCCAAGTTAGAGTAGACATGGCAGAATAATAAGTTTCTGTTGCGTCAAAATAATAAAAAGCGTTGGCAAATTAGGTAAAAGTAAGTCGCTAAAAAAGATTTTAGTCTGTATTGATTAAAAGTCGTACATTTTATTACTGTTATTGGTTTAAAAACTCTATTTGACAACTTCTACTATAAAAAGACATAATTGCTTTACTACTAAGTAATGCTTATTTAATGGTGTGTTGGTGGTATATATAAAAATTATGAGGAGTGTATTTGTGAATTTCTATTTAGATGTGTGGAAAAATTATTTTAATTTTTCAGATCGAGCAACCCGTCAGCAATATTGGATGTTTGCTTTATTTAACCTGATTATTGTTTTGATTTTAGGGGTGATTGACGGAGTGCTTGGGTTGGGAGCTGATGCAGGTATTGGTTTATTAGGTGGTATATATAGCCTGGCTATATTAATTCCAAGTATTGCGGTTACGGTTCGTCGTTTACATGATATGGGTCGTAGTGGTTGGTGGTTATTGCTGTGGTTAATTCCTTTAATTGGTGTAATTGTTATCTTTATCTTTACATTATTGGATAGTCAGCCTGCAACAAATGAGTGGGGACCAAGTTTGAAGTATGGAGAAGGCTCCGTTCTAACGAATGCATAAATCGTTTTTTATCAGAATCCACGTTACAAAAAAAGTCCGCGTTTGCGGACTTTTGCGTTTTACCAGCTAAATAAGGAGCTGGTTATTTCAGTTTATTCATTGAAGCCGTTATAAGTTATGAATCGTTAGCCTGTAAAGAAATGGTAATGGACTTTAAGATTCCATTGGTTAATTGTTCAAGTTGATTGTGTGGAATATTGTAGGCGGGCATGGTGTAAATCAGTTTGCCAAAAGGTCTTATCCATACGCCGTTGTCTAATGCGTTAGCTTGAATAACCGCACCTAAATCACTTCGTTCCAATTCAATTGCACCAATTGCGCCAAGCACTCTTACGTCTTTTACGCCATTAAGCGCTTTGAGTGGTAATAAGGTTTTATTAAAGTGGTTTTCAATACGCTGAATATTATCTTGCCAAGGCGAGGCGAGTAATACATCAATATTGGCAATGGCTGCACGGCAAGCCAAAGGGTTTGCCATATAGGTTGGGCCGTGTGCCAATATGCCAGGTTGGCCTTGGCTAATGGTTTCACTTATTTGTGCAGTGGCTAAGGTGGCAGCCAGTGTAATGTGGCCACCCGTTAGTGTTTTGCCTAAGGTTAAAATATCGGGCGAAATATCCGCCCATTCACAAGCAAACAGTTTGCCTGTACGTCCAAAGCCCGTGGCTATTTCATCGGCAATCAGTAATACATCAAACTCTGTGCATAAGTCTCTGACTTGTTTTAAATAGTCTGGGCGATAAAAACGCATACCGCCAGCACCTTGAACAATCGGTTCAAGAGTGACAGCGGCGATTTCATTGTGATGTTCTGCAAGAATGGCTTTGAATTGAGCAATGTCTTGGTTGTCTGATTCAAGTTCAAACCCCATTTGTGGTGCAGGGGCAAAGAAATGTTTAGGCAGTAATTCTGAAAATAAACTGTGCATACCATTTACTGGGTCGCAAATTGCCATAGTGGCAAAGGTGTCACCGTGGTAGCCGTTTTTTATAGTTAATAATTTATTTTTACCAGGCCTGGTCAAACTAATCCAATACTGCATGGCCATTTTAATGGCGACTTCCATTGCCACAGAACCTGAATCTACAAAAAACACTTTTTCCAGGCCTGGTGGTGATAAGTCAACCAAACGTTTGGCAAGTTCAATTGCGGGTTCGTGGGTTAATCCACCAAACATAATATGTGGCATGGTCTCAATTTGATCATGCATAGCTTGTTGGATTTTTGGGTGATTATAACCATGTAATGCCGCCCACCAAGAAGACATGCCATCCACCACTTCACGATTATCTGCTAGTGTAATAAGTGAGCCTTGAGTTTTCTTTACACCAATGGCTGAAATAGGATTAGGTAATTTGGCATAAGGGTGCCAAATATGTTCTTGGTCGTATTTTAAGCGTTCATCCCAGTTATCAAAGTTGTTCATAAAGTTTGTCTTACTGTCTTATAAATAGATTGGTATTTTACCAGGCCTGGTAAATTAGAAATTTAACTTTTGTTGCGCAAGTGTAAAGCTATCTTCAAGCGGTGCATGAATGGTCATGGTTTCTAAAGTGTGTGGATGAATAAACTCTAAGCTGGTTGCTGCAAGGTAGAGACGATGTTGTCCTAACCATTTATCAAAAAAATGATTGTGGTGTCGGTCGCCATATTTAACGTCACCAATAATAGGGTGCACAATATGATTCATGTGTCTGCGTAGTTGGTGTTTACGACCAGTTTTTGGTTTTAGTTCAACCAAAGAGTAGCGTTGTTGTTCATAACGTCCAATAGAGTGGTTAACCATAACTTGTGCTAAACAAGAATAAGCCGTTTCGGCCGTTTGGGGCTCAAGTTGTTCTCGTTTTAATTTTTCAGCAACTTTATCCCGTTTATATTTTAAGGGATGATTAATATAGCCGCTTTTATCTACCCAGCCACGACAAATGGCTTGGTAAGTCTTTTGGATAGTGTGTTGCATAAATTGGTCACTAAGCAAACGCGCCGTATCTGAATCAAGGGCAAAAAGCAGTAATCCAGAAGTAGCTTTGTCTAAACGATGTATTGGAAATACTTTTTTATTGATTAAATCTTTAGTGATTTGCACAGCAAATTGGGTTTCATGTTTATCAATAGGTGAGCGATGTACTAATAAACCAGCGGGTTTGTGTATAGCCACAATAAATTCATCCTGATAAAGGATGGATAAGTTTTCGATCTGACAATGAGTATGCATAGTAAATAGATTAGACATAAAGTATAAAGAAAGTATAAAAATAGACTTTCTATTCTATAAGAGTTCTTGAATAAAAGAGCATTAAACCGTTTTGTTTTAAAGGTGGAGCGTATTTATTTTAGGGAATTAAAATAAAATTATAAGTGTTGTTATTGTAGCTATTTACAATTAACTTATTGATTGTTAATATCTATTTTCATTTTGACTTATGGTCATAGCAAGTGGGTGATTGTTTTATTGTTATTTAAATTTAAATTTATTTAAATTTAGTGTTGACAGGGTTCAATAATTCTATAGAATACGCACACACAATTTGGAGGGTTTCCCGAGCGGCCAAAGGGGGCAGACTGTAAATCTGCTGGCTCAGCCTTCGGTGGTTCGAATCCACCACCCTCCACCAGTTTTGCGGGTATCGTATATTGGCTATTACCTCGGCCTTCCAAGCCGATGAGAGGAGTTCGATTCTCCTTACCCGCTCCATATTTCAAAGGCTCTCTTTGTTAATTTGTTCACTCAAGTTGATGCAGAGGGCCTTTTTAATTTGCTCTTATAGCTCAGTCGGTAGAGCGCATCCATGGTAAGGATGAGGTCATCGGTTCGATTCCGATTAAGAGCTCCAGTTTATTTTTAATTTTTGGTGTCGTTATGTCTTGTACATAAGTCGCTATAACGGAGTTTGCATCATGGCAAAAGAAAAATTTGAACGCGCGAAACTGCACGTAAACGTAGGCACCATTGGTCACGTTGACCATGGTAAAACAACTCTAACTGCGGCACTAACAATTGTGCAAGGAAAGAAGTACGGTGGAGACATCAAAGACTTCGCATCGATTGATAACGCACCAGAAGAAAGGGATCGTGGTATCACTATCTCAACGTCACACGTTGAATATGAATCAGATACACGTCACTACGCACACGTAGACTGCCCAGGTCACGCCGACTATGTAAAAAACATGATCACCGGTGCGGCACAAATGGACGGCGCAATCCTAGTATGTTCAGCAGCAGACGGACCAATGCCACAAACACGTGAGCACATCCTTCTATCACGTCAAGTAGGTGTACCATACATCGTAGTATTCCTAAACAAAGCCGACATGGTAGACGACGAAGAACTAATGGAACTAGTAGAAATGGAAGTTCGTGAACTTCTAGACATGTACGAATTCCCAGGTGACGACACACCAGTAATCATCGGTTCAGCTACACTAGCGATCGCTGACGACCAATCAGAAATTGGCGCACCAGCAATCGGCCGTTTAGTAGACGCTTTAGATGCCTACATCCCAGATCCAGTACGTGAAACTGACAAACCATTCCTAATGCCAGTAGAAGACATCTTCTCAATCCAAGGACGTGGAACAGTAGCAACAGGACGTGTAGAAACAGGTGTTGTAAAAGTTGGTGAAGAAATCGAAATCGTAGGAATTCGCCCAACAACAGTAACCACGGTTACTGGTGTAGAAATGTTCCGTAAACTGCTTGACCAAGGTGAAGCGGGTGATAACGTAGGTATCCTACTACGTGGAACAAAACGTGAAGACATCGAACGTGGACAAGTACTAGCCCATAAAGGTTCAGTAACACCACATACTAAGTTCGAAGCCGAAGTATACGTTTTAGGTAAAGACGAAGGTGGACGTCACACTCCATTCTTCAACGGTTACCGTCCACAGTTCTACTTCCGTACAACGGACGTAACAGGTGCATGTGAATTACCAGCAGGAACAGAAATGGTTATGCCTGGTGATAACGTACAAATGACTGTAGAGTTAATCAACCCAGTAGCAATGGCAGAAGGATTACGTTTTGCCATTCGTGAAGGTGGACGTACAGTTGGTGCAGGTGTTGTTGCTAAAATTATTGCTTAATATTTAGCGACAAATAGCGCTTGCTATCATAAAAGAAGGGGGGTATAATCCCCTTTTTTTGTGAATACACTCCAGGGGTATAGCTCCAATTGGTAGAGCACCGGATTCCAAATCCGGGTGTTGGGAGTTCGAATCTCTCTACCCCTGCCACATTCCAAACGGCCTGCATTTTATTGAAATGCGGGTCGTTTTTTAATTTAGCTGATAGATATATATGAGTAAAGAAATAGAAAGTCAAAGTAACTCGAATTCGCTAGACACAGCAAAGATGATTTTGTCTTTATTGGTGTTGGTAGGTTCTCTAGTCGGATATTATATGTTTCCAGATGTTCATCCAGTAATTCGCGTATTAGGCGTTGTTGTGGGTGTATCTGTAGCGATTTTCATTCTTTATCTTACATCTGTCGGTAAAAACTGGTTTCAGTACTTGGTTCTTGCTAAAAGAGAAGTTCGCTTGGTTGTATGGCCAACGCGTCCTGAAGCGGTGCAGATGACATTAATTGTCTTTGTTGTTGTTATTTTAATGGGTATCTTTTTGTGGTTTGTTGACATGTTCTTTTTATGGGCAGTTAAACTCTTAACAGGACAAGGTGGTTAAAATGGCTCAGAGATGGTATGTCGTACATGCTTATTCAGGTTATGAGAATAAGGTAAAAATAGCGCTAGCAGAGTATGTTGAGCGTGCGGGTTTAGAAGAGTTTTTTGGTGAAATTTTAGTGCCTTCTGAAGAGGTTGTTGAAATTCGTGACGGTAAGAAGCGTACGAGTGAACGCAAGTTTTTCCCAGGTTACGTTTTAGTGCAAATGGAAATGAATGAAGATTCATGGCATTTAGTAAAAAGCGTTCCGCAGGTTATGGGTTTTATTGGTGGTACAAGTGATCGTCCAGCACCTATTACTCAAAAAGAAGTTGATAGAATTCTTCAACGCGTTGAAACCAGTGTTGATAAGCCTCGTCCTAAGGTTATTTATGAACCAGGTGAGATGGTCCGTGTAGTAGATGGTCCTTTCAAAGAATTTGAAGCGGTTATCGAAGTAGTGGATTACGACAAAAATAAATTACAAGTTTCGGTATTAATATTTGGACGTTCAACTCCGGTTGAGCTTGAGTTTACTCAAGTAGAAAAAATTTAATATTTATTAAGTATGGGGAGCTGAAAAGCGTTAATACCCAAATAGGAGAAAATCATGGCTAAGAAGATTCAAGCCTATATCAAGTTGCAAGTACCTGCTGGTGCTGCAAACCCAAGTCCTCCAGTTGGTCCTGCTCTAGGTCAGCATGGTGTGAATATTATGGAATTCTGTAAAGCGTTTAATGCTCAAACTCAAAGTCTTGAAGCTAAAATGCCGGTTCCAGTTGTTATCACTGTTTATAGTGATAAGAGTTTTACTTTTATTACTAAAACACCTCCAGCGGCAATTCTTTTGAAAAAAGCAGCGGGTATCACTTCAGGTTCTGCAATTCCTAACGTAAATAAAGTTGGTACAGTTACACGTGCCCAGTTAGAAGAAATTGCAAACACAAAAATGGCTGATTTAAATGCAAATGATTTAGATGCAGCAGTAAACATTATTGCGGGTTCTGCTCGTAGTATGGGTCTAGTGGTAGAGGGTTGATACGATGGCTAAACTGACTAAAAAACAAAAAGTTTTTGCAGAACGCGTTAATCGTGATTCTTCTTATGACCTAATTGAAGGTATTAACATTGTTAAAGATTTAGCGACTTCTAAGTTTGTTGAATCTGTTGATGTTGCTATCCGTTTAGGAATTGATCCACGTAAATCTGACCAGGTTGTTCGTGGCGCGACTGTTATGCCAAACGGTACTGGTAAAACAGTACGTGTTGCTGTATTTACTGGTGAAGCTAACCAAGCTGCTGCTAAAGAAGCGGGTGCTGATTTTGTAGGTATGGAAGAGCTAGCTGACGAAATTAAAAAAGGCATGATGGATTTTGATGTAGTAATTGCATCTCCTGACGCTATGCGTGTGGTTGGTATGCTTGGTCAGGTTTTAGGTCCTCGTGGACTTATGCCTAACCCTAAGACTGGTACAGTTACACCAGACGTAGTTGGCGCAATTAATAACGCTAAAGCTGGTCAAGTTCGTTACCGTGCTGATAAAGCAGGGATTGTACACGCTGCTATCGGTACTGTATCTTTTGACGCAGAAAAACTAAAAGAAAATTTAAATGCATTAATGGAAGACATCAACAAAGCTAAACCAGCTTCTGCTAAAGGTGTTTACATTAAGAAATTGACTATCTCTTCTACAATGGGTCCTGGCCTAGTAGTTGATCAGTCAACACTATAATGGTGGTTGCATCAACTAAGTTGGTGCAGGCATTATTTGCGAATCGAGTCTCCTTTATTCCTAATAGGTTAAAAGTGAGCGCTCATCGCAGACCGTAGGCGAGTGTAGAACATACACTCTTAATAGATTTAAGCCTGCGTAGATGGAAGAGTTCAATGTTTCGATACATTGGACTGTTTTGGAGGTTATATGGCACTCAATATCGAAGATAAAAAGCTAGTTGTTGAAGAAGTTTCTGCTGTAGTTGCAGGTGCAGGTTCAATGATTACAGCTGAATATCGTGGTTTGACTGTAGAGCAAATGACCCAGTTACGTGCTAAAGCACGTGCGGCTAATGTACAAGTGCGTGTTGTTAAAAATACGCTTGCACGTCGTGCGGTATCTGGCACTAAATTTGAAGACATGGCTGAGACTTTTACTGGTCCGCTAGTGTTTGCATGGTCTGGTGAAGAACTAGGTAATGCTGCACGTGTTTTCAAGGATTTCGCTAAAGACAATGATGCACTTATTGTAAATTCATTATCTATTGGTGAAGGTGTAATGGATGCTAGTCAATTAGCTACTGTTGCCGCTCTACCTACTTACGATGAAGCTGTTGCTAAACTTCTATTTGTTATGAAAGAACCTGTTGCTAAGTTGGCTCGCGCCCTTGCTGCGGTTAAAGAACAAAAAGAAGCTGAAGCAGCTTAAATTTTTATTAAACGTTATAACGTTTAAACCCTATTAAATATTTGGAGATTTCAAATGTCTGTATCACAAAATGATATTTTAGAAGCTGTTGCAGCTATGTCTGTAATGGAAGTTGTAGAATTAGTTTCTGCAATGGAAGAGAAGTTTGGTGTATCTGCGGCTGCAATGGTAGCTTCAGGTCCTGCTGGTGACGCTGGAGCATCTGGTGAAGCGCAAAGCGAATTTGATGTTGTACTTACTGGCGCTGGCGCTAACAAAGTTGCAGCTATCAAAGCCGTTCGTGCAGCAACTGGTCTAGGTCTTAAAGAAGCTAAAGAAGCTGTAGAAAGCGCTCCTTTCAACTTGAAAGAAGGTGTTTCTAAAGAAGAAGCTGATGCATTAGCTGCTGAACTTAAAGAAGCTGGTATTGAAGTAGAAGTTAAATAATTCTGCTTTAATCGCTGATTTACAGCATGAAATGGCTGGCGTTTTTGCGTCGGCCTTTTCGTGTTTTTAAAGTGTGTAAAAGTGTGTTAGATATTTTATCGAGCTACCACAGTTTTATGCATTACCGGGTAAATTTTATTTGCTCAATTGACAATCTTATCGTCGAGGTAAACGATGACCTATTCTTTAACTGAAAAGAAACGAGTTCGTAAGGATTTTGCAACTCGCCCATCTATTCTTGAAGTACCTTATTTGCTTTCTTTGCAAAAAGGATCTTTTCACGATTTTTTACAAATGGAAAAAAAGCCAGCTGAACGTGCAGCCGTTGGTCTTCATTCAGCCTTTGCTTCAGTGTTCCCAATTCACGGTGTAGCTGGTACAGCTGATCTTGAATATGTGAGTTATCACATGGGTCAACCTGAATTTGATGTAAAAGAGTGTAAGCAACGTGGTGTTACTTATGCTGCTCCTTTACGTGTAAAAATGCGTTTAGTGTTATTTGATAAGGACGCACCAGCTGGTAAACGCCCTGTTAAAGATGTTAAAGAGCAGGAAGTTTATTTAGGTGATATTCCTTTAATGACGGATAACGGTACTTTTGTTATTAATGGTACTGAGCGTGTAATCGTTACTCAGTTACACCGCTCTCCAGGTGTTATTTTTGATAATGATAAAGGTAAGTCACACTCTTCTGGTAAATTATTGTTTAATGCTCGTATTATTCCTTACCGTGGTTCATGGTTAGATTTCGAATTCGACCATAACGACTGTTTGTTCACTCGTATCGACCGTCGTCGTAAATTACCCGTGTCAATTCTTTTAAGAGCGATGGGTTATTCAAATGAAGAGATCCTTGCGAGTTTCCTAGATTCAAATACGGTTAAGATTACTAAAAAAGGCTTTGAATTACAGCTTGTGGCTGATCAATTAAAAGGTCAAACGGCCGTATTTGATATTGAGCATGATGGTAAAAAGATTGTTGAGACTGGTAAGAAAATTACAGCACGTACTGTTAAGCAAATTAATGAAGCGGGTATTAAATCTGTAGTTGTTTCTCCTGAATACTTACTAGGTAAAGTATTAGCTTCTGGTGTTGTTGATAAAGAATCTGGTGAATTAGTTGCACGTACTAATGAAGTATTGACTACTGAGCTAATTGAAAAAATCTCTCACATTAATAAGTGTGAAATTAAAATTCTGTATATTGATGAACTAGAAAACGGACCTTATATTTCAGATACTTTAAATCTTGATACAACTACGTCACAACTAGAAGCTCAAACAGAAATTTATAGAATGATGCGTCCTGGTGAGCCACCAACAAAAGAATCGTCAGAAGCGTTATTTAATAGCTTATTCTTTGATGATGCTCGCTATGATTTATCTGCTGTTGGTCGCATGAAGCTTAACCGTCGTTTAGGTCGCAAGTCTAACGAAGGTAATGTTGTTTTAGAAAAAGAAGATATTATTGATGTATTGCGTGAATTAATTAATATTCGTAATGGTGCAAGTACTGTTGATGATATTGATACTTTAGGTAATCGTCGTATTCGTGCCGTAGGTGAAATGGCTGAAAACGCATTCCGTGTTGGTCTAGTTCGTGTTGAACGTGCTGTTAAAGAACGTTTAAACCAAGCTGAAACTGATGGTCTTTTACCTCAGGATCTTATTAATGCTAAGCCTGTGTCTGCTGCAATTAAAGAGTTCTTTGGTTCAAGTCAATTATCACAGTTCATGGATCAGGTTAATCCTCTTTCAGAAGTTACTCACAAACGTCGTGTTTCGGCTCTTGGGCCTGGTGGTCTTACTCGTGAACGTGCTGGTTTTGAGGTGCGTGATGTTCACCCAACTCATTATGGTCGTGTATGTCCAATTGAAACACCTGAAGGACCAAATATCGGTCTAATTAACACCTTAGCGATTTATGCTAAGACGAACGAGTATGGTTTTTTAGAAACACCATATCGTAAAGTTGTTAATGGTCAGGTTACAGACGAAGTTGAATATGTTTCTGCAATTGATGAAGCTCAATTCGTAATCGCACAAGCGAGTGCAAATGTTGATGCATCTGGTAAGTTTATTGATAATTTGGTTTCTGCACGTCACCAAAATGAATTTACTTTAGCTTCTTCTGCAGATATTAACTTTATGGATGTCTCTCCAAAACAGATTGTTTCTGTTGCAGCAGCTTTGATTCCATTCCTTGAACACGATGATGCTAACCGTGCACTCATGGGTGCCAACATGCAACGTCAAGCCGTTCCAACTTTACGTGCTGACAAGCCATTAGTTGGTACAGGTATTGAGAAGACCGTAGCTATTGACTCTGGTGTAACAGTTGTTGCTGAGCGTGGTGGTGTGGTTCTTTCATCTGATGCAGCACGTATTGTTGTGCGTATTAATGCAGACGAGATCAAGGAAGGTGAATCTGGGGTTGATATCTATAACTTAGTTAAGTATCAGCGTTCTAACCAAAACACATGTATTAACCAAAAGCCAATTGTGAAAGCAGGTGATACAGTTGTACGTGGTGATGTTATGGCTGATGGTCCATCTACTGATTTAGGTGAACTTGCACTAGGTCAAAATATGCGTATCGCATTTATGCCTTGGAACGGTTATAACTTTGAGGATTCAATCCTTGTTTCTGAGCGTGTTGTTCAAGAAGATCGTTATACCACTATTCACATTGAAGAATTAACGTGTTTATCACGTGATACTAAGCTTGGGCCTGAAGAAATTACAGCCGACATTCCAAACGTTGGTGAGTCTGCATTAGCCCGTTTAGATGAATGTGGTATTGTGCATGTTGGTGCCGAGGTTAAGCAAGGTGATATCTTAGTTGGTAAGGTAACGCCTAAGGGTGAAACTCAGCTAACGCCAGAAGAGAAATTACTACGTGCCATCTTTGGTGAAAAAGCTTCTGATGTTAAAGATACTTCATTGCGTGTTACTAAAGGTATCGAAGGTACAGTTATAGACGTTCAAGTCTTTACTCGTGAAGGGATTCAAAAAGATTCTCGTGCTCTAGCTATTCAAGAAGAAGAGCTAAGTAAAGTTCGTAAAGATATTGATGAACAATACATTATCCTAGAAGCCGATACTTTAGGACGTATTAGAACAATGCTTGATGGTAAGAAGCTTGTTGACGGTACTAAGATTGATGGTGCTTATTTAGATGGTATTGATTCTTCAAGATGGTTTGCATTAAATGTAGATGATGCCGATGTTATGCATCAGCTTGAAATGCTAGAAGCTCAGCTTAAAGAAAGCCGTAAAGATTTAAATGAAGCATTTGAAGAGAAGCGTAAAAAACTGACTCAAGGTGATGATTTAGCACCTGGTGTTTCTAAAATGGTTAAAGTTTACGTTGCTATTAAGCGTCGTATTCAGCCTGGTGATAAGATGGCTGGTCGTCACGGTAACAAAGGTGTTATTTCACGTATTTGTCCTGTTGAAGATATGCCTTACGATGAAACTGGACGTCCAGTAGATATCTGTCTAAACCCACTAGGTGTACCATCACGTATGAACGTTGGTCAGATCTTAGAGGTTCATTTGGGGTTAGCAGCTGAAGGTCTTGGAACCAAGATCAATGCTATGCTTGCACAGCAAGCAGATATTGCTGAAATTCGCGGTTTCTTAAATAAAATTTATAACGAAACTCAAGGTCAAAAGGTTGACTTCACAGGGTTTAGCGATGATGAGATTATCGAGTTAGCGCATAACCTTAAAAAAGGTGTCCCTTTAGCTTCAGCTGTATTTGATGGTGCTTCTGAAGCACAGATTAAATCTTTACTAAGATTAGCTGAGCTACCAGAATCAGGTCAGATGAAATTATTTGACGGATTGAGTGGTGAAGAGTTTGATCGCCCTGTAACGGTTGGTTACATGTACTATCTAAAACTTAACCACTTGGTTGACGATAAAATGCATGCTCGTTCTACTGGTCCATACAGTTTAGTAACTCAGCAACCACTTGGTGGTAAAGCTCAGTTCGGTGGACAGCGTTTTGGTGAGATGGAGGTATGGGCACTAGAAGCTTATGGTGCTGCCTTTACTCTACAAGAGATGCTAACGGTTAAGTCGGATGACTTAAACGGTCGTACTAGAATGTATAAGAATATTGTGGATGGCAATGAGTATATGGAACCAGGTATGCCAGAATCGTTTAGCGTATTACGTAAAGAGATTCGTGCTTTAGGTATTGATATTGAGTTGGAGCAAGACTAAATGAAAGATTTATTAGGATTTCTAAAAAAACAAAACGTATCGAGTGATTTTGATGCGATTAGAGTAACACTTGCTTCACCAGAAAAAATCCGTTCTTGGTCTTTTGGCGAAGTTAAAAAGCCAGAAACGATTAACTACCGTACATTCAAGCCTGAGCGTGATGGTCTTTTTTGTGCAAAAATTTTCGGACCAATCCGTGACTTTGAATGTTTGTGTGGTAAATACAAGCGTTTAAAGCACCGTGGTGTAATCTGTGAAAAATGTGGTGTTGAGGTTACTCAATCTAAAGTACGTCGTGAACGTATGGGTCATATTGATCTAGCGACTTCTGTAGCCCATATTTGGTTCTTAAAATCACTGCCTTCACGTATTGGTTTAATGTTAGATATGACATTAAAAGAAATTGAGGCTGTTCTTTATTTTGAAGCCTTTATGGTGGTTGATCCAGGCCTAACTCCGTTAGAACCTTGGCAGTTACTGACTGAAGAAGAATACCTAGATGCAATGGATGAGCATGGTGATGAGTTTGAAGCACAAATGGGTGCTGAAGCAATCAAGAAAATGTTGCAAGCCATTGACTTAGAAGGTGAAGCTGAGCGTCTACGTGTAGAAATAGACAATACTAATTCTGAAACTAAGCAAAAGAAAATCTCTAAACGCTTAAAATTGGTTGAATCATTCCTGCAATCAGGTAATAAACCTGAGTGGATGATTTTAGATGTATTACCAGTACTTCCACCTGAGTTACGTCCATTAGTTCCGCTTGATGGTGGTCGTTTTGCGACATCTGACTTAAATGATTTATACCGTCGTGTTATTAACCGTAATAACCGTCTAAAACGTTTATTAGATTTGATGGCTCCAGATATTATCGTACGTAACGAAAAACGTATGTTACAAGAATCTGTTGACTCTCTATTAGATAACGGTCGTCGTGGACGTGCTGTAACAGGTACGAATAAGCGTCAACTTAAATCATTAGCCGATATGATTAAAGGTAAGCAAGGTCGTTTCCGTCAAAACTTACTTGGTAAGCGTGTTGACTACTCAGGTCGTTCTGTCATCGTGGTTGGTCCATCTTTACGTTTACACCAGTGTGGTTTACCTAAGAAGATGGCTCTTGAACTATTCAAGCCATTTATCTTCAGTAAACTACAGAAGCGTGGACTAGCACCTACAATCAAAGCAGCCAAGAAAATGGTTGAACAAGGTCTACCAGAAGTATGGGATGTTCTTGATGAGGTAATCAGAGAGCATCCAGTGCTGCTTAACCGTGCACCAACACTTCACCGTCTTGGTATTCAAGCGTTTGAGCCAGTATTGATTGAAGGTAAAGCGATTAACCTACACCCATTAGTTTGTTCTGCATTCAACGCCGACTTCGATGGTGACCAAATGGCGGTACACGTGCCATTATCACTAGAAGCACAGCTAGAAGCTCGTACATTAATGATGTCTACCAACAACCTACTGTCACCTGCTAACGGAGATCCAATTATTGTTCCTTCGCAGGATGTTGTATTAGGTTTGTATTACATTACACGTGAACGTATTAACTCAATTGGTGAAGGGAAAGCTTTCTCTAACTGGCAAGAAGTACAGCGCGCACTTGATTCTAAAGCCGTACATCTACATACGATTATTAAATTGCGTATCGTTGAAACGGTTATTGATGAAGACGGTGTTGAAACGGTTTCTAGCCGTATTGTTGATACAACAGCAGGTCGTGCATTATTAACTAGAATTTTACCTAAAGGCTTAAGTTATGACTTATTAAACTTAAACCTAACTAAGAAAAATATCAGTTCGGTATTAAACACTTGTTACCGTGTTCTTGGACCTAAAGAAACTGTTATTTTTGCTGACCAATTAATGTATGCAGGTTTTAAATGGTCTACATTAGCTGGACTATCTTTCTGCTCTGATGACATGTTAATTCCAGATTCAAAAGCAGGTATTATTGATCGTGCAGAAGCTCAGGTAGAAGAGATTCAAGGCCAGTTTTCACAAGGTCTTGTAACCGAAGGTGAGCGCTATAACAAAGTAGTTGATATTTGGTCTCATACTAACGAACTTGTTACTAAGTCAATGATGGAAGAACTGCAGTTTGAAACGGTTACCGATAAAGAAGGTAAAGAAGTTCAGCAGACTTCATTTAACTCAGTTTACATGATGGCCGATTCTGGGGCTCGTGGTTCCGTAGCACAAATGCGTCAGCTTGGTGGTATGCGTGGTCTTATGGCAAAACCTGATGGTTCTATCATTGAAACACCAATTACAGCCAACTTCCGTGAAGGTCTAAACGTACTTCAGTACTTTATCTCTACACACGGTGCACGTAAAGGTTTGGCGGATACCGCACTTAAAACAGCCAACTCTGGTTACTTAACTCGTCGTCTTGTTGATGTTGCACAAGATGTGGTTGTAACAGAAGATGACTGTGGTACAGAAGCTGGTATTCGTATGACAGCACACGTGGAAGGTGGTGATATTATCGAATCTCTAAAAGATAGAGTATTAGGTCGTATTACAAGCAAAGACGTGGTGACTAAAGATGGTGAAATCCTTGTTGCTAAGGGTGAACTAATTGATGAAAAACTAGCCACTATGATTGATGACAGTGGTGTTGATCATGTTAACGTTCGTTCACCAATGACTTGTGAAACCAAGTTTGGTATTTGTAAGCAATGTTATGGACGTGACTTAGCACGTGGTCACCTTGTTAATATGGGTGAAGCAGTAGGTGTTATGGCTGCTCAATCAATTGGTGAGCCAGGTACTCAGTTAACCATGCGTACTTTCCATATCGGTGGTACAGCATCAGGTTCAGCTGCACAAAGTCAGATTGAAGTTAAACACGCTGGTACGGTTAAGTGGGATAACATCAAAGCAATCAAAAACTCTGATAAACAATTAATCGTAACGTCACGTTCTGGTGAAGTATCGGTGAGTGATGAAACGGGACGTGAGCAAGAGCGTTACAAAATAGCTTACGGTACTACGTTAAACATTGCCGATGGTGGCAAAATTAAGTCAGGTCAACTGTTAGCGCAATGGGACCCACATACTCACCCAGTTATCACTGAAGTTGAAGGTAATGTTGCATTTGGTAACTTTGAAGGAACAGTTGAAGAACGTCTTGATGAGTTAACAGGTTTAACAACTCACGTTGTTAAAGATGCTAAAGAACGTATGTCTTCTGTAAAAGAAACGCGTCCTTACATTGCCTTAGTTGATACAGCTGGCGAAGCCGTTTGTTTTGCAGGAACGCAAACTCCGGCGATTTATTATTTGCCAGAAAACAGTGTTGTTGTTGTGCAAACCGGAAGCAAGGTTGGTGCGGGTGACGTTCTAGCGCGTATTCCACAAGCTTCTTCTAAAAACAAAGATATCACGGGTGGTTTACCACGTGTTGCTGACTTGTTTGAAGCACGTCAACCTAAAGAACCTTCAATCATGGCAGAAGTTTCTGGTGTGGTTGGTTTTGGTAAAGAAACTAAAGGTAAACAACGTCTTGTTATTACACAAGATAGTGGTGAACAATATGAAGCACTTATTCCAAAATGGCGTACAGTGTCAGTATTTGAAGGTGAGCGAGTAGAGAAGGGTGATGTTGTTGTAGATGGTAACCCTAATCCACACGATATCTTGCGTTTATTAGGTATTGAAAAGCTAGCTGAATATATTGTGGATGAAGTACAGGATGTATATCGTCTACAAGGTGTAAAAATCAATGACAAACATATCGAAACGATTGTTCGTCAAATGTTAAGAAAAGTTGAAGTGAAAACCTCTGGTGATACTGGCCTAATTAAAGGTGAGCAAGCTGAGTATTCAAATGTATTAGCATTAAATGAAAAAGCACAAGAAGAAGGTAAAGTAGAAGCCAGTTATGAACGTGTATTACTGGGTATTACTAAAGCTTCTTTAGCAACAGAATCATTTATTTCTGCGGCCTCTTTCCAAGAAACAACTCGTGTATTAACTGAAGCTGCGGTAAGTGGTAAACGTGATACGTTAGTTGGTTTGAAAGAAAATGTTATTGTTGGTCGTCTAATTCCAGCAGGTACAGGTTTTGCCTATCACCTTGCTAGAAAAGCAGCGGCTGAAAAATCAATGGACGAACTGAACGCTTTTATGAGAACAGAACCATCTGAGATTGTAGAAGAAGTTGAAGAAACGATCATTGAAAATGTGATTGAGAATGAAGGTGTTGATGCCTAAGTCAAATAAATTCAAGTAGTTAATGCTTGACTTATTGTCTTTAGGTAACTAAAATCCTCAATCCTAATTTGTAGGTCTGGTAATTTGCCAGGCTTGCACTTTCGTATATGTAAGAGTTAATCTCAAATTTGGAGAAAAATGAATGGCGACTATTAACCAGTTGGTGCGTAAGCCGCGTAAAGATAAGCGTAAAGTTTCTAACGTTGCAGCGTTGCAGGCATGTCCTCAACGTCGTGGTGTTTGTACGCGTGTTTATACAACAACCCCTAAGAAGCCTAACTCTGCTCTGCGTAAAGTTGCGCGTGTACGTTTAACGAATGGCTATGAAGTAGCTTCCTATATTGGTGGTGAAGGTCATAACCTTCAAGAGCACTCGGTGATCCTTATCCGTGGTGGTCGTGTAAAAGATTTACCTGGTGTGCGATATCACACAGTTCGTGGTGCATTAGATTGCGCTGGCGTATCTGATCGTAAACAAGGTCGTTCTAAGTACGGTGCGAAACGTCCTAAAGGTTAGTAACTAACTTTTAAACATACGTTTTGCAACAATTTGTGTTCAATTTATACCGGAAGAGTTAAGAATGGCAAGAAGAAGAGAAATACCAAAGCGTCAGGTTCTACCTGATCCTAAGTTTGGTGATACAACGTTAACAAAATTCGTTAACATGATTATGGTAAGCGGTAAAAAAGCAGTAGCTGAAAAAATCGTTTACGATGCGCTAGATGTTTTAGTAGAGCGTAAAAAAGGTGGCGAGCATGCATCGTTGCTTAAAGAAGCATTAGATAACATCGGTCCTATGGTTGAGGTTAAATCTCGCCGTGTGGGTGGTGCAACTTATCAGGTTCCTGTTGAAGTTCGTCCAGACCGTAAAGTTGCGCTAGCAATGCGTTGGCTTGTAGAAGCTTCACGTAAGCGTAGCGAAAAAGGCATGATGCTAAGATTAGCTGGTGAGTTAGGTGACGCACTAGAAGGTCGTGGCTCGGCTGTTAAGAAAAAAGAAGATACCCACAGAATGGCAGAGGCAAACAAAGCCTTCTCACATTTCCGTTGGTAATCTGAAGAGGGCCCTGTTAAGGGCCTTTGTTATTTAATGTTTAACTAAAAAGGTTGATAAAGTGGCACGTACTACCCCTTTAGAAAGATACCGTAATATCGGCATCATGGCACACATTGATGCAGGTAAAACAACAACAACAGAACGTATTCTGTACTATACCGGTGTATCTCACAAAATTGGTGAGGTTCACGACGGTGGTGCAACTATGGACTGGATGGAACAAGAACAAGAACGTGGTATTACTATTACTTCAGCGGCAACAACTGCTCACTGGAGTGGTATGGCTCAGCAATACCCACAACACCGTATCAATATTATCGATACTCCGGGTCACGTTGACTTCACGATTGAAGTTGAACGTTCTCTACGTGTATTAGATGGTGCAGTAACTTGTTTCTGCTCTGTATCAGGTGTTGAGCCTCAGTCTGAGACTGTATGGCGTCAAGCTGATAAATATGGTGTACCACGTATGGGGTACGTCAATAAGATGGACCGTGCAGGTGCAAACTTCTTAAACGTAAACCAAATGGTTATTGATCGTTTAGGTGCTAACCCTGTTCCTATGCAGTTACCAATTGGTGCTGAAGAGACTTTCCGTGGTGTTGTTGATCTTGTTAAGATGAAAGCAATCTATTGGGAAGAAGAAAACATGGGTATGCAGTTTACCTATGAAGATATTCCAGAAGATATGGTTGATCTTGCGAATGAATGGCGCGAGAAAATGGTTGAAACGGCTGCCGAAGCTTCTGAAGAGCTTATGGATAAATACCTTGAAGAAGGTGATTTATCTGAAGAAGATATTAAATTTGGTATTCGTAAACGTTGTATCGATGTTGAAATCGTTCCAATGTTCTGTGGTTCATCATTTAAGAACAAAGGTGTTCAAACCTTGCTTGATGGTGTTATCGACTACATGCCTGCGCCAATGGATGTTCCAGCTATTCAAGGTGAACTTGAAGATGGTACTGCAGCAGAGCGTCACTCAACAGACGACGAGCCATTTGCTTCTTTAGCATTTAAAATCATGACTGACCCTTATGTTGGAACTCTAACATTCTTCCGTGTTTACTCAGGTACTTTAGCGGCTGGTAGTCCAGTTTATAACTCAGTAAAAGAAAAACGTGAACGTGTTGGTCGTATTCTACAGATGCACTCTAACTCTCGTGAAGAGATTAAAGAAGTGCGTGCTGGTGATATCGCTTGTGCCGTTGGTCTTAAAGATACAACAACAGGTGATACTTTATGTGATCCTGATAATAAAATTGTTCTAGAACGTATGGAATTCCCTGAGCCAGTTATCTCGATTGCTATCGAGCCAAAAACAAAAGCTGACCAAGAAAAAATGGGTATTGCACTTCAAAAGCTTGCTGCTGAAGATCCATCGTTCCGTGTTCATTCTGATGAAGAAACCAATCAAACAATCATCTCTGGTATGGGTGAGCTTCACCTAGATATCATTGTTGACCGTATGAAGCGTGAATTTAGCGTTGAAGCTAACGTTGGTGCACCTCAGGTATCTTATCGTGAAACGATCAAAACAGCGGTTGAAGCAGACGGTAAGTTTGTTCGTCAATCTGGTGGTCGTGGTCAGTATGGTCATGTTGTATTCAAAATTTACCCACGTGAACCTGGTGAAGGTTTTGAGTTTATTAACTCTATCGTTGGTGGTGCTGTACCTCGTGAATACATTGGTGCTGTTGAAAAAGGTGCAAAAGCTCAGCTAGAAAGCGGTGTTATTGCAGGCTTCCCAATGGTTGATGTAGGTGTTGAACTTATTGATGGTTCATACCACGATGTTGACTCGAACGAAATGGCGTTCTCTGTAGCGGCTGGTATGGGTATTAAAAATGGTACTCAACAAGCTAATCCAGTTATTCTAGAGCCAATTATGGCTGTTGAAGTTACCACGCCAGAAGAGTACATGGGTGATATCATCGGTGACCTTAACCGTCGTCGTGGTATGGTTGCAAGCATGGATGACATTCCTACTGGTAAGTCAATCAAAGCTGAAGTACCATTATCAGAAATGTTTGGTTATTCAAATTCAATGCGTTCATTAACGCAAGGTCGTGCTAACTACAGCATGGTGTTTGCGAAATACAATGACGCACCGAAGAATATCCAAGAAGAAATCATTGCAAGTGTCAAAAAAGGCGCTTAATACATTTAGTTAAATCCAGGCCCACTTAATAGGTGGGTCTTTGCTTAATATAGGTATTTTAAAATGGCAAAAGAAAAATTTGAACGCGCGAAACTGCACGTAAACGTAGGCACCATTGGTCACGTTGACCATGGTAAAACAACTCTAACTGCGGCACTAACAATTGTGCAAGGAAAGAAGTACGGTGGAGACATCAAAGACTTCGCATCAATTGATAACGCACCAGAAGAAAGGGATCGTGGTATCACTATCTCAACGTCACACGTTGAATATGAATCAGATACACGTCACTACGCACACGTAGACTGCCCAGGTCACGCCGACTATGTAAAAAACATGATCACCGGTGCGGCACAAATGGACGGCGCAATCCTAGTATGTTCAGCAGCAGACGGACCAATGCCACAAACACGTGAGCACATCCTTCTATCACGTCAAGTAGGTGTACCATACATCGTAGTATTCCTAAACAAAGCCGACATGGTAGACGACGAAGAACTAATGGAACTAGTAGAAATGGAAGTTCGTGAACTTCTAGACATGTACGAATTCCCAGGTGACGACACACCAGTAATCATCGGTTCAGCTACACTAGCGATCGCTGACGACCAATCAGAAATTGGCGCACCAGCAATCGGCCGTTTAGTAGACGCTTTAGATGCCTACATCCCAGATCCAGTACGTGAAACTGACAAACCATTCCTAATGCCAGTAGAAGACATCTTCTCAATCCAAGGACGTGGAACAGTAGCAACAGGACGTGTAGAAACAGGTGTTGTAAAAGTTGGTGAAGAAATCGAAATCGTAGGAATTCGCCCAACAACAGTAACCACGGTTACTGGTGTAGAAATGTTCCGTAAACTGCTTGACCAAGGTGAAGCGGGTGATAACGTAGGTATCCTACTACGTGGAACAAAACGTGAAGACATCGAACGTGGACAAGTACTAGCCCATAAAGGTTCAGTAACACCACATACTAAGTTCGAAGCCGAAGTATACGTTTTAGGTAAAGACGAAGGTGGACGTCACACTCCATTCTTCAACGGTTACCGTCCACAGTTCTACTTCCGTACAACGGACGTAACAGGTGCATGTGAATTACCAGCAGGAACAGAAATGGTTATGCCTGGTGATAACGTACAAATGACTGTAGAGTTAATCAACCCAGTAGCAATGGCAGAAGGATTACGTTTTGCCATTCGTGAAGGTGGACGTACAGTTGGTGCAGGTGTTGTTGCTAAAATTATTGCTTAATTTTAGTTAATATACATTTGTTATAAAAAAGGGAGCCTCGGCTCCCTTTTTTTGTGCCCAGACTTTATTAAATACAAAAATATACGTATAGTAGGTTGATAAAATTATTGTTAGGTTGGCTTATGTATCGTGTTGAATGTCTCTTTAATAGTTTGGTAATACGTCTAATTATTAGTTTAGTTTTTCTATTACCTGTTTCTATTTTTACAGTAATGCCTTTGTTGATTGCTCCATTTGCCATAATTAAAGGAAATGTTTTATTGGGTATTGTGGTCTTAATTTTCACCGTACCAGTTGTGATAGGTGTAATTGGTATGTTACGACGGTTGGTTACTATCAGTAATAAGGAGAATGAAAGTTTTCATAAGAATACAAGAGTCATGTTACTAAGTGGGGTTATTAGTAGTCTTTTAATAATAGTTATACACAACTTTGGTGTTATTAATTTTAAAAATGATATATCAAATATATTTGTATACTTATTTGCGGGTTGTTTACTTCTGTTATTAGCGACCCCAAAAAAAACAAGCATCCCCGAGAATTTTGATCCTTACGCTTGTAATTGGTGGTTAGGTAAAGGAGTTTTGTTTCTGCTGGCGGCAGGGATGGTGTTATTTTTAGTAGTCATTGTTTTTATAGCATTAATGAGTAATGTACAAATGTAAAAACTGTCACAAGCTTAAAAGCTTTTAAGATTGTTTTATATTTCAGTTGAATCGACTGAAATATAAAACACAAATTACCAGGCCTGGTAAAAACCAAATATTAAACACAAATTACCAGGCCTGGTAAAAACCAAATATTAAACACAAATTACCAGGCCTGGTAAAAACCAAATATTAAACACAAATTACCAGGCCTGGTAAAAACCAAATATTAAACACAAATTACCAGTCCTGGTAAAAACCAAATATTAAACACAAATTACCAGGCCTGGTAAAAACCAAATATTAAACACAAATTACCAGTCCTGGTAAAAACCAAATATTAAACACAAATTACCAGACCTGGTAAAAATCAAATATTAAATACAAATCACCAGGTTTGGTAAAACGAAAAATAGTAATTCATGTATGTTCATGGTTTGGGTAATGATTAATTGAGATTTTTTAGTGAAGTTTTAACTATAGTAATAATCCTGCTGGCTAATTATAGGTCTTGAGTTTCGTTTAGTAGTGTTGAGAGTTGTATTTGAGTTTTATGGGGGAATTTATTTGGTTTATATTCGTTTATTATAAGGGCTTGTTTTAATTTAATTAACTTGGTATAATCCGCTCCCTTAGTTTGTATGCCACTAAAAAGGCATGCTTTTCTATATTCTAAATAAAAGAGAATAAATTATGGCGACTCAAAATATTCGTATTCGCTTGAAAGCGTTTGATCACCGTTTGATTGATCAATCAGCTCGAGAAATTACGGAAACTGCAAAAAGAACTGGTGCGCAAGTACGCGGTCCAATTCCAATGCCAACTCGTAAAGAGCGTTTTACAATTTTGATCTCACCGCACGTTAACAAAGATGCTCGTGATCAGTACGAAATTCGTACTCACAAGCGTTTGTTAGACATTGTTGATCCAACAGAAAAAACTGTTGATGCATTAATGAAGTTAGACTTGGCTGCTGGTGTAGACGTTCAATTGGAACTACGTTAATTCGTAGATAGCGAGTCATCAATCGTAATGACTGGCAACACTATAATAATGAGGTAATGATATGAGTATTGGTATCATTGGTAAAAAAATCGGAATGACTCGTGTGTTTAACGACGAAGGTATTTCAACTCCTGTCACAGTGGTTGAAGTTTCTCCAAATCGTATTACACAAATCAAGACTTTAGAGTCTGATGGGTATTCTGCGATTCAGGTTACAACTGGATCAGTGCACGCAGGACGCGTAAGCAAGCCTGCTGCAGGACACTTTGCTAAAGCAGGTGTTGAAGCTGGTAAGGGTCTTTGGGAATTCCGCACAGAAAATGCTGATGTGGAAGGTCTAGAGGTAGGTTCTGAGTTAACTGTAGAGCGTTTTAATGACATTGCTGTTGTTGATGTAACAGGTACAACCAAAGGTAAAGGTTTCCAAGGTGGTATTAAGCGTCACAACTTCAGTATGCAGGATGCTACTCACGGTAACTCGATCTCTCACCGTTCAAACGGTTCAATCGGGCAAAACCAAACTCCAGGTCGCGTTTTCAAAGGTAAGAAAATGTCTGGTCACATGGGTGATGTTCGTCAAACAACACAGAACTTAGATTTAGTGAAAGTTGATGCAGAGAATGGTCTGTTATTGATTAAGGGTGCAGTCCCTGGTGCTAAAAATAGTACTGTCATTGTTCGTAAAGCTGTTAAGTAAGGTGGGCATGATGGATTTAAAACTAATCGAATTAGCTTCAGGTAAAGAAAACGGCACAGTAGCTGTTTCTGATGCCTTATTTGGTGGAGACTTCAATGAAGCTCTTGTACACCAAGTAGTGACTGCATATATGAATGCAGGACGTCAAGGAACTAAGGGTCAAAAGAACCGTGCCGCAGTACGTGGTGGTGGTGCTAAGCCTTGGAACCAAAAAGGAACTGGTCGTGCTCGTGCTGGTACTATCCGTAGCCCTATCTGGGTTGGTGGTGGACGTGCGTTCCCTGGTCATAACCGTGATTTCTCTCAGAAAGTAAACAAAAAAATGTACCGTGGTGCTATGCGTTCTATCGTAGCCGAGCTTGCTCGTACTGGTCGTTTAATTGTGGTTGATGAGTTCAAGGTTGATGCACCAAAGACTAAAGAATTTAATGCAAAACTTGCACAGTTAAAGATTACTGATGCATTAGTTATCACTGAAGGTTTTGACGAGTATTTGTATTTGTCAGCACGTAACCTTTATGGTGCAGATGTGTGTGATGTTGCGTCAATTGATCCTGTAAGCCTTATTGGTTTTCAGAACGTTGTAATGACTCAAGGTGCAGTTAAGCAGCTAGAGGAGCAATTAGCATGAATCAAGAAAGAATTCTAAAAGTATTGCTAGCGCCACATGTTTCTGAAAAATCAGCAAACATGGCTGATGCTACAGGTCAATACGTTTTTAAAGTAGAGCCGACAGCTACTAAAACAGAAGTAAAGGCAGCAGTAGAGTCTTTATTTGAAGTTAAAGTGCAGTCTGTAAATATGATTAACCTTAAAGGTAAGCGTAAAGTCTTCAAAGGTCGTCAAGGACAACGTAATGGTGTGCGTAAAGCAATCGTTCGTTTAGCGCCTGGTCAAGACATTGACTTCGCTTCAGCTGAATAAGGAGTTCACGCATGGCAATTATTAAAAAATCTAAACCGACTTCTCCAGGTCGTCGATTTGTTGTAAGTGTTGTTGAGCCAAGTTTACATAAAGGTAAGCCTCATTCAGCGTTACTTGAAAAGAAATCAAAATCAGGTGGTCGTAACAACAACGGTCGTATTACTGTTCGTCATCACGGTGGTGGTCACAAACAGCATTATCGTATGGTTGACTTTAAACGTTCTAAAGCCGGTGTTCCAGCTACAGTAGAACGTCTTGAATATGATCCTAATCGTTCAGCACACATTGCATTACTTAAATATGCAGATGGTGAACGTGCTTATATTATCGCTCCTAAGAACTTAGTAGCTGGTGATGTAATTGAAACTGGTGATCACGTAGCAATCAAAACAGGTAACTGTTTGCCGATGCGTAATATCCCAGTTGGTACAATCGTACACAACTTAGAAATGCGTCCAGGAAAAGGTGCTCAAATTGCACGTTCTGCTGGTGCATCAGCTTCAATCGTTGGTAAAGATGGTATTTACGTACTGGTTCGTTTACGTTCTGGTGAAATGCGTAAAATCCTTGCTGAATGTAAAGCAACGATTGGTGAAGTTGGTAACTCTGAGCATAGCTTACGTAAGTTAGGTAAGGCTGGTGCAACGCGCTGGCGCGGTGTTCGTCCTACTGTTCGAGGTGTTGCGATGAACCCTGTTGATCACCCACATGGTGGTGGTGAAGGTCGTACATCTGGTGGTCGTAACCCAGTTACTCCATGGGGTGTTCCGACTAAAGGTAAGAAGACTCGTAGCAATAAACGTACTGATGGAATGATCGTACGTCGTAGAAACAAAAAATAAGGAAGGACACTGATGCCACGTTCAGTTAAAAAAGGACCTTTTGTTGATCATCACTTATTTAAAAAAGTGGTAGAGGCACAAGAATCTGGTAATAAACGTCCAATTAAAACATGGTCACGTAGATCTATGATCTTACCTGATATGATCGGCTTAACAATTGCTGTTCATAACGGTAAAGAGCATATCCCAGTTTTCGTATCAGAAAACATGGTTGGCCATAAATTGGGTGAATTTTCAATGACTCGTTATTATCGCGGACATGCCGCGGATAAGAAAGCCAAGCGCTAGTAGGGGAATAATATGCAAGTAAGTGCAACACATAAATTTGCTCGTATCTCTCCACAGAAAGCTCGCCTTGTAGCAGACTTAATCCGTGGTAAAGATGTAGAAACAGCAGTTAATATTTTAGCATTTAGCGATAAAAAGGCCGCAAGCCTAATGAAAGCAGTTTTAAACTCTGCAATTGCTAACGCTGAAAATAATGAAGGTGCTGATATCGATGAATTAAAAGTTACTGCAGCATTTGTTGATGCAGGACCAATCATGAAGCGTATGCGCGCTCGTGCTAAAGGTCGTGGTAACCGTATTTTAAAACGTATCAGTCACATCACCGTCACTGTTGGCGATAAATAAGGAGAATCAGAATGGGTCAAAAAGTTCATCCTATTGGGATTCGTCTTGGGATCACAAAAGATTGGAATTCTCGTTGGTACGCGGATAGCAAAAACTATTCTGATAACTTAATCAGTGATGTTGAGATTCGTAACGAGTTAAACAAAAAATTAAAGCATGCTTCAATCAGTAAAATTAACATTGAACGCGTAGCAAATGGAGTTCGTGTAACGATTCATACTGCTCGTCCAGGTGTTGTTATTGGTAAGAAGGGTGAAGATATTGAAAAGCTAAAAGCATCGCTTTCAGCTTTAACTGGTTTACCAGTAAATATCAATATTGAAGAAATTAAAAAACCTGAGCTAGATGCTAAATTAGTTGCTGAGTCTATTTCTCAACAATTAGAAAAGCGTATCCAGTTCCGTCGTGCCATGAAGCGTGCTGTAGGTAATGCAATGCGTATTGGTGCTGAAGGTATCAAGGTTACGGTTTCAGGTCGTTTAAACGGTGCTGATATTGCACGTGCAGAATGGTATAGAGAAGGACGTGTTCCTCTTCATACTTTCCGTGCTGATATCGACTATGCAACCTATGAAGCAGACACAACTTACGGCAAAATTGGCGTAAAAGTATGGATCTTCAAAGGTGAAAAGCTTGGTAAGCTTGCATTAGATGACAATAATCAATCTAAGGGCAAAAAAGGCCGTAATTAAAAGGATTTCCAACTATGTTAATGCCTAAACGTACAAAATTTAGAAAAGTACACAAAGGACGTAACCGTGGTCTAGCACAAGTCGGTAACAAAGTTAGCTTTGGTGATTTTGGTCTTAAAGCCTTAGAAAGAGGCCGTATGACTTCACGTCAAATCGAAGCTGGTCGTCGTGTTATGACTCGTCACGTTAAACGTGGAGCCAAAATTTGGATCCGCGTATTCCCTGATAAACCAATTACTAACAAACCTCTTGAGGTTCGTATGGGTAAAGGTAAGGGTAGTGTTGAATATTGGGTAGCTCAAATTCAGCCAGGACGCGTTTTATACGAAATCCAGGGTGTAAATGAGCAATTAGCACGCGAAGCTTTTGAGCTTGCAGCGGCTAAATTACCTTTTAAAACACAAGTTGTAACAAGAACGGTGATGTAAATGACTGCTAAAGAATTAAATGAAAAAACAGTTGAAGAGCTTAATGCTGAATTGCTTGATCTTTTGAAAGAGCAATTTAACTTAAGAATGCAAAACGCAACTGGTCAGTTATCTAACTCAGCACAATTAAAAACGACTCGTCGTTCAATTGCGCGTGTTAAAACCATCATTCGTCAAAAAGTGAGTAAGTAAAGATGGCTGGTCAAGAAAAGAAAGCACGTACAATGCAGGGTGTAGTTGTTAGTAACGGTATGCAAGATTCTATCGTTGTTTCAATCGCACGTTTCATTAAACATGCAAAATACAAAAAATTTATTAAGAAATCGACTAAAGTAATGGCTCACGATGCTGAAAATGCTTGTGGTGTTGGAGATACAGTAACTATTCAAGAAACTGCACCAATCTCTAAAAACAAGTCATGGACTCTAGTTTCGATTGACGATAAAGCAAAAATTTAAGATTTATAGCATTTCCGAAAATTATCTGTTATAATCCTCGGAATCTACTTAGCCACTTTAAAGAATAAGCCTAATTTTAGATTAGGAACTCTTCTTTTTAGTGGTTTTTGTGCTGTAAGTAATTTTTAAGTTTATGGATGGAGTACCACCATGATTCAAATGCAAACTGTGCTTGATGTTGCTGATAACAGCGGAGCAAAGCGCGTCCAATGCATTAAAGTATTAGGCGGATCAAAACGTCGTTATGCTGGTGTTGGTGACGTAATTAAAGTGAGTGTAAAAGAAGCTGCACCACGTGGAAAAGTGAAGAAAGGTGATGTTTATAATGCCGTAGTTGTTCGTACAGCTAAAGGTGTAAGACGTCAGGATGGTTCTTTGATTAAGTTTGATGGCAATGCTGCTGTAATTCTTAATGCAAAACATGAGCCAATCGGAACACGTATCTTCGGTCCAGTAACTCGTGAGTTACGAAACGACAAGTTTATGAAAATCGTTTCTTTAGCTCCTGAAGTTCTATAAGGAAGACGTAATGAATCGTTTAAAAAAAGGTGATGAAATTATCGTTATTACTGGTAAAGACAAGGGGAAACGTGGTTCTGTTTCTTCAGTTTTATCTAACGGTAAGGTTCTAGTAGATGGTATCAACCTTGTTAAGAAACACACTAAATCAAACCCTATGACGGGTGCGCAAGGTGGGATTGTTTCTAAAGAGATGCCAATCGATGCCTCAAATGTGGCTTTAGTAAATCCTGAAACTAATAAAGCTGACAAAGTTGGTTTTAAAGTTGAAGGTGATGCAAAAATCCGTTTCTTTAAATCTAATGGTAAAGCTGTTGACGCTTAATTAAGGATATAAAGATGGCAAGATTACAAAAAATGTATAAAGAGCAAGTTGTTTCTAAATTAGTAGAACAATTTGGTTATCAGTCTCCAATGCAGGCTCCTAAGTTGACTAAGATTACAATCAACATGGGTGTTGGCGATGCGATTGCTGATAAAAAAGTTTTAGATAATGCTGTTTCTGATATGGAAGCAATTGCAGGTCAGAAAGCAATAAAGACTTTAGCTCGTAAATCGGTAGCAAGCTTTAAGGTCCGTGATGGATACCCTTTAGGTTGTAAAGTGACTTTACGTGGCGAAAAGATGTATGAGTTTTTAGATCGTCTAATCAATATCGCGTTACCTCGTGTACGTGACTTCCGTGGTGTAAACCCGAAAGCATTTGATGGTCGTGGAAACTATAACTTAGGCCTTAAAGAGCAAATTATTTTCCCTGAAATCGAGTTTGAAAAAGTTGACAAAATCCGCGGTATGGATATCAACTTTGCAACAACTGCACAAACTAACGACGAAGCGAAAGCTCTTTTAGAAGCCTTTAACTTTCCGTTTAAGAAATAGAGGTTTTTCTAATGGCTAAGCAATCAATGATTATGCGCGAAGAAAAACGTGCAAAAACTGTTGCTAAATATGCAGAGAAGCGTGCTGCATTAAAAACTGCATCAGTAAATATGTCTTTGAGTTTCGAAGAGCGTATGGATGCAATGGAGAAGTTAGCAAAACTACCTCGTAATGCATCGCCTGTTCGTCAACGTAATCGTTGTCGTTTAACAGGACGCCCACACGGTGTTTATAGAAAATTTGGATTATCGCGCAATATGCTACGTGAATTAGCAATGCAAGGTGATGTTCCAGGATTAAGAAAAGCCAGTTGGTAAGGATAAATATCTATGAGTATGTCTGATCCAATTGCTGATATGTTAACACGCATTCGTAATGGCCAAATGTCTGGTCACTCGAGCGTAGTAATGCCTTCTTCAAAAGTAAAAGCCGCAGTGGCTAAAGTTTTGAATGATGAAGGTTTTATCTCTGCATTCAGCATAAATGACAAAGATGGAAAAGCTGAATTATCAGTGGATCTAAAGTATTTCGAAGGTAAACCAGTTATTGATATGATTAAACGTGTAAGCCGTCCAGGTCTACGTGTTTATAAAAACAAAGATGAGTTACCTAAAGTAATTGGCGGTCTTGGTATCGCTGTAATTTCAACGTCCAAAGGTATTATGACTGACCGCGATGCTAGAGAAGCTGGTATCGGTGGCGAAGTTGTTTGCTACGTAGCATAAGGAAACTATTATGTCTAGAATTGCAAAAGCTCCAGTGAACTTACCTGCAGGTGTAGAAGTGTCTATTTCAGGCACTACTGTAACTGTAAAAGGTTCTAAGGCATCATTAACTAAAGAGTTTAACCCTTCAGTTATTGTTAAAAATGATGCTGGCGTTGTAACTTGTGCACCAGTTGAAGGTGCACCAAACGGTTGGGCTCAAGCAGGTACTGCTCGTTCAATCATCAACAACATGGTTGTTGGTGTAACTGACGGTTTTGAAAAGAAATTAGAATTAGTTGGTGTTGGTTACCGTGCTAAAGCTGAAGGGAAAGTATTAGATCTTACTCTTGGTTTTTCACACCCAGTTAAACATGCATTACCTGAAGGTATTACTGTTGAAACTCCAACCCAAACTGAAATTGTTGTAAAAGGTGCAGATAAGCAAGTTGTTGGACAAGTTGCTGCAGAGATCCGTGGATACCGTCCACCAGAGCCTTATAAAGGTAAAGGTGTTAAGTATGCAGGTGAGCGCATTTTACGTAAAGAAGCTAAGAAGAAATAAGGCTGAGTCGATATGGATAAGAAAACAGCCCGTCTTCGTAGAGCTAAGAAAACTCGTGGAAAAATTAACGAGCTTAAAATGCCAAGACTTTGCGTACACCGCACTGCTCAGCACATTTATGCCCAGTTAATTTCTGCAAGTGGTTCAGAAGTTATTGCTTCTAGCTCTACTGTACAAGCGGACGTTAAAAAAGAAATTAGTAACACTGGTAATAAAGATGCTGCAGCTGCAGTAGGAAAAGCGATTGCTGAAAAAGCAAAAGCTGCTGGAATTACCGCTGTTGCTTTTGACCGTTCTGGTTTTAAATATCACGGACGCATCCAACAATTAGCAGAATCAGCCCGTGAAAACGGTCTTGAATTTTAATAGAAGGATTAATTATGTCTTCACGTGAATTACAAGACGGACAAGATGGTCTAATTGAAAAATTAGTAAATGTACGTCGTGTAGCTAAAGTTGTAAAAGGTGGTCGTGTATTTGCATTCTCAGCACTAGCAGTAGTTGGTGATGGTGAAGGTAAAGTTGGTTACGGTAGCGGTAAAGCTAACGAAGTACCAGTGGCTATCAAAAAAGCAATGGAAAAAGCTCGTCGTAACATGAGAGATATACATTTAAACAATGGTACTATCCAATACCCAATTAACTTCAAACAAGGGGCGGCTAACATTGTTATGCTTCCTGCGTCTGAAGGTACTGGTGTAATTGCTGGTGGTGCTATGCGTGCAGTTTTAGAAGCTGCAGGTGTTAAAGATGTACTTTCAAAATGTGTAGGTACTACACGTCCAGTTAACGTTGTTCGTTCTACGGTTAATGCACTTTCAGGGATTTCAAGTCCTGAATATATTGCAGCTAAACGTGGCAAAACAGTTAATGAAATTGTAGGTGAGTAAGATGTCAGATAAAAAATATGTCACTTTAACGTTGGTAAAAAGCACTATTGGTCGTTTACCTGCGCATAGAGCATGTGTATCTGGTCTTGGTCTTAGAAAGATGCACCAAACAGTAAGCGTTATTGATACTCCAGAAAATCGTGGAATGATCAATAAGGTTTCCTATTTGCTTAAGGTAGAGGAAGCTTAAAATGCAGTTAAATACTCTTAAACCTGCTGAAGGTTCTAAACCTTCTAAAAAGCGTGTAGGTCGTGGTCAAGGTTCTGGCTGGGGTAAGATGGGTGGCCGTGGTCATAAAGGTCAAAAATCTCGCTCTGGTGGTATGCCTAAGATTGGTTTTGAAGGTGGGCAAATGCCTCTTCAAAGAAGATTGCCAAAAGTTGGTTTCTCTTCACGCAAATCTGCATACGCAACCGAGATTCGTCTTGATACATTAGCAAAAATTGATGCTGAAATCATTGACGTCGCAGCGCTTAAAGCGGCTGACGTAATCGGTGATAAAATTAGAGTCGTTAAAGTTATTAACTCAGGTGAAGTAACTAAAGCACTTAAATTATCAGGCATTAAAGCAACTGCTGGTGCTAAAGCAGCTATTGAGGCTGCTGGCGGATCAGTAGAAGCTTAATTATGAATAGTTCTATTGCATCAGGTATGGGTGATTTAAAAAACAAAATTTTATTTGTTTTAGGTGCGTTAATCGTTTATCGATTAGGTACTCATATCCCTGTACCATCAATTGATCCAGTTGCTCTTGCAGCAATGTTTGAACAGCAAAAGGGTACTATCCTGGACATGTTTAACATGTTTTCAGGTGGTGCCCTTCAACGTTTATCTATCTTTGCACTTGGAATCATGCCTTACATTTCTGCATCGATCATTATGCAGCTTCTTACTGTAGTTTCTCCAACTTTGGAACAACTAAAGAAAGAAGGTGAGCAAGGTCGTCGTAAAATAACTCAGTACACTCGTTACGGTACTGTTGTATTGGCTACTTTCCAAGCGTTAGGTGTTGCTATTGCACTGGAATCACAAAATGTGAATGGTATGTCTGTAGTAATTGACCCTGGTCTAATGTTTAGACTAACGGCAGTTGTTACCTTAGTTGGTGGAACTATTTTCCTAATGTGGTTAGGGGAACAGATTACTGAACGCGGAATTGGTAACGGGATATCTTTGATAATCTTTGCCGGTATCGTTGCAGGTTTACCAGCAGCGCTAGGTGGGACATTTGAACAGGTTAATACAGGTGCTATGCACGCAATTACAATTTTTGTATTGTTAGCGTTAGTATTTGCAGTTATTTACTTCGTTGTATTCGTAGAACGTGGACAAAGACGCATTCCTGTTCACTATGCGCAAAAGATGCGTGGGCGTAAGTTATTTGGTGGTCAAGAGTCGCATCTTCCCCTAAAACTTAATATGGCTGGAGTGATTCCTCCCATCTTTGCTTCGAGTATTATCCTTTTTCCGGCTACGTTAGGTGGTTGGTTTGGTAGTGCTGAAGGTCTAGGATGGTTGAAGGACATCGCCACGACGATGTCACCAGGTCAGCCGCTTTACGTGCTTTTGTATGCAATAGCTATAATTTTCTTCTGTTTCTTTTACACTGCGATTGTTTTCAATCCTAAAGAAACAGCGGATAACTTAAGAAAATCAGGTGCCTATTTACCAGGTATCAGACCCGGTGCTCAAACAGCACGTCATATTGATAGTATTATGGGCCGTCTAACTTTAGCCGGTGCAATGTACATCACAGCCGTATGTTTGTTACCAGAGTTCCTAATTTTATATTGGAACGTTCCATTCTATTTTGGTGGAACTTCGCTACTCATTATTGTTATTGTTGTTATGGATTTCATGACGGCTGTACAGGCACAGATGCAATCTAGCCAGTACGAAGGAATGATGAAAAAAGCAAATTTAAAAGGTAAATAACAAAACTTGTTATATATCTGGTATTTAGGTTGAAAGACGTGTATAATTGCCCGTTTTTCAGTAGATGGAATTAAAGGGAGCGCAAAATGGCTCGTATTGCCGGCGTAAACATTCCAGTTAACAAGCACATTGTTATTGGATTGACTTCGATCTACGGGATTGGTTCTACTTCAGCTAAAACTATATGTGAAGCTGTAAAATTGGATCCGACCACGAAGGTTCGAGAACTAACTGAAGAACAGTTAGAAGCACTTCGTTCAGAAGTTACAAATTATAAAATTGAAGGTGATCTTCGTCGTGAAGTATCTATGAACATTAAGCGATTAATGGACATGGGTTGCTACCGTGGAATTCGTCACCGTCGTAGTCTGCCTTTACGTGGACAACGTACAAAAACTAATGCACGTACTCGTAAGGGTCCTATCAGACCTATTAAGAGATAACGCATAATTGCGAGATTAGATATGGCAAAAGCTAAAGCAAATTCGCGTGTTAAAAAGAAAGTAAAACAGGTTGTAACGGACGCCGTTGCACACGTTCACGCTAGTTTCAACAACACAATTGTGACAATCACAGATCGTCAAGGTAATGCACTTTGCTGGGCAACATCTGGTGGTAGTGGATTCCGTGGTTCTCGTAAGAGTACTCCATTCGCTGCCCAGGTGGCTGCAGAGCGAGCTGGTCAAATGGCTCACGACTACGGTGTTAAGAACATGGATGTATTGGTTAAAGGTCCTGGACCTGGCCGTGATTCAGCTGTTCGTGGTTTACATAGTGCAGGTTTCAAAATTACATCTATTGCTGATGTAACTCCGATTCCTCACAATGGTTGCCGTCCACCTAAGAAACGTCGCGTTTAATATTTGAGGTTAACATGGCTAGATATATTGGTCCAAAGTGTAAACTTGCTCGTCGTGAAGGTACAGATCTTTTCCTTAAGAGCGGTGTTCGTAGCATCGAATCTAAGTGTAAAATTGATCAGTTACCAGGTCAACACGGAGCAGGACGTAAGCGCGTAACAGAATACGGCTTACAGTTACGTGAAAAACAAAAAGTACGTCGTATGTACGGTGTACTTGAAAAGAAATTCCGCCTTTATTATAAAGAAGCGGATCGTCGTAAGGGTTCAACAGGTGTTAACTTGTTACAAATCCTTGAGAGCCGTCTAGATAACGTTGTTTATCGTATGGGCTTTGCTTCTACTCGTTCTGAAGCACGCCAATTGGTATCTCACAAGGCAATTTTAGTTAATGGTCAGTCAGTAAATATTCCTTCTTTTGAGGTTTCTGCTGGTGACATCGTTGCTATTAGAGAGAAATCTCGTAACCAAACTCGCATCGCGACTGCATTAGATTTAAATGCACAAGCGGGAGCAGTTAGCTGGGTTGAAGTTAACAAGACTGCATTTGAAGGTACATTTAAAAATGTTCCTGATCGTTCAGATCTATCTGCTGATATTTCAGAAAACTTAATTGTTGAGCTTTACTCTAAGTAAACTTTGAATTGATACGGAGATAACTTCGAATGCAAGAGATGTTAGAACAGTTGTTAACACCGCGTTTAGTTGATATTGATAGAAAGACACCATTTCATAGTCGTGTGACTCTAGAACCACTTGAACGTGGTTTTGGACACACATTAGGAAATGCATTACGTCGCATTCTATTATCATCTATGCCTGGTGCTGCTATTGTAGAAGCCCAAATTGATGGTGTTTTACACGAATACTCTTCAATTGAAGGTGTAAGAGAAGATGTTTTAGAAATTCTTTTAAACCTAAAAGAAGTTGCAGTGAAACTTAATGCCAGTGATGGCGCTGAGTTAACGCTGAACAAAAAAGGTCCTGCTGTTGTACGCGCTTCGGATATTGTGTTAAATCACGATACTGAAATCGCGAACCCTGATCATGTGATTGCACATGTTTCTGAAGGTGCAGAATTGAATATGACAATCAAAGTAGCGAGAGGCATGGGTTACCAAGCTGCTCCAACTGCTAAAGATTCACAAATTGGTGTGCTTCGTTTAGACGCTAGTTTTAGTCCTGTTCATACAGTAAGTTATGAAGTTCAGAACGCTCGTGTTGAACAGCGTACTGACCTAGACAAGTTAATTCTTGACGTAGTAACTGACGGTACTTTAGATCCTGAAGATGCAATCAAACAAGCAGCAACGGTTCTTCATTATCAGCTTAATGCTTTTGTTGATCTTAAGCATAAAGAAGTTATTGCACCGGAAGAAGAAGAGAACGAATTTGATCCTATCTTCTTGCAGCCTGTTGATGATCTTGAGTTAACAGTTCGTTCAGCTAACTGTTTAAAAGCAGAACAAATTTATTACATTGGTGACCTAGTACAGAGAGCTGAACCTCACTTACTTAAAACACCAAACTTAGGTAAAAAATCTCTACAAGAAATCAAAGATGTTCTTGCTCAGAGAGGTCTAAGCCTAGGTACTAAGTTAGAAAACTGGCCGCCAGCAAGTTTGGTAAGTAAAGAGTCAGCTTAATTATAAGGAAGCTATCATGCGTCATGGTAAGACAGGTCGTAAGTTAAATCGTAACAGCTCGCACCGTAAGGCAATGTTTAAAAACATGTCTGCTTCACTTATCGAACACGAAGTGATTCGTACTACGGTTGCTAAGGCTAAGGAACTTCGCGGAGTTGCTGAACCTTTAATCACGTTGGCTAAAAATGACAGCGTACATAACCGTCGTACTGCGTTTGCACGTTTAGGCGATAAAGCAGCAGTTGGTAAATTATTCAGTGAACTTGGTCCTCGTTACCAAGCTCGTCCAGGTGGGTATATCCGCATTTTAAAATGTGGTTTCCGTCCTGGTGATAATGCACCAATGGCGATTGTTGAATTAGTTGACCGTCCGGTTGCTGATTCAGCTGCTGAGTAATCAGATTTAAAAGCCCGCTTTATGCGGGCTTTTTTATAGCTATTAAAACGAAATTCTTCGTTTACTTTTCTAAAGTTTCTGTATGTTCGACACGCACTGTCACTTAAATTCTTATTACGATAATTCCACTTCTTTTCCTCAATCTGATAATTCATATTTAGCGGTATCTACTCAACTAAATGATTGGGCTCCTACTTTAGATTTTGCAGTTAAACATAACGGTATTTATCCTGCTTTAGGCATACATCCGTGGTTTGTTAATGATTCTTATCATGTTGATTTATTGGTTCTAAAAAGTTTACTTTTAAAATCAAAAATCGCAGCTTTGGGTGAGATTGGTTTAGATTTTAAAGATGAATTTAAGAATACTAAATTGATTCAGTTAGATTGTTTTGAAGCACAGTTACAATTAGCACAACATCATAATTTACCCGTTTCACTCCATTGTATTAAAGCGCATAATGACATGCTGTCGCTTCTTAAATCTTATAACGTCACAGGTGTGATTCATGGTTTAGGAAGTAGTGTTCAAATCGCCCAGCAGTATGTTGATTTAGGCTTTAAATTTGGTGTGAATGGTGTAACTGTACGTGATAATGCAAATCGCTATCACGAGCTTGTAAGGACCTTTGGATTAAAACATATTGTTTTAGAAACTGACTATCCTAATATCAATTTACCAGGCCTGGTAAATTGCCAATTATCGGATATTAATAACGTTGCCCAAAAAGTTTCTACTTTATTGAATATTTCAATTGAAGACGTGATTAAGCAAACCGATTATAATTCTTTTCAATTATTTAATAAGAACTGATTTTATGACAAATGCCCTATATGAAAGAAGCCTGTTAGTTTTTGATGAAACAGGGGTTCAAAACTTAATAAATTCACATGTACTTGTTGCTGGTGTAGGTGGTGTTGGAGGTTTTGTGATTGAGGCTTTAGCCCGTGCAGGGGTTGGTGAACTTACAATTATTGATCACGATTCTGTTTCGGCATCTAATAAAAATAGACAAATTATTGCTCTTAATTCAAATTTAGGCCAAAACAAAACGTTGGTTATGGCTGACCGTATTGCAGATATTAATCCAGATTGTAAAGTAAATACAGTGCAACAATTTTTAAAACCTGATGATATGGATCCTTTATTAAAAAAGGGTGATTTTGATTATGTAGTGGATGCGATAGACAGTCTTAATTGTAAAGCTAATTTGGTGATTACGGCTGTTCAAAACCAAGTACCAGTCGTATCGAGTATGGGAGCAGGACGCAGAATTGATCCCAGTAAAATTGAGCTTGCAGATATTTCTAAAACGCACGGCTGTGCCTTAGCGCGTAATATGCGTCAACGTTTAAAAAAGCAGGGCATAAAAAAAGGCGTTATGACTGTATTTTCTACCGAACTCCCAAAAGATCCTGGCCCTATGGAAGAGATTGAAGGTGCTCGTGGTCGTGTTGTAAATGGTACGGCCAGTTATATGCCTGGTATCTTTGGATTAATGCTTGCAGGGTATGTTATTTCTGACATTGCTAATAAGAAGTCTTAATTAAATTTAACTTTTACCAGGCCTGGTAAAAGTGGTTTTTTTGTGTGATTTAGTAATGAGCAATGATTAATTAACAGCTTGATACAAACCTGTTGAGTTTACTGTTTGGGCAGCTTTTTTTACTGCACCGTTATCAATCAGTCGTTTAATTTCTTTTTTAAGTATTTTACGGCTCTGTTTTTCAGGCATTCCAGCTTTTATTTCTGGGTTATAAAGCAGTTTTAATAGAATGTAATCTAGACCAGTTAGCAACTCTATTTTACTGTCGTCATTGGCAATACTGGGGTTTACCCAGCTTGCATCATTGGGCAAGCCTAACACTTGCGTTGTTTCTTCTACCACACATGAAACTAATAAACCCCGGCTATAATCATGATCCACAGGCAGAATGACATCGGCATGCGTTATTTCATTATGATTATTGGTTTTAAAGTTTCCCATGCATTGGCTATCACGCTGAATATTTTTAACTTTAGATTGGGTATAGCGGCGTATAACTTCACCGTAATGTTTATCTATAGTGAGATAAATTAAAAAGTTTGCTTTTGTTACTTTGGTTGCAAGCTTTATATCCAAACCAGTGATATCTGCTAGGTGTTTAAGGTGAATAGTAAATAAATTTTCTACTAATTTATTTGGCTTAAGATATTTGTATTTAAATTGATAACGAATGGGATGTTGCCATTTTAAAATACGTTGTTGTGTTTTTTTATATTCATTTTTAAGCGCAATCTCTTCAAATGATTTAAGAATATATTGCGGGTTTTGCCAGGCGGTATAAGAGTGATGACGGGCATCACTTTGTTCAGGCTGTGCTTGAGCGAGTGAGCCAAAAAAGCAAAGGAATACGCTAAGCAGCTTAAAAGCGGATTGTTTTGAATTTAGCGTAAATGCTTTTGTGCAATTTATCCATTTCATATTTGCTTTTGCTCACAAAGTATAACCAGCCATATATAACCAGCGATAGGATTACCAGATACTGTGTTCAACATTAGTTGTCAAGCACAGTTCTTATATTCTGGATCAAAAGGTTTGCCGTGCTTTAATACGGCAAACACAATATGAATAAGTTTTCTCATTATTGCCACCACTCTTTTCTTTCCTTTTACGCCGTTGGCTTTTAACCGTTCTGAAAAACGCTTAATGACAGGGTTATGCTGAATGGCACTTAATGCTGGCATATACAATGCCTTTCTGAGTTCGGCATCGCCCATTTTAGACATTTTTGAGGTGTTTAATGAGCTACCTGACTGACGAATTAACGGAGCAAGTCCCATAAAACTGGCCATGTGCTTGGCTTTGTCAAAATACTTTATATCACGAATTCCAATTAACAACCGAGTGGCGGTGGCTTCAGCAATACCAGGTATGGTTTCGAGTAGCTTAACTTGGCTCAGCAATTCATCGTCTGAGCGTAAGCACTTTTTTATTTTGGTTTCAATTTTTTTAAGTTGTTGATTCAAATGCGCAATCTGTTCTTGTTCAAACTCTTGAATCTCTAACTCTAGACTGCTACCCATTTGATTTTTAAGTTGAATCTCTTGTTTTATTAGTAGAGATTGTACTCTGTGCCATTCTTGCAGTTTACGCAACGTTGGCGACGGTGGTTGCCATGGTTTTGGTCGTTGTGTCATGGCAAAGTCAGCAATAAGCTTGGCATCTTCTTTATCGGTCTTGGTTCGATTCAGTTGCGATTGTGCATATCGCTTGATTCGGGTTGGGTTAACGACACTGACGGCTATCTTTTGTTCATAAAGCGCCAGGGCTAAGCCGAGTGAGTATTTGCCTGTGGCTTCCATGACAATGGCACAATCTTGATTAGGTAGCCATTGGATTAGGGCTTTATAGCCAAGTTCATCATTTAAAAAGCGTTTAACATCGTTTGTTTGAGCAATAGCGACATCAAAGTATTCTTTTCCTATATCAACACCAATATATGTTGTCATAATTTACCACCTTTATGTTTTGTGATAAGGTAATTATTGCTTGGTAAAATCACACTATGAGCAGACTAACCTTATGAATACAGGCTAAACGACGGTTTGCCTAAGATACTGTTCAGTTTATAGTGTGTGGGGATAAAGGTCTTAATCTGATAACCTGGATCACTTCGGTGTCCTTGGCCTGGTAACAAGATCTCTTTATCCCTTTACTAAGCGTCCCTAGTAAATTCTCCATTTCTGAAGAACACTTTCAACATATAAGGCCTGGTAAATTACAGCATGTTTTTTAAATAGTACCCAGTATGAGACTCTTTACAAGCCGCAATGGTTTCTGGTGTACCTGTGACCACAATGGTTCCACCGCCAGAACCGCCTTCTGGGCCTAAATCAACGATCCAATCGGCAATTTTAATGACATCTAAATTATGTTCAATAATCACTATGGTGTTGCCTTGGTCACGTAGATGGCGAATCACTTTTAACAGTAATTCAATATCATGAAAATGCAGACCGGTTGTGGGTTCATCCAAAATATACAGCGTATTGCCGGTATCTCGTTTAGACAATTCTTTAGCTAATTTAACACGCTGTGCTTCACCACCAGAAAGTGTGGTCGCACTTTGACCCAGTTTAATGTAACCAAGACCAACTTCCATCAACATTTGCAGTTTGCGAGATAACACGGGAATAACATCAAAAAAGGCGCGGGCGTCTTCAACTGTCATCTCTAAAATTTCATGAATGTTTTTACCTTTGTACTGCACTTGCAAGGTTTCTCGATTATAGCGCGCACCGTTACAAACATCACAAGGTACATAAACGTCAGGTAAAAAGTGCATTTCTACTTTTAATACACCATCACCTTGGCAAGCCTCACAACGTCCACCTTTAACGTTAAAACTAAAACGGCCAGGATTATAGCCGCGCGCACGTGACTCTGGTGTTGCGGCCAATAGTTCACGGATGGGTGTGAATAACCCTGTATAAGTGGCTGGATTAGAACGCGGTGTACGGCCAATAGCGGATTGGTCAATGTTGACTGATTTATCAAAATGTTCCATACCCGATAACTTTGTATAAGGAGCAGGTGAGTGTTGAGCTTTATTTAACTCATTAGCAGCAAGTTTAGATAAAGTGCCGTTAATTAACGTTGATTTACCTGAACCTGAAACCCCGGTTACACAGGTTAATAAACCAGCAGGAATTTTTAAGGTAACATCTTGCAGATTGTTACCGCTTGCTCCTTCAACAGTCAGCCATTTATCATTTGGTTGTAGGCGTTCGCCTGGTACTTCAATTTTACGTGTACCTTTTAAAAATTGCCCCGTTAATGAGTTAGGGTTATCCATAACTTCTTGCGGTGTACCTTCAGCCATGATGCGACCACCATGAATACCGGCACCTGGGCCAATATCTAATACATAGTCGGCGGCACGTATGGCATCTTCATCATGTTCAACCACTATTACGGTATTGCCTAAATCTCTTAAGTGGGTAAGGGTGGCTAAGAGGCGATCATTATCACGTTGATGTAATCCAATAGAAGGTTCATCAAGCACATACATTACACCAACTAAACCAGCTCCAATTTGGCTGGCTAAACGAATACGTTGAGCTTCACCACCAGAGAGCGTGTCGGCACTGCGGTTAAGGCTTAAATAATTTAAGCCAACATTGACTAAAAAGGTTAAACGGTCATGCACTTCTTTAATGATTTTACTGGCAATCTCACCTTTTGCACCTTGTAAGCTAAGCGTGCCAAAGATTTTGTGCAATTCACCAACCGGTAGTTCGGTTAATGAGGGCAGGGTGTAATCACAAATAAAGACATTACGTGCCGCTTCATTTAAACGTGTTCCGTGACAGCTTTTACAAGGTGATGTCACGCGAAATTTATCTAATTCATCACGCACGGCTTTGCTTTCGGTTTCCGCAAAACGGCGTTCCATATTGGGTATCACGCCTTCAAAACGACGAGTGTCACTGTATTTACCATGTGGTAACGGAATTTTTTCTTTACCAGAACCAAAGAGAATGATTTTTTTAAATTTTTCATCTAAGGATTCCCAAGACTCTTCAATGTCAAAGCCGTAGTGGTCAGCGAGTGCTTTGAGTAAATCATAATAATATTTATGGCGGCGATCCCAGCCTCGAATTGCGCCACCAGCCAGGCTTAACTCAGGGTGTGTAATGACTCTTTCTGGGTCAAAACTCTCTTTAATTCCCAAGCCATCACAGGCTGGACAAGCGCCATGAGGATTGTTAAATGAGAAAATACGCGGTTCTAATTCTGGTACCGAATAGCCACAATGCGGGCAGGCAAATTTTTCAGAGAACAGTAAGGCAAAGTCATCGTCCTCATCCATTGGCAATACTTGTGCAATACCATCGGCTAAACGTAATGCCGTTTCAAACGATTCTGCCAAACGCTGTTTAATATCGTCACGCACTTTAAAGCGATCAACAATCACTTCAATATCGTGCTTTTTGTTTTTATCTAGCTCAATCGTGCCGTCTAGTTCTAATACTTTGCCATCAATACGGGCACGTATAAATCCTTGCGCTTGCAATTCATCGAGTAAATTGTGATGTTCACCTTTTTTGCCACGCACAATCGGCGCAATCAGCAAACACTTGGTGCCTTCGGGCAAAGTTAAGGTGTGGTCAACCATTTGGCTAACGGTTTGTGCTTCTAAATCACAGCCGTGAGTCGGGCAACGTGGCGTACCTGCTCTAGCAAACAGCAAACGTAGGTAATCATAAATTTCGGTAACCGTACCTACGGTAGAACGTGGATTGTGAGAGGTTGATTTTTGTTCAATGGATATCGCGGGAGACAGGCCTTCGATATGATCAATATCGGGTTTTTCCATAACGGATAAAAACTGGCGGGCATAGGCCGAAAGAGATTCAACATAACGGCGTTGGCCTTCAGCATAAATGGTATCAAAGGCTAATGAAGATTTACCAGAGCCAGATAGGCCTGTAATCACAATTAGTTTATCGCGTGGCAGGGTAACATCAATGTTTTTTAAGTTATGGGTGCGGGCACCGCGAATAATAATTTCTTCCAACATAGCCTATATCCCTAGATCCATTTAATTTTTAGCAGTCGATTATTATAGCAAGAATATAAAAATGCATACGGGCTTACTTAGTGACGATTGGTAAAAGTAGAATAAAAAAGTGAAATGGAAGTTTAATTTTTACCAGGCCTGGTAAAAATGAAAATGCCCATATTTATTATCTTAAATGATGGGATAAAAATAGGGCATTAAGAGAGGTTTTGGTAATGTTTTGGCTATGTTTTGGTTATGTTTTGTTAGGTTAAAACCATAGCAATGATTAACTTTAATTAGGTAATAAAATCGTGCCAGAAACCGTCACCGTTACTTGGCTTTGCCCAGCTTCTACTACGGGTGCTGCCATTTTAGAGGACATCATTGCTACATCTGCACGAGCATACATGGCACGAGGCATAACGGAGTTTGGTGTGTTGATGTGTGTTTCTAATATTTTAAATGAAGGCGCATTAAAATTATGGGCAATACGCGAAGCTTTATCTCTAAATTGAGTAATCGCTTTATCCGTTAATTGACCTAAAATTTGGTGTTGTAACTCATCAGACACGCCAAACTGCATAGATTGATAAGCTAAATAGGGTTGAATTTTTGCCAATATTTTTACCAGGCCAGGTTTATTTTCTAAAGTAAGCACTAATGTTTGCTGACCACGCCAATGACTAATAACTTGCTTGGTATATACCGGCTGAATATTGTACTGAGATGTTTTCACAATAATATCTGGATAAGGTCTTAAGGCCTTAATGGCGGCTTGCATTTTAATATTAATTTCATTGGCAACAGCTTGTGCTGAAATGCCCTCGGCAACACGATTAAACTGCATAGTAATGGTGTCATTAGGCACGCTTTGGTTTTCTGAAATAGAAAAATAAACCTTGTTTCCCTGTGGTTGAGTGGTGTCAGCAAAAGCAAGGTTCGTTAAATTTAGTAAAAATAGCATGCTAGAAATTAGCAGAGAATTTTTAACGGTTAATAATTTCATTTTTTTATCTCCTTAAGGAATCGTTAAGATACCTTTGATACGCATTGCTCATAAGGTGATTAGCCTGTAAATTAGCGCACGACAAACGTATAAACTGTTCGAGTTGTATAGTTGAACAATATTTCGATTATAACGTCAGTATTTATTAAGTTTGTTATAATTTCGCAGCTTAATGATATAGAGACCTTTGCACGAGACCATGAACACATAAAAACAGTTATAATTCTCTATCTTCAAGCTAAAAAAATCGCCCAATAACTTGTTATTATGCGTATTTTTTAGCCTAAATCTAAAGAATTCTATCTTGTTTTTCTTGTGCCCCTGTCTCGTGAAAAGGTCTCATAGAGAATAATACAAAACGGATTTGAGAATAAATTTACCCAAACATTTTCTAATCAAAGTAAAAAATAAAATATTGGTTCGCTATTGATTCGCGCATTTTGCTTCATTATTTTATTTTGTAAAAGAGTTTCTCGCTAAGCACCCATAAAACCAAAACCTATAGCAGATTAAATCATGAGCCTAGAACAACAAAGTATGACTCCCACTGAAAAACGTGCCGCTTTCTCTGTAGCCGGAATTTTTTCTACCCGAATGTTAGGCCTATTTATGATATTCCCTGTGTTTGCGCTTTTTGCACAGCAGGAATTTAACGGCATAACCGGGTTTCAAATTGGTATTGCAATGGGTATCTACGGATTAACTCAAGCTTTTTTACAAATTCCATACGGCATGTTATCTGATAAATATGGCCGAAAACCACTGATTATCTTTGGTATGTTTATTTTTATGGTTGGCTCAATTGTCTGCGCCATGGCCAATTCTATTGAAATGATGATTATTGGCCGAGCGATCCAAGGTATGGGAGCAGTAGCCGCTGTATTAATGGCCTCGGTAGCAGATTTAGTTTCAGAAAAATTTAGATTAAGAGCCATGTCTATTGTTGGTATGACCATTGGTTTTTCATTTACCTTATCATTAATAGCAGGGCCATTATTAGCAAGCTGGTTTGGTGTAAGGGGTATTTTTTGGACAATTGCAGGACTAGCCGTTATTGGTATGCTACTTGTTAAATATGCTATGCCAGATATCGAAAAACAACATTTTCAACGAGAAGCAGAAGCGGATCCAAGTCAATTTAAAGAAATTCTAAAACACCCACAATTATTGCGTTTAGATTTTGGGGTGTTTGTATTGCATGCCATTCTCACATCTATGTTTGTGGTGTTACCGCTTACGTTAAGAGATTCAGCAGGCCTGGTAGCAACGCAACATTGGGAAATTTATTTACCTGTTATGTTGTTGTCATTTCTATTAATGGTACCTTTTATTATTCAGGCTGAAAGTAAAGGCAGAATGAAAATGGTGTTTGTAGGAGCTATCGCCACCATAACGGTAATGCAATTAGGTTTTGCCTTTGTTACACCTAGTTTTTGGAGCCTATTTCTTTTATTGTTAATTTTCTTTACCGCTTTTAACTTGCTTGAAGCCTCTTTACCATCACTGGTTGTTAAATTATCGCCAGCAGACAAAAAAGGAACCGCCAGCGGCGTGTTTTCTACCAGTCAGTTTTTAGGGGCTGCGTTAGGTGGTGCAATGGGCGGTTATTTTTACCAACACTTTGGGCACGATGGTGTTTTTATCTTTACCGCCGTTATTGGTACTTTATGGACGCTTGCCGCTTTAACTATGGAAAAGCCATTACCGCTTAGTATTGCGTCAGTGCCTATTGAAGATTTAAAACCAGATGAAGCAGAAAGCCTACAAAAAACATTGTTAGCTTACGATGGCATCTATGAAGTGGTAGTATTACCTGATGAAAAACGTGTGTATTTTAAAATAGACCGAAAAGTAGTGGATGAAGTTGCGTTAATTAATTACATTGAGCAACGATAAATTGTAAAATTGACCAAATATAAATTAAATAAGAAACAGAGAGAGCAATACTATGCGTGGTGTGAATAAAGTCATTTTGGTTGGAACCTTAGGTGCAGACCCAGAAGTTAAATATGCGGCAAATGGTAATGCCATTGCAAACCTAAGTGTAGCAACCAGTGAAGAGTGGAATGACAAAAACACTGGGCAAAAACAGCAAAAAACAGAGTGGCACCGTGTTTCTATGTTTGGAAAATTAGCTGAAATTGCAGGCCAGTACCTTAAAAAGGGCTCACAAGTCTATTTAGAAGGTAAATTACAAACTCGTAAATGGCAAGACCAAAATGGTCAAGACCGTTACACGACCGAAGTCGTTTTAAGCGGTTTTGACGGTACCATGCAAATGCTTGGTGGTGGTAATCGCCAAGGTGGTGACGCTTCTTTTGGTGGAGGTAATGATTTTAACCAAGCGCCAATGGGTAACCAAGGTGGTCAAAGAGGTGGACAACCACAAGGTGGTTTCAACCAACAGCCTGCTCAACAGCCAAGACAACAAAATCCAATGGGGCAGCAAAATGTTCCACCAATGGGAGGACAGCAACCAGCACAACCACCACAGCGTGCTCCTGCTTACGCACCAAATGATTTTGATGATGATGATGTACCGTTTTAGGCTAAAACAAAATTAAAAAAGTATAATTATTTAAAGAAACCCGCTTAAACAGCGGGTTTTTTGTATTTAAAATTTGTTGTACGAAAGCTTTTTAACTTAAAAAATCCTCCATACATTCAACTAAATCTTTATTTTTTTGAGGGTCAAGAGCGTCACTATGCGGGGGTGCAAACTGGCCTAAATCGTTATCGAAATATTGTCCAGATTTGTGTTTAAATTCATCAGATAAGCTAGCACGCAACAAAATATCAGAGCCAATATTTATGTCTTTACCAGGCCTGCCAAAACCTTCTTTTACCATTTTGGTCGCCAATAATGAACCCGGGTTAATGGCAATAATGTTTGGGCCTTTATCACCTAATTGTTGCGCCATAAAAAATGACCACATCAATATTGCGAGCTTGCTTTGTGCATAGGCATTAAATTCATCATTAAATTGTTTTTTACCTAGCAGGGCATCTAAGTCAACGGTTGCTTGTGCTGCGGATGATAAGTTAATTACTCTGGCAGTGTTTGCCAATAAAGGTAAAAGCTGCTGTGTGAGTAAATAGGGCGCTAAGGTGTTTACAACAAAACGCCTATCTATACCACTATCTGAAATTGGATGTTTGGTTTTATAAATGCCTGCATTGTTAATCAATACATCCAGTTTATTGTGCTTATTTTTTATAGCTTTTGCTAACTCAATAACGTCTGCTAGTTTTGATAAGTCTGCTAAATAGCTTTCTACCTGGTTGGTATTTGATAATGCATTGAGCGTTTTTTCTACATTGGCTAATTTGGTTGAATTGCGACCATGTATTAATACTTTATGCCCCAAAGAGACTAATGCTTTAGCGGTTTCTAAACCTATACCATCTGTTGCACCTGTAATTAAAATGGTTTGTGACATATTGGTTATCCTGTTTTTATGCAAATTCTGGCAAAAGTCCATCTGCAAGCATTTTGAGGGTATTTTCAGTATTAGCCTGATTAAATCTTAAGTTAATTGCGACGTGGTTAACACCAATTTTTTCTAGGTTTTTTAGGTGTGATTTAAGTGAATGAATACCTAAACGATAACCTAAATGAATAGGTTGTAATGGTGCATTGGAATCTTCAATAAGATCAATGTATAGAGATTGAATTACTGGTTTATTAAAACTGCCAGCGGCTTTGGCACGTGATCTCCATTTATCAATTATCTTGGCTTGAGTGGTTATGTTTCGTGGGTAGGTAATCCAACCATGACCATTTTGTGCTATCCAGTCCGGAGATTGCTGACTGCCTCCTGTAATCAGTAAGGGGGAGTTGGCCTGTTGTTGGTTTGGGTAGCATATCGAGTTGACCGTTTAATTTGCCATAGCTATTTTCAAATTGAGGTTGGTGTTCTGCCATGTGTTGAATATATTTAAAGCTTTCTCTAAAACGTTGACCTCGATCCTCAAAGGGCAAGTTTAATGCAGGATATTCATCTGGCCTATCGCCTGAAGCGACTCCTAAAATAAGCCTACCATTAGAAAGTTCATCAATACTGGTAGCGGCTTTGGCTATGTGCGCAGGGTGGCGCAAAGGCAAGACTAGGCTTGCCACTCCTAATGAAATAGTCTGCGTATATGCAGATAAAAACCCTAAATATACAAAGGGATCAAATAATTGTCCTGCATCACCAAAAGAGGGTACATTAAAAGGTACGTCTCTTAACCACAAAGCACTAAAACCAAGTTGCTCAACAAGTTGAGCACGCTTTAAATGCGCTGTCATAGTTGGTACAGCACTGTTGGCATAGTTTTCAATCGGTACAGTAATTCCAATGGTTAAACGACCTGCTTTAAAGCTATTATTGTAAGCCTTATTAAGTGTTGCGAAGTCGTTTAAACTAAAAGAGTCATTGGGTTGCTTTAGCATGATTTAAAAACCTTCTAAAACCAATTTACCAATAGACTTACCTGTTTCAAGTTCGGTATGTGCTGTTTTTAAGTTGCTTACATTGATTGTTCCTAAGTTTTTACCAAGAGTGGTTTGAATATGACCTGCATCAACCAGCTCCGCAATACGATTTAATAGATGACCTTGTGCATCGATATCTGGGGCATTAAACATTGATCGTGCAAACATAAATTCTATATGCAATGATTGGCTTTTTAATTTTAGCTTTGAAACATCTAATGGAGTACTTGGATCATCTATCATGGCAATTTTTCCAAAGGTTGACAAAAATTCTGGATAACTCTCAAAATAGCTTTCAGTACTGTTTAAAGTGGCAATATGAGTAACTGCTCCAATGCCTTGTGTTTGTACAAGAGATTCAATTTGTGGAGTAAGTGGTTGTGTATGGTCTACTACATAATCCGCTCCCAATTTGGTTACCCATTCTTGCGAACTTGGACGAGAGGCCGTGGCAATAATTGTGGCACCTGTAATCGCTTTGGCTATTTGAATTAAAATAGACCCAACACCGCCAGCGGCACCTACAACTAAAATCACATCATTGCTTTTTTCTGTGGAATCAGGAGACTGTTGTTTGAGATTAAAATGATCAAACAGTATTTCCCATGCAGTAATTGCCGTTAAAGGTAATGCTGCTGCTTCAGTGTTGCTTAAGCTGTTAGGTTTATGACCCACAATACGTTCATCAACTAATTGATATTCTGCGTTGCTACCAGGGCGAGTTAAATCGCCTGCATAAAACACGGCATCACCTACTTTAAACTTAGTGGTATTTTCGCCTACCGCTACAACTTCGCCAACGGCATCCCAACCCAGTATTTTTAATTGACCATCTTCAGGAGGCATTCCTAAACGAACTTTGTAATCAACTGGATTAACGGCAATGGCTTGTACTTTTATTAATAAGTCATTACCTCTTGCAGTAGGTGTTGGTAAATCTAATTCAATTAAGGCATTTGTATCTGTGATAGGTAGTGATTGATTGAAACCAATAGCTTTCATGTTTTTTCTCCAGTTAGAGATCTTTGCACAAGCTAAGAAATGGTTAAAAATCGCCAAAAATCAGAAAGATTATTTCGCATTTTTCCACACATCTCAGTCGTGTAAAGATCTCAGGTTAAATTTTGTCTGTCTGTTATGTATAACGTTGAAAGAATCATAACGGTTGATTACAATGTTATGAATAGGGTAATTTTTGATTAACTATCAAAATATTTTTGAAAATAGGTAGGGTTATGAATATTGACGATCTTAAGGTTATTTTAAAAATTGCAGAGTTTAGAAGTATTACGCAAGCCGCCGAACAGCTTGATATGAGTACGGCAACCGCAAGTGCGGCACTAAAACGTGTTGAAAATTTATTGGGTACAGAATTGTTTACGCGAACAACACGGCAGCTTAAATTGTCTAATGCAGGTGAACGTTATATACCCGAATGCAAACAAGCTTTGCAGGTTCTTGATAGTGCTAAACAAAATATTAAAGAAGATATGGGAATTATTGATGGCGAGATACGTTTGGCTGTCTCTTCGGATTTAGGGCGTAATTTGGTTATGCCTTGGCTTGATGAGTTTATGGATGTCTATAAAAATTTGAGTCTCAAAATTAATATTAGCGATAGTAATATCGATTTTTATCGTGATTCAGTTGATATGGCTTTACGTTATGGAACACCTAATGATGCAAGTATGTATGGCTTTAAAATCTGTGATATGCCAGGTTGTCTATGTGCTTCGCCGGATTATTTAAAACAACATGGAATACCAAAAACACTGGTTGAGTTATCTCATCATAATGGACTTTTTTATCAACTGGATGGCATTAAAAACGATCTTTGGACATTTGATGAGAATGGCAAAGCTTGCAAAATTAAAATGAAAGGAAACCGCGTATCAAATGATGGTGATTTGGTTCGACAATGGTGTGTAGCAGGTAAAGGATTAGCGTTAAAATCCAGTTTGGATATTTCTAGTGACTTACTATCAGAAAAGGTTATTGCGTTAAAAGAATTTTCGCCGATTTCAAAAGAATTGTGGTTGGTTCTTCCTAGTCGACAGTCTATTACACCAGCGGTGCGATTGTTGAGAGATATGCTAAAAGAAAAAACGGCACAAATTTTTACAAAAATGCGAGAACAGGGCGTTATATAGTATTGGTAATTGTTTTACAATAAACCCTGTAGCATCTGTCACAGTCTTGAATGTAAATACGGCTAATAATGGAATATTAGCAGAATAAAATTATGATGATAAGGTTAAGTATTTTGTTGTGAATTGAGTAAAAAAATAGGTCTTTAAAACGTATGTTCACTACTTAAAATTTGGCTTTACATTTGTTCAACAGGCAGTAACTTGGTTTTTAATTTTTCTAATGCTCGAGTAATTTCGCCTTTATTTGTATGCCAAAGAGCGCCACTGCTTAGTACAAAGGTGACTACTAGTGTAAGTAGCATTAAATTACCTGATAAGTATAAAAATATCATCATACTGATATTACTCATATTTGGATCGGTGGTTAAACTACTTGAAATAATATACCCTGTTAAAAATATTGATCCACAAATTAGATAGGCCATAAATATAATGCGATTATGACGGATAGCCAAAGCCCAATTTGCGGCAACATACCAATGTGATTCGGGATTTTCTTTTAAGTTTAAAAATAGTGACTTTCCATAAAAATATTGAAATAACATGATGCTTAAAGACGCAATTGGAATTATCCAAAGCCAATGGATAAGATTTAATTCAAATAAAATAACCACAGTAAATAAATGAACCAAAATAATATTTAAGTTAAAGATATTATGCGGTGTTTTAGCTTGTTTTATTTGATCAGAATTCAGAGTTGTTTGTACCATATTACAATTCCTATATAAGATGTATTAAAAATACATGTTATATTAAAAATAAAAAGAAGTCTATAAGATTCATATAGGATGCACTTTATGCAGTTAACAAAATACACAGACTATGCCTTACGAGTGTTGATTTATCTCGCGATGGAAGAAGATCGTACTGAAAAAATACAAATCCAAACGATTGCAGATAAGTTTGGAATTCCTAAAAATCACTTAATTAAAGTGGTTCATCGGTTGGGGTTAGAAGAATTTATTACAACAATCAAAGGAAAAGGGGGCGGAATCTTTTTATGTAAGGCGCCTTCGGCGATAACAGTTGGGCAAGTGGTTAGATGTTTAGAAGCTACATTAAATCCAATAAATTGCGAAATGCCTGCTTGTTGCATTAAAGAGATTTGTTTATTAAAACCAGCCTTAAATGAGGCTATGGAAGCTTTTCTGGCAACGTTAGATAATTATACATTAGCGGATATTACGCAAAACAAAAAGAGTTTGGTACAGGTTTTACACACCGGCGGTACAGAAAACTTTTTTAAATAAAGAAGGATCACTCGTGACAAATCAAGAGCAAAATACGGATGTTTTACTTGAATTTAAAGACATCTTTGTTAGTTATGGCGAAGCTCCAGTTTTAGAAAACGTAAATTTAAAGGTTTTAGAAAATCAACATTGGGTCATTTTGGGAGCCAATGGCAGTGGTAAATCTACTCTAATAAAATTGATATCAAATGATCTTTACCCAAACCCAAAATACCCATTTAAAAAAGAAGTGTTTGGTAAAGAGTTATGGAATATCTTTGAGCTTAAACATAATTTAGGAATTATCACCCACGATTTACATAATTATTTTGCGATGAATGGTCGTTTCTTAACCGCTTATGAAGTTGTTATTAGCGGGTATTATAGTTCTATTGGTGTTTTTCAACATCAAGATTTTACCGCTGAACAACATCAAAAAGCACAAGAGATTTTGGCATTTTTGGACATCTCAGAAATGAAAGATAAGCAGGTGCATCAAATGAGTACTGGTCAGTTAAGATTATGTGTAATTGGCAGAGCTTTGGTGCATAATCCACGTGCTTTATTATTGGATGAACCCACAATAGGTTTAGATTTTAAAGCGCAACATCGGTTTTTAAAATTGCTTCAAAAACTATCAAAAACAATGTCGATTATATTGGTTACACACCACATTGAAGAGGTGTTTGATGAAATTAGTCATGTGGCTTTAATGTATAACAAAACGGTGTTTAAGCAAGGTAAAAAACAAGATATTTTAACGTCTGAAAACTTATCTACTATTTATGAAATTGAGATGGATATTCAGCAACAGGAAGGGCGCTATTATATTCAAGGCATTCGTGAATAATATTTGTTAAAAACCAGCTACAAAAAAAGGCCATAATGGCCTTTTTTTGTAGGAGAGTTTTTTAATTCATGGAGTTTAAATGACTCATTTATAAGTTAATAGAGTCAATATACATTATGAACTGGTTTTATTGCTATCTTGCCACTTTCCACCTAACGCCTTATATAAATTAACTAAAGCTTTGGCATGATTTAATTTTAAATCAACACGGTTTAGTTGAGCTGAAAAGAGGTTTCTTTGTGCATCTAAAACTTCTAGATAACTTGAGTAACCTGCATCAAAACGTTTCTGTGACAAATCTAAAATTTTCTCAAGTGCATTTACCTGTCTGTCTTGAGAGGCTAATTGTTTAGCGGTTCCTTGTAAGTTCGTTAGGGAATCCAATACTTCTTTAAATGCTGTTCGTATAGTTTGGTGGTACTGAATGACCAATGCCTGTTTTTGAGCTTCGGCTATTTGTACTTGTGACTGACGTTTTCCATAATCAAAAATGGGTGCATCAATGGCAGCAGATGTTGTCCAGCCAATAGAATCATCACTAAATAACTGATTTAGAGCTTCACTAGAAAAACCGAACAGGCCTGTTAAACTAATAGACGGGTATAAAGCCGCTTTAGCCGCTCCAATATTGGCGTTAGCCGCAATTAAACGTTGCTCTGCCGCTTGGATATCAGGGCGACGTTCTAGTAGTTCAGATGGTAATCCTTTTGGTAACGGTAAACTGTTTAACGAGTTTAAGTCCTTTGTTTGTAAACCACTTGCCATCATTTTGGTTAATGCTTTTGGCGATTGCCCAACAAGAACGGACAGTGCATGCAATTGTAAATCACGTTGTTGCTGTTGAAGTTGCAAAGCAATTTCAACAGAGGCGAGTTCTGATTCTGCCTGATGAACATTTAAGGGGGTTACGCTACCGTATTTAAGCTGTGTTTGTCTAAGTTCTAAAGTTTCTTTTCTAGAATTGACTGTATCTTGAGCAAGTTTGACATTTTGGTTAAGTGCCATCAAGTTTAGATATGACTCTGCAACCGCAGCAGTTACACTTAATTTAACGGTTTTTTGATCCGCTTCAGTGGCTTGTAAATTCGCTTCTGCTTCTTTCTCTAAGGCATCATTTTTGCCCCAAAGATCAATTTCATAGCTCAATAAAGCCCCTAAAGAAAAAGTACCGTAAGTGTATTCGGAATCAACAGGGTATTGGTTCAGAGTGTTTTTGGTTCTACCTAATGTACCACTGGCGCTGAGTTCAGGATATTGAGCGGCCTGATTCTGAGTTAATACAGAACGCGCTTGTTGAAGGTTTAATTTTGCAATATTAATGTCGCTGTTGTGTTCTAAAGCTTCGTTAATAAGAGTATTTAAACGATCATCACCTGAAAGTTGTTTCCACCATGCCTGTTCACTTTGGCCTAATTGCATGTCAACTTGAGGTGGTAGGTTTTTCCAGTTTTCTTGGTCTGGAAGTTCAGTTTTTGGTTTTTCATAAGTAGGTATTTGGCTACACCCCGTCATTAATAAAACGGGGATAAGAGCCGAAATGGTGATTATTTTTCTCATTATTTAGACTCCACTTGATTTTCTTGGTTAGGTTTTGTCGTCTCTTTTTTTGATGAAAAACGTTCTGAGAAATCCGCAACCCATCTGAAAAACATTGGTACAAATAGCGGTGCAAAGATAGTTGCAGCAATCATACCACCTACTAAACCTGTACCAACTGCTTGACGTGCTGCAGCACCTGCACCCGTACTTAACATTAACGGAATAGCAGCAATGGTAAAGGCTAAAGAAGTCATTACAATTGGTCTGAAACGCATTTGAGCAGCTATTTCAGCAGACTCGAGTAATGAATAACCTTGTTTGTGTTTTTGCATAGCCACTTCAACAATCAGTATGGCATTTTTAGCGGATAACCCTATTAATGTTAGCAATCCCAATTGGAAGTAAATATCATTTTGTAATCCGGCTAATTTCACCGCGATTGTTGCACCAAGTACCGCAAATGGTACTGCAGTAATTACTGCAATTGGTATTGACCAGCGTTCATACTGTGCGGCTAAAATTAAGAACACAAACAATAATCCAAATAAGAAGGCCTGGTTACCGCTGCTTGCAGATGCTTTTTCTTGATAAGCTTCACCCACCCAACCTAAACTGTATCCTGTTGGCATGACTTCATTGGCGACTTCTTCAAAAGCGGCAATGGCTTGACCAGAGCTGTAACCTGCGGCAGGTTCGCCCATAAGTTTGGCAGCTGGGAATAAGTTAAATCGATCTATAACATCTGCCCCAGTGGAGCGTTTTACTTTAACTAAAGCACTTAGAGGAACCATTTGTCCGGTTTGTGAGCGTACAAAAACTTTTGCTAAATCTTTTGGACTTTCACGGAAATCAGATTCTGATTGTAAGTTTACTTTATAAGTACGGCCGTATAGATTGAAGTCATTTACATACATACTACCGAATGTGGCTTGCATGGCTGTAAATACATCTGAAACAGGTATTTGCATTGACTGAGCTTTATCCCGATCTAAGGTAATCTCATATTGAGGTGTTTTAGTAGAGAAAGTGGTACGCACTGACTTTAATTCAGGTCTTGCCGTAGCTTTTTTAATTAATTCATCTGTTACTTTACTTAGGGCTAAAGAGCCATCACCGTTACGGTTTTGTAAGTAGGCTTCAAACCCCCCCGTCATACTCATCCCCATAATAGTAGGCATGCCGATTGGGATGTTAAATGAATCAGGTACAGCTGAAAGTTTTCCAAATATTTGACCCACAATACCATTGATATCTTCTCCTGGCCCTGTACGGTCATCCCAAGGTTTTAAATTTACAAAAGTAACACCAGCATTGGTTTTATTCGTAAAGGTTTGTAAATCAAAGCCCGCAAAACTTAGCGCGTGGGCAACAGTAGGGAGTTGACGAACAGATTCTGATACTTCATTACGAACCACTTCTGTACGTGCTAAAGAGCTTGCAGGTGGTAGGTAGCTTAATACAAAAAGCACCCCTTTATCTTCTTGAGGTAATAAGCTTTTAGGCACACCACCTAAGGTTTGGTAGGTGATAAATACCAGGCCTGCAAAAAGCAAAATGCTAATTAGGCTGTAACGAATAACAACCTTAACACCTGCTGTAAATCCACTGGTTAAGCGTTCAAAAAAGCGGTTAAAGTATAAAAAGAATCCGGTTTGTTTATGTTCCGCTTTTTGTAAGAGGTTTGCACATAAAGCAGGGGTTAATGTTAAGGCAACAATTCCTGATATTGTGACCGAAATAACAATAGTAATCGCAAACTGCTTATACATTTGTCCTGTTAAACCACTTATAAATGCAACGGGAATAAATACCGCAGAAAGTACAAGTACAATTGCAATAATTGGCCCTGTGATTTCATGCATCGCCTTAATTGTGGCATCACGTGCGGAGAGATTTTCGGTTCGCATTATTCGTTCAACATTTTCTACAACGATAATGGCATCATCTACCACAATACCTATGGCGAGTATCATCCCAAATAAAGTCAGTTGGTTGATAGAGAAACCAAGTAAATACATCCCTATAAATGTACCAATAATCGATACAGGAATCGCCAAAACAGGAATTAAAGTGGCACGTGCATTTTGTAAGAATAAATATACAACTAATACAACTAATACTAGAGCCTCAAACAGGGTATAAATTACTTTTTCAATTGAGATATTTACAAATTCTGTTGTGTCATATGGCACTTCATAATTTAACCCTTTAGGAAAGCTTTTAGACATTTCAGCTAATTTTTTATCAATGATTGCCGACGTTTCTAATGCATTTGCCCCTGGTTTTAAAAAGATACCAATCGGAACAGTTGGTTTACCATCAAAAGTCGCATTAAAGTTGTATCTTTCTGTACCTAATTCAACTCTGGCAACGTCTTTTAGGCGCAAAGTATTACCATTGGTACCGGCACGTAAAATAATATTTTCAAATTGTTTTGGTGTAGATAGGCGTCCTTCTGTTGTCACAGTGTAAGTAAAAGCTTGCGGGTTGGACATTGGTTCTTTACCAAAACTACCAGCCGCAAATTGTGAGTTTTGTGATTGAATGGCACTGTATACATCACTTGGTGTCAGCTTGTATTGTGCTAATTTGTTTGGGTTTAGCCAAACTCGCATTGAATAGTCTTTTGTACCAAATTGACGAGCTTCACCTACGCCTGGAATACGAGCAAGATCATCTAAAACGTTAATTAAGCCATAGTTTGCAATAAAAACGGTATCAAGAGAAGAATCACCAGAATACAAGGCAATAACCTTTAATATACTGGATGATTTTTTATTAACCGTAACACCAACCCGTTGAACTTCAGTTGGGAGTTTGCTTAAAGCACTTTGTACTTTGTTATTTACATTAATGCTTGCTTGGTCTATATCGGTACCAATTTTAAAGGTAACGGTAAGCGTTAATGTACCCGCTGACGAGGTGGTTGAGTTGATATACAGCATGTCATCCACGCCGTTAATCGCTTGCTCTAGAGGTGCGGCAACGGTTTGTGATATTGTTTCAGCACTTGCGCCAGAGTAGGTTGCGCTAACCGCAACTTGTGGCGGAACAATCTGAGGGTATTCAGAAATGGGCAGGCCTTTCATAGCAAGAAAACCTGCGATAATTATCACAAATGAAAGTACGCTGGCCAATACGGGGCGATTTATAAAAAATTTAGAAAACATGGTATATCCTCAAATTAACACACACTTAGGTGTTAATTAGTTTGTCATTAGCTGTAAATGAGTTGCCATTCAGTAAAGTTATTTTCATAACTTTACGATTTGATTTTGTAGGCTAGGTCTAGTTTTGCTATTAATCCAATAATGATTAGCTTATTTACTTGCTTTACTGTCTGTTTTAGCTGGTGTAATGCTTACTGGTGTTTTTGGTCGTAACTTAATTAAGTTATTCGTCACGATTTGATCACCATTTGATAAACCTGAATCGACTAGCCAGTTATTCTCTTTTTCACCTGCTAATTGAATAGGAGCTAAATCTGCAATACCATCTTTTATTTTATAAACAAAGGCTTGGTTACCCATTTGTAACATTGATTTTTGAGGAATAACAAATACATTTTTATGAATAGCATTGGTCAATCTTAAGCGAATAAATTCACCAGGTATTAACGTATGGTTGGTATTGTCAAATACCGCTCTAGTTTGAATGCTTCCTGTAGATACATCGATATTACTATCTACAAAGTCAACTTTACCCGTTGCGATAACGTTGTTTTGACTATCGATGATCTGTGCTTTCCACTGATCTTCTGGTAGAGAGGTTAGTTTGCCAGCGGCAATCGCTTTTTGTTGTTGGACATGGTCGGCATCAGGGATAGAAAAAATAACATTGATTTTATTTAATTGAGTAATGGTTGTCAGTAGACTGTTATCGGCACTTGAACCAACTAAACTACCAATATCTTGTTTCTTAATACCGACTACGCCACTAATTTCAGCGCGAACTTCTGTGTAATCTAAATCAATCTGCGTTTCATTTAATGCGGCTTTTTGACCCTCTAAATTCGCTTTTGCCAATTCAAGAGTAGACAGCGCCGTATCAACTTCCTGTTCACTGACTGCTTTATTTTTATATAAACCTTTTACGCGATTGTATTCACGTTGTGCTTGGTTTAAGTTGGCTTTTGCAACACTAACTTGAGCCTTAGCTTTAATGACTAAGGCTTTATATTTACGATCATCAATCTTATATAAAACTTGTCCCGCTTTAACGGTTTGCCCTTCAGTAAAAAACTTTTTCTGTAGAATTCCGTTTACACGTGCATAAACTTGAACTTGTTGAGCCGCTTGAGCTCTCGCAGAGTAGTCTGAATAAATTTCGACATCTTGCTGCGCTACTGTCATTGCACTAACGGGCACAGCAGGTGGTTTTTTGGCTTGTTCAGCAGCAGACGCAAAAAAAGGTATAAAAAGCAGAGCGCCTATAAGTCCTTTTGAAAGTCGGGCCTTGGTTGCTAATAGCGATAAGATCATGATGGAATCCTTAGAGTAATTATCTGATTTCAACAAAGTGTAGCATACACTACACTTTTGGTGCAATAAAGAGTTACAATATAATTGAATTTTATAGAAATATAATTGTGGGCATTCAAAAACGGCATAATGTGAACCTTAAAATACATGTCTTAAAAGGGCATTTATAAATATTGGTTTTAAGTGTATTGCAGTTCATGTTAATAAACGGTTAACGTATAGAAAAAATTATAAAATGCCTTTTTATTTTTTGTAAAAAAGCACAAAACAACAAAAGCGTTAAGATAAAGATCTCTTAATTAAAGGGGTATGTAAACTGTACTTAAGGCGTGAGAATATGAGAATGGGTTCTTTTTGCTCAGAGAATTTTATAAGTACATATTTTTAGTAATGGGCTTAATATTAAACATGATATCGGAAATTATTTTTTGGTGAACTTATGACTAAACCAACACAGCCAACACTTTGTGAACCTTGTAATAAACGGGGACTTGCTCGTCAGCAAAAGTTTTTAGAAACAGCAGAAGAACTTTTTTTAACCATTGGTTATGCCAATACAAGTGTTAATGAAGTTGTAAGAATTGCCGGTGGTTCTTTAGTGACGCTTTATCGTATTTTTGGTAATAAACTCGGCTTGTTTGAGGCGGTTTTTCGTAAAAAAACCATGGCATTTTTCAATGAGTTGGACGAAGGCGTAGTTTGGAGCGATGATTTAGAAAGTAGTTTGATGAGTTTTGGCAGGCACATGCAAAGCGTTATTTTGAGAGAAGATGGTATTGCGGTTTATCGTCTAGTATTAATGGAAAATAATGCAGATCAGCAAGAAATACAACGAATTTATTATAAATATGGTCCGCAAGTGGCTATAGGAATGCTAGCAAAATACTTAAGAAAACAGGTTAAAGCCAATAAGATTAAAGTAGATAATACCGAATTAGCGGCGGCACAATTTATGGAAATGATAAAAGGCCCTTTTGTAAATCGCTTGATTTTTGGTGAAGTGATTACTAAAGAAGAAGTTGATCTTGCTTTAAAGCAGGGCGTTAAAATTTTGTTAAGTGGTGTGGCTGTTAAACAGCCCTAACCGTTAATGTCCTTCTATGCCAGAGCTCTGTACTAAAGTTTGGTTTGTTCGGGTAGCGATTTAATATATAAGTCATGTTTGCTGTAAGGTATTTCAATTTTTTCTATTGCAAAACGTTTATAAATAGCGGTGTTTAAACTGTCTTTAACACGCCCTCGTATTTCGGGATTGTCTATCCACACAAGCAGTTCTAAATCTAAACCAGAAGCACCAAATTGACGAAAACGTACTCTAGGCTCTGGATCGGTACAAATTTGTATCTCCTGTTTTGCTATATCCATAAGCGTGTTTTTAACATGATCAATATCTACATTGTAAGCCACACTTACCGCAATGCGTGTTCTTGATTTTATATGACGACCAGACGATTCATTTACGATCTTACCGTTGGCAATGACGGCATTGGGTACATTTATTTCTAAATCGTCACGGGTTAAAATTCGGGTTGAACGTAAACCAATGTGTGTAACCATTCCTCTTTCACCACTATCAATGACAATGTAATCACCAATTTTATAAGGTGAATCAGCTAATATAAATACCCCAGAAAGTAGATTGGCAATAGTGTCTTTGGCCGCAAAACCAACGGCAATACCAATGATTCCTGCTGAAGCTAGCCAGGCACTCATATCAATGTTCCAAGTAACAAACAATAGATAAAAAATAATGAGTACAACTAATACGGCAGCCACATTTTCAAATAAAGGCAGAGTTTGTGGCTGTATGTATGAACCAGGTTTATGTGTTCTGCTTAAGTTTTTAAGACTAAATTGTGAACTTCGATAAATAAACTGGCCCCAAACAATAATATCGATGCTTTGTAAAAGCATGGGTAATATCGTTTGTAATTTATTGTGTAAATTAAATACGTTAAAGGCGTTATCGAAGCCAAGCAGGATAATAGAAATAGAGATGGGTAAACGTATGGCTTGAAAAATAAAAGCTAAATTAATTTGTTGTGTTTTGTTTGCCCAAGTAAGAAAGGTCCAACGAATGAAATAGCTAACAAATAGAGCAATAAATAGAGCGCTAATTATTAGTAAAAGGGCGTCAATTAACGGGTTGTTAGGTGTACTTAGGTGTTGTTTTATAAAATCTAGCATAAATATTCCTTTAATAAATCAACGAACTTTCATTATGATTTAAATTTACCAGGCCTGGTACATTCAAATGAATAACAGGAAATATTTATTCATTTTTTACTTTTATAACGTGTTTAAATTCATATTTAAACGTAAAAATATCTAAATACTAAAACGGCCGTTTTCTGTACAGAAAACGGCCGTATTTTTTAGATCATAAATTAAATACAATGCTTTAATAATGACCGATTTTAAGGCTTAAATAGTAAACTATTTGATGATTTCCATCTCTACGCGACGGTTTTCAGCACGACCTTCTTTTGTTTTATTTGAAGCCATTGGATTTTCTTCACCCATACCTGTTGCATGAATACGATCTGCTTCAATACCTTTTGACTCTAGGTAAGTTTTTACTGAGTTAGCACGTTTTTCAGAAAGTTTTTGATTATAGGCTGCTGGCCCAGTAGAGTCAGTGTGACCAGTCACTTTAACGTCTGTTTTAGAATTATGTGAAAGGTAGTCAGCATAGTCATCAAGCTTTGTTTTAGCGGCATCTTTTAATACAGCTTTATCAAAGTCAAAGAAACCACGGAATTCAACAGGTGCTGTATCTACAATTTTCTTAACAAAAACTGGCTTAGGTTCAGGAGCAACTACTGGAGCAGGTTTCGCTACAACAGGAGGTTTTGGCTCAGCCCAACCTTCACATTTTGCCATGGCGGTATCTTTAGACCAGTGAATTGTACGAACGCAGTAACCGTAATTATCACGTACAATGCGGTTTTGTGAGTCAACAACATAAGCAACTTGATCAGAACCATCAATGTCTTCTTTTACTGGAGGAAGAAGTGTCGGTGCTGGCTTGCTTTCGGCAGTTGTGCTTTCAGCAACTGATGTCGTTGTGCTAGTTTGTTTAGTTTTAGGTGTTTCACAGCTGGCTTCAGCGGTTTCAGGAGTCCATGAGCTAGAACGAACGCAACTTCCATAAGCATCTTTAACAATTTCACCGTAACTATCTGTTACGTACGCATTAGATGCCGCAATAGCGTTTGTACTTGCCGAAATAGAGATAATTGCAATTAACGGAAGTAGTCGTGTTTTAATCATTTACATAATCCTTTTGTAGATAAGTTTAGAGTCAAAAATAACTCTTCATCACTTAAGACAGTTGGTAAACTTAAAAAGTCACAAACAAAAAGCTTTAAAAGAATTATTTTTTAATTTCAGCCTATTTATATGCTTTTACGTATTGTAAATCAAGAATAAAATTAGGGTTTTTGTTTAATCGTATAAAATTCTATACTTTAGGTTGTTTTTGATAGATTTGATCTAGCAATTTATCATTTGGGATAACAACAATTCCATCGTCTGTATTTATTTCAGTACTACTGCCATTGATTTTTATTACCGTACCGGTTTGATCTTGTATTGTAATTGTGTCATGAATCTTTATATGTTCTTTTAAATAGTAGCCCGATAAAAGTTTCTTTAATTGAGGTGCACTTCCAATACCTATTGCTAACGCAATGGCTAAAGTAAATCCAGTAAAGGCGACCAAAATAATCATTTGAATTAATTGAGTATCAAACTCAAGCTGCTCTAAAACAGTCAACACAATAATGACAAACAATAGGCCATAAACAGCGTTAGATAATAATCTTGCCGCTGCAGGAATAAAATTTTTGAATGTATTGTGAAGAACACTGCGAATAAAGTGGGCGATAAATAGACCTGCCACCAAAATGATTAACGCCGCCATTAAATTAGGTATATACATGGCAATTTTGTTCAGCGTATCAACAAAGCCTTTTAATCCGGCGTATTCAGCGGCAGTGATTAATGTGAAAAGTACAATTAACCAAAAGAACAGGCCTGCTAAAAGTGTTGAAGGGGTTTGTTTGATGCCTATAGCGAGCAGTTTTTTATCTAATTGAATGCGTTCAGCCGCACAATCAAATTTAAGTTTTTTAAACAGCTTAAAGCTAAACTTTTTAACAAACACGGCAAGTAAATAACCGATTATTAAAATGCTTAAAGCAATCAAAATATCAGGTAGCGCCATTAAAAAATTATTATAAGCATCTTGCCAAGTAAACTGTATGCGGTCTTTCACATCGTAAATATTCATTTATTTTCCTTTTGATGTGTACATGTTTTTGCCATAGAAAATAGAGCCAAAGGTACTTTATAAAAGAATAGAGAAAAGACTTCTTGTAATAAGGTAAGCCAGTTTACGCCTTGAACAATCATGACTACACGCTCTTCAGGCGAGTTTTGTTTATGATCTATGGATAAAAGTTGTTTAAGTTTGTTTTCATCTACTGAGTTAGGATTCATGAACAGTACTTCTCGTAAAGTTGTTTAAAATTATCCATAGCACGGTATAACCGCATTTTGGTGGCACTGAGTTTAATATCTAAAATCTCAGCAATCTCTTTTAAGCTTAATTCTGTATTAAAACGCATGCTAATAATGGCTTTTTCGAGATCTGCTTGTTTGTCTATACAATATTGAACACATTGATTTTCATCATCACATTTAAACTCTTCACTGAGTTGCAAGTCGTCGGCATAATCCTCTAATGAATCATAATGAGTAAGCTGTTTTTTTTGAGCGGCCGTATGGCATAAATTAATGGCAATACGATATAACCAAGTTGAAAATTTAGCGTCACCTCTAAAATTTTTTAACTGCTGAAATACCTTTAAAAAAACTTCCTGAGATAACTCTTCTGCCTGTTCTGAATTTCCAAAATAGCGTAAACAAATTGCATGAACTTTTTGTTCATGACGTATAACTAATTCCTCAAATGCTAAGGTGGTATGAGGCAGCTCACTTTTTGCTTGTTCTACAATTTCAATGTCGGTTAAATTTTTTAACATGCTTGCTATGATACTTAATTTAAGGTCAACTGACGAAACGGCTTTGAGAATCAATGTACTTATGCAGTATTTTATCTTCAATATTTTTCAGCAGAAAACCTCACTTAATAATTAAGACGACATCTTTATAAAAAAGGTCACATTGTTAAAGTGACTTTTAGTATAAATTAGCGGTCTGATGAGTTATGAGTTGGCTACATTATAAAACGATAGGAAAAATACAATGGAAAACTTTAGTACCAGCTTAATGGTGATTGTTGTCTTATTAGTGGCAAATGGTTTTTTTGTTGCCGCTGAATTTGCTTTGGTTAAGGTGCGTACATTACGTGTTGAAAACCTGGCAAAAGAGGGTGGTTTATCTGCACGTTTAACCCTAAAAATTAAACAAAATCTTGAACCCTATCTAGCAGCGTGCCAATTAGGGATTACCATGGCGTCACTGGGATTGGGTTGGGTCGGCGAGCCCGCGGTGTCTAAAGTATTAGAACCTGTATTTTATTCGATGGGTATGCCAGATGAAGTCTTGCATTTCACTTCGTTTTTAATTGGTTTTATTGTTTTCTCTTCGTTGCATATTGTTATTGGTGAGCAAGTGCCTAAAACCTATGCAATTCGCAAGCCTGAACCCGTATCGGTTTGGGTGGCGATTCCGTTACATGGTTTTTATCTGCTGAGCTATCCCTTAACGAAAGCCTTAAATTGGTCAGCGTCGACTATTTTAAAAGCAATGGGGGTTAAAGAAGCTTCGCACGAAGAAATTTTTAGTGATGAAGAGCTTAGTGAAATGGTTGATGTATCGAGCACTCATGGAAGTTTAGACAATATTAAAGCGGATATGATTCAAAATATGTTTGCGTTTGATACCCGTATTGTAAGAGATATTATGGTGTCTCGAAGCCAAGTCGATTGGATAGACGTTAATAGTGATATAGATGTCATTAAAAAACAAATTGTTGAATTGGGCCATTCTCGCTTTCCGTTAGTACGCGGTAATTTGGATGAAATTGTTGGCGTGTTATTGGTAAAAGACTTGTTATTGTCAACCTTAGACAGTAACGCTGAAACGCCTAATGATATTGAAGAAATTGCTCGTAAAGGTTTAATTATGCCTGAAGTCATGGGGTTGCAAAAAGCCTTTGATTTAATGCGCAGTGAGCGAAACCATATGGCATTAGTGGTGGATGAATACGGCGCATTATCTGGGATTATTACTATGGAAGATTTAATTGAAGAAATAGTGGGTGAAATTGCAGATGAACTAGATGATGATGAACTTGCGATTAAGCAATTAAAGTTTACCGAAGGCTTTGAAATTTCAGGGCTAATGGCATTGCATGACTTTGAAAAGCTAACGGGCTCAAAGTTAAATGTAGAGCACAATGTAAGCACTATTTCTGGATTAATTATGTCTGAATTAAATGAGATACCAAAAGTGGGTGATCAGGTGTTATATAACCACTGGCAATTTAACGTAAAGAGTTTAGAAGGTAATCGTGCTGAAAAGGTCTGGGCAATTCTTCAAAAAACAGATTTAGAGGTGAATGATTTGCATAGACAAGTGATGCCAAATGAATACACTTTAAGCAAGGAGACAAAAGATGTCTAATGACCTGTTTCCTGAAGAAATAGTGAGCAGTGAAGATAAGCTGCTTTATATTCAAACGCTTGTTGCTGAAGAACGTGAACAAGAAGTTTGTGATTTATTTGAAGGTTTAACAGAAAATGAGTTGTCTCATATTCTTGAATCCTTTCCTCAAAATCAACGCCAGGCATTATGGAGTTGTGTTCCAAATGAAATTCGCGGTGAGGTACTTGCTGAACTAAATGAAGATGCACGTTTAGCCATATTACAAGATCTTAAAGCTGAAGAAATCAACGAAATCACTAAAGATTTGGACGCTCAAGATACGGCCGAAATTTTAGACTCTCTTGCTCAAAATTTAGAAGACGATGTGATGCAAACCATGAATGCATCACGTCGTGAAGAGGTGCAAAGCGTTTTAGACTATGAACCCGATGCGGTTGGACGTTATATGCATACCGACACGGTAAGTATTCGTGAAAATGTTAAGTTAGAAGTCGTTCAGCGTTATTTGAGAATTAAAAACATCATCAATAGGGGCACCTTAGAATTGATGGTTGTCGATGAGAATAGCCGTCTTTTAGGTGCTTTACATGTGGTTGAGCTCATTCGCAATGATCCAGAAGCGATGGTTGCAGATATTATGGAACCGCCAGATACTGTACTTGATACGATGAGTGCTATTGAAGCAGCAAAATATATTCGATCTAAACATCATCATTTTGCGCCAGTTATAAATGAATGTGGTGTTTTGATGGGTCAGTTAACAGCGGACGATGTGTTTGAGCTTACTTTAGAAGAGAGTGAGCAAACCGTTATGAATATGGCCGGTTTAGATGAGGAAGAAGATTTATTTGCCCCAATAAAAAAGAGCGTGAATGGACGTACCATTTGGCTAGGAATTAACTTGGCAACAGCTTTTTTAGCCGCCGTTGTTATAGGTCAGTTTGAGGCCGTGATAACTCAAGTTGTTGCTTTAGCTGTTCTTATGCCCGTGGTTGCAAGTATGGGCGGGATAGCAGGAAGTCAAACATTAACTCTGACTATTCGTGGTTTGGCTATGGGTAAAATTGGTGGTACCAACCGAGTCGTACTTTTTAATAAAGAGTTTTGGATTGGTATTATAAATGGTCTCATTTGGGCTGTGATTGTGGCTATAATTGCACAGCTTTGGTTTGGTGATATTATGATAAGTATTGTAATCGGCTTGGCAATCCTTATCAATATGATTGCGGCGGCTGTTTCAGGTGTTGTTGTACCATTAATCTTAAAGAAGTTCGGACAAGATCCCGCACTGTCAGGAGCTGTGATTTTAACAACGGTAACCGATGTGGTTGGGTTTTTATCCTTCCTGGGGTTAGCCACATTATTAATTTTAAAATAAAAAAGGATCGGCTATGTCTAATGTAGTTGGTTGGCGTGAATGGGTAAGACTGCCAGAATTAGGTATTGAGCGTTTACAGTGTAAAGTCGATACAGGGGCAAAAAATTCAGCTCTTCATGCATTTGAGGTTGAACCCTTTCAAAAAAATGAACAAAACTGGGTACGTTTTTCAATACATATTGATGAAAATGATCCTACACAAATTAAAACCTGTGAAGCTGAAGTGAAAGATATTCGCAAGGTTACAGACTCTGGCGGAAATTCCACCGATCGTTTTTTTATTGAAACAATTTTAGAAATTGGTGAACATAAATTACCCATTCCCGTTTCGCTTACAAGTAGAGATACTATGGCATTTAAAATGTTGTTAGGGCGTACTGCTCTTAGAGAGGCGAGTTTAATCGTACATTCTGATGAATCATTCTTGCAAGGAACAAAATAATGAAAATAGCCATTTTATCAAGAGGGCCAAAGCTTTATTCAACCCGTCGTTTAGTTGAAGCTGCTGAGGCAAAAGGGCACGAAGTACGTGTGATTGATGCGCTTCGTTGTTATATGAATATTAACTCTGTGCATCCCGAGGTTCATTATAAGGGTCAAGTTCTTGAAGGGTTTGACGCGATAATCCCTCGTATAGGTGCTTCTGTTACATTTTATGGAACAGCGGTTCTTAGACAATTTGAAATGATGAATGTATTTCCGTTGAATGAATCAGTAGCCATTTCTCGCTCACGCGATAAGTTAAGAAGTTTACAGCTGCTATCACGTAAAGGGGTTGGTTTACCTGTCAGTGGTATTGCACATTCACCAGATGACGTGGATGACTTGCTTAAAATTGTTGGGGGCGCACCTGTTGTTATTAAACTGCTGGAAGGCACCCAGGGAGTAGGGGTTGTGTTGGCCGAAACTCACTCTGCAGCAACCAGTGTTATTCAGGCATTTAATGGCTTAAGAGCCAATATTTTAGTACAAGAATTTATTAAAGAAGCTGGCGGTGCAGACATTCGTTGTTTTGTGGTAGGTGGTAAAGTCATTGCTGCAATGAAACGTCAAGGTAAAGAAGGTGAGTTTCGTTCCAACCTACACCAAGGTGGTTCAGCTAATTTAATTAAAATTACAGCCGTTGAGCGTGCAACGGCCGTTAATGCGGCAAAAATCATGGGCTTAAATGTGTGTGGTGTCGATTTATTACGCTCAAACCACGGCCCTGTGGTTATGGAAGTTAACTCATCTCCAGGTTTAGAAGGTATAGAGAAAGCAACAGGCAAAGATATTGCAAGTATGATCATTGCCTTTATTGAAGCGAATGCAAATAAAAAGATAAACCGTACACAGACAATTGGTAAGGGCTAAAAAATGCAACCTAAAATCATTCGCAATAAGCCAATTATAATTGGGGATGTGACTGTTAAGCCTGGCGAAAAAAAGACCATTGAATTACAGGTTGGAAAACTCTATACACATAGTGAATTGACCATGCCGGTACAAGTATGGTGTGGTAATCAGGCCGGGCCAACTTTATTTATTAGTGCGGCAATACATGGCGATGAATTAAACGGTGTTGAGATTATTCGTAGGCTGTTAAAAGTTAAATCTCTTCAGCGTTTAAAAGGCACATTGATTACCGTGCCAATTGTCAATTTACATGGTTTTATTAACCATAGCCGTTACTTACCCGATCGTCGTGATTTAAATCGTAGTTTTCCAGGTTCTAAATCAGGCTCTATTGCAGGACGTTTAGCCCATATTTTTCTCAATGAAATTGTCAATAAGGCAACTCATGGTATTGATTTGCATACTGGTGCGATTAACCGTACCAACCTGCCTCAAATTCGTGCCGATTTAGATAATGAAGAAGTGAAAGAAATGGCGAACTCATTTGGTTCGCCAGTTATGCTAAACGCCAATTTGCGTGATGGTTCTTTAAGAGCCGCTGCGGTTAAAAAAGGGATTCCAATTCTACTGTATGAAGCGGGTGAAGCATTGCGTTTTGATGAGGTTTCAATTCGTGCAGGTGTGTCGGGCATTGTGAATGTTATGCGTCATTTAGGCATGTTGCAGAAATCTCGCCGTAAAACAGAACGTAATACCAAACCTGTTGTGGCACGCTCAAGCTTTTGGATACGTGCCCCACAAAGTGGCATTTTTAGATCTTTAGTCAAAGATGGTGATCGAGTTGAAGCCAATAAGACATTAATTGGTGTGGTATCAGATCCATTTGGAGAAGTGGAAGAAGAGGTCTATTCGCCAAACAGTGGTATTGTTATTGGCCAAATGTGCATGCCTTTGGTTAATGAGGGTGAGGCCCTGTTTCATATAGCCAAATTTGCTCGTAGTGATCTTGCGGAAGGTAAGGTGGGTGAATTTCAAGAAGAGATGTATGACGATGCAAACTTGATGTACCCTTCGGATGATATTCCAAGATACGGTTCTGTATAAAGAGACCACAAAAGTTGGGTATTTTAGTTAAACGGCACTTAAAAGCCTGATTTCGATATTTTATCGGACTCAGGCTTTTTTGTTTCTAAAGCGCTTTTTGTAAGCCAGGATCGTCATCTAACTCTTGTAAAAGCATTTGAAACTCTAAATTGTTTTTTAATAGTGAACGACCGGCCTTAATTAGTTTTGCCATATCTGGTTTTGTTAAACTTAGGCGAGTGGGGATAAGGTTAAACTCATTAACCTCTTTTTTTGAACCTAATTCATTAAAACTAATTTTTATAAAGTGTGGTTCAACCGTGTTTTCTTTGGTGGAGAGTTGATTGCCCCATTGAGTTAATGATTGTTCAAATAACTGTAATGTAGAAACATTGTATCTATGAATTTGAATATCACTCATAGCATCAATGCTCTGTTGCATAGTAGGGCTTTTATTGGTCATTCTAATGTTTTGAGAACTTTCGGTAGAGGCATCTACCGAAATAACTGCGATATGTTTGACTTTCTTTTTATTTAACTTTTGTAAAAAAGCTTTAGGCCCGCCAGTAAATTGAATCGATTCGTAAATGGCACGTAATCCTAAATTATCAGTAATACCACCGTCCACTAATTGTAAATACGGGTAATCTATTTCTATGTATTCTTTTAGAGAATTAATGGCTTGCTGTAATTCCATATTGTTTTTTATGTTTTGTTCTGCAACAGCAAGTTTTTGGGAAGCACCATTATTACAAGGTTGAAAGTTTTGAACAACCACAGGATTAAAAACGACAGGTACAGCAGAGGAGGCTGTTACCGCTTTAGCGACAGAGAAACTATTGATATCAGAGCAAATATAATCAAAATAATCTTGGGTAAATGAAAAGCGAGCGCCATTTGCTAAGTCAGAAGCATTAATTAAAATCAGGGGGCGACCTGGTTTGTTTAAATCGGCAAAAGTCGCATCTTTAAAAATGGTACTGTTATATAACTGTATCGCTAACTGAGTTCGGCCAGTATCGCTAAACCAAGTAAGAGGATTAAGAACCTCACTAATGAGTTCGTCTTCAAAGTTTTTCTGAAGCATGACTTTTTCAAAATCTTTAAAAGTTCGATCACCATTTAAACCGTAATATGCGGCAATAAAACTACCACCAGAAACCGCACTAATAATATCAACCTCGTCTAACAGGTTTGTGTTTGTTTTATTATGCGGCAGTTTTGTGTTTTTTAATTCAAGCAGAACGCCATAGGCCAATGCGGCGGCACGAGTTCCACCTCCAGAAAAACTTAACACAAACGCAATACGACCCTGGGGCTTCTTTTCTAAGACAGATTTTATTGAGTAACTATTCTTTTCTGCTTTAGAGTAATCGGCTTGTTTTTTATTATTAATCACGCCATATGAAGAACAGCCTGTTATAACCGAACTTAATAATAAAAGTAGAAGGGTGGTTTTTAGTATTTGTAAGGGTTGCATGTTTGCCATCGCACAGAATATTTTAGGTATCTTAACATGAGTTATTTTGAGTACACAGAGCTCTAGTGTAGATACTTTTAATGGCAATGAAAATAAACGAATAAAATTCTCATTTAGGCCTTTATAAAAATGACTTGCGGTCGATACCTTTAATAGAGGTATCTATGGATGATAAATAATAAGCCGGTTGGTCCAGCTATAAAATACTTTTTTAGGCGTTTAGAAAAACGTTCTGCGGAGATTCAAGAAGAACTGAATTCCGAGGCTGATGCACACCAAGACGTACTGTTTGAAGAGGTTGAGGGCTTTTTTAGACAAATTATGACTCAAAATATTTTTATTCACACGGTGGGTTTAAATGGTAAGCATGAGTCAACAATCTTATCTAAAGCCATTTTTAGTATGAATCGAGTTGTTCGAGTTTATTACAGTACAAGTTTTGATGAAGAGCAGAGTGGCTTTATTCGTATTCGACCTGATACTCAAGAGCAAAAAATTATTGTAGAGCGTTTGCATGGTTTTCGTCCAAAAGCGGAAACAATGTACTCAAGTGGTGATCAAGGTCATGTCATTCGTTTTATGATACGTTGGTTAATGCGTCGAATAGATTGGGATAAAACACGTTTAGGTAATTTAGACTTGTATAAACGCGTTCTTGAACAACGACAAGCAGAAGTTGAAGAGCAAATTGCCGCAGCCGCAGCCATGCAAGAACAAGAAGACTTGCAACGAACCTTAGAAAGGCATCAAAAGGTTATTCAGAATAGAAGAAAAATTCATCAATAGAGCCTAAGTGCTCAATTGTTAGGGATTTAATTAAGTAAAGACAAATAAAAAACGCCCACAGTACATATATTGTGGGCGTTTTTTATTGATGATTTATTTGTTTAATGAGAACGGTTGACTGCTAAATCTGCTAGCGCAAAAAGTGCTGACTTTAATTGACTGTCTTCTAAAACATCTAAAGCACGTTTTGCTTGCTCAGCTTCCTCTTGCGCCACTTTTTGGGTAAAAGATATCGCACCAGAATTTTTAATAATTGCGGTGACTTCTTCTAATAAATTAATCCCTTCAGACTCAATGGCATTACGAATGATTGTTTTATCAGTATCGCTACCATTTTCTAAGACATAGATGAGTGGCAAAGTAGGTTTACCTTCTGCTAAATCATCACCAATGTTTTTACCTAACTCTTCTTCGTTGGCCGTGTAGTCCAATGCATCATCAATCAGTTGAAATGCAGCGCCTAAATGTCTGCCATAAGCAATAAATGCACTTTCTAGTTCAGGTTTATTGCTTAGTATTGGTCCCATTTGTGTGGCAACTTCAAACAATTTGGCTGTTTTGCGGTGAATCACTTCCATATAACGTTCTTTGGTCGTATCCGCATCATGGCAGTTAAGCAGTTGCAATACTTCGCCTTCTGCAATCACATTAGTGGCTTCAGACATAACCTGCATGATTTTTATCAGGCCTGGTTCAACCATCATTTCAAAAGAACGAGAGTATAAAAAGTCACCCACAAGTACACTGGCCGCATTACCCCAAACTTCGTTAGCCGTTTTATTGCCACGACGAGTATCTGATTCATCGACAACATCGTCGTGTAATAACGTGGATGTATGAATAAACTCAATCACGGCCGCCATAAGTTGGTGGTCTGTACCTTGATAGCCACAAGCACGGGCACTTAAAAGCACTAAAAGCGGACGTAGACGTTTGCCGCCACTATTAATAATGTAGTGTCCTACTTGGTTAATCAAAACAACGTCCGAAGAGAGACGGTTAAGAATGAGTTGGTCAACCGCTTTAATATCGTTTTCGATTAAGCCACGGATTTCAGATAACGTCATGATTGTGATAGGCGATGAGCCTTCCAGGTATTTAATTAAGGCGGCTATTTTAGTATGAATAAGCCATTGACGCTAGTCTTAGCGGGGAGATAGCAAATAATATTAAAAAAAAGGAAAATATCTGACCCAAAAACGTATCGCAATGAATAAAAAAATATTCATTATATTCAAGTCGTTAGCGGTCTTAATCACAGAATAAGCCATTCACGGTTGTTTATAAATTTACCAGGCCTGGTAAATCTAAAAATAGGTGTAAAATTGTTTTGACCTTATGGGTGAAAGTTTGTATAATCCCGCTTTCGCTAAATAAGCGGCTTATTAAAAAGAATTAAGATATCCGGGAGAAAGATATGTACGCAGTTATTAAAACCGGTGGTAAGCAGTATAGAGTTCGTGAAGGTCAAATCTTACGTATTGAATCACTAAATGCAGAAGCTGGTGATGCAATTGAGTTTGACGAAGTATTGATGGTAGGTGAAGGTTCTGATGTTAAAATCGGTATGCCTGTTGTTGAAGGTGCTAAAGTTGCCGCAACTGTTGAATCAAACGGTCGTGGTAAAAAAGTTACTATCATCAAATTCCGTCGTCGTAAGAACCGCTCTAAGACTAAGCAAGGCCACCGCCAAAACTACACTGAAGTTAAAATCGGTAAGATTTCAGCTTAAGATTTGAATCAAAACGGCTGTTATTTCTGAGTAGGGGATAACACTGTTAACTAAAAGGACTATACCATGGCTCATAAAAAGGCAGCAGGTAGTACTAAAAACGGTCGCGATTCTAATGCCAAGCGACTAGGTGTGAAAGCATTTGGTGGACAGCAAGTTTCTGCTGGTAGCATTATTGTTCGTCAGCGTGGAACTAAGTTCCACCCTGGTGAAAACGTTGGTCGTGGTAAAGACGATACTTTATTTGCAAAAGCAGACGGTTCAGTTGCTTTCGTATCAAAAGGTAAGCCTTTACGTACTTACGTAACAATTGTATCTGAATAATTTCAGCCTCTATTGTTAGAAAAACGCCCCGCTTTGACGGGGCGTTTTTGTTTGTGCTTAAAAAAGAGTAAAAAGTAGCTGTTTTTAAACGTTCTGATGCGTTATTAATCAGTTATAGCTAAACTTTTATAACTAAGCTTTGATAAAATAAATCGATTTTGTACAGTTTCAATAAAATGAATTTTTAATTCCTCGTTATTATGTGGTTTTAACGCATTTATTTATGTGTCTTAAGTCATTTTATTAAAGCTGTTACTGTTAATTTGCCAGATAATCTGGTTAACCAATTTAAAGGATGCATTCATGCAATTTGTAGATGAAGCTAAAATTCACGTAGAAGCTGGTCGTGGCGGAAACGGAGTGGCGAGTTTTCGCCGCGAAAAATACATTCCTTTTGGTGGGCCAAATGGTGGCGATGGCGGCGATGGCGGTAGTGTTTATCTTTTAGCCGACCGTAATCTAAATACCTTAGTCGATTTTCGTTTTACCAAAAACTATAAAGCACAAAATGGTCACGCAGGAATGGGTCAACAAAAAACGGGACCTGCAGGTGAAGATTTAGTAATTACTGTGCCAGTGGGTACAAAGGTTGTTGATGTAAATGCGGATGAAGTCGTAGGTGATTTAACCGAGCATGGCCAAAAGCTTTTGGTCGCACAAGGTGGTCTTCATGGTTTGGGCAATATTCACTTCAAAAGTAGTCGAAATCGTACACCACGTCAATGTACACCTGGTGAAGATGGTGAAGAAAGAGAGCTGCGTTTAGAGCTTATTGTTCTTGCAGATGTTGGTTTACTTGGTATGCCAAATGCAGGTAAATCTAGCTTAATTTCTGCTGTATCTGCCGCGCGTCCAAAAGTTGCCAACTACCCGTTTACTACCTTGTACCCTAATTTAGGTGTGGTAGCGGTTTCTCCTGAAACCAGTTTTGTTATTGCTGATATTCCAGGTCTAATTGAAGGTGCAGCAGAAGGCGCTGGTTTAGGTATTCAGTTTTTAAAACATTTGTCCCGTACAGGTCTTTTATTGCATGTTGTTGATATTGCACCTGAAGATGAATCTGATCCAGCTGAAAACGTAAAAATCATTCAAAAAGAATTAGAAAAATACAGTGAAGAACTTTCAGGCAAAGATCGCTGGTTGGTCTTAAATAAAACCGATTTATTACCTGATGATGAGGCGGACGAAGTTTGCCAACGCATTGTTGAAGAAACTCAGTGGCAAGGTAAGGTTTATCAAATTTCAGCTGTTCAGCGTGCGGGTACACAAAAACTTGTCAATGATATTGCCTATGCGTTAGAGCAGAATCGAATTGAAGCGGCTGAAGAGTTAGCACCTGTGCGTGCCCAAGTTGATGAAGATTTTGAATTTTAATCATTTATTTTAATAGTTACCTGAAAGTCATAAAGAGTTGAAGCAATATGCAGCGTTCTGATTTAAAACACACTAAGCGTTGGGTGGTTAAAATTGGCAGTGCCTTATTAACAAATGATGGACGAGGCTTAAATCGAAAAGCATTAGCCAGCTGGGTTTCTCAGATGGTCGAACTTAAAAAACAAGGTGTAGAGGTTGTCATTGTATCTTCTGGTTCTGTTGCAGAAGGCATGAAACGTCTAGGTTGGAAAACCCGTCCTAAGTTATTAAATGAATTACAAGCGGCCGCGTCTGTGGGTCAAATGGGTTTGGTTCAAGCTTATGAATCTGAATTTTCTCAATACAATATCCATTCAGCTCAAATCTTAATGACACACGATGATTTATCAAACCGTAAACGTTATTTAAATGTTAAAAATGCCATTGAAACCCTGCTTGAATATGGCGTTGTTCCCATTATTAATGAAAATGATACCGTTGTTACGGATGAAATCCGTTTTGGTGATAACGATACCTTAGCGGCGTTAACCGCCAATTCGATTGCTGCTGATGTTTTGGTTATTTTAACGGATCAAAAAGGCTTATTTGATGATAACCCGCGAGAAAACCCTAATGCGAAGTTAATTTCAGAAGCGAAAGTCAGCCGAAAAGACATTGAAGCAATGGCGAGTTCAGAAGGCGGAGCTTTAGGGAAAGGTGGCATGTATACTAAAGTCATGGCAGCTAAAAGAGCAGCACGTTCTGGTACTGCTACACTAATTGCTTCAGGACATGAAGAGAATATTTTACCTAATTTATTTGCAGGCAAAGCTCAAGGCACCTTATTGATACCTGATTTAGAACCATTAACCGCTCGTCAACAATGGTTAGCGGGGCATTTACAAGCCAAAGGTTCTCTCATTCTCGATGCTGGAGCCGTTAAAGTTTTACGTTCTTCTGGCAAAAGTTTATTGCCCATTGGCGTTAAAAAAATGCAGGGAAATTTTCAGCGTGGAGAAATGGTGGTTTGTTATGATGAAATTGGTAAAGAAGTTGCTCGTGGTTTGGTAAACTATTCAAAAACAGAAGCGCTACAAATTATTGGTCAGCCAAGTCATAAGATTGAATCTATTCTTGGTTATATTGAAGATGAATCTTTAATTCACCGAAACAATTTGGTTTTGAGCTAAGGATAAGAGCTCTATATTAATGTTAGCCAGCCAGTAATACGTAAACGTTTTTTATTACTTTTTTATCAGGATGATTTTGAAGTTGAGTACCTTCCCTCAAGCTTTTAGTTCAAAAATCTTATATATCATTATTATAATTAAAGGTAGCCTACATGTCTGAAGTGTTTATTGGCCGACAACCTATTTTAGACAGAGATATGAACGTCTTTGCTTATGAGTTGCAGTTTTATAACGGAATTAATCCTAATAACAAAGCGCTGCAAGCCACAGAAGAACTCATAGAAGAAATTGAAAAAACAATTGGGTTTCAATCGATTGTTGGCGAACATAACGCATTGCTACACCTTCCTAAAGACCTTATTAATAAGGCTATCTTGCCCCAGTTTGACACCAAGCATCAACTCGTTTTAGAAATTCCTAATAATATTCTTAAAGATGTAGAGGTTCTTCGTAATTTAAAAGAATTAAAAGAAGAAGGCACCAGCATTGCCTTAGATGACTTTATGGATGATGATGCCAGCATCCGTTTAGCGGGCATTAGTGATTACGTTAAAATTGACCCAGAATCACATAATGAAATACAGATGAAAAAAATCCTAAGTGATTTGCAGCAAAAAAATATTAAAGTTATTGCCGAAAAAGTAGAAACTGAAGAGATGTTTCTTTACTTAAAAAAACTTGGATTTGATTATTTTCAAGGTTATTTCTTTACTAATCCTATTATTATTAATGGTCAAAAATTAAGTGGTAACAAGCTCACTTTATTGCAGTTATTGTCTAAGGTGAATGACAACAATACTGATTTTGGTGAGCTCTCAAAGATTATTGCTCAAGATGTGGCATTAAGCCATAAATTGTTAGTGGCTATTAATAACCCTGCAGCCATGATTCCTATTCGAGTTGAAACGATTGAAGATGCTGTTAAATACATGGGTGTTAAGCGATTAAAATTTTGGGTTAATATGCTCATGCTTTCAAGTATGAAAGATGTCCCTCTTGAATTATTAACGACCTCTTTGATGCGGGCAAAATTTTGTGAATTATTAGCTGAATTATCTGGGCAAGCTAGCGAAAAAGAGAGTTTCTTTTTAGTTGGTTTGTTCTCGAATTTAGGTGCATTTTTTAGAATACCATTGGCTGATGTTGTGTCAGAAATTCCACTATCAGACGACCTTGTGAATGCTTTAGTGAATAAACGAGGCGCAATGGGAAATGCACTCAAAGTATTAGACGGTATCGAACACTTTAACAGTACTTTAAAAAGCTTGAAATACGATGGTTTAGAATTAAAACAAATTACGCATAGTTTTATGTCAGCCAACGCCTGGGCGCAACAAGTTATTTCTCATTAAAAAAACAATAAGCTGGTTAACCATTTAACTTGAGAGTAAATCAGTTGTACAATTGTTTAAATACATCGCATTAAAAGTCGGCTTTTGTCGGCTTTATTTGTTTTTAGGGGCTATTTGGTAGCAAGATTGTGATGCAGCTCAATAAATAGCCATACACGTTTAGGAGAGAGTTTTATGACAATGCAGTCCATTAATCCAGCAACAGGTGAGTTACTTATTGAGTTTGATACCTGGGATAGAGAAACTTTAGATTACACGCTGACTCAAGCTGGTTATATGTTTGAAGATTGGTCTAAATTAACGCCTATGGAAGATCGTTGCACCATGATTAAACGAGTTGCCGAGGTTTTAAGAGACGATGTGGTTCCTTTAGCAGAATTAATTACCTTAGAAATGGGTAAAACAACCAAAGAAGCCCAAGCTGAAATTGAAAAATGTGCCCTTGTTTGTGACTTTTATGCAGAGAATGGCCCGGCTTTTTTAGCTGATGAACCGATTGAAACCGATGCGAGCAAAAGTTTTGTTGCGTACTTGCCTTTAGGTGTTGTTTTAGCGGTTATGCCTTGGAACTATCCATTTTGGCAAGTATTTCGTTTTGCGGCGCCTGCATTAATTGCAGGTAATACTGCGGTGTTAAAACATGCCTCTAATGTTCCGCAATGCGCTTTAGCTATGGAAGAAGTTTTTCGTAAAGCAGGGTTTCCAGACCATATATTTTCAAACTTAATGATTGGTTCTTCAATGGTTGAGCAAGTCATTCGTCACCCAGCTGTTCAAGCAGTTAGTTTAACAGGCAGTGAAAATGCCGGACGTTCAGTTGCGAGTATTGCCGGGTCTGAATTAAAGAAAACTGTACTTGAATTAGGTGGTTCAGATGCCTTTATTGTATTGGATAGCGCAAATATGGATGAAGCTATTCAAGGCGCTATTATTGGTCGTTTCCAAAATATGGGACAAAGCTGCATTGCTTCAAAACGATTTATTGTAGACCAGTTTATTGCACAAGAATTTGTGGATAAATTTAAAGAAGCCGTTGAAGAAAAATTTGTAGCTGGTGATCCATTAGATCCAGAAACCACTTTAGCCCCAATGGCTCGACAAGATTTATTGGATGAATTGCATCAACAAGTCATGAAATCTGTTGAACTGGGTGCCAAAATTGTCACTGGCGGTTATCAATTAGACCGCCCTGGTTGTTATTACGCTCCAACCATATTAACGGATGTTACCAGTAATATGCCGGCCTATCATGAAGAGTTGTTTGGACCTGTGGCTATTGTGATTAAAGCCACAGAGCCAGCTCATGCCTTGGGCATTGCTAATGGTGTAGACTTTGGTTTAGGTGGTTCTATTTGGACAAATGACCTTGCCACGGCAGAAACGATGGCACGAGGTATGGAATCAGGTGCAACGTTTGTGAATCACTTCAGTTTTTCTGATCCTAAAATGCCATTTGGTGGTGTTAAAAATTCAGGGTACGGCCGTGAATTGGCAGCCAATGGAATTCGTGAATTTACCAATGTAAAATCAATTTGGATTAAATAGCGCTTTACCACTCAATGGCCTTTAATTTAAAGGCCATTGAGTATAAAAGTTTAATTATGGATTGCGGTTACCAAAAAGGGACTTTATGTTCGATTTATTGTTTAAAACCTTATCAGATTTAAAAGAACCCGCTATTTTATGGCGTTTATTTGTGCCTTTTGTCGCGGCGATTATTTTAGTGTCAATTTTAGGCTACGGCATGTTTGGCATGTTTTTGGTCAGCGATTTTGTAACGCAGAACCCAATTGTGCATGATATTACGGTTTGGCAAGAAGAAGCGCAACAATCTATTGGTGCAGTTCCCTTTATTGGGGGCGCTTTGCTTTGGATTTTTGGTGTGGTATTTGCCGTTATTGCTGGTGTACTTGGCGTATTGTTGGGCAGTTATCTAATATTGATTTTTGCCATGATTATTACAGGTTTTATGACCGATAGCTTGGTAAAAGTTGTGCATGATAAACATTATCCAAATACCGATTATTCTGGTCATGGTACTATGCTGGGCATGATTTGGAAGCTATTGGTCTATGGCTTTTTATTGCTATTGCTGTTTTTGGTGACCATTCCAATGTTGTTTATTCCATTGTTAAATGTGGTGTGGTTTTGGTTATTAGGTTTTATGTTTTTTAGGTATTCAATTGTTCAAGATGTAGGGCAAGTTATATTGCCTGAATCTATGTTTAACGAAGTTAAGCAGATGACAAATTGGGCGCCAACGGGTGCTGTAGCGGCTTTATTTTTGATGAGTACTTTACCGTTAATTGGTTTGTTTGTACCTGTATTAGCGGTTATTGCTTTAGCGCATTATTATTTTGATCATCTTTCTACCATGCCTGTTAAAGATAATCAGTAAAACCGTTATTAAATGTAACGGATCATCTCAATAAACAAACGTAATAAAATACGTTTTACCAGACCTGGTAAAATCAAATTTAAAATTCAGTTTTTACCAGGCCTGGGTATTTAACGTTTCTTTTTTGGGGCTTTTTTGGCTTTCTTTTTAGCGGCTGTCTTTTTAGGTTTCTTTTTAGTACTGAGTTTTTTCATGGCATCTTTCAGTTTAAACCTTGGTTCTAACCCTTCTATATACGCTTCAGGCAGTTTTTGTTGCAGATGATATTCAATGCGTTCAAGGTTGGCAATATCGTGATGCTCTACAATATTAATGGCCACACCCACTTGTTGAGCTCGTCCTGTGCGTCCAATACGGTGAATGTAAATATCGCCTCTATAAGGTAAGTCATAATTGATTACATGGGTGATATGAAGCATATCCAAACCACGAGCCGCAATATCAGTGGCCACTAGTATTTTGATTTTACCGTTTTTAAACTTTTGCATTTTTTCAAGACGTACCGCTTGAATAAAGTCGCCATGTAACACTTGTGCCGATAAGTTTTGAGATTGCAAATACTCAGTGACTTCAATCGCTTTGTCTTTTTTATTACAAAAAACAATGGCGCTTTGGCAGCTTGAATCTTTTAATAAGTTGGTCAAAATCGCTTGTTTGTGGGCTTTATCATTGGCTAAATACAAGCCTTGTTGTACTTGTAGCGATTGTTGGTTTGGCGCATCTACTTGAATGATTTCTGGGTTATCTAACACTTCATCGGCAAATTTGGCAACGCCCGAACCGCTTAAGGTGGCTGAGAATAATCCTGCTTGAAAGTCGCCAGGTATCGCTTCAATCAAAGCTCTAACGGTTGGGCCTTGACCCATGTCTAACATACGGTCGGCTTCGTCGATAATTAAAATTTCAACATCGGATAGGTTGACGTAATCTTCTTCCATTATTTTAGCTAGACGACCAGGCGTGGCAACAATAATATCGCACGGTTTTTTAAGCGTTTCTATTTGCTGACTCATTTTAAAACCGCCGGTAATAATGGCGGTTTCAAAATGACAGTTTTCACCAAACTCTTTAACAACCTTATGAATTTGAAACGCTAATTCTCGGGTAGGGGCTAAAAGTAACACTCTTGGTTGGTCACTGTATTGGGGTTCGTCCAACAGGTATTGCAAAATAGGCAATACAAAGGCCGCTGTTTTACCTGTGCCTGTTGCCGCACCAGCCAGTAAGTCTTTACGTTCTAAAAGAACCGGAATCGCCGCTTCTTGAATAGGCGTAGGCTTGTGGTATTTTTGTTGTTGAATGGCATCCAATAGGACGCTGTCTAAATCCAGTTCTTCAAAAGTCATGAGTATCTCTGTAATGTGACGTGGCGAGCAATTTACCAGGCCTGGTCGTTTTAATTTATTTGTGTATTTTATAACAAGGATGATAGTCGCTGGTATCTAGTTTCATACGTTTTTGATCTACAAAACTTTGTAATAGTGTATCCATGGCTTTCATAATATCTTTGTCACCATGTAAATCAAATGGGCCGTTACGTTCAATTTCTCTAATACCATCGGCTTTAACATTACCCGCTACAATGCCAGAAAAAGCTTTGCGTAATTGACCCGCTAAACTGTGTACTGGCTGATCTTTGTGTAGATTGAGTTTGGCCATATTTTCATGAGTCGGAATAAATGGTTGTTGATGCTCAAGATCGAATGTTAAACGCCAATTGAAATAATATGCATCACTACTTGATCTACGGTCTTGTCTGACCACTTCCATTTGGTTTTTCATGTAAGTCGCAATATCTCTTGGCTGATCAATCATGAGTTTGAGTTTATCTATGGCTGCTTTACCTAAGGTTTCAGCTAAAAAGTGCAAGATACCGTCAAAATAGGCTTGGCTACTTTCATCCCCAGTTAATACTACGGGCAGGGCAATATCTTCGTTTTTAGGGTTTAATAAAATACTTAATAGATACAGCAGTTCTTCCATTGTGCCAGGGCCACCAGGAAAAATAATAATGCCGTGTCCAATCCGAACAAAAGCTTCTAATCTTTTTTCAATGTCGGGCATAATGCATAACTCATTAACAAACGCATTCGGTGCTTCTGCGGCAATAATGCCAGGTTCAGTCATTCCTATATAGCGACCTTGTTTATAACGCTGTTTGCCATGCCCTAAAATAGCCCCTTTCATTGGACCTTTCATAACACCTGGGCCGCATCCTGTACAAATATCTATACTGCGTAAGCCAAGTTCATAACCTAGGTGTTTGCTGTAATGGTATTCTTTTTCAGGAATAGAATGACCACCCCAACAGACCACAATATTTGGGGTTTCGTTCGGTTTCATTAATTGCGCGTTACGCGCTATATGAAAAACGGCATTAGTAATACCGTGTGGCGTTGTTAGGTCTAATTTGGGGCTAAATAAAACTTCATTTCGTGAATAAATTAAGTCACGAATAACAGCAAATAAATGCTCTTTAAGCGCTGTCATAAGTTTATTGTCTACAAATGCATGGTGAGGTGCGTGTTTTATCACCAATTGCACACCGCGTCCTTTTACGCCAACAGAAATAGAAAAATTAGGGTATTTTTCTAACAAAGCGAGTTCATTATCGGCTTCAGAACCCGTGTTTAATACGGCTAAAGCACAACGTAATAAAATGTCATTTAACCCTTCGTCAGACACATCACAAAGCTGGCGTGCTTCACGGTAAGATAAAATTTGTAAAGAGCCTTCAGGGCGAATAATCACTTCTTCAATATCGGTATTCATGATAGGGTACACTCATTATTTATTAGCTATTTTTATGGGGTTTATTATGCGTGACAATCGTCCTTATGAGGAAGGTTTTTTAATGATTTTATTGCTTCTTGCTTTAGCGGTAATCATTTGGTTGTTTTCTCCATTTTTAGAAGCTCTTTTCTTTGCAATGATTTTAGCTACGGCAAGTTATAAGGGCTACCAAAAACTCTTATCTCAATGCAAACAATCAGAATCTACAGCAGCCTTAATTATGAGTGTGGCAGTATTTATTGGTGTTATTGCTCCAGTGACCTATTTATTGGTTGAGGTCAGTCTGCAGGTTGGTAGCTTAATCAATCAAGCGCAAGCTTGGTTAAGCCAGCAAGACGCCGAAAGCTTTACTAAACTCAATCAATCTATTTTAAGTTATTTACCGATTAGTGAATCCACTCAAGCGGACGCTCTAGCGCAACTAAAAGAGCATTCGCAAAAAATTCTTGGCTTTGTACAACAAGCGAGCGTATTTTTACTTGAAGGGGTTTTGGGCACAACCTCATCTTTTGTAACCTTTATTGGTTTATCGGTGTTTGCCTTGTTTTTCTTTTATCGTGACGGGCATAAAATTGCACACCACATTAAAATTTTATCGCCATTAGAAAACTACTACGACCTAATGATTATGAATCGCTTTTCTTCCTTGTCCACAGTTTTAACGCTAAGTGTGGTTGGTATCGCGTTAATGCAAGGTATTTCATTTGCTATTTTAGCTTGGATTTTAGGTTTACCAGGCTTGTTCATCGGTATGGCTATTGCCGTAACTTCATTTATACCCGTGGTGGGTGCCGCATTAGTTTGGATACCCATTGTTATTTACGCCTTAATTCAAGGCGATTACATCACTGCTGTTGTTATTACTCTTTGGGGTGTAGTCATTACTGGGTTTGTCATTGATAATGTCATGCGTCCTCTATTAATTAGTCGTTTAACCAAAAGTTTAAGCAACGGTGGCGAAGGGCTAGAAGTTGCTAACCATACTTTAATTACCGTGTTATCTACCTTTGCGGGTTTACTGCACTTTGGTGTCATTGGTCTGTTTTTTGGCCCTGTTATTGCCGCCATGGCCATTACCATTTTTGATGTATATGAACATAAAAATTCTCACACTTTAGATAGAAGTTAGTAATGAGTATTATTATCAGGTTGGTGTTATGATTATCTTGTAACAAAGGAGTGAAACGATGAAGAAAATATTATTAACCGCTATTTTATCCACATTAACTTTTAGCGCTTCAGCACAAGATGATTTATATGTTCAAGGTTTTGAAGCTTGGGAACAAGAGTTAAAATCAATGGGAGATGAAATCTCCACCCATGCAACTCAAGCCTATGTAAATGACGTCAGTGGCGTGATTAAAAAACACGGTTATATTGGTCAAGAATTACCACTGCCTAAAGCAACAAAAGTAATGGATGGTGTTTATTCTATAGTGGGTAGTCAAATTTGGCATAATCCATCAAACTTTGGTTTAAATAATAATATCTCTTTTATTATTTTCAAAGATGGCGTGTTTGTATTTAATGCAGGCGCAAACCCAGCCATTGCTTACAGTGTTCATCAGCAAATTAAACGTATAACAGATAAACCCGTTAAATGGTTAGCGGTTGAAAACAATCAAGGCCATGCCTATTTAGGAGCCAGTTATTGGGTGGATGTCGGTGTAAAAAATCTCTATTCAAGCCAACAAGCCAATGATGTATTTGACCAAGCTTTTGAAGCAGAGCGTGCAGAGTGGGGAGAGCGAGTTGGTAAAATCATTACTCATACAGCACGTAATGTCACCGATAAATTTACCACCTTTGAAGGTAAAATGAGCGTTGACGTTGGTGGTGGAGAAACGTTTGAATTAATCGATTTCGGGCCGGGCCATACACCAGCATCAACCAGTGTGTATATACCAAGTAAAAATCTATTTTTATCGGGAGATCTAACTTTTAATGAACGTATGCCCGTTATGTTTAACTACACCAATAGTTTTGATTGGATGGCATCATTCGATAAAATGATGAAAACCATTCCAGCAGACGCTAAAGTCATTCCTGGGCATGGAACACCAACAGACATGGCGACGGTTAAAAAACAAACTTACGATTATTTCCGTTACCTACAAAAAGAGATTAAACCCATTGTTGAAGCAGGTGGTACTATAGAAGACGCTGAAGCCGTTGACCAATCTATGTACAAAGATCGCCCTGTGTTTGAACAGGCAGCTAAAAATAATGCAAGAAAGATATATACAGAAATTCAAAATGGTTACTTCTAATTTGAGGCTTATTTAGGCTATCTCGTTGTTGGAATTCGTTCACATAGCGTTGCTATGCTTCACTCGTTCCGCCTAGATATAGCACTAAATAGTCACTCAAATTAACTTTTGAGGTTATTTTGTCCACTTCTGCGTTAAGTTAAAGCTCGTTTAGCGTTACTAAACTTCGCTTTAACTTGCCTTGAGTTGACCTAAAATAATCACTCAAATATTCTTTGAGACCTATTTAGGCTATCCCGTTGTTGGAATTCGTTCACATAGCGTTGCTATGCTTCACTCGTTCCGCCTAGAGATAGCACTAAATAGTCACTCAAATTAACGGTCTTTTGAATTAATTGATTTATGCCTAAAAGCCGATTTAAGAATTTGTCTTAAATCGGCTTTTTTGTAGGATTTCTTTCTTTGTTTATTGTTTATGTTGTTCACTTCTGCGTTAAGTTAAAGCTCGTTTAGTTTTACTAAACTTCGCTTTAACTTGCCTTGAATTGACCTAACATAATCACTCAAATTAACGGACTTTTGAATTGTTTGATTGAGTTTAATATTGAATTTACCAGGCCTGGTATGTCGTGTGGCCATATTTGCAGTGTGAGCATAGGGTAAATTTTTGAGTTAATTAAGATATACATATTAAAAAAGCCAGATAAGAGGTTAAGTTCTTATCTGGCTTTTTGTCTCACTAGGGGTTTATAACGTTACAGAAGTTATATAGATCCCATTAGGTTTGGATCATCAATATAGCCATTTTCTACACCCTTAGTCACAATAGCAATGGCATCGTGAGGGTGTAGGCTTTCTAAATGGTTTACGCGTATCCAAAAATCTTGGTACTCAGCGCATTTATCTAATTGAGTCAGCAAGCGCCTTGAAGCATCTTCACAAAACATTAAGTTTGATGCATTTAAGCGAGCAAACTCTTGTTCATCTTCACGTTTTACTGTGGCTTGTACTGGCGTTTTTAATGCATCTTCAATGTAATTAATAAGCGTTGATATTTCTAATACATCACCAGGAGCAACTTTTACTTTTACTTGAGCATAAGAGCGCTGGCTATGTGGTGTGGCATTAATACCTTCTGGCGTACCTAGCCAATCTACTACCGTTTTATAATCTAGATCTTGACCAGAAAACTGTGCTTCAAACGCTTCTTGAATCAATTGACGAGATAAAGCAGCTGAACAAGGGCAGGTAGATGAATACGGTACTGTGATAGAAAGTTCGCATTCAAATTGACCATTACGTACTTCGCCACGTAGCGTGGTTGGGTAGTGTTTCCAACCGCTATTATCACTTTTTAAAGATTGGCGACGTTCATAATAGTCAAATTTAAATTCAACAAATGCATTGGCACTTAATCCGTGATGAGATTCAATAAATTTATCTAAAATAGATTTAACACTATTCGGAGTTAAAACTTCTTGAGTCGCCATTTGGTCTAACAGAAGATACAAGCGAGACATGTGAATGCCTTTGCTTTGAGGATCGTCTAAACTGACATAAGCTTGTGCTTTTGAAGAGAGGCGAACTTCGGTTAGGTTTGTATTACTGGCGTGTGCTTGTTTAACAAGAATAGGGAGTTCAATTCCGCTCATTCCTACCCAGTTAAGTTTCCCATTAGGGCCGTGATGCGGTTGACACGCGATATCGGGCATGTTCTTTGTCATGCAATTTCCTTCGACTTTAGTGAGTTAAAGAGTGCTGTTTTGTACTTGTAGGGTTATAGCTATAAATAAACTATAGATTTATAAATCTACTTAACAAAAGCGTATTTTAACGTAACTCACTGAAATAATTATAAAAGAGGATGTAGACGTTAAAGATGTTTACATGCTCAAAGTGGCTGATTATTCTATCAAATAATTGATTAAAATGCTGGGTTATTCAGTAAAAAAAGTTTACTAACAGTAAAAAATAGTTACTAAGTTTGTTTAATTACGTTTTATTGTAAATTGTTAATAGTGTTTTTTATTTGTTTTTCAAGTTCTTGGGGTGACAGTTTTACACTATTTTCATTAGAATCGCTGGGCTTAAATAAGCACTCTAAGCGGTTATCTTGTCGCCATGCAATATCCTCAAACTGCAAATTTTGATTTGACCAATTCAACAATTGCCATTCATTACCTGTTTTAAGCAATGCTTTGGCTCTTATTAAGTACGGGGCTATTTCTTCAAATAAGGCTTTAAGTTTTACTCGGTTAAATTGTAATTCAGGGCTCCAAATCCACCCCATGCTTAATAATTCACCCGATTCTGTTTGGCTAATAAAGCACTTTTGGGTGCCTGCAATTTCAGAATTATATTCTTCTTGAATATGTGACGTATGTTGCTGGTGTTGAGACTGTTCTGTTATTGGTGAAAGCAAGGTAAAAGGTTTTTTAGGCCTCGCTTGTAAAAGCGAGTTTAAAGTAATGGCAGAAAATTGGGTTGTAATCACTTCATTCTTAGGAGGGTAGCAATTTGCCAGCACCTCATTAGCTTCATCTCTTTGAGAGTTTGTAGCTAAATCAATCTTATTTAAAACAATGGTGTCTGCTAAATTGACTAAATCTCGCATAACGGCAGATTTTTTCCAACGATCTTGTGTGAGCTGCATTGGCGTAATGATGCAAGTGATTTTTTGCAATTGCAAAGGTTTAGCAAAAGGTGTTTTTTGAAGTGAATCAATAATTTTGGCGGGATGTCCTAAACCTGTTGGCTCAACCCAAATTCGGTCAATTGGTTTTTTTGCTTGAGACAGAATCTGGTTTAACGTGGTCACTAACCCTAATTGAGCTGTACAGCAAATACAACCACCAGAAACCGCTAAAATTTGTAAAGAGCTCGCTTCATTAGAGTTTTTGTCTAAGGTTTGATTTTGATCTGCAGTTTGTTTTGAACTGGCTAGAAGTTGGCTAGCATCAATATCGACCTCACCAAACTCATTAATAAGTATGGCCCAGTTTTCGTTTTGAGGTTTTTGCTGAATCAGGTGTTGCAAGCAAGTGGTTTTGCCGCTACCAAGTAAACCTGTAATAAGGTGAACGGGTATCGGCGTATTCATAGTAATGTGCTTGCTAAAATTAATGGAGCTTAACGCGGAACGTCAGTGCCGCCAAGCAGTGTATTTACCACGGCTTCACGATCAAGCTCAATGCCTAAACGATCTGCAATAATTTGCGCATCGCGGTACGCATTACCTAAACACGTTGTAGCGCCTGGAGAAGGGGTCATATTAAAAATAAGGTTTTCATTTTCAGGCACAATGCTGGCTTCACCTAATTTTAATTGCATGGTGGTTTTGTCTATCACTTGTGGGCGTAAGCCACCTATGCCTTCAGCGTATTCTAAGTCTTCAGGTTTTAAACTTGGAATGATTTTACTGGCATCTTTAGCAAAGAGTTTTTGGCGAATTTTGGGTATTTCAAATGCAAAGTTTCTGAAAATATAATTACGAATCGTGCTGTCTTTCATTAAATCCCAAAAAACACGAATAACTTTGGTATCAAGTTTTAAGCTTTTCCAAAAATCCCAGTAAGTTCCGCCTGTATAACGTTCTAGTTTTGGTAAAACTAACGCAGTTGGTCCAAGACGGGTTTTATTTAATTCAATTAAATCAGGATCACCATGCAATGCCGCAAAAGGGAGTTTGTCATTTTGCATGGTATACACTTTCCCGTTTAGCATTTTAGGCACATAGTAAAAGCTGCCCGCCATTGGCAAAATAGACATGTCCATGCCATGGCCTAATTGGTTGGCCAGCAATAAACTGTGTGCCCCAGCCGAAACCACAACAAACTTAGCCAAAAAAGTACCTTGAGGCGTTGTTAATTCATAGTGGTCATCAAATTTAGCAATTTTTTGAACTTCACTACTTAAAGATACATTGATTTCTTTATTGGTATTTCTAGCGCTATTAATAAAGGATTTAGCCAAGTTACCAAAGTTAACTGCAGAATATTCGTCGGTACAACCCGAAGCTAAAATCTTTTCTTCACGAGGTTTGCCATCCACTAAAGCAACCGCAGGTTCTACTTCAGCAATACGCTCAGCATCCCATAATTCCATGTATGGAAAGGCTTCAGAAAATTCATGATAACGTTTTTCTAAACGTTCACATTCGTCTTCACCCACAGCCAAAATCATTTTTGGAAACTTATATAAAAAGTCATTTTTTTCAACTTGGTCAGCATAATGCACAATCATATTGGCTTGCTGTTTAACCAGTTTGGCTTTTTCTAAGGTGTAATTAGTTTCAATATCGCCACAGTGCAATGTTTGGCTATTTGAACGAGCATGAGAATTAAGCGGAGCTAGAGAACCATATTTTTCTAACATGGCAACAGAACCAACATTTGTGTATTTAGAAAGCATGTAAGTTAAGGCGCTTCCTGAAATTCCACCGCCAACAATGACGACATCAAATGTACGATTTTTCATCTTTTTAATCTCTATGGTTTCTAAATAACTGAAATAATATGAATGCTAGCCCTTTATTATATAAAAAATATTGATATGGGGTTCGAGTAATGTAATGTTTAGACTCATTTTTTTGAAAGTGAATGCTGTTTTTAAATTATAAAAGTTTCGTTTTTTTGGGCAAAGCCTAGATTTAAACTCGACTTAACACGGTACAATAACTCTCTCCGTGAATATCTTTACGTTAATAGTTTTGTTTTTAAGCAAAGTCAGAGGGTTGTGATGTCAAATGGTTTAAAAAATAATGCGGTTTTTATTACAGGAGCATCGCAACGAATTGGTGCCTATTTGGTACGTCAGTTTTTAACATGTACCGATTATCCTGTTATTTTTACCTACAAAACTCATCGACAAGAAGTGGATAACCTGGTTGCGTTGGGAGCGATTGCTATTCAATGTGATTTTGAAGATATAGATAATTTACCAGGCCTGGTAAAACAGATTAAACAACACTGCAAAAGCTTAAGAGCGATTATTCATAATGCCTCATTATGGCTTAGTGATGAACAAGCTCCTGCCTTTTCGGCTGAGTACCAAAGCTTATTTAGATTGCATGTTGAAGTGCCTAATTTTTTAAATCATCAATTACAGCCCTTGCTATTGGCGGCAAACTCAGAATTTAAAGATATTATTTCGCTATCTGATTTTAGCGTAAACAAAGTGACTGAAAGCCATATTGCTTATTTATCAAGCAAAGCCGCTATGCAAACAGCCAGTAAAGCATTTGCCAAAAAATTTGCCCCTGACATTAAGGTCAATGACATTGCCCCAGCACTGATTATGTTTAATGAACATGATTCCAATGCCTACAAAGAAAAGCGCTTAAAACAAGCTGCGCTTCCCATCGAACCTGGTGCAGATGTGGTCTGGCAAGCCGTTCATTACCTTATAAATAACTCATACACCACAGGCACTTGTTTGCAGCTAGATGGTGGGCGACATTTAATGTAATATCAACTAAATTGTAAGTTGGTGTGTGCAAATTTATAGAGCAAATAAATGTATTCTGAAATATTGAAGCACTATAATAACCGCCAACCTAATATACCAAATGATTTCTAAATATGCGTTTGTAGCTCAGCTGGATAGAGCACTGCCCTCCGGAACCAACACTCACTTAATTTATCTAGTTTTAATCTTATTGAATATCAATAAAAATTACAGGTAAATCTATATTAATTGACTGATTATAAAAGGGTTTTTAATTAAGTTTAACTTTGTGACAGAAGTATGCGTACATTGTCTTAATTGGATTTTAAGTGTCACAAACCTTACAAGCTGTCACAAAGCGTGTCACAATACCGACAGTAGCGCTAGATAAGCATCTGGTGACAAAATAACACTTAAGGTCAATTTACAGTGGACACGATTGATAATAAGCAATACCTAAACCTTGATATACCCAAGCTTACTTCAGAATTTAACCATCAAGAACTTGCAGACTTTGTAAACTTCTTTGACATACCAAAGCGACAGCACAACCTATTAGGTCAACTAAACAAACTGTCAGGCATATGTAATATACTTTCCTACTTAGTACCAGGTCGTTATGAGTATTTGCAGGCTATTACAAAGTACTTAACTGAACATAAGCTAGATAATGACTTACAAAACAAACTTATAAGCACTCAGGCCGGAGACAGATCTGGATTAACAAGCTCCTACCCAGTCTTTAACGCTCTCCAAAAAATCCCACACACTCAGAATTCAATTAATATTTTTGAGCTATTAATTGCTCTAACCTATCTTATAAAAGATATTGCTCCAGACATAACCCCTAACCCTGCAACCAAAACAAACTTGATTAGCATATCTAGATCCATTCGTAAACAGTCCAGCAGAAGCCATCCTCTTTTCGCTAAACTCCAACCTATTGAAATTCATGAACTTGCTAATATCAACACTTCATTGAATTCTTACTCAAAAGCAATAGGCGAAAACAAATCTCCAGAACTAATTAGCCTCATTTCATATTTTTTAAACTTCCGCAAAGAAAACCAACCCGACGCAATTCAATCCGAAAAAAAGGTCGAACCTGTAGATGAAGTTGAAAATACTCCTATTAACAGAAGGCTTTCTCCAAAAAATCTTATTCGTAAAATTAAAGCTGGATCTAGCAAGCGACCATCATCACCAATCATAATTTCTATTCCTCCCACCAATATCCAAGAAGATGTAGATCGAAGTGGGATAATCAATGAAGACAGCATTGAAGATGATAGTAGTGTTGTTGAGAATGAAAAAATAGATGGTGAGGATAAATCTACCGCAGGTAATCGTGTTGCCGCTAAAGCATGTCAGCAAAAAGGCATAATGCAAGCACAGTTTTCAAGGTATCGCTGGGAACGTTTAAGCACGACGGAAAAAACTTTAATCATCGCATTATCTCAGAGCTCTAATGAAATTGGCGCAACTGCTGCAATTCTTACACTTTGCTTCGGTTCAGAGCCGCTTGTTTGGGGAACATTTAAAACAAACAGCCAGAGTGACAATAGTTCTTTTATAGACTTGGATAATCAACTCTGGGGACACCCAATTGAAAACCATGAAAATGCATGGAAACCAAATAACGAGCAAATAGCCTTAGTATATCAGGTAGAAAACATCATCAAGCTACCATTACCCCTCATCATCTGTAAAAGACTAAGCCGAAAGATAATGCCTGAAACGAAAATAGTTTCAGATCTATTTTCTAAAACCCCAACAGAGCTACAGAAGGAATTAGAAAATTGGCTGCTATCGATAGGGTGTCGCAACCGACAATTAACCCCATCAAAACTTAGAGAAGAACTCTATTCAACGATTATGGATCAAACAATGGACGAGGTTGCAGCACATATGATTAGTGCACAACCAACATTCCAGCTACCTACTCAAGCATTTTATACCGCTTTTCATACTAAACAGCTGTCTCAGATATATAACAGAGCTTTGAATGAAATTTTCAACTGCTCAATAGATATGAACTTAAACATAAATGAATTACACGGCTCTAGACTTCAAGCCCATGAAGCAATTTTAGTTAACCTCATTGAAAGTCTAAAAAATGAAGTCAGCAATATATCAAACAATAATTTCATCAATTACCATAACAACTTTGTGCTTTATACATACCAAATGCTTTCTCATGCTACAGGACATAGACTAGTACTGGATCCCTTTGCTCAAAAAACTGATTTTATTGAAGCAGTCAAGTCTGCCATTATTTATGATAAAGAGACGGACATTAATCATACTGGGCGCGCTACAATTCTAGGCCACATCGCTTGGGAGCAATTTTTAAACTATAAAGAACACCTTCGTAAGTTATCTAACAAAGTATATGCAGAAGATACACTCCTAAGATCCAAGATCATTGGCTGTCTAAACGGAAAGCAAACCCTTCCTTTTCTTTTTTTATTAAAGCGAGAAAATAGAAATATTAAAGTAATTAATATAAGCGAAAACAGTCTTAAAGAAGTTATGCCAAATTGGCCACTTCCCTTGAACACGCATCGCCACCTTTTAGCAACAAAACTTAGAGAAATTGGCGCTTCCTCAGAAATGATCGAATATCAACTGGGACACTTTCAAAATGGTACTCAAGCCTTAGGGCTTGCTTCTACCTTATCCTTATCTGATATAGAAGAACACCTAACTCCTTATATAGATAAACTGTTGACTCAATTAAAGTTTGAACCCGTAATTTCTAAAATACGAGCAAGCGACCCAAAAACGAAAACACAAGAAACAAAGCGTATTCAACTTGGTTTCGAAAAAAGGCTTGAAAAGCGTGATAAACGTAAAAAACTTGAAAACTCAATTATTAAAACTGAACTCAATAATCTTACTGCTAAATTGAGCGAAATTTCTAGCTTCCCAAAAGAGTTATTTGAAGAGCAAGGTGAAAAACTTATCGAGAGTTCTATCGAGTCTCTTCTTGAACACAAAAAAATGGTTAATCGTGGACGAGCACTGTACTTATTCAATAAGACGTTAATTAGATTTTTAAATAAAAATAAAATGAAATTAAAAATTAATTTTTCTTTCAATAAAGTAACTAAAGATCCATCGCCATTTTCATCTCGAACGGGAAAGGATTACCATCAGTTTTTAGAGATCAAAGAAGCCTTTATTAAGGCAACTCCACAATTGCTCCATAAGAAAAATGACATTAATTATTTAGTTGCATTCAGCTTAATTCAAGAAATTATTTTAGGACGAATGCATAACCCTTCATGGATTAGAAACTATTGCCTTAGCCTTCAAGAAGGTTTAATTATAAAACCATCAGGAGTCGGGATATATTTAAGATTTACTGAAAAAAATGAAGGAGTCTTTAAGTATGAGCCTTCAGATGCTGGAAAGTTGCTTTTTATAGCAAAAAAATCCGATTTTGAGTTTCAAAAAACTAAGATTAAGCAACAAAAAATAGAGAAATTATGTGAGGATATCCTAAAAAATATACATTTCCCAAACCGCCCCAAAAGCTTATCAATCAATAAACTTCTTTCTTTAGCCAAATCAGTAGATGCCATTCAACTTCCTGGTGTTTTGAGAGCTATTTGTACAGGTGAAATAAAAACATTCTCAATAGAGCCTAATCGAGACGAAGCCATTAGAACGGGGTATCCTTTAGAGCTTCTAGATGACTATAGCCCAAGAAAGAAGAGAGCCCTCAATTTTGATATGCATTCGTGGGCATCAATCAGTCCAAATTACAAAGAAACTAAAAAAGTACAAAAAATAACCCGTAACCTTTTCAAAAACCAAGAGTTAACGAAGCAAGATGGATCACAAAAAAAACGATTTTTAACTCATCTAGATGACTTGTTAAGCTCTAAAACAGATATCTATCCAATTTATATGCATTTATTAGAATGGGGTAAATACATCTTGAGCAACCCGAACAATAAGAGGACAAGAGCTACCTATGTAAACAAAGCTATACATAGCAACTCAAATGGATTAATTGAAGCTTTTCAAGAAACAGATATAACCAAGCTAAAGCCAGATGATTTTATTAAGGCATACAACCAGGTAATTCAATTTTACCCCTCATTCCAAGATGCTACAGAACAAATTATTACTCACGTTCAAGATTTACAATCATTTCATAAATATCTTGTTGAATCTTACGGAGTTGCAGATATCGACTTTTTAGATTTAGACCTACCTGAATCAATTTCTAGCTATATGGTTAGTGCCAATTACATTAATATTGAAGAATATCGTATTATTTTAAAAGCTTTAAAAGAAGACCCTGTTGCAAATGAATCGCAAAGATCTTATCAAAGTGTTGCTTTCTGCATAGGTTTTAATTTTGGCTTACGTTCTAGCGAACTTTTTTCATTATCAATAAAAGATATACAGTTAGTATTCGAGGGTTCAAGTACTGGCTCTATTACCATTCAACCCAATAGGTACGAAACTCTAAAAACATTAGCTTCAAAAAGAAACTTACCTATTTCAATATGGCAAGAAGAAGAGGAAGTTGCTCTAATAAAAGATTTTTTACAGATTCGTCTAGAACAAGGAGCTAAAGAAAACTCTCCCCTTTTCGGATGGTATGGCAATAAATTTGTGTCAAATATCGATAATATTAAAAATCGCATAGTTTACGCGATGAGATACATTACCGGTGATACATCACTAAACATGCACCATCTCAGACACTCATTCGCAACTTGGATAACTTCAGCACTTATAGACCTACCAACCTCTTCATTTTCAAAAAATGAAGTTAAGTTTGAAGCCTTGAAGTCACACTTTAATTTTAAAAGTTCTAGACGAGGATTATTTCAAGTAGCTGAATTTATGGGACATTCTCATCCTTTAACGACAATCACAAACTACATACATGGTTTTGATGATTGGTTAAGCGAATACTCAACAAGCAACGAACTATATTCTCATAATTATCAGTTTATTGCGACGCTATCGACCGTAAAGCCAGCAACATTAAGAAAATGGAAATCGAGATTTAAAAATGAAGAAAATTTAATTCGTTTTACAGCTGCAAGACTTCTTCATTCAGAAGATTTTGATGAGTCTGAGGTTCAATTTTACGCAACCTCATTACCTGAAAGTGCATATAAACAACCTGTACTCGATTTAAGCTTACAACAATTGCAATGGTTAGTAATTCGATTTCCTGACTTAGGTGACATCGAAAATACTGCTCAAGCCCTTTTTTGCCAGCCAGAAGAAATTGGGGCTTTACTAGAGTCATTTAAAAGCATTGGCGAAATTTCTGGCTATATACCTCAACCTTTAAAAAAAATGTTTTCTGATAAATTTAATGTTATTGAAGATGAGAAAATCTCAAATCATTTTCAATCCATACCACGCCAAGATATCAATCATAAGTGGATAAAATCACTTGAAGATTCAATTAAAGATGATAGCCAAACAAAGGATTTGATAAATCAGATGCTATCGCTTTGGAAAAGGTATATCTTCCCTAAAGAAACATACTGGAAATTAGAAAAACTAGAGCAACTGGAGATTTTTGTAAAGGCTCTTCACCATACAAGCATTCCTTACAGCTCGATGGAGTTAATAGGCAATAATAACTATCCTAATTCAGGAGTATTAAAAAAACTAAAAAAGAAAAACCGTAAAAATCATGAAAAATCGAAACTACCCCGCAAATATTTCACAATTAATCCAGAAAAAAACACCTTGGATTTAAAAGTACTAAACAAAAGAGCTACTTCAACAGTTAACACCATGAATTTCTTCTTATTCTTAGCCGCTTCTCTTATGATGGCGAAAAAGAAAATATGAAATAAATAACAGTAGTTCGTTAAAAGTTTTCTAAAACACCAAAAATCGATTGAATTGCTTTGATTTGGTCACACTCTTTTAGATATTTTAATTTATTCAATATTTTTGATAAATCAATTATGTTTGGAGGAAACTTTATTTCATTATAATTCATTTGCTGTTTAGGAATTTTAGACTTATAGGAAAAACTAACTTTACATTCAATATTCTGCGCACATGCGATACCTGCATAATCAATATCTGTAAGACTATCCGTCACAAATTTAAATTGATGTATTTTTTGTCCCAAATGAGGAGAGGTTGATGCAAAAATTAAACGTTTTTCATGTGAATAACTATTAATGATTACAGGATGATCCGTTACTGTTTGAAGTTCATCATCTAAAACAACCTTACCATCTTGATCCAATAACAACTGATTGTCACTAGAGTCAATTTTTTTATGTTCTTCTTTATCAATATTTTCACGAGGATTTGGTTTTAATTGCGTAGGGGGTATTAAATTTTGTAATCTCGGTTGTTTTTTAGCGTTAATTCGCGCTAGAAGCTCAAATAAGCCTTTTCGGTTTAATATACCTAAATCAGGAATTTGTTCCTGACTAGAGTCAACATATACTGAGATTGTTGGTATGCCAGTTTGTGAATAAGACAAAACGATATCAAAGTCTTTATTTGATTTTAAATTAGGAAGGACTGACTGAATTGCAGAATTTAAACTATCAACCTGTTGTTCTAAAGATTTTACTTTGCTTAAATCCAAAAAAGTCTGTTCGCCAATGACTTTTGCAAATTCATCTAATGAGTCCTCCAAAACTAAATTCAGCCCCTTTTTCTCCACTATTCAGCCCTCTATAAATTAGGTAAAAAAACAATATAGCAGAACCCAGTAAAACTTTGAAACAAAAATAAAATAAAATCATTAAAATCAATAATTTGTATCGTACCATACAAAAATAAAAACAATTATATAACTGCTTTTTCTTTTGTAAAAACATAAGGGATTGAGCTTGGTTTAATTGTTTAAAAATAGGAGGTAATAAGCTTTATAAGTAGCTTTTATATTGTATTAACGCAATATAAAAGTAGGGAATGTTATTTTTTTAGCCGTTTTAGGATAAAAACTATAAGAGGTCTTAATATTTTTTATCCTAAAAATCTATGACTTCTTTTTCTGGTCAAATAACCAGAAAAAACCTTCAAGTAACATAATTAATAAATACGCTATTATTCCTAGGGCTGTAACCCCCACAAAATCTCTTTCAAAAGAGCCTACATCAAATTGCAATGCGATAAATATAAAGCATAGGGCAATCCCTGATAACAAAAGAAATAAATAACGCTTATTCATAAGAACTCCTAAGGTGATTATTTATAGAATACTATAGTTAACATATCCGTCAACTTTTCCAAAACTAAGGCAATCTGTTGACGTATTTCACATTTTTACCAACCTGTATAGATGCAAAAAAATGATGCTTTGGTTTTTTATGAAATCCCTGTTTATAAAGAGAGTAGCTGGTACTTAACCGGTCTGCCATTTTTAACACATTGCCACCAACAAACTTACAAAACCCTTGATTTTCTTTCCAGGTAAGTAGGTACTGCAGAACGGTTGCGCCTTGGTACCAAGATTTTTGAAGCTGCCCCAAGCTATCTGATAATACTGAAAGCGTAAACGCCTCATGATCCATAACTTTACCCAACGGGGTGTGCTCTCCAATACTCAAAGTTTTGACTTTACCTGCATCATGAAATAACGAAGCTAATAATGTTGCCTCTTTTTCGTTTTGACTTATTTCAGCGATTAACTCTAAGTTTGATTCCACTATGTTCACGCACTCAATTGAATGTTGCAACAACCCACCTGGAAATGCATGATGATGGGACTTACTTGCAGGGATTGAAACAAAGGCCCTTATAAAATCAAGATCACTTAAACATCGCCAAAAAAAGTCATAAAAGTCTGTGGATTCCAATTTATTTCCAATTTCGATTAACTTCAAAACATCTTCTGCACGATAGCAATAGCTGAATAACTCATTTAATTGCCATAAAAGTAAAGGTGACTTAATTATTACCCATGACTGCACCATATAGTTCATATCTACTTTACAAAAAATGTAATTAAAATTGCTTCTACTTAATTCATTCCTGGCCAATTGGCTTTTAATCTCAGAGTGCTCCTTATGATCAAGCCAGAGATAAGTTTCTGGCTTATTCAATAAAGAGACTAAAGCGCCACCAAGCTCATAATTTCCATGATATGTAATGGGGGTCACTGAATTTAAATAACCCAAAACAGTTTTAGTCTGATTACTAGTTTGACGTCCGAAATCATCCTGGCATTGCACCGTTGAATATTTATGCTGCATCATGGTCACTATCCTCACTTAATAACTTTAAAAGGACTTCTTCAGAAACTTCTCCAGTTGTTTCATCTTCTGGCATCACATCTATTTCATGCAAGGCACTGCCATAAGCTTGTTGTATCAAAGTCTCAAAAGCACTTCCATCTTGGCGAGTCAGATTCGGGACGTATCGTGCATACGTTGTAAACAGCATCTCTGTCGATGTATGCCCCATCTGCTTAGCTATCCACGACGCATTTTCACCAGAGCCCAGCCATAGTGTTGCAGTGGTATGCCGTGTTTGATATGGGTTTCGATAGGGAACGCCGAGTTTCTTAAGAACTGATTGCCATGCACGGCGTCTAAAGTTATTGTCATGAACAGGGCCATCGCCTGTTGGATTTGTAAAAACGGTCTGTTCTTCATCACCAGAGTAATGACTATCAAAATACTCTTTTAACGTCTCGTACACCAATTGTGACATTTGAACGTCTCGTTGTGATGAGTCGTTTTTGGTGTACTGAAATCCAGTTTTATAAGAATATGTTTCTCGAACCTTAATCACTCGATTATCAAAATCAACGTACTTCCATCGTAGGCCGTTAATCTCACCAGTACGTAATCCAGTAAAAAAACGAGTTGTAACGTAGGAACGGTAATGGGGCTGGATATGATTAATAATCGACTGAATTTCATCGAAACTAAAGGGCTGAATCTCTTTTTTAGGCTCTTTTAGCATTTGGACATTTCGATAAGGTGAAGTAAACTCATACTGGTCAGCGGCTTCATTGATAATCATTCTGAAAATTTTCAGCGTTTTATTAACCGTAGAAGGTTCTAAGCGATTTCCTGTATTTTCGTTCACGAGTTTGGCGACATGAGAACGAAATTGTAAAATATCCTTACGAGTGATACTGCTGACCTCATATCCTTGCCAGTATGGCAATATTCTTTTCTCATAATAGTTACGGTAACCATTTATCGTATTTAAGCGCCAAGTTGGCTCCATCGTTTTAAACCAATGTTCTGAAAACTCTTCAAACTTCGGTGTGGTTTGCCCCCTAACCATTCGGCGTTGTAAATCTAACTTATCAAGTTTATCTGCCGCCTTACTGTTAGGAAAATACTCTCGATACTCGAAGATACCTAGTTCAATCTTGGCTTCAATTTTCTTTAAAACCAGATCGAGTTTTGCACGATTTTCTTTTGTATCAGGTAGGGTTGTTTGCTCACGGCAGCGCTGTCCCATGTAACTAAAATCAAACAGAAGCTTGCCATTACGTTCAGAAACTCTAGCCATAGCAAACACCTCCTTGAGCCAAAGGAATGACAAATCCAGGATCAACGGCCTGATACATATCTTCCTCAATATTCTCCCAAATAAACAAAATCCTGCGCTGTCCGAAAGGACGAATATAATGACGTCCCTCCACCAGCACTCTATCCATTAAATTCTGACGAATAGTTCGTGCGTTATACTTAATACGTTCTGCTAACTCTTCTGTTGTCAAATATGTTAGACTCATGACTTTCTCCAATTATCAATTTAAATATCTCACGATAAATATATTTATCGCTTGATTGCTATAGTACATTAATTTTCATCTTGTGCAAGCTTTTGCGATTAATTTATTTATCACAAGATTTACATAAGGAGCTTGTGATAAATGATAAGGTACAAACTAAAAGAGTTAATAGCTCAAAAAGAGTTTGAAGATGGACAGCGTTTGATGGTTAAAGACATTGCGGAAGCAACTGGAATTAATCGCATGACACTATCAAAAATACTTAATCAAAAAGGCTACAATACAACCACAGATAAACTCGATAAATTAGCCGAATTTTTTGACTGCCAAATTGGTGATGTAGTTGAAAAGGTCAAAGAGTAGTTTTTAACTTCGAATAGACATAGAACAAACAGAGAACAGAAAAAATGAATCACAGCGTACACAACAAATTAGTCTCTTTTATTTGGTCAATTGCCGACGACTGTCTGCGTGATGTTTATGTGCGTGGTAAATATCGAGATGTGATTTTACCAATGGTTGTACTGCGTCGTTTAGACACCTTATTAGAGCCAACCAAGCAAGCGGTTTTGGATGAAGTTGAATATCAAAAACAAGAGATGGGTTCACTTGAGTTAGATGATGAGCCTTTAAAATCAGCGTCAGGATATGTGTTTTATAACACCAGTAAATGGACTTTACAGAGCCTAAAAAGCACCACTACCAATAACCAACAAATACTGCTCGCCAACTTTGAAGAGTATCTCAATGGCTTTAGCGAAAACGTAAAAGAAATTGTGAGACGCTTTAATCTTAAGTCACAAATTCGCCATATGGCAGGTAAAGACGTATTGCTAGATGTTCTTGAAAAGTTTGTCTCTCCTTACATTAATCTCACACCAAACGATGTTAAAGACCCAGAAGGTAACAAATTACCAGGCCTGTCAAATTTGGGTATGGGATATGTTTTTGAAGAACTGATTCGTAAATTCAATGAAGAAAACAATGAAGAAGCCGGTGAACACTTTACCCCACGTGAAGTAATTGAGCTGATGACACATTTGGTGTTTGACCCTATTAAAGACGATTTAGCACTTACCTTAACCGTATACGATCCAGCGTGCGGAAGTGGCGGTATGCTAACCGAAGCGCAAAACTTTATTGAAGAAAAATACCCTAACGCCAATCGCGATGTTTATCTTTACGGTAAAGAAATTAACGATGAAACCTATGCCATCTGTAAATCGGACATGATGATAAAAGGCAACAACCCAGAAAACATCAAAGTCGGTTCAACCCTCTCTACTGATGAATTTGCCGCTAATCGTTTTGACTTTATGCTTTCCAATCCACCTTACGGTAAAAGTTGGTCGTCTGAGATAAAACATATTAAAGACGGCTCTGAGGTGATTGACCCTCGCTTTAAGATTGAACTTACCGACTATTGGGGGCAAAACCAACCGGCTGATGCCACACCACGTTCTAGCGATGGGCAATTACTGTTTCTAATGGAAATGGTCAGTAAAATGAAAATGCCACAAAATGGCACACAAGGCTCACGCATTGCCTCGGTTCATAATGGTTCAAGTTTGTTTACTGGGGATGCTGGATCGGGTGAAAGTAATATCCGTCGCTACATTATTGAAAACGATATGTTAGATGCCATTATTCAACTCCCTAACAACCTATTTTATAACACCGGCATTACCACCTATATTTGGTTGCTTAGCAGTAACAAATCAAGTCACCGCCAAGGCAAAGTACAGCTGATTGATGGTAGCTTACTGTTTAAAAAACTGCGTAAAAATTTAGGCAATAAAAACTGTGAATTTGCACCTGAGCACATTGCAAAAATCACCCAAACCTATTTAGATTTTACCGAAGTCACACGCCAAAAAGATGCACAACAAAACCCAACAGGCCTGGCTGCCAAAGTGTTTGATAATGCTGATTTTGGTTATTACAAAGTCACCATTGAACGCCCAGACAGACGCAGTGCACAATTTTCTGAAGAACGCATTGCAGAACTGCGTTTTGATAAAACCTTGCGTGAACCCATGCAATATTGCTTTGCAACCTATGGTGAGCAAGTTTATGAAACGGGTTATATAAAAACCCAACAAAAACCAGTTTTAGCGTGGTGTGAAGAGAATGGATTAGAGCTTAACGCCAAAGCCCGCAGTAAATTGTTAGACAATAAAACCTGGCAAAAACAGCTAGAGATTTTGCAAGCCGCTCAAACCTTAATGCAATTAGTCGGTACAGAACTCAGTCACGACTTTAACCAGTTTAAAGCCAATGTAGATGCCGCTATAAAAGAACATAAAATTAAAATAGATGCCCCCGCTAAAAAAGCCATTTTAAATGCGGTGAGTTGGTATAACGAAGACGCTGAAAAAGTCATTAAAAAAGTCATTAAGTTAGAAGGCGATAAACTCAACGCCTTATTGCAACACTTAAATTGTGATTTACCAGGCCTGGTAGATTTTGGTTATTTCCCAACCCAAAAAGCCAATCAATATGTGACTTATGAAGCCAATACCGATTTACGCGATGCCGAATCGGTTCCGCTTAAAGATACGATTCAGAGATATTTTTTAGCCGAAGTAAAACCGCATGTCAGTGAAGCATGGATAAATTTAGATACCGTAAAAATCGGTTATGAAATCAGCTTTAATAAATACTTTTACCAACATAAACCATTGCGTAAGCTAGAAGAGGTTTCTGCTGACATTGTTGCCTTAGAAAAACAAGCCGAAGGATTGATTGCTGATATTTTGGGAGTGAGTTTGCAAAGCCTGCAAGGAGAGACAAAATGACAGGCCTGGTAACTTATCCACAATATGATAGCTATAAAGACTCTGGAGTTGAATGGTTAGGAGAAGTGCCTGAATATTGGAAATTAATTCGTTTCAAAGATTTCTTTTCTTTTGATAAGGGTTTGACTATTACGAGAGAAAACCTTAAAGAAGTCGGGGTTCTATGTGTCAGTTATGGTGAGATTCATTCTAAATTTGGCTTTGAACTCGACACTAGAAAACACGCTTTAAAGTACGTTGATGATAATTATTTAAAAACTTCACCAAAGTCGCTACTGTATAAAGACGATTTTATATTTGCAGATACTTCTGAAGATATCAAGGGTTCTGGTAATTTTACTCAATTGGTAACAGATGATGAAGTCTTTGCTGGTTATCACACGGTTATTTGTCGGCCTAAAAATGGTCAAGATAATCGTTTTTTAGCATATCTTCTTGATTCAATTTCTTATAGAAACCAAATTCGGAGGGCTGTTAAAGGAGTAAAGGTATATAGCATTACACAAGCAATACTGAAAAACACTTCTGTTTGGCTACCTAACGTCGATGAACAGATTCGAATCGGCAACTTCCTAAACCAAAAAACCACTCAAATTGATGAGGCGATTGCGTTAAAACAAAAACAAATTGCATTGCTAAAGGAACGCAAACAAATCCTAATTCAAAACGCCGTCACCCAAGGCCTAAACCCCAACGCCCCAATGAAAGACAGCGGTATAGACTGGATAGGCCAAATCCCTGAGCATTGGGATGTTAAAAGATTTAGAAATCTTTTCAATTTTAATAAGGGTTTGACGATTACAAAAGACAACCTTCAAGACGAGGGAATACCTTGTGTAAATTACGGTGAAATTCACTCTAAATATGGCTTCGAAGTTAACACTGATAATCATTCTTTAAAGTGTGTAAACACTGATTACATAAAAAATTCAACGGGCTCTTTATTAGAGTTTGGGGATTTTGTTTTTGCAGATACATCTGAAGATATAGATGGATCTGGTAACTTTACATATTTAAATGGTAATCAAAGGATTTTTGCAGGATATCACACTGTAATCACTAAACCGATTCAGAAAATTCATCATAGATACATTGCTTATTTTTTTGATTCTTTATCATTTAGACTTCAAGTTAGGAAGAACGTAAAAGGTGTCAAAGTTTATAGCATTACACAAACTATACTTAAAAAAACTCAAGTACTGTTTCCGCCCCTAGCCGAACAAGCTGAAATTTCAAGTTATTTAGACGAAATAACTAAAAAGTTAACTGTAGGAATAGAAATTCAGATACAGCAAATCGAAAAACTTAAAGAATACAAAACCACTCTAATTAATAGTGCCGTCACGGGCAAAATTAAGGTGGTTTGATGCGGTATTATTTGGAATCTCAACTTATAAATCCTACTCCTCAGATTGAATTGACTGAAGAAGAGTTCAATAAAATAAAGCATGCTAAAAGTACTCTTAAAGCAGCTCTTGAGATTGAAGATAAATACGACCTGATTGTTTCCGCATACGTTGATTTAGAAAAGGATGTTTTAGCTTTAACAACTGAAAACATGGTGAGATGGCGTTCAAGCTATGAGAGCTTTCATGAAACTCGAACCTTAGTTAATAGACGTCTAATTACCATACTAACTGCTGCTCGTCTCTATCTTGATAGGCTTCCTTCCAAAGTAGCAAAATGCACTGATAATAGAGCGATAAAGTCTGAAGTTGAATCACTAAAAAGCCATGAATACGATACAAACTTTGAATATCGTTTTATTGAAGCTTTAAGAAATTCAGTTCAACACTCTAATTTACCAGTTCATAGTGTGAGCCATGGCATCAAAAGACTAGATATTGATACTGATAAAGATGTTAATCAATACAAAAGTTCTTACATGGCAAACAAATCAGAATTTGTCAGTGACGGCAATTTTAAACGGGCTGTCTTTAAAGAATTACCAGAGAAGGTAGATTTATTGCACTCTGTTCGAGTCTATATCGCTTGTTTAAGCAATATTCATATCCAAACAAGAGCCTTAATAAAAGAGTTTTCTGACGATGCAAGAACTGTTATTGAAAACCAAATCACTGTATATGGTGAAGCTAATGAACAAAACACAGTAGCTTTAGAAGCGGTTAAAGAGAATGGCTTAACAAAAGTAGAAAGTTTTATTGTCATGACGGACTGGGATGATGTCAGACTATCTCTGATAAAGAAAAATGGACTTTTAAAAAACTTAGAAAAAAGATTTATTAGAAGTTAGTTGCAAAAATACATTCTAATTAGAATAGTTATGTTTACTGTTGATTCAAAAGCAAATCGTATACAACCGGTAAAAACCAAAACTTTTAGTGAGCTAGGGTTTAAAAACACAAATATTTACAAGAGTGGTTGGCACATCAACCTAGTGCATTGGGGGAAGGGCTATTTTAATGAGTTTAGAAGAGTTTAATAAACACCAGCAAGATGTGCGGACTCGAACGGACTCCCTTGTAAAAGCCATTTTTATTTTAGCAGGTGGAGCATTATCAATTTCGATTGGTATTTTTCTAAACATCGAAACCACCATGCAGCCAGAAATTATTCAACTCCTAAAAATATCATGGTTTGCTTTAGGGCTTTGTATATTAAGTTTGGTGTTGATGCTTACAACAGTGCTAAGTAGAGATTACTTTTTTGGCGAAAGATGGCGAATTCAATTAAATAATCCAACAAACCAAAATATTGATGCCTCAAACTCTTGGGATATTTTTATTTGGTTATTAGCAATAACTGGCTTATTTTCTTTTATAGGTGGGTTTGGTTCCCTTGTTTATGCTGCGATCGAGTTATTAGCCTGTAAACAATAAAAGGCTATTTGTGGTGTTTGGGAGCTTAAATTTCAATTCTAAATATGGATATACATTATGGCTTTAGATCTTTCAGATACCTTAGTTATTGGCATTAGTGCCACCGCTTTATTTGATTTAAGTGAGGCAGATTCAGTGTTTCGAGCTAAGTTAGAGGAAGATCGAGATACGGCTATTGCTGAATATCGTGCTTTTATGCTAGAACGTGAAAATGATCTATTAAATGATGGCACTGGCATGCCTCTGGTTAAGGCGTTATTGGATTTAAACGCACATAAAACCGACGAAGATAAGAATCCCTTAGTTGAAGTGGTAGTAATGTCACGCAATAGCCCTGAAACTGGAATTCAGGTGTTTAATAATATTCGTTCGCGAGGTTTACAAATTACCCGTCATGCCTTTACAGGTGGAGAAGCGGTAACCGATTATTTAGAAGCGTTTGATGTTGACTTGTTTTTAACCACCTCTGAAAAAGACGCTCAAGTGGTGATTGATTCTAAAACTTGCGCGGCAGCTTTAGTGAAAGAGCCACCTAGCAATTTGGAGAAAATTCCAGAAGGCCAAGTAAGAATCGCATTTGATGGGGATGCCGTTGTCTTTGACGATAGCAGCGAGTTTATATATAAATCTGAAGGCATGGATGGGTTTTATACCCATGAGGACTCAAAGCAAGATGTACCAATGGCAGAAGGCCCTTATGCGACCTTATTAAAGAAGCTAGCCCGTCTTCAAGAGCGTTTACCTTTTAGCATTGAGTATTCACCGATTAGAATAGCGATTGTGACCGCTCGTAACGCACCTGCGGAAATGCGGGTGATTAAAACGTTAAGAAATTGGGGTGTATATGTTGACGAGGTGTTCTTTTTAGGCGGACTTGAAAAAGCCAAAATATTGCGTGCATTTAAAGCTCATATTTTCTTTGATGATCAGGATACTCATTTAGAAACTACCTCACAATTTATACCTTCTGGCAAAGTACCATATGCGAGTAGTTCTCCCTTGAAATCGTTACCAATAAAGCCTGAAAAGGTCGTCTTAACTAAAGAGACCGAATAAAAGTAATAGTTAATTTAAGTACCTTAGTTATGACAAAATCTACAAAAGCTCGCGTTTAATTTGATAAGACAGATAAAAATTTGAGAATTCGTATTTTTACCACTAGAATTAATGTTCAATAAAGAACGATTGCTAAATGGATATACTTAAAAAATATATCTAAATTTAACCATAGAAAACTATGAAGGTTTACAGTGAACCATTTAAACTTCTTGACACAATCGGTTAATGTAACTAAGATTATAAACAACATATCCGCTATGCCTCTCAATGAAGCACACTTTAGCGGATTTTTTTTGCCTATCGAAAAGTATGTTGGGTACTAAATGAATAGCTACCACCAACATAAGCCTTCCACTAGTCTTAGTGAACAACTTCGTATTCTTAAATCTCGAGGCCTTATTTGGCTCAGCTCTGAACAGACTAAAGTAGAACATCATTTAAGTCACATTAGTTATTTCCGCCTTAGTGCATACATGCGACCTTTTTATGTTCCTAATCAAAATGAGCATCATTTTGTTGAGGGAACAACTTTTAGCGATGTTTTAGCCCTATACATATTTGACAGAGAGCTCAGGTTAATACTTCTGGATGCTATTGAGCGAATAGAGGTTTCTCTGAGGGCTGTTCTCGGAAATGTCTTAGCAGAGAATCATGGCGCTCATGGTTATTTAAACCCAAATATATTTGATACCCGTTATAACCATGAGTGGTTAATGCGCGAACTCGCGAATAAAGCTCAAGATAGAAACTGTGAAATTTATTTAAGGCATTACCGTCAGCAATATCCTGAAGCACCAGATCAGCCTCCTGTATGGATGGGCATGGAGGTACTTACATTCAAGCAAGTATCAACACTCTTTTCGAAGCTACGAATAGATAATGATAAGCATCAGATTGAACAATATTTTGGTGGACTAACCCATGCTTTGTTGTCTAAGTGGTTCCGAGCTATATCTGATATGCGAAATCTTTGTGCACACCATAGCCGAATATGGAATAGAGAGTTTGGCTCGAGGCCTGCAATACCAAGGCGAGTACCGAGAGAGATTCTTTTACCTCAATTAGACACAACAAATTCTAGTGATGATATTGATCCATATAAACGCTTATATTGGTTTGTTAGTGTTATACAAATTATGATGAATTTTGCGAATCCAAATAGTGAATGGAAATTGAGATTTATTGAGCATATAAATTCACACTCTCATATTCCATTTGCCAATATGGGCTTTCCAGAAAACTGGCAAGATGACCCTTTTTGGAATTAGTTTAAAACGAAACGAAGGATAACGTTTATGGTTAGCCAAACCAATGAACAAGCACTAGAAGTTGCTATTGAAAGAGCCTTAACAGGGACTTGTGTTGAAGACTACAAGGCAGAATCTTCTGGTATTGAGGAAGCACCTGCAAATTATGTGGCTGATAATGGCTTTAAGGTAGGCTTACCATCAGATTTTAATCTTCAATATGCATTAGACGAGAAGTTTTTTTGGAAGTTTCTTAACGACACTCAAGCTAAAGAACTTGAAAAGCTGGAGAAAAATAGCCCAAATGACTGGCAACGTAAAATTTTAGAGCGGTTTGACCGTCTAATCAAAAAACATGGTTTACTTCATCTTCTAAAAAAAGGGCTGAGTGTCGAAGATGCTCATCTTAATCTAATGTATCCCGCTCCATTAGCAAGCAGTAGTGAAGCCGTTAAACAAAATTTTGATGCCAATATTTTTAGCGTGACTCGTCAATTACGTTATTCGTTAGCTAACCCTCTTCAAGAAATTGATATGGTGTTGTTTATCAATGGTATCCCTTTAGTTACTCTAGAGCTTAAAAATGCCTGGACAGGACAAAACGCACGATATCATGGACAAAAACAATACCGTGAGGATCGTGATGTTTCACAGCCATTATTGAACTTTGCACGATGTATAGTTCATATGGCCGTAGATACTGATGAAGTCTATATGACGACCAAACTGGCTGGAAAAAGTACTTTTTTCTTACCCTTTAACAAAGGACATAATCACGGAAAGGGCAACCCTCCAAATCCTGGGGGTCATAAAACAGATTACCTCTGGAGAGAAGTTTTTACTAAAGATAGCCTAGCTAATATTATTCAGCACTTTGTAAGGCTTGATGGCAGCAGTAAAGATTCTCTTAGTAAGCGCACGTTATTTTTCCCGCGTTATCACCAAATGGATGTGGTGCGAAGTTTAGTGAAACACGCTGCTGAAAATGGTGTTGGGCAAACCTATTTAATTCAACATTCAGCTGGTTCTGGTAAATCAAATTCTATTACTTGGGTGGCGTATCAGTTAATTGAAACTTATCCTAATTCGAACGATACGCCGGGTGCAAAAAGTGTTGATCAACCTCTGTTTGATTCCGTGATTGTTGTAACTGATCGTCGCTTACTCGACAAACAGCTACGTGAAAACATCAAAGACTTTTCTGAAGTTAAAAACATTATTGCACCAGCAAACAAATCATCTGAATTAAAAAGTGCATTAGAGAATGGTAAGAAAATCATTATTACCACAATACAAAAATTTCCATTCATTATTGATGGGATTAGTGATTTAAGTGATAAACGTTTTGCAGTTATTATTGATGAGGCACATTCCTCGCAAAGTGGTTCAGCACACGACAATATGAACCGTGCCATGGGTAAAAGTGAGGTTGATGAAGCTGAAGATGCGCAAGATAAAATCTTACAAGCCATGCGCTCGCGTAAAATGCGTGGTAATGCCTCTTATTTAGCGTTTACCGCTACGCCTAAAAACACGACCTTAGAGAAGTTTGGTCAAAAACAACCTGATGAATCATTTATACCATTTCACCTTTACTCAATGAAACAGGCCATTGAAGAAGGGTTTATCCTCGATGTATTGGCCAATTACACCACTTATAAATCTTATTATGAAATTCAAAAATCGATAGCTGAAAACCCTCAATTTGATAGTAAAAAAGCACAGAAAAAACTGAGAGCCTACGTTGAACGCAGTCAGCATACTATCGATACCAAAGCTGAAATTTTGCTAGATCACTTTATCCCCCAAATTGTAAATGCCAAAAAACTTAAAGGTAAAGCTAAAGGCATGGTGATTACTCAAAACATTGAGACAGCAATTCGTTATTTTAAAGCGATTAATAGCTTACTCGACAAACAAGGTAATCCATTTAAAGCATTAATCGCTTTTTCAGGAAGCAAAGAGGTGGACGGTATAGAGTATTCCGAAACCGAAATGAATGGCTTTTCTGAATCAGATACGCGTACAAAATTTGATACAGACGATTATCGATTATTGGTGGTGGCGAATAAGTATCTAACGGGGTTTGACCAACCTAAGTTGTGTGCAATGTACGTTGATAAAAAGTTACAAGGCGTATTAGCTGTTCAGGCGCTTTCTCGATTAAATCGTGCGGCACCTAAGTGGGGTAAAAAAACGGAAGACCTTTTTGTACTCGATTTCTTTAATAGTACTGAGGATATTAAAACAGCCTTTGATCCTTTCTATACAGCAACATCTTTAAGCCAAGCAACCGATGTAAATGTTTTGCATGAGTTAAAAGACGCTTTGGATGAGGTAGGTGTTTACGAGTGGAGCGAAGTTGAAGAGTTTGTAAGACGTTATTTTGAAGGCGAAGATGCTCAAACTTTAAGCCCTATTATTGATATAGCTGCTGACCGGTTTGAAGCAGAGCTGGATTTAGAAAATGACGCAAAAATAGACTTTAAAATCAAAGCCAAACAGTTCGTTAAGATTTATGGCCAGATGGCATCCATTATGCCTTTTGAGATAAGTGCATGGGAAAAGCTCTTCTGGTTTTTGAAGTATTTAATTCCTAAACTCAAGGTTGCTGATCCTGAAGCGGATATGCTTGACGCACTATTAGATTCTGTTGATTTGAGTTCATATGGTTTAGAGCGTGTAAAGCTCAATCAAACTATCGGCTTAGATGCATCTGAAACAGAAGTTGATCCACAAAATCCAAATCCAAGAGGTGCTCATGCCAAAGAAAAAGAAACCAACCCTCTTGATGAAATTATTAAAAGTTTTAACGAACGCTGGTTCCAAGGCTGGAGTGCCACACCAGAAGAACAGAAAGTAAAGTTTGTAAACATTGCTGACAGTATCAAAGCGCATCCAGACTTTAAAGCGAAATACCAAGACAATCCTGACCCGCATAATCGAGAGTTAGCATTTGAAAAAATGCTAAAAGAAATCATGCTACAAAGAAGAAAAGATGAGTTGGAACTCTACAAGCTTTTTGCTAATGACTCAGCATTTAAAGCCTCATGGCAACAAAGTATGCAGCGTATGGTAGGCATATAATGCTGAACAAAAATAACTTTATTGATATTGATTTGGATATTAAAGATCAATACATTTACCGAATCATTTCAATAGATCGATTAACTGAACTCTTTTCGGAGAAACAAAATGTTTTGGTCAGCCCAAAGAAATGGGAGGATCCATTTGAAAATTTTATCTTAAATTCGAAAGCTAGACTACCCGATGGTGAAATTGTTGATTTTGGGTTTAGAGATGATTTCTACGGTCAATGCTGGACCCGTCATAAGGCATCTGATGCTATGTGGAGAATCTATTCACCAGATTCGAACGGGGTAAGAATTAGAACAACCATCCCAAAATTGGCACATAGTTTGGCGACGGGTTTACAGCCTTGGCAAAATATCCAGTGTTTTATAGGCAAGGTTAAATATCTGAATGATAGAAAAATGATGGGTTTCGCAAATACAGTGTTTAAAGGAAAAATAAATCCTGAAGCATATGAACTTGCGAAAACACTTCTCATTAAAAGGCCTGCATTTAGACATGAAAATGAAGTGCGTCTCTTGTATTTTGAGAAAGAAAATGACAAATCCGAAACTATCTATAAATACGGCATTGATCCTCACTATCTGATTGATCAAATTATGATAGATCCAAGACTGGATTATTCGGAGTTTCAAAAAGTCAAAGCAGAAATAAAGGCCGAGACTAATTTCAAGGGAAGAATCTTAAGGTCTATGCTATATGCCCCGCCAAAAAATATGGTATTTTCTTTTGGTTTGTAGCTAGCAGAATACAAATTCGAAGTTCGCTTTAAATCGCCGCTAAAGTCTTAGAGATTTTTTAGCCTTATTTTGCACTACTTCTCGAACTCAACAAAACCTATATGGTTGATTAAATATTTTAAGTATGACTTATTATTCTAAGTTTTTGATTTTTACAATTATTCCTACAAGATGATGTGAACCAACAAAAACTTCATCATCACCGTTAAATTCGGTTTCTATTGGGTTTGAAACAGTATAGATTTCTAAGTCATCTCTAATGCTTGGAGCCTGGACAAAAGGTTTTAAATGTTTTTGATAATCATCTTCTGTTTTCTTTAGATTATTTTCAATCTGTTCAGGTAAGTCATTATTTTTAAAGTATTTTAATGCAATAAAATAACCTGCTTGAACAGTTCTCTTTCCATTTTGGTTTTCCAACAATAAAAGATTCTTTAAACGTTCTAAGTCCTTAGATATAGAATTTCTTGACTGATTCTCTTTTTTAACTTCAATAATATAAGCAGTCTCTGTAAATGCATTAGTTCCTGTATTAAAAACAGCAATATCAACTCTACCTTTTCGAATACGGTTAATACCTCTGGTGAATTTATTTTTTGGTGTAGGATTTTTATCTAAGTCAGTCTTAAGAAAGCTAGGAATATCAATTTTTATAGGTAAGGCACGATGTATAACATTTTTTGTTGAACTCTCAAGCTGTAAAGTCCAATCTTTATGAAAAGGAATTTTAAGAATTTTTTTTTGCTATATTAACTGTTAATAAGTATTCAGGAAGTTCAATCTCAAGGTCGTTACCTGTAAAGCAAAGTAAGTCTTGGTATGTTGAGGAAATTCCTTCTTTTATGGCATTTTCTATCTCTAAATCATCACCCAAGAACTTGGTCATTTGTGTAAACCCTCCTAACTAAGGTTACAAGTATTTTGTATTTAGAAGCTTATTTTTAACCTTAATCTACCATCTGACATTCATTTTCTAAATTTTGCTTAACTAAACGGCTTACTTCTTCAAATAGTTCTAGCTGTTCGATGTGCTTTTTAAGGTTTTTTATCTTTTCTTGCTTAGAATCTCTTTGTTCTCCATAGAGTCTAGCTATAAAATTAACCTCTTGGCTTTCTACAACTCCCGAAATAGTTTCTATCCATTGTAGAGTCTCATCTGTATCTGCTTCTTGAACTGCTTGTTCAAGCATAAAGGAAATTAGTATCCTAGCAGTTGAATCTAGCATTTTAGAAGTTTCAAGCCAATTAGTTAGTTTTTCAGTTTCTTGACTGTAGTTTTCTTCAAATAAATTGTTATTGACATAACGTGGAATTGTTCTTTCAGGGCTTAATGAGTCTAGGGCTAAGAAAATTTGCTCTAAATTCTCAAATGGTCTTGTTCCATTAGGAAAATTTGAACGGCTTTCCCATAGTTTTATTATTGTTTCAAAGCATCTTTTCTTCGCTTCTGAGCAAGATGTACTTTCAGCTAAATCTATTTGTTCAGCAAGATAATTAATCATCCAAACTGTTATTTCATCAGGATTATTATGTTGAAAGGAAGTTAATAGCCTTTTACCTAAGTTGATAATCCTTTCTTGTGTCTCTAAGTTTTCCGTCTCCAGATAAGATGAAGGTCTTGCTGTAGCTTGGGATATATCTGAATTCATTATCACTATTCCTATTTTTTTGATAATCAACAAGTGATCGCCTAATATCAATCTGAAGAGCGATATCAACATCTAATTTATTACAGATTTCTAGAAGGAATTCAACAGAAGCGGAAGCCAACGAGCCTTTGCAACGATACGAGTTTCTGCCGTCATCAGCTTGAGCTTGGCCTTCACTCCAAAACTTATTTGTAAAGCGAACTCTATTATCAGATAAGTCATAATATGACTTTTGATCATCGCTCTGACTTAATTCAAATTCATTCGATACCACATCTTTTAACCTATATGGACAAGCATAGATATCTGCAGAATGAGGATCTGTCACTTCAACACCATTCAACTCATTATTTCGTATAAGCCAAGCTTTCGCTGTACCCCCCCCTAAATCAGTCGTACTGCCCCCGTCACCGTTACAAAAATCGTACAAATAGCACTCATGAAGATGGTTTTCATAATCTATCGTCGTGTGAAGTAAAGACTGGCTTAAATGCTTAGGAACAAGAATGCTTCTATAGGAAATATCTTCATTTCTACCATCCTTATATTCATTCCATTTACCCGCAACATTAAGCCAGAGCTCCGTATCATTTTCACTCACTAGTAAGTCGATAAAATCGTTACCCTGTATTTCCCAACGCCAATTCCTGCTGAAATCATTATTAGTCCATTCACGCCGATTCAGTGGTAACGGATCTCTAAGATCTGATAGCAATACATTATTTTGATTCAGTATTAAAATATCACCTAACCACTCCTCCCAATCTGAAGACATTTCATAGTGACTTGCTAGTGGAGGCATCGCATATAAGAGCTTAGATGCCACTTCAAGTAGTAAATGATAAGAAAGATAAAATGAGAAACCATCTATTTTAGGGTAGGAGTCATGATTGGCATGAGTATCATAGGTTTCCCTGAGCCCTTTCCACCTCTCTTTTCTATGATCGGTTATATGCTTAGATTCAAATTTCATTCTCCATTTATTGAAGAGAATATCTTTTGCTAAATCTTCAACCTGTTGAGATGATATACCAAACACTCGCCCAAGAGGTTCAAACCAATATCGATCGAAATCATATGCAAACCAAACATCAGGCAACGAACCTACTGAAGCATTAAGGTGCAAAGGAATTTGTGTTTTATAGCGATATTTATTTTCTTGAATTGGTTCGTATGGACTAATGCATGACTTTGAAACATTGTTGAAAGTCTCCGAATCAAATAACCCAGGACAATCTCTTTCAATCTTTAAACAGATTTGTTTTGCATAGTACTGGTGAAGAATACCTTGTTCTTGATTGATGGCTAAATTAGCAAAAAATTCATTCTTACCAATCAGCAATCTAGAATTTCCATGTACACAACGAGTTAGTGCAACAAGTAGATACAACTTGGCGTGTAAATCAAAGAATGGACATTCATATGGAGTAAAAACCTTTGCTAACGGCTTTTCAAGCTGGTCAGTTAAGGCACATATTGCTTCTTGGCAATCGAGTTCATATAGCCTAATTACTGCATGAACAGCGTTCCAACGCTCATTTGGAAAAGGAGAGCCTAAATTGGCAAAAATATAACCAACTAAAGCATCTAGAAGACTTTCTGGAATAGATTGATTTTCTTGCCAAAGACCATCGCCAAAATCATCATCCAAATAAACTTCAAATCTTGATAACCCCTGATTTGTAAGATTGTTAGAATCTTCAACGCTTAACTTATCCGCATTAAAATGAACAAAACCAAATAATGCTTCTGAAGATTCAATATCAACCGAACAACTTAACCCTTCAATAACCCCTTCTTGTATGGCAGCATTGCTCTCACTATCAAGGGCAAAATATTTAGAATAATAGGAATATATATTGACGAATTGATAAGGAAAGCGAGCCACAATTTTTTTTACTAGCTGATTCCATAAAGCTTCAACAGAAGCTTTTGCTTTCCATTCCCGTGGAAAGTATTCAAACGCACTTTGAATATCATAAAAATCGAGCGACTCAATCTCACACACTAACGATAAAAACTTAGCCGCTTGTCTAGAAGTAACTTTTTGGTAACAACCGTTCCAAAAGTTTTCTTTTTCACTGTATCTATCTCTCTGTTCATAAAGAAAGAAAGCACTCTGAAACCCTGTAGGAGTGAGGATATCAAATCCTCCATAGATTGAATGCCAGCTATTTTCATCGGTTTCTTCTTTTGCAGAAACTTTAGGCTTTTGAACAGTTTTCTCTATATGAATTAATTGAGAAACATTATTTAATTCTGCATTGGACAATCCATATTTTTCTGCAGTTTTAGCGATTTTTGACCATACATCTCCCTCAACGTCACTCACTCTAAAATCTCGAATCAAATGATCAAATATAACCTTCTGTTTATTTCGAGATTTTTCTTTTTCAATACACTTTTCGCAAAAATCAACTTCTCCATTTTCCCAAGAAAAAGCTGATAATGAGTATGCTTCAGAGGGAAGTAATAAACCTGAATCTATTGCATTGTTTGCCAATGTAACGATCAATCGGTTATCCCAGCCTACATTTCTCTCTTTCCATCGGTTGACTATGGCAAATGCAAAAGCAGGTGATAACTTAAAACAGGTGGAAAGAGCATCACTTCGATTCCAATGTTTTTCGCGTGACACAACATCACCAATCATTTCTGCACATCTCATATAGCGATGAGCAAGTGCTGGTTGATCATCATTAAAATCCGCAGCCCTTTTGGCGACAGCAGTTATTGCTTCCCAACGATGAACTACCTCATTTCCGAATTTTGACGCTTTATTTAGCGCTATATCAAAATAAGCAGCGGCATCTTCTTTTCCAACACTTAAAACAGCTCTAGCTAATTGAATATAGCTTTCAGAATAAGATTCAGGTGATTCTTCTAGATCGAACTCTTTTAAGGCTTTACAACATGCTTCTTCGGTCAAATCACTCAATGTTTTTAAGTTGTCATTTCTGCAACTTGCTCGAAGAAAATACAGATCATTTTGAAGATTTGACGCTAAATCGCCAGCCTTATAATCATTATAAAATAGGGTTATTTCATCTTTGCATTCATGCTTACAATGCAAAATGCATTCAAACATAGCCTTAGTTGTCTCATAACGACATGGATCATAATTATGGTAAAAATTGGACTTGTTCTTATCAGATAGTTTTTTTACATTGGCAAATTCAGCGTTTAGATCAATCAACTCTCCAGTCAGTATTCTGGATTTCAACATATACCAAGGTAATAATCGACCGATAAACTCTTTTGCATCCCGAAGTTCTCTATTTTCCTCATATGAACCATCTTCAGTAATCCATTGTTGAGGTATTACACTGTCTAAAGTTAAATTACAGTCGTTGGACAGTGCCGCCTTTATACTTAAATATCTAAGAAAACTTTCCCTGACTGGATAGTGCTGATGCTTATCTGCAACCTCCCATAAACGAGGAGTTATATAATAGTTAGAAAGTGCTAATCGAATGTTCTTAGCTGGCAGGTCATTTATCAGACACGCTTCAAACAAAGACAGATATACACTCAGTGAAAGTTTGTTACCGAACCAGTCACTCGATGGTCTATCAATTGAGTTATCTCGAGAAGTAAATTGATTTAAACAGTTTATTAGGCACGATTTTGGGGCTGTTACTCCTACTTTCATCAACTCTGAATTAATCGCAAGAACAAAGCTTGCATTATCCTTCCCGTAATCAGCCATTTGAAAGATTGTGTCAAAATTAGCAGAATCAACCAAACGTTCTGTAAAGGCACTTGTAAGTCTAAAAATTGCAGTCTGAGGAGACCAAGACAACAGAAAATCTGTACAGTTTTGCCATCCTAATAAGTTCATTTTGGCTGAAGCAATTTCAACAAGTTCAATATCATCTAACTGCTCACGAAATAACTCTTCGTCTTCTTTGGCATTAGGTCTTTTTTCAAAATATCTGTTTAACCAATGAACCGCGGATCTTAAAAGGCTATGAGCTTCTCCTTTGGTTGACGAGAGATATGAAAGCATCGAAGCAGAATAAGCGGTCTCTGAGCCATTCCAACCGCCAATAAATTCTTTTCTATAAGCTAATTCTTGTATTCGGTTAGGTTCAAAAAACTGTACAGTCAAATCTAAATTTTGAGAAAGGATTTCTAGCTGCCGTTCATTACCGGCAATTTCCTCTCCTGCTTTTAATGCTAACTGACAAGCTTCATATAATCGGTTCTTTTTAAGAGCGGCTTTGAAAGCATATTGCAAACGGGAGATTTGTGTTTGCTTTGCATCATATTCACTATTTTGCGGCAATAAATTATCGGACAAGGCTAATTCAACAAGTTCATCAAACCTCCCTGATTTTAATAGTAGAAGTGGTAAATTCTCTGACACATAAGAACTTATTGAAGACAATGGTTTTAGTACATCAACATACTTTGAAATCTGTTCTGTGCTGGCTGCAAACTTGTCTTGAAACCATGACTCTGTCGGCTCATCTCTAAATTGTACTGAATCATCCGTTAACCAAAGTGGGCGGCCTAAATCCGAGATAAAACTCCTAATTAGATCTTCTGAAACTTGGCTTACACTAGCCAAAACCTTCAGTGGAACAAAAGGAGGTAAGGTTGCAAGCCCCGCACAGATACGGTCCATTTCTTCACTGTAATTCTGGGAAAAAATATCTTTAACTTTTGCAATGGATTTTTCAAGTTGGCGCTCAATCAAATCTTCTACCGTTACAGGTTTTGAGCCGAAGGAAAATAAAAGTTCTTCAAGCGAGTCTGATTCAAAGGAGAGGGCGTTAGCTTGAACACGCGGATTACCTGCAGTTAGTCGGCAAAACTCTGTTGCATCAGACATATTTGCGTTTGGGTAACGTTGTTGTAGAAAACGTAAAGTTTCTTCATTTGTGAAAGCTGATAAAGATACTTGATTCACACTAGATGATGGTTCAAGTCGACTTAACCTTTCTGGACGGCATGTAAATACAAGCCTACAGTTATGTGGGACATTTTCTCTTAGAAGGAGTTTTGCAAATGATGTTTCACTGAATTCTTCGGCGGCCATTTCAGCATTATCAGCAGCGTCAAATACAATAACGAGCAATGCACCTGGATCACTATTATAGAGATCCAGGCATATCTCATTAATCCTGCTTAAAAAAGCTCTAATCCAATAATCATCGGGTTCATTTCGAGAAGGGATAATCTGGTCACATAAACTATCTTTTGCAAATGTATTGACCAACTGAATTAAAGCATCTTGAGTACGATGTCTTTTTCCAGTCGATTTTCGATAGCTCCCTCTTCCAAAACAGTCATAAGCAATAACAATTGATGGATCATTAAAAAACGTAGCTAAATTACTACTTAAAGCAGACTTCCCAGTTCCTCCACTCGCAGTGATGATTGTGTGAGAAGCTGACAATTTTATTGATTCAATAATTTCAGCTTCTTGGTGTCTGGGCACATAACTAGAAATTGAATCGAATAATGGAGGGGCTGGAAAAAAATCCTTAACATCGGTGATATCGAATGCTTCTAGGATATCTTCCTTTGTAATTACATTGCTTTGTCCAGGTTCTATTTTTTCCCAGACTTTGTGGACCAAAAGCTTCTGTCTATCTTCAACGTTTTTGGAAACACTTAAATTAGCCAACTCACGATGTATATCATATTTTTGAGCATCATAATTCCCTTCCGAATCGCAAAGTACTAAGCATTTACAAAATGAAGTCAACTTGGACTGGTTTAATCCTGTGTATTGTTTAATGGTCTTAGAAAAGCTTTTATGTACTTCTTTCCATTTACCCTTTGCAATTTGATCAACGTTTTTCTTAAAACTAGGGGCTATTATTCGATTGGTAATTATTGTGAAGTTTGTACTTTTATAATTGTTATTTGTATTTGAAAGGTCTTCGAAACGAGCGGCTAAACCAACTATAGAGTCTTTAAGAAGGCTTAAGGTAAAGGGTGAAGTTGCTTGAACAGTTGAATGCTTTAACTGAAAGTATTCGACGGATTCTTCTTGATTTTGAGAAGTCCTATATTCAGCGAGGTCGACTACACACTCACCTTTAAGGTTTGGCTCTAGTGAACCTTCTATTGTAATGTGTGTTAAATCGGTATTGAAGTCCAAAAGCTTTAAGCTTCTTTTGACCGCCCATCTATAGTGAAAAATATCACCTGCTCTTGAGTAATGGATTAGATCTGAATTTTGGTGCATACTTTAGAAGCCGATTCAAAGAATTACCTTTTATTTTAACTGATTAGACGAAAATGGCAGACAGAAATTATTTTATAATGGTTATCTAATAAACAGGAGTGCCGACACGTCTTTTTTAACAGTCAAAAAGCAACCATCAAAAATCAGAAAGCCATTGTCACCAAACTTGACACAAATATGTCACTGAAGGAAAAATCTAGACTTAGGGTTAAGGTCGGAAATGAATGGTGCGCCTAGGAGGAGTCGAACCCCCAACTTGGCCTCCGGAGGGCCACGTAATATCCATTTTACTATAGGCGCAAATAGAAGAGCACGTATTATAAGGCTTTAAAAGTTTCAATCCTAGACTAATCATTAGAAAGTTTTTTAATGATAGAAATATCTACAAGCCGTAAATCTCCATTAATCATTTAATTGTGACTTTAGCTTTCTTGATTCAAAACTGTTATGGCGTAGCCCTCCGGAGCCGATCTCCATAAAACTTCCTTGCACTAAGAATACGTGGTTAATATTTAATCTAAGTAGATACTTTTCTATTCGTTGAATTTTTATGCGTTATGTTATAACATAACAATTTAAAGAGATGATATCTATTCTTATCTATGCAAATGTAATATTCATTTCAACAAGCTTACCTGCGACAATTTTTCTCGGTTTGTGTGTGGGGGGCCGTAAAACAGCGCTTTCAAATCAAATTATTAATATCTTGACGATTTTTTCAATGGTGGGGTTAGCTAAAGCCGTTGATAAAAAAGAGACTGAGATGTCGAACGGCTGTATCTTCTGAAAAACTCAAAAGGGTGTTGTTGAAATTGAATTTGCAGGTAAAACTCTATCGTGCAAGCAGTTTAAGCGGAGTACTTTCATTTTTGCATATAAGGATATGATTATGCGTGTTATGTCTCAATTTAACAATTTAATTTAGAGGGAGGTTAAAAGTGCGTTTTTCAGTTTTACATACGGCGTTATTTATCGCAACTGGGGTTGTGCCGATGCAGGTTTTTGCGGATCAACAGAGTAACCAAGGAGCTGGTTTGACCGAGTTGGGTGAAGTGGTTGTTAACGAAGTTAAAGAGGGGAGTTCGATAAAAGTTGACCTCGAACAGACGGAATTGCAACAAGCTAATTCGGTATTTGATCTGTTAAAAAATGAACCTTCAGCTGATATTGGCGGTGGCGGATCGTCTAATGCAAAACGTATTTATGTCAGAGGGGTAGAGAGTTCCATGCTCAATATCACTTTGGATGGTGCAGCTCAAGGCAAAAACATATTCCAGCATCGCGGTAATGAACTCGGTATTAATCCAGATACGCTAAAAGTGGTTGATATTCAGACTGCACCGGACGCGTCAAAAAGCGGTGCACTGGGCGGTGCTATTGAGATGCAAACCAAAGGTGCCAAAGATTATGTAAAAGACGGCAAAATGTCTGGTGGTAGTGTAAAAACGGGTTATAACAGCAATACTCAATCAAAACTGGGTAGCTTAACTGCCTATAAGGTATTTGATGAGCATTATGGCGTGGTCGCTTCGGTTTCAGGTGTTAATAGTGAAAACTATGAGGACGGTAAAAACCAGGAAATGTTAGGCACCGCCTATGAAGATCGAAACATGCTTTTGAAGTTTAATATGGACAATCTGAACGGCCATGATCTAACGTTTTCAATAAACCAAAATGTGAATTCAGGTGATATGCAGTGGGGAAAAACGGGAGCTGATAAAGGACTGAATGTAGACCCCTCGTTATTAGAAGAGATTGCGTCAACCACTACCACTTATGGCCTACAACATAGCTACAGCGCCGGAAAATTACTAAATCTTGATACCAATCTTTATTTAACCAATATTCTCGTTGACCGTAAAGATGCAGGAAGCGAATACAAAAATGATCGTATTGGATTAAAAGTTCAAAACCATTTTTATGTTGATACGGCATCGACTAAGAGCAAGCTGTCTGTTGGCTTGCAAATTGAAAATGAAGAATCAACATTAAATCAACCTACTGGAAACACCTATACAGATGCAAACGGAAATTCCGTTACCTCAGGCTATGATCCAATCACTGCTGATAGTAAAGCGTTGTTTGTGCAAGGGATTACCACTATCGATAATCTTAATATCCGCTATGGTGCGAGATTTGATGATTATGAGTTGAAAACGGGTCTGGGCAAGGCCACTGATAGTACGGTTTCACCGAATATTGGTATTGATTATCAATTAACAGAACAGTCCAATGTCTATGCAAACTACGGCAAGGCATCGAGAATGACTGGAACCATTCCTTTCACTTGGAATATGCATATTGCCGACGGTTATCGCTATTCGTCCGATTTAAAAGCAGAGAAATCAGCACGTGCTGAACTGGGTTATCATTTTGAACAAAATGGTTTGTTTAAAACAGACGATACCTTTAGATTTAATGCCAGTGTTTACCGAACCGAAATGGATGACTTAATCCTGTCTAAGTCAGGTCTTACCAACAGTGGGGGTAAAACCAGTGTTGCTGGAGAAGCGGGTATTGCGCTTACTGATATGGTGAATAGCGGTGAAACCTATATTGCCAATGGGTTTGAGTTAAAAGCGAGTTACTTTATTGGTGATTATTTTGCGTCATTAGCTTACTCGCAAATTGATACCAATACAGCGATTGAACCAGCCGGTGAACCACTAACTATTCGTCGTGTGGCTGGCTTTGATAGCCAAAAAGTAATCTTAAATGCCGGTATGGAAATGATTGATGGCTTTACGTTGGACTATACGCTCACTGCCGTGGCAGACATTGATAACGACCAGCTAAAAAGAGGCGGTTATGCCGTTCATGATGTCAGTGCTAAATATCAATCCAGTAAGAAGTCGCCTTGGACATTCTATGCGGCGGTTTATAACTTAACTAATAAGTATTATGCCAATCACTCGACTTTAGTTGCCGGCGATTTTAAAACCAGTGATGACTACCGAAGAGAGATGGGGCGCGATATACGCTTAAGTGTTAAATATGATTTTTAAGTTTGGTTAATTCCATAAGACTTTGCACTTTCAAAGGTCTGACGAGAAAAATGTCGTCAGGCCATTTTTGTTTTATTTAGAAAAAGGTCTCAAAAGGGTTTTTATGTTTGTTTTCAAAAAATTAATTTCATCGTTTTTTAAGCCAATTCTAATGGGTTGCTTGCTCGCGTTGTCTTTGCAGGCACAGAGCGCAAATCAATTAGGCGTTACGGTGACAATTCTGCCTTTAAAGTCAATGGTTGAAGATATTGGTGGGGAGCATGTAAAGGTCAATGTGATGGTACCACCAGGGATGCACCCACGTGCATTTGAGCCCACGCCAAAGAAAATGGCGTTGTTGGAATCCTCAGCCATCTATATATCAATGGGCATTCCACATGAAAAAAATTGGGTAGAACAGGTTAAGGCAACACGCCCTGATATGCCGATTATAAATATGATTGATTATGTGGAGACTATCCAGCGAAATGGCGGAAATAAAATTGACCCGCATATTTGGTTAGGCGCTCAACAGTTACGAAAAATGGCACAACATTTAACGGATACTTTAATTAAGCTTGATCCTAAGCATAAATCCGATTTTATTCAAAATAGTCAGGCCTGGGTAGCCCGTTTGGATGCCGTTGATAAAGATGCCAAAAAGCGTTTAGCACCATACAAAGGTCGGGCTTTCTTGGTGTTTCATCCTGCCTATGGATATTTGGCTGAGACCTATGGTTTACGTCAAGTTTCGATAGAGAAAAAAGGCATGGCACCTGGGCCAAGAATGATGGCCGCTGCTATTAAAACAGCTCAGAGTGAGAATATTCACACCATCTTTATTCAAAAGGGTTATAGCCTAGATGAGGCCAAAGCGATTGCCTCTGAAATTAATGCTAAAGTTGTTACGCTTGATCCGTTAGCGCCTGATTTAATTGCTGGCTTGGCACATAAAGTCAAAGCAATTGAGGCTTCGTTTCAATAATGTTAACTATTAAAGATTTAACCTTTCAGCGTGGCACACAAATTGTGCTTGATCAGATTACTCTGCAAATTAACCAGCCTGGATTATATGGTGTAGTTGGGCCAAATGGTGGTGGTAAAAGTACTTTATTAAAAGTTATTTGTGGTTTATTGGAGCCAAGTCAAGGTAGTATCGAAATGCTTGGTGGTTTGCCAAAAGACACATCACCTCAACTCGCTTTAGTGCCGCAGGCCGCTGAGTTTGATCGTAGCTTTCCCATCAATGTTCGTGGTCTAGTAGAAACGGCATTGCTTGGCCCTAAGCTTTTTGCCAAACCTGATGCAGCAATGAAACAGGGGGTTGAAGCAGCAATGAACAAAGCAGGTGTTTTGGAACTTGCAGAAAGACCGCTTAGCGCACTTTCTGGGGGAGAGCTACAAAGAACTTTAGTGGCGCGTGCTTTGGCGGTAAAACCTGCTTTTATGTTGCTCGATGAGCCCACAGCTAGCGTTGACCAGGCGCATGGTAATCGTCTGTTTCAGTTGTTTTGTGATCTTGGCAAAGAGATTCCGGTGATCGTTGTGTCGCATGATTTGGCGAATATTGCTGCGCATTGTGAGCGCATATTTTGTGTTAATCGCACCCTTTGGGAGGCGCAAAAGCACGCAACCCCGGCGGAGCTAGCAGAGCAAATTTTTACCCAAAAAATACATTGTTCAAAAGGGGAGAGGGTGGAATGAGCTTATTAACTTTTGCTTTTATGCGTTGGGCGATTGCGGCTGGTGTTGTCTCGGCAATTGCTTGTGGGCTAATTGGGCCTTTTGTTCGTGTTAGACGCCTGGCTTTTTTAGCGGGTGCCATCGCACACTCTTCTCTGGCGGGGTTGGGTGCTGCGCAATATTTTGGTATTTCTCCAGAATGGGGAGCGATTCCTGCCGCCATTATTTCTGCTTTACTTATTGGCTTTTTAGAACAACGTAATAAAAGTCACGGACATGAAGATGCGATTATTGGTGCCATCTGGGCAATTGGTATGGCTATTGGTATTCTGTTTATTGCACATACACCGGGTTATAACGTGCAATTAATGAGTTTCTTGTTTGGTTCAATTTTGACTACAGGTCCAGAGCGTTTTTGGATGATGGCGATTGGTTTAACGGTGGTTGCCAGTATATTACTCGCTTTGTGGCGCCCTATGATTGTAGTGGCGTTGGATGCAGAATTTGCACGCTTAAGAGGTTTGCCAGTGGTTTGGCTCGACAGGTTATTACTGGTCTTTATTGCCGTAGCGGTGGTGTTACTGATTCAGGTTGTTGGTTTGATCTTAGTGCTCGCGCTGTTAACTTTACCAGCCGCTGTGGCTGGACACTGGACCTCATCCATGAAAGGTATGGTGTTAATTGCGACCTTCGCATCATTAGTTTCGGTTGCGTTTGGCATGGTGATATCTGTTCAGCTAGATTGGCCTGCAGGCCCAACCATTATCCTCGCAGCGGCGGGCCTTTTTGCGGTTTCAATGTTTCTAAACTGGCAGTATCGAAAAAAACAAGCTATGGCTTGAATTGGTCGTGCTGGCATTAGAAAATTTGACAATAATAATTATATGAGACCTTTGCATGAATGAGCTGCGAGGAAAAATGCGATAAAACTTGCCTGATTGCGGCTAATAAGGTAGATAATAAAGCAGTTAATAGCTAGCGACCTATTGGCAAGTTTTTCAACAAAAATCAGGTTGATTTTAGCTATTTTTAACCATTTTTAGCCGTCTATCCACCTCGTGCAAAGCTCTCTATTTATTTAAATCCCTTTTAATTTACAACTTCACCAAATATTTTTCAAAAATGTCTTGCATTTAAGGAATATCTAATATATATTACTTATCAAGTCTTGGTAATGATAGTTATTATCAACACCATTATCAACACGATTAGTAATTGTATTGCTGGTTATGTAGTTTAGATTTAACGTTATCGGGGGTCGTCTTGGACAAGGTGTCAGAAGTTGTAAACTGCCTGTTACAAGTGTATGTAGATTCTTTGAGGCACGATGGGTTTGCGGATATTAGAGTTGAAATTAAGATTCTTAAGCGTGGCCAGAAAGAGATTATTATTCATAGTGGTAAGCAGTATCGCTACGTTATAGACCTTCCTAAGTCTATGGCGGATCTTCAAGTTGAAGATTTTTTTGAAGGATATGAGTTGATAGCGAGCTCAGAATTAGAAAGATTAAAACAAGGCCAGGCAAAGTCATTTTCACTTGCCAGAACAGGTCGGTTTTAAAAAAGTACTTAAATAGTATTTAAATGATATTTAACAATTTTGTAAATAATGCAAGTTTTACAAAATTTTACAAAGGTTTTATTAAGGGAGACGTAGCCCTTCCTTAATAGAAAACGGCATTTATTTAGCGTGAAACTTAGCTTAAATTCAGTCCAGATTAAATTTAAGTTAAGTCTAAGCTAAGTAAATGTTTTTACTACATCGCTCCTGAGGGTGGAGGTTGTTCTTGTGCGGCGTAAGTCGTATTTAAAAAGTAGGTAATTGTTATTTGGCAATGCCATGCTTTTAGGTTTCTAAGCTTAAGATTTTATTTGAAATCACAGGTAAGGAAGCTGAGTATTTAATAAAACAATTAAACGTATATATAAAAGGAAACTGAAATGTTTAGTAAATTAAAAATTCAAGAACTAATGTCAAAATTCTCAAAAGTGAATGTAATGGATATTCAAGATGCTTCGTTGCGTGCAAAAGCCGCTAAGCTTAAGAAAAAGCAAGCTGGTTTTACATTGCTAGAGCTACTTGTTGTGGTTGCTATTTTAGCCGCCATTTCAGGTACTGCAACCATTGCTTTACAAGATACTGACGCTCGTGCTTCAGCAGCCGCACACGTTGCAATGATGGATGAGTTAAACAAGGGGATTCGTACTTTCCGTGTTTTAAATAAAAATGTATTACCTAATAACTTTGACTCATTAATTACATCAGCCACTACTCCTGCAACGGGTACGCCAGTAACGGGTGGTTTATTGTCAATTGGTGCAATTGAAGATGTTGCGCCAGTTGCCTTAACACAAGAGATGGTTGATGTGCTTGCCGCTGGTGGTATTAGTCAATTGCAATACATTGATGAAACTCAGGATGACGGTATTGCTTCTACGCCAAGTTGTACTGATTTAGAAGGTATTGTGGCGAGCCGTGCCAATGCATATGTTGCCGGTAATATCTTTATGACACCAGCAGGTAATGGTTGTGGTGTTGCCCGTACTTTAGAAGTGGGTGATAACGTAATGATTTGGACAGGTGGTCAAGAGCGTCTTACAGGTCAACCTTCTACTGCAATTGACTTTGATGGAGCGAACCTTGCATCAGCAACGGGTAAAGCCTATTTAACTGTTGGTCTTGGGCCAGCGTCAACACTATTTAATGCAAATGATTTAGGTGGTATGACATCTGTGCCTGTTTATCGTCACGTTTCAGAAACAGAATATAACCGCTTTATGGCAATATTTGATATTGGTACATTTGATGGTGCAGGTGCTGTTAATGCTGCTGACCAAGTTGTATTGGTAGCGATTGTTGATGGTGCTGGTGATACTAAAGAAGAAGAGTTAGGTGAGTGGGATGGTACTCGTAACACTATCTAATTTATTTTAGGATTCATCTTTAAAAAAAGTTGGGCTGGCCAGCAACTCCTCCTCTGTCCAAAGCCAGTTCAATAATTTTGCGGGTTTAGCATTGCTAAACCCGGCTTTTTTTATACATTTTTTCTAAACGTTTTTCATGTCAAGGTTTTTAATGACAATGTTTTAAATGCCTGTTTGTTATTTCAAATGGTATAGGTTTAAAACAAAGAATTTTTAGTAAAAATAGATTAATGCAAAGTCAAACACCTTTTTTGTACAAAGGGTTTAAATCATGTCAATAATTTTTCGGTTTCAATCAAATTGTACTTATCAAACTGTACGTATTTAGAGGTTTTAGGTGGGCTTTTATTCTATTCAATATTCCTGTAAAAAATTAAATGGGCAAAAAGGTTTTACCTTAATTGAGCTTTTGATTGTGGTGTCTATTTTAGCGGCTATCGCTTTTACCACCACAACCTCTTTGCAAGGGGTTGACAGTGAAGTAGATGATCAGTTAGCGCAAATAGAGCTGTTGGAAGTCGTCAAAGCCGTTAGGCAATTTAGAGCGGATACAGGTTACTTTCCAAAAGAAGGCCGATTTGATTTAGCGGCAACAGCAACCATTACGGGTAATTCAAGTTGTGAATCACTGCACACCGCTCTATCAGGAAGAGCAGGCGGAAACCCCGCTGCTGTGTTAGATGTAGCAGTTGATTTACCAGCTTATGCGCCAGCTAGTTGTGTTGATAAAGTCGCTTGGTTTTATAACGCAGCCAATCTAAGCCAGCTAAGTGGTATTGGTGTTAAAACATCACTTGAAAATGTAATGCCGTGGAACAGCGCTTCCGCAAGAGGGTGGCGCGGTCCATATTTAGATGCCAATGCCGAAGGGTTTGTTGATATTGGTCGTGTCGATACGGATGTAGCAACGCCAACCAGTGGCACAGTTTATAAAGATGTACCTGCCATATTTACAGGGGGTAAAAAAGTACCCCAAGAAGATTATTACGTCAGCCGAATTGTGCCTTCAGATAGCCCCCAATATGGTTCTGCAGAAAAACAATTTTTAGACTTGGACTGGGCAGGGCGTCCAATACTTATGTTTGTTGAAAAAAATACCAGTGCAATAGCTGAAAAAGTGGTGTTGTTGTCTATGGGAAAAGACGGACAGTTTGATGGCTATGTTCCTAATGACTGCACTCCAAAAGGGGACGATAAAATTATATGTATTTATGCAGATTAAGTAGTTTGAGTGAAGGATATTAAGTGAATAAGTTAAGTGGAATATTTAAAGCAGTATTGATAGGAGGTTTTTTAATGATGAATGGTTTTCAATCAAATGCATTGGCAATGGGGCAAGATATTTTAGCATCGGCCATGCAAAAAAATGGTGATTATGGTGATTACCAGTTTATTAAAAATATGCCTGAATTTGTTAAACAAAACACACCTGTTAAAGAAGGCACTAAAGAGATTCAAGTGAATAAATTTGTTGTGTTTGATGCCAAGGTAATGACGTTGCCAGAAAAGCAATCAACTGACTATCTTAATCTTGCTATATCTGTGGCCAAAATAAATCCGCTTCCGGTCGTGGAGCATACTATGTTTGTTGGGGTTTCAGACAAAATGATTATTCCTGTTTATGTAGAAAAATCGGTGGTGGCTGAAATACAACGACTTTATAAGCGTTATGGAGGTGAAGGTTTTAGAGCAGATAAACTAAGGTTTGCAGGTATTCATGTTTATAACTACTCAAAAGGCCCCGCTATTGTGGTTGAGTCTATAGCCGAAGCAAAAGGTAAATAAACCTTGCAGTCGCTTCAGTCTAGTTCGCATTTGTTAAGTTCTCGTCAAGGTGGTTTTACCTTGCTTGAACTTTTAATGGTTGTGACTATTTTGTCTTCTACCGCCATGGTTGCAATGATGACAATGGACAACCCTGTGTCACAACACAGAATTGAAGATACTAAAAGTAGATTGGCGTTAATAGAAAAAGCCACTATACAAACCATGAACTATAACAATGTAAATTTTGATATGGGTTATGTTGTTGACAATGGTCGATTACCACCCTGTATAGCAGGCCTGTTAACAAAAACAGATTGCGATGCCACAACAGGCGCAACCTCTGAAATGCAAGACTATGCGCTGCTAGCACCTGTTTATGACCCCACGCCTGATGCCGATGATTTTAATAATAGTTCTGGGGATGAGGAGCCTTTAGATAGCGCAAATCAAAAGTTGGCTAAAGGCTTTAGGTCAGTCTATTTTGCCGCTTCAGTGGGTAATGAATTTAGAGATGGCTGGGGAAATAATTCAGCAGTTACAGCCGAAGATAGTAATAATTTTGGTTGGCAACGAACAGAAACACCAGAAGGTGAAGTGACCTACACCAGTTTTGGACGAGACAATGTAGATTCAGCCACAGCGGCTTATGTACAAGAAGAACCGCAGGATATGGATTTAAGCATGGCAATGGAACCAAGCGATTGGGGGCATAGTAAGGATGTTGCTATGACTATTAATGTTACCAACAATAGTGGTATTGATATAAAAGTTAACACCGGCTCACTTGCAACTGACTATACCGTGGTGTTGTTGGAGTTTGTAAATGGTGAGGACCGTGGTTATTGGCGACAAACAGCGGCCACTTACGAAGCGGTAGATCCGGTTAACAAAATAGCTATATCTAGTGGGGATACCAAGTCGTTTACCTTAACGCTTAATCACAACTTAGCGGCGGGCACGCATTTATTGGTATTAGCATCAAAAGATGCTTCAGGCTTAATGAGAATGGCGGATGACTACCCGAGGAAGGATGGAAAAACAGACAAGTTAACTTATAAAATGATGGTTTATAGCAAGAATGGCGTTCCAAACAATACGGTTAACTGGGAAATAGATTAATGAAATTTGAATTATCCAAGCTTCTAGAGTCTATCACTAAATTGGCTAAAGTCAGTAAGCCAAATAAAGATACTTTAGTTTTTTCTTATGACGGTTATGCATTAAGCGGGGCATTAGTTCGTTTTAAAGGTGAGCAAGCTAGAATTCTAGCGACAGGTTTGTCAACCAATATGAATATGCAAAAATCCATTGCTGATATTCTGTCTGAAATTCAAAATCAGGGTTTTAAAAACCTACCAAAAAAAACTTATCTTGCATCAGCAGAGGTTGTTTTTGGGCGAGTAGATATACCCGTAAGCAGTAAAAAACCAAAGCCAAACACGCAAATGCATGAGTTAGTACGTTGGGAGTTGGAATCTTATTCTTCTGAACTGTCAACTATATGGTCGGTTGGTACCTTGCTTGAAGGTTATGGGTTAATTACATCTGAACAGCGCTTAAACGCAAGTGTTGAACTGGAGTTAGCGCGTGACCAAGGCTCCAATATGGTTCGATTTGGTGAAATATGTATACAGCTTGAATACATTACCCGTGAGCAATTTAATGAAATTCTGTCTTTACAAGAACATTTCATTTCTATTGAAGGGCATATTGATTGTAGTTGGAAGTCACAAGTCATTGGTTCAGATGAACAAGACTTAGAAGATGTATGGATTGGGGCGGGTATTTTTCATTATGCTCGCAAAAAATGGGGCGATGCTTTTTTTAGAAATAGCTTACATTTAGAAACCATTACTTCTTTGCATGGTCTTGCTGGCCTGTTTGTAAATGGTTCTATGCACGAAGGAGAAGATCAGGTTTTAATTGAGGTCTTTAAAGAAAGAGTAGTTATTTTTCGATTTATAGGCTCTGTTGTTGTTTCTATTGGGCATTTTGGCATAAATCATAAAGACGATATTTTAAACACGGTTATTACAGGCGTTTCTGAACAGGTTAGACCAGAAACGGAAGCCATTTGGGTAAGCAGTATATATGAGGATGTATCTGAATTAAGTGAGGCTTTATCACTTAAGTTTGAAAAAGAGGTTAAATGGATTCAAGAGATTGTAGGGCATGCAGATGTTCCGCTAAACGTTCCATCAACGTCACTTTATCAGTATATGGCTTTGGCTAAACGGGTTCGTTCTGAGAATTCTCTTTATCATTTATTAATTGAAGCTCAAGACCCCAAACCGCCCTTATGGAAAAATACGAATTTTTGGCGTTATTTAACGCCGTTTGTGGTTTTGATTTCGATTGGTCTAAATGAAATTTATATGCAGTATTCGCTTTCACAGTCTGAAAATAAGTTGCAAGAAATTGAAGCTGAAAAAGTTGAAAAAGAGCGTATTGCGAAACAAATGAGTGCGCTCACTTCGCAAACAAATAAAGAAAAAGAACGATTAGAACAGATTGATAAACAGGTAAGCAGTCTTGAAACAGTTGTGAATCAAATGAATGCGATGATAAAGCGTAATCCGTTAATAACAGATATTTTATTGGCTTTTCAAGACAGCATAAACGATTTGGTATTAATAGATCGCTTCACTGAGCTAGACGAAAGGGATAATGCCCGAGGAAGTGGTTTTGAGGTTCAGGGTTGGTCTTTGAATGAAAATGATGCCCAAATGTTCTCTGAAGAGTTGGGGCGAAACGTTGAAAAATTAGGTTATGCAGTACAAAGAGTCAAAATCAATCGTTCAATTGGTCGTTCAGGCATACGTGGATATGGCTTTAGTTTCTCGCTCATTAAGCAACAAAATATAAAAGGAAGGCGTTAGTTTAACGCTGATAAATGCATGAAACAGTGGAATAGTCTAGGTAGAAAAAAACAAAATCAAATATTGGTGTTGCTGACCTTTGGTGTGGTTGCTATTTATCTTTTAGGGTGGCATTGGCAAAACTATAAAGCATTAGAGTTTTCAGAAAATATGGTGAGCCGTGCTGAAAATCGCTTGGAGTTAAAAGAAAAGTCTATTCCTAAAATGCCTGAAGCAGCAGGTACTTATTTAAAAAAAATTGATGAGCAAACAAAGAAAGAAAATGAGTTAGAGCTTGAATACAATCAAATAAGCACACTTTTTATGCCTTTGGATAATGTGCAGTCTTATCAAGCTTTACGATTGAGTATATCCAGTTTAGCAGAAGAAAATCATGTAAGAATTGAATCGGTTAATGAAGTCAATAAAGGGGCTCAAACCGTTGCTGGGAACGCTAAGTTTTTAATTTCAAAAAAGTGGGGGCGACCCCTTTTGAAATACCACCTTCACTTGCGCTACTTTGATTTATTAAATTTTATAGATGAACTCGATTCACTCGATTTTCAGGTGTCGGTAGTGAATATTGAGGTTGAAGCAGAACTTGTTGATGAGGCTACTATTGATGTGTCTGCAGACCAAAATCTTGCTGTTGTATTGGTGTTGGCATTATGACTCAGAGTGGCAACAGTTATATATTGAATGTTTTTGATGGCTTGGTTACTGATTGTGTGGAGCAAGGTGGTTCAGATATTCATTTAACAGCTAATAAAGCGCCTTTAATGCGTTTGCATGGAGAGTTAAAGCCGATTAATGATGTATTGATTTCTAGCGTTGATATTGAAACAGTCGCTCATTCTATGCTGAATGAAAGTCAGTGGGGAGTGTTTATAACAGAAGGTCAAATGGATTTTGGTTATACCGCTAAATCAGGGCATCGTTTTCGTGGGAATATTTATCGCTCTATGGGTGAAGCTTGTATTGCTTTACGTTATTTAAGTAACGATTTTCTTTCATTTGAACAGCTTGGTTTGCCTGAGTATGTTAGAAAGTTATCAAAATTAAAAGATGGTTTAGTGTTAGTCACCGGTGCGACTGGAAGCGGTAAATCTACGACACTTGCGGCCATTATTAATCATATTAATGAGACTCAAAACAGACATATTATTACGATTGAAGACCCTGTTGAATTTGTTTATAAGTCCAAAAAGTCGATAGTACATCAGCGCGAATTAATAACGGATGTAGCAACCTTTGCGGGTGCGGTTAGAGCTTCTTTACGTGAAGACCCTGATGTGATTCTTGTTGGAGAATTAAGAGACCGCGAAACAGTACAAGCCGCGATTAGTGCGGCAGAAACTGGGCATTTGGTTTTTTCGACATTACATACCAATGATGCGGTAGGAGCGGTGGATAGAATTGTTGGCTTTTTCCCAGGTGAAGAACAGGGGATTGCAAGGACTCGTTTTGCAATGAGTTTACGTTGTGTGATGGCTCAAAGATTAATTAAGGTTAATAATCAGAATGGCCGTGTTGCTGCATTGGAAATTATGCATGTGAATAAGGCCGTCAGTAATTTGATTGCAATGGATAGAAGTAAACAGCTTTATTCAATGATTGAAACTGGACGATCAGAAGGTATGCAGACAATGGATCAGGCGTTGGTTGATTTGGTCAAAAAGGGGAAAATAAGCCCTAATCGCGCCTTAGAGTTGGCTGCACAACCTGCTGCGGTTGAAAAATTACTTAGAATGTTGGCTTAAAATTATGGCAACGATAAAAAATGAATCTTTGTTAATCACGGCTGCTTTGCAAGTTGGATTAGTTGATATTGACTCGGTTAACGATTTACGAAAAGTGGCTCGCCAAGAGAGAAAGTCAATTTTTGAACTATTAATGCGTACGTTTCGTTTTCCAGAAAGTGCGTTTTATCAGGCTTTAGCACAGCAGTATGATTTACCTTACATTCAGCCTCAGCAGTTGGTGTTGGCCGATGATTTAGTAGCCAAAGTATCAATAGCAACACTTGTTCGTAAACAAGTTTTTCCTATTTATATTGGAGAGCAACTGTATTTAGCTATGCTCGATCCAAATGATCGGGTATCTCTGGATTTAATTCAGCGAACGGTAGGTAAAAAAGTTTTACCTGCTATTGCGGAGCCAGATTCTCTTAAGTATGCATTAGATGCATTGGATAAGGGAGATAAAGAGGATGCAGGTTTAAAGTTTGATTCGGTTGCTGTGTTTGATGAAATTATGAAGCAGTCTTATGTTAGAAGAGCTTCAGATATTCATATTGAACCTGGAAGAGATTTTACCCGTATCAGAATGCGGGTTGATGGCTTAATGCAGGTGTTAGGTTTAAGGCTTTCGCAACTTGATACCGAAGCATTGGTGAACCGCGTAAAGGTTTTAGGCGGTATGGATATTTCAGAACAAAGATTGCCACAGGATGGCGGCCTTAGTTACGCTATTAGGGATTGGAATTTACCCGAAATGGATATTCGTGTGGCATCTTCGCCAACACGCTGGGGCGAAAGAGTGACCATGCGAATATTGGGCGATGCTAATGATGCTTTGACTATCGATCAGCTTGATATGCCTGAACATATTGCTAAAAAGTTACGTGAAACGTTAAATTTACCCCACGGTATGTTCTTGGTTACTGGGCCTACGGGGAGTGGTAAATCGACGACCTTATATGCTTGTATTCGTGATTTGAATGCGAATGAAATGAATATTTTGACTGCTGAAGACCCGATTGAGCAAACAATGTCGGGTATCAGTCAGGTTCAGATGACGTCCAAACTTAAGTTTAGTGATGTTTTAAGGTCTTTTTTACGTCATGACCCAGATGTAATCTTAGTAGGTGAAATTCGTGATTTGGAAACAGCAGAAACGGCTTTGAAAGCTTCGATGACAGGGCATTTAGTGATGTCAACATTGCATACTAATAATGCGATTAGTGCTGTATCACGTTTGGTTAACCTAGGTTGTGATCGCTATTTAGTCGGTACGACGGTTGTTGGCATTATGGCGCAACGTTTAGTTGGGAAGTTGTGCGATAACTGCAAAGTGACTTATGAAGCAGATAATGAAACTAAACAGCTTTTAGGTATAAAAAACCTTGCTGAACCATTAACACTGTATAAGCCAAAAGGGTGTCCTGTTTGCGGTGGTACGGGTTACTTAGGCCGACTAGGCTTGTATGAGGTGCTTTGGGTTGATCATAAAGTAAGTGAAGCGATTGTTGAAGGCGTGTCAGAAAAACGTTTGCGTGAGTCGCCAAGCTTTTTTAGTCTTTGGGATAGCGCTAAACAAAGGGTGTTGAGTGGACAAACGTCATTAGAGAATGTGCGATATTTTCATTTAGACACTGAAGATGAAATTTTAGATGAAAAATTATAGTTATATTGTTCTTGATAAAAAAGGTCGTGAGGTTTATGGAACCTTGGTTTCAAGTTCGGTGGAAGAAGCTGAATCTGATCTTAGACTTCAAGGTTTTTTTATTATAGAGGTGGTTGAGGACTTAGATAGAAAACAGAAAATATTAAGTTATTTAGCGTATTTAAATCCTTATAGATATAAGCCTGTGAAACAGGCTGATTTACTGTTGTTTTTTAGACAAATGGCGTTGTTACTCCGTTCAGGTCATACCGTTGTTCAGGCTTTAGAGTCTGTTGAGCCAATGATTAAACGTTTTCGCTTAAAGCGTTCTATACAAAGAATGATAAAAGGCGTTCAAAGTGGCGCTACCTTCTCGGGGGCTATGGGTGAAGAAAAAGGTGTGTTTCCAACGATTGCGGTAAGTCTTTTAGGTAGTGGTGAAGCCACAGGTGAATTAGACAAAGTTATGACGCGTTTAGCCGCAGATTTGGATAAAACAATGGAGATAAAAAGAAAGCTCGTGGCAAGTTTGACTTATCCAGTGATTGTTATTATTGCATCGGTAGCGGTTATTTTATTTTTAGTTCTGGGGGTGGTGCCAAAGTTTGCAAGTTTTTTGGAAGGTAAAGGTTCGCAATTACCACCTTCTACCCAAGCTTTAATGGATATGTCTGAGTGGATGCAAATTAATGGCTTTGCATTAATGATTATGGTTTTAACGATAATTATGACTATATTGGTCTCTTATACACGACCAAAAGGTAAATATATTGTTGATCGAGTTTTGCTAAAGATTCCGTTAATTGGTAGCTCAATTATTGCAGCGAGTATGGCGAAAACAAGTTGGACATTATCCATGGTTTTATCAAGTGGTTTAAGCGTGCTGGATTCGATGCGTGTAGCGGCAATGATTAATAGTAATAGCGTGATTAAAGGCAGTTTTAATGATGCGGCTGACGGTGTTACTGAGGGTGAAAAACTTGCTGTTGCGATGAAGAAAGAAGGGGTGCCAGATATGGTTTTGCACTTGACTTCAGCGGGTGAGGAAAGTGGTGAGTTGAGTGCTGTTTTTGATGAACTAGGTAGTTATTATCATAAAGAGTTAGATGCAAGGATTAATGCGATGACATCAATGATTGAACCTATTCTTACCTTGATGGTGGGGGGGATGGTTGGTTTTGTGTATATATCCTTTTTTCAAGCAATTTTTGCGGTTGCGAATGGTGGTTAAGGACTTTGTATGATATTACATTTTGATTTTATAAAAATAAGTCGTTTATGGATTATTTTACTTTTGTTAATAACAAGTGCTTTAGTTTACGGTCAAGAAGTCACTGAATCTGAATCTAAGATTAAAGAATTACAAGATAATGCAATAGATATGTTGAATAAATTACCTAGTCAATCAGGTTCACAAAAAGCAAAAAACCAAGTACAAGACTTATTTGATTATTATGACAATACGGTAAGTAAAGCTTTGCCTGGTGGTAGGAATGTAAAAACAAATCAAACCGCCAAAAAAATAATAGATAAAACCGATGTGGTAGAAAAACCAAAACTCGAAGCGCAATTTTACGAAACAAATTATGCAAAAACGTCGTATAGAAAATCGCCTTCAAGAGGGTATAGGGATCCATTTGCGTTAACGAATCAACTGGTTCGACATGACTTAAAGCGGGGTGAGCCTTCTGGGAATCAAATTTCGAATCGAAACTATAATTTTACGCGTTTAAGTGCTTCGGTGGAAGTACCTAAACTAACGCTTAGAGGTTTGATTCTAAAATCAGAACACGAAAAAGCCGCTATTTTAGAAGTTGAAGGGTTAGGTACTTATGTCGTTAGAGAAGGAGATACGGTTAGTATCCCAAGTGGCGGAATGAATAATGTAATTAAAGTTACCGAGATTGGCCGATTAAGTTTATTAATTGAAGTCGGAAAACTGGGTGAAGTGATTGTTGTTAGGTAGAGGTTTAAATGAAAAAAATTATTAAGGTATTACTAGTTTCGACCTTGTTTTTAGGTAGCTTTTACAACTCTGCTTATGCACAAAAAGCGGACTTTATTGGTGATATTGAGTTACGAAAAGTCAAAACACAGGATGCGGTACGCATTTTGTCAGAACTATCAGGCAAAAACGTTATTGTTACTAATGATGCTGCAGATGTTGAATTTTCGTTGTTTATTCGTAATGCGTCTTTAGATGAAGCGATAGATAGTATGTGTCGTGTGACAGGACTTTGGTACCGCCAAGATGCGGATAGTCATGTGTATGTTGTTATGACTCCAAAACAGTTTAAAGAAGATGTGTTGGTTTACCGAAATGAGTCAACCAAAGTGTTTACTTTAAAGCATCAGAACGTAGTAAGTGCCGCAAATGCTATTAAAGCTTTGTTTGGTAACCGTGTGGTTTTAGAAGAACCTGTAAGCGATACCAGTTATGAATTTGATGGCGATATGAATGAGAGTGATAGCTCGACTCTGTCGACAAGTTTAAGCACTCAAAAACGTATGCTCAATAACTATTCGTCGACCTCAAATAATTCGGCTTCAGCATTGGCCGGTGAGGTTGAAGGTTTGCAAGGTGATTTAACCCTGTCTGCGTTGCAGAAGATTGGAGAGAAAACGGCTCTACGTGATTCTGATGTGAGCGGACTTGTTCAGGCGGCTCCTATTAGGGTTACTTACAATAGTCTGCATAATTTACTATTGGTACGTAGTAGTGATCAAAAATCATTGAAGGACATTGAAAAATTAATTGAAAAAATAGACCAACCAGCTAAGCAGGTCTTACTGCAAATGAAAATTATGCGAGTCGCTTTGGGTGAAAATGAAGATTCGGTTTTTGATTTTCAATATACCGCTGGTTCAACAAGTGGTCCAAATTCAGCAAGTGCTAGCAACCCTCTTGGCACTACCAGTCTTTCTGAGAATGTGTTTGGTTTAGGAATGAAGCCAGACCAGTTAACGGCTGGTAGTTTAGTTTTTCAAGTTGCAAATAGTGATTGGCTTGCTAAGCTGGCTTTTCTTGAGTCGGAGAATCGTACAAAATTAGTTTCTACCCCATTAATAATGGCCTCTAATAATAAAGAGGCAGAGATTTTTATTGGTGAGGAACGTCCTTTGGTAGAAAACATAACCGCAACAGGTGGCACAATTTCAGATGGTACTGTTCAGCCGATTGTTTTGAGTACACAAATGACTAGAAAAGAAGTGGGTACTAAGTTAAAAATTTGGCCAAGAATTAACTCTGATTCCACGGTGACATTGGATATTGAACAAGAAATTTCAAGAATTAATTTGGGTGCGGCAACAATTCCCGTTGCCAGTGGTACAGGACTTTCTGAGTATGCTATTGATACCATTACGACAACTAACTTAGATTTAACCGCTGTTGCTAAGCACAACCAAACCATAGCGATAGGTGGTTTGATTGAGGAAACCAGTACAGATGATTTAAGAAAAATTCCAGGTCTAAGTGATATTAGCTTTTTAAAAGATATTTTTTCAAGTACTGAAAATGACTTTGCGCGTACTGAATTAGTTATTTTAATTAAACCGTTTATTTATGACTCTGTTGATCTTCATTCAGATGGTATAAAAAAGGTAAAACAAGAACTGAGCTTTGATGACAGTATTGATATTGTTAATGGTGAAATAGTGAAGTCAAATGATGAAACGACTGATATTAAAACGCAGTTACAAAGTTTAGACTCTATTTCTAAACAATTAAAAGAGTTGGTTACGCAAAGAGATGTTTTTAAATCAAAAATGAATATAGATTGGAGGCATGAAGCCTTTTTAGTGAGCAGTTTAGGAAGTGTTGAAAAAGAAGGGCATTATTTTACAAGAGTGTTGGTAACCAACCAAGGTCTTAACACTTTACCATTGACAGAATCTACGTTGGGCAAGTATTGGTATGGACAGGCCTGGTTATTTGGATCAAGTGAAAATAACGCGGAGATTAAGCCCAATGAATCTAGATCTGCGATTTTAATTTCTAAAAAGCCAATAGAGCAAGTTTTAACAGAAGAGAATGTACCTATGCGTTATGTGATGGGTGGAGGTGATTTATAATGATGGCAAAAATTACTATATATGCTTGTTTTATTTTTATTTTGACAGGGTGTAATTTAAAGAAACCAGATGCACCATTTGAAGTGGGTATTGATAGACAAAGCATTAATACAAAAGCAAATTATTCTAAATCGGGCAAGGTTCTACTTTATTTAAAAAAAGATGAACTTACCAATAATTATCAACGTTTAGACTTTAATTATTAGCGGTTTTAATTCAGCTAAAAGTTTTTCTTACCTTAATTTTATCTTTAAGAGATGAGTTTACACACATATTATTCAATTATTTAGAGGCAAAGTGAAATGTCGGAACTTTTTTTTGTAAATCTATTTCATCAATTTGCAGTGGGTCTGAGTGTAGGTGCATCAACGTTTGCAATGATCTTTTATTATTATGTTGTTGGGCAGGGCACAACTCATCCAGCGCAGCATAAGTTTATGCATATTGTCTATTTTGTATTAAGAATAGGAATGGTTTTAATTTTAATTTCAGAATTTGTTGTTTTTGAATATAACTATCAAGTGAATAATTATTTGTATTGGATGGGTAATCCAGAAGTTTTGGTACGGTTAACTATTTTTACAATTATCGTAGTTAATGCCGTATTAATGCAAAAAAGAATGATTTCTATGTGGATTGGTCCTGCTTTAGCAGGCGGTTCGTGGTACGCATTTTTCTTCTTTAGTGTGTTTGTTGATATTCGCTGGGTAGAACTTGGATATAACTACACCACCTTAATGGCTGGATATGGTTTGTGGTTAATTGTGGTTGGATTAGCATTAGCGGTACTTAGACTATACTTAACAAAGTATAAACAACCGACACCAGTCGTGGCATCTCAAAGTTAAATTTAGAGCAAATAATTTTGAGATTTAGTACAACTAAAAATAAGTTAATAAATATCTGAAGTGGCAGTTTGAGTTTAAGGAAGTACAATGATTTTAGAACTAAATGAGAATGATATTGATAACGATATTGATAGCAATAGCCAGAAAAGGTCTGGAAAGTTTTTATTAGTTGGTTTTGGTGTATTGGCTGTTGCAATTGGAGGTCTTATTTACCAAGCAAATAAGGTTTACATTGAACCTTTTAAAGGAGCTTATGGTGATGCCTCAATGGATTACTTAAAAAAAGAGAACCCTAAGAGCTTAAGTGGTGGTGATTTAACACACTTTCACTCAGGTGGTTTAGCTTTTGAACAAGAAACCCCCAATCTTCCTTGGGGGCTTTCGGCTGCATTTGATAGGGGAGATGGTATTTTTGAGCGTGAGGTCACGCCCTCTGTTCCTTCAAATTATAGGTTTGATGCGGATGGAGTAGGCCCACAATTTAATAATAACTCCTGTGAGGCGTGTCATCCAGGTGATGGTCGCGCTAAGCCTGTTGAAAATATGAATGAACAAATGAATGGTATGTTTGTCAGAATTTCTGTGCCAGGTGAAGGAATGCATGGTCAACCGATGGCTCGTCATCCAGGCTTTGGTTATCAAATTGCGGATAGAGGAATTGAGGGAGTGCCTGCGGAAGCTGATACACGAGTTTCTTGGATTGAGGTGCCAGGTCAGTTTCCAGATGGTACGCCTTACTCGATTCGTAAGCCCTTTATTCATATTTTGAACTCTGCTCATGTTGATGTATTGCCAGATGCTGTAATGGAAGTACGTATTGCAAACCCTGTATTTGGTTTAGGGCTATTAGAAGCGATTCCCGAAAAAACGATTTTAGAGTGGGCCGATGAAAACGATGCCAATTCTGATGGTGTTTCAGGTAAACCCAATTACGTGTGGAACCCTGAAAAAGGAACTGAAGAACTTGGCCGATTTGGTTGGAAAGCTAATAACTCTTCATTAAGAATGCAAGCGGCGGATGCGGCATTTAATGATATGGGGGTTACCAACCCGATGTTTAGAGAGTTAACCAGTGAACGTCGCCCAGATTTTTTAGCTTATCAAAATTGTAGACCAGAACAAACAGAGTGTTTAGAAGCCTTTGATAGTGGTGTGCTTGAGTTTGAAGAAGATCAAATGCAAGACCTTGTAACGTACTTGCAGTTTTTAGCCGTGCCTTACCGTAGAGATGTCGATAGCGCTCAAACATTGAAAGGAGAAAAACTTTTTGCTGACGCAGGCTGTGTTGCTTGTCATAAACCTGTAGTGAAAACAGGTGGACATAAATTAGCGCGTTTAAATAACCAAACTATACACCCTTATACGGATTTGTTATTGCACGATATGGGGGATGGTTTATCTGGTCGACCAGATTTTAAAGCCACTAAACAAGAGTGGCGTACAGCACCTTTATGGGGTATTGGTCTAACAGAAACTGTAAATGGTCATACAAATTTTTTGCATGATGGTAGAGCAAGAAATCTTGAAGAAGCCATTTTATGGCATGGTGGCGAAGCTGAAGCTGCAAAGCAGTTTTATATGAGTTTAGAAAAAGAAAATCGCGAAGCTCTTTTGGCTTTCTTAAACTCACTGTAATGACCTGGTTTAAGGTTTATTTGGATAAAAAGACATTTTATCAATACGTTTTTAAATATTAAAAGGAGATATTAATTGAAAAATTCAGTCAATTTGCTTAATACACTGTTTGATGACCTTAATAAAGTGATTGTAGGAAAGCCTGAAGAGTTAAAAATGGTGGTTGCCTGCTTATTGGCTGACGGGCATGTTTTATTAGAAGATTTGCCTGGAACGGGTAAAACGTTATTGGCTCAAGCACTTGCTAAAACAACGGATTTAGAAATGAAGCGTGTGCAAGGCACCAATGATTTGTTGCCTAGTGATTTAATAGGAACTCAAGTTTTTTCAAAACAAGATGAAAAGTTTAGGTTTATAGAAGGACCTATTTTTACTTCATTATTACTAATGGATGAAGTGAATCGTATGCCCCCAAAATCACAAAGTGCGTTACTGGAAGCGATGGAAGAGCGCAGAATCACCGTAAACGGAACGCCTAAACGTTTAGGAGAGCCTTTTTGGGTTATTGCAACACAAAACCCACAAGGACAAATTGGTACTTTTGCTTTACCAGAAGCGCAGTTAGATCGTTTTTTAATGAGTCTTTCAATGGGATACCCAGACCGAAAATCAGAAGCAGATATTTTATTAGGAAAAAATAAAAGAGCGCTTTTGAATGACATGGATTCATGTTTGACCATTGAGCAGTTATTGGCGTTTCAAAAGCAGGTTAAAGAAGTGCACGTGTCTGAAAGTTTGGTTGAATATGTTTTAAATATACTGGAACACACTCGTAAGTCGGGTTGGTTTGAGGTTGGCTTATCTACCCGTGCAGCGCAAAGTTTAATTAAGGCGGCACAGGCCTGGGCATTTATTCGCGGAGATAATAAGGTTTTGCCTGCAGATATTAAAGCGGTATTTGTACCGGTTGCAGCACATCGTTTACCTGGCCAGCGTGAATCAGTGGTGAAAAAATTAGAAGAAACTTTAGAGAATGTTAGGTTGCCATAATGCATATTTCAAAAGTCAAAATGGGCGCCATAAGGTGTAAACCTTCTATGATAGGTTGGTTGTTTATGATTATGACCTTTTTAGGTTGGGTTATGTCTGTTAATTATAACAATAACTTATTGTATCTAATGGTTTTTACGATGCTTTCATTAATGATTGTTTCTTTGCTTTTAGGCTGGCTTAACTTTCTCAATATTGACATTGTTGGTATTACAACACACTCTGTTTTTGCTAAAGATAAACTGCATTTGGAATGCAATGTTCAAAATAATAACTTTAGTATGGCTGGTGCTATTTTTATAGATCATTCGTCTAAAAATAGCGTTGATAAAGGTGAAATTGTTCGTGGTGAACCGCTTGATATCTTAGTTGGAACTACGCAGGTTTTATCGTTAGAAACGACAGTACATAGAAGAGGGAATATTGCTTTATTACCGATTCATCTTGCGAGCTTATACCCTATAGGCTTGTTTATTTTTTACAGGCCTGTTAAATCTGAAGTGAACGCTTGGGTTTATCCTGAGCCTGTCGGAGAACACCTATTAGAAGACTTTATTAGCCAAAATTCATTTAAAAATGGAATTGAAGCCGATGAGATGAAGACTTTGCGTCACTACCAACCTTCAGATAGTTTAAGCCATATAAATTGGAAAGCTTACGCACGTAGCGATGAACTTATGACAAGTGAGTACGACGGTGGTGTGAGTAGTCCATCTATGATGTTGGATGAAGAAAGTTTGCTAAACCTAGACTTAGAGTCGCGTTTATCACAGCTTGCAAAGTGGGTCTTAGAAGCTGAGAACATAGAAGGTGAGTATGGATTAAAGTTAGGTGAAATGATTATAGAGGCGTCAAAAGGTAAGACGCATCAGCAGGCTTGTTTAATGGCTTTAGCTAAGTACAAGGTTGTGTTGAATGAAGCAGGTTATCAAGAGCGTCAAGGCCAAAAAAAGCCAAGTTGGTTTATTCCTACATTTAAGGTCAAAAATAAACAAAGTAATGAGGTAAAAGTGTGAACACACGATTATTATCTTTAGATGATGGCTTTAAAGGTGGATTGTTTTGGTTTGTTTCAAGTTTATTTGCAGTCAGTATTTTAGCGGTTTCACCGCTTTTTTCTAATTGGTTCTGGGGGTTTTTAGCGGTACTTTTGGTTTGGTTTGTATTAGGACAAAAATATACCCAATTACAACGTTTTAATGTATGGGTAATGATAGCGACATTGTTGAGCTATGTTGCGGCTATTTTTTTACTAGAAAATAGTTGGTTATCGGCGCAATCGATTAGTGGGTTTTTAGTTTTAGTTATTTTTTTAAAGTTAATTGAAATTCGCAAAAAAACAGAAGCTTTATGGATTATTGCTTCGTTAATGGTACTTATTGGTATAGGTACCCTTTATTGGAATTCAATTGCTTCATTTGGTTTTTTGTCACTTATTATGTTTGGCGTGACTTTGAGTATGGTTTTTCTTATTCAAGTCGGCAAATTACGCTGGAAACAAAACCTTTTACTATCCAGTAAATTATTTCTTCTCTCATTGCCTTTAACTATTATATTTTTCTTTTTAGTACCTCGATACGAAGGACCTTTGTGGGATTTAGGCTTGGCTTTTGGGGTACCTATTACCTTAACGCAATCCGCGCCTCCTGAACCTCTAATTGAAGGAAATCGTTTACGTAGCGATAAGTATAGCTCCTTTTTAAAACAGGCCAATACGGTATTGGTTGCAGAGTTTAGTGGTAAAACGCCCTATAAAAGTGATTTGTATTGGCGTGGACCTGTCTTTACGCATTTTGATGGTTTGGAATGGTTTTTAGAAGATGGTTCTTTAACTCGTTCTGCCTTAATGAAGGGAAAGTACACCAGTAAAAAACAGTGGGCTAAAGATGTTCAATACCAAGGTAAACCGCAAAAATACCATGTAAAAGTGATGCCACATGGTCAACGTTGGTTGTACGCATTAGAAAGTTCCGCCGCTGGCGCTCCTGAAACGTTTTTAAGTAGAGATTTACAGTTATTAAGTATTCGCAATATTCATCAAGAATTTAATTACGATTCACAATGGCTAAAACATTATCGAGTGAAGCCTCAAATAACGCAGGATGAACGAAATGAGTCTTTAGCTTTTCCTGAAAATACTAATCCTGGGTTAAAGGCGTTTGGTGAGGATTTAGCCAAACAATACCCCGATGCTGAAAAGCGTATCTTGTCATTATACAAGTTGTTTAGTCGCTCTTTTTCTAAGAGTGAACGAAAGGATGCTGTTGTGCCAAATTATTTAGATGATGTTTGGTTGAATAAAAAAGGCGGTAGCGTTTTAGATATTGCTTCAGCCACCGTAATGGTATTGCGTGCATCAGGTATTCCAACTCGGTTAGTCACTGGGTTTAGGGGGGGGAACATTGTTGCCTTAACGGATTTTGTGATTGTTAAACAATCGCATGCACATATTTGGCTTGAGGCTTGGCTGGACGATAAAGGCTGGGTTCGTGTTGAACCACAAGACTATATTAATGTTCAATCGCTTAAAGATCGACAATCTAGTTTAGTAAATATAACGGGTCAAGAGAAAAAAAGTAAAGTTAAGCATAATACGGAATCTTCTGCAAAAAAACAGTCAAAAGATACAGGTACACAAGAAGGTAACAACTCTTCCCATATTCAAACGCATAGCAACGCTGTTCAGAAAGAAGGATCTAGTGAAGATTCATGGTTGAATTTCTTTGATAAGTGGTTAGTTGATTATGATGCTGATAAACAAGAAAATTTATTGAAAAAGGTTGGAACGGATAGTGGTTTTTCTGGAGGTAAATTAGTCATTATTGTGATTGGTGGGGTTTTGGTGGTGGTTTCTCTTTACCTTTTGGTTTTAGGTTTTTTAGGTAGAGCAAAAAAAGATGGTATTGCTCAAGAGTATGCAAAATTGCAGAAATCGCTCTCTACTATTATTGTAAGCCAAGAAAATGAGTGTCCATCGGCGTATTTGGAACGCTTAAAACATGCAGATAGTGCCATTTTTGAAATCGTAAATCCACTGATTAATAAATATCTGGAATACAAGTATGGTTCTGGTGAAATAGATAAAAAAACACTAAAAAAACAGTTTGAAAGGGTATTAGGGTTACTGAGCTAGGATGAATAATGAATTGGATTAAAACAGGTTTGTTTGTATTACTTACACTAGGTATGGCATTACAGGTACAGGCGACAGATTTAGAATCTGTAGAAGAGGTTAAGAACGTTATTATTAGTGAGTCTGAAACTTTATTAAATACATATAACCCAGAAGAAGGAATGAAAACTGGGGCTAAGTTTTCACGCTTATATTTTGATGTGTTTGAAGCTTCGGGTATGGAGTTGAAAATTGGCTTGCTAAGCCAAAATTTAGTTATTGAAATAGAATCAGACTTTGGCGATTTAATTAATATGAGTATGAAGGGTAGGCCTAAAGACGATTTAATTAAAACCTATACAAGTTTAAAAACCAATTTACAAGAAGCGGCCGATTTACATGAAAACCGAAGTGTGACATGGGCGAGCCAATTTGTTCAGTCTTTAATTATTTTAGTGCGAGAAGGGGTAGAAGCCTTATTGGTGATTACAGCACTGATTTTATATTTAAAGCGTTCTGGAAATGCTGATCGTACTCCGACTATTTGGGCTGGTGCTGGCGTAGCAGTAGTATTAAGCGTTATCTTAGCTTGGGGGTTGATGACACTTATTTCGCTTTCAGGGTCCTATCGAGAAAATTTTGAAGGGTTTGTAATGTTGTTTGCTTCTTTAATGATGCTTTATGTATCAGGATGGCTGTACCAAAAAAGAAATTTAGATTGGAAACATGAGCTGTTTTCAAAAATGGACTCTACTGTTACGACAGGCGGTGTTATCGCTATGGGAATGGTAAGTTTTCTCGCTGTTTTTAGAGAGGGGATTGAAACAATTTTCTTTTATCAAGCATTACTTGTAGATGCGCAACATAGTTATGAACCTATTATTGCTGGAATTATCGTTGCTTGTTTGCTTTTAGTTATGATTTATTTTGCCATTAAGAAATTTAGTTACCGTTTACCCGTTAAGCAATTTTTTATGTTTACAGCAGTGTTTTTGTTAGTTATGAGTTTTATTTTTATTGGCAAAGGTGTTTTAGAGCTGCAGATGGGAGGCATTCTTAGTAGAACGGCCTTGTCTTTTGATTTTAACGTAACATGGTTAGGCTTGTTTTCAAATCAAGAAACCGTGTTAGTACAGTTGTTATTTGCTATTGCTGTACTAACATTTTTTATTAGAAGTAAGAGACATAAATCAAATGCTTAATTTACTAGAGATTTATCCGCAATGGTTTATCTATACTGTGATTGGTATTTTTGGCTTATTGTTTGGTAGTTTTTTTTCAATGGTCACTTGGCGTTTGCCAAGAATGATTGGTATGGATGGTTTTCAGCAAATTAAAGCTATGAGCCTGTCTCGTTCTCAGTGTTCGAGTTGTCATACCGATTTAACTTGGAAACAACTTATTCCCGTATTTAGCTGGTTGTTTTATCGTGGTAAATGCGCTCATTGTCAAGCCAAAGTATCTGCACGATATCTTTGGATTGAATTGTTTACCCTTGCAATGACTTTTATCCCATTTGTGTTATTTGGGTTAACCGAAAAGGCGTTTATATATGTGATTTTAATGTGGTTTTTTGTTGTTATCACTGTCATAGATATTGAGCATCAGTTAATTTTAGATAGTTTAAGTTTGCCTTTATTATGGTTAGGACTATTGGTCAATATGCATTATGAATATATTGCTTTGGATTTTGCTGTAATAGGTGCTGTGGTAGGTTATTTATCATTATGGATTGTGTTTCAGGGTTTTAAATTAGCGACAGGCAAAGAGGGTTTAGGTTTTGGTGATTTTAAACTCTTTGCCGCAATAGGGGCTTGGTTTGGTTGGGAGTCTTTATCGAGTATTATATTATTTGGATCTATCATGGGAATTGTTTGGGCACTGCTCAGTTTATATTTATTTGCTCGGGCTAAAAAAGCATTCGCATTTGGGCCTTTTTTGGTTTTTGGTACAGTAAGCTATTTAATATTTACTGTTCTAAGGGCGTAAATAGTGTCTTATTTTCCGTCTAAAAGAAGGAATGCCTTTTCAACCGAAGGGGGATGGAATTTACCGATACTATTCTAGTGTTTATAAAAACTTCTGATATAAATGAATCTCTAATATTTATATAAGTATTATTGTTTAAATTCTTTTTCAAAAAAAATATTCGGATTTCAAAAGTCTTGGATTACTGTGATAATAAAAAAGAAACAGTCGGTTTTTAGGTTTTAAGTGACACCAAAGTTGGCACAAATCTGTCACAGAGGAAAAAACTAAGGTTTAGAGCTAAGTTCGAAAATAGATGGTACGCTCGGAGGGACTTGAACCCCCAATACGGCCTCCGGAGGGCCGAGTTATATCCAGTTTAACTACGAGCGCATATTTAGAAGTCCGTATTATAAGGGTTTGGAGTAATTTAGAAAAAGTTTTTTTATTTTAATCAACACCTATTCTAACTTTTTCAACTTAACTCGAGCACAGTCATTGTCTTGGATAATTGATTGTAGCCCTCGTTGTGAAATTATCCTATGGCGTAGCCCTCCGGAGGCAGGGGTCGGGGGTTCGAATCCTCTCAAGCGCACCACTTTATTCTTTTTACGATTATTTTAGTGGCTCTTCTTTTATTAAAACGATTTTTTGTTTTTTAATACGTATTTTTAACCTTTTTTACACGGTTAAAACTTGTATTTATGGCTTGTAAATGCAAATGACATCTTCATGTTTTAACTTTGATTTTTATAAAAAACAAAGTGATATATTTTCATCAAATCTTTCTTAATTTAAATCAATTTTTGCGCATTCATTTTTAGGATAAATACCATTAGATTTTGTTGCTTTTTATGGTTATTTATACATTCTCTTTATTCAAATTTAACCCTTACGGGTGAGTTAAATAACCTTTTAATTGTAAATCTTACTTATTCCTTGTTGTTTCTTGGTTTTTAAACTATATTTGACTTAATTATATTGTGGTTTTTATGGCCTTAAAAACGTTAATAGATCAAATTATAGAGCATGTTTGTGCTCTATATATTATTGATTAATAAGCGTAATATAGAATTTGAGAGAGTGATATAACTCAGCAGAGACTGAGATATGATTTGAAAGTAAATCAATATGGACTAAGGTAGGTAGAAAATGAAAATACAAAAGAAATCTTTAATTATTGCCGTGGCAGTTGCTATGGGGGTGACTGGTAATGCTTATGCGGCTGATGAAGCTGATACACAAATGCATTTTAGTACACCGATAAAATTATCGAGTAGCCAAACGCCAGATTTGGATATGGCTTATAAAGCAAAATTGGTGCGTTTAGGTAATGGCGCTTTGGTAAGTGTTTTTGGTGATGGTGTAACGGATCATGTTGTTTATGACTTAAAAGATGACGAAGAGCGTGCACCTAGAGATATTTTTATTAGAGCTTGTGACAGCATTAATACTGACTGTGCCCTTCAAGAGAATTGGACTGCTCCCGAAAATGTTTCTAATACTGCAGAGAAAACCAGTATTAGCACTGACATGAATGGTGATATAGACGGTAGTGCTACAAGAACACCTTATTATGGTGATTCGGATAAACCGAATATTGCCAATGGTGGTTCTAATATCATGGTGACTTGGACGGATAAATATTGTACGGGTGATGCCCAGAGAACGGTATCTTACGTCACTCGTAGTAATCGAGAAATTCCTTTTAGCTGTACGTATGCTCGTGCTGCAACTGTTTCTGGCGCGGGTGTAATCGCTTGGGCATCAGAGCCTGTTCAGTTGAGTGATGGTTCGCGTGATGCAAAACAAGATTCAAGTAAAATTAACTCAATGGGTAAATCTGTTATTGCATGGCAAGAAGATCCACAAGGTTTACAAATTGGTGGTGGTGATGGCCCAGGGCATGGTGCGTCTGGTGCAACAGCTAACCACGGTACAGATGTTTGGTATGCAACGACTGCAACAACCATACCTAAAGTAGTTGATGGCGTGACTGTATCAGGTAAAGTTGGTACTTTAAGTGCAGCGGCACGTTTAACGGATAACGCAACCAGTAACTTATCTGGCGGGCATCCTTCTGTTAAAGATAAAGATGGTAATCTTGTCGATGGTGCAAATATTGACAGTGGTCAAACATCAGCAACTCGTGCCAATACAGGTTTAGTGGGTGATCAAATTGTGGTTGCTTATGAAGAGACTAAAGGTTCAGAAGAAATTGAAATTGGTAAATATATTCGTTACCACAGTTTTGATTATACCGTTGACCCAAGTACAAAAACATTACAAGCAGGTTGTTTGATCTCTAACCCAGCAGAAAATGCACGTCGTGTACGTTTTGTACCACAAGCAACGCCAGGTGAAAGTGGTTTGCAAATGGGTATTTTCTGGAAAGAAGGTAAATATGATGGCGGTGGCCCATCTGATATTGTGGCACGTTTACTTAAAAACGGCGTAAGTCATACAAATATGACGCCTGCGGTTGCAGCAAATTGTGAAACATCTGTTTACGCAGAAACATCTACTTTGGTTAATGAACCTGCTTTAAACTTGAGTAGTAACACCAAAACAGGTGGTAACTTAGCAGATACTACGGAAACAAATAATGTAGAAAATGCGTTAGCGCATCGTGGTGCGATTGTTGGAGATGATTTATATATTGGTTATACCTATACATCTGACTGGGCACTAACAACTTATACCACGTTGGATAATTATAATTTCTGGTTAAGACATTATGATGCTGTAACCGATACTTGGACAGCACCAAAAAATATCTCTAACTTGCCAACGTTGGCTTTGAATGTACGTGAACCACGTTTTGTGAAAACGCCATTCTCTGATGATCCAGCACAAAACTATAATAAAGATGCCTTTATTATTGCGTGGGGTAGTCAAACCAACGTAGCAACACACTTAGAAGACCCATCAGATGTGGATATTTTTTACACACGTTCATTTGATAAAGGTGAAACGTTTGAACCTGTTGTAAGAGTTGAAAATCCTGATGGAGCTGGTCGTTTTGAATCTCAACTACGTCCAACACCTGATGGTCAGACGGTATATGCTGTATGGAATGAAGAAAAAGATGGCAAGGTAGAAGCTATTTTTTCTAAAGCGGTTACTGGTGAAGTAACGGGTGTTAGTGCTTATGCTTCACTTTTATCTGATTTAGGAAGTGATACTACAGTAGCCTCTACAAGTGGTGGCGGTAGTGCAAATGCATTTAATGGTTGGATTATGCCTGCAATCATTGCCTTTTTAATTGGTGTTATTGGCTTTATGGGCTTACGTAAAACACAAAAATAAAAAGGGTCGTTACCCAATGCCATTAAGTTAAGCTGTAAGTCGTTGTTTTATAGGCATGATTTATACTCAATTGGCAGTTCTAATTTCTCTTTACTTCTCAAAGTCCTATTGAATTTTCGACCTTTTCTAATGGCCGTTACTGATAATGCTATCTTATTAATTAGCCTTCGAAGTTCTTTATCTAATTTACGAGTTGGTCCGTGAGCCAAAAAAATAAACCTGACTAGTGAGTGTTTCATTTTAGAAACCGTCTGTGCAAAATTAACTCGATATTTGAGTTTGCGTTTTTTATCTTTTCGGTTCACTTTTTTCTGTGCTACCCAGCTGTGTATTTCTGTTAGATTAGCTGCTAAGATTTTGGCAAAAAAATCCTGTCTGATTGACAACGCAGTCTTGCCTGAAAAGTTGGTAATTTCTAGCCATTGTTTTAATCGCTTATAGTTTTCTTCAATGCCCCAACGTAAAAAATAAAGATGTTTAAAGCAACTCGTTGGATAATGTCTTTCATCCATTAAATTGGTGATTAATACCTCAACCTCTGAGTCTAGGTCTACCCGAATTAAACGCAGTGTAATAGGGGCAGCATCCAATTCATTTTGTTGACATTGATTGGCAGAGTATTTTGAGGGCTTAAGCGTGACCACTTGTTGTTTAGCACCGCTCTTTACAAAAGCTTGAGCGATCTTGAGTTGGTTTACCTTTACTCTTGCACAAAACTTTCTATTGCATTGTTGATGATAAGCATAAATAGGGAAGCCACCATAGCCTCGGTCATATAACACTAAATCTTTGTTGGTTGAGTAATGAAGGTGTTCAATTGCGCAAGTTCTCTCTGATGTATGAATCGATTCAATGGTTGAATCGATCACTACGCGGTTTAAAACATCATAAAATACAGAACAAAGTGCCATAGGGCAGCCCTCGGTTGAATTCTGTCCTTTATGTACGCCAAAATTATCGACTATATTTTTTGATTTGGGTAGTCGCATCATAGAGCCATCAATGGCTGCTAATCGAAACCCTTTCCAATGCTTTAAACGTTTAGATTCAGCATAAACATGATTGACCAAGTGGTTGTTTAACGTTTTGAAGGTCAATGAGCATAACTGACTTCTTGCCTGAGTTAAAGCAGACTGCGAAGGTAATCGGCGAGAAGAACTAGACTGAACATGTTCAAAGAACTGATTGAGTTCTGTTTGCCCTGTTTGTTTTCTAAAATTGAGTAGAAAAAGAACTAAACTGGAAAAATCTAAGCTGCGATTTCGAGTGAAAGCAGTTTTGGATAGACGGTGTTGTTTTATGAAAGAAGGTCTAGATAAAATATTATTAATAAGGGTATAAGTGTTTTTAAATGAAGTTTAAAGATGACATTTGTTAATTCCTTTTCTATAACCAAAATGTAAGCTTTATCTTAACATAATCAATGCGTTACAGCTTAACTTAATGGCATTGGGTCGTTACCCCTGTAGTTTAAACCTGTTTAAGGTTTGAAAATGAAAGCGTTATCAATGTAAATTGGTAGCGCTTTTTTTTTGAGTTTAATTTAATTGTTATATGTTTAACTTATTGTTTTTAAAGTAAGTTTAAATGCCTATCAATAATTATTTATAGAGTAAAATAAAGAGAATCTTCTTTTAATGTAATATTATTACATTTAATATAGAGCGTGATAAAACTGGTTATAAACAATAAGGAATAACTTATGAAAATGACAATTCAAACTCTATTTGCCATTGCTTTTACAGCGCTTACATTAACGGCTTCAGCTGGTAATGGTTATAAACATCACTCAGCCTCAATGGAGGAAGCAACAATTGAGTCAACAATATTAGATGCTATTTCGGTTGAAGAAGAGCACGGTATTTTGTTTATGCGTGAAGAAGAAAAGCTAGCACGTGATGTGTATTTAACGCTTTACGATATTTGGGGGTTAAATATCTTTAAAAATATTGCAAAATCAGAGCAAACGCATACTGATGCAATTAAAGGTTTAATTGAAAAATATCAGCTTGCTGATCCCGTTACTGACGATACTATTGGCGTGTTTACTGACTACCATTTTGTAGAGGTGTATGAAGCTTTAGTCGCCAAAGGCAGTGAAAGTCTAGAAGGCGCTTTACAAGTAGGTACAGAGATTGAAGAGTTAGACATTAAAGATATTGCTGAAAGCATTGCTGTGGTTGATGGTAATGCTGATGTAGTTAATGTGTATTCAGAACTAATGAAAGGATCACGTAACCATTTACGTTCTTTTTGGAGCGTACTAACGCAAAAAGGATTTAATTACGTGCCTACACATATCTCTCAAGAAGAATTTGATGCCATAATCAATTCGCCAATGGAGACGGGTAATTTGAAATAAATATTTATATTTTTTCAGGTAGAAAGTAAAAAAGAGGGGTTATAAAAAGCCCTTTTTTTTATGTAAAATTTTATATAAAGAATCTGTTTATCTAGCCTGTACTGTTAATAGTTCATTCCACCGTGTTGTAAAACGGTGTGACATTAAGTTGCGATTCATTTGCCAGGCCTGGTGTTGTAAACCACTGCTTGCTAGTTTTAGTGTGTGTTTGCCCATTTGTTGATTAATTTTATCTAATACATGCATTAAACGGTCAGACTTTGGGTTGCCTGAATATTGTGGATTTGGTGCAAATAAATCGGTTTGTAAGCTCTGTTTGTCTTGAATATTTAATAGCATCACGCTGGCTTTTTGGTATTCGTAGCCGGGTTGCCAAATTTTGTTAAGTGCATGTAATGCCATTTTGGTGAGCAAGATTGTGTTGTCGGATGGATAAACTAATGGCATGGTAAATTGATTGCGGTATTGAGGTAGTTGAGTTTGGTATGGTGGCGTGGTAATAAATACACTAATGGCTTTGCAGGTGCCGTTTTGTTTGCGTAGTTTTTCAGCGGCAATTGCCGCATAACTGCTTACCGCTTGACGCATAAGATTAAAGTCCGTGACATTACGCCCAAATGAGCGTGAAGAAACAATATTTTGTTTATTGGCCGGGCTTTCGTGAAAGTCTAGGCAGGCTTGGCCGTTGAGTTCTAAGACCATTCGTTCAACATTAACTGAAAACCGTTTACGCAGTGTTTTTTGATCTAGGCTCATTAAGTCATACACGGTGTAAATTTTTTGCGCATTAAATTCTGCCGCAAGCCGTTTACCCACACCCCATACTTTACCCACCTTAATTTTTTTGTAAATGGCGTTGCGAGTGGTTTCACTTAATTGACTTAAGTCAAAGACGCCTTGGCAGTTAGGTATAATTTTAGCTAAATGATTAGCCAGTTTTGCTTGGGTTTTAGAGCTGCCAATACCTACCGCAACAGGAATGCCAATCCAATTATAAATCCGTTCTTTTAGCTGCATGGCATGTTGGTTTAAGGTGGTTTTATCCATACCCGTAAAATCCAAAAAGCTTTCATCAATAGAGTAAATTTCTTGCCTAGCCGCAAATTGCCCACTAATTGCGTGCATACGCTGGCTCATGTCGGCATAAAGTTCGTAGTTTGAGCTAAAAACGGCGGTGTTATAGCGTTTTAATATGGGGGCGACTTTAAAAAAAGGCTGAAACATCATGCTATCTGGCGTTGCGGCATGATAGCCACCCGAACCCATAGAGTTGGTTTTTACGTGTTTAAGATCAAGATTTTTAGCAATTTGGTTTGCCGCCACAATACAACCATCATTATTAGATAAAACAACAACAGGGCGATTTACCAGGCCTGGTTCAAATGCAATTTGGCAAGAGGCATAAAAAGAGTTGCCATCAACTAAGGCGTAGGTTGTCATAAATGTGTTGACCTAAAGAGAGAAAAAACGGTGTAAATAGATAGAAACCTTTTTGCACAAAGGGCTTGGCGATTCGCTATAATAGTATTTATGAAAATTGTAACATAATTCAAAAAAGGTAAAAAATCTTATTTAGATTACTCTTAAATGATTCACGTGAAACGTTTTATGCTCAATGTGTATAAGGTTTAAACAGGGTTAAGTTAAGAGAAAATCAAACAAGCTGTCAGAGGGTGAAATGAATAAAAAAAAGGATAACAAAGTGGTGACCATGTCTCATGGCGGAAGCCGCGAAGGGGCAGGGCGTAAAAAAGGAACGGGTAAGTTTGGCGAGCCAACAAAGGTTATGCGGGTTCCACAGTCTAAAGTCTCTGCTATACAGGCCTGGTTAAATTTACAAAAGAAACCAAATGCAAATGGTTTCAAGCAAACAAACCCATCAAATCAATCGCAATATGATTCGCCTTTTATGTGGTATTTACCCCAAGAGGAGAGCGAATTTATTGAGCTACCTTTGTATGAACACAAGGTTGTGGCAGGCTTTCCAAGCCCAGCAGAAGATTATATTGAAGCGCGATTAGATTTGAATGAGAAGTTAATACGCAATAAAGAAGCCACTTTTTTACTGTCGGTTCAGGGCGATTCTATGAAGGATGTCGGGATTTTGGATGGCGATACTTTGGTGGTGGATCGTAGTATTCAACCACAGGATGGCAAAATTGTTATTGCCGCTTTAGATGGTGAACTGACTGTAAAACGTTTATCTATGAAATCAACAGGTACATGGCTTGTTCCAGAAAACGAAAATTACCCGCCTATATTAGTACGCGAATCGTCAGATATCGTTATTTGGGGGGTTGTAACGGCAACCATTTCACAGTTTTAATTTAATTTGTTTAAATAATAGGTTACGTTGAACAGTAAAAACATATCTGAAAATATGTGTAAAAAAGGTTTTTAAAAAGAAGTTATTGAAATTGGGTTTTATACGTTAATATACTTGGTAGTAAAGATTACCAGGCCTGGTAATATTGCGAGGCCTTTGCATGAGTTAAGCTACGGTTAAACATGGCTAAAATCAACCTGGTTTTTGTTGAATTACTTGCCAATAACTCGCTATTAACTGTTTTATTCGCCGCAACCAGGTTTATTTTATCGCATTTAACGGAGTCTTTACGTAGCGTATAAAAATTAGCCAATTTATTAAAATTTGGCATGTTTTGTTTAAAAGAGCATAATCAAATATGTATATAAAAAAACAAAGTAAAATTAGTTAAATACTATGCCTTATTTAAAAAAAAGAACCTCTATTAATCTTGTTAGCGCCGTGGCTTTTTTGCTGATAACTTTGGTTGTATATTGGTTTTATAATAATGCAAAAAGTCGCTTATTTAATGATGCGTTACACACTTATCAAAGCAATGTTTCACATGAAATAACCGGGCTTATTGGTGATAGCCGTGAGGCATCAATGGCTGTGGCGTTATCTCTTTCAGAGAACTTTCAGGTTCAAAGTTTTATAAAACAAGATTTCTCATCTAAAGTCGCAGAAACGCTTAATTTTAAACCCTTACTTAATAAGATTAGTCAACAAACTCACTACGATGATTTGTGGATTCAAATCATAGATACAAAGGGGATTAGCCGTTATCGAAGTTGGACTAAAAATGTTGGCGATTCTATCTATTCTGCACGCTCTGATTTACGCGAGATGTTAAAGACACCCAAAATAATTAAGAGTATTAGTGTTGGTAAATTTAATTTAACGTTTAAATCCATGGTTCCACTTTTTGATGAAGGCCATAAACTGGTAGGGAGTGTCGAGGTAATATCGCATGTTACTGCTTTAACGAAAAAGTTAAACAAAATTCATGACGTTAATTCTATTGTTTTAGTTGATAAACGCTATAAAAATCAGTTGTTTGAAACACATAGTTCACGCTTTATTGAAAAATATTATATCGCTAACTCAGATGTGGATTGGCAGAACGTTAAGTTGCTACAAACCCTAAGCAAAAACAAAAACTTAATGGGGTCTTCAACAGAAACGGTTTTAAACAATAAAGTCATTACCCAGTATAAAATTCATAATGATTTAGGCGAAGTTGTTGGTTATTGGTTTACCTTTAAATCTTTAGATAAACTCAAATTTGCAGATGTAGAACAGCTCAATCAGCAATATCTCTATGCATCAATCGCATTATTGGTGTTAACACTCTTTATTATTCTTTTATATATCTTTAAACAATCATCAGATAAAAGCTTACGTTATTATCAATATGTTTTAAATTCGGCGTCTGAAATTATCTTTGTAAGTGATTACAAAATGATTAAAGAGGCCAATCAACAATTTTTTGAATTTTATTCAGACGTAACTAGCGTTGAAGAATTTTTAGAAAAATACCAATGTGTATGCGATACCTTTATGAAAAAAGAAGGCTATTTGCAAACAGAACAAGACGGTGAATATTGGTTAGATTATGTTTTAAATTACCCTGATAGAAGACATAAAGTTCAAATTGAAAAAGAGAATAAAATTTATTACTTTGAAATCAAAGTCGCGATGATCACAATTTATGAAGAAGCGTTATATAGTGTGATTATGCATGATATAACCAGTGAAGAAGAGTACCGACAAAAACTTGAATATCTATCTGAAACAGATACCTTAACAGGCTTATCAAATCGCCTGGTTTTTAATAGAACACTTACCAGTGAAGTGCATAGAGCACATCGTTACAATCTTGATTTATCAATGGTTATATTTGATGTGGATTTCTTTAAAAAGATTAATGATACTTATGGTCATGAGGTAGGTGATACCGTACTAATTACATTGGGAGAAGAGGTCACCAAACTTTTACGTGAAACCGATGTGCTTTGCCGAATTGGGGGTGAAGAATTTACCATAATTATGCCCGAAACGAATATACAACAAGCAGAAGTTACGGCAGAGAGATTACGTAAAGCGATTGAAACGCTACCAGAAAATACCTTGCCAACGCATTTAACCGTTAGTTTTGGTGTGGCTTATATGACCCGTTGGGATAATGATAAAACAATCTTTAAACGTGCGGATGAAGCGCTTTATCAAGCCAAAGAAAACGGCCGTAATCGAGTAGAAGTCTCTGAAAGTCATAAAATAAATGAAATCGATTAAATATGGTTGGTCTTATACCATTGGGTTATATAACCAGTATAATAGTCACTCTAAATTAGTTTATACAAAGGATTGAACATGAGCGTTTTACCAAGCCACTTAAAATACGCTGAAACGCATGAGTGGGTCTATATTGATGAAAATGGTATTGCCACGGTTGGAATTACCGATTTTGCTCAAGAAGCCCTAGGTGAACTCATGAGCGTGACTTTTCCAGAACTCGGTATTGATGTATCTGCCGAAGAAGAAGTTATGTCATTAGAATCGGTTAAATCGGCTTCCGAAATCTATGCGCCAGTGAGTGGTGAAATAATCGAAATAAATGAAGAACTAGAAGACAATCCAGAATTAATTAATGAAGAACCTTATGACGGCGGTTGGTTATTTAAAATTGCGGTACACGATGCTTCTGAGTTAGAAGATTTACTTTCAGATAATGAATATCAACAGTTGATTGATGGTTAATTAGTCAAGATAACATAATTAAATTACAGTAATTAAATAGACAATTAAGTCGAACACTTAAGAGGTTTAATCAATTTGGTTAAACCTCTTCTTTGTTTCAAAAGCACATTTATCTTCAAATTATCCCTGCCAACAATGACCGTGAGTAATATCATAAAAAAATGATCAATGCAGTCACGGCTAAATATAGAACACAAGAAAAGAGACCAAAACATGTTACCTAGCCTACGATTAAAAAAGAACGAAGAACGCCGCATTAAACAAGGCCATGTTTGGGTCTATAGTAATGAAGTTGATACCGTAGCCACGCCATTAAAATCGTTTGAACCTGGTCAGCAAGTTATTGTTGAAGCCTCAAATGGTAAACCTTTAGGTATGGGGTTTGTTAACCCAAATTCGCTGATTTGCGCACGTATTTTAAGCCGTAGTACCAAAGTCGACTTTAATATTAAGTTCTTAAAAAAGCGTATTCAAGCGGCGCAAGATTTACGTGAATTGTATTTTGATGAGCCTTTTTATCGCCTAGTGTTTGGCGATTCTGATGGTTTACCAGGCCTGGTAATAGATCGTTTTGGTGATGTGTTTTCAGTACAAATTACCACTGCAGGAATGGAAGCGGTTAAAGACGATATTATTCAAGTGTTAGAAAACTTGTATCATCCACAAGCTATTGTTATGAAAAACGACACGGCCAGCCGTACTTTAGAAGGGCTAGATTTGTATGAAGAAGTGGTTTTGGGTGAGCTGCCAGAATCGATTTTAATTACAGAAAATGGTACACAATTTGAGATACCGGTAGAAAATGGTCAAAAAACCGGTTGGTTTTACGATCACCGTGAATCACGTAAACGTTTACAAAGTTTAGTTAAAGGCAAACGTGTATTGGATGTGTTTAGTTATTTGGGTGGTTGGGGTGTCGCTGCCGCCGTGGCGGGTGCTGAGGCCGTAACTTGTGTAGATGCATCAGAATTTGCCTTAGATGGTGTAGATCATAATGCCGCCTTAAATGGCGTGGCAGACAAAATGACCACCATTCAGGGAAATGCGTTTGATGTGTTAAATGCGTTAAAAGCAGAAGCTGAAAAATTTGATGTGATAATTGTCGATCCACCTGCATTTATTAAACGTAAAAAAGACTTTAAACAAGGTTTTGAAGCCTATCGTCGTATTAATGAACTGGCCATGCGTGTGTTAGAAAAAGACGGTATCTTAGTTTCGGCTTCTTGTTCTCACCATTTAACGCGAGACAACTTATTGCAAGTTGTACAATCGGCATCACGTCATATTGACCGCAATATACAGCTTTTTGATCAAGGTCATCAAGGGCCAGATCACCCAGTTCACCCAGCAATTCCTGAAACCGAATACATTAAAACTTTGTTTTTTAAAGTATCACCAAGCTGGTAGAGCCGTAGTCTATTCCGAGACGGAATCCGATAGAAAATAAGCGAGAAAAATAAGCAAGATAATGATGAAATCTCCCGTTTTATTTACCGCTGCTGATCGCATGCAGCAGCAACTCGCTAAACACTGTTTTTGGGATGAGTTTGAGCAGGTTTTGTATATTGATGCCCGCAAACTTTTTCCTAAAGAGGGTGTGGTAACTATTTTAGGTTGGGATAACATGATGATGAATGCCTTGCCTGTTCCAGATTATCCACCATTTTTTAAAATAATGTCCTGGAGTAAACACCCGCAATATGCCGATTGGCGTAAACAAATCCCTGTTTGGGTGCAAGAGAGTTGCGCCTTGTTTCCTACACATCAAATGACGTTATTGCACTATGCTGGTAAATATCCACAGGTGTTAGAACTGCTAGACCATGCACCTATGTTGGCGTGGCGTTTGGTTAAGTCGAGCTTGCAAGAACCAGAGATTGTGGCGTTATTATCGGGTAAAAGAACTGATATTGCCGCCACAGTTGGCTGGCCTGGTAAAACCGAAACGGTTAAGTTTTTAACTAATTTACGTTTACGCTTAGTCAATAAAGAGATTGCTGAACAAATTGAAACCTGCCTATTAGATGAACAGCGTTTAACCGCCTTACAAAATCTACCTAGAATTAATTCTATGGCATTATCTTTAGCGGCACGTTTTCCAGAATTAATTGGTTCTAAATTACATCACGCTTTGGCAAAATTACCTTGCCGACCTATGCAGTGCCAAAGCATGATTGCACAACTAGAAGACGCCTATAGCGTAGCTGACTACTTAGGTTTGGCTGAACAAAGTGTTAATAAAATTGGTCAATGTCGTTATTTAGTAGAAGTCACCAAGATTTACCAGGCCTGGTTAAATGATGTGATTGATTCATTTGACACAACGAACATTCTATTTGATGAAAAGGCTCAAAAACAGTTTGTAAAAGGGCTAACAAATAAACTAACAAATAAACCAAAGCAGGTGCATGGTTTAGCGGATTGGATTGCGTTAACTTGTGTTCAACAACACGTTTGGTTAACCGATTTTAAAAGCGAAGCGCAATTAATGGCTTGGCAAGATGACGAAGGCATTTGGGCGGCATTGATTCATTCAGAATTACCACAAAATCCTGAACAATCTATGCAACTAAATGATATGCACAAAGTCATTAAAATGCGAGGTGAAGGTAATTGGCGCAAAACAATATTCTACGTTGCATTTATGGCAAGCCAATCAAATCAAGTCAACTTAAAAGCAGATTTCTGGCAGAGTTCTAGCAGATTTTACCAGGCCTGGTAAAAGTAATTTTAATCGTGTTTCAAGTTTAGCGGGTTAAGGTTAATATGGCTGACGAATAGGTTATTTGTTCAGTATTAATTGGTTTTGATTGGTTTACTTGGGTTTTACCAGGCCTGGTAAAAGTGATTAAAATAAGACGAATCTTAGCGTAAACAACGTTAAATGCAGTTAAATATCGTTAAAGCACACCCATCATTAAATAATTAATTGTAGGTTAGCTTATTGGTAAATTCTGCCATTATATTTTAGCCAGCCGTTTTCATGGCGACCAGAAGGGTCGTGGTGAGTCCAGTGAACAACTCCGCCTTTTGAGTTCCATTCGTATTCACCATTAAATTCAACGGTATGGCCTTTTTGTAAACGATTAATTCTTGGTGCTAAGTCAATATTATGCGCTACCAATACCGTTTGCCCAGTAGACAGTTTAAGAATAAAACGTTGATGTTGGCTGCCTTTGGTATCATCAGGCAAAATATGCACCACTGTTCCAGAGCTTTGAACCTGAAGATTACTACGATGGTGTTGGTAAGCGTGAGTGATTTGCTGAATATTGTCAGTAGTTGATTGTGACGCTGAACAACCAAATGACACTAAGGTAAAGACAAGTACAATTAATAAACGGTGCATCGTTAACCCTTTGCAGTTTTAGTTCATAATAAAAAGGCTAAGTTTTTGTGGTCACTATCATTCAATAGATAAACCAAACCTAGCCTTTTTATGAAGTGGTGTTTTTTGATTAATCGTTAATCAATATTTCAGAACCCATTAGATCTTCGTAGGTTTCACGTGGTCTAATTAACCAGGCCTGGTCATTTTTAACCATCACTTCGACCGCACGAGGGCGTGTATTGTAGTTTGAGCTCATGGTAAAACCATAAGCGCCTGCCGATTTAACCGCTAATAAATCACCTGCTTTTAAATTCAGCGTTCTATCTTTACCTAAAAAATCGCCGGTTTCACAGACTGGGCCAACTAAATCCCATTGGGTTTCTAGGCCATCGGTTCTTGGTTTAACTGGCACAATTTCTTGATAAGCCTGGTAAAGTGCAGGGCGTATCAAATCGTTCATGGCGGCATCAATAATGGCAAAGTTTTTATGTTCCGTTGGTTTTAGGTATTCAACCTCGGTAATTAAAACGCCCGCATTACCCGCAATGGCACGGCCTGGTTCAATAATGACTTCTACGCTGTCATCATTTAGTTTTTTGAGTAAAGCTTGAATATAGTCTTTGATTGGCGGCGGAGTTTCATTGGTGTACTGAATTCCTAAACCACCACCTAAATCTAGGTGATGAATATCAATGCCCATATCGGCAAGGGTATTTTTTAGCGTTATTACGCGTTCTAAAGCATCTACAAACGGGGTGATTTCTGTTAACTGTGAACCAATGTGGCAATCAATTCCAATCGGGTTAACGTGAGAGCAAGCACAGGCGTCAGCATATAAGTCTGGCGCGGTATTAATATCTACCCCAAATTTATTGTCTTTTAAACCAGTTGAAATATAGGGATGGGTTTTTGCATCCACATCTGGGTTTACGCGAATCGAGATATTGGCGATTAAATCCATAGATTTTGCCACGGTTTGAATACGATCTAATTCAGCATGTGATTCAAGATTAAAACAACGAATGCCCACTTCTAAGGCACGACGAATCTCATCAGATTGTTTAGCCACACCAGAAAAAACCACATTTTTAGGGTCGCCACCCGCTTTAAGAACGCGTTCTAATTCGCCTTGAGAAACAATATCAAACCCAGCGCCTAATTTTGCTAGTACATTTAAAACGGCAATGTTTGAATTGGTCTTTACGGCATAACACACTAAGTGCGGTTGTGTGCCAAAGGCATTGTCAAATGCTAGCCAACGGTTCTCAAGTTCGCTACGTGAGTAGATATAAAGCGGCGTACCGTACTGTTTAGCTAAAGATTCGATGCTTATATTTTCGGCAAAAAGCCCAGATTGCTGTAAGTTAAAGGCTTGAGTCATGATTTTTCCTGATGAGGTTGTAAACGTAATGCACTTGAATGATTACTTGCCAGAGGCTTTTCAGCCTTATTGTCAGGTAAGTAAACCGGGCCTTTTTTACCGCAAGCGGAAAGCAATAGAGCACAGGTTAGTAAGCTCAATATAATGGGCATTCGCATTGTTTTATCTCGTTATTGTGAGCACAAGTCTTGTGTCACGGTTATTTGTTATAAGTTTGGTAAGTTTTCTGTAATAGGGTATGTCATTTAGAGCGTAACCCTTTAAAATGGGGTTATTTTAACAGAGCACAAAAAATATCTCACGATAGATAATAATCTAAAAGAGATTAATTTAATATTTGCATTAATTCTAACCGTTTATATTGCTAACAAATTGAATTAATAGTAGTTTTGTATTTTACCAGGCCTGGTAAAACACAATAGAAAAAGGCGAAAACATGAATAAACACCTTACTCTTGCACATTTAGATTCAAGCATAGTGGTTGAACCAGAAGTAACAGCAACCTCCGCAGTTATTTGGTTACATGGTTTGGGCGCAGATGGTCATGATTTTGAAGGTATTTTGCCGCAACTGAATTTACCAAAAAATCATGGGATTCGCTTTATATTTCCGCATGCACCAGTACAAGCGGTGACTGTAAATAACGGTATGACAATGCGTTCTTGGTATGATATTTTTTCAATGAGTATTGATGAAAAGGTGGATGTTGCAGGCATTAATCAGTCAGCCAATATTGTAAATGAACTCATAGATCAGCAAATAGCCAGTGGAATTAAGTCAGATAAAATTGTGTTAGCGGGTTTTTCACAAGGCGGTTTAGTGGTCTTGCAGTGTGCTTTACACCATGCATTACCTTTGGGTGGCGTATTGGCTTTGTCTACCTATTACCCTGAGGTTTGCAAACAGCAAAAGGTTACAGAAAATAAAACAATGCCTATTTTTATGGCTCACGGAACCTTTGACCCAGTGATACCTTTGGCCGTAGCAGAAAAATCTAGAGATTATATTCAAAGCCTAGAGTTTGCTGTACAGTGGCAAGCTTACCCAATGGAGCATTCTGTTTGTATGCCAGAAATTGAAGCGATTTCAAAATGGTTAACAGAACGATTACTTTAGGTCTCATGTAAATAAGTAGGCAATAGAATGACTCATCAACAGATGTGCCAAACCTTTTTTAAAAGTAGAAAAACACTTATTTTAAGCACGCAAGACAGAGAGGGCGTTATAGAAACCAGTGTTGCCCCATTTGTGTTTATAGACGGCGTGTTTTATATTTATATTAGTGAACTCGCAAAGCACACGCAAAATTTAATGCAACAACTTCAATCTTTTGAAGCGAATCCAACTCTTGATGACGATTTTGTACAAATCAGCGGGCTTTTATTGGCAGATGAAAATCAAACAGAACAGTTATTTGCTAGAGAGCGTATTACTTTGCAATTAACGGTTGCCAAAGTATCAAAAGAGAGCGAAAAATATCAAACGATCATATCGCTTTTATCTAAAGAATTTGGTGAAGTCGTCACAATGTTAAAATCTTTACCAGATTTTCATATGTTTGCTTTAACGACCATAAAAGGTGGTTATGTTCGTGGCTTTGGTCAGGCCTTTGCGTTTAATGATTACCCGTGCCAAGAACTTGCACCCATTACCAAAAACTAAATAGTTTAGTGTGACCTTTGCGCGAGTCCAGCCACGTTTAAAAATGACTAAAATTCACCTCATTTTTGTTGAATAACTTGTCAATAGCTCGCTATTAGTGGTTTATAGTCCCCCTTAATTTGGCAAGACATTATTAATATTATAGGAACTGCATATTCATGCCTAACGCAAGACGTTACTTTCGATACGATGTGATTTTAGCTATGCACCTTGAACCTGTAAACCGATATGGTAAGCATATTGGGGCAGAACGTAGGGAGCTAATTTCGGCGGATGAAGAAGAAAAGCTAAAAGAGCTTAATGCTCAATTAGATGGTTGGTTAGAAAAGATTTTTGATGCCAGTTCTAATGCGTTGTATGTATTTTATGTGCTCAATCATCGCATTAATTTTATGTGGTGGTTGCTCGAAAACTTAATGGAATCAAACGATCCGCGTTTGGCACACGATTATAAGTTTAGAACAAAAGAAGACGCTAAATTTAAACCACCAACGACTAAAAAAACATCATCAATAGGTCCTTTGATTTTAGGGCTATATGAACAGATTGACGGGTATATTGATGAGCTGCAAGAGGTCGTCAAAAATAGTATAGAGGGAAAAATCTTCATTTACTCTCGACCTTCATTACCTATTTTTAATGATCAAGATTATGTAAATAATTTAGAAAAACTTGCTGAATCAGGCGTTTTACCCGCTAAAGTTGTACGTTTAATGATACAAAAATTGAACTTACAGGCCACTGTTTTAGAAAGGTTAAAAGAGGTTTACCGACAAATCTCAAGATCAGATGAATGGACAAGTTACCGGGTAAATTTAAGCGCTGGTGGTTTTAGTTTTGAGTCAGAAAAACCATTTGAAAAATTTGGCTTAATGGATGTTTTTATGGATATTGATGGTGATATCTTAGTCTGTCGTGGAAAAATTGTTTCTAATATCAGCTATAAAAATAAAGAGTTTGTGCATCGAATAGGGGTGCAGTTTGATTTTTTAACCGCAGAACAAGAGCAAAAAATTACTTTGTTTGAACAGCGTAAAGAGTTAAGAGATGCTATGTTAACAGTGGCATTGCCAAATTAACCTACCCATTAATCAGAAACCGGCAAGTTATTTTGGAAGCGTATATTTTGTTGTTTGGTTTGAATGGCTTTTTTAACCCAGTCTGCAAATTGTGGATGATCTGACAATACCGATTGATATAAATCTACCGGATTTGCGGTTTCTAAACCGCGAGCAAAAGCGGCAATTTCAATGAGTTTATCAATATACCGAATTGGAAAGTGTAGTTGGATTTCAAAATAGCTTACTTTGGTTAAAATGACCGCATTTAATACACTTAACCATTGTTCTTCATTCAACTTAAAGCGTTCTTGTAAAAAATCGTCAATGCCATTTATTCTTAATTCTAGCATCTGTTGCAAACTATAAAAGCGAATGAGTTCTAAGCCTGCTTCTCTTACCGAAATAGGTAAAGCATCCATGAAACTTGCATCAACGTTATGATTACTGCCAGGCATTTAAGTGAAATCTCTTTTTAGAAAATTGAATGATTATATAAATTGGAATCTATGTCTTAAGAGTATAAAGCAAATTTCATGCACTCTTTAACTTCTTGCTTTTGAATTTCTTGTTGAATGAAGTTTTGGTCATTGCCATTAGGAAATTCAAAATTAATTGCCACACGTTGTTTGTATTCTTTGTTGTCATCGCGTAGATCAACAACACTGCCATCAAAATTTATGACTTTATTGGCATGTTCAAAATACAAATAGACATCAACTCGAGAATAAAGATCGAATCGTTTAGGTAACAAAAGAGCTAAACCACTGGCACTGACATTGGCTTCTTGAGTTGGCCAGGTTTCTGGGAATTGTTTACTGTAGTTATCATCATTTATTTGACGATAAACATCTAAATAGGCTTCTAGAAATTCAGATAAATGCAAGATAGCTTGAATAAGAGGGATTTTTGCAAATTTTTTATTTTGAAAAACACTCATCATTTCATCAAGTTTATACCCAATAGGTAATAAACCTTCTACAAAAAAATGTTCGGGTGTTGATTCATTAATGCTGTTTACTAAGCGCTGTAAATAGCTTAAATATTTTTCTTCAATTAAGGATAAATATTGAAATGTTTTTGGCGAGGAAGCTTTCATCTGGTGAATAGAAGAGAAACCTTTAAGCTTTTCTTTGATTTTTAGCCAATAACTTAAATCGTTTTTTGGGCTAATTCCCATAGAAATACTTTTGGCAGATTCGCCTAAAAATTCAATATCGGCAATAACATCGTTGAATATCTGAGTAACTAAAACACTTTGTTCTTTGATTTTTTCTACAGAACGAATAGTGTCGTATTTACGGGTTTCAATCATATTAACAAGTGGTTGCGGAAAGTAATCGGCACCTGTTGCATAGATTTCTCGGTCTCTAATTGGTGAACTTGGCACTATAAAATAGCGTATAGGCATATTTACACGATGAAATCGTCGACCATTCCCTTTTCTGAACCACTTGTTCATCTGCAACTAAACCTATTAAACTCATTAATAGCTTATTCTAAATAATTTGTACCGGAATTGATAGCGGTTTAATCGGTTTATCGACCCACTGAAATTCAGAACCTTTGCTGACTTGATGACAATTTGTAGAACAGGTACCTGTGGAGCAGGACTGACTATTTGCAATTTCTTGTATAAAGCCTTGTTGCAATAAGGGCTCCATTAAGCCAATTGCTGCAGCTTCATCTAATTCAAAATGGTTTCGAATATCGCTTAGGGTTACCCTTTGATGTTTTTTTATGTACTTTTTTATATCTAATAATATCAATGGACACCTCTTAAAAACTTTGAGCAAAGTTAATCAAAGCTTGTTATGCGCTTTGATTAACAAAGAAGTATTAAACGGGTTTAGTGCTGGAACTTGCTTTAAGTAAACGGTAAGGCCTGCCTTTTTGCCATAAAAAGGCATACAAAGTGGCAAATGAAACCACAATAATCGCCACCCACGTTAAACTTTGTTCTGGGTGACGAGAGAAGGTGGCAATTTGATAAAAACCAACTGATACGGCATAACCCAAATACATACTCCAGCTTGCACTTGATAACGCCCAACGCCAACCTAACTCTTGTTTAATAGCACCAAAGGTTGCCACGCATGGAAAGTACAGCAAAATAAGTAATAGATATGCGTAGGCACCAATTGACCCGTCAAAATATTTAACCATTTTGTCTAAAGTAGAAAGTGTAAATCCCTGGTCTTCTGCAATAATGCTTTTATCTTCAATATCATCAATGGATCTTAGTCCTAAAGGATCCGCAATATTAGAGAAAATATCGGATAAATTAGCGGGAACGGTAGCGGCAGCTTCTCGTAATGCGGCTAAAAATTGGTAATTATCATGCTCAACCGTCTCTGTTGATGCATTTTGATATAAAGCATCTAAAGAGCCCACTACGACTTCTTTGGCTAAAATACCTGTAAATAGACCAACCGTAGCAGGCCAGTTTTCTTCCGTTAAACCTAAAGGCTCAACAATTGGCGTGATGGTTTTGGCTGCGCTACTTAATACAGAAGAGGGTTGGTTTTCATGCCCAAATGTACCATCGGTACCTAAACTGTTAAAGAAATTAAGCGCCAGTACAACAATAACAATGACTTTACCGGCATCTAAAATAAAGCTTTTTAGTTTATTGCGAGTGTTTTGCAAAACATTAATAACGGCTGGTTTGTGATAGATTGGAAGTTCCATCAGTAAGCGTGGCGCCTCGCCAGGTAGTAATGTACTTTTAAGCATTAAAGCGGTTAAAACAGCCGCTAAGATACCTGCAAGATATAAAGAGAAAACAATGAGAGCGGCATTGTCAGCAAAAAAGGCGGTGGCAAACATAACGTAAACCGTTAGACGAGCACTACAAGACATAAAAGGCGTCATCATAATGGTCATAATACGGTCACGATGGTCAGGCAAGGTACGACTAGCTAATACAGCGGGTATATTGCAACCAAATCCAACAACAAGAGGAATAAAAGCTTGGCCGGATAATCCCAAACGACGCATTAAATTATCCATTACCAAAGCGGCACGTTGCATGTAGCCTGTTTCTTCCATAATCGAAAGCAGTAAAAATAGGGCTGCAATAACGGGAACAAATGTAGCAACAACTTGCATACCGCCACCAATACCTTCGGCTAAAAATGCGACAAGCCACTGAGGAGCACCTATTGACTGTAATAAGGCTGATGGGCCATCTACAAATAGGGCTTGTGCACCTAAATCAAAAAAGTCTATAAATGCGTTACCCATGGTAATGGATAAAGAAAACACCAAATACATAATGCCTAAAAATATGGGCATGCCAAGCATTGGATGAAGCATCCAACGGTCAATAGAATCGGTAGTATTACGTGTAAATTTATCCGTCTGTTCTTGGCTAGCATGAGAGGCATTATGGGCGTGTTGAAAATACAAATCAGCCGCAATTAAGGCGAGTTCCTCATCATAGTGCTTTTCTATTTTTAGTTTTTCAGCTTGGCAAAAACTGCGTAATTCAAGTGGCGCTAACTCTGGCTCAATTAACATTTGTAATGTTTTCCAACAAGAATCGGAGCCAGAATGTTCTTGTGCATCTCGTACCGCGTGAACAGATTCATGCAACGTATTAGGGAGATCAAAATGCAAGTTCGATCGCTTGTTTAGCATTTCTGGTAATTGTTGCTTGAGTTGGTCAATACCTTTGTTGTAATAAGCTGAAATTGGAATAACAGGGCAACCCAATTGTTCAGATAATTTATCAATATCAATGCGTAAGTTACGTTTTTGTAATAAATCCATGCGATTAAGCACAACAACAACAGGTAATCCCATATGTAAAAGTTGGGCTGTTAAGAACAGTTGACGTTCAAGACTGGTTGCATCGACTATGTTTAAGACTAAGTCTACTGGCTGACATTTTAAATATTCAGTAGCGATTTTTTCATCTAAACCAGCGTGAGTTGATTGTTCTAAACTGTATACACCGGGTAAATCAATAAGGTGATATCTACTGTCATTGTATTCAAAGATACCTGATTTTTTATCTACAGTTACACCAGGCCAGTTACCGGTTGTTTGGTGTGAACCTGTTAAGCGGTTAAATAGTGTGGTTTTACCGCAGTTAGGGTTCCCAATTAAGGCAACTTGATAGGCGTGTTTACCTTGTTTAGACGTTTTCTTAGATTTATTTTTTGGTTTAATGACGGTCATGCTAAAGGTTCTACTTGAATATAATCGGCTATTTCTTTATCAATCGCAAAACGACTGCCATCCACACTAATAACAATGTTTTGGCCGCGACTTAAAATGGTTTCGACAATGCTGTGGGTATGAAAACCCAAATTAATCAAACGTCTTTTTATCTCTAAACTGCCGTTTAATGAGACGATTTGACTAACTTGACCATTGTGACATTGGCTTAATGATGTTGAATTTGAGAGTGTTTGCATAGGTCTTTAAATGATAATTGTTTTTATTTAGAATTAGGATAGCAAAACACTTTATTAAATGCAAATTATTCCCAATAAAGAGTCTTACTTTAGAATGAATAAACTATTTACCAGGCCTGGTAAATAAAAGAGTAGCGAGATGGTAATGCTGTTTTTAATTTGCGATGCTACAGATTTAATTGCCGGTTTTTCAGGTACTTATTAAATTACCAGGCCTGGAAATATGAATAAATACCTTTAATAAATATCTATTTTAAAGTGTTTAACTTTTCTTTTGCACTTTGTATAAAGCGACTTCGCCTAACCAGTTAGGCGCTATTCGCATACCAAAAGAGCTTTGATGTTCTGCATTAACTACGGTTCTTGCAACCACTTCAAGGCCTTTTTCTTCACATAAATCTTCAAAGTCATTAAAAGTACACATGTGAATATTTGGTGTATCGTACCAGTGATAAGGCAGTGTGTCAGTTTCAGGCATACGACCAAGTGTTAAAAGTTGCAAGCGCATACGCCAGTGACCAAAGTTAGGGAAGGTAATAATGCACTGTTTGCCCACCGCTAACATATCATCCAGCAATTCATCTGGACGGCTAACGACTTGTAATGCTTGAGTCATAATCACAAAGTCAAATGAACCTTCATCAAAGTATTCACAAATATCGTGATTGTTTAAGTCACTTTGAATCACATTAATGCCTTTTTGAATGGCTTGAATATTTTTCTGTGTGTCTATCTCTAAGCCGTAACCGGTAATGGAATAGGTGTCGATAAGATGTTTTAGTAATTGACCATCCCCGCAACCTAGGTCTAAAACGCGGCTATTTGGCGTAATCCAATCTGATATAAGTTTAAATTCAGGAGAGATATGTTTCATGCTAATTCTCCTTGGTTTTTCTGTTCACTAATGACTCTTTGCATATAAGCTCTAAATACGCTTTCGTAATGTTCATTGGGCAGTAAAAAAGCATCGTGGCCATGTTTTGATTCAACTTCAGCGTAGGTAACATTGGCATCGTTATCTAACAAAGCCTTAACAATTTCATGCGAGCGGTCAGGTGCAAAACGCCAGTCAGAGGTAAATGAAACCACTAAAAAATTAGCGGTGGCATTGGCCAGAGTTTTACTTAAATCGTGATCAAATTCCGCTGCTGGGTCAAAGTAGTCTAGGGCTTTTGTCATGAGCAAATAGGTGTTGGCATCAAAGTTTTGTTTGGTGGCAAATTTTTCACCTTGGTAACGTAAATAGCTCTCAACTTGAAACTCAACTTCATAGTTGTACTTATAAGTGCCTTCTCGCAGTTCTCGGCCAAATTTAGACCCCATCATGTCATCTGATAAATAGGTTAAATGGCCTAACATACGGGCCAAAGCTAACCCTTGTTTTGGAATGGTATCGTTTTCTAAATAACGACCATCATGAAAAGCGGGATCAGACATAATGGCACGTCTAGCCACTTCATTAAACGCAATATTTTGTGCCGATAATTTAGGTGCGGCCGCTATGACTAAAGCATGGCGAAGTTTGTCAGGGTAATCAATGGCCCATTGCATCACTTGCATGCCGCCCATTGAACCGCCTAGTAAGGCGGCCCATTGCTCAATACCTAAATGCTTGCGTAGTTCATTTTGAGTTTGTACCCAGTCACGACAAGTCACCATTGGAAAATCAGGCCCATACACTTTGCCTGTTTCTGGGTTAATACTGGTTGGCCCAGTGCTCCCTCTACAGCCACCAAGATTGTTAGAACAAACTACAAAAAACTCATTGGTATCTATGGGTTTTCCAGGGCCAATATAGCCATCCCACCAACCCTTTTTACCATCAGCATCTAAACCTGCTACATGATGGTCACCACTTAATGCATGGCAGACTAAAATGGCATTAGAGGCATCGGCATTTAATTGACCATAGGTTTCATAGGTTAAGTCATAACGAGGTAAAACCGAACCACTTACCAACTCTAATGGGGTTTCAATGCTTAATGATTGTGGAGTGATAACTCCTAATGTTTGACTCATGAAACAACTAACCTATCATTTGCTGGGCGACTTGAGTAATTGAACCCAATACCACAATTTGAAAAAGCTTAATGGCTAAAATAGCCGCAATGGGCGTTAAATCAATGCCACCCATAGGTGGAATAAAACGTCTAAAAGGTGCCAAAATGGGTTGTGTAAGTTGGTCAAACAATGCGGTGTTTGGATTGTAACCAGGTGAAATCCAGCTCAAAATGGCTTGAATAATAATTAACCAAAACATCATATCGAGCAGTTGGTTTGCTACTTCTGTAAAGGCGGCTAGAGCCATAAAAGGTATGCTAAAACTTCGTGCGGTTAAATAACCAATAAGCGCAACAAATAACGCTTGAATAACCACGGCAGTTAAAATCGCAGACCAATCCCAACGGCCTTTTGCTGGTAAAAAGGTGTTAAATGGCGCACAAATTGGGTTACTTACTTTGGCAATAAATTGAACAATTGGGTGATGCCAATCGGCATAGGTAGCACGCAGTAAAAAACGTAACATAAGAATAAAAATAACAATGCCAGTTACAAACTGCAGAAAAAATAAACCGCCTTGTCCAATGGGTGATGCTAATTCCATTACGCTTTTCCTCCAAGTTCATCCGCTAATTCAACTGCTCGGTGTTGAGCCGATTGCATTGCTTTGGCAATGGTTTCTGGTAAACCGTCAGCTAAAAAACTTTGTATGGCTTTTTCTGTAGTGCCGTTAGGAGAGGTAACATTTTGACGTAAAGACGCAAAATCTTGATGGCTTTCTAATGCCATTTTAGCAGCACCTAACGCCGTTTGTAGGGTAAGTATATGCGCGGTTTTTTCATCTAACCCTAATTGTTGACCTGCTTGTTCCATGGCTTCCATAAATAAAAAATAGTAAGCAGGACCACTGCCAGATAATGCGGTTACCGCATCAAGTTTAGATTCTTCATTCACCCAAACCGTAATACCGGCCGCACGTAAAATATGTTCGGCTTGGCTTTTTTGTTCATTGCTTACGTGGTCATTGGCAAATAGTCCCGTTGCTCCGGTTTGAATAAGAGCAGGGGTGTTTGGCATGGTGCGTACAATCGCTATTTGGCCACCTAACCAGCGATTAATGTCTTTTGAACGAATGCCCGCGGCAATTGAAATAATCAGTGGCTGTTTGCTTTTAACTGAATTAATAATGGTTTGGCAAACGGGTTCTAAAATTTGTGGTTTAACGGCTAAAACAACAATATCTGCTTGTAAAACGGCCTGAGCGTTATCGGCAAAAGTTTTAATACCAAATTTTTCGGTAATAGCATTACGGCTGGTTTGAGTAGGGTCAGAAGCAATAATGTTTTGTTTATCATAGCCACTGGCAATTAAGCCCCCAATAAGACTTTGCGCCATATTTCCAGCGCCAATAAAACAGATAGTTGCATGCATGTTTAAGAAATCCATTGATCGATTTTTGAATGTTTAGCTATTATAAAGGATTAACATCAAAAAAATAGCCTAAGCCAACAGTAAGATTCGTGAGATTTAGCTGTTTGTTTTAAATGGACAGGCCTGGTGATTTTTATTTGGATACTTGAAATAAAAACACCGCTTTATCGCGGTGTCTTTTTAAAAGCTTCTGTGTGAAGCTATTGGTTTTCAGCAATCTCTATTGAGTAATGCTTTTAGAGGCGAGAAGCTCAGGTGTTGGAGGTGTTTGTTCATACATATATTTAAATCGACGTACGTGGCTTTCACCATTGATGCCTCCATGTTCGATATCGTCGGCATGCATGCCATAAACAAAACTCGGACGAATGCTCTGGTAAAGCAGTTCTACCTGAATATTGAATGGGCCTGTAAATCCAGTCGTATCTATATTGTAGGTCACCGTATCTTTACCATCTGATCCAGCGCCATCTTTGCCAGTAGCAAAGTTGGTGTCGGTAACCGCTAATCCTGTTACATCATCGTCATACTGTCCAGTCGTTACTGGATTTGGATGACGATTTGCTAAAGTCCAGCCAATTGGTGGAATACGATTGTCCTTTATATATTCATTGGCATGCAATAACACATGAGTGATATCACCATTGACATCCCCTAGAACAGGTTCGTAAATTTGAACCTGATTAGCATCGTTGATCTCAGTATGATGGGGCTCATAACATCCATTAGTCAAAGAGTTAAAACCTGTTTCTTTGTTGATTGCTAAGCATTGGCTTTGGATAAAGTTGGTATCTTTAGCAAGATTGCCTGAAGCATCCACTGCTCCAGACTCAAATATTGAGGTATTGGTATTAGAGTCAATGACAGTTAAGTGTACCCACATACGTCGCGAAGGAAAACTAGCCGGTAAACGATGCCCCGTTAAGTTGGTGATAGTGACTGGCACGCTTAAGGTTTTAGTTCCTCCGTCGAAAGAGGAAGTGACTTCTAAATTTGCAGCTGATTGCAGCATGGATTTGCTTTGTGCAATTTTTTCGTCAAAACCTGCTTCCGTTGTTTTATCGGAAATCCCCAGTGTATCCATGTAGGTTTTTAATACTCCTAATAGATAGCTGTTGCCACCAACAAATTCATGGACCGAAAAGTTTCCGTGATCAGGAGCAGAAGATGGTCTTGTCGTTACAGGGGTCATGTAACTCGTGTCGGATGGTTCAGCCATATGGCAAGCCTGACAAGTTTTTCCCGTTGTAGGATTTGAATAATCACTGTTAAGCCAATCCCAGTAAGGTGTTTGTTCTGGAAATTGAGCCACGTTGCCATTGACTAGATGAAGATTACCATTTAAGTCTAGAGTAGGCGTATATAGATTGTGACAGGTGGCGCACATGGTAGATTCACTAATATGGGAGGCATATTTTGGTTCATAAATGGTGTTGTTCTGCATGGCCTGCCCCATTGGAGTGAATGGGCCAAAGATTTTAGGATCACTGCCATTATTCTCACTAGCAGATTTGATTGTGTAATGGCCACTCATACTCGCTAATAAATTTTCGTCAGCCGTTTTTGTTGGGTCAGTTGTTGTAGGATCTTGTATTTGATGACAAGCCGTACAAGAAATACCTTCACGAGCATGTGGGTCTGACATGGCGGTGGCAAAAGGATAACCACCGTCGGCAAGTAGTGTTGTTGGATCTGTAACTAATCCTGTACCCGTTTGGTGAGCATAGGTAGAAGCCATTGGAGCATGACAACGTAAACAGGTATCTTCGATAAAGACTTGTTTATCTGGAAATATATGAACTTCCTCTTCCACTACCGCATTGTAGTAGGGGTCATTTAAAGCGTGTGCCATAACGCTGTGTTTCCATTGGGTTGGAGGGCTAATATCTTGGCTATTGAATTCCATTATTCCAGAGGTACCGGTGTGGCATGATGCACACGTATTTGCATCGGTAAAAACGCCTTTAGTACCCCAACTAGCCGAGTATGCAGGGTTGTCAAACATTGCACTATGGACAGGATCCAGCAAAGAAACCTCCGCTTGAGCATCTGAAATAGTTGCATTAATAGGGTTGGATAAGTCAATAGTGAATATTTTTGTTGTTGAGGTATCTCTACCATTAATTAATGCAATGGAAATAGTTTTAGATGTTTCACCTGGTGCAAAAGTTAACTCACCATTTTGAGCGGTATAATCCGTAGTTGCCACGGCAGTACCATCATTCGTTGCATAATCTACTGTAATCGTATCAGCTGAAGTAGCAGATAAAGAAATGGTCACATCAATAGATGTGGCGTCAAAAACAGCCGTTTGATCTTGTACCGATAAATAAACTGTAGATGGAGCTGGTGCTTCATCGCTTCCACCACCACAGCCACCTAAAAAGCTGGCAAATAACACGGGTAAAAATGTAAGGAACATTCTCCAAGAAAATATGTTCATAAAAACTCCTTTGTTCTCTTACTTCTATTTCAGGCCTATATTTAGGTTTCGTCAAATATTGCTGTTAAGAGTTGTGGATAAAATTGATTCTAAATAATTTCAACTCAAAACGAGTTTTATCTTATAAGACCTTTACTCGTGCAAAGGTCTCTATGTTAATAAAGCCATAAATAACCATAGGACATACCAGGCCTAGTAAAACGTTAAACTCTGATAAATAAATGGCGTCTAAAGATAAATTTAGATTGGTCGTTATAGTGAGTATATAAAGAGATAACCCGTATTTTGTAAATCACCCGAATGGTTGATATTGACAGAATGAGTGAATGAAATTATCTACAAATAAGAATCGGTAAGAAAGTTTTGACTATATCTGCGTACATAGCGCTGTATGCGTAGCTCTGTATAGATAAGTAAAGCACTTGTTATCGGTTAAAAAGGATAGGTTTATGGCCAGTATTTTAGAAAACCCGCAATTATCTTCACTGTTAGATACGCACAATCGTTCAAATAAAAAATTACCAGGCCTAGTAGATTCGGGGTCAACCCCCACTTTTAATACACAGCAATCTGCGCCACAGTCTAATACAACACAAAACGCTAATGACACAGACTATTCCGCCAGTAAACAAGCGAGCATGGCGGCGTTGCAAATGTCTAGTATTGAGCGCAGTTACCAATACAGCGAAACCATGAGTTTGCAATTGACCACTAAAGAGGGTGATACGGTTAATGTTGATTTTAAACAGTTGTACGCACAATATCAGTCGTATCAACAAATGCAATCGGCTCAATCAAATGAAAATAGTCCAAGTGGGGTGCGTTATTTTGAAAGTAAACAAGCCATGGAAAGCACACAATTTAAAGAGCAGTTTGGTTTTGCCGTAACGGGCGATTTAAATGACGATGAACTTGAAGCGATTTATGACGTTTTTGAACAAGTGGATTCTTTAGCCAGTCAGTTTTTTGATGGCAATATTGAACAAGCGTTGCAACAAGCTGTTGAGTTAGAGATTGATTATGGTCAGCTAGACAGTTTGAGTTTAAATTTAACGCAAACCGAAAGCCAATCAACCCGTTATCAACAAGCCGCTTTGGCAGAATATAGTGGTGTTCAACAACAAACAGAAGCGGAAAATACTAGCGATGTGGCTGAAGAGTATGGTGTAAATATGGGTGATTTACCTGCTTATTTACAACAATGGCAAGACACAATTACCAAGTTAAATGAACAGTTTGAAAACGCCCAAGAAACCTTAGACGAGTTAATGGGCGAAGTAACGGCACAACGTTTTCCAGAACAAGACAATAAAATGGGCTGGATAGAAAGAGTTAAAGCGTTTCATGAACAACTAAGCCAAATGGCACAAAATACAGATGAACCACCCGCTAATGCCGACATTACTGAGCCAGTAACCGCAAACCAAGAGCCTAGCGAAGAGCTAAATGAGTAAAATTTACCTTTACCCTTTAACCGTTGAGAATATGAATGGTAGCTAAGATATTTAATCGTTTTCAATATTGAATAAAATCTGATTAATTATCTTAAATCTTCGTGTCTTCGTGGTCAATTTCAAAACAAGGTTTTAATTGAGTTATTTTGAATAATCTCTAGCGCCAAAAATATCGGTACCAATTCTCACAATGGTTGCCCCTTCCAAAATAGCGGCTTCTAAATCACCAGACATGCCCATTGATAAGGTATCAAACGGCCAATCAGGGTGTGCTTGTTGAATTTGTTCAAGTAATGCGCGCATTTTGGCAAATGGCACACGTTGTTCTGCTTCGGTTTTGGCTATTTGCGGAATGGCCATTAATCCACGTAGCTGTAAATTGGGTAAATCAGCAATTTGTGGTGCCAGTTCTAAAACCTCATCAACTGTAAACCCAGCCTTTGATTCTTCATTACTAATATTCACTTCAAGCAAAATATTTAATTTAGGTAAGTCAGCAGGGCGTTGTTGGCTGAGTCGTTGGGCAATTTTTAAACGATCAACACTGTGCACCCACTGAAAGTGTTCTGCAATGGGCTTGGTTTTATTTGATTGAATAGGGCCAATAAAATGCCACTCTAACTCAGGACAAATCTCAATTTTAGCTAGGGATTCTTGTAAATAATTTTCACCAAAAGATTGTTGACCAATTTTAGAAAGAGCCTGTATGTCTTCAATAGGTTTGGTTTTACTGACCGCTAAAAGTTGCACAGATTGTAAAGGTCGGTTGGCTTTTTTACAGGCCTGGTCAATTCTATTTTTAACGTCTTGATAACGGTTTTCAATACTATTTGCCACGTAAACTCCAAATTGATTTAGTGATTGTTTTAGACATTTTAATGTATTTTTTTGTTCACGGAATTTTTATGTTACATCTCTACAATAGCGATTTAAATACCCTGTTTTAAGTTTGCGTGTTGTAAATTGTCTTTAATCAATTTTATTGCTTAGAATTCAAAGGCTGTCGCTTTAAAGATGCGTAAATAAGAGTATAGTTAAAGTAAGAAATAACAAGACATCCCAGTATTAAATAAGGAGGTTAGGGTGAAGAAAGTCAAGTCGAGTGAGAGTAATTATCCGTATACAGATAAGATTAATCGTAAAGAATATGAAGAGATAAAGCGTTCATTACAAATAGAATTTTTAAAGTTACAAAAATGGGTTAAAGAAAACGACGAACGCATTGTATTGGTGTTTGAAGGTCGAGATGCCGCAGGAAAAGGTGGCACAATTAAACGCATGATGGAACACCTTAACCCGCGTGGAGCGAGAGTGGTGGCATTAGATAAACCAAGTGAAATTGAAAAAGGTCAGTGGTATTTTCAGCGATATATTGAAAATATGCCAACGGCTGGTGAAATGGTTTTATTTGACCGTTCTTGGTATAACCGTTCTGGCGTAGAACGTGTAATGGGTTTTTGTAAACCTCAAGAATACACGTTGTTTATGCACCAAGCACCAGAGTTTGAACGTATGTTAGTGGCAGACGGTGTGCGTATTATGAAGTTTTGGTTTTCAGTAGGGCGTAAAGAGCAATTAAGACGTTTTAATGCACGTAAAACAGATCCTTTAAAGCAGTGGAAATTAAGCCCAATGGATTTAGCCTCTTTAGACCGTTGGGATGATTACACCAGAGCCAAAGAAGATATGTTTTTCTATACCAATACAAATCACGCTCCTTGGACCGTTGTAAAATCTAACGATAAAAAACGTGCACGATTAGAAGCCATGCGTCATGTCTTGAGCAATATCCCTTATGACGGCAAAGACGAAGATGTGGTTGGTCAACCAGACCCATTAATTGTGAGTTCTGGCGCAGATATTTTTCAGTACGACTAATTGCCTTTAAATGCGGTCTTATCTAAGAAGACCGCACAGCAAATGTATGTATGAATTTAACCTTGAATAAAAGGAGACCAAATAATGAAAATTAACAAGCACGCTTATAAAGTCGTAGAGGCTTTTAAGAAAAGTCTAACGAAAGAACAAAAAAAAGCTTTAGGTACAGAGAGCTTAGAAGAGTTACAAATTTTGGTTGAAGCGGCTTTGGGCGCAACGGCAGAAAATGTTTTGCACACTACCACTAAAGAAGTGGAAAAGTTAGCGAATAAAATGCGTAAAAAAGCACATTCTATTGAGCAATTAGATCGTTAATAGGCGGTTAGTAGATCGTTAAGCGATTGTTTTAAAGTTGTTTTTAGATTAAATATGCCTGTAATGTTAACCAGTTGTAAGATTGGCTAATTTGCAGGCATTTTTTTTGCGTATCAATATCATCAGTAAATAGAATAATTTGCCACGGTATTTGTTCTAAATTACTGGAAGACTTGTGCATAGATTTTGCCCAATATTCAAACAGATCAGGCAGTTCACCCTCAAAACAACCAGGTAAACCCATTGAAGAGGATAAACGATTTTGTATTTTCCAATCTTCTAATAAGGTACAAGCGCCAATCGCCTCAGCAGGCATATTTGGCATTAAATAGCGTGCAGGTTTTAATACAAATGGAAACGCCGTTTGGCTATGCAAGCCAACAATAGTCGGTTCTGATTCCTTATGATTCGCTCGTTGGCTGCTCTGTTGATTTGTAGAATGCTTTGCTAATGCAAATGCATTGGCCATGGCTAAATCATTGGCTAAAATCAATAATGGTTGGTTTTTAAATGGTATGTTAAAAGCTAGGTTTGAGTTACACAGCAATTTACCAGGCCTGGTAAAAAGGGTTTTAGGCAGTTCTTGCAAGCTTAAAAATTGATAGTGATTCGCTAGATTATCACTGGCATATTGAAATAAAACCAGTTTGATATCCGGCGCTTGTTCCAAATAAAAAGCTGAGCCTATTGCATTGGCTAAGCCCAAATTATCTTGTAAAGACAAAGAAACAAGCCAAAAGCCATTGGCTTGTTGCGATTGTTGAATAGGAAGCTGAATATTCAGTTCGGTTGCCATTAAATAACCGTAATTTGCTTTGGTTAAACTTGGTTATTACGGTAAACAGGGCGACCTTGAAAAAAGGTTTGCTCAACTTGCCCAATAAATTCCCAGCCTGCAAAGGGGGTGTTTTTACCTTCGCTAATCATGGTTTTAGTGTCTAATGTCCAAATGGCTTCTGGATCAACAATACATAAATCGGCTGAGCTACCAGGTACGAGTGAGCCAGTTTGGCAACCAATGATTTCTGCAGGGGTTTGGGTGACTGCACGAATAGCGGTAATAAGATCAAGCTGTTTATTTTCAACCAACTTAAGCAATAAAGCCAATAAGGTTTCAAAACCACTAATACCAGGTGCGCTCTCACCAAATGGTAACAGTTTGGCATCTTTTTCTAGTGGAGTATGGTCACTCACAATAGCATCAATGACGCCCGATTTTACCCCAGCAATTAATGCTTGTTGATCTTGCATGCTACGCAGAGGTGGCGATACATTAAATAGGCTGTTAAAACCTAATAAATCCATTTCAGATAAAAGAAGTTGGTGAATCGCTACATCGCAAGTGACAGGCAGACCACGTTTTTTAGCGTCTGCAATTAACTCAACAGAACGAGCGCAAGAAATCTGTGAAAAGTGGGCTTTAACGCCAGACTCTTCAACCAAAATTAAATCACGAGCCAAAGCCGCCGTTTCTGCTGCGGGTGGAATTTCGGGCAAACCTAAACGAGAACTGACTGGGCCACTGTGTGCCACACCGGAGTTTTTAAGTTGCTTGTCTTCACAGCGCAACATAATGGGTAAACCAATGGTGACGTTGTACTCTAAAGCATTTTTAAGGGTTAATGAGTTTTGGATAGATTTATTAGCTTGGCTTAAGGCAATGCATCCCGCTTGTTTAAGCGAGTAGGAATTACTTAATCGCTCGCCTTCTAAACCTTGTGTTAAGGCACCAATTGGCATAACAAATGCGGTAGCCGCTTGACGAGCGCGGCGTTGAATAAGTTCAGTAACCGCTTGCGAATCATTAACGGGGGCGGTATCAGGAGGGCAACAAATACTGGTGATTCCACCAGATACAGCGGCTTTTGTTTCAGTTTCTATGCTACCTGCAAATGAGCTACCAGGTTCTCCTAAACGTGCTTGTAAATCTACCAGGCCTGGTAAAATCCATTTACCAGAAGCATCAATTTCTTGGTCTGGGGTAAAACCTTCTGGTAATTCATCACCAATGGCCACCACTCTACCGCGTGATAAATATAGGTTAGTCACTTTATCAATATTTTGGCCTGGATCAATGATACGTCCGTTTTTTATAATGTGTCTCACAGCGTATCCTCCGCCGTTGTTAATTCATCAACTAAATCTAACGTGGCTTGTTGTTCTTGTTCTAATTTGTGTTGTGCTAGTTGTGCAGCGTTGCTCATTAAAATAGACATAACCGCCATACGTACCGCAATGCCGTACGTAACCTGTTCTAAAATAACCGATTGCGGGCCATCGGCCACGGCAGAATCAATTTCTACGCCTCGATTTATAGGGCCTGGATGCATGACAATGGCATCGGGTTTGGCTAAAGCAAGGCGTTTTTCAGTTAAGCCGTAGAGTTTAAAAAACTCTTTTTCACTTGGAATTAAGGCACTGGTCATTCGCTCGTTTTGTAAACGAACCATAATCACTACATCGACATCTTTTAGGCCTTCTTCCATATCGTGATAAACATGCACGCCCATTGCTTCGGGTGATTCTGGCATAAGGGTTTTAGGGCCAATAACGCGAATTTCACGTGCTTCTAAAATACTTAAGGCTTGGATTTGTGAACGTACCACTCGTGAATGCAAAACATCACCAATAATGGCAACGGTTAAATCATAGACATCGCCTTTATGTTTGCGAATGGTATACATGTCTAACATGGCTTGAGTTGGGTGGGCGTGCTGGCCATCTCCGGCATTTACAACATGTACATGCGGGGCAACATGCTGCGAGAAAAAGTGTGCGGCGCCACTTTCGGAATGGCGAATAACAAACATATCGGCTTGCATGGCTTGTAAGTTCCACAGAGTATCAAGCAGCGATTCCCCTTTTTTGGTGGCGGAGGTTTGAATGTCTAGGCTTTCTACATCGGCAGAAAGACGACGTTCTGCAATTTCAAACGTGGTACGTGTGCGAGTGCTTGGTTCAAAAAACAAGTTCATAATGCTTTTACCACGCAGCAAAGGCACTTTTTTAATTTCATTGCTTACCGGGTTAATAAACGATTCAGCGGTGTCTAAAATCTCAGTAAGATGGTGCGCTTTTAAGCCTTCTAGCGTTATAAAGTGTTTGAGTTTGCCCAGTTCATTTAGCTGAATATTGGGGCCAGCTAATTTTGCACTCATGCCGTTTCCTCATCGTTTTCTACAATTGTCACTTTTAATGGGTCTGGCCCAGTTAATTTTATGGTTTGGCGACACTCTATGCTTGACCCGACTATATCTGCCTGAAACGGCAATTCGCGACAACCTCTACGGTCAAGTAGCGTAACTAAGGTAACACTGGCTGGGCGGCCAAAATCAAAGATTTCATTAAGGGCGGCACGTGTGGTACGGCCTGTAAATAGAACATCGTCGACTAAAATAATATGTTGGTTCTCAATATCCCAAGGAATATTGGACGGCTTTACCGTTGGGTTTAACCCCATTTTAGAAAAATCGTCGCGGTAAAATGAGATATCAATTACACCAAGTTCATCTGGTAAATTAAGTTGTTGATGCAGTTTTTGGGCAACCCATTCGCCACCTGTACGAATACCAATCATTTTAGGTGATTGGCTAAACATGGGTTTTTGTTGAATCTCTTCACAGATTTGGGTAATTAATTTTTGAACATCAATATCAAGTTCGGTCATGATAAAGTCTCATTTTAAAATGCTTGCAGAATTTACAAACATTAGATTGTTTGTAACCAGTTTTCTAATAAAATTTGTGCGGCGTGGTCGTCAATGTGTTTTTGCTTTAAGCCTCGCTGTTCAGCTTCAATAGAGCTGAGTTGTTCTTCAATATAAAACACAGGGCGTTGGTAACGACCATTAAGACGTTGACCAAACTTTCTGGCGGGCTGCGTTAATGCTTGCTCGCTACCATCTAAACGCATAGGTAAGCCCACAACAATGGCGACAGGTTGCCACTGTTCAAACAGCTTGCTGATATGCTCCCAATCGGGTTTGCCATCTTTACTGTTTACAATGGTTTCTGGGCTTGCGGTTTGGCTAATCGTTTGCCCAATGGCAACGCCAATACGACGTAGACCAAAATCAAAACCGATAATGACGCCATCGGGCTTAGTATTTTGAGATTTATTGTTTTGACTTTTATTAGGCATGACCAGCTTCCGAACTTAAAAATTCAGGAGAAATGCCTAAAGTGCCTAAAGCAACTTCCCAGCGTTTATCAATTGGGGTTTCAAACAGTAATGTATGGTTAAAAGGAATGGTTAGCCAGCTGTTGTCTTGAATTTCTTGCGCCAGTTGACCAGGCTCCCAACCTGCAAAACCTAAACAGGCAAGAAAATTATTGGGGGCTTGATTCATGCTTAAAGCATCTAAAAAGTCTTCTGACACTGTCATGCTAATATTGTCAGGCAAGTCCATTGAACTTTTCCATTCTCCGTGTGAATCATGCAAAATAAATCCACGCTCTAAATCAACAGGGCCGCCAATTAACACATTGTTATTTAAGTGTTCGCTACTTTCGCTTATTGGCAAATCAAAATGCTCAAGCAACTCTCTAATATTGAGGTTTTTATGGGGGAGATTTATTACCAGTCCCATTGAGCCATGTTCATTGTCTTCTACCATGTAAATCACGGTTTTTTCAAACCAGCTGTTTTCCAAGGCGGGCATGGCAATAAGAAAATGATGTTCTAGCGTTTGCATTTGATTCATATAGCGGATTATAGCAGAGACTATTTAATGAAATAGGTGCGAAACGTAATTGTGAGTAAAAATATTTATAGATTTTTACTCACAAATTGGTCAAATGGTTACTGTAAAAGTTTAATGCGTTTTGCCATTGCAGGGGTTTGGTACATTTTACCCGCTTGGTCAATACAAAGAGCTTGGGTTACGCCCATTGATTTAGCAATCGATTGCCAATTTTTTGGGCCAGCAATTAATAATGCGGTTGCGGCGGAATCTGCGGTAATGGCATCGGGATGAATAACGGTAACCGACGAAAAACTTTCGGCAGGGTAGCCTGTGTTTGGGTCTAAAATATGTGAATAACGTTGACCTTTCCAATCAAAATAACGTTGGTATGTACCAGAAGTCACAATACTTTCACCACTATTTAACGATATTTGAGCAATAGCGGCTTGTGGGTTTTTTGGGTCTTCAATCCCAATTGACCAAGGCTGGTGATTTTTATTTCCAATGACTTTCATATCGCCACCAATACTTACAAGCGCATTTTGAACGCCTGCTTTTTCTAAAGTGGCCAAAGCAATATCAATGGCTAAACCTTTAGCATTACCGCCAAAGTCTAATCTTACGTCTTTATTTGAACTGGTTAATACATTACCTTTAAAAGAGATATCCGCAATGCTAGGTCTGCTTTTTAACCAGGCCTGTATCTTTTGTTGACTTGGCGGCGGGCCTTTCCACTCTTCGGAATGAAAGCCCCAAAGACCAATTAAGCTACCAATTCCAGGGTCAAATAAACCTTGGCTCTCTTGGCTGAGTTGCTGAGATTTAACAATAAAATCTTTAACCGATGTTGCCACTTCAATCGGTTTTTGTTTTTTAATAGCTTGATCTATTTTACTAACAATGCCGCCTTTTTCCCAAGCATGCCATTCTTTGTGCATGACCTTAAAAGTGTCTTCGACTTGCGCAATGGCTTTAGTGGCACTTTGAGTATCTTTGTCATATACAATAATTTCAACATAGGTGCCAAATACAATTAACGACCCCTTTGTTGCGGGGAGTTTATCTTGACCACAGCCACTTAATAACACCATTGCCATCATAACGAGCAACATAGTGAGATAACCCTTAATGTTTGCTAATAAAAGGTTGTTAAATATATGTACAAATATGAATAGTGACCTGGGCTTTTGAATATTGAATAGCATAATGGTGTGACTAACCTTAAAGTAATTTAGGATATAGAGTAAAACGCATGGCAAAGAATATTACTCTTTTTTTAGGCAACTATGATATGCCGTTTTTTTAGAAAGGCAAATTTGGTATAGATAGTGCTTTTATTGCAAGTATGTAAAACGGGCCGGATAGCTCAAACTCAATTTAGTTACAAACGTATATTAGGAATGCCTCATGGATAGAATGGTTGTTGATATAGAAAGACACGTAGAAGAAGGAACGACGATAGTTTCAAAAACCGATCTTAACGGTACGATTACCTATGTTAACGATGCGTTTGTGCGTATTGGCGGTTATTCGCGCGAAGAATTAATTGGCCAACCGCATAGTATTATGCGTCATCCTGATGTCCCTAAAGCGGTATTTAAAGATTTATGGCGAACCATTCAAGCAGATAAACCGTGGGTGCAGCTGGTAAAAAACCGTTGTAAAGGTGGAGAATATTACTGGGTAGAGGCCAATATATCACCGATTCGTGAAAATGGTGCGGTCGTTGGTTATTTATCAGTACGTCGTGGTATTTCAAATGCACAAAAAACCTCAGGTATGGCGCTTTATAAACAGATAGAAAGCGGAAAAGTTTCAATTAAAGATGGTTTTGTACAAACGTTAAATAGTCGTCTATGTTTGATTAATCATTTTGACCCTATGCTCATTTTGGTGGGCATGATTGTGATGATGAGTGTTGCTGGTACGCTTGATGCATTGGGAATGCTGAGTATTCAATGGTGGCTTCAATTAGCAATTATGGCCATGTTTTTTATGTATGCATTGTTTGTTAGAAGCCAGTTAAAAAAACGCATTAATAGCTTTTCTACTTTATTAAAGGCCATGGCCGAGAGCGATTTTAGTAAGCAAACAGACACAAAAGGCAGTACTTGGGTGGCTGAATTAGCCGGCGAAATTAAGAAAATGCAGGTACAAATGGGGGCGAGTTACGAAGACAATCGAGCGCAACTTAATTACAACTTGCGTTTAACTACCGCCTTAGATAATGCTTCAACTTTTGTTATGGTTGTAAATAAAGAAAATAAAATTATTTTTTATAATCAGGCGCTTAAACAATTTTTTATTAAAAACTCTACTGCGTTCTCATCGCAATATCGCGACTTTAATGCCGATACATTAACAGAACGTTCTGTTCTGTTATTTAATGAATCAGAAGCGACAAAAGACTTGTTTAGTAACGATTCTATGGAAATGGTAGATAAAGAATTTAATTTAGCAGGCCTGGTCATTAGAGCCGTTAAAACGCCAGTTTTAAATGAACATAAAGAGTGTATTGGTGCCGTACTTGAATGGACAGATTTAACACAGCAACGTAAGGTAGAAAAAACCTTAGACAATGCGTTAAATATTGCCGCAAAAGGGCATATGGATATTACCATTGATACGGAAGGTTTAGATGGCTTTTATCTATATTCAGCAACCAATATTAATAACCTATTAGCCAGTTTAAATAACGCCATTGGCGATATGGTGAAAATATTAGTAAACCTAGCAAATGGCGATATGCGCGGGCGCATTGAAAAACCACTGGGTGGAACGCTTGATGCCATGAAAGGCGCAACCAACGTTTCTTTAGATAATTTAAGTAGCATTATGTTGCAAATTAAAGACGTATCTAACGCCACATTGCAGTCTGCAAAAGAGTCTTCGGATGCGGCCAGTGATTTATCGGAACGCACTCAAATGGCAGCGGCCACGCTTCAAGAGGTTAATGCCAGTATGAATATTATTAACGATATGCAGGCAGAAAATAGCGATTCATTAAATACAGTGGCACAACTGGCAAATAATGCCATGGCGCTTAATGGTAATGCACGCGTTGCCATGAATGATTCTATTGAAGCGATGCAAAGTATCGCCGATACATCAGGCAAAATTGAAGACATTATTGGTTTAATCGATGGTATCGCTTTTCAAACCAATCTATTGGCTTTAAATGCAGCAGTAGAAGCGGCCAGAGCAGGTGAACACGGGCGTGGTTTTGCGGTTGTGGCAGGTGAAGTTCGAAACTTGGCGGGTAAATCGGCCGACGCGGCTAAAGATATTAAAACCTTGATTCAAGAGTCTGGCCATAAAGTACGTGAAGGTTCAGAAAAAGTACAAGCAACGCATGCGGTATTTAATGAAGTGGATGAAGGCGTTTCTCAAATAAGTACCACCTTGTCAGAGGTGGTGGTTTCCATTACTGAACAGCAAAGAAACGTAAGCCAGATTGCCAATGCCATTGAAACCCTAGACAATAATTTACAAAGCAATGCGGCGTTGGTAGAGGAAGCATCTGCAACTGCATTAGGCTTAAATGATCAAGCTGATATGCTGAACCACGAAGTTGAAAAATTTAAAATGAATAGCCAAGTAAAATCTGGAAGTAACTTGGGAAATCAAAGTATTTATGGCGTAAATTTAGATGAAATTAGACAAGAAATGCGTTTATGGCGCATTACTGCGCAATCTTATTTAAATGGTGTGGATGTGCCTTTTGATGAAACAACAGGGGTTGATGAAACCCAATGTGCCGTTGGTCATGCTTTACAGAAAATAGCCGCGGCAGATTCGTCAATAGAAAAATCAAGCGTGTGGCGTAATATTGAAGATTTACATTCTCGTCAACATAATGCCGTTAAAACGGTTTTAGATACTCGTAGTAAAGGTGCTTTAACGGTAGAGAAAATGGAACTGATTGATGAATTAGTTGTTGAGTTTGTTACGGTAACTGAGCAACTTGATGACGCTTTAGGAGAGCTTGAAAGAACGCTTTTACATTAACGGCTAGAACCTATAGTCTGTAATAAAAAAGGGGATTCTACTGAATCCCCTTTTTATTGTCTTGACTATATAAAGTGATAACTAAAGTAAGTGCTTTAGCTTTGAATTTAAAATAAAAAATGTGATTTACCAGGCCTGGTAAATTTAAAAAATAATTCAATTTAACCGCTATTAAAAGGTTATTTAGCGGTTGTTTAGCGGTTGTTTTGCAGTGATTTGTGCTTCTAAACAATCAAATAACACGCTAGAAATATTTAAATGAAATTGGCTATCTAATTCACGAATACAGGTTGGGCTGGTGACATTAATTTCTGTAATGTAATCGCCAATCACATCTAAACCTACAAAATATAACCCTTTGGCTTTAAGGGTTGGCGCAATTTGTTGGCATAACCAACGTTCGCGTTCAGTAATTTCCATACCCACGCCCGTGCCGCCCGCCGCAATATTGCCACGGGTTTCGCCTTGGGCAGGTATTCTGGCTAGGGTGTAATCTATGGGTTCACCATTAATGAGTAAAATACGTTTATCACCCGCTTTAATTTCAGGTAAATAGGTTTGTGCCATAATGTGATGTTTGCCATGATCGGTCATGGTTTCAATTATGACATTAATATTTGGGTCGTCATGGCGTACTCTAAAAATAGAAGCGCCACCCATTGCATCAAGCGGTTTTAAAATGGTGTCTTGATGGTCTTGTATAAAGGCTTTAAGTTTATCAGCAGAAGCGGTAACTAAAGTGGGCGGTATACATTGTGGAAACCAGCTCGCAAATAGTTTTTCATTGGCATCACGCAGGCTTTGCGGTTTGTTTACCACTAAAACGCCTTCAGCTTCTGCTTGTTCTAAAATATGCGTGCTGTACAGATAGTCATTGGTAAAAGGCGGATCTTGACGTATAAGAATAATATCTAAGGTATTTAAGGCGATATCATTAGATGCGCCAAACCCATAAAATTGTTCATCTTTAGGGCGATCCCAAACTTTGAGTTCGCTGGTGACGGCAAACGCTTGACCATTTTTTAAATACAGGTCTTCAGGTTGCATATAAACCAGTTCATGGCCACGGCGTTGTGCTTCTAAAAGCATGGCAAACGAGCTGTCTTTGTGAGGTTTAATCCCAGAAATAGGGTCCATTACAATACCAACACGGTAGGCCATGTATTCTTCCTTTTACTTTTGAATATAACAATAAGACCTTTTTGAATAAAGGTCTAACAATGATTTGGATTTTAGATGTTGTTACGGGGTTATATTTCGTTAATACCGGGTAATTCACCTTTAGAGGCCGCAATTTCTCTAGCAGCCGCTAATAAAGCTAAACGTGCAATAACACCATAAGCGTAAAAACGATTAGGGCTAGCATCGGGTTTTTGATTTTCATCAGGTAACACACAAGCGTCTTCAAATGAAAGTGGCTCAAAATGCATACCAGGTGAATTTAAGTTATCAGTCGCTGTTTTACCTGTGTGCACACGGTAAAAACCACCAATCACTTGGCTGCCAATCATATAAACCACGGGTTCAGCTACGGCTTCTTCAATGGTTTCATAAGTGTACACACCTTCTTGTACTAGCATTTGCTCGACTTGTAAGCCTTCTTTAACCGAGGCCATTTTATTACGTTGTTTTCGGTTTAAGTTAAGAATGTCATCAGAACTGTTTACAGACATAATGGCCATGCCGTAAGTGCCACTGTCTGATTTTACAATTACAAAAGGTTTGCACTGAATGCTGTAAGTATCGTAATAACGCTGCGTTTCTTCAATAACTTGGCTAACAGTTTGGGCTAAATCTTCAATGCCTGTTCTATCTTTAAAGTTGATAGGGCCACAAGGAATAGAGGTTGGATTAATTAGCCATTGATCAATATCAATAAGCTCTGCAAACGATTTAGTGACATCTGAATAATGTGCAAAGTGTTCGGTTTTATAGCGGTTTGCCCAACCTAGTTCCATTGGTGGAAGTAAGGTTTGTTCAATGCCTTCAAGAATTTCTGGACGGCCTGAAGAAAGGTCATTATTTAATAATACGGCACACGGAAAAAAGTTTTCAACTCCAACACGGTTACCATCACGAATCAGCGGCTTTAGCACTAAAACGTTTCCAGAAGGAAGCTCAACCAACATGGGCGCATTTAAGTCAGGGTTCATTGAACCAATATGTACTTCGTAACCAGCGTTTTCTAAGATGCTTTGTAATGCAAAAAGATTCTCAAAGTAAAAAGTGTTGCGGGTGTGGTTTTCGGGAATAATAAGTACGCCATCAGCAACAGGGCAAACTTGGGTTACGGCATTTTGTGCAGCATGTACGGCTAACGAACGTAAGTCAGGGTGTAAATTATTAAACCCTGCTGGAAATAAGTTTGTATCAACAGGGGCTAGTTTATAGCCGGCATTTCGTAAATCGACAGAACAGTAAAAAGGCGCAGGCGTATTTTTAAACTGCTTTCTAAACCAAGCTTCAATTGTGGTTCGATTATCAAGTATGTGCTTTTCTAGTTTGAGTAATGGTCCAGTTAAGGCAGTTTGTAAATGTGGAACTTGATTTATTGATGGCATGCAAACATCTCTTTTAGGGTCACAATTTATGACTAGGACTTAGACATAAGTGGGTGTTTAATTATACGCAAATTGTTATTTACGATTTTAGTATTTAATGGAGAAATCATTACAAGAGCGGAGCATTTAATGCAAAGCTCAGCAAAGTGCTTTTGAAAGCAGAAATTTAAAAAAATGAGAACATTCTCGACTTTGATGGTATTTGTGTCAAGTTCTTCATATAGTCAGTTAGCAATAGCAAGGGTTTTTATGAACCTTTAAATAGGGCAAAAATTTACCATTTATTTACAAAATAATTTCTTCTGTTTCACTCGAAATTACTTGGTCTCTGCCTAGCTGTTTTGCTTTATAAAGGTAATTATCAGCACGTTCTACAAATTGATAAGTTGTTTCTTCTTTGTTTAATGTAGCCACCCCAATACTCATTGTTTGAGTAAAGCCTTGTTCAAATTTAATAGACTTTACGGTAGTGAGTAGTTTTGTTGCTAGGTGATAAGCCTGGTTTTGGTTCGTGTTTGGACAAATTAACATAAATTCTTCGCCACCCCAGCGTCCAAAAGTGTCGGCTTCTCTAATTTGTTTGCTTATGCTTTCAGATGTTTTGATAAGCACTTCATCACCCACAAGGTGACCATAAAGATCATTGACTTGTTTAAAGTTGTCTAAATCCATCATAAAGAGTGATAGTGGTGTTTGGTAGCGTATACTTCGACTAATTTCTTTATTCAGTATCTGATCAAGATATTTACGGTTATAAGTATTGGTTAAATAATCCGTAGCAGAAAGCGTTTTTAATTTACGATTGGTTTTCTCTAAATCTTGTTGTGTAGAAACCAATGCGATATTGGTTTTATTCATTTGTAAGTTTAGGTTTTTTAGCTTTCTGTTATAAAGCAAAATAAGCAGGGCAAATAGAATGACAGGTACTACTATAATAATGACCCTTTGCCATTGAATTTCTGTTTTGTAGTCTACGTTTAACCATGAGTTTTTAAACTTTTCTTGAGTTTTTGGATCCATACTCACAAGTATTTTTTGAAGAATGGAGTATAACTCCGGCCAATCTTTACGTATACCCATTCTAACATCGGCTCTAAATGGGGTTTCGCCACTGATTTGAATGTTGGTTAAACCACCTGAACGAATGTGATAAGCCACGACGGCTATATTATCCACATACCCTAATGCTTTACCTTGTGATACGGCGGTAAGACCTTCTAATGGTGTGTTAACTTCTAATAGCGTAATGTTGGGATAATGTTGTTTAAGTAACTCTTCAGCCGCATAGTCTTGCACTACGGCAATAGTAGAGTTGCCAACTTTTTTAAGGTCTTTTATAAAATCATGGCCTTTTTTGGTCGCAATAACCATTGGAAGTTTAAGATACGGCTGAGTGAAATTAAGATACTTTCTACGTTCTGGTGTCGCTACCATACCTGCAAACATGTCAAGTTTATGCTCTTTGGCTTGTTGTAAAGCGTCTGGCCATGTGAGTTCTTTATTTGGTATAAATTTTATGGCTGTTAAAGAAGATATGTATTTAAAGTATTCATTGGCGATACCTTGGTATTCATTTTTGTCATTTACAAAGTCAATCGGTGCCCAGTTGCGGTCTATGGCAACATTAATGGTTGGGTGGGCTTTAAGCCAGGCGATTTCTTTTTGGGTAAAAGTTAGTTTATGGTCTTCTTGTTGGTAAATACCTTTAGAAAAATCTAATTTATTATTGATTAACTGATGTTTAATAAACAGGTTTTCTATGTATTTAATTCGCCCTTCATCGAGCGTACCAATAGGAATCGATTCTTTTTGCATTGCTTCTTCAATCACCTTGGCTTCATACATTAGATGATCGTAACTTTTATCTACTTTTAGATCGTTAATAATGTATTTAATCATTTCATCTTTGTGAGCAAGGGCATATTGCCAACCCTTTATAGATGCGCGTTTAAACCGGGACACTCTATCAGGGCGATTCGTCAGTTCATTTTGATTGGTAAATAAGATATCACCATATAAATCCACACCATAATTCATGGGATTAATGATGTGCGTTTTTATCCCTTTTTTCATAAAGTAATAAGGCTCATTAGAGAGGTATGCAGGAAAAGCTTGAATTTGTCCTGTCAATAACATATCTGGTCCAGCCTTAACAATCATACGGTCTAAGTTAGGCATAATGTTATGTTCGTTCATCATGGCCAAAAGCGGAAAACCATCTGTGTCTTTTTGGTAAAAGGCGATGTTTTTACCCTCAAGATCGTATAAGCCTTTTATGCCACTGGATTGTAATGTAATAAAAACTTGGGGCGAATGTTGAAAAATAGGAGCAATAATGGATATTGGAGAGCCTTTAGAAAGGTAAAGAAATATAATGGAATCGGCAATTCCATATTCAGATTCACCATCAATAACTTGCTCGATATTATTTACAAAGGTATCTCTAGGCTTAATGGTGACATCAAGCCCTTCATCTTTATAAAAGCCTTTTATTTTGGCAGCATAATAACCCGCAAATTGAAATTGGTTTAACCATTTTAGCTGCAATGAAACCGGTTCTAATTTAGGTTTTGCTTCTGCTTCAACAGTTAGAGGTGTGTTAGAGCTGTCTGCTGAATTTGCAAAAGAAGAGGAGGGTATGAATAACCAGAAAATTGAAAAACAGATTAAAAACCATTTTTGTAGATTAATTGTGTTTTTCATTGAGGTTGGGTTGTGACCTTGGTCGTAAAAATGTATGTAGTTAACATCAATTTTACTTTAAATCTATAATTTGGTCATGGGTAAAGTTAACTAGAGCAAGGTTTTTTGTTTTGGTTTAAGATAACAAATTGTTTGGATTATGAAAAATCGCCCCATAAGGTTTGTAAAATAGCCAATACAGCAGGGCCTGCGGTTTCGGTTCGTAATATTCTAGGGCCAAGTTGAATTGGGGTGAGACCAACCTCTGTTGCTTGCTCTACTTCAATGTCAGTTAAGCCACCTTCTGGACCAATAAGCAGATGAATGGGTGTATTGGTTGTGGGTTGAGCCACTTTGGAAATGTGATTGTTTGAATAAGGATCAAGCACAAAACCCATAAAATCTGATGGGTTTGTTATGTTACGTTTTTCATTTAACCAGGCCTGGTAATTCTGAATAGGCAAAATTTTAGGCACAACATTACGACCACTCTGTTCACACGCATTAATAACAATGGCTTGCCATTGCATTTGACGTTTTTCAAGCTTTTCGTTTTGCAGTTTAACGTCACAGCGATCTGTAAACACCGGTTGTATGGCGGTAACGCCAAGTTCTACCGCTTTTTGAATAGAATAATCCATGCGGTCGCCTTTAGAGATACCTTGCACCAGTACGGTATGAATAGGCGATTCATTATTCACTTCTTCAACGGTTTCAATCGCAAAATCTGCTGTTCTGCGGCTGGTAACAATTAATTTACCTTTAGCGAGCAATCCTTGGCCATTAAAGGCTTCTATTAAATAGTCGTTTTTTAAACGCAATACCGTCAATGCGTAATGCGCCTGTTCTTTGGGTAAAGTAATCGTGTGATTAGCTTGGTAATTTCCATCTAAAAACAGGCGAGTAATACGCATGGCAAGTTAACCTATTTAAACGTTAATGACTTAGTGATTTCTAAGGTAGGTTCAATACTGTTCATGCTGTAAAAGTGAAGACCAGGAGCGCCTTCACTTAAAAGTCTTTGTGCAAGTTCTTGAACCACGTCTTTACCAAAAGCCAGTAGACTCTCTTTGTCATCTTCATAACTTTCTAGGCGGCACTTTAACCAACGCGGTACTTCTGCACCACAACCGGCGGAAAAGCGAATTAAGTTTTCATAGTTTGTAATGGGCATAATGCCTGGAATAATGGGCAGATCAATCCCGTTACGTTCGCAGTTATCAATAAAGTAGCGGTAGCTATCAAAGTTAAAAAAGTATTGAGTAATAGCTGAATCCGCGCCTTGCTCTACTTTATGTTTAAACCATTTAATACCAATATCGCAATTACGTGCTTGCGGATGTGTTTCAGGGTAGGCCGCTACTTCAATGTGAAATTTGTCGCCACGTGTGTCTTTAATAAATTTAACTAAATCACTGGCGTATTTAAATTCACCTGGATCCATCATTCCAGAAGGCAAGTCACCACGTAAAGCCACAATGCGTGTAATGCCCATTTCTTCATAGGTGTCTAGTAATTCTGTAACACTTTCTTGGCAAGCACCAATACAGGTAAGGTGAGGTGCGGCTTCGTTTTGAGTGTTTTCTTGAATATAACGAACCGTTTCAAGGGTTTTTTCTTGTGTGGTGCCGCCTGCTCCGTAAGTCACAGACATATATTCAGGGTTTAAGGTACTAAGTTCATCAATAACGCTTTTGAGTTTAACCATTCCAGGCTCTGTTCTAGGAGGAAAGAACTCTAAACTGAATTTTTGTTCATGTTTTTTTTGGGTTTGCATTTTGTCTCACTTTATTACCAGGCCTGGTAAAACCAGTAGCCAGCTATGTCTTGTACGCTTAGGGTAAATTTGTATTACATTATGCTACAAGGCATACAGGCCTAGTAAATCTTAATTTGGATATTGAGTGGGTTATAACATTTAAATATAACCGCTATATGATCGTTATGTATACATTGTGTATTACAGTCCAGCGTCGGCTTTTAAACCTGCAGCTTTGTCGGTTTTTTCCCAAGTAAATTCAGGTAGTTCACGACCAAAGTGACCATAAGAGGCCGTTTTTTGATAAATAGGACGATACAAATCTAGCATGGCAATAAGCCCTTTAGGACGCAAGTCAAAGTGTTCACGAACCAAACGTTCAATTAATGAGGTCGCCACTTTTTCAGTACCAAATGTTTCAATACTAATAGAGGTTGGCTCTGCGACACCAATAGCGTAAGAAATTTGAATTTCACATTTGTCGGCTAAGCCTGCCGCTACAATGTTTTTAGCCACGTAACGCCCAGCGTAAGCGGCTGAACGGTCAACTTTTGAAGGATCTTTACCAGAAAACGCACCGCCACCGTGACGTGCCATACCGCCATACGTATCCACAATGATTTTACGACCTGTTAATCCAGCATCTCCTACTGGACCACCAATCACAAATCGGCCTGTTGGGTTAATGTGGTATTGAGTGTCGGCATGCAACCATTCCGTTGGTAAAACAGGTTTAATAATCTCTTCCATAACCGCTTCACGCAGGGTTTTGTTGCCAATATCAGGGCCATGTTGGGTTGATAAAACAATTGCATCTATGGCAACAGGTTTTCCGTCTTCATAACGTAGTGTAATTTGGCTTTTGGCGTCAGGGCGTAACCAATCTAATTGACCCGATTTACGCACTTGTGCTTGGCGTTCCATTAGGCGGTGCGCATAATAAATTGGCGCAGGCATTAACACGTCAGTTTCATTTGATGCATAACCAAACATTAGGCCTTGATCTCCCGCGCCTTGTTCATGATCTTCTGAATCATCTACACCTTGTGCAATTTCGGGTGATTGTTTACCAATTGAGCTTAAAACAGCACAGGTTTCACCATCAAACCCTAAATCACCGTGGTTATAACCAATTTCTTTAACTACGTTACGCACAAGTTCTTCTTGATCTACCCAGGCCGAAGTGGTGATTTCACCACCCAGCATAACCATGCCGGTTTTTACAAAGGTTTCACAGGCTACACGAGCACGTGGGTCTTGTTTTAAGATAGCATCAAGCATTGCATCCGAAATTTGGTCTGCAATTTTATCTGGATGGCCTTCTGATACTGATTCAGAAGTAAATACAGTGGTTTTTGTCATGTTGAGTTCCTCGAATAGAGTGAAAAAATTACGAGGTACGGAATATTTGCTGGGAACTAAATATTTTGAAGGGTTCCTCGCTTTAGCCGTACTTTTTAAAGCGCCCGCAAGCTGATATCAAATCGGCGCATGGCGGTATTATCCAATATTTTTTTTTTAGGTTCAAGTTTCTGTCAGAAAAACCCGGTAATTGAATAAGATTGTCATCTATTTGTCATGTGAAGTTAATGTTTTGTTAATCATTAAATTACTGGCTAGGCTTTAGTATCTACCGGTTAATAAATCGGAAACTATTATGCCTAAATTGAATCAAACAAACCGTACTCAAAACGATAATTCACATAACTCTGTGCTTACTGCAAGCCAGCGTCTTATGTTAACGGAATCAGGTTTAGGGATGGAGCTTTTGGATATCGTAGATAGTCATACGCTCAATTGTGTTTTTCAACCGATTATTGATATTAAAAGAAAGCGAGTTTGTGCTTTTGAAGGTTTAGTTAGAGGACCGTTTAATTCAGCACTATATCATCCATTAAATTTATTTAAAGTTGCAGATGAGCAGGGGGTGTTGTATGAATTAGATACCTTTGCACGAATTGCGACGATTCAATCATTTGCAGAACAAGCCGCTCAAGATGAACATTTACACTTGTTTTTAAATATATCGATTAATGCTGTAATGAATCCTGCTCACCAAAAAGGCATTACACTCGATGCATTAAAGCGATTTGGTCTTCCGCCAGAAAGAGTGGTTATTGAAATTACTGAATTACAACCGGTAGATAATTTTGAAGCTTTTGTTGGCGCCATTAATTATTATCGTTCGATTGGTTTTAAAGTTGCCATTGACGACTTAGGAAGTGGTTATAACGGTTTACGAATTTGGTCAGAAATTCGACCTGATTTTGTAAAGATTGATAGGCATTTTGTGTCAGATATTCATTTGCATAACGATAAAAGAATGTTTATGGAAACGTTAATGACTCTGGCAAAAAGCACACAGACTAAAGTTGTGGCTGAAGGTGTAGAAACTGAAAAAGAGCTAGAAGTGTTAACGCAATTAGGCGTGGATTTAGTTCAAGGTTTCTTATTCAAAAAACCAGAAAAAATAATCAGTGAAGATTTACTGTATGAATGGCCTGAAAAACACCTAGAAAATAAAGCGGAGAAAGGTGAGGTCACTGTGTCTGAAATTGCTTTTGAACATCCTATAGTCAAACCAAATTATCTTGTAAATGAAGTTTCTGAAATGTTTTTACAGCATGCTGAATTAGATTATTTTCCCGTTGTGGAAAGTAAGCAAGTGGTTGGTATGATTTGGCGTCGTGATTTAATGAACTTGCTGGCTCGTAAATTTGGGCAAGAACTTCATGCACGAAAATCAGTGGCAAACGTCATGGATAAAAGCCCAATTATTGTTGACTCGAGAACCTCGCTGATTGATTTGAGTCGGCTTGTGACAGAGAGTAATGAATTTGGTTTTAGAGATGCCTTTATTGTCGAAAAAAAGAAAAAATATTTGGGTTGTGGTGATTTTAAAGATTTATTGAGAAAAATTACCGACCTAAAAGTAGAGAGTGCTCAGTTTGCAAATCCACTTTCTGGCTTGCCTGGTAATGTCCCGATTCAAAAAAAAATTAATAAGTTCTTAAAAAATAAAAAAGATTTTTTGGTTATGTATATTGATGTGGATAACTTTAAACCTTTTAATGACAGTTATAGTTTTGAAGAGGGTGACGGCGTTATTCGATTAATAGCGGATATTCTTAAGGACGTTTTACCAGAAGAGCAAGTGATTCACAGTGAAACATTTATAGGCCATATTGGAGGAGATGATTTTGTTGTTATCAGTTCTTTTGTTGAAGATTACGTAACATGGGCTGAATTAATCTTAAAAATGTTTGAAAAAGAAGTTTTATCTTTTTATACCGAGCAAGATCAACGGCAAGGCGGCATTAATGCGAGTGATAGGGAGGGGAGAAGTAAATTTTATCCTTTAATGAGTTTATCTATTGGCGTGTTACTGGTACACCCTGAGTTTTTTGAACATACCCAAAAATTAGCTTCTTATGCCACGAAAGCAAAAAAAGGGGCTAAACACGCGGGCGGTAATACTTATTTTGTTGTTGATTCTAAAAGCGATTTATAAGGCCTGTTAAGGTTAAAAAATACGCCCCAGTGGTGTAGGTTTGTGATAATGGTAGCCTTGGGCGTAATCAATACCGGTTTCTTTTAACCAGTCTGATACTTCTTGATTCTCTACAAATTCAGCAATAGTTTCTATGTTCATTTCATCACTTATTTGGTGAATAGCTTTTACCATGGCCGCATCTACCTTATCTTTTAAAACATCCAAAATAAATATGCCATCTATCTTAACGTAATCAACAGGTAGTGTTTTTAACCAGCCAAATGAAGAGAAGCCAGAACCAAAGTCATCTAAAGCTAATTGGCAACCATGATTTTTAATATTTTGTAAAAAGATAATACTGGCAGACATATGTGAAATAGCCGTGCTTTCCGTGATTTCAAAACAAACCTTTTTATTGAGAGATGGGTTTAGTTCTAATATTTTAAGTAATGCCTCAATAAAATCTTCATTACCTAATGATTGTCCAGAAATATTGATATTTAATAGATCAACTTCATTAAGATGTTCTTTTAGCCATTGATAGGCATGATTAACAATATAAATGTCTAAATCAGGCATTAAATTAAATCGTTCGGCAGCAGGTAAAAATTGGTCAGGCGAAATGATTTCATTCTCTAAAGTCTGCAATCGCACTAAGATTTCAAAGGCTTTTTTGTTGTTACCGTTTTGTAATGGAGTAATTTGTTGGGCATAAAGAACAAAATGTTGATCTTCAATCGCTCTTTTAATACGGTTAGCCCAGTCAAATCTTGCTATTTCAAGGTTAAGTGACGCTTCGTTATCTTCAAAAACATGTACTCGATTTCGACCATTTTGTTTTGCGATATAACAAGCAATATCCGCTTGGATCATAATCGTTGCTTTGTTTATGAACCCTTTTATTAAGGTAATACCAATACTGGTGCCAATATCAAAAATACGGTTTTCCCAGATAAAACGGTGTTTATTGACTGCTTGCCTAATTTTTTCGGCAATAATGAAGGCGCTTTGAATTGAGCAATGTTCTAACAGTATGGCAAATTCATCACCGCCAATACGGAACAAAATGTCAGATTCTCTAACTTGGTTATCTACAATATGGGCAATTTGTTTAAGTAGTTCATCTCCCGCACTGTGACCGACAGTATCGTTAACAATTTTAAATTGGTCTAAATCTATATAAATTAAACAGCTTTCAAGTTGCGTGTCTTGTTTACTTTTCTCAATAATCTCATCTAAGTTACTCTCAAATGCTTGACGATTTTCTAACCCAGTTAAATTGTCATGCAGTGCCTGCCATGTAAGTTTTTTACGTAGTTGTCTAGCTTCTGTCGCATCATGAAAAACCAAAACGGAGCCTATTATATTTCCGGAAAAATCGACCAAAGGTGCACCAGAGTCATCTATGGATATTTTTTCATCGAACCGGTTAATTAATAGAGTTTGATAAGGTAATGTCAAAATGGTATTTTTTTTCATGCTTTTTAAAGCAGGGTTTTCGACGGATTCCATGTTTTTTTCATTGTAAATTTTAAAAACATCTTCAACATGTTGACCCATGGCAGAATTCTGTGGCCAGCCAGTTAAATTTTCGGCAACCGGATTAATGTAGGTAATTAAGCCATCTTTATTTGTGGTAATGACTCCATCACCAATCGATTTTAATGTGATTTCTAATCGTTCTTTCTCAGAAAAAAGCTCTTGTTCTTTAGAGTTTAGAGTATTGAGCATGGCTTGAAAGTTGTTAGATAAGGTTTGCAGTTCATCTTTTCGTTCTAAGCCCACAATAATATTACGATCACCGGCTTTAACGCGTTGAGTGGCGGTAATGAGTTGATAAATGCCTTTGGTGAGACCACGGCCAATTTGCCATGCAAAAAATGCACCTATGAGTATGGCGATTAACGTATAGATAACCCCTTCTACCGTTATCCAATGAACGCTGTCATGAATATGTTGGCGACTCATATTAATTCTAGCCCAGCCAATTAAATTGCCTTTAACTTTAATGGGTGCTGCCACATCAATATGATTATTGTTTTCTGAAATAATAATAAGCCCGGATGGTGTCGTTTTTTGAGTCAGATAGGTTTGCGGAATATATTGACCTGTTAGCTGGGGCACATTGTGATTTTTATGATGATAAGCAAGAATTTTACCTTGGGTATTTAAAATCATTGCATAGATAAAATTAGGCTGTTCTCCCTGGGCCATCATAATTTCATTTAACCCAGCAACATCATTAGATAGCACCCAGGGAATACTATTTGCTGCTAAAGTTTTAGCAATTCCTGTTGTAGAACTTTTAGATTCATCAATTAAAAAGTGTTGTTGTCTACTAACCAAATCCGCTACAAAAATGGTCATTAAAATGGCATGAAGAAGCGCAATGGCTAAAATTAGCTTATATTTAATTGAGTGACGAAAAAGAAGGTTGAACATTGTTTATTTAAATACCCTAAAGTGTTAATTTTTTGTTTTTATAAGTTGTTATTACATGTTCTATTTATAAGGGTCTTACGGTTTCTTGAAATAAATCTATAAATTTTTGTACTGTATCGTAAGTAGCATTATTCGCTTTTTCAAATTTTGATAAATACATATTTTTAAGAACAACTCGTCCTTCTTTAGATTGGTTTAAATTAACAAGCAATTCTTGTACCTTGTTAGCGATTTCTTTGGGTACCTTGTTGCTAACAATAACACTGTTATTTGGTAGAGACTGAGTCTGCCAAATAATTTTTAGTTTCTCTTTTATTTCAGGCTTTTCGTAAGACAATTCTTCCCAAGGAAGAGTCCAAGTCGCTGCGGCATCAGTTGAACCTAAAAAAACATTTAAAATAGAAGATTCTTGAGATCCAACATATTTATTGGTGACGTCTTTATTAATATTTAGGCCATGTGTTTGTAAATAATATTGTGGCAATATTGTGGCAGCAAGGGCAGTGGGCGCAGGGTAACTAATGCTTTTGCCTTTTAAATCTTGCGGGGTTTTAATGCTGCTATCCTTGCGTACTAAAATAATACCTTTAAATTTTTCATCATCACCCATTTTGGCAATTACTTTATAATGATGCTGAATGGCAATAAGAGTTTGGTAAGGGTTTGGTAAGGCAAAATCGACACTTTCATCGATTAATTTATTATTGAAACAGGCATAATTTCTTGAGGCTTCAAGCGTGAAATTGGCTTGAGGAATATGTTTATTTAAATACATTATAAGTGGATTAAAGGCTTCAAATAAACGTGTTGGATTATGCAAAGGATGAATTGCAAATTGATATTGTGGGATTTCATGAGTATGTACAACAGTTTTAGGAACGTCGTTTGACGTATCTTCTTGAGAGCAACCTATAAGCGTAAAAAATACCAAGTAAAAAACTATGTAAAGCCGTTTCATTCATTGATCTACCATGAGTTTGTATGATTTTATTTTAACAGATTAAAAGTAGGGTTATTCTAAATAAATGGTTTTACTTATCTAATTTTTTCAAGTAGTTAAGTCTTTTTTTAAGTTGACGTTTTCCAATAACGTTGTACAATGCTCCGCTTTCTCCATTTTTTAAGGGTATTTGAACATGAGTGATGTTAAGCAACCGTTGGTTGGTGTGATTATGGGGTCAAAATCAGATTGGCCGACCATGAAGCACGCTGTAGATATGCTTGAGCTATTTAATGTTCCGCATGAAGTAAAGGTGGTTTCAGCTCACAGAACACCAGACTTAATGTTTGAATACGCCGAGCAAGCAGAGGAACGTGGCTTACAAGTTATTATTGCAGGTGCCGGCGGTGCAGCGCACTTACCAGGTATGGTTGCCGCTAAAACCGTTGTGCCTGTGTTAGGTGTGCCAGTGCAATCACGTGCATTAAGTGGTAATGATTCATTATTATCTATTGTTCAAATGCCAGGTGGCGTACCCGTTGGTACTTTAGCTATTGGTGATGCGGGTGCTAAAAATGCAGGTATTTTAGCCTCTCAAATGGTTGGTAATTCAAATCCTACTATTCGTGCTGCGGTTAAGGCATTTAGAAAAGAGCAAACCCAAACGGTTTTAGATAACCCAGATCCTCGTCTTTAATTCTAAAGTGACTAAATAACCTTTAAAAACTTAATTATATGGCGTTTATATTACGTTGCGTTTTTAGAGGTTAAAATAACAATCTACGTTTTACCCTATGCTGACACATTAACGGCCACAGGGCATACCAGGCCTGGTAAAATACCTTTACAAATTATTTAAAACTTCGGTTGCATATTGCTTAAGCGATTCGTGGTTCATTTTTCGATATAACTTTAATAAAGAGTTTTTCTCATGACTCCCATTTCAAAAAATATTGGTGTTTTAGGTGCTGGCCAACTTGGCCGAATGTTAGCTATTGCAGGTTATCCATTAGGGCAAAAGTTTGGTTTTTATGGAACATCTGATACCGAACCTTCAGCGCTGTTAGGGCATATGCATAAGCCGTCAGATGATACGGATACTATGGCTGAATTGGTTGAGTTTGCCAATGTGATTACTTATGAAAGCGAAAATACCAGTATTGAATTAGTGAGAGAAATCGCCAAAACCACGCCGGTTTATCCAGCAGAGAAATCTCTATTTATTTCTCAGCATCGCGGTCGTGAAAAAGGCTTGTTTGATCAACTTAATATTCCTTGTGCGCCTTATCAAGTTATTGATTCATTAGAGAGTTTAAAGTTAGCGGCAGAAGAGATTGGTTTGCCTGCCGTTTTAAAAACCACCACTGAAGGTTATGACGGTAAAGGGCAGTTTGTTTTAAAAGAAACCTCGCAAATTGAACAAGCCTGGTCAGAAATCGGTGGTCGTGAATTAATTTTAGAAGGCTTTGTTGAGTTTCAAAGAGAGCTATCTATTGTTGCCGTGCGCAATGCCAATAATGAGCATGTGTATTATCCGTTAGTACAAAATGTGCATCACGAAGGTATTCTACGTTACACCATCGCCCCAGCCAGACAGGTTTCTGCTGATATTCAACAGCAAGCAGAAGAATATATGCACAGTTTGCTAGATGAGTTAGATCACGTGGGTGTATTAACGCTTGAGTTGTTTGAAACGGTTGATGGACTCGTCGCCAACGAGATAGCGCCACGTGTGCATAATTCAGGACATTGGACAATCGAAGGGGCATACACGTCACAGTTTGACAACCATGTAAGAGCGATTACAGGTTTACCATTAGGTGATACATCACCACGCCAACCCATTGCGGCTATGATTAATATCATTGGCGAAACTGGACCGGTAGAAAAGGTTTTAACCATGCCAAACGCATTTTTGCATTTATATGATAAAGCCGAAAGAGCAGGGCGCAAGTTAGGACATATCAATCTTTTAGCGGTGGATGAGGACTCTTTATATAAAGATATTCAAGCGTTATCGGACTTCTTGCCAAAAGTGTAGAGCCCTAAAATTTACTTTATCTGTTCTATTCAATTTTTATACAAACACCAGGCCTGGTTAGGTTGATAGTTTTTCTTGTTTTTGAGAAGCCTTTTTAATATTTATAGGTCTTTGAGTTAATGGCTCTGGCTTCCCCTTACTTTGTTTGTTTGCCCAAACAAAGTAAGCAAACAAAGGGCACCCCGCTCCATAATTTGACAAGTTCTAAAACTCATTCACTGAAAACGCTGAACTCGCTCCGCAAGCTACGCTCTAACAGCAGCGTTTTTTAAACGTTCACTTCGTTAAGAACTTTGCACAATTTATTCCAAGGGGAATCTTGGCGTTTAAGGTTGGCTTTACAGAGCAAAAATAAAATTACCAGGCCTGGCATGTCCTGTGGCTGAGTATTGGGTCAATTCAATTTTGTTTCAAAGATCAAACCGAAAAATACAAAACCTTATCTAATATAAGTTACCAATTTGTACACCAATGCTTAGCGTGTTGTTGCGGTAGTTGTAGTCAATTAGACTCTCTCCATATCCGTAAAACCATTGGGCGTAGAAGTTAAGGTTACGATGAATTGGGTAGGTGTAACCCAGTTCTAACGCGCCTTTATTATCGTCAAAATCAAAATTATCTCGTATAGTCATTCTAAAATTATGGTCGGTATATTTAGTGTAGTAACTGAATTCAGCATTGCCCATGTAGTGCGTAATATCTGGATTATCGTCATCATCCTTGTTTTCAGGGATTCTAAGCCACGGCTGAAAGCTAAAGGCTGAATTCTCTTTTTCAAATAAAAATCTAAGATAAACACGGTTCCAAGAGCGCGATAGTGTACCGGTTTGTCCGTTAGATTGATGAGCAATACCTGTGTCGATTAACCGGTTTTTCCAACCTAAAATATTCCAGTCATTGTCAAAACTTATCCAACCTTCTGGTTGATGGTTCGTTTCACGAAATGGGGATGAAATATGGCTATTATAGGCTTGCCAAAACGAACGGTTGGTGTAAGCAAGATACCAGTGATCACCCCATCCTAAAACATTGTCGGCAATAGGTGCTTTTAAACTGATTTGAAATTTAGCTTCAACGGGTTCAAAAAATTCATTACCTGAAAATACGCCGTTTCTATAAGGTTTTTCATTGGTTTCAGCAAAGTTGTATGAACCAAATAATATGTAATTTGGTAGATAAGATTGAATAGAAAAATGGTCAAACTGGCTTAATCGATCTGCTTGAATTCGCTTTTCAATGGGTGAGTCTTGTAACACAGCAGTGTCTTTTTTTAGACACTGTTGGCGAAGTTGTTGCAAAGTCGCATCAGCAGGCAAAGTTTCAAGAGCTTGTTTAATGCAAGCATCATCGTAAATAGCGGTTGTATTGGTTGCTATTGTTTTTGTGGCCGCTGTTTCATCTGCAAATACCGTTTGCATAGGCATAACACATAACATGCTAACAAGTATTTTAGAATGGCTTTGCATTGTTCTTCCTTTTAAAAGCGTGTGATTTTGGGCTTGCGTAATATTAGATTTCTGTAAGTTCAATCAGTTCGGATTTTATCTCTGTAAATGATAAATCATCTTCTTCTCTGCAATAGTCTACAAAGTCTTTAAGCGTATTGCTGAGATAACTTCCCATCGCACTACTTTGTGTGATGGTGAGTAAGTCTTCTATTAAATTAGCAAAGGCTCTAACTTCAAGTTGAGTGACTAATTTTTTCTGGTTTTTGGGTAGGTCGTTAAAACAAGAGGCGGCACCAAAATCACCCAATAATACAGAGTCATTTTTATTGATAAGAATATTGTGGGCATACAAATCACCATGACAAAAACCTTGTTGATGAATATGTTTCATACTGTCGGCCACTTGTATTAACAGGTTTAACACCGAGGTTGCGGGCAAATAAAATCCTTCTTTAAAGGTGTCACGAGTGCAACTTTGTAATGAAGGTGGTTCTCCTAAATTAAAGAATTTTTTAGGGATTAAATTCATGACTATGCCCGATTGATTATCATCTTCAAGCACCGCTATGGTATTAACAATGTTTTGGTGTTGCGCCATTTCTAAACAGACGGCCAATTCATCCTTTGGATAACCATCACTGGTCACTTCACCTTTAAATAATTTTACCGCAATATTTTTTTCAACAATATGCCCTTTAGCTCTTTTAGGTTGGGCATAATTGGCAGACCATTTGGCGCGATGAATCAATCCAGACGCACCTTCGCCCAACAGTTCATGAAAATCAATGTCGTCCATACAAACGGTTTCAATTTTATTGGATGTATTAGATGGTTTGGTGATGGTTTGGCAAAAATGGTTACCCGAAAAAGCCAGCCAACTCAATTTTGGTAGGCTTAATAATTCATCTGGTAGGTGGGTTAATTGATTGGCAGATAAACGCAATAACTCTAAATTTGTGCAATGTTGAATGCTTTTAGGTATCTCTGTTAACTGATTGCCAGCGAGCATGCATTTTTGTAGCTGTTTTAAATCACCAATAGAATCGGGCAGTTTAGTCAGTTGGTTGTCAGTCAAAATCAACCAGCGAGTGTTAAGGGGTAATGCATTTTCTGCAAAGGTGGTAATTTGGTTGGATTTAAACCCAATCATCTCTAATTTAGGGCAGTTTGCTAGAACGGTTGGTACTTCAGTAAAAAGATTGTTTGAACAGAATATAATTTTTAAATTGACCAAATCCGCTAAATTATCCGGCAACTGACTCAGCTGGTTTCCTGATAAATCCAATATTTCTAGAGTATCTGCTAGGGTAAAAATTTCTGTTGGAAACTCGGATAAATTATCACTTATCTGCAAACGTGTAATACCGTTAAGTTCACCAGATTGTAATTGAGCTAAATTATGCATAAGGGCAGGCCGATTAAATTTATTGTGCGTATTTTAACGGCTTTTAGAAGATGCTGTTGTGATTAAAATCGAATTACTCTATTCTCATAATGTATGGTTTTCCCTTTAGTCATCTATAGATTGTGGGCATAGAGATAATTTATCTTTTTAATAATTGAAGCGAACCACAAACGCCAAAAATCCCCTTGGAATAAATTGTGCAGAGTTCTTAACGAAGTGAACGGTTAAAAATCCCGACTGTTCGAAGCTGAGCTTGCTCAGCAAGTTGCGGGATTTCAGTGAATGAGTTTTAGAACTTGCCAATTTATGGAGCGGGGTGCCCTTGTTCGCTTACCTTATTGGGCAAGCAATAAGGTAAGGTGAAGCCTAAAAGCAAACCCTAAAGGTGTATAAATATCAAAAAGGCTTCTCAACAGATAAGACAAGTTAAACCTTAAAATCCAATTTGCCAGGCTAGGCATGCCCGATGGTTGAATATGCATTGTAAGCATCGAGTAAATCTAAAAAACATAGTTCAGGTTTTAAACTGAAATTTAGGAAACTGGACTATCGCTATAGCTTAATAACTGACTCATAACTTGTGCGATTTCTGATGGCAAAATGCCTGGTTGTCCGCTTTGATTGGCCAAAACATCTCCTGCATGTGCGTGCAAGGAGGCGCCTAAACAGGCCGCGTTCCACAGCGATAAGCCTTGGGCTATAAAGGTGGCAATGGTGCCTGTTAATACATCGCCCATTCCGCCAACAGCCATACCAGGGTTGCCCGCTAAACATATTTCCATTTGTTTGCCATCATAAATAAGCGTTCCATTGCCTTTTAATACAATCACGCCACCATATTTTTTATGTAAGGCTTTTATAGCGGCAATGCGGTCTTTTTGTATGTTGGGAGTGGTGGTGTGTAAAAGTTGTGCGGCTTCACCAGGGTGTGGTGTTAGTACCCAATTATTGTTTTGGATGTGTTGGTCTTGCTTTTCTATAAAAAGGTTAAGGAGCTTTAACGCATCTGCATCAATCACTTTGTTATGTGGTAGGTCCATAACTTGGTTAAATAAATTTTCTCCCCAATCGTCTAGCCCTAAGCCTGGCCCTATGCCAATAACATTGGCCAGGCTAGCTTGAGCGAGAAGTTGTTCTGTTGGGTAACACATTAATTCAGGAATCGCCTGTGTAATAGCTACACCATGTTCTTGATGCGTAATGATTTTTACCAGGCCTGCCCCTGTTTTTAAACTTGCCAGGCCTGCTAATTGTATGGCGCCCATCATGGTGTAGTTGCCACCTATTAAACAGACGGTGCCGGCAATGCCTTTGTGATGTGAAGCTAAACGTAAAGGCAGGGTGTTTAACCAAAATTTTAGGGGGTGGTTTATGGCTAAAGGCGGTTGGTTTTTATATAGTTCTTTAGGGATAAAAAGTGGGCTAAAGTGAATTTTCCCACAGACTTCTGGGCCTTGAAAGGTATATAGCCCAAATTTATGCGTAATAAAAGTACAGGTAATATCGGCGTGTACGGCACAACCTAAAATAGCCCCGGTATTGGCATCTAAACCACTAGGAATGTCTACCGCTAAAATAGCTTTTTTGCTTTGATTGATTTGTTCAATAATTTGAGCCATTTCACCCGTAATGGGTAGGTTTAACCCCGTACCAAAAATGGCATCTACAATTAAATTGGCACTTTGCAGGCTCTCTTTTGAATAGGCGATAGGTTGAATGCCGAGTTGCTTAAGTTCATTAAGGGCTAACAGGGCATCGCCTTTAATTTTATTGCATTCACCCACTTGCAAAACGGTGACCTTAAAACCAGCAATATGAGCATATTGAGCAATAACGTAACCATCACCACCGTTGTTACCTGTGCCGCAAATAATGTGAATGTGTTTGCTTTCAGGCCAGTTCTTTTGTAATACATCAAAGGCAAAAAAACCGGCACGTTTCATTAATAACAGGCCTGCAATGCCCTCATTTTTTATGGCATCTTGGTCTATGGCTTGAGAGCTTTGGGCACTGTAAAGTTTCATGAGTTTACCTTGTTATGACCTTGTTTAACCTTGGTTTAACTTTTATTTGCCAAGTTATTGGCAATGGCTTTATTTTAAACGGTTTTAAACAAACCAAATAAGTAAAACAACACCAAAAATAATGCGATAAATACCAAAAGCATTAAAGGTGAATTTTTCTAAAAAGCGTAAAAACAAACTCATGGATAAGTAGGCAATAATATAAGCCATAACAAAGCCAGCAATTAAGGGTAGCCAAGAGGTATTGGCAAATTCAGAATAGTTTTTAACTAGATCTAAACCCGATGCCGCTGCTAAAACGGGTAGGGCTAATAAAAATGAAAATTCTGCGGCGGCTTTTCTGTCGAGCCCCATCATAATTCCCCCTACTATTGAAGCGCCTGCGCGGCTTGTGCCAGGGATAAGTGCAAAGACTTGTATTAGGCCAATCCAAAAAGATTGTTTTATGCTGAGGTCTTCAATATCTCGAGTACGGTGTGTACCTTCATTATAGAGTTTTTCCATAATTAAAAAGACAATACCACCCACAATAAACATCCAAGCAACAATACTGAGAGTAAAAAATTCTTTAATGGTGTTGTGGAATAAAAAACCAATAATAGCAATGGGTAAAAAGGCAATTAAAACATTGATCCACAGGCGAATATGTTCTAGGCTAAATTTTGAACTGTAATGTGAAAAAATAGCCAAGATTGCGGCGACCTGAATAATGACTTCAAAAGCCATGTTTTGATCTGTTTGTTGTAAACCTAACCAGTCACTTACAATAATGAGGTGACCTGTTGAGGAGATGGGTAGAAACTCGGTAAGGCCTTCTATAATACCGAGAATAGCGGCTTGAAAAATATCCATTAATACAGTCCTGTTTTTAGGGTGAATCTAGTGATGTTTATAATTGATGGCGTAAATCACGCACACTAAACCCAATTAAAGGTTGTTCAAATTGTTTAGTTAAAGCAATGACTTTAAAGGTTTCACCCATTTCGTCGGGTAGAGTCAGTGTTTTGATTTGTTGAGCAATGCGCACTTGTTGACTAATGTCAGCGTTGGCATCAAAAGACATTTCTAATAAACCACTGCCCATTAAAAAGTTAGCTTGGGTAGTAAAACCTGCCACTTTAAACCCACTGTCAAATCCTTCTTCGGCCACGGCTGTAAAATCAACATGAGCGGTAATATCTTGCAGGCCTGGGTAAAAAAATGGGTTGCTGTGCGCGCGGTGTTGGTAATGGCAACGTAAAGTCCCCATAACGCGTGCTGGTTGGTAGTATTCTTGGCGACTGTAACCATAATCAATTAACAAAACGGCACCCGCACTTAAAATATCGTTTAGGCTTTTAAGCCAAGGTTTTAGGTTTAGATTAATTTCAGTTTCATAGCCTAAATTAGATACTTTGCCAATATGTTGAATTAATTGGTTCGCAAATTTTTGCAGGCCTGGTTCGGTAATGATTTGATAATCCCAGTCAAACTGTTGGCTGGTTTCGTTATAACAAACATAACCTTTTAATGCTTGTTGCGGTTCAATACGAATACGCTCAAATGGCATAGCATCTAAAACTTCATTGGCTAAAACAACGGCATTTATTGGCGTTTTGGGAAGGCTATCTAACCAAACCACTTTACTAAATAAGTCGTTAGGTAGCTGTTCTAATAAAGTTTGTTTTTGGCGGGCTCGTAAGTCCGCACTGATTTCTATAATGTAATAACGATTTACATTTTGTTGCATGGCGTGAAGTTCTAATAATATATCTTTAGCCATTGTGCCTTGGCCAGCCCCAAATTCAATAAGGTTGGGTTCTGCTAATTCTGCCAATATCTGTGCCGCCTGTCTGGCTAAGCAACGAGAAAAAATTGGTGAAACTTCAGGTGCGGTAATAAAGTCACCGGTTTTACCAATTTTAGGTAATCCGCCACTGTAATAGCCTAATTGTGGTGTGTATAACGCCATTTCCATAAATTTAGAAAAGGGTAGGTTATTGTGGCGACTTAAGTAGCGTTGAATATTTTTGCTCAACTTTTCACTATGCAATAGACCATCTTCACTAGGTTCTGGCAATGACTTGGGGGAGTTTGAACGATGAGAGTGGCGAGGATGTGTCGATTTCATTGAGCTTCAGAGTGTGTTTATTAAAGTATGTGATATTATGCAATAAAGCGTAGTTAACAGCTAGGTTTTAACCGTAACAAAGCATGATTGAGGGTTAAATATTTTTAGTTATTGTACAAAACGTTGTTAAAAACGATTTTGGAAAGAAGATTGCTTTTAAATTATGGCTATAAAAAAATACAATGATACGGTTGGTTTCGCGAAGTTTAAGTTGTTTTGAATAAAGAGAGTGATATGAAAGTAGGTATTAAAAAATTACAGGAAAATGAGTGGTTAGTGCATATTGGTTGCGGAGCCATAAAAATGGATCAATTTTCAGTTGCTCTTTTAAAAATCACTTTAGAGCATTTGCTGTCGCTTGATCAAGGGGCTGAACATTCAACCTTAAAAAGTTATATTAAATTAGGTCTACGAATTAAAGAATTAAAGCCCTTAGATATGCAAAAATTACTGCGTACTTTAGATTCTACCGATATTTTAATTATGATGTTATTGGCTAATGACCGAGTATTAAATGACTTTATTATGGCAAATATTGGGGGTATTTTGGCTAAGCAGGTTGAGGCAGATCTTGCATCCGCAACCATGCCTTCACATGATGTTGCTAAAGAAGCGATTCGTCGCATTGTAGAAAAAACGTTTGAATTAGAAGCCAGTGGACAAATTGAATTTGCGTCAGAAAACGTACGATATATTTAAGTTAAGGTTGTGGGAATTTAACTTGCGACTAAATGAAGACTTTAGAATATACAAAAATCAGTAAGAGAATAAATAATGGAAATTTCAGCAAGTAGAACCAAAGAAGGTGAATATCAATTAGAAATAGGGCCAGTAACGTTTACTTTACCTTCAGATGCAATCAGTGCTTTGCAACAAGTTATTGATCAACGCTTAACTCAAAATAATACAGTAGATGAAGAAGGTCTTAAGCGCAAACTAGAGGCCTATAAAGCATTGGCATCAAAAATGATTGGTGTTGATGATCGTATTGTACAAAAGTTTGCCCCACAAGTTTCGCCAGAGCAGTTAGTAACCATTACCCGTTTAGCAAAAGGGGATGCATTGTATAAAAAGATTTGTAAAAATTTATCTAAACAAAATCGTCGTCAATTTGAAGAGGATTATGCATCGATGGATAAAATTACCGAACATCATGCCTGTTTGTATATGGAAAAGCTTGTGCCGTTAATTAAACGTGCCGCTCAAGAGCAAAAAGAGTTACAAGATTAAATTTAAGCACTTAGTATTTCATTTTATAATGGTTATGTTAAAAAACGTATGTCGTATTTAACTTGTCATTAGGGTGTTAAACGTTAATGAGTGACTAAGCGTTGTCAGTTCTATAACGGGTAATTTTTAATCCAACGGTATTAGTTTCAGGAACCGCCATGGGTTTACTGACTTTTAAATGAATAATTTGAACGGCCTGATGGTGAGTAAGAATATGATTACAAATTGCTTCACATAATGTTTCTATTAGTTCATAACGACTCTTTTCAACCAGCTCTATAATTTCGTCCGAAACTTGTTTGTAATTCACCGTATCGTCAATATTGTCAGTTTGTGCCGCCTGGCTAATAGGCATAAGCATGTCTATATCAAAGATAAGTGGTTGACGGTTTTCTCTTTCCCAGTCGTAAATACCAATAATCGCTTGTGTTTGTAGGCCATCTATAAAAATGGTATCCATATTTTGAACGGTAGATGGGCTATTTTGATTAAGCATTTGTTTCGCTTCCATGAATTATTTGAATCAATATTATCTACTTCTAGTAAAATCATGCAATTATTTATAACGACCAGGCCTGGTAAAAGGAATTAAATGGGTTTTGAAAGTATTATATTTATTATTGTTGCTTATCTATTAGGCTCAGTATCTACGGCTATTATTGTGTGTAAATTAATGGGCTTGCCAGATCCACGTGAAGGTGGTTCAGGTAACCCAGGCGCAACCAATGTATTGCGTATTGGTGGTGAAAAGGGCAAAAAAGCCGCTGCCATTACCCTGGTAGGCGATATGCTTAAAGGCTTATTGCCCGTTTTGATTGCGCATGGGTTAGGGCTTTCTACTTTAATGATTGTATTAGTGGGGTTTGCCGCTTTTATTGGTCATTTATACCCTGTGTTTTTTCAGTTTAAAGGCGGTAAGGGCGTGGCAACTATGCTGGGGGTGATGTTTGGATTGTCTTTGCCTATTGGCTTAGCGGTTGCAGGCACTTGGCTGTTTGTGGCAAAAGTCCTAAAAATTTCATCGCTTTCAGCCTTAATCGCAACCATTTTAGCTCCCATTTATATTTGGTTTTTATCCGGTAATATTGAATGGGTCTATGTGACAGCCGTTATGACCTTAATTTTATTTTGGCGTCATCGTGGCAATATTCAGCGTTTAATTAATGGCGAAGAAAGTTTAATTAAAGCTAAAAAAGATAAATAAAAAGACTAAATGTATTCTTTAGAGGGTAGTTCAATATTTTTTAAACTCTCTGTTTACTAACTTTACGTTATATAGTGTCCAATTCTTCTAAAGACCAGCGCGGTGTTGTAGCAAAGCTTAAACCGCTAGTTTGTCCAGCGGCTAAACGTTGCGCACCTGCATAGGCAATCATGGCACCATTATCAGTGCAAAATTCTAGGCGAGGATAAAAGACTTCGCCTTTACGTTTTTTCATTAAATCCGTTAATTTGCTACGAATCTCACGATTGGCACTTACCCCGCCTGCTACCACTAACCTGTTTAAGTTTTCTTGATCTAAAGCACGTTTGCATTTAATGGTTAAAGTGTCCGCCACCGCAAGTTCAAAGGCACGGCAAATATCGGCTTTGGTTTGTTCGGTAGCATCATTATTTTTAACTGTGGCTTGCCAAGTATTTAAAGTAAAGGTTTTTAAACCACTAAAACTCATGTCTAAACCAGGTCTGTCTACCATGGGCCTAGGAAACTTATAACGTTCTGCATTACCTTGTAAAGCTAGATTAGATACATTTGGTCCACCTGGATAGCCGAGTTCAAGCATTTTGGCGGTTTTATCAAACGCTTCACCAGCGGCATCATCTAGCGTATCCCCCAGAACTTTATATTGACCAATGCCATCAACTCGAATAATCATGCTGTGTCCACCAGAGACTAAAAGACAAATAAATGGAAAGTCAGGTTTATTGTCTTCTAACATAGGCGCCAAGAGATGACCTTCCATGTGATGTACACCAATGGCTGGAATATTAAGTGCAAAAGCTAAGCTACGTGCCACCGATGCTCCCGCAAGCAAAGCGCCCATTAAACCAGGGCCAGATGTATATGCGATGCCGTCTAGATCTTTTTTATTAATATTAGATTCTTTGAGGGTTTGCATAATAATAGGGGTTAATTTACGAATATGGTCACGAGAAGCCAGTTCAGGAACGACACCACCATATTGAGCATGCAGTTCAATTTGAGTGTACAGGGTGTGGGCAATAAGCCCTTTATTGGTGTCATAAATAGCCACACCAGTTTCGTCACAAGAACTCTCTATTCCAAGTACCAACATCTATAAAACTCATCTATTTAAATCAAAGTGGCTGAATTTTAACAAATAATCTTTAAAATTATCTGAAAAAGGTTTGCAAAATGCAGAGGAGAAAATTATAATCCTCCCTTTCTGCTATTTCTCATTTCTTGCGTGAGGAAGATGCAATGAATTCTAAATTTTTTTAAGGTCGAAATTATGCCAAGCGTAAAAATCAGAGATACTGAACCATTTGACGTAGCATTACGTCGTTTTAAACGTGCTTGCGAAAAAGCAGGTGTGTTAACTGAAACTCGTAAACGTGAATATTATGAGAAGCCTACTTGGGCTAAAAAACGTATGAAGGCTGCAGCAGTTAAACGTTTAGCAAAACGTTTATCTCGTGAGAACCGTCGTACAACTCGTATGTACTAAGGTTAGGTTACTTTAGTGTCAGAGACAATGAAAGAACAGCTAACCGCTGAAATGAAAGCTTGTATGAAAGCTAAAGATAAAGAGCGTCTACAAGTAGTACGCTCTCTTTTAGCAGCCATTAAACAGGTTGAGATTGACAATCAAACGACTGTAGATGATGCGGGTATTTTAGCTATTTTAGATAAAGCTATGAAGCAGCGTCGTGATTCTCATCAGCAATTTACGGATGCCGATCGTCCTGATCTTGCTGAGCAAGAAGCCTATGAAATGTCCGTGATTCAGGATTTCATGCCGCAAGCTTTAACAGAAGATGAAATTAATGCATTAATTGACGATGTAATGACTAAAACAGGTGCCAGCTCCATGCAAGATATGGGTAAAGTGATGGGCTTGTTAAAACCTGAGATGCAAGGTCGTGCAGATATGGGTGAGGTTAGCAAGTTAATTAAAGCTAAGTTAGGCTAAATTCAGTAAGCGCCTATTGATATAGGTTGCTATGGTCAGTTAAGTTTTAATAAAACTGGTCTTTCTATTAAACCCGTTAGTGTTTTTTGCTAGCGGGTTTTTTGCTTTTAGGGGTTGTGTAAAAAGCTGTGCAAAGTCTGTGGATAAGGTGTGAGTATGACTGAACAGGGTGGATCCATTCCACGTTCATTTATCGAGTCTTTATTAGCTCGAGCCGATATTGTGCAAGTTATAAATCAACGTGTTCCACTGAAAAAAGCAGGAAGTTCCTATAAAGCTTGCTGTCCGTTCCATGATGAAAAAAGTCCATCGTTTAATGTTAGTCCCGTAAAGCAGTTTTATCACTGCTTTGGTTGTGGAGCCAGTGGTGATGCGCTTAAATTTTTAATGGAATATGACGGTTTATCCTTTGTAGAGGCGGTAGAGTCTTTGGCCTCTCAGTATGGTATGGAAGTACCTCGAGAAAAACGTAGCCCTGAACAGCAAAAAGCCCAACAAATAAAACAACAAAAACAGCGTGATTTATATGACGTTATGCATTTGGCTGCCAAGTTTTATCGCCATCAATTACGTGATCATACTCAATCAGAAGAAGCCAAAAAATACCTAAAACAACGTGGATTAAGTGCCGATATTGCCAAAGAATTTGTGATTGGTTTTGCACCACCTGGTTGGGATAGTTTGGTTTCTGGATTAAAAGCGGATGCAAATCTAACCAAACAACTTGTTGAAGTTGGTTTGTTAGTAGAGAAAGATGATAAAAACGTGTATGACCGTTTTCGCCATAGGGTAATGTTTCCTATTCGAGATGGTCGTGGGCGAGTGATTGCTTTTGGTGGGCGTGTTTTGGGTGATGATCAACCTAAGTACCTAAACTCTCCAGAAACACCAATATTTCATAAAAGTTATACTTTGTATGGGCTTTATGAGATGCGTCAATCAAGGCAAAGTTTTGATAATATCCTTGTGGTTGAAGGGTATATGGATGTAGTCGCTCTTGCTCAATTTGGTATACGTAATGCAGTAGCCACCTTGGGAACAGCGACCACCGTTGAGCATTTAGATTTACTGTTTAGACAAGTAAATGAAATTGTATTTTGTTTTGATGGGGATTCTGCTGGTTTAAAAGCCGCATGGAAAGCATTAGAGCTTGCTCTACCTATGATGGAAAAAGAGCGTTCCGTTAAGTTTCTATTTTTACCTGATGGTGAAGATCCAGATTCAATGGTTCGCAAAGATGGGTTAGAGGGGTTTAATCAACGTATTGGCAAAGCATTATCGCTATCTGAGTTTCTTATGCAGGGATTACAAGGAAGGCTTTCATTTCCTGTAAACAGTATTGAAGGTCGTCAGCAGTTAGTTTCAATGGCAGAACCATTTGTTCAGTCAGCACATGGTTTATATCAATTTTTATTAGCAGAGGGTATTGCTAATCTAGTTGATTTACCCACTTGGCGTGTTGAAAAACAAATGAATGTTAAATCTGGTTTTGCAGGTTTTAAAAACGATAATACCAGGCCTGGTAAAAATATAATTGGCGAAAGTAATCTTTCCAATATTGTTACCTTGCCATTAAAAATGATTAGATTATTGGTTAAAAGACCTGCTTGGGCAGAAATTTTTGCAAAAGAATTTGTGCAAGACCTTGTAAAATCGGGCGAACGTGACTATGTAGCCTTAGGTGGATATATAAAAATTTTACAAGCCAATCAATTTAACGTTGAAATAGCATGGAAAAAAGTGGCTAATGCTGGTTATGAAAATGAGCTAAATAAAGTAAGTAGCTCAGAAATACCTGATGATGAAACGTTTCTTCAAACAGAATTTGAAGTTTATATTATTGCATTAGCCAGTTATTTAGATGAAAAAAAGCTTGGACAATCAGGTTGGAGTGCAGATGAAATGTTAAAACTGCAAACCTTGGTCAAGAACAAATAAACCCACCAACTTTGAATAAATAGCCAAGTTTGAGTGTAAAAGCTAACCTGCTAATTTTTAAAGAAGAATTTTAACCTTTTGGTACAGAATTTTAGTATAATTGCGAGTTCTGTTTTTTCTGTCTGAAAGCAATAGCAGATAGATTTTTAGAAAAAAATGAATTATAGAAACATTATTTGAGGCAAAGCATGACAAAAGTCGAAAGAAAGCAGCAGTTAATAGATTTAATTGAGCGAGCGAAGGAGTTAGGTTACCTAACGTTTGCTGATGTTAATGATGTTTTGCCAGATGATATTGAAGAAGATCAATTAGGCCAAGTTTTAACCATTATCAAAGATTTTGGTATCAAGTTATTTGATTCACCACCCGATGAAGACGAATTATTAACCCAAGAAGGTGGCGCTTTTGATGACGCTGCAGCAGAAGCTGCACTTACCGCTCTTGCTGAAGTTGATGGTGAATTCGGTCGTACAACTGATCCAGTACGTATGTATATGCGTGAGATGGGATCTGTTGAGTTATTAACTCGCCATGGTGAGATTGATATTGCCAAACGTATCGAATGGGGAATCCGCGATATGTTGGATTGTTTGGCGACATATCCAAACTTTGCTAATTTAATCTTAGAAACGTTTGCCAAAATGGAAACAGGCGAAGGAAAAGTAGCAGACGTTGTTCAAGGGTTTATTCGACCAGAAGATCTAATTGATGTACCGGTTGAAGAATTATCGCCAGACAGTGATAACAACGAACCAAAAGAAGATGGTATTAATCAAGAAGAGCTAGAAGCTTTTCTGGCTGCTCTAACAAAATTAAATAAAGCTGCATTAGATGCAGAAGCAAAAAATGGTTCTGACGACAGTAAAGCGGTTCAAAAACGTCAAGCTGTTGTTGAGCATTTGCGTGGTGTTAAAATTACGCCAATTTTCTCTAACCGTTTTGTAAAAAGTGTTAAAGATAAAATTAGAGCCATTCGTGAACAAGAAAAAGTGATCGTGGATTTAATTTTGCGTAAAGTAAAAGTACCTCGTGCTGTATTTTTAGAGGTATTTATTGGCTCTGAAACGAATCCAGAATTTATTGATTTGTTAATTGCTAAAGTTCCTGCACAAGCAGCGGCTTTGGAAGACGCTCGCCATGAAGTAAGCCGTGCGCAAAAACGTTTGGCAATGATTCAGAAATCTGAAAAAATGCCTGTGTCGATGTATAAAAAGATTTACAAAAAATTAAGTAAAGCAGAAAACAATGCGCGTATTGCTAAGCGAGAAATGATTGAAGCTAACTTACGTTTGGTAATCTCAATCGCTAAAAAATACACTAACCGTGGTTTGCAGTTCCTAGACTTAATTCAGGAAGGTAATATTGGTTTAATGAAAGCCGTTGATAAATTTGAATACCGTCGTGGTTACAAATTCTCAACTTATGCAACATGGTGGATTCGTCAGGCTATTACGCGCTCAATTGCCGACCAAGCTCGCACAATCCGTATTCCAGTGCATATGATTGAAACAATCAATAAACTGAACCGTATTCAGCGTCAACTTCTTCAAAAAATGGGGCGTGAACCTACACCAGAAGAATTAGCTGAAGAAATGGAAATGCCTGAAGATAAGATTCGTAAGGTCATGAAAATTGCTAAAGAGCCAATTTCTATGGAAACTCCGATTGGTGATGATGAAGATTCATCTTTAGGTGATTTTATTGAAGATTCAAACATCTTATCACCGCAAGATGCCGCTGATTCTGAAGGTATGAGTGAAACCGTTCGTGAAATGTTAAGCACCCTAACGCCACGTGAAGCAAAAGTTTTACGTATGCGCTTTGGTTTAAGTATGAACACAGATCATACACTTGAAGAAGTTGGTAAACAGTTTGATGTTACCCGTGAGCGTATTCGTCAAATTGAAGCAAAAGCACTGCGTAAATTGCGTCACCCAAGCCGTGCAGAACGTTTAAAAAGCTTTTTGGATTAAGCTATTTAAGAATTTGCTTCGCAAAACAAAGGCCAGGTTTTCAACGAGAAACCCTGGCCTTTTTACTTTATACAAAATTGAATTTAAATTTTGTTAGCAAATAATTCACAAACCATATTGTAGTCGCTATAATAGGCGCACCTAAATTACCAGGCCTGGTAATTTAATACCCTATAAAGGGCCCTTAGCTCAGTTGGTTAGAGCATCCGACTCATAATCGGCAGGTCCCCAGTTCAAGTCTGGGAGGGCCCACCATCTTAAACCCTTTAAAATCAACATGTTACAAGATATTCACTATTTAATTAACAGCTGTTTATTTTTTTTTGAGCAACCTATGCGCAACTTTAAGTTCACTAGATTAGCGTTTTTAAGTTTTCTTTAGACCTTAAATTAATACAAACTAAAAAGTATTGCTTACAATGTATCGATTAAGTTCTCCCCTTAGATTGTACCTATTAAACCTATTAAACCTATTAAACCTATTTAACCTATTTAACCTATTTAACCTATTTAACTCTGGCTGACGCCCTCCCAAAGATCGGTTTTCGAGTAGGGATAACAGGACATGTAAACATTTTTTCTAATGTATTATTCTTAGAATAAGTTTTAGTTTAAGATTTAGGTAAGGTCGTAAATAGGATAAAGGAGATGGTCATTCATGAAAACAATAGAGACGCTTGTTGAGGATACTAAGGTCGGTTCATATTTGTTATTTATCTATTCGTTAATACTTACGATAGTACCAGCGATTGTTTTAGCTATCCAGTTTAATGCTGCTGTTGAACGGAATCACGTAATTACTCAAGAGGTAGCAAGTTTTTACAATATTCCTGAGTCTTCTTCAGAAAATCTTATGTGTTTTCAAGGTATTTTGCATTACAAAAATATTGGGGAATTTTCTGGTGCTTTGGCATTTTCACCTAATATTTCTTGTTCTCAAAAAGAGTTAGAAAAATTACAAGAAAATACTCCGGAAAATATTGCATATATTGCTTTTGTTATTTTGCTAGTGGGTCTCTTGACGATGGTGGTTTCATGGATAGTGATACGTCAGTCAAAGAAGGAGTGACGTTAAGAGAGTGTGAGTTGATACTTCTTGGCTTCACTTATGGTTTTGGTTTATAATTATTTAACAGTAAATGAATATGAGAGTCTGAAAAGGTGTTTGCTGTACCCGCCAATGAAAGTTGGTTCTAGCGACTGCTGGAATATTGAAGAGGGTTCTCACTTTTAGAAAGCCCCTTAATTGGGGCTTTTGTTTTTTTGCGTGAAAGCTATGCTTCAATTTTGAAATCTTTGTGTAGTTTCAGCCAGTGATTTTTTAATCGTTTTTTGTGTTCGTCATGCATTGGTAAGTTATTAAGCTGTTCTGGCCATACAGTCCTCGCAAGTTCCATTGTGTCATCTAGGTGTACTTTAATAGCTGGCCAGTGAACTTCTATTTTTTTAGACCATATTTCAAAGTGTCGATAAGACATTTCATACCAATTTTTATTCTTGGCCATATTTAGAGCCAGTTCAACTTCTTCTTGTATATAGACCATGGTGCTTAAAATGTCATAAGCTGGTGATAGCTCTGGCGTTTGTTGGTCATTATAGATTACGGACCAGTTTTTGATGTGTGCATCTCCATTACCTAATAATATGTTTACTAACAATCTTCGAGCAAATTGTTGTACATCAAATAAACTTTTGTTGCTATACAGATGTAAAACTAATCCAATTTGTTCATAGTTAATTTTGTTGTATTTGTTAATTGGGTATAAATCGAATATCTGTGCAAAGTCTTCAGTATGTATTCTAGTGACTAATCCACTTTTATTTTCATTGCGATCGAAACGCTTGATAGCATAGGCAAACTCTTCATTTGGAAGACGTATATCGGGAAGGTTATCTAGTTTATCTAGTTCAACAAGTTTTATATCTGGAATATCGATACCTACAGATTTAGCAAGCAGCATTGAACTATATTCATTTTCTGGAACGTGTTTATGGTTGGTGCTTGGAGTTTTTATAATCCATGTATCATTACTCGATTCGTCAGAAATTAGAAAACGACCATCTTGATGCCTTGATGAAAATTTCATTTGAACACCAGCCAGTGAAAACTTATTTCCTACTAGAGCGGATATATTGATTGGTACAGCCTCAGTGTTTTCTCTTTCAATTAGAGCCCAGGATGGGATTTCTTCTTTTGCTATAGGTGTTGCAACAATTGCTCCTGAAAGGTTTTTTCCGGCATATGCTAGTAGTGAAAATTCATTATCAGTATGTGTTTTAAGAATTTGGGTCATCCATTCTCTTAATGCACCTTCTGGTAGTAGGTTTGATAGTATGGGAGGTATCTTTTGTCGGTGTATTAAAGGTGTTTCCAGGTAGTCTTTATCAAATTTTTGTCTAAGAGTGATGGTTGGAACCATGAAAGAGGGAAGTGATTTATATTCAGGGCTGAATGTGAATATATTCTTTCCTGCTTGATAGTGTGCTAAAACACCAATAAATTTATCGTGAAGTGAGATTCTTAAGGCTGCAACTTGTTCGAGTCTTTTAGTCATGATCTTCAAGTGCCTTTAATTTATCTTCAAAACTATTTGGTTTGGGTTTATTTCTTACGTAAGAATGGTTTAAATTTTTATGTAAATCAACATTTTTGAGATTATTAACGCTGTTATTAAAATATTCATCAACTATTTCTGGATAGTTCTTAATGTAATCATTAATTATAGATTCAATTTTAAGTTCTTCTTTAGGGATTAGTTTTAACTCCATTTCTAACCCCTCTAATATTCTTAAAAAGGTACTTAGTTTCATATCACCGTTAGATTCTAATCTTGAATATTGCTGTTGAGACATCCCTATACGAGATTTCATGTCTTTTTGATCAAGCCTTAGTTTTTTTCTTCGTTCTATTAAGGCTTTAGATATTTCATTGTTTGTCTTCATTTTGAATGCTCTTATTGGCTATATTTAAGATAGATACTATTTATATGTTGTTTTATTTAGGGTATACAATCAATTTGTAGTAAATAGTTATCTATACAACTTAAGTGTTGTTATAAAAATTATTTACAACATATTAGTTGTTTTTAAGCCGTTGTACAACTTTTCTGTTGTTTTATGTGTTATTTACAATATATTAGTTGTTTTCAATCCGTGGTATAGCTTGTATGTTGTAAATTAAATAAGCATGGTTCCTAAGTGAAGTTTATATAAGTATCCAAGTAAAACAAACGACCGTTTCGATTTACCGCCAATCTCTCCAGCCTGGGGGAAAATCAAGACTTCTTTAGCTGCAGAAAAGTTTTACAATGCGAACGGTGGCGAATGGTTTGATGAACTGAGTGATGCTGATAGACAGCATATTTACGAACAACTTTCTGACCTACCCTATGCGATAACGCTTGAAACTGAACATGGCGATATAGGATTGGTTCACGCTGAAGTACCAGAACGCTATGATTCTTGGGATGTATTTATTGTTAAACTAGAAGAGTCAAGCAGTGTTCGTGATGATGCTTTATATAATAGATATGCGATTATGGACGTGTACGACCCTTATAGTAACGAATATTTTGATGTTACAGAGCCACCAAGGTTTGTTGAAGGTGTAATCGCTACCATTCACGGTCATACTCCCGTTAAAAAGCCAGTTGTTTGCGGTAATCAGCTATGGATAGATACAGCGTATTTGAGTGGGGAATTAACTATTATTGAAGTCAGCAATATAATTAATAAGATAAAAATATGAATACTCATTTAACAGAACAAATCAATCCCAATACTTGGGTTGTGTCTGATACTCACTTTGGTCATGATCGAGTTTTGGAGTACGAGCCTTCACGCTTAGAAGCGATGCAATCTGGTGGCTATAGAAATCAAGACGAATGGCTTATACATAATTGGAATTCGACAGTCGGTGAAAACGACTTGGTTTTACACCTAGGGGATTTTGCTTTTCGCAAAGAATCAGTCATCGAACGTTTGAGTGGTCGAATTATCTTATTAGTCGGTAATCATGATGTTCGTTCTATTCCGTGGTTTAGAGAGTATCAAAGTAAGAATCCTGATCGTTTTGCTCTAATTGAGGGAATTGAAGAACAAACAGAGCCGTACGGAGTGAGTGGATTAATCTGTGAATTTGGAGGTAAGAAATTATTCTTTAGTCACTATCCGCTTGTCAGTGAAGACCCATACACACGTGGTAAAGCCAAAGACTCTCGTGATGTAATGGCAAAAATCTTTAAAAGAGAGCGTTGTGATTTATGCATACACGGTCATTTGCATTCAAAAGATGACTTCACAGATAAGCAGCGTGAAATCAATGTGTCGATTGAGCGTATTGGTTTTAAGCCAGTGCGTCTGCAGGATTTACTGTGAGCGTTAAATTTACAATGTTGGTAAGTTATTAAGAAAGTGAAAACATGAAAATAGTACATATTAGCGACACACACGGAAGGCATGCTTGTCTTACGCAATCGATTGAAGCCATTGAGGATATTGATGTTTTAGTTCATTCGGGTGATTTTTCAGACTATGGAATTCCTGAGGAAACAGCGTGTTTTCTAGACTGGTTTAGAAGTTTAACAAGCAAATATAAAATTCTAATCGCAGGGAATCACGATGATGCATTTTTTGAGGCCGATGAGGTTATGAATGCCTTTGATTTGAGCGGTATTCACTATTTGATTGACGAGTCTATTGAAATTAATGGCATGAAGTTTTACGGTTCTCCATGGACTCCATCACCATTTGGTGGGAGTTTTACGTTTTATCCAGGAGAGGGCGAACCTATTTGGGAGAAGATCCCTGAAGATGTGGAAGTTCTGATTACTCACACTCCAAAATACAATGTTTTGGATATGGCTAGAATGCAATATCGAATTCAAAACTTAGGTTGCAAGCATTTACAAAAACGTATTGAACAATTACCAGACCTAAAAGCACATCTTTTCGGGCATATTCATGAAGCAAATGGAGTTGTTGAAAAGCAAGGTATTAAACACTCAAATGCGGCTACCAAGCTTCATGTTTTGTTGATTGATAATACGAAATAGAATGAATGTGAAACCTTAACGTTGAGGAAATATGGTCGTATTTTCTGTATTAAAAAAATATATATGTTGCGTATGCTCTTGTTAAAAGTTAGTATTTCTAGCTTAGTGGAGTTTCCGAAATTTAAAGCCAACCTTCACGGTGAAACAGATTTGAAATAGTATTTTTTTCAAAGGTTGACTATTTAGATATGGTTATTTTAATTATTTTTATTCGGTAGGAATCAGGTATGTACCTAAAAACAATGTTTGATAAAAAAGCTGTATTAATAACTTTTATTGCTTTTATTACTTTTATTCTAAGTGCAATAATTGTCTTTTTTCTTTTTATAAAAACCAATCATCTTATTGTTGAACAAAATTCTCCTAAAGTGAATCTGGTTCCTTCTGCTTCAGCAGATACTTTGAATGTCATATTTGGATTACCATTAGTTTTAATCACGTCAATGATTGCTATCTTTTTGGCTGGTTTAGGTTTGGAGCTAGCAAGAAACCAGGATCGTCGAGATGCAAAAATAGCAGCTAAAAGTGTTGCAGATAAATATTCGGATCTTGTAATAAAGATTTTGGACGTGAATTCTTCTATTAGAGAAGTTGCTATTGTATATAGACTTTATGCTGATGAAAAAAGGGATAAATATTTAAAGTGTGAGCATGATGATTTTTACCAAAAATATGATCCTGAAGTTGAAGGTTTTGTTTTCACAGATGAATATTATTCAGCAGTTAAAGATATTAAAGTAGACACTCAAAAGAAGTATTACTCCAAATTAACAAAAGCTTTAGATAAATTTCGATCTAGCAATCAAGTTCTTGAACAATCTCTAAATAAGGTTTTAGCAGACGGAGATGCAATGGAAGTATTTTTTAATGCCAGGGGAGAAGATAATAGAAAATCAAGCTTGGCAGAACTTGTTGAGATAAAAGAATGCATTGAGTTTAGTTTAAGGTATATTGACTTCTTAAAGCATTTATCTGAAAGTGAATTGTTTAAAGAATTTCAATTTATGTCTAAGGATAGAGAAGAATTTGAAAATGACGATGAAAATGTTAAACCAACAGACTCGTCAACTTGGTCTGTTGATGTAAAACATCTAAAAAGTGCTATTTGGAGTTTATTTTTTGGACATTATATTCGGATTAATGAAATACAAAAAGATGATGTTTATCCTCTTGCAATAGTTTCGGAAGGTATTAAAAAATTTCAAAATATAAATGATTTAATCCCGACAAAATTAGCGTTTTCAGAGTATTTCTTTAACAGCGATGAAAAATCACAAATTGAGTTCATTTCAAAGGAAATTTTAAATGAAATGGTTTTTAAAGAGCTATCAGACTTAGATGCTATTGATGTGATGTCAGAATCTATTATTTCATCACAGCAAATACATGAAACTGACCCAAATGAACTAGATAAGTATTTAAATAATTTGTTAGAAAATAAAATAAAATCGAGGGTTTTCTATTTAGACCAAGATCATTAATAATCCTGGTTTGAAGTGACCCCAATAAGTTGGACTAACTTAGTTAAGTGGCATCTAAGGCCTGATTTCGATATTCTATCGGAGTCAGGCCTTTTAGTTTTACCTGTTCTAACGTGACCTTACTTTGCTGTAGCCTGCTTATTTATGACGATAAATCAAAAAAATCTTCCATGTCCAGGTAGTACATTAATCTTGTTTGAATACATGGAGGGAACATCACGCTTTCTTAGTTAAACAAACGACCGTTTTCTATACATCTTTCTGGAATGTATAAAAAGTACTTAAATCTCTTGTTTTTGTGTATATAAATTCCGATAATAAATCTATGTATATAAAAGGTACGTTTTATGAACATAGGTTATGCACGAGTAAGTACTCAAGATCAAAGTCTTGATCTTCAATTAGATGCTCTCAATAAAGCTGGCTGCGAACAGACTTTTCAAGAAAAAATCACAGGTAAAAGCAAAGAGCGTCCAGAGCTTGATCTTTGTCTAAAATTTTTAAGAAAAGGTGATGTGCTTGTTGTTTGGAAACTCGATCGTCTAGCACGTTCTTTAAAAGATCTCGTTGAGATTATTTCTGAGTTAGATAAAAAAGATATTGGCTTTAAATCTTTGACAGAATCCGTTGATACAACATCTCCTGGTGGGAAGTTAATATTTCATATTTTTGGAGCTTTGTCAGAATTTGAACACAGTTTGATAAAAGAGCGAACTGTAGCAGGTTTAAAAGCGGCAAGAGCCAGAGGGCGTAAAGGTGGTCGAAAACCTGTACTTTCTCAGCAAGATGTAAAAAAAGCAGCTGCAATGCTAAAAGATCCTCTTATTACTAAGACTGAGGTTGCACAGCATTTCAAAGTTACCCGCTTAACTTTAAATAAATCCCTAGCAAGGGAAGCGGTGGAAAGAGTGTAGTCATTACAATTTAAGTTTCTGGTAGATATTAAAATCTATTCATTCATCAATATGTGTTTTACTTTTCCACAAACTAATATGAATAGAATTTATAAGAAATGATTGTCACTCAGAAAATAAAGTGTTTCTAAGCTGTGTACTTGTTTGAATTTTAAATACTGTTTGAGTCAGTAAATGATTTTTTGTAATACTATTTAGGTTAATAATTTAATTCGTTTGTATCAATCAAATGAATATATGCAACATTTGGATACTTCTCGATTATTTGCTTCTTTACTTCATTAAAACTATCGGCATTAATATTAACTAATTGTGTATTTGCGGTATATGTATCTAAATCAGGTTGTGCTTGTAAGCCAGTATACTCTATACCATCTTTTAAAAAATAAAGTTCCATCATGTATCGTTTCAATGTATTTATTCCTTTATTAAAAAAAACGTTTTAAACCTTTAAAGAATCCCGTAACTCTTTCATAATAAGCAAATAGAATCAATATCAAACTTAATGTAAATAATGAATATAATAAATAGTTATTAGATACATTATAAATGCCTTGGACATGGTTTTTTATATCATCTGGGTCAGTTGTTATGGTGATAAAGCCAAAATAATCACTTAATATGCTAATGATGGAAAAAATTTGTACTATAGCTAGTACAAAAAGAATATCACTTTGTTTTTGTTGTACTTTATTGTTTTTTAACTCTAGCTTTCGGTGTAAAGAAGTTTGACAAATATTTAAAGTTTTATCAATACTATTGTAATCACTATTTAATGACCAATAGTTTTCAACTTCTTTAAATACTTCCGTTTGATATGGCTTTAAGTGGACAATAAAATTGTCTTTTTCAAATTTTAAATTCTCAAAAAATACTACAAATTTATCAAATACAACTAAAGTGTCTGATAGTTTACGGTATTCTTCATTATACTTAACATCATGAAAAAGTTTAGTTATGAAGGTTTTGTAAAAATCATTAATGATTATATAGATATTTTGAAGTTTTATAAGAACTGGTAAAATATGTAAATCTTTATTGTCTTTGATTCCGTAAATTGTTGAGCATCTCCAACCAAAAAAAACAATTTTTGGAGTGTTTAAATTAGTAGTTGAATTTATTAATTCGTCATTGCAAGCAATAGAGAAATTTGAATATATATCTTTTTTTTCTTTAACTTGGTCTATATCAAAATTTGATGAAAGAAAATCTTGTAAATGCAAATCATATTGATAGGTGGTTGAGCAATACTCTTCAAATTTAGGAAGAATCGAAAAAATATAACCAGTATTATTTCTTATATATATTTTTTGATTGATTTGAGTAATAATATTTAATTCTCTTGCAACTGCTTTTATGCAGTGTTCTTTTATAGATTCATACCAACTAGAAACTTCCAGATTACCGTTAATATCATCAATAACAAATTCATTTCTTATTTGGTGATTAATCCTTTCAAGACACTTCATGTCGTATTGATTTGTTTTATTAAGAGCTAAGCATGTCACAATAAAGAAAATATCAACATCTTTGTCATAATATAAGACAAACCCACTTTCACTTTTATCAAATTCAAAATTTTTAATTAATTCAGAGTTATTTATTTCATCAAGTTTTGAATTGTATTCTTTATGATCGGAGGATAAAAAAGCCCCTTTACCTTTAAAAAATTTAGAAATTTCTTGGTGCCAATCTAAATCGAGATTTGCATCTGAGTCTTTATGATTATTAAATGTAATGTCAGACCAAGTTTCTCCTATTGTGAAATTTGAAAAGTGGTGCTTCGTGAAAAGCTCTTCAGACATTAAAAGTGGTTGGAAACAAAAAAAACGAAGCATCTATAGATAATCCTTTCCTATGTTTTCGATATATTCATTGGGCAATGGTTCTAAACGGTAGTCGAGAGTTAATTCATCTCCTTTTAAAATATCTTTATTTGAAATTACTCTTAATGGATTATATTTTAGAGTTAAATTGGGTTTGCGACTGTGGTTTATAAAACTGTAATCGGTTCTATATGGACGCACTAATATTTCACTATTAGTGATTGCGTTCCATTCAAACGTTAGTTCGTAATTTTTGTGTAAATCCCAATTTATAAGTTGCCCATCGAGTTCTCCTAATATAAAGCCTTTAGGGATGAATTCAGAAGCGAATAAGCCATTTCCATGGATAGAACTTTTAGAAATTTTTGTTAGAGCTAGGTTATTAATGATATCTTTCATAGCATGATGACTCAGAGATTTATAAACGTTTAATATTTTAAGTTGTTTGGCCATACAGGATACCTCATAATGAATACCAATCCCACTACTTGTAACCATTTCTCCACGGAGTATTTAAATTATAGGAAGTGTTTTAGTTTAAAAATCAAAACGTATTTTAAAGTAAAAAACAAACGGAGATAACTTGTATAAAAATGGATGTTTCTTTCATGAAGAGCATAATAGACGAAAGCAGTCAATGGAAAAGCTTGAATCTTGGTAGCCTTAACTTTGAAAGGTATGAAGGCTCCCTTTGTAATAGTAAATTCAATAAAAAACTCTTAAAATCAATAAATAAATATAGTCATTTGTTTGATGAACAGCCATTAAGTTTTCAGTGCGGTTTTGAGATTGAGTTTTATATAAATCCTGATGATATCAAATTAGTTTTATCTAAACTTGTAAAAATAATTCCAAAATTTCAAATGATTCTTGTTGATTTGAATAAGGTACCACAAACAAATGGTAAGGATTTTTATTTGATTGGGGAAAAAACAGGAACGCCTTCAGAAGGTTTAAAAAGTTATGAGTTCGTTAGTCCAAAGCTAGATTATAAAACCTTACCTTATTACATATCAAAGACATTAAAAATACTTAATCGAGTCGGTGCTACTGATGATGAAAATGTTGGATTTCATTTGCATGTTTCAACAATAAATTGCAAGCCTATTTCTCCAATTTCTTTAATTTACTACCTTGATAGCTTAAATGACTTAGATAGTAAAAAAAGAAAATATACTCGTAGTGTAGTAAAACAATTCTTTTCATATAAACCGCAAAACTGGCAAATTATTTTCGAGCATATTGCAAGGAAGTGTTACGACGTTAATCTTTTATATTTTAGTAAAAATAACAGGATTGAATTCCGTTCAATAGGCGGGCGACAATATTTAAAGGATATAGATTTGATTTTACAATCAATATTTAATTGTTTTGAGGCTTATAATTTGGCCTCAATTGCATCTTCAGAGCATATTGCCAAAAACATTATAAAGCGATATGAGTTGGATAAAAATATAGTCAGTTTAATAGATGTTGATGTTAAGCAGATGAAAAATCTTAGTATAAAAGATTTATGGCTTCCAATCTCGGGTAATGTTGACTGAGTTTTGAAAGATCTTCACATAAGATAATAACCTATGTTTATTCAGAAGAATTTCAAGTAATTAAGGCATAGATTTGGATGGTTTAGTGAAATCTGGTTGAAAAATCCTGTTATACCGTCTGTCTAAAACGGGTTGAATTTTTAAATTATAACTTTTTTATAAATGATTTAATACAGAGTCTTTGATTCTCTAATTCCAATATGGGAAGCTTATTGTTCATATCAAATAACTGAACTTGGGCACATCTTCATCAGAGAAAAATTTTAACAGGCTTATAGATGTATCAAGTGCTAGGGTATGACGGAATGCCTGAAAACATATTTATTTAACCTCTTACTGAGTATAAAAATTATACTTATCCGTTAAAATGCGTAAAATGAATTTCGTTCAAAAATATATAGAATCAAGCTAATACATTTAGATGCTTGTAAAAAAGGTCAGCATGTCAGAAGAAGAAAAGAAACTCCTCGAACAACAGTTATGGAATATCGCCAACGCCTTGCGTGGCAAGATGGATGCTGATGAATTTCGGGATTACATTCTCGGCTTTATCTTCTACAAATACCTCTCTGAAAAGCTTTGTCTTTACGCCAATACCTTAGAAGACAATTTTGATTACGCGTCAGTCGATGAAACCACCGAAGAAGGCGCGGAGATTGTGGCTGCAGTCGCAGAAGAAGCCGTTGAAAAACTCGGTTACACCCTAAAGCCTTCTGAGCTGTTTTCAGCCGTGGCCAAAAAAGGTTCGGCAATAGAAGGCGAATCCACCGATAACTTCATTTTGGGTGAACTGCAAACCATCCTTAATAACATCGAACAATCTACGATGGGCACGGAGTCAGAAGATGACTTTAACAAACTGTTTGAAGACCTTGATCTTAACTCCAGTAAGCTCGGTAAAACCGAAAAGCAAAAGAACGAATTAGTCTCAAAAGTACTATCGCATTTAGATAAGGTGGACTTTCAATTAGAAAACGCCAATGCCGATGTATTGGGTGACTCTTACGAATACATGATTGCTCAGTTTGCTTCTGGTGCCGGTAAAAAAGCCGGTGAGTTCTATACCCCGCAAACTGTTTCCTCTATTCTGGCTAAAGTCGTTACCGATGATAAAAGCTATTTAAAATCCGTGTACGATCCAACCTGTGGTTCGGGTTCTCTGTTGTTACGTGTAGCCAAAGAAGTCAAAGAGGTGGGGCATTTTTATGGCCAAGAGCTTAACCGCACCACCTATAACTTGGCACGTATGAACATGATTCTGCATGATGTGAACTACAAACAGTTCGACATCAAGCAAGACGACACCTTAGAGCACCCACAGCATACCGATATGCAGTTTGAAGCGATTGTGGCTAATCCGCCCTTCTCCGCTCACTGGTCAGCCAATCAACTGTTTATGAGCGATGACCGTTTCTCGCAATACGGCAAACTTGCACCCAAAACCAAAGCCGATTTTGCCTTTGTGCAACACATGATTCACCACCTAGCGGATAACGGCACCATGGCGGTGGTATTACCGCATGGCGTGTTATTCCGTGGGGCGGCAGAAGGCCATATTCGCCAATACCTCATTGAAGACCGCAACTATCTGGATGCGGTCATTGGCTTACCCGCCAATATCTTCTATGGAACCAGTATTCCAACTTGTATTTTGGTATTCAAAAAATGCCGTACCAATCCTGATGACATTTTGTTTATTGATGCCTCTAATGACTTTGAGAAAAACAAAAATCAAAACGCCTTAACGCCTGAGCACATTAAAAAGATTGTTAGCACCTATCACAACCGTGAAACGCACGATAAATACAGCTATGTAGCAGGCCTGTCAGAAATCAAAGAGAACGACTACAACCTCAATATTCCAAGATACGTGGATACCTTTGAGGAAGAAGAACCTATTGATTTAACCGCTGTGACACAACAAATTAGAGTGTTGGATACAGAGATGAAACAGACCGATGCCGTGATTGCAGATTACTGCAAACAGTTGGGAATTGAGGCGCCGTTCTAATGAGTGATGTAATTAACAATGTGCCAGAGTTAAGATTTAGTGGTTTTAATGATTTTTGGAGAGCTATTCCGTTTGGTGATATATATTCATTCTCTGCAACTAACTCACTTTCGCGTGCATCATTAAACGATACCTCAGGCGAGTACAAAAATATTCACTACGGTGATATTCATACTAAGTTTTCGACAATGTTGGATGCGAAAAATGCTTCCATTCCATACATTACAGATTTTAATGAACTTTCAAATTCACATGCAAAGAGTCATTGTGAAGTTGGAGATTTAGTATTTGCTGATGCTTCAGAGGATTATGCTGATGTTGGTAAGGCTATTCAAATTATAAGTTTACCTTTTGAACCATTGGTTTCAGGGCTGCATACATTCCTGGCAAAAGATAATTATCATCAAACAGCTTTAGGATATTCAGGGTATCTGATGTCATCTTACAAAGTAAGAAGACAAATTATGACGATGGCTGTTGGAGCTAAAGTTTTAGGGATTTCAAAAACAAATCTAGCAAAAGTATTGCTGGATATTCCTTGCAAAGAAGAACAACAAAAAATCGCTGATTTTTTAAGTTCGGTGGATAAAAAAATCGAACAGCTCACCGAAAAACACCGCCTGCTCACCGAATACAAAAAAGGCGTCATGCAACAAATCTTCACCCAACAAATCCGCTTCAAAGACAACCAAGGTAATGACTATCCTGATTGGGTAGGCTGTTTGTTAGGTGATCATTTTGAAGTAGGCTCAAGCAAACGCGTTCTTCAAGAAGACTGGGTCAGTCGTGGTATTCCATTCTTAAGAACAAGAGAACTTGTTTCATTATCAAAGAAACAACCATTTTCTAGCGAGATTTTTATCTCGCCAAAACTGTTTAAAGAATTGTCAGATAAGTATGGAGCACCTGTTGAAGGTGATTTTTTGGTAAGTGGTGTCGGTACTCTTGGTATTCATTATCAAGTGAAAGCTTCAGATAAGTTTTATTTTAAAGATGGTAATGTTTTATGGCTAAAAAGAAAGCCAACGATAAATGCAGGTTTTTTTAATTTCTCCTTCCAATCAGATTTTGTTCAATCCCAGATTGTTGCTCAGGCGTCAACTACGACGGTAGGAACATTCACTATACAAAATGCAAAGAAAACTAAATTATTAATACCTAAAAGTCTTGAGGAACAACAAAAAATCGCCAATTTCCTTACCGAAATCGACCATAAAATCGACCAGGCCAGGGCAACCCTAGAACAAACCAAAGCCTTCAAAAAAGGCTTATTACAGAAGATGTTTGTATGAGTTTACAAATAAAAAGTAAATGGACTGGTAATCTTTATTTGATATCAGTTGGTTTTGTAATAGGTTCTGTTTTATCTCTGTTGTTGACAGTGCCTTTGATACAGTCGGAAATGACTAGGTATGAAACTATCACTGTCATATCAAGCTTAGCAATGTTAACTATTGCAGTGGTTACAATAAGTTTTACATATTGGTCTAATAAAAACCAACGGCAGCACTGGTTGGATGATGCATTTATAAAGTACGAATCTGAAAAATTAATAGAGTTTAGAATCGCCTTGGGTGATGCTCTTCAATCCTATTCTTTTTTTCACAATGAACTTTTACAGCCCAAAAAGTATGGTTTTCTTCCCAAAGAACCACCTGTACTGAAAAGAGCGGAAGTTGTTAAAAATTTTAATGAATTGGTTCACTTAAATAACCTCTACAATCAGAATCAACATGTGTTTCGAAAGCATGGATTAGATAAGCAAATTTCATGTTTTAGTTTATATCTTGATGTCGTCAAGTTGCTTCCACCAGAAGATTTAAAATATGACATGTTTTCGCAGACTGGAGAAAACTGTACGTATCTTTTAGAAAACTGGAATGTAATCGTTAGTAGCTTTGTTCTTGTCGCAAGATCTTTAATTGACTACTCTGATGCGGATCAATTACCTGATATAGATAAGTTAAATGAAGATTTAAAAAAAGATTTAGAGGAAGAAAGGCTAAGACTTCTAGAAGTTATTGCTCAGCGTATTAATGAACTAACTTTTAAACTAGATGAAGTGACCCTTCACAATTATTCAAATTCATCTCCGAGTTTAGGTGCCAGAATTTTTAAGTTTTATCAGCACTTAGAGTCTTAAAGAATTACTAAAATAAAAAAGGTTTAAAAGTGGTTGCAGATTTTGAAGGTTACGAATTAATTTCCCTTTGTGGATTTGGTAAAAGAGAAGAAAAAAGATACTGGGAGACATATTCTCAGAACCTTGTTATGTCAGATAAACAGAAGCAATACCAATCACTCAAACAGTACTGGGATCTTAACGACGATGATGTTTTTATCCTGTTACAAAAATGTAATTATTTAGATTCGGGTATTCGAGAAATGGCTTTTGTAGGTTTGGTCGCAAAAAAGACTGATGCAAAAGAATTTGAAGAAATTGAGATTAACGACCTTGGAGCTCTTAAATTTAATCCAAATGTAGATTCAGGTACTGTCATACGTATCAAAGAAGTTGAAACTTATGATTTTATTCAATCATACTTCAAGCTAAATCGTATAGAGCCATAACAGTGAGAAAAGAGACGTTACCCAATGCCATTAAGTTAAGCTGTAACGCATTGATTATGTTAAGATAAAGCTTACATTTTGGTTATAGAAAAGGAATTAACAAATGTCATCTTTAAACTTCATTTAAAAACACTTATACCCTTATTAATAATATTTTATCTAGACCTTCTTTCATAAAACAACACCGTCTATCCAAAACTGCTTTCACTCGAAATCGCAGCTTAGATTTTTCCAGTTTAGTTCTTTTTCTACTCAATTTTAGAAAACAAACAGGGCAAACAGAACTCAATCAGTTCTTTGAACATGTTCAGTCTAGTTCTTCTCGCCGATTACCTTCGCAGTCTGCTTTAACTCAGGCAAGAAGTCAGTTATGCTCATTGACCTTCAAAACGTTAAACAACCACTTGGTCAATCATGTTTATGCTGAATCTAAACGTTTAAAGCATTGGAAAGGGTTTCGATTAGCAGCCATTGATGGCTCTATGATGCGACTACCCAAATCAAAAAATATAGTCGATAATTTTGGCGTACATAAAGGACAGAATTCAACCGAGGGCTGCCCTATGGCACTTTGTTCTGTATTTTATGATGTTTTAAACCGCGTAGTGATCGATTCAACCATTGAATCGATTCATACATCAGAGAGAACTTGCGCAATTGAACACCTTCATTACTCAACCAACAAAGATTTAGTGTTATATGACCGAGGCTATGGTGGCTTCCCTATTTATGCTTATCATCAACAATGCAATAGAAAGTTTTGTGCAAGAGTAAAGGTAAACCAACTCAAGATCGCTCAAGCTTTTGTAAAGAGCGGTGCTAAACAACAAGTGGTCACGCTTAAGCCCTCAAAATACTCTGCCAATCAATGTCAACAAAATGAATTGGATGCTGCCCCTATTACACTGCGTTTAATTCGGGTAGACCTAGACTCAGAGGTTGAGGTATTAATCACCAATTTAATGGATGAAAGACATTATCCAACGAGTTGCTTTAAACATCTTTATTTTTTACGTTGGGGCATTGAAGAAAACTATAAGCGATTAAAACAATGGCTAGAAATTACCAACTTTTCAGGCAAGACTGCGTTGTCAATCAGACAGGATTTTTTTGCCAAAATCTTAGCAGCTAATCTAACAGAAATACACAGCTGGGTAGCACAGAAAAAAGTGAACCGAAAAGATAAAAAACGCAAACTCAAATATCGAGTTAATTTTGCACAGACGGTTTCTAAAATGAAACACTCACTAGTCAGGTTTATTTTTTTGGCTCACGGACCAACTCGTAAATTAGATAAAGAACTTCGAAGGCTAATTAATAAGATAGCATTATCAGTAACGGCCATTAGAAAAGGTCGAAAATTCAATAGGACTTTGAGAAGTAAAGAGAAATTAGAACTGCCAATTGAGTATAAATCATGCCTATAAAACAACGACTTACAGCTTAACTTAATGGCATTGAGACGTTACCCTTTACTTAATTTCTTTAAGTATTTGGTTACTTGTTTTCAAATTATTACCAGGCCTGGTAAATCCTAGAAAAAACCAAAGTCTTCAAAATAAGGCTTATTACAGAAGATGTTTATATGAATGCAAATGATGAGATTAGAAGTACAAAGTTAGCTATTAAGTTCGCTCTAGGCTTTGGGGTTGTAATTTATTTCATCTATTCAGTTGTACTGCTTTTTTCAGAAGATTTAGTTGATATTGATGCATTATCTAAGTTTGGTAGTAGTACATCTGCATTATTTGCAGGGCTTGCCGCATATTTGGTTTTCTTAACACTACAAACTCAAAAAAAAGAGCTAGAAGCCACAAGAGAAGAATTAAAGCAGAGTCGAATTGAGTTAGAAAAAAATAGAAAAGATCAGTTTCTTAAATCAATCGAAGAAAGATTTCATAGTCAATTGAGTCTCTTATCTGAAAATAGAAAAAACCTTTGGTTAAATGAGGATAAAAAACACTTCGAGGGTCGAGATGTTATAGAGCACATAATTACAAAAATTACTCAAGATTGTGAAAGCCAACTTTATAAGTTGGCTCAAGTATCATCACCAATGCAAGATGGATTTGAAGATTATAAGAAAGCATTTGACATATTTGCAGACCTAAGTTTTGAAGATCAACAAAAAGTAATACAAACATTAAGGAAACAAATAAAATTCTATACAGGTAATGTAGCGGGATCATTTTTCCTTTTACTAAAAAATATTGATGATTTCATTTTGAAAAATGAGGAACAGTTTGAAGATTCTGGTAGATACTTTAAGCAGATGCTTAAATCGCAATTAAATGTCAGCGAGATAAAGTTTATTTATTGGCAATCCATCATTGTTCAGCCAGCTCTAATAAGACAAGGTAGTTTTTTATTAAAACGACTTAAACCTAGTAAAGAGTTTTTTTTGTTTGATATTAAAGCTATGAAAGATATTCCAGACAATCTTGAACCAAAAGCTTCAGACTCGGTTGATTTGACGATTTAAACTTTTACCGACCGTATAGGAAAACAATGCTAGAAATTACCTCCATTGACACCGTTACTGAACAAGGCCAAACTCAACCACTGGTTTGTAAGGCCGATGATGGTGATTTTTATTTTGTAAAGTATCTTAGAGGTGCTACGGCTAATGGTTTGGTTAAAGAATGGATTTTTGCACAAATGGCACGTGATTTTGGATTTAACACGCCTGATTTTACAGCCGCATTTTTATGCCAGCCTTTAATTGATGCGTTTCCGCATTTTGCTAAGCATGGTGTTGTCAGACCGCCAGAAGAAGGAGTGGTTTTTGCTTCTAAAAAGGTCGACTATTGTGAAGATTTTTCTATGAGTAATCTTTACTCTGTATCTATCGAAAAGCAGCAAGACCTATTGGTTTTTGATTTATGGATTCGTAATGATGACCGTAACCTAAGTAATCAGGGAGGTAATGTTAATTTGCTTTGGTCAGTAAGTGAAAATGACTTTTATGTATTTGACCACAACCTCGCTTTTGATGAATCAGAGGATAAGTTTCTGGAAACTCATGTCTTTAGAGAATCAGCAGGACAGGATTATAATTTTGATATGGTTTTACGTCAGAACTATGAGCAAAAGCTACAAACGATTTTGCAAAAATGGGATAATTACATTTCTGCTTGTCCGCCAGACTGGCTTGAAGCCGATGACTTCACTTTAGATTTAGAATACATGAAACGCACTTTACTAAGTGATGCGCAAGGCCAAATTTGGGAAAGACTAAGATGAAAAAGCATATTATTCAGTACAGCATTATTCAGTTTATGCCATACCCTGATCGAGAAGAAGCGGTCAATATGGGCGTGGTTTGCTTTTGTCGTAAAACTAAAAAATTTGCTTTTAAATTATTATCTGCACGCAAACAGGGTCGTGTAAATCAGTTTTTTAAAACGTTACCAAAGGATTTGTTTAAACACAGCATTGAACTGGTAAATAAAGAGTTGAATCGACTCATTTTAATGCAACAAAAAACCAAGCTTCCAGAATCGGTGTTTCAAGAGCTAATACGACCAAGAGATTCGCTTGTTCGTTATATAGATGTGCGCGTATTAATGGCGGATAATTTTGCACAAACATTAAATGAGTTATTTAATGATTTGGTTGCTTTTGAGTCTAAAACTTACAAAAAGAACCACGATGCAATTTTGGCGAATAAGTTTAAAAACATACTTAAACAACATCATGCGGAAACCTTATTTAAAGATGTGCACCTTGAAAAGAAAGAGATCGGTTTAAGTGTGCCTATGCCATTTTTTAATGAAAATAATCATAAGAGTGTTAAACCATTGAGCTTTGTAGAGCAAAAGGATGCAAATAGCTTAATTAAGCATGCAGCTAATTGGGCAATGCAAATTGAGCTTTTAGAGCAGGCAGAGCTATTGGAGGCGAAAAAACATTTAGTGACTTATGAAAAGCCAGTGAGCAATTTTGAATCTGCTTTTGAATTTGCTTTAGAGGTACTTGATAAAACCAATGTTCAGTTAGCTGCTATTGATTCGCAAGCTGAGATTGATAAATTCCTGAAACTGCATTAATGGCAATTTAAAAAAATTAAGAAAATTAGGGCTACTTTTAAGGTAGCCTTTTTTATATAAAAATTACTACTAAAATAGACGCTTTATATGGCAAACAAAGTAGAAGACCAACAAGGTTATTATTTTTCTGGGCAGCTTCAGTCTGAAGCGCAGTTGGAAAACAACCTCATCCAACAGCTTTCTAACCAAGGCTACGAGCGTGTTTCGATTGAAACGGAAGCCGACCTGCTCACTAATCTAAAGCGACAATTAGAAAAGCACAATAAAACGGTTTTCTCGGATAATGAATTCAGCAAAATCCTCAACCACTTAAACAAGGGTAATGTTTACGAACGTGCCCAAACCCTCCGCGATAAATTCAATTTAAAGCGAGATGATGATTCAACGTTGTATATTGAATTCATCGACCAAATAGAGTGGTGCCAAAACCAGTACCAAGTCACTAATCAAGTGACCATAAAAGGCGAGTACGAGAATCGCTATGATGTGACGATTTTGATTAATGGCTTGCCGTTGGTTCAGATAGAGTTAAAACGCCGAGGATTAGAACTTAAAGAGGCATTTAACCAGACGAATAGGTATCAACGTCACTCCTATGGTGCGGGTACTGGTCTGTTTCAGTATATACAGTTGTTTGTGATCAGTAATGGGGTGAATACCAAGTATTACGCGAATAATCGTAACCAGTCTTTTAAACAAACCTTCTTCTGGTCAGATAAAGACAATAAAGCCATTACTCAGTTAGAAAGCTTTGCCAAAACCTTCTTAGAAAAGTGTCATCTATCCAAGATGATTACCAAATACATCGTCTTAAATGAAACCGATAAAATCTTGATGATATTGCGTCCTTACCAATATTTTGCGGTGGAAGCGATTATTGATAAGGTCAAAAACTCCATTCACAACGGCTATATCTGGCACACCACGGGTTCGGGTAAAACGCTCACCTCCTTCAAGGCCGCGCAAATTCTCACGAACTTACCTAAAGTCGATAAGGTCGTGTTCTGTGTTGACCGTAAAGACCTGGATTACCAAACCGCCAAAGAGTTCAACTCGTTTAGCGAAGGCAGTGTAGACAGTACTGATAACACCCAAAAGCTGGTGCAGCAATTTGGTGACGATACTAAGCTGATTGTAACGACTATTCAAAAGCTGAACACGGCGATTATGAAAGAGCGTTACAAAACGGCCATGGAACCGCTCAAAGATAAACACATTATCTTTATTTTTGATGAGTGTCACCGCAGTCAGTTTGGGGAAACCCATCAACGCATTACCGAATACTTTAATCATTATCAAATGTTCGGCTTTACCGGCACCCCAATTTTTGCCGAGAACGTCGCCAGTAATAAATTGGGTAAACGCACCACCAAAGACCTATTTGGTGAGTGTTTACACAAGTACGTGATTACCGATGCGATAAGAGACGATAACGTACTGAAGTTTGCAGTTGAATACATTAGCACTTTTAAAGAACGTGATACCGTTCAAGATCTTGAAGTACAAGACATTGACACCCAAGAGGTGATGGAATCTCCACAACGCTTAGAAGCGATTGTGGATTACATTATTGCCAACCACGACCGTAAAACCCACGCTAGAGAGTTTACCGGCATGATGTGTGTGAGTTCGGTGGATGTACTGACGGCTTACTACGATATTTTTAAAGCCAAAAAAGAAGCGGGTGAACACAATCTAAAAATCGCCACTATCTTTAGCTATGCCGCCAATGAAGACGATAAAGATGCCGACGACAATATTCCAGAAGAAACCACCGACATGGAAGGCAAAGCGGTGAACCTGCATAGTCGTGATAAGCTCGAATCGTACATTGGTGACTACAACCAAATGTTCGGCACTAAATACACGACTAAAGATTCCAGGTCGTTCTACAACTACTACAACGAACTGGCTAAGCGTGTAAGAGATAAGCAAGTCGATATTCTGCTGGTGGTGAATATGTTCTTAACGGGCTTTGACTCCAAACCACTGAACACCTTGTATGTTGACAAGAACCTTAAATATCATGGATTGATTCAAGCGTTCTCACGCACCAACCGAATTATGGGCGAGAAAAAATCCCAAGGTAATATTGTCTGTTTCCGTAATCTTAAACAAGCCACCGATGATGCGATTGGCCTGTTCTCCGATAAAGATGCCAAAGACACCATTATCATGGAGCCTTATGAGAACTATGTTGAGCAGTTTAACGAAGCGTTAGAGGCCCTAAGAAGCATTGCCCCTGATGTAGATAGCGTGAACGATCTGCAATCGGAAGAAGACCAATTTAACTTCATTAAAGCTTACCGTGAGCTAATGCGTGTCTATAACGTCTTAGCGACCTTTACCGATTTTGACTTTGAAGATTTAGCCATTAACGAACAAGAATATGCTGATTACGGCAGCAAGTATCTTGATTTGTATGACCACACTAAAACCAAAAAAGAAAAAGTCTCAATCCTCAATGATGTGGACTTTGAGTTAGAGCTGATACACAGAGATGAGATTAACGTTACCTATATTCTCAAGCTATTAGGTCAAATGAAAGATGCACCAAAAGAAGAGCATGAGAATCGTAAGAAAAATATTCTGGATATGCTCTCTGGCGATGTAGGGATGCGTTCTAAAAAAGAACTGATTGAAAAGTTCATTCATGAGAATTTGCCTGAGATTCAAAACGGTGGTGAAGTCGAAGATCGGTTTAAACAATTCTGGAAAGAGCAAGACAAGGCTGAAATTGAACGAATCTGTTCTGAGGAAGGCCTTGATCAGGAAAAGGTCAAAAAGCTGATTTCGAGCTATCTATTCACCGAAAAACTACCGTACCGTGATGATGTGGTGGATACCATGCATACCAAACCAACCATTCTTAAACGCAAAACCGTTTCTCAACGTGTTTTAGATAAGATGTTAGATTACATTAAGACTTTTATTGATGGGGCGCCTGAGTAGAGGCTTCATAAATTACTTTAAGTAATTGGTCAAAATATTAGTAAGTTAGACTGAGACTGCTAACCAGGTCGTAAAATAGTTAACTGGCAAATTTGAATAAAGGAATACGAATGAATTTTGATACTTTCTGGGCTGACATTATTGCAACAATTTTGGGGGGAATTGCATTAACCTTTCTATTCTTTCTCTCTAGAGAGAAGCTGTTTCCAATTCCTGAAGTTACAGGCCAATGGTATTTAGAAATGCGGACTGAAAATACCGATTATAACCCTTATAAAGATATGGTTCTGAGATACGTCATAATGATTTGGCGTGAAGGGAATGCTCTTAAGGGGAGTGCTGAAAAGATATACGAGAACTCTTCTACTGGAGAGCGTGATTTTGTTGGTCAAAACCGAACAAGAGCTATTATTGAAGGCTATGTTGAAAAAAACTATTTAGGTAAAGATAGGGTGTTTCTCCATGCAGTAGAAGATGGGCATGGTCGAGAGTCGACAAATTTTTATGATTTACAGATGAAGTCGGATCTGAAGATGGAAGGTATCTTTAATTCAATGGTTGCGAATCAAGATGGAAAAGTTGTATGTCAAAAGAAGCCATTTTGAAATTTGTATATTTTCTATGCACTATTCCTTTTAACTTAATTGCAATGATGTTATTTCTCTTCAATGCTTTTCATGTAAGAGATAAGCTTAATAAATGTATCCAAGAAGTTGATCAAAGACGTTCAGAAGTACCTGATAAATTTATTTCATATTTAATTGTAGCGGAAGATCATAGGTCATTATATCACTACGGAATCGATCCTGTTGGTATGCTTAGAGCGCTCTATGCAAGAGTTTTTAGTAATGAAATTCAAGGAGCTAGTACCATCGAACAACAGTTTGTTCGTGTAGTAACTGCTGAATATGCATATTCTTTAATAAGGAAGTTTAAAGAGCAGGTGTTGGCAGTACTTTTAGTGAATAGAAGAAGTAAAGCTGATATTGCAAAAGCATACTTAGCAATTGCTTACTATGGCACTCTATGTGAGGGTTCAAAAGGTATTCTGAGTCAGGTTGGTTGTGATTTACAGTTAATATCTGAAAACCAAATAATTTCAATGGTAGCTAGATTAAAGTATCCAAAACCTTTAAAAAATATAGAAAGCTGGGAAAAAAAGTATCTCAGTAGAGTTATCTACATAAAGGATAGGCATAAAAAATCGTTTGGCACTTAAAGCAATGATTTTATCTAGAAGACTTAAGCAAAACATGATTTGGAGAATACTTTTAAATGAGAAGTCAGTTTACTGATACCGACTTAAGTCGTGAGCTATCGGTTGAAATATTTGATGATTACAAAACAGGGTTAGAGTTTATAAATTCTAACCCAGATTATTCACTGCATAAATTTAGAGATGTTACAAATGCAGTTGTAAGTTTGATTGCTAAGAAGTTTGATATTGATTTACAGAGTGAAAAGTTAGTAGATAATATTAGGCTTCTTTTCGATAGCCAAGTAATCAATCATAGTCTACATAATGAGTTACACCAAGTCAGAACACTTGGCAATTCTGGTGTCCACAAAAATGTTAGTTTTGATGGAGAAAAAGAATTTTATATTCAAAGACAAAAACAGTTGATAAAGAGTGCATTAATTGCACGAAAACATCTTGTATCAATATTCGAAGATGTATATTTTCTTATTAAGAATATTCGACCGCCAACACAAATAATTTATGTTCATATAGGGATGCAAGACTATCGTGAAACGCTATATAACGCCTCGGTTTCAGGATGTTTTAAGGAAAAGCTGAAAGCTGGAATTATTTTTGAATCCATTATAAAAGAACAAAGTTATACTGCTTCTATGGTTGTATCAAATGATTTTATATATCATTTAGATGGACTGGAAAAAAGTGCTCTTGCCTTCTACGAAGCGTCATACAAAATATCAGCAAAAGTAGATAGAAAGCTGTTTGAGTTTTCTTCAGGTTCTGATAAAGAAACGCTAATACTTAAAAATTGTGCTCTTGAGCCATTATATAAGTATGCCTCTCTAGCATTAGCTCAAGATAACGATAAAGAACTAAAAGAAAGAGGGAGGAATGTCCTTAAGGTAGCTGCCGATCGAGGATATGCATTAGCAGAGTCGTTAATGGGAGGGTACTTATATGAAGAAAAAAATTTTGAATTAGCATTGGATTATTTACTAAGCTCTGTGAATAAAGATGAACCGTCGAGTTTATTGATTCTTTTTTACTATTACACAGATGGATATGCGTGTGAGCCTGATCATGAAAAGGCTTTAAAGTATTTAAGAAAAGCTGTCGATCTTGGTTCTGCCGATGCTTTGGCGTGTCTCGGGATTGTATATCATAAAGGAGAGTATTGCCTTAGAGATGAACAGAAAGCGAAAGAGTTACTGGAAGAGTCTATTGCTGGTGGAAGCGTTATTGGTAAACAGTATTTGACTGTAGAATTTAATGATTTGCCAGGTAAAATGATGGAAGAATTCAAGCAACTTGCTACAGACATGAAAGCTGCTCTTAAAGCTAAAAAATCAAAACCTATAACAATTGGTAAAAAGATTAAGCCAAATGAGCAATGCCCATGTGGTTCTGGGCTGAAATATAAAAAATGTTGTCAAAATAACCTTAACACTGGAAATGCAAGAGGGCAGAATGAATTTACAGATGTAGATCCCTTGGATATCCTCAGACTGTGATATTTATTATTTAAAAAAGTTAGAGGTCTATTGTTGTTTAAAGCGATCGAAGAAGATGCGGCAAAAGCTATTGGGTTTATTCTTTTTGAGTTTACAAAATTAGACGTAGACTTAGGGATGTCTATTGTTTGGTCTAATGATGGTAATAATCTTGAAAGATTGACCGATAAATATACTGAAAAGAGTTTCAGTTGGCGTCTTAAATTTATCAAAAAATTAGCATGTGAAAAATACCAATATGGATCAGCTGAGCTTAATAAATATATGGTTTGGATAAATCGCACCAATGACGTAAGAAAGTTACGTAACCAATTGGTACATGGACGTTGGGGATTCATTCCACATGAGGGGTGCGTAGCAAATGTTGTTGGCCTACCTACATCTCGTGAGCAACGAGTATCAAAATATACAATTTCGGAACTTAATGAGTTGCTAAAGAACATTACGAAATTAAGGTTGGAATTAAACGAATTGAGAGATGATTGTCCTATTTGAAAATGAAGAAGAGAAGAGCTAAGCTAAGAGCGTTTACATAAAAGTATTTACAGGCTCTTTATAACTTTAATCGGCTACACTTTTGGGTAACGGGTGTTCCCCTTAGTCTGTTACGCCAGCAAAAAAAAGCCAAACAGATCGGAGGTAGTTGTGATTTGCTCTAAAAGTGATTCAAGCTCTTGTATAGCGGCATCTTTTGGGTTAATTTCTTTGATAATCATGAGTCTAAGTATTCCAATTAATTATGTGTTTTTATATTTTTCAGTATAGGTGCATTGTGGTACGGTCCTAAAACACTAGACACTTCACTCTCTCTTTTTCAAGAAGATGTGAAAGATCTTGTTGAACTAATTCAAATTATTAATAATCACTGATGATTCTAATTCAGGTAATGACTTTTCGAAGCCTTTAAGACATTTTCTACAGAAACCTCCTTTAGATTTGTTGAACATTTGATCAGCAGTTTTAACATCAACGGAGTGATTTTTATTACCGCATTGAAATACAAGTTTTGTTTTTGAAGTTTGAATAATGGTGTTGACGTTGTATTCTTTTTCTCCTTGGATTTTTACACTTGGTTTTCTTGTTGTCGATTTATTTGTTTCAGAGGAATGAATTTCCACCAAAATTTTCCAGCGAGTGTTAATCATTTCGAGAGATTTTTGATAGCTACCAATCTTATTATTTTGACTAGCTATATCACATAGATAACAGAAGTGTATTGTTTGTTTTTTCTCATAATTTTTCTTGGCAGCCAATAGGTTTGCTTTGAAGTTTAGGTGAAAAAAACTTTTATTCCCAATAATGGTTTGAGTGTTGCAATTATATGTGTCGAGCAGCTTTGCATTCCCTTTATCTTCTATATTGTGGCGTTGGGATAAATTTTTTTAAAAAATAGTTCTTTTTTCGCGCTTTGAATTCGTTTAAGTTCCGAGCCATTTTTCAAAAAATTAGAATCATCTGTACGAGTAAGTCTTTTTCTCCATTCGTAAAGGCTTCCTCTAAAGGTGTCTGATTCATTAATTTTTAAATTTAAGATGATCTCGTGGTTTTTTGAAGTATTTTTAATACTAATAAAATTGCCTAAAAAAAAGTCATCTTCGGATTCAATATTATATTTGCCAAATCTTTCGAGGGCCTGATCTATAGTGTGTTTTGCATGTAAAATCCAGCTAGCTTCAATGTGGTTGTCGGTAATGATTTTTCCAGTATTATGGCAGTGGGCACAAAAATATCCATTATGTTCTTTGAAATGCTCTTCAATATTTTGAAGCGTTTGAAAAGCTTTTCCTAAAACAGCACAAAAACTACATGTCAGTGAGTATTGGCTTATTTGTTTGTCATTTAGACTTTTTTGATTAGTAACAGATAAATTGTCATAGACTTCTTTGCCGCCAACAGCTGCTATAGCGTTATTTTTTCTTAAAATTTTATGTGATTGTTGTATCAAGTCTACTTTACAGTGATTACAACTTCGGTAAGCTTCAATTGTGCCATTTGATTTTTTATAAAAGTTTATAGCTTGTCGTTTTTTTGAAATGTTTCCGCACGAACATTTGACTTGAATAATTGAAGTGCTTCGGTAATTTTTAGTCTCGCTGTATACGATTTCCTTACCAGCCTCAGCTAACTTGCTTTCAAATTCTATACGCCAATCCTTAAAGTCATCTTCCATGAGTGAAAAGAATTCTTCTTCCGCTTGCTCTAGATTACGTTGAGAAATGGTTTTAAATGTAATTATGTTTAACTCATAAAGTTGTTTGCATATTTCATTGCCAAGCTCTTCAAATTTAGAGTGACAAGTCCAAGCATAAATGAGTTTATATCCATTTTTTTTACAGTTATTTTTTGTTTCGGAATCTCTAACCAATTGCTTTTGAGCTTCTTCATAGGATTGCATTCCTTTGACTCCTTTTCCTGTATGAAAGTCAGACTGTCGCTCAAGTGCAACTTTATAAGAATGATTAACAATGTCGAGCTCTAATTTGTTTCCATTATCTGATAAGTTCCAATCAGGCTTTATATTTGTTAGCCAGGTTCCTTTCGGTAGAAGTGTTTTCAGGAAAGCTCGGCAAGCTTGCTCACCTCGGTTGGTGGTTACCGAGCCACAATAGGTTTCTACCATTTTATATAGAGGTTCTTTGCGTTCATAACCATTCTGGGCTTTGTAAAAAAATATCAAATCCATTTGATGTTTGTCATAGTTGTCAACTTGTTGCCCAATTCCTAAGCAATCAATATAAGTGGCACTATTTTTCTCGCATAACTTTGTTGCTTGCTGGATTATCTGCTTATCTTTAATTATTTTTTGAAGGAATTTTTCGCGTATGACTGAGATATTTTTATTCCCAGATATCCAATCAATATTGCTTTTTCCTTTTGGCCAACGGTGACATTGATTTGGTTCAATTGAACATTCAATTTCATGCCCTTTGATGTGTTTTATCTGACAGTTTACGTTTAATTTATTAAATTCCTCCTTTAGCTCTTCAGTTTCACAACATGAACATAGTTTTTGATCATGATTGTCTTTAGGGCTTATATCTAGCAGTTTTGTGAAGTATGGTTTATTGCAAGTTTTGCAAGTTACTCCTATTTTATTTGAGTCTTTTGGAAAGTTATCGAGAGAAGTAAGTCTTAATTTTTGGTTGGTTTTAATTGATAGCCATTGATTAAGCTTTTCTGATTTGTTATCTAATAGTTTTAATGGAGATACTTCATCACAGATTGGACATTTTAGAATTACATTATCATTTTCATCGAATATATTTGAGTACCAAACAAAAATTTCAAAAACACAGCTTTTATGAGTTATCCAGTATTTTTTATTCTTAGTAGTATAAGTTTCAGGATTGCTTAGAACCCAGTCCGTAGAGTTATTTTCTCCTAATGTGCACCGTGCAGCAGCTGTTCTTTTTAATTTCCAAGTACAACAATCTCCTTTACATGGAATATGAATTCTTTTTTCAGCTTTATTGCTTTTTATATCTTGGATAGATTGATTAATTGCTGTTAGGAGGTTTTTAAATGAAGGTGTAGTTGTATATTCGCATTTTACGGAATTGCAGCCTTTTTTTTTATTTTTACAGATAAGGCTAAATTTTGTGTCTGAACTTATATCTAATGAGTTGTATTTTTTATGAATTATAGTGTCATCAGGGTATTCTTTCGCATTACTTATTTCAAATCCGTTTAAATGAGTTAATACTTCTTTTTTAAGTTCTCCAAAAGTATAGAAACTAATTTTTTTATCGTTACGCATGCAAAATGGGCAATAACTACCTGCTTCAAGCTCCTTTCCTACACATAGCCTTTTGTAAGTAATTAAGAAGCTCCGATTGTGAAGTTTGCAGTAACAACTTAATTTTTGATGGCTACTAGTGACTCTATTTGTTGTTAGTTCTCTTATCTCAAAATTTAGGAAAGAGATAGGTCTTGTGTTCCTTTGAACTGCATAGTGGATTTTTTGATATGTTTCGTTAATTGAATAATTCATTTTTTATCCGAATCTGCGTTATTGTAAAGTTGATATTGGTTTTTTATTACTTAATAGAGGTTTTCGACCACCTTTTGATGCTGAGGAAAGGTGTTTAGGAGGCGGTAAATGTTCTTTCCAGTGAGACCATTTTCCGAGGCATGATGCTATTTTTCTAATGGTGAGCCAGTAGTCATAAAGAGTATTATTTCCAATGTCTCGACTTAACATTTGTAAAGTCCATTTTAGATGTTTAACTTGCCATTGATAGGGCGATGAGATTAAAAACCTCTCATGGATCATTTGAGCAATCTTTTCGCCACGTTTGATATGATAACTTTTCGTTTTGTGGGAACCAGGTATTTGCTTAGTGATTAATTTTGCTATGCTCACGGAGACCTCCTATATATGAGCTGATAACGTCAATACGGTTATGCCCAAGTTCTTGAGCTATTATTTCCCTAGCTTGCAAATCGGATTCTTTGTTTTTAATACCCTCACCAAAAACGGGTGCGGTATATCCAGTAATTTCTTCATACCTTAAACATGCATACGCAGCTCTTTGGTCATGAAAGCCAGGTATTCCATTGATTTTAAGGAGTTCTCGACCTTTTCTAAGTTCTCCATTTTTCCATTCGTACCAAGACATGCCAGAAGGAATAAGGTTGTCGCCTTTTCCTTGGATGTCAGATGCATTTTTGAGAGCAGAAATTTGAGTCTTATTGGGAACTTGTATTATGCGTTTTCGCCCGCCTTTTGTTCCCTTAGATATAGCGATACTGCCTTTAGACAGTGCTTCTTTATAAGCCTGGTGACAATTTAGCAAACTAGCTTCCTTTGATCTTAGGCCAAGCTCTCTAACTAAATCAATCAAGCACACAATCCTATCAAGGCCAATATTTACCATTGATGTTTTAGCTTCTATTAATCCTCTATTACTCACTTCAGGAGCTTTGTAGCGAACAGATGAGCGTTTACCAACCCATTCACTAGGTGAAACTTTAAGGTTTTTATTTGCACCCATCGCATCGAGAATTGTATTTACTGTTGAGAGTAGGTTTTGAGCGTACGCAACTTCCATCTCTTTATTCTCAACGAGAGCCTTTAAACTCATAGCAAAGCTATTTACATGATTAGCTTCACAGTGAGAAGCATCCTTAATCCCATTTTTTTTTAAATATTTAACGAATTGATTCCAACGCTCAAGATGTGTTGAAACAGTCGAGTAGTGTCCGTGTCCGTATAGGTCACGTAACGCATTCTTGGCTGCAAAGTTTATCGTTTTACCCCAGCCATAATTTTTATCACTTTTGTAACGTCCCATAAAAAACCTTTAAATTTTTATCTAATATTCCTCTCAGTTTCTGCCTTTACTTTTGGTTAGTGTTAAACCAGGTTTCCGCTGGTCACGGTGAGAGTTTCTTGTTGTTCCGAACAAGAGAAAACGGACTTAATATGTCACATTAAGATTCTAATAATTTCAGTTCCACTCTCTAACGCTATGCGAAGGCAGGGGAGTGTTGAAGGTTGGCAGACTTAAACTGAAACGGATTGTATTTAGGGTTTAGTAGAGGTTTTCTTAAATTCCAAGGCTCATGCTAAGAGTGCCATTCTTAGTGGGATATCCCGAGCCAGAATTATTGAAAACATATCTGAAATGAGTTTTAGTGCGGGTTTTAGTGGTTTATAAATAACGAGAGATGCACGATATTAAGGGGTTTGCCTGTTAATATTAAAAACTGTCTCTGTGTGATTATTTAAAGAATCAATACGTTGATGTACAGTCAGTGCATGGTTTTCATACACCATCGAACTTACATACTATGATTCGGGGTAATAGAATTTGAAAGTGAAATTTAAGTCACTATGCTTGGTTACGAATATGATGAATATGCTGTTCAGGTAATGCTGAAGGTAATTCTTAGTTTTGATGTGAGAAGTTGTTAAGTGCAGAGGTGCAATAACAATAATGGAAAGGGATTGTAGCAAGTTTAAGTAGTATCCAAATTTTAGATACACCTATATTGCAACTTGGTTTAGACTTTTTTAAAAGTCATGATTTTCGGGCTCAGTCTGTACTAAAAGCCTATAGCTTTTTTCCAAAAAGAGAACGATTCTAAAAAGGCCTTATCTAACTTACACTCTATGGCCTGTGTAAGTCATCTCATTTTTGAGACTCGACGCAGTGTCGAGAGTTTTCGTTCAGTATGGAACGATACATTTAAAGAAGTTTTAGTCTACATTTGAAATGGCTTGTCAGCAAGAGTTTTTTTGAAAATTAATTTCTAACTACCTGTAAAACAACAAAAAATATAGATATAGAGGATTTTTTGTTTAATGTTCAAAGCGAAGGGAGGTGGTTTTGCTAAATATGATACCTATATTAATTATTGTTGTTGCTGTCTTATTTCTTGTGCATGCAGCCTCTAAATCAAGGTCACATGATGATTCGTAAAATAATTATTTTGTTCTAAGAGCCTTTGAATTTACCCGTTATTAATCTTGTGAGCCATCTTGAGCTTTCTCCCCTGCTTCTTTTTCTTTGGAGGCTTTGTGTAAAAGGAAGGCTACCCCAAAAAGTACAATTCCAAAAGCAAGTGCAAACGAGGCTGTGATAAAAAGTGTCCAGTTCATATTAAGTCCCTTTACTTTGTTTATGGCACGATTTTATCATGCAGTTAGAAGAGATTATCTTTTGAACAATTAATTGTATGTAAATGAAATGGGGTTTGGTATTAAAGGATAGTCGTTTAGTTAGTGAATATTTGTAATAAACTATTTAGTTTTTTGTTTCTAAGACTTAATTTATTGACTTGTAGCTACTTTGTTATAGGGTGTGTTGTGGTCAAGTAAAAATGAAGTTTGTCGGGATATAATCATCAGATGGCATTGTCTGAACTAAAAGCTCAAGGTTTCTTGAAGCATGATGTCGATCGTTTCGATTGTAAGCTTCCTTCAAATAGCACCAAAAAGCGTCCTCGAATGATTGCAATTTGGGGCTCATTATTGGGAGAAGAAAGCGAATGATTGATTATTTTCGTGGGGCAACTGGGGCAACTGCCCCAGAATATTTTTAATAAATATATTGATGTTCGTTTTATTTGTAGGTGTTTTTTAGTAATCTTGTTGTATTTATTAAAATGAAATTAAAAAATAGAGCAAGATGGCTAATAAAAGAAAAAGAAGGGGAAACCATAAAGGAAAGATTCTGACTGATTATAAAAAAGTTGGAAGCAAGCTCATACCTCCACTTCTTCAGCTTCCAATGGTTCAAGAAACCTCTTTCGTTGATAAAACACTTCCAAACCTAATTTGGATGTCCGCTATTTTTTTAAGGGCGCAAGATAAGATAGCAGTAGATACGATTATGGATTTCATTGTCAGAAGTACAGAATTACTTGGCGATGACAATCATTTAGATTTGGCTTTTCTTGATGCTTTTTCTGAGTTGTCTAAAGAACAAAAAAAGACGATCTATGATGAGTTTAAAGATTCTGATACGTTAGATTTTATTTGCGATAACGTAGCGCATCAACATTTCTTGATTGACGATTATCCATTAGCTTTTTTGTTTGATGACTTTGTTTTTGGTGTAGATAGAGAAGAGGCTATTGAGAGCTTGAAAGAAGATGTAGGAGCATTGTTAGATCGTTATAGTCCTCATTCTGTAAAAGTTCAAGCTACTGCGTTTATTTCTATGAATGCATCAGGTAGATGTCTTTTAAGTTCAGAAATGAATTTGCCAGACTTTAATTCAATTTTTATTAATCCATATTCTGAAGAAAGTAGGCGTGTAGGTGGCTTTGTGCGTGCTAACCTAAATGCGATGGCAGGAATGAGACAGAGTCAAAATCAGGTATCAGTATGGCCTGAATATTTTTGGGAAAAATCCTATTTTTTAGCTAAGTGTGAGTAAATGGAAGATAAATCAAAAGAAAATAAGTTACGAACATTTTTGGATTCTTACGAGAAGTATCTAAAAGATAGTTACCATGAGCTTTGGCAAAAAGTCATAGTTGAGCCAAATAAAATAGATTCGTATTCTGTAATAGGAACTCTTCTTTCTCGGCAGGTTACTCTGTCCATGGAATTGGCAAAAGCTCCAACGAACTGGACAGGTCATTCAGCCCCTTTATTTTTGAGAGCGATGACTGATTTGCATATTGCATTATCATGGATAATGCTTGATATGGAAGATCGATCAAGAAAATATATTCTTCACGGTCTTGGTGAAGAGAAACTTTTGATTGAGCATTATAAGAATCTCCTAGATGAGGATCCTGACATTGAAGATAGAGAGGATATTGAGAAGTTAATAGAGATAAAAACTCTTTGGATTGAGTCTCAAAGAAGAGAGTTTTTAGTGGAGGTAGATTTAGGTAACTGGTCTCGTTTGGATTATAGAAAAATGTCTATCGAATCTGATTGCGAAAGTTTATATAAGTTTGCATATAAGCCTTTTAGTCATGCAAGCCACAATATGTGGCCTCATGTATCTATTTATAATGGACGACATTGTATGAACCCTTTGCATAGGCATCACTTAATACCTGAGTTACTTGTGTTTCCTCTTGATATGGATTTTCTATATAGATCGTGCAAGTATGTTGATAAAGCATATGATTTGTTTGTAGAAAAATTTACGCTCGAGTTGGAGCATCCATTGCCATTAGATTGGTGGTATGAGTACTTTGAGAATGAAGATAAAGAAAAATAAAAAATTAATTAATATATTGAATACTCTAATATCCTTAAACTAATTCGAGGTCTATTAAATATGAGGTTTACTAACAAGGATTCAGTAGCTTATTGGGTGAAAAAACTCGAAGAGATAGTGCCTCAAAATATTTTTGATGAGGCTAGTTGTCCAGCTTTTTTAAAGCCATTTCATTTAGTAACGTTAGCATTGGCTATAAAAAAACACGCAATTGGTGCTGTCAATCTTTCAGAAGAGATACAAAACTATGCGACTAGAATGCACTTATGGGAAGGAGCCGGTCTTGATGCCCCTTATGCAATTCAAGAACATGATTGTTCAACTTTGTTGATACCTGTAAGGGCAATACGTGATGTGAAGGACATTGACGAAGTCTCTAAAGCTTTTGAGGTTATTGCTGATAACCATTATGAAGATGGAGAATCAAATGACTTTGGTACGGTGATTTCTGAATTACTTGATAATTGTTACAGGCATGCAGAAAAATCAGAAGACTTATTTGGATTGGCATGTGTACAAGCATGGCCAGGAGGAAATAAAGGGCAATTATGCATAGCTGATACTGGGATTGGTATTAGAAATGCTTTGTCTTCAAATACAGATTATTCAGGTCGTTTGGTAAGCGAAAATGCATGCGAGATGGCCGTAGAATATGGTGTGTCAGGTAAGCTGGGTAAAGATCATTCAGGTTATGGGTTGGCTTTAACCAAAGGTGTTATTGAGCTGAACCAAGGAAATATGTTATTAATTTCTGGAAATGAATGCTTTCAATCTCAAGCTGGTGTTTCCAGTACTTTTGCTTTAGAATCATCATGGAATGGAACTCTAATTATTTTAGAGTGGAACTTAGATCAACCCCTCGATTCTAAACCTGTTTACGAATCTTGGCCTATAGAGGATGAAAATAATGAGTTCGATGACTTGTTTTAAGGTAGTGTTTCCTGAAGCCTTTCCTCAATTGGCTTCTAGAGAAGCAGGAGAGAATGCTCGTAGATTTTTAAAACAGAAAATTGATGAGCATGATTGTTTGGTTTTTGATTTGGCTAATAAAAATTTAACGCCTTCTTTTGTTGATTCTAGCCTAGCTGTTTTGATGACAGAGATTGGGTACGATGTATTCAAGAGAAAGGTAAAATTTGATAACACAAGTGATACGACTAAGATTCTAATTAAAAGAACTTTTTCAGAAAGAATGAAAGCCAGTTAAAAACTATGTTTTGTTATTAAAGAAATAGCCCACTTTTATGTGGGCTTTTTGTTTTTGACGGCATTGTTTTTAATTCAAAACAACAGCTTGTGTGTCTTTATTAATGGCCGGTGTAGCCTCTTAATTAATAAGGGCTACTACTTTAAATTTAGACTTTCCAATAATAACGGGATTTTTTAGGTCTTCCAACGTTGTTAGTGTCAATCTTTTGTATACCAAGTATTGATTGCTGAGTGAGTAAATCAAGTACTTCTGAAATGAAGTTAATATCTTTTAATCCACTCCATCCTTTTCGTTTGACATCACTTGCAGAAAAGCTATGTTTAAGTTGATTTTTATTTCGATAAATTGTTAATGCTTTATCAGTTAAATTTGAATTTTTACTATAGACTTTTTTTGCATGAGAGGCTAAATATTCAACCCAGTTGAGAGCATATTGAAAATTCTTTAAAGAAATAAATTCCGAATCAAAGTTCTCGATAATTTGGAAAATTAAAGCTATTGAAGGTAGTAAACTACTGTATTTGTTAAAATGCTCTTCTAGAGCTGGTTCAAAGCTATCTAACCCTCCTTGTGTTTCATGGTTCTCATAAAAGTCTTTAAATTTTTGTTGGGTTTCAGGGCTGAATCTCAACACTTTATTTTCACTAATCTGAAGCTTGTCCCACAAAAGTTCAAATAATTCTTGCATAAAATTTTGAGCCTCGTTATCAGGTTTTGCATCATAGTACTTTCTTTTCAATGGTTCAGGCCATACCATCAGCTGAAACCGCTGTAGAAGACCGTCGTTAAGTTGACCTTTTATAGTTGCATTAATTAATGGATTAATGGCATCTGGTTGAATACCACCCATGATGCTAATACATAAGCTCTCAATGTGAATAGAGCCTCGTTTTACACGGTCAGTATCGTATGGAGAATCACCATTGAAGCCTTCTAGATAAAAGGCCCTATCCATTTCACGCCCTCTTTTATTCATTGATTGAAATAGCCCGCTTAATTCATCTCTAAATAGTAAAACTCCATGATCTTGTTGAGATAAAGTTTCTGCAAGTTTTTCAATTGTACTGTCGTGAACGATTAGACGGCTTTTGGGTTCCAGGCCATTTATAAGCGACATTGATTTTTTAAGCATTGGTGTTTTACCCATTGATGGATCGCCAATGGCCATACCCCAAAGATTAGGTGTTACCAGCCAATCGTCTAAGCTTTTAGGTGCAACTTTAAATTTGTAGCTTATTAAGATTGAAAGGCTAGCAATGAGAGAAGCACCTAAATAATCTGGGGGCATATTTGCTCTTCTCGCATTATCCTCTACCCATTGGTATAACTGACCAGGAAGTAGAGAGTCATGAAACGGCATAACTTCGTGCTGACTTAAAATTTTTGTAACGTGCTTTGAAATATCATTGTTTTTATTAACGTTGATTTGTACAATGTTGTTGTTCATTTATGATCCTTTGAAAAATAGTCTGTAAAAGTGCCAACCTGAGCAGGCTATTTTTATTATTTGATTATTTGATTATTGATGTGACATCATTGTGTTTGTCATTGTTCTAGATGCTAGCCAGGCTTCAAGTTCAGATTTTCTATAAAAAACCTTTCTTCCAATTTTCATGTAGGGAATGTTATATCTTCCTGTTGTTCTCCATATTGCTAGCGTACTTACTGATGTTTTTAAGTATTCGGCGGTTTCTTCAGTGTTTAAAAATTTTTCGGATGAGTTACTGTTTGTAGTCATTTTCTTCTCCATGTATCAAGATAAATATTAATTAATTTGTGAACACGGAGAGAATCTTAAATAAATAGATATGGCATGGGAACTGCAGTCTGCTAGCAGACTGTCGGTTTGCTAGCAGATAGCAACTTAAGAAGTGTTTTTAGTTAGATAACTGCATTAATCCAGGTGATAAATGTGCGATCTTTCATGAGTTGGTGGCTATGTTTACCTTCTAGTATCTGTTCATCACGACATTGTTTGATTATCGTTTGAAGGCGTTCATCAGTAATTATTTGGGCACCTGACCAGTTTGGTTGTTCTGACTTCACTGATTGGGCGGCAAGTTCAATTAGCGGCTTATATTTATAGACAAATCTATGTTTTTTCTGATTTCCCTTAATTCTACCGTCATTAGAATTATTCAGTGAATTCTGGGCTTTTAGTGCGTCATGCTTAGCTGATCTAAGTTCTGCTTGTATTTTATTGTAGTCTTGATATTCAAAATTCTTAGCGAAAATTAAGCAGTCTTTTAATTCGCACACCTGTTGTATTAATGAATTGTGTTTAGTAGGTTTAATAGGTTTTATAGGTAGGGCGCATAGGGAGTATGCATACAGATAAAGTATGTCTATGGTTAAGTGTTTAAGTTCATCTTTATCAGAAAGATTACTCTCGTCCCAGTTCGCTGAAGAAAGCTCTCCTAGCTCTGGAATCAGATTGTTAAAATGGATGTTGCTTAATGCTTGTGTTGAACCGTGTCTACAGTCGAAGTGTAATAGATTGATTCCACTAATAATGTCTTTAAGAGGAACTTGAAACGAGATTTCTGTTTTGAGTATTGACCTAACAGATTCTTCAGCGAGCTCTTTCAAAATATCTAAAGAGAGTCCAATGTTGTAAATATATTCTTGCGATAAATCAGCATCATTAAACTCAGCGGCAGTTATGGTATTTAAAATCTCATATTCATTTGGAAAAGAAGCAGTAGGCTTTTGTGTATAGTAATCTTGAAACAGATTATGTTCATGCTTGATGACGTATAAAAAAAGTTCTGTAAGATCATAGTCTTGAATTGTTGCAATGTACTCTAAATCATCTTCTATCTCATTGATGAGCTTGCTTTTTATGTTTGCAGAATCTTTCTTTAGATACGAGCATAATTTTCCAATTTCACTATGTATTTGTATTTCAGTAAATTGAAAAGAAGGTTGATTCCATCGGTTTATAAAATACTGAGTGATGTAATTGAAATCTTTATTGATTGATGCTGTTAAATAGTCATTCATTTCTTTAGCTGTCTTAAATAGTTTATTTGTTAAATAGATGCGAGTAATTGATTGAGTAAAACCTGTCTTTCTTCTTTGGTAAGTGTGTTGACGATAGATTCGATTTGCTCTTGTTTTTGATCGTTATTCGACTTTCCAAGAATAAAATTTGTTATTTTTTGTGAAGCTGGTCGTAACTCATCAGCTGTCTGAATTACATAACCAGCAGTTACATCATTGGTATTGAGACTATGGTTTGCAAGTTGTTTTAGTGTATATGCACTAATGTCTAAACGGTTACCAATGGTCATGAATGTCCTTCGTAAATCATGTGGTGTTGTGAGAATTCCCGTTTCTTGATAAAGAGCCTTTAGAGGTTTTTTAGTGTCTGCAATTGGTTTGGTTTTATCTTTGACAGAGGGAAATAGATACATGCTATCTTCAGAAAGTAAGAGTCTTCTTTTAAATATACTTTCAGAGAAGCTAGTCATGGGTAAACGCAAGATTCTTTGAGCCTTAGTTTTGGTGAGCCAAAAGCTTTTATCTTCTAGGTTTACCATATCTTTAGTGATATGTTGAGTTTCTCCAAATCTTGTTCCATGAAATAGCATTAGTAGTAGTAAGTCTGCTCCAGTTCGATAAGATGGGTATTCTTTATTATCTTTGGCAATGCTTTCGAGATAATTTACAAAAACTTGTAATTGATTATCTTTGAGGTGAGACACTTTTCGCTCTAATTTTTGAACATGGCCATTCTTAAATAATTTTTTGACAGGGTTCTCGGTGATAACAGGTTTATTATTTGAGTCTCTAATCTCGTCAATAGCATGGTTAAATAAAGCTCTTAACAAACGCATAGCCCTATTGGATTCAGCTATGCTGTTGTTGGCAGAATATTCTTGATGTACTTTTAGTACTTCTTCATAACTGATGTCTGTCATGCTGGTATCTGAAAGAGGGGATAATACATTTTGCATACTGGTAATATATCCTTTAATTGTTTTATCCGCTAACCGTTTAGCGGCAAGGTACTGTTCGAAGATTGTTTGTAAAGTAGCTTGCTTTGTTGAAGCTGCTTTTTTTTCAATATTTGGATCAATACCTTGTTGCAATAAAGTTTGGTTTTCACGAGCCTTGTTTCTGGCTTCTTCAATGGTCATTCGTCCAAACCGTCCAAGAGAGAATGTGCGTGTTTTACCCTGAAATTTTTGTTTTAACTTAAAAATTTTTTCTCCTGATGTCATGACTTCAATTTTCAATCCATTAGATTTAGGGTGGGTGTCATGACAAATGTATCTTTTTTCTTTGGCTAGTAATTTTTTGATTGATTGATTTGTAAAGTTGAAGTGGTTTTGATTAATCATGATTGTGAGCCTTCAATAGTTTAGAAATAGAAAATATATACGTCTTAAAGATCTTGCGCAACCTATGCGCAACTTTGGAGAGGTATCTAAAACTATTTTGGTAAAACTAAGGAAATGGTCTTATGTATGTAAGTTATTGAAAAATAAATTAAAAATAAAGTTTATATGTTTTGGTTAATATTAGTTAAATACATTGAAAAACCGACTCATAATCGGCAGGTCCCCAGTTCAAGTCTGGGAGGGCCCACCATCTTTAGTTTTTTTAGCAAATTACTTCTACTAAAAAATGATTAATGCCAAATGCCATTTTGGTTTTTGCGTGCATTTTTAAATTTTCTAAAACCAAAATCTTAAACCCGCAACAATGCTTGCTTCAGAAGTTTGTCCTCCTTCATTTTTTGCATAGTCTGCAGTAGTACCATAGAGTTGATTAAATTTAATTCCAATATAGGGTGCAAACTTTCTGTTGAACTCATACCGCAATCTAATTGATAAATCTGTGCTGGATAGTCCAGAACCAATCGCCATTTTAGAGTCATCTGAAGTGTAAGCTTTTATGGCAATACTTGGTGTAAGAATGAGTCTTTGAGTCAATAAGGCTTCATACTCGGTACTTAACCTTAGCCCAGCGTTGCTATTGTTGACCAACAAATCAGCGTTAGTTTCAAAGAAATAGGGTGCTAATCCTTGAAGCCCAATAATGCCCCAAGATTGATTATGATCTGGTGTTGTATCAAAACCTAAACCTGCTTGAATATCCCAGTATTTATCAACTGGATGGCTATAAAGGAATTGGTTTTCAGATTCTGTTTGGCCGTTGCCTGTTTCTCCTTCACTTTTTATGTACAGTTTATGCCAATCTTTACCAATCCAGGCCGTTGCATCCCATGAAGTGGGGGTGTTGGCTTGTGAGCTAACTTCAAGTTTATCTACCAATACTTTTGTGAGTAATGGATCACTCTCTCCACCAGCATATACATTGAGTGATGCAATGGTTAAGGTTGATAATAGAGTTGTTTTTTGTATATTGTTCAATAATGTTTTCATGTAAATTCTCCTAGAATACTTAACTTTCTTAACGTACTTGCACACGTCTAAACATGCCCATCATGTGATACAGCATGTGACAGTGAAATGCCCAGTCACCTTTAGCATCCATCGTGACGCGGTAACTTATTTTTGAGCCTGGTTGTACAATAATGGTGTGTTTTCTAGGTATGTGATTTTCATCTCCATTTTCTAAATCACTCCATAAACCATGCAAATGCATAGGGTGATTCATCATTGTGTCGTTTATAAAAGTAATACGGATTCGTTCTCCATATTTAAATTTTAAAGGTGGTGCCTCATCAAAAGGTATTCCATCGATAGACCACATGTAACGTTCCATATTGCCTGTTAGATGTAATATGAGTTCTTTGGTTGGTTTAGGTTCGCTGCGGGTAGGGTATAGATTTTTTAAGTCGGCATAGGTCAGTACTTTTCTACCATTGTGTCTTAACCCGACTCCAGGGTCATCTAATTGATAGCTCGCTCCCATAGCTCGCATATCAATTTGTGGTCCATTTTTTCTGGGTACTTTCATCTGTGGAAGTTTTGGATTCATGTCCATAGGGATAACCATATTATCCATTTTCATGTTCATATTCTTATTGTGAGAATCGTATGGAGAGTGCATACCCTTCATGTCAGACATATCATGAGAAGAATGGTCCATATTCATACCCTTCATGCCCGACATGTCGTGAGGTGAATGGCTCATCTCCATTCCACCCATACCCTTCATGCCCGACATATCGTGAGGTGAATGGCTCATCTCCATTCCACCCATATCTTTCATACCAGACATATCGTGAGATGAATGGCTCATATCCATATCACTCATACCCTCCATGCCTTTCATATCAGACATGTTATGACTCATTCCCATGTCTTTCATTGTCAGGATAGGTTTTGGATCCATGGTTGGGGTTTCTGCAATTTGATTAGAATCTGAGGTAATTGAACCAATGGCATATCCAGAACGATCAATGGCTTGCGCGAAAATAGCATAGGGTTGCTTTTGTGTGTCTGGTTCTATAATCACGTCATAGACTTCAGCAACTCCGATCCGAAATTCATCAACTACAACGGGTTGAATTAAGTTACCGTCAGCGGCTACAACTGTGATTTTTAAACCAGGGATTCTGATATCAAAAAAAGTCATGGCTGAGCTATTAATAAAACGTAATCTCACTTTTTTGCCAGACTCTACTACCGTTCTCCAGTGAGCACTAGGTGATAACCCATTCATTAAATAGGTGTAAGTTGCACCTGTAACATCAGAAATATCACGATCAGACATTCGCATATCATTCCACATCTTTCTCTTATTCCAGGCCTTAAAAAAACCATTTTGTTTGACTTCATCCCAAAAATCGCCAACGGTTCTTTCGCTAAAATTGTAATAGCTTCCCATCTTTTTAAGGTTGGCATAGATGGCCTCAGGAGCCTCGTCGGACCAATCAGTAAGCTGTACAACAAAGTCATAGTCTGAATCAATGGGTTGCGGTTTTTTTGGCAATATAACGATAGAGCCATAAACACCAGATTGTTCTTGGTAGCCTGTATGACTGTGATACCAATAGGTTCCATTTTGTTGAACTTTAAATTGATAAGTAAACGTTTCACCGGGTTTAATGCCGTCAAAACTAAAACCAGGTACGCCATCCATACCGGTTGGCAAAATAATGCCATGCCAGTGAAGAGAGGTAGAAACATTAAGATTATTTTTAACGTGAATAGTAACCGTATCACCTTCCTGCCAAACTAAGGTTGGCGCGGGTAGTGAGTTGTTAACAACCTTGGCTATGCTCGGTTTTCCAGTGATGTTGACCCTTTTTTCACTGATTGTTAGATTAAATTCAGAGCCTATTAAAACAGGATGTTTTGGATTTTTATTACTGGCCTTAATGGTTGAAAACTCTCCGTTAGCAAAGGCTGAAGGAATATGAGTTGCAACTGCTGAAGCGATAGAGGATAAAGCAATACCGCGAACAAATTGACGGCGATTCATAGAGGTTTGTAAAGATTCTTGCTTATTGGGTTGTGTTGGATTATTCATCTCGAACTCCTAAAAAAATAAAAATAAAATTAAATTTTTAAGCGGAAAGCACACCGGTTTATTTCATTTTTTAAAATGAAATTGATATATAAATTGGATTTGAGTGCAATTCGCTAGAGTTAAGCGAGAGGAGGAGGTGTTTCAGGTTGGCTGTTTGAGTAAATAATTTCAATATTTGTGGGGATATCAAAATCAAATTTAGTGGATGTATTATTTACTTGTAATGTTGACGGATAAAAGTAACTGGTTACATGAAATGATTGGCAAAAAAAGTTATGACAACTGTCACCTTGCATCATTGTGTCATCACAACAATCCATTAGAGCCATCTGATTGTGTGTGTTTGTTGAAGGGGACTGTTCAAAAGAGAGCATGTTTTCTTGGGACATAACGTCATGAACGATATGCATTTGTGTCATTTCAGCTTTATTAAAGTCAGACATTCCAACCCATGCCGACGCGCTGGTCGAGAAGGTTTGTAACAAAAATATGACTAAAATTAACCGAATAAACATCGTGCTTGTTCCAAAGTGCTTACCGTCATCATACAAGTAATAGAGTGATTAAAAAACCATAATTTATTTAGGGATAGCTGAAAGTTGAAGTAAGGATTTGATAAATTGATCTTATCAAATTAATGGCTACCGGTAGACAAGCCAATAGAATTACCCCATTTATTCACCGCTGAATAAGCAGACGTTAGCGCATTTTCAGGAAGTTTGAGTTGGCTAAGACCAAGATTTCGGTATTCTTTTAGTTCTTGAGTAATGTATTGGTCGTCAGAAGTAGATGAAACGACGTAGTTCGCAATCATAATTAAAGCGACTAAATTCCTAACCTTTTGATTGCTGGCGAGTTTATTGGCATAATCCGGGTCATGGTGTAAAAGAATTGACTTATAAACATCGCTGTTAATATGCCATTTTTTTGCAATAAAAGTACCTAAATGAGCATGGCTTGTACCAAATTGTTGTAATTCGGTATCATAAGCAGAGATGGGGTTTGAAATTTGTGATTTATAAATTTCTTGGTAAACACCAGGTTTTGCACGAGAAAAGAATATAGCCCCAACATCCTGCATTAACCCAGCCATATAAGCTTCTGAACGGGAAACATCAAACACCCAGTATGAGAGCTCTGCACAAGCCAAACCTATTTTAGCACCTTGTTGTAAAACGGCTTTTTCAGCAGGTGATTGGGCAATGATATTTGTAAGGCCGCTTGATAAAAAGATATTATAAATTTCATCAAGGCCTAAAACATTTACAGCGGCTTTGGCATCTTTTATTTCAGTATTTTCATTGGTGATATTGGTGTTTACCAAGGTTAAAAAATCGCCCAATAGTTCGGGGTTGTGGCTGATTAAGTTAGCAATGGTGACCGTGTTTGGGTATTTTTGGTTTAATTCTTCTTTTAATCGAATAATTTCTTCTGGAATAGAAGGTATGATCGATTTTGAAAGGATTTGAGCAGCTTTAGCGAGTTCTTCCTGCATTTTGGCGTGTTAACCCTTTAAAGTGAAATACTTAAATTAAAGATGCATTTAAGAATGCAAAATTGCTTAATGTGTTGCTTAAGTTTATCTCAAAATACTTTAAATGGATAATATTTAAAATTAAAAATGGTGTAGTTTTTAGTATTTAAATGTAGTTTTGTATGATCTAGGCGAATAAATGAGCTTAATTATTCCGTTAAATGACAGAAAAAATTACCAGTATGATTTATTTTTTGCGGTATATATTGGGTTAATCAATTTAGAAACGACTAAAACTGATGGAGTTTGGATGGTTGGTAAACTCCAATAATTTTGTTTTAGAGGTGTTTTTAATTAGTTTTTCCGACAGGACAAAACGTTTGTTGCATTGCATCCATAAGTAAAAGAATATTGTGATCGCGTACTTTACAAAGAATTTTACTCCCTTCTCTTCTTGAGGTAATAATTTCTTTTTCTCTAAGAATATCAATGTGTTGAGAGATGTTGCTTTGAGTTGTACCGACTTGTTTAACAATATCCATTACGGGTAATTCTTTTTGCCCAATGACACAAAGGATTTTAAGTCGCAAAGGGTGTCCCATTGCTTTTAAAGCTTTAGAAGCTTTATTGATATTGTCTTCTTTCATTTCAAAATTTGGCTTATCTTCTATTTTCATCTTACTTTCTTTTTATTTTTAAGGTGTATAGGTTCTTGCATTTACCTTGAATTCTATATGAAATCCGTTCAATCTGTCACCTAAAGTTAATTTATAATGAACAAATTATTTTTGGGATTATACCATTTTAGTTATTTAACTGATTGATAGTAAAATGGAATACAAACTGTATATGGAGAGATGTGTGAATACAACTGGACTAAAAAAAGTCATGTTAATTGGCTCTGGCGTTGTTCTAGGAGCGTTGATTGCTGTAGGAACAACGGTATGGGCTGACAAAGAAGCTGCACCAGATACAGTGGCTCAAAGTCAGCAAGTAACTTTACCTTTAGAAGAGTTACGAGCTTTTGTAGAAGTATTTGAGCGTGTTTCACATGACTATGTAGATAAAATTGATGATAAAAAACTTTTAGAAGGTGCAATTAGTGGCATGCTTTCAAGCCTAGATCCTCATTCTGCTTATTTACCTCCCTCAGACTTTAAAGAGATGGAAGAACATACTCGTGGCGAATTTGGTGGCTTAGGTATGGAAGTCGGAATGGAAGACGGCTTTGTTAAAGTGATCTCACCAATTGATGATACTCCAGCAGAAAAAGCGGGCATTAAATCTGGTGATTTAATTATTAAACTTGGAAAAGAGCCGGTAAAGGGTAAAACCTTAAGTGAAGCTGTAAAAGTTATGCGCGGTAAGCCTGGTACTAAACTTGAATTGACCGTTGTGCGCAAGGGTGAAAATAAACCGCTAAAGATTGAATTGACTCGTGCCGTTATTAAAGTGAAGAGCATTAAACAACGTTTACTTAAAGATCATGTTGGTTATGTAAGAATTAGTCAATTTCAAATGCGTACAGGCCCAGATTTAATTAAAGCGATTAAAGCGTTAGATAAAGAAAATGGTGCACCTTTAGAAGGTTTAGTTTTGGATTTACGTAATAACCCAGGAGGAGTTTTAAACGCAGCTGTGCAAGTATCTGATGCCTTTATTGATGATGGGCTTATTGTGTATACAGAAGGCCGTATTAAAAATTCAAAAATGCGTTTTGAAGCCGAAAAGGGCGACATTATGAAAGGCAAGCCAATTGTTGTATTAATCAACGAAGGTTCAGCTTCAGCATCTGAAATTGTTGCGGGCGCTTTACAAGATGACAAAAGAGCCATTATTGCAGGAAGAACGAGTTTTGGTAAAGGTTCGGTACAAACATTAATGCAACTCAATAATGGCGCGGCTATTAAGGTGACTACTGCGCGTTACTTTACGCCATCAGGTCGTTCTATTCAGGCTGAGGGTATTAAACCTGATGTTGAAATTGATTTGGTTAAAGTGGAAAAAGTAAATAAAAATAATTTAACTAATATTAAAGAAAGTGACTTGGCTGGACATCTAGAAAACAGTGATGCTGAAGAAGATGCTAAAGTGAATAAAGATGATAAAAAAGCCAAAGCCACAAAAGAGCTAAATGCTTTATTAGATAAAGACTATGAATTAAATGAGGCTTTACGTCTTGTTAAAGCAATGGCTTTAGCGCAAAAAATGGCTAAATAGTAGAGATATTACGAGCGGTTATTTATTTGTTAGGAGGTATTGATTATGCCTAAAAAAGTATTAGTGCCTCTTGCCCAAGGTTGCGAGGAGTTAGAGGCCGTAACGATTATTGATATTCTTGTTCGTGGTGGGGTTACAGTTGTTACGGCAAGTCTTGATGAAAATAAAATGGTTACTGCCAGTCGTGGTGTTCAGCTCATCGCTCAAAAAACATTAAATGAAGTTCTTAGTGATTCTTTTGACATGGTTGTGCTTCCTGGAGGTTTACCAGGAGCAGATTACCTAAATGAAGACCCGCGGATTATTGCTTTATTGCAAAAAACAGTCGTAAATAATGGAATAGTAGCGGCTATTTGTGCCGCTCCTAAGGTTTTAGTTAGTGCTGGATTGCTTGATAATAAAAAAGCGACAAGTTATCCAGGGGTAATCGATAAAAACCCTGCTACAGGCATGATATATGTAAATGATGATGCGGTAGTTAGAGATGGTAATGTTATAACTTCTCGTGGACCAGGCACTGCAATGAACTTTGCTTTAGAAATATTGCAGATTTTAATGGGCGAAAAAATGCGAAATACAGTTGAAGTATCTCTAGTTCGCAGTTATGCTTAAAGTATAAAAATTAATGCATAAAAGGGTTCGATTTGACTTTAAGTTTATTTAGTAGATTTAACTTTTTACAAGTTAGTCTTCTGCTTTTATTGATGTGGTTAGGCATTTCGACGAGTTATGCTGGTACAGTCGTGATTGTGAATCCATCCGTTAAGACGAAAGAAATCAGCCCCCAATCCTTAGGTCGTATTTATGCGATGCAAATTAAAAACTGGAGTGATGGACAGCCAGTTAAAGTATTTACATTCCCTTCAAATTCGAAATTTCACCACCAATTTGTCATTACACAAATGAAACTTCAACCCCATCTGTTAGAAAGATTATGGAATCGACTCATATTCACAGGTACTGGTCGTACACCTACCGTTGTCAATAATTCACAAGAAATGATTCAGAAAGTAAAAGAAACACCTGGTGCCATTGGTTACGTTACGGACAGTGATGTAAGTTCTGATGTAAATGTGCTGGTGATAGGTAAATGAATATGAGAAATATAATACAAAAATTAAGTCTTTTAACTTTATTATTACACTCAGTTATAGCTCAAGCGATTGATGTAGGAAGTGCTGGTGTGGTTCATGGTTTTGTTTCTCAAGGTTATGTTTACAGTCCAGAAAACCCTTATGCAGGAACCGCATCAAAAGATGGAAGTTTTGATTTTAGAGAAATTGGTATCAATGGTTCTTGGGAAGAAAATGAAAAGTTACGTTTTGCAGGTCAGCTGTTAAGTCGCACAAAAGATGAGTCTGCAGATGGTAGTTTACAGGTCGATTTTCTGCTAGCCGACTATTTAGTTTATAGCAATGACAAAATTAATTTTGGTATACGTGCTGGAAGAATTAAAAACCCGGTTGGTTTTTATAATGCTGTTCGAGACATCCCATCGAGTAGACCGGGTATTGATGTGCCTAACTCAGTCTATTTTGATTCTTTTAGAGATGTTATTTTGGCAACGGATGGTGTTAGTTTGTATGGAAGTTACGCTACAGAATCTGGTGATTTGAATTGGAATGTTTTTGCAGGTAATCGTGATATAGAAAGTTCAGTTATGGAACATTATCTATTTGGTGAAAATGTTCAAGGTAAAGTTAAACATGCTGAATTACAAGGTTTTAATATTACTTACAATCTAAACACACAAAACCCATTAACCTTTGGGCTAAGTGCAATTCATGTAAAAGCAAAAATGAATGGAGCTAAATCAACTTCTGCAGCAATTCAAGACTATGTTGCTACTAGCGGGCAAGGTAGCTACGCAGACTACGCAACAGGTGGGGGTATAGATTCTATATTTGCTTTAGCATCCGTGCAGTATGGCTATAATGACTGGTTATTTACCGCAGAATATTTAAATGTATTTAACAGTATAGATGTTGAAGTTATTGGTCAAAATAATAATAGCCAACCAACGACAGAAGGGCTTTACTTTCAAACTGAGTGGTTTGCAAGCAGACATATTCATGCATTAGCTCGTTATGAAGAGCTTTATTTGTCTGATATTAATAAACTAAGTATTGATTCAACGCGTCCTAATAATCCTTATCATAATTACAGTAAGGGCTTAACCTTTGGCTTGAAATGGTTAATTAATAATAATTTAACTTTAGCTGGAGAAGTCAGTTCAAATGAAGGCACAGCTTGGTTACCTGTATTTGATGGAGAAGAAAATATAGCAATGAAAAAATACTGGAAAACCTACTCCATGCAACTCACATATCAATTCTAGGTCGTTACTGAATTATGTATATCAGTATTCGATGGAAAGCGGTAATATTGCTCAGTGTTATATTGTTTATTATTGCTTTTGCTTGGATATCTCAGGGTATTTACCAAAATATACACACCTATGAATTTGATATAAAACAAAGCCAAGAAAACCATCAAAAAATTCTTGATCAGTTGATTACTGATAACTACATTAAACTCTCCCAACATGCTCAATTAATCATAGATAATCCTCAAATCAAAAACTATGAAAAAGATAAAGCAACCAATCCTAATGAAATCAATAATTATCTAAAAGCGCAATGGTATTCATGGAACCTCAATATTAGTATTGATTATGTTGCTGTTATTGATAATAAGGGCAAACGTATTGCCGAAGCTAATCAATTATTTACTAATGACGAGCTTCAAAGTCTAAGGCGCTCTACTCGTTTATTTAGTCAGCAAGCCAAAGAGAAACCACAAAACTTTGTATTTTGTGAAAGCTCTTGTATTCAATTTGTAATGGAACCTTTTATCTTTTCTGATGGCCAATTAGGTGTTTTGGTTTTAGGTCAAAACATGTCTGATCTTATTACACGTTATCATGCAGTAAGCTCTTCAGACTTAGCGGTTTTAATTCAAAATAATGAATATAACAAATCAAATCAAGAAGGCAAAGAAGGCAATTTATTAACAAATTGGAATGTACATGTTTGGGCAATTAGTCGTTTTAATGATTTATACCCGTATGTAGAAAAATTCAGTAAAAACCATAGTATGTTAGATGTTCCTAGCGTTAGCTTATGGAACCTATGGAACACAGATTACTTTCTAAGAAATATGGTGCCTAGTAATTATGTTCAGGTTGGCTCACCGGCCTATTTTATGAGTATTATTAATGAATCTAAACGTCAAGAGCAGTTAAAACAGGAGATTATAAATGGTGCTTCTACCAGTTTAGTTGGTTGGATTTTAGCTGAAAGTTTGCTTATTTTTCTTATGATGGGGCCTATTCAACGATTAGTAAAGATTGTACAAGCTCTCGAGTTGCTACCTAAACATCGTTACAAATCAGCTATAAGTTTAATAAAGACTCCAAAAAAACAGATCCGTGATGAAATCACACAGCTCGAAGATAGTACGGTTTATTTAGCGAATGAACTCGAAAGCTTGCATCTGGCGGTAGAGCTTTCAGAAGAGCAACTAAAAAACCAAATATTAATGTTGACACGTTCAAAAGAGTTTTTACAACGTTTATTTGATAACGCAAATCTTTACATTGTGATTCAGTCTTATGATTATGAGATTATGAACGATAACCACCTGTTTTCAGATTCATTTGATACTAAAACGGTTGATCATTTTTTAGATATGTTTGCAAATAACTATGATAAGACAATCTTTATCGAGGGTATTATTCACCTTAAAGAACAGCCCTTAGAAAGTTTTCAACACGAAGCGAATATGAAAACCAGTAAAGGCGAAAAACTGACATTAGCATGGACACATACGCTCGTAAAAGACGACATAGGCAATGATCAAGTTTTATCTATTGGTATGGATATTACCCAACGTAAAAATGATGAAATGGCTTTAAATTGGTTGGCTAATAACGATTCTTTAACCAAAATTGGTAACCGTCGGGCCTTTAAAAATGATTTAGATAAAATTCTAGGGCAAGATACGGATGGTGCAATCATTTTTATTGATGTTAACCGCTTTAAACAAATTAATGATATTTATGGGCATTTAGCGGGTGATGCCGTGTTGATTGATATCGCAAAACAATTAAAACGTCATACCCGTAATCACGACTCAATTTGCCGTTTAGCGGGAGATGAGTTCACCATTGTTATGCCTGGAATATCTCTTAATGATTTGCCTAACGTACTAGAAAACTTATCAGAACAACTAAATCGTCAAATAAAATTATCTGATTCTCGTTTAGTTGAATACAGTGTTAGCTTGGGGGGCGCCGTGTTCCCAGAACATGGTACAGATGAGCAATCACTGATTGTTCATTCAGATATGGCCATGTATCAAGCGAAGAAAAAAGGTTTAAAAAATTGGCATATCTTTAGTTACGAAGACGATCAACTAAGCGATTTACAAGAAGAACACAATACCATGAGATTAATTAAACAGGCTTTAAAAGAAGATCTGTTTACATTAGTTTATCAACCTATTTTAGATATAAAAAATCAAAAAGTAAGCCATTATGAAAGTCTTTTAAGATTAAAAGATGAAGATGGTAACTGGGTGTCTCCGGGACTCTTTATACCCATAGCTGAAAGAGTGGGTTTAATAAGAGAAATTGATTCTTGGGTTATTCAACACGTGTTTGACTTTATGAAGCTCTCCCTTAAAACGCAACCAGAATTAAGTTTTTCAATTAATGTATCCGCACCGAGTTTACAAGAAAAATTGTTTTCAGTTCGTTTTGCAGAACTCATGAGAGAATCTGAAATGCCGGCTAAAAATATTATTATTGAATTAACAGAAACAGCCTATATTGAAAATTTTGTTCAGGTTCTAAAAAACTTAGAACAACTAACAAAAATAAGCGTTTCAATAGCCTTAGATGATTTTGGTGTTGGCTATTCCTCATTTAGCTATATGAAAAAACTCCCATTAACTTACGTTAAGTTAGATGGTTCGTATGTTAATAATATTGTAAGCAGTGCTGAAAACAGAGCCTTTATAAAAAGTGTAGTGATAATGGCTCAAGCTTTTGGTATGAAAACAATCGCTGAATTTGTAGAAGATAAAGAAACTCTAGATGTTCTTTCAGAGCTTAATGTAGATTATGCACAAGGGTACTTTGTTGGTCGACCAGAGGGTAAACTCTTACCTTCTAAATAACCTCATAAAATAATTTGATTTTGTGAAATAAAAATAATTCTATATGGTCTTGTATAGAAAGAGTCTTTTTCTTGAGTGGTTTGACAGCTAAAGGAATTTATCCTTATTGGTAATTGAATAGGTCAGCCTCAGTACTTACCGACCACTCTCATTAGAATCTTTGTAAAAATACTATTATTTTAAAATCAGAAGTTGGAGAACAAGCATGAAAAAAAATACCCGTAGAGATTTTTTAAAATTAGCTGGTGCTACTGTTGTCGGTGTGTCAGGAGCCGCTTCCGCTTCAGAGAATCCATTTGGATTTAAGGCGATGGAATCAGGCTATTCGCAAGTAGCCATGGAAGGCAAATGCGGTGGTAAAAAACCAGAAGGCAGTTGTGGCGGTAAAAAACCAGAAGGCAGTTGCGGTGGTAAAAAACCAGAAGGCAGTTGTGGCGGTAAAAAACCAGAAGGCAGTTGTGGTGGTAAAAAACCAGAAGGCAGTTGCGGCGGTAAAAAACCAGAAGGTAAATGTGGTGGCTCTACCTCATAATAAAATAAGTTAATTTAACTGAGTTTTACTATACATCATGTTTATTTTAACAAGTGTGCTTGTGCGCACTTGTTCGTTTTATAAAGTTAATTTTTTATTGTTTGAAATCACAATTTTTTAAGCAAGATCCTTAATACCTATTTAATTTAGATTGTAAGTGCCTTCCCTCGCATTTTACCAGGCCTGGTAAAATGAAATTATCAGACGGTTTGTTTGATTTTTATCTAATTTATTCAACCTATCTTTGTCTAATATGATTAAGTGTTTATGCGATAATAATTTAAATAATTTTCAATAAACTAAGGATGTATGGCTTGTTAAAAGAACCTATAAATCCACCAATAAATAAACCTGAGCAGCAAGCAAGAGTAAAAGCCGTTTCCTTTTTTGGTTTGCTGCAACAGATTTTATCTTGGCGTTTTTGGCAACGCGTATTTATTCATTTTAGAAACCGTCAAGGCACCGATGCCGTAGCTATTTTGGCTTATACCTCTTTAGTCGGTATCGTACCTATGCTTGCTGTAATGTTAGGGCTTTTTTCTGTATCAAGTTATTTTGATTCATTTGAAGACTTAGTTATGGAGCAAGTGGTACGTAACTTAATGCCTAACTCACAACCTGTAATTGAAGAATATATTTTTCGGTTTTCACAAGCGGCGGCCAGTCTAAAAGGCCCCGGTTTGGTTGTTATGTTGTTTACAACCTTAATGCTTTTGTGGAAAGTAGATCAAAAGCTTAATGGGTTATGGTCACATCGCTTACAACGTAAGTGGTGGGTGACTATTATTCAATACTTAGGGATTAGTTTGCTCGGCCCTCTGTTATTAGGGTTAAGTTTAGTAATCAGTTCGTCCTTACTGGCGTTACCGCTGTTTGTAGAAACGACCCCTTTTATAGATAAGCTCACTTCAGGTATGAAAATAGTGCCTCTCATCTTAGCTTGGCTTGGTTTTACGGCTCTTTATAAGTTAGTACCCATTGTTAAAGTTCCTTTAAAAATGGCTTTAATTAGTGGCTTGTTTGCCATGCTTGAATTAGAACTATTAAAGACTGGTTTTGCGGCTTATGTTGAATGGTTTCCTACTTATGCCGTTGTGTATGGTGCCTTTGCCGCGGTTCCGTTATTTTTACTTTGGTTGTATTTAATTTGGTTTATTGTTATTTGGAATGGGGCGGTAGTCGTGACTTTAATGAATATGAATTCACACAAACCCCACATCACATCTTCGGTTGTAGAGCCAGAGAATAAAGTAGAAAATATAAAGGCAAATGGTGAATAACCTACTTAATAAAAGTCATTTACCAGGCCTGGTAAAAACGATTAGTTTGCTTGTTTTATTGTTATTTGCTGGGGCTTTATTGCATCTGTTATCAGGCAGTTTACAGATAGATCTATCTGCTTTATTGCACGGTTTATCTTCACAACAATCTACCATTTTATGGGAATTACGTTTACCCAGACTTATTTTAGTGATGGTGGTTGGCGCAGGTTTAGCGGTTGCCGGTGTGGCATTGCAAGCCATGTTTAGAAACCCGCTAGCCGAACCAGGTTTAATTGGGGTTTCTAGCAGTGCCGCTTTAGGCGCGGTCTTTGTTATTGTTTTAGGTTCTTATTTTTGGCATGACATTCAATTTTGGCAAATGGGATTGGTTGCTTTTATCAGTGCTGCATTAGCCACCTTTTTTATTTACGCGATCGCCACAAAATACGGCAAAACAGACGTGGCTCTAATGTTATTAGCGGGGGTTGCCATAAATGCTATTGCAGGTGCGGCTACTCAGTTGTTAATTAGTGTTTCGGATGATAGCCAGTTGCGTAGTGTGACCTTTTGGATGATGGGATCTTTTGCTAATGTCGATTGGCCGTCTGTAACAATAGTGAGTTTTATTACCTTAGTTATTACCTTGCTTCTATGGCGATTAGCCAAACCATTAAATGCTTACATGCTAGGTGAAAACATTTGTTTACATATGGGCTTTAATGCCAAACATATTAAATGGCAAGTGATGTGGGGTACGGCCTTTATGGTAGGTATTTCCGTTGCTACGGTTGGCGTGATTGGTTTTGTAGGATTAGTTGTGCCACACATAGTGCGTTTATGGGTTGGTTCTGACCATAGAAGATTAATTCCATTAAGTGCCTTAGCAGGTGCTATTCTTTTAGTCTTTGCTGATTGGGTAGCTAAAACATTAATAACACCAGCAGAACTCCCTATTGGGCTTTTAATGGCGTTATTGGGTGGCCCTTTCTTTTTAGCGATGTTGCTTAAACAGCGAAAAGGCTGGATCAAATAATGCAAACCGTCATTAAATGCCAAAAACTGAGTTATCAAGTGCAAGGAAAAGCCTTAATTAACCAATTGAACTGTGAGTTTACATCAGCAAAAATTCATGTTGTTTTAGGTAAGAATGGTGCAGGTAAGTCAACTTTACTGGCTTTGTTAAGCAAAGAATTACAACCGATAATAGGCAGTGTTTTTTGGCAAAACAAACCTTTGGCTCAGATGGATTATGCCGATTTAGCACAACAAAGAGCCGTTTTACCCCAATTACAAAGTCCTGCGTTTTCTATTAGCGTACAAGAATTAGTTGAACTTGGGGCCCAAGTTCAGCAAGGTATTAATGCACAGCAAATAAAAGAAATTAGTCAAATCGTTATGCAGGCTTGTGATGTTGTAAACTTGGCGCAACGTGATGTTATGCAGCTGTCTGGCGGTGAACAAAAAAGGGCACAATTAGCCCGAGTTTTAGCGCAAATTTGGCCAATAGAATCGTTTGATACAGGCCTGGTAAAACCCTTTAAAAACCGTTGGTTGTTTTTAGATGAGTGGACTAATAATCTAGACTTACATCACCAGCAATCTCTTGCGCACCTGTTTAAGCAATTGGCTTCACAAGGTTTGGGTATTATTATGGTTTTGCACGATATTAACCTATGTGCACAAATAGCCGATGATGTGTTAATACTTAACCAAGGACAATTGTTTAAACAAGGTAAAGTGACAAATGTCTTGACCGCGCAAACCATTCAACAAGCCCTTAACTTAGATGTTCAAATCACACATATTGAGGGTTTTAAACATCCCTTTATTTTGCCTAAAAATCTACAAAATGAATATTTTTAAAGATTGTCGCGTAATATTTTAAAGATTACTAGGTCTTATAACTGTTACTTTGTTTTTACCCCTTGAGAAGTCACTATGCAAAACACACACCGCTTTTTTGAGCAATTGGTTTCGGCTTATGCAAACGACTTATATCGTTATGCCTACTGGCTATGCAAACAAAAACCGCTTGCTGAAGATTTAGTGCAAGAAACGTTTTCTCGTGCCTGGAAGTCAATAGACAGTTTAAAGGATGAAAAGGCCGCCAAAGCTTGGTTAATCACCATTTTAAGACGTGAAAATGCCCGCTTATATGAAAAGTATCAACCTCAATTATTAGAGTTAGAAGAAAGCTTGGCGGAAGATGATTATCACAATGAACCCAGTTATCACTTAGAAAAAGATCAGCTTCATTACATGATTTTAAAACTGCCCATTGAATATAAAGAACCTCTTATTTTACAAGTGATGTGGGGTTTTAGTGGTGATGAAATTGCCGCAGAATTAAATTTAAAACTGCCAACAGTAAACACGCGTTTATTTAGAGCCAGAAAACAATTAAAACAGATGATGAATAACGAAATAACCGAATTTGATTTACCGAATAAAGAGGGGGCAAACTAATGAATGAAATAAAATTTCGTACTAAATTGCTCACTGATCCGCATCAATTAGATGAGGAGATGCTTGATTTTTTAGAAACCTATCCTGATAAAAAAGCCTGTGTACAAAAGGTAAGAGAGTTTGATAAACAGATATCAGATACTTTAGATATCGAAATACCTGAAGGTTTACATGCCAGAATTTTGCTAAATCAAAGTTATCAGCAAAATACATTGGCAGAAGAAGAAACGCTACAACCAGACGAGTCAGCAAGCGTACAGGGCACAAGCAATAAAAAGAATAAGGCGCAAGAGGTAACTCCTCATCTTAGTGCGAAATCAAAATTAGCCTCTAGGTCTTCAAGAATTTTTAGCGGTTGGTCAACAGGGCTTGCAGCTGGTATTGCGGCCTTTTTGTTATTTTTTACGGTTTTACAAACCAATCACTCAAGCAAAGCCATTTCTGGCGATGCGATTGTTGAGCATATTTTGGCTCATATTGCTGAAGACCCAGCATTAATGACTGGGGTTAAACTACCAAATAGTGAAGCCGAAATGCATGAATTATTTGCAAGTGTCGGTGCACAACTTAATAAACCTGTTGAAGGTATGAGTTATGCTGGAATGTGTGATGTAGCAGGGCAAAAAGGGCTGCATATTGTTATGCAAGAAAATGGTCAACCTATTACGATTATGGTTATTCCAGGTCAGCAACTTGCGGCCATAAAAGCCTTTCAAAAAAGTAGTTATCACGGAGAAATTATACCGGTTAAAGGTGGCATAGTAGCTATTATTGGCAATAGTGTTGAACAAGTTTCAATTGCACAATCACGCTTTTTTAAAGCGGTTAAATTTACTTAAAAGGATTGAATTAAGATGCTTTACGATTGCCTTTAAACGCTTAAAGTTTAGAATAAAGAACACAAAAAACCATTTTACCAGGCCTGGTAAAATGGTTTTTTTATGGTTAAGTGATTTAAAAATTAGTCTAAATTTAACTCAATTTGAACAATATTTCGATCTTCAGCCATTGTTTTAAGTTTAAAATTAAATTGCTTCATCAAGTTTAGCATTGAACTATTTTCGCTTAAAACTTCACCTTCCATTTTGCGCAATCCTTTTGATTGTGCATGCTGAATTAAGCTGTTAAGTAATGCGCTGGCCACACCTTGATGTTGATAGTCATCGCGCACCACAATGGCCATTTCACAAGATTTTCCATCTGGATTCGTGGTGTAACGTGTTACCCCAATTTCAATCGTGTTATTGTTTGCATCGAGCGTAGTTGCAATCAGCGCCATTTCTCTGTCGTAATCAATTTGAGTAAATCGAGAAAGCATTTTAGGTGTGAGTGTTTTCATGCTATTCATAAAACGCAGGTATCGGCTTCGTTCAGAAAGACTTTTTACAAACTCAAGCTCAAGTTCGGCATCTTCTGGTTGAATTGGGCGTATTTGAATATTTAACCCCTTAGGCGTTTCAATAGCATGGATTAACTCACTTGGATACGGATGAATGGCCATATGTTGATACGGTTTGTGATTTGCATGGAGCGATTTAACCGTGATACGGGCATCAACGGCCATAACGCCTTGATCATCTGCAAATAGCGGGTTAATGTCTAATTCTTGAATTTCTGGCAATTGTGCCACCATATCTGAAATACGTAATAAGGTATTAACAATGGCTTCATGATTCGCTGCTGGGTAACCTCTAAAAGGTTTTAGCATTTTAGATACTTTGGTATCTGTAATCATTTTATTGGCTAAAAATTGATTAAGAGGAGGCAGGGCGATAGAACGGTCTTTAATCACCTCTACGGCCGTACCGCCGCTACCAAACGTAATGGCCGGTCCAAATACTGGATCACGCATCACACCAACCAATAATTCACGAGAATAAGGCCGTTTAAACATAGGTTCAATCGTTACCCCTAAAATATTTGCGTTGGGATTTTCTTTAGTGATGCGCTCTATCATTTTGGTGAACTCTGTACGCACCTCATGCACATCGGTGAGATTAAGCTTTACACCACCCACGTCCGATTTATGCGTTAAGTCAGGAGAGTTAATTTTTAAACTCACAGGAAAACCCAACGATTCTGCGGCAACCATCGCTTGCGTTGCACTGCTAACTTCAACGGCTGAGGTAATGGGTACCCCAAATGCGTGCATAATGGCACGGGTTTCGGCACTGCTTAAAAGCGTACGATGTTCTGATAATACTGAATCTATAATGGTGCGAGCACCAACAGTGTCGCTTGGTTTGCAACATTGAGCGGCCGTGGCTGGGCTTTGCATTAATAAAGCTTGGTTTTTATGGTAAGTGGCAATAAAACTAAAGGCTTCTACTGCGGCTTCTGGTGTGCGAAAAGTGGGTATTTTTGCCTGACTAAATAATTTGCGACCATCGCTTACTAAAGACTCACCTAACCACGCGGTAAAGATAGGTTTATCACTATCGGATTGTTTTTGATATTCAATAATAGATTGAGCAATGCCGGTTGGGTCACTCATCGCTTGTGGAGTCAGAATAATTAAAGTGCCATCAAAATTTTCATCATTTTGGCAAATTTCTAACGCTTTGGTATAACATTCACCTGTGGCATCGCCCAAAATATCAATTGGATTGCCATGTGACCAATGCTCTGGCAACAATTCATTTAATCGTTTTATGCTGTTTTCACTTAAATCGGGTAGTTTTAAACCTAACTCAACCGCGCGGTCTGTTGCCATAACACCAGGACCACCGCCATTAGTTAAAATAGCTAAGCGGTTACTTTTAATTTGAATATTTTGGGTTAAAGATTTTGCCGCAGCAAATAGCTGAGAAATAGATTGCGCACGTACCGCACCAGAACGTTCAATAGCGGCACTAAAGACATCATCGCCACCCACTAAAGCACCGGTGTGTGATACAGCGGCTTTTGAGCCTTCAGGCATACGTCCTGATTTTAATAAAATAACAGGTTTCATACGAGCGGCTGATTTTAAACCACTCATAAACTGGCGAGATTCTGAAATACCTTCAATGTACAGTAAAATGCTTTTTGTTTTGGGGTCCAGTGATAAAAAGTCTAGAATTTCACCAAAATCAACATCGGCGGCATCACCCGTAGATATTACTTGTGAAAACCCTACATTATTGGCCTCGGCCCAATCTAATACCGCAGTACAAATAGCCCCTGATTGTGAAACCAACGCCAAATTACCTTCTACCGCTTGGTTTTTACTAAAGGTTGCATTTAAGCCAATATCAGGTCTCATAATACCTAAACAGTTTGGGCCAACTAAGCGCATACCATAAGAACGAGCTATTTCAGTTAACTTGTTCTGAAGTACTTTACCTGCTTTATCCTCAAAACCCGCCGACAAAATAACCGCATTTGCCACGCCTTTTTTACCGCAAGCTTGAATAATTGCCGGGATAGTTTTGGCTGGAGTAGCAATGACAACTAAATCGGGTACGGTGGGTAAATCGTCAATATTTGGATAACAGACTTGATTTTGAACCTGATCATGCTTAGGATTAATAGGATAAATATTCCCCTTAAAACCTGCCGTTAGCAGATTATGAAAAGCATTTCCGCCAACAGAGTCTGGTCGTTCGCTAGCACCAAATATTGCAATGCTGTTTGGTTTAAATAAATTGGTAAGATAATGTGGACCCATAATAAAACCTTTAAAGAGAAGTAGCGAGTGAATCTATATATTACTAGTAATAAATGTATCTTACATGACAATGGTGTTGATCATCCAGAAACAGGCGAACGCCTTCAAAGAATTCAAGATTCTCTTATCAGCGGTCAACTTTTTGATTGGTTTTTGCATGCAGATTCTCGTGCCGCCACTAACGAAGAGATTACGCTTTTTCATCATCCAGATTTAATTTCTTTTTTAGAGAAAAATACGCCGCAACAAGGTGTGGTGGAAGTGGCTGAAGATGTACATTTATGCAAAGATTCTGTTAACGCTTCACGACATGCCGTTGGTGCCGTACTTGATGGCATAGATGCCGTGCAATCTGGCAATGACAAAAGGGTTTTTTGTAATGTCAGACCACCAGGGCATCATGCTGAATATAACGAAGCCAAAGGATTTTGTTTGTTTAATAATGTCGCTATTGGAGCGGCCTATGCTTTACAAAAATACGGTTTACAGCGTGTTGCCATTGTCGATTTTGATGTGCATCATGCTAATGGAACAGAAGATTTTGTTAGGCGTGAACCAAGGGCTTTTTTAGCGTCCAGTTTTGAATACCCTCTGTATCCGTTTGTTGAGCCAGTATCCGATATTGATAATATGATCAATATGCCCTTAAATAAATACGGTCAACCTGAAGAATTTAGACAGGCCTGGTCAGAAATTGGCTTGCCAGCGATAGATGCTTTTAAACCCGAACTTATTTTTATTTCAGCAGGCTTTGATGCCCATGCTTTAGACCCTATGGGTAATCTACTTTTGCACGAGACTGATTTTGTATGGATAACCCAAGAAGTTATAAAACTAGCTAATAAACACTGCAATGGCAAAATCATATCGGTTTTAGAAGGGGGATATGATTTAGGTGCTTTACGGGTGTCTGCAACGGAACATATTAAAAGTTTATTTGAGTTAGATTTTTAATCTTAATGCCCAAAAGAAAGTATAAAAAGTCCGCTGATGCAAATGAGTATAATCAGACTTTTTTTCAAAGAACTTTTAGGGTGTAAGGTTAATTATTAACCTTCACCTTCACGTCTTTGCCCACAAAAGAAACCAAGACCAACGCTTGGTGATTGAAAGGTAATGACACTGCCTTTAGGAAAGTAGAAAACATCACCAACACTGGCATAGACTTCTTGCCCAGTTTCATCAGAAATAATCATTTCACCTTCAACAATAATTTTCATTTCATCGTAATCATAAGCATAGATTAAAGGATTATCTGATTTTTCCATTTTGAAAAAACCACCTACAATCGTTTTATCTGGATCATTAGATACGACTAAATCGCTTAGAAATGCATTAGAACCTTGAACCCCCATGGTACGAATATCAGTACGTTTTGTGGCTTGTTGGTAGTGAGTCATCGCCATGGTTGTTCTCCTTTATTTAAAAGGTTTTATTCTGATTAAATGACTGAATAATATTTATTTTTTCAGCTCGTACTGTTTTAACCATTCTAATAAAGTTGGGTGGTAACGGGTTATTCCTTTGTATTCAATTAACTCTTCAGGCAAACCTTTCATGACTAAATACATACGGTGTGCCCATTCAGGGTTTTTGACCAAGTCTTCCATACTAATAAGATAGGTACGAATACTGAAAAGTAGTGCGTTACTTCTAGGCATGCGATCCATCATTTGTAGTTCTACGCGTAAATAGACTTTTTCTCCCACGTTTTCAGTGGTAATGCCAGCTCTATCTGAACCCCAGTTAGTATAGGTTTCTGGTGAAGAATCCATACGAGCATTGATGGTTAAAGTCCAATTTAAACGACGAACAGGTTGGTTTACGGGAATGGCGGTTAGGTATTTTAAAGCACGGTCAAAAATACCTGCTTCATGCGCCAATGGCACTGGACCATGCCATTGAGAGAAACTCATACCCACGTTGAATGCTAGTGACCAGTCTGCGGGGCAGGTAATAATGCCTGCATCCATAAACAGGTCGTTGTCTCGTTGATCTAGTAATGCGATATCTCCTTGAACTTGACACCCCATGTATACAAGCGGGGGTTCTGGTAAAGTGCTGCTGTCTCCAAATGTAAAGTGATCTTTGATCTCGAGAAGTTTGTTTTCCCAAGTCCAGTTATCACCGTCTTTTTGTAATGAAAAATATTCTGGGTAATCGGCCGACATGGTTGTCATTGCTCGGTCAATAAAATCCCAGCAAGCCAAATCCATATGGTCCATGACTAAACATCTTTTTGCGTTTTCTTTTAATACTTGGCGACGTTCTGCCATTTCGGACAAATAGTGCTCATCAATATCAAATAAATGCTCATAAACTGACCCTTTTTCACCGGGTAAGTCATGCTTTTCAATATTAACTGAGTACATATAATTATCGTCAGGAAAAGGGAATGGAAAACGTTCTACAGCTTTTTCGCTGTTTGTGTAGGTAAAGTCCTCTCTGAATGTTTGTATAGGTTTTGGTGCAACTCTCATTGTGTTTTCCTTTAAATATCTAAACGTAATCGGCTTGATTTAGCGCGTGAAACGCAGGGCATAATGCAATTATTTTCAGCGTGTTCTTTTTCAGAAAGAAAATTGTCTCTATGTTCAACTTCGCCATCTAAGACTTTACTAGCGCATTGCCCACAAACTCCACCACGACACATGTTTGGAATTTCAATTCCATTAGCCTCTAAGGCTTCTAATAAAGATTGATCCTCTGGAACGTAGATGGTTTTGCCCGATTTTTGTAACTCGGCTAAAAACGGTTTTCCAGGTTTTGGTGCAGCAAACACTTCGTAATGAATATGAGATTTAGGCCATCCTGACTGTTCTGCATAATCAAGAACTGAGTCAATTAACGATTCTGGTCCACAAATATAAATGTGTGTTCCTTGAACTGAATCAGACATAATTTGTGTTACATCGGCTTTTTTTGAAAGGGCTGAATCGTATGCGTGTAACCTATCACCAATGGTTTCTTTTAAATAATCTATATAAGCGCCGGTTTGTGTACTGCGATACATATAATGCAGTTCAAAGTCAGCTTGTTGTCTTAGCATTTCAGGAATGTAAGACATGAAAGGGGTAATCCCAACACCACCAGCAAGAAAAATATGTTTTTTTGCTCGCCAGTCAGGTAGAAACAGATTAGAAGGGGGTGAAATGATTAACTCACTACCTTCATGCACATTTTTGTGCATAAATATAGAACCACCTCGTGAATTGGGCTGTAAACGAACAGCAATTCGATATTCACTCGAATCGCGTGGATCACTCAGTAATGAATAGGCATTACGAATTTTTTTGTCACCATCGCTCATCTCAACAACCACATTTGAGCCAGGTGAAAATGGAAAAAACGCACCATTAGCAGGTGTTAGGGTAAATTCGCGAATCGTTGGCGCAACTTCTTTTATTGCGCTAACAATCACTTTTATTGCTGTATTACTCATTAATTTAACTCCTCTATTGGATGAGTTTCGTTAGGGTCTTCAGCATTGATTTGCACACCTACATAGGCCGCATGAATCGTAGAAAAATGATCTCTTACCAATAAAAGCCGATGACAACCTGGGCACTCAAATGGTGTTTGAGTGACACCATCTGTGATGGTGTAACAGTGCGTGCAGAATAAACGACGCTGATTAGTAAGAGGTTTTATTTTTTGTATTTGCTCCTCTGCTAAACCTGCTTTAACAGCTAAATTGTGAACATCCCACAAAAAAGCCTCGGTTTGAGCAGCAATATAAATATTGCTAGAAAAAGGTAGCTTGGCAAATAGATCACTAAAGGTTTCTTTAAATTGACTAATTGGTACAACCGAAACCTTGTCCTCTAAGTTTTCTGAGATGGTATCGCCCACGACCCAATAACTTTTTTCACCATTTTTACATTGGTCTATAGTCTCACTTAACTCTGAAAAAGCACCTGATTCAGCTATGAATAGGTGATTTTGAATAGAATCATTAATGTTAATTGGTGGGTAGAAAGGCTTACTTTTCATCGTTGATGCAGATTGCATAAGACACTCCTATTAAATTCATTCTTATCTATCCTTATTGGTTTGCGGCTAACTTTTCTTCAGGTGAAATGGTTAAGTAGGCTTCAAGAGAGTCATCTAAAGCATCAAGCCATGGAGTGTGATGTTTAGGAGACATTGTGCCCGTCATAATAGAGCGGAAAGAGTAATCTCTAAAAGTCATGATGTCTTCGTACTTATGGTGTTTCCATTCTAAGAATGTTTTATTAACCTCAGCAATGTCAAAGCTAGGGTAATCTGTTGCATCAATTAACTCTTGAATGTAATCACCTTGGAAAGTGTACATTTCTTCAGCGGTTTCGAGTTTGAGTTCAGCTTCACGCCAAGCCATTGAATTTTCAGCCATCTCTTCTTTGGTTTCTGGTAGAGGAATTCGACCAAGGATAATATCGCGTACATACCAAGCTTGAGCGTCAAACATATTAAATGTGTACCACTGATCTTGCATTCCAAGGTAGAAGAACTTTGGATTATTTTCCCAAACAACGCCCTTATATAAATTAAGAGGCCAGAGACGGTTGTTGGTTACTAAACGCAAAGAGTCTGGTAAGAAAGGGAAATGGTGTAAATAACCAGTACATAAAATAATCGCGTCAATTTTTTTAGAAGTACCATCAGCAAAATAAGCGGTATCAGTATCAACACGTTCTAATAAAGGTTTTTCATCCCAGTTATCTGGATACTTATAGTTCATTGGCGTTGTTCGATAACAGGTGGTAATGTTTTTAGCACCATATTTATAACATTGAGAACCAATATCTTCTGCGGAATAACTTGCCCCGACTAATAAGATATTTTTATCTTTAAACTCTACCGCGTCACGGAAGTCATGTGCATGTAAGATTCGACCATGGAATGCTTTAAATCCTTCAAACTCAGGAACTCTAGGCGTTGAAAAGTGACCCGACGCAGTAATAACATAATCAAATTCTTCTGAATAAATTTTATCTTCTAAAAAGTCTTGTACGGTTACGGTAAATTTTTCGGTGGTTTCACTATAAGTGATATTTTTTACAGCCGTATTAAAACGGATATAGTCTCGCACACCTGCTTTCTCAACACGGCCTTTGATATAGTCCCAAAGTACTTCTCTTGGAGGATAAGATGGTATTGCCATTCCAAAGTGTTCTTCAAAACTATAATCTGCAAACTCTAGACATTCTTTTGGTCCATTTGACCATAAATAACGGTACATACTCGAGTGGACAGGTTCTCCATTATTATCTAAACCTGTACGCCATGAATAATTCCACAAGCCACCCCAGTCACTTTGTTTTTCAAAACAAACCAAATCAGGGATTTCTGCCCCTTTTTCTTGTGCTGATTGAAAAGCTCTTAATTGAGCTAAACCACTTGGGCCAGCTCCGATAATAGCAACGCGTTCTGTCATGGTGTTTCTCCTAGATATAAATTTAAATAAATTCTTAAAAAGAATAAAAGTTTCTTATTGCTCGTTAGGAGATAAGTTAAAAGATATCAAGGTAAAAAGGTATTCCCAAGAAATGGTAAGACTAAAAGGGTACCTCTATTTGTATCAAGGGGTAGTTGTTAAGAAAAACCTAGTGATTAACAGTAAAAATAACTCCTTCAACGCCAAGGATAGAGCCTGTTTCGGAATATATTGCGCAACCTTTTTCATATACTTTTAATGTTTTTCCGCTAGCGTGAAGTAATCGATAAGATATTTCAAAGGATTGATTGTCTTGAATGGCTTTTTGAACATCGCACCATACCGATTCACGGTCATCAGAATGAATTAAAGAACCATAAGAAAGCTCAGAGTTGTTAATCATTTTATCTGGTTCATATCCCGTTAAAGGTAAACAGCCATTGCTCACATATTCCATGCTCCAGTGTATGTTGTTGCGGGAGCGGTAAATCATTGCTGGAATTCGATTGACTAGGCTTTTTAAACTACGGTAACGCGCTTCTTTAATTTGGTCTGAACGAATTTGAGGCGTAATGTCACACAAAGTAGCACTGAGTGGAAATGGGTGGTTTTCAAAAATAGGCTGTACTCGAATTTCACACCAACGAACGACATCGTTGACATCAATCATCCGTAACCACAGTAATTGAGGTTCTGAAGATTGGTGAAATTTTTGAAATGCAATCTGCCAATTAACTCTGTCTTCGGGATGAATAAACTGTGCGAAAGGTTTTTTATAACAATTATGTGTAGCGTGACCAGTTAATTTTGACCAGTATGCATTGGTATATTTGAGTTTATTATTTTTTTCAATAACAATAACGGCATCACCTAAACTGTCAATGACGGTATTTAGAGCGAGTGGTGTGTACCGTTTTATGATGTTAGAAAGTGATAATAGCCATTTCATAGCTAATCATTACCTGATTGAAAGGCTTTATGTTTGTGATTCCATGCAGCAAGCTCTAGTCTTGAGTGTAAACCCAATTTGCGCAATAAATTTTTAACATATACCTTAACAGTACCGTCACTGATACCAAGTTGACGACCAATAAGTTTATTGCTTAATCCTTGTGAAATAAGCTCTAAAGTCTGTTTTTCACGTTCCGTCATATCATTAAGTAAATCTTCTTGAAAAACGGGTTCAGGTAAAACTTGAGGCGCTGCTCCTTGAGAACGAATGCCTTGTGCAAGCAAGGTAACACCAGATTCAGTTATGGCAATTTTCCCTTCAATAACGGAATTTAACTGTCTTAATATTTGTTCAGGATCAGTATCTTTTAATAGATAACCATCAGCCCCTATACTAATAGCGTCCATTAAGCTCTGCGTATCTGTAGAAACGGTAAGCATGACAATTTTAGTTGACACTAGTTCATTACGAAGTTGTTTTAATGCTTCAATGCCGCTCATATCAGGCATTTGCAGATCAAGTAGAAGTAAATCCGGATGAATGAGTGGTGTGCAGTTGATAAAATCTACAGCAGATCCAAATGATTTAATCACTTCAAAATCAGTGCTTTCATTCAAAAGTTCAACTACGCCACGACGAAAAAGAGGGTGGTCATCTACTACAATGGCTTTTGATACCTTTTTATTGCACATTTTTAGGGTGTTCTCTCATTATTTCTAATTGCACTCGTGTACCGCCTTCTTGACGATTAGATATATTAAGCTGAGCTCTCATTTTACGAGCTCGCTCTTCCATAATTCTTAAGCCAAAACTATCATTCCGTTTAGCATGGGTTTGTATGCCTGTTCCATTGTCTTCAATTAATATTGTCAATTGCTTTTCTTGATTTTGGGTTATGACGACCCTTGCATGTGTGGCATGAGAGTGGCGTACAAGATTGCATAAAGCTTCTCTGACGATAAATAAGGTTTCAGTCGGATGAGTGATTTCTTCAAGCGTATCTTTGCATCGATTATCCATCTCAAATACGATGCTCGAATGTTGTTTAAATTCTTCTAAGGCATTTTCAAAAGCCTGAGATAAGTTAGATTCTTGATAGGTTAAACGTGAAGATGAAATTAATTCACGCGTTAATCTATGTGCAAAACAGACTTGTACTTCAATGTCTTTGGCTAACTTTTGTATATTGGGTTCTGATTCATTGCAAAGACCTTTTAATGTCGCGGATCGTAATCTAAGGTAGCTGAGTATTTGAGCTATGGAATCATGTAAATCAGAGGCCTGTGCTTGGCGTTCTTCCTTTACTGCGTTGGCAATCATTTCAAGTTTTTTATTATGAGAAAGTAACCCCTTTTGCAATGCGTTTCTAAAAGGACGTAACAAGTTTGCCGTTTCATTGTTAAGAGGTAGTTCGCCTTTAAAAACAACAACCAAATAAGCAACTAAACCACTTTCACTGTTTTGAAGCGGAAAAAAACTAAAATGATAAGCGCCAACCTGCTCATTTCTTTGAGATTGAATCATTTCTTGCTCTGCAACTTGTAAAGATTCAAAGTAATTTAATATTAATGGGTTAGGAGTTGTATTGCTTGATGAATGGACTTGATACTTCTTGCTTGGAACAGGTGTTAATACAAACAAACTATCGTAATGTTTTAGTTGGTTTGTACAGTTTGATTGAAGAGCATTTCTAGAGAGAATTGAAGGAAGTAATTTATCTAAGTGTTCGGTTGTTGCAATTTGAAAAGCAATATCAGAGTAATCAATTGGTTTTAAGTCTTGATGATGGTGTGATGTTCTTGATAGCAATGACCAAAAATTAAACGATAGTAGCTCTCCTAAATTTACCATTTTTAAATACCCTTTTGAGTCAGTTATTGCTTTATTAGTTACCTTAATAAGCAGATAAAGCATCAAATATGCCACTTGGGAGTATTAGGTGACTACTGCGTTAGAGATACTGCTAATGGAGTATTGTACTAAATGGATGAATAATGAATCATATCAGTAACTTTTGTTTACTTTAAAGAATAATAAAAAAGAATTTTACTTCTGACTTCTGTAAAGAAAGAGTGAAATTAAATATATTTAAGTATGCATTGATACAGTGCAAAATATAAATTTTGCACCAAAATAATACTTGTATAAAGAGATTCCAAATCATGAGTGACCATCAAATATATGTAAAGGAATATCGTGTCCTAGGGCAAGAAGCGATATGTCTTTCTATACAACCAGGAGACAGAGTTTTAGTTGATTCAATAGATGGCTGTCAAGGGTGTGAGGTTGTAATTATTTCTAATGAATCGTTTGAGCTATCAGAGTCGCTAGATACATTTAAAGGCGTTGCAAAAGAAAGTATTAATTTACTGAAAGAAACGGGTAGAGCTTCTGAAAAGTTACAAGATGACTTTAATCATTGGCAAATTACAAATGAAGATTTACAAGAAGCATATTGTTTCTCTGCTGAAAATTTACCAGACATAGTATTTGAAAATGAATTGAAAGTGGTTTTTGTCTCTGCAGGGCAAAAAATGATGGTAGATAAACATAACCCAACAACAGAATTGAAAATAACTCACCATTCAGAAACGATTGGCGAAGTGCCAGCACTTTTGGCAAAGCCTATTCAAGAAATCCGAATCCCACATAGTAGTGCACATACTTATGAAGTAAAAGCAGGGCAGTGGATTCAGATTATTGATGTACAGGGCAAACAAAGTTCTGATTTTATTGCCTTTGATAAAAATGCTTTGGATCAAGGAAAAGAGCTTTTAATCGATGGCACAGCAACAAGAACGGTTATGGGGATGTCGTTACCTCAACCGGGTATGTTTTCTAAGTTTTTAGACGCAGAACAGCAAACAATGCTCGAGGTTGTTCAAGATACTGTGGGGCGCCACGATAGTTTTTTATTTGCTTGTAGTCCTAAATTTTATGAAGATCAGGGGTATTTTGGGCATCTGAATTGTACAGATAACTTTAATAAGGCTTTAAAAACTTACGGTATTCAAGCACGGAGCGGGTGGCCTGCAATTAATTTTTTCTTTAATACTTATGCCAAGCCTTGCGGCACGATCGGTTTTGCCGAGCCTTGGTCTCGACCAGGTGATTATGTATTAATGCGAGCAAACAGAGATTTATTGTGTGGTTCGTCTGCTTGTCCAGACGACATTGATCCAGCAAACGGTTGGAATCCAACCGATATTCATGTGCGAATTTATGGAAAGGATGAAAGTTTTCCACGTTCAATAGCCTATAGAAATATACCAGAGGAGTTATCAAGGATGACTAAAGAAACAGGGTTTCACAGTAGAACGGCGAAACTCACAAAGCATTTTACTGAATATCGTGGTTATTGGGTTGCTAGCGAATACGAAGGGTGGGGAACCAATGCAGAGTATTTGGCCTGTCGTGAAAAAGTAGCAATGATTGATTTAACGCCATTGCGTAAATTTGAAGTAATTGGCCCTGATGCGGAAGTCTTTATGCAATATGCGATTACGCGTAATGTGAGACGAGTGTCTGTTGGAGAGATTGTCTACTCAGCGATTTGTAATGAAACAGGCGGGATGATAGACGATGGAACGCTCTTTAAGATGAATGATCAAGCATTTCGATGGGTTTGTGGAGATCCCTATACTGGAATATGGTTGAGAGAATTAGCGGCAAAAACAGGGCATAACGTTAAGGTTATGGAGTCAACAGATCAACTTCACAATGTCGCTGTGCAAGGCCCTTATAGTCGTGAATTGCTTAAAGACATTATTTGGACTTCAGAACAGCATACTTCAGTAGAAAGTCTTGCTTGGTTTCACTTTACATTAGGACGAATTGGCGATGCTAAAGGTATTCCTGTCATGGTATCTAGAACCGGATATACCGGAGAGTTAGGTTATGAGGTTTGGTGTCATCCTGATGATGCAGAGAGGCTCTGGGATGTTATTTGGGAAAAAGGCCAGGCCTATGGAATCGCACCACTCGGTTTTGATGCTTTGGATAAATTACGAATTGAGGCTGGGTTAATTTTTGCCGAACATGAATTTTGCCCTGAAACCAATCCGTTTGAAGCTGGAATTGGATTTACTACTCCATTAAAAACCAATGAAGAAAATTTTGTTGGGCGTAAAGCGATTGAAAGACAAGCACCGGAAAGTCGCCATAAATTAATGGGCTTAGTAACCGAAACTAACGAACCTGTTCATCATGGAGATAAAATTTATGATGGCCGTTTTCCAGTTGGAATTATTACAAGTTCTACCTTTTCTCCGGTGTTGAAAAAACAGATCGCTTTGTGCCGTTTGGCACCCGATTATGCAGTGGTGAATAAGACACTTGAAGTGGGGCAGCTTGATGGGCTGCAAAAACGAATTTTAGCAAAGGTCGTAGCATTACCGTTTTATGATCCAGAGCGTACTAAAGTAAGAAGTTAATAGATTTAATTGAATCTTTTAAAAGATTCAAGGCGTGCAACATTTGTAACTTGTTGTACATACAAAATTTAAGTGATGTTTGTTTGACCAATGGCGGTGGCATGACTTATTTTCAATGTGAAATTCATTGATATTGTCATATGCTTTTGATTTTCAATTTAGTAGTCATCGGAGACTTAAAGTGATTAGAAGCGTAGTTTTGGCACTCTAAAAAGAGTGTTTTTATCGGGTATGGTTGGAGATTGGTTTAGCTTTACAGGGCTCCAACTTACCTAATTAATCCCTTTTGAATTGTGGTTCAAAAAAATTGATATTCAATGAAAATTGGAAATGAATTTTGTTGAGTGACAAGGAAGGGTAATCAACTTTAAGAGGTTTTCATTATGGAGCAGGCAGCACCTACATTGGCCAGTTTACAGGCCATGATTGAAATGACCAATACAGTGAATATGGAAATATTTTATTGGATCTGTACTGGGTTAATGGTCATTATTCATGCTGGATTTCTAGCGTATGAAATTGGCGCATCACGTCTAAAGAATGCGTTGGCATCTGGTGTTAAAAATATTTTGGCATTTGCGTTTATTATTCCGACTTTCTTCTTTTTTGGATGGTGGATTTATTTAAGTATGTATAACGGGTTTACGCCTGATTTTGAAGCTGGGGCAGCAGGTCTACCTTGGTCAATGAATATGGGGCCAAACTTAACCGATAATGCATCGGGAATTTTTTGGGGAGCCTTTGTTCTCTTCGCAGCAACGACAGCATCGATTTTTTCTGGTGCCGTGATTGAGCGAATTCGTATTAGTGCCTTTCTCATTTTAGCTGTGCTTCTTGGTTCAGTTGTATGGGTAATTGGTGCGTCTTGGGGTTGGCATCCAACCGGTTGGTTAACCGTAGAGTGGGGCTTTCATGACTTTGGTGCAGCAGGCGCTGTTCATATGATTGCAGGTTTCTTCGCTTTAGGGGTTGTTTTAAACTTAGGCGCTCGTATTGGTCGTTTTGGTCCAAATGGTGTTATTAACCCTATTGTTGGCCATAGTGTACCTATGAGTATTATTGGCTTGATGTTGATTATCGTTGGTTTCTTCGGCTTCCTTGGCGGTTGTATTATTTATAATCCTGGCGGGCAGTGGACGTCTATTTTTGGTAATGAAGTTACCTTGTCAGCAATCAGCTTTAACACCTTAATGGCTTTTGCTGGTGGTATTATTGGTTCGTTCATCATCACTCGTCAACCTTTCTGGATGATGTCTGGTGGTCTTGCAGGTATTGTTTCTGCGGCACCAGGTCTTGATGTTTACTACCCACCACTTGCATTCCTTTTAGGTACAGTAGGGGGTGTTGCCGCACCATTAGCAGATCGTTTTATTTCTAAGTACTTTAAAATAGATGATCCAGTTGGCGCCTTTGGTGTACATGGTGTAGGTGGTCTTGTTGGTTTGATTGGTCTTGGCGTATTTAGCGGGTTCCCAAATGTGATTGAAGGTGCGCCTAATATTTCATTTATGGGTCAGTTACAAAGTGCCGGTGTTATGGCTTTGTTAGGCTTTATACCAGGGTATGCAGTGTCATACGCCTTTGCTAAATTTGGTGTATTACGTGTACCGCCTAAAGCAGAAGAAGCCGGTCTTGATTTGGTTGAAGTTCCGTTACAAGCTTACCCAGAATCTGTACCTGCTCAAAATGGTAACGATTCAGGTTTAAAAACAGCATAAAAGGAGAAATACTATGAATGCAAGTCCTATTACAACTTGGGAAGGGGCAACGGCCTACTTTACTTTTGCAGATAGTCCATTAGCAATGGGGATTATTTTAGGGTTAGCGGTTTTGGTTACAGTAGGAGTGATTGTTTATAACTTTTATCATGAAAGCAAAACCTATATTGACTATAAGTAGAGGTTTTTATATGAGTCTTAAATGAGTAAAAAATGCTTTTTTATTTTTTATCCATGATTCGTAAAAAGCTCTCAAATAAAAGCATATCATTTTTAATGATATAACCTATCAGCCAGTGAGCCAAGCTCACTGGCTTTTTATATTGATATGTAGGCTAATTATTACATTCAATCATAAAAACTTTCTCTAACGCACTCATTCCTTTACGTTTAAAAGCTTGCTCTTCTATTTTTGTTACCTTTGCAAAAGTTGAAAACAGCTCAATTACTTCCGTTTCTGTTACAGAAAATGGAGGTCCATTCATGCTTGTTTGATCGTATTCCATGGTGATTAATAAATATTGGCTATTTTTGGGTAAAATTTCAGCTAAATGTTTAACATATTGTTTACGCATTTCAGGCGGCAATGCCACTAATGCGGCTCTATCGTATACCACATGAATATCGCTACACTGCTCTTTAGTTAAATGAAAAAAGTCACCGCATAATAACGTCATATCTGGTAGTTTATAACCACAATGATTACCTTGCTCAATGGTTTCGGCGCTAAGATTGTTTTCGGCTAAAAATTCATCTAATGCTTTTGGACTCAGCTCTATGCCTAAAACAGAATGGCCTTGTTGTGCTAACCAAATCATATCCAATGATTTACCACATAATGGCACCAATACATTTTCTTTGCCTTGGAGTGACAGTTTTGACCAATGAGTTTTTAAATAATGATTCACATCGGGTTGATGAAATCCAACCACACCACTGTTCCACATTTTGTGCCAAAAATTTGCTTCCATTTAATGCGTCCTTTGTAATCTTAGCCACTATAATAGGGCGAATATATTAACATAGCACACCCATTATGCATTACGGTGGTTGAACGTAGCGTGACTAAAAAGCGAAGACATTATGACGAAAGAAACTCCACATAATCAACAAGAAAATAACCCTAATGCCGAGACCGTGCAATTAAAACTATGGCAAAAAAGTTGGTTTAAAAATGTACTTTGGGCGCTGGCATTTTTGGGTGTGTTTGTTGCGGTTAGGCCTTATATGCAAGGTAATGTGGTGCATGGCCAAGCACCGCAAATGCAAGTGACCTCCATTACAGGTAAAACACTAGATTTACAAAAAATTAATCAACAAGGTAAGCCTGTTTTAGTGCATATTTGGGCAACCTGGTGCCCAATTTGTAAATTAAGCCGAAGCGGGGTTGAAGAAATTGCCAAAGACTACACGGTAATTAATATTGCGACTCAGTCCGCAGACAATGAACAGCTTTTAGCTTATGCAAAAGAAAACCAAATGAATCCTAATTTTATAGTGAATGACTTAGAAGGCCAGTGGCTTAAAGTCTGGGGGGCTAAAGCCGTACCAGCAGATTTTGTTATTGACCCACAAGGTAATGTTGCTTTTGTAGAAGTGGGATTTACCACCGCATGGGGTTTGCGTTTACGTCTTTGGTGGGCAGGCTTGACCAGGCCTGACAAAATGCAAAATGCGCAAAATACAAACAAAGACAATGGAGCCGCTCATTGAAATACGATGGCTTAACCATTCATAGTATAAGAGATGAGTTTGGGCTGATAGAAGTGGTGCAAAACCGTACGACTCGTAAGCTATATTTTGATTCACCTATTGAACAAAGTTGCATGTATTTAAATGCGCCTATGACGTTAAATTTTGAATACCAAGAAAAAATAGTAGAGCGTATTCTAAATTTTGCCCAGCAACGACAAGTTAAAAACCAGCAACAAACTTTACGTGTGCTTATGTTGGGAATGGGGGGCGGTTCCATTGCGCATCATTTGTTTCATACCTTACCTAATATTCAGTTAACAGTGGTTGAGCTTCGCCAAGCGGTCATTGATTGTGCTTATCATTATTTTCAGCTACCCAATGAGCCTGAAATTGATGTGGTTTGTGAAGATGCCATTACTTTTATGGCTGATAATGTAACCAATAATGCTCAAGCGTATGACGTGATTATTGTTGATATTTTTGATGCACACGGTTTACCATCTGAATTGAGTGATAAGCAATTTCAAAATAATATTTTGCAAAATATCAATTTACCAGGCCTGGTAATTTACAATTTGTGGTACCAATGGAACCAAACTCACAGTAATGGTAAGCCCGTAGCTACCGAAGAGACGCAACAAGTTATTGATTTTTGGCAAAACATAGCGAATGAAAACACCGACTACACACTTAATCGCTATAATGTTCAATCTAGTCAAAACCTAATTGCTGAGATTTTAAGAACATGAACTTATAAAACATAAACTCAGCTAAATATAACGCATCCCATTTTATTAAAACTAAAGTTTATTAAAACTCAAACTAAAGACTAAAACGATACATTTATGGCTCTTCTATTTTTACGCGAAATTTCTTTAAGCTTCGGCGCCGCCCCTTTATTAGATAAGGTTTCTTTTCAACTTGAACCCAATGAACGCGTTTGTATTGTTGGCCGTAATGGCGAAGGTAAATCAAGCCTATTAAAAGTGATTGAAGGTTTAATTCCACCCGATGGCGGTACACGCATTGTGCAAGATGGCGTAAAAATTGCCAAACTGCAACAAGAAGTACCGCACGACACAACGGGAACGGTGTTTCACGTTATAGCTGACGGTATGGGAAATATTGGTCATTTATTAGAAGAATTTCATCAACTCAGCCTGCAACTTGAACAAAATTACAGCGAAGACGTATTAGACAAGTTTACCCATACACAACAAGCCATAGAATCGCAAAATGGTTGGGAACTTAAACAGCGTGTAGATACCATTATCTCAAAATTAGGCCTGCCAGAAGACAGTGAGTTTTCAACCCTTTCTGGTGGTATGAAACGCCGTGTGTTATTAGCACAAGCCCTGGTACAAAACCCAGATGTATTATTGCTTGATGAGCCAACGAACCATTTAGATATTCCCTCAATTCAATGGCTAGAAGGCTTTTTAAAAAATATACGTTGTTCGCTTATTTTTATTACCCATGACCGTGCTTTTTTACAAGCATTGGCTACCCGTATTATTGAGCTTGATCGCGGTAATTTAAGTAATTGGCAGTGTGATTATCACACCTATTTGGAACGCAAAGCGGAAGTGCTAGAAGCCGAAGCTAAACAAAACGCGCTTTTTGATAAAAAACTTGCTCAAGAAGAGGTGTGGATTCGTCAAGGGATTAAAGCGCGCCGTACCCGTAATGAAGGCCGAGTACGTGCTTTAGAAAAACTGCGTGAAACGCATCAAGCGCGTCGTTCGCAACAAGGTACGGCTAATTTACAAGTAAACCGTGCGGGTAATTCCGGTAAACAGGTTTTTGAAATTGAAGATTTAACCTTTAACTTCCCTAAAAAACCGATTGTGAGCAACTTAAGTTCTCTTATTATTCGTGGCGATAAAGTCGGTATTATTGGTGAAAACGGGTGTGGTAAATCAACCTTATTGGCATTACTGTTAGGTAAATTACAGCCTGATTCAGGTTCGGTTAAATTGGGTACTAATATTGATATTGCCTATTTTGACCAACACCGCGCGCAATTAGATGAAAATAAACCGGTAGTAGAAAGCGTGTTAGAAGAGAGTGACCATGTTGAAATTAATGGTCATCGCAAACATGTTATGAGTTATTTGGCCGATTTTTTATTCTCGCCAGAGCGAGCTAGACAGCAAGTTAAATCGCTATCGGGTGGAGAGCGTAACCGTTTATTGTTAGCGCGCGTATTTTCAAAACCTTCTAACCTGCTTATTTTAGATGAACCCACCAATGATTTAGATGTTGAAACCCTAGAATTGCTTGAAGAGTTATTAATGAACTATCAAGGTACCGTGCTAATCGTAAGCCATGACCGTGCATTTTTAAATAATGTCTGCACCAGCAGTTTAGTGTTTGATGCGCCGGGTGTGGTAAATGAATATGTAGGTGGTTATGACGATTGGTTACGCCAGCGTCCAGAACAGTATACCGCTTTACATAAACCGATTACTAAAGAGCAAAAAAAATCAACCGAAACCATTGAAACCGAACAATCTACCAGGCCTGGTAGTTTTGACAATCAATCTGCTACGACAGATAAAAATGCTAAAAAACCTAAAAAATTAAGCTACAAAGACCAACGTGAATACGATGCTTTACCAGCGTTATTAGAAAGCTTAGAAGCCGAGTTAGAAGTCTTAAACGAAACCATGGCACAACTTGATTTTTATCAACAAGGTGAAGAAAAGGTACAAGCAGTTATTGCAGAGTTAAGCGATAAAGAAGCCGAGTTAGAACACGCCTTTGAACGCTGGGAACTTTTAGAAGCGATGATGTTGTCAGAAGAGTAATAGCATATAATTTTTAGAGAAGTGTTACAGGAGGTGTAATGTCACCTCTTGACGCTTGCCAACGGCTTAAATGGTTTAATACACGTAATGTTTTTTTAGCTTCTATTGGATGCGTTAAGCAAAACTGAAAATAGCCTTTATCAATTAATGGTTTAACGGTTTCTAGCTCTTCAGGTATAAAAGTTAACACCAATGGTGTTTTAGCAATACTGGGATTTATTTTTAAAATCTCTTGCCAGGCGGGCTCTAATTCTAGGGCTAAATTGGCCGAAATAAAAACGGCAAAATAAATGCGATGTGTAGAATAACGTCTAGACTCTAAATCATTTAACATCATGGTTGCAGAAGATAAGCGAATGACTTCAATGTCGTAACGTTTTAAAAACAGCGCCATATCATTAAAATGCTGTTCATCTGTATCACATAAGGCGATTTTTTTACCTTTAAACCAAATTAGTTTTTCTTTAAATGTCACTCAATACCCTTATTTGGTCAAAGAACGTAAAGATTGTTTCGTAAAATGCGATTCATAATCTTTATGATTTACTATTATCTTAAATACAAACGTTTATGCCAAGTTAATTGTTTATATAATTTTGGCTTAATGAGACCTTTGCACGGGACAGGGGCACAAGAAAAACAAGATAGAATTCTTTAGATTTAGGCTAAAAAATACGCATAATAACGAGTTATTGGGTGGGTTTTTAGCTTGAAGATAGAGGATTATAGCTGTTTTTATGTGTTCACGGTCTCGTGCAAAGGTCTCTTAATATTATTTTAGTTTTATATAAATCTAGCTTTATATAACGCACTCGCACTAAACACTTAGGTTAAATTCAGCGAATAAATAGTATATGTGACAAATCGTATGAAATTATGGATAAACTTTTTTTATTTAAGTTCCTTATTTCAGTTGTTCTATAATAAAAAGATTGAATGAATTTTAGCTATTTTTATTTGTGCAACCTCGTACAATAGTCTCTTGTCTAAAATGAGTTCTCACAATTTTACTTTGGTTTGCTGAATGAAATTCATTTGCATTTACAATTATTTTTAGACTAAAATAGTGCCATATTTTTAGTCGCCCCTAATTCAGGAAACGGTCTATGAGCTGTAAAGAAAAACATACTTATTCTACTTTTTGTCGTTTTAATAATGACGCTATGAAAGAGCCAATGTTCTTTGGACAGAGCGTTAATGTGGCCCGTTATGACCAGCAAAAATACCCGTTTTTTGAAAAGCTAATAGAAAAACAATTAAGCTTTTTTTGGCGCCCTGAAGAAATTGATTTATCGAGCGATAGAAATGAGTATTCTGATTTACCAGAAAATGAAAAACACATCTTTATTAGTAACTTAAAATACCAAACATTATTAGATTCAGTACAAGGTCGTTCACCAAACGTGGCTTTATTACCTTTGGTTTCACTGCCAGAACTAGAAACCTGGATAGAAACTTGGGCGTTTTCCGAAACCATTCACAGCCGTTCTTACACGCACATTATTCGTAATATCGTGGCAGATCCATCCGTAGTATTTGATGATATTGTGACCAATAAAGAAATTGTAAAACGTGCTGAAAGCGTTACTCAATATTACGATGAATTAATTGCCTTAACTAATCATATGTATGCTAATGAAATTGATATTGCTACGGATGATGAGTTTCGTAAAAAAATTAAAACCATGCTTTATTTAACCGTAGTTTCGGTCAATGTATTAGAAGCGATTCGTTTTTATGTGTCATTTGCTTGCAGTTTTTCGTTTGCAGAACGTTCATTAATGGAAGGAAACGCAAAAGTCATTAAGTTGATTGCTCGTGATGAAGCTCTGCATTTAGCCGGTACTCAAAACATGATTCAAATGATGGCCGAAGGTAAAGACGATCCAGAAATGGCGGTGATAGCATTAGAACAACGTGAGGCCACTTACGATATTTTCCGCGAAGCAGCAGAACAAGAAAAAGAGTGGGCCGAATATCTATTTAAAGACGGTTCTATGATTGGTTTAAATGCCAGTATTTTAAAAGACTATGTTGAATATATTACCAATGTACGTTTAAAAGCCGTACGTTTAGAGCCAATTTTTGAAAATATTAGCAACCCATTGCCGTGGATGAATAACTGGTTAGTGAGTGACAATGTACAAGTTGCTCCGCAAGAATCAGAAATTAGCTCATACCTTGTTGGACAAGTAGATTCTAAAGTAGAAACGGATGACTTTAGTGATTTCTCGCTCTAAGTTTAGTTTTTAATACAAAATATCTAAATAAAAATGAAAGAAAGGCAGTGAATATTACCGTGTTCACTGTCTTTTTTTATTTGTTTTAAAACGCCTATTTTAACGTTCAGCACCCTAAATTTTAAAAACCTTAAGTGATTTTCACTTGCGCGACAATATATTAGTATGCTCTAATGTCTTATATCGATATGTAGTATTAGTAATATAGATATATAAATCAAGACCTGTGGACGCAGGTTTTTTTTTCGCATATCGATATGTATTAAGGTAAATATAGAGTAATTGTTCTATTTTTAAATAATTAAAACGACATTGTTTGCGTATAAGGAGGTCTTTATGAATAAAAAATCAATTTTAATTGCTGCACTGCACAGCATTATGGCAACGACGGTAATGGCGGATGATTCCGAGGTATTTGACTTAGGAACGATTACGGTTGGTGCAGAAAGTACCCAAAAAATTGAAGCAAACAGTGTTGATTCTCAAGAAATGAAAGATTGGGGAGCGACTAACGTAGGGCAAGCAGTGTCTAGAGTTCCAGGTGTTATTCTCCGTGAAGGAGGTAGACGTGCTGAATCTCAGGCCTCTATTCGCGGATTTGATTCTCGCCAAATTACACTAAATTTAGATGGTATTCCAATTTATTTACCTTATGACGGCAACATAGATTTAAGCCGTTATTTAACCAGTGATTTGAGCCAAATTGAAGTTCAAAAAAGCCTAGGTTCTTTAATGCAAGGCCCCAATAATATGGGAGGTTCAATTAACCTAGTCAGTCGTAAGCCTGATAAAGCTTTTCAAGGTTCTTCTACGATTGGGTTTGAAACCGGTAAAGATGGCGTATTTTCTAAATTTGGAAATGTTCAAATTGGTAGTCGTATAAATGATCGTTTTTATGTGGTTGCGGGTGTTTCAAAAATAAATAATGATGACTTTCCTTTATCGGATGATTTTGAACCAGCGGTAAATCAATACACCAATACAATTGTTCAGTCTAAAGGCAATCGTTTTAATTCCGCAAATGATAGCCAAACCGTTAACTTAAAAGTGGGCTATACCCCAAATGACACGGATGAATATGTTGTTGGGTATCATCAAATCACTGGTGAAAAACAAGCAACACTTTATGCAGGCGGTGAATTAACCGGGAAGGATGCAAGACCCGCCTACTGGGATTGGCCACAATGGGATAAAAATAGCCTCTATTTTTTAAGTCATACTCAAATGGGTAATACGTATTTAAAAACACGTGCTTATTATGACGAGTTTAAAAATGCACTCACGTCTTACGATGATGATACCTATAGCAGTGTGACAAAAGGCTACGCTTTTCGTTCTGAATACGATGACCACGGTATGGGCGGGAGTATTGAGCTAGGGCATCAATTTGAAAAACATTTGTTAAAAGCTAGTTTACACGTTAAATATGATGAGCATAAAGAGCATGATTTAAATAAAGATAATGCCGTTTTAGATGAAAGCTGGAGAACTTATCAAAACCAAATATTTTCTTTAGGGGCTGAAGATACGATACAGCTGAGTAAAGAAACTCAACTTACTTTAGGTTATAGACGAGACCAATACAAAGTAACTAAAACAGATGATGGTGATGTGAATACTCAGCCATCAAAAGACCAAGGTGCAGATAACTTTCAAATAAAGGTACAGCATAAAGTCGCCGGCCAAACTTTGTTTGGAGGGATTTCTAAGAAAACGCGTTACCCATCCATTAAAGAAATTTATTCATATCGTTTAGGGCAAGCAATTCCCAATGCGGATTTACAAGCAGAGAGTGCTTTGCATTATGAGATAGGTAGTTTAGGCCGTTTTGGTCAAAATGATTATCAACTGAATCTGTTCTACAGCGACATTACCGATGCCATTGAATCAGTCACCTTAACATCAGGCGCTGATGCGGGTAAATATCAAAATCAAAACGTAGGTAACGCGGTGCATTATGGTGCTGAAATGATGCTTAAGATTCCAACCAGTAGAAATACAAGATTGGATCTTAATTACACTTATGTAAAACGCGATTTAGCGGATAAAACCCTAAAACCAACGCAAAGTCCAGAGCATCAAGGTTTGGTTACTCTTCATTGGTATGCATCAAATCAATTAGATTTAGCGGTTGATTGGCAAGCTATATCAGAACGTGAAACAACCACAGATGGGTTGCGCCCAACAGAGGGGTATCAATTGTGGAACCTAAGAGCGGCATACGATATTAATAAAACGTTTAGTGCTAATGCGGTCCTTAAAAACGCTTTAGATAAAGATTATCAAGTGTATGACGGTGATCCAATGCCGGGGCGTAGTTTGTTACTGAGTTTGAATGCAAAATTTTAGTCATTTTTAACCGTTGCTTGACTCGTGCAAAGGCCTCTATTTACGTTGACAGAAAAACTGTATTAGATTTTTTAAGGAAAATTTTGATGAAAAAAACAAAATTAACGATTTTATTAACGATCGTAATTTTTAACCAAAATGTTGTTGCGGATGAAGTCTTAGATAAGATTGAAGTAAACGATATTCCCGGCATGAAAACATACGATGTGTATTCGCAGCCAAAAAGTTTTGAAAATAATACCCAAATATTTACACGTAAAGATTTTCAGGCGATGCCTGTTAATAATGCTTATGAAATGTTGGATTACGCAACAGGTGCTTTTGTACAAACCCAGGGACGTAAATCACCTTATTTTGCCAGTGTAAGAGCGGGCTCTAACTTGGGTATTATTATTGATGGTACCTATTTGCCTGCTCCTGCAGCCTCTAAAGTATTAATGCGCTTGCCTATTACTGCTATTGATTCAATGAAAATAGTAAGAGATGCAAGTGCATTAAATTTAGGACCCTTGACCTCAATTGTAGGCCCTATGACAAGTTCGCGAACAGAGGGGTTTATTGTTATTAAAACGTTAAGTGCATTTAAACAGCCAAAGACAGAGATTCATACACAGGTAGCAACTTATGGTCAAGTAGGTATTGACGGCACAGCAAGTGTTCAGTTAACAGAAAATATTGCTGCACGTGGAGTGCTGGGGACAAAACGAAAAGTTGGACCTTCTGGTTATGAAAATGGTTATGAAAGCGATTCTGGATTGTGGAAAATTGAAGGTTACCAAGACAAGTTAGATTGGCAGGTAAACTTTTTTCATGCAGATGGCGAGCAAAAACTTCAAAGGGGGGCTTTGCATTCGGGGGTTTCAGATGCTAAATGGTCATATAACCCAATGACCTTGCGTATGGTTAATACACAGGCTGGTTATCATTGGAACGAAATGAATACAACAGCAGCAAGGTTTGCATATACAGAAAGTCATGCTGATCTACAAAAATATAGTTACAGCAAACCCAATGCTTACAGCGAAGAAAAATCTGTTGAACACTTTTCAAATTTTGACTTAAACCATTCATTAAAAAGCGCTGGAAATACATTGCGATTTGGTTATAACTGGATGCACTACCATAACCCAACCGGCATGCTTTATTACCCTAATTATGAACGTAAAGAAACTATTCAATCACTCTACTTACAAGATGAATATCGAGCCAACAGATTCAGTTTAGATTTTGGTATGAGAGCTGATCAACGCAATATAGAAAAAGGTTATGAACAAGTTGGCAATCAGAAGAAAATCATATCAAGTGTGGAGTTAGACCCTCTTTTAACGGCCGCGTTGGGCGGATCGTATTTATTAGAAACAGGCGGTTTAATTACATTACGTTCACTTTATACGGAACAACAGCCAATGAGTATCTACACAATAAATAATAATACTTTACCTAAAGAGAAACGTTTACGTTTAGAGCTTGGCTGGAAAAAAGTGTGGCACCCGTTATTTGGCACGACTTTAACTGGATTTAACGAAAGATTGGAAGATGCAGCTTATATTAATAGTCAAATTCCTGATCCAGAAAATGCAGGAGAAAAACTCAATGTCTACGGTTCTGGTAGTTGGGAAAATCAAGGTTTAGAAATAGAACTGGAAGGGGCACAAGATGGATATGGTTATTTAGTCGGCTTAAGTTATGTTGAACCAGGTGACACGCCAAGTGGCGTTGTAAACGTACCAAAAGAACTCGTACGTGTACAGGCATATTATCACGGAGCAGATTGGAGTGTAGATATTGGTGCTCGAAGCATGGATGAGTTTGTGTCGGCGAATAAGGCTGGAATGGGGTTTGCAGGTGGTTTTGTTACTTATGATGCTCGTATCGGTCACAGTATTAAAGCTTTGGGAGCTAAACATAATATAAGTGTATTTGCTAAGAACTTTACAGATGAAAAATATGAAACAGTATATGGTTTTGCAAGTGAAGGCGCTACATATGGGGTGGATTATCGTGTTGAATTTTAAAAAAAGAGTTTATTTAAAGAATCTAGGGTGGCACCAAAATCTTATGGTTAAAGTTAAGGAAATCAAATTACCAGGCTTGGTAATTTGGGGATTTGTAATGAGTTTGTGGTCTGTAGGTTGTTATGCACAGCCCATTGAACAAACACAACAAGCTTATAAATGTGCAATTACAAGTGAGCCAAATCGTGTTTATACGGCAAACCCTTTAGTGACTTATCTCTTAATGGCTTTAGCACCAGAAAAACTTGTGGGTTGGAACTTTCCTCCACCAAAACAAGCTAAAGGAGTGTTTGCGGATGAGAGTTTTAATAAACCGGTTATTGGTGGATGGTTTGGTCAAGGTAGAACCCCAAATTTAGAGGTTTTAATTCGCAGTAAACCTGATTTTATGCTGATGTCTGGCGTCAATGTTAAAACAGATCAACAAGCGGTATTAAGTAAGCTTGGCGTGCCAGTATGTTCATTAAAATTAGAGACGTTAGATGATTATCCACAAGATATTCGTCGTTTAGGCGTTTGGTTAAATCGTGGTAAGCGTGCTGAAATGTTAGCCACAGATTTTGAAAATCGCTTAAAAAAGCTCGCTAAAAACCGTCAAAAATTAACCGATTTAGGATTAACTAAAACCGTCTATTACGCCGAATCTAATAGCGGTTTGGCAACAGAATGTCGTGGCTCAATTCATTCTCAAGTGATTCCACTTGCCGGAGGTGTTAATCCACATATTTGTTTCAATGAGTCAGCAAAGCAAAGTCGCTTTGGTCAGGTAGATGTGAATTTTGAACAGTTACTAAAATATAACCCCGATGCCATTGTTACTCAAGAAGCGGTTTTTTATAGACAAATTTATCAAAATCCAAAATGGTCTGGTTTAAAAGCGGTTAAAAACAAACAGGTATATTTAATGCCTCAAGTACCGTTTAGATGGATGGATAGACCGCCGAGCTTTATGCGCATACTTGCGGCAGAATGGCTTATGCAAAAGCTTTATCCTCAACAAGAATTTTATGACATGGCTGTAGAAACCCAAACCTTTATACAAGATTATTTTCAGGTTGAGATATCACCAGAAAAGGTTCAAGCCATACTAGATGGAGATATTGTTGATGAACGCCACTAATGCCTTAAATAATAGGCCACAAGTCGGTGTGATGTTACATATTACCCCGCAAGGTGATCAGTTACCCGGACAGACGTATGACGAGTTTACCGAATTAGTACAAACAATCGATGCCTTAGGTTTTGATGAGGCTTGGATAACAGAGCATCATTTTACTCCGTACAGTTTAACGCCTTCGCCATTACTTATGATGGGACATTTTTTGACGCATACCCAAAACCTTAAATTAGGGACTGCCGCCGTATTATTAGGGTTTCACAACCCAATAGAGGTTGCAGAACAGTTGGCTGTTTTAAATACATTGCACCCTAATAGAATTTTATGTGGTTTTGCTAAAGGCGGCCCTTTTGAATCTCAAAATGCGACCTTTAAAATCAATGCGGATTCCTCTCGTGCAAGATTACAAGAAGCGGTACCTGCTTTGCTAGGTTTGCTTAAACAGCCACAACATAATCATAAAGGTGAATTTTACGATTGGAAAAATGTAAGCCTACAGCCCATGTCGACGTTCAGCAATGAGCAGTTTTTTTTAGCAACATCTCATCCTTCAACGCTCGAATTAGCCGCTCAAAATAATATGGGATTAATGGCTGCTCAATTTTGGCCAATTTCTAAAATAACTTCAAATATTGAGGGTTATGAAGAATGTCATCCACATAATTACCGCCCAAATATGATGGTGGCTCGTGGTGTATTTATTGATGATGATTCAACTACAGCCAAAAATAGAGCGTTGGCGCATATCCATCATTTTAGAACTCAAAAGTCGCAATTGTGGGGTAAGCACAAAGGGCCAATGCATAAACTGACCGACGATCAATTATTAAATCGAGTTTTATGCGGCACTGTTGATGAAGTGATTGCACAAACAAAATCTTTATTGAATTTAGGTGTGGCACGATTAGGGTTAAATCCGTTGACAGAAAATCATGAATGCCGCTTACATCAATTAGAACGTTTTTATACCGAAGTTTGGCCAGCAGTTAATCACGTGAAAATGTCAGAAGATAGTATGAAATGAAGCTCTTCAAACATAAAAGAATGTTAGATCAACCGCTTAATCATTTTAGTGTTTTGGGTTTTTTAGCCTTTGTTTTAATTCTATTAGTGATGTTTTCTATTACGTTAGGTCGTTATGATTTTGCTCCTATGGAAAGTATGCATGTATTTTTACAATACCTAGGTCTTTCAACAGGTGAGCCAGATCCCATTATTGTAAGTTTACTTTTTGACGTGCGTTTACCAAGAGTGATTGCAGCAATTTCAATTGGAGCCGCTTTGGCAATAAGTGGTGCAGCCTTTCAAGCCTTGTTTATGAACCCTCTTGTATCACCCGGTATTCTCGGCGTGTTATCGGGAAGTGCATTTGGCGCCTCTTTAGGAATTTTACTTTTTGATAGCCTTTTGATTATGCAAATACTCACCTTTATTTTTGGTTTATCCGCCGTAGCAATAGCTTTGTTGCTCGCTAAAGGAGAGTTGCGTAATAACATGATTATTTTGGTACTGGGTGGCATGATTACAGGTGCATTATTTACCGCATTTTTATCCATTATTAAGTACGTGGCGGATCCGTATAGTAAGTTGCCTACCATTACCTATTGGTTAATGGGTTCATTGGCAAATATCCAAACAGACGTGCTGTATACCGTGTTGCCTTTTGTTGTGATTGGTATTGTTTGGTTATCGCTTCAAGGGTACGTTTTAAATGTACTTAGTTTGGGAGATGATGAAGCGAAAACGCTGGGTATTTCAGTTAATAGAAAACGACTTTTAGTCATTGTTTTAGCTTCTTTTTTAAGTGCTATAACGGTCACGTTAGGAGGCATGATTGGTTGGGTTGGGCTCGTTATTCCTCATCTTGCACGCCTTTTATTAGGGGCAGACAATCGCTTATTACTGCCCGCATCAGCACTATTAGGCGGTATATATCTCTTGCTTGTTGATAACCTAGCTCGATGGATGATTAGTATTGAAATTCCTCTTGGTATTTTAACGGCTTTAATTGGTTTGCCTGTGTTTGCTTGGGCGCTTAAAAACGCCAGAAATGTTTGGCAGCATTAGTAAATCAATAAAAAGAAATAAGGAGAAATTTATGAGTTGTCCATTTGCACAAACCAATGTGGCATTGCATCGTAGTGGGTTTCCTGATGCGCCGTTTCCTGATCCAAGTCTATATGAAAATTTGGGTGAACAAACCATTACCAATGTCATACGCTATCAGCATCAGCTTTTATGGAAAAGTGATATTCATGCCTTGTATGGTGATGATTTAGCGCATTTTAAACGCATGGTTGAATATACCGTATATTATTTTATAGAGATGCTCGGCGGGCCAAAACTCTTTACCCCTCTTCGAGGAGAGGCCAGATTAGGACGAAGACATAAAGTATTTTTATTAACACCATATCATCGAAAAGTGTGGCTAGAATGTTTAAGAAAAGCCTTATACCAATTTTCAGTGCCAGCTCAATTCGCGCAACCAATATGGGATTGGGTTGAACCTTTGTCTATGCGGTTTTTGGTGCCAAGAGTGCCTGTTGAAGAGTTGACTAGAGAGTCATTATTTAAGAGTGAAAAAGATTATGATTGAAGGGGTAAATTTAACGGCAAAGCAAGGCAACGCTATTGTTTTTAAACACTTAGATTTAAGTTTGAAATCAGGTGAAGTTGTTAGTCTACTAGGGCCAAATGGTTGCGGCAAAACAACATTATTAAGAACCTTATTAGGGTTGCATCCAAAAGAGGGCGGTCGCATTTTATGGCGTGGTCAAGCCGCGCATAATATGAAAGCAAAAGAACAGGCTAAGTTTGTTAGCTATGTGCCGCAATATCACAAGCTTGCCTTTGGTTACTCTGTAATTGATATGGTCTTAATGGGTGTGATGGCAGGGAGCTCAGAATGGTCGCGAAGCACTAAACAGCAACGCCAAAAAGCTCAGGATGCTTTAGATATGTTAAATATTGGTCATTTAAGTCAATGTTCATATACTGAATTATCGGGTGGACAACGACAGCTAGTGTTAATTGCACGCGCGTTGGCGCAAGAAACGCCCTATATTTTTTTAGATGAACCAACTAATGGTTTAGATTACGGTAATCAAATAAAGCTGTTACATAAAATTCAAACTTTAGCCAATGAACAGCGCTGTATTTTAATGACGACCCATCATCCAGACCATGCGTTAGCGGTATCAAATAGAGTCATTGCCATGCAAGAAGGCAAGTTGATTTTAGATGGTTTACCAAAACAAGTCGTAAACTTTGAAAATATGGCGAAGTTATATGATATTTCTACAACAGAAATTAATCGATTTAAAACACAATTAAATGATTAACGATTCTTTAAATTCATCGGTTACTAAGTATAAAAGTTGCAGAAGAATGGTATGAACTGATTTTTGATTTTATATTCAAGATGAATGCTAATTGGATGGCATAATCTCAGAATATCGTGCAAAACTTAAAAAGCCTTTTGGATCTATGGTATCCAGTTTTGGGCTTACAAAAGTTGCACAAAGTAGATGGTTAATGCCGTATTCTTTGGCTGTCGTTAGGGCATGTACATTATCATCAATTAATAAGGTTGTTCGTGGATTGTAAGCCACCACGTTTTGTATTTCAGACCAAATGGTTATATCTTCTTTGGGCATACCAAAGTCATGAGCAGAAATTAAATGATCAAAATAGGGCGCAATCTCAGTCATTTCTAATTTAATCGCCAAGCTATCACGATGTGCATTGGTTACCATAACCACCGTTTTATTGTGCTGTTTTAAAAAAGCTAAAAAATCCATCACTTCAGGGTGCACCTTAATTTGGTGTCGCAATTCACGTTTTAATTCAGCAATAGGCAAGTCTAAAGTTTCTGTCCAATAATCTAAACAGTACCAATTAAGCGTACCTGTTTGAGAATGGATTTTTTTATGAATTAATTCCTTAGATTGCTCAAGCGTAATGGCATTTTTATCTGCATAAGCCTTTGGAATTACGTCCATCCAAAAGTTCCAGTCAAAATGCAAATCAAGCAAAGTGCCGTCCATATCTAAAAGTACGGTTTCAATTTTTAACCAATCAACTAAGGTATTTGTAGTGGTTTGCTGCATTTGAATTTTTTGCCCCTTAGAGTATGATGAATCGTTATAAGAATTATAAAAGTTTTCAAAGCTATTTTAGCAAAATGGAGTGCTTTGTGACTTTGCATATAAAACACTAGGTAAATTTTAGGTTAATATAAATGTCAAAAACACCCTCCAATAAAGCGCCTACCATTTTAGCTGAAAACATCGCCGCACAATCGCGGATTTTTACAGTGCAAACCCAAGAAATTGAGTTTTCTAACGGTACTCAAGTGATCTATGAACGCTTATTAGCTAGTGGTGATGGTGCGGTACTAATTATACCGTTGTTAGATGATGATCATATTTTGCTTATTCGGGAATATGGCGCTGGTGTTGGGCGTTATGAGCTTGGCTTTCCAAAGGGTAAAATAGACCCGGGTGAAACTTGGAAAGAAGCGAGTATTAGAGAAAGCCAAGAAGAAATAAGCTATTTACCTGCCAACGTTAAGTTGTTAGATTCTGTCAGTTTAGCCGCAGGGTATATGACTCACCTTACCCATATTGTGTTAGCCACCGGTTTAACAGAGCAAGATGCAGAAGGAGATGAACCTGAACCGCTTGAAGTGGTAAAATGGCACCTTTCTGATTGGCATCAACTGATTGCACACCCCGACTTTAGTGAAGGTCGTGCTTATGCTGCACTCATGCTATTACTAAAAGAACGTGGTTATATTTAATCGCCACTCATATTCCATTCCCATCTAGGAACATCATGTCTCATTCGGCTTTACCGCTTAAAAAATGGTTACCACAAATTTGCGAAATTGCGTATAACGCTGGCCAACTTATTTCTGAATATTATCATCAAGATGACACCGTGGACATCGAACGTAAAGCAGACGGTTCGCCCGTTACAATCGCCGATAAAGCCGCCGATAAGTTAATCTGTTTAGCGCTCAGAGATTTAACACCAGACATTCCTCTTATTACTGAAGAAAGTATTGAACAAGTGCCTTTTGAAAAACGCCAGGCCTGGTCAACCTACTGGTTAGTGGATCCGCTAGATGGTACCAAAGAATTTATTGCCAATACAGGTGAATACAGCGTAAATATAGCGCTGGTACACAATCATCATCCGGTATTAGGTGTTGTTTATGGTACAGAATTAGGCGATATGTATTTTGCGTATAAAGAACAAATAAATAATCAAGAATCAAATCAAGAAGAGAATACAGCAGCCAAGCTCACAGACTTAATGCCTAGCAAAATTAAACAAACATTTGATTGGGTAAGTTTAGTAGGGCAAGCACAGAAGATACAGGTTAACGCCTTGCCTCAGGATGATGATGAATACAAAGTTGCAGTAAGCCGTAGACACGGAGGTGAATTACAACGATTTATCAGTCAGTTAGGCCATTGCTCAAAAGTCAAAATGGGTTCGGCACTCAAAACCTGCTTAGTAGCCGAAGGTAAAGCCGATATTTATCCTCGGTTTGGGCCAACCTCATTATGGGATACTGGTGCAGCACAATGTATTCTAGAAGTAGCAGGAGGTGCCGTAATCAATGCAGCAGGCCATCCGCTTGAATACATACAAACTGAATCACTACTCAACCCATTTTTTATTGCCGTAAGTGATAAAAACTACGATTGGCCAGCTTTTCCAGAAGTAATGTAACTTACCCAATATCAAAAAAGCTTTAAAGCTATAAAGTTAACCACGAAGACGCGAAGTCACGAAGTGTTAATACAAAGCGCAATAACAAAAAACTAACGCCGTCATTGCAAGCGAAGTAATCTATAAAACACCAGGCCTGGTAAAAAACTTAAATACAAAAAAAGCGATTAAACTGAAAAGGTCTAATCGCTTTTTTATTGGCTAAATTATAGGGTTTAAGTGAGGTGTTTAGCTCAAGGTCAAGGCAGTTAAGGACGAAGTTTACTCTTGCAAACGTGTTACTTTGTAATGTGGTTTTACCAATTTACCCTATGTTTACAATATATTATCGGCCACAGGAAATACCTGTCATTTATACCCACCCTTGCGGGGTGTGGTAATTTTAAAAGACAATAAAAAAGCGACTGAATTATAAAATTCAATCGCTTTTAATTAAGAACTTTATTAAAGTTAAAATGAGGTGTTTAGCTCAAGGTCAAGGCTGTTAAGGACAAAGTCTTTAAACAGAAAATTTTTGCCCAAAATCAAGGCGGTTAACAACGAAGTTTACATGTGTAAACGAGCTGTTAAGCAACGCAGAGTTTGGGCAAAAAGGCCTGTTTAAAGTTTGCAAGCACCGCCTGCGCAGCCATCATCCTCTTGCGAATCATCCGCACCATCACGTGTATTGTGGTAATACAATGTTTTAAGCCCCATTTTATAAGCATACAGTAGATCTTGTAGTACAAGCTTAATGGGAACCTTGTCTTCGTTAAAACGAGCAGGGTCATAGTTTGTGTTTGATGAAATCGCTTGGTCAACAAACTTTTGCATAATCCCAACCAATTGAATATAGCCTTTGTTATCTGGGATTTGCCATAGTAGTTCATAGTCATCACGATGTTCTTTAAAACCGGGTACAACTTGTTTTAATATGCCGTCTTTTGAAGCCTTAACAGATACATAACCACGAGGTGGTTCTATACCATTTGTTGAGTTGGTGATTTGTGATGAGGTTTCACATGGCATTAATGCGGTTAAGGTTGAGTTTCTTAAGCCGTGTTCTTTAATTTCTTGGCGCAAGGTTTCCCAGTCTAGATGAAGCGGTTCACTACAAACTTCATCTAAATCTTTTTTGTAGGTATCAATAGGTAAGATACCTTGAGAATAAGTGGTGTCTGCAAAGTAGTCACAAGCACCTTGTTCTTGCGCCAATTTATTGGATGCTCTTAATAGGTTGTACTGAATTGCTTCAAAAGTACGGTGCATTAAGTTATTGGCAGAACCATCTGAGTATTTTGTTTTGTTTTTAGCTAAATAATAGGCCATATTGGTAACACCGACTCCTAAAGTACGGCGTCCCATGCTGGCACGACGAGCCGCTTCTACAGGGTAGTCTTGATAGTCTAATAGGCTGTCTAAGGCACGAACAACTAAATCGGAAAGTGTTTCTAACTCTTCTAAGTTTTCTAAAGCCCCTAGGTTAAAGGCTGAAAGAGTACACAGTGCAATTTCACCATTAGGATCTTCTACTGAATTTAGGGGTGCAGTTGGCAGTGCAATTTCTAAACACAGGTTTGATTGATGTACCGGTGCTTTACTTGGATCAAATGGGCTGTGTGTATTACAGTGATCGACGTTTTGAATGTAGATACGCCCAGTTTGTGCGCGTTCTTGAGCCAATTGGGTAAATAGATCAATGGCTTTAACTTTTTTCTTACGAATCGATTCGTCGGCTTCATAAATTTTATATAAGCGTTCAAATTCATCTTGATCTTCAAAGAAGGCATCATACAAGCCAGGTGCATCAGAAGGACTGAATAGGGTAATATCTTCACCTTGAATCATACGTTGATACATGGTGCGGTTAATTTGTACACCATAATCTAAATGGCGAGCACGGTTTTCTTCAACACCACGGTTGTTTTTAAGCACCAGTAATGATTCTACTTCTAAATGCCAAATTGGGTAAAACAATGTGGCAGCACCGCCACGTACACCACCTTGTGAACAAGATTTAACGGCAGTTTGAAAGTGTTTGATAAATGGAATCATACCCGTGTGGTAGGCTTCACCACCACGAATTTCACTACCTAAGGCACGAATACGACCTACATTCACACCAATACCAGCACGTTGCGAAACGTATTTAACAATAGAGGAAGAAGTCGCGTTAATAGAGTCTAAAGAATCACCACACTCTATTAATACACAAGAACTAAATTGACGTGTTGGCGTACGTACACCAGACATAATTGGTGTAGGTAAAGACAGTTTAAATTGTGAGCAAGCATCATAAAAGTCTTTAATGTATTGCAAACGTGTTTCTACAGGGTAGTGTGCAAATAAACACATAGGAATAAGAATATAAATAAACTGCGGGCTTTCATAAATTTTACCCGTTACTCGGTTTTGAACCAGGTATTTACCTTCTAACTGTTTTACTGCGGCATAACTAAAGGTTAAGTCACGTGCATGGTCAATATAGGTATCGAGTTCATCAACTTCTGCTTTAGTAAAATCTTCTAATAACTGGCTGTCATAATGGCCACTACGTACCATTTTATTGATATGTTCAAACAGCGTTGGTGGGGTAAAGCGATCAAAGGCTTTTTTACGTAAGTGAAAAATAGCCAAACGTGCTGAAAGATGTTGATAATCAGGTGCACTTTCTGAGATTAAATCGGCCGCTGATTTTACAATGGTTTCATGAATGTCTGAGGTAGTAATTCCATCATAAAATTGAATGTGAGAGCGTAATTCTACCTCTGAAACCGATACATTTTCTAAGCCTTCGGCAGCCCATGTGATTACTCGGTGAATTTTCTCCAAATCAATCGATTCTTGGATGCCATTGCGTTTAGTAACTTTAATATTTTGACTCGTCATGGGCGTATTTTTTAACCTGTGTATAAAGCTTATGAAGTGATAATGTAATCAAAAAAATGAATTTTTAGTAAATTCATCAACTTAGCTTAATAATGAAATGTAGGGTATTAAATTATGAGCTAATTGTGTTGTGTATCCAAATTTAGAAATCCACTATATATGGTTTTAACTAAAAAGGCGTAACGCAAAATATAGTAGATTTTGCGATATCGTGCAAGTCTTAAATTTGGTGGATTTATACACATCATTAAAGGCTAATATTGTGGAAAAAACCCTAAAATGCCTTAAAAATCTTGGCTTATAGCCTGTGGATAAGTCTGTGGGGAGTTAAATTTAAGCTTGGAAAATTTTTTCTATTTATACCAAAAAAAAACTATGGAAAATTTACAAAATAATCCTTGCAATTTAAGAATGCCGAATCCATGCGGGTTGCGTAATTTTACTACTTGTTTGCATCAAAATAGCCCCTGTTTTGCACCGCTTTGAATAACTTAAAAATTACCCGAGTTTTAATGGGGCTATTTTAGTTGGTTTGAATGCAGTTTTTCAGGTCATGTTCAAATTTTTGTATATCAAAAGTGTGCTGTTCTGGTAAAAGGATTTCAAGACGACTGTCACGACGATATGCAATGTATTCACGTGAAGATTGATTATTAACCCATTGGAATAGCATCCAGGGTTTACCGACTTTAAATACGCCTTTAGCACGTTTAATATTTTGGTTAGAGTTTGTATTATTAAAAGATTCAAAAAGCGTCTGTAATGCCTTCCAGCTAAATGTAACAGAAGGATCAAAAACCCAACCAATAGAGAGTGTTGCTAATTGTTGTTGTGATTGACGTTTTACCAGGCCTGGTAAATCTATATTTAACGGTGGTAAAAAAGCGTGTTTAGAATCGTGACCCTCATTCATTGCGTGAGAGCGGTTTTTGTTGTTAAGTGTTAAAGGCTTAGCAATCGGTTTCAGATTTGAACTTTGATAGAGTAAGTTCGCATTAATTTTAGATTGCTGGGTGGTGATAATAGCTGTTTTAGCTGGAAATAGTGCGTTAGCGTATTCTTGAAGTTCTAGTAAGTTTTGCTGGATCGCTATATCTTGTTTGTTGAGTACAACAACATCAGCCATACTAAATAAGTTTTGTAATATCAGGTATTGTTTTATTTCACTTACGGTAAGGTTAGTGCTGTCTATAACGGCAAAAGTAGTCTGTATATCAAACAATGGGTGAAATGAACTGTCTTGTAATAAATCAACTAAAATATCAGGTTCACCTAGGCCGGTAGGTTCAATAAACAATCGGTCTGGTTGTATTTGTTTAACGATTTCTTCAATGGCTTCTTTAAGCTCATGTTGTGCTGTGCAACAAATGCAACCACCTGGTATTTGCTTAATATGAACGATATCACTATTGGAACTGTTTTGGCTCTGCAAAATACTGCCATCAATACCAATGGCACCAAATTCATTGACTAAAATAGCCCAAGATTCGTTAGCTGGTTTTTGTTTTAAAAACTGGGTTATCAGCGTTGTTTTGCCTGAACCCAATGAGCCTGTAATTAAGTTTACAGCGGTTTTTTTAGTGAACTGAGTAAACATATAAGATATACATTTAATCTTTACAAGATAGTTGGTTTAAGCGCTGGTTGATAAATATTAATAAATCATCAGACGGCAGTGGTTTGCTACACAAATAGCCTTGTACTTCATCGCAATTAAAGCTCTTTAGTAATTCTAATTGACAGGTTTCTTCAACCCCTTCAGCAATGGTATTAATGTGCAACGCATGTGCCATTTGAATGGTGGCTCTTACTATGGCCGAATCAGCGTCATTAGGGTCAGAGATATCATTAATAAAAGATTTATCTATTTTTAACCGGTTAACAGGAAACTGTTTTAAATAGGCTAAGGAAGAGTAACCCGTACCAAAATCATCAATGGCAATTTTAATGCCTTCTTCAGCCAACTGGTTAAGTTTATAAATAGTATCTTTAATATCGGACATTAATAAACTTTCGGTTACTTCAAATTCAAGTTTGTTGGCAGGATAATTGGTTGTTTTTAATATGTTTTTTACATTATCAACTAGATTTTTATCATTAAACTGAACGGCAGATAAGTTTACCGACATCGTTAAATTAGGGTCAATTTTATGCAAAATTTGAGCTTGAGCAATAGAGGTTTCGATAACCCATGTACCGACTTGGTTAATTAATCCCGTCTCTTCTAAAATGGGGATGAAATCATTTGGAGGGATAATGCCTTGTTCTTTATGGTTCCAGCGAATAAGTGATTCTAAACCGATTATGCATTTTGTTTTTAAAGAGTACTGTGGTTGAAAATGCAAAATAAATTCATTGTTATGTAAAGCGGAACGTAAGTCAGTTTCAAGATTTAAACGTTTTTGTGCTTGGCTTTGCATGCTTTTTTCAAAAAATTGTACTGCAACTAAAGTCTCTTTTTTGGCTCTTTGAAGTGCCGTATTGGCTTCTTGCAGAAGAGTCTCAGGCGTTTTTGAATTTTTATTCTGTTTATTAGGTGTAAATAAGGTTACGCCAATACAAGTATCGATAATGACGTTTTTAGATTGTATAACAAAATTTTGAGATAGCTTGTTATGCAGCTGGTTTGCAATGTTTCCAGCTTCAACAGAAGCTTCTTCTAACGTATCTATGTCTGATAGATATAACACGGCAAATTCGTCGTTACCAATGCGAGATACGGTTTTATTAAAAATGTTTTCAAAATGTATTTTTTCTAGACGTTTTGACACTTGAATTAGTAGATCATCACCTGCTGAGTGACCTAATGATTCATTAAACAGCTTAAAACGATTAATGTTAATTAAAAATAAAAAACTATAATTTGGATGGTATTGATTAAGCTGCTGTTCAAGTCTATCAATTAAAAGATTACGGTTAGGTAATTGGGTTAAATTGTCATGATTGTTCAGGTAGTGAATTTCTTGTTGAGATTCTTTATCTTTGGTTAAATCAATGGCATGTCCAACGTAATGGGTAACTTCATGTTCATTATTAAAAAGAGCACTTATACTTTGCCATGTTGGATAAAGTGTACCGTCTTTTTTTCGGTTCCAAATTTCACCTTGCCATTTACCTTTTTTATTGATGTTTGACCATATCTTTTGATAAAAAGCGTTATCGTGAAGTCCTGATTTTAATATGTTTGGAGTTTGGCCAATTGTTTCTTCTTGACTATATCCTGTTAATCTAGTGAAGGCGCGATTAGCTCTAATGATGCGGTTGTTAGCATCCGTGATAATAATGGCTTCATAGCTTTCAAATGCAATAGCAGATATAGCCAAATCTTGTTGGTGTTGCTTTTGCTCTTTTTCAAGTTGTAATTTACCTAATACTAAGCCTAAGTCATAAGCGAGCTGTTCAAGCAGGATGTTAATTTCTTTGGTAAAAAAATTTCTTTTTTTCGAATAGGTAATAAAAAAGCCAATCACCTTTCCATTAAGCAGTATAGGAAGGGTGGCACTTCCTTTAATTTTCCAGCTACTCGCTAAATTGGCCCAGTTAGTATTAAGCAACCATGTTTTAAAATCATTTGTGATGACTGGAGCTTGGGTTTTATAGGCTTTAGCAATAGTACCGTTATTTTGGCCATCAGTAAGCGATACTTTAAAAGAAGTAATAATATCTAAATCATCCCCCGCAGAACTAATGGGAATTACGGTTTCTGTTTCATCTATTAAACCTATCCAACAACTATCAAATTTTGCCTCAGTATGAGTAATATCGCACACCGCTTGAAATAAAGGCTGTTTCTCATGAATATCAGCGATAGCGCGGTTTAACTTAATAAGAGTGGTAAATAGACCCTGTTGCTGGGACATATTTTGCACTGATAATGAGAGTTTTTTGTTTTCTGTAAATTGCCGTTTAAAACTTAAAATTACAAATATAAGCAACCATAAAGTAAGTGCCAACAAAATAAAGTAATACATATTGTTATTTGATTTTAATCGATCACGCTGTTGCATAAAATCAATATAAAAGGTCTGTAAATCTTGACTTAAATCTAAGGTTTTGAGCTGTAAATAAATAGATTCTTCTTTAGATAACGCATCTGTTAAAAGACTATTATGATGTAAGAAATTAATACAAGATTTTTCATGTCCGCTAGTAATAATCTGATGATTGATTTGTTTTAAATCAAAAGAGGTTTCTTGATTAGATTGTTTTTTAAATTTTAAGGCATTAATGAGGGATTTTTGAATCAACTTTATTTTGCTATTAGCATCTTCAGAAGAGGGTTGATTAATGTTATCAAAACATTCAGCAAAAGCCGTAGGCAAAAAGTTAATTGAAATTTGTTTAACGGCATGTGTTGTTTTAAATGATTCAATATAAGAATCTTGTTGATTCGCTTTAGTAATAATGACCGCAAGCGATTCTTTAAGTTTAGGGGTGTTTTGCACGGCTAAAGTATTGGCTAACTGGTTTAATGTGCTTTTTAGCTGCGCAGTTTGCTGGTTAAGCGTATCAAACTCTTTAATTTCTTGGCTTTTACCTAGAGTAACCGTTTGCATAATATCGTCTTGCAGAACATTTAAAAAATAAATGTCTTTGCTGACATTATCGCTACCGTTAATGAGCGGGTTAAGCGTTTTAGAGTAGATAATAAACATCAAACCCACAGAAAACAAAATAAGCACCCATTTATACCAAGCAATAGAGCTTGTTTGGTTTATTTGTTGTTCAGCGCTTTGTTTTTGTAAAAGCGGCTGTGGTGAATTGTTTTTCATGTAATTTGCTTAAGCCCGAAAAGATTAAAAGTGTTTACAGAATGGTTTAGTTATAACACGTTGTGTTTTTATAAAATAGAATCGTTTTATTATTGTTAATAAAATTTATCCGTATTAGCAATAATATTTAGAGAGGTTGGCCTTTATATTCACCGGTTAAAGTGTGTAAAAAAGCGACAATTTTATGCATTTCTTCTTCTGGCATAACAGTGGCTAATTGAATTTTACTCATAGTGTTTACGGCTTCTTCAAGTGTTTGAGCGGAACCATCATGAAAATAAGGTGCAGTTAAGGCAATGTTACGTAATGAAGGCACCTTAAAAACATGTTTATCATTTTCATTACGTGTTTCTGTAAAACGACCATTCCATTTTGGATTATTAAATTGATCTGTTTCAGTAAAAACTCTCGATTTTTGAAACATATTGCCACCAATATTTATACCTTGATGGCAAGAAATACAGCCGTAGGTTTTAAACAAATGATAGCCTTCTAATTCATAGGTATTAAGGGTAAAGTTTTCACCTTTTAAATACCGATCAAAACGAGAATTAGGTGTAATTAAAGAAGCATTGTATTCGCTTAAAGCATCTACCAAGTCATTAGCGGTTATTGGCAATGTGTATTGTTTTTTAAATAGTAAACGATACTCTTTTGAGTTATTTAAATAGTTAAGTACCGAGTTCCAGTCTGTATTTGCCATCTCATTAGGTGAAAATAAAGAATCGGTGATTTGTGAGGTAAAGTCTTTAGAGCGACCATCCCAAAAAAGTGCAAAATTATACGCGACATTAAAAATTGTTGGGGTATTAAATTCAGTTTTCTGGTGGTTTGCCCCAAAAGATGTTTTTAAGTGATCAGAGCCACCTAATTTTAAATTATGGCAAGTAGCGCAAGAAACGGTTCCATCTATAGATAGATTTGTATCGTTAAAGAGTTTCTCACCTAAAAGTACTTTTTGTTTATTTGTATGGCTTTGTTCAGGAAGAGGCTTAATAACTTTATGAGTTTGTTCTGATCGATTGTTGAGATAATTTTTTAAAGCATCTTTATTTATATCTGGCTTTTTGATGGATATATGAGAGTAAAAAAAGAAACCAAGCAAAATGGTTAATATAAATAGTGCGATATAGCTATATTTTCTATTATCCATAGGAATGAATTTCAGCTTTATATAAAGTTAAGTGAATAGCGGGTAAGTATAACCATTATTATTAAATGGGTATATAAAAAACAAACGAAAGCTTTTAAATTAAAGAGACTTTTACAGGAGTGAGGTGCGTGTGATAAATGCGATAAAAATTTTCTGGTTGCAGTCAATAATGCAGATAATGGCCAGCTATTGGCAAGTTATTTAACAATAATCGGGTGAATTTTAGCCATTTAAACGTGTCTTGAATCGTGCAAAGGACTTTTAAAAAGATAACAAGTAAATAAGTATATAAGTTTGATATAAATCTATCGTTTTTGAGTTAGCTGGTTAACAGACTTTGTTTCGGCCACTATTTTTAGCGGCATAAAGCGCTTTATCTGCACGATCAAACAGTTTATCAATGTTATCTTTTTTGTGATAAGTTGATACACCAATAGAAATGGTTAAAGAGAGCGGTTTGTGATAGTTTTTAACTTTTAAAAGGTTTTTTTCAACCTTTTCTCTTAGGTTTTCGGCCACTCTAAGTGCGTTGTCATGCTGAGTTTGAGGTAATAAAATAACAAACTCTTCACCGCCAATTCGAGCTATAAAATCTTTACCTTTTGTTTCAGCAAGTAGCTGTTTTGCTAGATAACGTAAAACACTATCGCCAATTAAATGTCCGTATTCATCATTAATTTTTTTAAAGAAGTCAATGTCAATTAATAATAAGGCAAAAGTAGAATCATCAGTCTCATCCGTGTCTGCGGTGTGAGCGAGCTGTTCAATAATTTCATTAAAACCACGTCGGTTAGCAATTCCTGTTAGTTCGTCAGTATTGGCTACTTTTTGTATTTGCTCAAGCTCATTTTTTAGTTGCGTTATTTCATGTGCAGAATCGGATACTTGTGACTTTAGACGGCTAGTATCATCAAAAATAGAATTAAGTTTTGGTAAAACGCGTTCTTTAAGGCGAGTTTGTATTTCTGAAGGAAGTTCTAGCTTTGTAAATTCTTGAATTTCATGTGCCACAATGGCTTGATTTGATTTACTGCTTTCAAGCCAGTTTTCAATTTCTTCTAAAAGATCAACTAATAATGCCTGTACTTTGTCAGTTGGTAAATGTTGATAAAGAATTTTTGAGATAAACTCAATAAATAAATGATCAGCAGACTCATGATAATTCTCACTCGAGATTTCATTCTCAATTTTTTTAGAAATATCGCTGTCAATTTGGCTTAAGGTTTCATAAACAAGGGTAAAGTGTATGGGGTTTGGGCTTAAATTTAATCCCTTGATTTTATTTAGCGTATCAGAGGCTATCTTGCTATTTAACGCATCGTCTTCTTGTAGACCGTAACGTGCAGTTATTTTTTGAATAGATTTATTTGACATGGGCGGTCTTAATAATAAGTAATTAAAGAAGAGAATATCGTTATTTTGATGTATTTGCTACCAAAATCAAGTATTTTTACCAGTTAAAGTCTGATTTATACTAGAAAGGTAAATATTTCTTTACCATGATTTTGTATAAAGTCTACTTTCTAAAAGGTCACTTGAACAAACTAGTTAGGTGTTTATTGGGGCTTTTTATGGGGCGTTGTTTTGGTTAAAAATCGTGCTTTACTGTAGGTTATTAATAACGTTTGTTTTAAAGTCATGCCGTTTATAGATTATAAAAACAGCATAAATAAGTAAGTTGCTCTATTTTTTTTGTAAAAAATACAGAAACAACTTACTCTTACGCCAACAATTCTTGCGTTTTTAACGCTTATTGTTAATCACGTTTTATTGTAGAGTGTAATGGGCAAGTTTGCACACCTAGTAAAGTGTATAAAGGGCACCACTTTAAAAGTCCTGTGACTAATGGAATAATACCAATATAACCCCAAAGACCAACCGTACCAGTGAAAGCTAAGGTAATTAACACTAGCCCTATAATAATACGAATAATTCTATCGAGTGTTCCTACATTCATAACGAAACTCCTTTGTTTGTAAAATTTATAGCTAAATAAAATTTAATTATAAGCTGCGGCAATATTCCCAGGCATTAGATCAAATGTCAATATTTGCTACGTACACTTATATATTTAGTCACGATTTGCCGTCTTAATATTACTCATTGTTTGTTGTTTTGACAATCTTATAAGTCTTTACTGCTAAGAGCTGAAAAAAGTAGTGCAATAGAAAGTAGTGCAATATAAATAAATAAGTAAGTTAAGTGAGTACGCTACTGGTTTATTGAAGAGGCTTAATCTAAAAGAGTAAAACGTTATATTTTAATAAAGGCTAAAAAATATAGTGTGTCATACAAATAGTATGTGTTTTGATATTACATATGTGCATTAGTTAGTGTTGAGACTAAAGAAAAAAAGACTCTAAAGAAGAGTTCTTTAGCTAAGTCTGATTGCTACAGTTAAATAATTTAAGTTAGGGGGAAATTTAATGGACGAGCAATTACAAAAATTACCAGGAGAGGCTTATTCCAAAAATATACGCGCTCGATTTTGGATAACAGGTAAAAAACCAGGTTATATTGGAATTGGAAGAATTGAGTTATTAGAAAAAATTCACCAATTGGGTTCAATGAGTAAAGCAGCCAAAAGTATGGGGATGTCATATAAAAAAGCCTGGAAACTCATTGAAGAGCTCAATGGTATGTATGAAGAGCCTCTAATCGTAAAAGTAAAAGGTGGCAAAGCGGGGGGCGGTAGTGAATTAACAGAAAAAGGAAAAGCTGTTATTGCAGAATTCAAAAGAATTGAACAAAGAATCACGGTTCTGTTAGAAGAACTTAGCGAATCTATTGATTAAATTTGGTGCAACTGTGCACTATTATAGTTTGTATGCTTTGTAATGATTTATGCATAAAATTGTAATAATTTATTTAAGTTGTTGTAATAAAAGATTTTTATAAAAGTTGGCACTTAATTGGTTAAAGGGTTGGTGAATTTAATTTGTAAACATTTCTTTTTGGAGAGAAAAATGAAAAAAACATTCACACTAAAATCACTAGCACTTTCTTTAGCTCTTGCAGGCGCTGCATCAGTTGCTATTGCTCCGGCTACTTCTCAAGCGGGCGTATCTGCTAATGCTGGTTTAGTTTCTACATATGTATTCCGTGGGGTTTTACAAACAACAACAGAAAAGGCTACAGCTTCTGCTGGCCTTGATTACGAACATGATTCAGGTTTTTATGTAGGTACTTGGGGTTCTTCATTGGACGACTCTTCAAATTTAGAGTATGACCTTTATGGTGGTTGGGCTGGAACAGTATCAGATTTTGACTTAGGCGTGGGTGCTACTGGTTATTACTATACTGGTAAGTTTTCAGCTGGTGATGCTGAAAAGTTTGAAGAGTTGAATTTCTCAGCGGGTTATGGTCCTGTTTCTATTGCTTACGATAACGGAACTACGGGTATTAAAAGTGGGTCAGATGAGTGGTATACACATAAAGCAATCTCTGGTGAGTATGCTGGTTTTACAGGAACTTATGGTCTTAACGAAGCAGAAGGTGCAGAAGATATAACTTATGTGCAGTTGGATTATGGTTTTGAAATTGCAAAAAGTTTTGATGGGACTGTGTCATACATTAAAGCCATGGAAGATGGTAGTGATGATGCAGATTACCTAATCCTAGGTGTTACTAAGTCATTTGATATTATGTAGTCTAATTAAGCTACAATAAAATTAGTTAAAGCCTTAAAGGCCAGTTGGTTAATAGTCAGCTGGCTTTTTTGCGTTCGTTAGATTTGAAACGGATAGTATTTGAAAGAAAAGTTTTCAAATCATGCGTAGAAAAAAGAAGATACCAGATCTGGTAAAATCAAATTAATAGCGAAATATTAATTATTTTATGTTTATTTCTATCAAAGTAATTGAATAACCTAGTTAAATCTTTTATAATTCCGCGTCTTGTTAATCCTTCCCCCTTATTGCCCGTTAAACAGTAAGTTGATTTGGTTTTAACAAATGCAAACTTGTTAAACCAAATCTTGGATTTGGATTATTTAGAAGTCAGAAAATGGCTTCATGAACTATTTAGGAACAAATTATGAAAACATTTGTTGCAAAACCAGCTGAAATTAAACGCGACTGGTATGTTGTAGATGCAGAAAATAAAACGCTTGGTCGTTTAGCTGCAGAAATTGCTTTACGTTTACGTGGTAAGCACAAGCCAGAATATACTCCACACGCAGACTGCGGTGACTATATTGTTGTTGTTAACGCAGAAAAAGTAGCGGTAACAGGTAATAAGCGTAGCAATAAAATGTACCATCACCATACTGGTTTTATTGGTCATTTAAAATCAACTAACTTTGAAAAGTTAATTGAAAAAGCACCAAGCCGTCCGCTTGAATTTGCGGTAAAAGGGATGTTGCCAAAAGGTCCATTAGGACGCGCAATGTTTAAAAAGCTAAAAGTATATGCAGGCACAGATCACCCGCATACTGCTCAACAGCCAAAAACTCTAGACGTGTAATAAAGGAATATTAAAATGGCAACAGAACAATACTACGGAACAGGTCGTCGTAAAAGCTCAGTAGCTCGCGTATTCTTAAAAGCGGGTTCAGGTAAGATGACAGTAAACGGTCGTGACATTAACGAGTACTTTGCTCGTGAAACAGACCTAATGGTAATTAATCAATCACTAGAAGCAACAGAAAACGTAGACAAATTTGATGCGTTTATTACTGTTGCAGGTGGCGGTACAACGGGTCAAGCCGGTGCAGTACGTCACGGTCTAGCACGTGCACTTGTTGCATACGAAGAAGGTAACCGCTCAGCACTACGTGCCCGTGGTCTACTAACTCGTGATGCTCGTCAAGTTGAACGTAAAAAAGTCGGTCTTCGCAAAGCGCGTCGTCGTCCACAGTTCTCAAAACGTTAATAGTTACCTATTACATTTTGGTTCAAAGAAAACCCGCCTGGTTCGCCAGAGCGGGTTTTTTTATGTCTGGATTAATAAAAGTTAACTACGAAGATGCGAAAATTTAAAAAAACAAAGTTAACCACGAAGACACGAAGTCACGAAGATTAAATAAGAGTTAATGAAAAATAAGAATAAAAGATTAACGTTGTCACGGCGAGGGTAGTGTGGCATTTATAAAACTATATATAAATCTAAAAACCAGATCCGTAAAGTGCATTAAATACTTAAGATCTTTTCCTTCGTGTCTTCGTGCCTTCGTGGTCCAAAAAAAACTAAGCATCATTCCCTGGTATAAACCCAAACGTCATTCCCTAGCTTGACTAGGGAATCTTATACGGCAAAAAGAGATTATCGGGTCAAGTCCGATAATGACAGTAGATTTGGATTTTGATTTAGGTTTAATGAGCAAATTATTTATAGAAAACGGTGTCTGGCTTTGTGGATAAGTTTAATACCAATAAAATTACCAGGCCAGGTAAAGTTAAAAAATGGTGTCTTTGTACCTTTGCGTCTCTACAGTCGAGTTCTTCTTTTGTGGTTCAAAAAAGACAAATACCATTTCCTGGCTAAAAAGTTTTGGTTTGAAATATTTTCGTTTAATCGGTTTCTTTGTTGTATGCAAAAATTCAGTTAAGAAAGTGGGTGGCAGTGCTACAATAGTGATACTTTCAATAAGGTATAAAAGGATTCGTTTATGCGTTCTGAAATGGTAACCACGCTAAAAAGGCAGGCCACTCGTATTTTGGCCGATTTAAATACAAGTCATGAACCTATTTTAATTACTGAACAAGGTAAGCCTTCTGCTTATCTCATTAATGTTAAAGATTTTGAAGCAATGCAAAATCGAATGAATATACTTGAGGCTATTGCTAAAGGTGAGCGAGACATAACCAATAATCGGTTCAATACCAATCAGAAAGTCAAAGAAAAACTGTCTAAATGGTTGAAATAAATTGGGCAGATTCTGCGGTTAATGCACTAGACGATATAGCAGAATATATTGCATTAGATAATATAAGTGCAGCCAGTAAATTGGTAACTAAAGTCATAAATACCGTGGATAGACTGCATGACTTTCCGGAAAGCGGTAGATTGGTACAAGAGATTCCACATTTATCTTATAGAGAAATTATTGTAAATCCATGTAGGGTGATATATCGTTTTGATAAAAAAATGCTAACAATAAATATAGTTGCTGTGATTCGTCAAGAGATGGATTTGCTTCGTTATATAAATCAAGAAGATAATTAAAAGCCCGTACCACTCTTTGGTTTAAATAAATTACCCTAAAGGGTTGCTTTACTGGCGTTCTACACGCCAAGGCGCTATTGGCAGGTTGCTACGTTCCTCGAAATGACAAAAATACCAGGCCTGGTAAAGTTAAAAAACTTCGTGTATTCGTGGTTCAAAAAAATAAAGTTAACCACGAAGACACGAAGTCACGAAGATTTAAAGAAATAAGAACAAAAAAACAACCGTCATTCCCTGGCTTGACCAGGGAATCTTATGCGGCAAAAAGAGATTATCGGGTCAAGCCCGATAATGACGGTAGGTTTTTATTTGGGTTTTGATTTAGGTTTAACGAGCAATTTATCTATTAAGAACGGTATTGGGTTTTAGAGATACATTCAATACCAATTAAAATTACCAGGCCTGGTAATATTAAAAACTTCGTGCCTTTGTGGTTCAAAAAAGTTAACCACGAAGACACGAAGTCACGAAGATTAAATAAGAGTTAATGAAAAATAAGAATAATAGATTAACACTGTCATTGCGAGGGGAGTGAGAAAGTCTATAAAGCTATATATAAAAATAAACAGCAAGGTCTACCAAGGTTATTTAAAGCCTTAAAAATCTTTTCCTTCGTGTCTTCGTGCCTTCGTGGTTCAAAAAACTAAGCATCATTTCCTGGTATAAATCCAACCGACATCCCATAGCTTAAAACCAAACGTCATTCCCTGGCTTGACCAGGGAATCTTATTCGGTAAGAAGAGATTTTCGGGTCAAGCCCGATAATGACTGTAGATTTTTATTTGGGTTTTGATTTAGGTTTAATGAGCAATTTATCTATTAAGAACGGTGTTTGGTTTTAGAGATAAGTTCAGTGCCAATAAAAATTACCAGGCCTGGTAATATTAAAAACTTCGTGTCTTCGTGGTTCAAAAAAGTTAACCACGAAGACACGAAGTCACGAAGATTAAATAAGAGTTAATGAAGAATAAGAATAAAAAGCTAACACTGTCATTGCGAAACTAAGAACTCAGCTGCAGAGGTGAGAACGAAGTGAAGTACCCTATAAAGGTATATACAGGTATAAAATTACCAGGCCTGGTAAAGTTAAAAAACTTCGTGTCTTCGTGTCTTCGTGGTTCAAAAAAACCAAGCATCATTTCCTGGTATAAACCCAAACGTCATTCCCTGGCTTGACCAGGGAATCTTATTCGGTAAAAGGAGATTATCGGGTCAAGTCCGATAATGACGGTAGGACGAGGCCTGTTGAATTTTAAAAAACTTCGTGACTTCGTGTCTTCGTGGTTAACCTTCCTTTTTAATCACTGTGCCTTCGTGGTTCAAAAAAACCAAGCATCATTTCCTAGCTTAAAACCAAACGTCATTCCCTGGCTTGACCAGGGAATCTTGTATGGCAAAAAGAGATTATCGGGTCCAGCCCGATAATGACGGTAGGTTTTAAATTAACAGGCCAGGTAAGGTAAAAAAACTTCGTGTCTTTGTGTCTTCGTGGTCAAGGGTTTTGATATAAGCCAGCTTTATAAATCTTAAAATAGATGTTGCAAAAAAACAACACAAAAAAACAATGTTGTTTTTTTTACAACTTGGGGTTGCACTGCTTAGGTTTATTCAATATAGTTCGTAACAAGCCCGCAAGCGTGGGCAGTTTTAACTAATTTAAGGATTTTCAAATGAAAAAGAATATTATCGCTCTAGCAATCGCTTCTGCAGTTGCCGCTCCTGTTGCAATGGCTGACGCTCCTGTTGTTTATGGTCAATTTAACATGGCTGTTGAGCAAATCGATTCTGATACTGCTGCAGGAACAGTAAAAAAAGAATCTGGTACTCAAGTAAACTCTCGTGCATCACGTTTAGGTGTTAAAGGTTCTGAAGATTTAGGTAACGGTCTTAAAGCAATCTATAAAATGGAATTTGAAGTTCAGCCAGATGAAGGTGATACCCTTAAAAATCGTAACCAATATGTTGGTTTAGCGGGTGGTTTTGGTACAGTATTAATGGGTCGTCATGACACTCCTACTAAAATGATTCAAGCTAAAGACTTATTTAACGATGCTGGTCTTGCTGATAACAAGCCAATGGCTGGTGGTCTAGGAATGAAAGGCAACGGTATGGAAAACCGTGTATCTAACGTACTAGCCTATGTTTCTCCTTCTTTCTCTGGCGTTAAGTTAATTGCTGCTTTAGTTCCTAAAGAAACTGGTGGTTCTACAACTGATGAATCTTCTTTATCTGATATGTACTCAGTTGCTTTAACATACGGTTCTGCTAAAAAAGGTCTTTATTTAGCAGCTGGTATGGATACCGCTTCTGAAGAATTCATTAGCTCAACTGGAACTGGAGGAGATGCAACTCAGTCACGTTTAGTAGCTCAATACGCTACTGGTGGTTTAGTTGCTAACGTAATGTATCAAGACTTTGGTGGTAAAGCGATTAAAGGTTCAGAAAAAGAAGGTACTAACATCCAAGCTAACCTAGCTTATAAAATGGGTAAATTTACGCCTAAGCTAAAAATCTCTTCAGTTGACCGTGAGAAAGGTGCTGTAACTTCTACTGCTGCTTCTGCTTCATTTAACAGTACTACTGGAGTAATTACTACTACAGGGGCTTCTACAGCTGTAACTGATGAAGATTCAATGAACTACGCAATTGGTCTTGACTACGCTTTAGGTAAGAAAACTACTGCTTATGTTGAGTATGCATCTCTAGAAAACGTTGGTGGTGTTAAGAAAGATGACACTACTGCAGTTTCTGTAGGTCTTTTACACAAGTTCTAATCAATCGCTGTCGTAAGGCAGTTTGATTAACTTTTGTATCAAAACCTCGTCTATTATTTATTAATAGGCGGGGTTTTTTTTTAGCTAAATTCGTTATTTGTGTAAAAGGTTTTTATTAAAGTCTTTTTTACAGCTAATGGGTTTTGTATATACTGTTTTTAAATTAACTCATGTACATAAAATTTGGATTGTTAGATGAAAAAAAGAGAATGCCAACCTTGTACCGCTTGTTGTGATGGTTGGGTGCAAATTAAGGTAAAAGGCTGTGAGGCTTACCCAGGTAAACCTTGCCCGCATAGTACGGGTTCTGGTTGTGATGATTATGTAAACCGACCTGTAAACCCTTGCCAAGTGTTTGAGTGTGCATGGGTGAAAGAGGGTTCTAAATTGCCTGGTAACTTTAGGCCAGATAAAAGTGGCGCTTTGGTGATTGATGCCGCGTTTATTTGGCAGGGTTTACCTGTTGATGTAGCCGTGCCAGTTGGACGAGAAATTCCGCAAAAAACCTTAAAATGGTTAATGAACTACGCAGAAACAAACATGCGACCATTGGTCTATCAACAGCAAGACCCTGAATCTAAAGTAATAGAAAAATCGCCGTTAACCTTGGTGTATGGTCCACCAGAGTTTCAGGATTGGGTGTTGCAACAACAAAAAATGGGTGTGGCGCTTTGGTAAATTTACCAGGCCTGGTAAAAGCGAATATTTGTACTTGCTAACTAAATTAGTTTATTATAATTTAATGGCTAGTTTAAAGTACGTATTAGAATAAGGTAATGTGTTGATTTTAAAAAATGAATAGTAAAAATACAAAACAATCTGGTTTTATTGTACTGATGGGCATGTTGGCTTTGGTTGTAGGTGCAGGTATTTGGTTTGGCACTTTAGGTAACTTGCGTTCTAATACCATGAAAATTGCTAATAATGATAAGCACATTAATGAGTTACATCTTATTAAAGATAGAATGTTGGCTTATGCAGTTATGCATCCCGAAATTTATTCTGATGCGGCGAGTATTCCTGGACCAGGGTATTTTCCGTGTCCTGACGTTAATAATGATGGGTATCCTGACATAGGTTGTGACCAAAATTTAGCAGGTACTAATAAGCTTTTTGTTTTAGGTAAAGTACCTTTTCAAATGGCTGTTCTTGATGCTGCTACAGGTACCCTTTCTGATAATCATAATTTTACATTTATTGATTCTAAATTAAATAATGGTAATTATTGGTATGCGGTTGATGCCAGGTTTGTAAACTCAAGTGCTCGTTATGCAACGGGTAGTTGGGCCAGATTTTCAAATTTAAATAATGCTATGTCTAGTGAAGTATCTGATTCTGGCGGAACGTCTGTTTTTCCATTTACGGTAGATGGCAAGGATGACATTGTTATGGTGTTGTTTTATTCAGGTGAACCCTTAACAGGGCAAAATAGACCAAGTGCTTCTCCTGCAGATTATTTAGAGCAATCTACGGTAGTTGATGGTAGTACGATTGATTTTAAATCAGTTGGTGCAAATAGTAGTGTTTTTAATGATTATGTTATTACGATTACTCGTTCAGAATGGGAGGCGGCAGTTTTATCTAGAGTGGCAGAGGATACCAATCCACAAGATAGCGTACCCGATATGTGTACGATCTCCGATACTGATGTAAGTTGGTTTAATGAATGTAAATATATTAGTTCTGGTTCATCACCTCCATTTAGTTGTACGTATGATTCGTCTACAGGTGCTGTTGATAATTTACAAGGCCAGGGTTGGCGAGCATTAATTTGCCCTTAAAGTAAGATTTATAACGAGATTATATAATGGGTTTTAACCTTAAAAAACAAAATGGTTTTACTCTACTTGAGTTGTCTATTGCCTTGATGATTATGGCGGCATTGAGCTATACCCTTACGCTTGGTGTTGGTGCTACTCGAGACTATGATAAATTCACTGAAAACTATGAATATTTACAAAAGGTAAGAAGTGCTTTATTAACGTATGTACAGACCAATGGTTTTTTACCTTGCCCAGATGCTTCTACTACTGTACCAGATGGTGTAGAAGATAGAGTGGGTAATAAATGTGGATTAGATGCGGGATATCTTCCTTATAAAATGTTGGGTGTTGATGCAGTAGATGCTTGGGGTCAACCCTTGTTTTATGGCATTAATACTAATACAAATACAGCAGATGTAGATGATGTTTCTAAATCGGCCGCGTATTTTAATATTGCTGGTTCGCCTGCCTTTACTAAAGATACATTACCGATTGGGTTAACATCTGGTGTTGGTAATTTAAAAATTTGTGGCGAATCGGCAACGAGTTGTTCTGCTACGACACCAACGGCAAACCTTATAGAAGGGCAAGCCATAGCAGTTGTGGTGAGTTACGGTAAAAACGGTGCTGAAACTTGGGGTAGTGCAGTCTTAGATGCCAAAGAAGGAGAAAACCGTGGTAACAATAATTATTTTTGGCAATCTCGTGGTAGTGATGTAGCAGGGGATGCTTTTGATGATCAGTTGGTTTGGTTAACAGGTTTTGATGTGAAATATGCCTTATTAATATCCGAGCGCGGTTTACAGTAAAAGGAGTCTATTATGGCTAATTTGCAAAAGAATAATAAAAGTAGAGTGACAGGATTTTCTCTTGTAGAAATGGCAATTGTACTTGGTATTGTGGGGTTAATTGGCGCTGGGACAGGGTTAATGTATTCTGAACAAAAAAACCAAGCCGAATGGCAAGAAAGCCAAGCAAAATTAAAAGTAGTGAAATCTGCCATTTTAAAATTTGCTGAAGTTAATAAATATATGCCTTGTCCAGATAACGCAGCGAGCCCAACGGGTAGTGGTGCACGTACTGGTACAACTGGCACTGTTCCAGCTATAGCGTATGAACCAGCTGTTTCTGCTATTTCTGCCACGTCACATTCACCTGCTATTCCCGCTATTAAAGAAGTGGTTGCACAATCCGCTATCTCAGGTGTTTCAGTTAACGTTTGCAGTGTAGATAAAGGTACGGTGCCTTATCAATCATTGGGGTTAAGTAAAGCGGATGTTGAAGACAGTTTTGGAAATCCATTTATCTATGCGGTTGACCAAGGCGTAACAAATGCTTCAGACATGCTTAATTGTCCAAGCAATACGGCTTGTTTCTTTAATAATATGCCTCAGTCAGCCTTAATTCCTGCAGGCAGAACCTATTTAGCATTACCTGCTTATGATACTACCACGCAACCTTTAAAAGGCGTGTTGGGTGCAAATAATTTAGAAATTTGTAACGATAGCGCTTGCTCTAGTGTTCAGTCAGATGGTTTAGTTGCTGTTTTGTTAGCTAAAAATGATGATGGTTCTTCTGCACCATCAATCAGTGCGGGTGAAACCCAAAATAATGCGGGTGGCCAAATTTACGTCAATCAAACGTATTCTAAAAACCCGTTTTATGACGATGTTGTGTTGGGTATATCTGCCTATGAAATCCAAAATTCAAATCCTAGTCGTGTTGTTGAAAACTCTGTGGCTGCAACAACACCTTCTGCTCCTGTAACCCAAACGGGTAATGATGTGGGAAACTTAGGAGACATGACGACAGGTGCTGTTGGGACGAATTTAGGGACCGATGATGGTATTCTTGATCAAGCATCCCAAACCTTTGATTTTGGGGCTGACAAAGCAGGTGAAAAAGTGGTTTTAACTTTTGATACCCATGCCGTAGGTGCGTGGAATAAAGCCGCAACAACAAACTCTAATGTTTTTGATGATAGGGGCTCAATTTCTGCTAATGGAGATGTGCTCCGTGAATTTGATTATGATCATTTAGTAGATCCTCGAGATGGCTTAGAACAAGTCACGTTTGAATCGGCTGTTAATGGACGGTATTCAGATACATATAATTCTGATGGATCATGGGATAGCCGTGAGTTTTCGAAAGGTGAGAGTATTGTTACATGGCAGCCATACTGGAATGAATCACATGAGTACATAGTTACTTTGGATGAGAATGGACAAGCTAAAGTTGACTTTGAGGTTGAAACTACAGCGACTGTTGAAACTATTGACTTCTCAAATATTGAATTGGTTTATTACGATACCCCTCCCGATATGCCGAGCTTCCCAGAAGTCAACCCAATTAGCGGTGTTAGTCAATCTGAAGGGCTTAATTAATGAAAATTAATCTGAAACAAACGGGTTTTTCATTGATTGAAATGGCGATTGTTATGGCCATTTTAGGTCTTGTTTTTGCCGGATATATGGTTGGCTTTGGTTCTTTTCATCATTCTGCAAAACTCAAAGAAAGTCAGTCGCACGAAGCGAATATAAAAAAACAAATTTTAACATTTGGAACCGTTAATAGCTTTTTGCCTTGTCCTGATACGGATGGTGATGGAGTAGAAAATCGCATTGCTAAAACAGGGTCATTAGGTACTTTTGATGCATGTGTTGCTACAGTGGGCACTATTCCTTATTTGGATGTGGGGTTAAAAGTAGCCGATGTAGAAGACGGATGGGGTAACCCAATTAGGTATGCGGTTAATAGGCAAACAACCGATGCCGAATTTATTTGTAATAAGGCTAGTTCAGCAAGTATGTTTTGTAATGCTGGCGCTTCAACAAATACCTATTGGTTTGATTTAACTAATACACCACCAACGGCAGCGGATCGCGGAACAGGTAATTATTACGTTTGTAATAAAAGTGTGGCAATTTGCTCCTCAGGCGCAACAGATGCACAGCTAGAAACTGATACCGCCGTGGTTGTATTGGTGGCTTACAATGAAGATGGGGCAAAAACAATTGCTTCAATGACGGGTTGTGCTGGTATTCCATCGCAGAATGTAGATAACTGTAATATTGATGATTTATACCATCAACGTGCTATAACGGTTGATGATGCCAACTTTTTTGATGATGTTATTACAAGTATTAGTGGATTAGAAGTTAAGGCGAATCTTATCTCAAAAAGTATTTCTTGGAACAGTTTTGAGCCTGCTACGGCAGGGCCTAGTCCAATAGTACCAACGTATACTAATTTTGATATTTCAAATACAGAGTATCAAGCAGATAAAGATGAAATTGAAACCAGTGGTGATGACGCTATTTTAGTGAATCGTAATGTTAGTGAAGCATTAAATCTAGGTGATGGTGATGATTATATTGCCATAGGTAATAATCTAGAAGCGGGTGCAAACTTAAGAACGGGTGATGGTGATGATAGTGTATATATCGTTAATGATATGTCATCTCAAGTTTATCTAGGCGATGGTAATGATAGTTTTGTTTTAGGGACAAACTTAACCAAGAAATTAGATGCGGGTTCTGGTGATGATAAGGTTTGGATTCAGGGTAATATAAATAATAAATACTCAACATTAGGCTCTGGTGATGATGTTTTATGGGTTGGTAATACGGATGTTGCGACATCAGGTGAAATAAATAAAAAAATAGATGGAGGTTCGGGTACGGATATTTTAGTGCTTGAAAATTATGCAACACCAGAAGAATATACGTCAGCAGGAAACAAGACATCATCAATTAGTAACTTTGAGTATGTTGTTTTTGCTGCTGATGGTGCAGGTAATAGGCAGTCATGTGAATTTTCTAGTTGTAGCTGGTAGTATTTTAAGTTGAATAGCAAGCAAATCTTATTAGTAGATGACGACCCAGCATTGCGTGGCATGCTGGGTTTTTCTTTGGAAAATGCGGGTTATCAAGTGGTTGAGGCGGAATCTCGTCATGAAGCGCTTAAAGTGCTTGCCTGTAGTTGTTTTTCAGTGGTTATTTTAGATATGGGTATGCCACCCGCAGAACATACTCCTGATGAAGGACTAGCAGTCTTAAATTGGCTTGGTAATAATCATCCACAAACTAAAGTGATTGTTTTAACTGGGCAAAATGCAGATGCCACCTCTTATTTAGCGTTAAAACATGGTGCTTTTGACTTTTTAGAAAAGCCCGTATTAACAGAGAATTTATTTGGGTCACTAAAAAGAGCGTTATTGTTTTATGGGCAAGAACAAAGGTTAAAAGACCAAGAAGGGGTGACAAAAGTTCAGGTCGATGCTTGTTTGGGTGAGGGGGTTAAACCAATTCGCAATACGGCGGAAGAAAAATTACTTAAAAGTGTACTTGCAGACACCGAATTTAATGTGCATGAAGCAGCTAGACGCTTAGGTCTTAAACGTGAAAACGTTTATTACTTAATTAAAAAATACAATATTCAAAGAGATGCTTGCTAAAAGCGTATTAAAACTTGCATTAAGTTTATACAAAATAATAAGGGCTTTGCAAAGCAAGATATGCAATTAAAAAGGTTAGTCGTTACGATTTTTTGGTTGTCTAAATTTGTGCAATAGCGCGCATTAGTATGTGTTAAGACGTGTATTTTTATTAAAATTTATAAACCTTATTTCATTTCTATTTCACGGCCCTTTGTTGGGGCTATGTATCAACGTCAAGTCACACAAAGTGCTTATTTCACAATTTTAATAACTTTGAACTTAATAGGACAGAAGTCAAATCGCAATGAATACTCTTTTTGAATGGTTAAGCTCATTAAAAGAACACGTACAAAATATATTACATGATGGTTTTGTTGTTACGAGTTTACAGTATGTCTTAGAAACTATAAATAAGCTTGTATCCTACACCACCGAGGTTGCAGGGTGGTTGTGGTTAATTTTTATATTAATTGGCGTTTCGCTTTTATTTTCGGCCTTTTATTTTCGTAGACAATCTAAACGACTTAATCATGCACTAACTTCTCTTTACCATATGAATGACGTTTTTAAGCAAGACGCATTAGAGTTTTTTGACCAAGCTTGGCCAGTATTAAAACAGGTTGGTTGTGAAAATTTACAAGCCAAAATAGATTGGTTTGGAGAGGTTAAAGAGGTACAAAAAGGCAATATCAAATCAAAAGCAAAAACTAAAAGTTATTTAGTACAACGCGAGGACATGCGTTTTAAAATTATTATCGCTTACTCAAGAGATGCTTTAGGTAAGCAAAGTATGGGAAGTCTTGTTGTACAAACTTTTTTGCATATTCTTGAGCAAAATTTAGTTTTAAAACAGTCTGAAATCCTAACCTCTCAAAAACGATTAGAGCGGTACCAGCTTTTTGTACAGCATGAAATAAAAAATATTGCTCAGTTTATTCAAATGCTGGCTGAACAAGTTGCCATTATTGAAATGCCAGAAGCTAAGATTAAATTAGTTGATCGTTTATCCACGTCTTTGCCTTCAATGGCACAAAGAGCTCGTAAAACCATTGATCATATGCAACAACCTTTAGATGAGTTTTATCATGGTGATCAATTGGAAATTGAAAGCTTACTACAAAATATTACCCAAATTTATGGGCTAAAGGCCAATATACAAGGTGAGGCAATTGTTACTTTACCCAAAGAAGCTTTAGTAGAGGTTTTTAAAAATGTATTGGGAAACTATCGCGACCACTCATCTGGAATGGGCATTATTCAAATTCTTATCTTTCATGATTTTTTGGGTGGGCAAGTGAGAATCAATATTTTGAGCAAAAAAAGACCAGGCCAAGAATTAAAGCCAGAGAGGATGTTTGAACCTTTTTGGACAACCAGTGAAAGTGGCATGGGGTTAGGTCTATTTTTAGCAAGAGAGCTACTAAAACAAGTAGATGGCAGTATTGAATTTTATCAACATGAAGCCAAGTTGCTTTTTGGTTTTCAAATTATGTTGCCTGATCATGTGAAAAAGTCTGCTGAATAAGGGTTTAATGACTAATATAATGTGATTTGTTAACTGATTACGTATATCTTCTTAAATATTATTTTGTTTAAAAAATTACAAGGTATAAATCATAAAACGAAATTTAAAGAGGGAGTAAAAAAAATTTACTCTTTTATTTATTATCAAGTTCTGTATTATACGTATTACACAGAGCGTGTTAATGTTTCATACATAAATAGGAAGGTACTTATGCAAGTTAAAAACTTACAAAAACAACAAGGTTTCACATTAGTTGAAATCGCAATCGTATTAGTTATCATCGGTTTATTACTAGGTGGTGTACTTAAAGGTCAAGAGTTAATTCAGAATGCTAAGGTTAAAAGTTTGTCTCAGCAATTTGATAATGTAGCTGCGGCTTATTATGCTTATCAAGATAGAAAAACTACATTCCCAGATACTGCAGATGATGATGCATTTTGGTATGAATTAAAAAATGAAGGTTTCATTAGTGGTACTTTAGGTACATCAGCTGATAGCTCAGGACCAACGAATTCATTTGATGGTTTGTTTTATGTTGTAGTAGGTGGTGGTAATAGTTTAATAACAGATCAAGCTTACGTATGTGCCTCAAATGTCCCAAATGATGTAGCACAAAGTATCGATACTAAAACCGATGATGGTGCAAATGATACTGGTAGTGTTAGAAGTGTACCTGTTGCTGATGGTGCTGCTGCAAGCTACACGACTGAAGGTAATATAGGACTTTGTAAACAACTATAGTTGGTTGATTTATTTGTTTTATATAGCCCGCTTGTAATGCGGGCTTTTTTGTTTATGGGTTGTATGAATGTCTAAAGATAAAAAAAAAGGGATGTGGTTTTTAGTTCTGGTCTTTTTTGTTAGCCTCGTATCGATGTCTAATATTGGGCAACAAGTGGGAATTCAAGCGCCGTACAATATTGCAGTATATGGTGGTGGTATATTTTTTGTGTTATTCACTACTTTTTATTCATTAAAAACGTTATCTTTTCATTATTCTCACCTATTTCCGTTTGCAGTACTAACCGTTATTTTTTTGATTGTAACTGGATTATTAAATAGTTCTTTAAAAGATGTTGAATACACTTTTTACGCATTACTTGTTGGTTTTTTATTTTTAGTCTCGTTAGTTCAATACCAATGGAATAAAATACATTGGTTTTGGTTTTTTTATGCAATTGTGATATTAGCTTTGGTCCAAGCATCTATTGCTCTAATTCAACGTTTTGATACTTTTGGAATATTTTATTGGTGGACAGGCTATTTTCCATTTAAATTTCATAATGGTTATTTAGGATCATTGCAACAACGAAATATGTTGGCTAGTTTTATGGCTTTTGCTGTAGTAACTAGTTTATGGTTGGTGTTACAAAGACGTTTTTTCTACCAGGATTTGATTTTTAAGTTTCCTGTTTTTATCTTAGTTTTTTTAGGGGTGTATATTATCGTTGGCTCTGGATCTAGAGCAGGTTTGTTAGGGTTGATTTTAGGCTTTGTCTTTTTGCTGCTTGCATTATGGCAAAACATAAAGGTGTCTTTAAGGTACGTTGTGTTAATTATACTTCTTGCTGTTTTAGGGGGGGGGATTGCACTGTTGTGGCCAGCTGATATTTCAAGTGCGAGTAGTAAATTAGAAAGTGTTGTTTATGGTTCTGATGTTAGATTGTTTTTGTATGAAACAGGTTGGCAACTATTTTTAGAGAATTTATGGTTTGGAGTGGGGATTGGTCATTATCCGGTCGCATTTCAGGATTATGTAACTACACATGGGCTTTTTCTTGATAAGAGAATTATTGATTTTAATTTCAAAACTTTTAAACACCCACACAATGAATTATTATTTTGGCTAATTCAAACGGGTATAGTTGGTTGCTTACCCATTTTAATAGGGATAGGTCTGCTGTTAAGAAACTGGTGGCAACAAGGACAAAAACAATTTTGGGTCTATATAGGTTTGTGTTTTCCGTTGGTATTGCAAATAATGGTATCTTATCCGTTAATTTTGTCAGCTACTCACTATTTTCTTATGTTGGTTTTATTAGTTTTTAGTTTAAAACTACCAGTGAAAGCTGTAGGTATGCATAGTTTTAAATCCGTTGTTAAACCAATTCAGTTTATGTTATTGGTTATAGGATTTTGTGTTTTATATGGTGTTTATCTAGGTTTAATGAGTGCGTTTGAAGCCTATTATTTTAAAAATAGATTATTTTTTTATAAAGAGCATCCAAAGCAAGAAAAAATAGGTTATTTTCAGTACGCATCCAATTGGAGTATTTATCATGAATTGGTTTTTAAGAATATGGAAAATTTATTTTTAAATGCTAAAAAAGATAATAATCTTTATGACTTGAATCAGTATTTACTTTGGTATGACAATCAAGATAATAAAGCTGATCTGCCAAAAAGCATAAATGAGTATGCTAAAGAAGCTAAAAGTTTTGTAAAAACTCAAGAGGTTATTACTTATTAATTTATGTTAAAATACGCGACCCGAATTGATTCTATTAAAATCTGTATATTTAATCAAAGGTTCTTAAGTTAGAATCAAAATTGAATAGAATCAACAATTAGTGCCTTTACTCTTATTATTTTTACGGAATTTATATGTCTCAAACCACTCCATTTACAGGCGGTCTTTACGTTATTACTTACGGTTGTCAGATGAATGAGTATGACTCTGACAAAATGGCGAGTTTGCTTGAAAAAACTCATGGTTTAAAGCTGGTAACCGAGCCAGAAGAGGCCGATGTGGTTTTGATGAATACCTGTTCTGTGCGTGAAAAAGCGCAAGAAAAAGTGTTTTCTGAGTTAGGTCGTTGGACAAAGTGGAAGGCTAAAAAGCCTAATCGTGTGATTGGAGTGGGTGGGTGTGTGGCCTCTCAAGAAGGTAAAGTGATTCGTCAGCGCGCACCCAGTGTTGATGTGATTTTTGGCCCACAAACGTTACACCGTTTACCAGCAATGATTGATGAAGCGCTAAGAGTTCGTGGTGATGATTCGGTTAAAAAGAAAAAAGCCGTTATTGACATTACTTTTCCAGAAATTGAAAAGTTTGATAATTTGCCAGAACCTGAAGTAAATGGTGTATCGGCCATGGTTTCAATTATGGAAGGCTGTTCTAAATATTGTACTTTTTGTGTTGTGCCTTATACACGTGGTGAAGAAGTTAGCCGACCGTATGAAGACGTGTTGCATGAGATTCGTGTATTGGCTGAGCAAGGTGTAAGAGAAGTGAATTTACTTGGGCAAAATGTGAATGCCTACCGTGGCTTAATGCCAGATGGTGAAATTGCTGATTTAGCTGTGTTAATGCATGCAATAAGAACGATTGATGGTATTGATCGTATTCGTTTTACCACATCGCACCCAAATGAAATGACTCAAAGTATTATTGACTGTTTTGGTGAAATTCCTGAGCTAGTTTCGCACTTGCATCTGCCAATTCAATCGGGTTCAGATAAAGTATTGGCCATGATGAAGCGTAACCACATGGTACTTGAATATAAATCAACCATTCGTAAGGTACGTGCTTTACGTCCTAATTTATGTTTATCGGGTGATTTTATTATTGGTTTTCCAGGTGAAACTTGTGACGACTTTAATGAAACGATGGCTTTGGTTGAAGAGCTTAATTATGACCGCTCATTTAGTTTTATTTACAGCGAACGCCCAGGTACACCTGCCGCAGGTTTTCCTGATGATGAGCCAATGGAAAAGAAAAAACGTCGCTTATTTGTTTTACAGCAGCAATTAAACAAGCAAACTCAAGCCATAAGCGATGGCATGATTGGTACTGTTCAAAGCGTTTTGGTTGAACGTTTATCACGTAACTCTTTTAGCGAAGTAGCAGGGCGTACAGAAAATAACCGTGTGGTTAACTTTGAAGGTTCGCCAGAGCTGATAGGTCAGTTTGTGGATGTTAAAATTACAGAAGCCTTAACCAATTCATTGCGTGGCGAAATCGTAGCCACACCAGAAGCTGATAGACACAATGCACCGCAATATTATGCTTTGTAAATACTAATATTCGTTGACTCTATTCGCATTTTGATAAGATTTAATAATTAAACCAACATTATGTTGGTTTTTTTATTATGATTCCACTTTAAGTTACTCATTTCGGGGCGTAACCTTGCCAGCATTACATACTATCCAGTTCTCTCTTTTTCCTGAAGATAATGAGCGTTTGCAAAATTTATTAGGTTGGCACAATGAGCATTTTGATCAGATTGAATTGCGTTTAGGTGTTGAGGTGAACTCTCGTGGCTTTCATATTTCAGTAACAGGTTTAGCCGACCGTATTGTTAAAACTGAACAAGTTATTCGTGATTTATATGAAGCAACCTTGCAAGAAACGCTTACGCCAGAAACGATTCATTTAAGATTACATCAATTAGGGTTAGATACAGACCGAACATTAGATGCTGAGCAAGTTCTTATTAAAACGCGCCGCAAAACCATTAAAACTCGCAACCCTAATCAAACCAGTTACATTCAAGCAATTCAGAAATACGATGTAAACTTTGGTATTGGCCCAGCGGGTACAGGTAAAACCTATTTAGCCGTAGCGTGTGCGGTTGAAGCGTTAGAAAATGAAAAAGTCCGTAGAATTATTTTAACCCGTCCAGCGGTAGAAGCGGGTGAAAAGCTAGGGTTTTTACCTGGTGATTTAAGCCAAAAAGTTGATCCATATTTAAGGCCTTTATTTGATGCTCTATTTGAAATGATGGGCTTTGAAACCGTGGAACGTTTAATGGAAAAAAACGTCATTGAAGTCGCACCACTCGCCTTTATGCGTGGCCGAACATTAAATGAAGCCTTTATTATTTTAGACGAAGCTCAAAATACAACAACTGAACAAATGAAAATGTTTTTAACCCGTATTGGTTTTGGTTCAACCGCAGTAATCACCGGTGATATTACCCAATGCGATTTACCTAAACATCAAAAGTCAGGTTTAAGACATGTTATTGAAGTGCTTGATGGAGTAGATGGTATTGGTTTTAGTTTTTATCAAGCCCAAGATGTGGTTAGGCATTCAATGGTACAAAAAATTGTTACCGCTTATGATAAATACGACCGTAAACAACAAAAACTTAAAGAGTAAATAGCTTATTTCCTTTAACCACGAAGTCACGAAGACATGAAGATTTAAAGTGTTGGAGTAAGTCGTTATTTTAAACAATAAACAAGACAACTTGACAGCAAGTCGTTGAGGTGTTGATTTAAAGGTATTAAATTTTTTAAGGGTTTTAACTTCGTGTCTTCGCGTCTTCGTGGTTAAAATGCAATAGCGTAATTCATTTTGCGATAATTTAAGGGGCAATAACATGTTAGATCTCGAATTGCAGTGGGGAATAGAAGAACAGCCTATTCCGACCCTTGAGCAGTGCCAAAAATGGGTGCATGCCAGTTTACAAGAGCCACGTTCATTTGAACCGGTCGAAATGACAATACGTATTGTGAATGAAGAAGAGAGTCAAACGCTCAATTTTGATTATCGCAATAAAAACAAGCCAACTAATGTTTTATCGTTTGAATTTGAACAACCACCAGGCCTGGTAGATTTAGGTGAAGAGCTGCCGTATTTGGGCGATTTAGTTATTTGTGCTGATGTGGTAAAACAAGAAGCGGAATCACAACATAAGTCGTTAGAAATGCATTGGGCGCATATGGTCGTTCATGGCACCTTGCATTTACAAGGCTACGACCATATAGATGATGTTGAAGCGGAAGAAATGGAAGCGCTTGAAATAGAAATTATGCAAAACTTAGGTTATGCAAACCCTTATCATGAACATTAAGTCATCAGCATTAAAGTGATGAATACTAAGTATCAAAATAAACAGGATGAAAAATAGAAATGAGTGACAGTAGTAGCGGCTCTTCGTGGTTAGAGCGTCTTGGAAAAATGTTTTCAGATGAACCGGAGAGTCGAGAAGAGTTAATCACTGTGTTAAAAGATGCACAAGCACAAGGAGTGCTTGATGCAGATGCATTGTTGATGATAGAAGGTGTTTTAGATGTCTCGGAAGCGCGAGTACGAGATATTATGGTTCCTCGTCCACAAATTGAAATTATTGATGCAAATGATAGTTTAGAATCCATTTTAGAAACGATGCTAGAGAGCTCACACTCACGTTATCCTGTTATGTCTGACAAAGAGATTGTTGGAATTTTACTTGCAAAAGATGTCTTACGCGCCGTTGTTAAAGGCGAATTAACCGATAAAAAAGACTTAGAAAAAATTTATCGTGAAGCCAATTTTGTTCCAGAAAGCAAACGTCTAAATGTACTGCTTAGAGAATTTAAATCAAGCCGAAATCACCTAGCATTAGTTGTAGATGAATATGCAGAATTAGCAGGCCTGGTCACTATTGAAGATGTGTTAGAGCAAATTGTAGGTGATATTGAAGATGAACATGATATTGCTGAAGATGAATGTATTCAAAAGAGGGCTGCAGGCGCTTTTTCAGTTCAGGCATTAACCACTATAGAAGAGTTTAATCAATTTTTTGGTACCAAGATTGAAACCGAAAATACGGAAACAATGGGGGGGTTTTTAAGTTCTGAATTGGGGCATGTTCCTGTTGTTGGCGAAGAAATTGAAACGCATGGTATCCATTTTAGAGTGCTTAAAGCAACGGATAGACGTGCAGAACTGTTTGAAGCCAAACCTGCTGAATTAATTGAAACTGAAACTGAGAACGAATTAAATAATCATTCAGAGAGCACAAACCCTTAGCCAAAGGTTCTTTGATTATAAATTAAATCAAAAGGGATGGTCTTTTTGAAATCTATTTTTGTCTTTTTAAAAAAGGTGTTTTCACCCAAAAAAATACATCTTATTGCCTTCGCTTTAGGGTTGTTAAGTGTATTTGCTTTTGCCCCATTTAATATCCCACCCCTTATGCTCGCTTCTATAGCGGGTTTATTTATGTTGTGGTTAGAAGCCGATTCTCGTTTTGAAGCCGCTAAAATTGGTCTATGGTTTGGTTTAGGTCAGTTTGGTTTAGGGGTGAGTTGGCTGTTTTCGAGCATGTACTTTTATTCTGGCGTATTACTCCCTGTTGCAGTTGTGCTTACTTTCTGTTTTGTGCTTTTTCTGTCACTTTCGGTCGCTTTAGGTGGTTGGATTGCTCAGTATTTTAAAAACCCAAAAACACCTGGTAGAGTTTTGGTTTTGTTATTCCCCGCCGTTTGGGTTTTGCTTGAACTTGTTCGTTCTACTATTTTTGGTGGTTTTCCGTTTTTAATTAGTGGTACCAGTCATGTTGATACCTGGTTAGATGGCTACGCTCCTATATTTGGAGTATGGGGCGTTAGCTGGATGATTGCTATGTCTGCGGGTTTGTTACTGTGGCTATTTAAAGAAAAAAGCTGGGTTAGGGCGAGTGTTATCTTATGTTTAATTTGGTCATTAGGTGGTTTATTACAAAATGTGACTTGGGTTAAACCTGTTGATAAACCGCTTGAAGTCGCTTTGATTCAAGGTAATATTGAACAACAAAAGAAATGGCTGGCAGATGAGTTTTATCCCACGTTAAAAACGTATATAAGTTTAACCAAAAAGAATATGGATGCCGATGTGGTTGTATGGCCAGAAACGGCAATTCCAGCTTATTTTGATGTAGTAGAAAAAGGGGCGTTGCAAGGTTTTATAAGAGATGCAAAATTGCTTAATACGGATATTTTAGCAGGCGTAATTGCGGGTGGAGAAGATACCGAAAATTACTATAATGCACTTATTAATATGCATAATCCCGAGCAGCGTTACTATAAAAAACACCTAGTTCCCTTTAGCGAGTTTTTTCCGTTTAGCAGTGCTTTTGCTTTTGTTAGCGGGTTATTTAATATTCCTTTCGCTGAATTTACTCGTGGGGATGATGCGCAAAAGTTATTTAAACTTGGTGGTCAAGAAGCCGGTTTAAGTATCTGTTATGAGATGGCGTTTGGTGAAGAATTAGCAAAATCATTGCCGCAAGCTAAATACTTAATTACGGTGAGTAATGATGCCTGGTTTGCTCATACTTTTGAACCCGCACAACAGTTGCAAGAAGTTCAAATGCGCGCTATAGAACTTGGGCGCGAAATAGCCAGAAGTACCAATACAGGCTACACCGCTATTGTGGATATTAAAGGTAATATCAAATCACAAATTGAACCTTATAAAGAAGGTGTTTTACGCGGTGAAGTGCAACCTTATGATGGGTTAACATTTTATGCTCAGTGGAAAACATTGCCTATTCTATTTTTACTCTTTACTTATTTTGGATTTTTATTAGCAAAACGCTATCTTTTACAAAAGCGTTTGAAGTAATATTCAAATATAGGTAAGTGTGTAAACTTTTTAAATTCTAAAAATGGCTTTATGTTCTTTTTAGATTGTTGTTAATTTTAGGTAGGTTGGTCTTTGCTTTAATGCTAAGAGCTTTTTACCATTATTTGGAAATTTCATGAAAACAAAGCAAAATTGGTTTGCTAAAGTAAATCTGTTTATAGAGAGTGATGCAGAAACGGTTTTAGCAAGAATGGTTTCTGTACTTAGGTTATTTTTTATTATTTTTATGGTGATCTATCTTGCCACTTGTCTTTTTAGTATATCGAACAAGTTGATAGATTTTATTGCAGTGCAAGGTTTCTTAGACTTTAAGTCAATGAAGGTGTTATTGGCAGATGCGTTATTTACTTTGATCGTCTTAGCCATTGTCAAAGCTTTGTTTATTAAAACCAGTTTTGATTATGCGCTTACCTTTTTAGAAATCGCATTTGTGGTTATTATTAGAAAGCTGATTTTATTAGAAACCATTCCAGAAGAGAATATGACGTTATTAATTTTGGGTGGTATTTCAACCGCATTTTTTGTTTTAATTATTTATATTCATAACTTAAAACGTAATTGGTTAGAAAAAATAGCCGATCTTAATCTTAAGTCTGAATAGCTTGCAATGAGTTGTTGTTAATCCATTTATTTATAAACGTTTACTTTGTAAACGCCTTTAATATAAGGCCTTTACAAGGTAGGTATTTAGAATAGATGGATTTAAAGATTTATTTTGGTTTGTTAAAGACAGGGTGGTTTTCATCCATAGCGGCTGCTAAGCGATAACGCAATAGGGTAATGTTTGTTGGGTCTGCAAGTGATAAGGCTTTATCCGTTAAGTATTGTTCTAAAACAGGTAAATCCATATCAATAAATTCTTCTACACCTTGTTCTACTTCAGATAAATATTCAGCGGTCTGCTCAAGGTCAGCCTTTAAATCATCTTGTACTTTTTTAAATTCTTCTGCACTCAATTCTGATAAAGCGTGATCGGCTTGCTCTGCTTTATCAATTCCTTCACTTAGTTTATCCCAGGTTTTGTTCTCTGCTTTAATAGCAAACTCTTTGGAATGATTTAAAAGAGCTCTATACGCTTTAAGCATTTTGTTGTCGTTCATTATTTTCTCCTGTTTTGATAAAGTTTATCCGATAGAACAACTTTAATAATTATTTTTTTGGAATTATAGCCTCTTTTAAAAAAAGGCAAGGTATAAGCTACAAAATACCATTTATTTTGGTTTGTAGTGTATAAAACAAACTCACCTGAATTGCCGCAGAATTTCAAAATAATTATTAGAGATGCCCTATAATATTGAACTTATTTAATTTAATAAGCAAGTTGAAAATAAAGCCTATGTTTTAGCTTGTGATAACCGTTTATAAAGCAGAAGAAATACACCATGTCAGAAGTGCAATATAACCCGCAACAACTAGAAGCAGATATTCAAAAAACCTGGGACGACAATCAAACCTTTGTCGTAACAGAAGATGAGAGCAAAGAAAAATATTATTGTCTCTCAATGTTTCCATACCCAAGCGGAAAACTGCACATGGGGCATGTGCGTAATTACACAATTGGCGATGTTATTTCTCGTTTTCAACGTATGCAAGGTAAAAATGTACTTCAACCAATGGGTTGGGATGCGTTTGGTTTGCCAGCAGAAAATGCCGCTATGCAACACGATGTTGCACCTGCAAAATGGACTTACGAAAACATTGATTACATGCGCAATCAGCTTAAATCACTCGGTTTAGGGTATGACTGGTCTCGTGAAGTAGCCACTTGTCATCCAGAATATTACCGCTGGGAACAGTGGCTATTTACCAAGCTAATGGAAAAAGGCTTGGTTTATCGTAAACTTTCAGTGGTTAACTGGGATCCTGTCGATATGACCGTTTTAGCAAATGAGCAGGTTATTGACGGTAAAGGTTGGCGTTCTGGCGCACCGGTTGAGCGTAAAGAGATTGCACAGTGGTTTTTAAGAATTACCGATTATGCCGAAGAGTTATTGGAAGGACTCGATAAGCTAGACGGATGGCCAGAACAAGTAAAAACCATGCAGAAAAACTGGATTGGTAAATCAACAGGCCTGCAAATTTCTTTTCCAATTGTTGGAAAAGACAATCAAAACTTAGATGTTTACACCACTCGCCCAGATACCTTAATGGGAGTGACTTATGTGGCGATTGCTTCTGACCACCCAATTGCACATAAAGCCGCCGTTAACAATGAGCCTTTAGAGCGTTTTATTGAAGAGTGTTCACATATTTCAACTGCCGAAGCCGACATGGAAACCATGGAGAAAAAAGGGGTCGATACGGGCGTTCGTGTTCTTCACCCAATTACGGGTGAAGAAGTACCTGTTTGGGCGGCTAACTTTGTATTAATGGGGTACGGAACAGGGGCGGTTATGTCTGTTCCTGCCCATGATCAACGTGATTACGAATTTGCCAAAGCCTATGACTTACCAATTAAAGCGGTGATTGCGCCAAAAGCTGATGAAATGGCGGATGTTTCTGAACACGCTTTTACTGAAAAAGGGTTTTTGGTTAATTCTGGGGAATTTGATGGCTTAAAGTCAAAAGATGCCTTGCATGCTATGGCTAAAGCTTTAGGTGAGAAAAACCTAGGTGAAAAACAAACAAACTACCGTTTACGTGATTGGGGTATTTCTCGTCAGCGTTATTGGGGTTGCCCAATTCCGGTTATTTATTGCCCTGCGTGTGGGGCTTTGCCCGTACCAGAAGATCAATTACCGGTACGTTTACCAGAAGATGTCGTGCCTGATGGATCAGGTTCGCCTTTAGCGAAAATGGACAGCTTTAAAAATTGCGAATGTCCGCAATGTGGTGGTCGTGCTAAGCGTGAAACCGATACCTTTGATACGTTCTTTGAATCTTCTTGGTATCACGCTCGTTATACTTCAAAAGATAATGATAAAGCCATGCTGGATGAACGTGCAGATTACTGGACGCCAGTTGACCAATATATTGGTGGAATTGAACACGCTATTTTGCATTTATTGTATGCACGTTTTTTCCACAAACTGATGCGTGATCAAGGTTTAGTTAAAACTGATGAACCGTTTAGAAACTTGCTTACACAGGGTATGGTTTTACTTGATGGTTCTAAAATGTCTAAATCAAAAGGCAATACGGTTGATCCGCAAGGCCTAATTGAAAAATTTGGTGCGGATACGGTTCGTTTATTTATTATGTTTGCGGCACCGCCAGAGCAAAGTTTAGAGTGGTCGGATAAAGGGGTAGAAGGGGCTTATCGTTTCTTAAACCGCGTTTGGCGCCAAGTGCATAATCACATAGAACCAGGCCTGGTAAAACCGGCAACTTCTTCACAAGGTTTAAATAAAGAAGCCAAAGCTTTGCGCCTAAAAGTGCATGAAACCTTACAAAAAGTCACCGATGATATGGGACGTCGTCAAACGTTTAATACCGCTATTGCAGCCTGTATGGAATTGATGAACGAAGTATCTAAGTTTACTGTTGAAGCAAGTGATGACCAAGGTCGTGCTGTTATGCAAGAAGCTTTGGAAATTGTAGTATTAATGCTTTCACCCATGGCACCACACATGGCACAGAGTTTGGCGGAATCATTAGGGCAACCGTTAGGTGAAACTGGTTTGATTGTTGATGCCGCATGGCCAAAAGTAGATGAATCGGCATTGGTTAAATCTGAAATAGAATTAATGGTGCAAGTTAACGGTAAGTTACGTGGCAAAATAGAGGTTGCGGTTGATGCCAACAAAGACACTATTTTAGCAGCCGCAAAATCTGATGATGCTGTTGCTAAGTTTATTGATGGTAAAGAAATCGTTAAAGAAATTGTGGTGCCAGGTCGTTTGGTTAACTTGGTTGTTAAAGGTTAATTGAGTTGAATATGTTGAGAAATATTTGGCGAAATAGTTTTTTTGTTGTAATTATGACCTCTTTAGTTGGTTGTGGTTTTCACTTGCGTGGTGCAGACCATTACGGAGAATTACCGTTTCATACTGCTGTTATAACAACATCGTCAGGTGTTTCTCAGGAAGTACAAACTGCCCTAGAACTGCAATTACATCAATCGGGTATTCAAGTTTTGGATACTCTGGCGGCTGACGTACAAATTGTATTAATGGCAACTAAAATAACCTCAACAAGTACCAGTTCTGGGTTAGGTGATAGAACATCTGAATTGCTTAAATTAACGCAGGCATTTAAGGTCACAGATTTAGCAAGCGGAAAATTGATTGTGAGCGGAGATAGTGTGGTGTATCGCGATAGAAAAATTAATATTTCAGACGCCTTAGCATCAAACAGCGAATTACAGAGTATTCGTAAATCGATGAGTCAAAAGGTTGCAAGCCAGATTGTTGAACGCATTCACCGTGCATTTGCATATAAGCAATCTGATAAAGTTGATAAAGCCGTGGTTGGTCAATAACGTGGCATTTGAACGGCATCAAATTAATCAAAGAGAACTCATGTGATTCTTGCAAGCGCGTTTTTAAACCAGCTTAATAGCGGTAATCTTGAGATTAAACCCATCTATTTACTCTACGGTGAAGAACCGTTATTTTTACGTGATAGTTTGGACGGTTTAAAAAAACAACTTATATCACAAGGCTATATGGCCAGTGAAACTTATGATGTTGATGCTAGCTTTGATTGGCAAAACTTACAAATGGATACCCAAGCCGGTTCATTGTTTTCTGAAACACGCATGATTTTAATTAATATGCCCAAAGGCTCACCAGGACGTGACGGAGGCAAGTTTTTTCAAGATTGGTGTGCTTATGTGCAAGCTTTACCACCTGAAATCGTGTTAGTGGTATTGTGTGAAAAACTAGATAGTCGTCAGACAAAAGCTAAATGGGTAACCTCAATAGAATCAGCAGGCCTGGTTGTTCAGTCTAAACCTGTACCTATTAATGCTTTACCAGGTTGGTGTCAAAAGCAAGCCGAGTTACAAGGGTTAACGTTAGAACGCGAAGCCGCTAATTTATTAGCCGAGAGAGTGGAAGGTAATTTATTAGCGGCCGACCAAGAAATTACTAAGCTGTCTTTAAGTTTACCAGCAGGCTCTGTGGTGACGGCACAACATATTTTAGAACACGTAGTTGACCAGGCGCACTACCAGTTGTTTGCATTAGCCACGGCCATGTTAAATGGTAAAGTGGCTTATAGTGTACAAATGCTGTCTCGTTTACAGCAAGAAGGCATTGAGCCACCTGTAATTCTTTGGCTACTCTCTAAAGAGATTAGACAGTTAATTGAATTAGCGCAACTGACACAACAAGTATCGCTTAACCAAGCGTTTAGTCAGTGCCGTATATGGCAATCACGCCAGGGTGAATATTCCCAGGCTATGAAACGGCATAGTTTACAAGATTGGCAAGGCCTATTAAAACAAGCCCTGCAAATAGACATGATGATAAAAGGCATACAGCCAACCTTAACCGATAGAGAAGTTTGGTTTGGTTTATCAGATTTAGTGGCCAAAATTGCTCGCTAGTTTTGAAAAGATATTAACCACGAAACAAAGAACTCGGCTGTAGAGCCGAGAAGGCACGAAGGCACAAAGAAAACTGGGTTTATTTCATTAAGGTTTTACCGTTTGTTCATAAAATTGAGTTGGCATTGAAAATACCAGGCCTGGTAAAAATGTTTTAGTTTTAAAAAGGGGTATGTAAATTTCGTGATTGTTTTAGAGTTATACATATAAATGATGAACTTTCGAGCAACGGCAATTTCCCCTTGGAATAAAAAGTGCAAGGTTCTTAGTGTAGTGAACGGTTAAGAAACGCTGCTGCTTGAGCGTAGCGAGTTCAGCGTTTTCAGTTCACAAGCTTAGAACTTGCCTATTTATGGAGTGGGGTGCCTTTTTTCTGGTTACTCTTTTTGGGCAAGCAAAAAGAGTAACGGGAAGCCTATTATTGAAATGCAAGGCAAAGAAATTTTAATTAAAAGGCTTCTCAATTACTATATATCCTGATGAGTTATTAAGTTTTAGTTTTAAAGCTAACCATCACAAAATTTACATACCCTAAAAAACTTCGTGTCTTTGTGACTTCGTGGTTAATTTTGATTTAGTTTTAAATGTTAAAAGAGAATTGGTTAATGAATGTAAAAGAGTATATGACACAGTTAGGTCAGCAAGCGCGTAAAGCGTCACGTGCTTTGGTGCGAGCTTCAACCAAGCAAAAAAATGCGGCTTTAATTGCTATGGCCGAAGCCATTGAAAACTCAGCAGAAACCTTAAAATCAGAAAATTCTAAAGACCTAGCCAATGGTAAAGCCAATGGTCTAGATGCCGCCATGCTTGACCGTTTAGCGATTACCGATTCTGGCATTGCGGGTATGGCTGAAGGTTTACGTCAAATAGCCGCACTGCAAGACCCAATTGGCGAAATTAGTGATATGAGTTACCGTCCGTCAGGTATTCAAATTGGTAAAATGCGTGTGCCTTTAGGTGTGGTAGGTATTATTTATGAATCACGTCCAAACGTCACGGTTGATGCTGCGGCTTTATGTTTAAAATCAGGTAATGCGGCCATTTTACGTGGTGGTTCAGAGGCAGCGTTTTCAAACCAAGCCTTAGCAAACTGTATTCAACAAGGGCTAGAAAAAGCGGATTTACCACAGACCTCAGTACAAGTGGTTGCTACAACAGACCGTGCAGCTGTGGGTGAGTTAATTGCGATGCCTGAATTTGTTGATGTGATTATTCCTCGTGGTGGTAAAGGTCTTATTGAACGCATTAGCCAAGGTGCACGCGTGCCGGTTATTAAGCATTTAGACGGAATTTGTCATGTTTATATAGACGATGATGCAGACCAAGATAAAGCCGTTAAAGTTGCTTTAAATGCCAAAACACATCGTTACGGAGTGTGTAATGCCATGGAAACTTTGTTGGTTGCGGAATCACAAGCACAAGCGGTTTTACCAGAATTAGCTAATTTATACGCCGAAAAAGGGGTAGAACTGCGTGGTTGCGCAAAAACTTGTGCGATTATTACGGCAAATCCAGCAACAGAAGAAGATTGGGCAACAGAATATTTAGCCCCAATATTATCCATTAAAGTTGTGGCAGACGTAGATGAAGCCATGGACCATATTGCCCAATTTAGTTCTGGGCATACAGAGTCGATCATTACAGAAAACTTTAGCACCTCTCGTCGCTTTTTAGCCGAGGTGGATTCAAGTTCGGTCATGGTAAACGCATCCACCCGTTTTGCGGATGGTTTTGAATATGGTTTAGGTGCAGAGATTGGAATCAGTACCGATAAATTTCATGCCCGTGGTCCTGTTGGTTTAGATGGCCTTACCTCACAAAAATACATTGTGTTGGGTGATGGAAACATTCGCGACTAATGAAATTTATTGGCATAAATGGCGGAACATTTGACCCTGTACATTATGGACATTTACGCCCAGCATTAGAAGTCATGCAGCGTTTAGGGCTTGAGCAAGTACGATTTGTACCGTGTTTTCGCCCTGTGCATAAAAATACACCAAATGTGTCGGCTGTACAGCGTAGCGATATGATAAAACTGGCTATTAAATCTCAGCCAAATTTTATATTAGACACCATAGAAATGGATAAAGGCGGCCCGTCTTATACGGCGGACACTTTAGAATTATTAAAACAAAAATTTAAAGGTTTTAGCTTAGTTTTAATGATGGGAACCGATGCCTTTGCCAAGTTTTATACCTGGTATAAATGGCAACAAATATTGCAACTAGCCAATATTGTCGTTATGCATAGGCCTGGTGAACCGGTACCAGAAAGTGGTGAGTCGGGTGAAATTTACAAAAAAAATCATGTTACCGCTTTTACCGCTGAGTCAGGGCAAATCATGGAAATGGATGTTACCCAACTTGATATTAGTTCAACCTTAGTAAGAAACCACATGCTCGCTGGGCAATCGGCAGAATATCTTTTGCCATCTAGCGTCATGAAATATATAAAAGAACACGGCCTTTATAAACCGACAAGCCAAACAAAAAAATAATCGATTTCGATTAAGGAGCAAACCAGTTCAATGAGTATGAATATAAAAGAAGTAGAAGATCTAATTGTAAAAACATTAGAAGATTCAAAAGCCCGCGATATTCAAGTGATGGATATTAAAGGCATTAGTAGCTTTGCCGATTTAATGATTGTCGCAACCGGTACATCAACTACACATGTTAAAGCTTTAGGTTCCCACGTAGAACAAGCCTTTAAAGAAGCTGGCGAACCACCTTTAGGTGTAGAAGCTGGCCCACAACCTGACTGGGTTTTAGTTGATCTAGGTAACGCAATTGTTCACGTTATGACAGAAGGTGCACGTGCGCATTACGCATTAGAAAAACTTTGGGATGTTAAAGCGCAATCTCAAGCCGAAATGGTCGCTGAATAGCATTTGGCGAGTTAATTATTATGGTCATTCACTTTATAACAGTCGGCCAAAAAATGCCAAAATGGGTGCAAGATGGTTATGCAGAATATGCAAAACGACTGCCTAAATCTTGTGCTCTAAAACTGATTGAGTTGCCAATGGCTACTCGTGGCAAAACAGGCTCTGCAGATAAATATAAAGCTGAAGAAGCCAAAAAAATATTAGGCGCTATTCCCAAAGGATCTCAACTTATTATTTTGGATGAGCATGGTCAACAAGTCACCACCAAAGGTTTAGCCGATAAATTAGAAGATTGGTTAGGCAGTGGGCAAGACATTGCCCTAGTCGTTGGCGGACCAGATGGCCTAGAACAAAGCCTAATACAGCAAGCCAAATGGAAGTGGGGGCTATCAAAACTCACCATGCCACACCCAATGGTTAGGATTTTGGTGGCCGAGCAAATCTATAGAGCTTACTCCGTAATTCAAAATCATCCATATCACAGAGAATAAAAACCTTGCTTTAGGGGTTGTTTTGTTCATTCAACATTAAATATTAAAAATTAAACATCATTTTTACCAGGCCTGGTAAAAACAGTGGCAAACATTATATTTTCAGCAAAGGGTAACTTGTTATTTTTAAATAAAAAATGCTTAATGGCTTGACCGTGAATGGATAAACATGGATAATCTCCGCTCTTATTACATCGTAGTCATTGTTTCTGTGTACGCATGGGGCAATGTTGTGTTAAATGTTAATGATAGGTCTACGGATCGTTAACACGTAAAAAAATTATGATGTTATTTGGTGAATAATCATATTTACCAAATACATCATCTTGGAGAAATAAAAATGGCTAATTCAGCACAAGCAGCAAAACGCGCACGTCAGGCAGAAGCAAGTCGTATCAGAAACGTTGCACAACGTTCAGATATGCGTACAGCAGTAAAAAAAGTTCTAGCGGCAATCGAAGCTGGTGATAAAGCGGCAGCTAACGAAGCTTTCCGTTCTGCACAATCTAAATTAGATGGTATGGCTCGTAAAGGTATTATTGCTAAGAACAAAGCAGCGCGTTCAAAAAGCAGAATCAACGCACGCATTAAAGCGATGGCTTAATTTATAGGCTTTTTCGCTCCTAAGGTACGCATCTTCTGCGTTAGAAAAATGGACATTTACACTTGTAAACTTACATTTTTCACCTTGAATATACGCACCTTAGAAACGAAAAAAATCTATAAATGAGTTACTAAAAAACCGAGTTCATCTCGGTTTTTTATTGTCTGGAATAAATGAATATTTGGAGAGGGTGAGTATGAAGTTTTTACGATTTATGGCGTTGCTAGAAGGATCGTCGCTTTTAATTTTATTATTTATAGCGATGCCTTTGAAATATCAATTTGGTATGCCTGAAGTGGTAAGTTGGGTTGGCCGTATTCATGGTGGTTTGTTTATTGTCTTTAATATTGTGCTTTTTTATCATGTTGGTCGTGGTCAACTTTCAGCGGTTAAAGGTTTTTTAGGGTTTTTAGCATCATTGATTCCGTTTGGTAGTTTTTATTACAAAGCGAAAGTACTAAAAAAGCCTGTTAACGTTGATTAATGTAAAATTTCGGTTATTACTTGAATCCTCGGATTAAAAAGGTTTCTTACCTTTTGTGTAATGTCCGATTAAGTTAAAAAAATTATAGTTTATTTTCTGTTCACAAAATGTATTTTGGAACAGAAACTACCAGGCCTGGTAAATTTAAAATAGAGTTAATTCATTGTGATTAGTTGCTTTGAAATTCTATAGTAGAAACCACTTCTTCAAAGGTTTTTGTACCTAATATTCTTTTTAAATCAAAAGCGCAATCCAACGTTAAGGTCATGCGTTTTTGATCGAGTTCAGCCAGCTTTTTTACAATGTCACGGGCGCGTTTTTGGTCTTGATTTTGACTGTCTAAAAGAATTTCTTTAAGCTCTGTTTTTAAATCATTGTATTCAGCATTAATGTATTCAACTTGTGAAAAGTTTTTTCGAGATACCGCTCTCACTTTATCCAGCTGTTGCTCGGTAAGCTCAAGAATATCTAAATTTTCCATAACAGTTGGCATAATGGAAACGACAGCACTAGAAGGTTTATAGTCTTCTTGAGCTTGTGCCTGTGGAATAAAGGCAATAAAAAACAAGGCGCTTAATAGGGTGTTTTTAGTCATATTTTTACCATATATGTTGTAAATAATCTTTGTTAAGTTGGGCAAATCATTTCCCCCAAATCTTCGGTGAGTTTTAGATTTTCAGAGTAATCAACAGGGCAGTCAATCAATACCACGCAGTTATCTTGTATGGCTTGTTTTAGTGTAGGTAGTAAATCTTCAGTATGCTCAATTTTATAACCTTTTGCCCCAAATGCATCAGCCAGTTTTACAAAGTCTGGATTGTTAAAGCTGACATTACTTTCTCTACCAAAATGATTCATCTGTTTCCATTTAATTAAACCGTATTGTTGATCATTCCAGATTAAGACAATAATGGGAATATTTAGGCGTACTGCGGTTTCAATCTCTTGCATATTCATTAAAAAGCCTGCATCCCCCGTCACCGCGACACACACTTGATTCGGTTTGGCTAATTTAGCGGCTATAGCACCAGGTAAGGCAATACCCATTGAGGCAAAACCGTTAGAGATAATACAGCTATTGGGTGAAAGGGCTTGGTACATTCTGGCCACCCACATTTTGTGAGCTCCTACGTCTGAAACAACGATATCTTCAGCGGCTAGACATTTACGCAAATCGGTTAAAATTCTTTGCGGTTTTATTGGAAAAAGTTCATTGCTATCAAGTTGGTGAAAGGTCTCTTCTATTTTTTGTTTTAAACCCTGATAAGGCGCACCTATATGACGTTTACTTACTGCAGCAATGCTGGATAAAGCTTGGCCAATATCACCAATTAATCCTGCTGATACAATGTAGCATTCATCCACTTCAGCAGGTTGGGTGTCTATGTGAATAATTTGAGTATCTGGATTTTGATTCCATAAATGGGGGTGATATTCCACAATGTCGTAGCCCACACAAATAACAACATCGGCACGGTCAATGCCGCACGAAATGTAATCGTGGGCTTGTAAGCCAATTGTACCTAAAGCCAAATTATTACTACACGGTAAAGCTCCTTTAGCCATAAACGTTGTGGCTACAGGTATATTTAGTTTTGTAGAAAATTCAAATAAGGCATCACTTGCGTGGGAGCGAATGACACCATTTCCCGCAATAATAATGGGAAACTTAGCTTGAGAAATAATATCTGCCGCTTGTTGTACTTTTAAAGGGTTTACGTAAGAAGCCAGTGGGCTTTGTTTTTTTAGTGGTTTTTTCTCAACATGGTCTTGGGCGATATTTTCTGGAAAATCAATAAAGCTGCAACCAGGTTTTTCGGCCTGGGCAACTTTAAATGCTTTGCGTACGACTTCTGGAATCACTTCCGCCGTCAGAATTTGAGTGCTGTATTTGGTAATGGGTTTAAATAGGTTTACCAAATCTAAGACTTGATGGCTCTCTTTATGTAAGCGATTAGTGCTTGCCTGACCTGCAATGGCAACTACGGGCGCTCTGTCCATGTTTGCATCCGCCACACCAGTCACTAAATTGGTTGCGCCAGGCCCTAAAGTGGCCAAACAAACGCCAGCATTACCAGTTAAACGCCCGTAAACATCGGCCATAAAAGCCGCACCTTGTTCATGGCGAGTTAAAATAAATTTAATATTACTCTCAAGAAGGGCATCCATTAAGTCAAGATTCTCTTCACCAGGAATACCAAAAATATACTCAACTTCTTCGTTTTCTAAACATTTAACAAACAGTTCTGCGGCTTTCATATTGTTTACCTTCTTTGGTAGGTGCTATTACCTTAATAATATAGACAGGCAATGCAAAAAAATATTACAAGATGATATGGGTTTATCTTGGCATATATAAAGTCGATAAGAAAATAAAATCCATTAAGACTAGCCCAATTAAATAGGTATGCCGTTTGGTGTTTGATACAATTCAGCCATTAAGAAATCTTTGCAGATTCGTCTATTATAAAAATCTTGTCGTCTTGATAGTTTGGGTAATAAGTTTAACTTTGGAATAAACTCTTGAAAAGAATAATTAAAGCAACAGCGACAGTTGGTGGAATGACCATGATATCGCGTGTATTAGGTTTTGTGCGTGATGTGATTATTGCTCGTTATTTTGGGGCAAGTATGGGTGCCGATGCTTTTTTTGTGGCCTTTAAAATTCCAAACTTTTTTAGACGTTTATTTGCCGAGGGGGCGTTTTCGCAAGCCTTTGTACCTGTGTTGGCCGAGGCCAAAGAAAAACGCGGACATGACGCAGTCAAACATTTAGTCAATGCCATTAGTTTTAGGTTGGGTGGGGTTTTACTTTTGTTAACCGCATTTGGGGTGTTTGGTTCTTCACTTTGGATGATTGTTTTTGCCCCCGGTTTTATGGATCAACCCGAAAAATTTAAGCTAGCATCGGATATGTTAGCCATTACCTTTCCGTATCTCTTACTGATTTCTTTGGTGGCGTTTTCGTCAGCCATTATGAACACCTACAATCAATTTGCTGTACCCGCATTTACGCCTGTATTTTTAAATTTAGTGCTCATTACTTTTGCCGTTTGGGTATCACCGTATTTTGATATCCCCATTATGGCTTTGGCTTGGGGGGTGTTGGTTGCGGGTGTGGTGCAGTTGCTGTTTCATTTGCCATTTTTATATAAGCTCGGTCTTCTGCCACACCCAAGTACCCAATCAGATGAAGGTGTGGGTGAGGTAAAACGTCTTATGATTCCTGCATTATTTGGGGTTTCAGTCGCGCAAATCAACCTCTTAGTTGATACGGTTTTGGCCTCGTTTTTAGTTACAGGTTCCGTTTCTTGGTTGTATTATTCTGACCGTTTAATGGAGTTTCCATTAGGCGTGTTTGGTGTGGCCTTGGCTACGGTGGTTTTACCAGGCCTGTCAAAAAAGGCGGCTAATGAAAATTGGCAAGGTTTTCAAGAAGACATAGATAGCGCATTACGTTTGGTATTAATTATTGGTTTGCCCGCCACATTAGGTTTATTGATTTTATCGCAACCGTTAATTACAACCTTATTCTTTTACGGTGAATTTACTGCACACGATGCCAGTATGTCGAGCATGAGCTTAATGGCTTATTCGTTTGGCTTATTAGGCTTTATTTTGGTTAAAATTTTAGCCCCGGCATTTTATGCACGTAAAGACATGAAAACGCCTGTAAAAGTCGCCGTGATTGCCTTGGTTACCAATACGGTTTTAAATTTAATTTTAATTGGTCCATTTGCTCATGTTGGTTTAGCCGCAGCCACAACCGTATCGGCCTTTGTGAACTCTGGCTTATTGTATTGGTATTTAACCAAACAAGGCATTTTTAAACCCTTAGCTGGGTGGGTCAAACTTATGGTGCAAGCCTTAATTGCCAATGCGGCTTTAGTGGCGTTTTTATTAATCGCTTCCCCCGCAATAGAAAGCTGGTATGCCTTTGATGCTTGGATGCGCATGGCATGGTTATTTGGTTTGGTTTTTGGTTCTATGATTATTTATGCTGTGGTATTGGTTTTAGTGGGCTTAAATCCTAAAAAACTAGTCAATAAATCGGTATAACATTTTGCTAAATTAAGGCTATAAATACATTCACTCTCTCTTTTCATTGTTCTAGAGCGTTATAGGGGCATAGCAGAGTCAGTACCATTGCGAATGCCACTGTGTATACCAGGCCTGGTAAAATATAAAAAAGTAGATGTTTTTAATACATTTACAAACAGTTAAGGTCTTCATTAGGCTATAATTTACGGCTTGGTTTATATATAGAAACAGATGCATGCAGCTTATTCGTGGTTTACACAATTTAAATAGATTTAAGGCGCAATTAGCCAAAGGCTGTGTATTAACTATAGGTAATTTTGATGGCGTGCATCTAGGTCATCAACAGGTATTAGATACGGTAAATAAACAAGCAAAACAGCTTGGTTTACCCTGTGTTGTTATGATTTTTGAACCACTGCCAATCGAGTTCTTTTCACCACAGCAAGCTCCTGTGCGTTTAATGAATTTACGCGAGAAGTTACAGGCGTTTAAACATACAGAAATTGACTATGTACTGTGCGTGCGTTTTAATGCCAAATTTGCCGCTTTAACGGCGCAACAATTTATTGATACCGTGCTCTTACAAGGATTAAATGTTAAACACCTTGTTGTAGGCGATGATTTTCATTTTGGTCAACATCGCCAAGGTGATTTTGATTTTTTAGAGCAGTCCGGCCAGGTAAATGATTTTAGCGTAACCGATATGCCAACTTTTGGGGTTGACCAAGAGCGTGTAAGCAGTACGCGTATTAGAAGCGCATTGTTAAATGAAGAAACCAACGTACCCAACTTGGCAGAAGCCAAAGCCCTAATGGGCAAAGACTTTAGTTTTAATGGTAGAGTCATTCATGGTCAAAAGTTGGGTAGAACCATTGGGTTTAGAACCTTAAATATTAACCCTAAAAGAGCACAAATACCTGCTCAAGGTGTTTTTGCAGTAACGGTAAGTGGCATAGCTGATAAGCCTTGGCCAGGTGTAGCAAATTTAGGGTTACGCCCAACCGTTGATGGTGTAAGGCCTTCCATTGAAGTGCATCTCTTTAATTGGAATAAAGACGTTTACGGCCAACACGTGCAAGTCACGTTAGAAGCTTTTATACGACCAGAGATGAAATTTAATGGTTTAGAAGAGCTTAAAGCACAAATTGCTTTAGATGCCCAAAAAGCCAAAGAGTATTTTAATCTAGCGAATTAATTCGTTAGACGATGTTTAAAACAGATTTTAAAATTTTAATTAGGGTGTTGGATTTTTCCTCACCCTCTCAACCTAGTGAAGTTATCGAATGACAGACTATAAACCGACCTTAAACTTACCTGAAACTGATTTCCCAATGCGTGGCAATCTACCAAACCGTGAGCCTGCGCAAGTAGAAGCTTGGTTATCAGATTCGTTATACCAAACCGTACGTGAACATATGGCAGGTCGCCCAAAGTTTATTTTGCATGATGGACCTCCATACGCAAACGGCGATATTCACATTGGCCACGCGGTAAACAAAGTCTTAAAAGACATGATTGTTAAATCAAAAGGCTTAAGCGGTTTTGATGCACCGTTTGTACCAGGTTGGGATTGTCACGGCTTACCGATTGAACTAAACGTTGAGAAAAAGAAAGGTAAAGTAGGCCAAAAAATTGGTGCGACTGAGTTCCGTCAAGAATGCCGTAACTATGCTCAAAAGCAAGTTGAAGGGCAGATGGCAGACTTTCAACGTTTAGGTGTGATGGCGGATTGGGAAAACCCATATCTAACTAAAGACTTTAAATTTGAAGCCAATGAAATTCGTGCCTTAGCAAAAATCATTGAAAACGGTCACCTAGTTAAAGGTACTAAACCTGTTTATTGGTCAGTAGGTGGGCGTTCGGCCTTGGCCGAGGCAGAAGTAGAATACGAAAACAAACGTTCAAAATCGATTGATGTGCGTTTTCCTGTGATTGATGAAGAAGCGTTTTTTAAACGCTGTCATCATGTAGAAGATCATACGGGTGAAGGGCCTTTGTCTGTTGTCATTTGGACAACAACACCGTGGACTCTACCTGCTAACCAAGCGGTTTCAATCAACCCAGAGTTAGAATATTCTGTTGTTCAAGTACATGGTGAACACGGTCCTGAGCGTCTGTTTTTAGCCGAAGCGATGATTAAAGACGCTATGGATAAATGGGGATTTGATAAATACAACGTGATTGCTTATGGTCGTGGTGAACAGTTTGATTTAATTCGTTTACAACACCCATTTTATGACCGTATTGTGCCACTGATTTTAGGTGATCACGTTACCACCGAAGCGGGTACAGGTTGTGTACACACCGCACCAGGTCACGGGGTAGAAGATTTTCAGGTTGGTCTAAAATACGATCTAGAAGTAGACTGCCCAGTTGATGGCAATGGTAATTATGTGACTGGTACGCCAATCTTTGAAGGTGAAAACGTTCTTAAGGTTGATGACCATGTTCTAGAAGTGCTAAAAGAACATAAAGCCTTAGTGCACATTGAAGTCATTGAACACAGTTACCCACATTGCTGGCGTACTAAAACGCCACTGATTTTCCGTGCCACGCCACAATGGTTTATCTCAATGACCGAAGGTGGTTTACGTGATAAAGCGATGGAAGCCATTCCAAAAGTTGAATGGGTACCAGAATGGGGGCAAAATCGTATTGAAGGTATGATTGATGGTCGTCCAGACTGGTGTGTTTCACGTCAGCGTTTTTGGGGTGTGCCAATCGCTATCTTTGTGCATAAAGTCACCAGCGAAATGCACCCACGCACCACCGAATTAATGGAAGAAGTTGCCAAACTGGTTGAAGAAAAATCCATCGACGCTTGGTACGATTTAGACATGACTGCATTGTTGGGTGATGAAGCCGATGATTACGAACAAGTCACCGATATTTTAGACGTTTGGTTCGATTCAGGTATATCACACTTTACCGTATTAGGTCAGCGTGAAGAACTACACGCTCCTGCCGATTTATATCTAGAAGGTTCTGATCAACACCGTGGTTGGTTCCAGTCTTCTTTATTAACGGCGTTAGCAACGGATGGTCAAGCACCTTATAAACAAGTGTTAACGCATGGTTTTACCGTAGATAAAGACGGTAAAAAAATGTCTAAATCAAAAGGTAACGTGGTAGCACCACAGCAAATCGCCAACAAACTCGGTGCAGATATCCTACGTCTATGGATTTCAGCGGCCGACTACCGTTATGAGATGACCGTATCAGACGAAATCATCAGCCGTACAGCCGATTCATATCGCCGTATTCGTAACACTGCCCGTTTCTTATTAGCCAATATTAACGGTTTTAACCCAGAAACCGATATGATTGCTTATGATGATTTATTGCCATTAGACAAATGGGTAATTGGTCACGCCGCCAAACTGCAAAAAGAGATTACAGAAGCCTACGACAGTTATAACTTCCACAATATCTATCAAGCGATGACTCACTTCTGTTCTGTTGAACTTGGTGCATTCTATTTAGATGTGATTAAAGACCGTCAATACACCTGTAAAACTGAAGGGCTAGCACGTCGTTCAGCACAAACTGCGCTGTATCATATTGTTGAAGCCTTAACGCGCTGGATGGCACCAATCTTAAGTTTTACCGCTGAAGAAGTTTGGAAAGCACTGCCTGGTGAACGCTCAGAAACCATTTTTGTTTCAACTTGGTACGAAGGGTTAACCGATTTAGACGAAACCGCAGAAATGAACTCAGCCTATTGGGAAGAGATGATTGCTGTACGTTCAGCCGTTGCCAAACAGCTTGAGCAACTACGTGCCGATAAAGTCATTAAAGCCTCATTAACGGCAGAAGTGACTTTATATTGTGATGATGAAATCCACAGCAAATTAAGCAAATTACAAGACGAACTACGTTTTGTATTAATTACCTCAGAAGCAACATTAAAAACATTAGCCGACAAAACGGATACCGCGATTGAATCAGAAATGCCAGGCCTGTGGATTGATGCAGGGGCAACTGAAAAACCAAAATGCGCACGTTGTTGGCATCACCGTGAAGAAGTAGGCACTATTGCAGAGCATCCAGAACTTTGTCAGCGTTGTGTGGATAATATTGCAGGCGCAGGAGAAATTCGTAGATTTAGCTAACCCCTAAAAACTGCCAATACTGCGTTGGCAAATGGACGCTTACATTTGTAAGCTCACATTTGCCGCCTTGTCTTGACAGTTTTTAGAAGCCATCTAAATAACGAATTATATTATTAGATTTTGCATAAAAGCTTCTCAAGGCAGTTTTATATCAAAATTGAATTTAGCTAATGAATGAAAAAGTGATGAAAATGCCAGAAACAAACTCAACAGCGATTAAAACAGTTTGGTTAGCGGTTTTAGTCATTACCTTTGACCAGTTAACCAAATACATAGCGGTGAGCAATTTAACCTTTGCTGAACCTGTTGCGGTTATGCCTTATCTAAACTGGACATTGGTTTATAACCACGGTGCGGCGTTTAGTTTTTTAGCTGAAATGGGTGGTTGGCAACGTTGGTTTTTTGCAGGCTTGGCTTTAGTGGTGAGTGCAATTTTGATGTTTTGGTTATCAAAATTACCAAGCAAAATCACCGCAGAAGTTTGGGGTATTAACTTGGTGTTAGGTGGTGCAATCGGTAATGTTATCGACCGCTTTCTAGCCGGGCGAGTCACGGACTTTGTTGATTTCTATATCGGCAATTGGCACTACGCCACGTTTAATGTAGCTGATGTCGCCATCACGATTGGAGCAGGCCTGTTAATTCTTTCTGAATTTGTTTTAAAACCAAGGCAAAAGAAGCAAGCAGAACTCGCTGATTCATAAAGTAGAACAAAGTTTTTCGAACACTTCAAAAGACCAGGCCTGGTCTTTTTTTGTATATATATTAGTAAAAAACTTTTACTTTTTTACTGACTTAAGGTCTACACTTGATTGTCACTTTTACTCAATGATTACGTTGTTTAAATAGGTAAAATGAGACACTCATACATTCTTAAAATCAATAAAAAGGCTTAAATACAACGTGTGCGGACACCTTTTTGCATAAAAGAACCATTAATAAAGGGAAGTAAATGTCGAAAAATAATCAAATTTTACTTGATGAAATAATTAAGCAAGAAATGGCAGGTTTTGATGAAAATATACCTTTAAGTGACTTCTTTGAGTTTTATTCAGCACTTCAGGTATTGAAAGAAAATGAATTAAGTTACGATGAAATAAATACAGGCATCGCAGGTCAAAGTCATGATGGTGGAGCAGACTCACTTTATTTATTTGTAAATGGTGAGCTAGTAAAAGAAGATGAAGACTTAACTGGTAAATATAAGAAAAATGTAGATATTGAGTTTGTTTTAATACAATCAAAATATGAAAACTCTTTTTCAGAAGACCCTTTGTTGAAACTATCAAGATTATGCCGAAGTCTTTTTGATTTGGACTTTAATCCTGATGATTATATTGGACAATATAATGAAAAGGTATTGGGTGTATTTGAATTGTTTAAAAATACTTATGTTGGTCTTATTACTAAGAAACCAAAATTGAAAGTTAGTATTTACTATGTATCTAAAGGAATAGACTTACATCCAAACGTAACAAAGCAAGCAGTTGATTTAGAAAATGATATTAAGAGCAAGTTACCATCTGCAGAAGCTAAAGTTAATTTTCTTGGGGCTGAACAGTTAGTTAAAATGGCACAAGAAAGACCAAACGATGTATTTCGATTAAAAATATCAGAAACTCCATTATCAACCTCAGGGCAAGTCTTTATAGCATTAATGAATTTAGCAGATTATTTTGATTTCATCACAGATGAAGATGGGAAGTTAATTAGGCATATATTTGAGTCAAATGTTAGAGATTATCAAGGAAAAACTAATGTAAATAATGAAATACAAGATACTCTTGAAAATCCAGGTAATGAAGAATTTTGGTGGTTGAATAATGGTGTCACAATTTTAGCTAGTGAAGTAGCTGCTCCGGGAGGAAAGGAACTTGTTGTTCATAACCCCGAGATTGTAAATGGCTTGCAAACATCTTCAGAAATACATCGCTTTTATAGTTTGAACAACGATAAAATTAAAGAAGAAAATAGAGATGTTCTGATTAGAATAATTGTTCCAGAAAGTGAAGAAACACGTGATCGGATAATTCGAGCAACAAATAGTCAAACGCCAATTCCAAAATCATCACTAAGAGCAACAGATCAAGTGCACCGTCAAATAGAAGATTTTCTTAAGCCAAGAGGGCTTTTCTATGATCGAAGGAAAAACTTTTACAAAAATGAAGGAAAAAAACCTAAAGAAATAATTAGTGTACCCTTTATGTCTCAATGCTTAATTTCAGTGTTAATGCAGAAGCCCAATTTTGCAAGAGCTAGACCATCAACTTTACTTGAAGACGATGAGTCATACACTAAATTGTTTCATAAAAATAATGATTTACAGTCATACTATTTAGTAGCACTTTTCGGCCGTAGAATCGAAGAGCAGTTGAAAAAAGATAAACAATATACAACAACAGAAATAGCAGACATTAAGTTTTATATCTTGTATACAGTCAGCTGCTTAATGACTCAAAGTCTTTATCCGAGAAGTAATCAAATATCAATTTTAAAGCCTGAAGACTTGACTGACAAAATGTTTAATTATGCTTTAATTACAACTTATGATTTATACCGAGAACTTGGTGGCACAAATAAAATAGCTAAAGGTGCTAAATTAATTGAAACTCTGAAAGAAAAAATCAGGACTGATAGGAAGTTATAAAATGTTATATTGCAGCTGTGTGCAAAGCCGTTTTTTGTGGATAAGATTACCAGGCCTGGTAACACTATAATATAAATTGATTTTGTTCATGATTGAGAAGCCTTTTTAATATTTATAGGCCTTTAATTTCAAGGCTCTGGCTTCTCCTTACTTTCTTTGCTTGCCCAAAGCAAGTAAGCAAAGAAAAGGCCCCCTGCTGACACAATCTATTTCACTAAGCTTGTCTGCTGACATTCCCATAACTCGCTACGCTCGGACAATGGAAATGTTTAAACGCATCCTACGCCAAGTGAAATAACGATTGCTTACAGAAGGGATGCTTTTTCTACGTTAATTCCGTATTTATATTGTTTATATATTATTGCGCTGTAATTTTTACCCTATGCTCACAAAGTTGGGTTGGTCACAGGCCATACCAGGCCTGGTAAATTTAATTGTTATTCTGAAAAGCCAACCCCAAACGCCAAAGATTCCCCTTGGAATAGATTGTGCAAAGTTCTTAACGTAGTGAACGTTTAAAAAACGCTGCTGTTAGAACGTAGCTTGCGGAGCGAGTTCAGCGTTTTCAGTGAACAAGTTTAGAACTTGCCAATATATGGAGCGGGGTGCCTTTTTTGTCTTGTCTCTTCGCTACGCTTCAGCCAAGTTCTTCGTTTGGTTACTTTTTTTAGGCAAGTAAAAAGAGTAAGGGGAAGCCCTAACGCTAAAATTAATGATGTATAAATATCAAAAAGTGCTTCTCAACAGGTAAGAATAATCATCAACTTTCAATTTTCCCAGGCCTGGTATGACCTGTGGCAAACCCAACTTTGTGAGTATTGGGTAAATTTAATTGTTATTCTGAAAAGCCAACCTCAAACGCCAAGATTCCCCTTGGAATAAATTGTGCAAAGTTCTTAACGTAGTGAACGGTTAAAAACTCCAGCTGTTAGAGCAAAACTTGTTTTGCGAGTTCTGGAGTTTGAGTGAACAAGTTTAGAACTTGCCAATATATGGAGCGGGGTGCATTTTCTTTGCTTCCTTTCTTTGGGCAAGCAAAGAAAGGAAGGGGAAGCCCAATAGTTAAAATTAATGATGTATAAATATCAAAAAGGGCTTCTCAACAGGTAAGAATAATCATCAACTTTCATTTTTACCAGGCCTGATAAATTGGCAGTTGATTACTTCTCAACAGATAAGATAAGTTAAACCTTAAAAATAAAAGGGTACTGTCCTGGTTTTATATAATAAACTGCCATGATTCGCATTTTTCTATGAGTTTTTTATGATCTATTTAATTTTTATACCGATTTTATTAATACTCGGTTTTGTGGTGGCTATTCATTTGAGTTTTAGGGCGCCAAGACTGAGTAATGATGATTTGCCCATTCATTATGGTCTTAATGCCCAAACTCATGAATTTGTGGGTGAACAGGGTACAAAGCTTTCGGTTTGGTGGGTTAAAGCGCAACAGCCAAGTGATGTTACGGTGGTGGTTTTGCATGGCTGGGGTGCTAATAAAAGTATTATCTTGCCACTAGCCAAACCTTTTTACCAGGCAGGTTATAACCTGTTAATGATTGATGCGCATAATCATGGCGACAGTGAAAAACGAGGTGTTTCGAGTATGCCTAAATTTGCGGAAGACTTAACGTCGGCGGTGAATTGGTTGCATAAACACAAAACTAGAGAAAGTCAGCAAACAATTGTTGTAGGGCATTCTGTGGGTGCTGCGGCAGTGTTGCTTGCGGTTGCAAATGGCTTAAACGCGAATATGGTGATTTCAATCGCCAGTTTTGTTCACCCTAAATTGGTTATGCAAAGATCGCTTAAAAAATTACAAGTTATACCGGGTTTAATCCCTCTTATTTCAAGTTATGTGCAGTGGGCAATTGGCCATAAGTTTGATGCGATTGCGCCTATAAACAGTATTAAACGCATTTCTCAGCCCACGTTATTGGTGCATGGTACGGCGGATAGTGTGATTCCATTAAGTGATTTTCACTTACTGTGCAATGAAACTTGTAATACAGCCAAAACTCAAAATATTAAGTGTTTAGAAGTGCCCGAAGCGGATCATGATTCTATTGATAAGATTGAAAAGCATTTTAGCGAACTTGATGATTTTATAAAAAACACTTAAGTATGACGGAATCGCGCAAAGTGTAGGTGCCTGGTTGGCATTTTTTAAAATGGCGTGGTACATTATTGATGCAAGCGGAAACCGTGGCTTTGCAGTAGAAAAATTCTTATTCTACATCTATATTTAACCGGGACGGACCGGCTTTTATTCTATTTAAGAGCGTTACATGCTCTGTGGAGTTTTCCGTTGATAACCTTAAGTCCTATTAAGCGTCGTATTGTTTACGTTGTTCTTTTTGAAGTTATTGCTATTTTGTTTTCAACTCTTATTCTTATGTTGTTAAATAATAGCGACTCTCAAGATTCGTTAGTTGTAGCCATTATTCTGTCGACCACTGCGGTAGTTTGGAATTATATTTTTAATACGGCATTTGAATGGTGGGAGGTGCGTAAGCAAATTAAAGTGCGTACCTTAGCGGTTCGTATTGTTCATGCAGTGAGTTTTGAAGGGGGCTTAGTATTGCTTTGCTTGCCTCTATTTATGTTTTGGTATGGTGTTGGCTTGTGGGACGCTTTTATTATGGAAGCGGCTTTGTTGCTATTTTTTTTGGTGTATACGTTTATATTTACGCTGCTTTTTGATCAGATATTTACGTTGCATTATCAAGTTTATAATCAGCAAGTTAAAGGTCATGCAGAAACCCAGTAGTGTGGCGATGCTCGTTTTTGTTTATAAGATAGGGCTTTACAGCTTCTGAGGTTTTTAGTTTTGAGTCTTCATAAAATTATTTATTAAAGATAAGCTCGGAAACTTGCAAAGAAACTCAATTTTGTTAAGGTTTCAGTAATTTCCTAAAGAGCCTTATTTATGCCTGCTTCTGAAACCTCTCGTCTAAAATCAACAATATTACTCCCTGTTTTTATTCCCGCTATTCTTGTCATTTTTTTTACAATTATAGGCACCCTTAGTAATCCAGATTTAGCAGGGCAGCTTTTCTCACAAGCCCAAGCAGAAATTACTCAAAACTTTAGCTGGTTTTATATGCTGGTTGTGGCTATCTTTTTAGTCTTTATTATTTCTATTGCGATTTCACCTTGGGGCAAAATAAAACTCGGTCCCGATGATTCTGAGCCGGATTACTCTTTTATAGCCTGGTTTGCGATGTTGTTTTCGGCAGGTTACGGTATTGCATTGCTCTTCTTTGGGGTGGCTGAACCTGTATTACATTACGCGACACCGCCTGAAGGTCCATCTGAAACGGTTGGGGCCGCTAAAGAAGCAATGGAAATTGCCTTTTTTCACTGGGGTTTTCATATTTGGGCTATTTATGGTTTAGTTGGGCTGGTTTTAGCGTATTTCTCTTTTAGACATAAGCTACCACTTTCAATGCGCTCCACGCTGTATCCTTTAATTGGCGATCGTATTTATGGGCCAATTGGTCATAGTATTGATACCTTTGCCATTTTGGGTACGGTGTTTGGCTTAGCCACCACATTAGGTCTGTCTGTCACACAAATCAATGCGGGTATTCACTATCTATTTCCTACCATTCCGATTGACACCACGGTACAAATTATAGCCATTGCTATTATTACTGGTTTAGCCACTTTATCTGTTGTAGCGGGTATGGATAAAGGCATTAAGCGTCTTTCTTTGCTTAATATTGGGTTAGCAATTGTTTTAATGTTATTTGTGTTTTTAACGGGACCAACGGTTTTTATTTTAGAAACCTTTTTACAAAATACAGGCAGTTATTTAAGCAATATTGTAGAGCGCACCTTTAATTTACAGGCCTACTCATCTAGTGATTGGATTGGTAATTGGACGGTCTTTATTTTTGCGTGGACGATTGCTTGGGCGCCTTTTGTAGGGTTGTTTATTGCCAAAATTAGTAAAGGTAGAACGATTCGTCAGTTTGTATTAGGCGTAATGATCGTGCCAACCATTTTTACCTTTTTTTGGTTTTCAGTCTTTGGCGATACAGCCTTACATTTTATTATGAAAGAAGGGTACGAAGGCTTTATTCAAGCTGTACAAAACGATAAAGCGATTGCATTGTTTAAACTATTTGAACACTTGCCTTTAAGTAGTTTTATGTCTGTATTAGCGGTCTTTTTAATCATTACTTTTTTTGTGACTTCAGCCGATTCTGGCGCTTTAGTTTTAGATTCACTTGCCTCTAAAGGAGATTCCGTACCACCCGTTTGGCAACGAGTTTTCTGGGCAATCCTGTTGGGAAGCGTTGCGGCTGTATTGCTACTAGCTGGCGGGTTAAAAGCCCTTCAAACGGCTTCTATTGTGAGTGCATTACCATTTGCCGTTATTATGTTAATTGCTATGGTTGGCATTTGGCGAGCGCTCATTATTGAAACCAAGCGAGATGTAAGCCTTAAAAATGCAGTGCGTAATAGTGGTAAAACGGTTGAACAGGATGGCAGCAATTGGAAAGAACGATTATCTAAACTGGTTGAATACCCTGAAAAAGAAGAGGTTTCAGATTTTATCAATGATATCGCTTACAAAAGCATGCAAACGGTTCAGTTGGAGCTTAAACGCCGTGGTTGGGAATCGAGTGTATACATTGATAACGACCCTACTAGAGCGCGTATTGAAGTGGTTAAATCTGAACAAGTACCCTTTATTTACGAAGTGCGATTATGTGAGCGTATTGTGCCTAGTTTTGCCTTATCAGAAATGATGTTAGAGCAAAAAGAGCAATCTGAAGACATGGTGTCGTATTACTATCGAGCAGAGGTCTTTTTAAGAGAAGGTGGAGAGGCTTACGATGTATTTGGTTACAGTCGCCATAATATGATTACCGACATTCTCAACCATTTTGAACACTATTTACACAAACTTCATCATTCTGAAGAATTATTACCTTGGGAAGTCGAACAACGTGAACAACAACTCACACCCAACTTAAATCTCAATAAAGACGTTTAAGTAGGGAAGACATTAAACGTGTAGTTGTTGACGAATCATCTTTTGAATATTTTGCGTTAGATATTCAAGTGAAAGCGTATGTTCGTTACCACCGGGTAAATAGAGTCGTACAGAATTCGCTTGAAAATGAAAGAACACCAATGCAAGTAAACTGGTTGTGAGAAAGTGTGGATCGCAATTTGGTTTTAGTTCAATAAACACATCATGCAGGGCATAACAGGCATCGGCCATAACTTCTTTTGCTAAAAACTGTAAGTGCTGTTCATCTTGTTCTAATAGTTCACGAATAAAAAGCTTACGAAAAGTTTGGTTGGCGGCCATTTGTTCGCAAGCTAGGGCAATAAAATGATCGAGTTTTTGTTCAGCTGGATGATTGGTTTGTAAACACGCGATTAAGTCTTGCCCCTGGTGAGTAAACACATACTTTAACGTTGCTTGATACAGCTCTTGCTTATCTTTGAAATGATTATAAAGCGAAGGCGCTTTAATATTACAAGCGGTAGCAATATCTCGCATTGTTAACGCATCGTAACCTTTGCTAGCGAAACGTTCGGCAGAGGTTTCTAAGATGCGTTGTTGTGTGTTGCCTATTGTCATGTATTTGCTTGTCCTGTTGCTTCGTGTTTACGTTTAATGGCGTCCCAATCTATATTGTTACAGGCATAGCAAGGTTCTTTAATTATCCCCATCCATACCAATAGACTGTGTATTTTACAACCTAAACAAAAACCAAGTACAGCTTCAAACCACATTAATGCAATACAAACCCAAACCAAATTTACCGGAAACCAAATAGGAATATAGTTATAGGTGGTTGGCAACAGTTCTGTACCAAAGAGCGAATTTACCCAATTAGCCACAATAACGGGGTTAAAAAATACCAAACATAAGGTAACTAATGTTAACCCTAAGCCCCATGCAAAACGTTTTGGGGTGATTGGTTTCCATTCTGGTTTTTTATTGCGGGCTAAATAAGTCGCCAAATGAATGGTGGGTGAAAAGCGTGATGTCCATACAAACATACCTGCGATTAATTCAAATAAACCATACAACAATAGTGTGGTTTGTGCCGTGTAATCGTAAGTACGGCGGGTCATTTCAGCAGAATAAATGATTTGTGACGCTTCATTTATATCATAGGTATCTTCTATGGTGTTTGTATCAACAATCCACGGAGAAGTATAAAGTACATCAAACAGTGTTAACGCCATAAACAGCGGAATTGCCAGCATAATACCAGCGCGATAGCGCACTGCTGTGTCATTGATAAATAGATATTTTTCATTTGGATCTCTAAACCAAGTATTTTTAAACCAAGACATCGTTGCCTCCTAAAGAGTTAATTTTTTTGAACAGAACCAGTAACGGGTTTACTGATAAAAGTACGGTAAATCATTGATAGTGAATATTTTTTATTGTGATTCCAAGGCATTAGAGACATAAATCTCGCCAAGAAACAGTAGTCAAATAGCACCATGGCTGAGGTACCTAAAATGACAAAATATAAAACAATCGTATACATAGGTGACCAAAAAGCGATTGCTAATAGCAAGCCGTAAGCAATGCGAACTTGAACAGGAAATGAGGTGATCGATTTGGTTTCTATATAAAAGTGCAATGCTTGAAAAACGGTTAAAGCGGTTGCCAAAGGCAAGCCATAATGCCAACCCGAGACATCGAGTATTAATAAAATATCGGTCACAAACCAATAAATCCAAACTTTATTTAAGATGGTTCTCATTTTGCATTTTCCTTAAATTTAACGAAGTTGACTAACTAACGTTTGTTAGTTTAACGAAATGGATAAATAAGTCAATCGATTATGAAATGGAATTGTAAGGTTTCTGGCCTGTATAGACCTTATAGAAGGAGTGGAGTTTGCTTTGATTTTAAAAAACATAATGAGTGAATGTAGAGAAGAGCTTTTAAAGCAGAGGATGACAGAATACGAAAAGCGTATGAATTTAGCCTGTGCTCATTTAGCTTTATTAACCTCAGAAAATATCATGCAAATAAAACATTGTAAGTATGAGTAGGTTTTATTTATAAAAATTTCAACTTAATCTTACATTACACAGTAGTTGAGAAGCCTTTTTAATCTAATAACTTCGCCTTGATATTTTCTATCAGGCTTCCCGTTACTTTTTGCAGTTTGGCAAAAAAGTAACCAAAAAACAAACCCCGCTCCATAAATGGGCAAGTTCTAAGCTGTTCACTGACAATCTCGCAACTTGCTGAGCAAGCTCAGCTTCGGACAGTCGAGATTGTTTAACCGTTCTCTACGCTAAGAACTTCGCGCCATTTATTCCAAGGGGAGTTTGGGTATTTGCCCAAGCACTTACTAAAGAACAAAGCTTAATTGTGGCTTATAGGTTTTTAACTGAAGAATGCTTCTAATGAAAACGACTAAATAATCCTGTACTGTCAGATTAAGTTTAATTTTCTATATTTTATTTTTTTATATCTTATTTAGTTTAAGTCAGAACTTAGATTTTTGGTGATTATCTGTGAAATGCGCTGAAACTCTTCTAATTCATGTGGGGTTAGGCCTTGGCTCATTATTTGTACCGTTTTACTATCAATTTCTTTAATTTCATTAAGTATATCGACACCCGCTTGAGTGGTATTTAAGTACTGGCTGCGTTTGTCATTGGGGTTAATCTCTTTGGTAATCAATCCTTTTTCAATCAGCATATTAATCAGTCTTGTAACCTGGGCTTTATCACGTCCTAAAAATTGAATAATGTCATTGGCGGTACAAGGCTGTTTTTTATCGATGACCTTAATGACTCTAATATGCATGTGTGCAATATCAACATTAAGTTGATCAGTTTGCTGATGCAGTTGACGTTTTAATGCGTGTACTAATTGAAACAGGTTTTCTAATGAACTGTTGTCAGATATCAAAATTATCCCCTAAGATTTTAGTTGACATTGTCAACTAGGCTAAGATATAGTTGTTATTATCAACTATATTTAAAACGATTTCAAGATAGGAGAATGATTATGACGATACAAACTGAACTTTCAAGTCCGACAGAAAAGAAGACCCCGATAATTTATAAAGTGTTGGCCATCTTTGTTTTATTGGGGGTGATAGTAGGTTCATTAACAGGTGTTATGACTTATACCAATGCTGGCTATAACGCTACTTTTTTTTAGCGATTGGCTAAGTTCATTCTTAAAAGCTTTAATTATGATTCCTGTTGGTCTTTTGATTATGAAAGTGGTTTCTACCATAATCGAAAAGTGGTTACCCAATATGACAACCCTTAAACACAACTTGCTAATGGGATTGTTTATGGCTTGTATTATGGAAACACTTTTGGCGTTTAGTACCGCAGTCAATATTTTTGGTTTTTCTAGTACTGAAATGTTTTACTCTGCTTGGTTTCAAGGCTTTTTAGCGTCATTGCCTTTAGGTTTGGTCATTATGTTGGTTATGACAATGAGTGTTAAGCCTAGAATGGAAAAATTTCTAAAAAGTTAAATAGTGAGAGACCTTTGCACGAGACCATGAACACATAAAAACAGCTATAATCCTCTATCTTCAAGCTAAAAAATCCGCCCAATAACTCGTTATTATGCGTATTTTTTAGCCTAAATCTAAAGAATTCTATCTTGTTTTTCTTGTGCCCCTGTCTCGTGCAAAGGTCTCAGTGAGAACAAGAGGCCATCGTTATGAAAAATAGAAATCACTATAAAATCTGTATTGAACACACACAAAACCCTGATGGGTCTGCAGTAAATAATGACCGTTTTGAGTTTGATTTTGAAAGCCATGATAACGTATTAGAAATAATACAAAAATTACAAACAAGACCAGATCTTAGTCCAAAATCGGCTGCGCCTTTAGGTCTTGGTATTAAATTGTTTGGCAGTGTAATAATGGAAAATAGAACCAACCCTTTATTTGCAAACCTGTTTCCACATTTTGTAGCGTTTATAAAGAACCTTAAACAAAAGAAAAAGTAATAATAGTGGTGGCGAGAAACCCAGTAAATTGCTAGGATAAATCCACTTAAAGATATCCATTTTAAAAATAGTATGTAAAAGGATTTACCAATGCTAATTAATAATTTTGTTGCTTTGGCTTTAGAATCCGCACCCTGGTTGGTGCTGGGTTTGATTTTGGGTGGTTTAATTAAAACCATGTTACCTACCGAGTTTCTGAATAAACATTTAAAAGCAGACTCGCTTGGTAGTATTTCCAAAGCCACGTTGTTAGGCGCGCCTTTACCATTATGTTCTTGTGGCGTTGTGCCTGCAGCGGTAGGTTTACGTCAAGCAGGCGCATCAAAATCAGCTACGGTTTCATTTTTAATTTCCACGCCAGAAACGGGTGTTGATTCTATTAGCGTTACTTATGCTTTAATGGGGCCGATTATGGCCATTGCCAGAACGGTGAGTGCTTTGTTTTCGGCATTTATTACAGGTGTATTGGTTTTTGTATTTAACCGTGAAGCAGATACAAAAACTGAGCCGACTAAATTGGCGACTTCATGTTGCGGTTCAAATAGTGAAACTGTTGTTGATTCCTGTTGTGGTTCAGCGAATGATAAAGCGGTTGATTCGTGTTGTAGTTCAACGAATGACAAAGCGGGTGATTCCTGTTGTGGTTCAACGAATGACAAGCCTGTTGATTCATGTTGTTCTGGTTCTAATCAACCAATGACTTCTTCTTGGCTTGGTAAAGCAAAGCAAGGTATTGAATTTGCGTTTATGGATATGCTAGGAGACATTGTTGGCTGGCTTACATTAGGCTTACTTTTTGCCGCAGTCGTTCAAACCTATGTACCAACAGATTTCTTAACACAATGGGGCAGTGGTTTTATTGCGATGCTTGTTATGTTGCTAATTGGTATACCCATGTATGTGTGTGCTACGGCTTCTACACCCATTGCGGTAGGGTTAATTTTAGCGGGCATTTCGCCTGGTGTGGCGTTGGTGTTTTTATTATCTGGCCCTGCAACTAATATTGGTACTTTGGGTATTATCTCTAAATTACTTGGCCGTAAAACCATGTGGATATATTTATTGGGTACTGCCAGTTCTGCTTTGTTAGCTGGCTGGTTGTTCGATAAACTGATTCTGCAATTTGATTGGCAGTTGCTTGCCAATATGCAAGCACACCACGAAATGTTGCCAAAGTGGCTACAAATTTTATGTGTTTTAATTTTAGTATTAAGTGCCATCAATATATATCGTAAAAAATGGTTTAAACGTTCATAAATAACTCTATTTATTAATATGAGACCTTTGCACGAGACCATGAACACATAAAAACAGCTATAATCCTCTATCTTTAAGTTAAAAAATCCGCCCAATAACACGTTATTATGCGTATTTTTTAGCCTAAATCTAAAGAATTCTATCTTGTTTTTCTTGTGCCCCTGTCTCGTACAAAGGTCTCAATATGTAAAATCAATCAATCTCTGTTACAGGTTTTACCAGGCCTGGTAAAAACCTGTGGCAGTAATTACTCCGCAAGCATAAGCATAAGCATAAGCATAAGTTAAACAGGCTTTAATATTAACGTTATGTTTACAATCTTATTGTGCTCTTAAATACCTACGGAACGCTTTAAATGAATTCAATTCTATTTGCTGGTAAACCCGTTTACCCTTCAAAAATCGTTTGCATTGGCAGAAACTATGCCGAGCATATTGCCGAACTCAATAATGAAACACCCACAGAACCTGTGTTTTTTATTAAGCCCAATTCAGCGATTTCAAACAAGCTCGTCTTTAGCCCGCATGAAGCGATTCATTTTGAAGGTGAAATCGTCTTTTTAATTCTAAAGGGTCATTTAGCGGGTATTGGTTTTGGTTTAGATTTAACTAAAAGAGAAAAACAACAAGAACTTAAAAATAAAGGTCTGCCGTGGGAAAGAGCCAAGGCATTTGATAAATCCGCCGTTTTAAGTGAATTAGTACCGTTTAATAGGGACTGCCAAGGCTTGAGCATGGAGCTGTATATTAACGATGTTTTGGTTCAAAAAGCAGAATACAATTTAATGCTACATAAACCCCAAGCTATTTTAGACAATGCCAGTGAGTTTTTAACCTTTGAAGATCATGATTTATTAATGACAGGAACGCCTAAAGGCGTTGGCAAAATAAGTCTTGGCGATATTTTTTATGCAAAAATAATGCATAACGATTTACCACTTATTGAGGCCAGTTGGCAGGTTGTAAACTAAATTACACGAGTTATGGTGTTAATGTTTATATTTTATAATCAATTAATTGGGTTAATAATTAAGGATTTACCAGGCCTGGTAAAAGCGCATAAATTTACAAAATGATTTTACACCGTATAATCAAACCTTTCTAAAATTGAGAATTATTATTGTGCTTTATCGTCAAGTTTTAGGTTTTATTTTTCTTATTAGTGCTTATGGCTTATTAATTCCAGGTGTTACCGAACCCGTTTTGCATATGACGACTATGCTGGATAAAGGCGAGTTAACGGTTTTGGGTAAAGAGGCTATTTTACAGAGTGGCACAATTCCTAACTTTTTATTACCAATGACTATGGAAGTATTGAATCAAATTCATGCAACAGGCACGGTGGTGATTCAAGATACGGCTAAAAGTATTCTAGGCACGGCAGAAACTTTGTGGCAAGACGGAAATCAGTTAGTGGCGTTCTTAATTGTGTTTTTTAGTATATTTGTCCCAGCGTTAAAACTGGCTTTATTGGCGAGTTCATATCTTTTTAAATGCTTTGGAAAACAATTAGCCTTAAGCAGTGGTTTTTTAAGTAAATGGTCTATGGCAGATGTGTTTGTTATGGCCTTAATTATTGCGTTTTTAGCCATTAAAGCCAGCTCAGGCAATTCCGCTTTATTGCAAACAAATATTGAGTTAGAAACCGGTTTTTATTATTTTTTAGGCTATTGTTTATTATCAATAGCGTCTAGTCAGTTATTGATTAAAAAGCAACCTATAAGCACTCAGGGCTAGTCGTTAATAATTAACGTTTTCTTCTTTTTTGAGCGTTGAGTTTGTTGCCCAGTTTAGTCAGTTGGCTTTGCATTTTCCAAAACAGGTAGGCAGGGTGGTTACATAAAGTAGTTTGATTACTTTGCTCGTTTTGATGATTAAGAACAGAAAAGTTAAAACCCGGTGTTGATTTAGACACGGTTTGTTGAGCGGTTTTATGATGAATTTGTTGAGCCAAATCAACCTCGCTTTAAACGTTAAACCAGTAAAGTAAAACGGCGTAGATAGCAGTAAAAAACAGTGGTTAAGCAAGGTTTTAGATAACTCACCGTTGTTAATTTTTTACTGCCAAAACACGCTATTTAGCTTGGGCTTTTTGTAATGCTTTTAGCATGCTGGTGCTGGCAAAACCGTCGGCTGGTAAATTTTGTTTGGTTTGAAACTCGCGTAATGCACCGCGCGTTTTACTACCTGCAATACCATCGGGTTTGCCAACGTCGTAACCTAAGGCATTGAGTAACGTTTGTATCTCTTTAATTTCTGCATAGCTAATCCCTTTATCCCCTTTTGGTTTTTGCTTAGATAAAGGCGGTAACTTAACAATACGATCGGCTAAATGACCTACTGAAACAGCATATTTGTCAGCATTATTCCAACGTTTAATCACTCTAAAGTTGTTATAAACTAAAAACGCTGGGCCTTTATAATCGCTCACTAACAGTAATTTGGCTTGCATATCTTCATTAGGCAAAACTCTACCATCCGCTAAAGTAATGCCCATTTTTTTCCATTCGGCTAAATTGCGTGCGGTTTTGTTATCGGCCAAGGCATAGTTAAAACCTTTTGGTAGGGTGACTTCTCGTCCCCAATTTTCTTCAGCTTGCCAACCTAAATGGTTTAAAAAATTACCTGCGGAATAAAAAACATCGGGCAAGCTATCCCATAAATTGATTTTGCCATCGCCATCGCCATCTACCGCATATTGCACGTAGTTAGAAGGCATAAATTGACATTGCCCCATAGCACCCGCCCAAGAACCTTTCATTTCGCTAAGCGGTACATCACCCCTATCTAAAATGGTTAAGGCACTCATTAACTGAGTGCTAAAAAACTGACTGCGACGTGGGTCATAGGCTAAGGTGGCCAGTGATTCTATAATGGGGAGTTTACCGGTGTAGCTACCATAGTTGGTTTCTAACCCCCAAAAGGCCACAATAAAACGCCCAGGCACTCCGTATTTTTTGGTGACTTGGTCAAGTAAGGCTTTATTGGCCTCGTAGTTTTTTTGACCATTTGCCACACGGGTATCGCTGACCGCTCTGTTAAAATAATCAAAAAAGGTTTTGGTAAATTCAGGTTGTTTTTTGTCTGATTCAAGCACCTTTTTATTAAGCTTTACGTTTTTAAAAGCGGAGTCTAAAGTAGGTTGAGAAATTCCTTTTTGATGTGCTTGTTTTTTAAATTCAGCTATCCAGGCTTTAAAGTCGCTGTCTGATGGCGTAAACGTCTCTGATTGAGCCTGGGCATTTAAAGTAAATGTCAGTAATGCAGAGGCAAATAAAATGTTGGCGTAACCGCGTATTGTGTTTGACATAATCAACTTTGATTTAGGATGAGTAATAATTACCTTATTCTACCGAAACTAAATAAAAGTTGAAGCCAAAACAGTTTAAAATTAACAGATATTTTAAAGGCCCAGTTTGTTAGTACATGAACAAAACTGTAACAAATAAATACGCACTGTATTAAGGTCTATCACCAAACAAAATAATGGAAAAAAGATGATGAAATTTTTTGCCACATCCCCAGGCGGTTTAAGTGAGTTACTAAGAGAAGAATTAATGTCTTTTGGTGCAACCGAAGTCAAAGCTCAACCGCGTGGTGTGACCTTTGAGGGTGATTTAGAAATTGCTTACCGAAGTTGCTTGTGGTCGCGTTTAGCTAACCGTATTTTTGTAACCGTGCTAGAAGTAGAACTGGAAACGCAAGAAGAGTTAACCGAGCAAGTTGCCACCGTTGATTGGCAAACACATATGGATGAATTTGGTAGTTTTGCGGTTTCGTTTTCAGGTAAAGGGATGGGCATAGACCACAGTCATTATGGTGCTTTAAAAATTAAAGATGGGATTGTCGATTATTTTAGAGGCATTACCAATAACCGCCCAAAAGTGGATACAGAAGACCCTGAATTACGCGTGCATGGTCATTTAAACCGTAACAAGCTCACGTTAAGCATTGATTTAGTTGGTTATAGCTTACATCAACGTGGTTACCGTGAAGGTCAACAAGTTAAAGCGCCGCTTAAAGAAAACGTGGCGGCGGCATTGTTAATGCGTGCAGGCTGGCCTGAAATTGCCAAGCAGGGCGGTTGTTTGTATGACCCAATGTGTGGTTCGGGTACGTTTTTGGTAGAAGGTGCAATGATGGCATCTGACCTGGCACCAGGCCTGGAAAAAGTGAATCGGATGTTATTAAACTCTTGGAAACTGCATGACGCTAAATTGTGGAATGATTTAATTGAAGAAGCCAAAGAGCGTGAAGCCGAAGGTTTGCGAAACTTGCCCGATATTTATGGTTCTGACGCGTCACATAAATCATTAGATATTGCCGAAGAAGCGATTCACAATGCGGGCTATTTAGATTCTATTGAAATTAAACAAATGACGGTTGAACAAGGACGTCGTTGGGGCGATTGGCAACCAGGCCTGGTAATTTGTAACCCTCCGTACGGAGAACGTTTGGGTGAAATTGAAGAAGTTAAGGTTATTTATAACGATTTAGGTAAATACCTTAAAAATGAGTTTGATGGTTGGCAAGGTGCAGTATTAACTTGTAACCCTGAACTTGGTATGTATTTAGGGATTAAAGCCAAACGTAGCCATAACTTTTTTAACGGGCCAATGGAGTGTAAATTATTCCGTTTTGATATTACCGAAGAGTTTCATCGTGAACCATCATTAAAAGGTGGCGCAAACATTGTGCAAGAAGTGAGCACCGTTATGCCAGAGCTTGCCGATTCTCAAGGTGCGGTTATGGTGGGTAACCGTATTAAAAAGAATTTAAAACAGCTAAAAAAATGGGCTAAAAATAACGAGATAAATGCTTACCGAGTTTACGATGCCGATTTACCCGAATACGCACTCTCAATAGATTTATACCAAACAGAAGAGGCTGGGCAATGGTTAATTGTAAATGAATACGCCGCACCCAAAACGGTGGACAAAGCCAAAGCCAAAAAGCGTTTGCATGAAGCTTTAGCGGCATTACCTAATGTATTCCCCGATGTGCCAGTTGACCAAATTGTTTTTAAAGTGCGTAGCCGTCAATCGGGAACATCACAATATGAAAAACTGGACGATAGCCGCGATTTTTACACCGTGATTGAGAACGGTGCCAAAATTCGTGTTAACTTTACCGACTATTTAGACACGGGTCTATTTTTAGATCATCGTGATGTACGTACTTTAGTGGCGCAAAAATCGGTTAGAAAATCACTGCTAAACCTATTTTGTTATACCGCAACCGCAACCGTTGAAGCCGCCGTTATGGGTGCAAAAAGCAGTTTAAGTGTGGATATGTCTAAAACCTATTTGTATTGGGCAGAACACAACTTAGCCCACAATATGTCACACAATAAAGATTCTGCTGAACATAAATTTTTACAAGCCGATGTTTTAGATTGGCTATCAAAAGAGAGTGAAAATCCAACGGCGACCTTTGATGTCATCTTTTTAGATCCACCATCGTTTTCAACCTCAAAACGTATGGAAGGCACTTTAGATATTCAACGAGATCATGTGGTATTAATTGAACAAGCTTTAAAACTGCTGAACCCTGGTGGCACCTTAATATTTTCAAATAATATGCGTAAATTTAAATTAGATGAAGCGGCTTTAGAGGGCTGTAATATTGAAAATATTACCCATAAAACCATGCCAAGAGATTTTCAACGCAACAGCAAAATTCACCAGGCCTGGTTAATTAGTCGCTAATGAGTAATTAAAAGTAGAACCATTAAAAGCAAAACTCTTGAGGCAGATTAACTTGCTAAGCGTTAATTTAGATTATGATTCCAATCTTTAAAAACCGATAACGGCTAGTCATAGCGAATAATGGTTGATTGTGATTAAAACATGGGATGGGTATATGCAACAAAAAATTCAATTTGATGAAGCGTTAATTAAACGCTACAACCAATCAGGCCCACGTTATACCTCATACCCAACGGCGGTGCAGTTTGATGAAGCATTTGGTATTGCCGACTATAAAGAAGCGGTACAACGCAGTAATGATTCTGGCCGAGGTTTATCTCTTTATTACCATATTCCGTTTTGTGATACCGTTTGCTTTTTTTGCGCCTGCAATAAAGTTTGGACACGAGATCGTTCAAAAACCACGCCCTATTTAGATCGTTTATTTAAAGAAATCGAAATGCAATCTGCCTTATTTGATAATAGCCGCAAAGTAGAGCAATTGCATTTAGGGGGCGGCACACCGACTTTTATTAATAACGATGAAATGCGTCAGTTAATGGAAAAAACGCGTCAACACTTTAATTTATATGACGATGATTCGGGTGAATATTCTATTGAAATTGACCCGCGTGAAGCGAATCGTGAATCGGTTAAATTACTGCGTGAACTGGGTTTTAACCGCATGAGTTTAGGGGTGCAAGATTTTGACCCAGCGGTACAAAAAGCGGTTAACCGTATTCAAACTCAGGCCGAAACCTTTGAAGTATTAGAAGGCGCGCGTGAATCAGGCTTTATGTCGGTGAATGTCGATTTAATTTATGGCTTGCCATTACAAACAGAGAAAGGTTTTATTACTACCCTAGATAAGGTTTTAGAAGCTGAACCAGACCGTTTTTCTATTTTTAACTATGCGCACATGCCAAGTATGTTTCCAACGCAAAAGAAAATGAATGAAGCGGATATGCCGTCAGCGGATGAAAAACTGGCTATTTTGCACGCAACAACACAACGTTTGTTAGAAGCGGGTTACGTGTATATTGGAATGGATCATTTTGCTAAACCAGACGATGAACTGGCGATTGCACAACGTAATGAAACCTTATATCGTAACTTTCAAGGCTACTCTACCCATGCTGAGTGTGATTTAGTGGGAATGGGCGCAACGTCAATTTCATTAATCAATAACACTTACGCCCAAAACCGAAAAAGCCTGGCTGATTATTATGATGCGATTGATGCCGGTGATTTAGCGGTGTTTAGAGGTGTGCAATTAACAGAAGATGATGAACTACGTCGTGATGTCATTACCCGTTTAATTAGCCATTTTCATCTTAATTTTGCCCAAATAGACCAGGCCTGGAATATTCGTTTTAAAGAATACTTTGCTAAAGAATTGCAAAACTTAGTGCCTATGGCGCAAGATGAATTATTAACCATGAACGATGAAGATATTTATATTACGCCAAAAGGGCGTTTATTAATTCGTAATATCTGCATGGTGTTTGACGCCTATCTAAAAGAAGGCACTGCAAATCGTTTCTCCAAAGTGATTTAATTGAGAAGAGGTTTGCATTTAAAAGCGAGAATGTAATCTGAACCGTTTTAGTTACTGTTTAACACAAAGCCGAGTTTACCTCGGTTTTTTTGTTTTTAGTGATGATAGGTCGACTTCTACTTAAAACTACATAACCATTGTTTTTATGTGTGTATAAAAAAACTTGATGATGCGTGCTATTTTGATTATGATTAGTACGTAAATTTTTATTTAACTAAATTCTCACTTTGGAGTGAATCTTAATGCGTAAACTAATTTTAGCTTTAGTTGTCAGCACGGCAGCGACAGTACCAGCAATTTCAATGGCAGACAATTCAGGCGTTATGTGTGAAAAAGTCACACCGACTATTCAGAATATTAGAGCAAATTTACATGCTAATTACATGCCCAACTATTTACCGGTATTAACCAATAGTCAAGAAGCATTAAGTTTAAGTGGTGACCAATGCGCCGCTATAAATAAATTCCGTAAGGATAAGGCTTCTAAAGGACAATTGATTGTTAAAAAGATTAATAAACTAGAAAAAGAAGCATACCAAGCGGCTTTTGATGGTGCTTCAATGGATGATATTATGAAACGTAATACTGAAATTCAGTCTTTACGTACCAAAATTACACAAGGTAAAATGAAGTGTCATGGTTTTGTTAAAAAGTTACTATCCGCTGAACAGTATAAAAAACTGAACCAAATGATGGTTAAGAAAAAACAAGAAGTGGATGCTTTACTCGCCGGTAAGTAATTTCATTAGCGGTTATTAAAAATAGATCAAAGCCCAATTTACCAGGCCTGGTAAATTGGGCTTTTTATTTTTATTTGATTGAAATAGCTTCTATATACGACTTTTGCACGAAAAAAGTGGGCAGGATAAATACGATAAAATTTGCCTGTTTACATTGAATAATGCAGCTATTAGCCAGCTATTAACAAGATATTAGCAAGTTACTCAACAAGAATTAGACGAATTTAGCAATTTTTAACGGCGTTTTGACTCGTGCCTTGGTCTTCATATATGAATTAGTGTTCAGTTTTCATTTGTTTAATCGTTTCAAAATGCATTTGACTCGGAAACACTCTATTTGTTTTACCTGTTAAGTAATACACGGTTAACCCAACCCATTCTCGCCAGGCAGGTTCTAATGCTTTAAGGTGATCAAAAAAGTCAAAATCAATCTTGCGTAACGCGTCTGAATTACTGCGGTAATCAACAGGGTAAGCAATTACATTTACATTTTGCACTCTTGCAATACCAACGGCTCTTGGCATATGAAAGGCAGAAGTGACCAATAGGTAAGTCCCGTTTTTGTTAGGTAATAGTGCTTTGCTATACAAAAAATTTTCATAAGTATTGCGTGATTTTGATTCAATAATTAAACGTGATGGGTCAATACCAATGGTAGTAAGTAGTTGTTTTGCAATAGAGCCCTCACCAGCGGTATTTTGTAAACTCATTAAACCACTACCACCAGTAAAAATAACTGGGGCTTGGGGATAAAGTTTGGCTAAATGTGCCGCACCAATATACCGATCACCACCGATTCCTAGTTCGGCTACGTTCCAGCTTAAAGAGCGTTTTAAATCTTCTCCACCACCTAAAACAATAATGCCATCAATCTGTTTTGGCATGGTTTGCGGTTTGCTAAAACGTGATTCTAGCGGTTTCATAAGATAATCGCTTACAGGGTAAACCATCAATACAAACGCAATTAAACCTGTGGGAATAAATAAAATTTTTGCTGTGCGCACTTTATTAAAGACAAGTAAAAGCGAACCTAAAAATAGGATAAATATAATTAAATTTCCAGGGCTTAATAGCGCCCAAGCAATCTTAGAAATTAGGAAAAAGAGTTCGTTCATAATAAAGTTTTTTGGTTAATGTTTAAAAAGTGAATGAGATTATGCGTTTTAAATTAATTAAATTTCTTTAAAGCATTTTTCTTTAATTTTTTTATTTGCAATGACGGTTTGGTTTCGGCCATTTTTCTTGGCGGTATAAGAGGCACAATCGGCTAGTTTAAAAAGGCTTTCAAAATTTTTAATGGCGGTAGGTTCTGTACACGCAATGCCTATACTTACGGTCTGTTTATCAATTCCAAGTTTTTGCCAATTAGCATTTTCAAATAACTGGTGAATGTCATCGGTAATTTTAACGATCTCATTCAATGAAGTATTGGTAAAAATACAAACAAATTCTTCACCTCCCCAACGGTAAACAAAGTGACTAGGGTATGCAAATTTATTAAGAAGATTTGCTGCAAGCTCTAAAACTTGATCGCCTTTTTTGTGGCCATATTCATCGTTAATACGTTTGAAATAGTCTAAATCTAACATGGCAAAACAAAGATGTTCTTTGTTTTTATTTGCATGCTTAATGAGTTTTTTCGCTTTTTCTTCACCATAACGTCTATTAGGGAGTTTGGTTAAAAAATCTTCAGAAGCCAAGCTTTCTAATTGTTGTTCTAACTGTTTTAACTTACTGATGTTATGAACCATGCCAACCATCATGATTGGGTAGCCAGTTTCATCTCTTTCACAAATTTTGCCTTTATCATGTACCCACATATAGTGACCATTACGATTTCTTAAGCGATATTGGTGCTCATAATGAGAACGTGTACCGTTAAGGTGTCCATTGATTGAGGCCATTACAAATTCAAGATCTTCTGGATGAATGTTGCTGCTCCATGTTTCTAAAGTAGGAGCCATTTCATCTGGGCCATAACCCAACATCTTTTTTAATTGTGGGCTAAAAAAAACCTTGCCTGTGTCAATTTCCCATTCCCACATTCCATCTGACGCTTCATTGAGAGCAAACCAAATTCTATGGTCACGAGTATTGAGTTCTTTTTCGTGCGCTAAACGGTTGCCAATATTACGAGCTACAGAGAGAAAATATTCTTGGTTTTGGTAATTGAAAACAGTGGTAATGATTTCAACAGAAATATCACCACCATTTTTATGTTGATGATTGCCTACAAAGGTATAAGATTTATTATCTCGGATGACTTGTGCGACTTCTGTCCATTGTGGCAGACCAATTACATGGCTTTGCAGGCTAAGAACAGAGTGATTAAGAATTTCGTGTTTTTCGTAGCCTAAATCTTCATAAGCACAGCGATTGCACCATAAAACATTTGAACTAACTGGATCAAGCAGATAAACCGCATCATCCATGTTATCGAACAGAATGTTTAAATCAATCGTACTAAATTCTTTCGTCATAAGTTAGGCATTTCATTAAGCATTTCAGGTAAGTAGAGTTATTAGTATAAACTTTTTAGAGTTATTTTAAGAAGTTATCATATAAAACTCCCACCTTTTTAGGTGATGTTTGTCGATATTTATTTGTAAATACTTAAATTTAGCTTTGAAATTTAAGATTCATCCCCATTACCTTAGTATAAATAATAAAAAAATTAAGGAGTTTGTCACAAATGATGGATAAATTTACCACCCAATTTCAAAGTGTTTTGGCGCAAGCGCAATCCAGTGCTGTTGGTCATGACAATCAATATATTGAACCGGTGCATATTTTATTGGCCTTAATGGATGAAACGGCTAATTTACTGCAACTTGCTAATATTAATGTGCCGTTATTAAAACAAACTGTGGCTGAAAAAATTAGCAGTTTGCCAAAAGTGACAGGTGCAGATGGTAATGTGCAGTTATCACAAGCATCAGGCAAAATTTTAAATTTAATGGATAAACAAGCTCAAAAAAATGGTGATGCCTATATCGCCAGTGAACTGTTTTATCCCGCGTTATTAGAAACATCTGATTACGCAGCAACTTTATTAAAAAAAGCGGGTGCAACAGCCCAAGCTTTAAATGATGCAATACAAAATGTACGAGGAGGCGAAAGCGTGCAAGATCAAAATGCAGAAGAAAACAGACAAGCGTTAGATAAATATACCGTTGATTTAACTGAACGAGCAGAGCAGGGTAAATTAGACCCAGTGATTGGTCGTGACGATGAAATTCGCCGCGCCGTGCAAGTATTACAACGTCGTACCAAAAACAATCCGGTATTAATTGGTGAGCCTGGTGTAGGTAAAACCGCCATTGTAGAAGGTTTAGCGCAAAGAATTGTTAATGGTGAAGTGCCAGAAGGATTAAAAAACAAACGTTTACTTTCATTAGATTTAGCAGGCCTGTTAGCTGGCGCTAAATACCGTGGTGAATTTGAAGAACGTTTAAAGTCTTTGTTAAAAGATTTAGAAAAGCAAGAAGGTCAAGTCATTCTCTTTATTGATGAGATTCATACCATGGTGGGAGCAGGTAAAACCGAAGGATCTATGGATGCCGGTAATATGCTTAAACCTGCTCTGGCGCGTGGAGAACTTCACTGTATTGGTGCTACGACTTTAGATGAATATCGTGAGAATATTGAAAAAGATGCCGCTTTAGAGCGCCGTTTTCAAAAAGTGATTGTGGATGAACCAACTGAAGAAGACACCATTGCCATTTTACGTGGTTTAAAAGAGCGTTATGAAGTGCATCACGGGGTAGCGATTACTGACCCTGCCATTGTTGCAGCGGCAAAATTATCACAACGTTATATCACTGACCGTCAATTACCCGATAAAGCGATCGACTTAATTGATGAAGCGGCCTCGCGTATTCGTATGGAAATTGACTCAAAACCTGAGGTCATGGATAAATTAGATCGTCGTTTAATTCAGTTAAAAATTGAACAAGTGGCGCTTAAAAAAGAGAAAGATGATGCCTCTAAAAAACGCTTAAACATTTTACAAGATGAAATCAAAAAGCTAGAAAAAGAGTATTCGGACTTAGAAGAAATTTGGAAAAAAGACAAAGCCGCTTTGCAAGGTGCTCAACAATATAAAGAGAAACTTGAAGCCGCGCGCATTGAGTTAGAAGCCGCAAGACGTTCTGGTGATTTAGCTAAAATGTCAGAAATTCAATACGGTGCTATTCCTGATTTAGAAGCTAAAATTCAAGCGGCCGAAGCGGCTGAAAATGAAGCAGAAGAAGCTGAAGGTTCGCATTTATTACGTAATAAGGTAACCGAAGAAGAAATTGCCGAAGTGGTTGCTCGTTGGACAGGTATTCCTGTATCACGCATGATGGAAGGTGAGCGTGACAAGTTGTTACGTATGGAAGAAGAGTTATCTAAAAATGTAATTGGTCAAGATGAAGCGGTTAAATCTGTATCAGATGCGATTCGTCGTTCACGTGCAGGTTTGTCAGATCCAAATAGACCAAATGGATCATTCTTATTCTTAGGGCCTACAGGTGTGGGTAAAACAGAACTAACCAAATCATTGGCGGACTTTTTATTTGATACTCAAGACGCCATTGTGCGAATTGATATGTCAGAATTTATGGAAAAACATTCCGTTGCCCGTTTAGTCGGAGCGCCTCCTGGCTATGTAGGTTATGAGCAAGGTGGTTATTTAACCGAAGCGGTTCGCCGTAAACCTTATTCAGTTATTTTATTAGATGAGGTTGAAAAAGCGCACCCGGATGTTTTTAATATTTTATTACAAGTATTGGATGATGGTCGTTTAACCGATGGACAAGGGCGTACGGTAGACTTTAAAAACACAGTAATCGTTATGACCTCTAACCTAGGTTCTCAAGTCATTCAAGAGAAGGCCGGAGTGGCAACGTATGATGAAATGAAAACCGATGTAATGGAAGTGGTTGGTGATTACTTTAGACCAGAGTTTATTAACCGAATTGACGATATTGTGGTGTTCCATCCATTAGGAAAAGAACAGATTCGCTCTATTGCCAATATTCAGCTACAAGGCTTACGTGAACGTTTGGCGCATTCAGACTTAAGTTTACAGGTTACCGATGCGGTATTAGATGTAATTGGAGAACAAGGCTTTGACCCAGTATTTGGCGCAAGACCTTTAAAACGCGTAATTCAACAACGTATTGAAAACCCACTGGCGCAAAAAATCCTAAAAGGAGATTATAGCCCAGGGGCAACAGTACATATTGAAATGCAAGGTAACGACATTAGCTTTAATTAGTTTTTGGACTTGTACTTGAGTTTCTATTTAAGTATTAACCCACTTTTCTATTAGGAAAGTGGGTTTTTTAATGTCTAAAAATCAATGATTTAAAAAGACTAAGCCTGTTCTTTTTCACGTTCAAAACGTTTTACTTTTTTGTAGGCTTTTTTAACCGCTTTTTTAACTTTATTTTCTACCGCAATGTGTTCATCAACCGACATGTAAAAAGACATATCAATATCGTAACGAATGTAACGTGGTGCAATACGGTTTAAAGCAATGCATGCCACATCTGCCAGTGCATTGTGGTCTTCAAATTTATCAGCATAGTGTTCTTTAATCTCATTAAACACCAGTCGTTCAAAATAATTATGTACGCTATCCATTGGCATAATGCTTTCCTTTCGTAGTGTTCCAGGAATATACATGAAGGAATCCTTTCTTTTATGAGTATTGTACTTATCGTGTACCTGTTTAGTATGACTGAGATTTAAGCAATGTACAGGCCATTATTTAGAAAAGGATAGACAATAAAAAAAGGCATTGAGAATTTTCTCAACGCCTTTTTGATGTTGCTCAATGAATAGAGTAATTAAAAGGTACTCTATTTTTCTCTTGAAACGGCTTTATGACCAATATCTGTACGGTAATAAGCCTCGTCCCAGTGAATTTGGGCAACGCCTTCATAGGCACGTTTTTGTGCGGCGGTTACGTTTTCACCCAAAGCGGTAACACATAATACTCGGCCACCAGACGTGGTGATTTGATTATTGTCATTAACCGCAGTGCCAGCATGAAACACTTTTAAATCAGAAGCATTGGCATCTTCAATACCAGTAATAACATCATTTTTACGGTATTCATCTGGGTAACCACCAGCAGCCATAACCACACCTAAAGCGGCACGGCTATCCCACTTAGCTGAAACAGTATCTAATTTACCATCAATTGCCGCTAGGCATAGAGTGTGTAGGTCTGATTTTAAACGCATCATAATTGGTTGTGTTTCTGGATCACCAAAACGACAGTTAAATTCTAATACCTTTGGTGCACCAGTAGAATCAATCATGACACCGGCGTATAAAAAGCCTGTGTAAGGCAAGCCATCTTTTGCCATGCCTTCAATGGTTGGATAAATGACTTCATCCATAATGCGATTGTGAATACTGCGGGTGACTACTGGAGCAGGTGTATAAGCTCCCATTCCACCTGTGTTTGGTCCTGTATCGCCATTATTGCGTGCTTTATGGTCTTGCGAAGTGGCCATTGGCAATACATTTTTACCGTCCGCCATTACAATAAAACTGGCTTCTTCACCCACCAAAAACTCTTCAATAACCACGCGAGAACCTGCATCACCAAATTTATTACCGGCAAGCATATCTGAAACGGCTTCTTTAGCTTCTTGCACAGTATCGGCAAGAATAACACCTTTACCAGCGGCTAAACCATCAGCTTTAATAACGATAGGCGCGCCCACTTTATCCAAGTAAGCGTGAGCCGGCTCAATTTCTGTAAAAACATCATAGGCGGCAGTTGGAATATTATGCTTGGCTAAAAAATCTTTAGAAAATGCTTTAGAACCTTCTAACTGAGCAGCGCCAGCAGTCGGGCCAAAACATTTAAGACCCGCTTTAGAAAACGCATCTACCACACCAAGCACTAAAGGTACTTCAGGGCCAACAATGGCAAGTTCAATTTGATTGTCTTTAGCAAAATTTACCAGACCTGGTAAATCATCAACGGCAATATTTACATTGGTTAAATTTGGCTCTAAAGCCGTACCTGCATTACCTGGTGCAACAAATACTTCTGTTACGTCAACTGCTTGAGCGGTTTTCCAAGCCAAGGCATGTTCACGACCGCCACCACCAATAATCAATACTCTCATGATTTTTCTCTTTTTTTCTCTGGATAATGTTTTTGGGAATTTTTAAATCTGCCTATGCTGCGTTCAAAAATGGTCACTTACAATGTGTAAGCTCACATTTTTTGCCTTGCCTAGACAAATTTAAAAATACCCAAAAGCATTATAAAAAATTTGTATTTAAGGACTTTTTGAGCCATTAGCCTAAAAAGCAATTTAAGTGTTCGTGTTTTAAAACATGTGAAACATAGTAATGAGCGTTTTCGCTTCATTTCTTTATTGTCTTTCAAATGCGATATAGGAAGGAGCGTTTTGCTTGAGGTCAAGGCGGGTTGGAGAGCCGAAGCGCAGCGTACTTTTGTACGTGAGCATCGGAAGTTCCAATCCAACGCAGAGATCAAGTAAATAAGCCCTTCCGACAGGCAAAGTTAGTGTTTGAAGTGTCTCATCCCTGTAAACACCATTGCTATTCCGTGTTCATCTGCGGCATCAATCACTTCTTGATCTCGCATTGATCCACCTGGGTGAATGACTGCGGTAATTCCTGCTTCTGCAGCGGCATCAATTCCGTCGCGGAATGGGAAGAAGGCATCTGAAGCCATAACTGAACCAGGGACTTCTAATCCTTCATCAGCGGCTTTAATGCCGGCAATTTTAGCAGAGTATACTCGGCTCATTTGACCTGCTCCCACGCCAATTGTCATACCGTCTTTAACGTAAACAATGGCATTAGATTTTACAAATTTAGCAACTTTCCAAGCAAACATTAGGTCTTTCATTTGTTCTGCTGTTGGCGCTTTTTTGGTTACCACTTTAAGGTCTGATTCGTTCACCATACCTAAGTCACGGTCTTGAACCAATAAACCACCGGTTACACGTTTGTAGTCGTAAGCCGCTTGTTGTGCTCCTAATTCACCGCAGGCTAATAGGCGAACATTTTGTTTGGCTTCTACCACTTCTTTGGCTTCATCTGAAACCGTTGGAGCAATAATGACTTCTACAAATTGACGTTCAACAATGGCTTTAGCGGTTTCAGCATCAAGTTCAGTGTTAAACGCAATAATGCCACCAAAGGCAGAGGTTGGGTCTGTTTTATAAGCACGGTCGTAGGCTTCAAACTGTGTTTTACCAATAGAAACACCACATGGGTTAGCGTGTTTAACAATAACGCAAGCGGTTTCTGTAAAGGTTTTTACTAATTCCAATGCGGCATCTGTATCGGCGATATTGTTAAAAGACAACGCTTTACCTTGAACTTGTGTTGCCGTTGAAATAGACGATTCAGACGGTTCACGTTCAGTATAAAATGCAGCATTTTGGTGTGGGTTTTCGCCATAACGCATAGATTGTTTTTTAACAAACTGTGTGTTGTAAGTACGTGGGAAATTATCGTCTCTATTTTCAGAAAACATGGTGCCAAAGTAGTTTGAGATAGCGCCGTCATAACGAGCCGTTTGCTCAAAGGTTTTAATGGCTAAATCAAAACGAGTCGCGTGCGATAACATGCCACCGTTGATTTTTAACTCATCTAAAATCAGAATGTAATCTTTAGGATCTGTTACTACGGCTACGTCTTTATGGTTTTTAGCCGCTGAACGCAGCATGGTTGGCCCACCAATGTCGATGTTTTCAACGGCATCTTCTAATTTACAATCAGGGTTGGCTACGGTGGCTTCAAAAGGGTAAAGGTTCACTACAACCATATCAATGGCATCAATGCCGTGTTCTGCCATAATAGCGTCGTCTGTACCACGGCGGCCTAAAAGCCCACCATGAATTTTAGGGTGTAGTGTTTTTACACGACCGTCCATCATTTCTGGAAAACCAGTGTATTCAGATACTTCAGTGACGGCTAATCCTGCTTCAGAAAGCACTTTGTAAGTCCCGCCTGTAGATAGTATGGCAATGTCCATTGCAACAAGGGATTTGGCAAATTCTAAAATGCCTGTTTTATCTGAAACGCTTATCAAAGCACGACGTACTGGTTTCATGGTTTTGGTTCTCCAAAAAAAATTATTAAATTGTGTTTGTTTCGTTTGGCTATTTAAAATTGAGCTAAACGAGATTGTATTTCTGCATTTTCTTTTTTAGGGTATTGCGGTTAATCCCTAAAATATTTGCGGCATGTGTTTGATTGTTCTCTGTTTGTTGTAGAACAAATTCAATCATGGGTTTTTCAACCTGCTGAATGACCATTTCATATACGTCAGTGGCATTTTCATCGGCCAGCGTTTCAAAATAGGCGTTTAATGTTATGCTGACTTGTTCACTTAGACACAATGACTTGGGAGTGATATGTTTGTCTACTCTTGATTTTGTCATTGTAATATTTTTGCCTGTGTGTGTTTTTGAAACAAAGTCTGTTTTAGAGTTGTTCAAAATAGTTTTTAAGTAATGTTAATTGTTCTGTAGCTGAATTTAATTGGTTAAATTCTTTACGTAATAAAAAACCATTCGGTAAATGTTGTGCATACCAACCAATATGTTTTCTGGCAATTCTTACGCCTAACATTTCACCATACAGAGCGTGTAAACCTTGGGTATGTTCAAACATAGCCAGTTTAAATTCTGCTATTGTGGGTTTGTTAAGCTGTGTACCGGTTTTAAGGTAATGATTTAATTCACGAAATATCCAAGGGTAACCTTGCGCAGCTCTTCCAATCATGATGCCATCAGCAAGCGTGTATTTTAATACAAAATCAGCTTGTTCGGGGGTGCAAATATCACCATTTGCAATAACGGGAATATTTACCTGTTGTTTCACTTCTTTAATGGTGTCATATTCGGCATGGCCTGCAAATTTAGCTTCGCGAGTTCGGCCGTGAATGGTAATGGCTTGTAAACCTTCTTGTTCGGCAATTTGAGCAATCTCAAGAGCATTTTTATTGTCAATATCTGTACCAGTGCGAGTTTTTACGGTAACGGGTACATTAACGCTGCCAACCACAGCTTGAAAAATATCTTTCACTTTTGCAGGATCCGCCATAAGTGCGGAGCCAGCTGAAACACTGCATACTTTTTTGGCAGGGCAGCCCATATTAAGGTCAATGATTTGTGCACCTTGGCTAACTTGCCAATTAGCAGCATCGGCTAATTCTTGTGGATCTGTACCTATAAGTTGTACTGCGCGTGGTTCTGGATCATTGGTATTGACATGGCGAGTGGACGATTTTTTAGATTGCCAAAGCTCTTTTTTAGAAGCCACCATTTCTGCCAAGGTATAGCTTGCACCATTGGCACGACACATTTTACGAAAAACAGCGTCAGTAATACCTGCCATGGGGGCAAGTACAATGTTGTGTTCAAACTGATATGGGCCAATTTTTAACATGAATTGATTTTATGTAATGAATAAGTTGCGTTTTAGCAGGCCTGGTACCAGGCCTGCTAAAATGGATTTGATTATGTGTTTAAAACTATATTAAAAGCAAATTAAAACGCCTTTAAGCCAGTTTTTTACCCGATAACAAACCCCATTCTTCTTTGGTTTGAAGCGTGTCTAAGGTAATACCAATGGTTTTATAGTGAGCAATAAGGTCATCAGCCTGAGTCGCTAAAAGTCCAGATAGGGTTAAGGTTCCTCCGGGTTTTAGTAAACGATCAAATTCTGAAGAGAGCTCTTTTAAAGGCCCAGCCAAAATATTCGCCATAATCACGTCAGCTGGTTCAGCATTAAAATCTTTAACTAAGGCAAATGGAATGGTTTCATTATTACGTTTGGCGTTTTCGATACTTGCGGTAATCGCTTGTGGGTCAATATCTGTACCAGATACAGTTTTGGCGCCTAATTTTTGAGCGGCTAAAGCCAAAATACCTGAACCGCAACCGTAGTCAATCACGCTTAAATCTTTTGGCGCATGATTATCTAACCAAGTTAAACATAATGAAGTAGTAGGGTGTGTCCCTGTTCCAAATGCCATGCCGGGGTCTAAATAAAGATTAACAGCTTCAGGTTGAGGCGCGTCTGTCCAGCTAGGCACAATCCATAAGTTATTACCAAAAAGCATCGGTTTAAACTGATCCATCCAGGCTCTTATCCAATCTTTATCTTCCAATTGTTCCACTTTAAATTGCGAGGCCTTTAAATCAGGAACGATTTGAATAAGCATATCAATAATGGCTTTACTGTCTACATCGGCATCAAATAAACCAATGACTTTGGTGTTTCCCCAAATAGGAGTGGTACCAATTTCAGGCTCATAAATAGGTTGGTCTTTGGCATCTTCAAAGGTAACAGAAGCGGCATTGGCTTCCATAAAAGCATCCGATAATGGTTCTGCTATTGCTTCTTGCACAACCGTATTAATTTGAATCCAAGCCATAACAAATCCTAAAGTTTGGGTTTTAAAAATAAATAAGTAAAAACCACGAAGACACGAAGGCGCGAAGTTAAAAGAGGGAATCTTTTAATATCAATAACAAATTTTTAAATTTACCAGGCCTGGTAAAACGTATATTTGTACATGATTTACTTCGTGCCTTCGTGTCTTCGTGGTTAATAAAGACAGAAGGAGGTTAAACTAAATGATCTAAACGCTCTTCTAAGTAATGAATATTGCGACCACCATCTTGGAATCCACCGTCATTCATGATTTCACGCTGTAAGTGAATATTGGTTTCAATTCCTTTAATAACCAACTCACTTAATGCACTATCCATACGAGCAATAGCGGTATCACGACAACTACCAAAACAGATTAATTTACCAATCATAGAATCGTAATGTGGTGGGATAGAATAGCCTGTATAAATGTGAGAGTCCCAACGTACACCTAAACCACCTGGCAAGTGCAATCTATTGATTTTACCTGGCGATGGCATAAAGTTTTTAGAAGGGTTTTCAGCATTGACACGACACTCAATGGCGTGGCCTTTTATTTGAATATCTTCTTGTGTCAGTGTTAATTTCATACCAGCAGCAACTTCGATTTGCGCTTTAACTAAATCAATACCGGTTACCATTTCTGTAACGCAATGTTCCACTTGTAAACGTGTGTTCATTTCAATGAAATAGAACTCACCATTTTCATACAAAAATTCAAAGGTTCCGGCACCACGGTAGTTAATTTCAATACATGCATTTACACACGCTTGGCCAATTTTATTACGTTGTTCTTCAGTAACGCCTGGAGCAGGGGCTTCTTCAACAACTTTTTGGTGACGACGCTGCATAGAGCAATCACGTTCACCTAAATGAACGGCGTTACCTTGACCATCGGCTAATACCTGAATTTCAACATGGCGTGGGTTCTCTAAGAACTTTTCCATGTACACTTCTGGATTACCAAAAAAACTACCCGCTTCAGATTTTGTAAGCTGAATAGATTTAAGCAAGTTAGCTTCTGTGTGTACAACACGCATACCACGGCCGCCACCGCCACCAGAAGCTTTGATGATAATTGGGTAACCAATCTGTTTAGCAATACGATGGTTTTCGGCATCGTCTTCACCCAAAGGGCCACCTGAACCAGGTACTGTCGGTACTCCAGCGGCTTTCATTGCGCGAATGGCAGACACTTTGTCACCCATAATACGAATGGTTTCTGCTTTAGGACCAATAAAGGCAAAACCACTTTCTTCAACACGTTCTGCAAAGTCGGCGTTTTCTGATAAGAAACCGTAACCTGGGTGAATCGCGCTCGAATCAGTGACTTCGGCAGCAGAAATAATGGCCGCCATATTTAAATAACTATCTGTTGATGATGGAGGTCCAATACAAACAGATTCGTCCGCTAATAAAACATGTTTTAATTCCGCATCAGCTGTAGAGTGAACAGCGACAGTTTTAATGCCTAATTCTTTACAGGCTCTTAATACGCGAAGGGCAATTTCGCCACGGTTAGCAATTAGAATTTTATCGATCATATTGCTTTCCTTATTCAATTACGAATAGCGTTTGACCAAATTCAACTGGCTCACCATTTACGCCAACAATCTGTTTGATTGTTCCAGCTTTATCAGATTCGATAGGGTTCATGATTTTCATGGCTTCAATAATACAAAGTGTATCGCCTTCAGCAACCTTATCACCGACCTTAACAAATGCGCCAGCATCAGGTGATGGAGAAGAATAAAAAGTACCAACCATTGGAGAGGTTACTTTGTGTCCATTTGCTTCGTTTGAAACAGGGGCTTCTGCTGCTACCGTAGGGGCAACTGGAGCAGCGGCAGCGGCCGCTGGAGCCGCAGCCATTGCAGTAGGAGCTTGAACAAATACTTGTTCTTTACTACGTGAGATACGGATGTTGTGTTCACCTTCTTTGATCTCAATTTCTGCAATATCTGATTGTTCTACAATTTCAATTAGTTTACGAATTGAACGAATATCCATTTTGAATCCTCTGGTTTTTTATTTTTATAGCTTGTATTTACAAGTTATTCAGGTTGAATAGGGTTAAATTTTTTTATGTTTTTTACGGTGACAGCTTAGTCTTCTAACTTGTCAATAATGGCTTCAAAAGCTAATTGATAACCTTTAGTTCCCAGGCCCGCAATAACGCCTTCGGCTAAGTCTGAAAAATAGGAATGATGTCTAAATTCTTCACGCTTATGAATGTTAGACAAGTGAACTTCAATAAAAGGCACATTAATTGTGGCTAAAGCATCACGAATGGCTACGCTTGTGTGAGTAAAGGCGGCAGGGTTAATAATAATGTAGTTAGTCCCATCATCCATTGCTTGATGAATTCGCTCTACAATTTCATGTTCGGCGTTGCTTTGAAAATCAAGCAAACGAACATTGTACTCATCAGCGAGTTCTAGCAAGTTTTCAATAACGTCTTCTAGAGTTTCTGTTCCGTAAATTTCAGGTTCACGTCGTCCCAACATATTAAGGTTTGGTCCGTTAATAACGAGAATAGTTGCCATAACTTGCCTTTGTTAAAGTCTTTACAAGTAAATTTAATGGCTGAATTATAACGTAAGTGTTTCTATATCTCTATGTAAATAACAATAAAACCTAAAGGTTTTTTACGTGAAATGATGCGTTCTGTATTGAAAGTGATAGAAATGAATAAAAATTTAGGTTTAAGCATTTTTAAGATGAAATAAGAAAATTGTGCGTAAAGAGATGACTATTGTGAAGAATGTTTGAATGATTTTTTAAAACTAGGAGGTATTACGCCCCTTTTTTAAGGGGCGCAATATTAAAAGATAAAAATATTATTTGTAAGCTTTATTTATATTGCTCGTAAAGGCTTCTGGCTTTTTAAACCCAACCACTCTTTGTGCTTTTTGTTCTTCACCAGCGCTGTTAAAGAACAAAATGGCAGGTGGCCCAATAATACCAAACTGTTTCATTAAAGCTTTATCCGTGTCATTGTTAGCAGTGACATCCGCTTGCAACAAGGTAACCCCTTTTAAAGCACTGTGAACAGCAGGATCGGTAAAGGTCATGGCTTCCATTTCTTTGCAACTTACACACCAGTCGGCATAAAAATCGAGCATAACAGGGTTGCCTTTGGCGAGTTCGGCTTTAAGATCATCGGCAGATTTAATGGTTTTAAACGTTAAATGTGCTGATTGAGCTTGGGCATGAGAACCGCCTCCTTGAAATACTTTTAATGGTTGAAACATTTGTGTGCTACCACCTAGTAGACCAACCAGTAGTATTGTGCCGTAAAGGAATAAAGCTAAACCTAAACCTTTAATAAGTTTTAACCAACCTGATTTTTCGGCAGTACTTTCAAATGCACCTAAATAAACGGCTGACATAATAAATAGAATTGCCCAACTTAGCATCGCTACTTCAGGTGGCACAATACGCTCTACCATCCAAATAGCCACACCAATTAGCATAACACCAAAGACGGCTTTTACATTGTCCATCCATGCGCCAGCTCTTGGTAATAGTTTACCTGCTGATGTTCCTAGTAGAAGCAGTGGTAAGCCCATACCCATACTCATGGCAAACAGGGCGGTTCCGCCTAAAAGAGCGTCGCCAGTTTGACCAATATAAATTAATGCACCTGCTAAAGGTGGAGCAACACAAGGGCCAACAATTAAGGCCGATAAAAAGCCCATTACAGCCACACCCGTTAAGGTTCCACCTTGTTGTTTGTTAGAAATATTGGTTAATTTTGTTTGTATCGAATTTGGTAGTTGTAACTCGTAGAAACCAAACATAGATAAAGCTAACAATAAGAAAATAGCGGCAAAGCTACCAATTATCCATGGGTTTTGGAAAGCGGCTTGTAAGTTTTCACCAAACATACCTGCTAAAACACCCGCTACCGTGTAGGTTACCGACATGGCAAGTACGTATACCAATGACATAACAAATGCACGTCGAGTGGTGAGTTGATCACCTTGGCCAACAATAATACTGGACAAGATTGGAATCATTGGGAATACACAAGGCGTAAACGCGAGTAATAAACCAAATATAAAGAAGGTCGCAATAACAATCCAAACACTGCTGTTTTTAAGAGTGTCTGCAATTTGATCCGTTTCTGATAGTTCTTGGTTATTTACATTGCTTGTTGTTGCACCTGCTGTTTGACTATTTACTGTTGTGTTTACAGCTGAAGCGTTAACTTCAATTTGTTTTTTAATAGGTGGGTAACAAACGCCTGCTTCGGCTGAACAACCTTGGTACACAATTTGAATAGTGGCTGTGCCTGTAATAGCACTTATAGGCAAAGAGGCTGACAAATTGTTATGGTAAACCATGGTTTTACCAAATAACGGATCATCAATTTGCTCGGCTTTAGGTAATTGTAAAGCGCCAATCGTAGCATCGCCCTTAATTACTGAGGCTTTGATCTTATCTTGGTATAGATGATAACCGTGAGCAATATTCCAGTTCAGTTCTAGTTGACCGTCTTTATTTATATTATCTGCAAAAGCAAAAGCCTTACTGGCTTCTAATAGCTCAGGCTGCTCATCATCGGCTTTTAAATAAGAATTTAATTCAGAGAGAGAACTCGGTTTTTCTTTTGATTGACTTGCGCTTTGTGCGGGTAAATCAACCGTAAAAGTTCTAGTTTGTGGCGGATAACACACGCCAATCTTATCAGCACAACCTTGGTATTTAACCGTAAGTGTGGCCGAACCTGCTGTGGCCGTGTAAGGAATTGTTAAGGTCGCTTGGTTATGAAAAACATCACTCTTTCCAAATAAAGCATCATCTACAGTATCAAATTTAGAATACGTTGGCGTAGATAAGGTGGCATTATCGGCCGTTACAGACATCTTATCTTTGTAAAGTTTATAGTCTTTGGCAATGTTCCAGTGAACAATAATGCTTTGATTCTTTACAGTTGGTTGATTTAAAACAAAAGCTTTATCAACTTCAAGAAGTTCATCGTCTGCTTGAACGTAAGACGAAGAAAATACGCTAATCATCATGAGTAAGCTAGCGAGTAAAATGAATAATTTATTCTGTAAAGCGTATGCGGTAATGCTATTAGGAGAAGATTGTTCTGAATTCATAAGATTTTCTCATTTGTAAGAGCTTGAAAAAAATAAAATAATCGTTATTAACTTAATTAGCTCTTCGATGAAATCTGAGAGCCTTATTGTTTTGAGGAATTATTATAGTCCTTTATTCAATTTAATAAAGTAAGCTTGGGGATAAACCCTAATAATTAACGATTGACTCAATACTTTTATACTCGATTTGAGTTAAATTGTTAGTTAATCCATTAAGAGACCTGTAAATGCGAATTTTATTTCTATTTATTTTTATTGCGCCGCTGATTGAGCTTTATTTTTTAATTCAGTTGGGTGATGTTATTGGTGCTTTACCTACTGTATTGCTGACTATTTTTACCGCTATTTTAGGTGTGGCATTAATGCGAAGCCAAGGCTTAGCTGTTATGCAAAATGCTCAGCTTGAGCTTTCGCAAGGTCATTCACCGCAAGAAAGTATGTTAGAAGGCGTGTTTATTTTTGTGGGTGGCGTATTTCTGTTTTTTCCAGGGTTAATTACGGACTTTATTGGCCTGCTATTTTTAGTACCCTTTATACGCAAATTTTTAATAAGACAGAGCACAAAAGGCATGCAAGCACGTGGCTCATTTCGTTACCAACAAGATGATTCAGTATATGAGGGTGAATGGTCTGAAAAAGCAGATCAACCGCATAAGCAAATAGAGAATGAAATTTTGCACGGTGAATTTGAAGAAAAAAAGAAATAATTAAAAAACACCAGGCCTGGTAAAAACCTGGTGTAGATAGATTGAAACGCATTTTTATGAGTGATAAAAACACGAGGTTTCAAGTAACAATAACAATGTTTTGATGGACTCTAAGTTTTACATCTGCTGTATTTGAACAAATATGTAATCAAACTACCGCGTGTTGTTCACTATAAACATCTACAGATAAAATATTTATGACAGATATTAAAAAGTACGAACTATGTTTATCTAAGATTACTTAATGTTTTAATTTTCGTGCCTCTGTGTCTTCGTGGTTGAATTTTTAAATACTGGTCAATTAATCCATCGCATCTAAAATAGATAAATAACCTTCTCTGTAATCAGGGTAAATAAATTCATACCCTAAGTTCACAATGCGCGCATTAGATAAACGTTTATTGCTTCGCATCTGACGAGATGATTCTTTTGGTTCTGAGTGTTCAACATCGGGTACACACAGTTGTTCAGAAAGCCAGTCATACACCTCGCAAGATAAAGTAGGTTCATTATCTACCCCAATATAAATTGACTCTAAGCTGTTTGGTTTTTCAATGTCTTTATTTAATAAAAAAGCCAACATGCCGGCACAATCTGCTGAATGAATACGGTTACTCCAAACATCTTCCATACAATGTGCTTTACCCGCCAAAACCAGATCAATTAAATGAGTTCTACCAGGTCCGTAAATGCCACCAAAACGAACGATTGTTGCAGGGTATTTACTGTTTAATGCCAGTTCTTCACCTTCTAATAAACGTTTAGTCGAAAAATTAAGATCAGAAGTAGGGCTGTTTTCATTTACTTTTTCACCATCTGATTGGCCAAAAACCGAAGAGCTAGAGATAAAGAAAAAACGTTTAATATTGTGATTTTGTAAAGCTTGTAATGTGTGTTTTACGCCCAAAACGTAGGCTTGATAATAGGCAGAGTCCTTATATTTGCTAGCCGATGCAATATAAAAAACATAATCAATCTCTTTAGGTAGATCAGGCAACGTAAAAGCTAAATCCGCTTGAATGGGAGTAATCTTTTCAGGAAGCTCTTCAATATTGCGTCGTAAGCCAAAAACTGTATGATTTTGCTCGCTCAGTATCGTACCAAGCTGACAACCAATATCACCACATCCCACAATCAAAATATTCGCCATTTGTTCTCTTCCAAATATGTAAAGTCATTTTCTGCAATAGTATGCATAAACAGTAAAAAATACAATATGAACAGATGAAATATTTATGTAAGAATTTTGAAATTACCATCCAATAATCGAGTTGGAGTAAGAAATACCAGGCCTGGTAAAACGTTTGGAAATAGGAGAGGATAAGATTATTGTGAATTGTTTAATGCTAAATGACATAAAACAGTAGGCAATAAAAAAAGCCACGTTAAATATTTAACGTGGCTTTTTAGTATTAACTAATGATTCTGTTAAGAATTAGAAGTTGTAACGAACACTAACCGTGTACGCTGCTTGAGAGTGCTTGGTTGTATTTGTAGATGGATTTCCCTGGGTTAGCTGTGTAGTATCAACTGTTGTTTTAATTTCTGGAGCGATAACAACCGCTGCATCAATAGCAACATTTTTAGTTAAGTTATAACCGCCACCGAAAGAGAAGTGATCTTCTGTAACTGCAGGGAAGAATATATTGTTAAATGTATTTTTTACTGCACCTGCGTAAGAAGTTGTTCCGTTAAATCGTTTGATTGGATTGTCCGCTCTATTATAACCCGCACCTAACCAATATCCATTTCCTGAGTATTTAGCACCAATAGAGATAACATTTTGGTCTTCCCAGCCAAAGTCTTTAAAGCCTTTGGCATCACCCCATTGGATTTGTTTGAAATCACCCGTAAGTGTGATGTTATCCATTTGATAAGCAATACCCGCTTTTAATTCTGCTGGTTGTTCTAAGTGGTTGCCAAATGCAGAAGTAAAGTCAGAACTAGGGTTTATAAATGGTGTAGATGCTGTTGATAGTTGATCATCATATTTCATGTCAATTGAAGAGGTATAACTAGCAGCAACGGTTAAGTCTTTATTAACATCAAAATAACCACCTATGCTAAAGCCCATACCTAGATCTGATTGACTACCTTTACCAACATTTTTCTTGTATGTTGGAGACATAGGATTGTTAGCAGTAGCGTAGTTAATGTCTAAAGCACCATATTGAATAACTGGTGAGAAACCAATACCAAAGTTATCTTCATTGTATGCAAGGGTTGGTACAAAACGCATAATCTGCAAGTTTGTTTGTGCTTCAAATTGATTCATAATACCAGTCGTAGGAGAGTTTTTGTTACTTGCGTAGTCAACACCCATACCAGAAGTACCATACATACCAATACCAAATGTTAAATTTTCATTTATACGGCTAACTAGGGATACAGATGGAATAACATATGTGTCCCCAGAGCTATCTGAGTATTCTTATCCGTCCGCATCAAAAAGACCATTGTTACTAACATCAGGAGTAAATAAAGTCCCACCGAATGAGAATTCAGTACCCGTTGATTTACCGATCATTGCAGGGTTAACAACTACGTTTTCTGCACCGTAATATGCTGCAACACCAGTTCCACCCATTGCAGAAGACTGTGCGCCAACACCTGTCATGTTTGTTCCGTTTGTAGCCATCGCAGATGATGCGAACACTGCTGTTGAAATTGCCAAAGCTAATTTAGTCTTTTTCATGTTTCTTCATTCTCTCTTGTTTTTTTAGTTCTATTCTAACTTGCCAAGGTTTGTATGCCTTACTTGGCTTGTTTTCTTTGTCGGAAACTACTATGCAATATTTATTTTTACTTTGGTAATTAAAAAAATTTAATAAGTCATTAGTTTCTATATCAGAAGTTGGTAATATTTTAATATATAGCCATATAAGTTTTTTTACTGGTTATAAGTGTTTGAAAATTATGAATAAAATAATAATTAGAATGAAAAAGATATTTTGCAATAAATAAGTATTAGCATCTGCTTATATATGGTTTTTACTTATGTTGTAAAAAAGCAACACTCTTTGAGGTTATGTGTTTCTGGTTAAAGCTATATGTTGAGTTTGAGTATGTGGTTCTTTTTGGAAGGTCTTGTTTCTTGTGAGTTGTAAATAGATATGGTTTTGAGTAGGTAGGTATGTTTTTTTATTATGTGTTGGTTGTTTTTTATGAATGTGAATTGAGGCAGATTGAGTTTTTGAAAATAAAAAACCGCGAGTTGTTTATTAACAATTCGCGGTTTTGTTTTAAGCCTGTTTATTTTACCTTATGGTTACTTAATTTTGTAATCACAGGAATTAGCAGGCCTGGTAAAACGGAATGGGATTCTTAAAATTAGAATGCGCCAGTTTTACCTTTTTGTAACATTTCCCACATGGTGTTACGAACTTGCATAGTAGCTTTTAACAATTCTGGAGGCATTTTTTTACCCATTTTAATTGCCATATCCATGTTCATTGTGTAAAGGTGAAGACGACCATCTGGCTCTTCAATAATGTTTACACGACAAGGTAGGAAACCACCCATTGCTGGAGAGAAGTCAACCATTTTACGAGCTGTTTCTGGGTTACAGAATGACATTACGTGAATAACACCAGATTTTACACCACGTGCTTTTAGTTCTTCAGAAAGCGGTAGTTCACCAACGTTTTTAATGTTGTTGTTAATACCAACGGCATTAATTGCATCAATAACGTCTTCTAGTTCAACACCTTCGTCTACGGTCACTTCCCACATGGTTGCATCGGCAATATCACCGTCAGAAGCTACCCATTTGTCCCAGACTTGCATGAATGTGTCACCAGCACCGTCGTTTAGGTTACTGATTGCGTTCATTGTTCCACAACCTGATAGTGTTGTTACTGTTACAGCTAAAATACCTGCTTTAAATAAGTTTGATAATTTCATTCTTTTCTCCGTTGCAATTGGATATTTTATATATTGAGTAGGATTATATTTCCCAGCTCCAATTTGGTCAGTATGTAGATTACAGACTAATGAATCAATTGCAAAACTAAAAAAATTATAGGTTTTATAACTTTATTTTATTAAGATTCGCTAATACTCTAATATGTTCATGAATCACTAAGGGTAAACCCTAATGATTCTAATAAGTTATTGAGTTTTGAATTTTGAGTTTTCAAAATATTATGTTGATGCCATTCTCTATAAATAGGAAAATTCCTTCTATAATTTTCATATTTTTGTTGTGTTTCTAAGATGTTTTTTGAACGAATGGCTAAATCGTCATTAACAATATTATGTGTTTGGGTAAAAAGAGTGTTGAGTGTTTTTTGTATAGATTCACATTCAATTAGCTTAATGACTTTTGGGTTTTCTGGCAATTGGTGTTGCCAATCATCGCTCTGTTTTATGTTCCAGTTTTGGCACAGGGCGTGGTAAACCATAGAACTGCCAGCTACCTTTGCATCTAAAGAATGCCCTGCAATATGAGGGGTGGCAATAAGCGCTGTTTTATAAAGAGCTGCGTCAATATTTGGTTCATTTTCCCAACAATCTATAATATTGCATAAAGTTGGGGTGTGTGACCAGGCTTGTTCATTAATAATGCCACCACGAGCGGCATTAATGATAATTTGGTTAGGTTTTATTTTAGCAAGCCTAGCCGCAGACAATAATTGGTGTGTGGGAAATGGCCCATCATACGTAAGCGGTGTATGTACGGTAATAATGTCAGCCGTTAAACACGTATCTAAGTCTGCAAAGTCAGGGTTTTTTACCAGGCCTGGTTCTTTTTTAAGTCTGGGTGGATCATTTAATATGCATTGAATCCCTAATATTTTAGCTTTGTTATAGACGCGTTGACCTACATTACCTACGCCAATAATGCCAAGGGTTTTTTGTGTTAAATCAAAATCGAATTGTTCGGCAACATTAAATAATATGGTAATGATAAATTCAGCAACAGAATTAGCATTACAACCTTGAGCGGAATAAAAAGTGATGTTGTTATTTTTAAGGAAATCTTGGTCAATATGGTCTAAGCCAACAACCGTACTGCCTACAAAAGTTACGGAACTTCCTTTTAATAGTGATTCATTTACCTGCGTTCTAGAGCGCACAATAAGAGCATCTGCGTCTTTAACCGTTTCTGCCGTTATGGATTTACCAGGCAGAGTAATAATCTCTCCAAAGTGAGAAAAGATAGCTTGGGCATAAGGTACGGCATCATCGATAACAATTTTTTTAGTTTTCATAGGTGTTTTATACTTATATATAGGGTTAATGTTTTGTGCAAAGCGTTAAAAGGCTTAAGTAGATTTATCTATTTTGCCATGGATGCATTTAAGGTGGTAATTGTTTATAAAGATATATGATGTGTAAACATGATTACTTGTAATATTTAATGAACACAGTGCCAGTAAAAAAATAAAAAAGAGATGAGTTTTGAAACAGAAAGCAGAAAAAATCTTAATTAAAGGTGATAAAGGCAATATTGAACTACGTGTTAAGCATGCTCCCCATCATGCACAAAACCCTAAAAAACAATTGGCGGTGATTAGTCATCCGCACCCTTTATATGGTGGCACCATGGATAATAAAGTGGTGACTACTTTAGAACGGACTTTTTTACATTTAGGTTATAGCACGGTGGCCTATAATTTTAGAGGCGTGGGTCAAAGTGATGGTGAATACGATAATGGGCAGGGCGAGCAAAAAGACTTGCAAACAGTTGTTCGTTGGGCGCAAACAGAGTATACGTATGAAAAAACGGTGTTAGCAGGTTTTTCATTTGGTAGTTATGTGACTTTGCAGGCGTATAGACACTGTAATGTGCATGCGCTTTGTACCGTAGCGCCACCCGTGGGATTGTACGATTTTAGCGGTCTTTATGATATAGCCTTGCCTTGGGTGTTGATTCAGGGCGGGCAAGATGAAGTGGTATCCCCACAAGAAATCCTAGATTGGGCTATGGGCTTAGAGACTAAACCCGATCTTTATTGGAGAGATAAGGCGAGCCACTTTTTTCATGGTGAGTTAATCTGGTTAAGGAAGGTGGTAGAAATGGCTTTTTAATGTGGAGATTATATAAAGCCATTAATCGATTTGATATAAAAGCATAACTATATAAGTATTTACTTATATGTGTAATGTGAATATAATATTAGAAATCGCTTATATACTAATAAGCTTGAGTTATCTCTAAATACTCGCTATTGTTGCCTAAATAATGAATTTATAGGTAATAAGGTTTAGCGGGAAAATTCGAGTCATAAAAAAGGATGGAAAACCATCCTTTTTTGCTTTCTAAGCTAAAGTATTTTGAATGAGAATATTGAGTAGTTTGAGTCAAAATGGAACTAAAAAATATGGTAAAACGTAATTTAACGGCATGGGTTATTGCATTATCGGCAAGCATGCCTTTAGCTGTCCAAGCACAAGAGTATGACTTTAAAGCCTGTGTTGAAAGTGCTTTAAATCAAAACCCAGAAATGACGGCTAGTTCGGCAAGAATTAACCAGGCAGAAGGCGCTTTAACTAAAGCAGAATCTAGCCGTATGCCACAAATTACGCTTTCTGTAACAGGCAGTAATTCAGATAATGCGTTAAATGTATTTGGTATGAAACTTCAACAACGTCAGGCTAGTTTAGGTGATTTTGGTATGGGTGATACTGGCGCTTTTGCTACTGGTGGAAACGTTAATTCTGGTTTTGTTCCTCCTTCATTAAACCACCCAGACGCGCACACCGATTTTAATACCCGAATTGATATTTTAATCCCGGTTTGGAACGGCGGTAAAATTGGTAGTTACGAAGACCAAGCCGCAGCCATGATTAGTGCGGCTAAAAAAGGTGATTTAGCCGTACAACAGTTTTTAACGTATAACGTTTATCAGGCTTACGAGGCCGTACATGCCGCTCGTTCATATATTACGGTAGCCAAGCAAGCGGTGCAAACCGCAGATTCCTATGTAAAAACCACTAATAACTTAGTTGAACAAGGGGTGGTAGTTCGTTCTGAATATTTAAGCGCAAAAGTAAACCAGTCAAGCGCTGAAGTCGCGTTACTTAAAGCTCAAGGGCAAGAGCAAATTGCCTTAGATACGTTAAAAATGTTAATGAACGTTTCTGATGGTGCACAGGTTGATGTGGCACAGCGAGTAGACTTGGAACTGCCCGTTGATAATGTTGATGACCTTTTGGATATGGCGCTAAATGGCAACTATGAATTAGATGCCAAACGTAAAGAAGCCGCTTCAAGTGTGTTTTCAGTAGAAGCAGCAAAAGCAGATTATTACCCTAATTTTAATGTTATGTTAAGACAAGATTGGAATGATGAGAGTTTAGCGTTAAACAATGGCTCTTATACTATTGCGGGTGTTGTTTCTTGGAAAATTACCGATTTTGGTGTGACTCGTGGTTCAGTGGATATGGCAAATGCATCCGCCGCAGAGAAACAAGCCAAGGTTCAATCACAAGAAAATAAAATTCGTTTAGATGTTTTAACATCGTGGCGCAAATTACAAATAGCAAAAAAACAAGTTGAGTCAAGCTTGTTAGCTGTGCAACAAGCAACTGAAGCTCAAAAACTGATAGGTAAACGATATAAGAATGGCGTATCTACTATTACAGAGGTGCTTGCAGGTGAAACTCAGTTGGATAAAGCGCGTGCAGATTTGGTTTCTGCACGCTATGACGTAAATGTACTTAAAGCTAAGTTATTGTTGCTAACAGGGCGTATGGATATTAGCCGCATTTAGTGTTAACAAATTTAAACGGATTTAAAGATGAATAAGAATATGGAATTGAGGTTCAAAATGAAACAAGTCTCTAAAGTGTTGGGAATGTCATTATTAGTGGCAACTTTGGGTTTATCTGGTTGTAATCATAATGATGAAGAAAATACGAACCAAGCAGAATCTAGAACGGTTGTTGCAGACGTTTATACGGTGTCATTAGGAACGGTTCCATTAACAGCAACAGTACCTGGTGCGGTTGTTCCAGATCAAAAAGCACAAATTGCTTCACGCCTTATGGGATACATTAAAAACTTAGATGTAAAGGTTGGGCAAAAAGTAAAACGTGGGGACTTGCTGTTTTCTATTGATTCTGGAGATATTAAAAGCAAAATTTCGCAAGCACGTTCAGGCTATCAACAAGCCCAAGCGTCTTTAACGGATGCTCGTTTAGACTTTAATCGTTTTACAAAGTTGTACAAAGAAGATTCTGTTTCTAAACAGCAATATGACAAAATTCGCTTGCAATTGAGTGTGGCTGAAGAAAATTTATCATCCGCTAGATCAGGACTAAATCAGGCTAAAGCACAATTGAACTACGCCAATGTTAAGGCGCCATTTGACGGTGTTATTGTTCAAAAAAATGCGGTTGCTGGTTCTTTGGCTGCCCCAGGTAATCCAATCGTTGTAATGGAAAATATGACTTCTTTGAGTGTGCAAACGCAGGTTTCAGCAGATTTGTATGCTGCGTTGCGCATTGGCGATACTGCTCAAATTATGCTGGATGGTATTGATAAGCCATTTGTAGGTACCATTTATACCTTGGTAAGTGCTGCAGATCCAAAGTCACGTACACATACGGTTAAGCTTAGTTTGCCTAATGTAAATGATGTAAATAGTGGGACCTTTGCACGAGTGAGTTTTGTGCGTGGTGAGCGTCAAACAATGATGTTGCCAAACTCTGCTGTTGTAAATAGAGCGGGTATTGATGGGGTGTTTGTGGTTGAAAATGGGCGAGCATTTTTTCACATGGTAAGAACTGGCGCTGAAATTAATGGCATGGTTGAAATACAAGCTGGTTTAGCATTAGGTGAGCAGATTGTTACCAGTAATAACGCTGATATGTTAAATGGTGAAATCATTGAAGCTGAAGAGTCTGTTAAATCTGATGAAACTGTGAAAGCGGCCAAAGGGGAATAATATGGCTGATAATCAAGCTCAAGAACCAACAAAGCCTGATACAAGTTTGAATATTGCAGGTAAGTTAGCAAAAGCATTTATTCATTCAAAAATAACAATGATGATGGTCGTTGCTGTAACCCTGGCAGGGATTATGGCATACCTGATTACGCCCCGTGAATATAACCCGCAAATTGTAGTTCCAGCCGCCAATATTATTGTGCCTAAAGCAGGTGCAACCCCTGAAGAAGTTAATAATATGGTGGTGAAGCCATTAGAGACTATTTTAAGTGCTTTACCAGGTGTTGATCATACTTTTGGTTATGCCTCAAACGATTTTGGGGTGGTGACAGTACAGTTTGAAGTAGGTGAAAACCAAGTAGATAGTTTGGTTAAAGTGTACAACCAAATTATGCAAAACATGGATAAGATGCCACCTGATACACAGCAACCGTTAATTAAACCAATTAACGTAGATGATGTACCAATTATGACCTTAGCAGTCACTTCTAAAGAATTATCGGGTTATGATTTACGTGATATTTCTTTAAAGCTAGTTGAAAACTTACGCAATATTCCAGGGGTATCTTTTTCAGACGTAGTGGGCGGAAAAAAACGTGCTATTAACGTATGGCTAGATGCTCAAAAAATTGCTTTAACAGGCCTGTCTTTAGACCAAGTTAGCGAAATGTTAAAAGGCAGTAATGTTTCATTGCCAGTGGGTTCTGTGGTAAACAATAACCGCAATAAGCTTATTCGTGTTAATGGTTACTTAGGTAATGCTAAGCAAGTGGGTGAGATTGTTATTGGTTCAGATAATGGTCGTCCTATTTATTTAAAAGATATAGCAACCATAAAAGATGGACCACAAGAATCTCAAAGTTATACCCGTTTAGGGTTTGGTCCTGGGTCTAAGCAGGCAGGTAATGAAGAGCAGCAAGCGGTTACCATTACCTTAGCTAAAAAACCAGGTACAAATGCCGTTAATGTTGCCAATGCGGTTCTAGATCAGCTTGCTAAACTTAAAAAATCAGTTATACCTGCTAATGTTCATATTGTTGTAACGCGTAATGATGGTGAAAAAGCCAATTCTGCGGTAAATCTTTTAATGGAGCACTTAGGGATAGCTGTAGCGTCTGTTGTGGTTATTTTGGTTTTATTTTTAGGTTGGCGTGAAGCAGGGATTGTTACCTTAACGGTGCCGTTAATCCTGTTTGTGGTTTTGTTTATAGGTATGCTTGCAGAACAAACCATTAACCGAATCACTTTATTTGCACTTATTTTATCGTTGGGGCTATTAGTTGATGCCGCCATTGTAGTTATAGAGAATATTCATCGGCATATTCATCAAGGTTTTGACCCTGAAAAGTTTGATGAGGTACTCATTAAGGCCACCAATGAAATTGGTAACCCAACAAACGTAGCAACCATTGCGGTTATTTTAGCCTTTATTCCTATGTTATTTGTAACAGGTATGATGGGGCCGTTTATGGCACCTATACCATTTAATGTACCTGTTGCAATGATTGCCTCTTTGGTTGTGGCTTATATTCTAGTGCCTTATTTGGCTTATAGGTTATTGGGCAAAAAAGCCATTAAAGAGATGAAAAGACGTGAAGATCTTGAGGTAAAACACGAAAATAAAGATGATTGGATGCAAAAGCTTTATGTAAAAGCGATTAGTCCAATGATTGAAAGTCGTACTAAGCGAAATATCTTCTTATTTGTGGTTTTATTTTCTCTTATCGCCGCTATGATTCAGCCAGCATTGCAGTTTATGCGTGGCGATGGCATGAATAAACCATTACATCCTTTGGGTGTAGAAGTAAAAATGCTTCCTTATGACAATACCAGTACCTTTTTAATACAGGTTGATATGCCAGAAGGCACGGCATTAGAAGCAACGGATCGTGTTGTTCGTCATGTAGGTGAGCGTTTAACCTTTACTAAGTTTGTCACTGACTATAGTGTGTATTTGGGTAATCACGCACCTATTGATTTTGCCGCTCTAGTGCGTGGTGATTTAATTAAAGAGGGTTCTAATTTTGCACAAATACGTGTAAACCTAGTCAATAAGCACGATAGAAATGTTTCTTCGCATCAAATTGTTGAACAGTTAAATGTTGATCTCAATGAACTGCGCAAAGCCTTTCCATCGGCTAATATAAAAATTTATGAAACGCCACCTGGACCACCAGTAACTACGCAAGTTATGGCAGAATTATATGGACCAGATTATGATAAGTTGCGTGAAGCTGCAGCTGAAGTAAGTAAGGCGTTTCACGAGGTTTACGGCTTAGTTAATATTGATGACTCGGTTACATCAGATAATGTGAGTTATCAGATTAATATCGACAATGAACAAGCCAGTTTATTAGGTGTCGCCCCTGCACAAGTTAGTAAAATGTTACGTGACTATATCAACGGTTTTGAGCTGGGTTATATGCATTTAGATGATGTACGTGAGCCTGTAAATATTATTGTGCGTTTACCGCGTTCAGAAAGAACGGTAGCAGAGCAATTAATGTCTTTACAAGTTCAATCACGTTCAGGTGCATCAGTGCCATTATCGGCCGTGGCTAAAGTACAAGAAGAGTTGTATGCCAAACCTATTTTAGGTCGTGATCAACATCAAATGGTCATGGTGGGTGGTGAGTTACTGCAATCAAGTCCTGTGTATGCGGTATTAACACTGGATAAAATGTTAGATGGCATTAAATTACCAAACTCAGGCGTGACTTTTCACACGGCTAACTTAGGTTTTGTACAAGCTAAGCCAGATGATGTAATGAATTATAGTCTTTTATGGGGCGGAGAAATGCGTCTAACATTGGATGTGTTCCGAGATATGGGTAGTGCGTTTATTGTCGCTTTAATCTTTATCTATTTGATATTGGTAGGTTATTACAAATCATTTATGATGCCTGTTATTGTTATGGGAGCGATTCCATTAACGATGATTGGTGTGTTCCCAGGGCATTGGTTAACAGGTCAAGCATTTACCGCAACATCAATGATAGGGGTCATAGCTCTGGCGGGTATTGTGGTACGGAATTCGTTGTTGTTAATTGACTTTATTTTAGAGTATCGAGCAGAAGGTAAATCATTAAAAGATGCGGTTATTGAAGCCGGTAAGGTACGTTTCCGTCCAATCTTATTAACGGCATTAGCCATTATGTTTGGTTCTATGATTATGATTACCGACCCTGTATTTGGCGGGTTAGCGGTATCGTTAATCTTTGGAACGCTTTCATCTACCGTCTTAACTTTATTAGTCATTCCATTAATGTATTACATATGGCAGTGGCACGGTGGCGTTAAGCAACAAGAAGAACTAGAAAGACAATCTAAAATTTAAGATATGACTTTCACGTTCTGTTAAAGAAACCGGGTTTTAACCCGGTTTTTTTATATCTAAAATACTTCAGAGCTGATTTTTTAATTTACCAGGCCTGGTAAAAATAAATTAGGTCTCATATAGGTACTAAGATATTAAAAATATGAAAAATATTAGCTAAGCATAGCTTTTAAATTATGTGTCATAAGCCTTTTGGTTATAACCCTTTAAGCGAATAACCCATTGCCTGTTTTATTAAATATTCGTTTAAATACAATTGTTGTTAGCTTGTAAAACTCTTGCTGTCTTTGTGGTTTAATCTTTGTTTTATTAATAACCTAAAATAGTTTTACTGCTTTAATTTTAGTAAATGGTGTGTTTGCAAAACAAAGGAGGATAAAAGCATTAATCGTAAATATTAAATGAATTTACTTTTCTTAAGACAAGAACAATTAAGCGGGTATACTTTATCTTCATGTTTTATACATGGTTGTATCACTAACACAGGAAAATGAAAATGAAAAAAATAGCTCAAGCCCTAATTGTTGCAGGTGTTACTTTAACCGCGTCATTACCCGTTTATGCAGAAGAAGCTATGACTGTCAATGTAGCTCGCATTACCGCTGATACGGCTAATACTATTGCCGTGAATACAATTAAAGCATGTCGAGAAAAAGGGATTCCCATTAGTGTTACCGTGGTTGATAGAAACGGAATTGTCCAAGTTCAAATGCGCGATACCGTTGCGCCACCAGTATCATTAAATATCAGTAAGAAAAAAGCCTATACATCCGTTATGTTTAACGTTAAAGGTTCACAGCTAGAAGGTCGTGCAAAAGGTCCATTACCAACAATTGGTGAAGGTCTAGCGTTTATGGCTGGTTCAACGCCTATTATGGCTGGTGGTAAACTTTACGGCGCTATTGGTGTAAGCGGTGCGCCAGATGGTAAAGATGATGAAGCTTGTGCCGTTGCAGGTTTAGAATCGGTTATTGATGATTTAGAAATGCAATAAAGGCGGCAATAAGCGGGTAGTAAACTAATTTACCGAAGAGTGCTTAGTTACCTAGACAATAATTCTTTAAGCACGTATAATGCCCGCTTGTTTGGGAGAGCTGGCTGAGAGGCTGAAGGCGCACGCCTGGAAAGTGTGTATAGGGTTAAACCTATCGAGGGTTCGAATCCCTCGCTCTCCGCCAATATTCGAAAAAGAACCCGTCCCAGACGGGTTTTTTTATGCCCGAATTCCTTGTATTTACTGGCTTTATGCTATATCTCTTCTTGAAAAGTCTTCCCGCTTTAAATCGATCTAATTCTTTACTTGTCGCTTTTTTGTGAGTATAAAAGTGAGTATAGAACTGTGTGAGTATAATAAAAGTGAGTACAAGGTGTTAAATAATACACAAATCAAAAACTTAAAGTCTAAAGACAAGCTCTACCGCGAAACAGACTCGCATGGTTTGGTTTTGGAGGTAAAACCCAATGGCGTTAAGTCATGGCGATACCGCTGTCGTATTAATGGCAAGGCAACGATGCTGTCTATTGGTAACTATCCTCAAGTTTCCCTAGCGGATGCTCGACGAGCACGAGATGAATTAAAAGAGAAGCTTCAGTCTGGAATTGATCCGAGAAATCAGCAGCAAGAAGAAATTGAAGTAGTCGTGATTAAGACTTTTGGGATGATGTACCGAGAGTGGTATGCACACAACTTAGAATCATGGACTGAAAACTATGCTAAAGACTTGGATGAGCGGTGCCAAAATCATTTACTTCCATTTTTAGAGAATAGAGACATATCAAAAATCACCGCAATGGATATGCTGGAGATTTTCAAACGTATTGAGACAAGAGGCACGCTTAATATGTTGAAAAAAGTCCGCGGCTACGCAAGTAGAGTGTTTCGTTATTCGGTGGGTATGGGCGTTTGCCCGTTTGATCCGACTAGGGATTTGCCACAAGACGTCTTCAAAAAAGAAACTGTAAAGCCGTTTGCTCATATCACGTCCAAGCAAGAGTTGGCTAGCGTACTTAAAAAGATAGGTGCATATAACGGGGGCTTTTCAGTTAGGATGGCATTAAAAATGGCTCCTCACGTTTTCTTACGTCCAAGTGAGTTGGTTTCTATTCAGTGGGAAGATGTGAACTTTAATGAGAAATTGATTCGTATCAAGCCAGAAGTGATGAAAATGAAACGTGAGCATTTGGTACCGATGAGTGAATTTGTTGTGGAGATTCTAAAACAATGCTTTGAAGTCAAAGCTGATAGTCAATTTGTATTTCCGAGTCAAAGATCTAAAACACGACCGATTACCCCAGATAGTTTACGAGTGGCTCTTAGATCAATTGATATTGGTGCAGATGTGTTAACGACACATGGTTTTAGGCATACAGCCAGTACCTTGCTAAATGAGCAGGGCTGGTCGCCCGATGCGATTGAAAAGCAACTCTCTCACGAAGAACGTAACAAGATTCGAGGCACTTATAATAAAGCTGAATATTTAGAAGTAAGAAGGGACATGATGGACTATTGGTCAGATTTTCTCAATGGATTAAGCTATTAGTAGACCATTAAAATGGATAGAGTTTAAGGCTAGGAAGAATGAATCTAGCTAACGGAAATTTACAGAGTTAATTGTCGTATCAGGTATTTATGAACGCTGACGGCATACCCTAAGGCATTACCGTCAACTAATGTTTTAAGAGTCAATTTTTTGATTATTTTGGTAATATTTATATACCATATCATGTAAATCCTCTTCTTGTTTTTGTACTTTTTCAAAAAACAGAGAAAATAGGATAATAGAAAAAATTACAAATAACGATATATTTATATATCCGTAAAATTTTGCGACTTCTTCTGAAACAAGGAAAAGGCATATAACTGTAAAGATTATGGATAAAGTAATTGAGTTTAGAATGGCTTTATTAAAAATATTTTTAGTGAATCTAAATGTTGAAAATTTATTTTGTTTATCCAAGTATTTAGCCTTTTTTACCCAAAGCTCAGTTCTCGCACCTTCTAATTCTTCTATTCTTCTATTTGCGTCCTTACCTTTTTTACTTCTTTCTGAGTATTGACCATCAGCTCTTTTATCTATATTAAGTGAATTTAGAGTATTTAACTCATTATCGATCGACTCTAATCCACTAATTATTAATTTAAAGTCTTTGATCTGTTCATGAGTAAGTTGAAACCTGGATAGATTAATTTCATTGTTAGGCGGAAATTTTTTATTACGCGGATTCAAGTAATAACCGCAATTTCTAAATTATGCTGCAAGTAAATCTACCTGCAGCCCCATAAATAATTCATTGGGTGTTTTACCACCTCGTGTTTTTCGAGGACGATTATTTAATCTGTCCATCACAAATTGAACTTGCTCTTGAGTGATGCTCCTTAGGTCAGTGCCTTTAGGAAAATACTGCCGTATCAATCCATTCGTATTTTCGTTTATGCCTCTTTCCCATGAGGCATAAGGGTGGGCAAAAAACACTTGTGCGTCCAATGCCTCTGCCATGGCCTTATGTTCTGCAAACTCTTTGCCATTATCATACGTTATCGTATGCACACGCTCTTTGAGTGGTTCTAATACAGCAATAACGGCTTCTTTGAGTTTGTCTGCGAACTTACCCTGTAATGGCACAATAATGGTGTAAAGCGTCTTTCGCTCCACGAGGGTTAATAGTGCACCTTTATGACCTTTGCCAATGATCGTATCGCCTTCCCAGTCTCCAATTCGAATCTTTTCATCGACGACTTTAGGTCGTTCATCAATCGAGACTCGGTTAACAATTTGACCTCGACAATCATAACCTCCATAACGCTTACGATAGGGTTTATTGGCTATACGCAGGTGCTTGTAGAGCTGTCCACCTTCCGCCTTATCCTCATAAATGAACTGGTAGATAGTTTCATGATGAAGCGAAATGTTGAGCTGTTTTTTAATGTAGTCTGCCGCCTGTTCTGGACTTAAGTCTTGTTTAATGAGACTTCGTATCGCTTCTTGTACCTTTGGAATCAATTTGATTCGTTTTTTTGCGGTTTTACGTCGCTTCACACTCAAGGAATGAGCTTGTTTAGGGCGATAACCACGCTTACCACGATTATTCTTTAATTCTCGACTGATGGTAGAAGGATGACATCCAATATTTTCGGCAATCGCTTTTTGTGACAATCTCTCTTTCAATAATGCGTAAATCTGGTATCTTTGACACTCAGTCAGTTGGCTATAACTCATTTTGCAATTCTCTTGGTCGGGAAAAGCCTGTGAGTTTAGCTCAACTGGCTCTTCCTATTTCCAAATTGCAGTTATTATCCGAATCCGCGTTAAAAGGAATAAGTAAAAGTTTCATTAATAAAAGACCAAATAGCAAAAAGTAGATTGATTTTCCTAATACAAGATCCATTGTTTCTGGAAAAACAATTAATAAGATGGCAGGTATTAAGACTAGACTAATAAGTGCTGCTCGTATTCCAAGCATTAATAAAAAAAGGATAGAGGTCAATATCCATAAAATGTAAAACAGAGTGCTATACATTAAATCTTGAAAAGAACTAATAAACAGTAGGTCTTCTAGTAAATAATTTAAGTTATCCATCTTTATATGTCCTTTTAATTAAATTCGGCTACTTTTCTGTCTATGTTTATACCGCTATGTTGTTTCACGCATTGTTGTATTGCATTTCTAACTTCATCTCTTTTTTGTCTGTCTAGAAACTGTAAATTAGCCGAACCAAATTTTCCAGCAATATTGATGGTATATCTGACATGTTTTTTGGTTTCTGTCCTATATTTTGTTTTGCCGCTTGCAGTTGCTCCATTGGCAACTTTGTGCTTTGTACTCCAGCGTTTAGTATCTAAAAATAAATTCTCAACTTCAGTCGCATGAATCGTTGCAGTCCTCATCAAGTTCCAATATGGGTATAGCAAGATTATTTCTAAAATACTATTTTCAATATCTGTTCTAGGAAAAGTTATTAATCCAGTTTCTAGATCTACGATATATTTTCTATTTGCAAAATAAATAAATATGCTTTGAATGAAAATTATTGGTGTCAATACAGCTGAAAAATAAAAAAAGTAGATTATTAGTTTTTTTGCTTCGGTATCTGCTGGATTAATAGCCGCTCCAAAGAATATTAATATTCCCCATAGCACTAACATCCATACAAAAAAGTTAATAGATGAAAGCTTCAATGCCATCCAGACATCATTGATAACATACTTATGCATAATTGATTCCATGTTTCTTTATATTTTAAAATTACTAACGTAGATTTTTGAATGCTAACGTCTAAGCTAAGCGTGTTTAGTATCAGTACAAGCCAGCTTGAGTGTGTTGTTAGGAATCTTGAATTTTGAAAGCATAAAGACTGTCTTTGAAGGTTTCGTTGACCAGGCCAATTCTAGATCTTTTTGCAATACCGTGATTTTGTCCACCACTTTTTTTGAAAGTTAATTTTTCTTGTTCTTCTATCATTTTTATAAATTCATCTGGGTCCTTTGGTCCCATTACATTAATCAATTCATCAACAAACTTAGATTGAGAAAATCTTTTATTATCTTTTGTTCGAATTACTTCTTTGATTAAAATACCACCAAAATTTATACCGTCTCCAAATGTAAAGTCGATTCCTTTATGCTTGAAATTTGGATTGATACTTCTTTTATGAACATACCATTGAGAGTTCAGCAACTGTCTGACTTTGGCTCTTTTATATTTCAATGCATGGCTATTATCGTCGCGATGGAGTTTTTCATTGTAGTAATAAAATTCAATATTTGAAATTTGATAGGTTAAATTTTCTGCTTGCAGTGTGTGTTCATTTATTAATAAATTTGCAATTTCATAAAAGCTATTTTCAATATTTGATTGATTAATTGATAATTTCATTCTTATTCCTTGTGAATTTTTAACGATCAAATTGAGTGTGTAGGCTTTAGGCATTTTCGTCAGAAGATTTTATTCGAGGCATCTTTTGAGTGCCTGAGAGAGCGGTATATTCGATCTGAATGCAAAGATATACACGATTCTTCTGAATTGTTAACATTTAGTATTGGGTATTATTTGCATCATTAACGGTATTGTTTGTGAGAAAAGTTCTGATTTAGATACTATATCAAAAAAAAACGAATTAACTGTGGAAAATACGTAGTAACATTCCTTTTTAGAGTGATAGGTATTCTACTGAGAATAGTTGTCGTAAGTGGGTCAAGTAGTTTGTTGGTTTCATGTTTTTTTGAATGAGAGTCGATGTTTCTTGATTCTGTTGCAGAGGGTTATTTGTTTTTAACGTTTTAAATGGTTAAGCAAAAGATGAGGGTGCCTACTCAAAACTAGGTTTTAAATGCCTGGTCAATTGCTTCGTGAGGACTATGCTTGTTTTATTATGCAGAGAATGGTTGCTTGTGATAGTGTTGAACGGTTTTAATTTTTTGGGCGGTTTTTTTCGCGAAGATGGGGTTGAAAATGGCACATCATATTTCTTACGGCCAAGTGAACAGGTCATTTGATTAAATAGCAGGACGTCGATTTTGAACAAAAGCTTATTCGTATCAAGCCAGAAGTGATGAAAATGAAACGTGAGCATTTGGTACCGATGAGTGAATTTGTTGTGGAGATTCTAAAACAATGCTTTGAAGTCAAAGCTGACAGTCAATTTGTGTTCCCGAGTCAAAGATCGAAAACACGTCCAATTACCCCAGATAGTTTACGAGTGGCTCTTAGATCAATTGATATTGGTGCAGATGTGTTAACGACACATGGTTTTAGGCATACAGCCAGTACCTTGCTAAATGAGCAGGGCTGGTCGCCCGATGCGATTGAAAAGAAACTCTCTCACGAAGAACGTAACAAGATTCGAGGCACTTATAATAAAGCTGAATATTTAGAAGTACGTAGAGAGATGATGGAAGAATGGTCACGTTTTTTAGAAGATTTGCTCTAAATACAGAATGTATAGATTATTACCGTTTAATGGTATTTCGGGATCTGACAATGTCATGGTGAATACTGTTATGATTATTTTCTCATTAACATTATAATTTACTGAAAGTTTTAGGAAGTTTGATAATGTCTACTGCAAATATTAATCCAGAAATGCTGACATGGGCGCGTGAACGTTCAGGGTTTTCTGTGTCTCAATTTGCAAGAAAAATGGGTAAAACAGAAGAGCGTCTATTGGAATGGGAGAAAGGCCAGCGTCATATGACATTTAAACAGGCAATGGCTCTTGCTGAAAAATCCTATGTTCCATTTGGTTATTTGTTTTTGCCAAAACCACCCATTGAAGAGCTGCCCTTGCCTGATTTAAGGACAATCGATGGTCAGGGCGTTCGTAGGCCTAGTGCTGAATTGCTGGATTTAATTAAGCTTATGTTGCAGCGTCAGGAATGGTACAAGGACTATTTGCAGCAGCAGTTAGTTGAACCAAGCACTATTGTTGGAAGTTTTTCTAATAATTATGATGCGGTGTCTATTGTTAAAGATATGCGAGTAAAGTTGGATGTGCCAGATCATCCGAATCGTGGAAATTGGGAAAATTATTACCGCGATTTAGTAGGCCGGATTGAAGCTTTGGGGGTTTTGGTCATGCGACAAGGTGACTTAGGCCATTTCACGCGTCCTTTACAAGTGAGTGAGTTTCGTGGATTTGCCATTGCTGATAGTTATGCACCAATGATATTTGTTAATCATGCGGATGCTCCTGGAGCACGTTTGTTTACATTAATGCATGAGCTCTGTCATATATGGATTGGTCAGTCTGGGATTTCTGATGGAGATGTGCAAACGCATCGGAGTGAAGAAGTTTTATGTAATGCTGTAGCGGCTGAGTTTTTAGTGCCTGAACATGAATTTATGGGGTTGTGGAAGTCTGGGCTAGAAAATTGGCGAGATAACTTGCCAGTTTTGGAGTCTCGTTTTCATGTGAGTAAATGGGCTTTGGCACGGCGTGCCTTAACCTGTGATTACATCACACAAGAAGAATACGTTCGCTATATTGCAGATGAGAAGGAAGCTTATAAAAATCGTGAATCTTCTGGTAGCGGACCAAGCTATTATGTAACTAAAAAAGCACAGATTAGCCAGAATTTCTCCAGAGCAGTCGTTAGTCAAGCCTTGAGTGGGCAGATGTTATTGCGAGAAGCTGCTCAGCTCTTGGCTATGAAGCCAAGTAATATTTCTAACTTCGCTAAGGAGTTGCAGATTTGAGATATTTACTGGATGCTAACACTTATATACAAGCTAAAAATCAGTACTATGGAATGGATATTTGTCCAGCGTACTGGGACTGGTTGGATCAGCAGTTTAATTTAGGTATGATTGGTAGTGTTGATATGATCGGTCGAGAGCTTAAAGATGGTAATGATGAACTGGCTAGTTGGGTAGCGGCTAGGCCTGAACATTTTATTGCTAATGACGATGATGAGACTCAGACTATTTTTACTGACATACTCCAATTTGTTATGGCTGGTAATTATAACGACGGTAATAGAGATGGTTTTTTGGCTAAGGCTGATCCTTGGATTATTGCAAAAGCCAAGTCACTTGGGGCAACGGTAGTTACTCATGAAGCCTTTGTGGCTCCAAACACAAAAAAGGTCAAAGTTCCTAATATTTGTCAGCAATTTGATGTTGATTGCATTGATACGTTTCAGTTTTTAAGAGAGCTTAACGCAAGGTTTGTGTTGACTGCTTGAGCGTTGCTTTCTGTTTTATACCTTTTTTATCGAAAGATTCACTTGTTAACAAATTCTGTTAATGACTGAATATTTGGAGGATGGGAAGGAGCTGATGGATTATTGGTCAAAGTTTCTAAATGGTTTAAGTTGTTAGTAATCCATTAAAATGAGATCGTTTAATGCCAAGAGGTGTCAATCCAATTAGTGGTGAGTTTGCGAGTCCACTGTGTTTTTCGGTTGTACGGAGCGATAGTCATCAAGATTAATATCGATTTCATGCCTGTTTAGTCTCCTTTTACCTACATGAGGCGTATAAAACTTTGCATACTGTCCATCCACATCAAGTAAACCTCTGATATTTTTGAATCCATTTTTTAACAAAAGTTGAATATGTTTCCAGTTGTGTTTTCCATTATCTTTGACATATGTATCGTTCTCTGGGGGTTTAAAGTAATTAATAAGCTCTGCTTCAGCTATAGTTATTGCATCAGACTCAGAAATGGTTGTTTTTGGAGGGATTGACAATATGGGCGTATCCCAATTCTTAAATCCAAAAAGATGGATAATCAGAGTTTCGTATTCATTTTTTAGTAACTTGGCATTTAATTTATTCAATTTCTTATGTGGGAAAAGCCTATCAAATGGCTCCTGTTCTGTTTTTCCTATATAAGCAATTTTCTGGTTTCCAACCTTGATATCAAAGTGATTTATAATCTGATTTATTGTCAGTCTGCAGTTTTCAAAATCTCCTGCTCCGGGCAATTTGCTGTAGTCAATCTCTTTGGTTTTGGATGTATCCCAGTCAGCTTCATTCAAATCGTAAAATCTAGTGTCTCTTTTTTTCGCTTCTTCTGCCTTTTCATTATTAGTAATGCAATCTACTAATGGATCAAAAATATTAATTTCAAAGCGCGTTTCATGGCGAACTCCAATATCTGACGAATAAATTGCTCTTAAAATTTTGAAACAACTGTTTTTTGAAATGACATTTTTTGTAAGTAGTCGACGAGAAAAGTTATAAAGTTTTCTTTTAAAAAGAGTTTTTGGTTGATATTGTTGAAACAAAACAAAAAATAGGAATTCATCTCTACTTCTAAACCTGTCATTGATTCCCGGCATGGAATATAAGACTTCAGCTAGAGAATAAGAGACACTAATACGGTCAAACATCTTTTTTGCAGGATCCCCTACGGATATTTCACATTTAATGCTTGCAGCTATAGAAACTTTTGTTTTCTTCGGGTTAAAAAAGCATTTATTCATAATTGAAAGAAAATAAATATCTGCATTCTGATAATGCTTATGTGCTTGACGAAGCTTTCCTTCTTCATCGTACATTTGTTCAGGTGTAAGGAATGCCCATGTTGGTCCATCAAAATGGAAGTTTTTCATACTCTTTTATCCGTACAGAATTTAAAGTATCCAGCTACGCGTTGGCGTAGCCGGCTTGATTGTTTTGTTAAACGTCATTTGCACCAACATAAAGTTTATGGCTAGTGGATGCATTGTCGAAACGTTTAATATTTTGAATTATATCCATCACATCTTGTTCTACAGATGTAGTGTTTTTAGCAATATTATTTATAAAGAAAACTATCCGAGACCATGATTTGAAATGTTCATTGGTAAGTTCTGCTGCGACGGGCAGAAGGTTTTCAAGAGTGGTGCAATCTCTTTTGCAGTACTTAATAATTGTTTCTATATTGGCAGACTTTAAGCCATCATGTTTTATGTGTAATCTTAATTGTTCGAGAGTTTCCTGGTTTTTACCATGGTCAACACCATAAAACCTGCCTACTTTAAGTTCTGGGGGTAGATTGTTGAAGTTATGTCTTAAGAAAAATATAAGATACTCCCTTAATCTTCTTTCAATTGTTATTAACTTTTCTTTTTTGCTGCTTTCTTGCCAATAGTTGAAAACAATTAAAATCACAATTAATTCGACAGCGATACCTGTTAATTCAGGTATTAGGTTATTATAAAAATAACCAGCATCTGCAAACGTAAAACCTGTAAACAAAAAAATGGTTAATAATACAACCAAGCCCCATAAAAACATCTTTGGGCTAATTTTCAAATACCACACTTATTATTGATTCCTTTGATTAATGTTGCGCCGCAAATCACCGTAGGTAAAAAGCAGAGCGCAGAGGCACTTTTTGACGTCCGCGTAATTTGTCTTGTTTTATAGCTAATGTTCAAGCTAACCTGCCACGCGTAAGTGCGACCGGGTTGAGTGAGTTGTTATACTGCTCATCGCTTAAGTTTTATCAGAATGTTTATTTAATCTTGTTAGTGGTCATCGTATTCAGTGATTGATTTGACGTACATATCTTGCCATTGGCCGTCAGGTTTTCTCCGCGCTAAAATTGTACCGCTTTCTGCTGTCGGTATCGCCATGGCTTGTTCAACTTCATCGTCAGAGAGAATTTGGATATCTCTATCCTTTTTCTGTGAATCAGACATGGCCCATAGGGTATCAAGATCATTTTGTGAGAATGGCCCTAACTTACTCATATTAAAACTCCGAACAATTTGCTATTTGAAAACATTTAGTATAGTGCAATTAAGCGCTATTATACGATGTTATACTTGTTTTTATTGTGAGCGGGTAAATGGTTTATGTATTTCCCTAAGGTCAATTGATATTGGATCAGATGTGTTGACTGCTCATCGTACCTTGCTGAATAAACAAGGTTGGTCTCAAGATGTGATTGAAAAATAATTGTTGCATGAAGAGTGAGACAAGATTAGGGGGGGTACAATAAGTCAGAGTATTTGGATATACAACAATATATCGGTAAGAATTTAGTATTACTTAATAAGTATTTTGATATGTTTTGTATTTGGAATACGTTAGCTTTTTATGGGGCTCATTTGATTTCATGAAGGTAATTTTGTAATGTTTGCGAAAATAGTTGACCTTTTTAAACCAAATAAAGTAACCCTCTCTTCTAAACCTCAGGTACGTGAACATATGTCTGGACCCAATAAACATATCACCGAGTTTCTAAGCTATTACTGCAAACTGGATCAGCCTGAGTACGCAGTACTTCTCAATGGTGTTTGGGGTATTGGTAAAAGTCACTTCATCGATAATTTCATTAAACAGCAGTCTGAAGATGAACTTAAATTCTATCGAATTAGTCTTTTTGGTATGAAGACTCTTCAAGACTTGAATAGTGAGATATTTAGTCAGCTTCACCCAAATATAGGATCTAAAAAGGCACAGTTGGTTTATAGAACTTTGATATCAGCGCTACCGTCAGTATCAATAAATACAGATTTAGATGGGGATGAGAAACATGAAACATCAGGTAAGTTCAATATATCCAAAGTAGCTGAAGTATTTGGGGTCGGGGAGCAGAAGGGTAATAAAAGTGCTGTTTTTGTCTTTGACGATCTAGAGCGCACAAGCATTCATACTAAAGAAATTCTTGGGTTTTTGAATCGATATGTTGAAACGTTTAAGCAAAAAGTCATTGTCATAGCTAATGAGGAAGAGATTGAGAAGGAAGACCAGACAAAATGTCATGATGAAAGCGATGAGCTACAAAAAAAAGAAGGTGGTCCTGTAGGTATGCAGCAAAAAGCCGATAAAAACTCTTATCAAATTCAGAAGGAAAAGCTCATTGGCAAGACGTTTTTATTGGAACCGGAAACAAGGTTAGCTATTCCTCAAATAGTAAATTCATTGGAAGGCGATTCGCCTGACGTCGTTAAAAATGTTTATAGACGTAATATGCCCAATATTATTAGCGTATTTGAAGAAAGCGGGTATAAGAATCTAAGGCATATCAAGTACGGGTTGAGGGACTTCATTCGCTTATATGAAGTAATGGATGGCGAGTTTAGGCAAGAGGAGGAAATTGTTGACCGTTTGTTATCGGTTCATTTGACTTTAATGATTGAGAAGAATGCAGGTAATTTGTTGGGGTCCGATATTGCAGCTCTCGATGCGAATAATTTTATGTGGCAGAACACAATTATTGATGAGTTGAACAAAAGGTATACTGATTTTGGTTCAAGGCGCATGTTGCTAAATGGCAAGGTCTGGAAAGATGTTGTCTTTCATTCAAAATTGGATAAAAAAGAGATAAATAAAGACCTAAGCAGATTAACTGCTAAAGAGAATATACCCGCATGGCAAAAACTTTGGAATTATTGGGAACTAAGCAATGATGAGTTTAATCTTGCACTGCAAGAAACGGTTGACTCAATAAATAATCATAAAATCAGCAATGCCTGTGAACTGATTCATGTTATTGGGTTACTGCATCGTTTTTCTTTAGAAGGACTGTATCCAAAAAAGAGGTTTGAGATACTCAAAGAGGCAAAACGCAATATTGAGGTAAACAAGGCTGAAATTATGCGTCATTTTGATAGTGAGGAGTTTTGGGGTAGGCCTTCTTGTAGTGGATACCAAGTTGTTGATGGGGAAAAGATGGTCATTAGGTATTTTGTAGCTTTTCTCTCCAAAATACACAAAGAATATAATTTGCAGAAAGCATCAACTGAAATAAATGATATTTTCATCCAAATTGAAAGCCGATATGATGATTGGAAACAAGCATTACGTTCAGGCCCTTGGGGAGCTGCTAAATTTCATGATTTGGCGGTTTTAAATGCGATTGATGAAGGAGTTTTTGTTGATAAATTGTGTTACAACATTGAGCCCTCTCAAAGAAGGGCGGTGTTGCATACAGTCGCTACAAGAATAGATAAGAATAAGCTGCCGGATGAAATTGTATGGATTTGCAACGTAGTTACTAGGGTGGATGCGGAGTTGAAAAGAGATGAATTAACTGGTATTGAGGCGTATCAGCTTAGAAAATGGGCTGAGACGTTGAAAAAAAGTTGCGACACTGATTAATTCAAGCCCCCTTTAGGGGGCTTTTTTGTTTCTGTTAGAATGCCTTTTGGTTTTGTCGGTGAATTTGAATTCAAAGGCAAGCTCGCTAAGGAGTGCTTTAATTTATGCTGCATGTTCACGCTGGCTCTGAATTAGATTATTCATCCAAGCCTCAATTTCACTTGCAAGCCAGCGTCTAGTTGTTTCATTGATCTTGATAGGTCTTGGGAATGTTGGGTCATATAGCTTGTCTTTTGGATCCATTCGGCGGTAAATTGCACTTTTAGAAAGAGCGATTCGCTCTGTAACTTGGCGGCTTGTTAGAAAGGTTTTGTGTTGAGTCGTTGAATTTTGCATGATGATTTCCTTATTTGATTCGTTTAGTCCCAAACGGAGTCATTCCGTTCCAAATCATTTGCCTTGTATGTAAAAAAATACTGTTACTAGGCAGAAGTGGTCATTGATAAAGGTTGTTAATTTCTGATCTGATCTAATTAGATTTGATTCAGCTTGGCAAGAGAGGTGTAGCCTTCATTGCTGACAATGAGATGATCAAGTACGCGAACCTCAATTAATGAAAGTGCGTCTTGTACTTTCTTGGTAATCTCTATATCCGAAGGGCTGGGTTCGAGATTTCCTGAAGGGTGGTTGTGAAAGAGAATTGTAGCGGCCGCGTTTTCGAGTAAAGCTTGTTTGACGATTTCTCTTGGATAGACTGCTGATATATTGATTGTGCCTCTGAACAGTTCTTCGACACGGATAATGCGGTGTTGCTGATCTAAGAAGATAACACCGAAAACTTCATGCTCTCGTTCTTGCAAGATAGTTTGAAGGTGACTGGAGCAGGTTTCGGGTGAAGTAAGGCTTGTGCCTTTTTTGAGTTTTTGTTTTGCCAGATAGTTGGCCATTTGCAGAATTTCAGCAGCCGTCACCGGCTTCTCCAGCCGGTACGACCCATTTGTTTCTGCCGTCTTAAATGGATAAGGCAGCATGATTATCTCCTAAGTAAGGCAACGCCAGCATCGGCGTGACCTTGTCTTTTAAATGTATAAACTCGTTAGTCAGTTGCCAAAGTGCTCTGTTCAATCGCACATCCTCCGACACGGACTTGATAGGACGGGTGGTGACATAGCGCCCATTGGCCGAACGGCCTTGTACACCTCCCTTGATCAAGTTTTCCTGTACACGGTTAAAGACCTTCCATAAACTCGATTCCTGGTCGTCGCGACGGCGTGCTTGCAGTAAATCCACTGAACGAATCGGACTTTGTTCCAGCCATTCATTGCCATAGCGGATATGCAAAGCTGCACGCGCAAACAACTCTGCTTCGTCACGCGATACCAGAGTTGAACGCAATTGATCTACCTGTTCGGAGATATGTGGAATTTCATTGGCAAGATTGAGAGAGCCTTCAATGATGTTTTCGACAATCTGCTTGCCGTGTTTGACTCGAATGCCACCCAGTTCACCAGCTGGTGTTACTAGGCCATTTGAGCAGGCAAGTCGGAATAAGCCCAAATCCAGTTGATAGGCGGCACTACGATCATGACTGTTCGTCAGTACCATTTCGGCAATGGAATCGCCTACATTGATTTGACGATCAGGATCTTGTCTAAAACGGATCATGTGACGAGCAAGTTCCTTTCTTTTTGGATCACGTACTTTGGTTTGTAAAGCGCGTACTGGATACCAGCCTTGCTGTTGTAAAGCATTGACCACGTCAATTGTGGGCACAAAGCCATATCGATCGGATACGGCTTTATCTGGTGCTTCTGCAAAAATTGCGGGTGCGGTTTTATATAGTTTTTCAGGGGTAAGAATATTCATAGCCATTGTGGTTTCTCCTTAATGAGATTTAGTGATTCAGTTGCTGCGTTTGCTGTTCTAGCTTTTGCGTCAACGTTGAATGAGTTGATTGATTTTCGGTCTGTGTTTGATTGTGGAGTTCTGGATAAAACTCTTCGGTAATCGTTTCAAAGTCCTCGTTACTGTCTTCAAAGCGACCATTGCCAAAACCTTGTTCTGCCGCCTGATCCAAGGCTTTCTGATCAAAGCCGATTGTTTGACGTTCCTGCTCAATGCGTTTCGCGGCTTCAAGGGTTTCTTCTAGGCTCATGCCGGTACGTAAAGTCAGATCCACGTAATAGATCGGTTGACCAAAACTCTGACGGGTGGATTTCCCTCTAAGCTTTAATGCCAAAGGCAAGCAGGCCAGTCGATTGCCGGATAGTGCATGGAAGTAGCTCAAGCGTGAAGCTAGGGTGCGGATGCTGTTAAACCCCGAGGTTCGGAAGATAAAACTACTGATCGGGTCGTTACCGGATTCGTTGATGGATGTGTCAGACTGAACAAGGGCGTTTAATCGACCGTAAGGCTTGCAACCACCTTGTGCCAGATCACACGCTTCTGGACTTGGACAGGGCAATGTTTCCATGCCTTGTCCTCTATGCCGTTGACAGGTTTCTCCGTTGCCAACACAAACCGGGCGACCGTTTTGACGATCAAATAAACAGTATTCAGCTCTAAGGTTGAGTTCAGGTTCATTGAAGATAAGTTGAACGGGAATCTCACGAAGTTTACGGCCACTGTTTTTACGTAGATTTTCATCTAAGGGGTGTTTAATCCAACCGTCTTGGTTTTGAATTTGAGTGGTAATGGTAAATTGGTCGTCGCGTTGTGGTAGACGCTTACCGTTCTTCTCGACCACCTGACCGATACTGATACGACCGATAACTGGCGGGGTAATCATTAAACCTTTTAGCATGGTGTTCTCCTTTCAAAAGGGCATAAAAAACCCAGCACATGGCTGGGTTAATGTAGAGGTATAAAAATGGAATAATTCAATTAGTCTGCACCAAAAACCGACGGCTACCTGGCCTGGTTATTAAGTAGCTTTCATGTAATTCTGGGTGTTCAGTTTTAAAACGTTTGGAGTCAAAAGCGGTTGTGTCACTGGATTGTTTCCAACTTGTCTGACCATTTTTGAAGCGAGCAATACTCGCGTCTCCCATCATCTGTTGCAGTTGATGTTTTAGTTCAGCATCCAGCTTTTTGAACTTATCTAATTGTTCACGAATCTCTAACAGAGCTTCAAAAGATTGGTTGGCAGATTCGTCATGAGATAAATCTAGTACCACGCCGTTATCAGTTGGGTAGAGAATGCGAAGTGCTGTTTCGCTGGAAGCACTGGTATCGGCAGGTGGGGGCGTGTCGTTTAATACACGGTTCCAAAAGGCTTGTTCGAGTTTGATTAGACGTTCAATCAAGTCATCGTCTCGTTCGATACGATAAATTTGTAAGCTTTGACCTCCTAACAGAACAGCCACATCCGCAGCTTTTTGTCCTGTGACGGCCAATTGATGTTGTACTTGCAATTGAACATATTCTGGCACACCGTTTCGCCATAACTTAGAACCAAAAATGCCCGCTGTTTTACACTCGAGTACCTGTACCTCGTCGTCCCCGACGATTTCACGGTCAAGGTTGGCGAGCATCCAAGGGTATTCGGCATGCTGCAATATGGCGTTGACTCGACGGACCTTGCGATTGGTTCGTTTCGCGTAATGCTCAGCCACAATAGGTTCTAATACCGTTCCCCATAATAAAGGGCTGTCTTCTGTTTCAGAGGGTTGGTCAGGAATGATTCGTCCAGTTTTTTCCATCCAGAGTTCTAATTGCGACTTATAAGGATTAAGCCCAACGGCGGTGGCGGCATCTGAGGCACCAATACCTTGTTGTCGGGCTTGTAGCCATTGTTCATTGCTCAGATTGTTTGTTTCGATCATGCGTTTGGCTTGTGCATGTGAACGTATGGATTTGTTTTTGGTAATGGGGGTTATTGAGGTTGATTGCGTTGTTAAAGTCGTTTGCGTAGACATACTATGTTCTCCTAAATACTGATTAAATTTTTATTCCTTGGGCTTTGAAAAAGAATGGTTGCAGTTCGTACATCGGTAGTTATCCAAAACGGACTGATCAAGTTTTTCACCGAGTTTGGCACCAGTAACACCGCCAGAAGAGGCACCAATTAATCCGCCTAAGATTGCCCCGCCTATGGTTCCCATTGTTAAACCTATCGGTCCAGTAAAGACGGTTAAGGTTGCTCCTGTTCTAGCACCATTGGCGGCACTGATAAAGCCTACAGTTGCACCTCCAACTAGCCCAATCAGGCCTCCTGATTTTTTACCTAAGTTTTTAGTGATGACTTGCTGTGATTGACATGCAGGACAATGAATATCCATATTGTTTCCTCCATTTAAAGTGGCATAAAAAACGGAAAATGGATTTCCGTTATTCATCGAAGTGATATGTATTTGAGATTGGTTTGAATGAGATCTTTAGTCGAATTTATGGGGGGAGTGTAATTTCTTACAAACATGGGAATGGTATGAGTTGAGTGCCGGAAGTTTGTCGGGTAGCTAGTTTCCTGGGTTTTTAGGCTTTTGCAATGCACTGAGATTAAAAGTTGCTAGAAAAAGTATTGATTAGCTCAGTAGGGATGATAATTGTTTACCGGGGTCTTCTAGTTCTATTGATACCTTTTACCAAGGTCATAATGCAGTAGAGGTTACCTCATAATAGGTAACCGTTTAGAACTGACTGTAGTTACTGAAAACAGTCTTAGATTGTCCGATACATTTTAAACAAGCTGTTTGGATCTCAACTCACTTCTATCAACCTTTATTCAGGAGTGAATCATGTCTTATAGGAACATTTCAAATCAAACCAAGAAACAAACGAAAAAAACTGGAGACAAGGATGCTAAATACAAGCGTTTTCTGTCGAATAAACGGCGCTATTCAAGTATGCCAAAAGGAAAACATCTGAAAGCATACCGTGAAGGTAGAAAAACGCATCAAGTGTTTAAAGATTGGCAGCTAATCTATTCCAATTTCTTTAATGGTTACGCGATTCAAGCGGACAATGGACCTGTTATTGCGGATGCTCTTATTCGCCTTATTCAAACAGTCGTGACTAGCTATTTGACCAATTCCAAGGTTTTTACTTGTAGAATTGAACTTTATTTTCCAAAAGAATGGGACACCGAAAAACGTTTGGCGGTTGATTATTATTCGAGGTTTATCAAGTCACTCAATGAGCAAATGTCAGTGATAGAGAATCAACTAAAAAATGGAGAACGCAGTGGTGGAAAAAGCAAAGATCGAGATCTTTTTGTACGTCACTATCGGGCTTTTGAATTCGGAGATGGAAAAAAGTATAAGAAGAAGGGCAAGAATAGTCAGGATGATGATAGTCAGGATAAACAGAAAGGCGTTCATATCCATACTGTATTAATGTTTAACGGTCATCGTTTTATGAATTTAGGGGATTTAACGGATCTTAGGAAAAAGGGACTTGGAAGAATGATTATGGCTGCTTGGGCTAGTGCTTTATTTGGTTATTGCAGAACGAATCCAGAAGACATAAGTTCCTCAGATTGGCAATATGACATACCTAATGGGAAAAAGATTGGATTGGTTCAAGAAAAAGGTCTAGTTAACTTTGCCAGAACATGGAAGCCTTCCATGTGTGCTGATCAAGCTGTGCGTGAACATAGGAGGAGGTTTCAGATTGGAAGTATTATTTTTGCCGCGTCTTATTTATGTAAAGCGGATACGAAGATCAGACTGCCTAAGTCGAGTGGGTATTTCAAAATAGCCTCGGGAAGTCATCTGCCGCAAAAAGGTGTCGAAAAAGCTAAAGCCTTTCATCGTTATCAGATTGATTTACCTTTATACCAGAGAGGGGATTTAGACATTTTTTTCGATTTGGATGGATGGGTACCAGGGCATGTCTATAGTTCTTATATCAGTACTGATTTGCAACAAATTGTGAAATATTTAATGGACTTTAGGGAGATGCATAAATCGTTTATTGCGATTGAGGGATACATTGAAATACCTGATAAGTACATTGAAGTTAAAGGTAAATCGTTTTCGGATGTGGTAATAGCCAATTATAGGAAAGAGGTCGTTCGTCAGTTTGGACGGCCAGGAATGTATCCTGAAAAACTTATGGGCGTTTTGTATAAAGAGGAGATTGGTAAAGGAAATAAGCGTTATTTGCATTGGATTATTTTGATGGGTAGTAAGTTGTCCAAAGCCATGACATCTTCTCCTAACTACCGTATTGAGAGTCATATGTTTGATATAACTAAGCGAATTATTAATGGATGGGGTGGAGGCGAGCAGCCAATGATGCAACTTTATCAGACTGTTGAATACATACATGAATCATTATCTAGTGGGGATTTTCATCAAGTATTGGATGTTTGTTCACGTTTGGCACTTTCAAGAAATACACCTACGGATTTGGTAGTGCCATTTGTGAAGGGGGTTGGGAGATAAAAACTGGGGGATTGGTTTTTAAAAGTGTTAGATGTGAACGACTTTAAGAATAAAATTCTGAATTTCTTATTGTTTACATGGGTATTCATTCTTATTTTTTATTAAAAAATAAGAATGAATGTCGTGAATGTCTTTTTTTAAATGTTATACGCGTTAGGTATTTCTATTTCTTTGTAGGTAATTGCATCATTTTCGAAGTTTATTTTGTCTGGGGTTGATATTGCCCATTGGACGAATGAACCTCTTTTACCGAGTGATGTAAACTTAATACCAAACCTTTTGAGTAGCGAAGAATATTTCTTGAATTCGACTCCTGTTTGTCGAGCGGATACAGGCCAGCTTCCCCAAGATCGATCGTGGAATTTCATAAGAGTGTTATGCCAGTCTTTTACTGTTTGAGATGTGTCTTTGTTTGGGTGCTTTTCGGCCCATTTTAAAATAGCTTGAGCGGTAGGGCTTTCTTCTAATTGGGCACTGACTCTATCTTGTTCTAGCTGGTTAAGCCCATTAATGAATTCTGAGTTAGGTAAGTTTAATACCTTACAAATAACCAATCCTGTTTCCCAAAAAGATTGAATCTGGCTGTTTCTATATAAAGGGTAGCTGGAAGGGTCAATATTTTTCATCATTTCTGTTGTAGCAGATGCTAGCTGAAATAATTCAATTTGAGCATTAGTGAAATCCTGTTCGCTGATGGCTGTTTTTTTGATTGTATCAATCGGTGGAAGTTCAATTGTTAACGTTTTTTCATACAGCACTCTTTCTGTTATTACTGAGTAGATTGAATTAAGAATGACGGGTCTGTGTACAAGAATTATTCCATTAAACTCTTTATAGTCATTTGGAAATGGAACTTCTATTCCAGATGTCGATAAAAGTGAAGATAATAAACCCTGAATCTCTGGCTTAAGGCTTGTGACGTTGTCAATACTTAATACATGCCCTTTCATGGTGAGTTGATGAATGTCTTTTTTGTTATTGGGTGGAGGGCTAATTGGTATAGAGCTGGGGTCAACTAGCTCTCTGAGTTTTTGTTGAGCATTTGTTTTTCCGCTGCCGCTTTCACCAGTCAGCTCTAATGCGGTAAAGTTTTTCATGGGGATTAAAGTGGATACCAGCCAAGTAATAATAGATAGCATATGGTTTTCTGACAGGTTTATCGCTTTTAAAAACTTTTCTAAATTTAAGAGTCGCTCTCGACGATTTTCTTCCTGAGCCGCAATGGGATGAGTAAGAAGTAAATTTTCTGGTAAGTACAGTGTATTTAGGTTAAGTTGGATATCCATTGCAGGTTCTGGGTGATAAAGTCCAGTGCCGTCAAGGTTTATGAATTCATTAGTTAGAGGAACTATTCTATTGATATGTGTTTCAAACAAAACATTGTGGAGTGCGTTTGTTGTTACTCTAATCGGTATTGTTAGGTTTTGTTGTTGCCAAAGTTCACTTTCACCGCTTAAGATTTGCAAAGTGGAATCAATTGTTCTTACAGTAATATCTCGACCTGTCTGATGGTAAAATTCGAATTTTATTTTTTCTCTTAGCTTTTTTTCGCCTAAAAAAATGATTTCTCCATTCCAAGTTAAGTACTTTGTACCAAAAGGGCTTTTGAAAAATGATATTGGTTGATTGCTGACGTTGCTATTTTTTAAAAAGTTTAATAGTGAATCTATTTTTTTTCAGAAGTTGACTTTGTTGTTGCGTTTCGAGAAGAGGTGTAAGGCCTATGGGTTTCAGGAGATAAGTTAGGTTTGGAGTTAAAAACAGGTGGTTTATTCTGATCTGTTTCTTGTCTGTTGCTCTGTTTATTAATCGCCAAAACTTGATTCCTTTTGTTTGTTATTCAGATTGAGGAAAATCTCTAATCAAATAGCTGGGAGATTGGCACTTTAAGTACAGATGCTATTTGAATTATTTCAATATCGGTGATTCTTCTTACTTTTGCCTCGATTTTTGCAAGGGTTCCTCGACTAATATCCCAGCCAATTAAATTGCATTTTGCCGCAAGTTGATCTTGTGTCCAGCCATGCTGTTCTCTAATTCGTTTAATATTGGGTCCAATCGTATTCATGAATGCTCCATATGCGGAGCTTGATTTTTACAAACTTTTGGCTTAGTATTGCTCCGTATACGGAGCAATGGTTCGTGTTTTTAATTTTTATTAAGGAATTAGTGGTGGTAATTCTATTTTTAATCTATTTGGCACTGGCAATAATTTTAGGAGTTATGGCAAAGGGAGCTGGAAGATCGTTTTGGGTATGGTTTGTGATAGGTATGGTTTTGACGCCTCTCATGGCTTACCTAATATTTTTTGTGTTGGTTAAAGGTAAATAGTTTCGAAAGGTGGTTACATGGATACAAAAATTAGTTTTAGTGAAATTGGCAACGGAAAGTTGCAAGAGTTTATTAAGCAGAAAAAAACATTTGAAGTTGTTGGGGCGTCAGGGAATATTTCAGAGGCTGTGCAAGCTGTGGAGAAGGCGATTGAATCCCTGGGGCTGAGTTGTCGGATATACACAAAAGGAAGGATTGCCGCTGCTGGTGCAACAGTTTTCGGTGGTGTAACAGGTGTGCTTGGCGCCGCTTCTGCTATTGGAATTGCCGCGCATAATCTTGCGACCTATGACCCCGATTATGAAGTGATAAAGCATATGGTTGATAATAAGCTTTCTGTTGTTTATCAGCATGAAGAAGATAGTAAGGTAAGTTAATTTAACTTTCTTCAGGAGGAGTTATTAAAGTAACTAGATTAAGGTGATTAATCTGTGTATAATTCCCGTTCTGTTTCGGAATGACTTTTCTGAAAGTGAGTACAAAAGCGAGTATGTTTTTAATGATATGCTCTCTGTGCCAGGAAAGACGGGGTTCTTCTAATCCCTCGCTCTCCGCCAGGCGGGTATCGTATATTGGCTATTACCTCGGCCTTCCAAGCCGATGAGAGGAGTTCGATTCTCCTTACCCGCTCCATATTATGGTGACTCTATTCGTCCCCTCGCGACGCTAAGTTGGGAACTCCGCCAGGTCCGGAAGGAAGCAACGGTACCTTCTGATGCGTGCGCCGAGGTAAGGCGGGTAGAGTTGCCACCCATTTTTCCTGTTATTTTTTTATCCGTTATTTATTCCCTTCGTTTTATTTTTTTTTATTTTTTAGTTCCTCTGTTTTAATATTTTCTATTGCTTATATCTGGTTTGATTTTGGTTATTGCTATTTAATTCGTAATGTTTTTCGTTATGCTTTTTATTTTTATAGGATTTTATAAAATACCAGGCCTGGTAAACTGATCTTAATTTAACTTGAGATATAAAGATGCTTGAATAAATATTAACCATTTATCAATGTGCATACTTCTCGTGTTAAAGAGACACTTAAATAGTTCAAATTTTGTTATCAAATCACGTTAAAATGAACGCCTAATTTTATCCTTGAGGTCATCTTTTGTCATGGTCTCTTAATTAAATGAGTCGTCCTTTACGTATGAGTTATACCGTTTTAGCAAGAAAATGGCGCCCTAAAAACTTCTCAGAGTTAGTTGGCCAGTCGCATGTTATGCAGGCATTGTCTAATGCGTTAGACCAACAGCGTTTACATCACGCCTATTTATTTACCGGAACGCGTGGTGTAGGTAAAACAACGATTGCCCGAATCTTTGCCAAAGCACTTAACTGTGAAGAAGGTATTTCGTCCCATCCTTGCGGGGTTTGTGATACGTGTCGTTCTATTGATGAAGGTCGTTTTATTGATTTAATTGAAGTCGATGCGGCCTCAAAAACAAAAGTAGATGATACACGTGAAATTCTTGATAACGTGCAGTTTGCACCAACTCAAGGGCGTTACAAAGTTTATTTAATTGATGAAGTTCACATGCTTTCTAAAAGCAGTTTTAACGCTTTGCTTAAAACATTAGAAGAGCCACCAGAACACGTTAAGTTTTTATTAGCAACAACCGATCCGCATAAATTACCTATTACCGTATTGTCACGCTGCTTGCAGTTTAATCTTATGCGATTAACGCAACCACAAATTCAAAATCATTTAGCCTATATCCTAGAGCAAGAACAGGTGCCGTTTGAAGATGGGGCTTTGGCGCTTATTGCTAAAAGTGCAGATGGTTCGGCACGTGATAGTTTAAGTTTGCTAGACCAAGCGATCGCTTATGGTGCTGGTCAAGTTATGTTTGAAGCCGTGCAAACCATGTTGGGCTTAGTTGATCAACAATTTGGTGTGGCCATTTTAAATGCGCTTGCTGCGGACGATGCAGAGCAAATTAAAACGGTTATACAGCAGTTGGCAACAATGGGAGTGGATTACCAGGCCTTGCTGTCACAGTTAATAGAAAGCTTGCATGCCATTTCTTATGTGCAGGTTTTTGGCGATAATGAAACCACCACTTTGTTACCCGTTGAAATTGTACAAGGTTTTGCACAAGCATTTCGTCCTGAAAGAGTTCAGTTGCTGTATCAAGTTGCATTACTTGCTAAGCAAGACATGCAGTTAGCACCGGATATTCGTATTGGTTTTGAAATGGCATTAATGCGAATGCTTGCCTTTTTACCTGCCGAAGCCAAAGTAAATGCTCAAGAAATAGATAATTCGGACTCTAAATCTAGTCAAAATACCTCTACTCAGGCGATGCCAAGTCCGCAAGATGCTCTAGCCGGATTAGCGACAGCACGTTCATTAGTCGGAAAAAAAAACGCTGAAATAAGCCCAGAAGCTTTAAAACCCAGTGGCAATAACTCTGCAAATATACAACCGAAATCTATTGACTATCAAGACCAACCTCAAACGGCAGTGCAAAAAGAGGTTAACCCTAGCGTATCTACTGAATTACCACAGGAAGACTTGGTGGATAATTCTGATGAAAGACCTAATCTTAAAGAATCAGAAAATAACTATTCTGTTGCTTCATCAAAGGTCTCCTCAGACAGTTATAATCAAAATACAATGGAGTCTTCTCATCAGCAAGCTGAGATTGCCCCGATACCTGAGCCAATTGCACCTGAAGAGTCACACCATTCTGATCATTTAGCACAAATTAGAGCGCGTTTAAAACAGCCTTTTGGCAATAAAGTACTGAATGACGAACCAAGCACTGTCGCACATCCTATAGATACTACGTTACAAGCAACAGAAGATGAATCGGAGCTTCCGCCTAAATTATCTGAAACATTGAATAACTTAAATATTCAAGCTAATCAACAGAATTCACAGAATCAAAATGCAGATGAGTCTGAATCCAGTGGGAATGATGCATTTTTAGAAAATTCTGGTTCATTGACTGAACCGCCTTACCAACCTGACGGTTTGGAACATAGCTCACCGTTAAATGCTCTAGAAGAAATAGAAGAGGCTCCTCCTTGGGTTACGGAAAATGAATTTTCAGCAGGTTCGGTTAATCAATCTGAATTTGAGCCAAATGCTTATCAAGCTACATCAATCACACTAAATACGGCTGTTGAAAATACAGCCTTGGAAAGTGAGCCACAAACGGATTTAGTTACGGATGAAAATAATCAGAATACAGAAGCAAATAACAATCATCCTGAATTTGAATATTCTGCAACGGGTGATAAGCTTTCAAACTGGATTGCTATTATTAAAACATTAGGTTTAAAAGGCATGGCGGCTGAAATGGCAAATAATAGTGTATTGGTTGAATTAACCGATACACAATTAGCTATGAGCATTGACCCCGCACAGCAATATGCAAAACCAGAAATGTATTTAGAGCAAATAGCCCAAGCGGTTAAAGCAAAATTAGGTGCAGATATTGAGTTGAATTGCGTGCAAACAGATAGTCATTACACGCCAAGTAAATTTTATGCTCAACAAGAATCTGATAAATTAGCGGCGGCACAAAATTCAATAGAAGCTGATGATGTGGTGCAACAACTTGTAAGCACATTAGGCATGGAAGTGATTCCAGCCAGTATAAAACCGTTGTAGAATAAGCTATCTTTAAATCTATAGTAAGTATACAAATTTAAACGTTGATTAATGTATTGATTCATTCGTTAATTTAAAACTAATAAAAAGGAAAAAACTATGTTTGGCGGAAAAGGTGGCCTAGGTAATTTAATGAAGCAAGCGCAAGAAATGCAAAAAAATATGCAAGAGGCGCAAGATGAAATTGCAAAATTACAAATAGATGGTGAAGCAGGCGGGGGCATGGTTAAAGTGTCAATGACCGGTAAGCATGAATTGGTTAAGGTAGAGATTGATGACTCCTTAATGGATGATAAAGAGATGCTAGAAGACCTAGTTGCAGCAGCGGTAAATAGTGCGGCACGTAAAGTAGAAGAAGTGACTCAGGAAAGAATGGGTGGCTTAACTGCGGGTATGAATATGCCTGCAGGTATGAAGATGCCCTTTTAATTGTTGAATTAATTATTTAATTTATTGTTTAATCATTTGAGTAGATGCATTGCAAAGTCCACTAATACAAGAGTTAATTGAAGCCTTTAGAGTTTTGCCTGGTGTAGGGCCAAAATCTGCACAACGTATGGCCTATCATCTTTTAGAAAGAAATAGAAGCGGTGGTTCAAACTTAGCAAAAGTGTTAGAAAAAGCCGTTAAAGAGGTTCAGCACTGTTCAAAATGCCGAACCTTAACCGAGCAAGAAACCTGTTCAATTTGTAGCTCAAACAGCCGTGATACAGGCGAACTTTGTATTGTCGAGTCGCCATCGGATGTATCGGTTATTGAACAATCCGGCATCTTTCAAGGTCAATACTTTGTATTAATGGGGCATTTATCACCGATTGATGGTATTGGACCACAACAAATTGGCTTAGACTTGTTAGAAAAACGGTTAATAACCGGTACTATATCTGAAATGATTATTGCAACGAACCCTACTGTTGAAGGCGAAGCAACTGCACATTATATTCAGCAACTTGCGCTTAAAAATGGTGTGACGGTTTCGCGGTTAGCGCAAGGAATCCCGATGGGTGGAGAGTTAGAGTATTTGGATAGTGGCACGCTTTCACAGGCATTTTTAGCGAGAAAAACAATATAGTTTTTCAGTTTTACCAGGCCTGGTAAAAGGTAAAGTTAGAGGCTGTACGAGATATCTCTAAAGTAAACATTTAAGGGCGAGCGTTGTTGTTAATGCTGTGTCTAAAACAAAAAAATCCCGCATTTGAAAGGTTTCAATTTGCGGGATTTTTTTGGCTTAAATAAAATTTTTAGTCGATGCTATTTTTTAGACATCAAAAACTCAAGTAAGGCTTTTTGGGCGTGTAGTCGATTTTCGGCTTCATCCCATACAACGGAATCGGGCGCATCAATAACGTCTGCTGTAACTTCTTCACCACGGTGAGCAGGTAAGCAGTGCATGAAAAGAGCATCTGAATTGGCTTGCGCCATGACTTCTTTATTCACTTGATAATCGGCAAACGCTTTTTCGCGTAGTTTTTGTTCTTCTTCTTGTCCCATGCTCGCCCAAACATCGGTAGTAATTAAATCAGAATTTTGAGCGGCTTCTAATGTGTTGCGTACAATTTGTACTCGATCACTGTGTTTATTAACTAAATCCATATTTGGATCATAACCTTCTGGGCACGCAATGCGTAAGGTAAAGTCGTATTGAGCAGCAGCATTAATATATGAATGACACATATTGTTACCATCACCAACCCAAGTCACGACTTTGCCTTTAATGCTTCCGCGGTGTTCTTGATAGGTTTGCATGTCGGCTAATAGCTGACATGGGTGGTAGTCATCGGTTAATGCATTAATAATCGGCACAGAAGAGTGCTGAGCAAACGTTTCGACAATATCGTGACCAAAGGTACGAATCATAATGCCATCGACCATGCTGGAAATGACACGAGCACTGTCTTCTATGGGCTCACCACGACCTAACTGAGTATCGTTTGAAGATAAAAAGAGTGCGTGACCACCTAGTTGGGTCATGCCTGCTTCAAATGAGATACGTGTGCGAGTGGATGATTTTTCAAAAATCATTGCCAAAGTTTGATTATTAAGCGGTTCAAAAATCTCGCCTGCTTTGTGCATTTTTTTAAGTTCAATCCCACGATGCATGATTTGTTGCAGTTCATCTGGGGTTAAGTCATTTAGGGTTAAAAAGTGTCTTACGGTCATCTTTCTAATCTTTCTGTTTATTTAAATAATTTTTAATCAAAGAACTTAATGTTTCGATTAAATGAGTAGTTTGTTCATCGCTCATAACAAACGATGGTAATAGACGTACGGTATCGCCACGCGTTACGTTAATCAATAAGCCTTGTTCTAGTGCTTGGGCAACTAAGTCACCACAAGGTTGGTTAAGTTGTATACCAATCATGTAGCCTTTACCACGAATATCAACAATAGCACTTTCATCTTTAAGGTTTTCTTTAAAACGGTTAAGAATTAATTCACCTTTTTTGGCAACAGCTTCAATAAAACCGTGTGTTTCAATGGTGTTGATAACCGCTAAACCAGCCGCACAGGCTAAAGGGTTTCCGCCAAAAGTGGTACCGTGATTGCCTGGAGCTAGTACTTGTGCAGCCTTACCATGTGCCATACAAGCACCAATCGGTACACCATTTCCTAGGGCTTTTGCTAATGTAACAACATCTGGTTTGATATTTTCATGTTGAAAAGCAAACCAACGACCTGTACGGCCAATACCGGTTTGTACTTCATCAAGCATGAGTAGCCAGTTATTGTTATCACAAATTTCTCTGAGTTTAGCTAGGTAACCAGCTTGAGGTACGTACACTCCACCTTCACCTTGGACGGGTTCAAGTAAAATAGCGACTATATTGTGATTATCGGAATGCTGTTTAACTGCTTCAATATCATTATAAGGCACACGAATAAAGCCCTGCACTAATGGTGCAAAACCTTCTTGTACTTTAGGATTGCCTGTTGCGGAAAGGGTGGCCAGTGTTCTACCGTGAAAACTGTTTTCCATCACAATAATTGCAGGGTTCTCTATATTGTTTTGATGTGCATATTTACGAGCAATTTTAATGGCGGTTTCATTGGCTTCTGCACCGGAGTTACAGAAAAACACTCGATCCATTCCAGAATGACTAATAAGCTTATCCGCTAATTTAGTTTGGTTTTCAATCTCGTAAAGATTTGATGTATGAATTAAGTTTTGGCTTTGTTCGCAAATAGCCTCACTAACGTTTGGATGAGCGTGCCCAAGGCTACAAACGGCAATGCCGCTAATTGCATCAAGATAGGTTTTACCATCCGTGTCTTGTAAAGTAGCGCCGTAACCTTTTTTAAAAGTCACTTGCATTCTTGCATAGGTATTCATTAAATGGTCTGACATAAATTTTTAACGTTGGCGTTATTCGCCAAGCAGTCACTCCGTGAACAAATGAGATTAAATAAACAAAAAAAGCAACCTGAGAAGGCTATTTATAAAAACCTAGTATGTATTCTCGTTAAGAATGACAACTGGTTAGATGTTTATAAATAGTTTCTGCAAGGTTGCTTTTTTGAGGTTGCGTGTAGACATTTAGTAATGTCTAGGTATATACATAGTAATGTCTAGGTATATACATGCTTTCAAACAAATAATTTTAGCGAATTTTAAAAAAAATTCAAGTCCTATTGATTTTGATAAGCAAAAAGTAGCATATATAGTATAAAAATGTGATTTTTAATACAAAATTTGTGAATATTCAATTTAGTAAGCGTGTATTTGAGATAAAATGTCTTTCTTAAATAATTTATGAAAGTTTGGTTGGAGAATTTGTTAATGCAAACGATGGCAGATAGAGATGGTGTAATTTGGTTAGATGGCGAAATGGTTCCTTGGCGTGAAGCAAAAGTTCACGTATTAACTCATACGCTGCATTATGGAATGGGTGTCTTTGAAGGGGTTCGTGCTTATGAAGCCGAGCAGGGTACTTCAATATTTCGACTAGACGCTCATACAGATCGCTTAATTAATTCTTCAAAAATTGTTAGCATGGCCATGCCTTTTGACAAAGAAACTTTAAATGAGGCTCAAAGAGCAGCAGTTAGAGAGAATAATCTAAAGTCAGCCTATATTCGACCAATGGCCTTTTATGGCTCAGAAGGGATGGGGATCCGTGCTGATAACCTTAAGGTTCATGTTATGGTTGCTGCGTGGGAATGGGGTGCATACATGGGTGAAGAAAATTTAACCCGTGGTATTAAAATTGCCACTTCATCATTTACCCGTCACCATGTAAACGTGACTATGACCAAAGCAAAATCAAATGGTTCATACATGAATTCAATGTTAGCTTTACAAGAAGCGGTAAATCACGGTTGTGATGAAGCTTTATTGTTAGATGTAGATGGTTATGTTGCCGAAGGTTCTGGCGAAAACTTCTTTATGGTAAAAGATGGTGTTTTATATACGCCTGAACTAACTTGTTGTTTAGATGGTATTACTCGTAAAACAATTATGACATTAGCCAAAAAAATTGGTCTTGATGTTATAGAAAAGAAAATTACACGTGATGAAGTGTATATTGCTGACGAAGCATTCTTTACCGGTACAGCGGCAGAAGTAACGCCTATTCGTGAATTAGATAATCGCCCAATTGGCATCGGTTCACGTGGACCTATTACCGAAAAGCTGCAAACTATGTATTTTGATATTGTTCATGGCCGTTCTGAAAAACATTTAGACTGGTTAACAACCGTTGCTTAATTTGCGGATAACTTTTGTTTAAAAACACAGAATCTTGGAGATATTAATGAGCGGAAACTCAACAAATTCTAAATCATATTATGAGGTAACTTATGATGATTTACCTTTGCACTGCCCAACTGATGATATGAGTAAGTGGAATTCACACCCACGAGTTTTTTTACAAATAGAAGAAACTGGTCATGCAAAATGCCCATATTGTGGTGCGGAGTACGTCTTAAAAGATTTTGATCCAGAACATCATAAAGGTCATCACTAATTTTATATATTATTTATTCACCACGAAGTCACGAAGACACGAAGTTTTTTTAAATGAATTATCGTTTCTATTTAGTGATGTTAATTTAGAAAATTCACACCGTCATTATCGGGCTTGACCCGATAATCTATAAAAGGTTAAAAGATCCTCTGGTCAAGCCAGAGGATGACGTTGTAGTTTTTAAAGCATTAATTTCATATTTTTTGCAATTTACCAGGCCTGGTAAAACGCATTTAGTAACCATAACTAAGTCGTAATTGTTGATACCGTTACGGCTTTTTTTGTTTTATGTTATCTATTTACCACGAAGTCACGAAGACACGAATTTTTTTAAAAAAAACTACGATTTTTATTTTGCCGTGTTGGTTAATCATTGTTGTTGAGGTTTTTGAATCATTTCTAATCAAAAATATAGAAGTGCATTCAATAGACGACGGTCTTAAGTGGTTAAGAAGATGGTATTTTAAGTACTCTTTTAAATCTTCGTGCCTTCGTGACTTCGTGGTTCAATTCCACCAGGCCTGGTAAAAAGGTTTTATTTTGAATAGCTTAATAGTCTTTAAGATTCCAACGATTGTGAACCCATAAATACTGGCTAGGATTGCGGCGAATTTCTTCTTCATATATATGATGTAGTCTGAGGGTGTCTTGGTAATCATCGCCGGATGGAAAGTTTTCTAAAGCGGGCATAAACTCTAGTTCATATTGATTATTATCTAAGCGCCTGGTAAAGGCGGGCACTACTGTGCAACCCGTCATTTTGGCTATTTTTGATGTAGCAGGATTGCTTTTGGCTGATACCCCAAAAAAAGGCACTTCAATATGGCCTTTTGCGCGATAGCGTTGGTCTGGTAACAAAATCATGACTTTGCCAGCTTTTAAAACTTTAAGCATTTGTCGAGTGTTATTTTTAGAGACAGGCTCTACATGTTCACCATTATCAAGTTGTATTGAACGACCCTTGCCAATAAGGTAATCCATAAGAGGGTTGTCGTGAGGGCGATACACCGTATAGTAATTAGTTAAGAATGAAACAAACAGGCCTGATAATTCAACGGTTGTAAAGTGGGGGCTAAGTATTAATACCCCTTTACCTTGCTGTTGAGCTTGATGTAAGTTGTGCTCACCAATAAAGTTCACCATACCTCTTTCAAACGCACTATTGTGGTTGTGTTTATGATTTCCCCACCAAACAATGGTCATCTCAATGACAGCGATGCCTATAGAGTTAAAATGTTCTTTAAGGATTTGATTACGTTCTATTTCAGTTTTTTCTGGAAAGCATAAATCTATGTTGGCCTTAGCTAAACGGCGGCGTTTGCCCGCAATCAAATAGATAATTTTACCGAGTAATTTACCTACTTTAAATTTTTGTTTGTAGGGGATAAATGCCAATAACCGTAATAAACCTATACCTAACCAAATCCCCCAGTATTTTGGGTGCAGGAACTGGTAACTAAACTCAGGTACATGTTTGGTTTTTGAAGTTTTGCTCATAAATCGTCGGATCCTGCTTGTCCTTGGTTATACAGTTGAGAATAGGTACGTTTGTTTCTTAGTAGGCTGTTATGGTCGCCTTGTTCAATAAGTTTACCGTGTTCCATCACCACAATATTGTCGGCATTTTCTATGGTGCTTAAACGGTGGGCAATAACGATCACGGTACGGTTATGCTTAAGCACTTCCATAGCGCTTTGAATCATATTTTCGCTTTTGTTGTCTAGGGCAGAGGTGGCTTCATCAAAAATCAAAATAGGCGCATTTTTTAAAAAGGCTCTAGCAATGGCTAAACGTTGACGTTGCCCACCTGAAAGTAGATTGCCATTTTCGCCAATATTTGTGTCTAAACCTAAAGGAAGTTTTTCAATAAATTCCCAAGCATGGGCGGCTTTGGCGGCGGCAATAATCTCTTCACGTTCGGTTTCTGTTTTTCCGTAAGCGATATTAGCGGCAACCGTGTCATCAAATAGGGTAACTTTTTGGCTAACTAAGGCGATTTGCTCTCTTAAAAAATGACGATCTAAAGATTGAATGTTTTGACCATCTAATAAAATTTCACCCTCGTTGGTATCGTAAAAACGAGTGAGCAGATTGACTAAAGTTGACTTACCACTGCCTGATTGACCAACCAATGCGGTGGTTTGGCCTGCTGGAATAGTGAGTGAGAAATTATTAAGAGCGGCATGATCACTATTTGGGTATTGAAACTGAACGTCTTTAAGCACAAGAGTGCCTTTTGTATTGGCAAGTCTTTCTTGTCCAAGATTGGTTTCATTCGGTTGGTCAAGTAGTTCAAAAATACTTTCTGACGCCGCCATGCCTTTTTGAATGGTTTCATTAATACTGGTTAAACGGCGAATAGGCTCAAAAATCAGAGCCATGGCGGTAATGTAAGATAAAAGTTCACCCGTCGTAAACTGGTTTTGTGCAGACATTTGTAAAGCAAAATAAACCACCGCTGCCAAAGCAATCGCGGCTAATACCTGAACTAAAGGTACATTGAGTGCCGAAACCTTAGTGACTCGCATAGTGTTAGTGAGTAATTCATGAGCGGTTTTTTGAAAACGGTTTTGCTCATACTCTTCAGCACCAAAAATTTTAATATCTTGATGTGCGGTTAAGCTTTCTTCTAAACGCTGAGTGAGTTGTCCCATATTCTTTTGCATGTTTTTACTGGACTGACGCATCATTTTACTGGCTTTATCAATAATAAAAGCCACTACAGGCCCTATAATAATCAGTAATAAAGTGAGTTGCCATGAGATATAAAGAAGCCAGGCAATAAGTGCAATAATCGTTAAACTATCACGAATTAAAGTTACCCAGGCGGTAGACAGAGCGGTGCTGGCCTGTGGTACATCATAGGTGATTTTAGACATTAATTTACCTGTGCCGTAACTTTGAAATACACCAAAAGGTAAGTGTTGCATTTTGTAGTACATATCTTCACGAATTGCCAAAATGGCCTTTTGGGCAATCCATTGGCTAAAGACCTTACTAAAATACTCAGCAACCCCTTTAATAATAAAAATACCGGCCAGTAATAGCGGCATTTTTACAAAAGAGTCGGGGTCTTTAGCAATAAGGCTTTCGTCCACTAACTCTTTTAAAACCCAAGCCGTAGCAGGTTCCATAACGGCAATGGTGACTAAGGCCAATAAAGTAATAGCAATCATGCCTTTAAAAGGCAAAATGTAATTCAATAAACGGCGATATAGTGTAAGTGTGGCGCGATCTAGCATGAATTATTCTCGGTGAAGTATTTTATTAACTACAATATTGGCCCAGCTAGAACTGTGAAATTCGCTGTTTAACTTGGGTTTATCGTAATGATTTTCTAGCCAGTCTAAAAACTCAGTGTTTGGGTTTTGTTTTTTATATTCAAGGTAATTATCAAAAAAGTAATCTAATTTACCTGTTTCTGCCCAACGAAAATGACCGTATTTCATGCTTAATTGTTTTAGGGCATCTTCTATAGATTGGTGTTCAATAAATAGTTTGTAAAACACACTCATCATGCCAGCTCTATCGGCACCAGATTTACAGTGAATTAAAATGGGATATTCTGCATTTTCTAAAATTTCTTTAGCTTGCAAAACTTTATCAATATCCGGTAAGGAACGTGAAGACATTGGATGGTTTATTAACGTAATGCCATATTTATCACAAGCTTCTTTTTCAAGAAGGTAAGCCCCCGTTGTATCGGCACGGCGCATACTAATAATGGTTTTAACACCGTACTTATAATGCAACTTTTTTACAAAGCCAGGCGAAGGGTGGTTGCTGCGGTAGGCATTGCTAGAAAGGGCGTAGAAATTTCTAAATACGCTGCGCAAAAATTCATGGTCTACAAACCAAGCGTGCAAATAAGCTTTAGAACGTTTCCAAAATGAATTGAGTTGGGTCATTCTTAATAATTTCTTACGGATTAAGTTGCGGGTATTTTACCCTTTTATTGACCTTAAATGATAAAATCACGCTTTTGTTGGCTCAGCCTAAATCAATTTTTAATCTATTTTTATAGATTTATTTTTATATATAAAGGGGTAACCGTGTCTAAAGTGTTTCGTTCTCATTGGTGGCCAGTCTTTTTTGTATTGTTTTTTCCTTTACTCATTATGTACATATACTCTGATTTTATTCGTAGTTCAGAACTTAATGCACGTTTGGGCTGGCTTATTCTTTTAGGCGGTTTAGCTTATCTTTTTAGACACACGATTCTTCAAAAAATTCTTTTAGGCGTTATTTTTCTATTTGTTATTTCGGGCAGTTTGGACATTCTTTATGCGGTGACGTTTGGTGGTGTTTTTGTTAGCGCCACCTTTGAGGCGATGGCTTTAACCGATAATCACGAAGCCTTAGAATTTTTGCAAGCCTACGCGAGCCTAGCAAATATTGGAATCTTATTGCTCTACTGGGTGATTGCCTATTTTTCATTAAAACGTATTTTATTTAAAGAGGCTGAACTAACGCGTGAGAAGATTTTTGCAGGCCTGGGTGTATTAATGCTGTTAGTGGCTATGCAACAAATTCATGAACGTGGCAGAACCTTTGACGTACTTCCTGGTTTTAGCGGTGTGGCAATTGATTATATGGATAATCATGAATCGATAGATAAAGTGATTGCAAACCGAGTGGCACTTTATAAAAACAGCCCATTTACCGCAACGTTAAAATCAACGACACCGCAAACTTATGTGGTTGTGGTCGGTGAGGCTTTAGGGCGAAACCACATGTCTTTATATGGCTATGATCGAGACACGACACCTAATTTAAAAGCCTTAGGTTCTGAAGCGATTGTCTATAAAAATGCTGTATCAGCATTTGCTCAAACTAAACCCTCTTTAAGTGTGAATTTAACTGAAAAAGATACGGTTAATCATAAATCTTTGGCCGAATCGATTAGTTTGATAGGTGTATTTAAGCGTGCAGGTTTTAAAACCTTTTGGATTTCAAATCAACAACCCCTTAGAGTGCCCACTAAGCCAATGGCAACCATTGCAGATGTCCAGCACTTTATAAGTAATGACTTTCATGGTGTTGAAGTGAATCGTTATGATGGTTATTTATTACCAAGCATTAAAAAAGCCATTGAAGACCCTGCACAGCATAAAGTGATTTTTGTTCACTTAATGGGCAGTCATTTACAGTATGAAGATCGCTTTCCGCCAGAAAAATTGATATTTAAGGATAGTGTTGGAGTACATGCTTATACTAAAGATCCTTCATCTTCGCAGTTAGATTACATTAACGCTTATGATAATTCGGTGCATTATACGGACTACTTTTTGGGGCAAGTTCTGAATGATTTAAAAGCCGTAAAAGGTATTGCGGGTATGACTTTTTGGTCTGATCACGGGGAAGAAGTGTTTGATAAAAAAGACTTTAAAGGTCATGGTCCGGATGGTGTCACTACGAATATGTTAGAAATACCGTTTCTGTTCTGGCGTAACCAGGCCTATGAAAAAGCGTTTCCTGACATTAATAAAACCTTGTTAACGCATACTCAAGCCCCCATTATGATGGATGACTTTTTTAATATCGCTCAATGCATGATTCCGGTTGAGAGTAGTTTACAAAACAAGGCCAAATCACTTTGTTTACCAACCTATAAAACGAAACCAAGAATTGTTTATGGTAAAAATTATGATAAAGGGTTGAAATGAAATCACCACACTCAGGACTAAGTCGTGTTTTTTACGCCGCAGGTTATTCCTGGAAAGGTTTTAAATCCACCTGGAAACATGAAGCGGCTTTTAAACAAGAAGTAATACTTTTTGCATTAATGACACCGCTTGCGTTTTGGATAGGCGATAATGCATCCGAAACCGTGATTTTAATTGCTGTTTTGCTTATTGTTTTGGTGGTTGAATTGCTAAACTCAGCCGTAGAATCCGTTGTAGATCGTATTGGTGAGGATTATCATAAACTATCAGGTCGAGCCAAAGACCAAGGTTCGGCTGCGGTGTTTTTATCTTTTTTTATCGCCATTTTAGTTTGGGGCGGTTTTATTATTTCAAAGATTATGGGTTGAAAAAATGATTGTTGTAACAGGTGGAGCAGGGTTTATTGGTAGCAATATTGTTAAGGCGTTAAATGAACAAGGACGCACCGACATTATTGTGGTGGATAACCTAAAAAATGGTAAAAAGTTTATCAATATCGCCGATTGTGATATTGCTGATTACCTAGATAAAGAAGATTTTCAGCAGCGAATTTTTGCCGAACAAGGTTTGCCAGATATTGAAGCGGTTTTTCACGAGGGTGCTTGTTCTGCCACCACCGAGTGGGACGGAAAATTTATGATGGATAATAACTATGAGTACTCAAAAGATGTACTTAATTATTGTCTTAATTGGGGAATCCCATTCTTTTACGCTTCATCCGCCTCTGTATACGGCGATGGTCCAGATTTTATTGAAGATAGAGCCTACGAAAAACCGTTAAACGTTTACGGTTACTCTAAGTTTCAGTTTGACCAGTATGTACGACAAATCTTACCGAAAGCAAAAAGCCAGATTGTAGGTTTTAGATACTTTAATGTTTATGGTCCAAGAGAACAGCATAAAGGTGATATGGCCAGCGTAGCGTTTAAACTGCATAACCAAATTTTAGCGGGAGAAAAGCTTAAGCTTTTTGGTGAATATGATGGTTATGGTGCAGGCATGCAAACCCGTGACTTTGTTTATATTGAAGATGTGGTTAAGGTCAACCTTTGGTTTATGCAACACCCAGAACAATCGGGCATTTTTAATTTAGGGCCTGCGGCAGCCGAGCCATTTAAAAATATTGCCGAGGCCGTGATTGATTTTCATGGCAAAGGTGAAATTGAGTACATTCCGTTTCCCGAACATTTAAAAGGGGCGTATCAAAGCTTTACCCAAGCAGATAATTCAGCCTTAAGAGCGGCGGGTTATAACGAACCTTTTAATGATGTGGCACAAGGTGTTAAAAAGTATTTAACTTGGTTAACCGAAAACCCAACCGTTTTAAATTTTACAAAGTAAACCAATAAAATATGCGAATTCTGCTCATTAAAATGTCCTCAATGGGAGATGTGTTTCACACCTTTCCTGCGTTGTCGGATGCTCAAAACAATTTACCACACCCCGCAAGGGGGTATAAAGGCCTGGTCATTGATTGGGTGGTAGAAAAGTCATTTGCAGAAATTCCAAAATGGCATCCCGTCGTCGATAAAGTCTACCCGATAGAATTGCGAAAATGGCGTAAAAACCTTCTAAAAAAACAAACTCGCCAAGAAATCAAAGCGTTTTTTGAAGAGATAAATCAAACGCAATACGATTTGATTATTGATGCTCAAGGGTTGTTGAAAAGTGCCTGGGTAGCCAGAAAAATTAAGACCAAAACGGCAGGTTACGATTGGCAAAGTGCTCGTGAACCGTTAGCTACGTTGTTTTATCAATTTAAGTATCCCGTTGCTAAAGAGCAACATGCCATTTTACGATTACGCCAACTGATTGCTCAAAGCCTGAATTATGCTTTGCCAGACAAGGCTCCAATTGTCTACGGATTAAATACCCAGGCCTGGTCAAAACCGAGTTTAGTCACGAAACAGTTTGCTGAACAAGATTATTGGGTGTTTTTACATGGCACAACCTGGGAAACCAAATATTGGCCAGAAGATTATTGGGTCGAGTTATTACAAAAAGCCAATGACTTGGGTAAAAAAGTGATTTTACCGTGGGGAAACGCCGAAGAGCATGATCGAGCTAAACGTATTGCTAATAGCGCTAAAAAGTCTGATGTTTGGGTACCACAACAAATGTTAAGCCTAAATGATATGGCTAAAACACTTAAAAATGCCCAAGCCGTTGTGTCGGTAGATACAGGCCTTTCTCATGTTGCCGCCGCTTTAGAAGTGCCAATGGTGGTGTTATATCGAGTAACCGACCCTAAATTAGTGGGAGCAGATGGCGCAAAAGTTACGCGTTTAGCATCACCCTGCGCACCAGGTTATATCAAACAATTTACTGATAAAGATCAAGAAGCTCTTTCGTTACAAGGTTTGAGTGTTAATAATGTTTTAGACGCTCTTTCTCTAAAGTTGCAAGGCAAATAAAATGAAATCAATGGTCTTTTTTGCAGCTAGTCGAGATCAACGGAAATATTTTTCTGAACTGAGTCAACATCTAACTATGCAAGGTGACATTGGCAGTAAAGTGATTTGGTACAAGTCGCTTAAAAGACCATGTTTTTTTGTGAAATATCCTATTCAGGAATTATGGCATCAAGCCCAATTTTTAACGATTCGCAAACAAAATAGTCGAAAAGGTAAAAATTCTCCTGGTTTTATTTGGCCAATATTTACTTTTATTTCTTTTATTCAAGCCTGTTGGTTGTATGCGATTTACAGTGCTTGGTTACAAAAAACGCCTTGTGAATTTATTGGTATTTGGAATGGCAAGAAATTTCGTCAAGCAGTTTTGGTTATTGCGATCAATGCCATGAATAAAAAGGCAATTTTTTTTGAAACAGGGCCTTTACCCGGAGTTTCCGCGATTGATCCAAAAGGGGTTAATTTTTATAGTTCAATACCTAATGAGGTGTCGTTTTATTTAAATAGAACCCTGTCAGGAAATATTGAAAAAACTGTTCAAAAATCTGAAATTACCAGGCCTGGTAATTTGCCAAACAACTTTATTTTAGTGCCATTTCAAGTGGTTGAAGACAGCAATATTTACCTTCATTCGCAATGGATTCGCCATATGCGGCAACTGTTTGCGGTATGCAAATCGGTTAGTGAACAATTAGACAATAAAATAACCTTTGCTTTTAAAGAACACCCCGCTTGTGATGAGCAATACGACGATTTAAGAGCCCAACAAACTCCGCAGCTTCAGTTCATTGACGGTTTTACAACTTCAGAATTAATTGAGTATTCTGATGCAATTATTACGGTTAATTCAACCGTGGGGATTGAAGGTTTACTTGCCCGTAAAAAAGTATTTGTATTGGGTGATGCTTTATTTGGAATTGAAGGGATTAGCTTTTTGGCAAGTTCAGAAAAAGACTTATTAGATTATTTACAAAATCTAGATGGGTTAGAGTTAAATGAAAAAGCCATTGCGAGCTTTATAGATTATTTAACATACGATTATGCTATTCCACAAAATGCAATGAAAGAACCGGGTGAACCGCATTGGCAAGCCGCCAATAAAAGGCTTTTGTTATTGTTGGATGGTAAAGTTGCTAAAGCGTTGAATTTACAAGGTAAAGGGTGATGATTTGTCGGTTTCTAATACAGTTATAAAAACGCTCTACCTGCCATCAACCCCTCTTAATATTTTGGTAAGCAGTGCTTTGGCTGTTCATAATTTAAAAAATAATTCAAATCATCAGCTTGCAGAAATTTGGTTAATTGACCAGAAAAATACCGACAACAATCCTTATTTTAAAGCTTTAAAAGGTTGGAAAAATTCACCTTTTCAATATGTTTCTATTTTTTCAGCAGGCTCAGGTGATACCTCTACTAATAAGAAGCAAACAAAACGAGAGAGTCGTAAACAAAACTTTTTAACATTAACCAAAGAATTACAGCGCTTTACTCCGAATCAAGTAGCAGTTGGTAGTGATCGACGTGTTGAGTTTCAGTTTGTTATGCAGACATTGGTTAAAAAACGGCATTCTGTTTTAGGGATTTATTTAGACGATGGTCTCTATTCTTATGTAGGCAGACCCTACCATTTTATAAAAGATGGCGTAAATGCCTTACTTAAAAAAATTGCCTATGGTTTTTGGTGGCAAGAACCTAAGACCGTAGGTGCTTCTGCTTGGATTGACCAGGCCTGGTTATTTTCACCCGAACATGCATTTGCGGCTTTGCAATCTAAGCGGTTATACACATTATTGCCAGATTGGTTTACCTGTTCAGAAATGCTTGAATTAAGCGCATTGGTGGCACAGCAATTAGATTACGATACCGCTGGTTTGTCTAATGTTAATGTTGTGATGTTAATTCCACATCCTAATAACATAAAAAAAATGCCAGGGTATGAAGCGCGGATTCAAACCCTGGTAAAACACTTGTCAGGTAATGGCAAAAAAGTGGCTGTAAAGTACCATCCGCGTTCATCTAAAGATGATTTTTTGTCTTTAAAAGAACATGGAGCAGTAGATGTAATTCCTGCTCAGTTGGCATTTGAATTTTGTTTACCGTTGTTTAGTCAAGATTGCTTGGTAGTGGGAGATGTGGGTACGGCTTTGTTAAGTTGTAAGTGGTTAAGGCCTGACTTAACCGTGGTGGCCGTTTTAGATGAAAGTGATCCATTTCAAAAAAAGTTTATCTCACTGAGCAAGATGATGGGCATTAATGTAACAAACCAAATTGAGGATGTAATCCAATGCTAGAAAGCATTAAATATTTTTGGCAGATCCGTCAATCAAAGTCTGATCAAGACAAACTTATTATGAGTATTTTATGCCGTAATGAAGTGGATATTATCGAAGCCAATATTAAAACCCATGCAAATTTAGGGGTAGATGGGTTTGTGGTTATGGATAATGGCTCTACCGATGGCACTAGAGAAAAACTAACTGAATTATCTCAGCAATACAATATTCATATTATTGACCAGGCCTCCCAAACTTATCAACAAGCCAAATGGATGAAGCAATTGGCCTTTTATGCACGCGATAAAATGAATGCTCGTTGGGTAATTAGTAACGATGCAGACGAGTTTTGGATTCCAGAAGAGGGTGATTTAAAATCGTATTTAATGGCAAATGATTCCGTGGTAACGGTAAAACGTAGCAATATGCTGTTAACAGAAGATGCTTTATCTTCTGATTACCATTTTACAAAAGCGCAACACAGGGTTCTTTACCCAATTTGTTATGACAGAGAAGTGCAAAAAAATGATGATCAAATATCTATGTTACTTGTACCAATCAGCCCAAAAGTAATAGTGAACCCCAAAGGTCTTATTAAACTAAGTGGTGGTAATCACAGGGCAAAACATATTGGTAAAGTGTTTACGGCAAGAAATGAAACCAGTATTCATGTCTATCATTATCCTATTCGCTCTTTTGATCAGTTTGAAGCCAATATTAAACACCGAGCAGAGTTATTGAAACTACCCAATGCCAAAATGGGTGACCACTACAGGCGCTGGGTCAGGCTCTATCAAGAAGGTTCTTTAAAAGAAGAATTTAATCGATTTATATTAAGCAATGAACAATTAGCTGCTTTTACGGAATATAGAGTTGCTTTAAAAGACAATAAACCGAGTCAAGCCATCTTAAAGGCATTACAATAGTGTGCTTGAATTATTACGTATCTGTTAAAGAGGCACATAGATGAATATTTTAGTAACAGGATCTGCTGGGTTTATTGGTTTTTACCTTACTCAAGCCTTATTAAAGCAAGGTCATTCAGTTATCGGTATTGATAATTTAAATGATTATTATGATGTCTCACTAAAACAAGCTCGTTTAGATTTTTTAACGCAGTTTTGTGAAGAAAATCAGCTTCAAGATAAGTATCAGTTTATTAAAATGGATATTGCCGATAGAGAAGCAATGCACGCACTATTTGCAAATAATCCATTCGATAGAGTGATTCATCTAGCGGCTCAAGCTGGAGTTCGTTATTCAATTCAAAACCCAAATGCCTATGTCGATTCCAATTTAATTGGTTTTGTAAATGTATTAGAAGGCTGTCGTCAGCAACAAACCGCACACTTAGTTTATGCCTCATCGAGTTCAGTTTACGGTATGAACAGCAAAATTCCATTCTCAACCGATGACAGTGTTGATTATCCTATCTCTTTATATGCGGCGACCAAAAAATCCAATGAGTTAATGGCACATACATATAGCCATCTCTACAACATCCCAACGACTGGATTACGTTTCTTTACTGTATATGGTCCTTGGGGGCGTCCTGATATGGCATATTTCTCATTCACTAAGAAAATATTGAATGGCGAAACCATTGATGTCTTTAACCATGGACAAATGCAACGTGATTTTACCTATATCGACGATATTGTCGAGGGCATCGTTAGAGTCATGGAAAGAATTCCAGCAAGACAATCCAGTGAGTTTTCAACGGCAGAAGCCCCCTACAAAATCTATAATATAGGCAATAATCAACCTATTACTTTAGAGCGATTTATTAATGCCATTGAAGATGCCGTGGGTAAAAAAGCCATTAGAAATAACCTACCCATGCAAGCAGGGGATGTACCCAGAACCTATGCAGATGTGAGTGAACTAATGAAAGACGTAGATTTTAAACCTGCTACAGAGATTGAAGTTGGGATAAAACGTTTTGTAGATTGGTATTTAATTTTAGGAGTTAATTGTGTCAGTGCTTAGTGATTTGAAATCTTATCTGTTTGGATTGCCTACATATTTATGGTATAGAAATAACGCCAGTGAAATTAAACTGGCAATGGCTATGCAAGTAAAAGATGAAAAAGATATTGTGGAACTGAATATCCGCTACCATGCTTTAAAAGGATGTAAAGCATTTTTTGTTATGGATAACAATTCTACGGACGGGACAGGAGAAATTCTTAAATCATTGAAGTCAGAATTTAACATTCATTTATATTCTGATCTATCAATTAATTTTTCTCAATCGAAAAATATGACTTTTTTGACAAATGAAGCACGAAAAAACGGTTATGACTGGGTTATTGAAAATGATGCAGATGAATTTTGGTATCCGCACAGCAAAGATCTGCTATGTGGATTGGATAGAAGACAGACGGTTCTAAGAGCGAAGTTATATCATATGCAGGCTAGAACAGAAGATGCTGAATATTGGTGGCGTAGCAACATAAGGACACAACATACTTTACACTACGATTTTTCAAATCCTGATTTAAAAGCGGAAGAAACAAATATCCGCTTAGGGGCAGGTACGCATAAGGTTATGGTGAATACTCGAGGGTTTGTGCGTGTCACAGGAGGTCAGCATTCTGCTCGCCATAGTTGGGATAAATTAAAAGGAAGAAAATCTTGTGGTTTAAACCATAATATAACTATATTTCATTTTGGAATAAGAGGATATCAACAATTTGAGAGAAAAGTAAAAAACATTAAGATTTCTGTTGAGTACTCCAATCAAAATGGAATAAAAAACGGATTTAGTCGATGGGCTTTACTTTGGATGAATTCTTTTAATGCTGGAAAACTAAAGGAATCATATGAGCGTTTAATGATTAATTCAAACTGTGTGGAATGTTTAAAAGAGATAGGTGTTCTTGTAGAGGATAAGCGTCTTTTAATGGATAAAGATTTTAGGTTGGCTTTGAAAACAACAAAAACAGAAAAGTTTGACATATGAAAATATTAATTGTAGCTAATGGCATTGTCAGAGCAGGTGTTTCAAGAGTATTAAGTTTAGTTTCTCAAGAATGGGCCAAAGAACATGAAGTAAGCATCAGTCTTTTTAAAAAAAGTGAACTGGTTTACCCTTTAGGAGGAGAAGTCATACAGCATGGTATTCCTTTTAGAGGAAGTATTGCTAGCCAAGTCTATCACTTATATCGATTACTAAAAAAAAACAAATATGACAAAATTTATGGGTTTTCTGAAGATGCAAATTATCCTCTTGCAGTGGCTGCAAAGCTAGCTGGTGTTGCAGATAAAACAATTTTGACGGTTCATAATCCTGTACAAAAATTTTCAACCAAGGTTCAACGCCGAGTAAGAAAACATTATTCCACTGTTGGCGAAGTTATAGCGGTTTCTAATGGTGTAAGAGAAGGCTTAATAAACCTTGGCGTTTCTCAAGAAAAAGTAATTTTTCGACCAAACCCCATTGATTTGAAAATGGTTGATGAAAAGTTAAAAGATTTGTCACAAGTAAAGTTGAATTTAATAAAGGATAATATCAATTTTGTTGGTGTTGGCCGTTTGCATAAGCATAAAGGGTTTGACATGCTTATCAATGCATTTTCAGAGGTTTTAAATACTATACCAAATACCCATCTTACAATAGTTGGGGAGGGTGAAGAGAGAGTAAACCTTGAATCTCAAATTAGACACCTTAAATTGCAAAATAAAGTCACCTTAACGGGAGCAATTGAAAACCCTTTTGCAATTATTAAAGCTTCAGATATATACGTTATGTCTTCAAGGTTAGAAGGCTGGCCCCTAGTTTTAATGGAAGCAATGGCTGTTGGTAAGCCTGTAATATCTTTTAGTTGTCCAAATGGGCCTGATGAAATCATTCAAAATGAAAAACAGGGTGTATTGGTTGAAAATGAAAATGTGGATGAGCTGGCCAAAAAGATGATTGAATTAGCTTCAGCACCAGACAAGTGGGATTCAATGTCAAAAGAATCAAGAAAACGCATGGAATCATTTGATGTTTCCGTGATTGCAAAAAAATGGCTAATTTGAATTATATAGAATACGGTAATAACAATTTTTTATAAACAATAACTACATTTTCTTAGCATGTTACATGGTTTCTATGAATATGTTAGTCAGTTTTCCAGGATTTGATTAATGATTAAACTAATGTCTTTAATAGTATTATTTGCTTTTGTACTTAGTGGTATTCTTTATAAAGGTGTTGACACTTTTTATCTAATTATTATCTTTGTAGGAGCTTATGCTCTATACAATGAAAAAAAGAAGATTTCTTTTGAACTTAAAGTATTTTATCTGCTCGCTTTGGTGCTCCTCTTCGTTATAAGTTTATCTGTATTAACTCATGATTGGCATGATTTTTTTGAATGGCGTTTTAGTGCTTTTCAATTATTGCTTTTCATACCTTTAATTGGAGTGTTTGCATATTTAGTATTTGATTCAGTTGAGCTTTTTTGGAAAATATTAATTATCTCCAGTTTATATACTTCATTTTGGCTTCTTCTATTATTCTTTAATTGGCCTGTCGAGAGGGATACTGGCTATTTATCTATTGCAATAAGCAGAGGTAATATGGGTATGTTATTTGGTTTAATGGCAATGGTTTCATTTTTTGCTTTACCAAGTAAAGTTTGGAAGACTTTAGCTGTATTAGGTTTTATTAGTGGTGTTGCTCTGAGTATTATTTCAGGTTCACGGGGTGGTTGGCTCGCACTCCTGATTTCGATGTTTACATTAACCTTTATTTTTTATCGTTTTGGTAAAAAAACAGAGTTTAAAAGTTTGGTTGTCATTCAACTTTTTGTAATGGTTTGTTTGGTTGTGTTTTGGAAAGAGCTACCTTTACAAGATAGGGTGCATCAAGCTTTTATTGATATAAAAAATTATTTCGACGGTAACCCTTTCTCATCAGTTGGATATAGGTTGGAGTTATGGAAAGCTTCTTACTATGCTTTTTTAGAAAAACCCTTGCTTGGTTGGGGTTGGACAAATTTTGATCTTGCACAACAATTTGTATTTGATAATGGACATATTGCTCCAATAAGATATTTTGGACACCCTCATAATCAATATTTCCTATTTTTAGTAGAAACTGGGTTGATAGGCCTTCTATCACTGTTAGCCTTTATGCTTTGGCCTTTTTGGGTTGCTATTCGATATATAAAACAAACTAAAGAGTTTAATAGCACTATATATTTAGCTATTTTGGTAATGGTTGTTACAGAATCAATTCTAGAATTTTCATTAACAGATGATTCTTTTTCTCAAAAGTATTTTATTTTTGTCTTTTTGATAATAAGTTGCTTTAGTCTTATAGCCTTTAGACGAAGACATCTGAGTTCTATTAATAGTGAAATATGAAGTGAGAAAACCCTTGAATGACGCTTCTATATATGAACTATTTCCCGATTGGATTAATGTTCCAGCTAATGAAAAGGAGTTAACAGAAGTAATTCGTAACGCCTTAGTTTCACATCAATCATTAACTATGCGTGCCGGTGGTACTTCTTTGGGTGGGCAGGCTATTGGTTCTGGGGTTGTGATTGATGTTTCTCAGCATTTAACGAATATTATTGATTATCAGCCTGATTTGCGTGAGATTACTGTTGAGCCGGGGGTGATTCAGGATGATTTGAATGATTTTGTAAAAGCAGATAGTTTAAAGTTTGCGCCTGATACTTCGACCTCTAACCGTGCCATGATTGGTGGGATGATTGGTAATAACTCTTGTGGTTCTTATTCAGTTTATTACGGTACGACTCGAGAACATGTTAAAGCGTTAGAGGTGATTTTAGCAGATGGGTCTGAAGCGTATTTTGGTCCACTAACGGCACAACAACTGCATGACAAGCTTAATCAACAAGATTTTGAAGGCAGTATTTACCGAACCGTGATGCGTTTGTTAGAAACGCATGGCAAACAAATTCTTGAACACTTTCCTCACCCTTCCATAAAACGCCGCAATACCGGCTATGCTTTAGATGAACTTTATCGTCACCATCAACCGTTTAATCCTACTGGCAAACCTTTTAATTTAGCCCCTTTAATTTGCGGTAGCGAAGGTACTTTGGCGGTGGTTAAAACCGCCACGTTAAATTTGGTGGCGCAACCTAAACACAGACAACTTTTATGTGCTCAGTTTGATTCGATTGAATCGGCTATGCAGGTAGTTTCTCAACTGCTTGAGTTTGAACCAGCGGCCATTGAGTTAATAGATAAAGCGACTCTTGATGGTGCTAAAACGAATATTCAGCAACAACAAAATCGATTTTGGATTGAAGGAGATCCTTTAGCAGTTTTAGTTTGTGAATGGTTTTCGGATGATTTAGGCGAATTAAATCACCAAATGTTAAATTACCAGGCCTGGTTACTTCAACACGGAGCTTATGCCGCACCTATTATTGAGGCAAAACAAGCCGCAAAAGTTTGGGAGGTACGCAAAGCGGGCTTGGGCATGTTAATGGGTAAAGTGACGCGTAAAAAAGCGGTTGCTGTGATTGAAGATGCAGCTGTTCCCGTTAAAAATCTATTTGACTATTTTAGTGATGTTCAAGCCTTAATGGCCGAGTTGGCGGTGGATTGTGTGTATTACGGCCATGCTTCGGTTGGGTTGATTCATATTCGCCCAGAAATTGATTTGGCAACCGAGGAGGGTAAGCACCTTTTTAGAACCATTGCAGAACGAAACTCTAAATTAGTTAAAAAATATCGTGGGGCGATTTCAGGCGAGCACGGTGATGGTCGCATTCGAGCTCCGTTTATTAAAGAACAAGTTAGTGAACAGGTTTATGCGTATTTGCTGGAGCTGAAACGGGCATTTGACCCTCATAATTTATTGAATCCGGGCGTGATTATTGGTGATATGCCCATTACTGATAATCTGCGTGCGGATAGACAACCCCAAAAATTGATTGAGACCAAATTTGATTGGTCAGCCGATTTGTCTTTAATGGACGCGGTAGAAAAATGTAATGGTGCTGGGGCTTGTAGAAAATCGGCTGGTCATGGCGTGATGTGTCCATCGTATCAAGCGACTCGTGAAGAAAGCTACTCTACCCGTGGGCGTAGCAACCTTTTACGCTTTGCTTTGACTGAACCGAATCCGCAAAAAGCGTTATCTCAAGCTGAACTTCAAGATGCGTTAGAGATGTGTTTAGGTTGTAAAGCCTGTAAAACAGAGTGCCCAGCCAATGTCGATATGGCTAAACTCAAAGCAGAAGTGCTATATCAAACTCAAGGATCGACTAAATCACTATCTAATTGGATTTTTGCACATTACGGCTCTATTTTAAAGCAGGGTCAAAATTGGCCTGCGACTTATAATTGGTTGCAATCTTTGTCGGTTGTAAAATCGGTTATGGGTTTTGATAAACAAAGAACCTTGCCAAAAGCACATAAAGCAAACCTGCAAAATTGGTGGCAGTACTTTAGTGCCAAAAAACCAAAATACCTTAATATAGATAAAAATGTAGATAAACCAACAATAACGGTTTGGGTGTTGTGTGATTTATTTTGCCAATTCCAAGAACCGCGAGTTGGCCAAGCGGTTTTAGAAACTTTGCATCAATTTGGTTTAAATGTACAACCTGTTTATTTACAGCATTCTCCAAGAGCCTTAATTAGCAAAGGTCTTTTAAAAGAAGCGCAAAAAGCGTTGGTAGATACCATTTTTGCATTAGAAGATTATCAAGAAAGTGATTGGATTATTGGGGTAGAGCCATCTGAACTTTTGGTGTGGCGTGATGAGGCAAAAGATTTATTAAAAGGTCTTAGATTTAAAGATAACCAGGCTTGGTTAAATGAATCTACCAATCAAAATAGAAGTACGGGTTTGCAAAAAATACGTTCTTTTGAAGAGTTTATGCTTGACCTGCACCAGTTGGATTTATTACCTAAACTTAACGAGTTGCACAAAACCGTATGGTTGCACGTTCATTGTCATCAAAAAGCCTTAGCTAAACCGATTGATTCACAAAAGGCACTTGAGTTAATTACTGGCGTTAATGTCAATATGATTCCATCAGGCTGTTGTGGTATGTCTGGTGACTTTGGCTATAAACATTATGAGGTTTCTAAGACGATTGCGAACCAAGTATTGTTGCCAACCTTGGAACAAGCAGAACACGATGATTTAATTGTTGCTACGGGTACCAGTTGTCGTCATCAGTTGGCCGATTTAGGGCAACACGCTTCAATGCATATTGCGCAAGTGTTTGCGTTAGCATTATAAGAGAGTCTATAAGGTGATTTATAAGAAAAATCACTACATTATTTATGGTATTTGAGCTTTATTTGCTTGTTTTAAACAAGCAAATTTTGATTTTACCAGGCCTGGTAAAAGCCTTTTAACGCTTGTTTTAGCAAAATAGGCGTATCTTCTGACGCTTTAAGCGGTTCGTGGCACCATACGGCATCTGGCCAAACTTCGTCGTTCTCTTCTCTAAAAATCAAATGAATATGTTGGTTAGGATTTTTATTACCAATTTTGGCAAGATTAAAATGCTGTGCAATATCGTTCTCTTGAATATAGTCGATTAACTGGTATATCGCACCATAGAGTTCTTGAACATACCTTAAGTTTTCACTAGCGTTTAACGTCTGTTTAGGCACAACAAGCAACCATTTCATTTCTGTTTTTTCAGCCATTAAAGAATATAAAGGGTGATCGTACAGGTAGATACTGTCAAACGTGGTTTCTAAATTTTGAGGTGAATGATCGCTTAGAATAATATCCATACTCTTCTCTTCTTCTTTTTATTAAAGATTGTCATCTTTTATTTTGGCTTAAAGTAGCTTGAAAGCCAACAAATTAAGTTGTTAAGGCGTTAGAATGACTTAATTAGAATGTTCTAACCTATTACGAAATTAACTTTGAAATTATGACACAAGAATTAACTCATAAACCGCTTTATTTATCATCAAACTCGCCAAGACGCCAAGAACTTTTACAACAAGCTGGTTTGCAGTTTGAAGTAGTTAATGCACCAGTAGAAGAGGTGGCATTGCCGAATGAAAGCCCAGAATCGTATGTGTTAAGAATCGCCATAGAAAAAGCCATGGCCGGTTTTAATAAAGTGGCTGGTAAACAGGTTTGGGTGATTGGCGGAGATACCATTGTGATGATAAACGGTAAAGTATTAGGGAAACCTAAAAATGAAGCTGATTCGTTTAGAATGTTGCAACGATTATCTGGCAAGACACATACGGTATTATCCGGTTTGGCGGTTATTTATGATGGAGCAGTTTATTCGACAATAAACCAAACTCAAGTGACATTTAAACCTCTTACAGAAAAAGAAATTAAAGACTATATTGCTACAGGTGAACCAAAAGATAAGGCAGGAAGTTATGCTATACAAGGCTTGGCCGCTAACTTTATAGAATCAATTACTGGAAGTTATTCTGGTGTTATGGGTTTACCTTTGTTTGAATTAAATCAATTATTAATTCAATCTGGCTTTAAAACAGAATAAAAATATAAAATGATAAAGGCATTTAGCCATGCACAATGAAGAAAAAGTATTAGTTAACGTCACCCCAAATGAAACCCGTGTTGCTTGGGTTGAAAACGGTGTTTTACAAGAAGTTTGGGTTGAACGAGCCAATAAACGTGGTTTAGTTGGCAATATCTACATGGGTAAAGTTGACCGAGTTTTACCTGGTATGCAAGCGGCTTTTATTGATATTGGTTTAGAGCGTGCCGCTTTTTTGCATGTTTCGGATATTTGTCATAAAGCCATAGGCCATGAAGATGAAGAGTGCGATGAGATAACCAAACTACTGCATTGTGGTCAAAAAATTATGGTGCAAGTGCTTAAAGATCCATTAGGGACAAAAGGCGCACGCATTACCATGCAGGTGACGATTCCTTCAAGAATGTTGGTGTTTATGCCAATTGAAAAAACCTTAGGTGTTTCGCAAAAAATTGATGGTTCGGATGAGCGTGAAAGACTACGTGAAATGGCTAAAACCATACCTGAATACAAAGAGTCTGAAGGTGGGTTGATAGTAAGAACCGTTGCCGAAGGTGTTGATTTTCATGAAATGCGTGCCGATATGATATACCTGCAAAGGTTATGGGCAGGCGTTCAAGAAAGAGCTAGAAGTGCACGTAAACCGGCATTAATCTATGAAGATTTACCCCTGTTTTTGCGCATTATTCGTGATATACCGATTGATAGAATTGAAAAGATTCGTGTAGATTCAACCGAAACGCTTAACAAAATGAAAGAGTTTGTTGAAATGTACGTTATGGAGCTTAATGACCGGTTAGGTTTGTATCAAGGTGAGCGCCCAATCTTTGATTTATACAATATAGAAGAAGAGATTCAAACCGCATTACATAAACGTGTTAATTTAAAGTCAGGTGGCTATTTAATTATTGACCAAACTGAAGCGATGACTACGATTGATGTTAATACGGGTGCTTTTGTTGGTCATAAAAATTTAGAAGAAACCATATACAGAACCAATCTTGAAGCAACGCAAGCAATTGCACGCCAATTACGCCTTAGAAATTTAGGCGGTATTATTATTCTAGACTTTATTGATATGGAAGATGCTGATCACCAACAGCATGTGTTAGCGGCTTTAGAAAAAGAGCTGACTAAAGATCGCGTTAAAACATCTATAAGTAATATATCAAGCTTAGGTTTGGTGGAAATGACGCGCAAACGCACACGTGAAAGTTTAGAAAGAACATTGTGCGAACCTTGCCCCGTTTGCAGTGGACGTGGAACGGTTAAAACCGCAGAAACCATTGCTTTTGAGATTTTTAGGGAGATTACGCGTATGGCGCGCTCTTTTGATGCAAGTCAATATAGAGTAATAGCGTCTGAAGCTGTCGTTTCTCGTATTATGGATGAAGAATCGAGCAGCGTGGCTGAGCTAGAGTCCTTTTTAAATAAAAGTATTCGTTTTCAAGCAGAAAGCACTTATGCGGCAGAGCAGTTTGATGTGGTTATGATGTAGTTTCTTAAGATCATTTTACTAAACGGTTAGTGTTTTCTGAGCATTATCTTAACCGTTTTGTAAATGTGTCTAATCTTAAAACTGTCATACTTGAGTTAAATTTAAGCGTAACCATTTACAGCATAGTTACAATCTTCATATTTCTTGCAAATTTGTATTTAAAAATACAAGCTCTATTCTCAAATTTATATTTAGGCGTTAATTTATGATTGTTAAAGGTACACATCATACTTTACATTGGATTTTTGGCCTTTTTGTAGCCTATTTGCTGATTACTCGTCTATTTATTTCTTGGGTTCAATTTTTTCCTAATCAATTTGTCGCCACCTCAGAATGGTTTACTAACTCAACCATTCAATTAGAATCTGTAAAAATTGATCAAGATTGGTTAGGATTCCAAGCAGATTTGCAAAATTTATCGGTTGAATCATCGGATTATCAACTTCAAGCCCAACATATTAAAATCGATATTAATCTATTCTCTTTATTGTTGCCATCTTCAGGTTATGGTGATTTTTTAGAAATCTATAAAGGGGCTTTTGAATCTAAAGTTAAAGCCAAAACAAATACTTCAGACATTAATCAAAACCTTAATCTTGAGGATATTGGTAAAATAGATACCAATATTAGTCGTTTGTGGACACGGGTAAAACTTCAAGATTTTGTGCTAACGGAAGTTACCAGGCCTGGTCTTTCTATTCATTTTCATGACTTTCAATCGCTTAATGGCGCACGTCTTAGTATTGCTTCTGAATTTAGCCTGAAGTACAAAGATGTTTTAAATTACGAACGTTTTAATCTTAAATCATCCTTTACTCCCAATATTTGGGGAGGTATAGCAAATGGCGAATTTTCATTATCTTCGTTTCGTCCTCTTAGTATTAAGCGCTTAAGTAAATTGCTGTCTGTTAATTGGCAATCTGTTTTGCCAGACGGTGAATTAATTTTAGATTTAAAAGGTACTGTGGCTCAATCACAAATCGCATCTATGACTCTTAACCTAAATACTCAAGCGTTAAAATGGCATCAAACACATAAAGGGTTGCCAGAGAGTTTAGGCTTAAAGCTTGTATGGGATGTTGAACATCAAAATATTTCAAAAAATTTAAAAGATTGGCGTTTTACGCTTTCAAATATTCAAATTGATAATCGTTATATAGATTCAGTTTCTGCTATGCAGCTTAAATTGGAAGGGCACGATTATATTCGCTTTAATGCCGATTATTTTGATATTAGCCCTTTTAAAGTCATTGTAAAATCCTTAATAAAAACTCCGCATATAGCCACATTATTTGATCGATCAGCCTATTTAACCATTTCAAAACTTAACGGAAAACTAAATTGGAAAACGCTTGAACTACCAGAGGTTGGTATTGAATTTGATCGCTTAGATTTACCCGTAACAGATTATCCAGGTATGAGTTTACGGCAATTGAAAATAGCTAAAACAGGAGACAAAATTGAGGTTTCAACGCCTAAAACGGTGTGGGTGATGGATCCAAAAGTACATAAAACACCAATGCAGATTACCTTACCAAAACACTTTGCTTTAACGTTTGATCAAAAAAGCCAGGCCTGGTCATTACCAAAAACCAAAATTATTGTTGATCAAATGCCTATTCATTTAGCGGTTAAACAGATTAATGCAAAAGCGATAGATACTCAATTTTCTATTAGTGTTCCGTCTATGACTAAGTTAAAAGATTATCTGCCTTATGGATTTATGAGCCCTAAACTCAAAAAATGGTTATCTGATGGATTACTTGCGGGAAGTGATATTGAGCTTAAGGGTCAAATAAAAGGAGATTATGACAACTTTCCTTTTAAAAATGGCAATGGCGTTTTTAAAATGGATGGATTGGTTAAAAATGCCAGTTTAAAATTTAACGCCAAATGGCCAACGCTTACTCACTTTGATGCAAATTTAGCGTTTAATCCATATAAGCTTGATATAGCTGTTAATAAATTAACTTTAGGTGCTAATTTAACGGCCAAAGATGTGTTAGTTGAAATTCATGATTTAGATAAAAAAGATATTGCTTTAACTGTAAAAGGGCAAGTAAGTGACAAACTAAATAAAATGGTGAAATATTTACAAATATCACCTATTGCTACTAAGACTGGATTAAAAGAGTTTTTAGATGATGGGGGAGATTTTACCGGTAATGCTACGGTTAATCTGCAAAAAATTTGGGTACCTATTTCCGGGTACGATAAAAAATCAGAAACAGTTCAAGGTAACGTGATTTTTAAAAAATCAAGTTTAACCATTTTAAAGAAATTAGAATTAACGGGGATTAAAGGTCAGTTAAATTTTTCAGAAAAAGCTGTTTCAGCCAAAAAAATTAGTTTCGCATTATTAGGCGGAAAAGGGCAAATAGGTTTATCGACAGATAATAAAACTAAACAAGTTAAAATAACAGGAAAGGGATCGTTTCTAGAGAAGGATCGCACTTGGTTTTCAGATGCAATTCCGTGGGTAAGTACGGTTACTGTTCCCTTTAAAACAGCTAAAAAGAAAGATATTAATATAGACCTAGTTTTAGATTTAGCTAAGGCAGGAAGTAAATTGCCTGAACCCTTAAGCCAAACGCAACTCAATAATAAAAAAGCAACGGTTCATACGTCTATTGCTGATGGTTCAATTTATTCTGATTTGAATTTACCAGGCCTGGTAAAAGCACATTTAAGTTGGAAGAAATTTAAGGATGGCTATGCATTAAATAATAATAAAGTGTGGCTAGGGAATATTCAGGTAGCAAAAAAAGAATATACCAATCCACTGTCTTACGTAAAAGGCAAAATAAAACGATTGGACTTGGATAAATGGATTCCTCTCTCTAAAAAAATCCCTCTTTTCTCTTCAGATAATAATCAACACTCCTTAACGTGGGCAAAATCTGATGTGTATGTTCAAGATATAGGTTTTTTATCTCACGACTACAATAACTTTAGGTTTTCATGGGCAACAAAGCACAATAAACCATTAAATATTGAATTACATAATAAAGACATTAACGGTAATGTAATTTTAACCAGTAAAGATTTAATTAATGTGAATGTTAAAAAGTTTACATTTTATTCCGATGAAATTGATAAAGCTTCTAATAAAAGTACCAGTCCAATCAAAGCACCAGAACAATGTAGTGTTTCTGACTCTTCGAGCTTATTACCAACAATAGACTTTAAAGGTACCAATTTAATTCTAAATGATAGAAAGCTAGATACCATTAGTTTTAAACTCGTTGATACTAAGAAAAACATGTTAATACAAAATATTGAAGGGGCTTTTGGTGCTGGCGCAGGGGTATTAAATGGTCAGTATCAATTTAATAAAACAGAAGATAAAAGTGTACTTAATGCAGAGCTTACCTCTAAAAATGTAACGGCCGTTACAGACTTTATTAAATTAAATAAAGGGTTTACTGGAAAATCAGGAAAGGTAGATCTCCAGCTTTTATGGAATGGCGGATTAAGTTGTTTTTCAACAGAAGAGGCAACAGGTAATATCAAATTTGTGTTAAAAGATGGCTCCGTTGAAGATGTTGAACCTGGTTTTGCTAGATTAATAGGTTTGCTAAGTGTTGAATCGTTGGTAAGACGCTTACAACTAGATCTTAAAGATGTGACAAATAAAGGTATGGTCTATGACGAAATTAAAGGAGAGGCAGATTTAAGTCATAATATAATTACTATTAAAAACTTTAATATAAAAGCCCCTTCTGCTTCAGGAAGCATAAAAGGTAAAGCGGATATAAAAACTCAAACTTTTGACTTAAACGCAAAAATCACTCCAAAGGTTGGCGCAACCTTACCAACCATTGCCGCATTAGCTGGTGCGGCTAATCCTTTAACTGCTTTAGCTGTATATACAGTAATGAAGGTATTACCAGGTGTAAACGAAAACTTAGTAACCTACAATTATAAAATTACAGGCCCTTGGTCATCACCTATTATTGATGGTGATAATGACAAAAAGAAAAATGATCAAATTAAAGAAGACTCAATATTGGACTATTAACGAAAACAAAAATAAATATACGAATAATTAGTTTTCCTAAAAAGAATCAAAAAGGCGATGTCGACAGGCATCGCCTTTTTGATTTGTGCCTAATGAGTGCTATTGAATAAATAAAAGACTCATTATTTAAGATGAAAGCAATCTATATAAATAAGTATCTACAGAATATCTTAAATCCAAAATCCAGCAAAAACCAAAAAATGTGAATAACTCTGTGGATAAGTAGTGGGTAAGATGGGGTTAAAAGGATATTTTAATAAAAACGTAAAAAAAGTATAAAAAAGTGAATAAAAGGGTTGCGTTGTTTGTGGAAATGACTAGAATACGCACCTGTTCCAACGCAGACACAGAAAACGACCTACTTAGTAGGAAGAAAGAAGTGGTTGAGAACACCGCTAAATAACGGCGTGTTAAGCACAAAGTTATTTAAGTTGAGAAGAAAACGAGTTGAAAATAATTTAAAATAAATTGTTGACAACGAATTAGAAATCAACTTATAATGGGCGGCTTACCGAGAAGGAAAAGCAAGCGACTGAGTCGCTTAGTTTAGTCTTCTCGAAGAGACCTAAGTTCTTTAAAAATCAGGTAATTCAGAGATAATTTATGTGGAAACTCCTTAAGTGAGTAACCAAATAAAAAATCTCGATTTTTGACAAATTATGTATTTGGTAATAAATAATTTATTATTTATTTATCATGTTCACTTTGTCAATTCCGAGTGTTTATTTCCAGAGATGGAATTAAAATATATCAGCAAGATTAAACTGAAGAGTTTGATCCTGGCTCAGAATGAACGCTGGCGGTAGGCTTAACACATGCAAGTCGGACGGAAACGATAGAGAAACTTGTTTTTCTAGGCGTCGAGTGGCGGACGGGTGAGTAACGCGTGGGAATCTACCCTATAGTTGGGGACAACATATGGAAACGTATGCTAATACCGAATATGCTCTACGGAGTAAAGGTGCCCTCTCCTTGGAAGGTATCGCTATAGGATGAGCCCGCGTGAGATTAGCTAGTTGGTGGGGTAATGGCTCACCAAGGCAACGATCTCTAGCTGGTTTGAGAGGATGATCAGCCACACTGGGACTGAGACACGGCCCAGACTCCTACGGGAGGCAGCAGTGGGGAATATTGCACAATGAGCGAAAGCTTGATGCAGCCATACCGCGTGTGTGAAGAAGGCCCGAGGGTTGTAAAGCACTTTCAATTGTGAGGAAGATAGTATAGTTAATACCTATATTGTTTGACGTTAACTTTAGAAGAAGCACCGGCTAACTCTGTGCCAGCAGCCGCGGTAATACAGAGGGTGCAAGCGTTATTCGGAATTACTGGGCGTAAAGCGCGCGTAGGCGGATTATTAAGTCAGTTGTGAAAGCCCTGGGCTCAACCTGGGAACTGCATCTGATACTGGTAGTCTAGAGTTTAAGAGAGGGAAGTGGAATTCCAGGTGTAGCAGTGAAATGCGTAGATATCTGGAGGAACATCAGTGGCGAAGGCGACTTCCTGGCTTAAAACTGACGCTGAGGTGCGAAAGCGTGGGTAGCGAACGGGATTAGATACCCCGGTAGTCCACGCCGTAAACGATGTCAACTAGTTGTTGGTCTTATTAAAAAGATTAGTAACGAAGCTAACGCGATAAGTTGACCGCCTGGGGAGTACGGTCGCAAGATTAAAACTCAAAGGAATTGACGGGGGCCCGCACAAGCGGTGGAGCATGTGGTTTAATTCGATGCAACGCGAAGAACCTTACCATCCCTTGACATACCAAGAAGTTACTAGAGATAGTTTCGTGCCTTCGGGAACTTGGATACAGGTGCTGCATGGCTGTCGTCAGCTCGTGTCGTGAGATGTTGGGTTAAGTCCCGCAACGAGCGCAACCCTTATCATTAGTTGCTACCATTTAGTTGAGAACTCTAATGAGACTGCCGGTGATAAACCGGAGGAAGGCGGGGACGACGTCAAGTCATCATGGCCCTTATGGGATGGGCTACACACGTGCTACAATGGGGGGTACAAAGAGCAGCCAACTGGCAACAGTGCGCGAATCTCAAAAAACCCTTCGTAGTCCGGATTGGAGTCTGCAACTCGACTCCATGAAGTCGGAATCGCTAGTAATCGCGAATCAGAATGTCGCGGTGAATACGTTCCCGGGCCTTGTACACACCGCCCGTCACACCATGGGAGTGGATTGCAAAAGAAGTAGGTAGCTTAACCTTCGGGAGAGCGCTTACCACTTTGTGGTTCATGACTGGGGTGAAGTCGTAACAAGGTAGCCCTAGCGGAAGCTGGGGCTGGATCACCTCCTTTAAGATAAAGATGGTTACGAGCTTAAGTGAGTTTTCACATAAATTGTCTCTGAATTACATGAAAGTATAGTGAACGACCCGGGTCTGTAGCTCAGTTGGTTAGAGCGCACCCCTGATAAGGGTGAGGTCGGTGGTTCAAATCCACCCAGACCCACCAATTTTGGCTGTTTTGAATCTTTTAAAAACCTCGTTTGTAAATAACAAACTTCGATTTTAAAAATATCCAAACCATCTCAAAATTACCCTATTGGGGCTATAGCTCAGCTGGGAGAGCGCCTGCCTTGCACGCAGGAGGTCTGCGGTTCGATCCCGCATAGCTCCACCAATACTACTCTTAATGAGTTTTAGTTGGATTAAGAAGAAACCTTCTTGGTTCAATTGAGAATTTATTAACAGTAGCATTGGATGTTTACGTTGAGTAAACAAACAATACTGAAAAAACTGAAAAGTTCTTTAACAATTTGGAATAGATCTCTCGATTGAGGCATTTAGATACAAGCTTCTTATTTATTTAAGATGTAGTTGGTCTAAAAACTCAATCAATGAGAAGCTCACCTCTCAGCCGACAATTTGAGAGGTGAGTGTGGTAAGTATCCCTTCCAGGTGCTTACCACGCAAAACTGGATAACGTTTCGACGTTATCAAGTATAGGTAAAATATATAATTGAGAATACTCAAGCGTATATCATGACAGCGAAAACGAACGAGTCATGTCGTTCGTTTAAAAACTTTTAGTTACGTACACTCATCAGACCTTATACACAGAAACTTGCTCATTAAATGGTATAGCTACCAGAGCAAGTGGAGTGAACAAAAGGCATAAGGTTATTTTTGAGTTGTATAGTTAAGTGACTAAGCGTACACGGTGGATGCCTAGGCAGAAGAAGGCGATGAAGGACGTAGTAACTTGCGATAAGCCAGGGGGAGTCAGTAAACATACTTTGATCCCTGGATTTCCGAATGGGAAAACCCATCCATTTATGGATATCCTGCTTGCAGGAGGCTAACCCGGGGAACTGAAACATCTAAGTACCCGGAGGAAAAGAAATCAACCGAGATTCCCTAAGTAGCGGCGAGCGAACGGGGACCAGCCCTTAAGCTGGTATAAGAATAGTAGAATGGTCTGGAAAGTCCAACGATACAAGGTGATAGTCCTGTATGCGAAATTCTTTTATCAGTGAAATCGAGTAGGACGGGACACGAGAAATCCTGTTTGAACATGGGGGGACCACCCTCCAAGGCTAAATACTCTCTTCTGACCGATAGTGAACCAGTACCGTGAGGGAAAGGCGAAAAGAACCCCTGAAGGGGAGTGAAATAGAACCTGAAACCGTGTACGTACAAGCAGTAGGAGCAGACTTGTTCTGTGACTGCGTACCTTTTGTATAATGGGTCAGCGACTTACATTATGTAGCGAGATTAACCGAATAGGGGAGTCGTAGGGAAACCGAGTCTTAAATGGGCGAATAGTTGCATGGTGTAGACCCGAAACCGGGCGATCTATCCATGGCCAGGTTGAAGGTGCCGTAACAGGTACTGGAGGACCGAACCCACGTATGTTGAAAAATGCGGGGATGAGCTGTGGATCGGAGTGAAAGGCTAATCAAGCCCGGAGATAGCTGGTTCTCCTCGAAAACTATTTAGGTAGTGCCTCATGTATCACTGTTGGGGGTAGAGCACTGTTATGGTCTAGCGGTCCGTCAAGGATTAGCAGCCCATTGCAAACTCCGAATACCAACAAGTGCAATCATGGGAGACAGACTGCGGGTGCTAACGTCCGTAGTCAAGAGGGAAACAACCCAGACCGCCATCTAAGGTCCCTAAATATTACTAAGTGGGAAAGGATGTGGGAAGGCTCAGACAGTCAGGAGGTTGGCTTAGAAGCAGCCACCCTTTAAAGAAAGCGTAATAGCTCACTGATCGAGTCGGCCTGCGCCGAAGATTTAACGGGGCTAAGTAATATACCGAAGATGCGGATGCCGTAAGGCATGGTAGAGGAGCGTCGTGTAAGCCTGCGAAGGGGCATTGTAAAGTGTCCTGGAGGTATCACGAGTGCGAATGCTGACATGAGTAGCGATAAAGGGAGTGAAAAGCTCCCTCGCCGAAAGACCAAGGTTTCCTACGCAACGTTAATCGACGTAGGGTTAGTCGACCCCTAAGACGAGGCCGAGAGGCGTAGTCGATGGGAAGCAGGTTAATATTCCTGCACTTTTTATTACTGCGATGGAGGGACGGAGTAGGCTAGATCAGCTTGGCGATGGTTGTCCAAGTTTAAGCAAGTAGGCAGAGAGTTTAGGTAAATCCGGACTTTTAATGCTGAGATGTGATGACGAGTCCTCTTTTGGACGAAGTGATTGATGCCATGCTTCCAAGAAAAGCTTCTAAGCTTCAGGTAATAAAGAATCGTACCCCAAACCAACACAGGTGGTCAGGATGAGAATTCTAAGGCGCTTGAGAGAACTCGGGTGAAGGAACTAGGCAAAATGGTACCGTAACTTCGGGAGAAGGTACGCCCTCTTAGGTTAAGGACTTGCTCCGTAAGCTCTAGAGGGTTGCAATAAAATGGTGGCTGCAACTGTTTACTAAAAACATAGCACTGTGCAAAATCGAAAGATGACGTATACGGTGTGACGCCTGCCCGGTGCCGGAAGGTTAATTGATGGGGTTAGCTTAGGCGAAGCTCTTGATCGAAGCCCCGGTAAACGGCGGCCGTAACTATAACGGTCCTAAGGTAGCGAAATTCCTTGTCGGGTAAGTTCCGACCTGCACGAATGGCGTAATGATGGCCACACTGTCTCCACCCGAGACTCAGCGAAATTGAAATCGCAGTTAAGATGCTGCGTACCCGCGGCTAGACGGAAAGACCCCGTGAACCTTTACTACAGCTTTGCACTGGACTTTGATACTATCTGTGTAGGATAGGTGGGAGGCTTTGAAACTTTAACGCCAGTTAGAGTGGAGCCAATCTTGAAATACCACCCTGATATTATTGAGGTTCTAACCTAGGCCAGTGAATCCTGGTCAGGGACAGTGTATGGTGGGTAGTTTGACTGGGGCGGTCTCCTCCTAAAGAGTAACGGAGGAGCGCGAAGGTACCCTCAGCACGGTCGGACATCGTGCAATGAGCGCAAGAGTAAAAGGGTGCTTGACTGCGAGACTGACACGTCGAGCAGGTGCGAAAGCAGGTTCTAGTGATCCGGTGGTTCTGTGTGGAAGGGCCATCGCTCAACGGATAAAAGGTACTCCGGGGATAACAGGCTGATACCGCCCAAGAGTTCATATCGACGGCGGTGTTTGGCACCTCGATGTCGGCTCATCACATCCTGGGGCTGAAGTCGGTCCCAAGGGTATGGCTGTTCGCCATTTAAAGTGGTACGCGAGCTGGGTTTAGAACGTCGTGAGACAGTTCGGTCCCTATCTGCCGTGGGCGTTGGAAATTTGAGGGAGGCTGCTCCTAGTACGAGAGGACCGGAGTGGACGAACCGCTGGTGTTCGGGTTGTTATGCCAATAGCATTGCCCGGTAGCTACGTTCGGAAAGGATAACCGCTGAAAGCATCTAAGCGGGAAACCTGTCCCAAGATTAGATTTCCCTAGACTATAAGTCTTCTGAAGGGCCGTTAAAGACTATGACGTTGATAGGCAAGGTGTGGAAGTGCAGTAATGTATGAAGCTAACTTGTACTAATTACCCGTGAGGCTTAACTATACAACTCAAAAGTAACTTTTGTAAAAGTGAAGAAGAGAACGTAACTAAGAGTTTAAAGTAGTTATGGTATACCTTGAGTATTCAAGAATATATATGAAACCAAATTAAAGTAAGGCTGAGAAATCAGTCTTATGAATAGACGATCTATTCCAAAGAATTTTACGAGGTTGATACCAATCAGCCCGTAACACCAAATTGTTTGGTGACAATAGCAAGATGGAACCACCTGATCCCTTTCCGAACTCAGAAGTGAAACGTCTTAGCGCCGATGGTAGTGTGGGAGGTCCCATGTGAGAGTAGGTCATTGCCAAGCTTATATTCTAAAAACCCGTTATATCCTAGATATAGCGGGTTTTTTTTTGCCTAAAATAGGTGATATAGTTAAAATAACGTATAATTTTTTTGTACAATGTATTTTTCTGTTGGTAACTCTTAATGTATCGTAAATATTTTGGTTTAAATTCTTTACCTTTTAAAACAACTCCTGATTTGGATATGTTTTACAAGCATGGCTCTCGCCAAGAGATACTTGAAGCTCTTATTTATACCATTTCTCGTGGTGATGGTATTATTAAAGTTACTGGAGAGGTAGGAAGTGGTAAAACAATGTTGTTACGGTTACTCGCTGATAGCCTTCCAGACTATTTCGAAGTAATTTATATTAATTCACCAAACCTTTCTTCTAAAGATATATTGCTATACATATGTTCTGAATTAGGCTTGGATTTACCTTCTGATTCTCAAAAATTTACACTTACGAATGCTTTAAAAAATGCTTTGCTAAGTTTGTATAGCCAAAATAAAAAAGTCGTTATGCTTGTGGATGAAGCGCAAACTATGACTTTTGATGCCTTAGAGGAATTAAGACTATTAAGTAATATTGAAACTGGAGATGATAAGTTACTTCAAATGGTGCTTTTTGGACAACCAGAATTAGATAAGGCTATTGAGCATGATGATATACGACAGCTTAAAAGCCGTATTAGTTACAATATATATGTCCCTCCACTTAAAGCTTCAGATGTTCAAGCTTATTTGAATTATAGAATGCATAAAGCCGGATATTCAGGCGTTGATGTTTTTAGTTTATCTATATCAAATAAAATTCAGAAATTAACCAGTGGTCTCCCAAGAAACATTAATATAGTAGCTGACAAAGTACTTATGTCTGTCTTTGGCTCAGGGGACAAGGTTGCAAAATCAAAACACCTTAAGTACTTACCTGAGCTTGATGATCTAAGTCAAAAGAAAACAAACAATTGGTTTGTTCCTACTTTATTGTTAAGTGTCGTTTTATTAATTGTATTGTTGTCTATATTTTATCTTTACGATAGAAGTTCAGATAAACCTATATCTCAAAATTTAAAGTCTGAGTTAAAAGAGAATGGAGTTTATTCAGGCAATAAAATTCAACAAACAAGTAAAATTAATGACGATACATCTAAAATCAACGTAGCAAAAGATGAAGGTAAGTCCTTAAAAACGACTAAAGTTTTGAAGGATTCAGCGGATAACCATACTAATATTGTTGAATCTAAACAAGAGATTGTGAATGAAGTTCTGTTGACAGAGCCACCCTTAGAAGAAAAAAGCGCCCCAAATTCAACAACTTCCACTGAAATTAATCAGAATATAAAAAATCCTAATGCTATTGTGGGAAATCCTGCACAATTAATGGAAATTCTCAGATATCATAATGAAGGTAAGAAATGGTTAGAAACAATAAGTGATAATTATGTTATTCAACTTTCGACTAGACATATAAGAAGTATTGAATCAACACTTAAGTTTTATCACGAGCAAGGTTTTGAAGATGGGACTTTCCACATTCTCATTGATTATAATGAAACGATTGATAAATTTAGATTAAAGGTTTTTTACTTAACTTCTTCTAGATTTTCAGTTCTAAATAATATTATTGAAAGTTTGCCGTATAAGATACGTTCGTCTAGTCCCTATATTGAACGTATAGAACAGCTAAAGCAAAATGTAAATTATACTGATAGAAAATTAGAAGATATTGGAATTGTTAATGAATAATAAAGTAATAACCCTAGTACCAACCTTTGTAGGATTGTCTATTATTGTTAGTTTAAGTGGCTGTCAGGATAGTAGCGTTAAAAGAGATCTCCTTGCTCCTCCTGTATCCGAGATATTTACGCCAAGTGGGCACTTACAAACTAAACCAAAAGTTGAAAATGTAGTTTCAGACAGTGCAGATATTCCATCATTAACAAATAGCAGTGTCCCAAAGTTACCTCCTTTACTTGGTTCTTCATCTATCAGTGATAATTATTCAATTTCAGCCGTCAACGTACCTGTTGCAGATTTATTGTTCAAACTTGCCAAAGATGCGAATAAAGAAATTGATCTTTATTCTGGAATCTCTGGTAATGTGACTATAAATGCCATTAATCAGCCTCTTGAAACAATTTTGGATAGGATTTCTGATCAAGTTGGGTTTATGTTTGAAATTGATGGAAATACATTAAAAATAAAACCTGATCTACCAGAATGGCGTAATTATAAGATTGACTACGTCAATATTAAGAAAAAAAGTGAAGAAACTATTGATATGAAAATGACCGTATCAAGTGGTTCTGAAGGCTCAACAAGTAGCGGTGATAGATCAAGTTCCACTAAGGTTTCTACAACCTCTGAGCATGACTTTTGGGGTAATTTAGCAAAAAATATAGAATTGCTTGCTCAGTTGGACCCTAATGAAAATAAAGTAATTGTTCCTCAAGGAAATGGTCAGGGTCAAGGGAATAACAAACCTGGTCCTGCACTTTCAAGCGTTTCTCAAAATACAGTTGTTAATGCTGAAGCAGGTGTTATTTCAGTATATACAACGCGAAAACAGCATAAAGCAATTAAACATTATATTGATGAAGTGACTGAACGCGCCCAAAGGCAGGTTTTGATTGAAGCGACTGTTGTTGAAGTTGTTTTAAATGATGATTATCAGGCGGGCATAGATTGGTCTAAATTTGGTGGTTTAACGTTTACTTCCGATGGCGCTTTTACAGCAATAGGAAGTACAGGTCCAAGCAATATACTCGATCAATTAGCATTTCTTAAAACATTTGGTAACTCTAAGGTGCTTTCTAGTCCAAAGATAATGGCTATTAATAACCAGACAGCTCTATTAAAAGTTGTTAATAATCTTGTTTATTTCACTGTTGACGTTAATGTTACGGCCACTACAACTACCAGTGCATCCTCCCTAACCACTTATGAAACTGAAATTCATACAGTTCCTGTTGGGTTTACAATGAGCATTACACCATTTGTTAGCGAAAATGGAGACGTAACCTTAAATGTTCGTCCTACCATTTCTAGAAAAATTGGTGAAGTGGCTGATCCAAACCCAGATCTGGCATCTGCTGATGTAGTTAGCAATATACCTATTATTCAAGAAAAGGAAATGTCATCTGTTCTAAGGTTAAAAGATAGACAAACAGCTATTATTGGTGGGTTGATAGAAGATGATAATGCGAATAATAAAACAGGAATCCCTTGGTTAAGTGATGCTCCGCTTCTTGGTGATCTTTTCTCACAGAGAGATGATTCAACCAATAAAAGTGAATTAGTAATCTTTATTCGTCCTGTAATTATTAAAAATCCAGATATTGATAACGGAGATTTACAGTCTGTAAGTCGTTTTCTTAAGACAAGTAATGATAAAGAAGTGAATTAATTGTGAGTGTATTGCTTGATGCGTTAAAAAAAGCAGCTGAAGAAAAAAAAGCTGCTAATAGTAGCTCAGGGTCTATAGATGCTTTAGATTCAGTTGCTGCAGTACAAGAAACTACACTAGATGAGCAGGAGACATCTTCTGCTCATCAAGATGCAGAGCCTGAAGATATATCAATACCAGAAGAAACTGAATCACAAGAAACTGAATTACCATTATTTGATTTAAAAATTAATGAACCAGTTAATGAAGAAAGTGAAACTTCCGCTTTAGATGATAATAGTTTGCTTGATTCGCAAACAGAAACCAATGCTTTTACACTTAAACTTGCAAGTGAAGAAATTAAAGATGATGAAAACCATGAGTTAGTTTCATTAATGGATTCTTTGGATGAAAAAGATTCTACGTCGGAAGTCCAAAATTTAGGTTTAGATGGTTCAAATGTCAATCCAATTAATGAAGTAGACAGTCAGTATAACGATGTAAATGAAGAAAAATTATCTTCTTCAGAAAAGCCTGTTTCTAATGATGAAGATTTTGCTTGGAGCCTTGATAAGTTACCAGGCTATACAGCAGATGACCCTAAAAATGTTGTTCCTAACGACACTGCTTATGTAACGAATCCTATTTTAGTTAGTGGAGAGAATACTCCGCCGAAGCAACCGAATAAATATACCACTTCTACTAGAGTTATCCTGAGTTTAGTTGTTGTGTTGCTATTTATTGGAATAGGTTTTTATGGATTGCTTTATTATCAGGAGCAAAATGAAGAACTAGAGTTTAGTATGAGAAAATATAATCTCACTAAAATGGCTCTACCAAACAAAACGGATAATAAACCTAATCAACAGCTTGCAGAAAATTCTACAACTGACGATACATTTAATTTAGTATCGAGCAAAGTAGACTCTCTTGGTAATTCAGTCAAAGAGTCTGTAGATAAGAATGCAACTACATCGGTAAATAATGATGAAGATCTTATTGCATCTCAAAATACCGATACAGTTAAACCTGTAAATTCAAATGGTGATAATAAAGTAGGACAAAGCAATCTTAATAAAGCAACGAAAGTAAACTCATCTCATGATGCTGTTAACAAAATTAAAACAACTAAAAAAATAAACACTTACCATTCAACTAAGAAAACCTCTAAAACCGTTTTTAACAATTCGAGAAATAACGCAAATTTAGATCCATATAAAGGTGTGATTGTTACTAGCTCTACCAAATCAGATATTGCTAAAGCGTACTCGGCATATAGTTCTGGTGATTATATTGAGGCTAAATCTTTATTTACTAAAATTTTACAGAAAGATCCAAAAAATATTAATGCAATGTTAGGAATGGGTGGAGCTTCAGTTGCCGAAGAGGAGTATCGTCAAGCGATAAGTTTTTATCAGCGAGTTTTAGATACTGAACCTAATAACATACATGCTTATGAAGCGATTGCTAATTTATCAGGAAGAGTTCAATTAAACAAAACATGGTCTAATGAACTAGAAAATATGGTTAGAAAATTTCCACGTTCGGCCGTATTGCAATATGCCCAAGGTAATATTTATGCTAAACAGAATGATTGGCTAAAAGCGCAAGAAAATTATTTTAATGCACTTGTAGCAGATCCAGAAAATCCTGATTATATGGTTAATTTAGCCATTAGTTTTGATCATCTTGGTAAATATAAACTTGCTGACAAATACTATACACAAGCATTAGGATTTGCTGGTAATAAAAAAGTAAGCTTTAATCAAACCCAAGTAAAAAATAGATTGATTTCTATTCGTCAGTTTATAGTTAAAGGCCACTAGATGCAGGCTCCTATGCGCCTTGGTGAAAGGTTAGTTAACGAAGGGTATATTACCCCTGATCAACTCTCTATTGCTTTAACAGAGCACAAACGAAACGGACACAAGTTAGGTGAAATTCTTGTTTCGCTTGGTTTTGTTAAAGTTGAAGTTGTACGTGAAGCTGTAGGTTCATTTGTTGGCTATGCATCAATGAGTCTTAAGGAAGTCGTTCCTGATCCAATTTCACTTTCACTTATTTCCGAGACTTTTGCACATAACTATCAATTAATGCCAATAAGTATTAAGGACAACGTCCTTAAAGTGGCTATGTCTAATCCTGGTGACATTCTTGTTTTAGACAAGTTAAGACGTCATCTTCAAAACCCTAATATACAAGTACAACCAGTACTTGTTGTTGAAGCCGAAATCCAAAATGCCATTGATAACTATTATGGCTACGAACTCTCGATTGAAGGGATTCTTAAAGAATTAGAAACGGGTCAAGCCGATTTAACGTCTATCTCTGCTAATAACGAATATTCTCAGCCTATGGTTCGTTTGGTGGATAACCTGCTTACTGATGCAGTTAAACGTAATGCATCAGATATTCACTTTGAACCTGAAGAAGATTATATCCGCATCCGTTATCGTATAGATGGTGTGTTACAAGAGATTCGTCTTTTACATAAAATGTTTTGGTCTGGTTTGGTTGTTCGTTTAAAAGTTATGTCTGAGTTGGATTTAACTGAACAGAGGATTCCACAAGACGGGCGTATGACCTTGATTGTTCATGGTCGAAGAATTGATTTTCGTGTTTCATCACTACCAGGGACTCACGGTGAAAACTTTGTTTTACGTATATTAGACAGAGAAAAAGGTATTGTGCCTTTAGATGCATTAGGACTAGATAAAGACTCCTATGATGAGCTTAAAATCATGATGGGACGTCCAACGGGTATTTTACTTGTTACTGGTCCAACAGGTTCAGGTAAAACGACAACCTTGTATTCGATACTTAATGAACTAAATGATATTGGTGTAAATATCATGACTTTGGAAGATCCTGTAGAGTATCCAATGTCATTAATCAGGCAAACCCCTGTTAACGAAGAAATCGGTATGGGTTTTGCTGCGGGTATTAAAGCGCTATTAAGACAGGATCCAGATATTATTCTTATTGGTGAGGTTCGTGATGCCGAAACGGCGGAAATGTCTATCCGAGCAGCGATGACTGGACACCAAGTGTTTGCCACTTTACATACTAACTCTGCAATAGGGGCTATTCCGAGACTATTGGATATTGGTGTTTCTCGTTCAATTATGTCAGGAAATATTATTGGTATTGTTGCCCAACGTTTAGCACGAAAATTATGTAAGCATTGCAAAGAACCTTATATTCCCGAAGAGTTTGAGAAACAATTATTATCAATCTCTGAGAAAGATAATTTTCAATTATACAAAGCCAAAGGCTGCGATAAGTGTAATGGAGTCGGATATAAAGGACGATTAGCCGTTCTTGAGACTTTACGATTTACCTCAGAAATGGATGAACTACTTTTAGAAGGCGCATCTCAACACGCGTTATTGGATAAAGCCATAGAAAATGGCTTCTCAACAATGGCTCAAAGCGGTATACGTTGGGTTAGAAAAGGTGAAACAACACTAGAAGAAATTAGTCGTGTTGTTAACTTAACTGAATTATTGTAGGTAATGGTCATAGATGGAAAACTATAATTACACAGGTATCAATAAGTACGGTAAACGTGTTACAGGTGTAATGCCTGCCGCTAATGGACAAGAGCTTGAACAAAAACTTATTAAATCGCATATAGATTTATTGACCTATAAAAAACAATCAAGTTCATTTTCACTTTTAGGCAAACCTAAAATTACACGTAAAGATGTAATTGGGGTTACGTTTCAACTTGAGCAGTTATTAAGAGCAGGGGTTCCTCTTTTAGAAATTATCGATGATTTAAAAGATAATTTTGAAAGTGATGCTGTTAAAGAAATGCTGGCTAATGTGTATGAATCAATGGAAGGTGGAACAACCTTTTCCGAAGCACTTAAGAAGTTTGAAAACGACTTTGGCGAAGTTTATATCTCTTTGGTTTCCGTAGGTGAAAAAACCGGACAATTAGAAGACATTCTTTTAGATTTAGCAAATATGCTCAAATGGGAAGATGAGCTCGTTTCAAAAGCTAAAAAAGTAATGATTTACCCAGCCATTGTTGCCACTGTTGTTATTGGTGTTGTTATTTTAATGATGGTATTTGTTGTCCCTGAATTGCTAGGTTTTATTACATCAATGGGTGGTGAACTTGGTTTTGCAACAAAGTCTTTAATATTTACCTCAGGCTTTATTCAGAACTACATATTAGAAATTTTCATTATTCCTATCCTGATTGTTTTGGGATTAAAATTTTGGCGTAAACAATCTCCCGAGTTTAAAGTTAAGACGGATGAAATGACTTTGCACTTATGGATTATTGGTCCGGTTCTATATAAACTCAAACTCGCTCGTATAGCCAACTCATTAGCCGTAATGTACGGCGCAGGTGTTAGTTTTCCTGATAGTCTCCAAATGGCCAGTGTGATTGCTGGTAATAAATATTTAGAAGGTAATATTTTGCATGCAACAAAAATGATTACTGATGGACGAGCTATTTATGAATCCTTTGAAGAAGCTTCGGTATTTCCTCCAATGGCGGTCAGAATGATTAAGGTTGGAGAGCTCAGTGGTGGAATGGATACTTCACTAAGGAATGTTAGTTATTTTTATGATCGAGAAGCAAAAGAGCTTATTGATAAAATTGAACCGACCATTGAACCAATTTTAACTGTGGTAATGGGGTTTATTGTAGGTTGGGTAATGATTGCCGTTCTTGGGCCTATTTATGACACGATTTCACAGGTGCAATAAGAATGAGATATGTTTTTTATATTACAGATAGTGGGTTAACTGCTTATAACTCTTCAGAAATGTCTACTAAGTCTTCTGAAACATTTGAATGGAATGATGTCGCCTTAATCGATGCATATCTTTCAACAATGCCGGAAAAAGCGGAAGCAGATGTTATTCTTGATTTGATTGAAGAAGATTTATACTTTGAATGGGCTCCTAAAGTACATCCATGGGAAAAATCAGGTATTGCAGAGCGTCGCAAGCAAAGATTACATCAAGATAATATTGCTTTATCAGAAGTAAAATGGACTGGTAACGTTCAAACTAGTGCAGACGGGCGAAAGGAAGAATTAATTCTTGCTTCAACAGTAACAGACTCTTTTAATTTAAGTAGTTTTTTACAAAGTCTTGAAGAAGCGCAGGTTATTTTAAAGGGCATTCATTCTAAGGCCTTTCTATTAGAAGAGTATTTTCGTAAAAAAGTTCGTGGATATTTAAAACTTAAACGAAATGATTTAAATAAACCCTTTTTATTAGTTACGCATCAATCTGATAATGTATTCAGACAAACCTTTTTCTTTAATGGAGAACTGCGTTTAAGCCGATTGGTTGAAATTGATAAAAATTCTGAAGATATTAACCAAATTCGCCAAGCCTTAATTGATGAAACTAAGCTTGCTATCACTTATGTTTACAACCAAAAAATAGTCCCTTTTAACAGTCCTATTAGCTATGTATTTCTAGATGGTGATCAAGAGATGCTTGATGGCATTTTAGCTAAATGTCAGGAAGAAGGCTTAATTCGTGGAACTTGGGAAGAAGGCGAATATTTTGTAGGAACGGCAAACTTTAGAGAAATAACACCAGAAGGCATTAACTGTAAACAATCAGGTAAGCCTTGTTATTCAAAAGAATCTATTGTGGATTTTGTGTTCAGTGATAAACCTAAGGGTTTTTATAGCAATGCTTATGTCGATAAAATCAACGGCTTTGTTACTGGACAAAAAGTATTAATTGCTTTAAATATTGTTTTGTTTTTATCTGGTCTTTACTACGTGCTTATTACTGGAATAGACACCATTGTCAGCTTACAAAAACAAGCGATGTTAGAACTTAAAATTGAAGAGCATGAAGCTGAGAAAAAACGACTTCAAGAAGTCGTTAAATTACAAGATGATGCACAGCAGATTAAAGCTTCAGTTGAATTTTCTGAAGCGATTCTAAAGCTTAAAGTTAATCGTTTAATTAGTTTTGATGTTAATGCTCTTACTCAAGTGTTTTCAAATAATAAAAATATTCAGTTATCATCAATTGATTGGAAAACATTAGATCGTTTTGATAGTCGTCGCAATGAAATTGTTATTAAGGCATGGGTATTTCCATTTTATGAGACTTATCATGACCCTGTAATGTGGGTAGATGCCTTCGTAAGCGAATTAAAAACTATTAAGGGTGTTGAAATGGTTCAACTTCAAAAAGAACCTTTAAACCGTCAATTGAGTCAAACATTAACAATAAATGCTAAAACAGATAATGTTGAAGCCTTACCATTTACTGTAACGTTGAGAGTGAAAGATGTTGAACCTAAGTAATCTAATAAGGGATCCACTTGTCCAACGATTCTTTAAAAAGTTGGTCATTATACTAATAATTCTTTCTGTTCTTCTTGGTTTAGCTTGGTATGGTTATGGTGAACTGCAAAAAGAACTTTCTGCTCAAGAAAGACCTAAGGTCCAAAAATTAAACTCATTAAGAAGTCAGGTAAAATTCTTACAGCAACAAGTTCGGTTGTATCAAGAATATGGTGATAAATATCAAGAACTTGTTAAAAAAGGTTTAGTCAAACAACAGGATCGTGTTTTTTGGACTGACTCTCTTATTAAGCTAAAAGATGAATATATTATTCCAGATTTGAGTTTTACTTTTTCTCCTGAAAAACCATTGAGTTCAGGTCAATTTAGCAAGATTAAAATTCCAAACGGTATGTTCTTTTATAGCGATGTAAAATTAAAGATGTCACTGCAACATGAAGAAGATTTGGTTCGTGTTTTTGAAAGCATCAGTCAAAATATCTCTCCTTTATATTTAGTTCACGATTGTGCTCTTAAATTAAAAGATACAAGTTATGAAGTAAATGCAAACTTTGACTTAACGAGCGGTAATATTAATGCGACTTGCTCACTTGTTGTGTTCCATACACATCAAACTAAAGCAAAAACCCCAATGTAAGGCTGAGAGAACGTAAGGTAATATTATGAAAAGTAGACAGTTCACAATTCCAGTTTTATGCAGTGTTGTCTTTTTGGGTTCTACGCTTAATATTTGTTATGCAGAAAGTCCAGATCAAAAAGACACGATTGAAAAGTTTCAAGTTGAAAATAATCAAGTAACGCCAATGTTTAAAAAGTTATTTTTAACTCAAGAAGAAAGGGCTCGTATTGATAAACAACGAGAAGCTTACCTTAACCCACAGATTAAGAAACAAGAAAAAGCCATTGCTAAAATAGAACCATTAACCGATGGCAAGCCAAAGAAAAAACGTATTTATATTCCACCTAAAGTTGCTATTTCTGCCGTTATTATTAGGCCTGATGGTTCGACAATTATTCGTGTTAATGGTAAATATGATGAATCACCATCTAAACACATACATTTAGATAATACTAATGCCACAACGAATGGTGTGCCGATTACCGTCAATGGTAAAACCAAAATTGTTCCAGTCGGTGAAACGTTATTAACGCATAAAAATAAGCTGATTGATACATATAAGCTAGATGCGCAAGCTCGTAAACGTTCAATGCCTAAAACAGAACAAAAATCAGTGAAAAATAGGCTTGATGAAGTTAAAATTCTGAATTCTTCACCTATAGACCTTAAACCTAACGAATGACTGTTAATTTATTAAGCCTTACGCTTATTGCTTTAGCGATAAGCGTTTTTATTGTTATTGTTCAGTGGCGATTTATATACAAAAAAAATCGTAATATTGAAACGCTTACTAATGAGAGTTCTCATACAGAACAAGAGTTGCAATCCGTACAATATCAATATCAAAGCCTACAATCTAATCATCTTGAATTAGAAAAAACGGTGCAGTCGCAATTTACTCAACTTGCCTTATTACAAGAAATTAAAGGGCAAGCTGAACAACTTCAAAAACAACAATTACATCTAAATGAACAACTCGCAACGAAAGATCAAGATCTAGATAAGTTACGAGAACGTTTAATGCTTAGTGAGTCCCAATCAGCCGAACTTACGGTTGCGTTACAAAAAGAACAAGAAATATCCTTAGAAAAAATTGCTTTACTAGAGTCCGCTAAAAAACAACTGGCTGATGAATTTAAAGTATTGGCTAATCAAATATTTGATCAGAAACAAGCCCAGTTTTCGCAAAACAGTCAAACCACGATTGAAGCGGTTTTAAAACCGATGCAAGGGGCTTTAGATGCCTTTAAAAGCCGTGTAGAACTGGTGCATAAAGAAGATTTAGAGGGCAGGGCTAGTTTAACTGAACAGCTTAAACAACTGCATTCACTTAACTCTCAAATGAGCGAAGAGGCCAAAAATCTAACCCAAGCACTGAAAGGTGACAGTAAAACTCAAGGTAATTGGGGCGAGTTAATATTAGAGCGACTGTTAGAACGCTCTGGATTAACTGAAGGGATTGAGTTTGAACGGGAAAAAAGTTTTACAGATGACAAAGGTAAAAGATTACGCCCTGATGTGATTATTAATATGCCAGATGATAAACATATTATTATCGATTCCAAAGTGTCCTTATTGCATTATGAGCAAGCTTTAAATGCCGATGATACAACAGCTCAAATGATAGCAACAAAAGCGCATTTGCAAAGCCTACAACGCCATATTGCGGCACTAGCAGAAAAACGTTATGACCATTTAGAGCAGCTAAATGCACCTGATTTTGTATTAATGTTTATTCCTGTTGAGGGCGCTTATTTAATGGCCATTGAAGCAGACAGCGGCGTGTTTGAAGATGCCTTTGAAAAACGTGTGGCTGTTGTGACGCCAACCACTTTATTTACGACGCTTAAAACCATTGAACAGCTGTGGCGATATGAAAGACAAAGCGAAAATACCGTTAAGCTGATTAAACGTGCTGCTGAAGTGCATGATAAGTTTGTTGGTTTTGTAGAGAGTTTTGAAAAAGTAGGCAAACAACTACAAACGGCGCAATTGACCTATGAGCAATCGCGTAAGCAAATGATTTCAGGCAATGGTAACTTGGTCAGACAGGCCGAAATGCTTAAATCATTAGCCGGCAAAACTAAAAAAGAGATACCGTCTCATCTATTAAAAGAAGCAGAAGGTTCTCCAGCACTTTCATCCGATAATTCTGAATAGATTTACCAGGCCTGGTAAATCTATTCATTAACACCTTAAGCTCGGCTCAAATAATACTTACGACCTGTTAATAAGACTTGTTTATAAAACTTGTTATATAGCGATTGTAAAGCAGAGCCAATTTTTACCATTCTGTTGCGCACTCTGAATACGATCATGTAATGTTTTGGGTAAATCACTCGGCGAGATATTGTGATATTGATTTTGCAAATAGAAGGTCTCTAAATGAGCTTCGCAAAAGGCATAAAGCGTATTTGTGTTGTGATTTTTTTGTAGATCTTTTTTTATAAAGCCAAGTAAATGACTTGCTACTTTTAATTGACGATATTCATTGGCGACAAACAAACCTCTTAGCCAGAGTGCATTTTTAGAATCGGTTATTTTTAAAAGTCTGGCCGTTGCAATTAACGTATTATTTGAACGAACTGTATAAATGAGGTCATCACGATTTGCTGAGTACGTTTTATTGCGCTTCAAAAAATGTTTTATTTCATAAAATTCATTCTCAGTCGCCAGACTAAATACAAATGTTTGCAGTGTGATTTCATTCATCTAAATAGGTTATCTTTACGTTATGAGTAGAAATGTTTGCCAAGCGTGTCAACGACCCGAAAAAGTGTGTATTTGTGGATTTATTCAATCCATTTCAAATATTGTTGAAGTGGGTATATTACAACATCCAACAGAAGTGAAACAAATCAAAGGTTCGGCGGTGATTGCTAAGTTATCGTTAAGTCGTTGTTCATTTTGGATAGGTGAATCAATAGACGATTTACCAGGCCTGGTAAATTGGTTACAAAATGGTGAAAACGTTTTTTTACTTTACCCCGAAGTTGAAAACCAAAAAGAGTCTTATCAAACATACGATATCGAATCTGTAAAAGAATTTGATAAACAAATGATTAAAATTTTGGTACTGGATGGTACTTGGCGAAAAACCTATAAAATCATGCAACTCAATGCAAAGTTAAGAGAGCTTAATAGAATAGAACTTAACCCAATGAATCAATCGCAGTACAAAATAAGAAAGCAAAGAGATGCGCAATCGTTATCAACGGTTGAGGCGATTTATGAACTACTGGCGCAACTAGAAAATAACACTGAAAAATACAAACCATTGTTAACGGCTTTTGAATCTATGCAAAATCAACAGTTAGCTTTTAGACAAGACTAGCGGCTAACTGCAAGGTATAGCCACTTAACGATATATGTTTTTATGTGTTACTTTTTAGCTTATTTTTTAGATTTGGTATTAGGTTGTTCTTGCTGTTTCTCGTGATCCACTTCTTCGCGTAATTTTTTAAAGATAAATAGATTAGAGATAGAGAAGTTAAAGCCCATACCCATAATAACGCCAACAATTAATGCCCCAATCATGTGTTCTTCAAAAAAGGGTACGTACTTGGTTAAGATGTAATAGGTACCATAGTTAACGGTAAATCCAATTAATGAACTGCTAGCAAAGGCTCCCCATTGAGTGGTTTTTTTGGTTTTTTCTCGATGACTAAAAGTGATGATTCTGTTAAGCATCCAGTTCCAGGTAACGGCAGGCCAAAACGAGATTGCTCGGGCAACGGTATGTGGTGTTCCAAACATTTGCAGTAATAAGTACACGGCTAAATCCACAATAAAGCCACTTCCACCGACAATAGCAAACTGAAAAAACTCTGCTTTGGTTTGAAACTTGTATTGATACAAGCGACGTAAATGACGTAGATATTTAAGTTGTTCTTTAAACGTTAGCTTAGATTCGCCATGTACACGGTCAACAAAATGGATAGGTACTTCTGAAACAACAGGAAAATCACCCTTAACCATAACTTCTAAGGCAATTTTATAGCCAATAGGCGAGAGATTGTGTTCATTAGGGATATCTTCTTTGCGAACTGCAAAAAAACCAGACATAGGGTCTTTTACGCGGGTAATTGGCAAAGCAGGGATAGTGGCAACCACAGAGTTAATATAACGCCACAATGTCCAGCTATCGTCAATGCTGCCGCCCTCAACGTAGCGAGAACCTAAAACAAAATCACTCTCACGGTTACGTAGTTGACTAATCATTTTTGGAATGGCCGTGGCTGGGTGAGATAAATCCGCATCCATCACCACCACAAAATCGCCATTTGCTTCACCAAAACCATCAATAACGGCGGGAGATAAGCCTCGGTTTTCGGTGCGTGTCACAATACGAATAGGGTAAGTATTGGAGAGTTCTTTGACTTTTTCAATAGAGCCATCTTGTGAATTATCATCCATAATGATAATTTCAAAAGCGTGTTCTCCCGCCTCTTGTAAAGCAGAGTGAATCATTTCACTCAATGGGGCTAGGTTTTCTACTTCTTGGTAAGTAGGGACAATAATCGATATCATGATTTCGACTCTATTTCTGTAAATGGTTTAGCGATACTATTAACGCTTATTCGTGGTGGCATTATGCCCTCCAAACCACTTGGTTTCAATCTGTTTTCCGTATTTGATAAAACGTGCCTCTACCCAAAAATGCAGTAACAGTGAAAAATACAAGGTCATTAGCACAGCTAAAATATAAGCAAAAGGGATTTTATAAAGAGAAACTTGCTGAATACTTTGTACATCAATTGTACCTAAAACAATCACCCATCCAAGCACGATAAACGGAAAGTGAAAAAAGTACATAGGGTAAGCCACTTCAGATAATAAACGCCAACCTTTCCATTCAACTAATGATTTTTTGAGTTGCTGAAAAAGCGATAAAGGACGGTCTTGTTTAACTTGATAGTGAGCCAGCAGAACCAATCCAAGAATTGCCATACTAAACACAATACGGTGCAGAGTGACTACGAGCAAGTTTAACGTTTCATTAAAGTGCGTAAAGTAATAAGAGTCATGATAATAAATAGGAAAACGCATGGTTAAATAAATAACACTCAAGCCAATCATCCATAAAATAGCGACTGTTATTTTATTTAAAGAGAGTTTGTATAACGGATAACGCCATAATAATAACGCCCATAAGATACCTAGTAAAAGTGGAGTAATACGGCTTTGAATAACATAGTACATATTATCCATATAGGTTTTACCGCTGGCGCTATCAAAGAATTGATACCAGTGCGTTTGGTAAATAACAGGGTGTTGCAACGCCACCCAGAAACGTAGGCCAATGGATGCCGCTATGAGTAATAAAATCCATGAAATTGGACGAGAACTCTTCGCCAAAAACAACAATAAAAAAGGTAGGATTAAATAAAATTGCATCTCAATGGATAGACTCCATTGCACAGGAATAATCCCCTTGCTAAAGATGTTTTCTATAAAGAGCAGGCTATACCAACCCTCGGTCATAAGTTTGTGAATATCGCCTAGACCGTACAGTAATAGAGCCACTAAAAATACGGGGTAAATTCTAAAAAAACGATGTAAATAAAAGCGACGAATGTGAATAGAGCGTTGTTTGTTGTACACCTTAAGCAAAGCAAAGCTTAATAAGAAGGCACTGAGCATAAAAAAGATATCAACCGCTTTATCAAAACTCAAAATAAAACTTAAGCATGCTGGAATACTGTCTACAAATTGTTGCAATTTAGCGGGATCTTTTTTAAATAGAAAAAACACCGCAAAAAAGATGTGAAACAAAATCACCATTAAGACACTTAAACCTTTCAAAAAATCCACCACCGGAAACGCCTTACTCGGTTGATGAATAATCTCTTGGGCTATTTTTACTGGCTTAGTAAATGGCCAAAGTAAAAAGGCCATAATATTTTGCAGTGAAAAGTTTTGTAGCGAAAAAAATGCTGGCATAGAGTTTGTGCTTTTAAAAATAGCTTCCGTTTAATATTAAATTTACCAGGCCTGGTAATTTGCCAAGTTATTAATTTTGAGTATGTGTATTTTGTGATTTATAACAAAAAAATAACCACGAAGACACGAAAGCACTAAGAATCCTAAAATCTACCCCCCGGTTTGTTTGAGGGAATAAACGAACTAACGGTTATGTATTATTCATGAATAAATCTTTATAAATAATCACTCATTTTTTAAAACTTCGTGTCTCTGTGTCTTCGTGGTTAACTCTTTATAATTCTGACTAATTAATCACAAAGTATGGCTACCTTTAATTTTGCGCAATAAAGTTTGTGCACAAATAATAGTGGTACGTCACAATAATTGGGCCTTGTGATGGTTCATTTAATTGTTTAACCGGTTTACAGCTTTCAAAATGGTTAGCGGTGCCTGTAATTGGTGGAATCTTTTCATAGTGCGGTGACACCAATAAACCATTCATTCCCGCTTTTGGTTTACCAAACCAAAATTCAAATTGAGTTTGTTTGCCACTGGTAATGTAAATTGGTTGTGGACGACTATACCAGGCTAAGTGACTGGCGTAACTCCAGTTTGAAACAAATAACGGTAGTTCTTCTGGTGTTTTGCCAAGCTCTTTTTGTAGATCAATGGCGGTTTGCGCCGCTTTTGGCCAACCGTAATCACCTTGTAACGGATTTTTATGGTCAGGGAAATTAATCCACGGGCTAAACAACAAGCTATGAGCCACTAAAACTAACGTTCCCATTAAGACAATATGCAGGCCTGTTACGATTTTTACCCAACGTTTAAAACGTATTTGCCATAAAAAATGAACAATGATGGGAATCAATAACACCCAGGCTAAAGAGACCCAGTGCGGCAGGCTTTTTTCATAGCCAGAACCCCAAGCAAATAAAAGCGTAATAGGCAGAGAAAATAGCAATAATAAACGACTGTTTTTGTTTGCATAATTGCTGGGTTTTAACATCATCCACCAACCAAAAATAAACAAAAAGGGTGTATACGAAACTAACTGAATCGCTTGAGTTTGTAATAGGCGTGAAATGCGCCAATCGCTGTGTCTTGTTCCATGATCTATTTGATAAATAAACGACGCCCAGTCATGAATTGAATTCCAATACAAAATAGGAAGAATCATGATTAAAGCAATAATAATCGCTAACCAAAGACCTTTAGATGTTAACCAATGCCATTTTCGTTCTACCAATAAAATTAACACTAAAGAAGCAATGACGGTTACGGCGGTGTATTTTGAAAGGGCTGCTAAACCCACAAAAAATCCAAGCAATAACCAATATTTGGTTTGATTGGTTTGCAATAATTTGTGTGTGATTAAAACCAACGCTAAAACAGAGACCATTAATGGGTTGTCTGGCAACATGGCCATACCCATTAATGACAAGATAATACTTGTGTTTAAAACGACTAAACTGGCAAACCCTTTCCAAGCCGTTTGGTGCTGAGAGGTCGAGTTTTCGCTAAAACCTTCAGCAAAAAACGTAACGGTAATTTGATAAAGCAAATAATTCAAAAGGGCATAAATGGCAATGGGAACTAACCGAGCACTCCAATCATAAGGCGCTAACCACATCGGGATAATTTGTAACCAACCAATCAGTGGAGGGTGATCAAAATAACTCCAATCAGGCATTAAACCGTATAACGCATAATGCGCCTCATCACCACCCAACTCAACATTAAAAGCCAAAAAAAGGTGCAGTAAAGTCATAAAAGCAACCAGTAAAATACTGGCTTTTTGTGGGCTTAATGATGTGTGTTGATTGTTAGGCATAATGTTAATTATCTTAAATAGATTCGGTTGAATAGTGGTCTAAAGTTTTAGCTTTTTAAAAATAAATTCTGGAACTGAGCGAATAATAAACATAATTCCCCACCAAAACCAGGGGGTGTAAATTGTGTTTTTGCCGCTGTTTATCGCCTTAATAATACTGCTAGCAATTTGTTCTGGCTGCGCCCATAAAGCACCTTTTTTAAACTCTGCCGTCATTGGGGTATCAACAAAACCAGGTTTAATATCTAAAACCTGCACATTACTGTCATTTAAGCGGTTACGCAAACCTTGTAAAAAGGTGGATACCATCGATTTAGCGGCGCCATAAACATAGTTTGACTGACGGCCACGATCACCCGCTACACTGGTAATAACGGCAATAGAGCCTGATTTTTGGGTTTCAAACTTATTGGCTAATAAAGTTAATAAAGAGATTGTGCTGATGGCATTGGTATTGATTTCTTGTAAAGCGGTTTCAACGTTATCTTGGCAGGCCTGTTGATTGGGTAAGGTGCCGTGAGCGATTAAGACAATATCAATTTGAGGGTAGGTTTGGTAAATGGTTTCAATTAAATGACTATGTTGAGCCAAATCCGTTAAATCGATTGCTTGCGACTCAACCTGATTGGCACCACGTATTTTGGCATCTTCAGCAATAACATTAAGTTGTTCGCTGTTTCGGGCAACTAAAAACAAGTTATTGTTTTGTGCGGCGTACATTTTTAATGTCGCTTGGGCGATGGCCGATGTGGCTCCAATAATAACAATGTTTTGTGACATGCTTTTTCCTAAAATAGTGGTGTTTTTGGGTTATGATTTTGGTTATGTATCTTAAACCTAATATTTAATAATGTAAGTGTCTATAAACCAAGGCGCATAGATTGTAATGAATTAAAGGTCTTATGTGCATCATATTGATGTCTAATCTTTTGAAACTCTTGCCATTGTGGATAACTTTGTTTAAACATCTGTTCGCTCATTCGAGCATCTTTGGTTAAATAGAGCTTGCCGCCATAATGTAGAACAATCTCATCAAGCTTATTTAAAAAGTCCAGTAAGGTATTATCCATCTTAAAATCCAGTGCAAGGGTATAGCCTTCTTCTGGAAAACTTAGATAGTTGTTATTGCCTTTACCAAAGACTTTTAAAACCGCCAAAAATGAGCCTCGTTTAGAGTTGGCAATTTCGCTTAGAATTTCGCTTAAACCAACCAGGCCTGCTGATTTTGGAATAACAAACTGATATTGCACAAAACCATTTTTACCATACATTCTATTCCAGTTTTGAATACTGTCTAACGGATAAAAGAAAGGGGCGTAATTTACTAAACGTTGGCTTTGTGGCTGACGAACCTTGCCGTAATAAAGTGTGTTAAAGGCTTTAACACTAAAACTATTTAGAGTGAAAGCAGGCAAATCAAACGGCATATTCAGCTTACTGCTCTTTGCTACATTTAACGGTTCGCTGTTTGCTTGGTTTTCTTGTAATTCTGTTTTAGACGCATGTTCACCCAGCATTAATAAAGAACGCCCAAGGGATTTGTCTGTTGCCAAACAATCAATCCAAGCCACAGAATAAGTCGCTGAGTCGTGCTCTTCAAACTTGGCTAAGGTTTCTTCTAAATTGGCTGTTTTGTAGGTGGTTTCTTTAATATAGGCGGTCTCAATGGGTTTGAGGGTAAATGTTGCTTGTAAAATTACCCCGGTTAATCCCATGCCGCCACAGGTGGCTCTAAAAAGGTGTGGGTGATGAATTTTAGAGCAATCAACCAGTTCACCACTTGCAAGACAAAGCTTTAAAGAGGTCACGTGTTCACAAAAAGTGCCATCAATATGATGGTTTTTACCGTGCACATCACTGGCAATCGCACCACCTACTGTCACAAATTGTGTGCCAGGCGTAACCGGTAAAAACCAACCTTTGGGAATAAATACCCGTAAAATTTCTGCAAAACTCACGCCTGCTTCACAAGTTAGTTCGCCCGTTTGTTCATTAAAAGCGATAAAGTGGTTTAGGTTGGAGCTGACTACCGTGGTTGCTGCTAGGCTACTATCACCATAGCTGCGACCTAAACCACGAGCGATTAGATTGCTGTTTTGTTGGTTTGCAATGTCAGTTTGAGCTTCGATTTGAAGGTCTGTTTGCACTTTTGTTTGATCCATCACTAAATTTACCAGGCCTGGTAAATTAGGATAAAAGCATTCACTTTCTATTTTTGGGTAACGTCCCCAACCTGAAATATTCAATGGCAATTCCTACTTAAACACAAAGCGTTTATCTAATTGGTATTTTATAAAATACCCAATGGATAAACCAATGACACCACCTAAATAACGCATTTCTGCGGTTTGATATATGGCATTAAAAGCGTATTCAAATCCCCAAAACACAACCGTGGTTATAAGGCCCATTAAAGTATATAAATAAAATGTTTTTGATCCGTGCTGAATACTGGTGGTTTGGTATTGAAAAATATAGCGTTTATCTAAAAAATATTTCACTACTAAACCAATTGCCGTTCCAACAAAAATGGCGATCCATAAATCGTAGTTCCCTTGGTAAATTCTAAAAGAAAGGGTTTGGCTACCGATGTTTGCGATGGTGGAGATTACCGCAAAAATCGTGTACATTATGGCAATCTTCATTTATTGAATACTTTGACTTGTAAGCGGTAAGATAAAGAGCGGTTTGTGGCTTGTTGTAACACAGTGTGTAAAACGGTTTTTTTAGACATCATTCGTGTTTAAATTCCAGTGGTCAAACGCTTAAGTTAATGTTTTTAATGTATTCTAACAACAAAATTAATTATTACAGAATTGGCGGTAAAGGTATTCATGAATTCTAACACTTCTGCAAGTGGGAATAAATCGGTATTACTTGGTTTGTTAAAACTTGTACGTCCCAAACAATGGGTTAAAAATGGATTTGTTTTTGCTCCGTTAATGTTTACGGGTCTTTTTTTTGATGCTGTTGCCATTTCTCAAAGTTTAATTGCGTTTGTTTTATTTAGTTTGGCTTCATCAGCCACCTATATTGTGAATGATTTACAAGACATTGAGCAAGACAGAAAGCACCCTATAAAATCAAAAAAACGCCCATTGGCTTCAGGTCAGGTAACACCTGCTCAAGCTAAAATTTTATTGGTGATTTTGTACGCGGTGTTAATCGTGGGATTTGTTTACCAGCCTATGATTATGCTGGTGATAGTTGGTTATTTACTGCTTAATGTCGCCTACAGTTTTTATTTAAAACATCAACCTGTTTTGGATATTTTCACGATTGCCATTGGGTTTGTTTTGCGAGTTTACGCCGGCGCCGTGGCGATTTCTGTTCCGCTTTCTTCTTGGATGTTTGTTACAACCTTATGTTTGGCTCTATTTTTAGCTGCCATTAAGCGACGCCAAGAATTGGTGTTAACCAATATTGAAGGGCGTGCTGTTTTACAAAAATATACCGTTAGCTTAATTGATCGATATGCAGAAATGGCGGCCACAGGTGCTTTGCTGTTTTATAGCCTATTTGTAATGAATGCTCACCCAGAAATGGTTATAAGTATCCCATTTGTTTTATTTGGTTTATATCGTTACTGGTATATCAGTGAAGTCTTGGAAGAGGGTGAGTCACCTACCGATGCGTTGTTTGCTGATAAACAGTTATTAATTACCGTAGTGGGTTGGCTTGGTGTTTGCATTTGGGCTTTATGGCCAGCAGGGGGCATGTAATGCATATATTTCAAGATTATATTTACTTCATTACGCCATTTGCCGCCTGGTTAGTTGCGGGGGTGATGAAGTTTATCGTGAATTCCATTAAAGCGAAAAAATTGGCTTTTGGATTAATTGGTTATGGTGGCCTACCGAGTAATCACAGTGCAATAGTCAGTAGCATGGTGTTTTTAATTGCCTTTAAAGAGGGGATTACTGATCCCGCATTTGGTGTGGCGATTACATTAGCTTTTATTGTGTTATTAGATGCCAACAGCTTACGCCAGCAAGTAGGCAAACACGCCAAAGCCATTAATGTTTTAAATCAACCTAATTCAACTGAAAAGCCGCTGCGTGAAAGAATGGGGCATACTCGCATTGAAATATTAGCGGGCATTATTGTGGGAGCCATTGTCGCTTACGCTTTATATACGATTTTATTTGGTTGGGTTCAGTAAAGAATTATGCCAAATACAACGTCTTCTTTTTCCCTGGTTATTACTCAATTTAGTGCTCAACTCAGCACACATCAAAAGTTGTTGATTTCTGCTTTTATTTTATTAAAAATAGCGCTAATTATTTTAGTGCCACTTACTGGTGATGAGGCCTATTTTATAACCTGGGGGCAACATCTTGCACTGGGTTATTATGATCATCCACCCGCAGTAGGCTGGGTTTTATACCTATTGGGGCAGGTTAGCGATAACTTAATTTGGTATCGAAGTTTTGCATTTTTTTCCGCCATAGTCATTGCGGTTCTGCTTTATAAATTATTACGCCTAAATGCGGCGACCTCTCAAAACACGGCTTTTTGGGTTGCGTTGGCATTTTTTGTTTCACCTATATCGCTTATGTTTGTGGTGACTGCAAATGACACGGTTTTGGTCTTGTTTTCAATGTTGGGTTTGTATTGGTTTGCCAAAGCATTGCACACTCAAAAATGGTTAGATGTATTTTTAACAGGCCTGGTATTGGGGATGGCATTTTTATCAAAATACTTTGCGGCTTTTATGTTAATTGGCTTAATGCTGTATGCCTTGTGGCAGTGGAAAAAAATCAACTTTAAACAGCTACTTGTCATGATTTTGATTGTATTGATTGCTGTGGCTGAAAACCTCTATTTTAATGCGACACATTGTTGGAATAATATTCTATTTAACTTTTTCTCAAGAACCGAAGCCAGTCATTTTGAGGTAACTAATGTCATTAGTTATGTGTTGATGATTGCAGTTTTATTATCGCCATTAGGCTTATGGTATAGGTTTAAAAATAGAACAAATAACACGTTGAATGTAAGCCAATCACATGCAATAAAACAAGACGTTGTCTCATTGTTTAATCCAACTCAACTTGCTTTATTTGCCAGTGTGCCATTATTGCTGGTTTTGCTGTTTGTGAGTTTTACCAATCAGGTTGGTTTGCATTGGCCGCTAATTTCTGTCACGGCTTTGTATGTGATATATCGAACGCTTTCGGTAGAACAATTAAAAAAACTGTTTGTCTTTAATGGTTATTTTTCAGTTGTGGTTGCGGTTGTGCTTTTGGTGGCTTTATTATTTATTAACCAATTGATTAAACCAACGCAAAAACATCATTTAGCGGTCTATGTTCAGCCACAAAATGTGTGTAAACAAATTGCAAAAGTACAAACGTCACCCAGCTTTTTTACCCTAGGGTATAGTAGTCAATCCACGCTTTCGTACCACTGCGGTAATGATAATATTCATGTGTTCGCCAGTGTTTCAAAATACGGCAGAGAAGATGATAAGTTAACCAATTTTAAAGCGCTAAACGGTAAAAACCTGCAAATTTTAATTACCCAAGATAAAGACTTAAACCAGGTAGAAAAGTTTTTTAAACGTTTTAGTATTACGCCGTTAAAAATTGATGACTCTACAACCTATTATTGGTTTGTGGGTGAAGCGTTTAATTACGATTTATATCGTGAGAAAGTGCTTAAACCCGTTAATGAAAAGTTTTATACCGCACCTGATTGGTTTCCAAAGGTTAAAGGTGGTTGTGGGTTTAAACAAAAGTATGATTTTAACTAAGGGTTTTGAAATTGATTTATAAAGTTACGGTATCGATATTCTGTGATTGATTATTTCGTATTGTAAAAATTAACCACGAAGACACAGAGACACGAAGATTTAAAAAATGAATAAAAGCGATTAGTCATTGTTATTCTAGTCTCTTCACCTAGTTCTTTGTTTCGTTAATGAAATCTTGTAAATTAAACAGGTATTAGATTTTAGAAATCTTCGTGCCTTGGTGTCTTCGTGGTAAAACGTTTTTTATCGATTATAAAATGCACTTACTCTAAAATTACCAGGCCTGGTAATGTGAAAGCTGAATACTTTTCTTAGTTGTTGAGAAGCCCTTTTAGAAATGTATATATCTTTAATTTCAATTAAGGGCTTCTCGTTACTCTTTTTACTTGCCTAAAAAGAGTAACCAGAAAAAGGGCACCCCGCTCCATATATTGGCAAGTTCTAGGCTTGCTCACTGAAAACGCTGAACTCGCTTCGCAAGCTACGCTCTAACAGCAGCGTTTTTTAAACGTTCGCTACACCAAGAACCTTGCTCAATCTATTCCAAGGGGACGTTGGGCGTTTGTTGTTAGTTTCGTCTTATTCAAAAAAATATCTTTTGTCGTGAGGTTAGAGTAAAAACAAAAGATTTTGTTTTACAAAGGTGTTTTACTTTGCTGTCCGGCAATTTCTCTTACTAATTTAGGCACTAAATAACCAGGTAGTTTGGTTAATAATTGAGCGTGTATTTGTTTGGCGTTTTTGTCTGAAACTTCAAAATGGCTTGCGCCTTGTACTTTATCTAGTTGGTGCAAATAATAGGGTAAAACACCTTGAGCAAATAGCTTGTGGCTCAGTTCAACTAGCGTGACTGTGGAATCGTTAATGTCTTTTAATAACACGCTTTGATTTAATAGCGTAAAACCGCTTTGGCGATACTGTTGCAACAAGCCAGCGGTTTTATCACTTAACTCATTGGCGTGATTACAATGCACCACTAAGACTTTATTTAATCGACTTTGTTCTGCCCATTGTAATAACGCATTTTGCGGTGCGGTGCTAGGCGATACGATGGGTGTTCGGCTGTGAATTCTTAAGGTGGTGATATGCTCAATTTGTTCAATCGATTCAATTAAACGCAGTAATACTGCTTCACTTAAACTCATCGGGTCGCCACCACTCAAAATGACTTCGTGAATACTTTTATCGTTTGCAATTTGTTGCAATGCCGTTTGCCAATGACGTTGGTTGCTTTGGTCTTCATAAGGAAAGTGTCTTCTAAAACAGTAACGACAGTGTATATCGCATTTGGGGCTGGCTATTAATAAAACTCGGCCGTGATATTTATGAATTAAACTAGGGATTGGATTTTTTTGTAAATCGCCTACCGGGTCTTTAATAAAGCCTTCAGTTAGTAAATTCTCAGCTTCAACGGGTAATATCTGTTTTAAAAGTGGGTCGTTGTTGGTTTGAATTTGAATCTGCTCAATAAAATCTTTTGGCGCTTTATAGACAAAGTTGCTTTCTTCAATAACATTGAGCTCTTTTGGGTTAAGTTGAAGCGATTGAAAAAGTTGCTTAAGATTATTTATTGTGCGATTTTTTGACATAGATTTATTGAGCTTTAGATTAAGTGTATGAGTCTATTTTTAGTAATTTGATTCATCTAAATACACTACTGATTGTGTTTGATTGTCATTGAGCAGTTTTAACTTTAGGTATTTTAAGATAGAATGTTGCGATTATTTTAAGTCAAGTACCCAGGTAAAGATATGGCAACTTACAGCACAACGGAATTTAAAGGTGGTTTAAAGTTCTTAATGGACGGTCAACCATGCTCAATTATTGAAAATACTCAAGTTTCTCCAGGTAAAGGTCAAGCCTTTAACCGTGTGAAATACCGCAACCTAATGACGGGCAAGGTTTTAGAAAAAACCTTTAAATCGGGTGAAAAAGTTGAGGCGGCTGATGTAATAGATACGGATTTACAGTATTTATATACCGACGGTGAGTTTTGGCATTTTATGGATGAAACCTCTTTTGAACAGTACCAAGCCGCAGAATCGGCTGTGTCTGATGTGGCTAAATGGTTAATTGAACAAGATAACTGTTTAGTAACCTTATTTAATGGTCAAATTATTTCAGTAACACCACCTAAGCAAATTACGCTAGAAGTTACCGATACTGATCCTGGGTTAAAAGGGGATACAGCGGGTACGGGTGGTAAACCTGCTACTTTATCTACCGGTGCGGTGGTACAAGTTCCTTTATTCGTACAAATTGGCGAAAAAGTCATTGTGAATACAGAAAAAGGTGAGTACATTTCACGCGCTAAATAAAAACTGAAAAAGTGCTTTTTGCCCAGCTTCTTTGTTGCGCTGTGACTTCCGTTGCTCATGTACTTAAGTACATTCCGCTACGGCTTCTCGCACGCCGCTAATCTGAACAAAAATCACCTTTTTCAGTAATTTATTTAAAAGCTCTAATTCTAAATAAGGTTCTATGTTGAATAGACGCGACACCCTCCAAAAACGCTCTAACCTCTTACAGCAGGCTAGGGCGTTTTTTTATGCTCGATCGGTTATTGAGGTAGATACACCAATCCTTTCGCAAGCGGCTACGCCTGATATTCACCTAGCTTCTTTACAATCGCTACTGCAAGTGCCCGGTTATAAAGAGCCAAAGACGTACTATTTACACACATCGCCAGAATATCCAATGAAACGGCTTTTGTGTGAAGGTAGTGGTGATATTTTCTATTTAGGGAAGGTGTTTCGTAATGGTGATTTAAGCCCACGTCACCAAATAGAATTCAGTATGTTGGAATGGTATCGCATTGGCTTTTCAATGCACCAGCTAATCGACGAAGTGATTGAGCTGATTCAAACCATTATTCAAATGGAGCAGTTAGACTCGTTAAAGGTTGAAAAACTGACCTATCAGCAGGTTTTTGCTAAGTATGCCCAAATTGAGAATGTATTTAATGCCAGCGCTAAAGACCTTAAAGATTGTTTAGTTAAATACCGAGTTCCCGAAATTGTGGGGGTGGATGACAATGACAAAGCTTTATGGGAACAATTGGTGTTAACTGAGGTGATTGAGCCAAATTTAGGCCGTAATCAAGATAGAGCGTCAATTACAGTAATGTATCATTATCCCGCAAAAGACGCTGCTTTAGCACGAGTGAGCGAAGCTAATCCACTTGTGGCGGAACGTTTTGAAGTGTTTGTGAATGGTATGGAATTAGCCAATGGGTATTATGAGTTGGCGGATGCCAAATTATATCGGCAGCGTTTTAAAGAGGCCAATGCACAACGTCAACAATTAGATTTACCTGTAATGCCTTTAGATGAAAACTTGCTTAGAACCCTAGAAGATAAAACGTTACCCGATTGCAGTGGCGTGGCTTTGGGTATTGATCGTTTATTTGCGTTACAACAAAATTATGCAAATCTGAAACAAGGTATTTGTTTTGGTATTGAAGAGTCCTAAATAAATATTTATAAGGATTTACCAGGCCTGGTAAATCCCTTTAAATTCGTATCTTAATTACTTCTAAATGGTTGTTTTACCTACTTTACGTAAGGTTAGGGGCTTGACAGAGGGTGTATAATTAATCTTTTGAGATTATTTATCTCGTACAAAGGTTTTAATTTACTTTAACAACCTTAAAAAACCTTAATTAAAACGTTTAGCAAAATCTTAATTTTGCACGTATTCATTAAGTTATTCGTGTTTTTATTTTAGGAGAGCTCCATGTCCGACATTCCAGTCACTAAACGTTCCGTAATGGTTTTATTTTCTGACTCTAAAAGCCCAAGCTGCCACCGTGTACGCTTAGTTGCTAAAGAGAAAGATATTCCAATGGAGGTGATTGAGGTAGATAAAGACAATCTTCCAGAAGATTTGTTAGAGCTTAATCCTTATGCCTCTTTACCTACATTAGTGGATAGAGACTTAGTACTTTATGATCCACAAGTGATTATTGAATATTTAGATGAGCGTTTTCCACACCCTCCTTTAATGTCTGTTGATCCTATTTCAAAAGCTCGTTCACGTCAGATGTTACGCCAGATTGAAACTGAGTGGTACCCACTTATTGATACCATTGCTAACAGCGACAATGAAGAAGATATTAAAACGGCTCGTCGTAATTTGCTTGAACGTTTAGTTCAGTTAATTCCTGTATTTGACCATATGCCATATTTTATGAGCGAAGATTATTCTTTAGTTGATATTAGCATGTCTGTTTTATTATGGCGTTTACCATCTTTAGGTATTGAATTACCAAAAGGGGCTAAACCAATTGTGGACTATGCAGATAAAGTTTTAAATCGTGAAATGTTCAAAGAAAGTTTGTCGGACGATGAGATTGATATGCGAGACGTATTTTAAGGAATTATGACGATGATTTCTAATCGCCCTTATTTGATTCGCGCTATTTATGATTGGATTGTTGATAATGAATGGACGCCACATCTACAAATTGATGCAAATTATCCTGGAGCCAATGTGCCACAGGAGTTTGTTCAAGATGGTGTGATTGTGTTAAACGCCAGTCCATCTGCAGTGGTAGGTTTATCTTTAGATAATAACCTGTTTGCTTTTAAAGCTCGTTTTGGTGGGGTAGAGCGTAGTATTTATTTTCCACCAGAGGCGGTGTTGGCGTGTTTTGCGCGTGAGAATGGGCAAGGTATGCCATTTCCACCAGAACCTTATCCAGAAGAGTTTGAAGAGCGAGCAGAAGAAGCAGAAGATAAACCGACTTTAACATCGGTTAAATCTACAGCAGAATCATCAAAAAATTCAAAAGATTCTAAAACCAAAAAGTCAGATAAGAAAAAACCAAGTTTATCGATTGTTAAATAACGTTTTAAAGTTGTTAACAATCGTTAATGCTTAAATGGCTCCAAAATCTTAATATCAGCAAAAGCCTGCTTAATAGCAGGCTTTTGTGTTTCTAAGAACAGCAGTTTTAAATTTGGGCCGGCATCCATCGTAAAGTAAACCTCAACACCTTGTTCTCTCAGTTGCCAAACCGTTTGCATGGCTTTAACCGAGTTAGGTTGCCAATACAAAATTGGCGGCCAGGTCGCAATCATAGTGGCGTGCATGCTTAAGGCATTATGTTCGGCAGTTTTGCCTAATAAACTAAAGTCTTTATTTTTTATCGCTTGTAAAACAGTTTGTACATCTCTATTGGCCTGTTCTGGCCAAGCCTGGTATAGCTCACAGGTTTCAACGGTATTTTGCATACCTTGTGTTGAACTAACTGGTTTTTGCTCTATATCAATCTCTAAAAGTCCCACACAAAATTCAGGCCACTGAGTTTCAATCGGTTCTGCAAAACTGTCTAAACCATCATTTTGCTGGCCTTGATGCCAAATAGCAAAACCATCAAAAAGTGAACGACTGGCACTGCCACTGCCTAAACGTGCTAATAAAGAAAGATTTTGATTGCTTAACTGCCAATTAAATAGATCATTTAAAGCCAAAACTAATGCCGCATAGCCTGACGCTGATGACGCCAAACCTGCCGCAGTGGGTACGGTATTTTTAGTGATGACTTCAAAAGTAATTTTAGGGTTTTCTCTAAAATGATTTAAAAAAGCGGTGACCCTAAGTGCAAAAGGGTGCGAGTTTTCTAACCAAGTGCCATTTAAGGATATTTTGTCAGTGGTATTATTCTTTTGCTGATTGTGCAGTGATTTAATTTGCGTGCTGGTACCCAGGCCTGGCAAACTGATAGATACACTGTTATTGGTTGGTAGATTTAATACAGTATCTCGTTTACCCCAGTATTTGCTTAAGGCAATATTAACGGGCGCTTGGCCGTAACCGATCTCTTTATTGATGTGCAAGACATTGTTTGTGGGGGTGTGCCCAATGACTTTATGCACAAATTGCTGCTGTTGTAATGTTTTATCAGAAATTTTGGCGGAATGGGCAGGCATAAAAGTTCCTAGAAAATATGGTTAAGCTGTAAGCGTTTTGGTTCATTATTATTGAGTCATTGAGTTAGTGTTTAATAGATTTATTGCACAATGACTTGTTCGGTAAAAGCCCCGTTTAGTGAAATGTTTACCTGAATTTGTTTGTAAGTTTTTAATTTCTGTTGGGCTTCGGGTAAACAACGGTTTAGTGTACCAATACCAAGTACACAATCTCCAAGGCCAGAGCCTGATATTTTGGCAGTATGAATGCTTTCACAATCCAGTAATAAATCGATTATGGTTTGCAAAGTTGTATCGTTTACACCTAAATTAGACATTAATAATTGATAGTCAGAACAGGCCTGGTAAAACGCATTTAATTGCAGGTTTTGTAAAGCGTCAAATCCACAACGTGTGATTTTGGCCATTGACCTATAAAGCATTTCAAGTTCAGCAGGTTTATGTTGCCAAGTTTCTGCAACTTGAGCTAATACCTGTGCTGTTGGTGTTTTGTAGCCACTATAAATAAGTAATAACGGTAATGAAATATCAAGACGACTAATCACGGGGTTAGGGTGGTCGAGATTTTTAGGCTGAAAATAAATAAGACCACCGGTTAAGCTTGCTGCTAAATCTGTGCCTGAACCACGACCTTGAATATCAAGAATAATCTTATGTCCCATTTCAAATAAATTAATGGTTGAAAAATCTGTATTACAAATATGGTTTAAACCAGAAAGCATTGCGGCTAAAACGGCTGCAGAACTGCCTAACCCAATGGTGGAAGAGAACTCACTGGTTATTTTAATATCCAGACCGTGTGGTAAATGTGTTTGAAATGCTTGCAATGCAGCCACTACAAAATTTAATTTTGGGTGTGGGGTAATGGTTTCAATTTGCGTATGGTGTTCGCCAAGAGCAGAATAAATATGAATGGCTTGATCTTGGCGGGCTTGCCAATGAATTGTGACATATTGGTCAATGGCACAGGCCAAAGCAGGATGACCATAAACTACGCTATGCTCCCCTAAAATCATGCTATTTGCAGGCGCTTGACTATGCCATTGTAAACAAGATGTGGCTAAATGATTTTGCATACCACGCCTTGATTATCTATCGTAATAGGTTGTAGCTGGTAGCCAAATTCACTGCAAAGTTCGCTAGGCGCTTGTTCTGAAAAACAAATTAATACACCCGCTTTATCACCTTTTATACTGCCTGCACCGCATACTTTTGCCGTTGCGTTAAACTCTGTTTTTAAACGTTGTATAAAATTTTGAACGTGTTTAGGTACTACACCAATGTGTTCAAGCAATATTTGGTTTTGTTCAATATATTGATAGAGAGCAGCACTATCTTGGTGTGACCAAGCCTCAATAATATTTTGGGTAATGCCTGCGAATTGTGTCCATAAAGAAAGATCGTTGGCATATTGGTTTTTAACCTGATTAACCGTTTGCCCAGTGGTGCTACTTGGGCTACCGGTATCAATTAACCAAGCTTTAAATTTTTGTGTGTTTAGTTTTTGGGTGGTTTTATTTTGGTTAAACTCAAGTAGCCCGCCAAAAAGCATGGTAGCAGGGTCAATACCACTTGATTTTCCATGTTGGCGTGCTTCCACTTTACGCGCTAAAGCCAATAAAATATCTTTATTAAATTCAATTTGGTGATGACTAAATAGGCTTGTTAAAATGGATACGATAACCCCGGCAGAACTACCTAAACCTTTACCAATAGGAACTTGAGATTCAATTTTAAAATGCCAGTTACCCGGTTTCATTGTATGAAAATGATCAAAGTGATAGAGCGTATCAAGCACTAAATCAATAGGTTGTACTAAAACACTTTGAATGGCAGCGTTGTGCTTATTAAAAAGGGTAAAACGGGTTTCAATATTAGTCGCAAGATTTTGCCAAACAAAACGAGGAAAACTGTGTTTTTGGTGATAATCAACAAGCTCTACGGTAACGCTGTTTGTGGTACTTGTTTCAAACAGGCAATCACATTGAGTGTAAAGCTTTATGGCCATACTCAGTGCCGAGCTGTTATAGATAACCGCATGCTCTCCAGAGAGGATAATTTTGGCAGGAACTGAACAGAGTGTGTGCATTGCGGTGTTCATAATATTTTACCTACATAAAATTATGTGGTTTTTTGATAGTAACGTTTATGTTCTTCAATACCTGCTAAACGATACGGCCCTTGGTTGTTTACTGGATAAACAATGTTCTCAACGGTTGTGTCTTCATTGTGATAAAAATCAAGGTATTCTTGATAACTCAATGGCTGGCGCTCATCAATTTGTTTTTTATGACTTTCTGTCATTAAAACAGATTTATAGCCTGTTTGCATTATGCCTGTAAAAAACTCAGCAACACAACCAGAGCCATAACTAAAAAAGCTCACGCGTTTACCTTCAATATTGTCCGATACATTATCAAGCAGTGAGATAAAACCAACAAATAAAGAAGCACTATAGCTATTACCTACAATACGATTGTACAGTTGACTTGGCAATGTTTGAGTATTTTGCTGTTCTTGAGTTAAGGTTGCCCCCACTTTTTTAATCAGTGTTTTATGTGCTTTATCGGCCATTTTGGTAAACGGAATGTGATAACAAAAATAGTCAATATCGTCAAACGTAAGGCCTGTTTGCTCGGTAAAGTGTTCCCAAGTGTGTTTAAGGCTATTTAAATATACTTTAGTAGAATACTTACCATCTACCAAAGCCGTAGTGCGGTGATTTGGACGCCAAAAATCCATAACATCATCAGTGTAATATCCTGAACCAGGTTCAATGGCAATAATGCGTGGTTTTTCGGTAACTAACATGGCAACAGCACCGCAACCTTGTGTAGCTTCACCGGAGGTATCTACATCATATTTAGCAATATCTGAGGCAATAACAAGCACTTTTTCTTTAGGATTTGCACGTACCATGCTTGTGGCCATTTGGAGTGCGGCAGCACCTGCATAACAAGCGTGTTTTAGTTCTATAACGCGACAACGGTTCGATAAGTCTAAAAGGCCATGTAAAAATGCCCCCGCAGATTTTGATTGATCAACGCCGGTTTCCGTTGCAAATAAAATAGCACTAATCTCACTGCGATCAATTTGCTCTAAAATTGGCGCAGCCGCTTTAGCCGCTAAACTGACAATATCTTCGTCAGGCGGCGCTATGGACATTTTTTCTTGGCCAATACCAACGGTAAATTTGTTTACATCTATCTGTTTCTCAGCGGCAAAGGTATCTAAGCCTAAGAAATAGTTTGCTGTCGCAAAATGAATTAAATCAATGCCTACTTTCATAATCTAAAGTGGATTCGTTCTTATTCTTAATTATTTTATTTTAGCTTCGTTGCTTAATATCATTGTTACTTAATATCACAGTTACTTAATATCAAACAAATGCATTAAAGCAATGAGGCGAACAAATAATTTTTGGTTGTCATTTACTTATTATCAAAGCCATTAAAAGGCGAGATTAAAGCAGTGTTTAAATGTAAGGTGTCGGTATTTTCGACACCAAGCAAGAATTGAGCAGTCTGAAACTCTTGCTGAAATTGTACTATCTTGCTAACAACATCTTGAGTTGATTTTTGCGCTGGAGCCAATAAAGGAGCTGCTACCCCACACAAACGGCCGCCCATTATAACAGCTTTTATCATATCAATTCCGTTTCGTATGCCTCCGCTGGCAAGAAACTGTGCTTTTTCTTGATAGGGTTTTGCAAGTTGCAAACTCTCTAATGTTGTTAGGCCCCAATCTTGAAATAGAATGCCTAAATCATTTTCTGATCTATGCGCTTCAATTCTGCTCCAAGATGTACCACCACGGCCAGCAACGTCAAAGTATTTAATACCTGCTTGTAAGCCGAGTTCAATGTCTTTAGGCGATAAACCACAACCGACTTCTTTTAGAATAATGGGGACTTCTATGTTTTGCGCAAGGGCATGGATTTTATTGGCTAAATTGGCAAAGTCAGTATCACCTTCAGGTTGAATGACCTCTTGAAGAGGATTAAGGTGCAGATATAAAGCATCCGCTTCTAATACATCCACGGCTCGACGAGCCTCGTCTAACCCAAAGCCATAATTCAGTTGTACCGCACCCATATTGGCGATAAGTGGAACATTGGGGGCGTATTTTCTTAACTCAAAACTAAGTTTAGCCGCTTCATCCACAATCATGGCACGTTGTGAACCGACCGCCATTGGTACGTTACACGCTTCAGCCGCTTCGGCAAGATGAATATTGATATTGCCTAAATTATTGGCAGAACCACCCGTCATTGAAGAAATTAAAAATGGAAAGCTGATGGTTTTATTAAGAAAGGTCGTTGTGGTATTTATATTGGCAAAATCACATTCAGGCATAGCGCGATGCATTAAGCGTATTTGCTCAAAACCTTGTAAATCAGCCTTGTTACGTCGTTCAATTTCTGGATCTTTGACGAGTGCATCAATGTGTTCTAGCTTGCGATTTGTAACTTGATCTGCAGAAGACGTTTCTGCCGTAGATTTAAATTGACTCATAAACAACCTTTAAAAGAGGTAAATCAAGCTTAGGCATTGTGTGAACGTTCTAATTTAATGTGTGCCTGCATCAGTTCACCAGGGTTTGTTTGTGCTGCTAATAAAGAAAGTTCACCGCAAAAAGCGGTTGCACCCGCAATACAAGCTAAACGCCGTGCGTTTTCACCGGGTTCTGCATTGTTGTTTGCACAACCAAGTAGTGTTAAGTTTTCTAATACAAAGTCTAAACCTTTACCATTACCAACCGTACCCACAATTAGGTTGGGTAGAGTGCTTGAAAAATATAAATCCCCTTCAGGAGTGACTTCGGCGTGGTTAATCGCTTGCGAGCCTTCAACAATATTGGCGGCATCTTGTCCTGTGGCTAAATAAAAACCTAAAAGCATATTGGCAACATGGGCATTAGCTGAACGTAAACCACCTGACACAATACTACCAATCAAATCTTTTTTAATGTGTAAATCAACTAAGGCTTCTGGTGTCGTTTTTAAAAATCGCTTACAGAACTTTTTAGGAATGGTGGTTTCGCACACCACATATTTTCCACGGCCTAAAATACCATTGACGGCAGAAACTTTTTTATCTGTACAGTAATTTGCAGAAATAGAGACATATTGTAAATCGCTATACTGCTCTAAAAGCCAAGGTAATAGTTTGTCTGCGGCATTGGTCACCATGTTATGGCCTGACGCATCACCGGTTTCAAACTCTAAACGTAGATAGATTAAATTACCTACTACCTGAAAGTTGGTATCAATCAGTTTTGCAAAACGGCTCGTTTGAGACACGACCTCTTGTAAATCGGCATGTCGAGCTTGAATTTGTTTTAGGCGTAATGCCGCTACACCCGCATTTGGCGCTTGCAGTAATACCGAACGAGTCATACGTTCGTCTACAACCGTTACTCTAATGCCTCCAGAATGAGCAGCCACGCGTGCACCCCGTGCAACAGATGGCCATAAAGGTGTTTCGTAAGTGGCCATTGGCACCATTAAATCATCGACTTCTACATCGCCAATAAGCTTAAAAGGGCCTACGGCTTGCATTGGAATAGAGGCAAAAGGTTTTGTTAAGGGGGTAGTTGATTCAGTCATACGCAATATTATAAATGAGGGCTTGTAAGGAATGGGAGGAAAATAGCAAAAAACTATTTTATTAAACTTGAAACCATAATTTTTGTCTTTATATTAAAGGTAGCAATATCAATTTAAACAACGTTAATAAACGTTTTAATCACTGTTTTTTAAAAAAGGAAACAATATGACTTTAGCAACAGCACGCCACATCCTGGTTGATACAGAAGAAAAATGTAATGAATTAAAAGAGCAAATTGCCAATGGTGCCGATTTTGCAGAAGTAGCAAAAGCAAACTCTAACTGCCCATCAGGTTCTAATGGTGGTGATTTAGGTCAGTTTGGTCCAGGTATGATGGTTCCTGAATTTGATAAAGTGGTATTTAGTGCCGATGTAGGTTCTGTTGAAGGGCCAGTTAAAACACAGTTTGGTTATCATTTACTAGAAGTAACAAGCCGTAGTTAATTTGCGGTTAGATTCTTAGCAACAAGCTACTGAATTATATTTAACGATTCTTATAAATTTAATTCAAATAAAAGCCAATTTACCCTATGCTTACATGGCATAGAAGGCCTGGAGATTTATACCAGGCCTGGTAAATGGCTTTTTTTGTTTTTAAATTTGCTTAAATCATGCCTTTTTTCTGTGCTAAAAAGCCTAAACCGTAATAGATAAACACAATAATGAAAGGTAAATAAAGTGGATCTGATTTTGCTAAAAAGCTACTTAAAAATGGCGCGGCAATTGAGGTGATAAAGCTAAAACCAAAGGCGCAAAATACCACGAATAAAGTGATTCTTAAAAATAACTTTAAACTGCCAATTTGCTGTTTGAGTATATTCATTATGTTATTACCATAAATCACTAAAATGGTAGCAACCATAGAGAGAACAATTTGGTATAAATTGCCTTTTAACCAACTTGAAACGTGTAGAAGAGAATCATTTAACCAGCCTAATATATCCATAAATTAGCTTTCACCTGTTTTGTTATTGAAATTGAACTTACCTTTGAGAGATAGTGTAAACCAAAATTACCAAAAGCAAAAAAGCCGTTTAACAAATCTGTTAAACGGCTTTTTAATTTTAAAAGTTTTTTAGCCATTTTTAAATGTAGTTACACTCGTGCAAAGGTCTCAGTTAGGATAAAAATTATATTTTTGACCACCCAATGTTAACTCATACATTAAACCACCTTTAGCTAAACTAAATACCGCCATACCTTTATAGTATTGACCGTCTGCTTTTACATAGCTTTCGCCCGCATTTGCTGAAGCGGATGTCCCTTTAGTAGAGGCCTCTGCATTTGCGCCAGCGGTAATAACAATTGCTGAAGCTTGTGCACCAAACTCAAAGTTACCACTGGTAAATTCATCATAAGCACGCTGGTCTTGGAAAAAGATAATTTGGCTAAATGCTTGGCCACCTAATTGAAAACCAATGGTTGCCTGAGTCATTTCCGTATCACCCGTATAGCGACCATGTTCAAAAACACGGCCTTTACCATAAGCACCACCAATAACAAAACCTACTTTACCAATGGTTGGAAAAACAGCATAACCATAAGAATTATCAAAAAAAGCAGCGGATTGTGGAGCTTGATGAAATGCTTCAAGTGTTTGTGCAAATTCAGCATCGTTAACATCTTGCGTCATTTGAGGTTCAGAATCGGTAAACTCATCATCGGCATAACTTGTTGCACTAAACAAGGTTAAGCTTGTTACTGCTAAAGTAATGATGGCTGTTTTTTTAAGTAAAAAAGTAAACATATTTGTATCCTTTGTTTTGCTAGTCCGTTTGCCGTAAACCATGCGTTTTTAATAAACTGTAAATTAGTTCCATTTTAATCATAATCAAGCAAAGATAAAAATTTAATCGTTAAAAAAGCATGAAGATTCTTTCGTTTAAATTGAGTTACCCACTACTTTGTTAAGTTCATTTTTCTTAGATTAACATATGAAACCTTTGCTCGAGTCGATAAACGTATAACAACTATGGTAATTATCTATTATTATCCAATTTTTATTATCCAATTTTGGCCAAAACCCTGTTTGATAGCGAATATTATGCGTTTTCTTTAACCTAAAATCTAAACATTTTTATTATAAAATCGCGTGTGCTTCTATTTTTATCTGGGTCTTTGCTCGGGAAAAAGGCTTAGATAATTCTTTGTGTTTTGTATTTTATGAAACGTGTAAAATAACTAAGTCATAATGTTTTAATCATTTCATGGTTAAATAAATAAAAAGCCGTTTTTATCGGCAAAATAGCATCAAAGAATTAGATAGTTAGGAGTTTATAGTGGGCACAGGAATGATCATTTTTTTAGCGATAGTCGTAATAACGATTCTCTATTTAATTAATATTTTTAACCAACTCGTTGCACTTAAAAACAGATTTGAAAATGCGTTTGCACAAATTGATGTACAACTTAAACGCCGTTACGATCTTATTCCAAATTTAATAGAAGTCGCCAAAAAAGCGATGGCGCATGAAAGAGAAACTTTAGAAGCCGTTGTTGCTGCACGTAATGAAGCAGCCACTATATTAAAAGCGGCGGCAGCTAACCCGGGTGACGCAGGTGTTATGGGGCAATTGTCGCAGGCCGAAGGTGTTTTAAGTGGGGCTATGTCTCGTTTTAATATGGTAATGGAAGCGTATCCTGATTTAAAAACCAATCAAAACATGATGCAACTTACTGAAGAATTAACCAGCACAGAAAACAAAGTCGCCTTTGCTCGCCAGGCATTTAATGATGCGGTGATGGGCTACAACACTTATCGCCAAAGCTTTCCACAAACGGTATTTGCCGCCATGTTTGGTCACCCCGTTGACGCTAAAGTGCTTGAATTTGAAGACCGTGAAGCTATTTTGCAAGCACCTAAAGTACAGTTTTAAAAATCAGCTTATTAAGTAACCAGCCTGAATATTCAATGTTATATTTTTGTGCCTTAACCTTGCGCCAAAAAAATAATAAAGGGTATACCAGGCCTGGTAAATTTAAAATAGTCATGCTTTATTGGTTAGTTATTAATGCCAATTTAGCTTGGCTAATCTCTTACTGTAATTAAATTCTTATGAACTTTTATTCTGCTCAAGAAAACGCCAAAAAGAAAACCAAGTATTTAGTGTTACTTTATATACTGGTGTTAATTGCATTAACCTTTTTAAGTACCGTGGTGTTAATGTTTATTGTGCCGATGTTTACGGGGCAAACCATTCACCTTAATCACTTTTGGGATAGTATTTATAATGAACGCAATTTGCCTACTTTTTTATGGGTTGGTGCGTTTATTCTAAGTGGTGCGTTAATAAGTTCCATTATGAAAGCACGTCATTTATCGAATGGGGGAGCGGTGATTGCTGCCTCACTTGGCGGTGTGCGATTATCATCTAATAGCCATGTGTTAAATGAACGTAAAGCGCTAAATGTGGTTGAGGAGATGGCCATTGCTTCTGGTATGCCGGTTCCTGAAGTTTTTATTTTGCGAAAAGAAAACGCCATTAATGCTTTTGCCGCAGGGCAAACCCCACAAGATGCGGTAATTGGTCTAACACAAGGTTGTATTGATAAATTAACACGTGCGCAACTACAAGGTGTGGTTGGTCATGAATTTAGCCATATTTTAAATGGCGATATGCGTTTAAATCTGCGTATTATTATGTTGCTGTATGGTATTGAGTTTATCTCATTACTCGGTCGTATTTTAAGTTCCACCAGCCGCCGTGGTTCTTCACGTAAAGGTAAGGGAAATGGCGCCATTATTTTGGTTGGCATTGCTTTACGTATTATTGGTTGGTTTGGGATTCTATTTGGCAATATGATTCAAGGTGCAGTAAGCCGACAACGTGAGTTTTTGGCGGATGCTTCTTCGGTGCAATTTACCCGTGATCCAACCACCATTGCAGACGCCTTAAAAGTCATTGGTGGCGGGGCGCAAACCTCTCGTTTAAAAAATACCGATGTCAATGATGTCGCTCACATGTTTTTTGGCCAAGCTTTTAATGCCCGTTTAGCATTTTTATTTGCCACGCATCCTCCTATTGAACTGCGTATTCAACGCATAGAACCCAGTTGGGATGGTGCTTTTCTTAAAGCTTTGCCACCACCAAGCCCCATAGAGACTCCAACGGATTCTGCCAATAATAGCCAAACGAGTTTGGAGCGTTTGCAAGAAAGTTTACCGCAACCATTAGCGATGTTAATGGCAGCGGGTGTTATGGTCGACCACTTAAGCGAATCATCTCAAAATACATTAAGTAAGCTGGTTGAAAAAGCGCAAGATCCAATGGAAGCCATGGCGTTAATTTTGGCCATTTTGGCGATTGAAGAAGATCAAGGCGAAGATAATCTTACGGATAAAGATAATCAGGATTTAGTGCCTAAAATAGATTGGTCTTCTTTACTTAAAGACAGCAACGCCAAAGGTTTGGACGGTTTGGTCAAACAACAAATTCAATTATTAAAATCGACAAAATTAGTCAATAAATTACCTTTAGTTGAGTTGGCAATGCCCGCTTTAAAGTCTTTATCAAAAACACAATATATTGAGTTTAAAGGTTTTATGCAATCTGTAATGGATTGGGATGGCCAACAAACTATTTTTGAACAGAGTGTATTTCAGTTAGTTGGCCGCTATCTTGATGTTAATTTTGGTTTAAAAAGCGCCAATAAAGTACGTTATAAAAAAGCGCAACAAGTGGCTATGGAACTGCAAATGGTATTCTCTTCCGTGGTGTATTACGGTCACAATACACCACATGACAAAGAAGAAAATGGCTCAAAACACAATGAGCAAATCACCATGGATTACGCTTTTGCCAAAGCGATTAAACACATTGGTTTACCTAACCTACAACGTATAGAAGTGGATGATAAACAACAGGCCATGTTTCAGTTAGCGGTAGAAAAATTACTTTATTGCTCAGAGCCACTTAAACAAAAAATTATTGAATCATTAGTGCTGTCAATTGAATATGACGGCCATGTTAATGCGATTGAAAAAGAGTTAGTGTTGGCTATTGCGGCCACTATGAATGCGCCAATACCTCGTATTAATTGTCAAAATTAGAAGTGACTGAAAGTACATGAGTAACTAGTCATTTTTATTAGAAGTATTGTTATTTTCAAGTTAAAAGCCATAATTAAGTTTTGCTTTTTAGTAAATGCTTCGGCAAATACTCAAATTCCCCTTGGAATAAATGGAGCAGAGTTCTTAGCGTAGAGAACGGTTAAACAATCTCGACTGTCCGAAGCTGAGCTTCTCAGCAAGTTGCGAGATTGTCAGTGAACAGCTTAGAACTTGCCCATTTATGGAGCGGGGTGCCTTTTTTCTGGTTACTCTTTTTAGGCAAGTAAAAAGAGTAACGGGAAGCCTGATAAAAAATATTAAGGCAAAGTCATTAGATTAAAAAGGCTTCTCAACTTTTATGCAGTGTCAGATTAAGTTAAAACTTTTACATATTAATTTATAAAACCGACTCAAATTCATTAAGGATGATTATGTCTTATTTAAAAGGTCAAACACAGCGTACGACGTGGATTGTTTTGTTTGCTAGTTTTACTCTAATCAATCCATTTATCGCCACGTCGGTCTTTGCGGCAGAAGACAGTCATAACAGCAGCATTAACGGTAATAAACAAGCGGCCGTGGCCATGCCCGATAAATACAGTGCCAAAACTGCTCAACAAATTTTGCAAAAAGGCGGTAATGCGGTTGATGCTGCTGTAGCGGCGGCTTTTGTCTTAGCGGTTACTTACCCAGAGGCGGGCAATTTGGGGGGCGGAGGTTTTATGACTTTATATGCGCCTAGCCTTGATGATCATAAAGATAAACATAATCACAGTCAGAAAGCCTATTTTTTAGATTATCGTGAAAAAGCGCCTAAAGCCGCTACTCAAAATATGTACTTGGATAACAATCAACAAGTTATTCCTTACAAATCTTTAGTGGGTTACCAAGCTTCTGGCGTGCCAGGCACCGTAATGGGGTTTTGGCAAGCGCATAAACGTTTTGGTACCTTGCCGTGGCAACAGCTTTTACAACCAGCTATTCAGTATGCTAAACAAGGTTTTGAGGTGTCGCCACAATTAGAATCTCGTTCACAGTGGTTTCAAAAATGGATTGCGGATAAATCAAATGTTTCATTAAATTTTAAGGCTTACTTTTCAGGCTTAAAAACCGGACAAACCTTAAAACAGCCAGAATTGGCCAAAACACTAGAACGTATAGCAATGGTGGGTGCAGATGATTTTTATAAAGGCCAAACGGCACAACTTTTAGTGAAGCAAATGCAGCGCGAAGATGGCTTAATTACATTAGATGATTTAGCGCATTATCAAGCCAAATGGCGACAGCCTGTAAAAGCCAACTGGCAAGGTTATGAGATCGTTTCTGCGCCACCGCCAAGCTCAGGGGGTATTGCCATTGTTCAGTTGCTTAAAATGCAGGCTGAATTAAAACCTAAGTTGGTTAAAGCATTGCAACAAGCGACCAAAAAGGGTGAGCCCGCTATGGCCGTTAAAGCGCACTTTTATGCTGAGTTAGAAAAGCGAGTTTACGCCGATAGAGCCTTTTATTTAGGCGATTCTGATTTTATAGATGTGCCTATTCAAAAATTAATTTCTGATGCTTATACGACACACCGCAGTCAAGGTGTATTGTTTGATGCTATTTCAGTATCAGAAAAAATGAAGCCAGGTAAAATTGAAAGCCCAGAAACCACGCATTTTAGTATTGTGGATGGTAACGGTAATGCGGTTTCAAATACCTATACACTTAATATGCCATTTGGCAGTGGCGTTGTGGTGCAAGGCGCAGGCTTTTTAATGAATGATGAAATGGACGACTTTAGCACCAAACCGGGTGTGGCCAATGTGTTTGGCGTTGTGGGTGGCATAGCCAATGCGGTAGCACCTGAAAAACGTATGCTATCTTCAATGTCGCCCACCATTGTACTGAAAGATAATCAAGTGAATATGGTCGTAGGATCACCGGGTGGTTCAACCATTATAACTTCTGTTTTTCAAACCATTATTAATGTGGCTGAAGAGGGCATGAATGCTCAGCAAGCGGTAGATGCGCCAAGAGTGCATCATCAATTACTGCCTAAAAATCAAATTGCTTATAATCCAGATTTACCAGGCCTGGTAAAAGAGTCGTTACAAAAAATGGGGTATTCGTTAAAAAAGAATAATTATATGGGAGATGTTCAGCTCATTTTAAAAACGAAACAAGGTTGGCAAGCCGCTTCAGATTATAGAGGTGAAGGGGTTTCTAAAGTGTTTTTAATTACCGCAAAATAACGTGTTGTAAAAGGTATCTTTAGAAGTTAAAAAATTAATTAGAAGTTAAAAAATTAATTAGAAGTTAAAAAATTAATCAAAAGTAGGGTGAAGTAATATTTCTCCCTGTGTCATCTCTAAATTTGAGTGGTCGCTGGTGTGTACTTCATATTTAAGATAATGACTTTTAGGCCAGTTAAGAAGCTCTTCTCCCATGGTGCGCAAATACTCTGGTGAAGGGTGTTTGGTTTTAAATATTAAGCCATGTTCACCTGTTACTTTTAATACATACAATGGGCCTAAATTATTTGTTGTGATCATGCTTCTTTCTCTTTGATTAAATAGGCTTTAGCCTTACTAGCACTGTGCCGACAATAGGCATAATGTAGCGGTTTAGCATTTTATGATTGATTAGATTTTATTAAGATAGTTTGAAGTGGCTAACCGACAGGGTTATTGAGAATCATCACGGCTTTGTGCTGAATATTTGCAGAAGTTTACATAAAAACGTAACCATTTTTATTCGTTTATGGTTTTTTGACTTTCGCCGAGTTTTAGGTTTTTAGTAAAGGTTTTATCAGTATATAGCAGACAGAAAAAAACACGCAAATTATAAATGATTTTTAGCATGACTCTTCATCACAATCATACCTAAAATGGGTGTTTTTTAATCTTAAATAGAGTGCTTTTTATAGTCTAAAAACCACTCTTTTAGTTCAGTTAAATTCATGGGCTTGGCAAATAAAAAACCTTGGACGACGTCACAATTTTGTTGATTTAAAAAGGCTTTTTGAGCTTCGGTTTCAACCCCTTCGGCAATGCTTGTCATATTCATGCTATGAGATAAGCTAATAATGGCTTGAGCCACCGTTCGTGCTTTTTCATCATTGTCCAATCGGTGAATAAACGATTTATCTATTTTTAATTTATCTAACGATAATTGACTTAACTGAGATAACGATGAAAAGCCTGTACCAAAGTCATCAATGGCTATTTTTAAACCAATAGATTTTAGCTGATCAAAGAGGGTGTTCCATTGTTCTGGATTACTCATAACCACTGATTCTGTGATTTCAATTTCTAACATAGAAGGCTTGATATTGGTTTCTTTTAAAGTGTTTTTGAGCATTTTATAGAACTTACTGTGCTCAATTTGTTCGCCAGAAACATTGACAGAAACATAGCCATCAAATAACCCATCATCATGAAGTGCTGCAATATCATTACAGGCCTGGCAAAGAATTTGTTCACCTAATGGAATAATTAAGCCAGCTTCTTCAGCAATAGGAATAAATTCATCGGGTAGTGTTAACCCTCGACTAGGATGATGCCATCGGGCAAGGGCTTCAATACCCACTGGCTTTTGCGTTATTTGATTAATGATGGGCTGATAGTAAACACCAATATGCCCATCGGTAATTGCTTTGGTTAGTTCTTGAATAGTTGTGGCTCTATTAATTGCATCAGAGGCCATTTGTTTATTATATAAAGCGTAACGATTCTTACCTTTGCGTTTGGCTTCATACATAGCGATATCGGCATTTTTGAGCAATAAATCAAGTGTTGTAGCATCTTGTGGGTAAACACTAACCCCCATGCTGATGGTGATTACTAAATTATGTGAATCAAAATGAATTGGGTTACTAAATGCCTTAAGTAGTTTGTCTGCAATTAGTGACACTTCTGAATTATGTTCAATGTCTTCGAGCAAAATAACAAATTCATCACCGCCAAAACGGGCAACGGCATCACTGTCTCGTACGGTTTTTTTAATGAGTTTCGATACAGCAATTAAAAGCTCATCACCCGCCTTATGGCCATAACTGTCGTTAATAAATTTAAAATTATCTAAATCAATAAAACACAAGGCAAAACAGTTCTTGGAGCGTTGTGATTTTTTGATAGCTTGTAAAATACGTTGTTGTAGCGAATTTCGGTTATCAAGACCTGTTAGCACATCGTGATGTGCTAAAAATGCTAACTCTTCTTGTGATTGTTTTAAGTCGGTAATGTCTTCAGCCGATGAGAGTGAACCAATAATCTCGCCAGCCGCATTTCTTAGCACCGTGTTATTAGACGAAACTAAACGTTGTGCACCCTCTTTAGTCACAATGAGGTTTTCATTGTTAAAATGAGTTTGGTCATCGCCCTCAATTAACTCATTAAAGTAACCAAGCATAGCCGTTTTTTGTTTTTCAGGAATAAACTCATCAAACCAGTTTTTGCCGATAATTTTATTTCTGGGATAGCCTAATAATTCACAACCCGCTCTGTTAATTTGAGTGACATTACCTTGTAAATCGAGAGCTAAAATCATGATTTTGGCAATATTTAAGTATTCTGAAGAGAGCTCTTTTTCAGAATTAAATTGCGCTTTAATTTTAAGTTTCTCGGTTACATCCGTTAAAACAGTAATGCAATTACTGGGATCATTTTCAATGATAAAATGTGAGACATCAAAATGATGTATTTCCTGAGTTACGGGTGATTTAATGTGTACAAAATCTATATCATCTTGGGTTTGGTTATTTTCGGCTTCTTGTTGCCAACTTGTCAGTTCTTGGTAGACGTGAGTAGGCATTGTTTCAATAACTTCAATAAGTGAATCGCAAGCAAAAAAGCGTAAAACAGGCTGGTTAACACTAATTAATTTTTGGCCCTTAAAAGCCATAACAAAACTGTCTAGGGCATTAAGAATATCGCCTAAATAATGAGAATGTTCTCTCAGCACACTTTGTTGTTCATTCATATCACTTAATAAATCTAAAAAGTGCTGTTTATTTTGGGCAAAAAATTCAAAAGGTGCAAAGCACGCTTGGGTGCCAATAAATTGATGTGTTTGGGTGTATTCAGGCGCTGAAAATAACACAACGTTTGTTATTTCTTGGTTCTGGCGTTTTAGGCTAAAACAGACGCTGTTAGATTTTTTAATCTTGCTAGGGGGTGATGTTAATTGCTGAGGCAGAAGTTCAGATGATGGTGTGATAAATTCATGAATAGACTTGCCTATAACATCCTTTGCTTTATAGCCTGTTAAGGTTAACCAGGCCTGGTTAATATCAATAATATGTTCAGAAGAGTCTAGTTGATGAAAGCAATAACCTTTTTCGTCACAACTCTGCTTGTTTAACCAGTTTGTTGGCGTAACATTTTGTCTAAACATAATTCTTATATAACCCTTGTTAGTCTATGTGTATTATCTTTAAACCTTGCTTATTCAGTACTGCTTACTCAATAATACCAAAAATTTTTAAGGGTAGGTGTTTGTTATTGTTAACCCGTTTATTTGTAAGGGAATTTATTTAAGACCTCTGCTCGTGTTATAGACAAAATGGTATAAAAAGTTAAAAGGCTTAATTTAAGCGTAATGTTAAAGCGTTTTTACATTTTTAAATTAAGGAGTAAGTCATCAACTTAACGCGCTCTAATAGAAAAACTATCGGTGGCTTTAAGCTTAATTACCGTAGGGTTTGGGGTTTTATGCTCTATTAGCCAAGCCAATTCATCTTGTAGTTTTGAATCATCCAATACTTTTTGCCATACGCGCTCACTGGCATTCCAGCGATAACGACGGTTGCGTAAATCATCTTTAATTTCAAATGGCGCACCAGTCGCTTTAATAAATGATTTACTTTCTCTAACCGCACTTAATAAAAAACTAAAAGCAGGTACTTTATTTTCAGATATTTTGCAGGATAAAAGTTGCGTTAATGCTTGAACATCGTCTAAAGCACGGTGCGCTCCGTAAAAGAATTGCCCCACTTTCCAGCATAAAAATTCTTGGCTTCTTGAGCCTACATGCGCTTCTTTCATCCAATCAATTTGTGCAACTGAACAGCCCCAAATTTTATTAATAAATACATCGCTATAACGTTCTACAACAGGGCGGTCAAAGCCAGCGTTGTGTGCTACACAAAGTTGTACTTGGCTTATTTCTGCTTCAACCACATCCCAGGGTATTTTATGGCCTTTAACATCATCCATGGTTAAACCCGTTACTTCAGTAACTTCGGCACTAATTTCACCTTTTGGCTCATTTAAAAAGTTTTGCGCGCTTAAAACTTTGTAAAAATTACCGTTGGAGTCAAATTCAATAATTTGGTAACCCAATTCAATAATCTCGCAGACATCTGTATCCAGGCCAGTTGTTTCAGTATCAATAATACAAACCTTGTGGGTTTGTTCTGGTGCATTGGCATTAAATTCTGTTTTGGCTACCAGTTTATTAAGAACTTGATAGTCTTCAGATAGGTTTAGTTGTTCAGCGCAGTGTTGTAGGTTTTGTTCTGTCATAGTGAGTCTTTGAGTGATAGGTGCAAAAGATTGATTCAAGTTCGGTCGATTCAATTTAGGTCGATTCAAGTTGCATACGATTGTATCAATATTTTTGGCCGTTGAGTTATTGCTATTCAGTTATTCTTGTTAAGAGTGATGTCCAAACAAGCGTTCTTTAGTACGTTTTAATGAATAAATTTTTGCAATAATTTTACTTTGAATAAAGAGCCATACATAGGGTAACCAGGCCTGGTTAATTAATATTTGGTAATCAATCTCTATGCGTTTACCTAGTTGAGCGTAATGCACTATATGTATTTCTGAAATCAAATGATGAGAGTATAAATGGCTAATTTTTGCAGAAAGGCTTTTAGGCACATAGCCTAATAATAAACCAAGTTGATTAGCGTGAGTTTTATCGTAAGTTTTATCGGAATTGACGGGCAACCAAATTTGCATAGCATTTTTATCAAAGCCATTGTCGGGTTCTGGTTTCAAAGAGAGAATAGTGTTTTTAGTTAATAAACCTTCTTGCATTGCGTCATAAGCACTGTAATAAAAAGTCCCTTTAATGGGCAGTGTAATGGTTCTTTGCATTTTACCAGGCCTGGTTAATGAGCACTGAGTAGATCAAGTTGAGGTTCCTCAAGTCTAAACATTTTAGCTTCTCCTGTGATTGGGCAATCAAAGTTGAGTTTATAGGCGGTTAATTGTAAGTTGGGACGACAATCAAATTGTTTGTCTTGTTTTTCATTGCCATACAATCGATCACCAATAATAGGAAAACCCGTTTCCGAAAGATGGCGACGAATTTGATGTTTGCGACCCGTTTCTATATCAATGTGTACTCGTGATATATCACGTTGTTTCTCATAGCGTAGTTGCACAATATAACTAATGGCTGTTTTGCCATCAATCGCCAGGTCAATGGTTTGTATCTCTTTAGGATATTGTCCGCAAACATTGGCTTGATAACTTTTATGGATTTGATTTGTTTCAAAAAGCTGGCTTAATTTAGCCGCCATTTTTTTGCTGTGAGCCAATAGCATTATGCCTTGAGTGGCTCGGTCTAAACGATGCACAATCCAGGCCTGGCGAATTTGTTTTTTGCCATTTACCTCGGGTTGGTAATTTTGTTCTACCCAACGATATAAAGCCGTATGGTCTGCCCACTTTGAGCCTTGAGACAACATACCTCTAGGTTTTAACCAAACAGAATACTCTATAAAATCCGCTATTAAAGTAGGTATGGCTGGCTGTTCATTTAATAGGTCTGGATAGTAATAAAAGTCTATTACCTGGCCTGGTAAAAGCATTTTTTTTAAACGACGTAAACGTTCTGGTTTACTTTTTGTGTTGCGAGTAACCCAAACAGCACCTTGTTGTGCATATTGTTTAAGAGCTTGTTTTGCTAGGCCTGTTGAATTAAACAATAACTCTAATGCGGTCTGCTCGATATCATTTTTAATGCAAAAATGCTGTTTATTGTTTGGGCTTTTATCTGTCATTGACATAGTATAAATGAGAAAATTTCAGTATAAAAATCATTTGTAGAATCATTTGCAGAGGTATGTTGTTGATTTTTATGATTCTAAATCAATTAAGTAAGTTATTCTTATTACTTTTTTAGGATTGGTACTATTTCTTTTTAATAATATTCCTATAATGGGCTAATAACTTATTTACTTTAGGGCTCTTAAAAAGAGATTTAAAAGCAATAAAAACAATACAAAATAGTCAAATATCGTTATAAACGGGAAGCACTCTATGCAAGCAAAACTTTTCTTAAATAAACAACCCATTCTAGATGCCAAACACGCACTGTATGGATATCATTTATCACTTGAAATTGTGAATGGTATTGCCCCAGATCAGGTTGAATGGAAAAGTGTTATGAAGGCTTTTTGTGAAGATATTGCAAAGCAAGATGGTATGGAAGCGTTAACAGCGAATAAACCTATTTTTTATAGAGCGCCAATAGAGGTTTTATCCTTAGATTATTTACCTAAAGTAGAGGATTTATCTTTTTTAACGGTCGAGATTGACCAGTCCGTTTTGCATAATAAAACGGTTTTGGAATCGTTAAAAGAGATGATTAAAGCAGGCGTTAAGGTTGCCGTGTTAGGTTATGAAAACAGCGATACTTACAAAAAATTAATTTCTATTGCTAAAACGGTAAAGTTAGATGCAAGTATCTATAGCGTAGAAGAAATAAAAACCATTGTCAGTGCTTTAACTATTCAACAAGTGAATACCGTTATTACAGGTATAGAAACCGAAGAACAATTTTTAGAATATGCCAAAGCCAATGCTTCTTGGTATCAGGGGTATTTTTTTACTAATCCCGTTATTTCAGGCCAAAAAGAATTATCGGGCAGTAAATTAGCTATGCTTAAACTTTTAGCTGAAGTAAATAATCCGGATATTGAATTTGATAAAATTGTACAAACAATTGGCTCTGACGTTGGGTTAACGCATAAGTTGTTAAGTGCCATTAACCATCCAAGTAACCATATTCCACAGGTTGTTGAAACGTTAAAAGATGCTGTAAATTTTATGGGGTTAAAACGTTTAAAGTTTTGGGTAAATATGATGGTTTTATCAGAAGCCAACGATGTGCCAAAAGAGCTTTTAATTACCGCGTTAGTTAGAGCCAAATTTATGGAATACTTGGCGGATAAACAGCATAAAGATGCAGATAAAGACCGTTACTTTATGACCGGTATGTTTTCAACCCTCAATGCCTTTTTAAAAGCCTCTATGGTTGATATTGTTGAACAATTGCCTTTATCATCAGAAGTTAAAATTGCACTTGTTGATCATTCTGGCGATATGGGAAAAGCCTTATATATTATTCGATCTCTAGAACAAGGTAACGCCGATATGGAAGGGAGCGGCATTGATATTATGATGGTTTCTTCTGCTTATATGGGCGCCAACTCTTGGGCAAATAAAACCATGGCTGGCCTAGAAGCGGCTTAAAGTCTACCGCGCATAAAATATGAATAACGCCTTGATAAACCATCAGGGCGTTTTTGTTTTTAGTGATTCATTAGAGACACTTGCACAAAACGAATTCACTGTTCGGACGGCACAAATAAAAATGAGCAAATTAGATGTTTGAACTTCAGTCTCTTAAAAATTCGTTATTGCCTGAGCTACCATCAGAATATCAGTTTGGTGATTACAGTCTGCCCATTGTGCTTTCGGCAAGAAGAAAATCCATTGCACTTAAACAACAAAAAGGCCAAATTGTTTTAGAAGTGCCCAAAGCCATAAAAGCCAAACAACTTAGCCGACTTTTAAAAGCTAATCAGCAATGGATATTACGCCGTATAGAAGTTTTATCAGAATATACCGCACCTGAATTTACAGGCAAACACGGCGAATCGTTTAGTTTTTTTGGTCAAAATTATGTATGTGCCTGGAGCTCGCTTTCAGAAAACAATGTGCATTTATCGAAAAAAAATCCTATTCAACTTCAATTTTGTCATATAAGTCATCTAGCCAATATCTCGTTTTGTGATACGGTAAGCAACAGCCTTAAAGAGTCACTTTGTTGCCAAACCATAGAAAGAGTTTTTAAAGAAAGAGCCTATGAATACCTCTTACCTAAACTCGATTTTTATGCCCAAATAATGGATGTGAATTATCAATCTTTAACGGTTAAAGGGTATAAATCTCGCTGGGGCAGTTGTTATTCAGATGGTCGCATTCAGTTTAATTGGCGACTATTACAAGCCCCTGAATGGGTAATTGATTATGTGGTGGTGCATGAATTAGCACATTTAGTGCACGCCAACCATTCGCGAGACTTTTGGAATTTAGTTGAACAACATTACCCAAAAACCCAACAAGCCAAACAAATATTAAAACAACAAGGCCGACAATGGATTGCGTTTTTACAGCGATAAAACAATCCTATTTGAAACATATTACCGACCAATGAGTAAAGCCATGCAAACCCTACACATTACCGCCAATAGCCGTTTAACCGCAGAAATTAAACAACAAGCGGTTCTTACGGCTAAACAAAAAGTAGTGCAAACACCTAAGGCAATGACTTTGGCACAATGGTGGCAAGAGTGGCAAACAGCGGCGTTATTAACGGGCGAATTAATAGTTAATGAATTGCCTAAAAAAGTCTTAAATAGTTTTGAAGCCCAATGGTTATGGGAACGTTTATTGCAAGAAGAGTTAGACAGCCGAAACACGTCTAGTACAGAACAAGAACACAGCGGCTTAAAACCCATCGCTTTATTAAATGTGCATACTACCGCAAAGCAGTTATACCAGGCCTGGCAATTTTCTGCCGAATGGTTACCAGAAGACTGGCTTGAACAAGCGTTTTTATCAGAAGAGAGTGAACTCTTTAAAACCGTATTAGCTCGTTATTTACAACACCTTAAAAATAAAAATTGGCAAGATGATGTTTTGCTTGCTCAACAACGATTAGCTTGGCTGAGCAGCGCTAAAGTGAGTCAAAAACGATTACCAAAGCAATGTAAATTACACGGGTTTGATGATCTCTCGCCCAATATCCAAAAATGGCAAGCAATCTTGCAAGAGAAAGGTTGCGATATTACGGTCGAAAACCCAAACCCTGAGATATCAAATCAAAATTACATAAGTTTTTATGCCGCAAAAGATACGTTTGACGAGGTTGAACAAGCCGTTTTATGGGCTATTAATGAAGTGGCAGAGCAGTTAAAAAGCAAACCTTTTGAGCAGATTAAAGTGGCGATTGTGGCGCCCAATATCAGTGAATATAAATCGACATTAATCCCTTGTTTAGATGAACAGCTGTTTTTACAAGGCCTGGGTAAACTGCAAACACAGCATAATTTAACCCAAGAGAATGGTTTGCCAATAAAGTCTAAACTGTATAACTTATCACTGGGTGAACCGCTGTTTTTAGTACCACTGATTGAAAACGCCTGGCAAACGTTAAGTTTATTTATGCAACCGACTAAAAGCGTGCCTTATCAAACTTGGAGCCAATGGTTAATATCGGCTTATACGCTTGGCGATTTTGCCCAAAGACAGCAGGCCGATGCCCAATTTAGACGTTTACAATGGGCTAATATTCAATGGCCAAAATTAATTGAAATTGATGCCGCTAAAAGTTTGCCTAAAACGTTAAAAACCGCCATGCAAAAAGGGTTAGAACTTAAATCATTAGACATTGAAAACAGCGTAAACCTTAAAACCTTTATAGACCAGGCCTGGCAAATTTTAGAAACCGTGGGTTGGCCAGGAAACCGCACCTTAAATTCTGATGAATATCAGCAAAAAACCGCTTTTGAAAACAGCGTAACGCAGTTTGCTAAATTAACTGAAATTGGGGGTAAACAAAGCTATTCAAAATGGCTCAGTTTACTTAAACGTTTTTTAACTGAACAAGTACATCAGTCTCAAAGTGTGGGGCATCAACCGATTCAAGTTATGGGTATGTTAGAAGCCGGTGGGCAAAATTTTGATGGCCTATGGATAATGGGTTTAACCAATGAAGCTTGGCCAAGAATGCCTAATCCAAATCCGTTTATTCCTATGCCTTTGCAGCGTCAATACGGTTTGCCAAGAAGTGATGCCAATCGTGAATTGATATATGCACAAAAAATTAGCCAGCGTTTAGCCAATTCATCCCCAAAAGTTATTTGGAGTTATCCACAGCAAATGGGTGATGCCATTATGCTGCCAAGTTCTATTTTGCCAAAAGCAGAAAAGGGCAATGAAAGCGTGCTATTTTATCAACCAAAACCCTACCAAACACTGGCAGAAACCATGTTGGCTTTGCGTGATAAAAATAATGGTTTGTTATGGGAGTTAGATGCCCAAGGTGCAGAAATTGCAGAAGGCAGTCTTGCTCCTGGCGGCACAGGCATTTTACAAGCACAAAGCAAGTGCCCGTTAATGGCGTATGTGGATTATAGGTTGGGCGCAAAATATGGTTTGCAACAGGTTGAAGACAGCTTGCAAAACACCAATCAAGGAACCTTAATTCACAAGGTGTTAGAAGACTTTTGGCAAGAAACCAAAACCCAAGTGGCTATGCTAAATTTAAGCCCCGAGCAATTAACAGAACGCTTAACAAACCATATAACAACCGCGTTTGAAACGGTGCAAGACAGCTTATCAAAAGGCATTTTAGAAGTAGAGCAATCTCGCGTTTTAGAGTTGTGTTTGCAATGGCTAGAGCTTGAATCAAAACGTAATACGTTTGAGGTCATTGAAACTGAACAAGAACACCTAATTACTCTAGCGGGTATTCAATTTAAAATTATTATTGACCGTGTTGACCAAGTCGATGGTCAAGCTGTAGTTCTGGACTATAAAACGGGTAAAGCCAGTATTAATAGTTTATTAACCACACCGTTAGAAGCGCCACAATTGGCGGTCTATTTATTGGCAATAACAAAAGATATTGGCGGCATTGGCTATGCTTTATTGCACTCGGATGACGGCGTAAAAATCAATGCAGTGGTGGAAGAAGAAGCCGTGCTTATTTCTAAATACCGCAGTATTCAAGTGTTTAGCAAAATGGCAGAAAAAGAGGGGGGCGACTATTTTGAAACCACCTGGCCAGACTTTTTAGACCACCTAAAACAACAAGTTTTAGAACTCGCTCAACAAATACAGCAAGGCCAAGCACAAATGACCTTTAATAAACCGCAAGATATTGAATACGCCGCAGGAAAATTGGCATTAAGAATGCCAGAAGTTATGCAACAACGGCAAGACCTTGAGTTAATGCAGGACGATTTTGATGGAGGGGCTGAATAATGCAACAAAATGACTTATTTGGCACGGATGTAACGCCTGAAACGCCTGAAATAACCGAAAACACAGTTTTACCAGGCCTGCAAAATTCAAATTATGAACAAAACATAAACCCAATAGCGTGGCTAAAAAATGAGTTTAATCTTGAGTTAGACAGCCACTTGAGTGATGGTGAAGCGCGTTTTAAAGGTATTCATCCACATTACTCTTATATTGTACAAGCGCCAGCCGGTTCGGGTAAAACCTCTTTATTAGCGCAACGGTTTTTGGCGTTATTATCGCAAGTAGACACGCCCGAAAAAATTGTTGCCATGACCTTTACCAAAAAGGCCGCCGCAGAGATGCGTGAGCGTATTATTGAAGCCTTAATGTTTGGCAAACAGCCATTACCAACTGATGCGAATATTGTAGAAAAAAACACCTGGCAACTCGTGCAAAAAGCCCTGCAAAGAGATGCCGAAAAACAATGGTCTTTATTAGATAATCCCAACCGTTTACGCATAAAAACCATTGATGGTTTAAACAGCTATTTAGTTGGTCAAATGCCTTTGCTTTCTAAAATGGGTGGCCAATCACAACTCTTGCAAGATGCTACACCAGCTTATCAAGATGCGGTTCGCCAAGTGTTAAAAATGCCACAACTAGAAGAACCCGTTGGGCGATTATTACGTTTGGTTAATGGTCGATTTAGCCGAGCCGAAAACTTATTAATGAGCATGCTTGCCAAGCGTGATCAATGGATGCGTACCTTAATAAAATATCAAGGTGATGAAGCTCGAGAAGTTTTGGAAGCCGCGATTGAAGAGATTGTCAGTAAATTATTGGCAGAGCAGTTTGAGGTTTTATATTACTTAAAGCCACTCTTTGAAGAAGTCTGCCAAATAGCCGATTACGCAGTACAAAATGATCAACCTCAATTAAGTGTTTTATGTGGCGCATGGCCAATAGCGGAAGACAGTTCTGAGATAGAAAAATGGCGTGTGTTAGCCGATTGGTTACTTACTAAAGATGGTTCTATTCGCAAAAGTGTTACCAAAAATAATGGTTTTCCTACAGGTAAAGGCGAGGCTAAAGAGAATAAAGATCGCTTTTTAGAGATTCTTGAAAAACTTAGAGTTGCCGCTGCAAATGATGCCAACGTTTTACCAGGCCTGGTAAATTTAAAAAACCTGCCAAATCCCGATTATAACGACGAACAATGGCAAGATTTACAGTGGTTAATTCAGTTATTAACCATAAGTACCGCGTTTTTAAAATTGGTTTTTCAACAGAGCGGACAAGCTGATTATATTGAGATTGCACAAGCTGCAAGCCAAGCTTTAGGTAGTGAACTTGAGCCAACCGATTTAGCGCAACAACTGGATTATCAAATTCAACATCTATTGGTTGATGAGTTTCAAGACACCAGTAGCGAACAGTTTAAACTGCTTAAACAACTGATTGCGGGTTGGCAAGTTGATGATGGCCGTACTCTGTTTTTGGTGGGAGATCCCATGCAATCTATCTACCGTTTTCGTGAAGCCGAAGTGGGTAATTTCTTAAAAGCCTGGCAAGGCACCATTGGTAATGTCACTTTAAAACAACTTAATTTACAGGTTAATTTCCGTTCATCGGCCGGAGTGGTTAATTGGGTAAACCAAGCGTTTAAACAGGTTTTACCTAAAGCCAATGCCATTGAAAAAGGCGCGGTAACTTACTCCGATTCTATTGCCGCTTCAACAGACATTCCAACAGATGATTCACCTGCAGTTAACCCGCATTGGGCGCTTAATCAATCGCCGCAAGAAGAAGCTCAACAGGTTTTAGAGGTTATTCAAAATCGCTTAAATGAGTTTGCTGAAGCGGAAAATAAACTGGATATTACAGAGCGAGAAAGCTTTCGTAAAAAACATAAAATTGCCATTTTAGGCCGTTCTCGTTCAAGTTTAATGGGCATTGCTCAACTGCTTAAACAGAACCAAATTGGTTTTAGAGCGGTAGACCTAGAAAACCTGGCCGATCGCCAAGAGGTGCAAGATGTATTAGCGCTAAGTCGTGCTTTATTACATTTGGCCGACAGAGCCGCTTGGATTGCCTTATTACGTTCTCCGTTAATGGGTTTAAATTTAACCGATATTTATACTTTAATTGGGGATAAACCATACCAAACAGCTTGGTCGGCGATTGAACGTGGTCGGTGTGACAAATTAGACTCAAATTCAAATTCTGAAAATTACCAGGCCTGGTGTTTTGATATGTTTCCACAGTTGTCAGAGGTTGCAAAAACACGTTTAAAACAAACGATTCCAGTATTAGAAAATGCTTTAAAACGCTTTGGCAGCTTGCCTTTTGCCACCTTAGTGCGTGAAACCTGGTTGCAATTAGATGGCGCACAAACGGTAGAAAATGCCGTCGCTTTAGAAAACGTTGATGTGTTTTGCCAAACTTTGGCCAATAGCGATAGTCCAATTATTGACTTACAACAACTTGAACAACAAGTTGAAAAACTCTTTGCCCGCCCAGACAGCTCACCACAAAGCCAAAGCATTGAACTGATGACCATGCATAAATCAAAAGGGTTAGAGTTTGATACGGTGATTTTACCAGGCCTGGGTAAAAAACCACGCAGTGACGATGCCGCTTTAGTTTCATGGTTTCAATTTTTAAGTGATGCGGGTGAAGAGCAGTTGGTGATTGCGCCCATTGACCAAAAAGGCCAAGCCAATTCTGGTTTACGTAATTTATTAAAAACTTTTGAATCAGAAAAACAGGGTTATGAATTAGGGCGATTACTTTATGTGGCCGCCACACGAGCCAAACAAAAGTTACATCTTTTTGGGCAAGTAAAATATCAACCGAGTGAAAAACAATTGGCGGGTGACGAAATTAATATTACGCCAAGCAAAGACAGTTTATTGCAGAGTTTATGGCCATTTGTTGATAAGCCGTTTATAGAACTTGCGGATAATTATGAACCGATAGAAAACGCGGAATCAGAAGTAGAAGAAAGTTGGCCAAAAGTCAGTCGATTACCGATAGAACGACAAGGTTTTGCAAGTTTTACGCCGCAAATGGTAAGTGAATTTTTTGCTTTAGATAAAGGCAAAACAAGCACACAAAACACTAAGGCAGGCTCTCAAGAAACCGATTTGAATGAAGAAAATTCAAATTTACCAGGCCTGGTATTTAGCCAACAAAACGCGCTATTAAATACCACCGTAGGTAACTTGGTACACGCCATTTTTGAACAAATGGTCGATGAGGGTTGTGAACGGTACAATACGCAAACGTTAGAAGAACGCTTACCCATGTATGAACTGTGGCTACAACAACAAGGTTTACCAGAAGTGGATTTACCCGAGGCCATTCGTCGTGTTAAGCAATCTGTTTTAAATGGTTTACAAAATCCTAAATTGATTTGGGCGCTAAATAATCAGCATGCAGAATCGGCAACAGAATATCCGCTTACTTCAATAGAAGAGGGTATTACAGCCAACCATATTGTTGATAGAACCTTTGTTGATGACAAAGGTGTACGCTGGATTGTAGACTACAAAACCAGTGTGAGTGAAGATGAGAATACCGAGCAATTTTTAAAACATCAAACCGAAAAATACCAACCGCAACTCGCACGCTATGGCGACTTGTTTAAACAAATAGAAAATCGCCCACAAAAATGGGTGCTGTATTTTAGTTACTTAGATATTTGGCATGAATTGAACTAAATTGTAATTCGTTTAACCACGAAACAAAGCACTCGGCTGCAAAGCCGAGAAGACACGAAGGCACGAAGAAAAAATAAAGAAGAATTTGGGAGATGGTTCTATCGCCTAGTTTTTGGATATGACTATTGGGAATGTTTTATCTTTAAAAAAACTTCGTGCCTTCGTGACTTCGTGGTCAATCGGATATTAAAAAAAGAAAAAGAGAGAAAACAATGGAAAAAACCCAAGCACAAATCTTACGTCATCATGGTGGTGATTCAGAACACGCTCGTAAAATGATTACCCAAAGTTATGAAAGACGTCACGGCGTTGATTTTTGGGAGTTCTGGAACGCACAAATGGGACCATCCATTGCTAAAGGCGATGTATTGCTAGATTTAGGCGCTGGAATTGGACAGTTTGTGGAAGACTTGGCAATTCGTTATCCAGATAACACCGCAGTAGGGATTGATGCGGCAGAATATATGTTAACCGCTCAAGTCAGTTTGCCAGACAATGCTCGTATGCTTAAAGATGACTTAAATCAACCGACTGCAAATATCGGTGATGGCAAAGCGGCCGCAGTAATGGCCAATATGTTGGTACATGAATTGCCGCAACCTATTAATATGTTTAAAGCGATTCATAAATGGTTAAAACCAGGCGGTCGTTTTTGCATTATCGATTTAGTTCGCCAGCCGTTAGAGGACTATTTAACCCATAAATACCCAAATGGCGAGTTGTTTAATAGTGAAGTAGCACGCGATGAAATTGAAGACGTATTTGAACACTTTTTAGAACACAATCGTTATCATGCAGATGATATTATTTTTATGCTCAAATCATTAGGTTTCAAACTAATAGAAAACACCCCACAACGCGACGGGCGGTTTGTGCGTATTGTGGTTGAGAAGTAATTTTTTAATTCGTTTTAGCAGGCCTGGTAAAAATCACAGCCCGATATATTTGAAGTTAGAAATACAGAAATAACGTAGTAAAACCTCCCTTTTGTAAGCAATCGTAATTTCATTTAGCGTAGGATGCGGTTAAAGATTTCCATTGTTTGAGTGGAGCTTGCGGAACGAGTTATGGAAATCTCAGCAGACAAGCTTAGTGAAATAGATTGTGTCAGCAGGGGGTCTTTTCTTTGCTTACTTTCTTTGGACAAGCAAAGAAAGTAAGGGGAAGCCTAATCGTTGAAATTAAAGATATAGAAGAATTTGTATAGGCTTCTCAACAGTCACATAAAATATAAGGGGTTTATTCAGTTAGTTAAAAATCTCAAGCCAAGTAGATTCAGAAATTATTTTTATTTCTAAACCTTCTTCATCTCTGTACTTCACAGCTTTCTCTATTTTACGACCATAAGAAGTATTAAACCAATCTCTACTTGCTATTGGACCTAAAACTAAATAATTAAGATTTTTTGTTATTCCATTAGAAACAAAACCGCCTGCTTTGATAACTTTTGAAGAACATTCTTTACGTGTTCCAGAAATTAAAGCTCCAGTAAAACAAAAAGTTTTACCTTCACCGTCTATAGAATCAATGAAGTCTAAAGGCAAACTTGTAGATTTTCCTGATGCTGCACCATCACTAGAAAAAGAGCCTCCAACAGCATCGTACAACATCATTAATATAGCTTCCTTTTCATTTCCTGATAAGACGCCATCAGCTAGTGCTTCGTCAACAAGTCGAGCTACAGAACTTAAAGGCCAATGTTTTCTGGCGGAATGATGGGTATCTAAAAAGTTTTTTAAGTAAATAACTTCTTCATCAGAAAGTTTGTCATCTGAAGATAGTCCTGCAAAGACGCCTGTTGCACGTTTGATTGACTGTTGGATATCTTGTTCTAAATAATTATAGTCATCTCTGAATTCTAAGAAGTCAGATAGTAAGCAACTTATATCGTCTTTTTCAGGTTGAGTAAGGATACCATCAGCTAAAACGTCATTTATAGCATCTAAAAGGTCTACGACATCAGGGTCATTGACTAAATAATCTTGTTCTATTAACCAGGATTGTAAAAAAACTAACTCTTCCTTAGTTAAATTTACATCACCTTGTATTCCTGAAACGATACCAAGTAAATTCTCAAAGGCTTTGATGGCATTTCGCTTTGAGTTATACCCTTTAATGATTGGTTGCCCATGTTCATCTAGTTGCTTATGATTGTTCATGTTTTTAGATTTCTAAATAAGTAAGATTACCACTCTAACAAAAACTTTAATAGCTGAAAAGTTTATACTAATAATTTTATAAATATCAAAAAAGGCATCTCAACTAAACATCAGGAATAAAAGGGTAGTGTTACGTTTTTAAAATCTACCAGGCCTGGCCATTTTGGTCATAAGTGTTGAATGATTTAAAACAGATTTAAAGATAAAAGTTTCTTGTTATTAATTATTTTTTAATGGTAGTATAAAAAACCTATGTAGAGAGCGTCTTGAAGAGGGTTCTAAATGAGTCGTTATGGGTCAGTCGTTATGTTTGGTTTTTTTACAAAAATAGGCTCAGATACACTGACTTTTTATGAGTACCCTTTTGACAAATCGTTCTTACGAGAACTTTGCACGATATGGATGCAAAGCTCTCCTTATATTGATTCGTGAGGTATTTTTGATGAGTTGGATTTTTTTATTTATTGCCGGTCTTTTAGAAATTAGCTGGGCCATTGGTTTGAAATACACAGAAGGGTTTACTAAACTCTGGCCGACTCTTGGAACCGTCTTTGCATTGCTTACCAGTTTTCTATTACTTGGTTTAGCTTTAAAAAGTTTGCCAGTTGGTACCGCTTATGCAATCTGGGTAGGCATTGGAGCCCTTGGCACAGCGATTATGGGAATACTTTTATTCGGTGAGTCTGCTGACATGCCAAAACTTATCAATTTGGGTCTGATCTTCGTGGGTATTATCGGCCTTAAATTAACCCACAACGGATAGAGCTTTGCATAAGATGGCCACCGCTAAAATGAATGGCTAAAACCAGGAAGCCGTTTTTGTATTATCGATTTAGTTCGCCAGCCGTTAGCAGATTATTTAAACCACAAATACCCAAATGACGAGTTGTTTAATAGTGAAGTGCAACGCGAAGAAATTGAAGGCGTGTTTGAACACTTTCTAGAACACAACCGATACCACGCCGATGATATTATTTTTATGCTCAAATCACTAGGTTTCAAGCTAATAGAAAACACCCCGCAGCGAGACGGACGGTTTGTGCGTATTGTGGTTGAAAAGTAGGTTTTACCTATTTTCAGAAAATCTAGCTTCTACTAGGCCTGGTATTTCCTTTGGTCGAAAAATTGTGAGTACTGGCTACGTTTGAAAGTTGAAAGCTTTTCTAAGCTGTTGAGAAGCCCTTTTTGATATTTATACATCTCTAAATTTATCTTCTGAGCTTCCCGTTACTCTTTTTACTTGCCTAAAAAGAGTAACCAGAAAAAGGGCACCCCGCTCCATATATTGGCAAGTTCTAAACTTGTTCACTCAAACTCCAGAACTCGCAAAACAAGTTTTGCTCTAACAGCTGGAGTTTTTAACCGTTCACTACACTAAGAACTTTGCACAATCTATTCCAAGGGGAATCTTTGGCGTTTGTGGTTGGCTTTTCAGAATAGCAATTAATTTACCCTATGCTCAAAAAGTTGAGTTGGTCACAGGGCATGCCAGGGCAGGTAGTTTTTTTAGGTTTAAGTAAAAAACGATTCGATTTGAGTATCGCTTGCGAAGTGATTTGTGGAATGAGTGGGTGGGTTTATTAGAGTGATAGAATGGCTCTGAAGAACATAACTATTAGAACATAATTATTTAGAAAAGTTAAAAAGGCTAACCAGTTGGTTAGCCTTTTTATTTGATTGCTTAGAACGGTATTCTAATATTTGCAGATACTGTTTGGTCTAAATAGTTGTCACGACTATTAAGGTTGTATTTAGCAGATAATTCTGTACCACTTTCGCTATTGTATTTTGCTCCAAAACCAGCTTGGTAAACACGTTCGCTCGGTTTAATTCCATCGGTAGTGAAGGTTGCCCCTGTACCTTGTAATGATGAGGTAACAGATGCTTTGTCTGTCGAAAAGTCATGACCAATCGCAGCACTACCAAATATCATCATATTGTCAGAAGTAGCGTATGATAATTTAGCCCCAATGCTCGTTACTAAGCTATCGTAGGTTTGATTTTTTACATCTAAGTTTAATGCACCAGCACCTTTTTCAGAGTAACTGTCTACATCTACTTTATGATAATCCACATTAGCGGTGGCTGCAAAATCTAACTTATCGTTCAAAGCGAAGTGCTTTTCTAATTCGGCATTAACATGAGTGTGTGTGCTGCCATAAGATGAAGAAGCAATACTGTTGTTAAAAAGTGTTCTTTTAGTATCGTAATCAGACTTGCCTATGGTTAGGCTAGCGTTTGCGGTTAGCGTGTTAGATAGATTTTTTGTACCATAAACCGATAGTTGATAAGAGCCCACATCAGTAGAGTAACCACCGATTGATTGTTTGCTTGTTACATCACTATTTGCGGTCGATAGTGCAACACCAACTTCTGTTGATGGCGATAGTTGACCATCTATACCGATGACAATACCTTTTGAATCGACTTCATAACCTGCCACACCATCTTGTTTGTTTTGCTCTGCCCAGTTGCCAAATGGTTGAATCCAGAAGTTTTTATCACTTAGAGTGTCTCCACCATTCATTCCTCGGCTAGTCAAACTTTGCAGATAGTCACTACGCTCACCAATAATTGTCATAGCTTGTGAAGCACCAAAAACAGCTTGCTGACCCGCATTGTTAGATGCTGGAGCCAATGATTCAACTGCATTAGCAAGCTGTTGTTCAGTAGAATACTGCCCTAGGCCACTTAAACCTACTGCCTGATCAAGCTGCGCATTACCTGTGGTACCGTTATTAGCAAAATCATTCTGCAAGCCTTGCAAAATAGGAGCAATACCTTGTGCAGTAGTTGAGCCAGTATTTGTCACGGCGGTAACAAGGTTACCCGTAGTTGAACCACCCGTGTTACCAGTGTTAGTTGTACCAGAGGACTCACCCGCACCTGTTGTTAACTCAAGGTCAAGGTCGCTCGCATTTCTAACCGTATTAAAATCATATGACGCAGAGTTATCTGTAATGGCAAAAGTACCGTAGTTAATTGCGGTTGTGCTTCCAGTAGAGATTACGTCTTGAAACACATTACCGTTCGATAAAAGACCACTCTGCTGAACATCAATATTCATGGTGGTGTTATTTAAATCAACATCTCCATCAACATAAAGCTTGCCATAGGTACTATCATTAACAATAACAACATCAATATCACCACCGCTACCAGTGAAATCGCTGAAAAACTGTGGATTAGTATTAGGGTTGGCACTTACAGTGCCCCCAGTTGCAGAGGCCGCATTAGGGTTTAATACCAGCGTACCGCCATTAAGAATGACGTTTGCCGCATGTATTTGCTGGTTAGCAAGCGGGGTATATGTAGCACCGCTATCAAAAGCAACATCTGCATCACCAACTTGGAATTGACCATCAAAAACAGCAGTATTGTTACCGTCAATTGTTACTTGGCCTAATGCACCATTTGCTGAAACTAAATTACCAACAATTTCACCTGCGTTAATAAACTCAGCGATATTTGCAGCCGTAGTAAACTCAACAGCTGTATTACCTGCTGTGCTGATAGTCCCATTTGGTCCATTCTCTATAACGGTGGTACCATTACCAGTATTTGGCCCCAAATAAAGTGCACGACCGGTTCCCGAATTATCAATCAGCCCGCTATTAACTAGATACCCAGTTATAGTGCCGCCCGCAACATGAATCGTTGCATCGTTAATGCTATCGTTGAAGATGTTGCCATTATTCGTTAAACCATTAATTGACGCACCGCCTACCAGATATATTGCTTGTCCATCACCGTTACCCCAGATTTGACCGTTACCCTGGTTGGTAAACGTGGTGATGGTTGAGCCACCACCAATTTCAATTGCGGCTTGAGAGCTAGTTGAGCGAATCATGCCATCGTTTAGAAAATTGGTAATGTCAGTATGGTCAACCACAACTGCTGAATTATTTGTAGCTTGAATAGCGGCATTATTGTTATTTTGCAATGTCGTCACAGTACTGTTAGTTGTTGCTGAGGTGCTGCTGTTACCAGCCAAATGAATCGCTATACCATTGCTCGCTTTAATAGCGCCACTATTTATTATTCCGTCAACAGAGAAAGGCGTTCCATCATCGTCAACCAATATTGCTCTGGAAGTACCTTGTATCGTTGAGCTAGCGTTATTAACAATCTCTAAATTAGTGGTTCCATAAGCATGAATCCCAGAACCACTAGCGTTATTAATCGTCCCAAAATTGTTAATCACAAAATCATCACCATTTCCTGGCAAAATTGACTGAACTGTACCGTTATTAGTCACGCTAATATTACTTGGGTCGGGGCTTCCCGCCCATCCATCGACATTAAGAACTGAATCGCCTGAATTAATGGTTGCAGCGTCATTGTCAGCCAAAACACAATTAACCCCAGCGGCACAGGTTTTTGGAGCGGCTTGTACATTCATTGAGTACATGGCAAGCAGTACTGAACTTGCTAAAGTTTTGAGTGCAAACTTTTGCGTTGTAATTTTTTTTGTTGATTGCATTGTAATCATCCTTTTGCGAATGGTAAATTTGATTTTATTAAGGTTTTAGAGTCTTTTATAGAGTCTGTTCAAGCTAATGAATAAACTGATTATTTTTACTTAATGAATTCTAGTGGTAGGTTGATTTCTTATAAATAGGGGAACACGGCTATTGAGTTAATGAAAATAAGGGTTACCACGTACTCTATTAGTGACGCAGGACAGTGTTATTTATTGACTATTAGCTGAACAATCTTAGAGCAGTTCTATGTTTTGGCTTTGTGATTAAGGGTATTAACATGGAGCCTATGTTTGCATGACTTGTTAAGTCCCTTGATTATGAAAGGTTTTATATAGGGGATATTGGCTAGTGTACGTAATATTATGGCCTTTTTTAGTGGTATTTTTATTTGCATTTATTTATATTTATACAGGAGGTTAAAGTGTAGAGATAAAAAAGGACTTAAAAAGTGCACAAGGAAGCTAATGAACTGGTTTTAAAAATATACCGCTTGGCATATAAAACCAGTATTTCAGACTTTAAAAAGCAGTGCTTTGAACTTTTAGCCGATGCGTTGGATATTCAGAGTGGTACTTGGATTACACGTTCAGAAAAAGATATTCTTTTTTACGAAAATGATAGTTTTACATATGCTTTACCAGAGGGTTTTATGGAAGATTACCATCATTTGTCTTCGGTATCAGAACAGGTGAATCAGGTGTTCTCAGTGCTTCTGGGTAATCAACGCAAAACTTTAGATATATTAGATGTGGTTCCCTCTGAGGATTGGTTTGATTCAGAAATGTACCGTTTGTATTGTGATAAATTTAATCTACATCACTCTTTGATGACTGTTGATATTAATCCAATTAATCAAGTAATGAATCTGATTACCGTTGCACGGCATAACCCAGCGCATGGGTTTACTGAGGAAGAAAAGTCTTTGAAAGAATTTATCTTTCCAAATTTAATTGAAGCCCTTAGGATCAATCTTTTAAATGCATTACATTCTGGGGTAGACTTTGCAGGTTCTTATCGTGCTGTAATGGACCGATATGGTAATGTTATTGAAGCTGAAGATGGTTTTTTAGCATTGTTGAGTTCTAAACAGCTTACTTTAGGGACTAAAGTGTTAATTGATTTTGAAGCCCATCACCACCATACTTTAGAAATAAAAGGCCTAAGTTTTCGTTACAAAAACCATAATGGTTTAGTTTTTGTAGAGGTTGATTTAGCAAGCTTAATAGAAGTTTTTAGCGAGCGCAAAGTTGAAATTGCTCAATTACTTCTTAATGGCTTATCAAATAAAGAGATTGGAAATAAGTTAGGTTTGTCTCCTAATACGGTTCATAATCATCTAAAAGAAATTTATAAGACGATTGGTGTAGCGTCTCGTACACAAGCAATTGGTTGTTTGTGCCGTTTTGATTTAACAGATAAGTTGACACAGAATTTTGAACACTCTAGGTTGAGTTAAAAATGGCCTTCTTAAAATTAAAAGAACCAAATCCTGTTAATAGATTAGGTGAGTGCATAGCCTCCTTCTATCATGCTTCTCAATCACCTTGTAGAGAGCAATTTCAACGTGCATGTATTAATGCTATTAATAATATTACTCCATTAAGTCGCTTTTCTTGGAAAATTGATGCCCAACAAAATTATATTCATTTAAGTAAAAACAAATGGTTTGCAATATTTGAAGGTGAAGGGAAGATAAATATTGAATTTGTTGTAAACGATTTAAGTACTGTTGTTCCCATACTTTCCGAAGATAGAGAATTTATTTCTTCAAATAAAATATTTCATAAAAAGATTATAAGTTGTCATGGAGCGAGACATTATTTTGATATTGAACAAGTTAGTGAAAATAACATTTTGTCAAAAAAGGAACAAACTGAATTAACAATGTTTTTGCCTCATTTAGCGGAAGCTTTTCGTTTGCATATTTTATCGCAGTTTCAAAAAGCATGGAAATGTGATGGATATTTAGGCGCTATTATAGAAAGCGGTGGTCATGAGATTTATATGGAACCTTTTTTTGATGAAAAAATCAAACAAGCCGAACTGTCAAAGAAAGAGCTTTTTAAAATGAGGGATTTCTTGGGTCAGAAATCATTTTTTTTATACAAAGACTTGTTGTTTGGTATCGAAAAAATTCTAGATGTCTATTTCATAAGAATGTTAGTTTTTAATGGTGTGTTAAGCAATTTGACGCTAAAAGAGAAGCAGGTTTGCTTTTATGTTAACGCAGCGTTTTCAAATACCGATATATCAAAGGCGTTAAAAATATCAGAAAAAACGGTTGAGAACCATTTGAGCAATATTTATCAAAAAATAAACATTGATTCTAGAGCCAAGCTCGTTTCTAGCTTGTATTCAGCAATAAAAGAATGAAAGTTACCTATAAATATTATAATTATATTTATATTCGTCTCGATAAATTACCCTTGATCTTCTTATTTTATGCAAAGCTCGGTTTAGATTTCTAGAAGATGAATTTTCTCATGACTTTTCGACAACTACCTTTATTAGGTCTATTCTTTTTCTGTGCTGTATTGCTTGGTTGTGCAGGCGTGCCGAGTGTTTCTGAAAGACAAAATTATGCAAATGTTTTAGTTAAAAAAAATGAATGGCATAAGCAAGTTATTAGAACAAAACGCTTTGATTTAATCGCTTTTTTACCAAATGTTGTACACAACCATAAAAGTGACGTGCTTACCGTTTACATTGAAGGTGATGGACTTGCTTGGATATCACCGAATGTGCCTTCTCATAACCCAACCCCTATCAATCCTTTAGCGCTAAAACTGGCCATAAATGACAGTAGTGGTAATGTGGCATATCTAGCGAGACCTTGCCAGTTTGTTGAAAGCACCTCAAGAAACTGTGAATCCAAACTTTGGAAAGAGGCACGGTTTTCAACTCCTGTGATTGAGGCTATGAATCAAGCCGTTCAGCAGCTTAAAGAGCAGACGATGACCAAAAAAATTAGACTTATTGGTTATTCTGGTGGAGGCGCTATAGCCACATTGTTGGCTGAAAAAAGAAAAGATATAGAGATGCTTATTACCGTTGCAGGCACTCTTGACCATCGCGCATGGACGCACTTTCATAAAATATCTCCATTAACACAATCGCTTAATCCAATTGATGAGATTCATAAGCTGAAAAGTATCCCCCAGGTACATTTTATTGGTAGTGCAGATCGCATAATTCCAAAAAGTATTACCGAATCGTTTGTGCAAGAAGCAATAAAAAATGAAATAGAGAAAATAACCGTTCGTGAAATTCCTGGTTACACTCATGTTTGTTGTTGGGTTGGCGAGTGGCGTGCATTGCAACAATCCTTAGAATCTCATGTAAAGAAAGAGTTTTATTGAGTCGAATTTAAGGGTAGTTATTTAAAAAAATAAGGAGTTTTAAAAGAGGGGCGAATTATTAAGGAGGTTACCAGGCCTGGCATGTCCTGTGGCCAACCCGAATGTGTAAGCATCGGCAAAAAATCATTTGTATTGTTTATAGTTTTATTACAAAAATGTTATGCATTCCGTATTTAATCGAGGTAAGCTTGAAAACAGTATTTAATTGAACTGTAATCACTTCTCTAAGGAGGCAGACTATGTCTGAACAAAGTCGTTCTGAAAAAGTAAAATATGTTCTTTTCTTTGATGAAATTGGTATTGATGATATTCCTATTGTAGGAGGTAAAAATGCCTCTTTAGGTGAAATGTATCAACAACTTGTACCTAAAGGCGTGCCTATTCCTAATGGCTTTGCTATTACGGCAGATGCTTATCGTTGGATATTGACTGACAATAATCTATGGCCTGAAATGACTCAGATTTTGGATGGTTTAGATCCAGAAAATTCCAATGAATTACAAAAACGTGGGGCGCAATTACGTTCTTTAGTTTATGGTGCCAAGCTGCCTGATGACTTGTATCAAGAAATGGTCAATGCTTATGAAAAACTGATTAGCGAATACGGTGGCAACGTTTCTCTTGCTGTAAGAAGTTCGGCTACCGCAGAAGATTTGCCTACGGCGAGTTTTGCTGGTCAACAAGATACTTACTTAAATATTTCTGGTTTAGCCTCTTATATAGACGCTTGTCGCCATTGTTTTGCTAGTTTATTTACTGATAGAGCAATCCATTACCGAGGTGATCAAGGATTTAACCATCTTGAAGTGGCCTTGTCGATTGGTGTTCAAATTATGGTGCGTTCTGATTTAGCCGCATCTGGCGTTATGTTTACCATTGATACCGAAACCGGATTTGACGATGTAATTTTAATTACAGGTGCTTATGGTTTGGGTGAAAACGTAGTGCAAGGAGCGGTAGATCCAGATGAATTTTATGTGCATAAAGGCACGTTTGAAAAAGGCTTTAGAAGTGTTTTTAAACGTCACTTAGGGACTAAAAAAATTAAGATGGTTTATGCCAGTGATGAAAATAAAAGAGAGCCTGTTCATAATATTCCTACGGCGATTTCTGAGCAAAAACAGTTTTGTATTACTGATACCGAAACCATTAAGCTGGCTGAATACGCGCTTAAAATTGAACAACATTATAGTGATCACGCCAATAAACATAGACCTATGGATATTGAGTGGGCTAAAGATGGCATTACAGGTGAATTATTTATTGTACAAGCACGTCCAGAAACGGTGGCTTCGCAGCAATCAGCAATGGTGTTAAAACAGTATCATTTGACTGAAAAACCAGCTGAAAGTTTAGCCGTAGGGCGTTCTGTAGGCTCTAAAATTGCCTCTGGGCGCGTTCGAGTGATTGAATCAATTGAACACTTAAATGATTTTAAAGCGGGCGAAATACTGGTGTCTGACATTACCACGCCAGACTGGGAACCCGTAATGAAAATAGCCTCTGCCTTAGTCACAAACCGAGGTGGACGTACTTGTCATGCGGCGATTATTTCTAGAGAGTTAGGTATTCCCGCTGTAGTGGGTACAGGCAATGCCACAGAAGTGATGGCCAATGATGCCTTGGTGACAGTGAGTTGTGCCGAGGGAGATGACGGCCATGTATACACTGGGCAAGTGCCTTTTGAAATTACTGAAACGGATTTAACAGGAATTGAAAAACCTAAAACCAAAATTTTAATGAATTTAGCCAATCCAGAAATGGCCTTTAGGGTGAATAAACTGCCAAACGATGGTTTGGGATTGGCTCGTATGGAATTTATTATTAACAATAAAATTCAGATTCATCCACAAGCGTTATTACAGCCAGAAAAGGTAGAAAACGAAGCGGATAGAGCCAAAATCAAAGCATTAACAGAAGGCTTTAATAGCGGTAAAGAATTCTTTATTCGTAAATTGTCCGAAGGCATTGGCACTTTAGCCGCAGGCTTTTACCCTAAACCGGTTGTGGTGAGATTGTCGGATTTTAAATCAAATGAATATGCCAGCTTAATTGGCGGTAAGGCATTTGAATTGGAAGAAGAAAATCCAATGCTTGGCTTTAGAGGCGCGGCTCGTTATAACGATGCCTCGTTTAAAGAAAGTTTTGCTATGGAGTGCTCGGCATTAAAAATTGCTCGAGAAACCATGGGGTTTGAAAACATCATTATTATGGTGCCTTTCTGTCGTCGTATTGAAGAAGCGAGAAGGGTGATTGATACCTTAGCGCATAATGGTTTGGTACGTGGAGCGAATGGTTTAAAAATTTATATGATGTGTGAGATTCCAAACAATGTATTGTTGATTGATGAATTCTCTGAATTTTTTGATGGTTTCTCAATTGGAACCAATGATTTAGCCCAATTAGTTTTGGGGGTAGATCGTGATTCAGCCAAGGTGGCTTATAATTATGATGAACGTGATCCTGGTGTGAAAATGATGGTAAAAATGGCGATAGAAGGCGCAAAACGCAATGGCAAACATATTAGTTTATGTGGTCAAGCACCATCTGATTACCCAGAATTTGCTGAGTTTTTAGTCGAGTTAGGGATTGATGCCATGAGTTTAAATCCCGATTCAATTTTAAGCACCTTACCAACCATTATTGCGGCAGAAAAGAAATACAGTAAATAGTCGCGAGGCGCAGAATGAGAAGCGTGGGGACTTAGTCATTTAATAATGAATTCCCCACGTCATCAATACTGAGCCTGACTGAATAATCTAAGTTTTTTATAGGATTATCGGGCTTAACCAGATAATTAACGTTTTCCCTCGTCATTATCGAGCTTGAGTTGATAATGACGTCTTTCTGTTTTAAGGGTATACATCTATTTACCGCTTAATGCATACCGTACTATTCAATCCAAACAATTAAAAAGCCTCAAAGGCATTTTCAATCCATTCGGGTGTTGCTTGTTCTGCCGTGTAACTAAGTACGTCAAAACGCATGGCCATCTCTTGATATTGTGGGTGTTTTTGTAGGTAGTTTTGTGCGCAAAGAATAATGTGTTGTTGTTTTTTGGTAGTGACCGTTTCAGAAGGGTGACCGTAGGTGGTTTGCTTGCGGTATTTAACTTCAAAGAAGATAAGTTGTGGTTCTTGGTTGTGGGTTTCTTGCAGGGCAATTAAATCAATTTCTCCACCTTTGCAGTGGTAGTTTTCAGCGAGTATTTTAAACCCTTGTGCAACTAACCAGTGTTTAGCTTGTTGTTCTTTTTGATGCCCGATTGAGAACCAACTGGTTAGTTTTGACATATTGCATCTCGGTTTAGAGGTGAACGGTATCAGATGTATTCTGTATCTAGTTTATTCCGTATCAAGGTCTGAATCTGAATCTCTTTTTGAATTGTTTTGTTGATCCATGATTTTGATATCGACAGGCGGTGCTTCTTCTAAAGTTCCTGTTCTATTGTATTTGGCCCAAACTAGGTTTTGTTTAATTTGGTTGCCATCTAAACTTAATACGCCTGTTTTTCCGCTAGTTAAACAACCGCCATTTTGCAGGTTTTTTAGTTCCATTGTGACTTGAAAACTATCCCAACCATAAGCCTCAAATGCAGAGGTTAAGTCGGCAGGGTCTAATACAGCTGGATAGGTTAAAAAACTAACCTTATTTAAATCACGATTAACGGCAATCTCTTGAAAATTGGTTGGCGACAATTCTGCATCACCGTATAACGGAGTATTGAGTTCAAAGAAATCAAACTGTGGTCTAAATACCGCCATACGGTGAGCGTTATCAAAGACAACTATGGCATCTAAGTCTTCACGCGTACGGGGGAAAAATTTCAGTTTTTGGCCCAGCAACCAACGTAGATTGTTTTGACGTTCTTTGCTGTCTTTTTCATGAATTAATGTGCCTAATGCATCACGTAATCTTGGTTTTAGGTCAGGGTAGACACTCAGCTCGGTATAGTTATTAGCTTGGTTTAAAACGTACTGCAATTCTTGCGCCTTGCTTAAAGAGCGTTGGTTGTCATTGCTTAAAATACCAATACGTTTAAAACCTGATTTTTGAAAACGTTTAAGCATTTGCAGGCTTTGGTCTGAAGATTTAAAACTAAACTGTGTAATAGAACTGTTCTCAACCGTATTTAACGCTAAGATGGTATCGTCTTGAAAACTAGCGATTTGCTGTATGGCTTCTTTACGTAAAGGGCCAATGATTCGATCGGCACCTTCTTCTTTGGCTAGGTTATAAACCGACTCAACTTCTTCAAGATTACTGGTATCGTAAAATTTTAGAGTTACGTTTTGGTTTGAAGCAAAAAAGGCCTTCATTATGCCGCTACGAATTTGATTACCTACGACTTTATAACGACCTTCAAATGGGAGTAAAACAGCAACTTGTTTAATTTGCCCTTGTTGTGGTCGCTGGGCAATTAATTTGGCTAATAAGTTTTTATGAAAAATTGCGTCTTTATCAAAGGTATTTACGTTTAATAGCGCTATTGGATAGTCGTACTGTGAGGCATTAATCGTGTTGTATAAATCACTCCAAGCTTGTACGTCTGGATTTGAACTTTGAGCAATTTTTTGTAAATTATAAGAGGACAGTGAACTTACAATTGTCCAGGCCTGGTCTTCTAATCGCGATTGAATTTCTGGCTTATTCGCCTGTTTGTGCCATAGTTGAGTGGTATACACCAAATATTCAGCCCAAAGACCGTTGTTTGAGGCTTGATTACGAAGCTTTTCAATTTCATTTACACTTAAATTTTGAGTGCTAATAACAGATAAAGTCTCTTGTGTTGTTGCGTCTACTGACTTTGGTTGCGATGGACTCATCGGTTTGTTAGGCTGTGTGCTGCAAGCAGCAAGGGCCATTAACATGGCTGTAACGGTAATTACTTTAAGTGGCTTGGCGATGTAAAAAGGCGAGGTCTTTATCATTTTGTTTTAAAATAACTTAATTATGGATTATTGTTGTGAATTATATCTTAATAACCACCTTTAGTCTGAGTAAACTCGGTTAGCGATTAACATGATTTTAAAGTATAAAACGTATTCTTAATTTTGTGTCTAAAATTCATTATAAAACGCAGCTGTGAAAACAGTAGATTAAAACATGACAACAATATTAAATGCACTTAATACAATGTTCAATAAAGCTCATTAAAGCTCAAATTTAAAGGTTAATATGAATCAAACGGCAAACCACACAATGTCAGGCACACTTTATGTTATTGCAACGCCTATTGGAAACTTAAGCGATATTACACGTCGTGCCGTTGAAACCTTAGAAAAGGTTGATTGGGTAGCAGCAGAAGATACACGGCACAGTAAACCTTTATTGAATTCCTTGGGTATTAACCAACACTTGCTAAGTTTGCATGAGCATAATGAAGCACAGCGTACAGAACAACTTTTAGTAAAGTTATTAAATGGTGAAAGCGGTGCTTTGATTTCAGATGCGGGTACACCTTTAATTAATGACCCAGGTTATTATTTGGTAAAACGCTTGCGTGAGGAAGGAGTAAATGTTGTGCCAATACCTGGACCAAGTGCGGTTATTACCGCATTATGTGCGGCAGGTTTACCCACAGACCGTTTTACTTATGAAGGTTTTTTGCCAGCGAGATCAAGTAAGCGTTTATTGGCTTTAGAAGCATTAATTAACGAAACACGTACCTTAGTATTTTATGAATCACCGCATCGATTAATGGATTGCCTGCAAAATATGCAACAAGCATTTGGTGAACAGCGCGAGATTGTGGTGGCTAGAGAACTTACTAAAAAGTTTGAACAGTTTGTATCTGGCTCTTTACAAGATGTTATTGCTTTTTTTACCGAAAATAGCGATAAAGTGAGAGGGGAATTTGTCTTGATGTTGGCCGGTGCAGAACCTAAAAGTGGTTCTGATTCTGCCGCGATGGTAGAAACCGATAAAATGATTCAAATTATGCTTAAACAGTCTTTGCCTGTAAAACAAATTTCAGAAATAATTGCCGGAATAACAGGCGAAAAGAAAAAAGCCATTTATCAAAGAGTGCTGGAACTAAAATAAAAGAAGTTTACACTGACACTCTTTTATCTAAAGTTTGCCCGAAGCCTTTAAGGCTGAAATAACGTACACATCGTAACGGGTGTTGGGGCTACTAATTTCAGTGGTTGGTTTAATATCATTTAATGGACAATATACGGGAGTTGCCCCTTTAGGGCGTTTAACAACCACGCGGTATTTTGCTGTTTTAAGTGCCGCAACCAGCAACGTTTCACTGTCTGTATCTGGGCCAACTAATTGTTGTAACGCTTGCATCTCTTTTTTGGCGGCCGCTTTTTTCTTTTTTTCTGGATACATTGGATCCATATAAATCACTTCAATATCAGGCTTTTGTTCAAGTAAATATTGCGCACTGTCGGCGTTACAAAGCGATAAGTTAGCGATGCTTTGGCAAATATCAGTTGAATACTCTTCAATGTTATCTTGAATAGTTTGTTGGGCTCGCTCTAAGGCATCTTTTAATAAAGCAGAAACAATAGGCGACCGTTCTAACATCAGCACCTTAAAACCTAAGCTCGCTAAAACATAGCTATCACCACCCATACCTGCGGTTGCATCAATAACCGTGGGTAAGCGACTTATTTCATTATTATTAATTTGCCCCATCGCTCTAACCAAAGGTTGCCCTTTACCCCCTCCAAATTGTTGACGATGTGCTTTTTTACCAGCCAAAAAATCAATAGATACCGGGCCTTGATGATGAGAGCATAGCGACAGTTTTAACGTTGGATCTTTTTTACTGTTTACCCAATCTAACCACTGTTCCGCATGTGAAATATCGTCACACAGTTTTAAAGATAATTCTTGGCTTAACAACTTTGCTTTTGCTAAATCGTTTGTGGCTATGCATATTGGTGTAGTTTGTAAAAGGGTCATAAATATAAATGGTTAACTTGGGTTAAATTAGGGAAGAGCATTAAGTCTTTTTAAGTTTGTTGAACACTGCAATATAGTGTAAACCAAAAACAAAAAAACAATTGAGACCTTTGCACGGGACAGGGGCACAAGAAAAACAAGATAGAATTCTTTAGATTTAGGCTAAAAAATACGCATAATAACGAGTTATTGGGCGGATTTTTTAGCTTGAAGATAGAGGATTATAGCTGTTTTTATGTGTTCATGGTCTCGTGCAAAGGTCTCAATTATAAAGGACTTAAGGGAATCTCATTACTGTTATAGAGGTTGTGGTTGTACAATAACGATTGCGTTTTAATAGATTGCGTTTTAAGTAAGTTAAATTTAAGTATATTAATATTAAGTTGAGTACCTTAGAAATTATGAATAAACAGATTGGCCTTAATGTTGCAAATACCTTTATAAGACAACGTATTGTTTTAATGGGGTTATTACTTGCTATGTCTGTAAATTTGGCCAGTGCCGCTCAGACTACTGACGTTAATACACTTTATAATCATCAACAAGATAATCATCAGCAAAAACCAGTAACTTTAGATGGCCCAAATTGGCAACATTTTGCCCAGCTTAATGATGCAGGTTTTTTATTTGTTGATGAAAATTATCAACTTTTAGACGCTAAAAATGCCCAGCAATTTTTTGTACCTGCATCTACTACAAAACTGATTACTGCTTTATTAAGTTTGCAACATTGGGGCGAAAAACACCGATTTAAAACCGAGTTTTACCTTAAACAACAAGTTAATGCATTGCCTATATTAATTGTGAAAGGCTACGGTGACCCTTTTCTGGTGTCAGAAGAACTGCAAATATTAGCTAAAAACTTAGCCGCTAAACTCTCTAAATTGAACGTGACTCAATTGGCAGGTATTCAATTAGACGCGAGTTATTATTTACCAGGCCTGGTAATGCCTGGTACAGGCGAAACGGATAACCCTTATGATGCTATTCCAGCTGCAATAGCCGCTAATTTCAATAGTATTTATATTCATAAAAAGGGTCAAAGATTAACATCTGCCGAGCCACAAACCCCTTTAACAGCATCGGGTTTAAAAATAGCAAAAACGATTAAAGGGTATACAAAATCCAATAACAAACGTGTTAATTTAGGTAATGACGCACAGTTAAATGAACGTTATTTTGCTGAATTGTTAGGGGAATTTTTACATCAAAATAACATTACGGTGGGCAAACAGGTTTCTTTTGCAAACGTAGATCAAGATGCAGCTAAACCTCCAAAAAAAATCTATACCCATTTAAATAGTAAAGATTTGGCCGAAATTATTAAACCCATGATGAAATATTCAACCAATTTTATTGCGAATCAACTCGCATTAAATATAGGGGCAGAAATGTATGGCGCACCCGCTACACAGCAAAAAGTGCAGAAAGCGTATCAAGCTTTACTTTCAAAACAGTTTCATTGGCAAAAATTTCATATAGAAGATGGAGCAGGGCTTTCTAGAAATAATCAATTAGCCCCAAGTCAGCTGGTGGATGTTTTAGAAGCCTTTACACCGTGGAAGAACTTGCTACCGCAAATAGAAACCAGCGTGTATGCAAAGTCAGGTACATTAATTGGCGTAAGCACTTTGGCGGGCTATGTGCAAAAACAACAAAAATTTTTACCTTTTGCCATTATGATTAATCAAAAAGTACCATTTCGTTTTAGAAATAAACTAGCTAAAGAGCTTGCACAAACGGCAATTGAAATCCATTAGTTCTATAACGTATCTTAATAGAGTGTTTATTGGTGGTATCGGAATTAATTTGATAATTTTTTACAGGCCTGGTAACGAATAACTTTTGGTCAAGCCTGAGGATAGTCTTTGTAATGATTGTTATTTCTGGCCTAACGATTGTACCGAGAGCCGGTATTGTTGGACTTGATTAGATATTCTTTAAAACAAAAAACCATGAATAAAGGGTATGATTTTTAGTTTATATTTAGCTAAATTCTTAATTCGCCTTTTGTAGAACATTACTGTACTATACGCAATCTAAAAAGTGGGTCGGACAACCGCGGAAGAGTTTACTCTTCGGAGGAAAGTCCGGGCACCATAGAGCAGGATTCCAGCTAACGGCTGGGCAGTGAGAGCTGACGGACAGTGCAGCAGAAAATATACCGCCGATGACACGCTTGCGTGAACAGGTAAGGTTGAAATGGTGCGGTAAGAGCGCACCGCGCTTTTGGTAACAAAAGTGGCAGTGAAAACCCAATCCGGTGCAAGACCAAATAGGAAAACACCGTAGCAAGCTTGCTTGTTACAACCTGCTGCTCGCAGGAGTTTTCGGGTAGGTTGCTTGAGGCTAGCAGTGATGTTTAGTCCAGATGAATGGTTGTCGCTCGCAAGAGTACAGAACCCGGCTTATAGACCCACTTTTTTCTTTTTCCCCTCACAAATCAAATATCAAAATACTCAAATTCTACTTTCTTTAACGTTTGTACTTGTTCTACTTGGCGATTAATGTCGCTTGTTCCATACAGAAATGACGTTGTTAGTATGCTTGACTGCCTATAAATTAAATTATTTTTTATTATTATTTATTATTACTTGATTGGTTATAATGCGTATATTGTAGCGGTGTATAAATATATGGAGTATAAAATGAGAGTGCAAGGCGAAATCACTTCATGGGATTATAAAAAAGGTTTTGGATTTATTAAGCTTTTAAATAATGAGAGTGGTAATAAAGACGTCTTTATTCATATTAAAGAGTTTAATTGGAAGCCAGAGGTTGGCCAAAAAATCAGTTTTATTCATGCAAAAGATATACAAGGAAGGGCATGTGGTAAAGCCGCTATGTTATGTGGTGACTTTTTACCATACGAAAAATCGTCTTCTCGTTTTGCAATTAGCACCATCGTCGCTTTTTTATCATTAGTGGCGATTACTTTATTTTCTTTGATAGAAGTATCGAACTACTGGATACCTCTTAGTTATTTCGGGTTTAGTCTATTGACCTTTATTGTCTATTGGGCCGATAAATCGGCTGCCCAAAATGGCCGTTGGCGCACATCAGAAAATACCTTGCATATATTGTCTTTAATAGGTGGTTGGCCTGGTGCATTGATGGCACAGCAAAAACTCAGACACAAAACCCAAAAACAACCTTTTCGTTCTATCTTTTGGTTAACCGTTATTGCAAATATAGCGGGATTGTATTGGTTCACGGTACAAACACCCTTTCTGTTCATCTAAGCAACTACCCCAATAGATATGCTTGCTCAAAACTAAATCTCTTTAGTTGTTTGGTTGGGTGAGCGTCTTTTAAAATATTTACCGCTCTCTTTGTTGATCTATATCTCATTTTACTTTTTTAGAAAAAAGGTCATAAACGCCACTTTTTTTAATTTTTTTAAAAAAAAGGGAAAAAATCCCCACTTTTGTTTAAAAAAATTTCCAATAAAATTTTAGATACTATATGTAGTTGTTATGTGTTTTTAGAATTCTATATATGGGGTTTTAAAGGGTTTTAAGGCTCTATGTAATTTTACTCAGGATAAGACAAAATGTTGGTGTCTTTAGTTAAAAAAACTTTTTTGTATTTGCTGTAAGCTTATGAAATATAAGTAAAATATTTTATGTAAAATTTTTTCTTATTTTCTTAAAAACACGCTAAGTTGTTGTCAGTAAATAGAATTTGCCTTTTTGGCCAGTTGACAGTGGCGTTAAAACTACATATAGTGGCACCAAGTGGGGCAAAGTGGTGAAAAGTGGTAAAGATGCTTTTTTTTAGAGGAATCAATTCGGTCAATATCGATGCTAAGGGAAGAATGGCTATCCCTAAGAAGTATCGTGAGTCTATTGCTGACGCAAGTGACAACCAATTGGTGGCCACGATTGATTTGCATAGCCCTTGTTTATTGATTTATACCCTGGATGAATGGGAAATCATTGAACGTAAATTGATGTCTTTACCAAACGTTGATCCTCAGGCTAGATTGTACCAGCGTTTGCTATTAGGTCATGCTTCAGAAATGGAAATTGATTCACAAGGTCGTGTTTTATTACCGAGCTTGTTAAGAGAGCATGCCAATATTGATAAACCGGCTATTTTACTAGGCCAGGGTAATAAGTTTGAGCTTTGGTCACAAGAAGCTTGGGATGAAAGTCGACCAGAAATGTTGGGTACGGCTAAAACGAATGAAATTTCAGAATCACTTGCAAGCTTAAGCTTGTAAATAAATGGCTACTTAATGTGGCACAAAGCAAAGGTGCAACGTGGATTCACAAGAAACACATTTTTCAGTTCTTTTAAATGAATCGTTAGATGGTTTAAATATAAAACCTGATGGTATCTATATTGATGGTACTTTTGGTCGCGGTGGACATAGCGCTGAATTGCTAAAACGATTAGGTGAAAATGGTCGTTTGATTGCCATTGATCAAGATCCTGAAGCGATTGAATATGCAAACGCACATATTACGGATTCACGTTTTGAAATTCAGTATGGCAGTTTTGAAGATGTTAAACAGTTTTGTGAAGCCCGAGGATTGGTTGGAAAAATTGACGGGCTGTTATTAGATTTAGGTGTTTCGTCACCACAATTAGATGACGCAGAACGTGGTTTTAGTTTTATGCGTGAAGGGCCACTTGATATGCGAATGAATCCTGAAGAAGGATTAAGTGCTAAAGAGTGGTTAAAGAAGGTTGATGAAAAAACCTTAAAATTGGTTTTACAGAATTACGGTGAAGAACGCTTTTCTGGTCGAATTGCCAGAGAGATAAAAGAAGCATCTGAAAGAGATGAACTTCAAACCACGTTAGATTTGGCGAAATTGGTACAAAGAGTTTCGCCAAAGACCGAAAAAAATAAACATCCAGCGACTCGTACTTTTCAGGCCATTCGCATTGCCGTTAACCGTGAGTTGGATGTATTAAAAAATGTATTAGAATCTGCGATTGAAATATTGGCACCAAAAGGAAGGCTTTCTGTAATTAGCTTTCATTCGCTAGAAGATCGAATAGTAAAAGTGTTTATTCGTGACCAGTCTAGGATTCGAGACCTATTTCCAGATTCACCGATTCAGTTAGAAGTCATAGAACCGGTGTTGAAGAAAGTCGGAAAGCCTATCTTTCCAAGCACAGAGGAGTGCAAGCAAAACTCAAGATCTCGTAGTGCGGTATTGAGAATTGCTGAAAAAATTTAACGAAAAGAATCGTTAAAAGATTAAAAAATTTACGTTGTTTACTGTTTATCATGTTGATTAAGGGGAATCGTCGCCATGAATTTTGTAGGAAAAGAAGTTACACCAGTTCGGACACCTGGTATGCCAGTCATTAAAGTTATAGGACTCGGCGGAGGCGGCGGTAACGCCGTTGATTATATGGTACGCTCTAACGTTAAAGGCGTTGAGTTTATGTGTGCTAACACCGATGCACAAGCCTTAGAGAATGCATCTGTTGATACTTGTATTCAGTTGGGTGCGGGTGGTTTAGGTGCTGGTGCAGATCCAGAGCGTGGTAGACAAGCCGCTAAAGACGATATTGATGCAGTAAAAGAAAGCCTTAAAGGTGCTGATATGGTATTTATTACCGCTGGTATGGGCGGTGGAACAGGTACAGGTTCAGCTCCGGTAGTTGCACAAGCAGCACGTGAAATGGGTATTCTTACCGTAGGTGTGGTTAGCAAACCGTTTGGTTTTGAACGTCGTAATCACATTGCAGAAGCTGGAATTTCTGAGCTTCAAGAGCATGTGGATTCTTTAATTACGGTTCCAAATGATAAATTGTTAAAAGTGCTAGGTCGTGACTTTGTTTTGGCTAAGGCATTTGATTATGCAAACGAAGTGTTGTTTGGTGCGGTACAAGGTATTTCTGAGTTAGTAACTCGCCCAGGTATGATTAACGTGGATTTTGAAGATTTACGTACTGTTATGGGTGAGCGCGGAATGGCTATGATGGGCGTAGGTCACGCTACTGGTGAAGACCGCGCGATTAAGGCCGCTGAAAAAGCGATTGCTAATCCACTGTTAGAAGATATTTCTGTTTCAGGTGCTCGTGGACTTTTAGTGAACATTACAAGTGGTCTTGATTTTACTTTAGGTGAATTTAACGAAGTAGGTGATGTAATTGATCAAGTTGCGGCAGCCGATGCTCGTGTTATTATTGGTACATCAGTTGATGAATCTATGACCGATGAGATTCGTGTAACCGTTGTAGCGACAGGTTTAGAATCGGCTATGAATGCAAATGGTAAGCCTGAAGTCGTTAAGCCTAACTTGCAAGCCGTTAAAGCAAACCAAGAAGTGAAACAAACTGAAGCGGCGCCTGTTGTAGAAGAGGCAACTCAGGTTGTTAACTCGAATGTTAAGCCAGCAGCTAAAATGACCCAACCAGATTTATTGTCGACCGAACAAGAAGTTGTTCGCCCTAAGATGGTTGTCAATGGCGCAACGGCAGGAAGTATGGAAAGTTCTAATTATTTAGATATTCCTGCTTTCTTAAGACGCCAAGCAGACTAACTTTGCATATTTTGGCAGTTTGTCCAACTGTCATAATGCAAAGTTATGTCTAACATTGCACTGTCGGGCTCTCGATATGCAAGATAGGTTCCCAGAACCCACTCACTTAAAAGCATTTAAGTGGCGTGGGTTTTTTCTGTTTATTTTAGTCACTCTTGTTTTAGCAAGTTTGCTGGCTATTGTTCATGTTCAACATAAAATTCGAAATATTGAGTCTCAATACTATCAATCTTTGCAACAATCCCTAGTTGCTAAAGAAGAATGGGGGCGTTTAATGTTAGAAAAAAAACATCTTACTTCTCCCAATATGGTTGAACAAATTGCAAAACAAAAACTGGGTATGACTCTAGATAAAGAGCATTTTCAATATTTGTATATAGACCCCACCCTTCCTAAGTTAGAAAACATGAATAATAACCATTCTGAGGCTGAACAAGTTGAGCATTAAACGTGATTCAGTTGTATATGCCTTAATATTTTTAGGGTTTGTGGCTATTGGTGTACGTGCTTTTTATGTACAGGTGATTAAAACGGATTTTTTACAAGCGGAGGGTGATAAACGTCAAATTAGAAATATTGCCATACCTGCACCGAGAGGTGAAATTTATGATAGAAATGGCAGTTTATTAGCGTTAAGTACCCCAATGGCTTCCGTTTGGGTTGATCCAAAAGAAGTGATTAAGCACGAACAAAACTATTTAGCTTTTCTTGAATTATTAGGATTAAGTGATTCTGAACTGACGGCTTTAGGTAAACAGAATCGATATAAAAAACTCAGTTTTATTAAACAAGTCACTGATAAGTCAATTATTGATCAATTAGCAAAATTAGACTTGCCAGGTACTTACACTAAATATGTAGGGTTAAGCTACGATACACCGACTAAGCATGTTGAAGTTAATAAAGTATTACCCTCTATTTGGGTGGATATGCGTTTAATTAACCGCTATCGCTATACCACTTCTCGGTTAGCGAAAGTGTTGGGCGTAAATCGGTCAAAAATTAGCTCAAAAATTTACAAACATCCTAAACGTCGTTTTTTATATATACAACGTGGTCTTGTGCCAAATGTGGCTAAAAAAATAGAAAAAATGCATTTAACGGGCGTGTATACCCAAGGTGAATATCGTCGTTACTATCCTGCAGGAGAAAGCAGTGCCAACTTGTTAGGTTTTACCAATATTGACGATAACGGGCAAGAGGGGATTGAACTCGCCTATAACGGTTGGCTTAAAGGTGTGGCCGGTACCAAACAAGTGGTTAAAGATAGAGCGGGCCATGTTGTTGATTTTATAAAAGACATTAAAGATGCCAAACCTGGTAAACCCATGACGTTGAGCATTGATCAAAATATTCAGTATTTTGCTTATAGGGCTTTAAAAAAGGTCATGATTGAACATCAAGCTAAATCGGCTAGTACTGTGGTATTAGATGCCAAAACAGGTGAGATTTTGGCTATGGTTAGCCTTCCTAGTTTTAACCCAAATAATCCGGCACAAAGAAAAGGTGCTGGCATTAAAAATAGAGCCGTAACCGATTTAATGGAACCTGGTTCAACCATGAAGCCTTTTACTATTGCCAAGGCTTTAGATGAAGGCGTTATTACAACTAAAACCGAAATTGATACACGTCCTGGTTCAATGCATATTCAAGGTAATCGAATTACCGATACTCGAGATCACGGGATTATAACGCCATTACAAGTGATTCAAATGTCCAGTAATATTGGCGCATCAAAAATTGCTTTTAAATTAACACGCGAACAGCAACGTGGTTTTTTTGCAGATATTGGTATAGGTCAAGAGAGTGGATTGTTTTTGCCTGGTGAAGCTTTAGGGTATTTAAAACCTGCAGATCAGTGGGAAAAAATAGACCAAGCCTCAACATCATTTGGGTATAGTTTTAACACCAATGTTTTAGATTTGGCACATGCTTACCTTCTCTTTGCAAATCAAGGTGAAATACTGCCATTGAGTTTAATTAAACTTAATCAGCCGCCAGAAGGTAAACAATTAGTGAAACCAAAGGTGGCTAAAGAAGTTTTAGAAATGATGGAAACCGTAGTCGCAAGAGGGGGTACTGCACCTAAGGCGCAAATTCCTGGTTATCGTGTTGCAGGTAAAACGGGTACTGTACATAAAACAAATCGTGGTGGAGGCTATGAAAAGAACAGCTATCTCTCTTTATTTGCAGGTATTGTGCCGGTTTCTAACCCTAATATGATTATGATTGTGGTCGTCAATGAACCCAGTCGCGGTATTTACTATGGAGGTGCTGTTGCCGCACCTGTCTTTAAAGAAGTCATGGAAGAAGCTTTGCGCTTACGAGATGTTCCGCCTGACGAGTTATTAGTGAATCATAAATGATGGGTTGTTTGTATGGTAGTTACTAACCAAAAAACAGATCAACAAGCTAAAACGGTTGAACAAATAGCGCAATTTTTGGTGGAATACTCTGCTTGTTTTGATCGTAATCTTTGTTTAAAGGCTTATCAAAAAAATGAAATTACCAGGCCTGGTAAAAATCAAAAACAGAGTTTGATTAAACACTGTTCATTAGATTCAAGAGAGATTACACAAGGTGATTTGTTTTTAGCGATTGAAGGTGAGCAGCGACACGGTATTGATTTTTTACAGCAGGTTTTAACAAAATTACCAGGCCTGGTAATTTGCGATAGAAACTTAACGAAAGCTGAAAACTTATTACTGCAAGAATCATTACAACAAAGTAATAAACCTAAAACAGAAGTGTGGATTGTTAAAGACATAAAAACATTTATAGGTGATTTTGCCGCTTGGTTTTATAACCAACCCAGTCAAAAAATAAAAGTGGTTGGTATTACTGGTACTAATGGAAAAACGTCAAGCGCTTTTTTTACAGGGCAGTTGTTAAAACAATTGGGTAAAAAAGTGGCACTTATTGGTACTTTAGGCAATGGGCCAATTGACGCTATTAAGCAGTCAAACAACACCACTCCAGAAAGTGTGACTGTGCATAGATTATTGCATGAGTTTTATCAACAAGGCATTGAATGGGTCATTATGGAAGTGTCTTCGCATGGTTTGTGTTTAGGGCGAATTCAAGGGGTCGTTTTTCAAACCGTTGCGCTGACTCAAGTAACGCGTGATCATATTGATTTTCACGGCACAGAGAGCGCATATAAAGAAACCAAAAAACGCTTATTTACAGAATATAAAACACAAAATCAGGTTATTAATTTAGATGATGCTGTGGGTCAAGACTTATGTTTATTAGCCAATAATACACACAATAATCAGTGGTGTTACGGCACTCACTCTTATACAGAGCAAGCCAATTTACAATGCGTTAATAGTCAGTTAACGCCAGATGGCATTATGTTTGACGCTATGGTTAAAGACAAAGCCAATAGCGGGACTACTCAAAAAGAGAATCAGGAATTTAACGGGATTAAACTGCCATTAATGGGAGTGTTTAATTTAGAAAATTGCCTTTGTGCCTCATCTATATTATTGGTGAACGGTTTTAATGCAGAGCAAGTTTTTGCAAAAATTCCGACTCTTCAATCGGTTGCAGGTCGAATGCAAATATTGGCTAAATCGCCAACGATTATTTTAGATTTTGCACATACGCCAGATGCTTTACAACAAGTATTAAAAGCGGTTAAAGCGCATTTACAAGAATCTAAAGGTAAATTAACAGTGGTATTTGGTTGCGGTGGTAATCGTGACCAAGGCAAACGTCCATTAATGGGAAAAGTGGCAGAAGACTTGGCGGATAACATAATGGTAACAACCGACAACCCACGAGATGAACAGCCAGAACAGATTATAAAAGAGATCGAAAAAGGCTTAAGTTTTCCGCAAAAAGCGATGCAACAGATAGATAGAACTCAAGCTATTTTATCTGTGTTAAGTCTGGCTAAAAAAGAAGATATTATTGTTATTGCTGGCAAAGGGCATGAAGAGTACCAAGAAATAAAAGGGGTAAAACACCCTTATAGTGATGCGGCAGTGGTAAAAAATTGGTTGCAACAATGATGACTCAAATAACGGCAACAGAAACTTCTGAACAGCTTGTAGAAAATTTGCAAAATCAACTCAATGGCAATAACGATGTTAGTGCGATTAATAAGGAAACAAATATGTTCTTTTGGACGTTAGAACAACTTTGTGAAAGTACCGATGGCGATAGAATTGGTCCCATTTCTGATACGGTTAAATTTACCTCCATCAGTACGGATACTCGTACCTTACAACCTGGGGCTTTATATATTGCCATTAAAGGTGAAAACTTTGATGGTCACGTTTTTATAGATAAAGCCATTCAACAAGGTGCAGTAGCGGTTTTGGTTTCGGATGATATTGATGTCATTGTGCCCGGTGTACAAGTTGCTGATACACGTGTGGCATTGGGTGAATTTGCCCGCTGGCATCGTTTACAAATGCCGGTAGAAACATTGATAGCCGTAACAGGTAGTAATGGTAAAACCACCACAAAATCATTGTTGCAAAACATTTTTTCAAACGTGGGTAATACGCTGGCAACCGAAGGCAATTTAAATAACGATTTTGGTGTGCCACGGACTTTATTGAATCTAAGACCTGAACATCAATTTGCGATTATAGAGATGGGGGCAAACCATCAGCATGAAATTACCTATTTAACCGCCTTAGCTTTACCTGATATCGCCATGATAAATAATGCCTCTGGCGCGCATTTAGAAGGATTTGGAAGCTTGCAAGGTGTTATAAAAGCCAAAGGTGAAATTTTTGAAGGGCTAAATAAAATACCTGGTCGTAAACCAGGTGTAGCGATTTTAAATACCGATACAAACGGTTATAAAGATTGGTTGTTTAGCTTAGAAAAGATGAATGTAAAAAATGTCATTAGTTTTGGCACAGCCAAAAATGCGCAAGTGAAATTAGCCAACTTTACAACTGCTAATAATCAAGTTAATCAAGCAAGTCAGAACAAAGAGGATAGCCTCTCAATTGCTTTTGATTTAATCATTAATGGCAATAACAAAGATGTTGCGGTGCATAGAGTACAAATGCCTGTATTGGGTTTACATAATGCCATGAATGCCGCAGGTTGTACTGCAATAGCATTGGCTGCAGGTTTAAACTGGAATCAGATTTTACCAGGCCTGGTAAATTTTACAGGCGTTGCAGGAAGGCTGCAAAAAACCCGAATAAATCATGGTTGGTTAATTGATGACAGTTATAATGCCAACCCAGAATCTGTTAAGGCTGGTATTGATGCGTTAGTCTCTTTACCAGGCCTGGCAATTTTGTGTTTGGGTGCCATGGCAGAGATTGGCAAAACCTCACAACAAGTACATCAGCAAATAGCAGAATACGCCAAAATTAAAGGGATTAAATATCTATTTGTATTTGGTGAGGCGGCTAAAAATATGCCCAATGTTTTTGGCGAAAATGCACATTATTTTGAAACACATTCCGCTTTAGCTAATCATTTATTAGCGATATTATCGCAGCCTGATAACCAACAGAAGGCAATGAATATATTAGTAAAAGGTTCAAGAAGCGCCAAGATGGAAATGGTGGTACAAAACATTTTACAGAGTGTAAAAAAAACAGACAGCAGTAACTAAAAAGGTCACCAAGCCTAAAACCCATCTGCGCACAAAAGTGATTAAAGGTCTAAATATTTATACACACAACTCGACTGGCTTAGAGGAAACAATGACATGCTCATTTATTTAACAGATTATTTACAGCAATATATCTCAGGTTTTGGGGTGTTTCATTACATCACCATGCGTGCGATTATGAGTGTGTTAACCGCCTTAGTGTTATCGTTTCTTGTCGGGCCATCCATGATACGTTGGCTTACCCGTTTAAAAGTGGGTCAAGCCATTCGACAAGATGGACCACAAACCCATTTAATCAAAGCCGGTACGCCAACCATGGGCGGTACCATGATTATATTTTCAGTTGCTATGGCGGTTGTTTTGTGGGGGGATTTAACCAACCATTATTTATTGATTATTACGTTATCTATGTTTGGTTTTGGGGTGATTGGTTTTGTAGATGATTATAAAAAAGTCGTTTACAAAGATCCAAATGGTATGCGCGCTCGTACCAAATATTTATGGCAGTCTATTATTGGGTTTGCCACCGCTTATGCCATTTTTGCCTTAGCCACGGTGCCTGCAGAAACCGACTTATTAATCCCATATATGAAAGATACCGTTATTCACTTAGGTGCGTGGACAGTCGTACTAGGGTATTTTGTTATTGTGGGAACCTCAAATGCCGTGAATTTAACCGATGGTTTAGATGGCCTGGCCATTATGCCAACGGTTATGATTTCTGCGGCATTGGGCGTGTTTGCTTATCTTTCTGGTCATGTCTATTTTTCCGCCTACTTAAATATTCCTTATATTCCGGGGGTAGAAGAGCTGACAATATTGGCAGCCGCATTAGTGGGTGCTGGTTTAGGTTTTTTATGGTTTAACGCACACCCTGCACAAGTCTTTATGGGAGATGTAGGTTCATTAGCGATTGGTGCTGCCTTAGGGGGTATGGCCGTAGCGGTAAAACAAGAATTGGTTCTGTTTATTATGGGTGGTATTTTTGTGGCAGAAACCGTGTCAGTTATATTGCAAGTTGGTTCATTTAAGTTACGTGGAAAGCGCATCTTTTTAATGGCGCCATTGCATCACCATTATGAGCAAAAAGGCTGGCACGAATCGCAAGTGATTGTGCGTTTTTGGGTTATTACCATTATTTTGGTATTAATTGGTTTAGCCAGTTTAAAACTGCGCTAATCGGTTAAATACGCTTTAAAGAGAGTTTATAAATGTACTTAATAGCTGGGTTAGGGGTGACGGGGCAATCTGTTTTGCGCTATTTTAAGGCTCTAAAAGAGCCTTGCTTAGCGTTTGATACCCGTGCAGATTTAGATGTGTCTGAGTTGCAACATACGTTTCCTGATGTGCAGTTTGCCTTAGGCGAAATACCCAATTCTTGGCTTAAAAAAATTGAATTTGTTGTTTTAAGTCCTGGTATTGCAATAACAGAGCCTTGGGTTACGGCATTACAAAAATTAGATAAACAAATTATTGGTGATATTGAACTGTTTGCCAGAGCAGTCGGTGCGCCGGTTATGGCCATTACGGGTTCAAATGGTAAAAGTACAGTCACAACCTTGGCAGGTTTAGCCCTGCAAGAAGCGGGTTATTCTGTGGGTGTAGGCGGTAATATTGGTCTACCTGCTTTAGACCTATTAATTGATGATAATGAATATGATGTATATGTGCTTGAGTTGTCGAGCTTTCAATTAGAAACCACCTATTCATTAGCCACCATCTCTTCTACGGTATTAAATATATCGGAAGACCATATGGATCGATATTTAGGCATTGAAGATTATATTCATGCCAAAACCAAAGTATTTGCTGAAACCGATTTAGCCGTAGTTCCAAAAGATTTTGGGCTAGAAGGATTAATTCATCATGGCAAAGTAGTACGTTTTTGTGCCGATGATAACTATATCCAAAACGATAGTCATTATGGATTACTGCAACATAATGGTGAAACCTGGTTAGGGCATGGAAATACTCCGCAAGTACCGATGAACGCTATGAAATTACAGGGCAAACATCATGTATTAAATGCGCTGGCGTTATTAGCCTTATGCCAACCTTTTAATATTGAAAATAAACACTTTGAAAAAGTACTTAGCGAGTTTGTTGGTTTACCGCATCGTACACAGTTAGTGCAAATCGCACATGATATTGCCTGGATAAATGATTCAAAAGGCACAAATGTTGGGGCGACTATTACTGCAATTGAAAGCATTGGCGAACAAATTAAAAATACACAATCTATAGATAGTCAAACCTCAGGGCAAATGATTTTAATTGCTGGAGGTGTAGGTAAAGATGCCGACTTTTCAGCATTAAAACAGCCAATATATGAATTTTGTAAACATGTTATTTTATTTGGTAGAGATCAAGATGTCATTGGTTCGGCGATACGGCAAGAAGAAGTCAATGCGGCAACATTAACTGTAACCAAAGTTGAAGACCTTGCTTCAGCCGTTGCCATAGCTTTAGAAAACGCTTTACCAAATGATTGTGTTTTGTTTTCACCGGCATGTGCTAGTTTTGATCAATATGCTAACTATGTACAACGTGGCGAACACTTTGTTGAATTAGTGCATCAAGCTTGTAATGTGATTCACATTAATGAACAAAATATGGGTTAGAGTCGAGTTGCCTGAATCAACAAAAAACAGGTGTGTTTTAGCCATTTTTAACCGAAATATTATTAATAAATATTATTAAGTTAAACACAATGCCCAAAATAGTTATAAAGACAATTTGTCTATAACGTAAATAAACTGGTAACGAGCCAAAATACTGATGAAAGCTTTTATTTACAATATTCAACAACAAAATAAATCCTGGCCAATGGACTTTTGGCTACTTGGTTTTATAGTGATATTAGCTGTCACTGGATTAACAATGGTGGCATCCAGTTCCGTTGCCATTAGCCAAACGCGTTTTGGTAACCCAGACCATTATTTTTTTAGGCAGCTTATGTCTATGGGAATGGGAGCGGTAGCCGCTTATATCTTTTTTCAAATTCCGCTCGCCTTTTGGGAAAAACATCGCGGTAAAATTTTCTTGTTTGCTATTTTTTTGCTTATTGCTGTGTTGCTTTTTGGCCGCGAGATAAATGGTAGTAAACGCTGGTTACCGCTTATTGTTATGAACTTTCAACCTTCTGAGTTTATGAAACTGGCTATCGTGCTGTTTATGGCAGGCTATTTAGATAGACATGCTTCTGCAGTTAAAGAAGATTTTAGTGCGGTCATACGATTAGCTTTACCGTTTGGTTTAATGGCAATTTTACTGTTGATGGAACCTGACTACGGCAGTACTTTTGTTATTGCCGTTATTATTACAGGAATGTTGTTGATTGCAGGTGCGCCTTGGCGTTATTTTGTATTAACGGTTTTGCCTATGGTCACGATATTGGTTGCCTTGGTGGTTACATCCAAATATCGTATGGCACGAGTCAGTAGCTTTTTAGATCCTTGGCAAGATCCATTTGGTGCGGGGTATCAGCTCACTCAGGCCCTAATTGCGTCGGGCAGTGGAGAATGGTTTGGGGTCGGTTTGGGCGCTAGTGTGCAAAAGCTTTTGTACCTACCAGATGCGCATACCGACTTTTTATTCTCAATTTTTGCAGAAGAATTTGGCTTTTTTGGCGTTATTTTTTTAGTCATACTGTATTTATCTATTTTGTACCGTCTGTTTAGAATTGGACGAAAAGGGATACAAGCGAATCACTTTTTTGGCGGCATGATCGCTTACGGTATTGGTATTTGGATTATTCTTCAAGCGGGTATCAATATGGGAGTTAATCTTGGCGCTTTTCCAACCAAAGGATTAACACTTCCCTTTATGAGTTATGGCGGTAGTAGTGTTTTATTACTCAGCATTGCTTTAGCCATTGTCTTTAGGGTAGATTATGAAACTCGTTATCATCCTAGAGAGCCTAAAGAAGAAGTGGATAAAGAGCCCGAAGAAGATCAAGAAAAACAAAAAACAAAACGTAAAACACCTAAAACAAGACGAGTTTCTCCATCGCGCGGCGTAGCAGGAAGTTAGCTTGAATTGTCATTTCTAAATAACTAAAGATATCTAGCTTTAGTTCTCTTTTATAAGCAGAAGAAAAGTATGGCGCAAAGAAAAAAAATATTAATTATGGCTGGCGGTACGGGTGGACATGTCTTCCCTGGTATTGCTTTGGCAGACGCATTAAAACAAAAAAATATTGACGTTTTTTGGTTGGGAACAGAAGGTGGTATGGAAGCCACTTGGGTAAATAATGCACAAATTCCTTTGTATACCATTTCAATTAAAGGTTTACGAGGTAATGGTTTAAAAGGTTGGTTAAAAGCGCCTATAAATGTAGCTAAAGCATGGTCACAAGCTAAGAAAATAATGCAAAAAGTTCAGCCAGATTTAGTTTTAGGAATGGGTGGGTTTGTGTGTGGTCCAGGTGGGTTAGCCGCAAAATCATTAGGCATACCATTAGTTTTACATGAACAAAATGCCATCCCAGGTTTAACCAATAAACTACTCTCTCGTTTTGCAAATTTAGTCATTACAGCGTTTCCGCAAAATAAAATAACAAGTAAAAATGTTATTAATATTGGTAACCCCGTAAGAGCAGGCCTGGAAGATATAGATATTGTTGAAAACACACAGCCATGTCACTTGTTGGTTTTAGGCGGAAGTCGCGGAGCCTTAGCCTTAAATGAAACCCTACCAAAAGCCCTTGCATTAATGGACGAATCCATTAGACCAGTGGTGAAACACCAAACGGGCGAAAAAACTTTAGAACAAGCTAAAAAAGCCTATGAAAAAGCGGGTATGCAAGCGGATGTTGTGCCGTTTATAGACAATATGCTTTTAGCCTATGCTAGTGCAGATATGTTGTTATGTCGTTCAGGTGCTCTAACAGTCAGTGAATTAATGGCCTGCGCAAGGCCCGCTATTATGGTGCCTTATCCACATGCGGTGGACGACCATCAAACCGCAAATGCTCAAGCATTGGTTGATCTTGATGGGGGTGAAATAATTCAGCAGAACGAGCTTACGGCAGAAGCTCTTGCCAGCGCATTAACACTTTGGTGTGAACAGCCAGAAAAGCGTGTTACAGCGTCTATTAATATTCGTTACCAAGCTAAAACGCAGGCCACTGAAAAAATTGTAGAGCAACTACTTAATATATTAAATAAATAAAAGATTTTACCGGTATATCAAATAGTTAAATGTTCTCTTGTAAGATAATAAATACACATAAAGTTCGTAATTAACGAACAGGGTTAAAGAATGACAGGTTTAAAAAATAAACGAATTTTAATTACCGGTGCTTCAAGTGGTATTGGTGCAGGTATGGCTAAAGTATTAGCTCGTGAAGGTTGTCAGCTTGTTTTACATTACAACCGTAATGTGTCTGGTATTCAAAATACACTGCAAGAAGTAAAACAATTGGGTGCTAAAGCAAAATTGCTTAAATGTGATTTTAAAAACTTAGCGAGTTTACCAGACTTTTTTTATCAGGCCTGGTCACTATTTGGTGGATTAGATGGTTTAGTAAATAATGCTGGTATTGTCACTAAAAGCACTGCGCTAAACGATCCTTTAGGTGAGAAGTTTGCAGAGACTTTACTTGTTAATTTACAAGCGCCATATCAATTAAGCGTGGCTTTTGCCAATGCCTGTATTAAGGCTAAACAGCCTGGTGTTATTGTGAATAACAGTAGTATTCATGGACAGGCAACTTGTGAATGGTTTTCGGCCTATTCAGCCTCTAAAATGGGATTAGATGCCATTACAAAAGTTCAGGCCGTAGAATGGGGTAAATTTGGTATACGTGTTAATGGATTGGCTCCTGGAGTTGTGCCTGTTGAACGGACTAATAAAATCTTGCATGAACCCTCTATGGAAAAAAAATGGTGTGAACAAATGCCAGCAGGGCGTTATGGTACGACCGAAGAGATGGGTGAAGCAACGGCTTTTTTACTGTCAGATGCCGCTAAATGGATGACAGGTTCTGTTTTAACAATGGATGGCGGTTTAATTGCTCGTGGTAATTATCCCGTTAGATAATAGTTAAATTCAATAAATTACCCGTTGAGTTGATTTAACGGGTTGTTAAGTTAAGGGTTAAATAAAGCAATAACTAACATCCAAAACTCAATCTATAACAAAATCTAAGGGTAGATTGTTTCAAAATTACCAGGCCTGGTAAAACTCCAATTTACCTTATTGCAAGTCCGCTATAGCAGTAATCTTCAAAGCTTAATCATATTCACCATAGATTGCCACGTCGCTCCACTCCTCTCAATGACATGAATATTCAAAATCCAAAATCCAACGAATGGCATTTAATTTGCTTTTACAAACCATTATGTGTCAAAAAAATGAAGAAGCGTTATGAAGAATTGGTTGAATAAACTGACAATTAAACAAAAAATGCGTTTTGGTTTTGGTGTTATCTGGGCTGTTTTAGCGATTATTACCATTCAAGCAGCGGCAAATTTGTACGTTGTACGTTCAAATATGTCAGATGTGGTAACTGAACAACAGCCTGTTGCCTTAGACGCGATGGAATCAGCTTTTTTGCTAGAAAAAAGCATGAATGATTTAAGTATGTACATCTTAATGAATGATGAAGAATTGCTTAATAAATATGAAAAAGGCATTGATTCTGTTCAGAAAAATATGGCAAAGGCACAAAAAAATCTAACAGGTAGTGGTGTTGAAGAGAATATATTAAAAGATAAATACAAAGTACTAGATCAGCATCTTGCGCAGCTTAATGGGTTAGTTACCGATGTTAAAAGTTTTCAAAAAAATCGAGCAGATAATTTCCCTGCATTTAAATATGTAAATAACAATATGTTGACGGTGGCCAAACAGATTCAACAAATTATCTCAATGATGATTGATTCTGAATTGTCAGATTTATTGCCACAGCGTAAAAAAGTGATTAGTGATCTGCTGGCCTTACAAAAGAATTGGTTAAATGTGACCAGTAGTTTACGTGGGTATATTGGCTTTAGAAGTCAAGTTATGTCGGATGCAACGGATAACTACCTTGATCAATTTGAAACGGTGATGAAAAGATTAAATAATCAAAAACAGGTCGAATTAACGATTGAAGAAGAGGATGGTTTAAGTAATCTTGAAGGCTTGTATGAAGCGTATCGTGAACACTTTATGGTGGTTAAAGGGATTCATGGCGGTGATAAGTGGCGCATGGATGTTTGGTTTATGAGTAATAAAATTCAACCGTTATTCCATACGTTAGATAAAGAACTTATGTCTATTTCAGAGCTGGCTGTTTCAAAAGTGAAGGCAACAAGTGAAAATGTACTCGATCTTAGTTTAAATAGTATTATCTTATTAATACTTTTATCTGGTATTGGACAGATAGCGGGCATGATTATTTCAAATAGAGTAACTCGTTCTGTGGTGACTCCTATTCAAGAAATTTCAGCAGCCATGAAGGATATCTCAGAAGGTGAAGGAGATCTAACTCGAAGACTTCCGGTTAATAGCTCAGATGAAATGGGGCAGTTAGCACAACACTTTAATTTATTTGTTGAGAAAATTCATCAGATGCTGTCAGAAGTGTCTAGCACCATTCGTGAGTTAGAAGTTTCCTCTTGTGATTTACTTAAAATTACCACTCAAGCAAAATCAGGCGCACAACAACAGTTATCCGCAAGTGGTGGTTTATCTGCCTCTATGGTTGAGATGACTCAAAAATCTAAGAGCGTTGAAGATCATTCGCATAATGCATCTAGAGCAACCAATGAAGCCACCGAAAGAGTGAAACAAGGTGGTGAAATGGTGTTGAACACAGCAGGCCAAATTCAACAACTTACCAATGGTATGGATGAAATGACGGCTTCTGTTAAATTGTTAAGAGAAGACAGCGAATCTATTGGTACTGTGGTGAATGTGATTAGAGAGATTGCTGAACAAACCAACTTATTATCCCTCAATGCGGCGATTGAGGCAGCAAGAGCGGGTGAACACGGCCGTGGTTTTGCTGTAGTGGCTGATGAAGTACGAGGGTTGGCACAACGTACTCAAGATTCAACGCGTCAAATTGAACAAATTATTGAAAAAATTCGTCACGCAACGTTAACAACAGCCGATGTGGTTGAAGCAGGACAAAGTGCGACTAAAGCGAGTTGTGATGCTATTTCTAAAACTAAAGATGCATTGCAGCCAGTGATTATTTTAATGGATGATATCAATAAAATGAGTCAACAGATGTCAAGTGCGGCACATTCACAGAGTGTGTTAGCGCAAGAAATTAATCAAAATATTACCCAAATACATGATGTCACTGAAATGGTAGCAAACGGATCAACAGGGACAGAACAGGCGGGTAATCATTTGCAAGTTTTGGCAGATAAGTTAGAGCGGTTGGTTCATCAATTTAAAATATAATCTTTCTCATCTAAACGACCACTTCAGGTCGTTTTTTTATGTTTCAATTTTATCCAACTAATGATGAATTGTTTTAAAGGTTTATTAACCATTTTCTGACGTATTTAGAGTTAGAAACTATATAATGCAACCAAGTTATTTCTTTTGCCCAATTAACGTGAGTTTACATTTATCTTATGTGGTCTTATCCAAATATTAATCCCGTCGCCCTTGATTTAGGTTTTTTACAGGTACATTGGTATGGTTTGATGTATTTATTAGCCTTTGCTTTAGGCTGGTTTTACGGCACTTATCGAGCTAAAACAATTAAACCTTGGAACAGTGAAATGGTAGGAGACCTACTGTTTTATGTTGCTATGGGTGTGGTATTAGGCGGTCGAATTGGTTATATTTTATTCTATGATTTAAGTCACTATTTGGTTGCTCCGCTTGACGTATTTAAAGTATGGCAAGGTGGTATGTCTTTTCATGGTGGTTTATTGGGCGTGACGATCGCCATGATTTTATTTGCTAGAAAAACACATCAAAGCTTATTTCAAGTGGCCGATTTTGTGGCTCCTTTAATACCCATTGGTTTATTTACAGGGCGTATTGGTAACTTTATTAATGGTGAGTTATGGGGTAAAACAACCGATTCACCTTTAGGTATGTGGGTCTATGACCCCGTGTTACAACAAACTGTACAGAAGTACCCAACTCAACTTTTAGAGGCTTTGTTAGAAGGTATTGTATTATTTACTTTATTAGCGTGGTATGCCAGAAAACCACGAAGCTCTGGTTCTGTTGCGGGTCTGTTTTTAGTCGGTTACGGTCTATTTAGATTTACGGTTGAGTTTTGGCGAGTGCCTGATGTTCAGTTGGGCTATTTACTTTGGGGTTGGGTCACTATGGGGCAGGTTTTATCGCTTCCTATGATTTTAGTCGGGCTAGGGTTAATGGCTTATAAAAGTAAAAATAACACCAAAGCAGAATCAAATAAAGACGTAAAAACAGCGGTTTAATGTAATGAATTTAATGTTTTTACCAGGCCTGGTAAAATGCATTTATTCATATTAATCCCCCTTAAACTATTTTAGCCTTATTAAGTCATTAACAAACAAAGCGTATCATTATGAAACAGTATTTAGAATTATTAACCCATATATTAGAAAACGGAACCGACAAAGGCGATAGAACAGGTACGGGTACACGTTCGGTATTTGGTTACCAAATGCGTTTTGATTTGCAAAAAGGGTTTCCGTTAGTGACCACTAAAAAACTGCATATACGTTCTATTGTGCATGAGTTATTGTGGTTTTTAACGGGCGATACCAATATTCAATACCTAAAAGATAATGGCGTAAGTATTTGGGATGCTTGGGCAACTGAATCGGGAGATTTAGGGCCTTTATATGGTAAACAGTGGGTCGCTTGGCAAAAACCAAATGGCGAAACTATTAATCAGATTGCTGAGGTGGTAGAAACCTTAAAAAATAACCCGAATAGTCGCCGTATGATTGTGACGGCATGGAATCCGGCAGACTTACCAGATGAATCAATTAGCCCACAACAAAATGTAGAAAATGGGCAAATGGCTTTAGCAACTTGCCATGCGTTTTTTCAATTTTATGTCGCTAATGGCAAGCTTTCTTGCCAATTATATCAACGCAGTGCAGACACGTTTTTAGGCGTACCTTTCAATATTGCAAGTTACGCTTTATTAGTACACATGATTGCTCAGCAAACAGGGTATGACGTTGGTGATTTTGTATGGACTGGCGGTGATGTGCATTTGTACAATAACACCATGGATCAAGCTAAAGAGCAAATAACGCGTACTCCTTATGCATTACCTAAATTGGTTATTAAACGTAAACCAGACACTATTTTTGATTATAAATTTGATGATTTTGAAATTGTCGATTATGAATCGCACCCACATATAAAGGCTTCGGTATCAGTATGAAGATTGCCATGATTGCCGCTATGGCAAATAACCGAGTAATTGGTTTAGACAATGATATGCCTTGGCATTTACCTGATGATTTAAAGTTTTTTAAATCGGTAACAACCGGTAAACCTGTGATTATGGGCAGAAAAACATTTGAATCCATTGGTTCAAGACCGTTACCTAATCGCCCTAATTTTGTGATTAGTCGCCAAGCCGGTTTTAATGCACCAGGGGCAAGCGTTTTTAGTTCTGTTGATGATGCTTTGGCAGAATTATCGAATGCTGAAGAGGTGATTATTATGGGGGGTGGTCAGCTTTACAAAGAGATGTTAGTTAAGGCGGATACCTTATATCTTACACAAATTGAGGCTAATATTGACGGTGATACGTTTTTTCCAGACTGGACTCAAATGCAATGGAAAGAAGTGGCCAGAGAGCATCACGATGCAGATGAACGTCACCAATATGCTTTTGATTTTGTGACTTTGCAAAGAGTTTAAAATGTAAATGCATAGAGTAGTAAAAAAGGGCTTTATTAAGCCCTTTTTTTATATCTATAAATTATTGATTAGGTTGCGGTTTGAGCAGTAATAATACAAATATAATTGTGGCTGTGGTAACAATGCTTGGGCCTGTTGGTAAGTCAACTTGGTAGGAGAGTACCAGGCCTGACAAAATGGATAAACAACCAATTAAAATACTATAACCCAGCATTTGTTCAGGTGAACTAGATAAGCGTCTGGCCGCAGCAGCAGGAATAATCAGTAATGACGTTACCAATAAAACACCGACTATTTTCATTGATAAAGCAATCATAAAGGCTAAGAGTAAAATAAACAGTAATTGTACACGTTTAACATTTACACCTTCAACCTGAGCCAGTTCTGGATTGAGGGTAACGTTTAATAATGATTGCCAGTGTTGCGCATAAAATAGCAGTATTAAAATACTGGTTAATAAAATTAGGCTTAAGTCGACGGCGTTAATACTTAAAATATCACCAAATAAATAGGACATTAAATCAACTTGAATATTGTCTTGTAAGCTAATTAAAATTAATCCAAAAGCCAAACTACTGTGCGCCAATATCCCCAGTAAGGTGTCTGAAGAGAGTTGATTAAAATGGTTTAGCCAAAAAATCATTGCCGCCACAATCATAGACACAATAATGACACTTAGAGTTAAGTCTATTTGTAAAAAAAGGCCAATGCTAATTCCTAAGAGTGCTGAATGCGCTAGTGTTGCGCCAAAATACGATTGTCTTTGCCATACCATAAACACCCCTAAAGGCGCAGAAATAATGGCTAAACCCATTCCACCAATTAAGGCGTAAAGCATAAAGTCAGGCAGCCAATTCATGAGTTAGCTCCCTTGTTTTTTATATTTTTAGTTGAATCTTCTGGGGCGTGATTGTGTGTATGACCGTGCGTTTGACTACAGGAACCGTCATGATGGTGCTCATAAATTGCTAAGCTGTCAGATAAATCACCAAATAAAGCTTTAAATTCAGTTGATTTACTGACGCTCAGTGGGTGGCCAGTACAGCACATATGCTGGTTTAAGCACAGCACTTCATCAGTATGTTTCATAACAATATGTAAATCATGGCTTACCATTAATATGCCACATCCATACTCGTGGCGAATTTTATTAATGTAGTCATATATTTCAGTTTGTCCTTGTAAGTCAACACCTTGAACGGGCTCATCTAAAACTAATAAGTCAGGTTTTCTTATTAAGGCTCTGGCTAATAAAATGCGTTGCATTTCACCGCCCGACACTTTTTGAATCGGTTTTTTTAATAAGTCGGTAATATCAAGATCCGAGGTGGTTTTATCCATCAATGTGGTAAAATGTTCAGCGCTAGATTGACGGCTAAATAGTTTTTTAAAAAGATTGCTGTTTGGTAAGCCAAGTTGTAAAAAGCGTTCAACAGTCATCGGTAAGGTAGGGTCAATTTGAATTTTTTGTGGCATAAAACCTATATGCAAATTCTGTTGACGAGTTATCGTGCCTTGAGTGGGGGTAATTAAACCAAGTAAAATCTTAAGCAGAGTTGATTTACCCGCACCATTAGGCCCAATTAGGGTCACAATCTGCTTTGGAAATATTTGTAATGAAATCTGTTGCAGTACTTGGGTAGAATTGAACTGATGATAGACATTAGTTGCCTGAATCAGTGGTTGCGAGGATTGTGATGATTGCACGATAGCAAAAGCCTTTGATTAACAAATATATATTACAAAATAAAAGTAAGTGGTTAATATTAACTAAGTATTAGCCGTTTAGTAAATAGTTTAAAGTATTTAAGCTAATAGAATTAGGTTAGCTTAATTAAGCAAGGAATAGAAATATAGTGAATATTTTATCGAGTTTACAGCGTAAAGTCAGAAAAGAATCGTTTTTACATCATACTATTTTGGCTAGCGGTATGTTTTTTGCAATGGGGTTTTCTTCGGTAGCCAATGCAATTAATATTACAGTATCAATACCTCCTATTGCCGGAATGATTGCACCTCTATTGTCTGATGATGATCATATTGATGTTATTTTAAAGCCTGGAGCCAGTCCACATGGCTTTCAGCTTAAGCCATCAAACATAAAGACCATACAGCAAAGTGATTTGGTTTTATGGGCAGGGTCTCCAGTGGATCATTGGATGGAAAAACCACTAGAAAACAGTAAAGCTCCTGTTATTTCTATTTTATCGTTGCCTGATGTGCAGCAATTACCTATTCGTCAAGGCGGTTTGTGGGAACGAAAAAATCATAAACATGGCGATGAAAATGAAGAGCATGAAGATCACGAAGAGCATGATCATGACGAGCATGCCAATATGAATCAAATGGATGGACATATTTGGATGTCTTTTAATAACGCCCAGAATTTGATTAAAGCCGTTTCAAGTCAACTTCAAAAACTGAAACCACAACAAGCTAAAGAGATTCAACAAAAAACAGATGCGTGGCTGTTAGAACTTGTTTCGGTTGATCTGCAAATACAGAGTCAGTTATCGCCAGTAAAAGAAGTGCCTTTTATGGTATTGCATGATGCTTTTCAGTATTTTACAAACCGATACAATTTAAACGGTGTAGGCTCAATTCAGTTAAACCCAACCATTTCTCCGAGTTTAAAACGTGTGGCTTTATTGCGTAATAAAATTAAGCAGGGTGGCGTACGTTGTGTTTTTAAAGAGCCGCAGTTTCCTGAAAAACGTGTATTAGCTGTAACAAAAGGTTTGGAGGTTAAAGTCGGTAGTCTTGATCCTATAGGCTTGGTTTCAAAGGCGTATCAACAAAAACACAATTTGGATTTTATGCCATATGACGAGTTTTTAACTCAGTTGTCTAATCAGTTTTATAACTGTTTATCTCAGCCAAAGTCTATTTCTAAGTAAGTCGTTGGTTTTTAGATAAAGCAAAGAGTCCATTCTTAAATTGATGAAGATGCAATCACAAAATATAGTGCTAGTTGGTTTACCAGGCGCGGGTAAAAGCCAATTAGCAAATGCGTTGCAAAATCAATTTGCTTGTAGTGTGTTGGATAAAACGGCTATAAAACGTGATAACCAACAGATTGAATTTACCAGGCCTGGTATATATGAATGGCATGATTTAAATCATTTGCCTATATTGAATAATCAATATTTGGTGTATTGCGTGATTGATATACGTTCAGTATTGCTCAATCACGCGCATCAATGGCCACAACAGATTTTGCAACGATTGCTTAATTTAGCTGATGGTGTTGTGTTTAGTTTTACTGAAAACAGCTCATTAAATGACCAGGCCTGGTGGAATCAATGGCTCACTCAGAACTCTCCATTAAAACGACTTCCTGTTGTTAGGCTTCTAAACCAAAATTTACCTAATGAATTTAAAGGTTTTGAAAAACAAAATAATCCAATTATTGAAGAATCTACAGGTTCAAATCAGCCGACTAAAAACACCCAATGGCCACCACTTGCGGAGATACAATGTTTTGAATTTTATGTTGAACGAGTGATGCTTGAGCATTTGTTAATGGTGCTCGATAATGCCAGACAAAATCTACAAGCCAATATTACTCGGGTAACAGGAGTGATAAATACCTTTGAGTATCAAAATTTAGTGCAGATCGAAGGCACGCCATATCGTTGGGACACCTTTGCTGCGGACAACACTTTTAATGATGATCAAAAAAGTCATTTAGGGCGAGACTTTAAGGTTGGAAAAATTACCGTGTGCGGTACAGAAATTAATCAAAATTGGTTAGCTGAATTAATACAAGCCTGTAAAGTTTAAAACCCTTTCCATTCACCAAAATATATTACCTAAATACCTTGCAGTTAGTGATGTAAAATTTGGGCTAGGCATGGACTTTTGGTAAATAACCCACTAAAATACTCTGATATTAAAACTAGGCGATTTAGAATGATGGCTAATGCAGAAAAAATAACCGAATTACAGCCTCAAAATAGAGCAGATGAAAGTGATTATGAAGAGATAAATGCTCTTCTATCTAAAAATCAGCACTATAAAGAGGGTTTTGTAACTACGACCAATGTAAATACCTTTGCTAAGGGATTAAACGAAGATGTCGTGCGCGCAATTTCCGCCAAAAAGAATGAACCAGAGTGGATGCTAGATTTTCGCTTAAAAGCATTTTCCTATTGGGAAACTTTAGAAGAACCGCATTGGGCAAAACTTGAATATACCCCTCTGGATTATCAAGAGTACAGTTATTATTCTGCACCAGAATGCGGTTCATGTGCGGGTACCTGTGCTACAGAAGAAGAAAATAATGAAATTGATCCAGAAGTAGCAAAAGCCTTTGCAGAATTAGGCGTACCAATTACAGGTGATAATTCTAATGTAGCGGTGGATGCCATCTTTGATTCTATTTCGGTTTCAACGACCAAAAGAGAAGATTTAGCTGAATTAGGCATTATTTTTTGTTCTTTCTCAGAAGCGGTGCAGGATTATCCAGAGTTAGTACAAAAATATATTGGTAGTGTGGTTCCATATCATGACAACTATTTTGCCGCTTTAAACTCGGCGGTTGCTTCTGATGGAACGTTTGTTTACATTCCAGAAGGCGTACGTTGCCCGATTGATTTATCGACCTACTTCCGTATTAACGAAGCCAAAACAGGGCAGTTTGAACGAACTATTTTAGTGGCCGAAAAAGGCAGTTATGTTAGTTACTTAGAGGGTTGTTCTGCCCCTGTGCGCGATACCTATCAATTACATGCTGCAGTGGTAGAAGTTATTGTCCATGAAGAGGCAGAGGTTAAATATTCAACCGTACAAAACTGGTACCCTGGTGATGATGATTGCCAAGGGGGAATCTTAAATTTTGTAACTAAACGTGGTATTTGTGAAGGTAAAAATTCAAAACTATCATGGACACAAGCTGAAACAGGATCGGCGATTACCTGGAAATACCCAAGTTGTATTTTAAAAGGGGATAACTCTATCGGTGAATTTTACTCTGTGGCCTTAACCAATCGCAGACAGCAAGCCGATACGGGTACCAAAATGATTCATATTGGTAAAAACACACGTAGTACCATTATTTCTAAAGGGTTATCAGCAGGTAAAAGTAACAATACCTACCGTGGTTTAGTTAAAATTTTACCTACGGCAGAAGGGGCAAGAAACTTTACCCAATGCGATTCTATGTTAATTGGTGATAAGTGTGGTGCTCATACTTTTCCGTATATTGAAGTAGAAAACCCAACCGCTCAAATTGAGCACGAAGCAACAACATCACGTATTGGTGAAGATCAGTTGTTTTACTGTAAACAGCGTGGAATCAGTGAGCAAGATGCAATCTCTATGATTGTGAATGGTTTCTGTAAAGAGGTATTTAGTGAGTTACCACTTGAGTTTGCGCAAGAAGCGGAAGAGTTGTTAGCAATTAGTTTAGAAGGGTCTGTTGGTTAAGTTGCAAACGCAAAACCCAATATTGACTAAACATAAAAGAATTAATAAAAAAAGTATTGATGCCATGTTATTAAAAGTAGAAAACCTACAAGCAGAAATTGATGAAAAACAAATCCTTAAAGGATTAAATCTTGAAGTTAAACCTGGTGAAGTTCACGCCATAATGGGGCCAAACGGTGCGGGTAAAAGTACTTTAGCAAATGTATTGTCTGGTAGAGATGATTACGAAGTCACTGGCGGTAGCGCTGAGTTTGATGGTGAAGATTTACTTGAACTTGATCCAGCAGACCGTGCTCGTAAAGGAATCTTTTTGGCGTTTCAATACCCAGTAGAAATTCCAGGCGTTAGTAATAAACTATTTATGCAAACCGCTTTAAATGCCATTCGTGAAGAACGTGGTTTACCCGCTCTTGATATGTTTGACTTTGACGAATTTGCTAAGGCAAAAATTGAACTGTTAGACATGCGTGCTGATTTACTAGAGCGTTCGGTTAATGTTGGTTTTTCGGGTGGTGAGAAGAAGCGTAATGACATTTTTCAAATGGCGCTTTTAGAACCAAAGCTTTGTATTTTAGATGAAACCGATTCGGGATTAGATATTGATGCCTTACGAGTGGTTGCTAATGGGGTAAATGCTTTACGTTCTAAAGACAGAAGTTTTATTGTTGTAACGCATTACCAGCGTTTGCTTGATTATATTAAGCCAGATCACGTTCATGTTTTATATGACGGAAAAATTGTAAAATCAGGCGGCTTTGAATTAGTTCATGAGCTTGAAGAGAATGGTTATGATGACATCATTCAGCAAAATCAATCTAACTAAGACAATAGCGGATATCTAAATGCAAAGAAAAATCTCTCCCGTAGCCAAAAAAGCGGTTGAGCATTATATCGCTCAGTCTGAGTTGCTAAATGCCAATTGCCAAAGTGCGGCTTTTAAAAAAGTTCGTAAACAAGCCCAAGAGCACATTGCGTTGCAAGGTTTTCCAACACAACGTGATGAAAACTGGCAATACACTCGTTTAACGAACTTTGTGCAAAATCAATTTCAAATGCAAGATGCCAATACGGTAAGTCGTGAGCAAATCAGCGCATTAAGACCAAGTTTTGCCGTTTCTATGGTGGTATTTGTGGATGGTTGGTTTAGCGAGTCTTTATCGGATGATTTAACGTCTTTACCTAATGGTGTGATTTTTGAATCGTTTAGAGATGTCGAGCAACTTTCTGGTGACTCTTCTGTCATTTTTGAAAATCAATCCGCTATTTTTGATGAACCTTTTGGTGTGTTAAACAGCTTGTTATTAGCAGATGGTTTTTATTTGCAGTTAGCCGCAAATGCCTATTTAGAAACGCCATTTTTTGTATTAAATGTTCAGACTCGTGCTAATCAAATGAGCAATGTACGCAACCGTATTGAGCTGGCTGAAAATGCAGAGCTTACCATTATTGAACGTTTTGTTAGTTTAAGTGAAGACACTGAACAAACGGCTTGTACTAATGTGGTAACAGAAATTCATTTAGATAAGCAGGCACGTTGTAAACAAGTCTTAATGCAAGAGCAAAATGACCAGGCCTTCTATTTTAATAATCAGTTTATTTACCAAGCGGATAATAGTAATTTTAATACTTTCTACGCTGGTTTAGGTTCGCAATTATCTCGCCATCAAAACCATATTTATATGAATGGCGAACATATTGAAAACAACCAAAATAGTGCGTGTTTGGCTAAAGATAATCAAGTAGTTGATTCTCGTAGTGACACTCAACATAATGATGTTTGGGGGTTAAGTCAGCAGCTGCATAAATATGTTTTGGCTGATCATGCGATTGGTGTCTTTAACGGTATGATTAAGGTAGATCAAAAAGCTCAAAAAACCGATGGTCAGATGGATAATAAAAATTTATTGTTGTCTGATACCGCAAAAATGGATACCAAACCGCAATTAGAAATTTATGCTGATGATGTTAAATGTTCGCATGGTGCGGCTTCTGGGCAAATTGATAAAAATCAAATTTTCTATTTGCAGGCGCGCGGTATTCACCGTGCCGATGCCATTAAAATGATAACGCATGCCTTTTTATTAGAACCCGCAGAAGGCATTAGTAACCTTAATATTCGTCATTGGGTAACCGAGCGTTTATCAGCTAGTCTACTAAAGGTTCAATAGTCGTTTCCAATAAAGCGTCTGTAAATTCATTAGATTCATTCACTTGGTTCACTCTTAAAGGAGTGAATAATTAACGGAATAAGTATGTCAACAAATACCGTGGACTTTGCAAAAGTAAGAGCTCAATTTCCAATACTCAATGTCGTTGAAAATGGTCACTCTTTGGTTTATTTAGACAGTGGTGCTACATCACAAAAACCTTTAAGGGTGATTGAAGCTTTAGATAAATATTACCGTGAAGAAAATGCCAATGTACACCGTGGGGTGTATGGCTTAAGTGAGCGTGCCACCGAAAAATATGAAGCCGCACGTGAAACGGTTAGAAAATTTTTAAACGCCAAAAGCACCAAAGAAATCGTATTTGTTAGAGGTACAACCGAGGCCATTAACCTAGTGGCGCAAAGTTGGGTGCTAGAAAACCTTAAAGAGGGTGATGAAGTCATTGTGACAGAGATGGAGCATCATTCAAACATTGTGCCTTGGCAGTTATTAAGAGATCGTATTGGTATACGTTTGATTGTTTTGCGCATGAACCAAAAAGGTGAAGTGTGCATGAATGCCTTAAAAAGTTTAGTGTCTGACAAAACTAAGCTTGTTTCAGTAACGCACATGTCTAATGCGTTAGGCACAATAAATCCGGTTAAAGAAATGGCAGAAATCGCCCATTCGGTTGGCGCAAAAATTATGGTGGACGGCGCTCAAGCGACACCGCATATGGCGGTAGATGTACAAGATTTAGATTGTGATTTTTATGCTTTATCGGGTCACAAAATGTATGGCCCAACGGGTATTGGTGTTTTGTATGCCAAAGAAGCATTATTAGAAGCGATGCCTCCTTACCAAGGTGGTGGGGATATGATTTATTCTGTTACTTTTGATAAGACTGAATACAATATATTGCCTTATAAATTTGAAGCCGGTACACCGCATATTTCTGGAGCAATTGGTCTTGCAGCCGCCATAGACTTTTTAAATGAAGTTGGTTTAGATAACCTTGCACAGCATGAAGCCGAGTTATTAGCCTACGCCACAGAAAAACTCTCTGAAATTGAAGGCTTGCGTATTATTGGGCAAGCTGAGCATAAGGGCGGCGTCGTTTCTTTTATTATAGATGGTGTTCATCCGCATGATATGGCGACGCTAATGGATCAAGATGGTATTGCAGTAAGAGCAAGCCATCACTGTGCGATGCCTGTAATGCAACATTACAATGTACCCGCCACCATTCGAGCTTCTTTTGGCGCTTACAATAATTTTGATGATATTGATCGTTTGGTTGAATCTATTATTGATGCCAAAGAAATGCTGTTGTAATTGGTCTTTAAATCCGTTTGTACGCGGTATTTTAATGCACTGATTTCTTATTGGTTTACAAATTACCAGGCCTGGTAATTTGTAAACCTCTTAATATTCTTTAACTCAACGAGTTTATTCCCTTTTAAGGCGTGTTAGTTTGGTATTAATGCCTTTTGTTTTTAAACTTATAATTACATTCTGTTATGTAATATTACTTTACATAATATTACTCTACATAATATCGCTTACATAGTTCCCTTCACATCATCACAAAATCTTAACTAAATTTACTTTATTTCGTTTTAATAGCCCTTGAATTCGAATACTAATTGATTAGAGGATTCAATAGCTTGGTTGTTTACTGTTTTTAAAGGGTGAAGAAAGTATTAAAAAACCACTCTTTTTGCGCTAGAAATTAGCCTTACTTTACGTAAATCATTGTATGATATTGCACATATCCAAAATTTAAACGATGAAGTTAACAAAGCAATGAAAGAACAAGTAAGGCAGATACATTTTGTAGGTATTGGTGGAGTAGGTATGGCAGGCATAGCCGAGGTTTGTTTAAACCTGGGCTATATCGTGTCTGGCTCTGATTTAAAGCACAATCCAACGGTTGCTAGATTGGAATCTTTAGGTGCTTTGATTCAATTAGGGCATGAAGCTAACCATGTTAAAAACACCGATGTGGTGGTTGTATCTACAGCAATTAGGGCAGGTAATGCGGAAGTTGATTGGGCTAAATCAGCTAGAATCCCCGTTATTCCCCGTGCAGAAATGTTAGCTGAGTTAATGCGTATGCGTTTTGGTATTGCTATTGCAGGTACACATGGTAAAACGACAACAACCAGTTTAGCTGCCTCAGTATTAACTCAAGGCGGTATTGATCCAACTTTTGTTATTGGCGGCAAGTTAAACCAAATTGATTCCAATGCACGTTTGGGTTCTAGTCAATATTTATTGGCAGAGGCCGATGAGTCTGACGCTTCTTTTTTACATCTTTCACCTATGATGTCCGTGGTCACCAATATTGATGAAGACCACATGGAAACCTACCAAGGTGATTATCAAAATTTAGAAAATACTTTTATTGAATTTATTCATCGTTTACCGTTTTACGGTATCGCTATTATGTGTATTGATGATGAGAATATACAAAAGATTCTGCCTAAACTGTCACGTAAAATCATGACATATGGTTTTTCTGAAAATGCGGATATTAGAGCCATTAATGTGAGTGCGCATGGTTTACAAATGCAGTTTCAAGTACTGGTTGGACGTGAATTAAGTTTTGACGTGACCCTAAATGCGCCAGGAAAACATAACGTATTAAATGCCCTTGCTGCAATTGGTATTGCCTTAGAACTTGACGTTACGGTTGAAGCTATTCAGCAAGCCTTAACTTTATTTGAAGGCGTTGGCAGACGTTTTGAAGTGTATCCAAACCGAATTATTGGTGAGCATACGGTCACGTTAGTAGATGATTATGGGCATCACCCAACTGAATTAGAAGCTACGATTTCTACGGCTAAAGAAGCGTTTACAGAAAAAAGATTGGTGTTGGTCTTTCAGCCACATCGTTATACCCGAACCCGCGATCTGTTTGATGATTTTGTACAGGCATTAATGGGACCAGATTTAGTTATTTTATTAGAAGTCTATGCCGCAGGTGAAACACCTTTACCTATGTTCGATTCAAAAGCGTTGTTACAAGCTTTAAGGCTTAGAGGTGGGCATGGTTTTTATGCCGATAGTCTAGAGCAGTTAGATGAAATTGCTAAAGACGTTCTGCAAAATGATGATGTGTTACTGGTTATGGGTGCAGGTGATGTAGGGCAAGTTTCTAAAAATTGGCAAAGTATAGAGGGGCACGCGTAATGAATTTTGGAAAAGTTGCTGTTCTAATGGGGGGGAATGCCGCTGAACGAGAAGTGTCCTTACGTAGCGGTACTGCAGTAACTCAAGCTTTTATTGATCAAGGTATTCAAGCCGTTTCTGAAGATGTCACCAATCTTCAGGACTTACAACGTATCGCTAAAGAATATGACCGAGCTTTTATCGCTTTGCATGGCCGTTGGGGTGAAGATGGCGTAGTACAAGCTATTTTAGATGATTTAGAATTGCCTTACACAGGAAGTGGTATGGCGTCATCTGCCGTTGCAATGGATAAATTAAGAACTAAATGGATGTGGTTGGGTGCAGGTTTGCCTACACCTGGATTTATTTGGGTTTCTGATATTATGCCGTTAGACATCGAAGAATTTGATTTACCTTTTCCTGTTATTGTAAAACCAAGCCATGAAGGGTCTAGTATTGGAATGCGTAAAGTCTATGACAAAGCCAATTTGTTAGAAGCCGTTAACTACGCACGTGAATTTGACTCGGAAGTCTTGATTGAACAATGGATTACAGGACGTGAATATACAGGTGCCGTGTTAAATAATGAGGCTTTACCTCTTATTGAACTCAAAACAACACACGATTTTTACGATTTTGATGCCAAATATAAAGCGAATGATACACAATATATTTGCCCTTGTGGTTTAGATTCGGAAACAGAAAAAGATATTCAAGAACTGATATTACAAGCCTTTCATGTGCTAGGTTCTAAAGGTTGGGGGCGAGTAGATTTAATGTTAGATGACGATGACCAACCTTGGTTGATTGAATTAAACTCTGTTCCAGGAATGACTGACCATAGCTTGGTTCCAATGGCCGCTAAAGTAGCCGGTATAAGTTTTGAACAACTGGTGCTTGAGATTTTAAAAACCACCTTAAAATAATAACCTGATTAAGACATTAAAAAGGGTTCTTTTTACTATGTCTAATGATTATCTAATGTTGCCTAAATGTTGAGTATATAAATTTTGTTTAATGTAAAACGCAGTATGCAAATAGCAACACTTATTTTGGCTTTGATTTTACTAGGCCTGGTAGGTTGGTTGTCTACTCAAAAAAACTCACCTTTTTATCAACCTATAGAAAGCTATGAGTTGCTTACACCAATACAACAAGTGACTCAAACAGAAATAGATAAAACGATTAAGCCATATTTAGGCAGTTCTTTTTGGGATATTCCACTCAATAAAATTCAGGCCGATTTAACGCATTTAGATTGGATTAAATCATCCCAAGTAAAGCGTGAATGGCCGAATTTGCTGTATATTTCAATTAAAGAACAAACGCCTGTTGCACGTTGGGGAGATTCAGGCCTAGTAAATCGTTCTGGTGAAGTATTTTTCCCCCAATCTATTGATGGCTTTAAAAACCTCGTTAAATTAAATGGCTCTTTAGATGAATCAGAGAAGGTGTTACGCTATTTTATTAGCTTACAAAATCAGTTTAAAGAATTGGATTTAACCATTAAGTCATTAGAGTTATCACCAGATAAAGTCTGGCACATCTCATTCTTAAATGGTCCATCGGTCGTTTTAGATTCATTGAATTATGAACATAAGTTACAGCGATTTATTAAAGCCTATCCAAAGCTAGATTTGGATATGAGAAAATCAGCAAGAATTTATGATTTACGCTATAGTAATGGTTTTATTATTGCCAAAAAATAGATCATTAATTTCTTGGAAAATTTAAAGTTTGATAGTGTGAAAATAAAAGGTAAAGCATAGCATGGCGCGAAAACAACACTCCTCAAATACCGTAGTAGGTTTAGATATTGGTACTTCTAAAATTGCTGCCATAATCGGTAAAATTAAAGCTGATGGTGAAATAGAAGTCATTGGAATGGGGACTCACCCATCAAGAGGATTAAAAAAAGGTGTTGTGGTTAATATCGATTCTACTGTTGAATCGATTCAGCGCGCAATTGATGAAGCTGAACGTATGTCAGGCTACGAAGTTGAATCGGTGTATGTTGGTATTGCTGGAAGCCACATTAAAAGCTTTAACTCTAACGGTATGGTTGCTATCCGCAATCAAGATGTTCAACATGATGATATTGAACGTGTTATGGATGCGGCTCAAACAATAGCTATACCTGGCGATCAACGCGTTTTACACATACTTTCACAAGAATACATTATTGATAATCAAGGTGGAATTCGTGAGCCAATTGGCATGTCAGGCGTTCGTTTAGAAGCCAAAGTTCATATGGTTACGGGTTCAGTTAGTGCGGCACAAAATATTACTAAATGCGTAGAACGTTGTAATTTAGGTGTGGCAGACATTATTCTTGAACAATTAGCTTCTAGTGAAGCGGTACTTTCTGAAGATGAAAAAGAGCTAGGTGTTTGCTTAGTTGATATTGGAGGAGGTACCACTGATATTGCTGTATTTCATAATGGTGCTATTCGCCACACGGCGGTTATTTCTGTGGCAGGTGATCAAGTCACAAATGATATTGCTGTGGCGTTACGTACACCAACGCAAGCAGCCGAAGAAATTAAACGTAAATACGCATGTGCCTTACCTCAGTTGATTGATAAAGATGAAGAAATTGAAGTGGCTAGTGTGGGAGATCGTCCAGCTCGTTGCTTATCACGTCGTACCTTAGTTGAAGTTATTGAACCGCGCTATGAAGAATTGTTTCAATTAATTCAGGCGGAACTTCGCAGTGCAGGATTTGAAGAAGCATTGGCAGCAGGTATTGTTTTAACAGGTGGTAGCTCTTTAGTTGAAGGTGCTGTTGAATTAGCTGAAGAAGTTTTTCATATGCCTGTAAGACTCGGTTATCCACAAGGTGTTCATGGACTTAAAGATGAAGTTAATAGTCCCTCTTATGCCACAACCGTTGGTTTATTAATGCATGCAAGAGATCATTTAGGCGCAGGTGTTTCAGAGGTGGCTGAGAAATCAAGTTTTGCAGATGCCGGTACAATATATGAGCGCATGAAAACCTGGTTTAGTAAAAGTTTTTAAGGTTAATTTACGCTAAGAATAAGTAGATTTAGGTCTAATTTGTAGTGTGTTTTGTATGGTAAAATGCGGGCATTCATTACAGATATCAGTTGGCTATAAATATTAGTGAATGTACATATGTGCAATCTTTGTTCACTAAGCCAAAATATAAAATAAAATTTAAAGAATGAGTTTCCATTGAATCAAAGAACATTAGCCAACAAAATTAAAGCCAAAGGTATTGGTCTACACACCGGTCATGAATCAGTTATGACCTTACGTCCAGCGCCTGTTAATACAGGTATTGTTTTTAGACGTATTGATTGTTCACCTGTTATAGAGTTTAGAGTGTCACCTGAAATAGTTGGAGAGACCACTTTATGTACAACTATTGTGCGCTCAATAGAGGGTAAAAAACTCAAAATAGCCACTATCGAACACCTTATGTCAGCACTTGCGGGAGTGGGTGTAGATAATGTGTATATTGATATTTCTTCTGATGAAGTGCCGATCATGGATGGTAGTTCTTCTCACTTTATCTTTTTACTACAATCTGCTGGTATTGAAATTCAGGATGTACCTAAGAAATTTGTAAGAATTTTAAAACCTATTCGTGTAGAAAATAATAAGGGTGGTTCTGCTGAATTTAAACCTTATGAAGGTTATCGATTAAACTTTTCGATTGATTTTGAGCACCCAGCTTTTCAACAAACAGCTGAAAAAATGACTTTAGAATTTTCTTCTACGGCTTATTTTAAAGAAGTCAGTCGCGCTAGAACGTTTGGTTTTATGAAAGACATGGAAATGTTAAGAGCGCAAAACTTAGGGTTAGGGGCTAGTTTAAAAAATGCCATAGGTTTAGATGAACAAGGCGTGATGAATACAGAAGGTTTAAGAGACAAAGATGAATTTGTTCGTCATAAAATCTTAGATGCCGTAGGTGATTTATATATGCTCGGTCATCCAATTGTCGGTCAATTTACTGCTCATAAATCGGGACATGCTTTAAATAATCAATTATTACGATCATTATTATCTCAGCCAGATTCATATGAAATAATTGAATATGTCGATGGTGTAAAACCGCCTGTGCAATACGGTAGCAGTAAAGTCGTAGCTTAAAAATACAGGTAATTGAGTTTACCAGTAACAATATAAATAAAAACGTCCTTATTTAAGGGCGTTTTTTTTTGCTCGTAAACTCAGAGATTTTAAAGCGTCACTTAATCCTTTAGATTTAACGTGCTGGCTTATCTCAAGCATTTGTTCAGCATCCATTTCACTGGGAGGAGTAACGACTCTTTTGGTTTTAATAGGTTCAGGTGATTGTGGTAAAACCTGAACTTTAACTTTGTTAAGTTCTAAGTGTGGAAAATGTTCTTGATAAATACCTAAAAGGTTAGGTTCATAAAAGCGCAACTGAGTGGCCCAAATACTCTCATCTAATTGTAATAACAACGTATTTTTTTCAAAACTCACCCCTACTAAATGGGGTTGTAAATCCATTGGTAGGCTATCTTGACCGACTTCAAGTAATGCTTGAAATAGCTGAGCATCAGCAAGTAAATTTTTTAGCGCGCCCTGTGCCTGATTTAAGAGTGGTTTCATACTGTTACTGTTTGGTTTTATGTTAGAATATTTGCTCATTTTACCGCATTAAGATTAACTTAAATCCCAATAATTGATGGTTACTCTAAAATGGTATTTTTTTAGAGAGGGTACAAAAGCTCTCTTACACAACAAGATTTACTTAATTTGCAGTCGGTAACATTACACTGTTAGCACTTTTTAACTGGAATGAACATTTAAATGGCCTTAAATATCTTTACAAAACTCTTTGGTAGTCGTAACGAGCGTATGCTTAAACAGTACCGCAAAGTGACTCAATCAATTAATGCTTTAGAAGCGTATTATGAAGCGTTGTCTGACGCTGAACTGCAGCAAAAAACCGAAGAATTTAAACAGCAGCTTGCAGATGGTAAAACTCTAGATGATATTTTACCGCAAGCATTTTCTGTCGTTCGTGAAGCAGGTAAGCGTGTATTTGGTATGCGTCATTACGATGTTCAGATGATTGGTGGTATGGCACTACATGAAGGGCGTATTGCTGAAATGCGAACTGGTGAAGGTAAAACCTTAGTTGCAACCTTACCTGTATATTTAAATGCCTTAACGGGAGAAGGTGTTCACGTTATTACGGTCAATGATTATCTTGCTCAGCGTGATGCCGAACAAATGGGCCAATTATTCTCATTTTTAGGGTTAAGTACCGGAGTTATATTAAGTGGTCAATCTCAGCAAGAGAAGCAAGAAGCTTACGCTAAAGACATAACCTACGGAACCAACAATGAATTCGGTTTTGATTACTTACGCGACAATATGGCAATTTTTTCTGCCGAGAAAGTGATGCGTGGTCAACACTATGCGGTTATAGATGAAGTTGACTCAATTTTAATTGATGAAGCTCGTACACCTTTAATTATTTCAGGGCCATCTGAAGATAAATCAGAGCTGTATAGAACCATTAACCCATTAGTGACTAAGCTTGAGCAAGGTGAAGAAGATTTAGAAAGTAAAACATCGTCAGGTGATTTTACAATTGATGAAAAAGCCAAACAAATTTATCTAACAGATGACGGTCACGCAAAAGTTGAAGCGATGATGGCTGAACAAGGCCTGTTGGAAGAAGGCGACAGTTTATATGATGCCGCACACATTGGTTTAATGATTCATGTAAATGCCGCATTACGAGCAAATTTATTATTTGAAAGAAATCGTGATTATATTGTTGAAAATGACGAAGTGGTTATTATCGATGAGTTTACTGGACGTAAAATGGAAGGCCGTCGTTGGAGTGAAGGGTTACACCAAGCAGTAGAAGCAAAAGAAGGCGTTAAAATCCAACAAGAAAGTCAGACTTTTGCTTCAATTACATTCCAAAATTACTTCCGTCAGTATAAAAAATTATCTGGTATGACAGGTACGGCTGATACTGAAGCGGGTGAGTTTCTTTCAACTTATAACTTAGAAGTTGTAGTTATTCCGCCAAATAAAGTACCAACACGAAATGATTTACCCGATTTAGTCTTCTTAGATATGGAAGGCAAGTTTGCTGCAATTGTTAAAGATATTGCTGAAACACACAAAAATTCACAACCTGTACTCGTTGGTACGGCCTCGATTGAAATGTCTGAATTGTTATCAGGCTTTTTAACACAAGCCAATATTCCACATAACGTATTAAACGCCAAACAACATGAAAGAGAAGCTTCAATTATTGCCAATGCTGGTCAGCCTGGTGCAGTAACGATTGCAACCAATATGGCTGGTCGTGGTACTGATATCGTATTGGGTGGTAATCTTGAACTTGAAATTGCTGAATTAAAAAAACCAACTCAAGAAGCCATTCAAAAAGTTAAAGAAGCTTGGCAAATACGTCATGATCAAGTTTTAAATGCTGGTGGTTTAAAAGTAATTGGTTCTGAACGTCATGAATCTCGTCGTATTGATAACCAGCTTCGTGGACGTTCTGGTCGACAAGGGGATGTGGGTACAACTCGTTTTTATCTTTCATTAGATGATGACTTAATGCGTCGATTTGCTTCAGAAAAAGTAAAATCAATGATGAAACGTTTAGGTATGAAGTCAGATGAAGCCATTGAACATAAAATGGTTTCAAAATCGATTGAACGTGCTCAAAAACAAGTTGAACGTATGCATCAAGATGAGCGTGCAAATTTACTTAAATTTGATGATATTTCTAACCAACAACGTAAAGTGGTTTATCAACAACGTAATGAATTAATGGAAGCCGAAGATGTTTCTGAAGTCATTGATAATTTGCGTGAACAAGTTGTTGAACAAATTATGGGTATGTATATTCCGTCAGGTTCTCTAGAAGAACAATGGGATATCCCTGGTGTTGAAAAAGCCTTAGCAGAAGAGCTGGGGGCACATTTTTCAATTCAAACCTGGTTAGATGAAGATAAAAATCTATATGAAGAAAAATTAATTGAACGTGTTCTTGCCGAAGTTGCAGAAATGTATGAATCAAAAATGACGGTGGTTGATCCAGCCACACGTCATCATTTTGAAAAAGAAGTTCTGTTAAGAACGATTGACAGTAAATGGCGCGAACATTTATCTGAAATGGACTATTTACGTCGTGGTATTCATTTACGTGGTTATGCTCAAAAAGACCCATTCCAAGAATATCGCCGTGAATCATCAGAAATGTTTCACACCTTCTTACAAGAAGTGACTTTTGAAACCGTTAAGGTTCTTTCTCTAGTTCAAATAGAGGGTTCACAAGACGTTGCTGACTTTGATGAACAGGCGGAGAAAGAACGTCCACATGAGTTAGATGCCGTGCATCCTGATGCTGATCACGTATCTGACCATAATTCGGATGTAGAAAATGAAGCAGATACGACCTTTAAAAGGGAAGCGCCAAAAGTTGGGCGTAATGATCCTTGTCCATGTGGATCGGGTAAAAAATATAAACAATGTTGTGGAAAAATAAGTTAATTGGCAGTATGCTAAATTAATTTTATAATCTCTCAAACGTTATAAAACCCACCTTATGGTGGGTTTTGTTTTTCCCTATTATAGAAAGGGAATTTTTAAGGAATAGTTATGAATATTGATACTCTAGAACTGCATCCAATAGCAGGTGTTTATTTAGGTTCTTGTGAAGCAAAAATCAAAAAAAATGGTAAAACAGATTTAGTTATTTTAGAGCTGGCAGAAGGCGCTCTTACTGCCGCCACTTTTACGTTAAATGCATTTTGTGCTGCCCCCGTTACTTTGGCTAAAAAACACTTAAAAGTGGCGCAGCCACGTGCTTTATTAATTAATAGTGGTAATGCTAATGCAGGTACAGGTAAACAGGGCATGCAAGATGCACAGCAAACATGCGAGTGGGTTGCGCAAGAGCTGGGCTGTTCTGTTGAAGAAGTTTTGCCTTTTTCAACTGGGGTGATTGGTGAGAATCTTCCGCTTGCTAAATTTGAAACGGGTATTCCTTTAGCGTTATCAAATTTATCTATATCAGGTTGGCAAAATGCTTGTAAAGGGATTATGACAACGGATTTAGTCCCTAAAGCAGTCAGTAAAGTGGTTGATATAGATGGCCATTCAGTGACGATTACGGGTATCTCTAAAGGTTCGGGTATGATTCATCCTAATATGGCGACAATGCTTGGATTTGTGGCTACTGACGCTAAAATTAATCAGGCCTGTTTACAGCAATGTTTATCAGATGCAGTAAACTTATCTTTTAACCGTATTACGGTTGATGGCGATACCTCTACCAATGATGCTTGTACCTTAACAGCCACACAACAAGCGGATATGCCTGAGATTAATTCTACTGAGTCAAATGCCTACAAAGCCTTTGCGATTGAAATTAATAGCGTTATGACGGAATTAGCGCAGATGATTGTTCGTGATGGTGAAGGCGCTACTAAATTTGTTAGTGTGATTGTTGAAGGTGGTGTAAACCAAGAGGAGTGTTTAAAAGTGGCTCACGCGGTCGCTTTGTCGCCATTGGTTAAAACAGCATTGTTTGCTTCAGATCCTAACTGGGGTCGTATTTTAGCGGCGGTGGGTAGAGCGGGTGTTGATTCACTTGATGTTGATGCGCTTAAAATTTATTTGGGTAAAGAGTGCATTGTTGAGAATGGTGGTAGAGCCGCAAGTTATACCGAAGCTGCAGGCCAAGCGGTAATGAATCAAACGGATATTGATATTTTGATTCAATTAAACCGTGGTGATGCTAAAGAAACGGTTTGGACCACGGATTTTTCATATGATTATGTAAAAATTAACGCTGAGTATCGTTCATAATTTTGATAGATATTCGTATTTAAACTATTTGTTTTTATACTCGGTATCAATCAAAAGCCCTGAATTAGATTATCTAATTCAGGGCTTTTTTATGGACAAATTTATTGCCAGAGTATTATCCGTTTAATGCCTGTTTACACAGTCAGTGTTGTTAAATCGAATATTAGCCAACAATTTCACTTAACGCGTTACACAACGCTTGGTTTTCTTGGTTATTACCAATCGTAATACGAAGGTGTTGATCGATACGAGGTTTGTTAAAGTAACGAACAATAATAGATTTATCGCGTAACTTAGTGGCAATCTCTTCTGCGGCAAAGGTTTTATGACGAGCAAAGATAAAATTGGCTTTTGATGGAATAACATCAAATCCAATTTTTTCAAGGTGAGAAACTAACTCCTCGCGAGTTTTTATAATAGCTTTACAGGTTTGTTGAAAAGCATCTTCATCATCAAAAGAAGCTGCAGCACCATATATTGCCATGCGGTCTAAAGGATATGAGTTAAAACTGTTTTTAACGCGTTCTAATCCTTCAATAAGGTCAGCATGACCAATGGCAAAGCCTACTCGTAAACCTGCTAAAGAGCGTGATTTAGATAAGGTTTGTGTAACCAATAAGTTTGGATATTGATTAACAAGTGTAATTGCACTGTTTCCACCAAAATCAATATAAGCTTCATCAATAACCACCACTTGGTTTGCATGGCTTTTAAGTAAAGATTCAATTTGATTGAGTTCTAACAAACGACCTGTTGGCGCATTTGGATTAGGGAAAATAATGGCGCCACACTCTTGTTGGTAATCATCTATATTGATTGTAAAGTCATTGGTTAAAGGTACTTCTTTAAAATCAATATTATAAAGGCCACAATAAACTGGGTAAAAACTGTAAGTAATGTCTGGAAACAATAAAGGTTTATCGTGTTTTAGCAAAGCCTGAAAAGCGTGCGCTAACACTTCATCAGAGCCATTACCGACAAAAACTTGGTTAGCTTGTAAGCCATGGTAATCTGCTATACGCTGTTTAAGGACGTCGGCATTTGGGTCTGGATAAAGTTTTAATTTATCATCGGCCACGTCTTTAATCACCTTTAATACATGCTCAGAAGGTGGGTATGGGTTTTCATTGGTATTGAGTTTTATTAAGTTACTTACTTTTGGTTGTTCACCAGGAACGTAAGGCGTTAGGGTGTGAACTAAAGAACTCCAAAATTGACTCATGCGCTAGACTCTTAAAATGTTAAATAGGGTTTTTCTGCTTATTTATTGTTGATTCGTTGTTCTGCTTTAAACAGAGTTATATATTACATTGAATAAGCATTAAATGATTTTGACTATTTTACATTAATTTACCAGGCCTGGTCATTTAGGCTTTGCAGTTATAGCAAAGCAACTATCGTCTTATGTTTAATTAAGGGATAATATCCACTATAAAATAATAATCAATTTACAGTTAAAGGCTAAAATTTGAAACCATTTATTGATATAGCGATTGGTATTCTTAAAGATCAAAATAAAATTTGTTTAAGTTTAAGACAACAACATCAATCACACGCTCATCATTGGGAGTTTCCTGGTGGCAAAAAAGAAGCGGATGAAACCATCGAACAAGCACTTATTAGAGAGTTTAAAGAAGAGCTTGCAGTAGAGACTAAAGGCTGGCAGAAGTTAATAGAAATACCTTGGCATTATGAAAAAGTATCGGTGCGTTTACACGTTTATCAAACCGCGAAGTTTATAGGTGAACCTATTGGCAATGAAGGTCAAAAGATACAGTGGTTTACTTTGAATGAACTTGCAGAATTGACTTTTCCAGCGGCGAATAAAGGCATTATTACGGCACTGCAATTAGCGGATCAATATATGATTTCAGGCGCATTTGGCAATGCAGGTGAGGCAATAACCAAATTTACCCAGGCCTTAGAAAATGGTTTACGTTTTTGCCAACTAAGAGCTAAAAATATAACGGATGATGCGTTTGCAGAGGTGGCTATTCCTGCGATAAAACTCTGTCATTCTTACAATGCTAAATTGTTGCTAAACGGCAAGATTGATTTATTACAAATGTTTCCACAGGCTGATGGTCTTCAGCTCGCTTCTAGTGAAATCTATAAGTTTAAAAAACGCCCAATACCGTTAGAAAAATGGCTAGGAGTTTCGGTTCATACGGATGAAGATATTACCCAGGCTTTAAAATTAAATGCGGACTTTCTTTTATTGTCTCCGGTCAAAGAAACAAAATCTCATCCTGGTGTGCCTGGATTGGGTTGGGAAGTTTTTGCCCAAAAAGTAAAGAATATTCCCGTTCCTGTATTTGCATTAGGAGGTATGAAATCAGATGATTTGGCTGAAGCAAAAAAGCAAGGTGGTCATGGAATAGCGGCTATTTCTGGATTTTGGCCGAGTTGACTCGATAAAAAAGAAGCTGGATTAATTACTTTATTTTATTAAATAAAGTTGTTTTAAGGTGGTCTAGCCCATGGCTATTATCGATGACAAAATCAGCATGCTTTATACGTTGTTCTCGAGTGGCTTGTTGGGCAATAATTTTTTCAATTAATAATCTATCATTACCGTCACGTTGTATAGCACGTTGTATTTGTTGTTCAACAGGGCAGTCTACTACCCATATTTCATCTAAATAACCAGGCCTGGTAAAAGTTTTTAGCATGGTTTCTATTAATAAAGGTATTGCAACAATAATATACGGGGGATTAAGTTGTTTAAATGCTTCAATTTGTTTTAGGGTTTCTGCCTGAATAAGTGGGTGCAATATAGATTCAAGCTTCTCTTTTTCCGTAGAATTATTGAATATAAGTTCTCTTAAATAAGGACGTTTGAGAGTACCATCGTTATTAAGACAGGCTTTACCGAAATGATGGGTGATTTTGTTTAGTCCAATAGATCCAATTTGAACAACCTCTCGGGCTATTATATCGGTATCAATAATGGCATAGCCCTGTTCTGCTAATAAGTGGGTGACGGTGCTTTTACCTGATCCAATACCACCTGTAAGACCAATGATTAACGTCATTTAAAACTCTTAATTGGGTTTGTAGATAAAGGTATTTTGCATATTCTAAAAATATTTGTCATGTTTTATATCAGATAAGTGTCAGTGGCTGGCTGACTTAGAGGTTTTCCGATAAGGAAACCTTGAATATGTGTTGCTCCTGCATCAATGGCCTTTTGCAACATAATTTCATCTTCTACACCTTCCATCACTAAATCATAACCAGAATTTACAATCATTTCTGCTGTTGTTTTGATGATATTTTGTGTTTTTACGTCTTCATCTAATAAAGCCCAAGTCATTGTCATATCAAATTTAATAATATCTACAGGCATATGTGCTAAATAACGAATAGAAGAATAACCACTACCAAAGTCATCTAAGGCAATTAAAAAACCATCTTCACGTAAGTTATTTAAAACATGCTGAGCGTATTCCATATGTTCTATCAAGCTGTTTTCAGTAATTTCTAATACGATTTTATAGTCGTTTAAAAATGGTTTTATTGATTTGAATAATTCAGGAAAGCTGGGTTGTAGCAAAGTTTTACCGGAAATGTTAATGGCTAGGCCTGTACCTTTAGGCAAGATACCTTGTTGTAAGGCTTTATTAATTTGCTGTATGACTTGAAGGTCAAGTTCAAACTCTAATCGACGTCTATCAACAACGGAAAAAATATCATTAGGGTAAATAATTTTATCTTCTTGTTTAATTCGTATGAGAGACTCGTAATAAATAGAATTATCTTTAACGGATTTGATAGGTTGGTAATGCATTTGAATATAGTTACCGCTATGAATTGCGTCAACAATCGTATTTACCATACTATTTGATAATAAAGACATGGATTCTTTATCAAAATTACGGTGATAACACTGAATTTTTTCTTTAAGTGATTGTTTGGCCTTATACATGGCAATATCGGCTTGTTTAGGTAGGTGAAGAATATCGTTACTCATATCAGGTAAGGTACTACTAACCCCTACACTGAAGTTTAAATGTTCTTTTATACCGATGCTCGTAAATGGAGCCTCTTCAATCGCATTTAAGCAACGTTGCGCAATTAGTATCGTTTCTTCTGTGGTTTTATTTTGAAGAATGACTGCAAATTCATCCCCACCAATTCGATAAACAGGGCAGTCTAAAGGTAGGCTTTGCTGTATGGTTAGTGCTGATAATTTAATTACCTGGTCACCGATTTCATGTCCATAAGTATCATTTAATGCCTTAAAAAAATCACAATCAAAAAGCATAAATGTCGTTGGAATTGGATAATGAGAGTATTCTTCAACAGCAAGGTTCCATGCTTCGTCAAAAGCTCGGCGATTGTATATATTGGTTAATACATCTCTACGAGCTTGCTCCCAAACTGCTTGGTTTTGTTGGTCTAAATCATCGTGAGCTTTTTGAAGGCTGTAATGATACTTGTGAATAGTTTTCTTTAATTCTTCAAACTCTTTTAGCAAAAATATTTTAGAGGGGATTGGGTGAATTTCATTAGGATTATTTTTAAGCTGATGTAGGTAGTTAGATATGATTTTTAAAGGTTTATAAATATTTAAATTAAATAAAATGGTCACTATAAGGGTAACGATGATCATCAAGAAACTGAGTTCGATAATAAAGTCTTGAATTAGGCGCCATAGATAATCACTTACTGGGTTTGATGTCGCTTTATAAGATAAGAAGTTGTTAATTTCACTCAAGGGATGTTGACCTGTTCCATTGAATGAAATAGTGGATTTATCTACACGGTAAAAAGTATTTTTACTGAGTAAAAGGGCGTTAAAGTCAACAGATATTCCCACGTACCCTAGGGGTTTATGAGTACCTCTTTGTGTGACTTTATGAAATACATTTAGCTGTAAATTACCCTGTTTATCAAATACTATTTTTGGTTCAAAATTATCTATCTTTAAAGGGAAAAATAGCTTGGAACTCTCAAAGGCTGACTCTGACATAAGCAAGCTAGTATCTGTTTTGTACAGCTCTAATGCATTATAGTAAGGTTTAAAATAACTACTCTCTTTTAGACGTTCTTCACGCCAAAAAAAGTAATAAGTTGGGTCATTAAACTGTTGATGAATTTCATCCCATTTAGCGAGTTTTGCGGCTTGACTTTGAACTAACACTTCTGATTGATTGATAGCATCTTCTATCTCTTTTTGTGCCTCAAGTTGAGATTGCGCTTTGACAGTCTGTCGAATATTTTCACCCTCGTAGTACAGTGTTAAATCGACTAATAAAAGCACAAAAACAGAAAGAATTAAAAAGAGTGAAAAGTAGTAGCGGATAGGGCGTATTAAATATTTAGACAGTTTCAATGGACATGCTTCCCAGCGCTATCAATGTCGCTAATTATTTTAATTATAATATCTTGTAAATCAAATTCGTGTTCGCTTGAAAAAAAATGATTAGCGCCTTTCACTTCAATTACATGAGAGCCGGTTTTTTTGAGGTCGTTTAACCAAGCCTTACCTACTTTTTGGTAACGTTTATCCGCGCTTCCCATAATGGTGTAATTGGGTATTTTTAAGTGTTTTAAACTATTTAATACATAACGCTTATCTAGCTTTAAATAAGATAAATAGCTTTCTGGAGTGGCAGAGTAATTATTTTTACAAAAAAGAAAACTATATTTATATGGATAGTGCTGGTTTCTCTCGATTAAATCTTGCGCATAGACGATTTCATTTTTAAGCGTACCAAGTTCTTTACCTTTAAAATAAAATAAGCTAGTAAATATTGCTCCCTCAATATGGGCATTAGATTTGGTACTTAAATATTCAACGAGTTCTTGGCTTCCACTAGAGTGGCCAATAAGAATGATCTTGTTATAACCTTTAGCAACAAGCCAGTTTACCCAATCTTCAATCTCGTTTACATCAGACTCTAATGTGTGTGTATGAATAGAGTTACATTTAATAGAGTTTTTACGTTTATTAATGCCTAAGGTCAAAGTTGGTGCAAGGGTTGTATATCCTTCTTCTTGCAAGCTTTTACTCATGGTGGCAACCGTATGAAATTTGTTTGTAGTTAAAAAACCATGAACTATCAATATTGCTGGTTTGTTTGCTTGACCTTCCTTATAGTCGGCTTCAGCAATGTTTTGTGAATGTAGTAGTTTGTGTGAAACGGTTTCAGCATAACTGGAAAAAGACAAACACAATAATATAGGCAAACTGAGTAAGCGTATAAATAAAAAATGTAGCTTGTCATCGAAAATCATATTTCTCAGCTTTGTGTAGGTAGTAAATACAAGAATATTAAAATCACACTTAACAAGTTCAAAAAGTACTGTTAATTTCTTTTTTAAAAAGGGTTTGCGAATTTTTACTAAACTGTATATGTAAAAGGAGTTAATTATTTGATTATATAATAAATATGAGTAGTCTTGAGAGCATATAACAAGGATTACTATAATAAATTTATGTTTGTAATCAAGATGATTTTAGAAAAAAGAAAATTAAAATAAAAGTCTCTTTATTTTAAAAAAAGAGTTAATGAAAAAAATAGGGGTCTGTTTTTAGATGTAACCTGTTTAAAATAAAGGGTTTTTAGGTAAAGTTTTAAAATGAGTTTTAAAAGTTTGCGAAAAAATGCCCTAAATGCACCTCAAATAGAACCAAAAAGGCAGGCAAGCGTAACGGTATCCAGCGTTACTTTTGTCACGTCTGCCAATCAAAATTCCAGCTCAAACGAAAGCCTAAAAAACACATCGATAAAGTCTTTAAGGAATACTTCTATCAAAGACAGACACTTCAATGTTTGGCCGATAAATACAAAGTAAGCATCCCCACTATTCGGTCATGGATTTCACAATATACCCCAACAAAAGCAACCGCAATTCCAAGTGACATCATCCTCATTGCAGATGCGACTTTTTTTGGTAAACGCATCGATAAGTTTGGCGTACTTGTGTTTAAAGATGCCATCACATCTAAGGTACTCTGCTGGCGTTATATTCAAACAGAAACAATTCAAGATTACATCGTTTTAAAACAAGAATTAGAGGATCAAGGATTCAATATAAAAGGTGTCGTACTGGATGGACGAAGAGGCTTAATTCAAGCGTTTGAAGGAATTCCTGTTCAATTATGTTTATTCCACATACAGGCGACTATCACCCGTTATTTAACAAAAATTCCCAAGCTAATGCCTGCAAAAGATTTAAAAGAAATCGCTGGATATATTCAATATGTTGACGAAGATTTATTTAAAGAAATGTTGGAAGAATGGTTTTCAAAACACGAAGCATTTTTAAAAGAAAAAACATTTCATGAGCATTCAAATCGATGGAGTTATAAACATCGTAGAGTAAGATCCGCTTATCGAAGTTTGAAAACAAATATAGCATTTATATTTACCTATCAAAAACGCAAACGGCTTCAAATCCCAACCACCACAAATGGACTTGATGGCGGGGTATTTTCACCATTAAAAAACTTACTTAGTGCGCATAAAGGAATGAATTTTGAGTTAAGAAAAAAGCTGATAGATGACTTTCTAAATACCTTACAAAAATAATGGTATCAGACCCCCGTTTTTTTCATTAACTCTAAAAAAACAAGTCCTTTATTTATGGCGTATATCTTAACTATATTGCCAAAGAGTATCCCAAATAGTATTTATTAATTTACGGCACTTATTGACGTTAAATATCAGCGAGTAAAGAACAAAAACGTTAGAATATGAGCAATTTGATTTAACTGAAAACGAGAATAATTATGTGTGGAATTTGTGGAGAAATTTATTGGAATGGTAAGCAGGCTTCGGTAGAAAACTTATCTCCTATGTTAAATGCCATGCATAAACGAGGCCCTGATGATGAAGGTGTTTGGTTAAATGGGCATATAGGTTTAGGCCATAGACGTTTATCCATTATTGATCTTTCATCTGCTGGGCATCAGCCTATGATAGATGAGTCATTAACACTGGTTTTTAATGGCTGTATTTATAATTACGAAGCCTTAAAAATAGAGTTGGAAGAGTTAGGTCAAACCTTTGTGTCACACTCGGATACAGAAGTGATTCTTAAAGCTTATCGTCAATGGGGAATGGAATGTGTTTCTCGTTTTGAAGGTATGTTTGCGTTTGCTATTTGGGATGATGAGCAGCATCAATTGTTGTTAGCGCGCGATCGCATGGGTATTAAACCTTTATATTACGCGCCAGTCGAAGGCGGTGTGCGTTTTGCTTCTAATACTCAAGCTTTATTAGAGTATAAAGATATTAATACGGAAATTGACCCAATTGGATTACATCATCAGTTAACGCTTCATGCAGTTATACCTGCTCCACATACTATTTTAAAGGGTATTAAAAAGCTGGAACCAGGTCATTGGTTAATTGTGAATCCTGATGGGCAAATGTACAAAAAATGTTTTTGGCATTTAGAAGCAAAACGACCAGAACGGTTAAATGGTTTGCCAGCACCTAAAACTGAAAAAGAGTGGATTGATGCAATACATGTTTCTTTAAAAGAGGCGGTATATAAACGTTTAACGGCATCAGATGTGCCTGTTGGCGTGTTGCTTTCTGGTGGGTTAGATTCGAGTTTACTGGTTGCCTTACTGGCCGAAGCGGGTGTAAAAAATATTAAAACCTTTTCAATTGGGTTTGAAGATGCACCCGAAGAAAAGGGCAATGAATTTGAATTCTCAGATTTGGTTGCCGAACGCTATCAAACAGATCATAAAAAATATCTTATCTCTAATAATGACGTTTTACCTCGCTTGCATGAAGCCGTAGAGTCTATGTCTGAACCAATGGTAGGCCAAGATGCGGTAGCATTTTATCTGTTATCTGAGCAGGTTTCTAAAGAGGTAAAAGTCGTCATGTCTGGTCAAGGGGCGGACGAAGTTTTTGGTGGTTATTTTTGGTATGCCAAAATGGCAGAAGCGGCAAAAAATAAAGATATTACGAATCCAAAACAGGCGCTATCGGCTTTTGCACCGTATTATTTTGACCGTTCACACCAAGAATGGTTAGAGGTCATTAATCCTAAATATCATATTCATGATGTAACCTCGGATTTAGTGAGCGATAAGCTTACTGACCCAGGAGCAGATACTTTTTTAGACCAAGTATTACGTTTTGATGTAACGACCTTAATTGTCGATGATCCCGTTAAGCGTGTGGATAACATGACAATGGCGTGGGGTTTAGAAGCTCGTGTGCCATTTTTAGATCATAAATTAGTCGAAATGGCGATGGCTGCACCAGAACAACTTAAATTGAAAGATGATGGTAAATATATTTTAAAAGAAATTGGTCGTGGAATTGTGCCAGATGAAATTATTGACCGACCTAAGGTGGCGTTTCCTATGCCGGCTTTAAAATATGTACGTGGTGACTTTTTTGAATATATGAAAACGTTGTTAACATCACCACAAGCAAAGGCTCGCGGTATATTTAATCAACAAAAACTAGATGAACTATTAGCCAACCCAGAAGCGCCTAATGCCTTTACCGCTATTCAAGGCAGTAAGCTTTGGCATGCCGCATTACTGGAATTTTGGTTACAAAAGCACGTAGATAAAACAATTTAATCAAGCACCAAGAAAATCTATATTTTTTTGTGATAACCTAGTAAACTACTCTGGAATTATAATTATTAAGGAAGAAAGCATGGAAAACCAAGACCCGATTGTAAAAGAAACTTTAGAGCGTATTCATAGTCAAGTGACAAATAATCCGGTTGTTTTATACATGAAAGGTACACCACAAATGCCATCTTGTGGATTTTCTAGTCGTGCTGCCCAAGCCCTTGCAGAAACAGGCGAAAAGTTTGCGTTTGTAAATATTTTGGCAGATGCGACTATTTTTGAACATTTACCAAAATATCAAGATTGGCCTACATTCCCTCAGTTATACATTGATGGTGAGTTACAAGGTGGATGTGATATTACGCTTGAATTAGCGGAATCTGGTGACTTGAAAACAATGATGGCAGCCGCTAACGCTAAAAAAGAAGCGTAGTAAAACTGAGAATTGATTTTTTATTAACGCATTTTTGCAGACTATAAAAAGGCACCTTAGAGTGCCTTTTTTAGTTTTTAAATTTACCAGGCCTGGTAAATCCTAATATAAAACTAATCATTTGGCTGTAGTTTGATTGGCCATTGATTTACGATTTCACAAAATAAATCAGCCGTTTTTTCAGTATCGTATGCTGCAGAATGTGCTTGCTGATTATCCCATTCTAATCCCGCACAAGCTGCCGCTTTAGCTAAAACGGTTTGGCCATAAGCTAGCCCAGCAAGCGATACCGTATCAAATGTACTAAACTCATGAAACGGCGATTTAATTTTGCAACGTTCGGCGGCTTTTTGAACAAAGTTTAAATCAAAAAAAGCATTATGACCTACTAAAATAGCTCGTGTGCAACCTGTTGCTTTTATTTGTTGTTGTATAGGTGCAAACAGCTCATTTAAAGCACGTTTTTCATTTATGGCATTTCTAAACGGATGATAAGGATCTTCCATGCCAATAAATTTTAATGCACTTTCTTCCAGGTTAGCACCTTCAAAAGGCAAAATATTACGGTCAATGGTTTCATTTCTTGATAATAAGCCTTTGTCATCCATCTTTAATGTTACTACTGCCATTTCTAGCAAGGCATCGGTATTGCAGTTAAAACCAGCAGTTTCAACATCGACTACAACAGGTAAAAAACCGCGAAAACGATCTTTGATTTGAGTTATTTGGCTCATTTAAAACACTTTAGCTGTAATTTACAGCGGTTTGACAAGCACTTTGGATTGTCTTTGATAATTATAAAGGGATTGTTTTTGATTAGGTAAGGCGGAGATATCGGCTAGGTTAAAGCCGTGTTCAATAAACCAATGATGGGTATGCGTTGTGAGTAGAAAAAGGCTTTTCATATTCTTAGCAGTGGCATTCGCTTCGATTGCTTTGAGTAACTCAGTTCCTAATTCTTGACCTTGGTATTCTTTACGAACAGCTAAACATGCAAGCTCTGCCATATTGTCATCATTTTCATACAGGGCAGCGCAACCGATGATAAGTTGATCACGTTCAATAACAATAAAATTACTGATTTCTAGTTCTAAACGTTCTCTTGATCGTTTAACTAAAATGCCTTCTTGTTCTAAAGGTTCAATAAGTGCAAGTATGCCGCCAACATCATCTATAGTGGCAGGTCGTAATTGATGGTAACGATCACTAAAAATAAGGGTTCCTGAACCATCACGAGAAAAAAGTTCGAGTAATAAAGCGCTTGGATTATCTTGATCCATTAAGTGCACGCGTTTTACTTTAGTATTGGTGTAAGAAATTTGTTTAAGCAATAACGCCTGTTCATTATTGGCTGGATTTTGCATGATTTTTTCTAATTGAGGAATGCTTAATTGTTTAGGGAGTTCTGTCAGTTGTTGTGTTGAGCCATAAATCATTAATTTATCAGCGTGAATCGCACTGGCCATTTGACAAGCCTGTTCTAACGTATTTAAGTTAAAAACTTCACCCGTTAATGAGTACGCAATAGGGGTTAATAAAGCAACTTGACCTGAGTTTAAGCAATCAGAGATAGCTTGATGACGAATTTTTCTTAATTTACCCGTATGTTGAAAATCTATCCCATCAATCACCCCTTTAGGTTGGGCAATAACCCAGTTACCTGATACTAAAGTGGGTGGATTTGGTTGTAAGCAATTGGCTTGACTGAATGTCGCTTCTAACTGACTGCGTAAAAGCCCAATTGTTTGCTGAAAAACGGGTATAAGCTCAGTAGGCGTAATTCTAAATTGATGGTGCAACTGCCAATTAATACCGGCATCACTAAAAGCTTGGTCTAATTGTGGGGCAGCCCCCATGACTAAGACAATCTTTAAGCCAAGGTTATAGAGCAATCCAATGTCTTGAGATAGCTGAGAAGCGGAATCTTTGGACGACAGAAATTCTCCAGGTAAATAGATAACACAGGTTTTTCCACGGTGTTGTTCTATATAACGTGAGGATTGTCTTAATGTATTAATAAAATCTAATTCAGATTGCTGCATGAATGTGCGAGAATACCAGTAATAATTTTTGTAAGTATAACAGTCTCAAGGGCAAAATCTAAAGTGTAAATTTATTTAGCCCTTTTAAAAGGAGTTTTTAATGCCGCAATATCGTTCAAAAACAAGTACTCACGGTCGTAATATGGCAGGTGCCAGAGCACTATGGCGTGCAACAGGAATGGGCACAGAAGATTTTGGCAAGCCAATCATTGCTGTAGCCAATTCGTTTACTCAATTTGTTCCTGGTCACGTTCACCTAAAAGATATGGGTCAATTGGTTGCCCGTGTAATAGAAGAAGCTGGTGGTGTAGCCAAAGAATTTAATACTATTGCTGTAGATGATGGTATTGCAATGGGTCATGATGGAATGCTGTATTCACTTCCATCTCGTGATTTGATTGCTGACTCTGTGGAATATATGTGTAATGCGCATTGTGCAGATGCTTTAGTTTGTATCTCAAACTGCGACAAAATCACTCCAGGGATGATGATGGCTGCCATGCGTTTAAATATCCCAACCATCTTTGTAACCGGTGGGCCAATGGAATCAGGTAAAACGGTATTAGGTGGAGAAGGCATTAAATTAGATTTAGTTGATGCGATGGTTATGGCTGCTGATGATTCTTGTTCTGATAGTGATGTTGCAGATGTTGAAGTTTCAGCTTGTCCAACATGCGGATCTTGTTCAGGTATGTTTACAGCAAACTCAATGAATTGTTTGGCAGAAGCTTTGGGTATTGCTTTACCAGGTAACGGAACAACTTTGGCGACGCATTCTGACCGTAAAAACTTATTTGTAGAAGCAGGGCGCCGTATCGTTGAAATCACTAAACAACATTATGAAAATGATGACGATAGCGTTCTTCCACGTTCTATAGCTACTTTTGAAGCTTTTCAAAATGCAATGGCTTTAGATGTAGCAATGGGCGGATCCACCAATACTGTACTGCATCTATTGGCGATTGCTCATGAAGCTAAAGTAGAATTTACTATGCAGGATATGGATGAAATATCACGTAGAGTTCCATGTTTAGTTAAAGTCGCTCCAAACTCTAAAAAATTCCACATGGAAGATGTTCATAGAGCTGGTGGAATCATGCGTATCCTAGGTGAGCTTGAGCGTGGTGGATTAATAAATACTGATACTCATACTGTACACGCTTCATCCATGGGAGCAGCCATTGATCTATGGGATATTAGCCGTAATGATGATGAAGCCATTGAAACCTTCTTTAGAGCTGCGCCAGGTAATGTCAGAACTACCGAAGCATTTAGTCAATCAAAACGTTGGAAAACAGTTGATATTGATGCAGAAAATGGATGTATTCGATCAATGGAACATGCATATACCCAAGATGGTGGTTTGGCTGTACTACACGGAAACATTGCACTTGATGGTTGTATTGTTAAAACCGCTGGTGTGGATGAATCTATTTTTAAATTTTCTGGTAAAGCAAAAATTTACGAAAGCCAAGATGCTGCCGTAGCAGGAATTTTAGGGAATGATGTTAAATCTGGGGATGTAGTTTTAATTCGTTATGAAGGCCCAAAAGGTGGTCCAGGTATGCAAGAAATGCTTTACCCAACCAGTTACCTTAAGTCTAAGGGTTTAGGTAAAGAATGCGCTTTATTGACGGATGGTCGATTTTCTGGAGGTACTTCAGGACTTTCTATTGGACATTGTTCACCAGAAGCTGCTGAAGGTGGTAATATCGGCCTAGTTGAAGAGGGTGATATTATTGAGATAGATATTCCAAACCGTACAATTAATGCTTTGGTAACGGATAAAGAATTTGAAAAACGTAGAGAAGTAATGGAAGCAAAAGGTGCAGCTCATTCTTGGAAGCCTGAAGCGCCTAGAGAGCGTAAAATTTCAATGGCTTTAAGAGCTTATGCAGCTATGACAACAAGTGCAGCTTTTGGGGCTGTACGTAATGTAGAACAAATTGAACGTAAATAATAGCTTGGAGAATAATAGACATGTTTGCAGATAGATTAACTCAAGCACAGCGTCAGGTAGTATTTGATTTGGCTGTAAATTTGGCGGCAGCCGATAACGATGTTTCTGATGAAGAAGTTCAATATCTTCAAGATTTTAGTAGTGCCTATGGTATTGAGTACGACCTTGATAAAAGTGAAGTCAATATCGACGATGCTATTACGATTTTAAATACAAAAATTTCTCGTGTTGTTACATTACAAGAATTAATTAAGTTGTCTTATAAAGATGGGCATTTTGGTGATGAGGAGCAAGACCGAGTCTTTTTAATTGCTCAGAAGATGGGGCTTAATGATCCAGAATTAATAATTCGTATTGAAAAATGGGTTCGTCAAGGATTTGATTGGATTTATGAAGGTGAACAAATGTTGGATGTTGATTAAATCAACTTAATATTCAATATGTTTTTAAAACCAGCTTTAGCTGGTTTTTTTATAGCAAAAATTGCTGTTTTTATAATTATGCTTAAATTCGTATATTAAGTGCAATCGAATTTAAGTTGTATTGATTGTTTATATGTATTAATTAGCTATTTAGTTTTTTTAGGTATAAAAAAACCCAGCTAAAGCTGGGTTTTAAAGTGAATAATATAAAATTATTCGCGGTATGACGGACCATTAATATCTAGACCGTTACCAACGTAAGCTTCAAAGAACTCTAAGTTATTATAGTCAGTACCTTGAGTTTTAAATGGTTTAGCACGCATGTTTTTATTACAACCGTCGTAACGACGCTGTAATGTACCAAGGTTTTGCCATTTAGCGCGGAACACAGGGAAACCTGAGGTGTGACCAAGCATTGAAGATAAAATGTTTGAACGTGCTTTACGTCCAGCATTATATGTATGACACTTAGCACATGATAAGCCTAATTGACCACGAGGCTCAATATAAAGTGCACGACCAGCTTCATATGCTTTACGAGCGCCTTCACTATCAATTTTTACATTGATTTTTTGACCACGAGCATTGTAAGCAAGGTAAGCACTTACTTGTGCAATAGTACCTTTTTTCCACTTATAAGGTTTAAGACCAGCATCAGTACGACACTTGTTAATTGAACCTTCTAAGGTGACTACTTTTTGAGTTTTTTCATCAAAGTATGGGTATTTAGCACGAATCTTAGAAACGTCTGAACCAAAGCATTTTTCAAATACTGCTTTATCTTTGTTCCAGGCAGCTTCACCAGCATCAATACCATCTAAATAAGGAGGAAACTCTTCAGCTGCCTCCCATTGTGCGAATTTGTCGGCGTTATAAATATATGCGCCATTAATATATTCTTCAGGTGCAATTTTTGGATTTTTTGCTTTGAAGAAATCAACGATTTGTTGACGATCCATTTCAGGATCAACAGCCAATGCCGATGTTGAAGCGGCACCTACTGTCACACCTAATGTTAAGGCGATTAGTAGTGTTTTTTTCATTCCAATCCTCCGTCCGAGAGCTCTGTATATTTCTAATTATATTATTATTGTAGAGGGGGTAAGGTAAGCATTAGCCAATTTGACTAATGCTAGAACTCAAGAGTCTATTTTAATTTAATAGAGTGAGTACCTTTTTCACCAGTGTTATCTGTTACAGATACAGTAACTTCATCACCAGCGTTAGCTTTTACTTTTACTTCCATATATGGATTTGCAGATACTGCACCAGACCACTGAGCATCAACTGCAGTTGTTCCGTTTACAGCAACTGTAACGATATCGATATATTTAGCAGGATATGGTTTTCCAGTCTTTTTGTTCATACGAACACCAGATTCCATAGGGTGCTTAATTAGTGCCTTAACTGCAGCTACGCCAGCTTTTGCTTTACCACGCATTCTAATTTTGATAGACATGTTATTTCCTTTTAATAATTTATTTCGTTGTAGAAATTAAGTAATTTCAGTGGGGATTAACCACCACAACCACCGATTGTTACTTTAACTTCTTGTTCAGCTTTAAGTAGTTTCCCACCAGCTTTAACAACGGCAATAACATTCATTGTTTGACCCATTTTGATACGTGTTGAAACGTAACCAACAGCATTAGCACTGAAAGAGTATTCACATACTAAAGGCATAGGGTTTTTGCTTGCTAAGATAGTGATAGATTCAACACCAGAAAGACCAGAAGCATCAACAGTTACAGGAGTTACTGCTCCGTTTTCTGCGATAGCTGGTGCTTTAAGTTTGATATCACCTGAATCTGTAGCTGTAGTTGTACCGTAAACGCCGTTTAGTGCGTCGTCAGTTGTTTTAGCGCCAAATGCTTTTGCATTCCAATCAGCTAATACAGTGCTAGGTGTAAGAAGACCAGCGTTAACAGCTACTGCTGCAACACCAGTTGCTAGAGTACCTTTAAGGAAAGATCTACGTTTCATAAGGTTTTAAACTCCCGGTTAAGGTTTAATAAAAATTTATAGGGTGTAAATGTAATCAACAATTTTGCTGATTTCACTGTCTGATAATATACCATTTTTCCCGAATTTAGGCATCATGCTGTTAGGCACGGTGTCTGTTCCAGGTTTACCCCATACTTTGTTGTAAAGCTTTTGCTTATCAGGGTAACGAAGTTTCATCGCGATTAAAGCAGGACCAATGTTACCTGGCATAGCGCCTTCGCCAGCCATGTGACATGCTAGACAATTACCTTTTGATCGGCCGTATGCTAGCTTCTTACCTTCTTCAACCGTTGATGCACCTTTCTCTGCTGCTTGAACAGCTTTGATCGGCGTTGCAACTACCACAGTTGAAATAGCTAAAGCTGTCAACAGTTGCTTCATTTTAGAATTCATCATTCTTCTCCTCCAAAAGTGTCTTTCGACGTTCCCATTATATCTTGGGATTTTTTTATATGAACAAAAGAGATTGCTCTTTGTGGTGTTAGCTTACTCAGTTACTCCATAAACGCAAGGGTTTTGGCTAATGATTGCGATAGTATTATTTAATACTGATTAAATATTTTTTTATGGCAAATTATTATTCTTTTATTTTGTTCTTATTATTCAATAAGTTGTCATTATGTTCTTTAAAGCGCAAAATATCCTTCTCAATACTTTCTTCATTTTTAGATTTGTTCTTTTCTGCTTGTTTTAAGAAATATTTACTTCGTTCTATGTTTCCTGTTTGCAGGTAGGCCTTAGCTAAATTTAGGTATGCAGAGGCTTTCTGATGGCTTTTTGCATTATATTCAGAGAGCTCCATATACACATTGTATTTATAATTTAGCTGTGTTTCTGATTGTTCTAATACGTGTTCAGCTTCTTTTTGTTTACCTTGTTTTCTTAATAGGCGGCTGTAATACATCGGGATAGACACACTTTTAGGAAATAGAGTAACTTTCAAATCTATAATTTTATTTAAAGCTTCGTTATCGGATTCATTAATGGAGTCTTGTCGACTTAATTTGTTTTGTAATAAAGCGGATAAAAATATCGGACTGGCTTCTGCATTGAAAGCAAGCTTTTCCATGCAGTCTGGTGCGTTTAGGCCTTTTTTGGTTTTATTGAGGGTCTCTAGGTAGCAGGTCAGCATGGGATCCTGTTTGACGGCTTTAATTTCTGCTGCTGATACGAGTTTCTTTTTTTGATGCAAAATTCTGTTTTTTATATAGTTTAGGTAGCTTTTAGGTTCAATCTCTTTTTTTTGTGGAAGATTTTGTGCGCGGTTTTCAGCTTCAGCAAGTCGATGTTCTGATACCGGGTGGGTTCGTAGTATTTCTGGTACTTTTATAGTGTCTAATTGGCTTTCTTTTGATAAACGTGCAAAAAAATCACCCATTGCGTGAGGGTTGTATCCTGTTTTATAAAGTAGCTGGATACCAAATGCATCTGCTTCAGATTCATGTTGACGTGAATTTTTGAGTTGTTGTTGCATGTTTAAGCCCATGCCGCCCATTAAGGTGGCAATGCCTGCAGAAGGGTCTTGGCTACCAATTAAAATCGCAGCGAGTAATGTAGCAATGGTGTTGATACTGCCTTGTGTGCTTGAGTATTCATATCTTCTCGATAGGTGGTTTTGGGTGACATGAGAAATTTCATGTGCAATAACAGCGGCTAATTCATCTTCTGTATCGCAGGCGGTGATTAAACCAGTATGAATGCCTATTACCCCGTTAGGGCCTGCAAATGCATTTATGTTGTTATCATCAATTACATAAAATGAATAATGTCGATTGTTACCCGTATAGCTTGCAAGCTTATGGCCTATTTTTCGGATGTAGTCATTTGTATCAAAATCTTCATATAGATTATAGTGTCTATAAAGTGCGTTAGTAAAAGCTCTACCAAGTTCTTGTTCTGTTTGGCTGTCATATTCAACAAGATCAGGAGAGCCTAAGTCTGGTAGTGAATCTGCTTTAACAGTCGTTAATGATTGTAAAAAGACAAACGTAAGTATTGAGCCAATTATTATTAGAGGCTTAAGCATGGCTAGTTGTTTAAATAGATTGCTAAAATACATTGGGGATTTATCTTTTATAGTTAAAATGTGCTTTTGGTTATTATATTGAAGAAGTATAACGGCGTCGTAAATAGTAAAGGTATTTTAATAATGCAGTTAGATCTATCAGGCTTGGTTTGTCCAATGCCTATTATTAAACTTAAAAAATTCATTGCTGAAAATAACGAAACAGACTTAGATGTATTGTTAACGATATCTGATAAAGCAGGTTTAAAAGATATTCCTGCTTTCTGTAAACAAGTAGGGTTAAGTTGCAGCTTAGTAGAAGAAAGTGGATTAATGCAATTTAGAATAAAAGGTTAGAGTAATGCAATCTGAAATTAATCAAGAAAATAAGTTGAGTATCATCCACTCAAAAGGCACTTTAGATTGGACTTATCCAACATTTATTTTAGCGAGTACCGCTGCGGCAATGGATAAGCAAGTTGAACTTTTTTTTACTTTTTACGGTATTCAAGCCGCATTAAAGAGTACGGATGCACTTAAAGTTTCGCCTTTAGGTAACCCAGGAATGGTTATTTATAGTCCAATGGGACCCGATTGGTTTAAAAAAATAGATTTAAATCAAAATTTACCAGGCCTGGTATGGACGTTGCCAGGGATGAGCCGACTGGCTACTTGGGGGTTTAAAAAAACCTTGCTGCAACAAGGGCTTGTTCCAATAGATGAATTAAGAGATCTTTGTTTGGAACTTGGGGTTAATATGACCGTGTGTCAGATGACAATGGATTTACAAGGGTATCAAGAATCTGACTTTATGGAGGGGGTTGATTTTGCTGGTGCCGCAACGTATTTTGCCAAATCACCAGAAAATCAAAGTTTATTTGTATAGTTTAAAGTCTTTAATAAAAGATATAAATTGTGTTTTTACATTGAAAGACAGCAGGCTATCGGTAAATACTTTGGTTTTACAATAAAATTAATTGTTAGAATAACCAAATTAAGAAAATTGAGTCTAAATTTGTTGAGTTTAAGTTTTGTCGCAAAGTACTTCATCGTTACGATAAAAAATTTATTAAATACAATTTAGAAAATCAAACCAAGAAAGACTTTAGAGAAGAAATTATGAAAGGTTTTGAAAGAGGTATTTATTTACTGCCCAACTTAATGACGACCGCGGCTTTGTTCGCGGGTTTTTATGCTGTTATTGCGGGTATTCAAGGGAATTTTGAGCAAGGTGCTATCGCTATTTTGATTGCAATGGTGTTTGATGGTTTAGATGGTCGAATTGCTAGAATGACAAACTCGTGCAGTGCATTTGGTGCTGAATATGATAGTTTGGCAGATATGATTTCATTTGGTTTGGCACCTGCAATATTAATCTTTCAGTGGGCTTTAATGGATTTTGGCAAGCTAGGGTGGTTAGTGGCCTTTATTTATACTGTGGCTGCCGCTCTTCGTTTGGCACGCTTTAATACTCAGGTTGGTAAAGCCGATAAACGCTATTTTCAAGGTTTGCCAAGTCCCGCTGCAGCGGCACTCTTAGCCAGTTTAATTTGGGTGGTAGAGAGTAATCAAATAGATCTAGTCATTACGCCTGTTGTTGCCTTAGTGCTTACCATCTTTGGTGGTCTAATGATGGTAAGTAATACCCGATTTAATTCATTTAAAGAACTTAATCTTAAAGATAAAGTCCCGTTTGTTACCTTACTTGTTGTGGTTTTAGTTTTTGTGGTTATTACTATTAAGCCTGCAATGATTCTCTTTTTACTTTTCTTAAGTTATGCCGCTTCAGGGCCTATTATTACTTTAGTAACGCTTAAAAAAACAAAAGCACAGAGAAAAGGGCATAAAACAGAAAATAACGATATTGGTGATAGTTCTGATGATAAAGTTAAAGAGAGTGATGATTTAGCAATCAAGGCAGAAGCAGAAAACGATGAGGATTTGTCTAAAGAAAATTCTAAATCGCAAGATTCAGATAATCATCAAGAAAATACACCTAATAAGTAAATGTTAGGACATTGCGTGAAAACGCTTTAATTTAATTAACACTGTTTGGAAAATATAGCATGAAAGACCATTTAGTTATCTTTGATACAACACTTAGAGATGGAGAGCAAAGCCCAGGCGCTTCAATGACAAAAGAAGAAAAAATTCGTATTGCAAAGCAATTAGAAAAACTTCAAGTTGATGTTATAGAAGCAGGTTTTCCAGCGGCAAGTGAAGGTGATTTTGAATCGGTACAAGCGGTTGCATCGGTTGTTAAAGATAGCACGATTTGCGGGCTTGCTCGAGCAGTAGAAAATGACATTAGGCGCGCAGGTGAAGCAATTAAACCCGCTAATTCTGGAAGAATTCATACCTTTATAGCAACCTCACCTATACATATGGAGAAAAAACTTCGTATGTCTCCTGATGAGGTTGTTGATCGCGCGGTATGGGCGGTTAAGATGGCAAGAAACTATACAGATAATGTAGAGTTTTCACCAGAAGATGCTGGTCGTTCAGATGTGGATTTTTTATGTCGAGTTATTGAAGCTGTTATTGATGCTGGCGCAACCACTATTAATATTCCCGATACGGTAGGCTATAACGTACCGCATCAATTTGGTCGTTTATTTAAAGAAATATTAGAGCGAGTTCCCAATTCAGATAAAGCGATTTTCTCAGCGCATTGTCATAATGATTTAGGCTTGGCGGTTGCTAACTCGTTAGCCGCAGTTAGAAATGGTGCAAGACAGATTGAATGTACTATTAATGGCTTAGGAGAACGTGCTGGTAATACTGCATTAGAAGAAGTGGTTATGGCGGTAAAAACTCGTCAGGACATTTTTGATGTGGATACTCGTATTAATACTCGAGAAATACTAGCGGCTTCAAGATTGGTTTCAAATATTACCGGTTTTGCTGTTCAGCCGAACAAAGCGATTGTAGGTGCAAATGCCTTTGCTCATGAATCTGGCATCCATCAAGACGGTGTATTAAAACATCGTGAAACCTATGAAATTATGCGTGCCGAAGATGTTGGTTGGAGCACCAATAAAATGGTTATGGGTAAACATTCTGGACGAAATGCATTTAAAACACGCTTAGAAGAGCTAGGAATTGATTTTGAAACAGAGCAAGAACTTAATGAGGCTTTTATTCGATTTAAAGAATTAGCGGATCGTAAACATGAAATTTACGATGAAGATTTGCAATCGTTAGTGACCGATAACAATACTCAGCGTGTAGAGAATGAATCTTATAGATTAATTTCTCTTAAGGTGTCAACTGAAACAGGTGAAAGCCCGCAGGCTGAAGTAACGCTTTGGATTCATGGTGATGAAGCAAGTGCCTTAGCAACGGGTAGTGGTGTTGTGGATGCTACTTTTAAAGCAATTGAATCTATGGTTGAATCAGGCTCTTCTTTGCAGTTATATTCAGTTAGCAATGTAACAAATGGTACCGATTCATTGGGTGAGACGACTGTTCGACTTGAAAAAGGGGGACGCATCGTCAATGGGCAAGGTTCTGATACGGATATTGTTACCGCTTCTGCAAAAGCTTATATAAATGCTTTAAATAAACTTGATGCGGATGTGAGTAAAGAACATCCACAGGCAAGAGTTTAATGTTGTCAACGCATCCGTCTCTAACTCATGTAAGTATTTTTTAATATGTCGAATGTCAGATTTTCAGATGAGTTATTTAAGCAGTTAGGAGGCATAAATTGGATTACCAGGCCTGGTAAATTCAATTCAATGCCATTTTCTGCCCCCGCCGAAATAGCACCAGTAAAAGAAGTGTTGCCTAAAGAGGATGTGCTTGAAGATAATTCAGCCCATAATGAAATAGAGCAGAAACCGTTTATTGCAACCGAGCAATTAAATACTGTTGAACAAGAAAGTGATACTGAAGTAAGTCAGCAATCTATTGAGGAAGCGAATCCCGCTCCTATTCATGTAGCTGAAAGCTTGCCTTTGTTATCTGTTGTGGTTATTGGTGCAGGCTTAGAAGCGGTTTGGCAAAATGAAGAAAGTTTGGCTTGGCAGCTTTGGCAAAATATTATGAAAGCCTTTGATTGGGATGAAAATCACGTTGTCTTTTTTGATACCGATCATTTAGTCACCGAAGATGCTATCTTTTCTACAATGGAAGAGGTGATTGATTTAGGTGTTGAATGGGTATTAACCATGAATGAAGATCACGAGATTACAGAACAATTGGCTGAAGGTGTTCAAGTTGTTAGTGTCGCTGATTTTGAACAAATGCTATCTGATCCTTATGCCAAACAAAGTTTTTACCATTCAATCATCAATCTTGGTAACCCTTGATTAAATCTCTTTAATTCGATGCCAAATCATGTCTAACTCCTCAGTTTTTAATTATTTACGATTAATGGATGAATCTGATCTTAATCAGGTTTTTGCTATTGAGCAAAAGTCGTACGATTTTCCTTGGACGTTTAATGGTTTTGAAAAAAGCCTAGATCAAGGCCTTAATTACGTTTTTAGTGATATTGATGATCAAATGTTGGGGTATTGTTGTATTTTGCCTGTTTTGGATGAAGCGCATATTTTAAATATTTGTGTAGCGCCAAAATTTCAAAGAAAAGGCGTGGCAAAACAAGCCTTTTTAAAGTTGTTAGAAGGGCTTAAAGATCGAAATTTTAAAATGGTGTTTTTAGAGGTAAGAGAGTCTAACTTTGCAGCATATTCACTTTATAAACAGTTAGGGTTTACAGAGGATGGTGTTAGAAAAGGTTATTATCGTTCTCAAGCTTGGGATGAAGAGACGCAAGATTTAATAGAGGAAAAAGAAGACGCGATTTTAATGTCTTTTGGAATTGATTCACTTTAGTCGGTAAAGTTGTTATGCGTACTTGCACCCAAAATGGGTGCGAGTGCGTTAGATTATGCGATTGCTAAATGAAATTAGGAATTTATTTACGTAAATCTAAAGGTATTGTTTTGGCTAAAGTTTGCGCCATCTCTTTATACAGCTTAGGGTTAGCGGCCAAGATGTTTCCATGTTTTAAAAAGTCATCACCACCTTTAAAATCGGTAGATAACCCACCAGCTTCGGCAACAATTAGTGCGCCGGCCGCAATGTCCCATGGTTTTAAGTTAAACTCCCAATAACCATCTACACGGCCACAAGCCACGTAAGCTAAATCTAACGCAGCTGAACCTGCTCTACGTACTCCAGACGTTGTGGTGATAAACTCTTTTAAACTCGACATGTATGCTTCTAAATAGCTAAAGTCATGGTAAGGAAAGCCGGTAGCAAGTAAAGAGTTATCAAGTGTTTTTTGTTCAGAAACGCGAATACGGCGATTGTTAACAAAAGCACCGCTTCCACGACTCGAAGTAAACATTTCATCACGTACAGGATCATAAATGGCAGCATGTTGAACTTTTCCTTTTACTTCAATAGCAATCGATACTGAGAACTGTGGAAATTGGTGAAGAAAATTGGTTGTACCGTCTAAAGGGTCAATAATCCAACGAGTATCTGATTTTTTACCTTTAGTTTTTGAAGCACCACTTTCTTCGGCAAGAATTTCATGGTCTGGGTAATATTTCTTGATCGTTTGAATAATGGTGTTTTCGGCTTCTTTGTCCACTTCGCTTACGTAATCGTTTTTACCTTTATGTTCAACATTTAGTTGGTCAATTCGGTCAAGATGGTGAAGGATATTTCCTCCCGCTGCTCTGGCTGCTTGAGTGGCAATATTTAGAAGTGGATGCATGCTGTGCCTTTGGTTTTTTATTGGTGATTAATGTTTAAATTGTTATGAACGGGTAGAATACACTTTTATAACAATAAATTTTAATGTAATGAGTCCCTTACACTAAAGAATTTTGGATAAACATAGTTAAGTCACTTTTCGAAAGTACGGTTTATCTAAATTTTTGTCTTAATTTGTATACTTATATTTTGGTTTTCTCATTAAGAAATTCATGACAAAAACTCAATAATATTATAAACGGAAATAAAAAATGATTGAAGACTACCGCCTTGATCCAGGATTGGCAAAAATTAGAATAGTGTTAATAGAAACGTCACACCCTGGAAATATTGGCGGAATAGCGCGAGCCATGAAAAATATGGGGTTAAGCCAGTTAGTGTTAGTTAGTCCAAGGGAGTTTCCTAGTCAAGTTGCATCTGCACGAGCTTCTAGCGCAACAGATGTATTGGATAGTGCCAAGGTAGTGTCCACTTTAGATGAGGCTTTACAAGGAACTAAACTAGTTGTTGGTGCCAGTGCAAGATTACGTAAAGTCTCTTGGCCACAGCTTGATGTAAGAGAAACGGCAAAGCTAACTCTAGAAACAGTCGAAGAGGGCGATGTAGCATTAGTCTTTGGTAGAGAGGATTCTGGTTTAAGCAATGCTGAGATGGATAAATGTCATTATTTGGCACATATTCCAACCAATCCCGCTTATAGCTCTTTAAATATTGGTGCGGCTGTACAAGTTTTTGCCTATGAATGTTTAATGGCTACGCAAATCGAATCGGTTCATAGAAAAGGGTATAAAAATAAGTTGGCGAGTACTGAGCAAATCGAAGGGTTTTATGATCATTTATATCAAGCATTGCAAGATATAGAATTTTTAGATCCAGCAAAAAATGCACGCTTTATGAGACGAATGCGACGTTTATTTAATCGTTCGCAGTTAGATGTTAAGGAAATTGATATTCTTCGAGGAGTGCTAACGGCCGCTCAGAGACAATCCCCTAAATTTTTGGCAAGACATAAAAGCATTGATTTAGAATAAAAATATTTTTACGAATGGATTGGTCGTCATAAAAAAGATTTAAATTCAGACGTTGGTTTTTAAAATTTTGTATGTGTATAAAGTTTATTAAAAGCCCTTTTAGAGATGATTCAATCTAATAATACAGATAAGGTTACAGGAGAGTAGATACCGTGTTTAAAAGATTAAAATCGGACATTAATTGTGTTTTTGACCGAGATCCTGCGGCTCGAAATACTTTTGAGGTTTTAACTACTTACCCTGGTTTGCATGCCATACTTTGGTATCGTTTAGCGCATTGGTTTTGGAAGCAAAATTTAAAATGGTTAGCGCGTTTTATTTCTGGGTTTGCTCGTTGGTTCACGGGGATTGAGATTCACCCAGCGGCCAAAATTGGAGAACGATTTTTTATAGACCACGGGATGGGTGTCGTTATTGGTGAAACCGCCGAGATTGGTAATGATTGTACGCTTTATCATGGTGTTACATTAGGTGGAACATCTTGGCAAAAAGGAAAAAGACATCCTACATTAGGTGATGGGGTTGTTGTGGGTGCTGGTGCAAAAGTTCTAGGGCCTATTGAAATTGGAGATGGTGCTAGGGTGGGTTCAAATGCCGTGGTGATCAAATCTGTTGGTATCGGAGAAACGGTTGTTGGTATTCCTGGACGAATTGTTAATCAAAAGGATGATTCTGTAAAAGCCAAAAGAGCCAAAATGGCTGAAAAAATTGGTTTTGATGCTTATGGTGTTGGGCAAGAAATGGCGGAACCTGTTGAAAAGGCCATATATAGTTTGCTGGACCATATTCAAGCGCAGGATGAAAAAATAGAGAAGTTAGCAAAATCAATTTCAGAAATGGGTGGTGAATCTATTGAGATGAATATGCCTGAATTAGATGATGTTGTTCTAGAGCCGAGTGATCCAGAGCAAGTTGCACATTTAAAGAAAAAACACACAGAAGAGCAATAGTTTTTTGTAAGTGTTAATTAAGTATTAAGATAGGGTAAAATGGCCTGAATAAATCTTGAGTTAAATAGTAGGTTATTATAGAATTCTAATATACTATTTAACTGGATTATATTCTTATGAAGTTAACCTCAAAAGGTCGTTACGCAGTTACAGCGATGATAGACATTGCTTTAAATCAAGAAAAAGGTGCGATTACCTTATCTTTAATCTCTGAAAGACAAGGTATCTCGCTATCTTATCTAGAGCAGCTTTTTGCTAAATTAAAAAAAGCGGAGTTGGTTATTAGTGCTAGAGGTCCTGGTGGTGGTTATCGATTAAGTCGAGCACCCGCAGAGATTTCAATTAGCCAAATTATTCGTGCTGTTGATGAATCTGTAGATGCCCGTAAATGCGGTGGTAAAGAAAACTGTCATGGTGGTGATGAGTGTTTATCCCATGAATTGTGGAGCGAGTTAAGTTCAACAATTGACAGTTTCTTAAAAAGTATTACACTTCAAAATGTAATGGATAAAAAACAATCTAATGTCAAAGAAATTGCATTTGGATGAAATAAGGAAAGAATATGGCTGTAACATTAACTGAATCTGCATCAAATCGTGTTAAAAAAATGATTGATAAAAGAGGTCACGGTATTGGCTTACGTGTAGCAACTAAAGTCAGTGGTTGTGCAGGATTTGCTTATGTTGTGGATTATGCTGATCAAATTGACGTTGATGATTCTGTTTTTGAAAGCTTTGGCACGAAAGTCGTTGTTGATTCTAAAAGCTTAGATAATATTGATGGTATGGAAATTGACTACGTTCAAGAGAGCTTATTAAATGAAGGCTTTGATTTTAGAAATCCAAAGGTTAAAGACAGTTGTGGTTGTGGAGAATCCTTCACGGTATAGTTTTTTCCTGGCGAGAGATTAAAACTGACCCCGGCAATTGACCGGGGTTTTGTTTTTCTGCAGTTTTGGTTAATTGTTGGTAAAATATGCCGATTAAAAATTAAAGGGCATTAGTTATGCAAAAAACATTTTCAATAATTAAACCAGACGCGGTTTCAAGAAACCTAATAGGACAGATTACACAACGATTTGAAGAAAATGGTTTACGTGTTATCGCCTCTAAAATGAAACGCTTAACACTTGACGAAGTTGAAGGATTTTATGAAGAACATAAAGGACGAGAGTTTTATGAGCCTTTAATTCAATATATGACTTCAGCACCAGTGATTGTTCAGGTTTTAGAAGGCGATAATGCTATTGCTAAAAACCGTGAAATCATGGGTACAACAGATCCAAGTAAAGCAGATAAAGGAACTATTCGTTCAGATTTTGCTATATCAGTACGCGAAAACTCTGTACACGGTTCAGATTCGCCAGAAAGCGCAGAGCGCGAGATTGCGTATTTCTTTACAGAAAATGAAATTTGTCCTAGAGACTAAATGGTTGTTAAATTAAATGAATCATAGCGATACCTCTCTTCAAGCTCCCGACGAGATAAAATCAGTGCAAAAAATTGATCTATTAGGTATGGATAGACAAGCAATGGAAGCATTTTTTGTTTCGATTGGTGAAAAACCATTTAGAGCTGGCCAAATCATGAAATGGATACACCAGTTTGGGATAAGTGAATTTGAGGAAATGACAAACCTTAGTAAAGCGCTTAGAGAAAAGCTTGCCAAGGTTGCTCAAGTTAGAACTCCTAAGATTGTTGCGGAACAGTTTTCTGAAGACGGTACGATTAAGTGGTTGCTAGAAATGGATAACCATAACTCAGTTGAAACAGTATTTATTCCAGAAAAAAACCGTGGAACACTTTGTATTTCTTCACAGGTTGGTTGCGCCTTAGAATGTAGTTTTTGTTCTACAGGGCAACAAGGTTTTAACCGTAATTTAGAAAACTGGGAAATTATTGCTCAAATGTGGGTGGCAAATAAAGCCCTAGGTTGTAAGCCAAAAGAAGAGAGACGAATTTCAAATGTGGTGTTTATGGGAATGGGGGAGCCGTTGTTAAACGTTACCCATACTTTTCCAGTGGCACGTATTTTAGTAGATGATTTTGCATATGGTTTATCAAAAAGACGTGTAACAATAAGTACCGCTGGTGTTGTACCGGCCATTGATAAAATTAAAGAAGAAACAGACGTAAGTTTAGCAATTTCTCTTCATGCGCCCAATAACGCTCTTAGAGATGAACTCGTTCCTATTAATCAAAAATATCCTCTTGAACAACTCATGCCAAGTTTGCATAGATACGTAGAGGGAGGGCATAGTAAAAAGCATGTAACGGTTGAATATGTCATGCTTGATAAGATTAATGATCGCGTTGAACATGCTCACCAGCTCGTTAAGTTATTGGGCGATTTACCTTGTAAGGTGAACTTGATTCCCTTTAACCCATTTCCAAATACCGATTACAAACGTTCATCAAACAATGCGATACACAAATTTAGAGCCATACTTGAAGAGGGTGGGTTAAATGTAACGGTGCGTAAAACACGTGGAGATGACATTGATGCCGCGTGTGGACAACTGGCTGGTAAAGTTTCAGATAGAACCAGAAGAACCCAGCATCGAGTTGAATTTGCTGACAACCTCTTAAATAAAGTTTAAATCTAGCGGGATAAGAAATGACGGATACTGTTGAAGAAACAATTAAAACGCAGCCATTACAAGAACTTCTTGTTCAAGCAAGAGAAAAGAAAAATATGGCACTTGCTGAGGCTGCAAAAAAACTTAATTTATCCGTTAAGCAGTTAGAAAAATTTGAAACATCAGACTTAGATTTAAAAAACTTAACGCCATTTGAGCGTGGTTATTTAAGGAATTATGCTTTTTTACTGAATGTTGATATGAAAGAATTTGAAGATCAGTTTCCAGCAGGAATGAGTATTGGTTCAGATCTACAAACAATACATCATGATAAATTTCAAACACGTAAACCATTTAAAATTAGTGGTTGGATAAAGTTATTGTTTATTGTCTTACTTATCGCATTAGTTATTTGGATTGCATCGACTCTTGGTATTGATTTTTCAAAAACGGACATAGGTAAAACACTAGAAAAAGTCACTGAAATTTCACTTCCAAACCCAACAGAATAAACATAAATACTAATAATTTAAAGACACAAGAGATTTATAAATAATGGCAAAACAGATTTCAGCAATCAGAGGCATGAATGATATTTACGATCAAGATGCCTCTGGTTTTGATCACTTAATAAATACCGCTGAAAATACCCTGCAACAATATGGTTATCACTCAATACGTTTGCCAATTGTTGAAAAAACAGAACTGTTTGCACGTTCTATTGGTGAAGTCACTGATATTGTTGAAAAAGAAATGTATACCTTTGAAGACAGAAATGGAGAAAGTTTAACGCTTCGTCCAGAAGGTACTGCAGGTTGTGTGCGAGCTGTTGTACAAAATGGCCTTGCCTACAACCAAATACAAAAACTTTATTATACCGGTCCAATGTTCCGCTATGAACGACCACAACGAGGGCGTTACCGTCAATTTCACCAATTTGGTGTTGAAGTTTTTGGTTTAGCAACAGCAGATATTGATGCTGAGTTAATTGTTTTAACAGCGCGTCTTTGGGAAAAGTTGGGTTTAGAAAACTTAGAACTACAAATTAACTCACTGGGTAGTAAAGAAGCTAGAGCCGCATATCGTGAAATATTGGTTACTTACCTAACGCAATATAAAGATCAGCTAGATGAAGACAGTTTAAGACGTTTAGATTCAAACCCATTGCGTATTCTCGATACTAAAAATCCAGATATGAAAGATATCGTAGAAGGCGCTCCCAAGTTAATTGACCATTTGGATGCTGAATCTAAACAACATTTTGAAACGGTTAAATCGTATCTTGATGACCTAGGGATTGGTTATGTTGTTAATCCAAACTTAGTAAGAGGTTTAGATTATTATAATCGTACTGTTTTTGAATGGGTAACTACCGAACTTGGTGCACAAGGTACCGTTTGTGCCGGTGGTCGTTATGATGGTCTTGTAGAACAAATTGGTGGAAAGTCTGTACCTGCAGTTGGTTTCGCAATGGGAATTGAACGTTTAGTTGCGTTGCTTATTGATAAAGATCTTGTTCCGCAACTTCATCAAGCAGATGTCTTTGTTGTTGCTGTTGGAGAAAAAACTTCAAGACCAGGCCTGGTAATTTCAGAAATGGTAAGAGATGCGTTTCCACAACTTAATGTACAAATGAACTGCGGAGCAGGTAGCTTTAAAAGTCAGTTTAAAAAAGCAGATAAATCGGGTGCAAAATACGCCATAGTTATTGGTGAACAAGAAGTACATGACCAAGTGGTAGCATTAAAGCCATTACGTGTGGAAGCTGAACAACAGATTATTGCTTGGGATGATTTAACTAAACATTTAGGTACAATTTTTAATTAATGGTTTGGTATATTGCCAAATAACAATTTTAATAAGAACGAGTTAAAAAGGGTTTATAACAAATGAGTCGCTACGAAACTGAAGAAGAACAAATCGAAGCATTTAAAAGTTGGTGGAATAAACACGGTACACAGTTACTAACAGCAATTTTAGTTGTTGTATTGGCTTTTTCGGGTTGGCGTTATTGGACAAATTCTAAATATGTAGAATCGGCTAACGCTTCTTCTATGTATGAACTACTACAAGCAAACATGCAACAAGGTACTTTTGGTGACGTATCTCGTGAAGCATTAAAACTGATTCAAGAGCAACCTAAAAGCCCTTATTCAGCTGGTGCGGCATTATTATATGCGACTTATAGTTATGATAAAGGTGATACCGATGAAGCTATTGAACATCTAAAGTGGGTAACCACTCATTCATCAGATTTAGCGTTAAAAGCAACTGCTCATATCCGTTTAGCTCGTATTTATACCGATTTAAAAAAATACGATGAAGCTGACGCTCAGCTTGTAGAGCTAAAAGAATTAGATTTAAAAGGTGCAGCTAAAGGTGATGAAGATTACGTTGCTGGCATGTTGGCACTACAAAAGAATAATATTGATGATGCTTATGCCGCTTTTACAGCCGTTGTACAAAACCCTGAAACTGAAAAAAACCTACTAGGTCTTGCTCAAATTCAGTTAGCTGATTTAGCTAAATAACCCATAAATATTGAGTTGGAATCTAGAATGAAGAAACGTATTACTCTTGCCCTTATGATAATGTCTAGTGTGGGGCTTATTGGTGGTTGTTCAACGGCTGAACCGCTAGTTGAACCTTATATGGCACCTATGGAATCGGATTACTCGTTACATAAAAATTGGCAGGTTAAACTTGAAGCAATGCCTAATCGCGATGCTAAAGGACTCTTCTTTGCAGAAGATCAGCAAAATGTTTATATTGCGACAGAAACAGGTTTTCTTGCTTCTTTAAAGAAAAGTAACACTTCACGTTGGAGTGACCAGGTTAATTGGGAGGTTAAATTTGACTCTCCTATTGTTTCTGGCCCAACACGAGATGGTGATCGTTTATTTATAGGGACTTCTAAAGGGCAACTTATAGCCGTTTCAAGCAAAACGGGTGAATATTTATGGCAAAGTCAGCTTTCAAGTGAAGTAATGAGCCGAGCAGTAATTGCCGATGGCAAAATCTTTACCAGAACGGTTGACGGCAAACTATATGCATTGAATGCAAATGATGGCAGTACTGAATGGGTAGCAGAACATCAAATGCCTAACCTTTCTTTACGCGGTGCTCCACAGGTTATTTATTCTGACGGTAAAGTTTTTATTGGTTGGGAATCTGGTTCTGTTCAAGCCTTGTCAGCTAAATCAGGATCACTATTATGGGAAACACGTGTTGCTGTACCAAGTGGTCGAACTGACTTAGAGCGAATGGTTGATGTGCAATCTAACCTAGTTTTAAAAGATGGTCGTTTATATGTATTAGGTTTTCACGGTAAATTTGCTTCAATCAACCCTGAAACTGGAAACTTTTATTTTGTTAAAGAAGTCTCAGGTTTTAGAAATTTTGTAGTGGATGATAATGCAATTTATTTAGTGGATGAAAATGACGTTTTATATAGTTTCGATTTAGTCAGCGGTGCAACATTGTGGAAACAAAACGCCTTTAAAAACCGTTTAGTAGGTGATTTGTCTTTGGCTGATAATGACCTTTTGGTTGTGGATGGTTGGGGATACTTACACTGGTTAAATAAAGTGCAAGGTATTGAAGTTGCACGTGCAAAACACAGTAATGAATATGGTGACGGTGACAGAATTTTAAGAGTTTATTCAGAAGGTAAAAAAGTTTTTTTACTGGATGATGAAGGGGTGATTACAAGCTATAACGTAACCCCATCAGATTTAAAGCTATTTAAAGAACAGTACGCTAAACAAAATGATAAAGCCACAAAAGTGGCGGCAGAAAAAGATACGGCAGACAAACAGAAGTAAAGTTTCTTGTCTGTACAAAAAATTAAAAACAAAAACAAATCTGGTTGGTATTAAAACAGTCAGATTTTGTTGTTTTAGGTAAAGAGAAAAATGAGTAAACCGGTTATCGCTCTAGTTGGGCGACCAAATGTTGGAAAATCCACACTATTTAATCGCTTAACGCGTTCAAGAGACGCTATTGTAGCCGATTATCCCGGATTAACTCGTGACAGACAATACGGAACAGGTCGTGTCGGAAGTTCACCATATATTGTTGTTGATACAGGTGGTTTAAGTGGAGAAATTGAAGGTGTAGATCCTTTAATGGCCGACCAAGTTAGAGCTGCTTTGGAAGAAGCGGATGCAATTTTATTTTTGGTTGATGGTCGTGAAGGTATTACTCCAGCAGATGAAGGTATTGCCAATTATATAAGACAGTTTGATAAACCTGTGCAAGTCGTGGTTAATAAATCTGAAGGTCGCGATCACACAATGACTACGGCTGATTTTTTTCAACTTGGTTTAGGTGAGCCTTTTGCGATTTCTTCTGCACATGGTGATAACGTTACAGCCACTATTGAAAAAGTGTTATCAACGCTTCCCAAAAAAGATGAAGAAGAAGAGTTTGATTTAGATGAACATCCAGGCGTTCGTGTTGCCGTTGTTGGTCGGCCTAATGTAGGTAAATCAACCTTAATTAACCGCATGATTGGTGAAGAACGTGTTGTAGCATTTGATTTACCGGGTACAACACGAGATAGTATATTTGTTCCATTTGAACGTGATGGTAAACCTTATACATTAATCGATACTGCGGGAATAAGACGTCGTAAAAATATTAAAGAAAAAATTGAAAAGTTTAGTATTGTTAAAGCGATTGAAGCGATGGCTGATTCACATGTCGTTATCTTGGTAATCGATGGTTCTGAAGGTTTGACTGACCAAGATTTAACTTTACTAGGCTTGGCTATTGAATCAGGCCGTGGATTAGTTATTGCTGTTAATAAATGGGATAATTTATCAACGGAACAAAAAGATTGGGTTAAAAACGAATTGAGTTTTCGTATTCAATTTGCAGATTATGCCAAACAACATCTAATTTCTGCACTTCATGGTACTGGTGTTGGCGATTTGTTTAAAACCATCGATGCTGTTCATTTAGCCGCGTTTAAACGTGTTTCAACTTCGGATTTAAACCGTGTATTAGAACAAGCGGTACTTGATCACCAACCGCCTTTAATTTCAGGACGTCGTGTTAAATTACGTTATGCTCATTTAGGTGGATTAAATCCTCCAAGAGTCATTGTTCACGGTACCCAGGTAGATAAGTTACCAGCAGCGTATACAAAATATTTAGTGAATGTCTTTCGTAAAGCGTTTAAATGGGTGGGAACCCCCATTACGGTTGAATATAAGGTCACACAAAACCCATTTGAAGGCCGTAAAAACAAATTGAGTTCAAGGTTATCAGCAAAAACTGAAAAATCTGATATGAAAGCAAAGCTTAAGAAAAAGAAAAAAACTCAAAAACGACGTACTTAAGTTACTTAAATAGGTCGTATATGATTAGGCCGTTTTAATTAGGCCTTTTTTAGTTAAAGTTTAAAAATTAAAATGCGTTAAAACTTATTTTTAAAAAAGGTTTACCAAGTTTTAATTTCAAAACCATCATTTTTACCTTCCCAAAAACATTAAGAGTTGAATAAATACCATGAGTCCAAAACTGACCAAACGTATTCGCGAAATCCCTTACAACTATACCTCATTCTCAGATAAAGAGATTGTGTTAAGGTTTTTAGGGGAAACGTGTTGGTCGACCATAGAATCTTTAAGACAAACACGTAATACAGGGCGTTCTGCTCGTATGTTGTTTGAGGTTTTGGGCGATATGTGGGTCGTTACTCGTAACCCATATATTCAAGACGATTTAATTCAAAACCCTAAGCGTAGAGAAGCCTTAATTCAAGCCCTAAGACACCGTTTAAAAGAAGTTGAAAAACGTCTTAATGGTAATGAAATTGCTGCTGGACTTTTAGAATCTACTGCAAATGCCGTTAAGGAGTTTGCGGAATGGTTTCCTCAGCAAGTACTGCTACGTCATCAAGTTGTAAAACGCCTAAAAAAATGTACTCGAGAAGATAACATTGATTTTGGTGGCCTTGCTAGAGTTTCACACGCTACGGATGCGACTGACTGGCGTGTAGAGTTACCATTGGTTGTGCTTACTCCTGATTCGGAGCAAGAAATCATAGAAATGGTGCAAGCTTGTATTGATTTAGAGCTTACGATTATTCCACGTGGTGGGGGGACGGGTTATACCGGTGGTGCAATTCCATTGCATCAAAATACGGCGGTAATTAATACCGAAAAACTTGAATTTATGAGTTTGGTTGAACAAGTCGAGTTACCATTAATAGGTAAGGTACCAACCATTAGAACTGGTGCAGGGGTTGTTACTCGTCGTGTGTCAGAACAGGCCGAACGATTTGGTTATGTATTTGCAGTAGATCCAACATCGCAAGATGCTTCGACCGTAGGTGGAAATATCTCCATGAATGCGGGTGGTAAAAAAGCGGTGTTATGGGGTACAACCTTAGATAACTTAGCTTCATGGAGAATGGTTACACCAGATGCTAAATGGTTAGAAGTAGAACGTATTAACCATAATTTAGGTAAGTTACAAGATCAAAAAACCGTTATTTTTGAGATTCGCCGTTATGAAAAAGATGGCCAAACTCAAATTGGTGAAACGGAACGTTTAGAGATACCAGGTTCAGGTTTTAGACAAGCTGGATTAGGTAAAGATGTAACCGATAAGTTTTTGAGTGGTCTTCCAGGTATTCAAAAAGAGGGGTGTGATGGGTTAATCACCTCTAGCCGTTTTATTGTTCACCGTATGCCAAGCCATATTCGTACAGTTTGTTTAGAGTTTTTTGGTACAGACCTTAGTTTAGCTGTTCCAGCGATTGTTGAAATCCTTGATTATGTTGAATCTAAGAAAAAAGAAGGCATTTTAATTGCCGGCCTTGAGCATTTAGATGATCGCTATATTAAAGCGGTTAAATATAATACAAAAGCAAGCCGTAAAGAATTGCCTAAAATGTTATTACTGGCAGATATTTGTGGTGAAAACGGTTTTGAAGTTGCCAATACTTGTACAGAAATTGTAGCGTTGGCTAATAAGCGTAATGCAGAAGGTTTTATTGCCGTCAGTGACGAAGCACGTAAACGTTTTTGGTTAGATCGTTCTCGTACAGCGGCTATTTCAGCGCACACAAATGCCTTTAAAATCAATGAAGATGTGGTTATTCCACTAGACAGGCTGAATGAATACAATATTGAAATTGAAAAAATCAATATTGAAATGTCGATTAAAAATAAGATTGATATTCTTAACGCCTACATTGAATATTTTGAAGGGGATATTCCTGAATTTAGTCAAGCTGATGATTTTGAAGATATTTCTGGGCCTTCTAACTATTTTAGAGGCAAAGTGGATGAAACGCTTGCGCATTTTAAAACCGTTAAAGCTCGTTGGTTAGGTAAGTTAGAACATTTGCACTCACCAGCAAAAGATTGCCTAGATTTGTTACCCGTTGAGTTTCACGAAAATGTACGAGATGGCGATACGTTATCGAGCCTATTTTTACGTCGTGAAACCGTATTGTCATACCGTAAAGAGGTTAAAGAGTTTTTAACTCAGACTTTCTTAGGGCATGATTTTGAGGCACTGCATAAACGCCTAGATAAAATTCATACTGATATTCGTACTACTCGATTATTTGTGGCGTTACATATGCATGCGGGTGACGGTAATATTCATACAAATATACCTGTGCACTCGGGTAATTATGAGATGGTGCATTTAGCTGAAACTTTAGTGGATCGTATTATGGAAATCTCTCATCGATTAGGTGGGGTTATTTCTGGTGAGCATGGAATAGGGTTAACTAAATTTCAATATTTAGAAAAGTCTAAAATTGAAGCTTTTGTTAAGTATAAAGAAGAAGTAGATCCAAATGGCCACTTTAATAAAGGTAAATTATTACCAGGTTCAAGTTTAGATAATGCCTATACACCATCGCTAAGTTTAGTGAATCAAGAAGCCATAATATTAGAGGCATTTGAACTTGACGCACTGAATAATGATATTAAAGATTGTTTGCGTTGTGGTAAGTGTAAACCTGTTTGTCAGACACATATTCCACGAGCTAATTTGCTGTATTCACCACGTAATAAAATATTGGCAACGGGCCAGATGATTGAAGCCTTTATGTATGAAGAGCAAACACGCCGAGGTATTTCATTGCAGCACTTTGATGCCATGAATGATGTTGCAGACCATTGTACGACTTGTCATCACTGTGAAGCACCTTGTCCTGTGAATATTGATTTTGGTGATGTCACAATTCGTATGAGAAATATTCTGACTAAGATGGGTAAAAAGCGTTCATCGTTTACCGTTAAGTTGGCACTATTTTTCTTAAATACTAAAAACCCTTTAACCATTAAAATGTTAAGAAAAGCAATGATTGGCTGGAGTGCAAACTTTATCACTTTAGGTTATAAAGTCGCTAAAACATTTGGTTTTTTAGGAAAATCAGGGGATATTCCAGCACAATCAACAACCATCGCTCCAGTTCAGCAGCAAGTGATTAACTTTGTGCGTAAGCCATTAAACACGGGGCCTAATCAGTCCACTATGCGCGGTTTATTAGGTTTAGAAGAATCAAATATGGTGCCGATTATTAGTAATCCTAAAAAAGTAGATGATGACTCAGAAGCGGTATTTTATTTTCCGGGTTGTGGTTCAGAACGCCTATTTAGCGACATCGGTTTAGCAACGATTTCAATGCTTTCTGAAACAGGAGCGCAAACCGTGTTACCTCCTGGCTACTTATGCTGTGGTTATCCACAAACAGCAGCAGGTCAGGCGGATAAAGGCGCGCAAATTACAGCAGAAAACCGAGCCTTATTCCACCGTGTTGCCAATACACTTAACTATTTGGATATAAAGACGGTCATTGTTTCTTGCGGTACTTGTATGGATCAATTATTAAAATACGAGTTTGAACTTATTTTCCCTGGTTGTCGTTTGTTAGATATTCATGAATACTTGGTTGAAAAAGGTATGTCAGTAAACTCATCAAATGGTGTTAAGTATCTTTATCACGCGCCTTGTCATGATCCAATGAAAAAAATGGATGGTACAACCGTAGCCAAAGATTTGCTTAAAACTGAAGAAGTGCTTTTTTCTGATCGTTGTTGTAGTGAGGCGGGGACTTTAGCGACAGCCAGACCAGATATTTCTGAGCAGCTTCGTTTTAGAAAATCGATTGAGTTAACGAATGGTATTAACGAACTAACAGGGCATGATAAATCAATTGGTGGTGAGGTTAAGCTTCTAACGTCATGTCCTGCTTGCCAGCAAGGTTTAAATCGTTATGAGGATGAAACAGGTCTTAAAACGGATTATATTGTTGTAGAGCTTGCTAAAAACCTTTACGGCGATGATTGGAAAAAGCAATTTATTGAAAGACTTGAGCATGAAGGCGTTGAAAAGGTACTGCTTTAAATAGAGTGGTATTAGCGTTAATAGCTTAAAATTGAAAACTAAAAAAGGCACATCAATTGATGTGCCTTTTTTTGGTTAATTTTATTGTTTAAATATCTAAATAAAGCAATTTACCAGGCCTGGTAAATTAATAGTGGCCTGTTTTTAAGCGTTATAAAACAAGTTTTAAAACAATATATAACGCTGTTTATTTAGCTACTTGAGAAGAGTAGTATCCAGCTAATTCTTTAATTTCAGAATCAGATAAACCTTTGGCAAAGGTAGACATGGTTGCGTCTTTGCGGAAGCCATCACGGAAGTCTTTAAGCGCTTTTTCTAAATAAGCCGCATGTTGACCAGCAAGTTTAGGAAAGTTAGGTACTACACTATTACCTTGGTCTCCGTGACAACCAATACACATTGCTGCCTTAGCAGGAGCTGCTGGATCGGCCGCTTGTGCATTTGCAGAAAGAAGTAAACCTGTTGATAAGGTTGCAATAATTAATTTTTTCATATTGATTCTCTTTTTTATAATAATGTTTATACACAATAAGTTAATTTATAGCGATAGTGATATTAAATCAAGTTTTCTGCTCTAAAGATTGTGTTTTCGTCTTATGAAGTACTTGTTTCAAGAATTTTAGGTATAAAAAAACCGCCTAAGGTTTTCACCAAGAGGCGGTTTATATACGTGAACACTATAAAAATTATAGAGTACCAACGTATGCAGCAACGTTTTCCATGTCAGCTTCAGAAAGGCCAGCAGCCATTGGAGCCATCATTGAAGTCATTGGACCGATTTGTTCACCAGCTTTATAAGCGTGTAGCTTAGAGATGATTTCAGTTGCAGGAAGTCCTGCAAGTTTAGGTCCAACACCACCTTCAGCAGCGGCACCGTGACAACCAACGCAAGTAGCGAAAGTAGCTTGACCAGCAGCTGCATCACCAGCAGCTTGAGCCGCTGCACCAAAAGAAACTAAACCAGCCGCAGCTAATGCAATTAATGTATTTTTCATAGGGTACTCTCCTAAAAGCACTAAAATAAAAGTTCGGGTTTTCACCCTGGGTGCAATTACAAACCAAAAGAGGGGGTTAGTCAAGATAAGAAGAGTTGAGTAATCCTTAATATTTAAGGGATTTGCTTAATCTTTTAATCTTAAATGATATTGAATTAGGTATCAAATTGTTTCGTAATATTGGTGTTAGATACCAGGCCTGGTAAAAACATATTCTTTTTTATTTTAAAATTATCTTTATATCATGTACTTAGCTGTTTTTATGCTTTGTTGGTTTTTTTTAATAAATCATAATGTCTATTTTGCCTTACTCACTGATTAGCTTTAGCTATAATGAAAACTTAATAGAGATAAATAAATTTTTTTTGTGGGTAACTCATGTTTTTTATACGTTTATGGATTGTTGCAATCGTTCTAACCTTAATAAGTTGGTTTTTATTAAAGTTAATTAGAAAGCCTATGCACATAGGTTTAGTGTTTTTGTTTTGGGTTGCCGTTATTTTTGTAAGCACAGGTTTGTTGTATGCTGTGTCAGTTTGGTTTGTTTCAAATTAATTGAAGTGCAAAGGTAAAGCTGAAAATTAACAATTAAAATGAACTGTTTTCAGATTCTGCTTCTTTAAATTCTTCTAACAGTCGTTGAAAACTTTGATAACGACTTAATGCAATTTCATCATTATCCACTGCTTGTTTAATGGCACAATTAGGTTCTATTGAATGGGTGCAATTATTGTATTTACATTGTCCCAAAAAGGGCGCAAAGTCAGGGTAATAACTTTCAAGTTCAGCAAGTGAGCAAGGTGTAGGGCTAAACTGTCTTACACCCGGTGAATCAATTAAATTCCCGCTACTTCGTCGTTGAGATTGTCCTGATTCTGCTTCAGTTTGAGGCAGGTGATACAAAATACTGTTAGTTGTGGTGTGTTTACCTAAACCAGTGGCTTGCGATAGTTGACCAACACGAATCTCTAAATCTGGAATTAAGGCATTAATTAATGAGGATTTACCAGCACCAGAAGGTCCTACAAACACACTGTTTTTATCCGCCATAAAGTCTTGCAATGTTTGCAGGCCTTCTTGAGATATTGTTGACGCAGGTATTAGTTCAATATTCATCGCATCGTACGGTTCTAATAACTCAGCAATGGCTTCCCAGTCTTCATCCGACTCTAATAAATCGACCTTATTAATAATGATAATAGCGGGTATGTCTAATTGTTGCGCGGCAATCAAATAACGGTCAATCATGTCAGGATGAATACCGGGTACAACAGGCATAACAATACCAATAAAATCAATATTAGCGGCAATCATGCGAGTTTGCCCTCTAAAACCTGGTCTGCTTAATTCATGTGTTCTTGGTTGTACTTTAACCACAACCCCTTTATTTGCTTCAATGTCGGTTTGCCAAATGACCTGATCTCCCGCCACTAACTTGCCTAAGTGTTGGCGAATAGCACAAGTGTATTGTTCGCCTTTACTGTTTTCGATGAGCACACGTTTGCCAAAACTGGTAATTACCAGGCCTGGTTGTTCTTCTCCCAGTGAACTATTGTCAGTTGTGGATTGGGTAAGCGTTTGAGTGCTATTTTTTTTAAGCACTCGGCGTTTTTGTTGATGGGTCAGCTTGCGTTTGGCCATGTTGTTTTAGTCTAACAAGGCATTAATTTTGGCGGCCATAATCATATCATTCATGGTTAGGCCTTTCGCTGAGTGTGTGGTTAAGCTGATTTTACAACTGTTGTAATCAAAACAAATTTTAGGGTGATGATCTTCTTTGTTTGCCAGCCAGGTGACGGCATTTACAAAAGCAATGGTTTGATGGTAGTTTTTAAACTGAAAAGTTTTTTCAATACTGGCATAGTTAAGCGGTGCATCCCAACCAGTTAAAACACTTAAATTACTCTCAATGGTTGGAATAATAATGGGTTTACTGCCTTTAGGCATGTCTACGCAGTGTTGATTTAATAGTTCTTGATTTAGTGGTGTATTGCTCATGGTGTAAATCCTAAAATAATAATTTTGTAACTATAAGAGCTTTGCACGAGTGATGAATGAAGCAAATACTCAGCTACAAAGGTCTTAAATATGTTTATTCTGTTTAGTTAATATAGGTTTAATACAGCTTTATTCAACCCTAATTTTTAATAACCTAGATTCGCAACGCTTTATTTTTTAGCCAATGCTTTTAAATGGTCAATTCTAATTTTAGCGGGTGGATGACTGTCGTGATAAGCCGAAAACAGTGGATCAGGCGTTAAAGTGTTAGCATTATCACGGTACATTTTTAATAAGGCAGAAATTAAATATTCTGCACCCACGTGTTGCGCGGCAAATGCATCGGCTTCAAATTCATGTTTACGGCTTTTCATGGCACCAATTGGCCCCATAAAAAAGAACATAACTGGTATGGCGGTCATAAATAACAATAGCGCAATGGCTGGCGATTGATCTTGCATACCCAGGCCTGTATAAAATTGAGGCAACTGAATTAACCAACCTAATAAAGCCAAACCAATTAAGCTGTAAACAGTACCTTCAATTAAACGTTTGCGAATATGTCCGTGTTTAAAATGCCCAAGTTCGTGTGCAAGTACCGCTTCGACTTCTTCTGGTGTTAAGGTTTCAAGTAAGGTGTCAAAAAACACAATGCGTTTGTTTTTACCCATGCCTGTAAAGTAAGCGTTACCGTGGCCTGATCGTGACGAGCCATCCATTACAAAAATGCCATTAGATTCAAATCCAGTACGCTCAAGTAGATTATTAATACGCGTTTTCATTTCTTCATCTTCAAGCGGGGTAAATTTATTGAAGATTGGCGCAATCCATTTAGGGTAAGCCCACATAATAATTAACTGAAAGGCCATCCAAACTACCCAAGTATAAAACCACCACGCTTGGTGAATGAAATTCGTCATTATGCTCAAAATGACCCAAACCAAAGGTAAACCTAAGGCCAATATAAGAACCCATTGTTTTAATAAGTCCGTAATAAATTTAAACGGGGTGGTTTTATTAAACCCAAAATCGGCTTCTATTTTAAACGTGCTTAAAATGCTAAATGGTAAGTGAAGTATAGATAATACCCATAAAGTTGAAAGTAAAAAAGCCACTTCCATCCATTGTGTTTCTAAACCACTATTAAGCCATAAAGAATAAATTTGCTGAAAACCACCGCCTAATGTCATAAACCACAAAATAGCGGCATCATAAAAAAGCCCTAAACGGCCAAGTTGTAATTTTGCACGGCTATAATCAGCCGCTTTTTGGTGGGCTTCTAAGCTGACTACCTCAGAAAAATCGTCAGGAACCTGATTACGATTTTTTCCAATAAAAAACTGATTTTTGATATTTAACCAAACTTCAATAATTAAATTTAAAGAGAGTGCGACTAAGAATAAAGGGGTAATCCAATTCATACAAAACCTGTTTTGTTATTTTATTTATTACAAAGACCTTTAATTAAATTTATGCAAAGGTCGCTTGTATTTGAGCATAGCGGTGTTTTCTGTAGAAATTCTACGTTAATATAGTGGCATATTGTATGTTAAGACAGGTTTTCACGATAGGTGTTGATAACAAAAGCGCATTAAAAAGTCATGTTATGAATAGTTTTCATCGTTGTGAACAAAATAAATAAGAGAATATGTTGTGAAGTCAGATAAAAATTTAATTTGGATTGATCTTGAAATGACAGGCTTGCAGCCTACTGAACATAAAATCATTGAAATAGCGACCGTTGTAACGGATAGCGAATTAAATGTATTAGCAGAGGGCCCTGTTTTAGCGATTAAAACCGATCAAGTTGAATTAGATAAAATGGATGAATGGTGTACAACGCATCATGGTAATTCTGGGTTAACAAGCCGAGTTCAGCAAAGCCAAGTGACTATGCAACAGGCTGAAGCGCAAACGATTGAATTTTTAAAAAAATATGTACCCGCTGGTAAATCGCCCATGTGTGGTAATAGCATCTGCCAAGATCGTCGTTTTATGGTTGAGCAAATGCCTGATTTAGAAGCGTTTTTTCATTATCGAAACTTAGACGTAAGTACGTTAAAAGAGTTGGCAAAACGTTGGGCGCCAAAAGTGTATCAATCACATCAAAAAAAGGGTGCGCATTTGGCTTTGGCAGATATTTTAGAGTCTATCGATGAGCTTAATCACTATCGTAAATTGATGTTTATGGAGAAGTATCAAAACTAAAAATTAACGATGAATCTAAATTAATTTATGACTTCTGAGGTAGCCTTATAAATACTTATAATCATGAGTCATAACTTAAATTCTTACCCTGTTCTATTAAACCGTTAAGAAAGCCTTAAAATTCAAGCCAATTTATCGATAAAAAGCTCTCTTTAGGTTCTAAAATTATAAAAAATCTTATATAATTCCCTCCTTATCACTTTTAAAAATTCGTGATGAATTTAACTAATTTTTATTCGTTTTTATTTCTGGTGTTTCCGTTATAGGAAATTACATCAAAAAAGGAACGTTTTATTACTAAGAGGACGATGTTGTGGAAATGACTGGTGCCCAAATCTTCGTAAATTATCTAGAAGACGAGGGAGTAGAGCATATATGGGGTTATCCAGGTGGGGCCGTTTTGCCTATCTACGATGCCCTTGATACGGACGCTAAAAATTTAAATCACATTTTAGTGCGTCACGAACAAGCTGCGGTGCATGCTGCAGATGGCTATGCGCGCTCTACAGGTAAACCAGGAGTGGTACTTGTAACGTCTGGACCTGGCGCAACAAATGCGGTAACAGGGATAGCAACAGCTTATATGGATTCTATTCCATTGATATGTATTACAGGCCAGGTGCCAACCGCACTGATTGGTTTAGATGCATTCCAAGAGATTGATACTGTTGGTATTACAAGACCTATCGTAAAACACAACTTCTTAGTTAAGGATGTTAATGATCTTGCTGATACGCTCAAAAAAGCGTTTTATTTAGCAACAACAGGCCGACCTGGCCCTGTTGTGATTGATATTCCTAAAGATATTCAAAACGCCAAAAGCTCTTATGTGTATCCACAAGAAGTTGATATGCGCTCCTACATGCCTGTAACAAAGGGCCATAGTGGACAAATTAAGAAAGCGGTAGAAATGATGCTTTCGGCTAAGCGACCAATTTTATATACCGGTGGAGGTGTTGTTTTAGGTAATGCTTCGGCAGAACTTACTGAACTAACGCATAAATTAGGCTTTCCTATTACCCAAACATTAATGGGGTTAGGGGCTTTTCCAGCGTCAGATAAACAGTCTGTTGGTATGTTGGGTATGCACGGAACTTACGAAGCTAACCTTGCCATGCATAATAGTGATCTTATTATTGCTATTGGTTCACGTTTTGATGACCGCGTAACAGGAAACCTTGAAAAGTTTTGCCCTGATGCAAAAATCATTCATGTAGATATTGACCCAGCGTCCATATCTAAAAATGTATTGGTGGATATTCCAATCGTTGGGCCTGTTACACAAGTTCTAACTGAAATGAATGCTATTTTAGATAAAACAGAACTAAAATCAGATGCAGAAGCGCTAGCTGATTGGTGGACTCAAATTGAAGAGTGGCGTGCAACAAAATGTTTACGTTACGACACAATGGGGCCAAAAATTAAACCACAAGCGGCTGTTGAGTCTGTTTGGCGTGCAACAAAAGGTGATGCCTTTGTGGCTTCTGACGTAGGTCAGCACCAAATGTATGCGGCTCAATACTATCCGTTTGATAAGCCTCGTCGTTGGCTAAACTCTGGTGGGTTAGGCACAATGGGCTTTGGTTTACCTGCGGCAATGGGTGCACAAATGGCACATCCAGAATCAACGGTAGTTTGTGTAACGGGTGAAGGTTCTATCCAAATGAATATTCAAGAACTTTCTACTTGTCTACAATACGGATTACCTGTAAAAATTATCTGTTTAAATAATGGATTCTTAGGCATGGTTCGCCAATGGCAAGAGTTCTTTTATGAGCGACGTTACTCCATGTCGTATATGGAATCATTACCTGACTTTGTTAAATTAGCAGAATCTTATGGTCATGTAGGTATGCGAATTGAAGATCCAAAAAAACTGGACGCTCAATTAGAAGAAGTTTTCTCGGAAAAATACAAAGACCGATTGGTGTTTGTTGACATATTAACCGATCAACAAGAAAACGTTTACCCAATGATTCCTGCCGGCGCAGGCCTTAATGAAATGATTTTGGTATAGGGGCTGACGATGAAACATATTATTTCAATGTTAATAGAAAATGAATCAGGTGCACTTTCACGTGTATCAGGGTTGTTTTCAGCTCGTGGCTATAACATTCATGCATTAACCGTAGCGCCAACTGAAGACGACTCATTATCACGTTTAACTTTGGTAACGAGTGGCACATCAGCTCAAGTAGAGCAGATTGTTAAACACTTAAACCGACTTATTGATGTGGTTAAAGTATTAGATTTAACAGAAGGAACGCACATTGAGCGTGAACTGATGTTAATCAAACTGTCTGCAACAGGTGATATGCGTGAAGAATATAAGCGTTTAGCTGATATTTTTAGAGGTGATATTATTGATGTCACTTCAACGACTTATACCGTGCAAATGGTTGGTGAATCTAGAAAGTTAGATGCATTTATTGACGCGATTGATCCCGTTCTGATTCTTGAAACAGTACGTTCAGGAACGGTTGGTGTTATGCGCGGAGAAAAATGTTTACACATCTAATTAAGTCATTGATAATGCCCACATAAACATGAGGGTGTTATTTACAACGTGTAAACAAACCCAATTTAAATATTAATTTAGTAACAACGAATGCCTTGTAAGCCAAGGTACTCATTAAAAGTAAGGATATAACAATGCAAGTTTATTACGATAAAGACTGCGATCTATCAATCATCCAAGGTAAAAAAGTTGCCATCATCGGTTTTGGTTCTCAAGGTCACGCTCACGCAGCAAACCTAAAAGATTCTGGTGTTGATGTCACCGTTGGTTTACGTGCAGGTTCTTCTTCAATTGCTAAAGCAGAAGGTTATGGCCTAAAGACTGCTGACGTTGCGACTGCTGTTGCAGGTGCTGACGTTGTTATGCTTTTAACACCAGATGAATTTCAATCAGTACTTTATAAAGAAGAGATTGAACCAAACATCAAGCAAGGTGCTGTATTAGCATTTGCACACGGTTTTGCAATCATCTATAACCAAGTTATACCACGCAAAGATTTAGACGTAATCATGATCGCTCCAAAAGCACCTGGGCACACAGTACGTTCAGAATTTGTACGTGGTGGTGGTATTCCAGATCTTATTGCTGTTGAGCAAGATGCATCAGGAAACGCAAAAGAAATCGCTCTATCTTACGCTTCTGGTGTTGGTGGTGGTCGTACCGGTATTATCGAAACAACGTTCCGTGACGAATGTGAAACTGACCTATTTGGTGAGCAAGCCGTTCTTTGTGGTGGTGCAGTTGAACTTGTTAAAGCTGGTTTTGACACACTTGTTGAAGGCGGTTACGAGCCAGAAATGGCTTACTTTGAGTGCCTACACGAACTTAAGTTAATTGTAGACTTAATGTTTGAAGGTGGTATTGCAGATATGAACTACTCAATCTCAAACAACGCTGAATATGGTGAATACGTAACTGGTCCACAAGTTATCAATGCCGAGTCTCGTGCAGCAATGCGTCAAGCACTTAAAAATATCCAAACGGGTGAATACGCTAAACAGTTTATCCTTGAAGGACAAGCTGGTTACCCATCAATGACTGCAGCACGTCGTAACAACGCCGAGCACGGTATTGAAGTAGTTGGTAAAAAACTACGTGGCATGATGCCTTGGATTGCTTCGAACAAAATCGTAGACCAAGACAAAAACTAATTTTTTAGCGGCTTGTTTTGCCAATCTCCGCGTTGTCGCTAGGCTCGTTTAGTTTACTAAACTTCACCTAGCTCCGCCTTGACCTTGACAAAAACGCTCGCTAAAAAGGTTTGATTTAAAACCCTGTAAATCGTTTGGTTTACGGGGTTTTTTAATGTCTGTTGATAATAAAATTTAGATTTTACCAGGCCTTTATACCCCCTTGCGGGGTGTGGTAAAAGGATTGTTTTGCTAATCTTTGCGTTGGTTAATGATTGGCTTAGTTTACTAAACTTCGCCATTAACCGCCTTGACCTTGGCAAAAATGCTCGCTAAAAATGTTTGATTTAAAACCCTGTAGTTCAATTGAATTACGGGGTTTTTTATTGCTTTAAAATTATAGAAATTTGATTTTACCAGGCCTGGTAAAATGGTTTATAGGTTATTTAAATGGTCTTGTTGAATAGGTTTTAGAGTGAAAGGGAGTTATATTTAATCTAAATCCCTTTCACTATTCAGTTTTTTTGATTTAGGCAATAGTAATTCTATTTTTACCATTAGTTTTTGATTGGTAAAGCGCATTATCGGCTTTTTTTATGGTGTGTTCATAGTCTGGTTGCCCATCAAATTCTGCAATACCTGCTGAAAAAGTGACTTTAAATGAATCATCATTAGATTCTAAAAAAGATACAGAGTTCATGGCGTTTGCAATGTTTTGAATAATCAGTTGTGCTCGATCAGCTGACGTTTCGCTAAGTAATATTAAAAACTCTTCCCCTCCAAAACGAAAAGCAAAGTCACTGGGTCTGATATATTGATCCATGAGACCGGCAATGTATGAGAGAACGTTATCCCCCATGTCATGTCCGTAAATATCATTAATGTTTTTAAAGTTGTCGATATCAATCATTGCTATGCTGTAAACAAAACCTGATTTTTGAGCATTGGTTGTTGCTTGAAGCATAATGCTGTCTAAAAACCGACGGTTAAATAATTTTGTTAGAGGGTCTTTTTTCTCTTCATCGGCAACGAGTCTTTTAGATTCTTCTGATAAATGCCAAGATATATCTTTAATGGTTTGCGTTAGCTCTGGTAGAAGTTCTTGTGTGTTTTTATCATATTCAGAGGCGAGTTTAGATAACTTTGCAAGTAATTCTTTGATTTTGATGTAGTCATTTTGGGCGGTAATTACGAGACCAAGTTTGTGATTTATCCAAAGTGAAAAATCAGTATCATTGATAGCAACAGATTTAGTATGAGTGATAAAAGACATAAACCATTCATTGAGTTCATTTCTCATTTGTTGAATCTCTAAGGCAAAAGACATAGATGAGAGGTGGTTTCTTAATAAATGAGATTGATGTTCAATTTTGTTGTGGTTTGAAAAGTAGACTTGGTTAATGTTAATGAGTGCCGCATCTAAAATATTGTGAATAATTAAAAGAATTCTGTGGTCAGTATTTTTACACTCAAGCAGGCCTTTATGTAATGTGTTTTTTAACACAATCATTGCTTCTGAAACCAGGTGCATATCTAGGTTGATACGTGCATGAACTTGTCCAATATGTTGTTGTTGATCGTAGAGTTCATCTAGTTCATCAGGTTGTTTTGATGAAAGAACACTTTTTAACCACATTGATAAAGCATTTTGTAAATGGTTTTCTACTAAATCGTTGGTTAAAAACAGGGCGGTTTTTGGGTTGTTCATCAATAATTTGTAATATTCTTTAACTGATTTTGGAATTAAAGTCTGAATAATATCAACGTGACTCTCTAATAATTGGTTGTTTTCATTTGAATAGACATTACAAAGTTGTGCATACATTGGCATAGAGTTTAAAACCTTATTTTGGGTCTTGAAGTGGGAATTCAAGTTTTAGTATTTATTCTTTCATTTTACATTTTTATTGAGATAAAAGGATAAGATGCTGTGCTTTGTAATAAACAATGATGTTGGATAAGTTGGCAAGGATATGTTAGTGACATCTTTGGCAAAAGAGGTTTTATTGATTTTACCAGGCCTGGTAAAAATGAATTTTTATAGGCCTGGTGGTTATAAATTAAAAATTACAGTCTTTAATCCATTAGAATTGATTGAATAATCTCTTCTGGATTTTTATTTTCTGTTGTATAGACTTTTATGCCGTCTTCATTTAACCGTCTATTTAAACCTTCACCAATACTTTGTGTAATAAAGATATTAATGCCATTTAATGGGTGGTTAGGTGAGCGTGAAAGAGGTCCAGAGAAGTTTTGAAACACTTGTTCTTTGGCTAGTTTAAGGTGTGATTTTTGAATGTTTTTGTTTTCATCAATCTCATAGATTAAATAACCTGGACATTTTCCTGCATGGCCACTGATGGTTTTTGCATTTGGGCTTGTAATGGCAATTCTCATACGTTGCCTCCTTAATTAAATAGTTTAAGCAATGGGCTATTTTTAAGTGGTTTAGAATGATCACCCACCGTTACAACCGTGGTATTAGCCATTGCCATGAGTTTCATAGATTCAGCCAGGTAGATTGTTTGCTTAAAACAGACTTTGAGTTTAGATATTTGTACCGGTTCCACGGTAACAATAAAAATATCATGCGCTCTTAGAGATGCTTTGTAACTAATCTCAATATGATTCACCATTAGGTTTATATTTTGTTTAGCCAGTTGTGCAAAATCGATATCATTTTCAAGTAAAAAGCGATGGCGTGCATGTTCAAAATAATGCTGATAGTGCGCGTTATTCACCACGCCTTGTATATCGCATTCATGATCACGCGCGTCCATTGTTAGGCTAAATATATTTGAATTGATTGGCTGATTCATTTAGATCACTTTACTAATGCTTGTCGTTACAGATTTGTTGTAAATAAACAGCTTTGACAGTTTTAACTAAAAACCATAAAACGATTGTTAATAAAAATAGATGAATGGCCATAGCAATATATAAATAAGAGTCATGCATTGTGTAGTGTGCCATTTTATAGCTTGCAATAGAAATTGCCGCTAATGGGAAAGTAAATGCCCACCAAGACAGTGCAAATGATAATTGCATAAACTTACCAATTGAAACTATCATCAGCAAAGTCATTGCTAAGCCAAAGAAATACAACACCATTCCAAATTGGTTAATTTCATGGTTGTTTAGTCCTAAGTACGAGATAAAACCAAGCGCAGGAGGTGCTATAAATATAAGTAGCGTTGGAACAAGTTTAGCCTGTAAAGGTGTATGGAAAATAATTCGGTTGATTAAAATCGATTTTACGACGATCCAAAAAATAATCCCAACAGAGAAAAAGAACCAGCTTACCTCAATAGGTGCGTGATTAATACCAGAGATAGGTGCAATAATATTACCAACAATAGGGATAAACCAAGCTGGATTAGAGTGTTCGGGTGTAAAAAAGTCTTGGTGTACCCAGTTATAAAGAACCCAATAGGTTAATACGAGTTGCAATACAGCACCAATAATCCATGTGTATTGAGCTACAGAAGTATATCCAAGTGCATCAAAGGCAATACTCAATAATAATAAACTAATGCTAATGGTTGGCACAAAATTCATTTTTATTGGGTGTTTAAGTTCAGCTACAACTTCTTTTGGAAACCTTACAATTTTATAAAAATAGGTTAACAGTAAAATAATAAAAAGCACTAGGGTTATACCTAATGAAATATTCACCAGTGATTGTAAATTAGTATATACGTGTGCAAGTTCAATAAAGGCGATACTCAGGCCTGTAAAGCCCATAATCATGCCAAAAAAGCTGGCGGGGAAATAGGCAATATTTTGTAATCTTTGTAACATGGTGTTCTCCAGTTATTTGCGAAGAAAGGTAGGTTATTTATTAACGAAATGAACTTCTACGACTTAATACCTTGGCTTTGTAAACAAAACTGCCAAAAGGAATTAAAGAGGCAAAAAAACCTAATGCTGCGTACTTCTTTTTAAGTTTAAATTTAGAGATCGCATAAAAAATAAATAGATTAAAAATAATAAATAACCCTCCGTGAATTGGTCCAATTATGCTAACAGCTTCTGGCATATCTCCCAGTCGCTTTAAGGGTACAGCAATAAAAAGAAGAATCAGCAGAGAGCTTCCTTCTAGGATAGATAGTGTTTTTAGAGTTTTCATAATGTAGTTTCTTTTTATGTTATTGATTTGCTAAATAGGGTATTAAAATGATGTAAATCTAACCAGATTATCGAGTGACTTTTTGAGTGTCGATTTCTTCGTTAAAATAGAATGTTCACTTCTCGTAAGATGTGGCATAGAGAGTGTTTTCTAAAGCGTAAACCAGGTATTTTTTAATCACTTTTATATTGAAATCTTTTAATACATAGATTTTTAGCAATTATTTTTTATAAAAGTTAGGGAATACTTAGTTTTGCAAACTTTTTTAAGTTCACAAAAGTAATCATTCTTAATGAAGTGAAATAAAACCCCCTTAAATGATATTAAGGGGGAGAACGAGACTTAGGAGAGTCTTTGGGTTAAACAGCAACAACCGTCATGGTACTTAACCACCACATTAATGCAACAGAACCAAACGTTAAAATAAGACCCCAGATAATAGCTTTAATACCAGTCATAACGTTATCCTCTTATTTGCTTAAAATGGCGTAGTAATCCGCTAATTCGCGAATTTCGTCATCTGTTAAGTCATGTGTAAATTGAGACATACCTTGATTTACATCATTGCGACGATCTTTATCTTGGTAAGCTTTCATTGTACGAATAAAGTATTCTGGAACTTGACCTGCAATTGCAGGCGTGATTCCATTACCTTCACCGTGTGCACCATGACATGATGCGCAAGGCACAATCATCCTGCTCACATCACCTTTACGAACTAAGTGATCAATTTTAGCTGAAGCAGGTTGTGCTTCAATTTTCCAAACGGTTGATGGATTGCTAGCATAAAATGCCGCGGCATCTGCAATTTGTTGATCATCCATAGCGCGTGCAAGTTTTACCATAATGTTGGCTTGCTTATAAGATTCCCAACGACGACCGTCGCGATAATCTAACATCATTTTCATGGTGTACTCTTTTGTCTGACCATTTAATGATGCGTAGTTACGTGATGGTGATTCACCTTTAACACCGTGACATGAGTTACACATCATTTGTTCATGAATCTGTTGTCCACGAGTTGCATCACCTTGTGGCATAGCTTTTACTTTTTCTTCTAAAGAGAAGTTAGACCAAGGTGTTGTATGTGGCTTTTCATCGTGACCGCCAGCTAAAGCGAAGCTACTTGTTACAGTTGCCCCAACTAAGGCAGCGGTTAATAAAGTTTGTTTTAACATATCTTTTCTACCTTAATTATGAGAACACATCTTTAACAAATTCACGCTGCCAGTTTTTTTGATAAACGGCTTCTAGAATTGGTTGTGCTGGTTTGTCTGTAATAGGTGAAACACCTGCAGATTTACCTTTTGGTTGAATTAAACCATCCTTGACCTCATAAACAGCGGCAATAGACACCCCGTAGTTTTCACCTGCTAGGCTATAGCAAACATTTGAATAAATGGCTGTTCCAGGTGTTTTACCTTTAAGTGTATCGGCTACAGCTTGTGCACAAACTTTAGCTTGTGAGTTAGCTGAATAACCAGATTTAGGCATGGCATCAGCAATTGAGCTATCACCTAAAACGTAAACACCTTCTTGAATCTGGGATTCCATAGTTTCACGTTTAATAGGGCACCAACCAGAGCGGTCTGTTAAGCCTAATTTTTGTGCTAAAACACCCGCACGTTGGTTAGGAATAATATTGATAAGGTCTGCTTTAATTGTGCCTATATCCGTTTCTACAGATTTGTTTGCGGCGTCTAAACCAACAACTCGACCACCTTCAGAACCAGCAACCCATTCAATAATTGCATTTTCTGTTTTAAATCCATAAAGTCTTTCCCAAGCCTTTTTAAAAGGAATATCTTTGGTAAAACGTTCTTTTGGATCTAATACAATCAGCTTAGCTGTTGGATTATGGTTTTTAAAGTACTCTGCAAAAAATGAAGCTCTTTCATACGGCCCAGGAGGGCAGCGGAAAGGGTTTTGTGGAGGAGATATAATCGCCGTACCACCTTGACGCATAGCCAATAATTGCTCTCTTAGTTTTAATGTTTGAGGACCTGCCTTATACGCATGTGGAAAGTCAGTGGCAGCTAATTCAGCTGTGTAACCTTCATAATCTTCAAATTTAAAATCAACACCAGGAGAAACAACTAATTTATCGTAAGTGAATTTTTCACCTTTAGCCGTTGTAACGGTTTTAGTGTCAAAGTCTGTGCCAACAACTTTATCAATAACCACTTCAACATTGTATTTACTACGAATAGTGTCAAGGTTGAAAGTAAGTTCGTCTAAAGTGTGCATACCTACAATAACGTCATTACTTCTTAAACAGGTAATGTATTCAGGATCTTGTTCAATAATGGTGATTTTGACATCTGGATCTGCAAATCGTAAGTATTTAGCAAACGTTGCACCACCAACACCACCACCTAGTACAACTACGTGAGCAGCAGATTTGGCAAACGCTTTAGAGCTAGCACCAAAAATACCAGTGCCTGCAACCGCAGTAGCACCAAAAAGTTTTACTAAATCACGACGTGTGATTTTACTATCGAATGTCTTATTTTCTAGTTGGCTCATTTCTGACCTCCTGTCGCTTGAGCATCCGCTTTATCGTTTTGCCTAAGCTCTTCATTTAAGCTAGTGTTTTCCCATTGCTTTTGAGGTTGTTTTACAAACCATTCAGCCATTGCATCAATTTCAGCATCGGTAAATCCACGCGCCACCCTGTCCATAATAACGGCTGGACGAGTACCATCACGATAAGCAAGCATTGCTTTGGTAAATTGCTCTACAGGCATACCTGCTAGTGGAGGCATTGCTTCTAAAAATTCTTGTCCGTTGGTTCCGTGACAAGGAGCGCATTGCCAAGCCATAGCAGCACCCGAAGCCATTGGGTTTTGTGGTTCGGCCAAAACGGGTTGTGAAACCATGAGCGCTGATGAACTTAATAGGGCACTTAGTAATAATTTATTTTTCATTTTATTCTCCTATTTCGCCCACGTATAAAAACCGATTACAAAGAACTGAATCATCCAAAGTATGATTATCCAAAGAGCAACGGTACCCATTTTGTTAACAAATGGGCTTGGCGTATATACACCTACTGTTTGACCTGACTTCCATGCAATTGTTAAGAAGTAAGCTAATACGGCTCCACCAACAACAGCAAAGGTAACAAAGAATAGAATGGTTGAGTACCAGTCCATATTAATTTTATAGTCCATAAAGTCATAACCGAAGAAGCCGTCAAGAATTCCGTAACGTAGCATCTCACGTGAAATAGCTACAACCAAACCAATCACTAATGCCATCGGTAGAGCCATATAGCTACAGAACATGGCATCACCACGTAAACGAACTTGTGCCCAAATAGCGTAGAAAAGAACCATTACGCCACCAATTATGCCCCAGAAAGAGGTTGCAAAGTCGCCCGCAGTTTCTGGAATGGTCATCATCCAAGCAACATATAATGCTGCTGAAATAACAGAACCAACTTTTATCCATTTTTTACCCACTTCAGCGGCCCAGTTTAGGTATTCATGGTCTGCGTCTTCGCGAACCATTTTGAAGCGACGGTAAGTCACTAACATACCACCAGTTACTGGAATAGCCATGCTGATAAAGAAGGCAAAACGCCATAGATTGTAAGCATGTAACTTAGAACCAGAATAATCTAGTACACCGTTTTGCATATACCACTCTTTCCAAAGCTCAGGGTGAAGAATTTGCGAAGTTAAACTGTGCATAATGAAACCAACAACAAGCATAAGCGCCAGGCTGATTAGCATCCAAACTTTACCTCTAGGCTCTTTAGTTTTATCTTTTTCTTTGCTGTTCATAAAGTAGTAGGCATATAGAGCCCAGTAAGCAAGAATAAGAATCACAATAAAGGCAATAACCCAAACAGCAGATAGTACGTTTGATGTATACCAGTGTGGATCATAAACTACTTGAACAAATAGTAATGGTGCGACACCAATAACGATAGCAACCGACACGGATACTTTTGAGACTTCTAGCATTGCAGAGGCTAAACGACGCCATTTAGCTTCGTTTTTAAAAGCACCAAATATAGTGATTGCTGATGTACCTAACATAAGCTGAACAAAGAAAATATGTAAAGCAAATGTTAGTACACCCAAGCCCACAAAAATAATTGGGTAAGTTGGTACGCCTGCGGGGTTACGCAAGGCATACATCATCTCAGTGACCTGAGCTACTTGAGAAGCATCCATTATTTCACCTCCTGTGAGATATTCGCCGAGGCAACTTTGTCAGTTGCATTTTTTTCAGCAAGAGCACGGTTGCGGTTATCGACTTCTTTTTTGATAGCAGCAACAACAGCATCTTGACCTTCATTTTTATTCATAACTAAGAAAGCAGATAAAGCAGTTACTTCAGAATCTAACATTGGCATTTTAGGCATATAAGCGATATTACCAGTTGTCAGTGCACCTTTAACATATTGTTCCATACGTTCCTGAGTTACACCTTCTGAGAAGTAACGGTGTAAAGGACGGATACCTGTTTTACTAGGAGAGTGACAATTAGAGCAATATACCATTGCGATAAATTCACCAGTTTGAATCATATTGCCTTCATTAACGGTTTTTAAAGCATCAGGCGTAAAAGGATGCGCTTTTAAGATACCGACTCTTTCAATGGTTGGTAAATTTGACTTAATATCCATACCAGGTACGTCACGACCAATAACTTGGTTAGAGTATACGTACTGACCAGCAACCCAAGGTTTACGCATTGATTCACGAGCGGTTTCTTCAGGCCATAAACCGGCGACTAAAATAATGACCGCCATTGCACCAGCAAAACCTTCAATAAGTACTTGTGGGCGAAGCATAGTGATAACGAAATACGTTAATGTACCTGCTAAAACAGCCATAATGCTCGCACCAAAATACGAAGGTAGTCGGTTTTCCATAACCAATAAAGCTTGGTCTGGTACTGAAGTTAGATACCATTGGAATAAAAGAGCACCAGTGATGGTTGAGATAATACCTAACCAACCTAATTTACGAGCCATTTCTTTCTTAAAGGCAGGGTCTTTAATACCGGCAACTACAATTCCACCCACAACCGCTGTCATGGTGAACATAAAGGCCATACGCATTGCTGTTTGAATAAAGGTATTGGTTCCGTAGAAACCATTTAAATAACCACCTTCTTCAAACCAAACTTCTTTACCAGGTACCATCATGAATGAAAGGATACCAACAATGATAATTAGAGTAGCGAATGAGGCAATACCGAAAATAAGAGATATTTTCATATGGGTTTGTTTATCAACTTTACCTACAAGGTAAACGATCATATAAACACCAACAACTTCGATAACGAAGAATACCCATTCTGTTGCCCACTTCCATACAAATGAATGGATTAAGGCACCAATTCCATTTGGACTGGCAACGGTTGTTGAGTACCAAATACCTGGTCCAGTAATAGAACCGGCAACATAAGTAAAGACCATTAAGAATAAACCGTACTTCTTAATGAATTCTAAAAGATCATCACGATCTTCACGGTAAGCTTTGTGAGAGAGGTATGCGAACAACATAGCAGCACCCACTGATGTGTGAGATGCTAGTACGTGGAAAGTCGCAATCAGCGCTACTACCCAGCCGGAACCAACCATAGGTTCAAACCAAGTAGGATAAAGGCTAATCAAATCCATATGAATTTCCTTGTTATTAAAAGGGTTTATGCAGCATAAGATTGGCTTATGCTTTGATGGCTATTGTAGAAAACTTATAGAAAAAAAAGAATTAAAATAAATTTATCACTAAGACTATACAAAATTTATGACCCTATATATATATTGAATAATATAGTTGTTATAAGTAAATTGTTGTAGGGTTTTGTAATAAATTCATTACGATGTAATGATGTCGTAGATTCATTCTTTAGTCAAGGTTCATACTTGACTAAAGATATGTTTTTATAAGATTTAAGAAGAGGGAGGTTAGATAGGGATTAAAAAATGAATTTTTCGTTTGAATTAGGTAGGGTAAGTGCTTTTAAGTCAGTTTCAAATAATGACTCAGTTTCCCATTCTTGATTACTAATACGCGTCATAACTTGAGCAATCATTGCTGGTGAATGACCACATACCGCAAAAATTCTTCCACCTAAAGTCAGCTTGTCTTTATAGCTTTGTGGGATTTCAGTAACGGAACCCGTTAAAACAATCACATCATACTCTTTGTTATCGTTCCAATCTTGGCTTGCATCTCCAGTTTGAAAGTCGATGTTTTTAAATTCACTTAGGCGAGTTTTAGCAATATCTTGCAGGTCTGGGTGTAACTCAATGCTGGTAACCGTTTTGCCTAAACTTGCCATTAGTGCGGTTAAATAGCCAGACCCTGTACCAATTTCTAAGATGCTATCGTTTTCATCAATGTCTAGAGCTTGTAAAAGACGGCCTTCAACTTTGGGAAACATCATTGTTTCATCGTGACCAATAGGTATTTCTATATCGCTATAGGCCAGTTCTTCGTTGCCCGGTTCAACGAATAGATGACGTGGAGTATCCATTAATAAATCTAGAATTTTGGGGTCTAAAACATCCCAAGGGCGGATTTGCTGTTCTACCATGAAAAAGCGCGCTTGATCGAGATTCATTTTTTTTCCTTTAGTTTTAATCAATTCTTAATTGGTTCTTAACGATTTTGTAAGAGTCAATTTAGAGCTGACCACAAAATTTAACCGAAGGATTATATCTAATTCACCGCATTTTATAAATGGTTTGTTTGTTTGAAAGTCTAAAAATCGTTAAAAATCCTCTTAATTGGTGTAGTTTTTTCACTTAGGGTTGTTAAAAGGCTATGATTAAGTTTCGTAAAAGAAGCCGTTTATGGTTCTTATAAAATGCAAACAAAAGGGGTGTTTTAGCGGCATGAATAATCGGTTTTTAAATAAAGAGCCTTTTATAGGATTTAAGGTTGATTCTCTTAAAAACTATGCGGATATTATTGATGTAAAGTTTTTACCAGGCCTGTATGAAGACAGTAGCTCTAGTATTTGGTCTATTAAACGCCAAGCAAAAAATGATGTTGATTTAAATTCTGAGTTAATCATTAAAAAGTGCGGTGATCACAAAGCGATTTTAACTACGCCATTTTGGAAAGGCATGAATGGACTTTTTGATTTAACGCTAGCCCAGGCCTACCAAAATGCAGAATATTTATATCCATTTATCGCCTCCAATACCCATTTAAGAGTACCTAAGGCCGTTGATGTTTTTGTTGAACAAAATCAATCGGCTTTGATTGTAGAAAAAATGCAAGGTAAGGCATTTAAAACCGAAGAAATAACAGACAATAATGTGAAGGTATTGGCTCAATTTTTAGCTAAACTGCATCAAAAAACACATGATCGCACAGGTAAAATTCAGCCAGTAAGCTATGAAAATCATCCCGTAGATATGGCTGAGAGTAAGCAATATTGGCATCAAAAGCTTTATCAAACGTTTTTAAGTTTAAATGAGTCTAATAAAATATCAGGTTGCTTTTTGGAAGAGTTATTCATTCAAATAAATTCGATTGAGATTAATCGTATTGTGCCTGTGATGTTGGATTTACGTTGGGATCAGTTTGCTGAAGTGAATGGGGAACTAACAGGTATTTTTGATTTAGATGCTTTTGTTTTTGCACCCATAGAATTAGATTTTGTGATTTTAGAGTACTTGCTTACCCCGCAACAAGCCACTGTTTTTAAAAAAACATATCATTCTTATAACGGTTCTTTAATTACTTTATCGAATGAACAAAGAAACGTTTATAGAGTGCTGTTGTTTTTAATGAATGTATTGGGTGAAACCAATTTTAAAACATGGTTAAATCAGCCAGCAATTTTTACTGACTGATTGTTTGATGAGAAAATTATTGGTTGCTATTAGATGTTGAGTTTTGCGTTTTATAAAGTTTTAGCCAGTTTATGTATCCATATACAGCTAACCCTAAAAACACCATATGCATACCAATGGTTACATAAAATCCTGTTTGCCAATAAAGCGCAATAGCCAAACTGTCAATGATTATCCAATACAGCCAGTTTTCTATGACTTTGCGAGCCATTAACATGGTTGTCATGACTGCAAAAACCATAATTAAAGCATCTAAGTACGGTAACCTAGAATCAGGTAATTTAGATAGATAAAATCCGATTACAGCCGTTATTACCAGGCCTGTTAAAATGTAAATTAAATGAAATTTAAGCGGTCGACCACTAATCTTTACCGTGATAGTTTGGGTCGATTGCTTGTTCCATAGTACAAAGCCATAAACAGCCATACCCATATAGTAAAAATTAAGTAATGCCTGCATGGGTAGCTGGCCATTCCAAAATAATATGGTGTATATAAGCGTGCTAGAAAACGCCGTTGGCCAACACCAAACAGATTCTCTTGCCGCCAAAATAACATATAAGATACCTAAGCTAGCCGCCAACCATTCCCAGCCCGATTGTGCCAATAAAGCATTAACAATATTACTTAAAAAATCATTATTCACAGGCATCAATAACCGCTTTTCCTCTATCGGTACCAATTAATTTTAAAACAAAAACAGTCTGAGGTATTTGTTCTAAAACGGTTAGCATTTCAGTATCTAAAGTATCCATAACGGCTCGATAATCGCCATATATGTGGGTAGACATGCTGTTACGTTGAATATTTACATTGGCTTGCTGATCTAAACGATCAATAAAATCAATAATCGGTTGGCAGTATTTCTCTTGTAATGGGTACATACTAATTTCAACGGATACTTTCATTATGTTTCCTTTATTTTTCTGCACAAATTACAACAAAGGCGCCTAAATCGTGGCCAGGTAAAATGTGAGTGGTTTTTTGATTATCGGTTTCAGGTAAAACGGTTTGCACGCTTTTAAGATTTTTATAACCCGCTTGGTGTAAAAATCCTTTAATATCCGTGTAAGTGTAAAACGTTGCATCACAATAAAAAGGGCTATTGTGTTTGTGTTCTTCGTACATTTTTCCTAAAGGTGAGTTTTTTTCTAAAAAGGCAATAACGATTTTGCCATTATCTTTGGTCACTCTAGCGGCTTCTTGATAAGCCTTTAGAGGATTATCTAAAAAACAGGTAGAAGTGATAAAAATAGCAAAATCAAATTGCTGATCATCAATAGGTAGTGCTTCTGCAACGCCATCAATAAGAGATAAGCCTCTTGTTTTAGCTTGATCTCTCATTGCTAAAGCTGGCTCAATGCCAGTATCTATATTAAGCGGAGCAGTAAAACGTCCGCTACCAGCACCTATTTCAATACCTTTACCTTCTGGTAAAAGTTGTGTAATCGCTGCAATTTCAGCTTGATAAATAGCAGGGTTCTCATCAAACCACTCATCATAAGCGGTGGCGTGAGATTCATATCCTTGAGTTTTAGGCATAAGGGTTTTCTCTATATTTAGTGGCAACCGCCAGAAAGTTTAATGATAAAAACGCTTTGTGGAATCTCTTGTAAAGCATTTTGCATGGCTTGTTTAAGTACCGGCATAATATCTTGGTAATTACCAAATAAAGTGGTGCTCATGGCGTTTGTTGTTACGGTCGTATTCGGCATGTTTTCGATGTCATTTATAAAGTTCTTTACAAGGTCTCTATAGTTTTCTTGTAAAGGGTAAAGGCTTATATCAACTGAAACTTTCATCTGTACAAACTCCAAAAGGGTTGGTTAAACCCTTTATTCTACAAGCAATTAAAAATAAACGCGCCCTGTAACACCAATTTGACGAGGATCACCTAAGCGAATAAAGCCTTTTTCACCAGAGCCATCTAAATCAAAATAAAAGCCTCTAGTAGCATATCTTTCATCAGTTAAGTTTTTGCCCCACAGATAAATCTCATAATCAGCTGTTTCGTAACCAATTCGTGCATTAGTAATAACATACGCTTTTGATGCATAATTATGAACATTATCAAAATAGAACTTGTCAACAGCAGTTATGTCAGCCTGTGTGTAGAATCCGTTTGAATTTCTATACTTAGCTCCAACATTAATTTGATAGTTTGGTGCGTGTGCTTGTTCACGATTAACAATAACATAGTAGCTTGATGCTGGATTTCCTTCTACATTGGTTTGAATTAAGCCTGCTGAAGCGTATAAATTCCAGTTCTTGTTTGCTGTCCAGTTAATGTTGGCTTCTAGGCCATAGTTCTGAGCGTAGGTAAAGTTTTCGGTATAAAATTTCCAAGGGTCAACGCCTGTAACTGTTGGTGATGTGTAACCATCAAATTGTGGGTTGAAACGGTCCATATAAAAAGCCGTGATGTCAGAGGTTAGGCCATACTCAGCGAGATTAGATTTTAAGCCAATTTCATAATTATAAAGGGTTTCAGCAGCAAAATTTTGATTGGCCGTTCCTGCAAGATCAGAGTTAAAACCTCCTGCTTTATAACCACGAGTAATACTTGCATACGCGGTATGTTTGTCATTGTATTTGTAGCTGTAACTTAGGCTTGCACCCCATAGTGTTTCACTTGGATTAAAACGATTGGGGTACTCTTTAAATGTACTTTCATTTTTTTCAATTCTTAAGCTTGCTGATACGGTGGTTTTTTCATTGGTGTGGATGTCGATTTGCCCAAAACTAGCGAGCTTATTAATTGTGTAGTCACTAGAAGATAGCGAGCCAGCATCATTTTCGTTATTGGTTTCTGCAAGATGAGAGCCGTATAGGCCGACCAACCAATCGGTATTACCAAATAATTTTGATTTAGGTGTAGATAACCAACGAAGTTCTTGAGTAAAAGATTTACGTTCTTTTACATTTTCGTAGTTATCACCCCATGCAGTTGTTGGCCCCCAGTCATAGTCATAACCATAAGTCATATCAGAATTTGTAAAGCTTGTTTTACTTGTGAAGATAAAGTTTGGATTGGCTTGCCAGTTAACTTTTACCGATGCGGCGTTAGACAGTTGAGTATCTTTCCCGGGGTCGTTTGAAAGGGTTGTAAAGCTATTATCTGCTGACCATGCATCATATCCATTATTTAAATCAGCATGCAATACAGATACATCAACGGTCGTGTCTGAATCTGGGAAAAAGCGTAATTTACCACGTAAGGTTAATTCATCACGACCATTAGTATCAGTTCTATCTAGTGTTTTGTTGTCTCTAAAGCCATCACTGGTGTGTTTAAATAGAGAGAAGCGGTATTGTGTTGCATCTTCTTTGGAGCTCACAGGTCCGCTGGTCATAAAACCAATTTCTTTTAAGTTATCTTGGCCCAAGCTCATTTCGGCCATGCTTTCTTGGTAGGGTGTTGGGTCATTTGATTCAATGTGAATTAAACCAGCAATGGCACTTTGGCCATAACGAGTGTTTTGCGGGCCGCGAAGTACTTCAACTTGCTTAACGTCAAATAGATTGCCAGCCATACCAATACCGCTAAAATCCATATCATCAATTGAAAAACCGACACTTGAATTTGGTGCACCTGTGTATTCATCACGTTCACCAATACCGCGTATTTGAATGTGGCGAGCATGCGAGCTTTGACCAGAAAAGTTTACATTTGGCGTTTTCAACAGAACGTCATCAAATTCAATTGCACCTTGGTCTTGCAAATCGGCCTGGGTTTTTACGTCAACGCTGGTTGGCATGTCTTGTTTGCTTGTTTCACGTAGGTCGGCATTGACAACAACAGGTTTAAGGTCGTCTGCAAAAGATGGATTGCTTGAAATTGCGGCGAATATAGCCAAAGTAATAGGCTTAAGTTTGTTGGTCATGCGCTTTCCTTATAGGGCAAGAAAAGGCAGTAAAATATAGACTGAGAAAACACAAGTTAAGCCTGCCCAAATTATTTGAGCAAACTCAATGGTTATCTTTTTGACTAGATTGTGCCTTTCCTACGCCAGTATTAGCTGGATCAGGTTCAAAGGGTCTTTCGGTATCTCGAAATCTCAGGTCTTAAGTGACCACCCCTGGCAAACTAACCGTTTTTGATTTAAAAACGTTAGTTAATGTATTTAGGTATAAATTTTTTGCGGATTGTACAGTAAAGTTGGTTAAAATGGAAATCATCCAAGTCTTATATAAAAATATAAGCTATTAAAATGTGTTAAAGGGTTCGTAGATGTCTGAGAGTGTAAAACCAAATATTAGTAAAGAGATTATGCAGCGTTTAAAATCGATAGATGATTTACCGCATTTCCCAGATGCTTTAATGAAGCTTGAGCAAGCGTTAGTTGCTAATGAAAGTTTACCTATGGATAAAATAGTGCAATTAATTGCCCAAGATCCACGTTTGGTGGCTGGATTAATTAATATGGCGAACAGCGCAAAATATACAACGGGTAAAGAAGTTAATGATTTATCTGATGCGGTGACTCGAATTGGTTTAAAGGAGATGCGTTTAATGGCGCATCTTATTCAATATCAAACGTCATTTAAACGTAAACCCCCATTTAGTGATAAACATTTTTTAAGACATTCTTTTTTGTCGGCCTTAATTGCTCAAAGATTGGCTAAAATCGTTAAATTAGATTCTGGTGAGGCATTTTTAGCGGCATTAATGCGGGATATAGGCGTATATCTTTTAGCAATGGAAGATAGAGATAAATATCTTGAAGTGATTAAGGAGACAGATTTTGATGTTTCAAAATTACCACAGGCTGAAAATGAAGTGTTTGGTACTTATCATGCATTAATGAGTGCACGTTTATTGCAGGAATGGAATTTTGCAACGGTTGTTGTAATGGGTGTGGCATTTCATCATAATCCAGAAAAAACAGATCCTAAGTTTCAACCTTTTGCTTATTTAACGTATTTGGCTGAGAATGCGGTATTTAGGCTGGGGTTTGATAATGGTATTGCCGATATATTAGAAGGTGATATAGAAAACCCTCCTGCTAAGTTATTAGAGGCGTTAGCATTTTTTAATCTAACGTTAGAACAGTTTGATGAAACCTCACAATTGGCATTAGCAGATGCAGATAGTATGGGGTTGTAATTTTTTAAATTTATAAATGTAAAAAAACGAATTTACCAGGCCTGGTAAATCGTTTATAAACATAAAAATATGTGTTTATTGTTCCTTTAAATACTTTAATTGTAAATTACAGAGCAATTAGAAATAAGTATCAGTTCTTATGTGTATTTATATGTCTAAAGAAAGTTTATTGTCTATTTTTATCTTATCCATAAGTTATGTATAAATCTTTATAGATATGTTTATGTAAAATATATATAAAACTTATGAGAAAATGTTAAAATAACGGGCTTAATTTTTTAAACTTTGTAAATATCAGAAATAAGAGACTAAATCGATGCCAATCATTACGTTACCAGATGGTTCTACTAAACAGTTTGATCAAGCTACATCAGTTATGCAAGTGGCTGAAAGTATTGGGACGGGGCTGGCAAAGGCTACGGTAGCAGGACGTGTAAATGGTCAGCTAAAAGACGCGAGTGATTTAATCTCTGAAGATGCAAGTGTTGAAATTATTACCATGCGAGATGAAGAGGGCGTACATATTATGCGTCACTCTTGTGCGCACTTATTAGGTCATGCCTTAAAGCAATTGTTTCCAGATGCCAAAATGGCCATTGGACCAGTTATCGACAATGGCTTTTATTATGACATTGATATGGAATATAAAATTACGCCTGACGATTTGAAAAAAATCGAAAAGCGTATGTTGGAATTAGCTAAAACCAAATATCCAGTAATTAAAAAAATGTTATCACGTGAAGAAGCCGTGGCAACATTTGAATCTCGTGGTGAGGATTACAAATTAGAATTAATTCGTGATTTACCTAATGAAACGGAATTTGGTTTTTATTTTCACGAAGAATATGTCGATATGTGTGTTGGTCCTCACTTGCCAAACATGGGGTTTGTTAAGGCACTAAAACTAACTCATGTTGCGGGTGCTTACTGGCGTGGTAATTCAGATAACGTTATGTTGCAGCGTATTTACGGCGTTGCCTTCCCAGATAAGCAATCTTTAAAAGATTACTTGCACATGATGGAAGAAGCAGAAAAGCGTGATCACCGTAAACTAGGTAGAACATTAGATCTATTTCACGTTGAAGATTTAGCCCCTGGAATGGCTTTTTGGCACCCAAAAGGAATGACCTTATACCGTATTGTAGAAGAGTATATGCGTGGTCAGTTGGTTGCTAATGATTATGATGAAATTCGTACCCCATTGATTTTAGACCGCTCATTATGGGAAAAATCAGGTCACTGGGATAAATTTAAAGACAATATGTTCACCACAGAAACCGACAACCGTGATTACGCGGTTAAGCCGATGAACTGTCCTGGTCATATTCAGGTTTATAACCGTCACCTAACCAGTTACCGTGATTTACCGATTCGTATTGCTGAATTTGGTACCGTACACCGTAATGAACCATCAGGAACCCTGCATGGTTTAATGCGTGTTCGTTCATTTACACAAGATGATGCCCATATCTTCTGTACAGAAGAGCAGATTAAGGAAGAGGTTCAAGGTTGTATCGATTTAGTCTTTGAAACCTATGCTGATTTTGGTTTTGACAATATTGCTGTTAAGTTCTCAACACGACCAGAACAGCGTGTAGGCGCTGACGATGTTTGGGATTTGGCCGAAGCCGCTCTTGAAGAAACACTTAAAGATGCAGGTTTAGACTATAAATTGCAACCTGGTGAAGGTGCGTTTTATGGCCCTAAAATTGAGTTTCAATTAAAAGATTGTATTGGTCGAGTTTGGCAGTGTGGAACGATTCAATTGGACTTCTCAATGACTCAAGCAGAGCGTTTAAACGCAACTTATATTGGTCAAGATAATGAAAAACATCATCCAGTAATGATTCACCGTGCCATTTTAGGTTCACTTGAACGTTTTGTTGGTATTTTAATTGAACATTATGAAGGAAGATTTCCAACTTGGTTAGCGCCGGTTCAAGCTGTAATTGCTCCAATTTCTGAATCTAACAATGAATATGTAGTCGAAATGACTAAAAAATTGAAAAAACATGGGTTTAGAGTCGATTCGGACTTGAGAAATGAGAAGGTTGGGTTTAAAATTCGCGAACACACAATGCAACGTGTTCCATATATTTTGGTTGTAGGTGATCAAGAGATGGAAGATGGTAGTGTAAATGTTCGTGCAAGAAATGGTCAAAACCTAGGCTCATTTAGCTTAGAACAACTTGTAAAACTATTGAATGACGATATTTCTAATCTAGGTCGTGTTGTAGAAACACAAGATTGAAATATAGTTAAGTTTGTTTAAAAAACAGACAAAAAAAGAATTTAATTAATTGGAGGATATTGCTATCGCAATCAGAAGAGGTCGTGGAAGACCACAACAACCAGAAGCACCAAAAGATAGAATCAACAAGGCGATTACTGCTACACCAGAAGTAAGATTAATTGACGCAGAAGGTGAACAAGCGGGCGTTGTGTCCATTCAGGATGCATTAGCGCAAGCGGCAGAAGCCGGGTTAGATTTGGTTGAGATTACTGCGAAAGCCAATCCTCCAGTTTGTAAAATCATGGACTATGGTAAATACCTTTACCAGCAGCAGAAAAAGCAGCATGAAGCTAAGAAAAAGCAGAAGCAAGTCCAGGTTAAAGAGGTTAAGTTTCGCCCAGGAACTGAGGAGGGAGATTATCAGGTAAAACTACGCAACCTGGTGAAATTCCTAGATAACGGTGATCGCGTCAAGGTAACTATTTGGTTCCGTGGCCGTGAAATCACTCATAAGGAACTGGGACTTAAAATGTTGGAACGTATTAGGGATGATATTCAAGAGGTTGCTACCGTTGAACAAATGCCTAAGATGGAAGGTCGTCAAATGCAAATGATGGTCGCTCCAACAAAGAAAAAGCAAGCTAATTAATTTTAATATTTTTTAAAAATAATTAATTGCAATACAACAGCTGGGGTCTATTTTAATTTATTAAAACAGATTTCTGGTGCAGCTCCCTCAGTGCTGTTCGTTGTTCCGAGAATAAATCAAATGTATTTTTATACATTTAGATTTAATTTAAAAACTGAAAGTGGCTCAATTTATTGAGTAACACTAAAATGCGGAGTTTCATTCAATGCCAAAGATGAAAACAAATAGTAGTGCTAAAAAGCGCTTCTCAAAAACTGGCTCAGGTCGTTTTAAATGTAAACAGTCTCACTTACGTCATATTTTGACGAAGAAATCGACTAAGCGTAAACGTCAACTTCGTTCTGGAAGTATGATTCACGATCACGATGTAGCGATGGTTCGCCGCATGTTACCGTTCGCTTAATTGGAGATTTGAAACATGGCAAGAGTTAAAAGAGGTGTCATCGCACGCCGTAGACACAACAAAGTATTAAAAGCAGCAAAAGGTTATTACGGAGCTCGTAGTAAAGTTTTTCGTGTTGCTAAACAAGCTGTTATTAAAGCAGGTCAATATGCATACCGTGACCGTCGTACTAAAAAACGTCAGTTCCGTCGTTTATGGATTGCGCGTATTAACGCTGCAGCTCGTATGAACGATATGACATATAGCCGTTTTATCAACGGATTGAACAAAGCTGGTGTTGCAGTTGACCGTAAGGTTTTAGCTGACATTGCAGTTCATGATGCTGCGGCATTTACAGCTATCGCTGAAAAAGCAAAAGCTGCTTTAGCGTAATTAATGCTACTAGGGTAACCTAGTTTTAAAATAGGGGGCTTTGGTCCCCTATTTTTTTTATTTGAATTGGGTTTATCACCTTTCAATTAAATGGCCATGCAAGATGCCACTGTATTATTTTTAAGTAAATTAAGTGTCATGTTTCATAACCATTTCAAATCAATTAGAAACAGTTTTAAAACTATATTATTGAAAATACTCTTTTTCTTTAAGGTGTTTATTTACGACCAGTTTCTATTAATACCGTTTAGGACTTTTACTAAATGCAAGAACGACTTCAAAATATTGTTTCACAAGCGCAAGCAGCGGTTGCTGAAGTAACAGAACTTTCAAAATTAGATGAGCTACGTGTTCAGTTTTTAGGTAAAAAAGGTGACTTTACTGAACTGATGAAAACATTAGGCAAGCTTTCGCATGAAGAACGTCCGAAAGCAGGTCAAATGATTAATGAAGCAAAGCAGGTTGTTCAAAGCTTGTTAAATGCTAAAAAGAAAGAACTTGATGATGCTAAGTTGGCACAAAAACTAGCCGAAGAATCTATTGATATTACGCTTTCTGGTCGTAATGCGGATATAGGCAGTTTGCATCCAGTCTCTCGTACACTGCACAGAATTGAAACATTATTTGCAAATGCTGGCTTTGATGTAGAAACCGGTCCTGAGATTGAAGATGATTGGCATAACTTTGAAGCTTTAAATATTCCTGAAACGCATCCTGCTCGAGCAATGCATGATACGTTTTATATAAACGAAAATACCGTGTTAAGAACACACACCTCTGGTGTGCAGATACGTACAATGGAAAATAAAAAACCACCTTTACGTATTATTGCACCAGGCCGTGTATACCGTTGTGACTCTGATCAAACTCATACTCCAATGTTTCACCAGGTAGAAGGTTTGATTATTGAGAAAAACGCTAGCTTTGCCCAATTACGTGCGTTGCTAATTGAGTTTTTGCGTCAATTTTTTGAAGACGAAAATCTCAAAACGCGTTTTAGACCTTCTTATTTTCCATTTACTGAACCTTCAGCAGAGGTAGATATTGCCACAGATTTATTTGGTGATGGACGTTGGATTGAAGTTTTAGGTTGCGGAATGGTTCATCCAAATGTTTTAACAAATGTTGGAATTGATCCAGAAGAATATACTGGTTTGGCGTTTGGTTTAGGTGTTGAACGATTGGCGATGCTTCGTTACAACGTAAAAGATTTACGTCAATTCTTTGAAAACGATCTTCGTTTTTTACAGCAATTTAAATAACACCAAACCTGGCATTGCCTCCGGTGATTATGCCTTAAAGGCATAGAGTAAATTAGGTATAGAGAATAAAATATGAAATTTAGTGAAAACTGGTTAAGAGAGTGGACTAATCCTAATTGGGATACCAATACCTTATCTGAAGAATTAAGTTTAGCGGGTCTAGAAGTAGATGGTATTGAGCCGGTAGCGGGACAGTTTACTAATGTGGTGGTTGGGCATGTACTGTCAGTTGAAAAACACCCTGATGCAGACAAATTAAATGTTACTCAGGTAGATGTAGGTCAAGCCGAACCTGTACAAATTGTATGTGGTGCTAAGAATGTGGTTGCAGGTATGAAAGCGTGCTGTGCTATGGTTGGTGCTGTATTACCTGGCGACTTTAAAATTAAAAAAGCCAAACTACGTGGTGTACCTTCAAATGGTATGTTGTGTGGTGCAACTGAAATTGGTTTACCTGATGATGGTGTTGATGGTTTACATGTCTTACCAGATGATGCTCCTATTGGTATGGATATTCGTGAATACCTAGATTTGAACGACAGCTCTATTGATGTTGATTTAACACCAAACCGTGCGGATTGTTTTAGTATTTTAGGTTTAGCAAGAGATGTCCATGCTATTAGTGGGGCTGAGTTAACAACCCCATTTAAAGATAAAGATATGGCTGGCAGTATTGCTTGTAGCCAATCTATTGTTGTGAATGAAGCTCAAGCGTGTCCTAAATATTTAGGGTGTGTGGTGACGGATTTTGACACAACAGCAAAAACACCTGCATGGATGGTACAAAAACTGCAACGCTCTGGTTTACGTTCATTAAATTTAGTTGTCGATATTACCAACTATGTACTGTTAGAACTTGGACAACCCATGCATGCTTTTGACTTGGATAAACTGCAAGGTAGTCTTCAAGTTCGTATGGCTAATACGGGTGAAAAATTAACCACCTTAGATGAAAAAGAAATTACCTTAGAAGATAATACTTTGGTTATTGCAGATGACAGTGGCGCAATAGCTTTAGCAGGTATTATGGGTGGTCTTTCAACTTCGGTTACCGACACAACTAATAAAATATTTTTTGAATGTGCCCATTTCTCACGCTTAGCCATTACTGGTAAAGCACGTCAATATGGTTTACATACAGATTCTTCTATGCGTTTTGAACGTGGTGTTGACCCAATGTTACCAGAACGTGCATTAAACCGTGCCTTGCAATTATTTACTGAAATTGCCGGTGGTCAAATTAGTGCAGTGGAAGCTAAGATTTCTTCAGAAAATATGCCAAAACCAGTTGTTATTGAACTGCGTCGTGAAACCATAGCTAATCGTTTAGGTGTTGAAGTAGAAGACACTCAAGTTGAGGCTATTTTTAAAGGTTTAGGATTTACCATTCAAGCCAATGCTAATGGATGGACAATTACTGCACCTTCATTCCGCTTTGATATGGCGATTGAAATGGATTTAATTGAAGAAATAGGGCGTGTTTATGGTTATAACAACCTACCAGAAACACCTGTTATGGCTCCAATGACATTGAATGAACTGGATGAGTCTGAACAATCTTTAAGTACACTTAAAAATGCCCTAGTTCAACGTGGCTACAATGAAGTGGTTACTTACAGCTTTGTAGCAGAAGACAAGCAAAAAGCCATTGCGCCAGATTTGCCTTATGTATTGCTTAAAAACCCAATTTCAGACGATATGAAAGCCATGCGCACGACTTTGTTTCCAGGTTTATTGCAAACAATGGCGTATAACCAAAATCGTCAGCAATCTCGTGTACGTTTATTTGAAGCAGGTTTGGTTTTTTATAAAAACGATAATGACCCTACAGGTGCAACGCAAATACCTATGTTAGGTGGTGCTATTGTCGGTAGTGTTACAAAAGCGGGTTGGGATGCAGATTCTCGCAATGTTGATTTTTATGATATTAAAGGTGATGTTGAAACCCTATTTAGCATGAGTCACCAACTAGAAAATATTCGTTTTGAAAAATGTAATAATCCAGCGTTACATCCTGGACAATCTGCTTCAATCACCAAAGATGGTCAAGAAATTGGTATTATTGGTCAATTGCACCCTCAAGTTGTTAAAACAATGGGCGTGAGTGGAACGGTATTTATGTTTCAAATTCGTCAAGATGCATTAATGACAATGAACGTACCTATGGCACAAGCGATCTCTAAGTTTCCAGAAACGCAACGTGATTTAGCTTTTGTTGTGGAAGAAACTTTGCCAGTGCAAAAACTCATTGATGCGGTGACTTCAGTAAAATCAGATATTTTACAATCAGTAGAAGTGTTTGATATTTATCGAGGTCAAGGAATTGAAGACACCCAAAAAAGTGTTGCGATAGCACTTAAAATTCAACACCAAGAACGTACGCTTCAAGATGAAGAAGTTGAAAGCCTAGTTGATAATATCTTGGTTGCAGCTAAAGATGCTGTAAACGCAGAACTTCGTTAAAATACATATTATTATTTAAGAACCAAAATAAAATTAGGAAAATTTTATGACATTAACTAAAGCAGACATTGCACAAGACCTAGCGGATACATTTGGCTTTAACAAGCGAGAGTCTAAAGAATTAGTTGAACAATTTTATGATGAAATCAGTGATGTATTGGTTTCAGGTGAGCAAATTAAACTTTCTGGTTTTGGTAATTTTGAACTACGTGATAAAGCACCGCGTCCAGGAAGAAATCCAAGAACAGGGGAAGATGTTCCAATTTCAGCACGAAGAGTGGTAACATTTAAGCCTGGTCAAAAACTACGTGCGCAAATAGATAACAATGGCTAAGCCCAATAAAAGCAATCAATTTTCAGAGCAACTTGAAATAGAGTTGCCTGATAAAAAATACTTTACCATTGGTGAAGTGGCTGATATTTGTCAGCTAAAATCGCATGTACTGCGTTATTGGGAGCAAGTTTTTCCTCAACTTGAACCTAGTAAACGTCGTGGTCGTCGCTATTATCAAAAGAACGATGTAATTTTGGTATTAGAGATTAAAAGTTTACTACAAGATCAAGGTTTTACTATTCCTGGTGCCAAAGCACGTCTTTCAAAAAGAGAGGTTGATGTATCAGATACCACCAATCTAAATAGTGAACAAAAAAATGCTGTTGAAACTCTTCAACAGATAAAAAATGAGCTTTCCGAGTTTAGAAGTTATATAAATAAACGATTCCAATAATATTATTGAAAATGTTTACTTAAATAAGGCTTTTATTTTTATCATGTGCACGCACAAAACTCAATGCTAACAGAATTTACCAGGCCTGGTAATTATGCATTTTGGCTTTAGTGTTTTATGAGCATAGGGTAATTTGAAGGAATCTCAAATCTTTATATGTTTTATCGTTTTACTTAGTCCCATAACGTATGAGACTAAGTAATGATAAAATTTCAATCAAATCGGAATGTAGCGCAGCTTGGTAGCGCATCACACTGGGGGTGTGGGGGTCGCAGGTTCAAGTCCTGTCATTCCGACCATTATTTTATTCATAACGAGTAATCTTTATATCAACATATAACAATATGTTTTTTAAAGTGATCACTTTCATTAACTTTTACTTTAGTGTGTTTAGTCAATCAAATCAGAGTAATTGATTCGTAGTAAAAATTATTAAATCTACTTTAGTGACGACGTTTTTTCTGTTCTATTTCTAACTGAATCATCTCTTTCAGAAGTGATGATGCACGTTCTTCATCTTGTCTAAGATTTGCTTTTAATAAATGCTTCCAGGTTTTTTGTAGCTTTTTTTCTAATTTAGAATTTTCCATAACCAAACTCCATTTTTTATAATATTTAGTAATATATTATTACTAAAGAGTGGTTAATGCAAATTTATTTTATATAAAATCATTAGGTTGGCTTTAATATATGAAAATAAAATTAGAAAAATTGGTTATGTTTTATATTATTTGTGAGTAGGTTTATTTCAATAAACGCTATAAACAAATGTATAAAAAGGGTGTAGCTGTTCAACTAGATACTATTCAAAGATACAGCGTTTTATTTTATAGATTAAATAGCCAATACTGTATTTTGGTGGCTTTTAATTGGTATCGGCACAAGAAATTTTATAAGAGATTGAGTATTTGCGCCTTTATACACGTCTTTATAAACGCCTTTACTAAGAGTAGGTAATGGCGTTAGTTATTTTATGTTTCATTAGGTGGGTTTTTTAAATCTGTTTTTTAATTATTAGAAAGGTATTTTTTTAAGGTTTGTGGGCTATGTTTAATGTAGTTCCATTGTGTGATTAGACCGATTAAAAGAAATAATCCGCTTCCAATTACAATGCTTAATAACCATAAATATAGATCAAAAGAAGGACTGCTTTTTAAAAGGTAGATGCTGATTAATACGCTGGCTATTTGTGCAAAACTAGCCGCTAAAATGCCTGCTAAACCACCCAAAAAGGCAAATTCTGTTAAGCCGATTTTTATAATCTCTTTATTTTGAGCTCCAATGGTTCTAAGCAGTAACCAACTTTGAACTCGTGACTGTTGGCTAGCAATGGTTGCGGTAAATAAAACGGCAATACTGGCCAGTAAAGTAAAGGCGTACAGTGCAGAGACAGCCCAGCTTGCTTGTGTCATAATTTGTTGAATTTGTAACATGATTTTACGCACATCAATCAATAAAACACCTGGCGATTGTGTGGCTAATTGTTTAGTAAGTTCTGATACGTTGGTGTGTTTATGTTCAGCTAAATAGAAGTTACTCAAATACGAGATAGGTAAAATTCTATCTTCTTTTGGTTCAACAATAAAAAAGAAGTTAAGCTGAAAACTCTGCCAATCTACTTTTCTAAAACTGGTTACTTGATACTGATATTGTTGGCCAGCAAAATTAAATGTGAGTTCATCCCCCAGTTTAATATGAAAAAGCTCAGCCATACCTTGTTCAACAGATACCCAAGGCTTGTTTGGATTTGCTTTAATTTGATCAGTAATTACATTGTGTTTCGGTAGGAAGTTCATTACCGCTACATTTGCTTCTCTATCTAATAAACGTTTTGCTCTTTCATTGGTTTGCTGTTCTGCTAACAATGGTTTGTTATTAATTTGAGTTAGCCTACCTCTGGCCATAGGTGCTTCGGTTTTATTTGGAATACCTTTAAGTAATTGATCTACATTTTCTTTTTGATTGGGTTGAATATTAATCACAAACGCATTGGGTGTGTCTTGCGGTAAAGATGCTTGCCAATTGTAAAGTAAGTCTTGGCGTACAAAAGTCATTAACATTAATACAAATAAAACCATGCCTACCGATACCAGCTGAATTTGTACCAGACCTGGTTCTTTATTTAAATTAGACAGGGCAATTTTGAACCAGCCTCGACTGTAAGACTGTAATACATTAAGTAATTTAAGCAAAGCCAATGAAGCCAAAAACAGTAAAAGACTAAAGACAATTATGCCTGCCACAATCCACACCAAAGTTTGAATATTAAGCATTAAACTGACTAAGGCTAATAGTAAAAAGAAACTAATAAACCAATGTAAATAACCCGTTTGCGAAGGAACAGATTTTAAAATTTGAATGGGTGGTGTTTTTACCGCACTTTGAAAGGCCTGCCAGGCAAATGTCCAAAGTACCAAAATACCACTAAAAAAACCAACTGAAAGGGCAAGAGTGGGATTTGGAATAACTAATGGGGTAAAAAAGTTTGCCAAATAGGGTTGCGCAAGCACCGATATAACATAGCCTAAACCCGAACCGATGGCACTACTAAAAATGGCTATCCAACTTAATTGAAAAGCAAAAAGTCGTGTCATTTTTCCATTACTTGCACCAAAAGCCCGCATTAATGCCATGCTATTTTTCCAGCGCGTTAAGTAAAATCGGCTAGCAATTAAAATAGACATACCCGCCACTAAAATAGCCGATAAAGCTGATAAATCTAAAAATAACCAAGCGGTTTCAAGTGAGTTACCTAAATCTTCAGAAGGGGCTTTGGCGGACAAAACTTGCCATGCAGAAGGTTTATTTTTTGAAACTTGTTTGGCAAACGTATTTAACGCTTTTTCATCACCTGCAACACTCAACTTATAGGTTACACGGCTACCAGGCCCTATTAATTTAATTTGATTAAGTTGTTCTAACGGCATCCAAACGTGTGGTGCAAACCCCGCCATTGGACTAACCGTTTGTGAACTTTCAATTGCTCCATTTAGCTTAAAAGTTTTAGTGCCTAAGGTAAGAGTAGCCTGGTCATTAATTTGCATGAGTGACAGCAGTTTAGGTTCTATCCAAACTCCATCCTCTGTTAATGGTGTAAATGGCAATATTGAATTTGACGTTAATTTACCTCTTAGAGGTTCTGGGGTAGAGAGCCCTGTAAGCTGCACTAATTGAAAACTTTGTTGTCCTAGCGTATTTTTTGCCAAAGCCATAGTCACAACAGAAACACTTTGTGATGTTTTTAACCCTAGATTTTGGGCTTGTTCTTGCCATTTATGATCTATTGGTCTAGAGCTTTGAATAACGTAATCAGCACCCAAAGATTCGGATGCTTTGCGCAACATACTTTGCTGTACGGTTTCACCGAGTTGTTTAACAACAGTAACCGTTGTACTGGCGATAATGACAGCAATAATTAACCATATCCAATCACCTTTTTTTAGACTTCTAATAAACCATTTTGATGCGGTAACGGCCTCGTACTGAATAGATTTAAACATCTGATTTATCCATCTCTTTCGTTTGTTCAGCACAATTATTTTCTGCGAGGTTTTGTTCTATAAGTTGACCATTGTGTAGGTGATACACTTTTTGACAGCGTTGCGCTAATTCTGAGTCATGTGTAACCAGTATTAACGTCGTTTTTAAATTACGATTAAGTTCAAAAAGTAGAGCCTGAATTTGTTCTGCGGTTTCTTCATCTAAGTTGCCTGTTGGTTCATCGGCAAATAATACGGTAGGTTCGGTGACAAACGCTCTAGCAATAGCCACACGTTGTTGTTCACCGCCAGATAATTCTGCTGGTCGGTGGTTTGCACGGTGTTGCAAGCCTACTTGTTCAAGGGCTTTATGGGCTTTTTCATAGGCATTATCAATTTGAAACAGCTCTAAAGGCATTAATACATTTTCTAAAGCTGTCATACTGGGCATAAGTTGAAAGTTTTGAAAAATAAACCCTACTTGTTGGGCTCTGATTTTTGCGCGTTCATCCTCAGAAAAATGCTCAATATTATGACCAAGTAAACCTACTTTGCCTGATGTGGGCAATTCAAGCCCAGCCATTAAAGAGAGTAGGGTTGATTTACCTGAGCCAGAACGTCCAACAATGGCAATAATTTCTTGAGGCTGGACACTTAAGTCGCAGGCTTTTATGATATCTAACACCTCAGAATCGGAAGGAATCTGGTAATGCACATTTTGCAGTTCAATCACGCAGTCAAGTTTATTGGTCATGCCATTGGTATTCATTTATTTAAGCTTCTCTTATTGCTTACGTTAAGTATTGGTTTGATTTTTCATCCTAGTCTAAGCGTTGCCCAATCGCAAGGTCAAACAGCCGATAAAAATATAAATAAAAATGAATTTACTAGGCCTGGTAAGTTGCTAGTTATGGGGGATAGTTTAAGTGCGGCTTATGGTATTGATGTTAAAGATGGTTGGGTAACGCTTTTACAAAATAAGATTTCACCCATTCATATTGTTAACGGCAGTATTAGCGGCGAAACCACCTCTGGTGGCGTGCAAAGATTACCGGCACTGTTACAAAAAGTAAAACCTCGTTGGATGATTTTAGAGTTGGGTGCTAATGACGCTCTTAGAGGTCAAAATCTAACGGTGACTCAGCAAAATTTGCAGGAGATGATTGACGCGTGTGTAAAAGTGAATCCTCAATGTAAAGTGATATTGCTTGGTATTCAATTACCCACCAATTATGGACCAGCGTATGACGGACTTTTTAAAAAAATGTATGAAGATTTAGCTCAAAAGAACAATCTCACTTTTGACGCTTTTTTTATCGAGCCCGTTGCATTAGAGCCTGATTTAATGCAAATGGACGGGTTACACCCAAATGCTAAAGCGCAACCCATTATTGCCCAGAGAATATTTAATTTGCTCAAACCTGTTTTAGAGGATTCTTTAAGTAATCTTAAAAAGTAAATTTGTTAAAAAATTGACTAAGAACAAACTAATAAAGAGATAGTTTCTGCGTATTTTTAATCGTTTGTTTTATAATGACTAAATAAAGCGAAATGTTAAATTGATTTTGCTATTTACGTTCACTAATTTCACCAAACGGTCGTTATTTTAGAAATGAACCAAAATAAAATGTGGTGATGCATCAATAACTGATTTATGTATCGTCTAAAAATGGCTAAAAGCTATAACGATTCTGTGAAAACTTGCCGTTTTACGAACTATTATTAAACTAGAGTGATTTACTCCTAATGCAAAACAAACTACGCCAGGCAATCAAAGCGATTCAAGGACATAAAATTCCTGAATTGCCTGAAGAAATTATTGAGCTAGACAAAGAGGTCTCAAGTAAATTTGCCAGCATGGCTAATGTTGCAGAGATTATTTCAAAAAATACAACGCTTTCGGGTGAGTTAATGCGTTTGGTTAACTCTCCTGTTGTTAAATTAAAAGAACCTGTTGCCTCTATTAGAGATGCCGTAAATGTAATGGGCTTTAACAATATTGCTAATCTATTGGTTGCTGCAGCAATCAAAAACATGTTTGGTAGTAAGGGTTTATCTAAAGATATTATGGATCACAGTGTTGATGTGGCTTTTTGTATGTCTGATTTATCTGAGTGGGTAGACGGTATAACAAGAGATGAAGCCTATATGCTTGGGTTATTTCATAATGTTGGTGCAATGATGTTAGCCGCCAAAAATGAAGATGTTTATAAGGGATTATTTAGAGACTCCATGTCTAAACCTGTGAGTATCATTAAAAAAGAAGAAGAAGCTTTTGGTTCAAATCACGCCATGATTGGTGTTCTAATTGGTCAAAAATGGCATTTGCCAGTTAATATGCTTAATGCCATTATGCTTCATCATAATGATAAATGTGAACGTATTAAAAATGATCGAGTTAGAGCTATGGTGGCGATGATTAAAGTGGCTAATGCCATTGTTTCTGAAATTTCATTGGGTGTTTACCGAAGCGAAGAAATGCGTGACTATGAAAGTGACGGTTTGCAAGAACTTATGATTGATGACGAAGTGGTTTCAGATATTAGAACCGCATTGATGTCATATAACTTTAAAGACTAAATAGTTAACTATACTGCTTAACGGATTTTGTGGGAATAGGGTATACCAGGCCTGGTAAAACTAAATTACACTTACTTACAAACAAAGCATAAAAAAAGAGCGTGTTTTAAATAAAACACGCTCTTTTTTATTTTTAGCTCTAAAAATGACGTAAATATTATTTTAACTTACAATCTAAGTGATACGCCACTTGCATTGTGTTTTCTAATAAAGTGGCAATCGTCATAGGGCCAACACCACCTGGTACAGGTGTTATCCAACTAGCACGTTCTTTGGCTATATCATACTCAACATCACCGCAAAGTGTGCCATCGTCCATACGGTTAATACCTACATCAATGACAATCGCGCCATCCTTAATCCATTCACCCTTAACCATATTTGGTATACCAACACCCACAACCACTAAATCCGCTTCAGAGACTTTTTTAGGTAAGTCTTTCGTTGCACTATGGCAAACGGTGACTGTTGCACGTTCATTTAAAAGTTCTAACGTCATCGGAACACCCACAATATTAGAAGCCCCAACGACAACCGCATTTAAACCACGTAATGGAATGCCTGTTTTGGCCAACATAGTCATTACACCATGTGGGGTACATGGCGCTAATTGTGGCATGCGAGTAGCTAAACGACCAACGTTGTACGGGTGAAAGCCATCTACATCTTTACACGGGTGAATACGTTCAATAATTTCTTCTGGATCAATATGATCAGGTACAGGTAACTGAACAATAATACCGTGAACATTCTCGTCGGCATTTAATTTATCTATTAAAGCCAATACTTCTGCTTGTGAGGTTTCTGCAGGCAAAACTTCAGACACATCATTAAAGCCCGCTTTTTGACAAGCGATTTTTTTATTACGAACATAAACTTGAGAAGCGGGGTCTTCACCCACCATAATAACGGCTAGCCCTGGTGGTTTTTTACCTAAAGCAACTTGTTTCTCAACTTCTTTTTGAATTGAATCACGTAGTTCGGCTGCAATAGCCTTACCATCTAAAATTTGTGCAGACATTGTTTTTATCACCCTACATAAGAAAAATTGACTAATATCATAACCGATTTTAAGCGTCAATGAATCTAGAATCATTCGTATTGCTTATAATAAAAGTTACTCACAGTTATTAAAGTTGCATAAAAAGGTAGACTTTAAATAAGAATCAATGGGTTAGCATTAAAGAGATTATTGAAGGAAAATGAAACTAAAAATAAATCATAAAAAACTAAAAAATATTCATGTTTGTTGTTGACAGCATAAGGGCTCGCCTATACAATACGCCCCATCTTACGGAGTGTAGCGCAGCTTGGTAGCGCACCTGTTTTGGGTACAGGTGGTCGGGGGTTCAAATCCCTCCACTCCGACCATATTCTTTATTGAATTGAACAATGGTCACATTTTCAGTTCAATAGTCAAAAGGTTCGATAACGCGCCCATAGCTCAACTGGATAGAGCATCGCCCTTCTAAGGCGAGGGTTTCAGGTTCGAATCCTGATGGGCGCACCATATTTTTGGTGTGTTCATCACGCCATCTATGGCGGATGTAGCTCAGTTGGTAGAGCCCCGGATTGTGATTCCGGTTGTCGCGGGTTCGATCCCCGTCATTCGCCCCACTTTTTTTCTATAAATGTCTTTATGTTTAAATGTTCTTAATTTAGGCTTTTTTTAGCGTTTTTATAGAGAATTTCTTATTTATATCTATTTCTATATTTTACTGACTAGTTTTAATTTAATCCTATTCTTTACCTCTTTTTTGCTTTCTTTTTATCTATAAAGTGCACTCTAACTGAACTTATTGTTAATTGTTGGTGCAATTAAAACGTATTTTTACAGTCTATTTTTTATTAAATCCCTATTAAAACGTCTATAAACAATCTTGGTACTTCTTTTGCTTATATGTTATTACCCTTTTTTAAAATAGTAATACTGGAGTAGTAAGATGAAGTCTAAGATAGTCTCTAAAACGTTTGGATTAGTTGCCGGTTTGGCTTTAACAGCGATGAGCTGGCAAGCAAATGCCGCAGAACCTTTAAAGATCGGTTATAGCGATTGGCCTGGTTGGGTTGCATGGGAAGTTGCAGTAGATAAAAAATGGTTTAAAGAAGCTGGTGTAGATGTTCAGTTTGAGTGGTTTGATTATGTTGCATCAATGGATGCTTTTGCAGCGGGCCAATTAGACGCGGTTACTATGACAAATGGTGACGCATTAGTTACAGGATCAACAGGTGCACCAAGTGTCACAATTGCACTTAATGATTATTCTAATGGTAATGATATGGTGGTAGTTCAGCCTGGTATTGAATCAATTAAAGATTTAAAAGGTAAAAAAGTTGGTGTAGAAATTGGCTTTGTTGGACACTTATTGCTATTAACAGCGTTAGAAGAAAACGGGTTATCAGAATCTGATGTGACATTGGTAAATGTACCAACTAATGAAACACCGCAGGTACTAGCTTCGGGTGAGGTTTCTGCAATTGTTGCGTGGCAGCCAAACTCTGGTCAGGCATTAAAAATGGTTGCAGGTTCAAAAGCGGCTTTTACTTCAGCCGACAAAAAAGGGATTATTTATGATGGTTTAGCTGTAAATCCTGCAAGTTTAGCTGCACGTCATGCGGACTGGGAAAAAGTAGTTAAGGTTTGGTATAGAGTCGTTGATTATATTAATGATCCTAAAACACAAGGCGATGCGCTTAAAATCATGGCATCACGTGTTGGCTTAACTCCTGAAGAATATGCTCCTTTATTGAAAGGTACTAAGTTACTTACGTTAGATGAAGCCAAATCAGCTTATAAAAAAGGCCCAGGTTTAGATTCTATTTACGGCTCTTCTAAAGTGTCGGATGATTTTAATGTTGCCAATAAAGTGTATGACGCACCTCAAGATGTTAACGCTTATTTTGATGGAAGCATTACTGAAGGCATGTAGTTTTTAAAGTCTTTACATAACGATAAACAGCCTTCATTTGAAGGCTGTTTTTTTATTTCTATTTTCTTACAGCTATGTAAGGAGTCTTTTATGTCTTTAGCGACAAATCTTTTTCGTCATAATGATGCATTTTGGCCAACGATAGTTGCAGTAAGTTATGTTTTACTGCTATATATTGGTGGCTTTTTACTGATTTTGTCTGAAGCTTTGTGGATGAATCTTTTAGGGATTGTTGCTTTAGCACATGCAATGGTGATAGCCGCTTATTTGATTCATGAAGCCGCACATTTAAGTATTTTTAAAGCGAAACAATATAACCGATGGTTTGCTGAAGCTATGCTGTGGATAACTGGGAATAGTTATTCTAATTATGATGATATTTTGAATAAACATAACCGTCATCACTCAGATAGGGCAGATATAGTGTCATTTGACTTTAGACCTGTTTTGGCCAAACATCCTATTTTTCTCAAGATTTTACAAACGCTAGAGTGGTTTTATATTCCCGCTTTAGAGGTGTTTATGCATCTATTGGTAATTATTCTGCCGTTTGTAAAAACAAATCGTAAACAGCGTCGCTTAAGAGTTGTTAGTGTGCTCTTTTTAAGAATGGCGTTTTTTGTATTTTTAGCAAACATTTCTTTGCATGTTTTATGGTTATACCCATTGGCTTATATGCTGTTTTTAACGGTTATGCGTTTTATGGATGTGCATCAGCATACCTATGAAATTTACGAAACGTTAGATTCCGCTAGAGGGCCGGAGGCTCGTTTACGAGACAGAACGTTTGAAGAACATAATACCTATTCAAACTTGCTTTCGGCTCGTTACTCATGGGTTAATTTATTGGTGTTGAATTTTTGCTATCACAATGTGCATCATCAACAACAGCTACAACCTTGGTATCGTTTACCTAAACTCCATCAAGAGATGTTTGATGCCGATTATCAGCAAGTTCTTACTTTTAAACATTTAATGAAAAGCTTTCATAAATACCGTATACCCCGTATTTTAAATGGAGACCCAATTGATTTGCCTGTTAAAAAAGATGAAGGCGAATCTTTTATTGGTGTGGATGGAGTCTCATTTTTAACAGCGCATTAAATTGAAGTAAAAAGCAGGTATTGAATGCCACAAAATAAAGTATTCAAATCATAATTATTTTTTTGCAAAAGCAGAATATCTTTCCAAATCCATACGAGTAGTTATCATGAAATTATCGACCTTTAAAACCTTGTGGGGCAATCAGCTATCCATTTATGAGGCCTGTGAACAGGCGCGATTAGCACAATTTGATGGGATTGAAGGGCGCGCTCCTAGTAAACAAAAAGAACGTTTATTATGGTTAGATGCCATGTCTGATAATCATTGCCAATATGTTGCTGAAGTGGTTACCGGGGGGGACTATGTGCCAAACAGACAATGGAGCATGCAGCAGCATTTAGATGATTTGGCTTGGCAACTAGATAATTCTTTACCTTTAAATCCACTGTTTGCTACTGCCATTACAGGCTGTGATGCATGGTCTGAAAGTACGAATATTGAATTTTTTAGTAAAGCTATGGACTTGGCTAAAGAGCGCAATATTATTTTAAGTTTTGAAACGCATCGTAGTCGTAGTTTATTTACACCTTGGATAACATTGCGAATGGTTGAAGTTTTGCCAGATATAAAGCTAACAGTAGATATAAGCCACTGGTGTGTGGTTTGTGAAAGACTAATGGATTCAGAAATAGAAACTATGCAAGCCATTGCAAACAATGTTTTTCATATTCATGGCCGTGTAGGCTATGACCAAGGCCCGCAGGTACCAGATCCAGCTGCGGCAGAATACAGTGAGGCTTTGGCTTCTCATGAAAGAATCTGGCAGTTATTTTGGACACATCAGATTAATCAAGGTAGAGAGATAACAACAATGACTCCAGAGTTTGGCCCGGATGGCTATTGCCATTTACAACCATATACACAGCAACCTGTAGTAGATATATGGAAGGTAAATTGTTGGATGAATCATTCGCAGCGTTCTCATTTTGATGCTTTTATGGGAGCGACCTTATGAGTCAACAATTAAAAACCCCGCAGTCAGCTTTTGTTGTCTTAGCAATGGCTTCTCTTTTATGGGGGCTAGCATGGTTGCCTCTTAAGTATATGGAAGAGTTAGGGTTTAGTGGTGTGCCTATTACTTTATTTGTGTATTTAGTGATGTTTGTTGTTTTTATACCTTTTGTTTATAAGTTTAGAGCAGAGATTATTAAATCTTGGCCAGTATTGCTTGGTGTTGCTTTGTTTGGTGGCGGAGCGCAGTTGGCTTTTAATACCTCAATGATTTATGGCGATGTTATTAGGACAATGGTGTTGTTCTATATGGTGCCATTATGGGGTGTGATAGGCGGACGTATTTTTCTTGGGGAAAAAATAACTCCCTTACGCTGGTTTGGAATGGGGCTTTCGGTTGTTGGTGCATTTTTAGTTGTTGGTGGTATGAACGCCTTTGTTTCTCCACCCTCATGGCTTGATGCTTTAGCCTTATTGTCTGGTTTTTTATTTGCTATGAATAATATTGTTTTTAGAGCATCACCAAAAGTACCTGTTATGTTGATGTTGCCATTTATGTTTTTAGGTTCTGTACTGCTTGCATTTTTGGTTGTTATTCAGCAACAAGAAGTCTTAATTCCAAATGTGTCTGTCAATGCCTGGTTAGTCTTATTGGGTTATGGTGCTATTTGGATGGTCTTGGCCAATTTAGGCACTCAATGGGCTGTTACGAAAATGGAATCTGGAAAATCATCCATTATTCTTATTCTAGAATTAATCACCGCAGTGGTTTCAGCCAGTATTATTTTGGGTGAAACTTTACAAGGGCTTGAATTGCTGGGCGGTGGATTTATTTTGTTTGCTGCCTTCTTAGAAACTCGTTCTCAAGAAAATGAAACCGAGTCTTTGCCCCAAAATGGAGCCGAATCACACCAATAAGGTTCTATTTATTCTCTATAAAATAGTGTGTTTTACCCTATTTTTTACTTAAGTTATTGAAAATTAATATTAATAAATATCTTGGTCTTTAATGTGTTTTATAGGTATTACGATTTATGATAAACGTAATAATTTTAAAAGTAATCTTCCTATTAAGGTTTAGCTATTTTGATTATTACTCATTAAGTAAAACCTATGGCACTGCGTAACTTTGTTGAATTGAGTAAACAACTTAAGTGCCTAGGGATTTTAATTAAAAAGGAATACTTATGCAGTGGCATCAAATGACTTGGCAAGAAGTGGCTGAGTTTAGCAAATTAGAAACAGCTGCCGCGTTGTTACCGATTGGTGCAACTGAACAGCATGGCCCCCATTTAGGCTGTGGAATGGATTCTGAAATTGCTGACCAATTAGCAAAAGAGGCAGGGGATTTAACAGATATCGCGGTGCTTCCAACTTTACCTTATGGTTGCTCTATCGGACATTCTAAAAGATGGCCAGGCACCATTGCCTTACAGCCTAAAACGATGATCGATGTGGTTAAAGAAATAGGTGACTGGGTTGCATACAGCGGTATTAAACGTTTCTTTATTTTAAATAGCCATGTTTCTAATTTTGCTCCATTACGTTGTGCATTAGAAATGTTACGTGCCGAACATGATGACTTGATGGTTGCCATTATCAATTCAGCAACAGTGAGTGAACGTGTTAAAGATCGTCATTTTGAAGATGCTTATGATTGGCACGCTAATGAAGCCGAAACATCGCTAATGATGGCAATCGCACCTGAAATAGTGCGCCCAGAAAAATTAAAAGACAGTGATGACCCTGACAGAACCGAAGGCTGTGTGTTTTCACACCCTGTTAATCACACCAGTTTAAATGGCGTAACAGGTAAACCAAGCTTGGCCACCGAAGACAAAGGAAAAGAACTTTTTAGCTGGATGAAACAAGATTTAGCTGACGTTATTAGAAAGGGAATGATAGAGCAACCACCATTGCCATATTCCTATCACACAACATTACAAGACAACGATTAACAACAACGATTAAAACAATTAAATAGTTTATTTAGGAGATTAAAATGAATAGTGGTATTGATGTTAAAGAGATGCAATCAGATTTAAAATCTAAAGGTGTTAAATACTGTTTGGGTGCCTATGTGGATATTCACGGTATTCCAAAGGGTAAGTTTGTACCGATTGATCATTTAGGACACATGGTTAAAGGATCTGAACTTTATACAGGTTATGCTTTAGATGGTTTAGGGCAAATGCCTAATGAAGATGAAATTGCATCTGTTCCAGACTTAAACAGCGCCATTCAATTACCGTGGCAGCCTGAAGTTTTATGGATGGCGGCTGACAATACATTACATGGCGAACCGTATGAAATCAGTACACGTGTTGCCTTAAAAAAGGTTTTGGCTGAAGCAGAAGAGATGGGCTTTGGTTTTAACTTAGGAATTGAGTGTGAACTCTTTGTATTAAAAGAAGAAGCAGACGGAAGTTTATCTGTTCCAGATCCAGACGATAAATTAGTCAAACCTTGTTATGACGTTCAAAGCTTTATGAATCGTTTTGAATGGATTGATAAAATGGCCACCACCATTAATGATTTAGGCTGGGATCTATATTCACTAGACCATGAGGATGCAAATGGTCAGTATGAATTCGATTTTCAATACAGCGATGCATTAACTATGTGTGATCGCTTTATCTTCTTCCGTTATATGGCAAAACATTACGCCAAAGAAGAAGGGTTACTGGCCACATTTATGCCTAAACCATTTGCAGATAAAACCGGTAACGGCGCACACTTTAATATGTCTTTATTTGATAAAGAAACGGGCGAAAACGTCTTTAAATGCGATCCAAAAGACGATCCTCGCGGCTTAGGATTAACGGAAATAGGGTATCAGTTTATTGCTGGTGTCATTAAACACGGTCCAGCATTATGTGCCGTATTTTCACCAACGGTAAATAGTTATAAACGTCTATTACGTCAAGGTGATATGGCTACCTTCTCATGGGCGCCTGTATTTAACTCGTTTGGTTCAAACAACCGTACCAACTCAGTACGTGTACCAATGGGTGGCGGACGTTTTGAATCACGTAATGCCGATGGATCTGTTAACCCATATCTTGCAGCAACGCTTGTTCTTGCCGCTGGTCTACAAGGTATTCGTGAAAAACTAGATCCAGGTCTACCTCAAGAAGAGAACCTATACGATTTAACCGAAGAACAGCGTCAGGAAAAAGGGATTGAATTCCTACCGCAAAACTTAGGCGAAGCCGTTGAAGCCTTTGCAGCAGATCCTTTTGTAGAAGAAGTACTTGGTTCTGGGTTACGCAACGAATTCATTAAATACAAAAAGCAAGAATGGGAAGAGTATCACAAGACCGTTTCAGCTTGGGAAATTAAGCGTTACAGCCACTTATTTTAATTAATACGCACTCTCACTATCCAATGCTTCAAAAAGGGTTTATCTAATCCTTTTTGAAGCATTTTTTATGTAAAAATCTTATCTAAATATCTTTAACTTCAGAATTTCTATTAACTATTTCTATCTATTTCTATCTAGTTTTACTCTTAATCCTCGCACAACAGATTCATTGATATGAACAAAAATCGTATAACGCAGACTTGCACATTCTTATAATTTACCAGGCCTGGCATGCTCTGTGGCCATACTATTTTGTGAGCACAGGATAAATTGGGTTGATATGTTTTAAGAATACCCATTGTTTTTATATTTATTATGGATTATTTATCTTGATTTATTTAAGGATGACACCAGGCCTGCTAAATTGTAGAATCAAATCTTTGCAATTATTACTAGCATAATGGCTTACCTTTAACCTGCTTTGTAAATCTAAATATAACCTTAAATATTAGGATGTAATGTGAATCTATGCCCATTTTGTAACAGCGAGTTTTATTTAGAAAACGAAACCTGTATTGCACGCTTTGATATTTATCCAGTTTCAAAAGGACACACTTTAGTTATTCCCAAAAGACACGTAGAAACCTGGTTTGATATGAGTCAGCAAGAACAGATTGATGCAATGGATTTGGTTCAAAAAGTTAAAATGTATTTAGATTTAGAGTACACGCCCGATGGATATAATATTGGCGTAAATTGCGGAGAAGTTGCTGGTCAAAGTATTCCCCACGCACACATACACATCATTCCACGCTACAAAAACGATATGCCAGACCCCAAAGGCGGGGTGCGTGGCGTAATTCCAGAAAAACAGAGGTATTAGGGATTGATACAAAAACTGTGATTTAGATAATATAAATTATTCTATTTCTAATAAGTTAGCAGAGCTGCGTTGTTTCATCCAATTACGCCAACCGCTTGTATGTGAAATATTGGTGGCGCCTTGTAAACCATAAGGTTCACAAATAAAACCTACGACTTGTCGGCCATCAATTAGCTCTACTTTTCCTAAACCGAGAGGGGAAGGGATAAGGGCTAAAAAACTGCCTAGATGTTGTTTTGGCATATTCCAAATTTCTACTTCAATAGATTGACCTTCTTTAGACTGTTTTACCAGGCCTGGTTTAAGAATAGGGCCTCCAGCTAATTCATAAAATGTATATTTAGGTGCGGTTTGGGTGGTTTCTAATAAGGTTGCTCCACGTTCAGTCAACTGACTATTGAGTGGAAAACCAACCAAATGTGCACCTACTACGGCTAAAGGAATCGTTTGTGCATTTTTAAATAGAATCGGATTCGCTTGCGGTACTTCTATAAAACGTGCGCCAGAAGCTTCTACAAATGTTGGATGTAATTCATCGGTTAATTGTAATAAGGCTCTATCTGTTCCTGCGGGTGCAAAAAAGGTCACGCCTGTTGGTAGAGTGTCGTTTCTAAATCCTGTTGGCATAGCAATTGCCGCATAGTCTAATAAATTCATAAAGTTGGTGTAGGTTCCTAACTTTGAATTTAAGCCAATAGGGTCTGCTTTTAGCGCTTCAATCGAATAAATAGATGGCGTAGTAGGCGTCATCATGCAATCAATACCATGCTGTTGCCACAAAATTTGTGTTTCTCGCTGAGCTTTTTGTAATGCGTAACTTCCTTGGTAAGTATCGGCTGCAGATAGATTTTTTGCTCCCGCTACAATGGTTGCCACGGTTGAATCCATAAGCGATTCATTTTTATCAAAAAAGTCTGCGATTGCCAAATAACGTTCTGCCACCCATGCACCACCATATAAAAGTTTGGCGGTTTCTATCCAAGCGTTAAAAGGCACCGTTTTAATTTGATAGCCGAGTTTTTCTAAACGGCTTACCGTCTCGGTAAAGTTTTGTTGAGCTTGAGTGTCGCCATCAAAAAACAGGCTTTCGGTATCAGGAATACCAATAATCGGTTTTGCATGCCAAGCGGGAGGCGTTAATTCGGTTTCATTACGGCTAAACTCGTCTTCTTGATCAAATTGTGCTGCCACATCAAATACTTGATACGCATCTTGTGAATTTAACGCAAAAATACTCACCACATCTTGCGAGCGAACTGCTGGCACAACGCCTTTGGTACTCAATAAACCTTTAGAGGGTTTTAGGCCAATTAGGTTGTTAAAGGCGGCGGGCACTCGGCCAGAACCAGCGGTGTCTGTACCTAAAGAGAAACTGCATAAATTTAACGCTAAAGAAACGGCTGAACCGGAGCTTGATCCACCAGAAATCATATTAAAATCAAAGGCGTTATGGCACTCTCCATAAGGCGAACGAGTACCTACCAGGCCTGTCGCAAATTGATCCATATTGGCTTTAGCGATTGGGATAGCTCCGGCTTTAATGAGTTTTTGTACAACTGTTGCCGATTCTTTTGGTACATAAGCATATTCTTTGCAGGCCGCTGTCGTTGGGATATTGGCTAAATCAATATTATCTTTAATTACAAACGGTACACCCCATAAAGGTAGGCTGTTAGGCTCTGTCTTTTCAAGATGATTTAAATAGGGTTCAAGTTCCGCTTCATTAAGCAGGTGAATAAACAGATTATAGTCTGCATAATTCTCCGCTTTTGTGAGCAAGTTTTTTACAACGTCTCTAGGTGTAAGCGTTTTATCTGCGTAAGCCTTTTTTAGAGCAGGTAGGGTTAAATTAAGTTCTTTCATGATTAAACCTCTGATTCCTGTTGGCCAAGTTCATCAAGTTCAAGAACCATTAATGTTTGTCCCGTTTGAATAAGATCACCTTCATTCACTAAAATCTCGGTGACCGTACCAGAAGTTTCAGCCACAACAGGTATTTCAATTTTCATGGTTTCTAAAATGGCAATAGTGTCATCTTCTTGCACTTTATCGCCAGGTTTAACCTGTAATTTCCACACACTTCCGGTAATTGGCGAGGTAGCGGCTTCAAAGCCTTCTGGGATTTCTGTGGCGGTTTCATTTTGAATCTCTTCTTGAGCCGTTTCGGCTTCAAAATTTGCCAGGCCTGATTCTTCCCAATAAAGTCGTTCAGCTTCAAATGCACCTTGTTGTTGAGTTTGAAACGCTTCAATAGTGGCGGTGTTTTCTGCTAAAAATGCTTGGTATTTATTTAAAGATAATTCAGTCTCTTCAATCTCAATGTCATATCGCCCTAGAGGGAAATCTAAACGAGCTTGTGCCAGCTCTTCTTCTGAAACAGGGTAGTATTGAATTTGGTCAAAAAAGTCCAATAGCCAAGGTTTACCAACGGGGAAGTTGTTGGTTATGTGATAAGGGTTCCACATTTGAATGGTTCTACCCACAAACTGATAACCACCAGGGCCTTCCATGCCATATACACACATATAAGCGCCACCAATACCAACCGCATTTTCTGGTGTCCAGGTTCTAGCAGGATTGTATTTGGTGGTTACTAAACGATGACGAGGGTCAAGTGGCGTAGCAACAGGCGCTCCTAAATAAACATCGCCTAATCCCATAACTAAATACTTAGCGTCAAAAATGATTTTTTTAACGTCTTCAATACTATCTAACCCATTAATACGGCGAATAAATTCAATATTACTTGGGCACCAAGGCGCGTCAGGACGAACCGTTTTCATGTATTTTTCAATGGCGAGTTTGGTGCTTGGGTCATCCCAAGAAAGTGGCAAGCGTACAATGCGACTTTTAACGGTTAAGTCTTGACCAGATGAAATTTCTTCTTCTAGTTTAATTAGTTTTTGAATAATGTCTGATTGGGTAATCTGTTTAGGGTCATAGTGAACCTGTAAAGAACGAATACCTGGTGTTAACTCTTTTAAAAATTCCCAGGCCTGGCCTTCTGCTTCTTTATTGGTTTTTAAACGCTCATATAACACCTGAATACGGAAACGTAGCGCTAAATCTAGCTCCATTTTGCCGTATTCAATTAATACATGGCTATCACCAGAACGACGGTATTTAACACCAAATTCGTGCTCGTCTGCTGAGGTTTCATGAGCAATACAAGACTGCTCGGTTGGTTCATTTAGATAAGGTAGTTCAAGTGTCGTTGGGGTTTTTAATTCCGCAATCGCTTGTTCATAATGGGCAATAGCCAGTTCAGCTGTTTCAATAGAGACCGCTTTAAAACGGACCTTATCGCCAGGGCGAAGTTGTCCCATTTTCCATTGTTCGGCTTCAATAATGGTTGCAGGGCAAACAAATCCCCCTAAACTTGGGCCGTCTTGTGCCAAGATAACAGGCATGTCTCCGGTAAAGTCAATTGCGCCAATTGCATAAGGGTTATCGTGAATATTAGAAGGGTGTAAACCAGCTTCACCACCATCTGTTCGCGCCCATTGTGGTTTTGGCCCAACTAGGCGAATACCTGTGCGGCTTGAGTTGTAATGCACTTGCCATTCTGCGGCAAAGAATTTTTCAATATCTTGTTCGGTAAAGAAATCAGGACAACCTTGTGGGCCGTAAATTACGGCAATTTCATATTGGTTTGTTAATGTTGGAATAACCTGTTTTGGGAGGCCTGGTAAGTCTTGATTATCTTCAATATCGGTTAAACGTAATACATCACCAGTGCGTAATAAACGCCCGCCATGACCACCAAATTTACCTAATGAAAAGGTCGTCTTACTGCCCATATAATCAGGCACATCAAATCCGCCAAGCACGGCTAAATACGCTCGTTGCCCAAAGTCTTTAATCACTTTAGATTTTAATTGTTGTCCTGCTTTAACACGCACAGGTTGCCATTGGGGAATAGGTTGCTTATCAAGCGTGGCTTGAATGTCGGCACCCGTAATACAAATGACGGTGTCTTTATCAAAGGTGAGCCCAACACCCGATACGGTCATCTCAATGGTTGCGGCGTCTTCAGGGTTGTTTAAGCAACGGTTCGCTAATCTATGTGATAAAGAATCCATTGGCCCTGATGGTGGTACACCAATATCCCAAAAGCCTACACGGCCTGGATAACTGACTATCATAGAGTGTGTACCAGGGTTGGTAACTTCAATGGTATTAGGTGTGTGCATAAAGTGATTTAAAAATTGTGTGTAAAGACCACTGCCGTTTTTAAATTTATCAGAATGACTTAGCGCACCTAAATAAACAATATTGGTTTCAAAACCATCAATTTTGGTCGTGTCCATAGCCTGCTGTAATTTCTCAACGGCTTCTTCACGGGTATGACCTTTTACAATGATTTTGGCCAGCATAGGATCATAAAATGAGCTGACTTCAATGCCACGGTCACACCAAGTGTCTACACGGCAATTTTTAGGCATTGTCCAACCGGTTAATTTACCTGTACTTGGTTGAAAGTTTTTAAATGGGTCTTCTGCATAAACGCGTACTTCAATCGCATGACCTTCAGCAGGTTGAATTTGTTCGGCTGAAAGCGGTAGTTTGGCTTCATAAGCGACTTTTATCATCCATTCAACTAAATCTACATTTCTAACTGCTTCGGTAATGCCATGCTCAACTTGCAGACGAGTATTCACTTCTAAAAAGTAATATTCATTGGTGTCGGCATCGTAAACGTATTCCACCGTTCCGGCTGATTTATAGCTAACTAATTCACCTAAACGAACAGCATGAGCTTCCATTTCGGCCACTTGGTCACGGTTAATATCAACGGCAGGGGTTTCTTCAACGACTTTTTGGTTACGGCGTTGTAAAGAGCAGTCACGTTCACCAAAAGAGACGACATTGCCATTACCGTCACCAAAAATTTGAATTTCAATATGGCGAGCATTCACAACAAATTTTTCTAAGAAAATACCACTTTGTCCAAAAGAGTTTTGGCTTAAACGGGCGACTTGCTCAAAGGCCTCAGACAGTTCTTCTTGAGTATCGCACTTTTGCATACCAATACCACCGCCACCAGCGGTGCTTTTGAGCATAACAGGGTAGCCAATACGATTAGCTTCAGAAAAGGCGTGCTCTAAAGTGTCTAAAAGGCCTGAACCAGGTAGTAACGGTACTTTGGCTTCAATCGCCAAATCTCTGGCAATGTGTTTTAAACCAAAGTCACGAATGTGTTGCGGTTCTGGGCCAATAAAACGAATACCTGCCGCTTCACAAGATTCGGCAAAACTGGTGTTTTCACTTAAAAAACCATAACCAGGATGCACAGCTTCAACACCACGTTTTATGGCTTCTTCTAAAATAAGGGGTACGTTTAAATAGGTTTCTGTGGCGACATTACCTGGCAAAAAAATGACTTCATCGGCATGTTGAACATGTAACGATGCACGGTCGGCATCTGATGCTAAGACCACAGACTGAATATTCATTTTTTTTAAAGTACGAATAATTCTTGTCGTAATAGCACCACGGTTGGCGATGAGCACTTTATTAAACATAGTTATTTCCTTTTCAGACCGTTCTGAAGTGATTTCTACCAAATTGGGTCGTCCCAATTGGGGTGTATATGTTGTTATGTTTGTTGTTCTATACTAAGAAAGAATGTTTGTTTTTTATTGTGATGATTTTGTGCAAAGTTCTCATTATTCCCAAATAATCATTTCAACTGGAGTTGGGTTATAACCATTGCATGGATTATTAAGCTGTGGGCAGTTAGACACTAAAACCAATACATCCATGTGAGCTTGCATCTCTACATAACGCCCTGGGGCAGAAATACCATCATCAAAATCTAGGTGACCATCTGGTGAAACAGGTACATTCATAAAAAAGTTAATATTGCTGGATAGGTCTTCTTTTGTCATTGGTTTATCGTGATTGCATTCACAATGACTTAAGGCCATCAGAAAAGAGTCGCGGCACGAGTGCATGTGACGTTTTTCAATGGCATAACGTACGGTATTGCTTTCTGCTGAACAAGCTCCGCCAATGGTGTCATGGCGTCCGCAAGTATCATCCACAATAGTGAGCATTGGATTACAAAGATTAGATTGTAAAACGCTTCCCGTTGTTAAGTAAATATTGCCTTGTTCACGAATGGTATCAGTGGCTGAATAGCGTTCATCATGGTCTTTGGCATTGTAGAAAAGCGTATCAACCGCTTGATTTCCTTCAAGATCCACAATTCTAAAATATTGGCCGGCTTTTACTTCGTGCATCCATGGGTCGCCCGCAGCCACTACTTCACGATAAACAATACGGTTTTCATCAAAAGTTGGTTTAGTCATTTGGGTTTTCTCCATAAAATACTTTGGTGTTGTAGTAGGCTCTTTGATTTTCTGCGCGGTGTAAACGACTAGGGTCATTTTTTTCAACAGGTAGCGCTTTATAGACACTTAATTCAATTGGTTTTGGATCATATTCTGGATTAGAATCCATTGGATGTTGAGCGGTTGATAAGCTAACAATACAGTCCATTTCAAAGCGTAAATCAACATAATCTCCCGCTTTAGAATTATTAGCAATAAAAGTCATAGAGCCATTGTCTTCTACACGAACTTTGCTAAACCAGTTAATGTTTGGCATAACATCACTGGCATTTAAACCCCATTTACCAAGTTCATTAATTAGGCTGTCATAGCCATTTTTAAAGTAGTCGTTATGCGCTTCTTGGTAAGGTTTTTTACCGTATTTTTTAGTCATAATGGCTTTATTAGAAAGCCCACCAATGGTGTCATGCCAGCCACAAGTATCGGCAATAATAGAGCACATAACTCTACCCATATCGCTAAAACACATATTCGGTACCGTTAAAAAAGCCGTTTTTTGAGCTTTTAAGGTGTCTGGCATATTGTAGCGTTCGTTTTTTACTTCAAGGTTATTGATAAGCATCGCTACGTTTGCATTGCCTTCAATATCCGTTAAACGTAAAACCGTACCACGACGAATTACACCCGACCAGTGAGCACCGCCTGGTAAATTTTCTTGCCAAATTAAGCCGTTATATTGGCTGGCTTGGTTGGTGTCAGTCATCTGAATTCTCCTGTGTTGTTTCTGAGTTAAAAATGGGCGGTATCGTAGATTGTGTTAAGTACAAGTTGGCATTTTTAACGCCGCGATGAGCCATCATCTCATCACTTATTTTTTTTAAGTTTTGGGCTGCGCCTTGCATTAAGTTGACCTCTAAAGTTTGTTGGTTCATCAACTGTGTTTGCGTACTGGTGATAATTTCGGCAACATATTGATGTTTTAGTTGATTCAATTTTTGTTGTAAGCCAGGAACCGAATGGTCATAAATCATGGTAAAGGTGCCTGCCATAATTTCATTGGTGTAGTTTTGGCTAAAGGATGCGGATTCTTTACGAATAATATCGGCTAAAAGTGCTGAACGATTGGTAAAGCCTTTTGCCTGCATAAGATGATCTAAATCGTCAAGTACACTGGCAGGTAAAGAGGCGCTGGTTCTAATGAGTTTATTTTTATGCTGTGTCATATTAAAAAATATCCGGAACTTCTGAGTTAACTGAAACCATACGTACCATACTTAATTTTTCTTCCATACTTTCTTCCTCTTGTTCAGGATGAACCAATTCCTCTAAATAGGCTTTAGTGGCTAAAAATTCAGGGCTAAGTAAAGTGTTTTCTTTTCTAGGTCGTGGCAAAGGAACACTTAATGTTTCTGAGACTCTACCTGGATTAGCTTCTAAAATAAGAATTCTATCGGCTAAATAAATGGCTTCATCTAGATCGTGAGTGATAAAGAAAATGGTTACATCAATGTTTTGCCAGATTTCTAAAAGGTAGCGTTGCATTTTTAAACGGTTTTGAGGGTCTAAAGCAGCAAAAGGCTCATCCATTAATAAAATTTTAGGCTGGGTTGCTAAGGCTCTAATAATCGCGACACGTTGTTTCATACCACCAGAAAGTTGATGTGGGTAAGCGTTGGTAAACTTTTCTAGACCAACTAAATCAATCCATTGAAAAGCTTCGGCTTCAGCTTGGTTTTTTGCCATGCCGCCTTCAGTTAAACCAAACATGACATTTTCTTTAACGGTCATCCAAGGAAACAGTGAATAACTTTGAAATACCATGCCTCTATCTGGGCCTGGGCCATCAACTAATTTTTCGTCAATATGAATCGTACCAATTTCGTGAGTTTCTAAGCCAGCAATTAAACGGGCAAGCGTTGATTTACCACAACCTGAAGGGCCAACAACACATACAAATTCACGCTTGTAAGCGGTAAAGTCGATAGAGTTAAGTACATTTACTTTTTTACCTTTATGCTCAAACGTTTTGTGTAAATCACTAATAGTTAATGCTTTAGGGCGTTGCAAAATACGTTGATTACGATCTTTAATTTCAGGCGTATACAAGGCCGCTAATGGGTGAACTTTTTTTAACATGACTTACTCCTATTTATCTGTATGCCAAGGGAATAAACGCTTGCCAATTTGGGCAAGAAGCATATCGGTAATGAGACCGATTAATCCAATAATTAAAATAGCGGCGAAGACATTATCAAAGTTTTTATAACGTGCTTGCTGAGTAATAAACCATGTAATCCCTGTGCTGGTACCAATTAATTCTGCAACGATTAAGTAGGTCCAAGCCCAGCCTAACAAAATACGCATATCGCGATAAAGATCTGGCAAAACACCCGGTAAAACTACTCTACGAATCATGCGAAAGCCTTTACAGCCTAAGGTTAAAGAGGCTTCAATAATAGCCATATTTAATTTACGGGTGGTGGTTGCCACAATTAAGACCATTTGAAAAAACGTTCCTATAAAAATAATGGCTATTTTGGGTGCATCATAAATACCTAAAATGGCGACCGCTAAAGCCCCAAAAGCGGGTGCGGGTAAATAGCGAAAGAATTCTGTAAAAGGTTCTATTAAATGTGATGCGGCATTGTAAGTTCCGGCCAAAATACCTAAAGGTACACCAAATATCATTGCCCAAAAGAAGCCCCAAGCAATAACTTGAATAGAGTGCCATAAACTTTCATGTAGCCAAGGTTGTCCATTACGTTTTGGGGGGGTGGTAAATGCGGTATAAAGTGCGGTCAAAACTTCATCTGGCGCAGGTAAATACACTGGGTTAGCAGGAGTTCCTTGCGGAAGTGCGGCCATATCAATTTGTGGGTTTTCTTTAATCTTTTTCTCGACTTCAATTTTAAAGACGTCCTTATCAATTAAAGCACCTTCTCTAAAATAACTTACTCCGCCTGAATCTGTGATTTCTACCTGTGGATGCCAAATAAAAGGTACATAACTTACTAAGCACCAAATAAAAATTGGGATAGCAAAGCTTGCAAAGGTCAGTACACGCGCTGACTTTTTATCTAGTGAGGTTCTTGGTCTTGTCCAACTTTTCAACATGTTCATAGGCAAATTCATCTTTTGAAGTAGAGGGGGTTTATAGGTATTACTTTTTTACAAAAAAGTAATAAGCATTTGTTGTGCCATCTTAAAAATGCGGTTTTATTAGGGATGTATGGTTTTGAAAGCCAATAAATGAAAGGAATTTGTTTCAATTTGGTTCACGAATGAACCAAAATGAAATATTTTTAATCGCTTTTAAAGGGATTTGCGGATAGAGGTTTGGCCAGACGTTAAGGTTTGTATTTTGCCATTGAGGTTAATTAAAGCCTGGCCATTTTGGTTAATGCCTAAGTAAATACCATTTAGTTTGCTGTTGGCGTTTTCTGCGGTAATGAGTTCAATTGGCTCATTAATAGCAAACATATCGTGCGTTTGCCAGTAGTCTAAAAGTGATTGAACTGAGAAATTTACCAGGCCTGGTAATTCTGTTTTTTTAAATAATTTGTCGATTAATGTTTCTGTTTTAAATTGACTTACACTGCTTGCGCTAGCGATTAAATCATTGTGATTGCGATTGATGCCTATGCCAATAATTAAGGCTCGGTAGTCTTTTTTAACCACTTGTTCAATTAATATGCCTGCCACTTTACCTTGGGTATTGTAAAGATCATTTGGCCATTTTAGTTGCAACATATCTTTCGTAATTTCAGTAAGGCTTTGGTGTAATAAAGTCGCAATTTGTAAACTTACCAGGCCTGTTATTTTGTCTTGCGGGTTAAGTGGAACTGCCCAAGAAAAAATCGCAGAGTCTTTATTAGTTTGCCATTTACGGTTTTGTTGTCCATACCCTGCGGTTTGTTGTTCTGTTATACAAAAAACAGCGGAACAAGGTTGGTGTTCAGATACATAATCTTTTAAATAACGATTGGTTGAATCAACACTTTGTAACTGAATGAGGGTATAGGGTGTGTTCAAAATATAGACCTTTGGTATAAATTATTTGTTTTTACGTCTTATTGTAATAAAACTACTCATGTTTTGTTCTTTTAAACAGACAAGACCGTTTACTAAGCGTCAGCTAAACCGAGTTAACATTCGCCTGCTTTTTGTCCAAACTACAAGGGCTGGCGAGAACGCTATGGATTTTTTCTTATTTTTTATTCTGTGTTATCGCTGTGCCAAAGGGTCAGAAACGTATTTTTTATTTAAAAATTACGTTTAGAATGTTACTACGTATTTAATTGTCTTAAAAAGCAAAGAGGTTTTTTATGTTTGAGTTAGCCAAGCAACGTTTAGAGTCAGTTTTTAAATATATTGATGTAGATGAAGAAGTTATGGATAGGTTATCCGTTGCTAAACGATCCATTATTGCCAGTATTCCTGTTCGTATGGATGATGGTTCGTTAAAAATATTTACGGGTTATAGAGTGCAATATGACGATACACGAGGGCCAACTAAAGGCGGTATTCGTTATCATCCACGGGTTAACTTAGATGAAGTGACCTCTTTAAGCTTTTGGATGACCGTAAAGTGTGCCGTTGCAGGTCTACCTTTTGGTGGGGCAAAAGGGGGCGTTATGGTAAACCCTAAAGAGCTTTCAAAATTAGAACTTGAACGTTTGTCACGTGGTTATATTAGAGCCTTTGCGGATGTATTAGGTGAATCACGTGATATACCTGCGCCAGATGTCTATACCAATAGTACCATTATGGGGTGGATGGCAGATGAATACAGTATTATTTCTCGTAGACAAGTCCCCGCTGCAATTACAGGTAAACCCATTCATTTAGGTGGTTCAGAAGGACGAGAATCGGCTACTGGGCAAGGTGCCTTACATGCCTTAAATGAATATGCTCGTCGTAAAGGCTGTAAACCAGAAGAAACCTCAATTGCTGTACAAGGTTTTGGTAATGTAGGTTATCACTTTGCACGGTTAGCAAAAAGCATGGGCTATAGAGTCGTGGCAGTTTCTGACTCCAGAGGCGCTATTTACAGTACCTCGGGTTTAAATATTGAAGATGTTTATCGCTTTAAACAAACAGATGATAAGCTGGCTTCGGTGTATTGCGATGGCTCTGTATGCAATATATTGGATTTTACTGAAATAACTAATGATGAACTGCTTGAGTTAGAGGTAGATGTTTTGGTTTTGGGCGCCTTAGAGAATCAAATAACCCAATTAAATGCCCATAATATTAAAGCCAAAACGGTTTTAGAAATTGCTAACGGGCCGGTTACACCGCAGGCAGATGAAGTATTAGAAAAAAATGGCATCAATGTGATTCCCGACGTTTTAGCCAATTCGGGCGGGGTGATTGTCAGTTATTTTGAGTGGGTACAAAACCGTTCAGGACTTTACTGGGAACGCCCAGAAGTAGAAGAAAAACTAAAAAAACTCATGTGTAGAGAAGCCAATATTATTTATGATTTAGCCCTAAATCATGGCTGTTCATTAAGAACCGCCGCTTATATTCACGGCATAGCACGTTTAGCGGGGGCGATTGATGAACGTGGTAACCAAAAATACTTTAAAAAAGTCCCTTAAGGAGTATTTAAGAGGCTAAAACAAATTATTTTAAGTGCTTACTAAAGAAAGAGTTAATTCACAACATGACAAATTTGGTTTGGATTCAAAGAGAGTTTCGTTTAGAAAGCACCCCTGTTATTCAGCAGGCATTAGCGCAAAGTGATCGCGTGATTTTGGCTTATTTTCACGACCCTAAACAAACAGTGGGTCAGGCAAATAGTGCAAGATTAGCGGCTAGCTTATTAAGCTTTAAAACCAATATTGAACAGCATTCGGGAAGTTTATGGATGCTAGAAGGTGATTTTGAAACTCGGTTAATTGAGTTAATTAAGCACCAAAACATAAAACAGGTTTATTACAGTTATCAAGTGGGTAGCCCATTTTTGCAAATGCAGCAAACGGCCTTAGATGTTTGTAAAAAATACAAAGTGGCTTTAACGCCGTTTTATAGTGAGTTTTTATTAGAACCAGAACGCTTGTTGAATAAACAACAAAAACCGTATTTGGTTTATACGCCTTTTTATAAAAACTTTTTAACAAAAAAAACGCAAATTGAGCCAATCTATGAGTCATTGCCTAGCGGTGATAAGTCTAGCGATAAAGCCAATGTACTCGCTAAAGCAGGTGATATACAGGTACCGCAAAAATATGCCGATTTACCTAACGATTTAAGCAATGTATTAAAACAACCTTGGGCAACCAAAATATTGGCACATTCGCCAGTAGGTGAAAAAGCGGCCTGGAATAGACTGTATGATTTTATACAAGAAGACTTAATCACCTATACCTTAGATAGAGATTTTCCAGCACAATCGGCTACCAGTGCATTATCCAGCTATTTGCATTTTGGGGAGATAGCGATGCGAGATGTTTTTTTCACTCTGCAAAGTCAAATTGAATCGGGCGATATTAAAGCCGATATCGCTCAACCCTGGTTGCGACAATTGGTGTGGAAAGAGTTTGCGCGTCATTTATTACACTGGTTTCCAGAAACCGAAAAACAGTCGTTTCAAAAAAAGTATTTGGCTATGCAATGGCCAAAAGATAACCATCTAATTAGCTTATGGCAAAAAGGGAAAACGGGGATTCCGATTATTGATGCTGGTATGCAAGAGCTTTGGCAAACGGGCATTATGCACAACCGTGTGCGTATGTTGGTGGCGTCTTTTTTAACAAAAAATTTAAATCAAAATTGGTTAGCAGGCAAGCAATGGTTTGATAACACCTTAATCGATGCCGACCCAGCCAATAATGTTATGGGCTGGCAGTGGGTTGCGGGCATTGGGGTAGATGCCGCACCGTATTACCGTCTTTTTAACCCGGTTACACAAAGTACAAAATTTGATAAAACGGGCGAATACATTAAACATTGGTTGCCACAGCTTAAAAATTTGTCAAGTAAAGCGGTGCATGAACCTTGGTTACACAAGCAAGAGTGTGAGCTAAAAGGTGTTATTTTAGGAGAAGATTATCCTTATCCCATTGTGGATTTAAAACAGAGCCGAGAACAGCATCTTACAAGAGTAAGTGAAATGAAATCTTGGGCTGCAAAAGCTTGATGCATCGCAATGTAGGATTGCTTTGGTATAGCTTTTTGTCTAAGATATGCATAACTTAAGTTGGTTTTTTTAAATTTAATTATTATTTGAAACTGCGGACCGTTTTTACTCATTTTTAAAATATTCGTGTCTCCGTGCCTTGGTGGTTGATTTCTTACAATAATGGATAATCAATCACAAAATATGTATACCTAATAATGAAAGAGAATTATGCAAATTAACGAAGCTCTTTACCCAATTAGAGAAGTCTCTAATCTAACAGGGGTTAACTCTATTACCTTACGAGCGTGGGAAAGACGTTACGGTTTAATTGAGCCTGTAAGAACAGAAGGTGGGCATAGGCTTTATACCCAAAAACATATTGATCAAATTAAAGCCGCAGTCGCTTTAACCGAACAAGGTGTGGCGATTAGCCAAGTAAAAGCCTTATTAGACGAACAGGCAAATACCCAAAAAATAGATTTTAAAGTGGGTGAATCTGATTTTCAGAATCGTTTAACAGAGTATGCATTCTCTTACGATAGCGAACAATTAAATATAGAGTTAGATAACCTATTTAATGATTTAGCCGAATTGTATTGGTTGCCTGTACTCAGTTCGGTAACCAAAATGCTTAAACAAGAATCACGATCAGGTTTTATTTTTTGGGAATCACAACTTATCCCAAGATTACAAACCCGCATGCGCTTTGCTATGCGTTCTATGAATATAGCAACCACGCAACCATTATGGCTAGAATCTAAGCCAGGAACTTCACAATCTATATTACTGTTAGCAGCCCTGTCTTTGACGCAAAAAGGGTATTATCCTTATGTGAATTTATATTCCATTTATGCAGACCAACAATATAAAGAGCTTGATGCAACTTTGCATACATTACAGTGCAATACCGTGGCTTTTGTTGATGATAGTAAGGATTTTGATAAAGTGTTTTGGAGTAAATGGGTAGATAATCACCCATTAATGACGGTGCATTTTTTCTTAGAAGAAAACGAGAATACAAGTTTAGACGGTAAAGCGAATTGTTTTATTAACTCAATTCATAATTTCGCTTAATTTAGTGTTATTTGGTCATGTTTTATGTCATTTGTAAATAGATTTACCAGGCCTGGTATGCCTGGTGGCAAACTAAATTTTGTGAGTATAGGTAAATCTAAAAGGGTTCTATTTCTGTAAAGATTGAATATCCGCTTCTAGTTGTGCAATTTTTTGATTAGCCGCGTCTAAAGCTTCTTGTAACAGAACTTCTTCTGTGACATCTTTTTGAATACCAATATAGTAAGTTAATTGATCAACCTCATCATAGTACGGCGTTACGCTTAATTCATTCCAAAAAACAGAACCATCTTTACGGTAGTTTTTTAATACCGTTCTTACCGGCGTAGAACCATCTATGGCATTACGAATGACTTTAATGGCTTGCTGTTCGGTATCGTCGCCTTGCAAAAAGCGACAATCTTGGTACAAAATTTCTTCGGATGAATAGCCAGTCAAATCCTCAAAAGCTGGGTTAACGTAGATAAGAATTGTATCGTGGCCTTCCTTTTCGGCAACCACAATACCTTCTTGTGCGTTTTCAACTAGCTGAATCAGTAAATTGGTTCTAAGTTTAAGGTCTTTCATAAGCTCAATGTTGTGAATGAAATTCTAATTTTATTCATTATGCCTTACTTACAACTACGGTCAAGTAGTGATTATTTATGATTTGTTATCAGTTGTTATCTCTATTAATGAGTCATTGCTTTAACGATAGGCGGTAACCTTCGATCTTAACGCCAGGTCTGCTGGGTAAGGGTGAAAAAACACCTGAGACTGCAAATACTCTGAACCATAGTGATTTAAAAACTGTTCTAAGATTTTAATGGCGGCAATTAACGGCACAATATCTTGCATAAACTCTTCTACGGTTTCTCGAAAATGTCGTTTTTCTGCAGGTGTAACCTGTTTTTTAAAGTAGCCATAAATGTGTTCTAACACATTTTTAACTGAACCTTTTTTTGAACGATAGGCCAATAATTTAAATAACTTAAGTTCATAACCTTTTATACTTTGTTCTAAATTAAACTTGCGAGTAGTGGCCACTAAAGCACCTAAATCACGATACAGTTCTTCATTTTTAGATAAAAACAGATATTTATGGTCTCTATGAAATGCCTGAAAACTTGCCAGTGTAGGTTGCGATTCTAAAAATTCACGCCAGCGAGCCGACGTAAAAACTTGCAGCATAAAATTTTCACGTAACCAAGCATCAGACAATCGTCCTTCTTCTTCAATGGCAAGATGAGGTAAAGCTTCACGTAAATCTCGGGTAAATAAGCCTGCCTGCATTGGGTCTTTAGAACCATGCCATTCGCCATTAGGTTGATAGACTTTAATGCGCTCTAAACCACAGCTAGGTGAACGTGACTTCACTACAGCACCATCCACTTTTTTATCCACCAATTTAGGGATAATTAGATTGTTATACGCCTGTATACCATCGGTATAATCGGTTTCAGATTTTGGCCCAATCACACGTACTTCGTTACCTATACCCACTAAACGAATGGTTTCACGCGGTGTTCCTAAAACGGCGGCTTCTGGGCAAAAAGGATAAAAATCGGCATATTTAGCTAACTCATGATTCACAAAGTCATCTTGAGCATGCCCACCATTGTAACGACATTCGGTTCCTCTTAAGCAGTCAGATACCGCTATTTTAATTCGTGGATAATGCATGGCGTTCTCCTTTTAAACTGATTTTATATGAAATCTTTATGTATATTGTACAATACTTATACAAAATAGTATAAAATTCTGTGAGATTTAAAAATAAGATTAAGTTCAATCGTTAAATTTGTTAAATTGAGCAAAGTTTTTGTTTTATAGCCTATGTATTTGCATACAGGTTAATTGTTGTTGTTTTAAATAGGTTGCCTTATTGGCAAAAAACCATAGGATATATTGTCATGTTTAATCGTATTAAAAGCGTCGTGATAACGTTATTGTTTAGTCTGTCTTCTTTTGTTGTTTTTAATTCACAAGCCCAAGCCGATGACTTAAAAGTAGGGGATATGGCTCCCGGTTTTACTTTGATTGATCAACATGGAAATAATGTGTCATTAAGCGCACAAAAAGGCAAATGGGTGGTGTTGTATTTTTACCCTAAAGACGATACTCCAGGCTGTACAACAGAAGCGTGTAGTTTTAGAGATAATATAAATAGATTAATTACTCAGCAAGCTGTGATTTTGGGTGTGTCGGTTGACAGTAAAGATAGCCATATAGAATTCTCTAAAAAACATAATTTACCATTCTCATTACTGGCTGATGAAGATGGCAAAGTGGCTAAAAAGTACGATGCTATTTTAGATTTAAAACTCATTAAGTTTGCAAAGCGTAATAGTTTTATTATTGATAAACAAGGAAAAATAGCCAAAATTTACCGTGATGTTGACCCAAGTGAACATGTACGCGATGTAATTGCTGACTTAACTAAATTACAAAACCATGACTAAAAATAGAATTAAAAAACAAGATAAAATCGATGTTTTTTATGTAAAACACTAAAATATTTAATAAAAAATAAAGCGTAAACGGAAACTCTATGCACTATAAGACTTATACAAATTATCAACATGGTGACGCCGCTAAAATTGGTGTACTCATTACCAACCTAGGTACACCTGATGCACCAACTAAAGAAGCGTTAAAGCCTTATCTTAAAGAGTTTTTATCTGATCCACGCGTGGTAGAACCACCACCAGCACGTTGGTTATGGAAACTTATTTTAAATGGCATTATTTTAAATACCAGGCCTGCAAAATCGGCTGAAGCCTATAAAACAGTATGGGATTCTGAAGGTCCAGGTGCGCCATTATTAAATATCTCTAAAAGACAAATTGATGCTATTGCCAGCTATGTAAAACCAAAAATAAATACCGATATTGAATTTGAATTAGGTATGCGTTATGGCAATCCTTCTATTGGGTCAGCGCTACAAAATTTGCAAGCTAAGGGTTGTCAAAAGATTTTAGTTTTACCACTTTATCCACAATATGCTGGGGCAACAACCGCTTCAACGTTTGATGCTGTAAATGAAGAGTTAAAAGACTGGCGTTGGATACCTGATATAAGAACCATTAGTCAGTATGCTCGTCATCCAGGTTATATTGAAGCACTGGCCAATTCCATTACAGAATACCAAGCCGAACATGGTAAACCCGATTTATTGGTCATGTCTTATCACGGTATTCCGCAACGTTATTGGGATAATGGCGATTCATACCCTTGTCAGTGTCATTTAACTTCACGTTTACTGGCCGAAAAACTCGGTTTAAGCAAAGATCAATACAAGGTTACTTTTCAATCACGTTTTGGTAAAGAACCTTGGGTGCAACCTTATACTGATGCAACTATGATGGCATTGCCAAAAAATGGCGTCAAAAATATTCAGGTTATTTGCCCTGGTTTTTCAGCAGATTGTTTAGAAACAATTGAAGAAATTGGCGAAGAAAACCGTGAATATTTTGAAGAAGCAGGTGGTGAAAAATTTGGTTACATAAAATGTCTAAACGACCGAGATGATCACGCCAAAGCGCTAGCAGATTTAGTGCTTCAAAACCTACAAGGGTGGGATGAAATTATTGATGAGCAAGATCTTGCCAAAGTTAAAGAAAATGCAGCAAGCCTTGAAACACAAATGATTTTAAAACATAGTGATTAATCTCTTTTATTAAAAACATTGTTAATTCAAAACTATAAGTGATGTTTTTAACTTAATTTAAAAACCTTTGTTTTTAAATGATAATTTACCAGGCCTGGTAAAAAAGACCAAGAGCAATAGGGTAAAAGTATGAGTGAACAAAAACGTATTGATTTTAGCCAAAGAGTGGTTATTGAAACCCTAAATCAACCGTGGATAGGTAGCCCATCTGAAGGGGTATTGCGCAAACCGTTAGAAAAAGAGTTTGCCGAAAGTGGCCGTACTACCAGTTTAGTTCAGTTTATGCCTGGAGCTTCTTTTGCACCACATAAACACCCAATGGGTGAAGAGTTATTTGTGCTTGAAGGCGTGTTCTCGGATGAAACGGGCGATTATCCTGCCGGTAGCTATATTAGAAACCCACCAGGCTCAATGCATAAGCCGTTTTCTAAAGAGGGCTGTGTGTTGTTTGTAAAACTAGATTATTTTGAAGCTGGAGATTTGGAAACAGTCAAAATACAAACCAATTTTGAGCCAAGACAACCCGGTATTGGTAATTTAAAAGTCATGAGTTTGCATAGCTATGCCACGGAAGGTACGGCCTTGGTTTATTGGCCAAAAGGCGAAGTGTTTCAAGCTCATACCCATTTTGGGGGCGAAGAAATTTATGTGATTAGTGGCGAGTTAATTGACGAACATGGTCGTTATCCAGCCGGCACTTGGCTAAGAAGCCCACATTTAAGTAAACACTTTCCGTATGCAGAACAAGAAACGCTTATTTATGTAAAAACAGGGCATTTATAGTTAATAGCCAATCGTTTATGTTTTTTGTTATTAGGCATTTAATCTTGGTTATTTGTAATTATCAATTTCACTTTAAATCAAACTAGACGATTCAGACAAAACCAATAAATAGTCAATCTGTAAAAGCATAAATCACAAATCGTAAATCGTCATTATCAGGCTTGACCTGATCATTTTCACAGGCCTGGTAAAAGTTGTTTTCAGTTAAAAAATGGATCAAGTCGCCATTAAACAGATTAAGTTTTGTGTTTTAAAGATTAAGGAGCCAGTCGTTTAATAGACCAGGCCTGGTCTTTTTGGTCGGTGGCGTTTGCGGTAGGTTCTGTTGTTGATAGGTCTATTGATTCATACAAAATCCTATCATGCAGACGGTTTTCACCACCTTGCCAAAATTCAATTTTATTAGGAATTACTTTATAACCGCCCCAAAAATCAGGAAACGGTACTTCACCATCTTTAAATTTAGCCATAAGCTTTTCATACTGGGCTTTAAGTAATGATTTAGATGAAATGATTTCACTTTGATGGCTTACCCAAGCACCAATTTGGCTACCTTTTGGGCGACGACTAAAATATTTTAGTGATTCAGCGGTGGATATTTTAACGGCTTGACCTTCAATGCGAACTTGACGCTCTAAATCAAGCCATAAAAAATGTAAACTCACATTAGGGTTGTTTTCAATATGATGAGATTTTTCACTTTTAAAATTGGTAAAAAAAACAAAACCACTTTCATCAAAATATTTAAGCAATACCGTGCGACTGGTTGGTTGTAAATTAGCGGTTATCGTGCCTAATGTCATGGCATTGGGTTCAGTTAAATCGGCTTTTTTAGCTTCTTCAAACCAAAGGTCAAACTGTTCATAGGGGTTTTTGGCTACTTCATCTTCATTTAAACCACCTTTTTGATAACTTTGGCGCATATCAGCCAAATCTTTAAAGGTTTTACTCATAAAAATCCTCCTCACTTAATGCTTCCCAATGGCTTGGCTCATTAAAGCCACTGTCACCCTGTTTTTTAAAATGAATAGGGCGACAACAAACAGGGCAGTCTTCAATCATTTCATTTGATTCATCTGAATCATCAATAACCCACTCAAAGAGTTCCCAGCAATAAGGGCATTGCATTTGTATGCTTTCTAGCTCAATGTGTTCGGCTTCAAAATGTTTTAAATCAGAATCGTCAAAGTTTTCTACGTCATCTTCTGTTGCATTTAACGGTTGTAAATCATCTGAACGCATTTTATTCACCCTTGCAAGTTGGACTTTTTAAGCAAATTCCTTATTAACAGCCATTTGAACCGCTATTGTCTTTGAAAGTTAAGCTTATAACTTTTTAGTTGCCGTTACCAAGTTTATAACAAATTATTGGTTTATTGGTTTAGTCAAAATTGAAGAGATAGTAATATTTATACCTTATAAAGATATTTAAGTTGTTTAAAAGTAACGCTTTGTCATACTATGAATAAATCTCATATTAAAATTAAGGTTATTTAAGTAATCTCTAATATGTTTTTATGCAGACACAGTGAGTTAAATGCTTTTATTAGAATTTGATTTTATGCTAAGGATATTTAATGAAAATAGAAACACTTGAACTGGTGAAAGATCATTTTCAATTGATGCAAACCAGTACTTTTCAAGATTTTAATGCCCAACTTGTGTTTATGTTTGGCGATGAAAACCTCTTTAAAAATCCCAAGTACTATTTAGAGCTTAAAAAACGTTATCCCAATGCAAATATTCTTGGCTGTTCTTCTTCTGGTAATGTGCTTGGTGTAGAAATTAGTCACGCACCCATCGTCGCAACAGCCGTTCAATTTACAACATCTCATGTTCGTTTACACAAACTTGCCTTAAAACCTATTCTAGATGAAGATAAATTTAAAGCTCAACTGAGTCAGACTATGGATGATTTAAACAGTAATGGATTAAAGCATCTTTTTGTTCTTGCTAGCGGTCTTAATATGAACAGTTCTCAATTGGTAAGTATTTTAAATAAAGTCAGTCCAGTGCCTGTAACGGGTGGCATAGCAGGCGGAGAAGATTTTTTTATGGAAACTTGGATAGTCGCTGACGATAAACCTCAAAATAATGTGATTGCTCTTTTAGGGTTTTATGGTGATTCAATACATACTGGTTATGGTTGTTATGCTGGGTGGAGTGAGTTTGGTGCAGAGAGGCATATTACAAAATCTACAGATAATATTGTTTATGAAATAGATAGTCAGCCAGCACTTGATTTATACAAAAAATATTTAGGTGATTATGCTCATAATTTACCAAATAGTGGCTTACGCTTTCCATTAAGTATAAAACAACACGATGATGATCCCGAAGTGATTAGAAGCATGATTGCCATTAGTGAAGAAGATAAATCCATTACATTTGCTGGGAATGTACCTACAGGCTTTAAAGCCCGCTTAATGAAACCTAATTTAGATAGTCTTATTGATGGTGCAGGCATGGCCGCGCAGCAAATTAGAAAAAGTAACGATTTACCCGCGTTAGGGTTGGTTGTCAGTTGCGAAGGGCGTAAAGTGGTTATGGGAGAGATGATTGAAGAAGAACTCGATGCCATAGAGGATGTTTTAGGCAAAAATGTATTGCTTTGTGGTTTTTATTCTCATGGTGAAATATCGCCCATGAATGATAAGGCAAACAAGAGTTCTTTACACAATCAAACAATGACATTAACCACTATATATGAAGATGAATAATGCATAAACTTTTATCAAGGCAATTAAAAAAAGCTTACGGCAATGATTATGCAATTGAGTCTTTACCGTCAGAAGTGCAAACGTTAATTACTTTGGTGACAAAAGCTTATGATGATCTTTCGGATGAGCGAAAGTTTTTAGAATATACCTTAGAAATGAATTCTGCAGAACTGACGGCAGCAAATGACTTGGTCACAGAAAAAAATAAATCCCTTAATAAGCAAATTAGAGCGGCTAATCATTCAAAGGTGTTTTTAAAACGGTTAATAGACAGCATTCCCATGTTTGTTTTAACCTTAGATAAAGAACTCAATATCATTACTAGCAATGAACAATTTTTAGCGAATACAAATAAAAAAGTAAGTTCATTTAAAGATATTTTTCCGGACTCAAAAACCTTAGAAAGTTTTAATAAAGATGTGCAATTTTTATTTTCTGAACAATCAGAATATATTTACCATGAGATGGAACTTTTTGATAACTATAACAATACACTCTACATTTCTTGGACTCATACCTTAGTTGAAAATGAGTCTGGAGAAGCTATAATTCTTTCAATTGGTTCTGACTTAACACATCGCAAAGAAGCCGAAAATGCTATGCAATGGATGGCTTATAACGACAGCTTAACCCATATTGGTAATCGTAGAGATTTTCAAAAAAATATTAAGGTAGCCTTACAACGTAAAACGACAGGTGCCTTAGCCTTTATTGATGTAAATCATTTTAAACAAATCAATGATTTTCACGGCCATACGGTGGGCGATCAAGTTCTTATTCATATTGCAGATACCCTAAAGCAAATTACTCGTTCTATTGATATTGTAAGTCGCCTAGCAGGTGATGAGTTTACGGTGTTTTTTTGCAGAGTGGATGAAACCAATATTAACCACATTTTAGATAAACTTGCCAAATCACTTAATAGCTACATTACTTTACAAGATGGCTCACGACTCGAATACTCTGTCAGTATTGGTGCTGCACTTTTTCCACTACATAGTCAGCAAGAAGAAGAGTTAATTATAAAAGCCGATATTGCCATGTATAAAGCCAAAAAAAGCGGTGTGGGGCGTTGGCATTTATTTGACCCTGTCCATGACGATCTTAAGGACTTGAAAGAAGACAACCGTCTTATTTACGGTTTAAAGCAGGCAATAGAAAGTAGCCGAATGCAACTGTATTATCAGCCTATATTATGTTTAGAAACAAAAACCGTGTCGCACTACGAAGTGTTATTACGCATGATTGATGAAAATGGCAAAATGGTCTTTCCTGGCGAATTTATTCCTGCGGCAGAAAGAATGGGATTAATTCGTAATATTGATGAATGGGTATTAGGCCACGCTTTACAACAATTAGCGTTAAACTTAAAAACATACCCAAATTTAAAATTTACCGTTAATATTTCCGCCCCATCATTGCAGGCAGCAGAGTTTCCCAACCATATTAAGCAAGCGTTACAAGAAAGCGGTGTGGCGAGTAAACATCTTATAATCGAGTTAACCGAAACGGCTTATATTGATAATGTTGATCAAGTGAAAAGAAACCTTCAAAAAATTCATGCATTAGGCGTAAAAATTGCCCTTGATGACTTTGGTGTTGGTTTTTCGTCTTTTAGTTATTTAAAGAAAATGCCATTAAGTTACGTTAAGCTTGATGGATCTTATGTAAAAGAGCTCATAAATAGCCCAGAAGACCAAGTGTTTGTAGAAGGTGTTTCTAAAATGGTACAAGCTTATGGAATGCAAACCATTGCCGAATTTGTGGGAGATGATGCCACATGTAAACGTTTAATGGAGCTAGGGGTAAGTTATGGCCAAGGGTATTTTATAGGCCAACCAAAACCTTATTTAGCCACCATAGACGAAATTAAAACCAATTTACTAAATTAATAAAACATTAAAAAACAATTGTTAAATCCAATATAGATTTACTCTATGTCCACAAAACCTTATTGGCCACAGGGTATACCTGGCATACCAGGCCTGGTAAATTTTTTTACTTTTATAACGTTATTGTTAATAAGTCTGTATTAACTGCTTATCTTATTTGTAATTTTTACATTTAATCTATATTTATAATCATTTCTATCGCATTTATGCGAGATTTCTTAAATCTCAGACCCTCTTTTTGAGGTATGGTATAAAAGAGAGAATTAAAAACATTCTAATCGTCTTTTAACAATCTTGATTCTAAAGCCAATAATCAAAAAAGTGAAAAATATGACTGAAAAACAAGCGGGTGTGTATATTGCCCTGATTAGTGTTCACGGACTTATTCGCGCAAATAATTTAGAGCTCGGTCGAGATTCTGATACCGGTGGTCAGAGTCTATATGTTTTAGAGCTTGCACAAGCGTTATCAGAACGGCCAGAAGTCGATAAGGTGGAACTTTTTACACGGTTGGTTAAAGATGAGGCTGTGAGTTCTGAATATGCCCAGCCTGTTGAAAAAATCAACGATAAACTTTCAATTATTAGAATAGAAGCTGGGCCAGAAGAGTATATTTTTAAAGAACAGCTGTGGGATTACCTTGATACTTTTGCCGATAATATGATGGAATATTTTCGAGATCAAAGTCATTATCCAGATATTATTCACAGCCATTATGCCGATGCGGGTTATGTTGGTAGCCAGTTATCTAATCAACTCTCTATTCCTCTTATTCATACAGGGCATTCTTTAGGCCGTGTTAAACGCGCCAGACTTTTTGCTAATGGCGTTCCATCAAAAGAGATTGAAGAACAGTACAACATGTCTAGGCGAATTAATGCTGAAGAACATGTTTTGGCAACGGCAGAACGAGTTATTACCAGTACACACCAAGAGATTGAAGAGCAGTACGAAATTTATGATTTTTATCAACCTGAGCAAATGCGGGTTATACCTCCGGGCACCAATTTACAGCAGTTTCAACCTCCGCGAGGCGATGAACTAAGCTCCGAGCTTTATCAGCAACTTACCTATTCTTTAACCGATAAAAATAAACCCATTATTCTTGCTTTATCACGACCAGACCCACGTAAAAATATTGCGGCATTAATTGAATCTTTTGGTCAATCAACTGAATTACAAGAAAAAGCCAATTTACTTATTATTGCGGGTAACCGAGATGATGTGGAAGATTTAGAGTCTGGAGCTCAGCAAGTATTTCATGAAATTTGGGCTATGATTGACCGTTACGATTTATACGGCAAAGTGTCTTTGCCTAAACATCATAATCGTAATGATGTCGCTTTTATTTATAGAATTGCCGCGGCCTCTGGTGGTATTTTTGTTAACCCGGCATTAACCGAACCCTTTGGTTTAACCTTAATTGAAGCGTCAGCGTCAGGTTTACCTATTGTGGCAACCGAAGATGGTGGGCCAACCGATATTATTGAGAACTGCCAAAACGGAATTCTTATTGATCCTCTTGAACCACGAACGATTACTCATGCGTTGCTTGAATTGCTTAAACAGCCCGATAAAAAAAATCAAATGATTAACGAGGGGTTAATTGGTGTTAAAAAACATTACGCCTGGAAAGCGCATGCCGAGCGTTATTTACATTTAATTATGCCAATTGTGCAAAATTCAGAACGTTTACCAAGAACACCAATCAGTCGACGTTCAGCACTTTATAAAGACAGAGCCTTAGTCACCAGTCTTGATCATAACTTGGTGGGTAATCCACAAGCTTTAAACAAGCTCATTGCTTTATTAAAAGAGCACCGTAAATCAACCTTATTTGTGGTAGCAACCAACAGAAGATTAGATTCTGCATTGCGTTTGCTTAAACATTACAAATTACCAGAACCCGATACACTGATTACCAGTTCTGGAACAGAAATTTGTTATGCCCCGAACCTTAATAAAGATAAGTATTGGGCCAAACATATCGATTTTCATTGGGGAAGACGTAATATTAAAGAACTTTTAGACAGTCATCCAGGTTTGTATTTACAACCTAAATCAGAGCAAACGCCATTTAAGATTAGTTATTACCTAAACAAAGATGTTACTGATCTTGATCATATTAACGGCATACTTCATCAAGAAGATGAATCCGCTAATGTTCAGCTTTCGTTTGATAAATATTTAGATATTTTACCCATGAGAGCTTCTAAAGGAATGGCATTACGTTATGTGGCTGACCGTTGGCAAATTCCGCTAGAACATATATTGGTTGCGGGAGGTTCAGGGGCGGATGAAAATATGATGCGAGGTAATACCCTCGCCGTTGTCGTGGCTAACCGTCATGATGAAGATCTTTCGCAATTGCAAGAGCTTGATAGGATTTATTACGCTAAACAAAGCTATGAAGAAGGCATTTTAGAAGCCATAGATCATTATGATTTTTTTGGTAAATGTTGTCCGCCCGATGAACATCCAGTCAAAGCTGAAAAGCAGGATTCTTAGAGTATGAAATTGCTACTTTGTACAGATATGGACCGTACAGTTATTCCTAATGGTCATCAAAAAGAAGCCAGTGGCGCTCGTGAATTATTTAGACAATTTTGTGGTATGCCAACCGTTACTTTGGCGTACGTGACAGGTCGACACTTAGCTTTAATGAGCCAAGCCGTTAAAGAATATCAACTGCCTTTAGCGGACTATGCCATTACTGATGTTGGTACGCGAATTTATCATCAAAAAGACAGTCAATGGCACCCAATTAGTGCGTGGGAAAAAGAGATTGATCAAGATTGGCAAGGCATAGAAGCAACACAAATTCATCATTTAGTCTCTGAGATAAAAGGCATTTCGCTACAAGAGTTTGAAAAACAAAATTCGCATAAAATAAGCTTTTATATTGACCTTCAACAATTAAATGAAGTCAGCTGTTTAAAACAGGTTAAAGAGCAGATTGCCCCTTTAAATATAAAAACCAATTTAATTTGGAGTATTGATGAAACCAGCAATACTGGGTTGCTTGATATTTTGCCACCCAAAGCCAATAAGCTACATGCGATTGAGTTTTTACAAAGCTATCTCGGTTATCAAACAGAAGAAGTGGTCTTTGCAGGTGACAGTGGCAATGATCTTGAAGTATTAATTAGCTCAGTGCAATCTGTTTTAGTGGCAAATGCAACGCCAGAACTTAAAGAGCAAGCGTTAAATTTGGTTAAGCAACGCGGTACAGAAAATCAGTTTTATCAAGCGGTAAATACGCAGGGTAACGACGGTAATTACAGCTCTGGTATATTACAAGGCGTTATGCATTATTTACCAAAATTTCAATCACATAATCATGATTAGTGACCTTTGCACAAGTTAAGCCACAGTTAAAAATGGCTAAAATTCACTTGATTTTTGTTGAATAACTTGCCAATAGCTTGCTACTTGCTATTAGCTGCTTTATTCGCCGCAATCAGGCAATTTTTATCGCATTTTTTCCGCGCACCTCACTCGTGCAAAAGTCTCTATTAAAATTTAATAGTTAAATTCTAATGATTAAAATCTACTGACTAAAGTTACTGGTTAAAATATTAATATGAATTCATCGTCTCAAACTCAAATTACACTTTTTGGTGAAGTTCTCTTTGATTGCTTTAGCCATCAACAATCATCACAACAAAAGCAAGAACAAGTGCTTGGCGGTGCGCCATTTAATATTTGTTGGCACTTGCAAGCCTTGGACGATAACCCCGTTTTTATATCTAGAGTCGGTCAAGATGATTTAGGTAAAAAAATCATTCAACAGGCTAAGGCTTGGGGGATTAATACTAATAATATTCAGCAAGATACTGTTCATCCCACCGGTCAAGTACAAGTTACGTTTACTGATAATGAACCTAATTACGATATTAAAATTAATAGCGCTTACGACTTTATCAATCAATCTGAAACCATTTTATCAAAACGTAATGGCATTCTTTATCACGGCTCTTTAGCCTTAAGAAGTGACCATGCAAAAGCAGAGTTTCAAAAGCTGGTTGACTCGGGAGAGTGGGATATTTTTTTAGATGTGAATTTAAGAGCGCCTTGGTGGGATAAGCCAAATTTAGTGAAATGGATTAAGCAAGCTAAATGGGTCAAACTTAATATTGATGAACTGCGTGAACTTGGCTTTAAACAGGCTGATATTAATACCGCTATACAGGCCTTTCAAAAAGAGTATGGTAATGAGCAGGTCATTGTTACTCAAGGTGCAGATGGGGTTACGGTATTAACCAAAGAAGGCTTTTTTAAAGAAACCCCAGACAAAATAAATCAATTTATTGATGCTGTTGGTGCAGGTGATGCCTTTACCGCCGTGTACATGCATGGTTTAATAAAAAACTGGTCAATAAAACAAACTCTAGAAAAAGCCCAAGGTCTCGCCAGTAAAATCATAGGCATTCGTGGTGCTACACCTAATAATAAAACCTTTTATCAGTCATTATTTACCACTGATTCTCAAAATAGTTAAGAGCAGTTAACAGCCTATGTACGAAGAAATTTCCCACTCCTTACTCAACGATATTCTTAATCAAATAAAACCAGATATTTATAAAAAAGATTTACGCCATTTTTATACCCGTTTAGGTGCAAACTTTTATGCCATTCATGGTTTATTTGGCAAGTTATACGGTGATAGACCTGACTTTGAGCTCCAAGCACAAAAACTGGTTGAAACCATGGCACGTAAATATATCAAACGCTCTGATGAATTAAAGCAGCAAGATATAGAACGCGAACGTGACTACAACTGGTTTTTAAATCAAAAATGGGTTGGTATGGCACTGTATGCCAATGGCTTTGCTAAAGACATTAAAGATATGCAAGGGCATTTAAGTTACCTGCAAGAGCTGGGTGTAAACCTAGTGCATATTATGCCGATTATGAAATGCCCGGAAGGGCAGAGTGACGGCGGTTATGCAATCAGTGATTTTAGAGAAATTGATGATCGTGTTGGTTCTCTTGAAGATTTAAAAAACCTATCTGAAGACATGCGTGAGCGTGATATGTTACTGGCGTTAGATGTGGTTTTAAATCATACCTCTGATGAGCATGAATGGGCTGAAAAGGCTCGAGAAGGTGATCCGGTTTATCGAGATTACTACTACACGTTTGAATCTCGTAATGTGCCAGATATGTTTGAACAAAGCATGTTAGAAGTGTTTCCAGAAACCGCACCAGGTAATTTTACCTGGGATGACAAAATGCAACGTTGGGTCATGACCGTATTTAATAACTATCAGTGGGATTTAAACTACAACAACCCCGCTGTTTTTATAGAAATGCTTGATGTTATTCTTTACTGGGCAAACAAGGGTGCGGATATCTTGCGTTTAGATGCTGTGGCCTTTTTATGGAAAAAACTAGGCAGCACTTGTCAAAATGAGCACGAAGCCCACCTGATTTTACAACTGCTTAAAGATTGTTGCCAAGTGGTAGCTCCAGGTGTTTTATTTATTGCAGAAGCGATTGTTGCTCCCTCAGAAGTGACCAAATATTTTGGTGAAGATGCGGTTATAGCCAAAGAGTGTGAAATTGCTTATAACGCAACATATATGGCTTTATTATGGGATGCCGTCGCCACTAAAAATGCCAATTTATTAACCCAAGGCATTAAAAGTTTACCCAGTAAATTAGAACGAGCAACCTGGTTAAATTACATTCGCTGTCATGATGATATTGGTCTTGGTTTTGATGATAATGACATTATTCAAGCGGGGTATGAACCACAATCGCATCGTCGTTTTTTAATTAATTATTTAACAGGTCGTTTCGAAGGTTCTCACGCTCGTGGTTTACCTTTTGCCGAGAATTTTAAAACAGGTGATTCTCGTATTTCTGGTTCATTAGCCTCATTGATAGGGCTGCAATACGCGATTGAAACAGGCGATATTGAAGCACAAGAAATTGCCATCAAACAAATCCTACTATTAAACAGTATGATTTTATCTTTTGGCGGGCTACCATTGCTGTATTACGGTGATGAAATTGGTACCTTAAATGATGACTCATATCTAAATGATCCAAACAAAGTGGATGATAACCGCTGGGTACATCGCCCCAAAATTAACTGGCAAAAAGCAGAGCAACGTCATGTAACGGGCACCATTGAATACGAAATATTTAACGGAATTAAAAAGATGATTTCAGTTCGTAAAGAAATCAATGTTTTTTCGGACTTTAATAATCGTGAATTGGTTGATGTTGCTAATCCAAATTTGTTTGTTTTTAGCCGCTTTAATCCACAAAAAGCCAGTGACCGAGTTTTAGTTGTTGCCAACTTTAATAACCAACCACAAAAACTAGAAATAGAAGACGTGAGTAGTTGGGGCAGTTACGACCAAGGTCAATTGTTTGATCTATACAGTCGTCAAAAACCAGAAATTTACAACAACGCTCTCATTATTCCCGCATTTAGTTTCTATTGGCTTAGAGAAATGTAACGCCCTATTAATAGGGCGTTAATAGACATTTAACAAGCTCTATTTCTCATTTCAAAAGTCTCGGTAAAGTAAAATTTACCGAGCTTTCTCAATAAGATTATTTACTAAATACTTTTCAGTTTTTGTATTTCTTATTCTATATTTTTACGTTCTAGTCTCATTTTTATAATGAAAATTCTATGGGATTTAATGACTCCCATTCTTTCGTACTCTATATTCTAAGGGCTTGTTTTTATTATGAGTTGTCTCGTATTTACTAGGTAAAAAGATAGTGTTCTTCACTTCAAAAAAATGAGTGATCACAAAATACAAAATTGATTTACTTTTAATATTGTGTACAATATTGTGTACAAAGTGAGTTAAAGAGTAATTATGTTGAATAGTTTAGATATAAACACAGGTATTATCTTAGGTTTACATATTGATAAAGATTCTTGTAATGGCAAATTGTCTAAACTGACCGTGGCCGTTAAAGACTTGTTTCACATTAAAGGTATACCAACCTCGGCTGGTAATCCAGATTGGTTAGCAACGCATGAACCCCCTAAAATAACGGCCTCTTCGCTTGAAGCTTTGCTAGAAAACGGTGCAACGATTATTGGTAAGTCTTTAACGGATGAACTGGCTTATAGTCTGAACGGTACAAACTTTCACTACGGTACTCCTTTAAATTTAAAATCCCTAAAGAGATTACCAGGCGGGTCATCAAGTGGCTCGGCTGTTGCGGTAACTTCTGGTGTTGCGGATATTGGTTTGGGCACTGACACTGGTGGTTCAATTCGTGTTCCGGCCAGTTATAACGGCTTATTTGGTTTGCGACCTACTCATGGTGTAATTCCAATGGATAATATGGTTGCTTTAGCCCCTTCGTTTGACACGGTGGGGTGGTTAACTCGAGATGTTCAGACCTTGGCTCTTGTGGCTGAAACCTTATTGCCTAAAGCAAAATCACTTTCAACACCCAATAAATTAATCGTATTAAAACCTATTATTAATGATGTCACCATTTGGCATTCAGATATTGATTGTTGGATTGATGAACGTAAGTCTTACTTTATCAGTGTTGAACAAATTTCATTTGATAGCGCCTTTTATACTGAGGCAAGTAATACCTTTCGGGTTTTGCAGGGTGCAGAAATTTGGAAAGAACATGGTGAATGGATTGAAGCAACGTCACCCAAATTTGCACCCGATATACAAACACGTTTTGAATGGTGTAAAACCTTAACCAAGCAAGATGTAGAAAAAGCTAAACAAGCCCAAAAACAGATTGTGGCAGAGCTTGATAAGGTACTTCCTAATGGTTCATTTGTTATGTTATTACCAACTACACCTGGTGCTGCGCCTTTATTAAATTCTTCAAGAGCGTTTATGGATGAATACCGAACTCAATTAATGGGCTTAACGGCACTTGCTGGATTATCGGGTAGGCCCCAATTGAACTTGCCTGTTTTAGAAAGTGAGTCTGCTCCTTGGGGGCTTTCATTACTTGGGGCACAAAACTCAGATTTATCAATCATTGAATTATCAAAACAACTATTAGGAAATTTATAGATGACACAAGTTGCCTTTACTGCATCTCATCACTTAGCAACCCAAGCGGGCATGAAAATATTGCAGCAAGGTGGTAATGCAATTGAAGCAATGGTCGCGGCCGCCGCAACGATTTCTGTGGCTTATCCTCATATGACCGGTTTAGGAGGAGACGGCTTTTGGTTGATTCATAAACCAGGTGAAAAGCCAGTTGCTATTGATGCGACAGGTTTTTCTGCTTTAGCCGTAAACCGTGAAGATTATGCCAAGCAATCGACTCTTCCTACACGAGGTGGTAAAGCGGCGATTACAATTGGTGGCGCAGTATCGGGTTGGCACCAGGCATTAATGTGGGCTCAAAAAGAATTAGATTCTAAGGTTGATTTGTCTTTGCTCTTAAATGATGCGCTTACCCATGCAAAAAACGGTATTGAAATCAGCGAAACCTTAGCAATAACGACACAAAATAAATATCAAGAATTAGTTGATATTCCAGGGTTTTCTGCCAATTTTTTAAAAGATGGAAAGCCTTTAGTTAAAGGTGAAATTTTAAAACAACCAGGCCTGGTAAATTTGTTTGAAAGCTTAATTAACAATGGCCTTGAAGACTTTTTTCAAGGCGAAATAGCCAATAATATTGCACAAGCTTTAGCGGATGCGGGTAGCCCTTTATCAATAGCCGATTTTAATGACTATAAAGCGCAATTTGTTGAGCCTTTACAGAGTGAAATTTCTAAAGGTACTCTGTTTAATCTTTGTGCGCCCACCCAAGGAATTGCATCACTGATTATTTTGGCTTTGTATGATCGCGTATATCAAGATAGTTGGAGTGAATTAGAGAGGGTGCATCATTTAGTGGAATGCACCAAACAAGCCTTTATGCTACGCGATAAATTTGTAACAGATCCGCAACGATTAAAGATTGATTTAGAGGATTTACTTGAGAGTGATTTTTTAGATAAATTAAGTTTAAAGATTGAATCTGATAAAGCGTTAGATTGGCCTTATGAAGGTCAACCTGGCGACACAATTTGGATGGGTGCCGTAGATAAAGATGGCGTGATGGTCAGTTATATTCAAAGCTTATATTGGGAGTTTGGTTCAGGTGTGGTTGTTCCAGAATATGGTTTAGTTTGGAATAATCGAGGCGTAGGTTTTAGCCTACAAAAAGGGCATATTAATGAGCTAGCTCCAAGAGTAAAACCTTTTACCACTTTAAACCCAGCGCTGTGTTTATTTAAAGATGGCAGACGAATGGTATACGGAACCATGGGGGGCGAGGGGCAGCCTCAAACCCAGGCAGCCGTGTTTAGTCGAATCACAGATCTAAATTTATCGCCGGAAAAAGCGATTGCCGAACCACGTTGGCTTTTAGGCCGAACGTGGGGCGATTCACAAAATAATCTAAAGCTAGAACAATCCCTTGCTAATCGTATTGGTACGCAGTTAAAAAACCTAGGGCATGATATAGAAGTAGTGGATGATTTGGCTGAAATGATGGGACATGCCGGAGCAATTATGACAGATTTACCAGGCCTGGTAAAAGCGGGTTCAGATCCAAGAAGTGATGGTGTTGCAATGGTTTGCGAGGTTTAATGTGATGAACTTAGTGGATTATTTACCTCTTTTATTGTCATTAATGGCAACCGGTGTTTTAGGTGGTTTATTGGCAGGTTTGTTGGGAGTAGGCGGCGGTATTGTGATTGTACCGGTACTCTATTTTGTTTTTCAAAGCTTGGGTATGGACAGTATTGGTGCTATGAGCTTAGCAACAGGAACCTCATTGGCCACGATTGTACCCACCTCAATGAGTTCAATTCGTTCGCATCACGCCAAAGGTAATGTTGATTGGAATTTAATTAAATCCTGGTGGCCTTGGTTGTTATTAGGAGTGATTTTAGGCGGCCTGTTAATTTCAGTATATAAAAGTGCCTTGTTTATTTTACTGTTTGCGATGATTGCTGGGTTTGTTGCAATTCGAATGTTATTCGCTGTTAAGCCTAAGGTGTTAGAGCTCCCTAAAAAGGGTATTCAGCGTGCGGTTGCCAGTGTCATTGGTTTTTTATCCGTCATGATTGGTATTGGCGGCGGTACATTGGGTGTACCCGTATTAAGCAAATTTAACTTTGTCACACATCGTGCTGTAGGTACGGCTGCAGTATTTGGCTTAATTATCGCGTTGCCGGGTGCTTTAATGATGCTAATTTTAGGCGTTTCTCCAGAAAACAGCCCAATAGGTACTTACGGTGCAATTAGTTTACCTAGTCTATTAGCTATTATTCCGTTAACCGTTTTATTTGCGCCAGTGGGCGTAAGTCTTGCACAAAAATTAAACCCAGCAACCCTTAAAAAAGTGTTTGCTGTGGTGTTATTAATCACCAGTATTCGTATGTTTACTCAAGTTTTAGGAGTTTAAAATGGCCATTACCTATGACCCAATCAATCCACCAGCACGTTTATTAATGGGACCTGGACCAATAAATGCCGACCCAAGAGTACTGCGCGCCATGTCTGCACAACTGGTTGGGCAGTATGATCCATCAATGACTGAATACATGAATGAAACTCAAGTGTTGTATCGTCAAATATTTAAAACGCAAAACAATGCAACGCTTTTAATTGATGGTACTTCTCGAGCAGGAATTGAAGCGGTATTGGTGTCAATTATTTCTCCTGGCGACAAGGTGTTAGTACCTGTATTTGGACGTTTTGGACACTTATTAAAAGAGATCGCAATTCGTTGCGGTGCTGATGTGCATGTTATAGAAGCGCCTTGGGGTGAAGTGTTTAAGCCTGAACAAATTGAAGAAGCCATTAAACAAGTTCAGCCTAAAATACTGGCATTAGTTCAGGGAGATACTTCGACCACCATGCTGCAACCTCTAGAAGATATTGGTGAAATTTGCCAACGTTATGATGTGTTGTTTTATTCTGATGCCACGGCTTCTATTGCTGGTAACCCTTTTGAAGCAGATGTTTGGGGATTAGATGCGGTTTCAGTTGGTTTACAAAAATGTTTGGGTGGGCCCTCAGGTAGTGCGCCAATATCATTAAGTGAACGTTATGTGGCAGAAGTCAATAAACGCAGACATGTAGAAGCCGGTATCCGTGACGCCCATCATAAAGACAGTTCAGGGCAAATTATTCGTTCAAACTATTTTGATATTCCGATGATTCTAGATTATTGGGGTGAAGAGCGTCTTAATCATCATACAGAAGCCTCAACCATGTTGTATGGTGCTAGAGAATGTGCACGTATTGTCTTATTAGAAGGCCAAGATGAATGTATTGCGCGCCATAAATTACATGGCGATGCAATACGCGCAGGGCTAGAGGGAATGAACCTTGAAATGTTTGGCGATCAAGCACACAAAATGAATAATGTTATTGGTGTCATGATCCCCGATTCAGTTGACGGAGAGGCGGTTAGACAAAGTATGCTTGTTGATTTTGGTATTGAAATAGGTACTTCTTTTGGGCCTTTAAAAGGCAAAGTATGGCGAATTGGAACCATGGGTTATAACGCCAGAAAAGATGCCGTATTAAATACGCTTTGTGCTTTAGAAAATGTATTGAGAAGAATGGGGCATAAACTACCAATGGGAGAAGCGATTGATAGGGCAATGAATCACTATCAAGATAATTTGTTAGGGTAATTGGTGATGTCTAACATTATAAAACGTTGTGAAGAACTAGCCAAAATTACAGATAGTCCGGTTGGTATTTCTAGGCTTTATTTAGCCCCTTCTTATAAAAAGGGCTTAGAGTTAGTTGCTAGCTGGATGCAAAAAGCGGGCATGACAACGCAAATTGATGCGGTGGGTAATTTATGGGGAAAACTGGCTTGTGAAGACCCTAACGCACCCACTTTTATTATAGGTTCTCATTTAGATACTGTTCCAAATGCCGGAATGTTTGATGGTATTTTAGGTGTCATGATTGGAATAGAAGTGGTTCAAAAGGTTCAACAACAAGGTCTAAAACTTCCATTTCATATAGAAATAGTCGGTATTGGCGACGAGGAAGGCGTTAGTTTTGATGCTTCAATGCTTGGCAGTCGTGCCATTGTCGGACAATGGTCAGATGACACATTGGAATTAACCAATACACTTGGTGAAACCTTAGAACAAGCACTTGCTAAAAATGGTTTTAATGGTCAAAACTATGCCCAAGCGTCAAGAGTAACGGATAACCTTTTGGGTTATTGGGAAATACACATGGAACAAGGCCCTGTACTTGAAGCAGAGGGTCTACCTGTTGGCGTTGTTACTGCGATTGCAGGGGCAAGACGATTTAAAGTAACTATTGAAGGTGAAGCGGGGCACGCAGGTACGGTTCCTATGAATTTGCGACATGATGCTTTAACGGCCGCGGCTGAAGTTATTCTCATGATAGAAAGAAATGCTCAGCAGCATAACTTAGTGGCCACAGTTGGAAATCTGACAACCTATCCTGGAGCCGTAAATGTCATACCAGGCCTGGTAGAATTTACCGTTGATATTCGTAGTGATAATGATGAATTAAAAGAACGCATCATGAACCTGATTTTTCATACCTCAGAAGGCATTAGTATGCAAAGAGGGGTAGAAATTTATTGGAAAGATTATCATTGGGCCCCTGCACGCCAATGCAATTTAGATTTTAGAAGTTTATTTGAAGAATCTATAGCGCAACAAAAAATACCGGTACGTTCCTTAGTGAGTGGCGCAGGACATGATGCTATGGCTTTTGCTGAAATTACAGATATTGCGATGTTATTTGTTCGGTGTAAAGGTGGAATTAGTCACCATCCAGATGAATATGTAAGTGAAGAGGATGCCGATATTGCTGTGAATACAACCTTTATCGCATTAGAAAAGTTAGCCGCATGTTATTCAGTTAACCACAGTATTCATAGGGCATAATGATATGAAATTAGGTACTCCTGATATTTGTGATCAGCACAGAGATATTTTGCAAGTTGCTAACCCTGTATTTAAATCTTATGGCGGTTGCCAACGTGTTGCGGGCATGATTGAAACCTTAAAGATATTTCGTGAAAATAGCCAGTTTTGGGAAGTTCTTCGCACACCTGGTAATGGTCGAATTTTATTTGTAGATGCCGCAGCAGATTACGGTGCAGTCATGGGTGACAAAATGGCTATAATCGCGGTCGAAAATGGTTGGAAAGGGATTGTGGTTAATGGCTATATTCGTGATATAGCTATTATTAAAACCCTGCCATTAGCGGTTTGGGCATTAGGAAGTTGCCCAATGAAAGGTAAAATGAACTCAAAAGCTGAACAGAGTGTTGCACTCAAATTTCATGGCTTAGATATTCAGCCAGGTATGTTTGCTTATGCTGATGAAGACGGAATCTTAATAACGCCAGACTCTTTGCCAGATTTTAATGCAGATTTTAATTTTGAATTTCAAAATGAGTTTACTCACAAATAAAGTTTCTCTAACTTTTGTTTAAATTTCTTTATTGTGTACAATGTTTTAATAACAATGTATTCAATAAAGAGATTTAATTATGTCAAACTCCTCATTACAATCCAAAGTTCTTTGGATTAAAAACCCCTTAGCCATATTTACCGCAAATGACCAAGATGCCAAAGGCGGTATTCTTATCAAAAATGATAAGATTATTGAACTTGTGGCAATGGGAACAAAACCTAAACTTCACTATGATGAAATATACGATGCTTCCGAATCGGTGGTTTTACCAGGCCTGGTAAATGTACATCATCACTTTTATCAAACGCTTACAAGGGCTTATCCTCCAGCTTTAAACAAACGTTTGTTTCCTTGGCTCAAAACGCTTTATCCTGTTTGGTCGGGTCTTAAACGTGATCATTTACAAATTGCCTCTACCTTAGCAATGAGCGAACTGATGTTATCTGGATGTACCACGGCTTCAGACCACCATTATGTTTTTACGGATGGATTGGATGATGCTATTGATATTCAAATTGAAGCCGCTAGAAAATTAGGTATGAGAGTGCATTTAACTCGAGGATCTATGAGTTTAGGTGAGGATCAAGGCGGATTACCGCCACAAAATACCGTACAAACAGAACAAGTTATTTTGGATGATTGTGAACGATTAATTAAAACCTACCATAACAAACAGCCTGGAGCGATGGAAAGAATTGCGCTTGCCCCTTGCTCACCTTTTTCAGTAACTGAATCTTTAATGAAAGAAACGGCTCTGTTGTCACAAACATACGACGTGATGATGCATACACATTTAGCTGAAACCGAAGACGAAAATAAATTTTGTATAAAAATGTTCGGTTTACGACCTTTAGAATACTTAGAAAAAGTGGGGTGGTTAAATAATAAAGTTTGGTTAGCGCATGGTATTCATTTCAATGACCAAGAGGTAAAACAATTAGGTTTGAACGGGGTTGGTATTAGTCATTGTCCGTCCTCAAATATGATTTTAGCCTCGGGCATTTGTAGAGCAATTGAGCTTGAACAAGCCGGTTGTCCAGTTGGTATTGGTGTGGATGGCTCTGCTTCTAACGATGGTTCAAATATGATTTCAGAGGTCAGACAAGCTTTATTAATTCAACGTTTACGTTACCAAGCAGATGAAGTAACCCATTTAGATGTTTTGCGTTGGGCAACTAAAGGCTCAGCAGCTTGTTTAGGTCGTGATGATATTGGGGAAATTGCTGTCGGTAAACAAGCGGATATTGCATTGTTTAAATTAGATGAACTTAGATTTTCTGGCGCAGGAGACCCATTAGCGGCATTGATTATGTGCGGTGCACAATCTGTAGATAGATTAATGATTAATGGTAAATGGCGTGTTATAAATGGTCAATTAATGGATATAGATATGATAGATATGATGTCAATGCACAAACAAAAAGCAAAACAAGTGCAACAATATGAATAAATGCTTGCACTAAAATGGAGCGTTTTATCATTAATTGTACGCAGATCAATAAGTTCAATATTTTTTAAATGGGAGGAGGTAACCGCTTTATAGGGGCTCAAGGGTTCTTTAATGGTTTTTATGATTGAAATTAAAAGATGGCATTATGATTGCTAACTATTTCATAAATAAATTGTACACAATATCTGTACACATTATTAAAATCTAAAACCATAAAAGGAAAATGTAATGTCTATGCCAACTATCTTTAAAAAGAAATCATTAGTCACCAGTCTAGCATTAGCTGGAGCTATGTTATCTGCAACCACTTCTCATGCAGCGGATTGGAGTAATACCAATCTATTACTTTTAAATGGTTCTGGTTATAAAGAAGTACCGTCTGATAATGAAGTTGATGGTACCGTTGTAACAGTAGAGCATGTAAGTGGATGGAAGTATGGTTCAAACTTCTTCTTCTTTGATGTGACTAACGCCAATACCAGTAAGAGTGATTTTTATGGTGAAATCTCGCCTAGCTTATCTTTTGGAAAAATGACAGGTAAAGATCTTTCTTTTGGATTTGTTAAAGATGTTTCTCTTGCTGCAACTTTAGAAGTTGGGCAAGTTACAAACGCACAGTTATATGGTATAGGTTTTGATTTAGATATTCCTGGTGTTCCCGTTGCTCAAGTAAACTTTTATCAGAGAGCGAGTACAAGTGATTACTATCCTGGAAAAATGGGTAGTGGTCAACAGGTTACTTTTGTTTGGATGGCGCCATTTAAATTAGGTTCAACAAGTTGGACTTTTGAAGGTTTCCTAGATTATGCTTCTGCTGAAAAAGAAGTTGGTAAGGTTGAAAACATTATTGCATCGCCACGTTTAACTATGGATGTGGGTGAATTATTTGGTGCACCAAAACGTATTTCAGCAGGTATCGAATACTCTTATTGGATGAATAAATATGGTCAAGATGGCATTGACGAAGGTGTTCCACAAGCAACCGTTAAGTGGACGTTCTAAATTAGCGATTTAAATAAAGGAAATATGATGAAAAGAAGAACATTTTTAAAGCCTTTAGCTTTAGGTCTACTTGCTGCAACAATGGGTATGAGTTCTTCTTTTGCTACGGCAGAAGAAAAACTTAAAGTTGGATTTGTTTATGTTGGTCCTATTGGTGATCATGGTTGGAGTTATCAACATAACCAAGGACGCTTAGCCGTTGAAAAAGAATTTGGTGATAAAGTAAAAACAACCTTTGTAGAAAAAGTACCTGAAGGTGCAGATGCAGAGCGTGTTATTCGCAAACTGGCCTCTACTGGACATGACATTATTTTTACAACGTCATTTGGTTTTATGAACCCAACCTTAAAAGTGGCAAAACAGTTTCCAAAAGTAAATTTTGAACATGCTACGGGTTACAAAATGGCTAAAAACGTCGGTATCTATGGCGCACGTTTTTATGAAGGTCGTTACGTTATGGGGCAGGTTGCAGGTAAGATGACAAAATCGAATGTTATTGGTTACATTGCTTCATTTCCAATTCCAGAGGTTATGCGTGGAATTAATGCCACTGTTCAAGGTCTAAAAACCGTTAATCCTGATGCTAAAGTTAAAGTTATTTGGGTGAACAGTTGGTACGATCCAGGTAAAGAAGGTGATGCGGCAAAAGCTCTTATAGACCAAGGTGCCGACTTTATTATGCAACATACCGATTCTCCAGCCCCGTTACAAGTTGCTGAACAACGTGGTGTTTACGCGGTAGGTCAAGCATCTGATATGTCTGCATTTGCTCCTAAAGCACAGGTAAGTTCAATTATTGATGACTGGAGTGGTTATTACATCAAAAAAGTTAAAGAAACAATGGATGGAACTTGGAAGCCTGACAACACTTGGGGCGGTATTAAATCAGGTATGGTAGGTATTGGTCCTTTTGCTGATTTTGTTCCTAAAGATGTGGTTGCTATGGCAGAAAAAACGATTGAAGACATTAAGTCAGGTGCTGTAAAACCGTTTCAAGGTCCTATTAAAAATCAAGAAGGTAAGTTGATAGTTGAAAAAGGTAAAGAACTTAGTGACGGTGATTTACTTGGTATGAACTGGTATGTAGAAGGTGTTGATGGAACGGTACCAAAATAAAACGTTCTCGTTTTATAGATATCAACAAACAAATTAAATTCTCTTAACTCTCTCCAAAGAAGTTGTTCTACTTCACCCGGGTGGCCTTGTCCACCCTTTTTAGTTATTCAATAGACGATATTCATTGATTCAACAGAAGAAAATTTTTACATTTTCTAATGCGATTTAGCTCTTTTAATAAAGTCTAAATATCGATGATAAATTGTTCTGTATTCCATTCTAAGCCAGTTTTACGTTCAAATATTTTCGTGTTTTTTAAGAAATTACTGCGATAAAAATTGGGTTATTTGATACAGCTTGTTTTATGAAAAAACACTTAAAAACTTAAGATCAATATATCAGGGAAGATTTCTATTCATTAAATTTAGGGATGATTACATGAGTCTTAAGTGCAATGAACTACAAGAAAGTATAAAAAATCCATTTAGCGGTTTTTTAGAATTACATATTGTTAAAAAAGGCGAGATTTAGTGCGCTTTTTGGATTTAAAAGGAGAAACTTTCATGAATGAATTTATAAAAAAAATGCCTAAAGCAGAACTTCATTTACATATTGAAGGAACCTTAGAGCCAGCTATGATGTTTGAGTTGGCTCAAAGAAATGATGTTCGGTTATCTTACAAGAGTGTTGAAGAAATTGAATCTGCTTATGATTTCAAAGATTTGCAATCTTTTTTAGATCTCTATTATCAAGGCATGATTGTGTTACAAACAGAACAAGATTTTTATGATCTTACCTGGGCATATTTACAGAAATGTGCAGAGCAAAATATTATATATGCTGAAGTATTTTTTGACCCCCAAGCTCATATGGAACGCGGTGTTTTATTTGAAACTGTATTAAATGGGATCTATAACGCGATAATGGATGCTAAAGAACAATTGGGTGTACAGGTGAATATTATTATGTCGATTTTACGACATTTAGATGAAAGTTCAGCCCAAGAGATTTTAGACTTGGCGATTGTTTATCAAGATAAGATTATTGGCATTGGACTTGATTCATCAGAAAAAGGTAACCCACCTGAAAAATTTCAACGTGTCTACCAAAGAGCGAAACTTGCCGGTTTTTATTTAGTTGCTCATGCGGGTGAAGAAGGGGATGCCAGTTATGTTTCTGGTGCACTCCATAACCTTAATGTTAACCGTGTTGATCATGGAAACAATTCCATTGAAGATCCCGTTTTACTTGAAGAGCTTAAAAATAAGCAGATAGCCTTAACCTTATGCCCATTGTCTAATCAACGTTTACAGGTGGTTAAAGACTTAACTCAGCATCCTTTAAAGAAAATGTATGATATGGGACTTAAAGTGACGATTAATTCAGATGATCCTGCATACTTTGGAGGGTATCTTAATGAGAACTATCAAGCCATGAGTGATAGTTTAGAGTTAACGAAAAGTGAATTAATTGATATTTCTAAAAATGCCTTTGAAGCGAGTTTTTTAGAAAGAGAACAAAAAGCGGAATATTTAGAGAAACTACTAAAATATGCTCATCAACTACATTAGTGAGTAATTCGTTTAAGAGTAAAAAAAAGGGGCTTTAAAAGCCCCTTTTTTAGTATTTAAAAAAGTTAATGTGTCGGGTGAAAAGGGCTACCCAAATTGGCAGGTGCAAAATTATTTTGTGCTTGTTTCGAAATAATAACAAGAACAATAATCGTGGCTAAGTAAGGCAGCATTGAGAAGAATTCAGAAGGAATAGAAATCCCTAATCCTTGTCCATGTAATTGTAAAATGGTAATTCCACCGAACATATAAGCTCCCATTAGAATTCGAGAAGGCATCCACATAGCAAATACCACTAAGGCCACAGCAATCCAACCACGACCTGCTGTCATGTTATCAGCCCACATAGGTGAGTAAGAAAGTGATAAATAAGCACCAGCAAGGCCACTCATTGCACCACCGTACAGTACAGCCATATATCGAATTTTAATAACAGGGTAGCCAATAGCATGAGCGGCATCATGTGATTCACCTACAGCTCTTAATATAAGACCATAGCGAGTTTTATTTAAAAACCAGTAACTTACATAAACCATGATAAGTGAAAAATAAATCAGAATGTCATGGCTAAAAAGTACGTTTCCAAAAAATGGAATCTGACTCAAAAATTCAATATTAAGTTTTGGCAACCCCTCATAAGCAACGCCAACTAAATCGCTGCCTAATAATGAACTTAAACCGAGACCAAAAATAGTTAAGGCTAAACCGGTTGCGACTTGGTTTGACTGCAGCGATAAGGTTAAGATACCAAATATTAATGCCATGGCCATACCCGCTAATGCAGCAGAAATAACCGCTAAAGTCGCGCTACCTGTATAGGTTACTGTCGCAAAAGCGACTACCGCGCCGACAATCATCATTCCCTCTAAACCTAAATTTAATACACCAGATTTTTCAGAGATTAATTCACCTAAAGCGGTTAGTAATAAAGGGGTGGCCGCACTGATTATGGTGACCATAATTAATGAAATAATTTGTATATCCATCTTTATAACCCCTCTGGAGTGGTGTTTTTTAGATTATAAGTAAAGCGAATTTTGTACATAATCAACACATCGGTCGCTAATAAGAAAAACAGTAATAATCCTTGGAAAAGCCCTGTTAAGGCAACAGGAAGTCCAAGCGCAATTTGTGCATTTTCACCACCTAAATAAGAGATAGCCATAATTAAACCCGCCAGTAGAATCCCTAATGGATGAAGTCGGCCTAAAAAGGCCACAATAATGGCTGTAAATCCATAACCTGGCGATATAGAAGGAAGTAGTTGACCGATAGGGCCAGAGACTTCCATTATGCCCGCCATGCCCGCCATTGCACCACCTAAAAGAAAAGCAAACCACACGATTTTTTTATGATTAAACCCAGCATATTTAGCCGCATTTGGTGACTGACCAACAACGTTTACTTGGAAGCCGATAATCGTTCTAGATAGCATGACCCACAGCCCAATAAGTACAATAACCGTAATAAGCGTACCTAGGTTTAATCGAGTTCCTTCAATCAATATGGGTAATAGTGCAGAATCACTAAATAAGCGTGATTCAGGAAAGTTATAACCTGAAGGATCTCGGAAGGGACCATTCACCATAAAATTTAAAAACAGAATAGCGACATAAGTAAGCATTAAGCTGGTTAAAATTTCATTAGTATTATATTTCGTTTTTAATAGAGCAGGAATTGCAGCCCAGAGCATACCTCCTATGGCACCAAATAGAATCATCATAGGAAGCAACCAGGCACTTTCAGATTCATAAAACCATAAGGCAAGTCCACCGCCTAGAATAGCCCCTATAATAAGTTGACCTTCGGCACCAATATTCCAAATATTGGCTTTAAAGCCTACGGCTAATCCTAAGGCAATTAAAATTAATGGCGTGGCTTTTACCGCGAGTTCACCTAATCCATAAATATTGGTAATAGGTTCTATAAAAAATACGTAGGTTCCTTCAATAGGAGATTTTCCCATAGAAGCAAAAATTATCATGCCAGATAAAACCGTTAACAAAACCGCAATTACAGGCGAAAGATAGGTCATTTTTTTCGAAGGAATGCTTCGAGCTTCTAATCTAAGCAACATGTTCATCATCTCCATTCAATTTTGGATTAGGAGTCGAAATTCCTCCCATAAGAAGACCAATTTGTTCGCGACTCACGTTTGAAATAGGGTAGGCTTCAGAAAGCGTACCTTCGTAGATCACACAAATAGAATCACAAACTTCAAAGAGTTCATCTAAATCTTGCGAGAGGACTAAAATGCCACTCTTTTTTTCAGCTAAATCTAAAATAGATTGGTGAATAGCCGCCGCAGCTCCCGCATCAACACCCCAAGTAGGTTGTGCCGCAATCAAGATACTTGGCGCTTGTTCTATCTCACGACCAACGATAAATTTTTGTAAATTCCCTCCCGAAAGACTTTTAGCAAGAGATTGAATACCAGATTGTTTTACATTGTATTTGTCACAAATCAATTGTGCGTATTCATCACGCTTTTTAAAATTAATAAAGCCATTTTTTTGTAAGTTTTGTGCCTTATAACCACTTAAAAAAGCATTTTGATGCAAGGAATCGTTGGGAACAGCGCCGTGCCCTAAACGCTCTTCTGGCACATAAGCCATACCTATCATTCTGCGTTGATTAGAAGGTAAGTTACCGCTAGGTCTACCATGAATGATAATGCTGTCAACTTCGGTATCCGCTTCGCCACTTAAGGCCGATAATAATTCTGTTTGACCGTTACCAGCAATACCAGCAATACCGAGTATTTCACCTTCACGGATGACAAAATTCACATCTATTAAATCGTTACCAAAGGCTTGGTCAGATTTAACCGATAGATTTTGAACTCGAATAACTTCTTTTCCATATTCTGTAGAGAATTCTCGTTTAGGTGGGTTAATTTTTTCACCCACCATGAGTTGAGCCATACTTTTTGCCGTCTCTTGGCTTGGATCAACTTCTTGGATATAGCGACCACCTCTAAGTATGGTTGCGCGATGACAAAGCGCTTTAATTTCATCGAGTTTATGACTTATATATAGAATTGAAACACCTTCAGATGAGAGGCGACGTAAGGTAACAAATAATTTATTGACTTCTTGGGGGGTAAGTACAGAGGTTGGTTCATCCATAATAAGCAGTTTAGGATCTTGAAGTAGGCAGCGTATGATTTCGACACGCTGTCGTTCACCAACCGATAAGTCATGAATATACATTTTTGGATTGATATGTAAGCCATAATCTTCTGAAACTTGAATAATACGCTGTTCTAATTTTTTAAGATTAAACTCGCCATCTATTCCCACGGCTATATTTTCGAGTACGGTTAAAGCATCAAAAAGAGAAAAATGCTGAAATACCATGCCTATGCCTATACTTCGAGCCTCTTTGGGGCTATCAATTTCTATTGGAGAACCTTCCCAAATCATTTGGCCTTTATCAGGTTTCATAAGGCCATAAATCATCTTAACTAGCGTGCTTTTACCCGCGCCGTTTTCGCCTAATAATGCATGAATCTCCCCAGGGTTGATGGTTAAGTCAACACTGTCATTTGCCAAGCAACCAGGGAACTCTTTAGTAATTTGGGCCAGTTTTAATCTAGGTTGTATTGTATCTGTCATGGTATGCACCTTAGCCAAAGACTTTAATAACGAATTTTATCGCTCTTGTTTTTCCAATCATTAAAAGGACGAATCGCTTCGTCTTCTAACATTCTGTGGGTTGGAATACTTCTTTCTGAAATGGGTTTTGAAATTTCGGAGTACAGCATTTCATCATCAAAACCAATATCGGCAGCATCTTCACGAGAGTTTGCATAATAGATGGTTTCAAGCCTGGCCCAGTAAATAGCGCTTAAACACATAGGGCAAGGTTCGCAACTGGTATAAATTTCACAACCAGATAAGTCAAATGATTCTAGAAATTTACAGGCCTCGCGAATGGCTGTTACTTCGGCATGAGCGGTAGGATCATTGCTAGAGGTGACTTGGTTATAGCCTTCGGCAATAATTTTTCCGTCCTTTGTAATAACGGCACCAAATGGGCCACCAAATCCCGCTTCCATTTTGGTTTGCGATAGCTCAATAGCATGACGCATAAATTCTTTACTGCCGCTTGTTGTAGAATTAGATTGGCAATCACACATAATGGTTCCTTTTTGTTGTAGATAAATCCGTTGGCTGATTGTTTATATTAGCCATGCTTTGTATTTGTAAAATTTGAGCGACAACCGAAACAGCAATAATTTCTGGCGTTTTACCTTGAATAGACGGTAGGCCAATTGGGCAAGTTAAGCTGTTTAGCTGTGTATCTGTAATACCAGATGCTTTTAGTTGTCTTTGAAAACGAATCTTTTTAGTTTTGGAGCCAATTAATCCAAAATACGTATGGTTATTACGTTTTAAAATGGCTTCAGTGATTTCATAATCTAATTTATGGCTATGTGTTAAAACTAAAAAGTAAGCGTTGTTAGGGGCTTCTGATACATAGGTTTGCCAGTTTGTTGTGTGTACAGAATGTACATTACTTGCGTTATTAACGGGCTGTTGTTCTAAGCGGCTATCGATGCAGGTTATGTTTACATTTAAATGTTGTAATTGATTCACAATGGCTTTGCCAACATGTCCTGTACCAAAAATATAAACTGGTAGAGATGCGTTATGAATAGGTTCGACTAATTGATTTTTTTTAGGTAGCCAGTGAATTTTATCAGTGGATTGTTGGGCTTTTTTATCAGTATGTATATATCGAATATTTTGTTGTAAATCGGTAATTAACCAGGCCTGGTAATTTTGATTCTGAAACAGATATTTTTTTAAGTTTTTAAGCCAACCAGAGGTTTGAGGATTCACTTTTTCAAATAATAACTGCACAACACCACCGCAACACTGATCATATTGTGGGGTAAGAGGGGTTGTATATTCTGTAATTTGATTTTCAATAGACTGGCTAAGGTGTTCTTTTGCTTGTTTAATAGCAAAAAATTCTAAGTTACCACCTCCAATCGTACCAATGATTTGAGATTGAGTAACCATCATTTTGGCTCCCATTTCTCGTGGAGACGAACCTTGTACCTTACCGACTGTTACCAGTACAAAAGGTTCTTTTGTTTCTGCTAGATTGGCTAAAGATTCCAAATTAAACATGCTGTTCATCCTTGTGATTTTGGCGTAATGCTTCACAAGCTAACAAAACACGTTCGGGTGTGGCCGGGGCATCCAGTTTTGGACAGGCCTGGTAATTTGCAACGCTGGCCACAGCATGTGTTAAAGCATTAAATACACTAATTCCTAACATTAACGGTGGTTCGCCAACAGCTTTAGAGCGGTATATTGTATCTTCGCGGTTAGCATCACAACGCAGATGAATATTCATTTCTTTTGGACGATCACCAAAAGATGGGATTTTATAGGTAGAGGGTGCATGTGTTCTTAAGCGACCTGAATCATCATAAACTAACTCTTCCGTGGTTAACCAGCCCATACCTTGAATAAAACCACCCTCAATTTGCCCAGTATCAATTGCAGGGTTAATACTGTCGCCACAATCATGCACGATATCTACGCGATTTACTTTGTATTCACCAGTAAGCGTATCTATCGTGACTTCTGAGACCGCTGCACCATAAGCAAAATAGAAGAAGGGGTGGCCTTTACCCATTGTTTGGTCAAAATGAATTTTAGGTGTTTGATAATAGCCTGTTGTAGAGAGTGAAATACGGGCAAAGTAAGCCTGCATAACCAAATCTTTAAAAGCCACTATTTCATGACCGATTTGCACACCTTTTGCCGTAAATTGGATATTAGTGCTATCCACTTTATATTGACTACTTGCAAAATCAATTAATCTTTCTTTTAAAATAATGGCGGCATTTTGTGCGGCTTTACCATTTAAGTCACAACCACTAGAAGCCGCTGTTGGCGATGTATTGGGTACCTTAGCGGTATCGGTTGCGGTGATTTTTATTTGTTCAATTTCAACCTGAAACTCTTCTGCTACAATTTGTGCTACTTTGGTAAATAAGCCTTGCCCCATTTCTGTTCCACCGTGGTTAAGGTGAATTGAGCCGTCGGTGTATATGTGTAATAAAGCCCCTGCTTGGTTTAAATGGGTTGCTGTAAAAGAGATACCAAATTTAACCGGTGAAAGAGCAATCCCTTTTTTAATATAAGGACTATTTTCATTAAACTGCATGACGTTTTTAAGGCGTGTTTTATAGTCAGAGCTGGCTTCAAGTTCAGCTGTAATTTCATGAATAATATTGTCGGTAACGGGCATGTAATAAGGGGTAATGTTGCGATCATTAATGCCATAGTAGTTTAGTTTACGAATCGATAAAGGATCTTGCTTTGTGTGATAAGCAATTTCATCCATAACACGTTCTATGGCAACCATGCCTTGTGGGCCACCAAAACCACGAAATGCGGTATTAGAAACAGTATGTGTTTTGCAACGGTGTGATACGATTGAAACATTATCTAGGTAGTAGGCATTATCTAAATGGAACATGGTTCTATCATTAATGGATGCAGATAAATCGGCAGACATTCCGCAACGAGAAGCTGCTTCAAAGGCAATGGCTTCAATTAAACCGTCTTGATCAAAACCAACATCATACTGAATGACATAATCATGTCGTTTGCCAGTCATAGTCATATCATCATCTCTATCTAAACGCACTTTAGCAGGCCGTTTGGTGTGATGCGTAACCAGAGCAGCAATGCTCGCAAATAAAGCGGGTTGAGACTCTTTTCCTCCAAAACCGCCACCCATACGACGCATCTCTACATGAATGGCGTGATCGGGTAAACCAATGGCTCTTGCACAACAATGCTGCACTTCAGTAGGGTGTTGAGTTGAACTATGAACCTTGATGTCGTTGTCTTCACCAGGAATAGCCATTGCAACATTGGATTCTAAATAAAAATGATCTTGACCACCAATCTCTATTTCACCTTGAATTCGGTATTTGGCTTTTAAAAGTGTTTCATGTGGATTACCACGCAAAAAGGTTTTAGATTCCAGCACAAAGGAATTTTGTTCTAAGGCTTGTTTAACGGTTGTTATGGCAGGTAAAGGTTCATATTCTACAACCGCTAATTGCGCCGCTTCACGCGCTATGTCAATAGAATCGGCAGCAACCGCAAAAAGGGATTGGCCAATATATTCAACTAAACCATCTGCAAAAATAGGATCACCATCAATCACTGGCGCAAAATCATTTTTACCTGTCACATCTTTTGCGGTAAGCACTTTTGTAACGCCAGGAAAGGCAATTACCTTTGAAATATCTAAAGACAAAACCTTAGCGTGAGCTTGTTCACTTTGTGCAATATATACATGCAGTAAATCACGCGGTTCAGGTAGGTCATCAATATAAAAGGCTTCACCACTTACGTGCTTTTCGGCACTATCATGTTTTACCTTAGCACTTACACCTGTTTTGATTTTAGGGAGTCGCTGTGGTTCGGTAGAAGGCATTGTATTAAGCATGTTTAATCTCCCCTGTATGCAAGATTTGAATGGCTGTATTTTGAGGAGAGTCAGAGAGCAAATTTTTAGATTGCGATTCAATAAAAAACTTACGTAAAAGATTTTTAGCAACCGCTATTCGGTATTCACTAGATGCTCTAAAATCACTAAAAGGTTGATAGTCTTCACTGAGTTTTAAACAGGCCTGGTCAATATTTTCAAGATTCCAGGTTGTATTAATAAGCGCCGCTTCGGTTTGTTTTGCTCTTAATGGCGTAGCGGCCATTCCGCCATAACAAAGGCGAACCGTAGTAATTTCGTTATGGTTTAATTCAATATAAAACGCAGCACTTACTGAAGAGATATCTTGTTCAAATCGTTTGGAAATTTTGTATAAATTAAACAGGCCTGGTCTATTAATAGGTACGCGAACTTTTTCTATAAATTCATTTGCTTTACGGTCTTGTTTACCATAGGCAATAAAGTAGTCTTCTAAAAGCATTTCTCGTGAGCCTTGTACACTACTTAAAGTAATTTTTGCGCCCAAAGCAATAAAGGGAGGAGGGATATCACCAATGGGGGAGCCATTTGCGATATTGCCAACGATGGTTCCAGAGTTACGTATTTGTGTTGAGCTATGTCTTTCTAAATACCCTTCCATTTGTGGAAAGTGTTTGATTAATACAGGCATGGCTTCGCTATAAGTTACCGATGCACCCAACTCAATGTAATCTTCTTTTTCGGTAATGGTTTTTAATTCAGGAATTTGACCTAAATAGATAAGTGTTTCTAGCTTTTTACGCTGTTTGGTAACCCATAAACCTAAATCAGTTGCACCTGCTAATAAGTGAGCAGAAGGTGTTGAGTCTAAGGCGTTATTGAGTTCAGTGATATTGCTTGGTTGAATATAGGTTTGCGCCTTGTTAGTAAAAGATTTTTTACATTTTGGAGTAATGCTTTTAAGTTGTTTTATGATGTCGGCATTTTCTTGTTCAATAGTCACTTGGTTTTCTAGCGCTTTTTGAATAAATGTTTTTGCAGATTCAATAATAGGGCCGTAACCGGTGCATCGACAAAGATTACCCGCATAGGTTTTATTTAAACAATCTGTTTGGGCTGACGCATTATTACAGGCCTGGTAATTTGAGCTCGAATCGTTTTTAGAAAGACGCGTGTTTTGGTATAAAGCAAAACCAGACATAACAATACCAGGCGTGCAAAAACCACATTGAGAAGCATGATGATCAACCATGGCTTGTTGAACAGGATGCAGTTGATTATCTTGGTTTTTAAGGTGTTCTACAGTTAAAACTTGTTTTCCATCCAACATAGGTAAAAAAAGTATGCAGGCATTAACCGCTCTATAAGTTATTTGACCTTGTTGTAATTCCACTAAAACAACAGTACAAGCCCCGCAATCACCTTCAGCACAACCCTCTTTAGTTCCAACTAAATCGGCTTCTGTTCTAAGGTAATTAAGCAATGTTAGAGTAGGTGAACAGTCTTTTACGGTAACGAGTTTTTGGCCTAAAAAGAATTTAATATCGTTTGAATTCATAATGTTATCTCTTGAATTAAAATAGATTAGCTACCGCGATAGGTACTAAAGCCAAAAGGTGATACCAATAATGGAACATGATAGTGAGCGTCTTTATCTGAAATACTAAACTGAATCGGTATATCACTTAAAAATAACGGTTCTATTAGATTGTTTTGTGTGTGTTTAAAATAGGGGGCCATTTCAAATAATAGTTGATAAGTACCAATTTCCATTTGCGCTGATGTTAATAGCGGTTGCTCTGATCTACCATCAATATTTGTTACGACTTCATTTATTAAGGTAAACCCATCTTGGGAATATTTAAAAAGTTTTATATGCACACCCTCAGCAGGTAAACCTAAGCTGGTATCTAAAATATGTGTTGTCAGTCCGCTCATAAAAAACAGCCTTTTATTTTGTTTTCAAATGTTTTAATTGATTGTACACAATCTTAAATATTAATAATAGGTTTAATTATCATAGTAAAGACAATATATTTAAATTTTGTATACAAATAGTAAGAATTAAACCGTGAGGAAAGAGAAAAAAGTTTAAAATTAACTAATAATCTTGAGTTTTAAAAATATGATTAAAACCCATTAAATTAAAGGTTTAAGAGCAGTTAAGTTCTAAATTGTTAGATTGCAGTTAAGATAAATTATGAAAAAACGGTAAAAAATAGTTACCATTGTTTTTATAAATTGTATACAATCAATGTCAGGAACAAGGTTTTTTGAGATTGATTTTCTATTGGAAGGAGTTTTGTAAACATGGAAAAGTCGAAAGGATCAAGAAACCAAGAACAAGTCATTTATGACAGACTGTTTGATGTCATTCTTGAGCAAAAGTTGCAACCAGGTTCCCGTTTAACTGAGGTACCTCTAGCCGAAATTTTTGGCGTGAGTCGTACAATAATACGCAGAGTACTATTAAGGCTTTCACATGAAGGTGTTGTAGAGATTAAGCCAAATGTCGGAGCAAGTGTTGTGGCGACTCCGCCAGAAGACGTTGAACAGTATTTTGAAGCCCGAAAAATTATTGAAGGAGCGATAGCAAAAAAGTTAACTGGCCATCTTACGGATTACCAAGCAGAAATGTTAAGTTCAATGGTTAGGGAAGAGAATCGCATGTTTGATTTAGGAAATCTTGCAAAAGGGTTACGTAAATCAACAGAGTTTCACTTTTTTCTTGCTGAAGCGGCTGGTAATCAAGCTTTAGAAGAAATTGCTAAACAGTTAATTGCTAGAACTTCTCTAATAGTGTCGCAATATAACTTAACGGGCTCAGGTGGTTGCGCTTGTATTGATCACAACACATTGGTAGACATTTTACAAAACGGTAAACCAGAAGTTGCTGAAAAAATGATGATTGATCATATTGATCATATCGAGCAAGGATTACAGCTAAGTGAGAAGGCCGTTGAGCCGGATCTTTATGCTTTATTAAAAGATAATTAATCTTATTCTCTAAATGTTGGGGATAAGTGTTCTAAGCCATTAAGGGAGAACGACATGGATCCTCAAATTATTGAGTGGTTAAATTTAAATATAAAATGGATACACCTTATTGTAGGGATAGCATGGATTGGTGCTTCATTTTATTTTAACTGGCTAGAAGGTAATTTAGAACGTAATAAACCCGGTTTAAACAAAGGTGTGGCAGGCGATTTATGGGCTGTACATGGCGGTGGGTTTTATCACGTTGAAAAGTTTGAAAACTCGCCTGAAAAACTACCCGATGTGTTGCATTGGTTTAAGTGGGAAGCCTACCTAACTTGGATAACGGGTTTTGCTATGATGATTTTGGTGTTCTATATGACACCAAGTATGACACTTGTTGATAGCTCTGTTATGGATATTTCACCTAACCTTGCCATTGCCATTAGTCTACTTTCTATGCTGTTATCTTGGGTTGTATATGATCAACTATGCAAAACTAAGTTGTCAGAAAATGGCACTTTATTCTTTTGGATAATCTTTATTGGTTTAACAGTCGTTGCCTATGTTTTAACTCAAATCTTTAGTGCAAAAGCAGCTTATATTCACGTTGGAGCCATTATTGGTACTATTATGGTCGCCAATGTCTTTTTTGGCATTATTCCTTCACAAAAAACCATGGTAAAAGCGATGGAAAAGGGTGAAATTCCTGATCCAATAGTAGGCAAACTTGGTTATCAACGTTCATTACACAATAACTATTTTACGCTTCCCGTTCTGTTTATTATGATCAGTGGCCATTACCCGCTGACTTATGGTAGCGAATATAACTGGCTGGTTCTTGCTGCAATTTCTTTAATTGGTGTGTTTGTTAGACACTACTTTAACCTTAAAAACCGTGGTCAAAATAAAGTTTGGATGTTACCCGTTGCCGCTATTTTAATGGCTGTGCTAGCGTATTTGACCATGCCTAAAAAAACAGACGTTACCCTTAGTTCTTCCGTTAGTTATGAGCAAATTGCTCCGGTTATACAACAGCGTTGCGCTACTTGTCATGCTGTTAATCCAACCGATCCTGCATTTAAAGTTGCGCCAAAAGGGGTCGCTTTAGAAACACAAAGTGATTTAGAACGTAATGCGGATATGGTTTATGCACAAACAGTCACCACCCATGTCATGCCAATAGGTAATCTCACTAAAATGACAGAACAAGAACGTACTTTACTTGACGGTTGGTATCAAACCTACAAGCAGAGTTTAAAACAGTAATTAAAAGGCTTAAGCAATGGTAAAACTCTACGACAGAGATTTAATCGGTTACGGACAAAATCCACCAAAAGTTTCTTGGCCGGGTGGTGCTCGTATCGCTGTACAGTTTGTTATTAATTATGAAGAAGGTGGCGAAAACTGCATATTGCATGGTGATAAGACGTCAGAAGCTTTTTTATCCGAAGTGGTGGGGGCTTCTGAATGGCCTGGTCAACGTCATATGAGTATTGAATCGGTTTATGAATATGGTACAAGAGTTGGTTTTTGGCGATTACATAAGTTGTTTACCCAAAATAATATGCCTGTAACCGTTTTTGGTGTGGCTATGGCTTTGCAACGTAATCCTAACGCAGTGAATGCTATGTTAGAGGCTAATTGGGAAATCGCTTCTCATGGTTACCGTTGGATTGACTACCGAAATGTACAAGAAGCAGTAGAGCGCATGCATATTCAAAAAGCGTTAGAAATTCACACCCAAATGACAGGCAAGCCACCAGCAGGTTGGTATATTGGTCGCAATAATGATCGTACACGTAAAATTATTTTGCAACAAACAACGCCATTATATGATGCAGACTCTTATGCCGATGAATTACCCTATTGGATAAATAACCCTGCAACAGACGATGACAAACCGCATTTAATTGTGCCATATACCCTTGACGCAAATGATATGCGTTTTGCCACTTCGCAAGGTTTTAATTCAGGCGAACAGTTTTTTCAATACTTAAAAGATTCATTCGACGTTTTGTATGAAGAAGGTGAAACTGAACCCAAAATGTTGTCAATTGGCCTGCATTGTCGATTAATTGGCAGGCCTGGTCGATTTGCGGCACTTAAACGTTTTATTGAATATATACAAAAAAAACAAGACGTATGGGTATGTACTCGGGAACAAATTGCCACACATTGGCATGAAAAACATTATCCAAATAAATCTGAAATTAATATCTAAATAAATCTATCTATTACAAATTTGTTGGCAACGGCGTCGACATTAATTTTATTAAACGATCCTCTCTTAATGAGAACAATGGAGATTACTCTCATGAAATTAAAGATGTTTTTTGCCGCCGTTTTAGCGACAACAAGTTTATCGGCTTTTGCCGCCACCCCAGTTAAATTTACACTTGATTGGAAGTTTGAAGGACCTTCTGCCGCTTATTTAGCAGCTATTGATAAAGGCTTTTATAAAGAAGAAGGTTTGGATGTCACCATTGATTCAGGTAAAGGTTCCTTAGATGCTATTCCTAAAGTAGCTTCTGGTACTTATGAGTTTGGTTTTGCAGACATCAATTCATTAATTAAATTTAAAGATCAAAATCCTAGCTCTAAATTGCAAGGTATTTTAATGGTCTATAACAAACCGCCATTTGCCATTATAGGAACCAAACAAACAGGCGTTTCTAAGCCTAAAGATTTAGAAGGTAAAATTTTAGGCGCTCCAGCGCCAGATGGTGCCTATGCACAATGGAAAGCGTTCACTAAAGTGGCAGGGGTTGATGCTTCAAAAGTGACTATCGATAATGTGAGTTTTTCTGTTCGTGAATCCATGCTGGTTCAAAAGCGTGTTGATGCGATTGCCGGCTTTTCATTTTCATCATTCTTAAATTTAAAGAAAATAGGTTTAAAGCCTGAAGACATTAATGTCATGTTAATGGCTGATTATGGTTTAAAACTTTATGGTAATACTTTGATTGTTAATCCGGAGTATGCAAAACAACATCCAGAAGTTGTTAAAGGATTTATTAAAGCAACAATTAAAGGCTGGAAATACACCATCGAACATCCAGCAGAAGCCATTAAGTTAGTTATGGCTAAAAATAAGATTGCCAAAGAATCTGTTGAATTAGAGCGTTTACAGATGTGTATTAACGATAATGTTATGACTGAGGACGTTAAAGCGAACGGCTTTGGGGATGTGGATTATGGACGTTTAGCAGAATCGATTGAGCAAATTGGTTATACCTATACTTTTAAAAATAAGCCACTCGCTAAAAATGTGTTTACAGAAGCCTACTTACCAGCGAAATCAGAAAGAGAGATGTAAGTTATGTCTGATTTTATACAGCTAGAAAAAGTTTCTTTGAGTTACAACGGTTCAGAAAAACTTGAAGACATGGCTATTCATGAAGTCAATTTAACCATAAAAAAAGGAAGTTTTACTGCAGTTGTAGGTCCTAGTGGCTGCGGTAAATCAACCATGATGAAGTTATTATCGGGGTTGCAAGCCCCGACGTTAGGTTATGTCTTTATGAATAATCGTGAAGTTAATGGCCCTGTTTCTGGGGTTGGAATGGCTTTTCAAAAATCAACGTTGTTACCATGGCGAAATATTATAGATAACGTATTGTTACCGTTTGAAGTTAGCCCTGATTACGAAAGGCAGTACCGAAAAAATAAACAAAAATACATTGATAAAGCAACTGAGTTACTAGAACAAGTGGGTTTAAAAGGCTATGAAGATAGTTTTCCATGGGAGCTATCAGGGGGAATGCAACAGCGAGCATCTATTTGCCGTGCCTTAGTGCATGAACCAAGTTTACTCATTTTAGATGAACCATTTGGTGCTTTAGACTCTTTTACTCGTGAAGAGCTCTGGGTTATGTTGAGTGAACTTCAAGAGGCCAAAAAGTTTACCGTTTTATTGGTTACTCATGACTTAGAAGAAGCCTCTTATTTGGCAGATGATATTTATGTTATGTCTACTCGACCAGGACAAATTGTTCATGAAGAAAAAGTCGATTTTACTCGTCCAAGATCCATTGATATTCGTTACGATACGGAATTTACGCATCTTGTACAAAAACTCCGTGGCTTTATTAAAGCGGCTAAGGAGGCAGCATGAAAAAAACCGCATGGTCATCATTAACGGAATCCAAATCTTATGAATATGGCGCACCTTTACTGATATTTTTTTCAGCCATTGGTATTTGGCAGATAACGTGTATGTTGGGAAATATTCCCGAGTATTTTTTACCATCACCTATTCGAATATTTCAATCGATGGTGGAATATCAAGATGCGTTACTTGAAAATGGTTGGCAAACTTTAAAAACCACCATTATTGGTTTTGCCATTTCGGTTGTCTTTGGAGTGGCTGTTGGGGCATTAATTGGTAATTCAAAAACCTTATACAATGCTTTATATCCGTTATTTATTGCCTTTGAAACGGTACCTAAAGTGGCCGTTGTGCCTATTTTAGTACTATGGTTTGGTATTGGTACAACGCCAGCAATTTTAACCGCATGGCTTATCTCATTCTTTCCAATTGTTGTTAATGTATCAACAGGCCTGGCAACTTTAGAACCAGAAGTGGTTGATGTAATGCGAGCACTTAGAGCCAGTAAACGTCAAATCTTACTTAAAGTCGGTATTCCTAATACACTGCCGTATTTTTTTGGAGCCTTAAAAATTTCAATCACTTTAGCGTTTGTTGGTTCGGTGGTTGCAGAGACCGTTGCTGCTAATTCAGGTGTAGGGCATTTAATGCTTTCAGCTCAAGCCAATTTTGACGTTCCGTTAGTTTTTGCAGGCCTGGTTGTTTTAGCAATAGAAGGCTTAGCCGTTTATACGTTGTTTGCATTATTAGAAAAACGCATGACTAAATGGGCATTTAGAAACTAAATTAAATAGAGAAGTATTTATTTTATGACATTGGACGAACTTAATAAATTACCGACCAAATCCTTTTTAGAGCAGTGTAAGTCGTTATTGGAACATTGTGATTGGGTTTTACCAGTCTTAGAGGAATCTCGTCCATTTATGAGTGCTTTAGATATGCAAAATAAACTGGCTGTTGCAATCAAAAATGCGCCTTTAGGTCTTCAGAAACAAGCGTTGCAACTACACCCTAAGCTTGGTGTAGGCAAAGCTCAACCAGGTTTTTCTCAATCAGAACAACAGCAGGCAGGTTTATCCAGTTTGAGTGAAGATGAACTGATGTTATTTAAGAAGTTAAACCATGAATACGAAAACAAAATGGGGTATCCATTTGTGGTCGCTGTTACAGGGATGAATAAGACACAGATATTGACATTGATGCAACAGCGCTTAAATCAAACAGAAGAGATTGAATGGCCTGTATCCGTTGCAGAACTGATTAAAATTGCTCAGATAAGAGTGAAAAAACTAATAGATTAGATTATTCAAAAGCTTTAATTAGGGTTGTATAGAGAAATATCAACGTTTTAATAGGATGGTTAAAAAGCATTTTTAACCATCTATTTTAATCATCTATTTTAACTATCTAATGAAAAATACGTTTATTCATCTGCGTGTTTGGAGATTGGTTTTACGTAATCTAATTCCAAATCCCATGGAAAATAAATCCAAGTATCTTGTGGTACTTCCGTTATAAAGTTGTCTACTAAAGGTCTACCTTCAGGCTTTGCGTATACGGTTGCAAAATAAGCTTTTGGTAGTCGTTCACGAACAAACCTTGCCGTTTTACCTGTATCAACTAAATCATCAATTAATAGATAATTTTCACCATCGGTTGTTGCTGTTACGTCATTCAACACAACAGGCTCACTTATTTCTTTATGACTATAGGTTCTAACCGAAATAGTATCAACAACTCGGATTCCAAGTTCACGTGCAATAATACCAGCGGGAATCATACCGCCACGTGTAATCGCAATAATGCCATCCCACTTTTTATCAAGCGCAATTAATTCATGTGTTAAGGCTCTGCAGTCTCTATGAAGTTGATCCCAAGAGATAATATGTTTTTTAATTTGGTTGCTCATAAAAGACCTTTTTTTTTAATTTTGGCAATTATACAGTAATCTATCGATATCAACAGTTTGAAGACAAATATATCTGTAAAAACGCACTGATAAATTAAGTGAAAGTTTTGCACGATTCATAGACGAAAGAAAAGTAGACGTAAGTACCCCTTGAAGGCAAATAATTACTGGTTGAGCCTGAAGTTCAGTTTATAACTAGAGATTGACAAGTTTTAGCATGAAGAGCTGTGTGGTTTTATTAGACCACTACAATATTGACTTATGAATTTGAAAATGACGTTTAAATACATGAAAAATATGTGTTTGATAAAAAACTATATGAATTGTATTTTAAATCTTATATAGAATTTTTAACAAAAAAAGGGCCATAAGGCCCTTGTATAAAGAACTAATTTGATTTTATTAAACCTAATTAGTCTTTCTTGAAAAACGAAATTGGTGGAGCTGGGGGGAGTCGAACCCCCGTCCGCGAAGCCGCCATCTAAAAATCTACATGTTTATTTGGTCTATTCATTTAACTACAATGCTTCCCGGCCAGCAGGGAACACATTAAGCGAGCTTGTGAAGTTTGATGCTAAACACCCAAACACGTATTTAACACGGTTCTATGTAAGATGATACAGCGATCAGGGGCCATAGACAACTTGCCTGAGCTGCACTAGCGGCCTAAGCTGCTAGAGAGTAGTTATCGTCGTTTGCAACTATAACAAAATTGAAATAAGGATTTACGTGCATCATTCAGGCACGACATGCATCTCAAATTTTGTACTCCCCGTCGAAACCAGTACAGCCCCGAATTTTTCTTGTTAACCGATATTTTGGTTAGCAAGGGGAATTTATAAGAGTTGAGGTATTATTGGGGGTGAATCAAAATAATTCAAGGGATGGTTTGAATAAAAACCTAAAAAACGCGATTTTCTAGGTTTTATTATTTAAAAGGGTGATGAAAACTTAACAGGTTTGTGTGAATCGATTAATGAATTTATCGAATATCACCTTTTAAAATACGTTGTTTGTCTCGATTCCAATCACGTTCTTTCATGGTGGCACGTTTGTCGTGCTGTTTTTTACCTTTGGCTAGGCCAATGGATAGCTTAACTTTACCTTGCTTCCAATAGAGTTCTAAAGGCACAACGGTGGAACCGTCAATTTCGACTAGACCACGTAGGCGGTTAATTTCACGGCGGTGCAGTAGTAGTTGGCGAGTGCGTAATGGGTCGTGAAAGTTATGGGTCGATGCGGTCATTAGTGGGGTAATTAAGGCACCAAATAGCCAGGCCTGGTTATCTTTAAAGGTCACATAGCTTTCACCCAGTTGAATTTTACCAGCACGTAGGCTTTTTACTTCCCAACCTTCTAGGCTTAACCCTGCTTCTAGCGATTCTTCTATAAAATAGTCAAAACGTGCTTTTTTATTGAGAGCAATGGTATTTTCTTTATTAAATTTTTTCTTTTTAGCCATGGTGTTATCTTTAAATCAGTATTAAGTTGTGTGGTTTTAGCTGGGCGATTAATTGGGTGGTTAAACAATCCAAAATGCTAAGTGAAACCTTTATTTATCAACTTGTGTATAAGTTGTTCGGTATTATAGCAGGCCTTTTGGATTGTGTAGCGATGCTTATTTGAGTTGACGTTTGGTAAGACAAAAATCCATGACTTCTTCTGGCACAAAATCGGTCATTCGTTTGGTGTCTAGCGTAAATGTTCTAATGTGGTCATTATCGGCTTCTAAAGTAAAGTTCATGTTTTGTTGTTGTTTAATGGCGTTATTTAATTGCTTAAAAAAGTCTTTTGCATCATCTGGTGTGTCGCTTGCTCTAAAGCTAGGCATTTCTTTAAAGGTAAAAGAATAGAACCAAGTCATTCCCATTTCACCTGGTTGTAAGGTGTTTTGGGTTTTAAAAAGACCGGTTGTATGATTGGTTTGCCCGCCAACGGAAGGATGGTAAGTTTCTGAGTTATCGCCCACTTTTACGGTCATTTTTTGTTTATCGTCATAGACGTAACCCAGTTTGGCAAATGAGGATGAAGCATTGCTTAGCTTGCCGTTTTCAGCCAAGTTTTTTTGTTGATCAATATATTCCATACTAAAGTTGGTAAAAAAAGGTTTGCACTGCATGGTAAATGCAGCTTGTGGGCCAAACTGTTTTGGTATGTATAATACGCGTGCTTTTTTAACGGCGTCTGTAAAATCATCTGCTTCGTAAGTTACGATCCAAGTATCAGAAAGCGGTGTAGATGGATTTTCTATGATTTTATCATTACCCGCTAAGCTGGGAACGGCATAACTAATAAAGCCTAAAATGAATAAGGGTGTTATTAGGGTTTGGCTAATCTTTTGAATACGGCTTGGTGGGTGATTACATGCTTGAGCTTGAGTATTTATTATTGCGGTCACAACAATCTCCAGTAATGAACTTGCTTAAAATAGATTTTTAGCTAAGTGAGTGAGCATATTTAAAATATACCATACGGTTTTATTTATTTTAACACTGGGTTGATTAAAGAATGTGATTCTTGACCACAGGGTATACCAGGCCTGGTAAAATGCCATATTGATTAGCTTACAGCTAATAATTTTTAATAAAAGACATAAAACGAACCTAATTTAACATGAAGAAAATTGCTAGAACGGCATTATTGCCTTATTCCGCCCAACAAGTTTATGCACTGGTTAATGATGTAAAATCGTACCCAGAATTCTTGCCGTGGTGTGGTGGGGCAGATGTTTTAAATTGTACGGATTATGAGATGCAAGCGAGTGTTACTATTGCTAAAGCAGGAATTAAACAAACATTTAAAACGCAAAATCATCTCGTGCCAGGTGAACGTATTGAAATGCACTTATTAGATGGGCCGTTTAAATCGTTGCGTGGTGAATGGGAGTTTAAAGCACTGGATGAAGATGCGTGTAAAATCATATTTGAAGTTGAATTTGAAGTGAGTAATGGATTATTAAATATGGCAATAGGGCCAATTTTTGAACACATAGCTAGCACGATGGTAGATTCTTTTTGTGAACGTGCAAAACAGATATACGGATAAAAAGAGAGTAATCAATGAGTGATATGATTCAAATAGAAGTCGCTTATGCATTAGAAGATATTCAATACTTATTTGCAGAACAAGTTGAAAAAGGCACCACGGTTGAACAAGCCTTGCAGCAGTCTAAACTATTAAAAGAATTACCAGGCCTGGTAATTGATAAAGTGGGTATATTTAGTAAATTAGTTAGCTTAGAAACCGTTTTGCGAGAAGGCGATAGAATTGAAGTGTACCGTCCACTAAAAGTAGATCCAAGAGATAGACGTCGTCAAAAAGTAGAAGAAGAGCGTAAAGCGGCTAAATAAAGATAAAAATAGCGTAGAAACCATAAATAAGAAGGCCTGGTAAGTTTAATTTACCAGGCCTTTTTTTATTTTTGGAGAAGTTGACGTTAAGATGGTTTAAAACCAACCTAAACCTAACCATGAATCATCTTTATTAATGTCAATGGCTTCTTTTTCTTCTTTCCAAGAGCTAAGTAATTTATCTTTATCAAATGTTAATACCACATGCGAACGTTTATTCTTAGTTTGCGAGTTGGTTTCAGAACTGTAATAAATATATTCCCAATGCTCTGGGTTAAAAGGATTTTGACCCATTGGAGGCCCTAATAACTCTCTAACTTGAGATTGAGTTAACCCTTCTTGAAGCAGTGATAATGACTCTTTAGTCATGACATTACCTTGCGTTAATGGCGCTTTATAAGGCTCTAAATAAGAACAACCTGATAATAAACCTATGCTGAATAGCCCAATTAAAAAAAGCGAACGTGAACGAGCCAGTAAAGTAAAAGAATTATTTGTTTTAGACATGCTTTCCTCAGAATGAAGAATGCCTTTTATTGGGATTAAAAAGGCATTTTTCTGTAAAATCATTATTTCTATTTAAATTTTAGTTACGGATAATTTAGGGTATTATACACACTATTCTCAGTATGCACCTTTAGTCATATCAAAAAAAAATAGTGGCCAAAATATGAGAGATATTATGCTTTTTATTGCAGTTGTTATGGCAAGCAATATATCAAAACCTGTAATTCCTTGAGGGCAGTGCATTCTCTCAGAGTTAAGTAGATAATTATTGGGTCATTGAGTTTACAAAGTTAACGGAAAGTTATTTAAACTTAATTGGTTTGTTAATGTTTTAGCAACCCCCAAATAACAAAATAAAAAAGTAAGAGGGCAGCTTAAATGAGCGGAGCAGAACTTAAAAAAGTCGGTTTAAAAGTGACTTTACCAAGATTAAAAATTTTAGAAATATTAGAAACTTCAGGTGATCAGCATCATTTAACGGCTGAAGATGTTTATAAAATTCTTTTAGAACAAGGTGAAGAAGTTGGTTTAGCCACCGTTTACCGAGTGCTTACTCAGTTTGAACAAGCAGGTATTGTAAGACGTTTAAATTTTGAAAATAATATCTCAATTTTTGAACTAGATACAGGTGATAATCACGACCATTTAGTCTGTTTAAAAAGTGGAAAAGTAAAAGAATTTGTTGACCCTATTATTGAAAAACGAATTCAAGAAATCGCTAAAGAAAATGGTTACGAATTATCGGGCCATAGTTTGGTTATTTACGGTACCTTGCCTCCTGAATTATTAAAATAGAACGTTTTAATATTTTGTGATTTGTTAAAAGAGAGCCTAACGGCTCTTTTTTTTACTTTAAAAATCTTTGGCTTATTTACATTGAGGTTTATTATTAAGGTATCTGCGTTAAACAAAGTCATTGTGTGAGAAATAAAATGAAAAAAACTGCAAATGTAGTCAGCCAAACCCGTAATGTGTTTGGTAAACCTATGAAAATATGCTGTTTAGAACCTGCAACTGGGTATTACCGTGATGGGTTTTGTCATTTTGGCGAGGACGATTATGGCGTGCATGGTGTTTGCGTTGTAATGACGGCAGAGTTTTTAGCGTTTAGTAAAGAGCAAGGTAATGATTTAAGTACCTCTATACCAGAATATGGTTTTGTGGGTTTAAAACCAGGCGATGCTTGGTGTTTGTGTGCCGATAGATGGATTCAAGCTTATAACCAAGGTATGGCACCAAAACTGAAACTGGAGAGTTGTCACCATATTTTATTAGAACTTGTGCCTTTAGAGGTTTTGCAACAATTCGCGGCAGACTAAGCTCTATAATCAGCTTTAAAACAAAGGTTTAAAACAATAAGGACTTGTTTGGATTATCCATTCCGTTTTTAAATATCAATACAGTCAAAAGATTGAGTGTATTGATAAATGTGGTTTTTATGGATGTGCCGTTTGCAACATTTCTTTGGCGTGTGCAATCGTTTGTTCAGTCACTTTTAAGCCACCAATCATTCGCGCCAATTCTTGAATGCGATCATCTTCTGCTAAAGCATTTACTTGGGTAAAGGTTGCTTCATCTTTAGTCTGTTTTTGTATATGCAAATGCGTATGACCATGCGATGCCACTTGCGCTAAATGGGTAATAGAAAATATTTGTTTGTTTTTACCCAGCTGTTGCATTTTTTGGCCAACCACTTCGGCAATGCCGCCGCCAATACCTACATCAACCTCATCAAAAATAAGCGTAGGCAGTTGCGCTATTTCAGAGGTTGCTACCTGAATAGCCAAACTAATACGAGATAACTCACCACCCGATGCTACCTTGGCTAGCGGTTGTAATGGCTGGCCTTTGTTTGCGGTTACATTAAAAATAACTTTATCGGTACCATTGGCATTGGGTTGCTCGGCATCACTTAAGGCCACTTCAAATAATCCATTAGGCATGCCCAAGGTTTGCATACCTTCAGTCACAATATTGCTTAGGTTTTTGGCGGCTTTTAGGCGTGATTTTTTAAGAATATTCGCTTGCTCTTGATAATTTTTCCAGGCCTGGTCAAGTGCCAATTTTAAAGCTTCTAACGATGAATCTGATTGTTCTAGTCGTTCTAAGTCTTCTTGAATTTGCTGGTGTTTTTCAACCAGTTGTTCGGCTTCAATATTGTATTTTTTGGCTAAACCAAATAGGGCAGACAAACGGTCTTCTACGTTTTGCAGTTGTAGCGGATCTAAATCAATATTTTCAGCGTGGTGCTGAATTTCAGTTGCCGCTTCTTGCACCTCAATGACACTGCTGTTTAGTTGAGTTATTAAGTTTTCTAAACCTGGGCTAAATTCAATAATAGATTCTAAAGCGTGAATCGCTTGGTTTAAAGAATCCACTGCACCTTGTTCATCTTCAATAACGGTATACGCTTTTTCGCACGCAGATTTAATTTCGTTAGCGTGAGAGAGTTGGCTTTGTTCTTCAGACAAGGTTTCAAATTCATTGGCTTGTGGGTTAATTTCATCAAACTCATTTTTTTGAAAACTCAATAACTCCAACTTGCTTTGGTAGTCGGCTTGCTCTTCTTCAATTTGTTTTAGTTGACGTTTTAAATCTTGCCAAGCTTTAAAGGCTTGCTGTGTTTGGCTAAGATTTTTAGGGTGATTGGCATAAGCATCAAGCAACTCTAATTGCTTGTGACTTGAAAGCAGAGTTTGATGTTCATGTTGACCATGAATATCAATTAAAAAACTGCCTAAGGTTTTAAGCTGATTAGCCGCCACAGGGTAACCATTAATATACGCTTTTGAGCGACCTTCAGAAGTAACGGTTCTGCGTAAATAACACGCCATATCATCGTCTAACTCTTGCTCTTGTAGCCAGTTTTGTATGTGGGGTAATTTTTCAATTTCAAATAGGGCGGTTACATCCGCTTTAGATGTGTTGTGACGAACCAAAGAACTATCAGCACGTTCGCCTAAGGCTAATCCTAACGCGTCTAATAAAATAGATTTACCCGCACCTGTTTCACCCGTTAACGTAGTAAAACCTGTGTTAAATTGCAGTTGAAGTTTTTCAATTAAAGCTAAATTTTGAATAGAGAGTTCTTGCAGCATAATGGCTTTTATTTCATATTAATAAATTTACCAGGCCTGGTAAAAATCAATTTTACCAGGCCTGGTAATTTGCGAGATTGAATTGTATGTTGGTTAACATGCCCAGTATTTTAAAACGAATAAAAAACGTCATAAAAAGTAAAAAAACCTATGAAAGCTTATTACCCCAGTGCAATTTGGCTCTTAATAGCTCAAAGTGGTCATGGCTTTTGGGGTGTAGCAAACGTAGGTAGTGTTCGTTACGTTTAATAACGGTTCGGTGTTTTGGTGAAATCTCATGAGTAATTTGACCATCACAAATAATTTGCGAGTTATTTTCACAGTTTTCATGCGCACGCAATTCCACTGTGCTACTGCTATTAATCACATAAGGGCGTGTGCTCATGGTGTGTGGGTTAATAGAAACTAAAGTTATGGCATCAACTCCTGGGTCTAAAATAGGCCCACCAGCCGACAACGCATAAGCGGTAGAACCTGTTGGGGTAGAGATAATCATACCGTCAGAACGTTGGCTATTTAAAAAACGACCATCCACAAATGTTTCAAATTCAATCATGCGTGGTGAGTCGGTTTTATGAATCACGACATCATTAATGGCACGTTCTTGAAACACCAATTTATCTTCTTCATAAACGCTGACTTGCAAAACATTGCGTAGCTCTTCTTGATAAACCCCTTCAAGTACCTCTTGCATGGTTTCAATCATATTGTCTGGGGAAATATCCGTTAAAAAACCTAAACGACCCAAGTTAATACCTAAAATAGGCACATCATTATCTGTAATACAACGCGCTACATCTAAAAAAGTACCATCACCACCCACCATAATGGCTAGGTCAATTTTACTTTTTAATTCTTCGCGTTCTAACATCTGCACAGAATCATGTTTAGGAAACTTTTTGCAAGAAGGTTTATCTAAATAAACCGTGCATGATTTTGATTCTAAAAAATCAATAAGGGTTTGAATGTGTTTCCAACATTGATTGCCTTTGTATTTACCAAATATTCCGATTGATTGAAACATATTTTTTAACTCGTATGTCATCTCAGCAAGGCTTAAGATGTAATTAAATAATCTCTAAATATTACTTTAAAAACTTGAATAACTGCGTGTTGTTCATATAATTTAGCAGTCTACCCTAAAGAGCCTTGTAATGCTAAACGACCGTTCACAATTATTATTTAAAAACCTCATGGGATTATACCTTAACGACGGTAAGCCGGTAGGGTCAACTACGCTTGCTAAATTACCCGATATTGGCTTGAGTTCAGCAACGGTTCGTAATGTAATGGCAGACCTAGAAAAAATGGGCCTAATTCACGCACCACATACCTCAGCTGGGCGCGTGCCTACTGATAATGGTTACCGATTTTTTCTCGATTCTATACTTACCTATGAGCCACTTTCGCAACAAAAACAAGCCTCTATTCGTAATGAGTTATCGGTGGGGTTAAATCAAGATGCCTTACTTGAAAGTGCCTCAAAAGTCTTGTCTGGCATTACAGGGATGACTAGCTTGGTGTTAATGCCAAATAAACAGCAAGAGATTCTTAAACACATAGACTTTATTCAACTCGGTGCAAATCGTGTGTTAGTGGTATTGGTGTTTAACGATAATGATGTACAAAACCGCATTATTGAACTAGAAAAGCCCGTGAGTAGTGATGAACTTCAGCAAACCGCAAACTATTTAAATGAACACTGTTTAGGCAAAAACCTAGCCGAAGCCAAACAATTTTTAATGTCTAGAATGGATACGATTCGTTCTACCACCAATGACTTTATGAGCTCGATTGTGCAAGCCACCGACTTTGTTTTAGAAAGTCAGTTGGCACAAAAAATGCCGTTTTTAGTCTCAGGTAAAACCAATTTATTAAACTACCAAGAGCTCGCCAGTTCAGAAAAGTTAAAAGCACTCTTTAACTCGTTTGAACAACATAATGAAATGGTTTCATTGTTAGATAAAAGCATGCAAGCTCAAGGCGTACAAGTGTTTGTAGGCCACGAATGCGGTAACGAAATATACCAAGACTGCAGTATTATCACCACACCCTATGAAGTAGAAGGCGAAATTCTAGGCGTGCTAGGTGTAGTAGGCCCAAGCCGAATGAACTACCAAAGAGTCGTACCTAGAGTTGATATGACCGCAAAAATATTAGGTTCACTTCTTAAAAAGTAATTTCACTACTTCTCTCTTTAAACTTCATTTAATAAGTAATTAAACTTAATTTATTTCCCTTTTTACGGTAATCGTTTAAGATGATATTCATCACAAACGAGTGCCGTAAAACTATGTCTATTTCTGTTATTCAAAATTATTTATCCCTGTTTGCTCAAATGCTTTTGCGGGGTTTAAAATTCAGCCCTGTTTTGCAAAGGGTTCATTATGTTTAAAGATCCGTTTTTAAAGTGGGGTGGTATTTTTGCCGTGGTGTTTGTGGTCGGGTATCTGACTGAAGACATTATTATGACCAATATCCTTGGTTACTATCACTGTTCTCAAGACCCCAACCCAAAAACATTCATTAAAAAAACCGTGGAGTACCCAGAGAGTATTTACTGGGAAGATAATGTGTATCCTGGTTTTAATGAAGAAGACCGCAAGTTAATGATTATGAATTATCTCGATGGCAAACATTTAAAAGCCATGGCTTTAAATGGGGATGAAGGCAAAGTTTATATATATAAAGCCATAAATGCAGAGGCATTAAGTCGCAATGCGGAACTCGCTGAAATGAATAAAGCATACCTCAAGAAAATAACCAGTACAGAAAACAAAACCTTAAAAGAGTCGTTGATTAAAGAAAATAGGGCTGTTCTAGCAGAGAAAAAAGATTTGCTAAATAACTATGTTCAAAAAGTAGTTGATAACGCTGTTATTTATACTTCAAAAGAAACCATGCCACAAATGAATTACACCGTGAATTTTCAGCCAGTCAATTTAGGCGAACTTTCAAGTAAGTACCTTTATTCAGATAAAGTCACTATTACCGATAACCACACTCAAGAAGTGATTGCCTATAACCAACGAATTATGCATTTCTTTTATAAATTATTTCCAGATATTTCTCAGGGAAATATATATTTTTATCCTCACCCAATATGTGGTGATGAACGTTCTTGGTATGAGAGAAATGTTTTTGTGTTCAAACGTATTCGAAGTGTGCCAAATCACACTTTAAGCATAAATAAAAAAGCTTATTTAGAGCATTATCAAGGGAGAAGGTAATAATGGATTCAAGCATAGAAAAAATATCTCTAAAAAAGGGGACGCTACCCAATGCCATTAAGTTAAGCTGTAAGTCGTTGTTTTATAGGCATGATTTATACTCAATTGGCAGTTCTAATTTCTCTTTACTTCTCAAAGTCCTATTGAATTTTCGACCTTTTCTAATGGCCGTTACTGATAATGCTATCTTATTAATTAGCCTTCGAAGTTCTTTATCTAATTTACGAGTTGGTCCGTGAGCCAAAAAAATAAACCTGACTAGTGAGTGTTTCATTTTAGAAACCGTCTGTGCAAAATTAACTCGATATTTGAGTTTGCGTTTTTTATCTTTTCGGTTCACTTTTTTCTGTGCTACCCAGCTGTGTATTTCTGTTAGATTAGCTGCTAAGATTTTGGCAAAAAAATCCTGTCTGATTGACAACGCAGTCTTGCCTGAAAAGTTGGTAATTTCTAGCCATTGTTTTAATCGCTTATAGTTTTCTTCAATGCCCCAACGTAAAAAATAAAGATGTTTAAAGCAACTCGTTGGATAATGTCTTTCATCCATTAAATTGGTGATTAATACCTCAACCTCTGAGTCTAGGTCTACCCGAATTAAACGCAGTGTAATAGGGGCAGCATCCAATTCATTTTGTTGACATTGATTGGCAGAGTATTTTGAGGGCTTAAGCGTGACCACTTGTTGTTTAGCACCGCTCTTTACAAAAGCTTGAGCGATCTTGAGTTGGTTTACCTTTACTCTTGCACAAAACTTTCTATTGCATTGTTGATGATAAGCATAAATAGGGAAGCCACCATAGCCTCGGTCATATAACACTAAATCTTTGTTGGTTGAGTAATGAAGGTGTTCAATTGCGCAAGTTCTCTCTGATGTATGAATCGATTCAATGGTTGAATCGATCACTACGCGGTTTAAAACATCATAAAATACAGAACAAAGTGCCATAGGGCAGCCCTCGGTTGAATTCTGTCCTTTATGTACGCCAAAATTATCGACTATATTTTTTGATTTGGGTAGTCGCATCATAGAGCCATCAATGGCTGCTAATCGAAACCCTTTCCAATGCTTTAAACGTTTAGATTCAGCATAAACATGATTGACCAAGTGGTTGTTTAACGTTTTGAAGGTCAATGAGCATAACTGACTTCTTGCCTGAGTTAAAGCAGACTGCGAAGGTAATCGGCGAGAAGAACTAGACTGAACATGTTCAAAGAACTGATTGAGTTCTGTTTGCCCTGTTTGTTTTCTAAAATTGAGTAGAAAAAGAACTAAACTGGAAAAATCTAAGCTGCGATTTCGAGTGAAAGCAGTTTTGGATAGACGGTGTTGTTTTATGAAAGAAGGTCTAGATAAAATATTATTAATAAGGGTATAAGTGTTTTTAAATGAAGTTTAAAGATGACATTTGTTAATTCCTTTTCTATAACCAAAATGTAAGCTTTATCTTAACATAATCAATGCGTTACAGCTTAACTTAATGGCATTGGGACGCTACCCAATGCCATTAAGTTAAGCTGTAAGTCGTTGTTTTATAGGCATGATTTATACTCAATTGGCAGTTCTAATTTCTCTTTACTTCTCAAAGTCCTATTGAATTTTCGACCTTTTCTAATGGCCGTTACTGATAATGCTATCTTATTAATTAGCCTTCGAAGTTCTTTATCTAATTTACGAGTTGGTCCGTGAGCCAAAAAAATAAACCTGACTAGTGAGTGTTTCATTTTAGAAACCGTCTGTGCAAAATTAACTCGATATTTGAGTTTGCGTTTTTTATCTTTTCGGTTCACTTTTTTCTGTGCTACCCAGCTGTGTATTTCTGTTAGATTAGCTGCTAAGATTTTGGCAAAAAAATCCTGTCTGATTGACAACGCAGTCTTGCCTGAAAAGTTGGTAATTTCTAGCCATTGTTTTAATCGCTTATAGTTTTCTTCAATGCCCCAACGTAAAAAATAAAGATGTTTAAAGCAACTCGTTGGATAATGTCTTTCATCCATTAAATTGGTGATTAATACCTCAACCTCTGAGTCTAGGTCTACCCGAATTAAACGCAGTGTAATAGGGGCAGCATCCAATTCATTTTGTTGACATTGATTGGCAGAGTATTTTGAGGGCTTAAGCGTGACCACTTGTTGTTTAGCACCGCTCTTTACAAAAGCTTGAGCGATCTTGAGTTGGTTTACCTTTACTCTTGCACAAAACTTTCTATTGCATTGTTGATGATAAGCATAAATAGGGAAGCCACCATAGCCTCGGTCATATAACACTAAATCTTTGTTGGTTGAGTAATGAAGGTGTTCAATTGCGCAAGTTCTCTCTGATGTATGAATCGATTCAATGGTTGAATCGATCACTACGCGGTTTAAAACATCATAAAATACAGAACAAAGTGCCATAGGGCAGCCCTCGGTTGAATTCTGTCCTTTATGTACGCCAAAATTATCGACTATATTTTTTGATTTGGGTAGTCGCATCATAGAGCCATCAATGGCTGCTAATCGAAACCCTTTCCAATGCTTTAAACGTTTAGATTCAGCATAAACATGATTGACCAAGTGGTTGTTTAACGTTTTGAAGGTCAATGAGCATAACTGACTTCTTGCCTGAGTTAAAGCAGACTGCGAAGGTAATCGGCGAGAAGAACTAGACTGAACATGTTCAAAGAACTGATTGAGTTCTGTTTGCCCTGTTTGTTTTCTAAAATTGAGTAGAAAAAGAACTAAACTGGAAAAATCTAAGCTGCGATTTCGAGTGAAAGCAGTTTTGGATAGACGGTGTTGTTTTATGAAAGAAGGTCTAGATAAAATATTATTAATAAGGGTATAAGTGTTTTTAAATGAAGTTTAAAGATGACATTTGTTAATTCCTTTTCTATAACCAAAATGTAAGCTTTATCTTAACATAATCAATGCGTTACAGCTTAACTTAATGGCATTGGGACGCTACCCTTTTAATCGAAAATTAAAGAGGTTTAAGAATGACAAAGTATAAATCAATCGAGTCTGATGGTATGGACACGCCCATCATACAAAACGGCTTTACGAATGCATTGAGCCAGTATGATAAAGGTGTAATCTCAAACAAAGGAGCGTGCCCATGACTAAAGATATTACTACTATTGGTGTTGATATTGCAAAACATACCTTTCATTTAGTCTTTGCTAATCAACAAGGTAAACCGATTCAGCGTAAGCAATTGAATCGGTCAAAATTTAAAGAACTCATCCAAACTCATGAGATAACAACATTTGTTCTTGAAGCCTGTGGCACCAGTCATTATTGGGCTCGGACCATTCAACAGGCAGGCCACGAGGTAAAGCTCATTAACCCTGCCTTTGTAAAACCGTTTGTGATGTCCAATAAGAATGACTTTAATGACGCGACTGCCATTATCGTGGCCGCAAACCAACCCACTATGCGTTATGTCTCACCAAAATCCACCGAACAGCAAGATGTTCTGATGCTCCATCGCGTTCGTGAACGTATGGTCAATCAGAAAACCGCACTCATCAACCAAATTCGAGGGTTATTGGCCGAATTCGGCATTGTGATTAAAGGTGGTGCTAAAAGTTTGATGGCCGAACTGCCTTTTACCTTGGAAGATCCTGAAAATGGTTTATCTCCTTTAGCAAGGGAGCAGTTTTATCTGCTTTATCAGGAGTTAAAACAAGCGGATCAACGTCTTAGTGAACAAAGTGCAAAAATTGAACGTTTAGCACAGCAAGATCCGGTGGCATCTAAATTACAAAAACTGCCTGGGGTGGGCTTTTTAACGGCTTCAGCCATTGCGGCTTCTGTCGGTGATCCTCTGGAGTTTAAAAACGGTCGCCAATTTTCTGCATGGCTAGGTCTCGTTCCAAAACAAAACTCCACAGGGGGCAAAAATGTCTTGCTTAGTATAAGCAAACGAGGTGATGGTTATTTAAGGCGGCTGTTAGTTCAAGGCGCATTAACTGCGATTGCTCGAAGTAAAGGCAATGATAACCAAGTCACTTGGGCCAAAAAGTTACGGCAAGCCAAATGTATTCAAGTAGCCGCGGTTGCCCTAGCGAATAAGACAGCAAGAATTATGTGGTCATTAATGGCACACAATAAAGAGTACCAAGTGATGTAGTTAAACTCTGTTACTAGACTACTTCACTTTAACAACTTACCTTGAAAAGCAAAGCTCATGGTAAAACGGGTTAATCCCACCTTGGCAAGGCCTGAATTTGGGGTCTGAGACATAGGTCTCGTGAGTCTGATGAGGAGCCAAGGTGCGGATAACATGATGGCTAGCCGGGTGCCTTAAGCCCGACACTTAAGAGCCGAATATACGACCGCTTAACTCGCTTTTAACCCTAGCCGGCGAAGCTGCGCAAAAAGGTAACTAGTGAATTTAAAATGCTGAAAAATGCATTAATGGAATTTTATTGCTTGAAATCTAGGGCGTGTCCATATATGACCCTATCGATAAAATTGTTTTTTTGCGTACAGTTGTAGCGAGTTGCTTTTATTGATGCAAGTTACTACACTTTGGGTATTTAAAACTTAAAGGAGAGTAGTATGGCAACGGCAAGCGTACGCTTAGACCAATCATTGGTTGAAAAGGCGAATATTTGGGGTAAGGCTCATCACCGTACCGCTCCTAAACAAATTGAATATTGGGCTAAAATTGGCGAGATTATGGAAGATAATCCAGACCTGCCTTTTTCTTTTGTGCAACAGGCTTTATTGGCTCAAGCCGAGCGTGAAGCAGGCAAGTTAGAGCCTTTTGATTTAGATGACTGAGTTGCAGTTGTTACAAACGCCCTGTTTTAAAAAGGCTTTTAAAAAACTGCACGCTAACCAGCAGTCTGAAGTCAAAGAGGCGATTCGTCATTTGTTGCTAAACCCAGAAGCAGGTGAGCAGAAAAAGGGTGATTTGCGTTTTTTGAGAGTTTATAAATTTAAGATGGTTGGCCAGTTAACTTTGCTTGGTTATGCCTATGAGCAAGAACGTCTCGTTTTGGAATTATTGGCACTTGGAAGTCAAGAAAACGTTTACCGTGATGTAAAGCAATCCTAAATAGTTTTGAAAAATAATTTTTCTTGCTTATTCATACACACAAATCAAGTAAAACTTACCACACCCCGAAAGGGGTTATAAAGGCCTGGTAAATTGTTTTTAACTCTTATTGTTAAACTGGTTTTAGTAGGTTATTGATACAAACTTGATTACGTCCCGCCTTTTTTGCGGCGTATAGAGAGTGGTCTGCGGCTTTAAATAGGGTTTGGTAGTTTAGCTCTATCTCTTCTGGGTTTTGATTGATGTTTTCAAGTAGCTCCACCAGTTGTAAAGCCACTTTTTTATCATGACAAGCTAGCCCAATAGAGCAAGTAGTCGTGAGACCTAGCGGTTGAGCTTCTGCGACTTGTTGGCGTATGGTTTCTGCTCGTTGTAGGACTTTTTGTTGATTTTGGTCTTTAATAATCATGACAAACTCATCACCGCCATAGCGGGCAATAATGTCGTTTGCATGGCCATTATTTTTTAGAATTGAAGCAACGGTTTTAAGTATGGTGTCGCCTGCAGTGTGTCCCTTTATGTCGTTTATTTCTTTGAACTGGTCAATATCTAATAACATTAAGGCAATCGCTTCGTTTTGAGAGATTGCTGATTTGACGAGTTTTTCGCCATACTCATCTAAAAAATGGCGGTTATTAATGCCGGTTAGCGAGTCTATATTTACTTTTTGGTAAAGTGCGGCTTGTTCTTCTATGAGTTCATCACGAGCTCGTTTGCCCATAATTAGGTTGATGGCTCGTGCTAAAAAGTCGGTTTCATTAAAGGGTTTGGCAATAAAGTCGCCTGCACCGTGTTTAAGAACATACACTTGGCGTAATAGGTCATTCCATCCAGATACGGCCAAAATAGGGATGTCGCGAATGCGTTCATTGCCTTGACGAATTAGGTTAATAAGACCAATACCACTCACTTCGCCTTCTAAAACCAAGTCTGTGACTACGATATCAAACGATTTTTGTGTGTTATCTAACAGTTTGGCGGCTTCTTCACCACTTTTAACGTGCGTTACTTTCCAGCCGGCTGATTGCATAATGTGGCTAGTAAAGTCGGCGGTGCTTTGGGTGTCTTCTACATAGAGAACATGAGCGGATATATTTAGTGTGGCATACAGCATTAAACTATGCAGAGCACGTTTTAGGGTTGGAAAATCAGATTTAATAAACACTTCGGTAAAGCCGGCATTGTAGGCTTGGCGTTTAAAGTTGGGCGAATTATTTGAAGTGAGCAAAAATTTAGGTGTGTTGTTTAAGTTTAAGTTGGACTTTAATTCATTTAAAAACTTAAAACTATCCATGTCTCCCAGTTCATGGGCTACGCATATGGCCGATGGTTTGTGTTTTTTTAAATAGGTTAAGCCATCGCTACCAGTACAGGCCTCGGCGATTTTTGTATCTTCATTACTAAGGGTGAGCTTGATAATATTACGATAACTGTTAGATGGGTCGACAATGAGTATATTCATAGAATGAGAAATGGCTTTGTAAAAAGCCTGTTATTTTAAGGCTAAATGCGTGTCTCAACAAGGATGATATTACGTAGAAGCTTGTGTAACAAAGGCCAAATGACTGAAAATATTGCGGATTTGGTTATGTTGACTGCTTTTTTAGCCCAACAGACAATATAGATATTTGGTTTTTACCAGGCCTGGTAAATCTTAAAATGATGATTTTAAAAGTCGCAAAGTAGGCTTTTCTTTGAAAAGGTCTCTATTAAAACGCCATGATTTTGTCATATTCCCAAAATGATATGGTTAAAAAAATGATTATACTAATGACTATATTAAAGCCTTTGCAGAAGAAGCGGGCATAGATGTAAAGCTTAAGTTTTAAACCTTTAGCCAAAAAACCTTAATAGCGAGAATATAAATAACACAGGTATAAGTAGCAAGATATTAATTCTGTTTTTGTTATCTTGGTTGAATCTCTTTTTAGTCATTTTTACTCGTTTAAGTTCTTGTACAAAGCTCTCTAAGTTCATCAAAATTTTTATAGCAAGGATGTATTCATCAATGGCTAATCCCACCCCATTACAAGATAAAGCGCAAACTCTTGAGTTGGATCGCTGGCTTAAAAATCAAGCAAAAAGGGTTAAAAAACCTCTCAATATTGCTGTTATTTTAGGCAGTTTTAATGGTTTCTTTTTAATTGCACAGTGCTGGCTGTTAGCGCAGGTGCTTAATGCCACAGCTATCGAACATCAATCTATTATGGCGGTTTGGGGTTATTTAGTAGGCATGGTGGGGTTATTTGGGGTGCGTGCCTTGCTTACCTATGGTAATCAACGATTTACTTTTGAAGCGGCTGCCCGTTTACGTACCTATCTTAGAGCTCAGTTGTTTAAACACATGCATGACTTAGGGCCTGCTTGGAGCCGAGAACAACGCTCTGGTGCTCGTGCCACTGAATTGGTGGATGGAGTTGAAGCACTTGAAAAGTATTTCAGTCTGTATTTGCCACAAAAACAATTGGCTATCATTATTCCTGCGGCCATTTTGGTATTTGTTTTTCCATTTGATTGGGTATCTGGGCTTATTTTAGCCATTACCGCGCCGTTATTACCTGTCTTTATGATTATTATTGGTAGCCAAACAGAAAAATTGAACCGTAGCCAATGGCGTAGCCTGACTCGAATGGGAGCTCACTTTTTTGACATGATTGAGGGGCTTACGACGCTTAAGCTTTTTAATGCGGCGCAAACCGAGGCGCGGTTTATTGGTCAGATAGCGGAGGATTACCGCCTGCAAACTATGAAAGTATTGCGTGTTGCTTTTCTTTCTTCAATGGTGCTGGAGTTTCTGGCGGCTATTAGCATTGCCATGGTGGCGGTTTATGTAGGGTTTCGGTTGATGTATGGTGATATTCACTATCTTAATGGTATTTTTGTGCTGTTATTAGCGCCAGAGTTTTATTTGCCTTTGCGTAGTATGGGCACGCAATTTCATGCTCGAATGGATGCTTTAGGTGCGGTTGAACCCATTATTAAACTGCTTAATACACCTGTTCCATCTCAGCAAGATGGTCAAGTGAAACTGACTTTACAACACGCACCAGAGATTCGTTTTACTAACCTAAAGTTTGCTTACCCTAAACGAGATGCGGTTATTCGGGGGCTTAATCTTAACTTGCCTGCTGGCAGTCGCACAGCCTTAATAGGGCATAGCGGAGCAGGCAAATCAACTTTAGGGCAGTTATTGCTAGGCTTTTTAAGCCCATCGCAAGGCGAAATCTTAATTGATAAAACGCCGCTATCCCAAATCAGCTCTAGCAGTTGGAATAAGCAGGTAGCCTGGTTGCCACAAGACCCTACGTTATTTCATGGCACACTTGAAGAAAACATCGCTTTATCACCTCACTTGCAAGGGCATGAAGAGGCGTTAGTCCAAGCTGCAGAAGCGGCATACGCTTTGGAATTTATTAATCGCTTACCACTCGGGTTTAAAACCGTAGTAGGAGATAGGGGGCAAGGTCTTTCAGGAGGGCAGATTCAACGTATTGCTTTGGCGCGTGCTTTTTATAAGGATGCTCCCGTTGTGATTCTTGATGAACCTTCAGCCAGTTTAGACCCACACAGTGAACAACTTATTACACAAGCGATTGCCAAATTGTCCGTAGGTCGAACCTTGCTCATTATTGCGCACCGACTGACCACCATTGAGCAAAGTGATCAAATCGTGGTGCTTGATAAGGGTGGCATTATCGAGCAAGGCACCCATGAATCATTAATGGCTTTACAAGGCGCTTACGCTAAACGCTATCATCAGTATCGCAGGGCAGGATTATGAATCATCAAAAAGATGTGCATGAGCTACGCTGGCTTTTTAAAATGAGCCGTGCCTATTTAGGTTGGATGGCGGCGGGTGTGTTACTGGCCACTACCGTTATTTTGGCCAATGTGGCATTGCTAGCTGTTTCGGGTTGGTTTATTACGGCGATGGCCATTAGTGGTTTGACGGCTACGGCCATTAATTATTTTACCCCCGCAGCCGCCATTCGTGGTTTGGCTATTTTACGAACAGTGAGTAGATATTTAGAGCGTTTGGTCACCCATGAAGCGACTTTTAGATTACTGGCCGAGTTACGACAATGGTTTTTTGAGCAATTAGAACCTTTAGCGCCTGCTCGACTTCAGTATTATCAAGGGGGAGATTTATTAAGTCGTATTCGTGCTGATATTGATACCTTAGAGAATGCTTATTTACGAATTTTAACGCCTACTTTAGCCGCACTATTGGCCAGCTTTTTAATGGTTGTCTTTTTGTTATTTTGGAACCCAGCCATTGCCTTGGTTAACCTTATAGGCTTGTTGGTGGTTGGGTTTATGTTACCCATAGCCGCGCTGTATCTTGGAATGAATAGTGGACAAGAAATGGTAGAAGCCAAGGCCGCTTTGCGCCAAAGAACCAGTGAAACGGTACGTGGTTTAGCTGAAATCACGCTTTATGGTGAACCACAACAACGCATCGAAATGATTCAAACAGAAAACAGCGCCTTGGTAGAACCCCAAAGACAGCAAAATCGTATTGATTCAACCAGTACCGCTTTGACAGGGCTGTTTAGCCAGTTAACGTGGTTGGGCATGATTGTGATTGCCATTACTTTGGTGCAGAGTGGTCAGATTGATGGTCCCGAGTTGGTCATGTTGGCCTTTTTTGGTATGGCCAGTTTTGAAGCGGTTGCCGCACTGCCTGTGGCTTTTCGTGCAATGGGGGAAACCCGAAGTGCCGCACGCCGTATTTTACAATTAGTTAACGCCAAACCAGCCGTTACCGAGCCGCTTGAGCCTTGTGCGATACCTACAACATTTGATATACGATTCGATTCGGTCAGCTTTGCTTATGTAGAAGATAAGTCTGAAGCTTTGCATAATGTAAGTTTTCAAGTGGCACAAGGTCAAAAGCTCGCCATTCGTGGGGCAAGCGGTTCGGGTAAAACCAGTTTGACCCAATTGCTACTCAAATTTTGGCAAGCAGATACCGGTAAAATTACAATTGGCAATACCAATTTAGATGACCTGAATGGTGACATGGTTCGTAAACTTTGTGCGGTGGTTTCTCAACAAGTTCATCTATTTAATACCACCGTTGCCGCCAATTTATATTTGGCTAATCCTAATGCAACCCATGAACAATTATTAGAAGCGTGCCGTGCTGCGGCTATTCTTGATGATATTTTGGCTTTGCCAGAAGGGTTTGATACCGAGGTAGGCGAAGCGGCAACGCGTTTATCTGGCGGGCAAATTAGGCGTATTGGTATTGCCAGAGCTTTGCTTAAAGACGCACCTATTGTTATTTTGGATGAGCCTACAGAAGGGTTGGATGCTGAGACAGAACAGCAAGTAACGCAAGCTTTGGCAAGACTTTTGCAGGGCAGAACCGCCATTATTATTACCCATCGTCCACAGTTGCTAACCTTGGCTGATCATAGTTTTGTTATGAATCAAGGGCAAATTATTCCAGACTAGCACGGCAAAATTTACTGGTATTTTGTCGTGAGAGAAAAAATTGTTTTGCTGAAGTTTATATAAAGATTAAAGATTCTGAACATAGATTGACTTTGTCTCTTCAAACCATCATAGCTTTGTTTAATTATATTAGAATCCCCTTATTAAGTCCTTTGCTCGAGACGACTGCATGGTCGTGAGATTAAAAAAGTTAAAATTTCTCGCAACGCGGCGAAAAATATCTCCTTCTTTTTCTCTTTCTAGCCGTCTACTCGTGTAAAGGTCTTACATCATATTTACTCCTTTAAACTCATGGAGAAACACAGTGACAGACCCCACCTTAATGACTGACCTTGCGAGACTTGATTTCGGATGGATCACCACAATGCACATTATTTATCCACCGCTGACCATTGGTTTAGCCGCTTTTTTATTTTTTAGTGAATGGCGTTGGCTTAAAACCGATAGTGACGAATGGTATCGACTGACGCGCTTTTTTGAAAAACTCTTTATTATTAATTTTGGTGCAGGTGTCGCCACAGGCATTACGATGGAAATGTCTTTTGGGATTTTATTTAGTCCTTTCTCACAGGCGGCAGGTCCATTTTTTGGCAATATCTTGGGTTATGAAACCATTACCGCCTTTATGTATGAAGCAGGCTTTATTGGTTTGATGATTTTTGGTTGGGGCAAAATTAGTAAGAAAATGCACTTGTTTGCCACTTTTAATGTGGCATTTGCTTCTATGTTATCGGCCATGTGGATTTTAGATGCCAATTCATGGATGCAAACACCAACAGGTACACACCTAGAAAACGGTATATTTTTGGTAGATAACTGGACTCAGGCCATTTTTAACCCGAACTTTTTAACGGCCTTTCCGCACATGCTGATTGCTTGTTTAGAAGTTGGGTTATTCTTTGTAGCAGGTGTTTCAGCGTGGATGATTTACAAAAAACGTCATTCTAATCTGTTTATACGCACACTCACGGCTTCTATTATGGCGTTAGTTATTGTTGCGCCTTTGCAAGTTTATATGGGTGATGTGCTTGGGCAAACAGTGGCTAAACACGACCCAGCCGCCTTGGCCGCAATGGAAGGGCATTGGCATACACTTAATAAAGACGGTTCACCAAATACCAGCTGGAATTTAGTGGCTTGGCCAAATGAAGAAAAAGCCACTAATGATTTTAAGATTGCCATTCCACATGTATTAAGTTTGCTTGAAGACCATGAATGGGTCAGTACGGTAATGGGGTTAGATCAAGTTGATAAGGCTGACCGCCCACCCGTTTTAGTGCCATTTTACGCTTTCCGTATTATGGTCGCCGCTGGAATGTTTTTAATGCTAGTGGCTTTTTGGGCACTTTACTTACGTTATCGTGGCGAGTTTTCCGCCACAAAATTGCAGAATCATCCTTGGTTTTTACGCACCGTTATTTTTAGTGCCATTTTGCCCTATATTGCTATTTGGACAGGTTGGTGGACACGAGAGATCGCGCGTCAGCCTTGGATTATTCATGGCTTAATGCGCACATCCGAGGGGGCGAGCCAAATGAGCATTACCGCAGAGATTGTTTGGTTTATTGGTTTTGTTCTTTTTGATCTCATCGTTTGGTTTGGGGCTTGGTACTTCTTTGTTAAAGTCGTTCGTAAAGGGCCGGATATGGAAGCAGAGGTCATTCACGGTGTTATGCCTGAAACATTACATCTTGGTGATATGCCAAACAAAGAAATGCCAGAAGGTAAGCCTTTGTTTGTAAGACCTACTCTTTAAATGATAAGGAGACCTTTGTTTATGATTTGTATAAAGGTCTCATTCGGAGAAAAAATATGCAGCATATTATGAGTATGACTCATCCAGAGCAATGGGTGACACTGGTTTGGTGGATTTTAATTGGTTTGTTTGTGGTCGTTTACATTATTCTTGACGGTTCAGATTTGGGAGCAGGTATCTACTCTTTATTTCATTCTGACAGTGAAGAAAAGGGCGCTATTATGGCTTCTATGGCGGGTACTTGGGATGCAAATGAAACCTGGTTAGTGGTAGTTGGTGGCGCGCTTTTTGGAACATTTCCAATGGCTTATGGCGCACTTTTTCATTATTTAATGATTCCGCTGATGTTTGTACTTTGGGGAATTATTATACGAGCGGTCTCTTTAGAGTTTCACCACTACTCAAAACGCAGTAGAGTGTTTTGGGATTGGGGCTTTGGTATTGGTAGTTTAATGGTGGCCTTTTTTGCAGGAGTGTCTTTAGGCGCTTTTTTACAAGGGTTTCCAACCACGGGTACCACAATCGTTAACTTTTCAGGTGGCGCTTTAGATTTTTTAACACCTTTTAGCGCGTGGACTGGAGTAACAGCAACCATTGCCGCTTCGTTAGCGGGAGGCGTGTATCTTAGAGCACGTTTTGATAGAGAAAGTACTATTTATCATAAAGCTTTAGTCTGGACAAATGTGATGTTTTACCTCTCTCTCGTTGCCATTCTAAGCACCGTAATCTGGACATTTATTCAGTTTTCATGGGCAAGAGATAAATGGATTGGGCCTTATTGGTGGGCTTATGTACTTTCGGGTGCTGTGGTGTTGTATGCCGTATGGGCCATGCGCCGTGCATCGCATCAAAAAAAGGATGTTAAAGCCATGCTTTGGTTAGGCGTAATTGTCTTTATTAATTTTGTCATTATGATGATTACACTCTTCCCTTGGTTTGTACCAGGTACTATGACCATTTACGATGCTGCAAGCCCTTCAAATGACTCAGGTGCTTTTACTTACGTTATGCTCGGTTTTGTGCCGGTTATGCTTTCTTATAACTTTTACCAGGCCTGGGTATTTCGTGCTCGACTTAATAAATTGGCAGGGTATAACAGTTAAACGGTTTATTAGTTAAACGGCTTATTAGTTAAACAAATTATGACAGACTGAAGTTAATGAATACTTTTTTATCCTCATCTCCAACCATAAAAGCGTTATGGCGTTTACGCGCCATGGCACTTTTTTTTATTGGGCCTGTTGCCGGGGTCGTCCTTGTTCAGTTAATCTTTGGATTACCTAAAATATTATGGTGGTCAGCAGGAGGGATGGGGTTATTTATGTTCTCGATTTTTTTAATATTGGTGTTAAAAGAGCGAGCAATAATCATAAAGCAAACCTTTTAAGCAGAGGTTAAGGTCACGCAAAAGAGCTTATCAATATCAAAAGTAAACAGAAATGCCTAGAGAGTTGCTACGTAACTTGGCATGAGGCGTTTATGATGATTGGTTTGTTAACCCTGATTTGGCATGATTGGTATTTGTAAATCATGAAATTTTTACGGTAATCTAAAGCAATATGAATACTTGAGATTCATTACTTCTCTTTGACATTTACCAGGCCTGGTAAATTCTTTTAAAAAAAATCCTTCTTTGGCTTGAATTACTCAAAGCTATCCCTTATAAAACCCCCGACTAGATATTTACTGGAGATAACCATGTCTGAAAAAGAGCAAAAAATGAATGATGACGTTAATGCAGAAACTGTAGAAAATCAAACCGCAGAAGAAGCGGCTCAACAGGCTGAAGAAGCTTTAGATAATGCACAAGAAGCGGTTCAGGAAGATATTGCAGCTTTATTAGAAGAAGCAAAAGCAGAAGCGGAAAAGCATAAAGATTTGGCCTTACGTGTTCAAGCGGATATGGAAAATTTACGCCGTCGTACTCGTCTTGATGTAGAAAGCGCACATAAATATGCATTAGAAAAGTTTGTTAATGCGTTATTGCCAGCTATGGATTCTATGGAGATGGGGATTGATGCGGCTTCTAAAGAAGAAGCAACCATTGAAAGTATTCGTGAAGGTCTAGATATGACTTTTAAGCAAATGCTAGATGTATTACAAGAGTTTAGTGTTGAGCGTGTCAACCCAACGGGTGAAAAATTTGACCCAACTTTGCATGAGGCATTAACCATGATTCCGTCACCTGACCATGAAAGCAACACGGTTGTGGATACGATTCAAAAAGGGTACACATTAAATGAACGATTAGTGCGTGCAGCACGCGTGATTGTGGCTCAGTAACACTTTTTATGTGAACGGATTTGTTTGTGTTTAGAAAAAATGATTAGAAAACACAACAAAAACACAAAAAAAGTGGTTTTTAGACTTGAAAGCTTGTTTAACAACCTTATATACAAGTCAACTAAGTAAAACAAACATATTTAATTAAAAGTATTAACTTAAATTTTCAGGGTATTAAACGCTTTAACTAAGCTACCAGGCCTGGTAAATCTTAAGTTTGCAATTTGGAGAAAATCAAATGGCTAAAATTATTGGTATCGATTTAGGAACCACCAACTCATGTGTTGCGGTTATGGAAGGCAAAGAAGTTAAAGTTATTCCAAACGCAGAAGGCGTACGTACAACACCATCTATTGTTGGTTATACAGCAGACGGTGAAGTATTAGTAGGTGATTCAGCAAAACGTCAAGCGGTAACAAACCCAGAAAATACACTATTTGCAATCAAGCGTTTAATTGGTCGTCGTGCCGATGATGCGGTTGTACAAAAAGATAAAGACATGGTTCCTTATGCGATTGTGGCTGCAGATAACGGCGATGCATGGGTTGAAGTAGCAGGTAAAAAACTGTCTCCACAAGAAGTATCTGCTCGTACTCTTATGAAAATGAAGAAAACGGCAGAAGATTACCTAGGTCACGAAGTGACTGAAGCGGTAGTAACAGTGCCTGCTTACTTTAACGATGCGCAACGTCAAGCGACTAAAGATGCAGGTAAAATCGCTGGTTTAGAAGTAAAACGTATTATTAACGAACCAACCGCAGCAGCACTTGCTTATGGTATGGATAAAGCGACTGGCGACAGCAAAATTGCTGTTTACGATTTAGGTGGTGGTACCTTTGATATCTCTATCATTGAAGTAGCAGACCTTGATGGTGAAAAACAAGTAGAAGTTCTTTCTACCAATGGTGACACTTTCTTAGGTGGTGAAGACTTTGATAACGTAATTGTTGACTACATTGCTGAAGAATTCAAAAAAGACCAAAACGTTGATCTTAAACTAGATAAGTTGGCTTTACAGCGTGTTCGTGAAGCAGCAGAAAAAGCAAAAATTGAGCTTTCTTCTCGTGAGCAAACTGACATTAACTTACCTTACGTTACTGCAGATGCAACAGGGCCAAAACACTTAAACATGAAAATCACTCGTGCTAAGTTTGAATCTTTAATTGAAGGCCTAGTTAAGCGTTCTATTGAGCCTTGCAAAATGGCACTTAAAGATGCAGGTCTTTCAGCGTCTGAAATTGACGATGTTATTTTGGTTGGTGGTTCAACTCGTGTACCAATGGTACAAGCAGCGGTTAAAGAGTTCTTTGGTAAAGAGCCACGTAAAGATGTAAACCCTGATGAAGCCGTAGCAATGGGTGCAGCGATTCAAGGTGGTGTACTTTCTGGTGATGTTAATGATGTACTTCTATTAGACGTTACTCCTCTATCTCTAGGTATTGAGACTATGGGTGGTGTAATGACTAAGTTGATTGAGAAGAACACAACAATCCCAACACGTAAGTCACAAGTATTCTCTACTGCAGAAGATAACCAAAATGCGGTAACGATTCACGTAGTTCAAGGTGAACGTGAAATGGCTTCTGGTAACAAATCATTAGGTCAATTTAACCTAGATGAAATTCCAGCAGCGCCACGTGGTACACCACAAATTGAAGTAACGTTTGATATTGATGCCAACGGTATTTTAAATGTATCGGCTAAAGACAAAAACTCTGGTAAAGAGCAACACATCACAATTCAAGCCTCTTCTGGTTTAAGTGATGCGGAAGTTGAAGCCATGGTTAAAGATGCTGAAGCGCACGCTGAAGAAGATGCAAAAATGAAAGAACTTGTTGAAGCTCGTAACCAAGCAGACGCTATGGTTCACGCAACCAATAAAATGGTAGCAGACGCTGGTGATGCCGTTGATGCAGCTGAAAAAGAAGCCGTAGAAACAGCAATCAAAGCAGTAGAAGAAGCCATTAAAGGTTCTGATAAAGCAGCGATTGAAGAGTCAGTGGCCAAACTAGGTGAAGCAAGTCAATCAATTGCTCAAAAAGCACAAGCTAAACAGCAAGATGGTGGTGAAGCAGCTCAAGAGCAAGGTTCAGCAGACAATGCAGATGACGATATCGTAGATGCAGAGTTTGAAGAAGTGAATGACGATAAAAAGTAATTCTTAGAGCTAACCACGAAGGCACGAAGGCACGAAGTTTTGATGAATTTAATTTTAAATTTATCAAAATGGAAAGGTCTTCGTGCTTTTCTATTTAAACAGTTAGTTTGTATCCGAAAACAATCTTAAAAACTTCGTGACTTCGTGTCTTCGTGGTTAAAAGTTTTTTGATATTAATTAGATTAAAGAATAAAACGAGAAATCGATGAGTAAAACCTGTTACTACGAAATCCTATCCGTTTCAAAAACGGCTTCTGAAGGTGAAATTAAAAAAGCCTATCGCAAAATGGCAATGAAATATCACCCTGACCGTAACCCTGATGATGCCGAAGCAGAAAATAAATTTAAAGAAGCCGCAGAAGCTTATGAAGTGTTGTCAGATGCACAAAAGCGTGCAACTTATGATCAGTTTGGTCATGCCGGTTTAGAAGGTGGTCACGGTGGTGGCGGCTTTGGCGGCGGCGGTGGTTTTGGTGACGCGTTTGGCGATATCTTTGGCGATATTTTTGGTGGCGGTTTTGGTGGGCAAAGAGGTCCGCAACCTGGCCAAGATTTACAGTATGAGTTAGAAGTTTCTTTAGAAGATGCGGTAGCAGGTACAACCGTTGATATTCGCATTCCAACCAAAGATGTTTGCGATGCTTGTGATGGAACAGGCGCTGAACCAGGTAGTGATGTAGAAACTTGCCCAACCTGTCATGGTGCGGGCCAAGTACGTATGCAACAAGGTTTCTTTGCGGTGAATCGTACTTGTCCTAGCTGTCATGGTTCAGGTAAATTAATTAAAACGCCGTGTAAAAAATGCCGTGGTGAAGGCTATACACATGACAATAAAACCTTGTCAGTTAAGATTCCAGCAGGTGTCGATACGGGCGATCGTATTCGTCTTCAAGGTGAAGGTGAAGCGGGTGAGCCAGGTGCACCACGTGGTGATTTATATGTGCGTATTCGTGTTAAAAAACACGCTATATTTGAACGTGATGGCAATACTTTATATTGTGAATTGCCAATCAGTTTTGCCACAGCGGCATTGGGTGGATCGGTTGACGTACCTACTTTAGGCGGCAGTGCCAGCTTAAAAGTGCCGGCTGGTACTCAGTCTGGCCAACGTTTTAAATTGGCTGGTAAAGGGGTTAAGTCGGTTAGAACTTCACATATTGGTGATATGATTGTGTTAGTGAATATTGAAACTCCCGTTAAATTGACGGCACGTCAAAAAGAATTATTACAAGAATTTGATGAGAGTTTGCAAGGTAAACATCACAAACAACATAGTCCTCAAACGCATAGTTTTTTTGATTCCGTTAAATCATTCTTTACTGGTGATGACGACGATTCAAAATCAAAAAAAGACAAAGATGAACCTTGGAACTAATTAAACGCTGATTCACGCTAGAAATACAAAAGGAAACAAAACATGAGAGTAGCCATTATTGGAGCTTCAGGACGCATGGGGAAAAACCTAATTGATGCGGTAAATCAAACGCAAGGTTTAACCGTGAGTGCCGCGATTGAACGCCCTGAAAGTTCATTAATTGGTGCTGATGCTGGTGAACTAGCTGGTGTGGGTAAACTTGGTGTTGCCATTGTGGGTGATATTGAAAAGGTAGTGGATGACTTTGATGTTTTAATCGATTTCACTACACCAGCTACCACCGTACATAATTTAGATGTCTGTGTGGATCACAATAAAAAGATTGTGATTGGTACAACGGGTTTTGATGATGCTGGTTTGGCGGCTATTGATAAGGCAGCAGAAAGCATTGCCGTTATTTTTGCGGCTAACTTTAGTGTGGGGGTTAACTTGTGTTTAAAACTGTTAAAACAAGCGGCTGAAGTGCTTAACGAAGGTTACGATATTGAAGTGATTGAAGGGCATCACCGCCATAAAGTCGATGCGCCATCGGGTACCGCATTACGTATGGGTGAAGTGGTTGCCGATACCTTAGGGCGTGATTTAAAAGAGTGTGCAGTTTATGGACGAGAAGGCATTACTGGCGCACGTGACCCAAATACCATTGGTTTTGCTACCATTCGTGCAGGTGATATTGTTGGTGACCATACCGTATTATTTGCTACCGAAGGCGAGCGTGTAGAAATTACTCATAAAGCTTCTAGTCGTATGACATTTGCAAATGGTGCGGCTCGTTCTTGTAATTGGATATCTAATAAAGATAAAGGCTTATTTGATATGCAAGATGTCTTAAATTTAAGATAATTTATTACATTTTTAGATAATTAATTAAGTTTTATTATTACCGCTAATTACCATTGTTTATGGTCAATACAGGCACTCAATTAGATTAATTGAGTGCCTTTTTATTTTATGATTGGATTAATTTACCAGGCCTGGTAAAGTGGGAAAAGTGAAATATAAATGAGTTATGAAAAATTGAGGTATTAGAACTTATGTCTAAAAAATCTAAGATACAAAGTGATGAAGAACTAGATAAAAAAGCCGCTTTAAAAACAGCAGAAAAAATTGAGAGAAAATTAGCTGAACAAGCTCAAAAAGCGGAAAAAAAGTTAGCTAAAAAAGCGACTAAAGACGCAAAAAAAGAAGCTGAGAAATCAGAGAAAAAAGCGGATAAAGAAGCGTTAAAAAAAGAAGCGAAAAAAGAGTCAGACAAAGAAGTTAAAAAATCGAAAAAAGACAAGAAAAAGAAAAAAGACAAAAAAGATAAGAAGTCTAAGAAAAAATAATTTTAAATAATACGTTTGATATTTTTCGAAACAATAAAAACCTACTCAGTATATTTATTATTGGGTAGGTTTTTTTATGGGTGTATTTTTTTAAATTTATTCTGCTTTATCAGGCACAAATTTTAATACATTGCCATTAATGCAGTAGCGTTTATAAGTTGGGGCTGGGCCATCGTCAAATACGTGGCCAAGGTGAATCCCTGAACTCGCACTTCTTACTTCTACACGGTGCATTCCGTGGCTGTTGTCTTCCACTTCTGTTATTGCGCCTTCAACTGGGTTAAAAAAGCTTGGCCAACCTGTGCCGCTTTTAAATTTAGTATCACTTCTAAACAGTTTTGCACCTGTAATCGGGTCAACAAAATAGCCAGGTCGGGTTTCATCTAAATGTGATCCGGTAAAAGCTCTTTCTGTACCATCCTCAAAGGCAATTTGGCGTTGTTCTGGCGTTAATAGTCTGAAACCTAACCATTTCCAAAAACGGGCTTTATCACCGTTATAACCTGTAAAACGCGATACTTCTTTACCGTTTTCAAATAAGACGATGGTTGGTGTTGCAAACAGCGCTTTTTCTAATGTCCAACCTTGTGGCGGGTTTGGGTTTAGGGTGGCGATGATAGGGACTTCTGATTTCCAAGTGCTTAAAACATCTTGGGTAAATTTTTTGCAGTATGGGCAGTCTTCTGCTTCAAAAACAATCAGTTGCTGTTTTTTATTTACATCCCTTGTAGAAAGTTGCGGGTGCTGTTTTGTGGTTGATCCTGGATAGGCAACCCCTGTACCACCTAATCCACAATAGCTATTAGGGTTCTTTTTAAGGTAGTCTTGATGATATTCTTCTGCAGGAATATAGTTAACCAATGGGGCAATTTCAGTGGTGATTTTTGAAAAACCAGCTTTTGTTAAAGCTTGTTGATAAACCGCCTCTGTTTCTTCGGCTAGATTTTTTTCAGCATCGGTTTGGTAGTAAATAACACTGCGGTAATTTGTACCTACATCGTTACCTTGGCGATTTCCTTGGGTAGGGTTATGGCTTTCCCAAAATTTAATTAAAATGGTTTTTAAATCAACCATTTCAGGGTTGTAAGTGACTTTAATCACTTCAGCATGATTTCGTTCATGGCTTAAGCCCATTTGAATTTTTTGCTCTAATCCAAGTACGTCTTTATAGCCGGCTTTTTTAGCGTCACCACCAGCGTAACCGCTTTGCACATCAATAACGCCTGGTATTTCTGACATGCGTTTTTCGGCACCCCAAAAACAGCCCATGCCTAATACAATAGACTGGCTGTCGATATTGGTGACTTCCATATCATTTTTATTGCTCATGTCAGGCTCCTTGGCGCAGCTTTGTAGGCTTAATGTTAAGGGTATTATAAAGGCTATTAGCCATTTAGTTAGCTGAGTTATTTTATAGGGTCTCGCTTTCATAATAGGCTTCCTTTGTTATTACGTTTTATTTGTTGTTCTTAACTAATACAGACAGTGTAATCTAAATAAACTTTCTTACAATGACGTTATATTCATGCTTTGTTCATGATTGAATGGTTGGTATAGTAAAAGCCACTAAGCGTGACTTTGTGTTTTTAATGCCAAGGGTAATAAATAGAGTATTTAGTGCCTTAATATTTAGTTTCAATTGATAGAATGCTTGCAAGAGATAAATAATGAGTGGTTTTTGTGTTGCTGGTAAATAATAAAATATGGACTAAACAGAGCCGTTTTAATCAGGCATTTTTAATGCTGATAGGGTTAATGGTTCTTTTTTTAAACGGGTGCTCGAGTTCGCCAAGTAAGTCTTCTTATTCATTTAAAGCGGCTAAGCCGGTTAATTTGTCAGATTCTAGTAAAGTAAAAAGTTTAATTTTATCTCAATATAAATTATGGAAAGGCACGCCTTATGAGTATGGCGGTGTTGATTTTAACGGGGTTGACTGTTCTGCCTTTGTACAAAATACCTATCGTTCTAAACTTGGGTATACGATTCCAAGAACAACTCGTACCCAAATAAAGTTGGGAAAACGAGTGTTAAAAAGGCATTTAAAAGTTGGCGACATTGTTTTTTTTAAAACAGGCAGAAACTCTTTGCACAACGGTATTTATATTGGAAAATCCCAATTTGTACATGCCTCAACCAGTAAAGGGGTGACTATTTCTAACTTAAATAACGTGTATTGGAGAAAAACGTATTATCTCTCTAAACGTATAAGGTAATCATCTGGGTGTTTTACTCTATTATCAAATAACGTTTGATAGCTTATCTAATTTGCAATTTACCAGGCCTGGTAAAAACGTAAAAACAAATTTATTTTATAAATAAAAGTCGTGTAATACGGATTACTTGTTGTGATCTACTTCGTTTTAAATCATAACGATAATGAGCAGAGCGATTCATTTTAAAAAACAGGGTTTATCGGATATTAAAATTAAATGTTAACGTATTGAATAAAAGCCGAATTTTAGCGGTATTTGATATAGACACAAGTCAGCAAATCGAGTACAATTCGCGTTATTAATTTTTGCGACTGAAATTATCAGTTATTTGCAGTTTACGGGGTATTTAGCGGAGATGATTAAGTTCATTTAGCAACTAAGAAACGGAGTGAGTCTTCATTGGAGACTGGCTCCGTTTTTTTGTATGTGCCGTACAAATTTAGCAAATAGCGTTTTAATTTCAAATCACTTTGGATGGATGTATAGATGACACAGGCTTTGCTGGCTTTAGAAGACGGTACCCTTTTTTGGGGAACCTCGCTCGGTGCGGAAGGGGAAACAACAGGTGAAGTAGTATTTAACACCTCGATGACAGGATATCAAGAAATCCTTACAGACCCTTCTTACTTTAAACAGATCGTTACATTAACGTATCCACATATTGGTAATGTTGGTGTTAATGCAGAGGATGAAGAATCTTCTCGTATTATGGCTCAAGGTCTTGTTATTAAAGATTGTCCTCCAGTAATGAGTAATTTTCGTGCTGAAAAATCATTGCCAGAATACTTAAAAGAACAAAACGTTGTGGCAATTGCAGATATAGACACTCGTAAATTAACACGTATTTTACGTACTAAAGGTGCACAATCTGGTGTGATTGTAGCGGGCGAAAATATTGATGCCGACGACGCGGTTGCAAAAGCCAAAGCGTTTAGTGGTTTAAAAGGGTTAGATTTAGCTAAAGAAGTGACTACGGCAGAAACCTATGTTTGGACTGAAGGGTCTTGGTCTTTAGGCGAAGGGCATGCAGATTGTACTGCCAATAATGAGTACCATGTCGTGGCATATGACTATGGCGTTAAGCGTAACATCCTGCGCATGATCGCCGACCGTGGTTGCAAACTAACGGTTGTACCAGCAAAAACACCAGCCGAAGACGTATTAGCCATGAATCCAGATGGTGTTTTCTTATCAAATGGTCCTGGTGATCCAGAGCCATGTGATTACGCTATTGAAGCCATTCAAAAAGTTTTAGAAACCAAAGTGCCTGTATTTGGAATTTGTCTAGGGCATCAATTATTGGCGTTAGCCAGTGGTGCTAAAACCGTTAAAATGAAGTTTGGTCATCACGGTGCCAACCATCCTGTTCAAGACAGCGAAACTAAAAAAGTAATGATTACTGCACAGAATCATGGCTTTGCGGTAGATGCAGAAACATTGCCAGCTAATTTAAAAGCCACGCATAAATCTTTGTTTGACGGTACTTTACAAGGTATTTCGCGTACAGATAAATCAGCCTTTAGCTTTCAAGGTCACCCAGAAGCAAGCCCTGGTCCGCACGATGTTGCCCCTTTATTTGACCAGTTTATTGATAACATGAAAAGCGCCAAAAACGCATAACCAATAGTAGGAAAAAGAATGCCAAAAAGAAGTGATATAAAAAGTATTATGATTATTGGTGCTGGCCCTATTATTATTGGGCAAGCATGCGAATTTGATTACTCTGGAGTTCAAGCGTGTAAAGCGTTAAAAGAAGAAGGCTACCGTGTCATCTTAGTGAACTCTAACCCAGCCACCATTATGACTGACCCTGAAATGGCCGATGCTACCTACATTGAGCCAATTGAATGGAAAACGGTTGAAGCGATTATTGCTAAAGAACGTCCAGATGCTATTTTGCCAACAATGGGTGGCCAAACCGCTCTAAACTGTGCATTAGACTTAGATGCCAAAGGCGTTTTAGAAAAATACAATGTAGAGTTGATTGGTGCTAAAGCAGACGCAATTGATAAAGCCGAGAACCGTGATCGTTTCCGTCAAGCTATGACAAAAATTGGCTTAGATATGCCTAAGTCTGATGTGGCGCATAATCTTGAAGAAGCTTGGGCTATTCAAGCTGAAGTTGGTTTTCCAACGGTTATTCGTCCATCATTCACCTTAGGGGGTTCTGGTGGTGGTATTGCCTACAACAAGCAAGAATTTGAACAAATTTGTAAATTTGGTTTAGAGCTTTCACCAACTAAAGAGTTATTGATTGAAGAATCTATTGAAGGTTGGAAAGAGTATGAGATGGAAGTGGTTCGTGATAAAAACGATAACTCTATCATTGTTTGCTCAATTGAAAACTTAGACCCAATGGGTGTGCATACCGGTGATTCAATTACCGTTGCACCCGCACAAACTTTAACTGATAAAGAATATCAAATCATGCGTAATGCCTCTTTGGCTGTACTGCGTGAAATTGGTGTTGAAACAGGTGGCTCTAACGTTCAGTTCTCAATTCACCCTGATACAGGGCGAATGATTATTATTGAAATGAACCCTCGTGTATCTCGTTCGTCTGCATTGGCATCAAAAGCAACCGGTTTTCCAATTGCTAAAATTGCCGCCAAGTTGGCCGTAGGTTATACCTTAGATGAACTTTCAAATGATATTACTAACGGCGCAACACCGGCTTCTTTTGAACCTACAATTGACTATGTTGTTACTAAGGTACCTCGTTTTACATTTGAAAAATTCCCGCAAGCACAAAATCGCTTATCGACTCAAATGAAGTCGGTAGGTGAAGTTATGGCAATGGGTCGTAACTTTCAAGAATCTATTCAAAAAGCACTACGTGGTTTAGAAACAGACAAATCTGGTTTTGATGAAATTATGCCATTGGCGACAATGGAAGAGAAAGACATTAAAGATAAGTTACGTCAAGAGTTACGTAACCCAGGTGCAGAACGTCTATGGTACGTGGCCGATGCTTTCCGTGCTGGTTGGGATCTAGAAACCGTATTTGATATTTGTAAAATTGATCCATGGTTCTTAGCGCAAATCAAAGAACTGATTGATATGGAAGACAACGTTAAGCAACGCGGTTTAGATGCACTTGATGAAGCTTACCTACGTAATTTAAAACGTAAAGGTTTTTCTGATAACCGTTTAGCAAAACTATTAGATACCGATGCGGCGTTTGTTCGTAAGTTCCGCCATACGTTAAATATTCGTCCTGTATTCAAGCGTGTTGATACCTGTGCTGCAGAATTTGAAACCTCTACCGCTTATATGTACTCAACTTATGATGAAGAGTGTGAAGCTAACCCAACAGATCGTGACAAAATCATGATTTTAGGTGGTGGGCCAAACCGCATTGGTCAAGGTATTGAGTTTGATTATTGCTGTGTGCATGCAGCAATGGCAATGCGTGAAGATGGTTATGAAACCATTATGGTTAACTGTAACCCTGAAACGGTTTCGACCGATTACGATACCTCTGACCGTTTATATTTTGAACCACTCACGCTTGAAGACGTGCTTGAGATTGTTGAAGTTGAACAACCTAAAGGTGTCATTGTTCAATACGGTGGTCAAACGCCACTTAAATTGGCAGAAGATTTAGAAGCCGCAGGTGTACCTATTGTTGGAACTTCACCTGAATCAATTGATTTAGCTGAAGACCGTGAGCGTTTTCAAAAAATTCTAAATGACAATGACTTACTTCAGCCACCTAACCGTATTGCAAGCAATGCAGGTGAAGCAGCCGCTTTAGCAAAAGAAATTGGTTACCCATTAGTGGTACGTCCATCTTATGTTTTGGGTGGGCGAGGAATGGAAATTGTATATGACGAAGCGAATTTAATGCGTTATATGCAAGCAGCAATTGATGTATCTAACGAATCGCCAGTGTTACTTGATCGTTTCTTGGATGATGCGGTTGAGTTAGATGTTGATGCCATTTGTGATGGTGAACAGGTCGTGATTGGCGGTATTATGGAACATATTGAGCAAGCAGGTATTCACTCAGGTGATTCAGCTTGTTCATTACCGCCTTATAGTATTTCAGTTGATATTCAAGATCGTATTCGTGTTCAAGTTGAAAAAATGGCACGTGCCTTAGGTGTTGTAGGTTTAATGAATACACAGTTTGCCGTTAAAGGTGACGATATTTATGTGCTTGAAGTTAACCCTCGTGCATCACGTACTGTACCATTTGTTTCTAAAGCCATTGGTCATCCGTTAGCTAAAATTGCTGCTCGTTGTATGGTTGGTCAAAAACTGGCTGAGCAAGGATTTATTGCTGAGGTTAAACCTAATCATTTCTCTGTTAAAGAAGCGGTTTTCCCATTTATTAAATTCTTGGGTGTAGATCCGATTCTTGGGCCTGAGATGAAATCTACGGGTGAAGTTATGGGGGTTGGTGCTAACTTTGCACAAGCTTACTCAAAAGCTTTATTAGCTGCGGGTACTGTTCTTCCACGTTCAGGTAAAGCATTTTTATCTGTGCGTAAAGCAGATCGTGTAAAAGTGATTGAGCTCGCCACAAAACTGATTGAAAAAGGCTTTGATGTCTGTGCAACACGCGGTACAGCAACCTCGTTAAAAGAGGCGGGGGTTGAGTGTGAAGCAGTGAATAAAGTGACAGAAGGTCGTCCAAATATTGTCGATTCAATTGTGAATGAAGAAATTGCATTAATTGTTAATACCTCAGATGGTTCTGTTAGTATTCAAGATTCATCGTCAATTCGTCGTGAAGCTTTAATGCATAAAACTTGTTATACAACGACAATTGCTGGTGCATTTGGTATGGTTGCCGCTATGGATTACTTAGATGATCAGCCGGTAACACGATTACAAGATATACACTAATTTAAACGGCTTTTACATTGCGCCAAAGTCTAATTAAATTAGGCTTTGGCGTTTTACGTTTATTACATACAAGGAGTCGTTATACATGACTTGCTTGTACTATCAAAATTATAAAAAGGATAAGATGTTATGCAAAAGCATCCTATGACAAAAGAAGGTGCAGATGCCCTTCAAGCCGAATTAAACAAATTAAAAAAAGAAGATCGACCACGTATTACCCAAGCGATTGCTGATGCACGTGAACATGGCGACTTAAAAGAAAATGCAGAATACCATGCTGCTCGTGAACAACAAGGTTTAGCAGAAGCTCGCATTAGCCAGATAGAAGGTCAGCTTTCTAACGCTCAGATTATTGACGTTACTAAGCTAAATGCGGGTGGAAAAATCGTTTTTGGAGCGACAGTTACGGTTTTAAACATTGATACTGATGAAGAGTTAACCTACAAAATTGTAGGAAATGAAGAAGCAGATGTTAAAGTTAATAAAATTTCTGTAAACTCACCGATTGCTCGTGCCTTAATTGGTCATGAAGAGGGTGATGAGATTGTGGTAAAAGCGCCAAGTGGTGATATTGATTATGAAATTATTACCGTTCAATATATTTAACGTTTAATCGGTTAGCTAAATTGAAATGCCAACCAGGCCTGGTAAATTTACTAGGCCTGGTTTTTTTTATATCTATTTTATATAGAGGGACCTTTGCACGAGACCATGAACACATAAAAACAGCTATAGTTCTCTATCTTCAAGCTAAAAAAATCACCCAATAACTCCTTATTATGCGTGTTTTTTAGCCTAAATCTAAAGAATTCTATCTTGTTTTTCTTGTGCCCCTGTCTCGTGTAAAGGTCTCAGAGATACCTTTATATAAACCTTAACTAAGGAGCAAATAATGTCAGTTAAATTGAGTAAACCTGCATCTTATTATTTAACTATAGGATTGGTATTACAATCATTTTTGCTGACGCTTTTAATCACGCTTGGTTACTTTGTTACTCCAGTCTTATTTGATTCATTAGACACAAAAACAGCCGGAGATATTGCTGGAATATTGTTTCAAATATCGGGTTATGTCACCTTAACGGTTTTAATCTTATTGCTCCTTTGGCAGCAATTTTATAAATTTACCTTTGTCTCAATATGGCCAAATAGGATCGTTGTCTTAATAATGTTACTTTTATTATTTTGGATTAGTCCTTGGATGAATAAAATTAAAGAAGATTATCCATTAGGTCTAACATCTGATTCTGCTGATTGGTCAATTTTTGCTTCATTGCATGGTGTCTACCAAGTTGGGTATCTTATTGTTATTATTGCGTTAATTTGGAGTGTTTACCGTTCAGTAAAAATCCTTAATTTGAATGTATATAAGTGATAAAAAAAGTTTATAAGCATTTCATTATTTTCTAATTCAAATAGGGTTGCAATTTAGTTTGAAAACAGTCAAAATTGAAGAGTTAAAGCGACAAATCAAAACTTCGGAGTTTAATTAATGAAACAGTTAACACTAAAAGCATTATTCGTTTCTGCCATCGCGGTAATGTCTATGAACGCACAAGCAGCAGACGATGTATACAACCAATGTATCGCTGATGCTGAAAATGTAATTGCAACAGCTAAAAAAGATGGTGGTACAGCAGCTAGAGCGATCGAGCAAAAAACTGATGTAAAAACTTGCATGGGTGAATTATCTAAAATTGAAGCAAAATATGGCGACAAAACAATCGCTAAAAATCCTTCATATGTTATGACTCCAGAAGATCGTGCAAAATGGGCCAAATTATTTGATGCTATTGATGCAAAACAATATAAAGGTGTTCCATTCTTACAAGCTTCTTACTACCGTTAATTTGGTTGTAATTCTTGTTTGAAAAAAACCGGTCTTTTGGCCGGTTTTTTTGTTTTAGTGACAATATTTTTATTTACGCCTTTATGCTAGGCATTTTAATAGACTTATAATCATGTCATAATCTGCGATTATCTAAGTTTTTCTAGTTTGTCCAATCTAGCTATCCCACTTGTAATACATTGAATTCAGCCACATTAAAGAGTCGTTATGTCAAAAAGTTCTTCGCAACAAAAATCACAAAATTTATTTGAATCTGTTTACGCCTGTTTAATGGAAAGTGACTTAAACCAAAAAGTTACCCAACTTTCCAAACTACAAGAAGATTGGTCTAATGATGTGTTTGAAATGACTCCTACTAAAACAATAGTACGTGTTCCAGATGCCGGACGACCAGAAAAACCTGTATTAGTGCCGCCCAAAGACTTACCAAGGCGACGTTTAGGTTCAAATGAAGGTCATGCCTCATTAATGCATTCCATTGCACACATTGAGTTTAATGCAGTAAATTTAGCATTAGATGCGGTGTATCGTTTTCAAGATATGCCGTATGAATATTACCGTGATTGGCTAGGCGTTGCCGGCGAAGAGTCTTATCACTTTCAAATGGTAAGAGAGCATTTAAACCACTTAGGTTATGAATATGGTGATATGCCGGCTCATGATGGTTTATGGATGACCACTTATGAAACGGACCATGATCCACTGATTAGAATGGCTTTAGTTCCTCGCACGCTTGAAGCACGAGGTTTAGATGTTACCCCTCCAATGATCAGTAAATTACGTTCTATTGGTGATAAACGCGGTGTAGAGATTTTAAAAATATTACTACGAGATGAAATAGGGCATGTAGAAGTAGGTACGCGTTGGTTTAGATATTTATGTGCTGAACGTGATTTAAATCCATTTAATGAATTTCAACACATTATCAAAAATTACTTTCATGGTGATTTACGTGGGCCTTTTAACTTTGAAGCACGCCAAGAAGCAGGGTTTTCGGAAGAAGAGATTTCTTGGTTAAAATCTATTAGCTAATTGGGTTTTATTAGGCTTTATTACTCTTTATTATTTTAGCTGTAGATTTGCTTGCTAATCGTAACGGATATGACATGTCTCATTCACCAGATAAATTAACACAAAAACAACGTTTAAGAATTCAAACTCGTCACAAGGTATCTATTGAGCGCCACGGTTACCAACCGCAAGCGTTGTATTGGAGTAATCGTGAAATTCAAGAAATACGTTTTCAAAATTTAATCTCCATTCTTCCTAATTCACATGACTTAAAGAACCAGGCCTGGTCATTATTAGATGTGGGTTGTGGTTTTGCAGATTTAATCGATTATTTAGCTTCTTCGAGCTATCTTCCAAATTATACCGGGTTAGATTTATCGCCAGATATGGTTCTAGCTGCTCAATCATTGCATCCAAAAAGTATTATTTTAGAGGGTGAATTAGTGGAATCTCAATTTGTAGATTCTCAGTTTGATTATGTGATGCTCTCAGGCGCATTAAATGAAGTGGTTGAAACAGAAATTGAAAATACCGCGCAGTTTAAAGGCTGTTACGCTAAATCAGTCATTAAAGAGATGTATCGTATTTGTAAAAAAGGTGTGGCTTTTAATCTTTTAGATGCTAATCATGCCTGGGTACAAAGTCGCTATGATTTACAAAGCTTTAAGCCTAAAGAGATGGTTGCCTATTGTGAAGAGTTTGCCGATGAAGTTGTGTTGATTCAAGGCTATTTAGATAATGATTTTACTATTCATTTAAAAAAACAGAGTGTTAAGTAAATGAAAAGATTACGTTTTGGGATTGATTTAGGTGGCTCCAAAATTGAAATTATAGGTTTGCTTACCGACAATGTATCTTTTAATAATACCAAAGTGATTTACACAAAACGTATTCAAACCCCAAAAGGGGGCTATGCCGCAACCGTTCAAGCCATTGTTTCTCTAATAATTAACGCTGAAAAAGAACTGGTTAAAACTCAAAAAATAAATTTACCAGGCCTGGTAGGGGTTGGTATTCCAGGTGCAATATCAAGCAAAACAGGCAAAATAAAAAATGCCAATTCAACTTGGTTAATTGGTAAAGACTTGCAGGGCGATTTACAATATAAATTAAATCGTCCAGTGACATTGGCAAATGATGCAAACTGTTTTTCATTATCAGAAGCAACAGACGGTAATGCAAAAGGAGCCGCTTCAGTTTTTGGCGTTATTATTGGCACTGGTTGTGGTGGTGGCCTAGTGATAAATGGCAAAATTCATAATGGCATTAATGCTATTGGTGGCGAGTGGGGACACAATTCATTACCCTGGATAACTAAAAACGATGTGGCTATGGATTGTTACTGTGGTTTACAAGGTTGTATTGAAACGTTTCTATCAGGTAGTGGTTTACAGGCACATTATGCTCTGAGAACGGGCAAAACTCTTACTGCGCAAGAAATTGAAATATTAGCTTTACAAGGTGATAAACAAGCACAACAACAAATGCAAGATTACATCACTTGGTTAGCCAAAGGGTTAGCCAGTGTTATAAATGTATTCGATCCCGAGGTGATTGTATTGGGTGGCGGCATGTCTAATGTACCTACTCTTTATACTGATGTACCTAAAATTTGGCACAAGTGGGTGTTTAGCGATGAAGTAAACACTAAGTTGGTTGCGCCTAAGTATGGTGATTCTAGCGGCGTACGTGGCGCGGCTTGGTTGTAATGCTTTACTTTCCAAAGCTGCTTATAACTTAGCTTGTTAAGACTTAGCAATACTAACTGTCATAAAATCTTAAATTGGCAATAAAATCAAATTTATAAAATAGAGATCTTAACTCACAAAAGGTTTCTTACTATGTCTCATGTTGTCTCTCCATCCTGTGTTCAATTACCCGATTTACTGAATGATTTATTAGAACTTAAGCAGCGCATAGAATCTGAAACCGAGAAAGGGCTTTTAAACCTCAATGTGCAAAACGCAACTAAGCCATCTTTATTTAGTCTAGTAAACCTGTTGAATTATGTTGTTATGAGAAGAGAAGAACTTCATGGTCTTCAATCTAGATTGGCACAAGCAGGGTTGTCTTCTTTAGGGCGTGTTGAACCACACGTTATGACAAATATTAATGCTGTAATTGATGTATTAACAAAAGCAACAACACATGAAAATAAGCCTATAGAAGAAGAACAATTCTGTGTCGATTATGAACAGGGATACCGTTTATTACAAGCTCGTTCAGAGCGTATGTTTGGTCAACATCCAAAAGCTCGTTCTGAATATATTATGGTTACCATGCCAACAGAAGCCACGACTGATAGACAATTAATTGAAACTTTTTTTAATGCAGGTATGAATAATGCAAGAATTAATTGTGCGCATGATAATGAAGATACTTGGTTAAAAATGATAACCAATATTAGATTGGTAGCAAGAAACCAAGATAAAGATTGTAAAATTTTAATGGATTTAGCAGGTCATAAAATTCGTACAGGCGATATTGTTGCTGTTAATCAAAAGATAAAAAACCATAAAAAAAGCAAACATAAGAAAAAAAGCAAACAAACAATAGAAACTATTGCACCTAGGGTTTATAAGGGTGATTGGGTTTTGCTTTGTAAAGCGTTGCCAAAAAAGACTGAACTTTTGGAAAACTTGCCTGTTAATGTGAATGTTATGGTGACGTGCACTTATGATGCCGTTATAGATTTACTTGAAATAGGTCAAAGTGTTTGGTTTGATGATGGAAAAATAGGCTTACAGGTAAAAGAGTTAAGTGAGTGTGGTTTACTGCTTCAAATCACTCAAGTAGGCCCAAAGGGCGCTAAGTTAAAAACTGAAAAAGGCATTAATCTCCCAGATACAATCTTAAATTTACCCACGTTAAGTAAAAAAGACTGTAAAGATTTAACTTTTGTAAGTCAACATGCAGACATGATTGGTTTGTCTTTTACAGAGTGTGCTAATGATGTGCTTTATTTACAAGAGCAGTTAACTGATTTAGAACGTCCAGATTTACCCATATTGGTTAAAATTGAAACCGCTGATGGTGTGCAGAATTTGCCTGATATATTACTTCAATCATTAGCAAAAAATATAGATATTGGGGTGATGATTGCACGTGGAGATTTAGCCGTTGAACTTGGAAGCGTGCGTATGGCAGAAATGCAAGATGCGATTTTGCGTTTATGTGAATCGGCGCATATCCCTGTCGTTTGGGCGACCCAAGTATTAGAATCTTTAGCTAAAGAGGGCACCATATCACGTGCAGAAATTACAGATGCTGCAACCTCGCAAAGAGCAGAATGCATCATGCTTAATAAGGGACCATATATTGCAGAAGCGGTCTCTGTTTTAAGCCATGTATTACAGAGCATGGAAGCACAACAGTTTAAAAGTCATACCCATTTTAAAGCTTTAAAGTGGTAAGTTTTTATTCGTTACTGAGTTTAAAACGACTAGGCATTAAAAGTATAGGTTTGCAAAAATGAGAGCTGTGGTAAACATGTTATTTGCTTTGCAAATGATTATTTTAAATGCCAAATTGTTCTCTTAGAATATAGCCTGTTATAAATGCTAAGCTGGCTGCAGCACTGCCTGTAATAAGCGTTTGTATTCCTGAAATTAGAATGGGTTTTGCAAACACCATACTTTTTAACATACCAATTAGAAAAAACATAATTCCTGCTAATATCGCACTCGCCATAAATTGTTGATCAATCGTAATTGCTGATATAAAAAATGGTATAAGTGGAATGACGCCAACCAATAAAAATGCGCCAAAGGTTGTTAATGCAGCTTCTATTGGATTTTGAGTTTGTAATTGTAAACCATGTTCTTCAATCAACATGGTGTCAATCCATAGATTTTGATTTCGGGTAATGGTCTCGACTATTTTTTCTAAGATATCGCCCTCAAATCCTTTGCGTTGAAATATCTGTCTAATTTCTTCTTGTTCTCCCTCCGGGATTTTTTGAATATGTTCAGCTTCCATCTTACGCACACTTTCAACATATTCTTTTTGCGCTTTGTTCGCTTCATAATTGCTTACGGCCATACTAAAGCCGTCCGCAAAAAGATTGGCAAAACCTAAAATCAAAGCCACATTGGATGAAAAACCAGCACCAATGGCACCAGCAACAATAGCAAATGTGGTCACACAACCATCAATAGCACCTAAAACAGCATCTGAAATATATTGTTTTTTTTGTGGAGAATCTAATCTTTGAGCAATGATTTCTGGCTGATGTTCAAATTCAAGATTTTCTTGATGTTTTGTTTTCATAAATTATCCAAGTGTTTATCTGCTAACAATCATATTTGCTTTAGATTATTGTTTAGAGTGTCGCTGATTTGTTTTTGGTTAACCAACGATCAAGTTGGTTGGCAAACGCTTGTCTATCCGTTTTATTCATAGCATTTTGACCACCAGTATCAACTCCAGTACTGCGTAAGGTTTCCATAAAGTCCCGCATGTTTAGGCGCGCTCTAATGTTAGATTCAGTATACAACTCGCCTCTAGGGCTGAGTACGATAGCGCCTTTTTCAATGGCTTCAGCCGCCAAAGGAATGTCGCTACTGATAACTAAATCACCAGACTGTAACTGAGCAACAATTTTATCGTCTGCGACATCAAATCCTGACTGTACCTGTTGAAACTTAATCCAAGGAGAAGGCTGTATGTGTATGGCATGATTTGCAACAAAGGTTGTTAAGGTTTCTGTTCTGTTGGCCGCTCTAAATAGCGTTTCTTTAATAACTGCCGGACAGGCATCGGCATCAACCCAAATATTCATATTTATTTTCACATTATTAGATTATGGCTAAATTCTAGCACAGCAATTAGGCATTTATATTTTGCTTTAATTTCTTAAGGTTAACCTTGTCGGTAGACGCCTAAATATAAGTGAATATAGGGTTTAGTTTATTGACTTGTAATCAAGCAAAAATTTAAAAGTAATCTAATGGCTTTATGTAGGTTCTTAAGGTAAGCTACCCGCTCATTTTAATTATGGCAAATATCGTAATTTTTTACTTTTCTTTGCCAATCAGCAAAGAGCGATATTATGGATTTTTCCTCTCTAGGTTTATCAGAACCTATTTTACAAGCGGTAACAGAGCTTGGTTATAACAAAGCGTCACCCATTCAAGAAAAAGCGATTCCTGTTGTTTTAGAAGGCAAGGATATTATGGCGGCCGCTCAAACGGGTACAGGTAAAACGGCAGGTTTTACGTTACCCATGTTAGAGCGATTATTAAAAGGCGAACGCCCACAAAGTAACCAGGCTAGAGCTTTAGTCTTAACGCCAACTCGTGAACTTGCCGCACAAGTGCAAGAAAGCGTTTTTCAATACAGTAAACATACGCCTTTACGTTCAGATGTCGTATTTGGTGGTGTTAAAATTAACCCTCAAATGCAACGTTTACGACGTGGTGTTGATATTTTAGTCGCTACACCTGGGCGTTTATTAGATTTACATAGTCAAAATGCCATTAAGTTTAATCAGCTAGAATTTTTAGTTTTAGATGAAGCCGATAGAATGCTAGATATGGGTTTCATTCACGACTTAAAACGCATTATGAAATTGCTACCTAAAAACCGCCAAACGCTGTTGTTTTCAGCCACATTTTCACCCGAAATTCGTGAATTAGCCAAAGGTTTTGTGCGTAATCCTGTCGAAATTTCAGTAACACCACCAAATAGCACCGTAAAGAAAATAGAACAATGGATTTATGAAGTAGATAAAGGGCATAAAACCAAATTATTAATTGATTTAATTGTCGATAATAAATGGGAACAAGTCTTGGTTTTTAGTAAAACCAAACACGGCGCAAACCGCATTACCAAACAACTTAATGCTATTGGGATTACCGCATCACCTATTCACGGAAACAAAAGCCAATCGGCGCGTACCAAAGCCTTGGCTGATTTTAAATCGGGCGCCATTCGTGTATTAGTTGCCACCGACATTGCTGCACGTGGTTTGGACATTGACCAACTTCCACACGTTGTGAATTACGATTTACCAAATGTAGCAGAAGATTATGTGCATAGAATTGGACGCACAGGGCGTGCAGGTGCAAGCGGAGAAGCCATCTCATTAGTTTGTTCAGAAGAAGATAAATTACTGTTTGATATTGAACGACTAATTGGCGAATTATTAGAACGTAGAAAACTAGACGGCTATGTTCCCACTCACCCAGTTAAGCAATCACGTTTAAATCCAAAGCCAAAAAAACCTAAAAAACCAAAGAAACCAAAAACCAATCATCAAGATGGCCAACGTTCTGGCGAAAATCGAAGTGGTAATAATGTACCAGGTAATCGTGGTAATAAACCTGGTAGTAGACACAGTAATAAAAATACGAGCCAAACCAATAATACTAAAGGGTAATTTGGTTTTTACCAGGCCTGGTAAAATGCTGCGTTTGAATGTAATGTTGATATTTAAAGATGAGTAAAAACTAAAGTGGGTGATTCATTATGCAAAATATAGAAACTTTAGAAGAGCTTGAAAGCTTAAAACAATCACAAGATGCCTTATTGATTTTGTTTGGTGGAAAAGAGTGCAATGTGTGTCACTCAATTAAACCTAAACTGATCGACCTAATGGCAGAGAGCTACCCAAAAGTAAAATTGGTCTATGTAGATTGCCATGTAGTAACGGAAGTTTGCTCACAAAATGGCGTGTTTACCTTGCCAACTTTACAAGTATTTTTTACCGGTCAACGATTTATAGAAGAAGTACGCAGTTTTAGTTTACAGAAAGTCATGCAAGACATAGCAAGACCTTATTCAATGGTCTTCTCTGATTAGGCTTCCTAAAGCAGGCCATTTCTGCGTTAAAGCAACGTTCATTTACCTTGTAAGTAAACTTCACGTTTCTTTGCCTTGAACTGACCTACTTTTGAAAGCCTAATGATTAACAAATAGTCGTTAATAATTTCTAAGCAGGTTGTTTCTGCGCTAAGGAAGTGCTCATTTACCTTGTAAGTAAACTTCACGTTTCTTTGCCTTGAACTGACCAACTTTTGAAAGCCTAATGATTAACAAATAGTCGTTAATACTTTCTAAGCAGGTTGTTTCTGCGCTAAGGAAGTGTTCATTTACCTTGTAAGTAAACTTCACGTTTCTTTGCCTTGAACTGATCTACTTTTGAAAGCCTAATGATGTATTGATTGCTTTTTAATCTATATAAAAAATAGTTGTTAACGCTTCCCATCTCCACCGGCTTTAATCAAAAGAGCATCTAACCAACGGTTTGGCAAAATGCGTTTTAGGTAGGCAAAAACAATGGTGGGTACGGTGACACGGTAGCGAATTTTGGCTTGTTTATGTTGTAAAGCATGTAGCACACATTTGCTTACGGCTTCTGGTCCTAAGGTAAATGGGGCACTTGGGCCAACGGTTTCTAAACGCGCAATCATTGCTTGGTATTTTGCTTTATGTGCGCTTTCTTCAACCTTAATCCATTTTTTAAATTGTTCAAAAGCATTTTTTCTAAAATCAGACAATATTGGCCCGGGTTCAATTAGGCTGACTTGAATGTTGTCTTGCTTTACTTCGATTCTTAAGGTATCTGCAAAACCTTCAATGGCAAACTTACTGGCATTGTAAGCGCCACGATATTGCATGGCGGCAAAGCCTAAAATAGAGCTGTTATAGATAATCTTTCCATGACCTTGCTTACGCATGATTTTAACGACTTTATTGGTGAGTTCTTGGGTACCAAATACATTGGTTCTAAATTGATATTCCATGGCTTCACGAGTTAAATCTTCTACTGCACCAGGTAAGCCAAAAGCACCATTGTTAAAGAGGGCGTCAATTTTTCCATCGGTTTTGGTTAGTATCTCCGTAAGGGCAAAATCAATACAGACACTGCAAGCTAAATCTAATTGAAAGCAAGTCAAACCTTCTTCTTTTAAACGGCTTACATCCTCTTGTTTTCTACAAGTGGCAATGACGTTATAGCCTAAATTTTTAAGAGCATGAGCGGTATGGTAACCAATGCCCGTAGAGCAGCCAGTAATTAAAATGGTACTGGGTGGCAAGATTTGAGTAACTGAAGTGTTTTGTGACATGTAAATTCCGTAAGCAAAAGGTATTGAAATGTTTACATGATTATAGGGGATTTATTAACTTAAAGTGGCTGATTCTGGTTGGTTTTTGAGGAGGGATATATAAAGGGTGCAGATATAGAAAAAGCACCCTTAAAAGCGAAGAGATAAGTGTTAAAAATTAACCTTCTTGCTTAGCTTGCTCAGCCGCTAAATCAGCATGGACTTTTTCCATATCTAATTCTAAAAGTTGGCCAATACCTTCTTCTAAAGCTGTTCCAGGGATAGCGCCAGGGTTTGAGAAGACAACAATTTTTTCACGCATAAATACTAGCGTAGGGATTGAACGTACTTGAAACATGCCGGCTAGTTGTTCTTCTTCTTCCACATTCACTTTGCAAAAAGCGATGTCTGGGTATTTTTCAGAGATTTCTTCAAATACTGGACCAAATTGTTTGCAAGGACCACACCATTCGGCCCAAAAGTCGAATATGACGATGTCATTGTTGGCAATGGTTTCTTCAAACTGTTCCGTTTTTAAATTAATTATGGCCATGTTTTTTCCTTTGAGATTTTAAATAAAAAATAAAATGTGAGTTATACCGCTGGGTTTCCACCTTCAGTTAATAGGGCAGGGTTAAGGTATTTTTTTAGTGTGGTTTCATCTAAATCGGTCATTTCAAGCGCGACCTCTAAAACAGGACGAGCAGAGGCGTAGGCTTCTTTAGCGATAGCCGCACCTTTTTCATACCCCACTACCGTGTTTAAAGCGGTCACTAAAATAGGGTTAACGTCTAATGCTTTTTGAATGTTTGCTGTATTAACGGTAAAGTCTTTAATTGCTAAGTCGGCTAATTGTATTGAGCTAGTTGCGGCAATTTCAATGCTTTGTAGTAAGTTATGAACAATCATCGGTAACATAACATTTAACTGAAAATTACCTGATTGAGCCCCCACTGTAATCGCGGTATGGTTTCCCATGATTTGTGCCGCTACCATCGCAACCGCTTCTGGAATAACCGGGTTTACTTTACCTGGCATAATTGAGCTACCTGGTTGTAAGGCAGGCAGTTGAATTTCTCCCAGGCCTGCTAAAGGGCCCGAGTTCATCCAGCGTAAATCATTGGCGATTTTCATTAAGCTTGCCGCCAATACATTTAACTGGCCACTAAGTTCAAGCGCCGTATCTTGTGAGCTTAAACCAATAAATAAGTTTTTCATTGGTTCAAAGTGAATAGCGGTAATGGTGGCTAGGTTCGCGCAGACTAATTGACCAAACTCTGGATCAGCATTAACCCCTGTGCCTACTGCAGTACCACCTTGCGGTAGCATTTGAATACGTTTTTGCGTTTCTTTTAAACGGTCAATATTGTCATTAATTTGCGCTTTCCATGCACCTAGTTCTTGGCTAATTTTTACCGGCATGGCATCCATTAAATGAGTTCGACCTGTTTTAACGATGTCTTTTAGTTCAATTTCACGATCTTCAATGGTTTCCACTAAATGCAATAGGGCTGGCAATAAAGTCTCTTCTAAGGCAATGGCCGCCGCAACATGAATGGTGGTAGGAATCACATCATTTGAACTTTGGCTCATATTAATGTCATCGTTAGGGTGAACATCAATTCCTGTTAGTTGCTTAGCAACACTTGATAAGACTTCATTGGCATTCATATTGGTGCTTGTACCAGAACCCGTTTGAAAAATATCAATTGGAAAATGGTCGTAATAATCACCTTGAATCACTTCTTTAGCGGCCGTTTGAATGGCATCTGCCTTTTCTTCGCTCAATAACCCTAGTTCTTGGTTGCTGTCTGAACAAGCAAATTTTACATAACATAATGCCTGAATAAAGCTTTTAGGCATGGGAATGCCACTAATAGGAAAATTATTAATAGCACGCTGTGTTTGTGCGCCATATAAAGCATTCTTTGGCACATCTAAGCTGCCCATGCTATCTTTTTCAATACGAGTTTCGGTTGTTGAGATTGGTTGCGACATAGTTATTGGTTCTTATTGGGTTAATGATTATTGCTCTGTCTATGTTAGTAAAGGCAGAGTTTTAGTAAACAAAATTACGGGTTGGGAGTGATGATTGGGTTTATTCGTGGTTAAATGAACACAGTCAAAATAATGCTGAATATTTTAGCATTTTTGAATAAAAAATACAGGGTAGCAATGAGCGTAGTCAGATGAGTCTTCAACAAAACGAATTAGCCAATCAAATGTATCACCAAACCCTATGGTGGTCTTATGTCAAGGACGGTAGTCAAGAGCTATTGCAGATATCTGATGCTCTACAAGAAGCCTTAGGCCGTACTGTTACTGTGATTGAAGACATGATGGGGGAATTTGAAACAACCTTGCTGAGACTCAAAATAACCGAGGCATTAAAAGCAAAACAATCAACAAAGTCTGATTTTGATATGCGTTTTGTAGCAAGTTATGAAACGCTTAAAGGTAAAAGAACCTTTCAGCATCAGTTGCGGGTACTCGAAAACGAAGGTAAAAAAGTTGTATGGTGCCAATGTATTGATGTCTCTGAAATGGCGGCTTTAGAACGAGAAATGGTGGATGCGCAAGGCCGATTATCACTACAACAGGTGGTAGAGCGAGAGCAACATATCGCTGATCAAAGCCGTTTTGTGCATGATTCTTACGATAAACAATCACGTTTTTTAGCAATGTTAAGTCATGAACTCCGCTCTCCGCTTTTGGGTATTAGTAGTCTCGTTAAACGTTTAAGAAGTGAGATAGACACGTCTCCTGATGTCTTAAATATGCTTAAAACGATACACATGACCGCTGAGCAATCGACCTATTTGGTTAATGATATTTTGACCTATTCTCAAACAGAATATGATGGCATTACCTTACACCCTTCAGAAGTGTCATTACCTGAGTTATTAGAAAGTGTAAAACAACTCACTAAATCAATTGGTTCTGATAAAAACTTGGTGATTTCATTAGTGTATTTAGGCAAACATAAATATGTGTTGGCTGATGGTGTTCGGTTAACCCAAATTTTAATAAACCTAATTGTGAATGGTATTAAATTTACCCAATACGGTGGGGTAAATATTGAAATTAATGAAAAAGAAAATGGAAAATTTGTTTTTAACATAACCGATTCTGGCGAAGGCATACCAGAAAATAGACTAAACAAAATTTTTGAACCATTTGCTCAACTCGAAGCCAGTGAAGGTGGTTACACAAAAAACACAACTTATTTGGGAGCCGGTTTAGGGTTGTTTGTGGTTAAACAACTTGTTGAACTGATGAAAGGAGAGATTAAAGTCTCGTCTTCAGTGGGGGTCGGTACAAGTTTTGAATTTAGTTTGTCATTGCCGATAATTGTTACTGAAAATTTATCCGTTGATAAGAATCAGACCTCACAACAAAAAAACATTACCAACTTAAAAAAGACCAAATTACGTCGTACTTTAAAGGATAGCGAAAATGACGCCAAATCCTCTGCGAATGCATTGGCAACAAAACCAAGATATAAGGTCCTTATCGCGGATGATTCTAAAATTAATAGAATGGTTTTGGCAGGGTATTTATCGGATTTTCATTGTGATGTTGTTGAAGCAAAAGATGGTAGAGAAGCCTGGGATTTATTTCAAAAAAACCAATTTGATTATGTTTTATTAGATATTCAAATGCCTTTTATGGATGGTCTACAAGTCTGTAAAAATATACAAACCCAATTTGAAAAAGGAGAACTACCAAATTTAAAAGGGGTGTTTGCCATAACGGCAGGTGGAGATTCATCTGGTTTTATGGATGAAAATGAACATCATGAAGGCATTGGGTTTGATAAATGGCTCGTTAAACCTGTAGGTAAAACGCAAATACTTGCATTATTAGAGCAGAATTATCGAGATATTAATAAAAACAAATTAGACACTCAACAAGAAAATAAACTTAAAGACCATGGCAAAATATTAACGGATAACACAGACGATGATGAGCTGGAGTTACACACGTTAAATGATATTCCTCAGCAGTTTCATCATTTGTTTGAAGCTTTTATTCAAGAAATAAACAGTGGTTTGCAGGAATTAAATGAGCACAATTTAAAAGATGATGTTGACGAGATACAACGGCTTGCACATTACTTAAAAGGTAACTGTATGTTATTTCAATTACCAGGCCTGGTAAAATTATTTAAAACACTTGAAACTACTCAACAAAACGCACTAAATCAGTCAATTAATAAAGCACAACGCTTGAAAAAAACAGAAAAGATCTTACAAAAGATTGTATTAATTATGAAAAGTCTTGAGAAGTCTGGCACGATTAGTCATAATAACGAGTAGAAGAAAATTGATATTATTATAAATTAAGTAAAATTAACAAGTTAGGTAGTAACGAATATGTCTGGAAAGATTAGTGTTTTATTAGCGGAAGACCATGGATTAGTTCGAGCGGGCTTTAAATCTATTATTGAAGGTGAAGCCGATTTTGATGTGGTTGCTGAAGCTGAAGATGGTTTAGAATGTTTAGAGCTTATTCGAGCTAAAACGCCTAATGTTGTGTTGCTTGATTTATCAATGCCTAAATTGAGTGGTGTTAATGCCATTACTCATATTCAAAAACGTTATTCAGATACAAAAATTATTGTTTTAACGGCGGCAGAAACGATTAACGTTTGGCGTGAAGTATTAGAAATGGGTATTCAAGGTTTAGCCATGAAATCAATTTCGCCAAAAGAATTAGTGGCTGGTATTCGTCAAGTTATGAATGGTGAAACATTTATTCATTCAGAGATTCAACCAATTTTAGAAGCGGAAGCAGGGTTAGCAAATAAACGTTTATCTGTTCGTGAAAAACAAGTGGTAAAACTGGTTGCAGAAGGCTTTAAAACCAAAGATATTGCTGAAAAGTTAGAAATTAGTGATAGAACGGTTTCTAAACACCGTGAAAATCTAATGACAAAAATGGGCATGACTTCTACAGCAGAGTTAACAAACTATGCAAATGAATCTGGCTTAACAAAGGTTGGTTTAGAAGAAATTGAATAATTTCAATTTCAAACTAAAGTTAATGCTTTAGTTGTTACATTTTACTTAATAAAAAAGGCGTTTAAAATACGCCTTTTTTATTGCCTGCTAGAAATGCGAATCAAGCAGGTAGTCGGATTTTAGCTGTTATTTATTTCAGTATCAGCTGCTTCAGTCGCCGTTTCTGTTATCGCTTCATCGGTTTGATTAAGCCCTAAATATTGATTTTTAAAGTTTTGCATTCCGTCTTGCACTAATTGGTAGGTTGAATCAATATTGGTTGCAATATCACCTTGCAGTACGTCAAGGTCACCAAGAATGCTTTTAGCTTCATCAAAACCTTGAGTTAGGCCTCCACCAACGACGTCCATAAACTTATTCATGAGCTCTTCGCCTTCTAAGTCAGGGTTGGCTTTTTGAAAACCGCCCAAAAACATAGTGGCAGCATCAACAATACGTTTTGCCGTGTTTTCAGGCGTCCAATAATCCATACCACCTTGGCTCGCTAAAGTTTCTTCACTAATGGGGGCTGAACTTGTTTCACCTTCAGCCGTTGTATCCATGTTGGCAGTTAAAACTTCATTGATTTTTTCAATAGCCGCTTGATAGGTTAATTTAAGTGAACTTTGGTCAGCGGTGGTTCCATCACCAAACAAATGAGCAACTAAACTGGCTTGCATGTCATTACGAATAGTCGTTTTAGTTGCATCCAGTGTGGTTTGTTCTGTTGTCTGTTGTGCAAATTGTGATATGGCACTGTTTTGATTTGCTTTGGTGCCAGCGGTATCTGAGTTATTTGATAATGTCGCCAGCTTTTGATAGGCCTGTATAGAACCTAAATTGTTTGCATCGATAGCCATGGTATATGCCTTTTTCTGGTCAAAATATAGTGTAAAACCCTTTGTACAAACATACTAAAAGAATTTTATTATTCACGATATGCGGTATTGAATTGATAAGCATTGGTTTTAATGTCTACAATTTTAAACTGAAGCCAATGAAACCTAAAGACTTTAATTAAACGCATTCGATTATTGTTATTAGTGTTATTACAAAATATAACGGCCGAATAAACAGAAACTTAAGTGCTAAGGTAAAATAATTAAAAGAGTGTGAGCTGAATCGATAAAAGGTTACTGTTTAGAATGTGCGTCTTAACAGAACTAAAGCAAAACTTAGCGTTTCCTGGTATTATTTGCGGCTTATTTTTAAAAGTAATAGATGGATAAAATTAACATGGAATTAAATCCTGTTTATAACCGAATTCAAGATTACCAAGAGCGTAGTGACGTTCTTAGGGGGTATCTTTGACTATGATGTTAAGGCCGAGCGTTTAGAAGAAGTTTCTAAAGAACTTGAAGACCCTAATATTTGGAATAAACCTCAAGAAGCCCAAGCCTTAGGTAAAGAAAAATCACAGTTAGAAAATATTGTTTCAACCATTGATGATTTAAAGTCAGGTACCGAATCAGCCAAAGAGTTATTAGAAATGGCAGAAATGGATTCTGATCAAGAGATGGTTGATGAAGTGATTATGGAACTAGACCGTTTAGGTGAACGTTTAGATAAACTAGAGTTTCAACGAATGTTCTCTGGTGATATGGACGCCAATAACGCTTACTTAGAAATTCAGTCTGGTTCAGGTGGAACCGAAGCCCAAGATTGGGCCAATATGATTTTAAGAATGTATTTACGCTGGTCTGACCGTCACGGTTTTAAGGCCGATATTACTGAGATTTCGGCAGGGGATGTTGCTGGAATTAAAGGTGCAACGATTCATATACAAGGTGATTATGCCTATGGTTGGCTAAGAACCGAGCTGGGTGTGCATCGATTAGTGCGTAAATCACCGTTTGATTCCAACTCTAAACGTCATACTTCATTTGCTTCAGTATTTATATCGCCAGAAATTGATGACAGTTTTGAAGTCGATATTAACCCAGCCGATTTACGCATTGATGTTTATCGTGCCAGTGGTGCAGGTGGTCAGCACGTTAACAAAACTGAGTCTGCTGTACGTATCACGCATTTACCAACCAATACCGTTACCCAATGTCAAAATGGTCGTTCTCAACATCAAAACAAAGCCGAAGCCATGAAACAGTTACGCGCCAAGTTATATGAGTTAGAAATGTTAAGCCGCAGTGCTGAAAAACAAGAGCTAGAAGACACAAAATCGGATATAGGTTGGGGGAGTCAAATTCGTTCTTATGTTTTAGATTCGGGTCGAATTAAAGATTTAAGAACGGGTGTTGAGTCAGGAAATACGCAAGGTGTTTTAGATGGCGATTTAGATCAATTTATTGTGGCAAGTTTAAAGTCAGGTGTTTAAAGTCAGTTAAACAGTAACAGTATTTAAAATAATGGAATTAAAAGCGATTTTGCTAGAGTTTAAGTCACTAAACGCTTAAAATAACCGCATATTAAATTGTATTGCGTTTTAAATTTACCAGGCCTGGTCAATCATTGATTTTACCAGGCCTGGTTGTTTTAAAACATTAAGTTTTAAGAGAGAAAGTTCATGTCGGAAACAAAAAATAACGCGCCAGAAGTCGTTGATGAAAATAAAATCATTGCTGAACGACGTGCCAAGCTTGCTGCTTTAAGAGAAGATGGCCATTCTTACCCAAATACTTTTCGCCGAGATAGCGAAGCGGCGGAGTTACACGCCAAGTTTGATGAGATGACCAAAGAAGAATTAGCTGAAGCCGAGCCTGTGCGTGTCAAAGTAGCAGGGCGTATGATGTTACGTCGCATTATGGGTAAAGCCAGTTTTGCGACTTTACAAGATGCAACCGGGCGTATTCAGGTTTATGTTACCCGTGATGAATTGCCAGAAGGTTTTTATAATACTCAGTTTAAAAAATGGGATTTAGGCGATATCGTTGGTGCAGAAGGTTATGTATTTAAAACCAATACTGGTGAACTTTCTATTCATGTTGAACACATTGAATTAGTTACTAAATCCATTCGCCCATTACCAGACAAGTTTCATGGTTTACAAGACCAAGAAATGCGTTACCGTCAGCGTTATGTCGATTTAATCGTAAACCAAGATAGTCGTGATACCTTTGTTTTACGTTCTAAAATTGTACAGCATGTGCGTAACTTCTTAATTCGCCATAACTTTATGGAAGTAGAAACGCCAATGATGCACGTGATTCCAGGTGGTGCAACGGCTAAACCGTTTAACACACATCACAATGCATTAGATATGCCTTTGTATTTACGTATTGCACCAGAGCTTTATTTAAAACGTTTGGTTGTTGGTGGTTTTGAGCGCGTATTTGAAATAAACCGTTCATTCCGTAACGAAGGGCTATCAACACGTCATAATCCAGAATTTACAATGGTTGAATTTTACGCGGCCTACACCAATTACCATCAGTTAATGGATTACACGGAAGAACTTTTAAAAGAGCTTGCTGAATTAGCGGTAGGTTCAACAAAAGTACCTTATCAAGGGTTAGAGTTTGATTTTGGTAAACCGTTTGCACGTTTAAGTATGAAAGACGCCATTCTTCAATATAACGAAGGTGTTACCGCAGATCAGCTTGAAACGATTGAACAAGCGACCGCTTTAGCAGAGTCTTTAAAAATTCACGTTAAAGAAGGTTACGGTTTAGGTAAAATCATTACTGAAATCTTTGAAGAAACCGTTGAAGAAAAATTGATGGATCCAACGTTTATTACGGAATACCCTGCAGAAGTTTCACCTTTAGCACGTCGTAATGATGAAAACCCATTTATTACCGACCGTTTTGAACTGTTTATTGGTGGGCGTGAGTTGGCTAATGGCTTTAACGAGTTAAATGATGCTGAAGACCAAGCCGAACGTTTTAAATCGCAAGTTGAAGCAAAAGATGCCGGTGATGATGAAGCCATGCATTATGACGAAGATTACATTACCGCTTTAGAACACGGAATGCCGCCAACAGCAGGTGAAGGTATTGGTATTGACCGTTTAGTAATGCTCTTTACTGATTCAGCTTCTATACGCGACGTTCTTCTGTTCCCGCACATGCGTAAACATTAAGTTTTAGCGTTAGTAGTCATAAAAAACCCCGCTTACAAATAGTTGTAAGCGGGGTTTTTTTATGGCTAAAAATGATGACCAAACATTACTGTGTAGGTTATCTAATCGTTGATAGTTACTCTTCTTCAGTAATGGTATAGGGTAATGGTTCAATTTTAGCTAGGTTGCCATTTTCAGTGGTTAAGTCACCCTGTACAGAATCAAGCGGTTTTAAAGTGGCAATCGCAAGACATAAGGTGCCTTTTAAGACATCTGCATTTGAGCTAACAACGCTAAGTTTATAACTCTTATCGGCTTCATCTTTTAACGTTAATGTATCACCCGCTGTTAAGGCTGCATCTTCATTTAAATGAATGCGTAGCATTCTTTTGGTGACTTTACCGCGGTAGTGAATTCGAGCAATAATCTCTTGGCCAGGAAAGCAGCCTTTTTTAAAGTTAATAGCATCAAATTTATCTAGGTTAAAAAACTGTGCAATAAATTGGCCTGTGGTCTCTGCCGTTACTTCTGGAACACCGGCAGCAATATTCAATAATTTCCAATCATAGTTGTTGGTTACATCACTGTTATCACGAATTTTTGACCATGCTTGAATCATCTGATCCGCAGGCCCAAATAAAGCGTAACGGTGGTAAGGGCCAGGTACTTTAATAACTAATACCTCTTCAATCCCTTCAAGCTCAGCTAAACCAGATTCAAATACTTCTTTTACTTTGGTGCTTAAACGGCGTTGAATATCTAAATCACCAAATTCACCCGCAAAACCAATCTGAATAAGGTCATCAGAAACTTCGGTTAACTTTACATCAGAGCGTAATACAAACATGCTTAGTCGTTTTAAAATAACGTCTCTTAAAGAACCGTCAAAATTTAGGTAGTAATCACCTAAATATTTAAAAATTAAAAAATTGGCAAGCACTTGGCCTTGTGGGTCGCAAAAAGCAGAAAATTGTGCTTTATTTTCAGTGACTTCATTTACATCGCTTGTTAACTGAGCTTGTAAAAATTGTTGAGCTTCACTACCCGATACTTTAATTAACGCTTGTTCAGTAAGGCTCGTCACAATAGGGCCGTTTTTTACTAAAAAACGTTCAAGTTCAGGGTGCCCAAAACTATAAATTTTGCCAGATTCATCAAATTGTGCATTTTGAGTAGCTAAAAAGTCTGACCAAATTGGGCTTAAAGTCGTTTGTGTTGCCATTTTTTTTCCTTAACTTTATTGGTTAACGTTATTTTTAGCTGATGATACCTTACTCAATTCAAATAACAAAATATCTTGGCGTATTTCTTGCATGTAAGCTGATGTATTAACCTCTTGACCATAAAATCGCAACAAAATTGCCTGTTTTTTGTAGGTATATTGCCACGTTTAAGTTTTGTATCTTAAATATGGCAATGATTGTGCTGATTTGAACGTGAATGTTTTAGTTAAACCATTTTAAAAGGTATGCTATTTACAGGTTATTGGGTAATTAAAGTACAATAAAACCCCATTTGATTTTAACGATTATTTTAAGCGTAACTTTGTATAAAAGCTTTGAATAATAGGGTTAGAAAGGGTATAAGAATATTTATTGCTGGTGTTTTCCAGAAGATGTTGCATAACGGAGGCCGTTTGTGTCGAGTACTAAACAAGAATTTTTAACTTTTATTATTGGTAAAGAAGAGTTTGCCGTTGAAATTCTTCGGGTTCAAGAAATTCGCGGCTGGGAAATGCCAAACCCATTGCCAAGCGTGCCGAGTTATGTAAAAGGTGTCGTTGATTTACGAGGTACAGTCGTGCCTATTATAGATCTTCGTGAAAAATTTAATTTACAAGCGAGTTATGATGGAACAACGGTTGTTATTGTTGTACATGTTTTAACCTCTCAAGGCGAACGAATTGTTGGTTTAGTGGTTGATGCAGTGTCAGATGTTCATCAGTTTGACCTTAATAATTTGCAACCAGCCCCCGATATTTCAAATTCAATTGATAGCCAATATATTTTAGGTTTAACAACTATTCGTGATAGCCAAGGGCAAAGTAGTGCGGCACAAATGGGGAGCGACAATAAAGTGTTGTCGGATAAAGGCAGAATGGTGATTGTGGTTGATTTAGATAAGTTGGCTATGGATGGGCTTATTAATGATATTGTTTTACAACAAGGCAATGTATAAATAGAAGCATAAGCGGATCGTTTATTGTAAAAACTATTTTAGGTTGCGTTAATCAAATTGATGCTACAAAAAAGCCGATTCAAAATGAATCGGCTTTTTTATTAGTGAAGGTTTAAATTAAGATAGGGTATTTATTTTCAATATCTATTCTGAATAGGTCACGCAATTACGATCATTTTCCCATACGGTTAAGCTATGCATCTTAACTTCTGGAGATTGAATACGTTTTTCTATTTCTTTAAAAATATAAACTGCAATGTTTTCAGCGGTTGGGTTTATTTTTGTAAAGTGTGGGTGGTCATTTAAAAAAGTGTGGTCTAGTTCTTTAACGACTTCTTTTGCATGGCGTTTAATCTCTTTAAAATCAATTACCATACCGATGTCATTTAACTGAGTACCCGCTACTTGAACTTCAATTTTCCAGTTATGACCATGCAATTTAGCGCAGTCACCAGGGTATCCTCTTAAGCTATGCGCAGAGGCGAAATCAAGTAAGGTTTTTAATACAAATGTTTGTGCCATGAGAAATCACTTTTTATCTTTTAAGTTCTTGGCTAAAACGTAGAATTAAGAAGCCAATAAAATGAAACTCTTATTGTATCTTAAAAACAGTCCTATGTTTTACAAGGCCAGAAGGGGTGCCGATTATAACCAAAAGATTTTAGGATGAAAAGCTAACTTTTTGAAAAGCTAAGATTCTTTTGTGTGGAAGCACCTAAATACGGTTGTTTTTATGGTCGTCAAATCCAGGCAAAAACTCAATTTGCGTTTAAAGCCGGTGTTGTTTGCAGTTAAGTGTGCATTATGGTTAATGTTTAGTGGAGTCTTGCAGCGATATAGTCAATTAACTCTTCAAGAAATTTACTATGAATATTCAGATCGTGCAGTTGTTGTTTTGCTTGAATAATTAATTGATCACGATAGTCTTTTGCAGCCTGTAACCCTAAAAGTTTTGGATAGGTTGATTTATCGAGTAGTAAATCACTGCCTTGCGGTTTTCCTAATGTTTGGGTATTGCCTTCAATATCTAAAATATCGTCTTGTACTTGAAATGCTAAACCAATTAGTTCACCCAGTTTTAGCAGGCCTGGTTTAATCGTTATGTAATCTTTAGACTGTACAGCACCCATTAATAAGGCACATTGAATTAAAGCACCTGTTTTTTTATTATGAAGTTGTTTTAATTGCTCGGCAGTAATTTCTTTGCCTTCTGATTCAATGTCTAATACTTGACCACCAATCATACCCAAAGGGCCACTGGCTTTGGCTAATAAAGTCACCATTTTAATGGCGTGATTAGGTTGTAAATTAGGGTCTTCACTGAGAATTTGAAAAGCCATTGTTTGTTGAGCATCACCGACTAAGATTGCGGTAGCTTCATCGTATTGAATATGGCAAGTAGGTTGGCCTCTGCGTAAATCGTCATTATCCATTGCAGGTAAATCATCATGTACTAAAGAGTAGCTATGAATAAGTTCAATGGCGCAGGCTGCCGTGTCGACTTGTTTTAAAGGTGTATTTAACGCTTGTGCTATGGCATAAATTAATGCAGGTCTTAGGCGTTTACCTTTATTCAAGGTTGAATATTGAATAGCGCTAAACAAATTGTTTGTATTGCTAGATTGTTGATTAGCAAGCTTATTAATATAGTCTTCTAAAGCTTGATTAACGCGTGTTTGAAACTGAGTAAGCTGGCTTTGCAAAAGTATTCTCCATAAAAAAAGCCGTCTATTGACGGCCTTTTTTTAAAGTACGATAAATATTGTGGCTATTTTAACGGTTAATACTATTGAAATAAACTCATTAACACGGCTAACACAATATTTTATGTAAACGAATTATAACTCGTCTGAATGCTCGCTTAGGTACTCGGCAACACCGTCTGGCGTATCTTTCATGCCTGAATCACCTTTATTCCAACCGGCAGGGCAAACTTCACCCACTTCTTCATGGAACTGAAGGGCTTCAACCATACGTACCATTTCGTCCACGTTACGTCCTAGAGGAAGGTCATTAACCACTTGGTGACGTACTACGCCATTGGTGTCAATTAAAAAAGCACCGCGTAATGCAACGTTACCTGGGTGAACAATACCGTAAGCTTCCATGATAGAACCACCTAAATCGGCTACTAATGGAAACTTAACAGGACCTAATCCACCTTGGTTAACTGGCGTGTTACGCCAAGCGTTGTGAGTAAATTGAGAATCTACTGAGATACCAACTACTTCTGTTCCTAATTCTTTAAAACGATCAACACGGTGGTCAAAAGCTAAGATTTCAGAAGGGCATACAAAGGTGAAATCTAAAGGGTAGAAAAACACAACGGCGTATTTACCAGCAATATGGTTTTTAAGGTTGAAGTCTTCAACAATTGAACCATCAGCTAATACAGCGGCTGACGTGAAATCTGGAGCTTGTTTTGTTACAAGAACTGACATAGTTTTAATCCTTAATATAAGTTAAATAAGATGAATAAATTAACTGAAATAGTATAGTAAAAAACGGCTGTTTATACCAGTGAATAACATAGATAAAAGAATTTACCAGGCCTGGTAAAAACGTAACAAAATACAAAATATTAAAGCTTTAATTGTTTTTAGCCGTTATAGTTTATAGAAAGTTTGAGTAACGCTTGTATTATTAAAATAGTTATTCTTGTCATTAAGTGTTCTTAAACAAAAATAAAGAGTTTATATTCTTGATGTTATTTATGTGATTGTAGCGAACTATTATGAAATAGCGGTTTTGTAAAAATATCTCAACTAGGTTGTTGTTTATGTTTATTGTGTATAGTCCAGAAGGTCAGAGCTTTATAGGTGCAGCGCAAAATTTGCCTGCATTAAAAGTAGACCCTGCCAAACGCATTAATAAAATTGAAGCGGCCGAGCTGGAAGCGTTAAAGGTTGATTTACAACAAAAGCATAGCGGCAATACAAAACAAAATAGTGCGGTCAATGCTTATAAAGTAAATCAAAAAGAATCACAACGACGTTTACTGGTTAAAGGCGCTGAGATTATGAGTTCGCCAGTGATAACGATTGATGAAGACCGTTCTTTAGAGGACGCTTGGAATTTAATGCAACAACACCACATAAAACACTTACCTGTTTTAAGCGAAGGTCAGCTAGTTGCAATGTGTTCTAAAACGGATTTATTAACGAGAATGATTGTGAGTGCAAAAGGTCAACTTGAAGGGGTTAAGCCTGAAAAAGTAAGCCAAGTAATGAAAACGGGCGTGGTCACTACGGCATTAGATACCGATATAAGACACATTGCTTTAGCTTTAACCGATTATGACATTGATGCTTTAGTCATTATGGGGGAGTATCAAAAAATATTAGGTATTGTGACAGAAAGCGATTTAATTAATCGTTTGGCGCAAGAACCACCGCTTGAACTTTATACCTAAACTTTGTCTTTAAGGTTTTGTATTTAAGGTTTTATATTACATCTGTTTTTAATGAAATCGTCAGTGTAAACACAGATTTACCAGGCCTGGTAAAATGATTAAATTGCGAATCAAATCTGTTGATTTAATAGTACAAAACGCTTTAAATCCAGTATTTTAATGTGTTTTAGGTTTTAAAATAGTGGGCTTAGGTATTTTGTGAATATGTGGGTAATCTAAGTTGTAGTGCAAGCCACGGCTTTCTTTACGACGTTGTGCGCTCATTACCATTAATTCGGCTACCAGTACCAGGTTTCTTAATTCTAATAGATCACGAGTTAAGGTGTGTTGACGGTAGTATTCATCCACTTCTTTGTGTAAGTTTCTAATACGTTGGCGTGCGCGTTTTAAACGTTTATTGGTTCTAACAATACCAACATAATCCCACATGACTCGGCGAAGTTCATCCCAATCATGGCTAATTAAGACTTTCTCTTTAGGTTCAGTGGTGCCGCTGCTATCCCAAGGTTCAACAGGTTGGCGATCAAATGTTTGACTGGCAAACGCTTTACAAATACTTTCTTGAGCCATTTTGGCAAAAACCAATCCTTCTGCCAGTGAATTACTTGCTAAACGATTCGCACCATGCAAACCTGTATAAGCCGTTTCACCAATCGCATATAAACCATCCAGGCTACTACGACCTTCTAAGTCGGTTACCACGCCTCCGCACGTATAATGAGCTGCGGGTACAACCGGTATTTGTTCTTTAGTGATATCAATACCCAGTTTTTTGCATCGTTCATAAATAGTTGGAAAATGCGTTTTTATTAAATCTGCGGGTTGATGGGTAATGTCTAAATACACGCAATCAATACCATGCATTTTCATCTCTTGGTCAATGGCTCTGGCCACAATGTCTCTGGATGCAAGGTCGGCACGTTTATCATATTTATGCATAAATGCTTCACCATCAGGTAAGCGTAAAATAGCCCCTTCGCCACGTAATGCTTCACTGATTAAAAATGAACGATCTTTAGGGTGAAACAAGCAGGTTGGATGAAACTGATTAAATTCCATATTGCCCACTTGGCAACCTGCGCGCCATGCCATAGCAATACCATCCCCGGTAGACGTATCGGGGTTGCTGGTATATAAATAAGCTTTACTTGCACCACCTGTTGCTAAAACGGTAAACAGCGAGGATATGGCGTAAATACTGTAATCTTTTAAGTTAAGTACGTAAGCACCAATACAGCGATTTCTTTTTTTGTTTTGAATTAAATCAATCGTCATATGATCGGGTAATAACGTAATGTTTTTATGCGTTTTTACTTTTTTAATTAAGGTCGCTAAAACCGATTGCCCTGTGTGGTCGGCCGCATGTATTACACGTCTGTGGCTGTGTCCGCCTTCTTGGGTTAAATGAAACGGAAAGTCCGATTTATTATGTTCCCCAGGTTCTTCTGGATGATCAACGCTAAAAGGGACACCAAGTTCAATGAGTTCTTGAATGGATTCTGCCGCATGGGATGCAACAATTTCTACGGCCTTTGGATCACATAACCCCGCACCCGCAATTTGTGTATCTTTTATATGTGCGTCAATACTATCAAATGGGTCTAAAACTCCTGCAATTCCACCTTGGGCATAGTTAGAACTCCCTTCTGAAAGAGGGCCTTTAGCCAAAATAGTAATTTTATGATTTTCAGCTAATTTAAGGGCAATGGATAAGCCAGCAATTCCACTTCCAATGACTAGAATGTCGGTATTATGCGTAGTGCTGTTTTTTGAAAACAAAATGAATCCTTAAGTTTTAAATGCAATCATGCGGGCAGTTTAAACACGAAGAGTTGACTATGACATGAAGTAGAGTTGTTTTATGGTACACGCTTTTTTTATGTTTATAGTTGTTATTATATTGGACAAGAAAGTGAACTAAAATGCTTATTTTCGCTAACTGAGCGATAAAAGAAGGGAATTTTTATTGAAAGTTAAGGTAATATCCTTATTTAAAGCTTTAATTCGTTAGTGATTAGCAAAAGATTGTTTGAGGAAATCATGGAAAATCAAGAAGGTCGTTTGTTGCGTGAACAAGGTATTGTTGTGGGTATTGAAGCCAACAGTGTATTAGTGCAAACGCAAAGAGTTACGGGTTGTTCAGGTTGTTCATCATCATCTGGCTGTGGTACTTCGGCTTTGTCAAAACTATTTTCAGGTACCAGTAAAGAACCGGTAAGGGTTAATAAGACCCTGTCATGTAATTTAGGAGATTCTGTAGAGCTTGTATTGGATGAGTCACGATTGCTTAAACATTCATTTATGGCTTATGGTTTACCATTAATTGGCTTATTTTTATTTTCAATTACCTTTTCAAAGCTTGCTATAGGTCTTTTAGGTTTAGCCAATTTAGCGGATATAGCAGCTATTTTGGGTGGTGGTTTTGGGCTTTTTTGTGGTTGGTGGATAACCCGAAAACTCTACAAGCCTGTTATGCCAGAATTAAGCAAAGTATATGGCCCAGCTTCAACGTCGTAATAATTTTTGTTGCTTGGGTAAGATAGTTAATCGTAAAAGCAAAGGGTTTTGCGATTTAATGAATTAAAGTGATGAATATAGGGAGTCAGTTAACCATGAAAAAAACATCCGTATTTTTTAGTGTTGTTATTAGTGCTTGGATGGTTTTTCAGCCTGTAACCAGTTTTGCAGCCAATGCAAACGATTACGGCTTGCCTGATTTTAGTCAATTGGTAGATGAAACCAATCAAATAGTGGTCAATATCAGCACCTCTAAAAAAGTAGATCGTGAAAAAATGCCCCAGTTTAGAGGTGTGCCAGATGAGATGTTACGCCACTTCTTTGGGTTGCCAAAATATAGAAACGGTCCAGATAGTGATCAAGACTCAGAGCAAAATAGAATTCCGCAAGAAGAGATGCACTCTTTAGGTTCTGGTTTTATTATTAGTGCAGATGGTTACATCTTAACGAATAACCATGTGGTTGAAGGGGCAGACGAAATTATCGTTAGAATGCGTAATCGTCAAGAACTAAAAGCCAAAGTAATAGGTACTGATCCACGTACTGATGTTGCCTTAATTAAAATTGATGCACATGATTTACCGTTTGCAAAAATTGGTAATTCAAGTGATTTAAAAGTAGGCCAATGGGTCTTAGCGATTGGTGAACCATTTGGTTTAGACTTTAGTGCAACCCACGGTATTATTAGTGCTTTAGGGCGTGCTTTACCTGAAGACACTTATGTTCCCTTTATTCAATCAGATGTTTCTATTAATCCAGGAAACTCTGGTGGGCCATTATTTAATTTAGATGGTGAGGTTATTGGTATTAACTCGCAAATCTACAGTAAATCAGGTGGCTCAATGGGATTATCATTCTCTATCCCTATCAATATTGCTATGAATGTTGTTAATCAACTGAGAACGGATGGTAAGGTTTCTCGCGGTTATTTGGGTGTGCAAATTCAAGAAGTAACGAATGATTTAGCGCAATCTTTTGGCTTGTCTAAACCAGAAGGAGCTTTAGTTGGGCAAATTTTCCCAGATACAGCGGCATCAAAAGCAGGTATTCAACCGGGTGATATTATTTTAGAATTTGATGGCAAAGCCATTAAAAAGTCAGCCGATTTACCACCTATTGTTGGTATGACATCGCTTAAAAAATCGGTTAAGGTCAAGGTGTTAAGACAAGGTAAAACGATTTTCTTTACTGTACATCTTAAAGCGCTAGATCAAGATGAAACCTTAGCCAGTAATTCTAAGGCCAAGTCTGCTAAAAATAACCGATTAGGAGCATTGGTTAAAGAATTAGATAGTGATTCTTTAAAAGCCTTAAACCTTCCATTTGGTGTAATGGTTACAGATGTTTTGGGCGGAGCCGCAGAAAAAGCAGGTCTTCGTACTGGTGATATTATTGTTACCATCGACTTTAAGCCTATAAAAAGTGTTAAGGGTTTAAAAGCCATTATGAAAAAACTGCCTAAAAATCGTTCTTTACCCGTGAGAGTAGTTCGCAATAAACAGTCTCTATTCTTACCGTTAACCCTTGATAAGTAAGGTTTTATGAATGTTTTAAAAAGTAAATTAAATCCAATGAAAACTGGGGGGTGTTTAATTTAAGTTTAAGTCGATGAATCAAGATGATTTATCAATGCGAAATAACTTGAATTAGCGTAAAATACCCGCCATTCATTGGTAACCAACACAACGTTGTTTTATGTATCTTAAAAATAGGTCAATAATCGTTGTGTAAAAAGGGGCTATGGCCCCTTTTTTATTTGTTTTTTTTAATCATTTCTCAAAGAACCTTTATGCAAAGGTCAAACAGAGTGAATGAAAAGTGTATCGTTAAGTTGGAGCTTAAATGTCAGACAGTTTAAAACATATTCGAAATTTTTCGATTATTGCGCACATTGACCATGGTAAATCGACCATTGCAGATCGTTTTATTCATTTATGTGGTGGATTAACTGATCGTGAGATGCAAGCTCAAGTGCTTGATTCAATGGATATTGAAAAAGAACGTGGTATTACCATTAAAGCGCAAAGTGTCACTTTGTACTATAAAGCTGATGATGGTGAAACTTACCAATTAAACTTTATCGATACTCCAGGCCACGTTGACTTCTCTTATGAAGTATCACGTTCGTTAGCGGCATGTGAAGGTGCGCTTTTAGTGGTTGATGCCTCTCAAGGTGTAGAAGCTCAAACCGTAGCTAACTGCTATACCGCCATAGAACAGGGGTTAGAAGTTCTTGTTGTTTTAAATAAAATTGATTTACCTGCCGCAGATCCAGACCGAGTTATTGAAGAAGTTGAAGAGATTATTGGTGTTGAAGCCGTTGATGCGGTAAGAGCCAGTGCTAAAGCGGGTATTGGTATTCGTGAAACATTAGAAGACATTGTTGCAAAAATACCACCACCTGAAGGTGATACGGATGCACCGCTAAAAGCCTTAATTATTGATTCTTGGTTTGATAACTATTTAGGTGTTGTCTCTTTAGTGCGAGTAATTGACGGTAAAATTGGTAAAAAAACCAAAATGAAAGTCATGTCCACCAAAGAAGAATACATGGTTGATGATGTGGGTATCTTTACGCCAAAACGTACTTCTAAACCGTATTTATCAGCGGGTGAAGTAGGGTATGTTATATCGGGTATTAAAGACATTGACGGTGCACCCGTTGGTGATACTTTATGTGATGCGGCACGTGAAGATGTAGATGCGCTTCCAGGTTTTAAACCAGCACAACCACGCGTTTTTGCAGGCCTGTTTCCAATTAGTTCAGAACAATATGAAGATTTGCGTGAAGCGTTACGTAAGCTACGTTTAAATGATGCGGCATTGCACTTTGAACCCGAAACGTCAGAAGCCTTAGGGTTTGGTTTCCGTTGTGGTTTCTTAGGTATGCTGCACATGGAAATTATTCAAGAGCGTCTTGAACGTGAATATGATATTGATTTAATTACCACAGCCCCAACGGTTATTTACGAACTTTTAACCAAAGCAGGAGATGTAATCAATATAGATAATCCATCAGAACTTCCAGATGGTGGGATTATTGAAGAAATTCGTGAACCGATTATTCAAGCCAATATTCTTGTGCCAAACGAATATGTTGGCGCCGTAATGAAATTGTGTATTGAAAAACGTGGCGTGCAAAAAGACATGCAGTATTCGGGTGGTCAAGTATCTATTCATTATGAGCTACCGTTAAATGAAGTAGTATTAGACTTCTTTGATCGTCTTAAATCATGTAGTCGCGGTTATGCCTCTATGGATTACGAGTTTAAACGTTTTCAAGCAGATGATTTGATTCGTGTTGACTTTATGATTAATGGTGAAAAAGTGGATGCCTTAGCGTTAATTGCTCACCGTAGTTTTGCGGTAAAACGCGCCAAAGTGATTATTGAAAAATTACGCGAAGTTATTCCACGTCAAATGTTTGATGTCGCCATACAAGCCGCTATTGGCGGTAAAATCATTGGTCGTTCAAATGTAAAAGCCCTACGTAAAAACGTAACTGCCAAATGTTATGGTGGTGATGTTTCTCGTAAAAAGAAATTGTTGCAGAAGCAAAAAGAGGGTAAAAAACGAATGAAATCAATTGGTAGTGTAGAATTGCCTCAAGAAGCCTTCTTGGCTATTTTAGATACAGGAGAATCTTAAATATGAGTTTTGAGTTAATCTTAGTCATTGTTACGGCAATTACGGGTGTTATCACCTACGTAGATCGTGTAGTTTGGCGACCCAAAAGATTGTCAGCGATGATGCCAGAAAAAGAACCTATTCTAGTAGAATACGCTCGCTCACTTTTCCCTGTGTTTTTAGTGGTTTTGGTACTGCGTTCTTTTATTATAGAACCGTTTAGAATTCCGTCAGGATCAATGTACCCAACATTACAAATTGGTGATTTTATTGCCGTGAATAAGTTTGCTTACGGTATTAAACTACCCGTTTTGCAAACTAAAATTATTCCAATTTCTGAACCTCAACGTGGTGATGTTGTGGTCTTTAAATACCCTAAAGATCCAGATGTAGATTACATTAAACGTGTGATTGGTTTACCAGGCGATAAAATTACCTATGTAGATAGAACGCTTTTTATTAACGGTAAAGTGGTTCCACAAAAGTACATTGGCAAATATCACGGAACGGAATCGAGCGCGATTATGAATGGTGCATCGGTTGTTCAAGAAACATTTGATGATGGCAATGTGCATCAAATTTTATTAGATATGGACAAGTCTTCAGCCGACATGAATACAGTCACTGTGCCTCCTGGTCATTATTTTATGATGGGAGATAATCGTGATCACAGTAATGATAGTCGTTTCTGGGGCTTTGTTCCTGAAAAGAATTTAAAGGGTAAAGCATTCGGAATTTGGATGAACTGGGACAGTAAGTTACATCTAAATAGATTAGGTACGGGAATTCATTAATATGGCTAAGTCAAACGGTAAACTTTCAGTTGAGCGTCTTGCTAAATTAGGGCAATTATCTAAAAAGTTGGGTTACCAATTTAACGATATCTCTGTTTTACAACACGCATTAACCCATCGTAGTATGGGGGCGATCAATAATGAGCGTTTAGAGTTTTTAGGTGACAGCCTGGTTAATTTTATGATTGCGGATGTTTTGTTTCATCAGTTTAATCGTTTACCAGAAGGTGATATGAGCCGAGTGCGTGCGCATTTGGTAAAAGGGGATACCTTAGCGATTATTGGTAAAGAGTATGAATTAAGTGATTATTTAGTACTTGGACCTGGTGAGCTTAAAAGCGGTGGTTTTAGACGTAATTCTATTATTGCCGATTCAGTAGAGGCGATTATTGCAGCGGTATATGAAGACGGTGGTTTAGATGCCTGTCGAGAGTTAGTCATGCGTTTTTATAAAAAACGACTTGAAGAACTTGACCCTAAAAAAGTGGGTAAAGACCCTAAAACCCGTTTACAAGAATACTTACAGTCACATAATGAAGACCTACCCGAATACAGTATTATTAGTGTTAATGGCGCAGCGCATGCTCAAGAATTTACGGTTTCTTGCTATGTAGGCAAGTTAAATTCTAAGTTTGAAGCCAATGCTTCAAACCGTCGTAAAGCAGAACAAAAAGCCGCCGAGATTGCTTTAGAAGCATTGGGTGAGTTGTAGTTAACAAAACAAATTACCATTTCTTTATTTTGCGAGTTTTAGTCTGTTTTAGCATTTTACCAGGCCTGGTAAAATATAAAACTTCTGTAATTTAGAGTTATAATCAATCATGTAATAGCATGATTATATTGAGAAAACCATGTCAGATAACGAATTATCTTTAGAAAAAATCCTCGCCGGTTCAGCTGAACAAGATGCTGAAGCCGTTACCGATTATCAAGCAGGCTTTGCCGCAGTAATTGGTCGCCCAAATGTGGGTAAATCCACCATTATGAACGAGATGCTAGGCCAAAAACTTAGCATTACTTCACATAAACCACAAACCACTCGTCACCGAATTCACGGCATTTACACCACACCTAAACACCAAATTATTTATGTGGATACGCCAGGTATGCATCTTGGGGGTGAAAAATCGATTAACGAATACATGAACCGTACCGCTAACAGCGCATTTGCCGATGTTGATGTAATTTTATTTGTGGTAGAAGCAGGGCGTTGGACCAAAGAAGATGAAGCCGTTGCTAAAAAATTGCAAGGTATTGAAACACCCGTTGTGGTTTTAATGAATAAAATCGACAACTATAAAAACAAAGAAGATTTGTTTCCGTTTATGCAAACGGTGGGTGAAAACGTTCAAATGGACACCTTGATTCCGATTTCTGCTTATAAGAAAAACGGTTTAGATTTAATTAAAAAAGAGGTCCTTAAATACCTACCTCATCAAGATAAAATCTTTCCAGAAGAGTATGTAACTGATCGTTCTCAACGTTTTTTAGCGGCAGAGATTATTCGTGAAAAACTGATGCGTACATTGGGTGAAGAAGTACCTTACGGTTCAACCGTTGAAATTGAACAGTTTAAATACGATGAAGAAGAAGATCGCTGGTTTATTAATGCCTTGATTTTGGTTGAACGTAAAGGCCAAAAACAGATTGTCATTGGTAAAAAAGGCGAGCTCATTAAACAAATGGGTATTCAAGCACGTAAAGATTTAATTGCGCTACTCGACGGCAGAGTTCACCTAGAACTTTGGGTTAAAGTTAAAGAAAACTGGTCAGATGATGCACGCGCATTAGCCAGTTTGGGTTATGACGATAACTATTCAAGTTAATTAGGTTTTAGGCCATGGAGATAGAGCAGTCAGCTTATGTTCTGCATTCTCGCCCTTACCGAGAAACCAGTGCCTTGGTGACTTTTTTTACCCCCGAATACGGCAAAATAAACGGCGTAGTGCGTGGGGTAAGAGGGGGGCGCAAAACAGCTTCTCAAAAAACAGCCATGTTACAGCCATTTCAAAAACTCACTTTGCAGTGGCGCGAAAAACCCAATAACTGTTCTGATTTAGTCAGTATTAAACAAGTTGAATTTGATTCACTACGTTTTCCTCTTATGGCAGAAGCCAATATTTGTGGTCTTTATGTCAATGAGCTGCTATACCGTTTGCTTTTTCCGCAGGTGGCCACTGAAACTTTATTTGAACTTTACCAACATACCCTTTATGACTTATTAGCCGCTACACAAAGAAATCAACAGGCCTGGTCTTTAAGGCAGTTTGAACACCACTTATTGGCTGAAATGGGGCATGGCTTACAGTGTGATACGGATGTGAATCAACAGCCTATTTTAGCGGAACAAGCCTATTTTTTTTACCCTCAAATGGGGGCTGTTTTAGCCCATTTAGACAGCCAAAAGCAAGGTGTACCTATACAAGGTGAATCGCTGTTAGCAATGCAAGAAATGCGTTATTGTGAAACCTGTTTGCCTGATTTAAAACGTCTTTATAGAACGGTTCTAGCGCACTATTTAGGCGGTAAACCCATTATGACTCGTGAACTTTTTAATTAACGTTTTTTAAGTTTTTACTGGTTTTTTCAATGATATTTCATCGCTAAACAGCGATAATAATTCACTTAATTTTGACACTATTTCAAGGAAAAGTAATGAATCCAATTTACCTAGGTTTAAATATTGATCACGTTGCCACTTTACGCCAAGCTCGTGGTACACGCTACCCGGATCCAGTTAAGGCCGCATTAGATGCAGAGATGGCTGGCGCAGACAGCATTACTTTACACTTGCGTGAAGATAGACGTCATATTCAAGATGCAGACGTGGTTAAAATATCGGCCATGCGTCAAACCAAAGTAAACCTTGAAATGGCCGCCACCGAAGAAATGGTACAAATTGCCATTCAGCAAAAACCAGAAGATGTTTGTTTAGTGCCAGAAAAACGTCAAGAGTTAACAACGGAAGGTGGGTTAGATGTAGCCGGGCAAATGCCTTGGTTAACCGATGTTTGTGCTCGTTTGGCAGAAGCAGGCTGTCGTGTATCTTTGTTTATTGATCCAGATGAAAAACAGATAGAAGCCGCCAAAGAAGTGGGTGCACCAGTCATTGAACTGCATACAGGTACTTACGCTGACTTAGAAAAACCAGAAGAAGTGGCCGAAGAAATCGCCCGTATTAAGCATGCTGCAGAATACGCTACCCGTTTAGGTTTAGTGGTAAATGCTGGGCATGGTTTGCATTACCATAATGTACAACCTATTGCCGCTATGAAAGAAATTGAAGAGTTAAATATTGGTCACGCTATTATCGCTCAAGCCATCTATTCTGGTTTACCAGAGGCCATTCGTGAAATGAAACGATTAATGATTGAAGCCCGTCAACAAGCGTACTTAAACGATTAAAAGGTCTGCATAATGATTATTGGTGTAGGCACAGATATTGTTGATGTAGAACGTATTGAAAAAGTGTATGAAAAACAGGGCGATACCTTTGCACAAAGATTATTGTCTGATGCAGAACTTAAAGAGTTTAAAAATCAGCTGTATCCTGCTCGGTTTTTAGCCAAACGTTGGGCTTTAAAAGAGGCCGTATCTAAAGCATTGGGTACAGGGATTGCACAAGGTGTTCGTTTTAAAGATATGACCGTAGCCCACAAAGAGAGTGGGCAACCTGTTTTAGTGCTTACTGATTCAACGTTAGAAAAATCAAATGAATTGGGCATTACCGATTGGGCAATAAGTATTAGCGACGAAAAACATCACACCGTGGCGTTTGTAGTGGCAGAGCAGCGAACTTAATAAATTTAAATTTAATCAATCAACCGATATTAGGAGTTTTTAGCATGAATAAATCGCTGGTTACTAACTTAACCGCACTTATTTTAATGGTTTTGGGTTATGTGTTACAAGACACATTACTTTTAATGATGGGGCTTTTTGCGTTATCAGGTGCCTTAACTAACTGGTTAGCGGTTTATATGCTGTTTGAAAAAGTTCCCGGCTTAGTCGGTTCGGGTGTGATTCCTAACCGTTTTGAGGAGTTTAAAAGCGCGATTAAATCACTCATGATGGAACAGTTTTTCACGCAAGAAAATATTGATAAGTTTGTTTCTAATACCGCAAAACAATCAAAATTTGAGCTTAAACCTATTATTGAAAAAGTTGATTTAACTCCCTCTTATGAACGATTGGTAGAAGTGATTATGAATTCATCTTTTGGTTCTATGTTGGGTATGTTTGGTGGTGCAGACTCGTTAACACCATTAAAAGAACCATTTTTAGTGAACATGAAAAGCTCATTAATAGAAATGACGCAAACGGATGAATTTCATCAAATGTTACAAGAAGAACTTGATCAACCCGATGTCATGGCCGATATTAAAAGCCAAGTCGCTAATATTATTGATGCTCGTCTTGATGAATTAACGCCGCAACTGGTTAAAGAGATGGTACAAAAAATGATTAAACAGCATCTTGGTTGGTTAGTCGTTTGGGGTGGTGTTTTTGGTGGGTTAATTGGTTTAGTTTCATCACTATTTATGATGATGCCCGTTTAATAAAATTTATTTTTTACCCCTTTTTTCTTTTGCAAAACTAAATTACCAGGCCTGGTAATTTAGTTTTTTTGTATTATGCAAAATGATTGATAAACCTTAAAAAGACACGTTTTATGATAATGACAGCATTTCCAATTTGGGCCATTCTATTAAGTGCTTTAGCCATGTTTTTTCCGCAAATGTTTGTGGATTTAAAATCATGGATTGTGCCATTGCTTATGCTGGTTATGCTTGGCATGGGTCTCACGCTTAAATGGCAAGACTTTAAGCAAGTTTGGCAACATCGCTTTGTGGTTGTTTTAGGGGTTGTTATTCAATTTTTAATCATGCCTTTGGCGGCTTGGTTGCTTTCTCTTGTTTTTGGCTTATCTCTAGAGCTCACCATCGGCATGATGTTAGTGGGTGCAACGGCAGGCGGTACTGCTTCTAATGTTATTGCGTATTTAGCAAAGGGTGATTTAGCCTTATCGGTAAGCATGACGCTGGTTTCAACCTTAGCTGCGGTGGTTATGTTGCCATTATTAACCTGGTTATATATTGGCCAACAAGTGGACGTGCCCGTTATGTCTATGTTGATTATGTTGCTTAAAATTATTGTGTTACCCATTATTTTGGGCATGATTATCAACCATTTTTGGCATGCAAAATTACAAAAGGTTATGGTGTTTTTTCCGCCTTTTTCTATGTTGGCCATCTTATTAATTATTGCTATTGTGGTTGCATTAAATGCCAATAATTTAGAAACCGTTGCCTGGACAGTAATTGCTGCCGTTATATTGCACAACGTAATAGGTATGTTTTCTGGTTATTATTTAGCCAGAAAATTTGGTTATAACTCAGTGATTGCCCGAACGGTTGCTATTGAAGTGGGTATGCAAAATTCGGGTCTAAGTGTGGCATTAGCCCTTAAATACTTTACAGCAACCAGTGCTTTGCCAGGAGCAGTGTTTAGTATTTGGCATAATATTTCGGGTTCAATTTTTGCAAGTTACTGGCAAAAGAAAAGTAAATCAAGCCATTCAACAGAGGCCTCTAAATAAAAAATAGGTATTTTTAATTCCGTATTAAAATTCTGTATTTTAAATTCTGTAATGGTCTGTAAATAAAGAAAAAGTTTTGTTTTTACTTCACGCCTCATGAATTCTTATCTATAATATGTATTTTAAATCCATGTTTAAAATTGCACTTAAAAATGTGCTTACTATTTATGGTTAATGACCATGTTAAATATTGATATTAAATATGGATGTATATAGAGCAGGCTAGTAATGACCAGGCCTGGTAAATTTAAGAATAAACCTAAATATCAGTCTATTGTGGTTTTAAAGGCTTTATAGAATTATGTATTTTTTTGACCGGGCATTTCGTTCTTTTTTTCTGGGTGGGGCACTTTTCGCCACCATTTCTATGCTTATTTGGTGGCTTAACTATCCCGTAGTAAATGCGGGCTTAAATCTAACCAATTTTTCGGGTGTGTCACCCGTTTATTGGCATGGTCACGAAATGATATTTGGCTACGCTCTGGCAACTATAACCGGTTTTTTACTCACCGCAGTCATGAACTGGACAGGTTTAAATTCGGCATCGGGTAAAAGTTTGGCAGGGCTGTTTTTATTATGGTTATTAGCCCGTTTAGGGTATTTATTTGATCTTCCCATTCAGTACATTGCCATGGTTGATATCGGTTTTACATTAGGTCTGTTTTTACACTTTTTTATACCCGTGTACAAAACCAAACAGTGGAAACAAACAGGCATAGCGGTTAAGTTCTTTTTGCTAATCTTTGCTAATGCGCTCTATTATTTAGGTGCGTTGGGTTTATTACCAAAGGGCGAATATTGGGGAATGATTTCGGGGCTGTTTTTAGTCTTAGCCATTAACTTAACCATGATGCGTCGCTTGATTCCATTTTTTACAGAAAAAGCATTGGGCTTGCCAGAAAAAAAGAATGAAATATGGATTGATGTTTTAGCCGTAGGCGGTTTTTTAGGTTTAATGGTAGCGATTATGTTTGTGCCTAACAATTGGTTAATCAGTGTTATTGCGTTTCCACTTGCACTTATTCATACCTGGCGTTGGCTAAAATGGTATCACCCTAAAATTTGGAAGATCACACTCATTTGGCCATTACATGTCTCTTATGCGTTTATGATTTTAGGTATGTTTTTATACGGTTTTGTTGGCTTAAAAATGGTGAATGAATCCCTTGCTATTCACGCTTTAGCCGCAGGAGGCATTGGTTTGCTGTGCTCATCCATGATGGCAAGAATCTCTTTAGGGCATACCAACAGAAATGTATTTGAACCACCTAAAATAGTGGTTGCGATATTTGCCTTATTAACCCTTACGGCTATTGTTAGAGTAATCTTACCGCTTGTAGATGCTAGTCACTATGTTTTATGGATGCATCTCAGTCAATGGGGTTGGGCAATCAGTTTTGCTATTTTAAGCATCGTCTATTGGTCAATTTTAACAAAGCGCAGCCCTTTAAAAGACACGGGTATTAGGCTTTGATAGACTTTGATAGGCTTTGATATTGGTTGCAATAGACAGTTATAGGTTGCCATAGATTGTGAATTATTATTCATCACTAATCACTCATCATTCAGCGTTAATTAGAGGCTCAGTAACTACAAAGTAACGCCTAATTAACGCTTAAGTAACGCCTAATTAACGCTTAATTAACGCTTAATTAACGCTTAATTAACGCTTAATGCTAAAAACTCGTTTTCTAATAACCAAACCCAATATATTGCCAAATAACGCAAATACCAACCATAGCCAACCATGCAAACTGCCTGAGGCAATACCGCTAAAAAATGCCCCAATATTACAGCCAGAAGCCATAACTGCTCCAAATCCCATAATTGTGCCGCCTATAATACTTGCTGTTAAGGCTTTAGCGCTAATCGTTACCTTGATTCTTGGATGAATCAGCGATGCAATAAACGCCCCTAAAATAACTCCCATAGTTGTTAAACTCACCGTATTTTCAAATAGTCCCTGATTCATTCGGGTACTGTTTTCCATAGCATAATCCCAAAATGTCCAATCAATAGAAAGGCCAAATAGGTCAATTAGACTCGTTCCCCAATATGGAAAAACCGAACTAATCGACCAAGGAGTGCCAGATATAAATAATAGCGATGCATTTAAAAATGCCAAACTGATTGCGGCGGCTAAAAATGGGTGTGTCTTTAAAAAATGTTGTTTAGCAATTAAGGGCTGATAATCTTGATGATGGCGTTGTTCTAACCGTTTTAATAACAGATACAAAAATGCCAATAAAAGCAGTTGAACCAATAAACCTAACAACCAACCAAACTCACGTTGAAACGCAAATGGTTCAAAAACAGGTAATTGATTCCAATCAGAAAAAGTCATGGCAGCCAAGCTACCGCCAATAATCATAAAAAATAGGGTAGAAAACGACATAGCTTGTAACTGACCCACTCTGTTAAGAGTGCCAGAGGTGCAACCGCAGCCTATTTGCATGCCGATTCCGAAAATAAATGCCCCTAAAGGTATGGCTAAACTCAACGGGCGAATAAACCCAGTAAAGGTTTGATCGTGCCAAGATTGCAGAGCCAAAAGCGGGGCAAATAAAAGTATGGCAATGGCTAATAACCAAATAATAGATCGCATACCTGCGGTGCGTTTTTCTGTAATCAAAGAGCGAAAACTACTGCTAAAACCAAACTGAAAGTAATTTAAACTTGCTCCTAAAAGAGCACCAATTAATAGTAAATTAAAGGCCAAAAGTTGGCTGTTTTGAATAATATTATTGAGAGCAAACACCCATAAAGGTGAGGTTAAAAATAAAATGTATAAAGAAAATTTTGTGCGGTTCATGAACATATCCCAGGTTTTATAAAGATATCTTAATAAGATTTACTTATTAAGTATAATCAATAAAACTAATGATGTTATTGGTTGTAACCTTAGCTAGAACCCCAATTTAAAAGGTCGTTATCGGGGTTTGTGTGTATATCTGTTAAGTAAAATAGTAATTTACCAGGCCTGGTAAATTGCTAATTTAAAGAAAAAAGCTGGTTAATTATGGGATTAATTTTTGATGCGTGTTTTTGTGGTTTTATTATTTTCAACCGCATCATTTGGGTGATTAATAATGGATTCACCTTCTACCAGGCCTGCTAAAACTTGCGCACTTAAACCATTGCGTTGACCTACTTTTACTGCTTGTCTTATTGCGGTGTTATTAACATTTTTAAAGACCGCCCAGCCATCCTTGTAACGAAATAAAGCACTTGAAGGAACTTGTAATACATTGTCTTGTTGCCACAAAATAAATTGAGCTTCAACACGATAGCCATCACCTAATTTTTGCCACTCTTTCGTTGCAGAGGTAAAGTCACATATCACCCAAACACGTTGTTCTTCTACACCTAAAGCCGACACTTTGGTAAAACCAACGGGTTCAATCAGTCTTACAATACCTTCTAAAGGGTGCGAACCTCCCCAGCGGTCAAATAATACTTTCATGCCTGGCTTGATTTTAACGGCGTCGGCAGAAAGTACATCAACCTCAACTTCTAATGCGGTTGGATCACCCACCTCTAATAAGGATTCGCCAGTGATAACCGGGCCTTCACATTTACGAGCGACTTTTAAAATTTTGCCATTAATGGGTGAGTTTACGGGCACACGTTCAATATTGTTATTGTGTGGTTTTGCGGCGGAATAGTTGAGTGTGGTCATGGCTGATTGCAGTTCAAATTGAGCCACCTCAACGGCAAAATTAGCAGAGCGTTGTTGGCTTTTTGTCGTTAGTGCGGCTGTTTTGGTTTGATCAAAGGTTTCTTGAGAAATTAAGCCTTTGGCCAGAAGCGGTTGATAGCGTTTGAGTTTATCGCTAGCCAGTTTGGCATTGGCTTTTGCTAAAACCACTTGTTGTTTAGCCGCTTGCAAAGCAGAATTGGCAACCGATACTTGAGCTTGTGCCTGAGCTTTACTTCTAGCATCAAGCACTTGAGATTCTAATGGACTAATATTGAGTAAATTTTGCCCTTGGGTTACGGTGTCGCCCACCTTTAAATGCATACGGCAAGTCATTCCATTAATGGGCGAGGCAATCACATAACGGTCAATCACTCTAGTACGACCGTCTTCTTGAATACTAACAATCAGCGGCGCTTTTTTAACCTTAACAATCTCTACCATAATTGGTTTTGGCCAAAATCCCCAGACTAGCATCCCGATAATCAAAATCAAAGTCACCAAAATGCCAGGGTGTTTGAGTAGGGTTGAATTTTTAAATGGGTTATTCATAGTTAAACTCTTAATTTAGCCTTTAGTTGTATCGTTTTTAGTTGGTCTAGCTTTTAGTTAGTTCAGTTTTTAGTTGGTTTAGCTTTGATTTTATCTATATCTATTCTTTGGCTTTTAATACCGCTACCATATCAAGCTGGTCAAGATTTCGCCATATCATAAAACCAGAAAGTAGTGATGAAACTAAAACCACCAGTGCCGCTTTGGCATAGACTGCGTTTTCTAAAATAAGTGGAATTCGATATAAATCACTATCAAATTGCATGGCTAAATAGCCGCATAAAAGATAACCAATGACAAAACCCAGCGGAATTGCAAAAAGGGTTAATAGAGCTTGCTCACCCAATAAAATATAGGCTATTTCTGAGCGATGAAACCCTAACACTCTTAGGCTAGCCAGTTCTCTACTGCGTTCAGATAACGCAATTCTCATACTGTTATAAACCACGCCAAAAGCGATGCTTGCCCCCAGTAGCGTTGAGATAAAGCTAAAAAACAAAATGGTATCGTCCATGGTTTCATAAAAACCCTCAATGGCTGATTTTTGCTGTACCACGCCAGCAATTCTAGGCATGTTTTTTAGCTGGTTATAAACCGATTTTTGATATTTTTCATCTACTTTTAAATAAGCACCAGAAATCACATTTCCCTCTTTTAACAAGCGGTTTAAGGTGCTGCGTTGCATATACACATTTAACCCTAAATATTGCTTTACTGTACCAATAATGGGCACATGAATAGTGGGGCGATTGCCTTCTAAAACTTCAATGGTCAGAATATCACCCACTTTAATATGCAGCTGTTGAGAAAGGTAATCGGTAATAATTACACCTTCTTGCGGTACGCTGACTTTATTGAGATGACTGTCTAACAAATCTGTTAAAAAAGATATTGGCTCCACGCCACTGACTGAAGTGCGGTAAGAACGATGTTCAAATTTAAGTTTAGCGGCCACATTTCTAAAACCTTCTGCCAGTTCAACGCCTTGAATACTTTTTAAAGAGTGCAACGATTTGCTTGCGGAGGGTTCTGCATACAACGCCATTAAATCTTCATGTTGGCTCATATTGTATTGCACATCAACCATCTCATTAATGGCACCTTCTTGAAACCCACTTACCATCATAATACCGCATGCCATACTAATGCCAAGTGTGGTTAATAATGATTTAATTGGGCGGCGTTCAATGTGCCGCAAAATCATTCTAGATGGTTGAGAAAACTGATTTTGTAAACCCAAACGTTCTATAAATGTGGGGTGATAACTGGCCGGTGCTTGAGCTCGCATACCTTGAGCGGGCGGGAGTTTTACCGCTTTATAAACGGCATGCAATGTGCCCAATAAAGCCACTGCAAAGCTCACTAATACGGCTAAAGCAATCATATGCGGTTGCACAATATAATTCATATAGGGCAGGCTATACACATCCATATAGATCTGGCTCATGCCTTTGCCCATCCAAATACCCAGGGCAATACCAATAATAATTCCTAGCGAGACAATCATTAATACCAATTTACTGTAATGAATGCCAATGGCAAGATTACTGTATCCAAAGGCTTTAAGTACGGCGATCTGTTCTCGTTCAAGCGAAATTAAACGGCTAATAACCACATTCAATAAAAATGCCGCAACTCCAAAAAAGATAATGGGAAATAGGGTCGCCATGTTTTGGAGCTGTTTTAACTCTTCCGTTAAAAAGCGATTTGAGAGTTGGTCTTTACGAGCATAAGCACCAATACCGCCATAGGGTTTGAGTATTTGGTCAAGCTGGTCAATAACATCTTGGGCATTGGCCCCTTTAAACAAGGTTAAGGTGACGTTATTAAAAGCACCTTGCATATCATACGCACTGGCTAAAGGGGCACGAGCCATCCACATGACCCCATAACTTTTATAGTCTGGAAACATCGCACCAGGCGCAATTTGATAAATGTATTCAGGAGAAAGACCCGTACCCACAATCGTTAATTTTTTACTGCGGCCATTAATATTGGCTCTAATTTTATCGCCAGCTTTTAATTTGTGGGCATCGGCAAACTCTTCACTCAAAATAATTTCATTATCACGGCCTGGTTCAATAACCCGACCATCACGTAAATAGATTTGGTTAAGTAAGCCACGTGGGTTATTGCTATTACCGCTAATACTGCTATCTGGCAGAGAGATTAAATGTCCGCTTACTGGGTCGTTATAACCCGCAATCTCTAAATTTACATAACTCACCACACGGGTTTCTACCTTATCAACGCCCGGTATTTCTGCAATACGTTTAGCAACTGAGAGAGGAGCACGTTTTAGCGATGAAAAAATGTCTGCAAAATGGTGATCTTGATAATAGCTAGCACGGCTTTGATAAAGTGAATCATAGGTACTTAATGACATAATAAAAATGGCCACACCACTTACAATCACCATAGCAATAGCTAAGGCTTGCATACGCATATTCCAAAGTTCACGCCAAAGTTTGATGTCAATTGCATTCATGATATTGGGGTCTTTATAGCTTCTTTATGGATTAGTTGTTTTCTACCACGATAAATCTTGCGGAGAGACACGGGTTTGATTGCTGTAACTTTTGATAATCTGCCCATCTGATAAACTAATCACTCTATCGGCCATTTCAGCAATGCCTGCATTGTGGGTAATGACTGCGGTAGTGGTACCTAGTTCTTGGTTAACGCGTTGTAACGCTTCTAATACTTTAATCCCCGTTTGCGAATCCAAAGCCCCTGTGGGTTCATCACACAATAAAACATCTGGATTTTTAGCAATGGCTCGTGCAATCGCCACACGCTGTTGTTCTCCACCAGAAAGTTGGGCAGGAAAGTGATTTAATCGTTCACCCAAGCCAACTATCTCTAAAGCCTCTTCAGGTGTCATGGGGTTTTTAGCAATTTCAGTCACCACCGCCACATTTTCACGTGCGGTTAAACTGGGAATAAGATTATAAAATTGAAAGACAAACCCCACGTTATAACGGCGATATTCGGTAAGCTGATATTCGCTGGCTTGGCTTAAATCAATTTCTTCAGGATGATTGTTTTGTATATTTTTATGGTTGTAGTAAAAAACCTCACCCGAACTAGGTGTGTCTAAACCACCTAAAATATTAAGCAAGGTGGATTTACCACTTCCTGAAGGCCCTAATAACACCGTAAATTCACCCTGAAAAAGTTCTAAATCAATGCCACGTAAAGCATGCACATCAACTTCACCCATTTGATAGGTCTTTGTGATGTTTTTTGCACTAAAGACTAAGGCTTTATTTATGTTTGAAAGAGCGTTTCTATTTTGCATTTTTGGGTTATTAACCTTAAATTATAAAAGACATATTTTAAGTATATACCTAAAAATTATTAGAGGTAAGAGTTCATAAAATTGAAATAAGTTCCGTTACCATCGCGAATTAAAATCATCTTTTTTGTATTAAATGAATAGCACATTAAAGATACAGAACACAGTAAAATAGACCCATAATAACGTTCTGATTTAAATACAGTTGGTATCAATTAATGGCAATTACTTTTAAACAATTTGATATAAATCTCTTTTTACCAGGCCTGGTAATTTTATTTTTAACCACAATTTTTCTTGCAGGTTGCAGTTCTAAGAGCCTACAACCTTTGCCAGAAGATAGCGTTATTATGGCTTTTGGAGACAGCTTAACTGCAGGTTATGGCGTAAATAAAACACAAAGTTACCCCAATGTATTAGCCAATTTAACCGGGTTAAAAGTAGTAAACGCGGGTGTAATTGGCGAAACAACTCAGCAAGGCCTTAATAGAATAGATAAGCTGTTAGAAACCCATCAACCAGGCCTGGTAATTTTACTAGAAGGTGGAAATGATGTTTTACAAAAAGTACCAACAGCCACAATAAAAGACAATTTACGGCAAATGATTCTTAAAATACAAGCGCATGGCGTAGCCGTTGTTTTAATTGGCGTACCACCCAAAAAGTTATTTGCAGATTCAATGGATTTGTATTCAGAGCTGTCTGATGAATTTAATATTCCGCTAGAAGACGATATTGTGGCCAGTTTAATAATGAAACCCTCAATGAAATCGGATTATGTACATTTTAATGCCAAAGGCTACCAAGCACTGGCTGAAGCCATTTATAAAAAAGTACAAGACAGTGGAGCGGTTAAATAAGACTTTATTGTTTAACCTAACCAGATAAAAATAAAAGAAATACCGTAAACGATGAAAACAAAATTAATCACCAAACAAGGTTTTACAAAACTCCAAGCGGAACTGGATGAACTTTGGCGTAAAGAACGCCCACAAGTCACCAAAATTGTCACCTGGGCAGCCAGCCTTGGAGATCGCTCAGAAAATGCAGACTACCAATACAATAAACGCCGTTTAAGAGAAATAGATCGCCGAGTACGCTTTTTAAGAAGGTACTTAGAAGAGGTCAAAATTGTTGAATACCATCCGCAACAAGACGGCAAAGTGTTTTTTGGTGCTTGGGTAGAACTAGAAGACGAAGAGGGCAAAACACTGAAAGTCAAAATTGTTGGCCCAGAAGAAATTTACGGCGCAAAAGATTACATCTCCATAGATTCACCCATGGCCAGAGCCTGCATTGGCAAACAAGTTGATGACGAAGTGATTGTAAATATACCAACAGGCAAAAAAACCTGGTTTGTAAACGCGATTAGTTATAGTTAGGAATAATGATTTAACCTACCTAAAACAGTTTACATGCATTCCAATCAAACCACTTCTAAACTCTAAACCACACAAATAGATTCATTCAAAAAAATAATTTACCAGGCCTGGTAAATTGCAACTTAATCCTAAAACAATCCTAAAATACATTCTTTTATTAATTGAATAAGTAAAATTTCTGATTTATTATAAATGCGTTTATTACACGAATTTTGGCGTTTAGTCTATTAGAGAGCTTCAAGCTGACCCCTTTAATTTGATTACGCATCGGCAAGGCGGTTTTTAGTGTTTTTTATTTATTTGAATGATGATTTTGAAGGTGGCGAAACCAGTTTTAAACAGTTCAATATTAAAGTTAAACCCAAACAGGGCAGTTTGATTCTATTTCCACCCATGTGGAACTGGTTACTCCAATCCCGTGCCGTAACAGGCAATAATCCTAAATACAGTGTTGGGAGTTATATGCATTATGTTTAAGAATTTAGGGGGTTTTAGATGTATTTACATTTAATTGGCCTTTTGTTTGTCGCTGCTTATTTCATAGTTATTTTTTTAGCTAAAAAATCTTATTTTTTACGGTTTAAAAATAGACTTAGAAGGTTCTCTTTTTTTCATACTAAAGTTTTTAAATATTTACGTTTGTATTTCAGGATTTTATTACCACATGCTTGGTCTACTTCGGCCTATAAAGCCAGTAATTGGAAAAGGTATCCTTGGTTTTATTCCATGCTTAATGGTCTTCAGTTTTTCTTTATTTTTGGAGGTTCAATACTCTTTATGAATGAGATGGCATCAAACGTAAAATTAGATCGTGTTGAGCAGGGTATGTTCAGTACTGCTGATGCAAAATTTGAGAGTTTTAGAGCAGGCTATAGAAATAAGGTTAATAGATATTTTCCCTCCAAACTTTTTTTAACCACGAGTGAGCATTCGGACTTGAGTTTTGTTTTTAATCCACATCTAGAAGCAATCCCAAATGTTATAGACAAATTTGAGTCACTAAAGTCAGGTCAAAATGTTGAAGTGAGGTATTTTACGGTTTTAGGTCGGGATTATTTGATAGATATGTCGGTTAATGACATTAACTTACTTAGCCCAGAGCAGGCAATTCAGGCGTACCGCTACAGAGAAGGTGGCAAGGATTCAATAAGTTATTTTAATGAAGTAATTTTATTATTAGCTGTTTTTCTGGCGCTTATTAAATACAAGATTTATGGGTTGAGAAACTATTTTAAAAGGATTGATAAGAAATGAGTAAGACAAATGTACAAGTAGACGATGTCATCCAAAAAGTTATTAATACAGGTGAGTTTACTGTTAATGATTATAACGCAATACAAAATTATTCGAAGGACGATCCAGTTGGAACTGCTCTTTCGTCAGCTCAAGCAATAAACAATGGTGTTGAATTAGTAAAAAAATACCAGGTTTAGGAAGTGCATTAACATTAGCGGATACTCGTTATCAGATTTATAACGAAGGTGCCAATATATCAACTTACGATGCCATACAGTCTGCAGTTAGCGTGACTGGTCTAATACCAGGCCTTCAACCGAATCATCGATGTAAATCAATCGAGTCTGATGGTATGGACACGCCCATCATACAAAACGGCTTTACGAATGCATTGAGCCAGTATGATAAAGGTGTAATCTCAAACAAAGGAGCGTGCCCATGACTAAAGATATTACTACTATTGGTGTTGATATTGCAAAACATACCTTTCATTTAGTCTTTGCTAATCAACAAGGTAAACCGATTCAGCGTAAGCAATTGAATCGGTCAAAATTTAAAGAACTCATCCAAACTCATGAGATAACAACATTTGTTCTTGAAGCCTGTGGCACCAGTCATTATTGGGCTCGGACCATTCAACAGGCAGGCCACGAGGTAAAGCTCATTAACCCTGCCTTTGTAAAACCGTTTGTGATGTCCAATAAGAATGACTTTAATGACGCGACTGCCATTATCGTGGCCGCAAACCAACCCACTATGCGTTATGTCTCACCAAAATCCACCGAACAGCAAGATGTTCTGATGCTCCATCGCGTTCGTGAACGTATGGTCAATCAGAAAACCGCACTCATCAACCAAATTCGAGGGTTATTGGCCGAATTCGGCATTGTGATTAAAGGTGGTGCTAAAAGTTTGATGGCCGAACTGCCTTTTACCTTGGAAGATCCTGAAAATGGTTTATCTCCTTTAGCAAGGGAGCAGTTTTATCTGCTTTATCAGGAGTTAAAACAAGCGGATCAACGTCTTAGTGAACAAAGTGCAAAAATTGAACGTTTAGCACAGCAAGATCCGGTGGCATCTAAATTACAAAAACTGCCTGGGGTGGGCTTTTTAACGGCTTCAGCCATTGCGGCTTCTGTCGGTGATCCTCTGGAGTTTAAAAACGGTCGCCAATTTTCTGCATGGCTAGGTCTCGTTCCAAAACAAAACTCCACAGGGGGCAAAAATGTCTTGCTTAGTATAAGCAAACGAGGTGATGGTTATTTAAGGCGGCTGTTAGTTCAAGGCGCATTAACTGCGATTGCTCGAAGTAAAGGCAATGATAACCAAGTCACTTGGGCCAAAAAGTTACGGCAAGCCAAATGTATTCAAGTAGCCGCGGTTGCCCTAGCGAATAAGACAGCAAGAATTATGTGGTCATTAATGGCACACAATAAAGAGTACCAAGTGATGTAGTTAAACTCTGTTACTAGACTACTTCACTTTAACAACTTACCTTGAAAAGCAAAGCTCATGGTAAAACGGGTTAATCCCACCTTGGCAAGGCCTGAATTTGGGGTCTGAGACATAGGTCTCGTGAGTCTGATGAGGAGCCAAGGTGCGGATAACATGATGGCTAGCCGGGTGCCTTAAGCCCGACACTTAAGAGCCGAATATACGACCGCTTAACTCGCTTTTAACCCTAGCCGGCGAAGCTGCGCAAAAAGGTAACTAGTGAATTTAAAATGCTGAAAAATGCATTAATGGAATTTTATTGCTTGAAATCTAGGGCGTGTCCATATATGACCCCATCGATATGTAAACGTAATTAGTTATAGTTAGGAATAATGATAGTCAAAAATACAATTTACCAGGCCTGGTAAAAGGGTTTATTTAATTTATATACATTAAGTATGAGGGTAAAAATATGCAACAGGATGAATTAACGCTAAATCAAATTTTTGAGAAGGTTTTGAATGGTGAAGAGGTAAAGTTCTCCGAGGATGTATTATCATTGCTTTATAAAGCCGAGATTTTTAAACCTGGGCTTGATGATGAATTACAAGGTGAATTTATAACTGAACATATAACTGAACTTAATGTTAAATCTAGTCCCAGTTCTATCTCTAATTCTAGCCTTACACATAAATCAGTTGTCGATGAGAGTTCAGAATACTGGACTAGCCGAATAAAATCGAAATGCACGGAAATGCTAGATATTCCTTGTTATGTAACTAAGTCTATTCATTAATTTCTCTGAAAAAATTAAGCTACTCTTAAAGCTATAACACTTAAAATTCTTTAATTCAAAAAACCAATTTACCAGGCCTGGTAAATTGGTTTAGATATTAGTCGTCTATTCGTGTTTTCTGTCTATTTGCCATTTTTTTGGATTACAGCTTTAAAAAATATCCCTTTAAATAATCTATTAGTAACCGTAATTTTTTAGACTCTGCATTACCAGGGGGAAAGACGCCATAGACGTTAATGTCTTTAAGGGTGTAATCTTCTAACACGGATCTTAAAGTGCCACGTTGAATTTTGGGTTGTGCATCATAAATTGGAATTTGGGCTAAACCGTGCCCGCCTTCTACAAAGGCTGTTCTTGCCGCGGCATTATTGGTTTTAATGGTGCCTTTTCTTTCAATTGAATAAGAACGAGTGCCTTTTGTGAGTTCTAGGTTGTCTGAGGTCAATTTATATAATACCCACTGATGTTTATGGAGGTCAGTAGGTTTTTGGGGGATGCCAAATTTTTCAAAATAGCTCGGTGCACCACAAAGGCAGGTTTTTAGTGTTGAGAGTTTTGTGGCTTGCAGTCCGGAGTTGGGTAGTGATGCGCCACGAATGGCTAAATCAATGCCTTCTTTCATTATGTCGACGACTTCATCGGTAAACATGACATCGAGTTCAACTTTTGGGTAGAGCGCTCTAAATTCATTGAGGGCGGGCACAATAAGTTGTAGACCTACATTGACTGGGCAAGTGATTTTTAGCAAGCCATTAGGGTCATGCTTGAAGTTTTCAATTTTTTGATTGGCCGCATTAGCTTGTTCTGCAATGACGCGACAATGTTCATAGTAGGCTCGACCAGCTTCAGTGAGTGAGATTGTTCTGGTTGAACGATTGAGTAATTTTATCTCTAAGTGTGCTTCCAACTTTTTTATATGGTAGCTGACAACGGCACGAGATAACCCCAGGTGCTTGGCAGCACCGCTTAAGGTTCCTTGCTCAATCACCTGAGCAAATACCATCATGCTTTTCAATTGTTCAAATGGCAGATCCATAAGTTGGTTTCACTGTTTAATGGAGAATGGAATTATTGTATCAATTATTGATACAAAGTAGTCTATTTTGTCTGCATTGTTAGACTAGGTTTAGTTGGTTAGAATTCTCTACAAGTTGAAATCAAACGAAAAATTAAAACCAATGAGGTCTCAAATGAAGTCTAAAAAAATATTAATGGTGTTAACGTCGCATGCTGATTTAGGTAATACCGGTGAAAAGACCGGTTTTTGGATAGAAGAGTTCGCAACGCCATATTATGCGTTTAAAGATGCTGGTTTAGAGGTTGTATTGGCTTCACCCGCAGGTGGTCAACCGCCAATTGATCCTAAGAGTGAATTAGAGGGGTTTCAAACTCCCGCAACGGTTCGTTATAACGCAGACAGAGATACGCAAAACGTGGTGGCTAATACACTTGTTTTAAAAGAAGCGAATGTTGAAGATTTTGATGCTATTTTCTATCCCGGTGGGCATGGTCCTTTATGGGATTTAACAGACAATAGCGATTCTATTCAATTAATCGAGGCATTTTTGGTAGCAAATAAGCCTGTTGCTGCGGTATGTCACGCACCTGCGGCTTTATTAAATGTGAAGAATAAATCTGGTGAATATGCCATTAAAGGCAAAGCCATTTCTGGTTTTACTAACGGCGAAGAAGCCGCCGTGGAATTAACCGATATCGTGCCTTTTTTATTGGAAGATGAATTGATTAAACGCGGTGGCGATTACCAAAAAGTAGATGATTGGCATGCTTTTGCCGTTCAAGATGGCCTGTTTATTACCGGGCAAAATCCACAAAGTTCAGAATTAGTTGCACAAAAACTATTAAGCCAATTAAACGCTTAATTTCAATTTTTTATGAGGTATTTTAAATGTTAAATTTTAGTTTCCATAACCCAACAAAAATTCATTTTGGTGAAGATCAAATTAAGTTGATTGCCAGTGAAATTCCGTCTAATGCAAAAGTTTTAATGATTTATGGCGGTGGCTCAATTAAAAGTAATGGTGTTTACGATCAAGTCGTTAATGCATTATCCGAGCATACTTGGTTCGAGTTCTCAGGTATAGAGCCTAATCCTAAATATGATACGCTGATGAAGGCTCAAGCCATTATTAAACAAGAAGGTATTGATTATTTACTGGCTGTTGGCGGAGGATCGGTTATTGATGGCGCTAAATTTATTGCCGCCGCAGCACTGTACGAAGGCGAAGATCCTTGGGATATTCTTGCAAAACAAGTTCCTGTAAAACAGGCTTTACCTATTGGTGCGGTATTAACCTTACCTGCTACGGGTTCTGAAAGTAATGGTAATTCAGTTGTTACCCGTGATGGTAATAAATTACCGTTTTCTAGTCCTTTAGTTTGCCCACAATTTGCGGTATTAGATCCTAAAGTGACTTTGTCATTATCAGATCGTCAAATCAGTAATGGTGTGGTGGATGCGTTTGTTCATACCATCGAACAATATCTGACTTATAGCGTGAATGGTAAGGTGCAAGACCGTTTTGCAGAAGGCTTATTACAAACCTTAATTGAAGAAGGCCCTAAAGCTTTAGAACCCGCTACTAAGGATGACTTGGAGATACGTGCAAATATTATGTGGTCAGCCACAATGGCACTTAATGGATTGATTGGTTCGGGTGTTCCCCAAGATTGGTCGACCCATATGATTGGTCATGAATTAACAGGTCGTTTTGGTATTGATCATGCAAGAACCTTATCGATTATTTTACCTGCTGTAATGAAAGTAAAACGTAAAGAAAAGCATGATAAATTAGTGCAATTTGCAGAACGTGTTTGGCATTTAACTGAAGGCAATGATGAGCTTAAAATTGATAAAGCCATTGAGTTGACCGAAGCGTTTTTTAAACGTATGAATGTACCAACGCGATTATCTGAAGTGGATGTCACCAAAAAAGATATTGACGGCCTGCTAGAAAAGCTTGAACAACATGGTATGACTCAGCTGGGCGAACATGGTGATATTACATTGGATGTAAGCCGAACTATTTATGAGAAGGCTCTTTAAGTCTTTTATCAAATACAGAATAGAGTTGGAGTGAGGTTAAGGTTGTAACTTTATGATAATATTGGTTAAGTTTAAAATTAATTTATTCTATTTTAATTAAAGTAGATTATTAAATCCAATTTACCAGGCCTGGTAAATTGGGTTTAGATATTGTTAGATTTGTTCTTTAGGTAGGGTAATTTTCTCAGATATATATCTGTAGTTTATTCGCTTTTTTCTGGAAACCAAGTCGATTTTTCTGCTTGTTTGTATAGATCACCAAACTGATCGTGAATCTCTTTTATCCAACCTTTTTCTCTGGCCCCAGAGCAACCGCCTAGAGCGTTTAAGTTTTTCTTAAAGGCTGTTTCTTGGTTTTCTTTTTCGGCACGTACATCTTGATTAATGTAGTTTTTTATAAAGTTATTGGCCGTTAAACTGTACTTTGTAATATAAAGACGATTCACTTTATTAAAGTTTTTTGCCACGCTAATCCCACGACAGCGAACATTATAAAAATCCACTTGAAGCGCTTTTAAAACCAAATCTGAATGGAGTTTAAGTTCTGGTTGTTCAATGTTATTAGTTTTAGCTGTTTCATTAGCGAAAGTATTAACTGAAAACAAGCCTAAAAAGGGTATGAATACGGCTATAAGCAGTAAGTTGTTTATTGTTTTAAATACGTTTTTTAGTTTGTAAGTAACCATATAATTTCCAATAAGTGCTCAATGCAAGTTCATGAGTAATACTAGTTTACTGGATATGCAACGTGTTTTGAAAGCGAATGCTTATTGAGTGAGTCTTAAGAGTTTTGATTTATGTTTTTTATAGAGACTTTTGCACGAGACAGGGGCACAAGAAAAACAAGATAGAATTTTTTAGTTTGAAGATAGAGAATTATAGCTGTTTTTATGTGTTTATGGTCTCGTGCAAAGGCCTCTTATAGACTAAAAAGCCTCAAGCAACGAGGTTGTTTGAGGCCTTTAGGTATTTAACAAGTAAACGTTTAAGTTATTTTACAAGTTGTTTTGCCCAAGATTCCATTGTGCTGTTTGCTACATCATTTGGCGCTTCCATAAAGTTAACCACAAAATGATTACCCATATCTGTTACACCAATTGAACGCGGACGAACAGCAACTGGATCAGCAGACGGTAATTGAAAACCAAAACAAAAAACGATGTTTTGTGCATCAACAATGCCTTCGCCAATTTCACCATTAATGCTTTTTGTGTGGCTAAAATGATCAAAACGCGCAATATTGATGGCTTTTGGATTCGCTTCAATTTGTTCGTATAAATAATCTAAAATTGCAGGAACTGAATCGAATTTTGATTCTTCTTTTGTAAATTCTAGAGAGAAAATTGGATACGTTTCTTTAAACATCTTTTTTTGCATGGAGTTTTCCTTAATGTAGAAAATAGCCCATTTACCAAATAAAAATTATTTTATTTATGGGCTTAGGTTAGTTTTATTATTGTAATTAAAGTGTGATTAAAAGACTTTAATCACACGGTGGAGCATGTATTTGTTACTTGTTTTAACGATACTGGCGAAGGTACATCCATTCAAAAACACGTTTACCAATATGCAGTAAACGACAAGGAGGTAATATGGTTGGGCCTTTTTCTGTACGTTTAATTAAAATACCGTGAGTGAGTGTGTCAACAATACAGATTAGTTCATGTTTAAACTCTTCAAGATTGGTTTGGCCGTTAAGCGTTTTAACCAAGTTTCTGGCAGCGGCTTTAGCTTGTAAATCTGCAGCGTGTGCTTGTTTTGCTTGCCAATCAGGGCCAGGGAAACTACCCGCATCACCAGCTACGTATACATTGTTGTAGCCTTCAACCTGCGCGTACATATTGGCAACAATCATGCCGCCTTCTGATTTTGGTAGGTCTGAATTAGGTAACCATGCTGGCCCAGTCATTCCAGGCATAAACAGAATTAAATCGGCATCAAATTCACCACCTTCTGTTTTTACTTTATTGGCTTCAAAACCAACCATTTTATGGCCTAAGTGGGTTTCAATCCCTCTTTTAGTCATCATTTTAGCTAGGTTAGCCGGTACATTTGGCCCTAGACGTTTACCAGGTTCTGGAGATGGGTTAAAGAAGACGAGTTTAAATTTATCACGACGGCCCTGGCTACGAAGTAGGTTATCTATACCAAATAAAAATTCAAACATTGGTCCGCCACGCATGGCTGAAGGTTCTTTAGGGTTACCACCAAAACCAATAGCAATGGTTCCACCACTCATGCCATTTAAACGGTCTTTAATTCTATTAGCGGCATCAATGCCTTCGCATGGGGTTATAGCATGTTCAATTCCAGGAAGTTTTTTAATAAAACGACCACCCGTGGCAATAATTAAACCATCGTTATGATATTCACCTGTTGAAGTGACAACAGTGCGTCCATCATTAATTATGTTTTCAACGCTTGCTTGAATAAATTCTACTTTTTGGCGATTAAAAAAGTTGTGTAAATCTACCTGAAGGTCTTCACCTTTGCGAAGTCCTGAAGGAATCCAAATTAAGCTTGGAAAATACATAAAAGATTCTTGCGGGGCAATGACTGTAATGTTAGCTAAAGGTGAAGCTTTACGTGTTTCTTTAATTGCTGTAAGGGCTGCAAATCCTGTGCCTAAAATTGTTATGTTCATAAAAAACCATCCATTAGTATATTTTTGTCTATTATAAGTCAGGCTTATAATTTATTTTAAAAAGTTAATTAGAATTTATATATGAATCATAACAAAAAAAACTTATGGTATAGGTGTAATAAATACCCTGACTAGGGTGATGTATTTATAAGTTGCTTTAAGTCTTTTAAGTAACTTTTAATGGAGTTTATTTATTAATTTATTCTTTATAAACAAGTTGTTGTATTGTTTTTATAAAGTGATTTATAATTTATTTCTTCCTTGTAAACCACCGGTGTGTAACAATATTATTTTTGAATTTTTTGGAAAAGCCTGCATTTTTAATTGCTCATAAAATGCAAAAATCATTTTTGATGTGTACACGGGGTCTAGCGGAATACCAAAAGTTTTTTCAAAATCTTGTTGGTTTTTTAAACCTAATTTGGATGTTTTGGCATAACCACCATCATGATATTGAGTGAGTAAATTCCAATTAATGAGTTGATGATGTTTGGATCTTTTTGAGTGTTTATTATTTAACTGAGCAAGCCAATCTGTTATTTGTTGATTTAGATATTCAGCTTCTTTAAGTACTGCAATTCCAATCACTTGTTTAGAGATATTTGTATTCAATGGTGATATTGAATCTTTTCCTTGCTCAAGAGATGGCATATTTGTTTGAGCGAGTTTATTTGTAAAGTAACTTAAACCCGCTAAAGTACCGCCCGTGCCTACTGGGCAAAATAGATGAGTCCAATTAGGGCATTGTTGCTGTAAATCGGCAATTAAGTCTTCAAAACCTAAAATAGCCAGTTCATTTGTTCCACCTTCGGGCAGAATATAACTATTGGGATACTTATTTCTCAGTTCGTTTAAATAGGTTTCGCTCTCTTTTTGGCGATAATTTTGTCGGCTTATAAACTGAAATTCCATTCCATTCTGCTGGGCGGTCTTTAAAGTAGGGCTCCACTTTTCTGGTGAATCAGCTAGTTCATTTCCACGAATAATTCCAATACTCTTAAAGCCATAAGCTTTAGCGGCATAAGCGGTTGCTGCAATGTGATTAGAGTAAGCGCCACCAAAAGTAATGAGTGTTGTTGCTTTATTAATTTTAGCTTGTTGTAAGTTGTGTTTTAATTTGTGCCATTTATTACCCTGAATAGAAGGGTGATTTAGGTCATCTCTTTTTACATAAACTTCAATATTGTATTCATCAAACAGCGTTGAATATAAACGGGTTAATGGCGTGGTATAAAGCTTTTTATGTGCAATCATAAGTGTATATTTGGTACAATTAGCCGCCATTTTTTTGGCGATTTTAAATAAAAAAAGAAATGATTTAATTGAATGCTATTGTATCCAATAACATGGTTTGAATCGTTTAAATATAGTAGCCAATTTTGTGGTTCATGAAATCGGTATTTTTACCTTAATTTAATTCAAATATACCCTTGAGTTTAGGGTGTACAAAGTTTGTCGAGGAGACAGATGGAACAGTTAACAACAAGTTTGGACGTATTGTTCATTTTATTAGGTGCAATACTGGTCTTGTTTATGCATGCAGGGTTTGCTTTTTTAGAAGTGGGTACTGTGCAACATAAAAACCAAGTGAATGCTTTGGTTAAAATCATGAGTGATTTAGGCGTATCGACTGTAGCGTATTTTTTTATAGGTTATGGCGTGGCTTATGGTGTATTTCTAGGGTTTAACGTTGATGGTCAATTAACACAAGCCATGACAGAAAAATCGGGCTTTGAACTGGTTAAATTTTTCTTTTTAATGACCTTTGCCGCCGCAATACCAGCTATCGTATCTGGAGGAATTGCAGAAAGAGCGCGTTTTTATCCAGTATTAATGTCCACCTTTTTAATTGTTGCCTTTATTTACCCTATATTTGAAGGTATTTCTTGGAATGATAACTTTGGTATACAAGATTGGTTAAGTAAAACATTTGGAGCAGGATTTCATGATTTTGCCGGCAGTATTGTAGTTCACGCTGTTGGCGGTTGGATTGCATTAGCGGCAATATTGGTTTTAGGTGCACGCCATAACCGTTATGACAAACAAGGTAATATTCGTCACGTTCATCCACCATCAAGTATTCCTTTTTTAGCTTTAGGTGCATGGATTTTAACCGTGGGTTGGTTTGGTTTTAACGTTATGTCTGCACAGTCGATTGAAGGTGTTCAAGGACTTGTTGCAATGAACTCATTAATGGCAATGGTCGGGGGAATCTTAGCAGCGACATTTGTGGGTGATAAAGATCCAGGTTTTGTTCATAATGGCCCTTTAGCAGGTTTAGTGGCTATTTGTGCTGGCTCAGATGTTGTGAGCCCATTAGGCGCATTGGTAATTGGATTAGTTGCTGGTGCTTTATTTGTAAAAGCATTTACTTGGACTCAGAAAACCTTAAAAATTGATGATGTATTAGGTGTCTGGCCACTGCATGGTTTAGTTGGCGTTTGGGGTGGCCTTGCCGTTGGTATTTTTGGTTCTGAAAAACTTGGTGGTTTAGGTGGTGTATCTATGGCTTCGCAGTTAATAGGTGTTGGTTTAGGTGTTGTCATTGCTTTTACAGGTGGATATTTGGTTTACTTGTTGGTTAATAAAGTTTCTGTAATAAGAATGACTGAAGAAGAGCAATATCAAGGTGCCGATTTAACCATTCATAAAATTCGTGCTAACCCTCCACAAGAAGATTATTCATAAAATTTTTACTTAAATAGTGCTTAAAAGCCTATTTAGCATGTTATGAATGTTGAATGAAAAGCCCGTAATAAAATCACGGGCTTTTTTATTAAAGTGATAAATACAATAAACGCCACGAATAAACGATAAAATTGACTATAATTTACCTAAGCTTTGTCATATCTACTGTCGTAATCGTTATTTTAACAATAATCATAAATAGAGACCTTTGCGCAGCTTGAGTAAAGACCTCCAATTAAAAGAAGAAGTTGAATCACCTCTATGGAAAAATTATCCTCTCAACAGCTATATCGCCACACAGACTTAAGCCAATTTGATTTTAAAATTGATCCTAATAAAGGTAAGGACGATGAAATTTTAGATTTCATGCAATATTTTCATCCTAGAGCATATCAGTCACTTAATTTTGGCTTGCACATGAAGCGTAATCACAACCATATATTTATTATGGGTGAACCAGGTATTGGCCGTATTGGTATGACTAAAGCGATGTTAAAGCAGTCGGCTCAACAAAAGCCAATACCGGATGATATTGTGCTGGTTTCTGACTTTAGTGAGGCGAATAAAACACAATATTTGTATTTTGAAGCGGGCGTAGGGATTGAGTTTAAAGCAGCGGTAGAAACCTTTATTACTCAACTAAGAACACAACTTCCCGTTTTATTTGATGGACACGCATACCAACTGCGTAGCCAAATGTTAGAAAATGATCTTAATGAAAAACAAGAAGCTGTTTTAGAACCGGCATTTGAACTGGCAGAAGAGCTGAGTATCTCTATTACCCAAACTGAAAATAACTTTGTTTTATCAGCCATTATCGACGACAAAGCTTATAGAGCGGCCGAACTTAAAAACTTTGATGAAGCAACGCAAAAACATTTTATAGAAGCGTTTGATAAGGTTGAAGAAGCTTTAAATAAAGGCTTAACGCATTTTCCATTTTTACAACACGAATATATGGATGCGGGTAAACGTTTAAATACTAAAGTAACAAATGAACATTTAGAGCCGTTAATTCAAACACTTAAAATGGAATTTGCTAAAACGCCTGATATTGTGGCTTACCTAGACTCTTTACAAAATAGTGTGGTTTCTAAACTGCACCTTTTTTGGGATCAGAATGCTGATCAAGTTACCTCAAGCAATCAGTCAAGTATGGATGAACTCTTGTCAGAACAACAAGGCTTGTCTGTTTTTGAAGTAAATTTACTGGTAGATCATCGTGATTTAAAACACGCGCCTATAATTTATGAACAAAATGCCTCTATGCCAAAGCTATTTGGCTACACCATTAATTCAGCAGCAGCCACAGCAACCGATACGGTAAGCTTAGCCATGAGTCATCAAGCGGGCTTATTGCAAAAAGCGAATGGCGGTTATTTAATTTTAAATATCCAATCTTTATTAAAAGATCCAGAGATTTGGTCAAGTTTAAAAGCGGCCTTAATGAGTAAAAAACTCAGTTTTGAAGTGCCATCTTCAAGCAGTGTCGCCCCTTACCATTTACCTGATTTTCCTCTGAACTTAACCTTAATTTTAGTAGGCCAGGCGGCACACTTTTATGCTTTACAAGAAATTGATGCACAATTTAGTCGTTTGTTTAAAGTGCAAGTTGAATTTGAAGTTGAGCTAGCAAGAACACCAGAGCATGAATTGACATTAGCCAAACAGCTCGCATCTGAAATTATGGATTGGGATGACTTACCAGTAGAAAAATCAGCTTATGAACGTTTAATTGAACATGCATCAAGAATGGCAGAAGATGAGAGCCGTCTTTATAGTAATAAAGCCATTCTGCGTGATGTTTTGGCAGAAGCCAATGCGTTTGCTCGTGCAAAGGGTGAGGAATCCGTCAGTCGTCAAACCATTGAGGACACCATTTTACAGCGTGAGTTTCATACTGGATTAATGGAAGAATATTACCATCGTGCGATTACCGAACAGCAGGTATTAATTCTGACTGAAGGCGAGCATATTGGTATGGTAAATGGCTTAACGGTACTTACGGTAGGTAAGCAATCATTTGGTCAGCCCGTTAGAATTACCGCACAAGCGTCAGCAGGCGATGAAGGTGTGGTTGATATTGAACGTGAAGTTGAAATGGCAGGGCCAATACATTCTAAAGGTATGTTGATTCTTTCTGGTTATTTACGTGGCCGTTATATGAAACAGCGTGCACTAGGTTTTAGTGGTTCTATTGTTATGGAGCAATCTTACAATGGTGTGGAAGGCGATTCGGCCTCATCGGCAGAACTTTTGGCATTAATTTCATCGCTTGCCCAATTACCTATGCGTCAAGATATCGCAGTGACTGGGTCTATTAACCAATTTGGTGAAATTCAACCAATTGGCGGTGTTAATGAAAAAATTGAAGGTTTTTATAAGATTTGTCATGCTCGTGGTTTAACTGGTACACAAGGTGTGATTATTCCGCATTCAAATGCAAGCCATTTAATGCTTAATCTTGAAGTCAGAAATGCGGTAGAAAGAGGTGATTTTCATGTATATACAATGAATCATATAGATGACGCGATTACTTTATTTACCGGCATAAAAGCAGGTAAATTAAATAAAAAAGGGCAGTTTACTAAAAATAGCGTTAATGCAAGAGTGGTTAAAGCGCTAGAGGTTATGAACGAGAAAACCTAAGTGAATATTTAATTGCTAAGGCTATTTTAAAACCGTTTAATGAACTGAGTTTGTTAAACGGTTTTTTTATATTTGGGGTTCTGTTTGGATCATTTAGGCATTAATAAAGTTCATTAATTTGACTATCTGTCATTGCCATAACTTCTTGTTCTAAGCTATTTATTGAGGCCAATAATTCTTCAGAAATAACCGTTAAGTTTTTCATTAATTCTTCGGCTTGTTTTACATTTTTTAAATGGCGTTTTTCTTGAGAGTTAAATATGCTATCCAATAAGCTTGGTTTAGTTTTTGTAAAAATCAGTTTATAAATATTCATGTATTCTTGATGTAACAATACATGTGGTTTATCGATTTCAGCAAAATGTTTTAAGTTACTAAGGCTTTGGCCTTGTCCATAGTACCATTGTCCAAATTTACAGTCGGTATGAATAACGGGTACTAAGTTTTGGTCAATAGAAAAACCTGCAACTAAAGCTTGAGCATAAGCACGCCATTGAATATGCGCTGTTTTAGCCGCTCTTAATTGCGCAATAATCTCTTTTCTGGTCATTTTTTACTCATTTATTAAGTGTAAAGCGAGGTCGTTATTGTTAGTGGTTTCGTTTTTTAATCAAATAATTTTTAACAAAAAACGAATGAGATTCGTGGTTACGATTCGCTTTTTAAGCAAGAAAATTTTGGATTGAATTGAATTGTATTAAATTGGATAAAATTCGGGTAGAGAGAACCCTGTATATATGCTTGAATTTTTAAATAAGATATTATTAAAAAATAAGTATAAAATACACTAAATGTATTTTTTTACTTATTTTTTTATTTTAAGGTTCGCTTTTCTCGCTAACCAGCTTTTATTAACATGGTGGCGCCATAGAAGTTTAATAACAAAATAGGAAGTAAACCCTAATACTAAACCAACGACCACACTGCCTAAGTAAAGTGGTAACCAAAGTTCACCAAGGACATTAACAATCCAGTGCCAGCTCAGTTCAAAATGCAGGCTTTCTTGTGCTTCATCACCCAAAATAAATGAACCAACTAAGTAATTAAAGTAAAAAATAGGCGGCATAGTAAGCGGATTACTTATCCAAACTAAAGCAACACTTAACGGTAAGTTAGCTCTAAATAATATGGCGCTAAAAGCCGCAACAACCATTTGAGAGGGAATGGGAATTGCCATCCAAAATAGACCAATAAAAAATGCTTTAGAGACTGAATGTCTATTGAGATGCCAAATATTAGGATTGTGTAACCATGTTCCTAAAAAACCTAAACCTTTCATGTTTTTTACTTTATCAGGGGTTGGCAGGTAGCGTTTAATGAATTTCTTTGGCATGTTTATTCAGTTTGTTTTAGGTTTGTTGGTAACCGTTATTTTATGTTACCAAGTGCCACAATTTCCATCTTTATGGGTGGGGTGGGCATTGTTTGTTTTAATGACTTGGATGCTGTTGTTTATTGCCTTACACAAAACGCATTATGTCTATTTTATAAAACGTACACAAAATAATATTCAAAGCCTATTACTGCCGTCTGCAAAAAATAGGCTTTTTTATTTACTCTTGAGTGTCATTATAGGGATGAATTTAGTTTTCTGGCAGGCTTTTTTTAGCCCAAAAATCCCTGAAGAGAGTGTTAACCATAAAAATGTTTTAGATATTAAGGTGTTAACGCTTCCAGAAGTAAATCAGAGTGATCATTTTACTAAAATTTCATTTGAAGCTTCTTTAGCCAAAATACAGCTCAAACGTACGCAAAGTTCACTTTTTAATACTAAACAATTTCAAATTTCCCTATGTTCACAAGATAGGGCATGCCAGGCCTGGTATTTTAATCCACCCAAAATTAAAGTTTCTTGGTATTTAGATCATGCTGAATATGCCCGTTTAGTTAAACAATCTGCTCGTCCACAAGTCGGTCAAACTTGGCAACTGTATGCCAAATTAAAATCTAACCATGCCTCAATGAATTTAGCTGGACGAGATTATGAGGCCTGGCTGTTTCAAAATCATATTTTAGCAAAAGCGACCGTGTCTGGTTTGGTGGTTAAACATAAATCAAACCAAAGTCATGCAGAGAAAATACCCAATTTAACGGCAATTAAACTCAAAGAGGCTTCTATGTTTAATTGGCGAGTATGGCGTGCTAATACGGTTTTGTATGTGAATAATCTCTTTAAAGAAAGCTCATTTAAAGGTATTTATTCAGGCCTTTTGGTTGGCGATAAATCGTTAATAGACACTCAACAATGGGCGCTTTTCCAGCAAACGGGCACGATTCACTTAATGGCTATTTCTGGCTTACACATGAGTATTGTGGCTTTATTGGGTTATTTGTTCTTTCGCCTAGTTTGGAAAAGTGTACTGTACCGCTATCAAAACGTGACTCTGCCAACCTTTGGTGCTGTTGGTGGTTTGGTTTTTGCCACATTGTACCTGTTTATTTCTGGTGCAAGTATTCCAACGCAAAGAGCTTGGATTATGGTGGCAACGGTTTTGGCTTTTTTATTAATCAGGCGTCAATTTCAACCGTGGAGCGCATTAGCCATGGCCGCTTTAGCAGTTGTTGTTTGGGATTCTCGTTCTGTATTAAGTACGGGTTTTTGGCTCTCTTTTTTGGCAGTGTCGTTTATTTTTATCGCCTTAAAACTGTATCACGACCGACCAAATTGGCAAAAACTCGTTGCTATGCAAATAATGCTAACGGCGGGTTTAGCGCCATTTATTTTGTTTAGTTTTTATCAAGTGCCGCTGTATGGTTTATTGGCAAATCTTATTGCCGTACCGTTTGTTACCATAATTGGTTTGCCTGGTTTAATGCTTGTGGTGGCAAGCAGTCTGTTTTCTACTGAATTGGCAAATAATTTACGTGAAATAATGGATTGGTTTTGGCAACAACTTTGGGATTATTTAGCAGAAATTGCCAAGCTATCAAACTTAACAAGCTATAACGATACATTTCATCTTGTCACCAGTCAGCACTCTGTTTTATGGTTAATAATTGTGAGTGGTTTTTTATGGTTGTTTATTTTATTCTTTAAATATTATCAAACGACAATTCAAACCAAAATCCTTTATAGCCGTTTTTATTTCTTATTGTTGATGATTGGTTATTTTTTACTTGTGGCTTTGTATCCATATTCTCCACCACGCCCGCTAATGGAATTGACTTCAAATCACAAAAATCAAAATTACCAGGCCTGGTTAACGGTGCTGGATGTAGGGCAAGGGCAGGCAATTGTTATTGAAACCGCTAACCATGTGGTTGTGTATGACACAGGAGCAACGTGGGGATTGCATACCGATGCCGCTAAGGTGGCATTAATACCGTATTTAAAAGCGCAGGGTTGGTCAAAAATAGATTTACTCATGGTGAGTCACAGTGATATTGACCATGCAGGCGGTACGCCGAGTGTGTATCAAGCCTTTAAGATCGTTCAAGCGGTGAGTGGTCAGCCAAAAGAGGTGAATCAACGTTTGAGCCACAAGCTGAATTTATTTACAACAAAACCAATAAAAGAAACATCAGCTTTATCAAAAGTAAATTTAAGCAAACAACCTAAATTTACTCAATGTTATGCAGGGCAAAAATGGCAGTTTGATGGTATCACCTTTGAAGTTTTATCGCCCTTTAAAAAAGCAAAGTCCGCTTTAAAAACAGACAATGATTTATCTTGTGTCTTAAAAGTGAGTAATCAACACCAGGCCTGGTTAATTACCGGCGATTTAAGTAAAAAAGGTGAAGCATTTTTAATAAAAAAATATCCAAAACAAACCTTTATATTGCGCGCTAACTTATTAGTGGCAGGGCATCATGGTAGTAAAACGTCTACCTCACAAGCTTGGTTAGATGCCGTACACCCCAGTAAAATGGTATTTTCATCGGGCTACTTAAATCGGTATCAATTTCCTGCAAAAGAGGTGGTTAAACGGGTAGAAAATTGGCGGGGTTTAACGTCAATTTCTTGGTGGAACACCGCTTGCTCTGGCGGGCTATCTTTTAAAATGGATAAAAGCACTACAGTTTTACGTTATGAGGCTCGCAAAAAACAGCGTAAATGGTATCATCACTCCTGTTTACCGTCTGAGCAAGGAACTTATTTTCAGTGAGTTGGCCAAAATTTTGGGAAAAAAAGCAATGGCAAAGTATTGCGTTATTACCACTCGCCAAATTAGTGTGCTGGGAAGCGGCTCGCCGTCTTAAAAAGTTTGAGTCTAGCAGCACTAATAAACCGACTCAAGCCGTTGTTGTTGTTGTGGGTAATATTGTGGTGGGCGGTACGGGCAAAACACCGTTTATTATTTGGTTGGCCAAACAGTTGCAACAGCGTAATCTTAAGGTCGGTATTATTAGTCGTGGTTATGGCGCAAAGCAACAAAACTGGCCGCATTTGGTTACAGACCAAAGCCAAGCCGCTGAGTGTGGCGATGAACCTTTAATGCTTGCTAAGCAAACGGGTTGTCCCGTTGCGGTATCGCCTAAACGTATTGAGGCAATTGAACTGTTAGCAAGCAAAACGCAATGCGATGTGATCATTAGTGACGATGGTTTACAGCATTACGCCATGGCAAGAGATATTGAAATTGTGTTAATTGACGCGCAACGCCGATTTGGTAATGGCTTTTGTATGCCGTCAGGCCCATTGCGTGAGCCGTTAGATAGAATACAAAAAGTCGATTTTACTGTGTGGAATGGACTCGATTTACATGATGCCATTCCCACATTAAGCCTGGTTCAGAAAAATCCATCACGTATGCAATTAAAACCTCATACTTTTAGATTGGTAGGAGAGCCAAATACTGAACTGAGTGTGCATGACTTTTTAAAAAAATATTCTAATTTAAACGTTTATGCAATTGCCGGTATTGGTAACCCGCAGCGATTTTTTACCACCTTAACATCAATGGGTTTAAAGGTGGATAGTACAGCGTTTAAAGATCACTTTTCTTACCAAAAAGAAGACATACAAAATATAGTAAACGCCTCTTTAAATAAGCCCAATAATGCAATTGAACAAAAACCATTAATTATGACGGAAAAAGATGCGGTAAAATGTACCCAATTTGCTAAAACACAAAAACACTGGTGGTATTTACAAGTGCAATCAGAATGTGATGGTGCAATGGTTGAAGCGGTGGTTGATAAAGTACGCAACTCAGTTTCATAATTGGCATTTACTTGTTTGTATACAGCAGTGAAATAATCACCCATAAATAATCTAAGAGTAGAAAATGGATCCTAAATTATTAGAAATTTTAGTTTGCCCAGTCAGTAAAACCAAACTGATTTTTGATAAGGCAAATCAAGAGTTGATTTCAACGGCCGCCAATCTTGCTTTTCCGGTAAGAGATGGAATTCCTATTTTATTAGAAGATGAAGCACGTCAGTTAAGTGCGCAAGAAGTAGAATCTTTTCGTAAACAAAAAAGTTAACCATTAAAGTTAAACAATCAAATTAATGATTCGTCATTGTTTTTTAAAACGCCCAACGTAGAACCTCAATATGTCATTTTGCATTATTATTCCAGCCCGTTTTGAATCAAGTCGTTTACCAGGTAAACCTTTAATGGATATTCACGGTAAACCCATGATTTATTGGACTTGGCAACAAGCTAAAAAATCTGGCGCACAACGCATTATTATTGCGACCGAATCTGAACAAGTAAAACAAGCTTGTGAAGCATTTGGTGCAGAGGTTTGCCTAACCGGTAATCAACACCAATCAGGCACTGAGCGTATTGCTGAGGTGATTGAGCTTTCTGGTATTGCGGACAATGACATTATTGTGAATGTGCAAGGCGATGAACCTATGTTGCCAGCTGAATTAATTCATCAAGTAGCCGCAGGATTAGAAACGCATCCCAATATTCAAATGGCCACCTTGTGTGAGCCTATTCACAATGTTGAAACCGTTTTTGATCCTCATGCGGTTAAGGTGTCAAGAGATGTAAATAACTACGCTATTAACTTTAGTCGTGCGCCATTGCCGTGGTCACGAGATACCTTTACCCAATCATCAAAAACTTTACCAACCAATTGGGCGTATAAACGTCACATTGGTTTATACGCTTACCGAGCAGGTTTTGTAAAACAATATGTGGCTTGGCCTGAGTGTGAACTAGAGCATGTAGAAAAATTAGAGCAGTTACGTGTGCTTTGGCATGGTGTGAATATTTTAGTTTTAGATGCATTGTGCGATGCGGGTGTGGGTGTTGATACCGCTGAAGATCTAAAGCAAGTTCGTAGCTTGTTAAACCCAAACTAATGACGAATTGCGATGCTTAAATACCTTACCTTAATGGCCGTTATTTACTTTTTTTACTGGTTAATTAAACAAAAAATCCGTAATCGTAAATTAGAACAGCAGGGCATAGTGGTGGAACAAAAAGGCCTAAGACCCATCACCTTAATGAGTATTGTCATGGTCGTCATGTACGGCGGTTATATGCTCTATTTTTTGATATTTGCTAATAATGCCTAAAGCTATTGTAAAATTCAAAATTCAAAATTCAAAATTCAAAATTCAAAATTCAAAATTCAAAATTCAAAATTCAAAAAATCACTTTCTTCCTTTATCAATTAGCTTACATAAATTAGGTAAATTCTCTATAAACCGTGCCGTTGGTCTTTGGTATAAGTTATTGTTTAACAAATAAATTTGTTGATTTTTTACGGCATCTAAAAATGGGTAGTTAAACCATTGTTGTTTCCAATCATTTTGAAATGCTTTTTGCCCACCAATAAGTAGTACCGTTGGGTTACGTTGAATCACACTTTCTGTATTTATTTCTGCGGCCAATGTTGGCAGGTCTGCAAAGGCATTTTTGGCACCACAAATATTCATTCCTAAACTAATAAACTGTTTGCCATTAATCGTCATTAAGGGGTTTTGCCAAACTTCATAAAAGGCCGTAATTTGCTGTTTATGGCTGTAATGTAAGCTTAATTGATTCAGTATTAGATTTAGCTCTTTTGCTTTTTGGTTAGCTAAATAAGTTGTGCCAGCTTGCTCACCGATTTTAGTAATAAGTTTAGGAATATCTTCTAAGGTGTTTATTTTGGTTAGCCAAACATTTAAGCCAAATGCCTTTAATTTGGCAATGTCTTGTGGGCGGCTAGAGGATTGCCATGCGATGATTAAATCGGGTTTTAGGGCTAATATCGCTTCAATGTTAATCGCGTTAGAATTTCCTACAGACGGAAGGTTTTTGGCTTGCAAGGGAAAGTCAGAATAATCACTCACGCCCACTAAGTGTTGCCCAGCGCCCGCTGAATACACCAACTCCGTAAGATGAGGAGACAATGAAATAATACGATGTTTAGCAATAGAATCGGCTGACCAGGCCTGGTAATTTTGAAAAAACAAAAACAAACCTATTAATAATAAGCTAGCTAAACGTACTTTAAAAGAACGGCTCTGATTAAGCATAGTCTATTTAACCTTAATAGCGGTGCATTGGGCTGAGATAGAACAAGATTTCCATTATAAATCAACACCTTTTTGTGCTTTTATGCCACTGGTATAGGCGTGTTTTTCATCTTTAATTTCAGAAACGGTATCGGCTAAATCTCGTAATTCTGCAATTGCTGAACGACCTGTTACAACTACGTGCTGCATATCGGGACGATTTTGAATGGTATCCAATACGATGTTTTTGTCTAGATAGTTATAACTTAACAGATAGGTTAATTCATCTAAAACCACTAAATCATAACTTGGATCAGTCAGCATTTTAGTTGCTACTTGCCAGCCTTTTTCTGAGGTAATAATATCTTGTTTTTTATCTTGTGTGTCCCAGGTAAAACCGTCCCCTAAAACATGCCATTCACAATTAGGTTGTTGGTTAAAAAAAGCTTCTTCACCTGTGTCAGTACGGCTTTTTATAAACTGACAAACGCCCACTTTCATGCCGTGACCTAAAGCACGTGCGACCATGCCAAAACCAGAGGTAGACTTGCCTTTACCGTTGCCAGTAATAACAAGCAAAATCCCTTTTTCATCAGAAGCACGGGCAATAGAAGCATCTATTTGCGCCTTTTTGCGTTCCATTCGTATTTTGTGGTATTGGTCTTGTTTCGTAATTTGTTCACTCATATTTGTTCTCGATTATTTAGCACAGAGGCTAGGTATCATTTTTATCAATCATTTTTACATAAACAAACACACGGCTTAGTAATATTAAGCCGTGTGTTTGTTTTAACTGTTATTTAACTGTTATAAGCCTAGATAAATCATTATCCATTCTTACAAATCGTTTAATTTTTATAAATTAAAGACTACCACGAACACCAACAAAGAACTGGCGACCACCGTTAGCGTAAACATAATTTGGTGTTACATTTGTTGCAGGCCAGTCAGCAACACTGGTTATGTAATCTTCATCAGTAAGGTTAACGACTTTTGCATAGACGTTTAGATTTTTATTTACCTGGTAATCAATATTAAAGTCAGTAACAAAATATTCACCAATTTGCGCCCCAAGTTCATCGTCAGCGGAATAGTTTGTGCCGGTATAACGTGTTTCTAAACCTAAATGTAGATTGCTAATACTATAGTTATCAACCGTTAAACTGGCTTGCTGTTGAGGAATATAGGCTTTAAGCTCTTTGTTTTCATTTTTAGCAGTAAGCCATGTGGCATTGACTGAAAAATGGGTATTAATGGCATTGAGTTCCTTTTGATAGCTTAGTTCCCAACCTTCAGTGGTGGTTTTTCCATCGGCATTAACATAGTAACTATTTGGCCAAGAACCTTGTGAATCCAGTAAATCTTCTGTTACGCTATTAAAGTAGGTAACTTCAGCACCATAAGCGCCTAAGGTAAACTCATAACCTTCAACGGATTCGGGTTTTAGCTCCGTTGGATTGGCAGGTCTACTTACTTGGTACAAAGAAGGGGCGTTGTAGCCTGTACCGTAATTAGCCGCAATAAATATTTGATCTGTAAATTGGTTTTTTAAACCTAATTTACCTGTAGTGGCATTGTCAAAGTTATCATAGTCGTCATAACGCAACGCTTCATTTAGGATTAAAGAGGGTGTTAAGTAATGGTTATTGGCAATGGCATAGCCTGTATTGGTATATTCGGTATCACTTAATGTATCTCTAAAATGCTTTTTCTCAAGAGAAACATTTAACGCATTTTGTTGACCATATTGGTAACCCATCTGACCACCTAAACTTTCAATTAAGCCCTCGGTTTTATAACCGCTGCTAAAACTACTGTTTAAAATCTGCTCATTAATATAAATACGGCCATTGATTTTATCTTGGTTATATAAATATTGTAGTTGGCGAGTAGTGATTTCATTGTCATTATAAGAAGAAGCATCACCGGGATTCGTTCCCGAGTCATATTCATTGCTAGCATTGGTATTTTTAATAAGCGTTTCAATACGATGGGCTGGGGTGATATTTATGCCCATTTTAAAAGAAACATCGGTTTGGTTAAATCCATCGTCTTCATAGCTAGATTCATTTGAATGGTAAGGTTTTATAGCTGTGAAACCATCGGTGCTAATATCTTCAAGATGAAATGCAAAATCAAACTGTTTATTACTCGCACCTAATGTCGTTGCTAGTTTTTTTGTATTATTAGAGCCCATTTCAACATTTACATTGGCGATTTTTTGGCCTTTTATGGTGATGATATTAATCACACCTGCAGAGGCATTTGCACCCCAAACACCAGATTGTGGACCTTTTAAGATTTCAATTCGTTCAACATTACTTAAAAGCATATTGGCTACGTTGGCACCAAAAGCTGCTGGATCGGTTTGTTCAATGCCATCAATTAAAATTAATACCTGACGATCAGACGAAGAGGCGCCACGCATAAAAATGGAACTCGACTTGCCTAATCCACCAGTGTTTTTAACCGTGATACCAGTGACACTTTTTAGGGCATCACCTAAAATTTGATAATTTTTTTGTTCTATATCTTCACGTGTAATAACGTTAACTTGGCTGGTTACGGATTGAATGTTTTGAGACATATTGTTTGCTGTCACAACAACATTGTGTAAATTTGTGGCGTCGGCAAAGACGGTTTGTGAAAAAGAGGCCGCTAAAATAGCCGCAGAGATTTGTGAAAGTTTCATGATTTTCCTTTAATTCATGCGGGCACCACGATTGACTCTAAATTGAATTCTGCGGAACGTAAAGATCACTTATTTTAGGCGTAGGGTGTAGGCCTTAGTCATCTAAGTTCAAGGCCTATAACAACAAAAAAGTAGTCTTTACGTCCCACCCAACGGGACTTAGCCAAGTTTTATAGCTCTGTGTTGTGAATGTTTATAAGGTCTAGACATTATTTCACACCCACGCCTTGATCTATAAAACTTGGCGTTGTCAGAATTAAATTTAGGGTCAATCGAGGTGCCCATGTATTGAACAAAGGCAAACGGACAGGCGGTAAACGTTTTACTAGGCCTGGTAAGATAAATTACTCTAGTGAATGTTATGGGTAAAACATTGGTGTATTTGGCTTATCTCCGTATTGCCCACCGCAATCGGGGTTGAGATAACGTATATAAAAACGATAAACTCGATTTTTAGGCCGGTATCCGGGCTTAAGAGCAGTTTCAGATTGCCTTCTCAGAACGTCCTGTTCCAATGGCAAAATTAATCTGTTTTCTCTATTACCGTTGCGGGGGCAGCGTAGGAATGGATTGTTTTATTAAGACAATCGCACCAATCTTCCCGTTTAACGTAAGAATATTTACAAAAAATAAACGTGTAAATATCTCATGCACCTAAAAAATAAGATTTTACAAGGTAGAAAATTAAATGCAAGGGTTTAACTATTTTATATTTGATCCTGTGCTCACATCACAAAGACGGTCACAGGACATGTCCTGTGCTCACATAACAAAGACGGTCACAGGACATGTCCTGTGCTTACATGATAGAGAAGGCCAGAGGATATGTAAGGCCTGGTAAATTAGGTGTTTAGAGTCTAAATAACGTTTTTTGCAATTAAGAGCAGAAGAGGGATGGACACTCTTTGGTTGGTGGGTTTTATAAGTGCGTTATTTAGGGATATACAGAAAAAATAGACGAAGTTTAACGTTGTTGTTTATTCTTTTGCCTGTAATAAGGTTTTAGAGGTTTCTGTTTTTAAAATAAGCGATAGCTTCGCTTTTTAATGGTTCGTCTAACGCTTCAGGATCATAAACGGTAGACTTAAGCATAATATGCCCACCATCAGCAGAAATATTTGCTTTTAGTTTAAGGTGTTTAGCGCGTATTTCTAGCCACTCTTTTAATTCTTTACTAAGTTCAGTTGTATGGGGCATATTTATAAAACCTTGGTTATACTTTTAAGCGGTGTAGTTGGCTTTAGATGATTCGTATAGCTCAATTAAGGTGTCTACCTGTTCTTGCTCATATTCACGCAAGCCACTCATTACCATGGTTTTGTACCCTTTACCAATTTGGGTATCGTTATCCATAATGGTAAATTCTAAACGCACAATGCCACGTTTACCATCTACTTTTAGTTGGCTATTGTCTAATTCTAACAATGGTTGAGTGACATTTAAATCATCAAATTCAAATGCCATGCTTTCATAGATAATCATAGGTCTTAATGGGTTAATCATCACATTATGTTTTTGCATTAATGGCACTAAAATATGCGGAAAGCTACGTCCAGAAAAGGCAACATAGGCTTTAGAAAAGGCTTCAATTAGAGTCATATCTGAAGTGATTTCGCCATCACGAGTCACATTTAAATAAGGTTTTTCATTGCCACCTTTAATGGTAAAACTTTTTTCATCGGTATCAGGAATGCAGAGTTCGGCGCCTTTACCGACCATGCCTGTGTAGTTAAAAACCATTTTTTTTGATAAACCAAGACGGGCTAAAGTTAAAGCAAACAGTAAGTCACCTGGTACACAAAAGCGTTTAGATTCTGGATTATGTAACGGGTTAAAGTCATCCGAAATCTCTTTGGCAAAGCGACTGCCTTGTTCTGGTGTGATTTGAATTAAATTGTTTTGAATAGCATAAAAGGCGTCTAAATACATAGTTTCTCGGTTTAATGAAAATGATAAGCAAAAATGACAAAGTGGGAATAATACTCAAATATATGAAAATAAGCACCTTTTTCTACCAATTAGTTTTACCAGGCCTGGTAAAACTACATAGGTATTTTACGTTATTTACCTGTTTTAAGGGAGCTTTTATTGTTACTAAATACTTGAAAGTAATAGGTTTACCGCAAGGGCGGTAAAAACAATACCCGCAATTCTGTTTAAATACAGTTGCGCTTTATCCGATTGATTAAGCCAGTTACCAAGTTTGCCAGCAGTAAATGCAATGGTAATAAAAGAGATTAATCCTATAATCGTAAAAATGGCGCTTAATTCAAATATTTGATAAAGAGCCGATTGGTCATTACTTGTTGTAACAAATTGAGGTAAAAAAGCTAAAAAGAACACGGTGACTTTTGGGTTGGTAATATTCATAAAAATACCGCGACGGTATAGTTGAAATGCTGTTTTAGGTATGTTCTTTTCAGCTTTTAATTTATTTGAATGCGCTCTAAATGCTTGCCAGGCTAAGTAGAGTAAATATAAAGCACCAATTGTTTTTAATACCGTAAATGCAACGGGCGAGGCAATAATAATAGCGGCAACACCAAATGCCACTAATAAAGTATGAAACACGAGACCAGACACCAAACCTAATGTGATTAAAATACCTGTCCTTACACCCTGAATGGCAGATTGAGTTACTACAAAAATCAAATCTGGACCTGGTGAGACGATCAGTACAAATGAAGCAATGATAAAGGTAAAAATGGAATCAGTTGGAATCACAATAGAATGCTCTAAAAAATAAAAGATTTTGAATTAAAAATTAAAGTTGAACAATTTTAACCGTAAATAACGATTGAGTTGTTGTCGTTTTATACTTTTAATCTTTTTAAATCAGAAAAAGTGCATTTTTTTATTTAAAGATTCTTGCGTACAAGGACGTGCTTGAAATTATTCGGTTAGAATAGTGGCCTTAATAAAAAATATAGGCAAAAAGATGGCAGGTTCTCTATTTGATCAGTTGAAAAAATCAGGTTTAGTAAACGACAAAAAAGCCAAGCAGATTCAACGTGAAAAACAGCAACAGAATAAACAAAGTAAAGCCAATAAAAACAAAAAAGGCCAAACCGTTGTGAGTGAATCGGCGCAACTAGCGGCCAAAGCGGCCCAAGAAAAAGCCGAGCGCGATCGTCAATTAAATTTACAGCGTCAGCAAGAACAAGCTGAAAAAGCTAAAAAAGCAGAATTAGTACAAATTATAGAATCCAATAAGCTTAAAGACTTTAATGGCGATATGGCTTATAACTTTGCTGATGGTGCAGTGGTTAAAACTTTGCATGTTAATGCTAAAACACATAAACAATTAAGTATTGATGCATTGCGTATTGCTCGATTTAAAGACGGTTATGCCTTGATTTCAGTGGAAGCAGCAGAAAAAATTATAAAACGCGATGAATCGGTATTAATTAGCGCGGTAACAAGTGATGATTCTATGTCACAAGAAGACAAAGACTACTATGCTAAATTTGAAATTCCAGATGATTTAGTTTGGTAATTCTGTTTAAATATCTACAAACTTAAGCAAACAGCTGTGTTATTTAGCTTGTTTATGCGCATTTATTGTCAGGTCGTTTTTCAATAGTTTTATCTTACGGTTCAAAACAAATTCAATAGGCCAAAAGCCTGCTATAGCATTTTATAGCTTTATATTTTAAAGCTGTTGATACATAAAGATTTATATGGGTACCCCTTTGAGGGTATAGTTTTTTTTAGGTTTTAATTGAAAATACCCATCACTTAGAGTTTTAGAGTTAGGTTTTTAGCAAGATGAAATGATTCCACTTTTGTTCTTGTTTTTTATTGAACTCGTTCAACTCCCTCTATATCAAATACCAAAAAATAGAAAGGACTTAATAAATATGAAATGCAAAGCAGCAGTCGCTTGGGCGCCAAAGCAACCTTTAGAAATTGAAGAAGTTGAAGTTGAAGGCCCAAAAGAAGGTGAAGTCTTATTAAAAGTCATTGCATCTGGCGTGTGTCATACCGATGCTTTTACCTTGTCTGGTAATGATCCAGAAGGTGTGTTTCCTGCTATTTTAGGGCATGAAGGCGGTTGTGAGGTGGTTGAATGTGGACCTGGTGTTAAAGATTTAAAGCCAGGCGATCATGTTATTCCATTATATATTCCTGAATGTGGTGAGTGTGAATACTGTCACTCTACTAAAAGTAATTTATGTCAATCCATTGCGAGCACAGTATGGACAGGTTATATGCCAGACGGAACGCGTCGTTTTTCTAAAAATGGTAAACCTATTTATCACTATATGGGTTGTTCAACCTTTTCTGAATATACGGTGGTTCCTGAAATTGCCTTAGCCAAAATCAATAAAGCCGCACCACTTGAAAAAGTATGTTTATTAGGTTGCGGTGTCACAACAGGTATTGGTGCGGTGCTAAATACGGCTAAGGTTGAACCAGGCTCTACAGTTGCCGTATTTGGTTTAGGTGGTATTGGTCTTTCTTGTATTCAAGGTGCGGTAATGGCCAAAGCATCGCGTATTATTGCGGTGGATATAAACCCAAGTAAATGGGAGATGGCTAAGGCATTAGGTGCGACCGATTTTGTAAACCCGCAAAAAGTAGATGGTAAAGTCAGTGAATACATTGCAGAGTTAACGAATGGCGGTGTTGATTACTCATTTGAGTGTATTGGTAATGTGGATGTTATGCGTGATGCACTTGAATGTACCCGTATGGGTTGGGGTGTTTCTACGGTTATTGGTGTGGCTGGTGCTGGTCAAGAGATTTCTACTCGTCCGTTTAATCTAGTAGTTGGGCGTACTTGGCAAGGTAGTGCATTTGGTGGCGTTAAAGGTCGTAGTGAACTTCCAGGTTATGTTGACCGTTATATGGATGGCGAAATTGAGTTAGATTCAATGGTCACTCATACGATGGGCTTAGAAGATATTAACAAAGCGTTTGATTTAATGCACAGTGGAGAAAGTATTCGCTCAGTTATTATTTTTTAAAAAACTCTTTTTAAGATAACTTTTTATAATAATGAAAGGTAACGAGATGAATCAAAAAATCAAACAGATCGAAAGTGTTAAAGAGTTTGGCGGTTTTCTTAACCGTTACACCCATTTTTCTGATACTTGCCATTGTAATATGACGTTTTCAGTGTATCTGCCTCCCCAAGCAGAAACTCAGGCCGTGCCTGCTTTGTACTGGTTGTCGGGCTTAACATGCACTGACGATAATGTACGAGTTAAGGCCGGAGCACAACGTTATGCGACCGAGCATGGTATTGCCTTAGTTATGCCAGACACTAGCCCTCGTGGTGATGGTGTGGCCGATGAAGCCGAACGTTATGATTTAGGGCAAGGTGCGGGTTTTTATGTGAATGCAACGCAAGAGCCTTGGGCTCAGAATTACCAAATGTATGATTATGTTACCGCAGAATTGCCAGGTTTAATTGAACAGTATCTCCCTGTTGTTACAGGTGTAAAGTCAATTAGTGGCCACTCTATGGGTGGGCATGGTGCATTAATTTGTGCGTTAAAAAATCCTGGGGTATTTCAATCGGTTTCAGCGTTTTCGCCCATTTGTCATCCAATGCATTGTGGTTGGGGACAAGGGTGTTTTACCGCGTATTTAGGTGAAGAAAATCAAAGTGATTGGGCGGCGTATGATGCCGTTAAATTGATTGAAAACGGCGCTTCTTGCGGGGCGATTTTGGTCGATCAAGGTACGGCGGATGAGTTTTTAACCGAAGGCCAATTACAACCAGAAAGTTTACAAAAAGCGTGTGACGATAAAGGCATTAACTTGCAACTTAGAATGCAAGAGGGCTATGACCATAGTTATCACTTTATTTCTACGTTTATTGGTGAGCATATCGCTTATCACGCTAAGGCACTTTTACAAAAATAAGTAAAAGTAGAGTGTATTAGGCAAAAAAACCGTTAAGCCAGTTATAACTTGCTTAGCGGTTTTTTTTGTTTAACAAGTTTTTACACGGGTTAGCGCTCTCTAATAATTACTCACCTCTGCGGCGTTTAATCTCTTCATACGCCGCATTTATATCTTGCATTTTTGTAGTCGCTTTCTGAATATCTTCATTGTCCATACCTTGGCCGTGCATAAAGTCAGGATGATTTTGTTTAACCAGTTTGCGATAGGCTTTTTTAATGGTAGAAAAGTCATCAGATTCATTACATTCTAATACTTTATAAGGGTCAGAATCTGCAAAGGTACTGGCGTAAGAACCCGCTGAACCACCGCGTACTTGGTCAATAAACTGTTCAACTTCTTCATGGCTAAAGTCAAATAATCCGCCAATTTCAAAGATTAATTCTTTCGTGCTCTCTGATAAACCGTCCAAAGTGGCAAAAGAGATCATTTGCAATAAAGCACCACGGCGAACTTCTACCCCAGTCTGTTTTAAAGATTGGCAATAATAAGCGGTGGGGTTGTCGTCTTGTTTGGCCTGATTCGCTAAAGTAAATAAACGTTTTTTGGTAACATCAATAATCGCTTTTGGTAGGCCTGCCTGTTGCATAGCGTGCGCCATTGACTTAATGGTGTCGCTCATAAACTCAATTTCTAAACGACTAATTTGCCCATCACTTTTGGCTACTTTTGCCATTAAAGCAATCACTTCTTCAGGTACGCTTAAACGAGATTTACTGTATTGGTTACTGGTAAAGTTTTTATAAGCTTCATCAAAACTTTCACTGTTTTTAACAGATTTATAAGCATCTACGCCAATATCTACGGTTTTGCGTGACCCTTTAAACAATAAATGAATAATCTTTAAAAAGAGAAAAAGAATGATTAAAAATAGACCTTTAATAAAGCGCAATGTGTTTCCTTTGAATAAATGGTTAATAGGTGATTAATAGGGTAAATGAATATTTTAAATCAATAAGTTAACTTCGATAGATGGTTTCAATTAAATGATAACCAAATTTGGTTTTAATCGGACCGTGTACCGTTAAAACGGGTAATTTAAACACCACATTATCAAATGCTTTAACCATAGTGCCAGGTGCAAATTCACCTAAGTTACCGCCTTTCTTTTTAGAAGGGCATAGTGAATGCTTTTTAGCCATAGATGCAAAATCAGCGCCTTTGGCGAGCTGTTGTTTGATTTTTTCAGCCTCTTCTTTGGTTTTTACCAAAATATGTCTAGCGCAAGCTAAAGCCATCTTTGTACTCTCTTTAGAATATGATTGAGCATTTTATTATAGTGTTTGTTTATTCACTTCGCAGTATTCTTCAATGAAGATTTTACCAGGCCTGGTCTGACTTATGACCTTAAATACTCTGCAGGAATTAGGAGCATTCTTTTTAAACGTACAGTTAAAACCGTTAAGTTAAAGCAACTTCACAATCGTAAGAGCCTTAGTATTTAATGTCGACGTTAATCTCAAGTTCTCTTGAATACCCCTTAATCTTTAATGCTATAATTTGCGGCATTAATTTCTTTATAAACTTAGTGAATTACTAGGTTTGTCATATCCGTATTTGAACAGGTTTTAGATAAATGAGTAACAACGGTAAATCCGCAGAAGTAGAACGTCCAGTAAATTTTATTCGCAATATTATTAATGATGATTTAAGTAGTCATAAACATGACTCTGTGCAAACGCGATTTCCGCCAGAACCTAATGGCTATTTGCATATTGGTCACGCCAAGTCTATTTGCTTAAACTTTGGTGTCGCGCAGGACTATAACGGCGGGTGCAACTTACGTTTCGACGATACTAACCCTGCTAAAGAAGACATTGAATATGTCGATTCTATTAAGCAAGATGTGACTTGGTTAGGGTTTCACTGGTCAGGCGATATTTGTTATTCATCAAACTATTTTGACCAGTTTTATGCCTATGCAGTTGAACTTATTGAGAAAGGCTTGGCTTACGTCTGTTTTTTAAATGCTGAAGAAACACGAGAATATCGCGGAAGCCTTAAAGAGCCAGGTAAAGACAGTCCATATCGTAATACCTCAATAGAAGAGAATTTAGCTCTATTTGCCAAAATGAAAAACGGCGAGTTTAAAGAAGGTGAGTGTGTATTACGTGCCAAAATTGATATGGCCTCTTCGTTTATGTGTATGCGTGATCCAACACTTTACCGAGTGCGTTTTGCACACCATCACCAAACGGGTGATAAATGGTGTATTTATCCAATGTACGATTATGCGCACTGTGTTTCAGATGGTATAGAAGGCGTTACCCATTCTTTATGTACGCTTGAGTTTCAAGACAATCGACGTTTGTATGACTGGGTTTTAGATAATCTAAGCGATTTTCAAAGACCGGATCGTCCACACCAGTATGAGTTTTCACGTTTAAACCTAGAATATACTGTTATGTCTAAACGTAAATTACATCAGTTAGTAGACGATAAATTAGTAGAAGGTTGGCAAGACCCTCGTATGCCAACTATTTCGGGAATGCGTCGTCGTGGTTATACACCCGCGTCCATTCGTGATTTTGCCGAACGTATTGGTATCTCAAAAGTAGATAGCATGACTGAAATGAGTATTTTAGAAGCGGCAGTACGTGATGACTTAAATGTGGTTGCTCCACGTTCTATGGCCGTTTTAGACCCGATAAAAGTGATTATAGAAAACTTTGATGGAGAGCCAGAAGTCTTAATGGCACCGATTCATCCGCAAAATGAAGAGATGGGTAAACGCGAGATTTTCTTTGGTCGTGAATTGTATATTGACCGTGCCGACTTTACCGAAGTTGCACCAAATGGTAAATATATGCGTTTGGCCATAAATAAAGAAGTACGTTTGCGTAATGCTTATGTCATTAAAGGTGAACGTGCTGAATACGATGCGGATGGCAATGTAACGACTGTTTATTGTTCTTATGACCCAGAAACACACGGTAAAAATCCTGCCGATGGTCGTAAAGTAAAAGGCGTAATTCATTTTGTAGAAGCCAGCAAAGCCGTTGCGGCAGAATTTAGATTGTACGACCGATTATTTACGGTAGAAAACCCTGCTAAAGAAGCGGATTTTGAAGCTGTAATTAATCCAGAATCTTTAATTGTTAAACACGGATTTATAGAACCAGGCCTGGTAAATTCAGAACCAGAAAAAGCCTACCAGTTTGAGCGTGAAGGTTATTTTTGTCGAGATAATCAATCAGGTGAAAAACAAATTTATAACCGTACTGTTGCTTTACGCGACACTTGGAGCAAAAAATGATGCGAATTTGTGGTGTAGAGTTAACAGGTAATGATGCCGTTATTACCTTACTAACGGTAGAAAATGAACTGTTTAATCTACCCGATTGCCGAGTGCGCCGCATTACCTGTCAAAACCCAGATACAGCAAATGATTTAAAGTACTTTCAAAAGACATTTGTGCAGTTAATGAAAGATTACCAAGTCGATACCGTGGTCATTAGAGAGCGCATGAAAAAGGGTAAATTTGCAGGTGGAGCGAATGGCTTTAAATTAGAAGCCACTTTGCAGTTAATTGAACATCTAAAAGTCGTTTTAATGAATCCAACGGATCAAAAAGCACATTTAAAACATTATCCATTACCTATTACCTTTGCAGAAACAGGGCTTAAAAAATTCCAAGAAACCGCCTTTATGGCGGCTTTTGCCTATTATGCTAGCAAGCATGAATGGTAATTGGTTTTAAATCTTTTTGATTATTTTGAACCACGAAGACACGTTTAAAAAAATTGAACCACGAAGACACGAAGTCACGAAGAAAAACAGAGTTTTAATAAGGTTTAAAGAACGATTAATTTGGAATTGCTTTTTAAATTTACTACACCCCGCAAGGGGAGATAAAGGCCTGCTATGTCCTGTGGCTTACTTTAATTATGTAAAAATCATTCTAAAAACTTCGTGTCTTCGTGACTTCGTGGTGAATTAAAAAGCCTTTGTGATTAATTAAAAACCTTCGTGGTGAACACCAAAACCAAAACATAAACATTAAATGAGTAAATTCATGCCAAGTAATTTTGAACATCTTGATCTTCCTAAGTCGCAGTTACAAAACTTAGAGCAGTTGGGTTACCACTCAATGACGCCTATTCAAGAAGAGGCTTTGCCTTTAGGTTTGGGTGGGCATGATTTGATTGCTCAGGCTAAAACGGGTAGCGGTAAAACAGCGGCATTTGGTATTCCTATGCTCAATAAACTTGATATGGCAAACAAGGCGGTGCAAGGTTTAGTGATTTGCCCAACGCGTGAACTGAGTAATCAGGTGGCCGAAGAGCTACGACGTTTAGCGCGTTTTCAAGCCAATATTAAAATTATTGTTTTATCGGGCGGTATTCCTATGCGTCCGCAAATTGCCTCTTTAGAACATGGTGCACATATTGTTGTTGGTACGCCAGGGCGTTTAAAAGACCATATTCAAAAAAATAATCTCGATATTTCAAATATACATACTTTGGTTTTAGATGAAGCTGATCGCATGTTAGAAATGGGTTTTAAAGAAGAGATGATTGATATTATTGGTTACACGCCACATACACGTCAAACATTACTGTTTTCAGCCACTTTTCCTGATGATATTGAATATATTAGCCGTCGTTTTCAAAAGAACCCAATGCAAGTGGCGGTGGAATCTCATCACGATGCCGACAGTATTGAACAATTCTTTTATATGTGTCAGCACAAAGATAAATTAGCCAGTTTAGTGCGTATTTTGTCAGTGAATGAATTTGAACACGCTATGATTTTCTGTAACACCAAAGCCTTAGTGCAAGAAGTGATTGATTTTTTAAAAAACAAAGGGTTTGATGCGGTTGCTTTGCACGGCGATATGGAACAGCGTGAGCGTGAACAAATTTTAATTCGTTTTAAGCATCACAGCACTAACTTTTTAGTGGCGACCGATGTGGCCGCACGTGGTTTAGACATTGAAGCTTTACCTGCGGTGATTAACTATGAGTTACCAAGAAACCAAGAAACCTATACGCACCGTATTGGGCGCACAGGGCGAGCAGGGTTAGAAGGTAAAGCCATTAGCCTATTTACCGAAAAAGAACGTTATAAGTTAGATCATTTAAGTTCTTATCAAGGTCATGCTTTAGAGTATGAATCCATTGAGCGTTTACCTCAATCACGTTCTAACCGAGTACAGCCTGAATTTGTGACTTTATATATATCAGGTGGGCGTAAAGACAAAGTACGCCGTGGTGATATCTTGGGGGCGATTACCAAACAAATCGGTTTAGATGGCAAGCATGTGGGTAAAATCGATGTGGTTGACCATTCAAGCTATGTGGCCATTGAGCGTGGTTACGAATCTGAAGTGGTAAGAGGGTTAAACGAAAATAAAATTAAAGGCCGTAAATTCAAAGTAGGGCGTGTTTAATTACTGTTTTATATATTAATATTGAATAGATTATTACTTTTAAAATAATAAAAAACCAATTTACCAGGCCTGGTAAATTGGTTTTTTTGTTTGTAAAGCTAGCAATAAGGCTAACAAAATAGATGATATACGAGTGAACGAAGCCAAGAATCAAGTGTATTTGTATGCTTTTTATTGGTTGTTTAATTTATCCTATTTGCTGGTATGTTCATATACAGCATTAAAGTTTTGAGGTGTACATTTTATGTATTGGTTGCAACGCGCAATATAAATGCCATAAATTTTACGATTGGTTTTGTCTGGTAGTGATTCTAATCTAGTAAAGCATTCAAGTGCTTCTGTAAACTTGGCTTCTTGGTAGAGTTTGATTGCATAGTGGTAATCGTCTAATTCGGTTTTTAAACGCCCTTGTGCTTGACCAAAATCGTGTACTTGCCAGATATCGACTGGCTGCGCTTTACCTTTAACGGTTACTCTGTCTAAAAAACGCAAAATATACGGTTGTTGTAATTGTTGTTTAGTCTGTTCAGAAATATTAAGTGTTGAACCATAAAATTTACACAAAGATTCTAAACGCGACCCTAAGTTAACGGTATCGCCAATAATGGTGTAATCACTGCGCCCCGAACTTCCCATTTCGCCCACAACGGCATCACCTGTATTTAAGCCAATGCCTATTTGAATAGGCTCAATTTGATTAATCTTACATAACTGAGTAACGGCATCAAATTTTGGATTTTCTTTTATCCGTTGGTTTAAATCCGGAAGGGCTTTAAGTTGCTCTAAACTGGCCGTTACAGCTAAGTCTGCATGATTGGCGACATTAAGCGGCGCATTCCAGTACGCCATAATGGCATCACCAATAAACTTATCAACCGTGGCTTGGTGTTTGACAATGATATTGGTCATTTCAGTGGCGTACTCATTTAAAAAATCAATGAGAGTTTGCGGGTTAGGCATGGTCTCAGATAAACGAGTAAAGTCGCGTAAATCTGAGAAAAACACGGTAATTTCTCGGGTTTGTCCTTGCATGATATCTTGTGATTCATTTTTAAGTATTTCACCCATTACCGAGGGACTCACCTTACTAGCAAGCTTATTTTTAATAAGAATTTTTTGGCGCGTTTCAAAAAAATAACTGGCGAGAGTGGATAAAAACATGGCCGAAATTAATGCGGCAAAAGGCAATAAAATATTTAAAATAATCCCTTCTTTAAATAGCATGTAGTTTAAAAAGAAAAACAGTAAACTTAAGCTAGAAACAAAAGCGATAACTAACCAAAATGCATTGAGTTGATTAAAAATTAAATAGCTAATTAAAAAAAGTAAAATCAACAGTGTTAAGTCAACGGCATCAACCCAAGTGGGGTTAGATAAAATATCACCAGTAAGAATATTATCAATCACCGTAGCATGCGCTTCTACCCCAGGGTAAACATTATCAAAGGGCATAGAACGTAAATCGAGTAGCCCGCTGGCCGAGGTGCCAACTAATACCCATTTGTTTTTGATAAGGTCTCGGTCATAAGTGCCATTAAGAATGTCAACAGCGCTGACGTAAGGGAAACTATGTCCAGGGCCACGATAGTTTAAAAACAGTTGTGCATGGCGATCAGTGGGAATGTTTACGTCAGCTAACTGAATGGTGTCTACACCCGTTTCAGAAGAAATCACTTTTATGGTTGGGCTATTTAAGCCAATGCGTAGCATTTCAAGTGCTAATGAAGGGTATATCACTCCTTGATATTTCATAATCAAGGGAACGCTTCTTACCATACCCGATGCGTCTGGGATATTATTGAAAAAACCGCTGCTATAGGCTTTATTTTGAATAGCTGAAATATTGGGTAATACCCCTTTTGGGGATAATAAAGCATTGTAATCTGATGTGCCTTGTTCTATCACTACAACAGGAATAGATGGAACGATTGTTTGCGGTGTAGTTTGTGTCATATTAAACACATAACCTAAAATAGTAGGGCTATTGGCAACGGTATTAGCTAATATGGCATCATAATCAGCAGGGTTATTTAAAGCAAAATGGTGTTTTTGGTTAATGTAAGCGGGCGATGTTTTATCTGCTTCTGCAAACACCATATCAAGGCCAATAATCCCTGCACCATCTTTGGTAAGTTTTGTTAATAGCTCGGCTACCAGGTCGCGTTCCCAAGGCCATTGTCCCAATTTAGTAAGGCTTTTTTCATCAATATCCACAATGGTAACTTGATTTGAGGTTGGTATCTCACCACGAATTTGAAAGAATATATCGCGCAGCGAACTGTCTAGCGATTGCAATTGTGGAGGAGGGAATAGAAATAAGAGCGCTAATAAAAAAGCACCTATAAAACTTACGATAAAATGATAGAGGCGCTGTTTACTCATAATGCGGTTATTTAAACTCTATTTTAGGATTATTGAGCGCCACTATAAACACCAGAACTGTTAACAGTCGTGTCTGTTACTACATTCGTTCCTTGCAAATTAAACGCACCAGAAATACCTTCTGCATTTGGGCCAGAAAATTGGCCATCTAATTGGCCAGTAATACCTGTTACATCAGAATCAGCTTGTGGTATGAAGTTAGTAATATTTAGACCTGTATTGGATAAGCCACCAACAAAGTCGGTATTCCATCTGGTATGGTCAATATTATAGTTTAAGTTGCCATCTATAGCTGTACCACCACCATTGAAGTTAACATCAATCGTGACACTACCAGTACCTAAATGATTATTTTCATCAATGGCTATTATGTTGCCATTATATTGTGCGGTCGCGTTAGCAGAAATAAGAGCATCAACATTAGCTGGAGTTGTGATAGAGCTGGCTTCTGTCCATAAATCACTAATAGCTCCATTTATTGGGTTTAACCAATAACCGTATGAAGTATAACTGTCAGAACCACTTGTTACTTTAGTTAGTGAATCAAGATTACTATATGTACCGTCTATAGTCGTATCCAGAACATTACCAAGAAAACCACCAACCTCATCTACAGTAGAATCGATTACAGGGGTAACGAGAGGTTCAGGGGAAGTATCAACAGCTACGTCAGGTGTGGTATCAACGGCGGTATCTGGAGAGGTATCAACAGCTGCGTCAGGAGTAGTATCAACGGCGGTATCTGGAGAGGTATCAGCAGCTGCGTCAGGTGTGGTATCAACAGATGTGTCTGGCGATGTTTCAACTGTAGAGCCGTTAGTTTCTTCCGTCGTGGCTTCTGATGTTTGATTTTCAACAGGTGATGCTGAACGGTTATCGTCGTTGTTTTCTATTAACTTGCTAGGCGTAGTACCATTTTTAGGAGCTTGACCGTTAGTGCCTATATTTGGAGTTTTAAGGGCACTTATTTTCACTTCTTTAGTGATGTTATTAAAAACAAGTTGTTTATTTTTAACAACTGGGTATAAAACACCCGAGAGGTTATCCATTAAGTAAGTTTCACCTTTAAACGTTTTTAATATGACCTTATCATCATTAACTTGAATGCTGTATGTGGTACCACGAATACCAATTGTTGCATTTTTTGTTTTAATTTTAAAACGTTGTGGAGCTAACTTTCCTATTTTACCGGATACGGCTTTATAAAAACCTTGGACCAAGCTAAATTCAGCTTTGGAATTTGCAGTATTACCAAATTGGTAGGATTGAACTGAAAATAGAGTATTCGCACCTAAGGTAATGGCGGTTTTATCAATAAAGATGATTTGTAATAAGGTATTGGAATGGGTACGAATCGTATCAGTAGTTTCAACTTTAGTACCGATTTTAATAGGGATAACTTGTTGGTTTCGGTCAATTGAAGCGGTTCCATTTATAGCTGTAATTGTACCAATGGCGGATGATGCAAAAGCATCAATACTTAAGGAAAACATTATTAGAACGATTAAATACCTCATGTAAATTTTCCTTTAAAAGCGAGTAATTAAATTTAGCATTACGATATCTTTATCGTAAGTGTAAAGTTCTTGGTTAGAATCATTGTATGTTCTAGAAAGATTAAGTTGGGCCAACAAGTTTTTAGTAATATTTTTGCTGGCATTTAATGTCAGGTTACGATTTCTATCTTGGCGTTTTTCTAGAAAGTAAGGGTTATTATCAAGATAATTAGTCCCTTTGATTTCTGCACTTACACCTAATTGCCAATTTTGAGGCAGGTAATAACTTAGTGCAACTCGCATACCAAGTCTGTCGTAGTCTACATCGTATCGGTTACCTGTTTCTTTACGTTCTTGTTGTAAAGTCGTGTAAAGAACAAAGGCAATATTTGAGCCAATTAATTTTTGATACTGCGCATTTAATTCGGTGTAAAGGGCGTCTCTTTCTTTATCAATTGTTTGTAAATAATGTTTTTTTAGAACTTTAATTTGGCCAAAAACATGGCCGAAATCATCGGAACGGTAAGATAACTTGGGTGCTAATCCATAACTTTCTAAGTAAGCATCAGCACCGTAGCGCATATAGTTATACTCTAATGCAGTTTCAAGTTGGTAATCACCATATTCAAATATAAGAGAAGGTGTGTAGCGAGTAAATAAAATATTATAGTCACTTTCTCCAGGTAGACTTTTTGAGTAAATCAGTAAATTATTTTTAATGCCAAAACCGTATTCTTCAGTAGCATCGTAATAATGGTTAATAACAGCAGTTTCTTGATGAAAATTACTTTCTATTTGTTTGGTCGTATTGTCAAAATCTAGGGAAAACGCAGGTAAATACCAAGAATCTGCGGTAGCAGCGGTATTGACATTGGTATCATGCCCAACTCCAAAAATAAGTACCCCCGTGAGTGAGGATTTATTTTGTGCTTTTTTGATTTTAGCCAAAAACTGGTTAATGTTTTCTTCGACTTGAAGAGGTACGTTATCTTGCAAAGCAGACTTAAAATAGAGTTCTGATAGCTTATAAGTTCCTTGCTGATAGTGCAGTTTAGCGAGTTCTAATTTACTTCGAGTATTACTTGGGTCAAGGATTAAGATACGTTCATAGGTTATGATGGCTTCGTCTAGTCTATGAGTTAGAGTCGCTGAACGGGCTAAGTAAAAATTGTATTTTACAGAACCATAGTTTGACTCAACGAATTTTGTAAATGCTTGATAAGCCGCTTCATATTGTTTGCCATTAAAAAAAGTTAAGGCCTGTTTATAATTAGCTTCATTAGCGGTGCTCTGCTGGCTGAAGAACAGGATGCTTATTAATGTAATTGTGGATATTAATTTTCTAAGTAAGTTAGTTAGAAACTGTCAAAATTTAAACCTTTTTCAAAGATGGTTAAATATACTTAATATAGGAGTTGCTTCTAACATGTATTTAAGTTATTTAGAAAAAGTATACCCTATATTCTTTATCTTGAATATTTATTCATTATTTGGTCGGTAGAGAAACTAAAGGGCAATCAACATAGTTTATGGAATATTTAAGAAATGATGAAGGCTTTGTATTATGACTATGACTTAGGCAATATGGTGTAAAGGGATTAATATGTTATGTAAACAAGGTAGGTATAAATTAGAAAAAAGCCAGTTTAGACTGTGTTTACAAATATCTAGTCAGCCACATGGTCTGCCTGTTTTACTTTTTTTGTAGACTTAGCGGCCATGTGGTACAAGATAGATTTACTTTTTTATTTTAGAAAACGTAAATCGTGAGCTTAAGTGAGTTCTTTTACTACATTAAGCATATGTGCTGCATGTCCATCAGGTGAAACACCATATTCTACATAGGCGAGTTTGCCCTCTTTATTAATGACAAAAGTAGAGCGAACAAGCCCCATTTTAGAAACGCCATTTTTCTCTTTTAATTGCCAAACACCAAATGCATCACAAACTTCACCGGTGGTATCGGCCAGTAGGTCTACTTTAAGGCCAAATTTATCTATAAAAGCCTGATGGCTTCCGCAATCGTCTTTGCTTACACCTATAACGACACTGTCGGCATTGGCAAAATCAGTGGCAAGTTGGGTAAAATCATTGGCTTCAATGGTACATCCAGGTGTGTCGTCTTTTGGGTAAAAGTACAAAACAACATTTTTTAGTCCCTGATAATCTGTTAGCGATACTGGTTTTTCATATTGGTTTGGGCTGGTTATGTTTGGTGCTAAATCGCCAATTGTAAGCATTGGGTATTCCTTTAAGTAAGTGACGTGAAAATCTGAACAACTATACGGTACAAAAATTTTAAAGTTTAATTCGGTTTATATCCTAATCAATTTTTAAATGCATTTCGCCCACAATCTTTTTATGGGTACTTGACTCTCCTTAAATACAAAGTCTTGTTTGAGTATTTTCTTTGAAAGAGAGTACGAGTAAATAAAAAAATGACTTATAAAAAGCTCAATGGGATCAATATTAATTTTAATGGAGATAAATACGCAGTATTTTTTTTGATACGTTAAAATGTCTATCATTACTTGCCTTAGTTATGTGTTTGTGTAATAAGTCTTTTATATAGGGTTTTGAACCGAGAACATATAACTCATTTTTGGACGACGTGTGAATAAAAACTTTTCTTGTAAAATTATTTTTTTAGTTTCAGTTTCATTCTTTGTAATGGGGCTGTCAATAACGTCTTTATTGATTAAATATGATGAAAAAAACCGTATTTATGCGTTAGAAACAAAGTTTGATTCCTATTCAGTGCAAGCTTTTAATGTTTTTCAAAACAAGTTAAATCGGGAGCTTGAAAGACTTAATAGCCTAACGGCGGTATTTGATTTTTCAGAAGAAATGAATAAAAACGATTTTGATATATTTGGGAAATCGTTACTAAAACAAAGTTCTGAGGTTCAAGCATTAGAATGGATAGAAATTGTTCATGCTAAGAATATAAATGAATTTAAAGAAAAAATGGCAATACAAGAAGGCACTAAAAAGTTTTTTATTAAACAAAACTTACTGGGTACTTTAGTAAAGCAGTTTAGTGGTAAGGATCAATATGCCGTTGTTAAATATGTTTATCCTTATGATAAAAATAAATCTATTGTCGGGTTAGACGCCTCATCGAATGCAACGCAACATGAAGCGATGCTTACGGCGAGCTTAACTAAAAGCCAAGTTGCCATAAATGCACAAACGCTTATATCAAACCCTAAAAGAGATTATTCCGTAATCGTTTACCAACCTGTTTATAAAGGTGATTATTCTTTATATGGTTACACGGCAATAATTTTGGATATGAGCCATTATTTACGTTGTCTGCAAAAACACTCTCTACTAGAAAAATCTTTACGAGTCTCTATTTTTGACTCACCTTCGGGGCAACAGTCTAAAGTCTCTATTGGTAAAGAATATTCAAAAGATTCACCTTTATACCGAGTCAATCATTACCATTTTGACTTTGCTGGTGAACGGCTTTTTATGAATACATCGGTGAATCTAAAGGCTTTACCTGACTATCGCGTTTTTACGGATAAATCTGAACATAAAAAATGGGTGGCGGGTTCTCTAATTAGTTTTTTGCTCGCTTTAACGGTATTTTTGATTTTGAAGTATTTAAGACAGTCGTCCAATACTCAAGGTAGTCTGCAAAAACAAGAAGAACTGTATCATAAGATTATTAACCAAACATCCGATGCTTATTACTTACTGGATAGTGATGGGCGAATTTTAGATGTTAATAGAGAAACTTGCCTTGCTTTAGGGTACGAACGCCAGGAGTTATTGAAAAAAAGAATTAGTAATATTGATATTAAATATAAACCTGAAGAGGTGACTAATATTTGTATAAATTTTGAACCTGGTACGCGTATTTTGTTTGAAACAATTCATCAACGTCAAGATGGATCTAGCATACACGTTGAAATAGCCGCCACCAAATTTAAAATTGATGATAAATGGGTAACTTGCGCCTTTGCTCGAGATATAAGCGAAAGAATTATTAATAAAGCTTTAAGTGTTGATAATAAAGAATTGCAACAATCTATCGAGCTTTATACTCGGCAGTTAAATAAGCAAAAAGAGACATTTGAAACACTTTTTGAAAAATCAGCAGATGGTATTTTTATTACAGAAGGTCGCCATCTTTTAGACTGCAACCAGGCTACGGTTGAGATGTTTGGTTATCCCTCTAAAGCCAAATTATTAAGAACACCTAATAAAGCATTTGCGCCCAAATTTCAGCCTGATGGTGAAAGCTCTCACCGTAAAGGTTTTAGAATGTTACAAATTTGTCTAGAACAAGGTTCTCATCATTATGAATGGGTGAACAGAAAAGCGAATGGTCAAACATTTTGGACAGATGTTGTTTTAACAAGATTGGAATATTATGGCCGAAATGTTATTCATGTGGCTTTACGTGATATTTCTGAACGTAAACATTTAGAAAAAGCGATGTATCTTGCACGAGAAGAAGCGGTAGCTGCAAATAAGGCTAAATCGTATTTTTTGGCCAAGATGTCTCATGATATTCGAACACCTTTACACGGAATTCTTAGTTATGCCGAAATGGGTGGATCAAGAGTAGGTCTGTTGGATACAGATAAATTAAGGCGGTATTTTAATAATATCTCGCAGAGTGGACACCGCTTAATGGCATTGTTAGATAACTTGCTAGATTCGGCTAAATTAGAATCTGGTTTAATGCGTTTTGACTTTGCACATAAACCTTTAAAACCGATTGTTGAAATTTGCTTGGCAGACCAGAAATCACTCATTAACACCAAAAACATCACAATAAAATCCTCGTATATAGATTTATTGGCTTATTTTGATAGACATAGAATTGCTCAAGTTGTGTCTAACTTATTAAGTAATGCAATTATGTTTTCACCGTTTGGTTCAACTTTGATTTTAAGCATTGATAAACACAATGAAGATTTTTTAATATTTTCATTACAAGATGAAGGTAAAGGTATTCCGGTTGAAGATCTAGACTTAATTTTTGGTAAATTTATACAGAGCCATGATACCGACAGAAACACGGGTGGAACAGGGCTTGGCCTAGCCATTAGTAAAGAAATTATATTAGCGCATGGTGGTGAAATTTGGGCAGAAAACCATCAAGTAGATGGTTCTGTACAAGGGGCTATTTTTAAATTTACATTGCCACTAAACCCACCTAAAGAGACGACATGAAATGGTTGAAAATATAATAACAACAGGTGTTGATAAAGCGTACGTTCTTGTGGTTGATGATGAACCGTTAAATAGATTGATTGTAGAAGATTTAATTGAAGATCGTTATGAACTTAAGCTGGTTGATAGTGGTCAAGCGTGTTTACAAGAGATAAAGAAAAAAAAACCTCATTTAATTTTATTAGATGTAAATATGCCAGGATTATCAGGCTTTGAAGTGTGTGCTATTCTAAAAAAGGATGCAGCTACTCGAGATATTCCAATTATATTTTTAACCGCAATGATTGGTTCTGACGATGAAAAAAGAGGGTTTCAGATTGGTGCCGTTGACTATATTACCAAGCCATTTACCGAATCAATTTTACTGGCGAGAATGCAAACTCATCTCTCTTTGTACTTTACTCGTCAGTTACTTGAAAAAAGTAGCCAAGTCTTGCAACAAGAACGTGACTATATTGAACATATTATTACGTCAATGGAACATGATCAACGCTTTGAAAAACAAGGAATTCGCCAAGTTACTTCGCCCGTAGAAAAATGCAGTGGTGATATTGTACTGTCTTGTCTTAGTTCAAATAATCATCAACATATCTTTGTTGGAGACTTTACCGGACATGGCCTTGTTGCCGCTATCGCAGGGCCTTTAGTTTCGTCTTTATTTTATACGCATGTTAAGCAAAATCGCTGTTCTTCTGATGTTTTGCAAATTATAAATGATGAATTAGTTCATAAGTTACCACCACAAAATTTCTTGGCGGCAACCTATATTGATTGGAATAGAAATAATCAAGAAGTGACTATTTGGAACTTTGGTATGCCTTGTAGCTTATATGTACGATCAAATAAAATTAAAAAAAATTCATCCATATCTGTCGCGCTTGGCATTATTCCAATGGCTCAACATAGGTTAACCCCAAAACAAATCAATTTTTGTGAAGGTGATAAACTGTTTATTTACACAGATGGGCTTGCCGAAGTAAAAAATAATGTGGGTGAAGAGTTTGGTGAAACAAGAACCATAGAAGTTTTGCTGAAAGTGATTGAAGAAAATTTAGAGCTTAATGATGTTGTTCAATATCTTCATCAGTTTTCGGGTGGTAAAGGTTTATCCGATGATACAACGTTACTAGAAATTTCAGCTTAGTCAGTATGTTTTGTGTAAAGGCTTGTATTCTCTAGTAACTAATAAGATCGTTGCATAACCGCTTCTCTTGCTAAAGAATCAGCCCTAGTATTACCAGGGTTGCCATTATGGGCTTTTATCCAACGTAGGGTAATATGGTTTTGCGTACAAAGCCTAGATAAACTTTGCCACAGCTCTTTATATACCACCGTTTTACCAGATTTTACTTTCCACTGGTTTGCACACCAAATGGGGTATTTTTGGGTAAGGCCATCAATTAAAATTTTTGAATCTGTAAATAAAGTCGTGCTTAAATTTTCTGGTAAAGAATGATGGTTAAGAGATTGTTCGTTAGCTTGGATAGCGTTTATCTTTTCTATGGCTTTTTGTGCCGCAAATAATTCCATTTCTAAACTAGACGTTTGTTTTTGCCAGCCTGAATCACGCAAAACTTCTTGGTCGTTTTTAAAAATAACAAAACCCCAACCGCCAATATCTAACTTTTCAAAATAACCACCATCGGTATAAATCTGATAATCATCCAATAAAGCGTTTTGGTGTTTGATTGATTGGTCGCTATTTTGATTAAAGAGCGTTGTTTGCATATTTACCAGGCCTGGTCTTTTTTAAAAATTATGGTCGTGTACCGTGTTTTAACGGTAAAGATTTATCCATTAAATATTCTTGAATAGAGCCATCGTAAAGTTTAACGTGCTTAAACCCTAAACTTTTAAACATGGTAAAGCTACGGGCCGCGCGGTGAGCCGTATTGCAATACACAATAATCGGTTGGTTAAGGTCATATACCCCCATGCCTCGTAAGGTCTGTAATAGGGTTTCTTTAGGGTATTGTTTAAACCCATTTTTTAAGTCAACTGCATTTGACCATTCAAACCATAATGCGGCTGGAATATGACCACTGCGTGGTTGTTTTGAGTTGCCCGTATATTCTTCTTTAGTACGGGCGTCTATTAAGATTACTTGGTCTTTTTTAGCTTGAATAACATCATTTTTATAGGCCGTAAGTTGTTTAGTTAAATCCTTTTTAGAGGCCTGGTAATTGGTTTTGTTCGGGCGAACAGGGCGTTTTTGCGTTACCGGATTACCAGCTAAAACCCAACTTACAATACCGCCGTCTAAAATATGCACATTTTTGTGATTAAGTTTTTTAAGCTCCCAATATAAGCGACTAGCAGGTAGCCCGCCCATATCGTCATAAATCACAATGTGGTCACTATTTTTAATGCCTAATTGTGACAAAACATTAGCCATGTAAGCGGAACCACCACTGAGTTCAACACGGTTTTTAGGTTTAATTAACCAGCCATAACTTACCCAAATAGCATTTTTAATATGAAACTTTTGATAATTAGCTTGTTCACTCATATCAATCACTTTTACATTTGATTGATGTTGCATAAGCCATTGCGGACTCACAAAAACAGATTGATTAGCGGCAAAACTTGGTATAGAAAAGAGTGTAAGAAAACTAAAAATTAAAATTACCAGGCCTGGTAATTTTAACGCCCCTTTGTTTTGAATGTGCTGTGTTTGTTGGTATTTAACGTATTGATTAAAACGGGGTGCGTTTTTGAGTAATGACATTAATGATTCCTCAGTTTATAAACCATGCATGGTAAAAATAAAGTGTTTTTATTTAAAAAGTAAGCTCTGTAAACAGCTTAAATACGCTTGTTCATTTGGTTCAACTTGATCACGTTGAGCGATCCATAAAGATTCAGCTAAACAGTCCATCATGGCATGTTCGGTTTTATGTACATCGCCTAAACGTTCACCCAATTGTTGGTAAATGGCTTGAATGCCAGCAGGGCGGTCCATTGATACTTGTTCTTGCAAACCAAGGTGCATACCCATATGCAAAAAGGGATTAGTTTCACCATCTTCAGGTTTGTATTCATTGCCCAAATGCTTTTCATTGGTAAGCATATTGTGGTATTCCGGGTGCAACTCAATCACACGGGCCACCATGGTTTCCATTGCATCCATAGGCAAACCATGGCGCGCCTTTTGCCAAGTATCTACATAAAACTGTCTAAGCTTGTCTCTTTCAGATGTGTAAAACATATTAACCTTTATGATTTACCAGGCCTGGTAAATTGTTATTTTAATGATTTTATAAATTCACCACGAAGTCACGAAGTTTTTTAGAATGATTTTATCTAGTGCTCTCATAACAGAGATAACCACCGGACTTGCCTGGCCTTTATACCCCCTTGCGGGGTGTGGTAAAACCAAAATCTAACTTTTTTATCAAACCTTATTAAATCTTTTCTTCGTGACTTCGTGGTAAAAAATAGGGGCAAAAATATTAAACCGTTTTTTCTTTATATTCGCATAAATCGTAAATACAGCAAGCGCCGCAACGGGGTTTGCGGGCTACGCAGGTGTAGCGTCCGTGTAAAATAAGTAGGTGATGCGCTGGGATAATGTATTGTTTGGGTATGTTTTTGAGCAGTTTCATTTCTACTTCTAATACATTTTTACCCGGGGCAATTTTGGTGCGGTTTGATACTCTAAAAATATGTGTATCAACAGCCATAGTTGGTTGACCATAAGCGGTGTTAAGCACCACGTTAGCGGTTTTTCGGCCAACGCCAGGCAGGGCTTCTAGGTCCTTGCGATTATCGGGTACTTGCGAACCATGCAAATCAATTAACATTTTGCAGGTTTTAATAATATTGGCACCCTTAGTATTAAATAGTCCAATGGTTTTTATGTATTCTTTTAAGCCGTCTTCACCTAAAGCGTAAATGGCTTCTGGTGTATTGGCGACTGGAAACAGTTTATCGGTGGCGATATTAACCCCTTTATCGGTGGCTTGTGCCGATAAAATTACTGCAATCAACAACTCAAATGGATTGCTGTAATTAAGCTCGGTTTCTGGGTTAGGAATCGCTTCACTGAGTCGTTCAAATATTTCTAAACGTTTGGCTTTATTCATAAAAGGTGCGTAGTCTTATTTGGCTTGCATGGGAGTAACGGCAATTTGAATGCCGAGTTGATTTTGTTGTTTAGCGACTTTTTTAGCATCCGCCCAGTTTTTAAGGGCAATTAATAGTCCTAAACCAATAAATGCACCCGGGGGTAAAATGGCCAATAAAACGCCTTGGTAGTTATCGCCAAAATGCAATGTCCAGCTTCTTGCCGATTCGCCAAACATTAAATATGCTTGGTCAAATAGAGTGCCGTTACCAATCATTTCACGCAAGGCTCCTAGTACAACCAATACGGCTAAAAACCCGAGCCCCATAAACAGGCCATCAACTAAGGCTTTATCCATTCTGTTCTTAGAAGCATAAGCTTCAGCACGCCCTAAAATGGCACAGTTGGTAACAATAAGGGGAATAAATATCCCTAAAATACCGTGCAAAGTGTGAAAGTAGGCATTCATTAATAAATCAATAATGGTCACCATTGTGGCGATTATGGCAATAAAAACCGGTATGCGAATTTCGTCAGAAACGTGGTTTCTAATGGCGGATACTAATACGTTAGAAAGTACCAATACTAATAAAGTGGCTAAACCTAAACCAAAACCGTTAATGGCGTTGTTTGATACGGCTAAAAGCGGACACAAACCTAATAGGGCAACAAGTGCTTGGTTGTTTTTCCAGAGGCCATTTTCGATAATTTGTTTATAGTCTTGCCAAATAGATTTACGTTCAGTATTTGTTTCACTCATATAAACGTGCTCCTAAATCATTAATAACGGTCAGTGCGTTTTTAATTGAACCTACTACCGCGCGTGGCGTTATGGTGGCACCGGTAAACTGGTCAAAGTCGCCGCCGTCTTTTTGTACCGCCCAACGAGGTTCATTATCATCCCGTAAATTACGGCCATCAAACTCTAGCACCCATTTACTTTTATTCATTTCAATTTTATCACCCAGGCCTGGTGTTTCTGAATGTTTAATCACACGAACACCTGCAATACGACCGTCAGGAAAAACGCCCACTAAAACATAAATATTACCGCTGTAACCATTGGGCGCAATGGTGGTAAAAATAACGCCTGCGGGCTTGCCATTTTTAGTAGCACGATAAAAAGTCACCGGTTTATTACTGCCCAATAGCTTTAAATAAGCCGGGTCTTTAATGATTTTAGTGTTTTTTAAAGGATCATTATCATAGTAAGTGCTCGGTAACACTTCATCAAAAGTATTAAGTAACGTTTCTCTTTCTGCTTGTTGAATTTCAGGTGCAGTAATATAACGAATACTCAGCAGTAAAATAATGCTTATAAAAACAAATAAGGTCAATTTGCCTGCCGATGAGAGCATGGTTTTAATTAATGTTTGGGTGTTGCTATTTTTTGACATAACAAGCTCCCTAACGTTTGTGACCATACACACGAGGTTGTGTGTATTGATCAATTAAAGGTACGGCAATATTCATCAATAAAATGGCAAACGCAATACCATCGGGAAAAGCGCCCCAATTACGAATAACATAAACCAATACACCAATGCCGCATGCATAAATTAATTTACCACGTGGTGTAGTGCTTGCCGTTACGGGGTCGGTAATAATAAAGAAAGCCGCTAACATTGTCCCACCACTCAGTAGAGTAAAGCTCATCGGAGGGTAAAGAGCAGGGTCAATTTGGTTAAATACAAAGCTGATTAAAGCCAAGGTGCCCAAAAAACCAACCGGAAACTGCCAACTAATGGTACGAGTAATCATCATCCAAACACCACCAACAACAAAGGCGATATTTACCCAGCCCCAACTGGTTAATCCCCAAAGGTTGCTGGTAGATTCTGCACTTAAGGTCTCTATGACCGTTTTACCTTGTGATAAACCCGTTCTAACATCATTTAATGGCGTTGCACCCGTTATGGCATCAATGGATAGGCCTGGAATATGCCCTGTAAAAATATAATAGGCGGAATCTATAAAACTTAAAGCGTGGCCACTTAAACTCACAGGCAAAGTCCATTGAGTCATTTGCACCGGAAATGAGATGAGCAAAAATGCATAACCCAGCATAGCAGGGTTAAAAGGGTTGTAACCTAAACCGCCATAGAGATGTTTACCAAAAATTATGGCAAAAGCGCTGCCCGATACAATAACCCACCAAGGTGCCTCGGGCGGAATACAAAATACCAAACCGGTTATGGTAATTAAGGCACTCATATCTGTCATAAACGGCATAATGGGGCGGCCACGTAAACGTAACATAACGTATTCAACCACTAACATGGTGGCTACAGCTAATAACCACTGAACCACAATACCAAAGCCAAATAGATAAATGTGTGTGAGCAGAGCAGGCAAGGCAGCAATTTGAACTTGCATCATGACTTTGCGCACATTTTGATTATTATGCGTATAAGGTGATGAACTGAGGTTATTTGAATTCACTTAGTTACTCTCCTCAGAGTTGGATTGTGCTTGTTTTTCTGCACGTTTTTTTGCCGCACGTTCGGCAGCTTTTTGTTTAGCCAGTTGCATAGCTTGCTGTTTTTTTGTTTCTGGTGTTTCTATAAGATTATCATCAGATGTATTCGTTTCAGAAGAACTGTTTGTAGAAGTATTACTCTCAGAGTCTACTAACGATTCTGCTGATTGTTCAGATTGTTCAGATTGTAAAAGGGTTGCTTTTTGTTGCTTTTTTTCATCACTACGTTTTTTGGCCGCTGCTCTGGCAGCTTGCATAGCCGCTTTACGTGCGGCTTCTTTTTTAGATGCATTTGTTTCTACAGTGGTGACTTCAGTTAGGTCTGTAGCGATTTCTGTGGTTAGATCTTGTGTAGCTTGTAGTTGTTCAGCTTGTAAATCGAGTTCTTGTTCATCAATTTGTTTTGCTTTAATGGGTTGAACTTCAAGTGATTGTGTTAATGCTTTTTTGGCTTGAGCTCGTTGTTGAGCCGCTGCTTTTGCAGCCGCCATAGCAGCCGTTTTAGCCGCAGATTTAGCCTCAGTAACATCTTGTATTGGTTCTTTAGTCTCTGTCGTTTCAGGTTTTACAATAGACTCTTCAGTCGCGACGGTTTTTTTAACCTCGTCAGTGCTGTGTGACGCTTTAGCTTGTTCGCGTTTTTTTGCAGCCGCAGCCATAGCGGCTTTTTTGGCGGCTTCTTTAGGGTTTGTAGCACCTCCACTTTGTTGAGTGGCTTTTTTAGCCGCTTCAATGGCTTTTCTTCTTGCGGGTGGAATATTATCTGTTTCTGACGTTGCCGTTGCATTAGCATTTTTAGCGGCGGCTCTTTTGGCGGCCGCGGCTTTAGCTGCAGCCGCTGCTGCAGAAGCTTTAGGTTTATTGCTGGTGTTTTTTTGTAAACTTTCTTTAGAATCTGTTTGTGCTGAAGCTTGTTTTTTAACGGCTTCTTTTTTGGCTCTTAAACGTTCTTCACGTTCTTGTTTTTCACGTTCAATACGTGCAAGCTTAAACTCGTGCCGTTGTTTAGCAAGTTCAACCGCTTTTTCTTCGGCATGCATTTCTTTAATTTCAGATTTTGCATTTCTATAATATTGAACAAGCGGAATATGACTAGGGCATACATAGCTACAACAGCCACATTCTATGCAATCAAAAACATTCAGTTTTTCTACCTTGTCAAACTCATGCGCTTGGCTATGCCAATACATTTGTTGAGGCAATAAGTTGATTGGGCAGGCATCCATACATTCGCCACAACGAATACACGGCATTTGCATCTCTGTTGGTTCCGGTGGATTTGCCAGAATGCAGTTAGTGGTTTTAAGCACAGGAACTTGATTAGATTTAACGGCAAAGCCCATCATAGGCCCTCCCATAATCAGCGGATAATTAAGCGCTGTTTTAGGTTCAGCAGCTTGTGCTAAATCTATAAAAGATGTTCCGATTAACGCGTGAATATTAAAAGGTTTAGCCAAACCTAAACCTGTTACCGTAACCAAGCGTGAGGTTAATGGGTCGCCATAAGTAACCGCTTTAAATATAGAAGCGTAGGTGGCTACGTTCATCATTAACATACCAATATCTACAGCATGTGCTTTATAGGGCATTTCAATGCCTGTAAGTTCCTGAGTAAGCTGTTTTTGACCACCCATTGGGTAAACTGTTTGTACTTCTACAATACGTACAATGGTATTTTTTGCCGCTTGTTGCATGGCTTTAATCGCGGTAGGTTTGTTAGTTTCTATACCGCAAATAATTTTGCTCGAACCTAAAGCATTGGCGGTAATTAATGCACCCTGAATAATTGATTCGGCCTCAGTTTGCATTAATACATCATCACAAGTAATAAACGGTTCACACTCTGCACCATTAATCATTAAGGTGTGAATTGTGCCTTTTTCATTTGGTATTTTGGCGTAGGTTGGAAAACCCGCACCGCCCATACCTACAATACCGGCATTTAGCAAGATATCTTTAAGCTGTTGCGGAGTTTCTGGGTGTTTGCCAGTAACATTAAGCGCATTATTAATTTGGGTATTAAGATGGTCGGGTTCAATAATAATGGCAATATCTTCTAAACCAGAAGGGTGCGGCAAGGTTTCTGAACTTATGGCGGTAACCGTACCTGAAGTTGGCGCATGAATAGGCACAACCAAGGCTTTATTGGCATCTTTAGATGATCGTGCAATCAGTTGATTTTTTTTAACCTTATCACCCACTTTTACTAACATTTCAGCAGGTAAGCCTACTTGTTGTTGAAGTGGCATAATTAAACGGTTGGGAATCAAAGCTTCTCTAATGGGTTGTCTTGAAGAAAGCTCTTTACTATACGCAGGGAATATTCCACCATTAAAACTGTGTAACCAACGTTTTGCTTGTGGGTAGATTGGAGCAAGAATTTTTACAACTTTGGCAAAGACAGACATTATTTTGATGTCTCCGAGTTGTTGGTTTCTAAATCGATGGAATTATCTGTATTTGAAGCATTTATAGAATTGACATTAGGTTCAGGCCATTTCCAGTTTTTAACAGAAACCGCAAGTGGAACCATATCAATGCAGTCAACAGGGCAAACAGGTATACACTTCTCGCACCCTGTACACTCTTTTTCGATAACCGTGTGCATTAATTTAGTGGCACCTAAAATGGCATCAACAGGGCATTCTTTTATACAAAGTACACAGCCAATACAAAGTTCTTCATTGATTTTGGCCACTTCTTTGGTTTTATGCTCTTCTTCAACAACCTCCATCTCTTTAGGTTCTAACCCCGTGATTTCAGAGATTAAAATCATAACCTCGTTACCACCAGGAATACATAAATTCACTTCAGTTTCGCCCTTAGCTAAAGCTTCAGCATAAGGTTTGCAACCTGGAAAACCACATTGACCACATTGTGTTTGTGGCAAGATCTTATCAACCTGTTCTGCAACAGGATTGCCTTCTACTTTAAATTTAACTGAGGCGTAACCCAGTAATAAACCAAATAGGATGGCTAATCCAACAAAAATAAGTACGGCTTCAATCATTAAACTAATCCACCAAATCCCATAAAGGCCATAGACATTAAGCCTGCGGTAATTAAGGCAATCGGCGCACCTTTAAAAGGCCCAGGAACATCCGCTACATCAACACGTTCACGAATAGAGGCAAATAAAACCATTACTAAAGTAAAACCAACCGCAGCACCAAAACCATAAACGGCGGAGGCGATAAAGTCATTTTTTTCGCCCACATTCAGTAGTGCTACACCCAATACCGCGCAGTTTGTTGTAATAAGGGGTAAGTAGATCCCTAAGACTTGATAAAGTGCAGGGCTGGTTTTATGAATCGCCATTTCGGTAAAACCCACTACAGCGGCAATGGCTAAAATAAAGGCGATGGTTTGTAAATACTCTAAGCCAAATGGTTCAAGCAGGTAGGTGAAAATAATGTAACTTAATACAGAACTTAAGGTTAATACAAAGGTGGTGGCCAACCCCATACCTAAAGCGGCATCGGTCTTTTTTGAAACACCCATAAACGGGCATAGGCCTAAAAACTTTACTAATACAAAGTTATTGACCAAGACAGTGCTAATTAGAATGAGAATGTATTCGTGCATTAAATATTCCTGTAACTATACCTGTAAGCATTTTAAAGTTATGACGTTTGTTTTTTATACCGTTTTTACCAGGCCTGGTAAAAAGGGTTTATTTAATTGTTTTACTTAATCTGTTTTACTTAATCTGTTTTATGTAATCGTATTAATTATTTAACACGCATACCTGGTTGTGCACCGTCATCGGGTGAAAGTACATATAAATCACTACCACCTGGGCCTGCGGCTAAAACCATGCCTTCTGATAAACCAAAACGCATTTTGCGTGGTGCTAAATTGGCAACCATAACGGTGAGTTTGCCAATTAAGTCTTCTGGTTCGTAAGCCGATTTAATCCCTGCAAAAACTTGACGTTGTTCTAAACCAATATCAAGTGTTAATTTAAGCAGTTTTTTAGCTTCTGGAACGGCTTCGGCATTCACTATTTTGGCAATGCGTAAATCAATTTTAGCAAAGTCGTCAATGGTGATTTGTTCAGCAATCGGTTCAATCACCGCTTCAGCTTTAGCTTCTGGTGCTTGTTTGGCTTTTTTATCGCCTTTTTTGCCATCAGGCACAGAAGAAGCTGTACTTAAAGATTCTGCAGATGCGGCAATCATTTTTTCAATATCGGTCATTTCTAAACGCGTTAATAAGGCTTTAAATTTGGTGATTTCATGCCCCATTAGTGGTTCTTTCACATCGTTCCAGTTCCAAGCTTCAATATTTAAAAAGGCTTTTGCTTTTTCAGCTGTTTCTGGAATAACAGGCGCTAAATAACTCATTAATACTCTAAATAAGTTAATACCCACACTAACAGATTCATGTAATTCAGTTTCTTTGCCTTCTTCTTTGGCTAAAACCCAAGGTGCGGTTTCGGCAATATATTCATTGGCTTTATCGGCTAAAGCCATGATTTCACGCATGGCATGGCCGTATTCACGTTGCTCATATAAGTCGGCGATTTCTTCAGATTTATCTGCAAAAGATTGGTATAAAGTGCTGGCTTCAGTAGACCATTCGCTGGCCAGTTTGCTATCAAATTTCTTAACCACAAAGCCGGCACAACGGCTGGCGATATTCACGACTTTACCTACTAAATCAGAGTTTACACGTTGTGCAAAATCTTCTAGGTTAAGATCAATGTCATCAATACGGCCACTGAGTTTGGCTGCATAGTAGTAGCGTAAATATTCTGGGTTTAAATGTTCTAAATAGGTTTTGGCCATAATAAATGTGCCGCGAGATTTAGACATTTTTTGTCCGTCAACAGTTAAGAAGCCGTGCGCAAATACCGCGTTAGGCGTTCTAAACCCAGCCCCAGACAACATAGCAGGCCAAAATAGGGCATGAAAGTTAATAATGTCTTTACCAATAAAATGATAAAGCTCAGTTTTTGAACCGGCTTTCCAATATTCATCAAAGTTCAATCCAGATTTTTCGCAATAGGCTTTAAAGCTCGACATGTAACCAATAGGCGCATCTAACCAAACGTAAAAATATTTATTGGGCTCGCCTGGGATTTCAAAACCAAAATAAGGTGCATCGCGAGAAATATCCCAACCACGTAAGCCAGTTTCTAACCACTCATCTAATTTATTCGCAATTTGAGTTTGTAAGTGTCCTGCACGAGTCCACTCTTTAAGCATGTCTTCAAATTTACCTAATTCAAAAAATAGGTGGTCAGTCTCTTTTTCAATAGGTGTTGCACCTGAAACAGCTGATTTTGGATTAATTAAATCCGTTGGGCTGTAAGTTGCCCCACACACTTCACAGTTGTCACCATATTGGTCTTCGGCTTTACATTTTGGGCAAGTGCCTTTTACAAAACGGTCTGGCAAAAACATCTCTTTTTCTGGGTCGTAGGCCTGAGTAATGGTTTTACGAGAGATATAACCTTTTTCATTTAACTGGTTATAAATGTACTCTGCACACGCTTTATTTTCTGGCGAGTTGGTACTGTGATAATGATCAAAAGCGATATTAAAACCAGTAAAGTCGGCTTGATGTTCTTCTGACGATTTGGCAATTAAGGCTTCTGGCGTAATGCCTTCGGCTTGCGCTCTTAGCATAATAGGGGTGCCGTGCGCATCGTCAGCACAGACATAAGTACAGGTATTGCCACGCATGTTTTGAAAACGCGACCAGATGTCAGTTTGAATATATTCAACAAGGTGTCCTAAATGAATAGGGCCGTTTGCATAAGGTAATGCACTTGTAACTAATATTTTTCTTGGGGTCGTTGATTTATCTGACATTGGTGTGTTGTTCCAGTTTGGTATATTGTTTTAATGTGTTTACGTAATTAAAGCGGTCTAAAGCGTGATTAAATAAAGTCTTTTTTACATTTTTATCAATAAAAAAAGCAATAGATCACGACTGTAATTTAGCTTTGCTAAGTAAATCTATAAATTAGCTCGATATTATAGAGTTTTTTGCCCTTTTTGTATTGATACTTTTATATTAATGTACGGCGAATGTGTAACTATTTAATTGTCTTAAAACACGATTGCAATTTGGCTTAGTAATTTGCCGACTGTTTTTAAATATCCACCTCGGGTATGCTAATCAATAGCTTTATATGCAAGGCCTTTTTATAGGAGGGCAAAAGGCGGTTGAGCGTTAATTGTGGTTTGTGATATTTTTATCAGATCGTTGTTTACCTCTGCTTGTCATTCGTTGTATTTATGGCTTGAAATTAAAAAGTTTTTATTTGATGTATTGATTAAACTTTTTATGCAAAAATCCCAAAAAATCATTTATTTGATTTTTGGTGAAATAAAACACGTGTATTTTAGGAAGAAATTAAGTGGATAATCTTATTACTAAACAAAAAGATGGCGTTGTAACGATTGTGTTGCCTTGTAGTTTTGATGTTAGTCAGTATGAAGAATTTAAGTTGATTTGCCAAAAATATCAGGCCGATAATAATTGCTTTAAAGTTGATTTTACAGAAACTCAATATATGGACAGTTCTGCTTTAGGGATGCTTTTACTTTTAAGAGAGCAGGTTAAAGGAGATAAAGAACGAGTTTTGCTCGCCAATGTGAGCGGTACGGCATTAAAAATATTAGAAATCGCCCAGTTTAACCAGTTATTTAATATTAAAAAATCTTTGCACGAGGATATGAACGAATAAAAAATGTTCATTTTTCTTTCGTTTATGAGTCGTACAAAGATGGCATTAAATAAAAAAGAGTTTACACGCCTGTCTTTAATCTTAGCGACACTTAGGCCGCTAGATGGTTATATGAAATTACCAGGCCTGGTAAAAGCTGAGTCATTTACCTGTTTTTATTAAGTGTTTTGAATCACAATATTAGGAAAGACGCTGGCGTAGTTACGTTTTTGAATACCAATTTGTGCACTGATTTTATGTGACATATGACGATATTTTTGAGCAATATCACTTTGTGGTTCAGCGGTAACCGTTGGTTTACCATTATCCGCTTCTTCACGAATACGTTTATCTAAAGGCAAAGCGCCTAAAAATTCCATTTTGTATTCTTTAGCCATTTTTTCGCCACCATGTGAACCAAAAATCGCTTCTTCATGACCACAGTTACTGCAAATGTGGGTGCTCATGTTTTCAATAATTCCTAATACAGGAATCTCTACTTTTTCAAACATTTTTAAGCCTTTTTTGGCATCAATTAGCGACACTTGTTGTGGCGTGGTAACAATTACGGCACCCGTTACAGGAATTTGTTGAGAAAGTGTTAATTGAACATCACCTGTACCTGGCGGTAAATCAATGACTAAATAATCCAGGTCATCCCAATTGGTTTCTTTAAGCAGTTGGGTTAAGGTTTGGGTTACTATTGGGCCACGCCAAATCATGGGAGAATCTTCTTCAATTAGTGCGCCAATAGACATAACCTGTAAACCATAAGCGGTTAAAGGTTGCATACTTTTGCCATCTTTAGATTGTGGCTTTTCTTTTATGTTTAACATGGTTGGAATACTGGGGCCATAAATATCGGCATCCAATAAACCTACGCTTGCGCCTTCTTGTTGCAGAGCCAAAGCAATGTTTACCGCCGTGGTTGATTTACCCACACCACCTTTTCCTGAAGCGATGGCAATAATATTTTTAATATTAGGTAAGTGTGCAACGCCTTTTTGAGCATCGTGAGAAACGATTTTGGTTTCAAATTGCACATTAACTTGCTTTATTTCATCAAGTTTTAATAACTCATGCTGTATATTTTGTTCAATACTTGGCCAAAGACTTTTGCACGGATACGGCATGGCAATAGTAAGTGATAACACACCTTTTTTAAATTGTAGGCTCTGTATGGCTTTTAGCGATTCTAAACTTTGCTTTGAGGTTGGGTCTGTGCAAATAGTAAGTTGCTGAGTAATTTGTGTTTGCAAAGCTTCTGAAATGCCGTTGCCAAACAAAGAGTTAAGTATGCCCATGTGGTAAACCTTTTTGCCAATTTAATTATTTGTGGGCTATTTTACCAGTTATAGCCACTATAAAAAAACGACTATATCTATGTGGTCTTATAAAAGGTTTTTCTACAATAGGTTTAATTCCTGAGATTATTGTTTGTGCAAACAATTTACCAGGCCTGGTAAATTGTTATGAGAACTTAATTTAAAAAGCATTGTGGCATTGCTATCTTGCTGTAATTGATGGTTTGCAATGCTATAATTCGGCCAGATTTTTAAATGTATGAAACGTCAGATTATTAAGTCTGATAAAAGGTTTTTATCTAAATGAGACAGTCCATTGAACAACTTCCTAGTTACCTTGCTGACCAAATTGCAGCAGGTGAAGTGGTGGAACGTCCTGCCTCTGTGGTTAAAGAGCTGCTTGAAAATGCCTTAGATTCAGGTGCTAATCAAATCGAAATTCTGATTGAAGAGGGTGGTGAAAAGTCGATTGTTGTTATCGATAATGGACATGGAATACCTAAAGACGAATTGATTTTAGCCGTAAGCCGTCATGCAACCAGTAAAATTAAAACTGGTGCTGATTTGGCCTCAGTGGCCACTTTAGGGTTTCGCGGTGAGGCATTAGCCAGTATTAGTTCCGTTTCACGTTTTGAGATTATTAGTCGCCACCAAGATGAATCTGCCGCCTGGAAATTATATGCTGAAGGCGAGGGGAATTGGAGTGAAGCTCAACCATCTGCAGGTAGAGTCGGTACTCGTATTAGTGTTAATGATCTGTTTTTTAATACACCAGCACGTAAAAAGTTTTTGCGTGCCGCAAGAACTGAATTTTCTAAAATTGACCAATTAGTTAAAAGTGTCATGTTAAGCCGCCCAAATGTTGGTTTTAAATTAGTACACAATCAAAAGGTGGTCAGACAAGTTCATGCGGTGACCGACCAAGCAAGTTTGCAAAAACGTTTGAGTCAATTAATGGGTTCAAATTTTGTAGAGCAATCTTTATCCATTGCGTTTGAAAGCCAAGATATTAAGTTATCAGGTTGGGTAGGGTTACCTACTTTTAATCGTAGCCAAACCGATATGCAATATGTGTTTGTTAATGGGCGTATTGTGCGTGATCGTTTACTCTCTTATGCGGTAAAACAAGCCTATGCCGATGTGATGTATCACGGCCGCCACCCAGCGTATTTGCTGTTTATAGAAATGCCACATGACTTGGTGGATGTAAATGTACATCCTGCAAAATACGAAGTACGTTTTGCTAATGACCGTTGGGTTTACGATTTTTTAAGAAGAAGTGTAAGAGATGCGGTAGCTAAACCCGTAGTGTCAAAAAAAGGTACGGGCGCTTCTTTAGAGTCGGTTATGGCAGAGGGAACTTTGGGTGACGCAAATAGCCCAGGTCAAAATCCATACTCTTTGTATCGTCCTGGTTTTACACCGCAAAATATTTCAGTACAAGAGTCAATTTCGTTTCAAGCCCCAGCGAATGAATTGCCAGAAAATACTATGGCTCATACCGCATTTAACCAAAAGCAAGGCAGTTATAACGCACAGTTAGCCGATGTCATTCAGCAACGTAGGCAAGGTGGTGATTTATCTTCATTAACGGCTTCCGAACCACAATCTGGTTATGAAGCTAGTAATCAACAATACGATGAAAATATGCCCATGTTGGGGTTTGCTAAAGCACAATTGCATGGTGTGTTTATTTTGGCAGAAAATCAAAATGGTATGGTTTTGGTAGATATGCATGCCGCACATGAAAGAGTGGTTTACGAACGTTTTAAACAACAATGGCAAAAAGACCGCTTAATTAGTCAACCTTTATTAGTGCCTATGGCGCTTACCTTTGAACAAGCTTATATTGCCGTTTGGCAAGAGCATGAGAACTTGTTTGAGCAGTTAGGTTTTGCTATGGATGAGTTGGGGCCAGAACAATTAAAGGTAACGGCTGTGCCTGCTTTATTGGTTAAAAGTGATATAGCAGGCCTGGTAAATGACATGATTGCCGATTTATCTGAAGCAGGGCAAACTCAACAAGTAGAAGAAAAAATTAATCACATTTTATCAACCATGGCATGCCACGGTTCTGTTAGAGCAAACCGCCAGCTGACTATAGCAGAAATGAATGCGCTGCTTAGAGAAATGGAAGTGACAGAGCGTTCTGATCAATGCAATCACGGCAGACCAACTTGGGTACAACTTTCTATGAATCAGCTAGATAGCTTATTTATGCGCGGCCAGTAAACCAAATAATAATCAAATTAACAGCTCAAAATATAAGAAATTACACATGGATTTAGTCAAACAATTAATTGCAAATAAACAATGTTTAGCCATTATGGGGCCAACCGCATCGGGTAAAAGCCAGCTTTCAATGTTGTTGGCTGAACAGTTGCCTATTGAAATCATTAGTGTAGATTCGGCTCTTATTTACCGAGGTTTAGATATTGGTACTGCCAAACCTTCTCAGCAAGAGTTAGATACCGTTCCGCATCACTTAATTAATACCCATGATGTTACTGAAACGTATTCGGCTTCTGATTTTGTAGAAGATGTAAATCGGTTAGTGTTTGAGATTTTTGCCCGTAATCGTTTGCCCGTTTTGGTTGGCGGTACCATGATGTATTTTAATGCGTTGCAACAAGGTATGTCTGATTTGCCTTCTGCTAATGAAAAAATACGTGAAAAATGGCTAAAAATTTGGCAAGAAACGCCTGATATGTTGCATGAGAAATTACTTGATATTGATCCAGAATCAGCAGAAAGAATTCATAAAAACGATCCGCAACGTTTGGTTAGAGCAATAGAAGTCTATGAGGTTACAGGCAAAACGTTAACTGAATTAAGAGCAGAACCTAAAAAAGGGTTGCCAGAATTTAAAATGTTAAAAATCGCTCTAGTTCCAGAAAACAGAGCAAAGCTACATAAGCAAATAGAAAAACGTTTTAGTCAAATGATTGATAATGGTTTTCTGCAAGAAGTTAAAAGTTTATTTGAGCGTGGTGATTTAAATGAAGATATGACTTCACTTCGCAGTGTGGGGTATAGACAGGCCTGGTTGTTTATGCAAGGCGAGTATGACTATGAAACGTTTATTTATAAGGGTTTGGTCGCCACAAGACAATTGGCTAAACGTCAACTTACTTGGTTAAGAAAAGAGCAAAACTTAACCATTATTGACCCGTATAAAACTTCATTACAAGAGCGTGTTGAACAAACCCTTGAATTATTAAAAAAAGCCCTTACATAGTGCATAATGCTTAAAAAAGATGTAATTGTTAGCAAGGTCGGTGAGGTTATCTTACAAATTTTAGTAAATTAAACGATTTAATTTAAATGAATTGATAATAACAATCTTGTTTGCTGTGGTATGCTTTTCGCTATATGTTTGCAATTCAATTTTATTACGTTTTAATTGAACATTTGGTTAAGAAAATTCGTAATTTATACCTAAACTTAAGTGTTTAAACGAATAAAAGAATTTTGCACGAGATAATGAATAGATAAAAATGGTTAAAATCCACCTGTTTTAGTTATACCTAATGATAATGTCATTGGGCGGCGGTTTGCTAAAACGAGTTGTTAATCGTGTTTTATTACTTGATTAGATAAGATTAGGCTTAATTTTCTGTTCTACTCTCGTTAAAACATAAAATAAATATAAAAACATAAAATATAAAAACATAAAAAATAATAAAAATAGGAACCATCATGGAGAACAAGAAAGTGGCAAAAGCGTTGCCAATTCAAGACCCGTATTTAAACGCTTTAAGAAAGGAACGCATTGGTGTTTCAATCTATTTAGTCAATGGGGTTAAGCTCCAAGGTAAAGTTGATTCATTTGACCAGTTTGTTGTCTTATTGAGAAGTAATGTCACACAAATGGTTTACAAACATGCAATTTCAACGATTGTTCCAATGCGTGATCCAAAGCCTTATGAAGCGGCTTCGGAAGATAGAGAAAGTGCTGAGGTTTAATTTAATCTTGAATAATATTTTTATAATTTCATTTACTGTTCTTACTAACCGTTTATTTAATTGACGATGAATTTAATAAAGTTTATTTTCACAAATAACTTAGTCGTCTAGAGAGCGTTAATGGAATTATTTGATCGACTTGAACGACAAGAACTAGAACGAGCTGTTTTAGTTCATGTCGATTTTCGCAATGAAGCTGATAGAGAAGAACTTGATGAGTTCTACGAGTTAGTGGATTCTGCCGGTGCTGAAATAGGCACACTTCTTACGACGAAACGTCAAAATCCAGATTCTAAATATTTTGTAGGTAAAGGTAAAGCCGAAGAAATTCAACAAGCTGTTGAACTCTATGAGGCAGATGTTGTGATTGTTAATCATGCCTTAACACCCGCGCAAGAACGAAATTTATCTGAACTAGTCGGCTGCCAGGTCTTAGACCGAATTGGCTTGATTTTAGATATTTTTGCTCAAAGAGCTCGTTCGCATGAAGGTAAGTTACAAGTAGAGTTAGCTCAACTAAAACGCATGGCAACACGTTTAGTTAAAGGGTGGACTCACCTTGATAGACAAGGTGGAATTGGTGCAAGAGGGCCAGGTGAAACCCAGTTGGAATCTGATAGACGATTGGTGCAAGGTCGCATAAAACAGCTTGAATCTAAAATAGATAAAGTACGAAAACAACGTGATTTAGGGCGTCGTTCTCGTAAACGATCTGAACTGCCAACCATTACCATTGTTGGTTACACTAATGCGGGTAAATCAACGTTATTTAACTACATGACAACCGCCAATGTTTATGCAGAAGATCGATTATTTGCGACCTTAGATTCTACCTTACGTAGGGTACATTTGCCTGGCGCTGGGCCGGTTATTTTTGCAGATACGGTTGGTTTTATTAGACACATTCCGCATGATTTAGTGACGGCATTTCGTTCTACTTTAGAAGAAACACGGGAAGCAAGCCTGTTGATTCATCTTGTTGATGCATCAGATATACATCGCGAAGAAAAAATGACCGACGTTTATGAGGTTATTCGAGAGGTAGGTGCAGACGACGTACCTCAATTGGTTGTTTTTAATAAAATTGATTTATTAGAACCTACCGTAGAACCGCATATAGACTATGATGAAAACGGCGTGGCAAGTCGCGTTTGGGTTTCGGCTCAAAAAGGCTTAGGTGTTGAGTTATTAATGGAAGCCGTAGCCTCCTTTTTTAAAGGACGATTTCATACTGTTGATTTAGTTTTAAATGTCAATGCAGGTAAAAAACGCGCCCAGCTTTATGAGCTCGGTACCATTCTGGAAGAAGGGTTTGATGAAGAGGGTAATAGTGTTTTTACCATGCTTCTTACTGAAACGGAATGGAGCAGTATTAAAAAATGGCCAGAATTTATAAAGGCTAATATTAGAAACCCCGATACATTAGAAAAATAATACAAGTTTTTGTATAAGATTCATGTTCAGGTAAAAAGATAAAGACTAATGAATTTATATAAACCTTGTTAATAGTTGGTGATTAGCGACATATTTCTTAATTTAAAATTAAATTTTATTTATTTTTCTTCTACACCGCAGATAGATAAAGGTTTTAGTAAAATTATCTTATCTATAAAATCTTTTAATAGGTGACTTTTGATGAGTAACTCTCTAAAATGTCGGGATTACAAATCGCAACATTAGGGTTTATCTATAAAAAATGTTTTATAGATAAATTGAATTGAAGCACAACCAATGTGAAAGCATGGAGATAGGTTAAATGGCTTGGAACGAACCAGGTAAGTCAGGACAAGATCCTTGGGGTAACTCAGGAAACTCTGGCAATAATGGTGGTGGCGATAAAAAACCACCTAAGAAACCAAATAATGATGACTTAGACCAGTTATTAAAAAAAGCACAAAGTATCCTTGGTGGTGCTGGCAATAAATTAGGCGGAAGCGGGGGCGGCATTGGCGGCTTCGGCGGAACAGTTATTTTTGCTGTTATTGTGATTGTTTGGTTATTATCAGGGATTTATATTGTAGATCCAGCTGAACGAGGTGTTGTTACTCGTTTTGGTGCGTTTGTTGAAGAAACTCAAGCAGGTCCACATTGGCATATGCCTTATCCTATAGAAACGGTAAGAATCGTAAACGTAGACCAAATACGTACCGCTGAAATTGGTTACCGTTCAGGTGTTGCACAAGATTCTCGTGGTCGTACCGCTTCAGGCAGCGTATTAAATGAATCTTTAATGTTAACTAAAGATGAAAATATTGTTGATCTTAAAATTGCTGTTCAATACCAAATTACCAGTGCAAATAATTATTTATTTGATGTAACAGACCCAGATTCAACGCTACGTTCTGTTACCGAAAGTGCACTGCGTGAAGTGGTTGGTCAAAACACGATGGACTTTGTGTTAACTGAAGGGCGTGATGTAATTGTTAAGCGTGTTCAAGAGTTAGCTCAAGAACGATTAAACTCATATAAAACCGGTTTAATGATTACCAGTGTTAACTTACAGGAAGCAAAACCACCTGAGCAAGTTCAACCAGCCTTTGCCGATGTTGTTAAAGCAGGTCAAGACAGAGAGCGTTCAATTAACGAAGCTGAAGCCTATTCAAACGATATTTTACCTAAAGCACGTGGTCAAGCGGCTCGTTTGCTTGAAGAAGCAAGTGCTTATCATGACCAAGTTATTGCACAAGCAAAAGGTGAATCAGCACGTTTTACCAGTATTGTTGCTGAATATGAAAAAGCACCACAAGTGACACGTAAACGTCTATATATTGATGCCGTTTCTTCAGTATTAAGCGCAACGAGTAAAGTATTTGTTGGTTCTGAAAGTGCAAATAACTTACTGTATTTACCTTTAGATAAAATGATTGGTAATCAACACACTGTGCCATTTAAATTAGATGAAAGCAGTACTACTAGCTCACAAAGCACCAAGACTCAAGTTCCTATGACAAATAGTAATACAACACAAAAACCTGGAATTCGTGAGTATTTAAGAACGAGGGAGCTACGTTAATGAAAACTTTATTATTAATATTTGTAGCAGCAGTATTATTTGTTGCCAGCAATTCTGTTTATGTTGTTAATCAATGGCAAACAGGCGTTGTTCTTCGTTTAGGTGAAATTGTTAAAGCCGACGTTACACCAGGCCTACATATCAAAACACCATTTATTAACAATGTGCGCTTGTTTGATTCTCGTTTACAAACATTAGATGCTGCACCAGAAGATTACTACACAGTAGAAAAGAAAAAGCTAGAAGTGGATTCTTTTGTTAAGTGGCGTATTATTGATGTGAAAAAATTCTATACGACTATGAATGGTGATAACCGTTTAGCGGGTATGCGTTTAGGGCAAATTGTTCAATCTGGTTTAAGAGATGAATTTGGTAGCCGTACAGTAAAAGAAGTTATTTCTGGTGAACGTGTAGAAATTGCGCAAAAAATCAAGAAAACAACAGATTTACAAGCCAAGTCTTTTGGTATCGAAATTGAAGATGTACGTATTAAACGTATAGATTTAGCAAAAGATATCAGTGAATCGGTTTATCAAAGAATGAATGCAGAGCGTAATCGTGAAGCAAAAGACTTACGTTCAAAAGGGACTGAAACGGCTGAAAAAATTAAAGCCGATGCAGATCGTCAACGTGTTGTTCTTTTAGCTGACGCATATAGTGAAGCAGAAATTTTACGAGGTAAAGGTGATGCAACAGCAGCCGATATCTACGCTAAAGCCTACGGAAAAGATCCAGAGTTTTATGCGTTTTATCACAGCATCAACGCCTACAAGAAAACATTTGATAACAAATCTGATGTCATGATCGTTGATCCGAAGTCTGATTTCTTTAAGTACTTTAATCAGTCAACTAAATAGAGTTATCAAGTTAAATAATATAAAGGTGGGGTAACCCACCTTTTTTATGGACGTATGATAGAAAATACCTTATTAGCCGCAATTGCTTTAGTCTTTATCTTAGAAGGCTTGTTGCCGTTTGTGTTTCCAAAGTTTTGGCAACAAATGATGGAACAAGCGGTAAAGCTTGGCGAACGTGATTTGCGGGTAATGGGATTTTTTTCAATTTTAATAGGCCTGGTTATTTTGCTATTTTTTAGTTAAGAGGCCTGAGTTGATTTATAATAATTTGTCCAACAGAATTTATTAAATAAAAAGAAGTTTTGAAATGCAACAATCTACGTGGTTTACGCCCGAAGGTTTAGAAGACCTCCTACCATCTCAAGCCCAAAAACTAGAATTCTACCGTCGTAAGTTAATTGATGGTTTTGAACTTTCTGGATTTGAACTTGTTCTTCCTCCTATCGCTGAGTTTACAGATTCTTTATTAACCGGAACCGCTGGTCATATGGCCGTGGATACTTGCCGTTTTACTGACCAAGAAAGTGGTCGTATGATGGGTGTGCGTGCCGATATGACACCGCAAGTTGCGCGTATTGTTAGTAATCGTTTAAAAGCAGACTCCACCATATCAAGACTTTGTTATGTAGGCGAGGTTTTAAAAACCCGTAATAATAAAGCCAAAGGTTCACGTAGCCCAATTCAAGTCGGTGCGGAGTTATTTGGTCATCAGGGCGTAGAGAGTGATTTTGAAATTATTGAACTCATGCTTGAAAGCATGCAACGCATTCAATTACCTGACATTAAAATGAGTCTAGGACATGTTGCTATCATGACTGAAATGATGGCATTAGCTCATTTTAACGACAAGCAATCAAAAGAATTTATTGATATTTTGCAGCGTAAAGCGATTCCTGAATATGAAAAATTTATTGCTCTTTTTGATATGCCAGCCGAATTAAAAGCTAAATTTACGATTCTACCTAAACTGTGTGGTGAAGCTTCTCAAGTTATTCTTGAGGCCAAACAAACTCTAGCAGGCCTTTCAAAAACTCTAGATTCTACTTTAGAACACGTTGCGAATATTATTGAACTGATCCAAACTTCATTTAACATCCCAGTGTATTTAGATGTGACTGAAATGCGTGGTTATCAATACCATACTGGGATTGTTTTTGCTTCATACAGCGGAAGTAAGTTACAACCTATTGCCAAGGGTGGCCGCTACGATAATATTGGTTCAGTATTTGGTTTGGGGCTTCCAGCAACAGGCTTTAGTTTAGATTTACGTTCAGCATTAGATTTATTAAAACAAGTAGAACTAAATGTTAAAGACACAGTTTACGTTCCACATCTTGTTAATCAATCATTAAAAGACGCCATTTTAGATCTAAAGTCTAAAGGATTTCGTGTGATTAAAGCCTATGAAATGCATAGCGTGCCAACAGGTGCTAAAAAGTTGGTTGAAGAAGCTGGAAACTGGATTGTTAAGACAGCTTGATAATCGATAAAGATTAACAAGCTGTTAGATTAAAATTATTATTAAGTTATTAAGAAGTAGTTATGTCAAAGCGAAATATAGTTGTTGTTGGTACCCAATGGGGCGATGAAGGTAAAGGTAAGATTGTAGACTTACTAACCGATAGAGTCGCAGCCGTAGTCCGTTTTCAAGGCGGTCATAATGCAGGTCATACTTTAGTTATTGATGGGCAAAAAACAGTTTTACATTTAATTCCGTCTGGAATCTTACGTAAAGAAGTTCAATGTTTTATCGGTAACGGTGTTGTGTTAGCTCCTGATGCATTAGAACGAGAAGTGACTCAACTTGAAGCCACAGGCTTAAAAGTACAGAATCGCCTTAAAATTAGTGACGCTTGTCCATTAATTTTAGATTATCACGTAGCCTTAGACCAAGCACGTGAACTTGCACGTGGTAATAAACCGATTGGTACAACGGGACGTGGAATTGGGCCAGCCTATGAAGATAAAGTGGCTCGTCGAGGTTTACGTGCTGGTGACTTTAAAAACATGCCTGCTTTTAAAGAAAAATTAAAAGAAGCCACGGACTATCACAATTTTATGATTGTGAACTATTACAAAGCGCCAGCCGTATCATTTGACGAACTTTGGCAAAAATGTGAACGTTATTGTGAAATGATTTTACCTATGTTGGCCGATGTGCCTAACTTAATGAGTGAATGTAACACTGCTGGTCAAAATCTAATGTTTGAAGGCGCTCAAGGAACTTTACTTGATGTAGATCATGGAACTTATCCTTATGTTACCTCTTCAAATACCACGTCAGGTGGCGCTGGGCCAGGAGCGGGTATTGGGCCAACAGAACTAGACTATGTTCTTGGTATTACTAAAGCTTACACAACTCGTGTAGGAAGCGGGCCTTTTCCAACAGAATTAAGTTATAACTGTGATACTGGTGAAGGTGATCCAATTGGTAAAGAGTTAGGTACTCGTGGTCGTGAATTTGGTGCAACAACAGGTCGTCAAAGACGTTGTGGTTGGTTTGATACCGTTGCATTGCGTCGTTCAGCTCAAATTAATGGTCTAAGCGGTATGTGTTTAACCAAGCTTGATGTTATGGATGAGTTGGCTGAGATTAAAGTTTGTATCTCTTATGAGCAAAATGGCAAAACATTATTATTACCACCATCAAGTGCGGATGAATATGAAACCTGCAAACCTAATTATGTAACCATGCCTGGTTGGCAAACTTCAACTGTTGGTATTGAATCTTGGGATGCTTTACCAGAAGCAGCTAAAAACTATATTCAGTTTTTAGAAAAAGAAGTAGGTGTTCCTGTCTCTATTTTATCAACTGGGCCAGATCGTTCTGAAACCCTAGTGATTACAGACCCATTTGCATAGTTAGATTATCTTAAGCAAAAGTACAAATAAAAAACCTCCCGTTATGAATTTATAACGGGAGGTTTTTTTTGGGTTTAAATTCTGTCTTTATAAAAGCGTTTTAAAGCGATTAATTAATCAATCTATTAATCGCATTTGCCAGTTTATCTGGATCAAAAGGCTTTACTATCCAACCGGTTGCACCTAACCGTTTGCCTTCGGCTTTTAATTCAGCACTGGCTTCTGTTGTTAGCATAAGTACAGGAGTATATTGGCTGTTAGGGTGTTTTCTTAACTTTTCTAATAGCTCTAATCCTGACATGACAGGCATATTAATATCAGAAATAATGACATCAAATTTTTGTTTTTGAATCGCCTCATAACCTAACTGACCATTTTCAGCCATAGTGACATCAAATTGCTTACTTAGCACCAAATCAATCAATTTACGCATAGATTTAGCATCATCCACATACAGTACTTTTTTCATCTCACGCTCTTATTGATTAAGGTTGTTCTATTAGTTTACTAAAACATGACTTGTTAAAGCATTAAAAAGGTATTTAATATTTATAGCCTTATCAATAAAAGCGTTTAAAAATATAAAACTCAATGAATCACCAGGCCTGGTAAAAAAAGTAGGTTAATTCTTAAAATAACGCATAAAAATTCTGAAAGAATTGCCACAGGTTGGTATTATAAAGCACTATTTTATGAGACCTTTGTACGAATTAGGTGCAAAAGAAAACGGGTAAGAATATTGTTCGTTTTTCGGCATACAACTTATAAATGCTAGGTTCTACGTTTAAGGTTAATAATCTTGCTAATAGCAGTTTATTATTAAGATTATTAACGAAAATTAAACGAATTTTAAGCATTTTATTTGCGGTTAACTTGCTCAAAGGTCTCTTGTATTAAAAATGAAGAAAAGGATTAAGCATGTTACAAGCTATTCGTGATCACGCTCAAGGGTGGATTGCTTGGGTGATTGTCGGATTAATTATTTTAACGTTTGCTTTATTTGGTATTGACCAATATGCGCGTGGAGATAAGGTCGTTGTTGTTGCTGAAGTAAATGGCCAAGACATTACTGCCAATCAATTTATGACAATGTATAACCGTCAAAAACAAAGATTACAGCAGCAATTTGGTGATTTATACGAGCAAGTTGTTAAAGATCAAGATTTACGTGACCAAGTGCTTGATGCCTTAATTGAATCAGAAGAAATTCGTCAATGGGCAGATGAAAACGGGCTTGTCATCAGTGATCAACAATTAGCATCCGCTATTCATGGCGCTAAGGTTTTTCAAGAAAAAGGTAAGTTTTCGCAAAAGGTCTATGAAGATGTTCTATTGCGTAATGGCTTAAATGTTGCCCGTTTTGAACAAGAGCAACGTCAATTTTTATCAGAAAATCAATTTAAGAACTTAACAGAATCATCTGGTTTTTCTACGGCACATGAAATTGAACAACTTGCAAGTTTGCAAGCACAACAAAGAAAAGTGAACTATTTAAGAATAGACCAACGTCCATTCCTAAAAACGGTTGTTATTTCTGATGATCAAATTAAAGACTATTACGAAAAACACTTAAAACAATATGTAGACCCTGAAAAAGTAACCATTGACTATATTGAATTGTCTAAAGAAAAATTAGCTGAAAACGTACCGGTTACTGACGATATTATTAAAGGGTATTACCAAGATAATAAAAACCAGTTTACTTTGCCTGAAAAGCGTCATGCAGAACATATTTTAATTAAAGTGGATGCCAATACTCCTGCTGGAGATAAAGCGGCTTTAGATAAAATTGCAGAAATTCAAAAGAAACTTAAAGCCGGTGAATCTTTTGAAGAATTAGCAAAAACCTATTCTCAAGATCCAGGTTCAGCTAAAACGGGTGGTGATTTAGGTACGTTTGAACAAGGTGTGATGGTTCCTGCTTTTGACGATGCTGTTTTTGCCATGAAAGAGGGTGAAGTAAGCAAACCTGTTAAAACAGAGTTTGGATATCACTTAATTAAATTAGAAAAAATTATCCCAAAACAGCAGCAACCTTTAAGTGCGGTTAAAGCTGAAGTGACTAAACAGTACAAATCGCAAGAAGCTGAACGTCAATATTTTGATGTATTAGATAAGCTAAATACCACTGCTTATGAGCAATCAGATAGTTTAGAACCCGCTGCAACGGAAGCAGGATTAACGGTTCAAACATCTGAAGCATTTAGCCGAGAAGGTGGTAAAGGTCCTATTTTATCTAATGCTAAAGTGATTAATTCCGCTTTCTCTGATGATGTTTTAAAGTCGCATTTAAACAGTTCATCAATTGAAGTTTCAGCTAATAACGCTGTGTTTATTCGTGTTAATACACATCAAGATGCACGTCAAAAAACATTAGATGAAGTTTCAGCTTCTATTAGAGAAGAGCTTGTTCGTGAAGCAGCGGTGGCTGAATCAGCTAAACTGGGTGAGGCCTTATTGAAAAAAATTCAGTCAGGCGAATCACCAGAGTCATTAATGAAAGATGGTGTTGAATGGAATACCGTTGGTTGGGTTGGCCGTGATGCGCAAAACTTATTGCCTCAAATGGTGGGTGAAATATTTAAAACACCTAAACCTACTAAAGGTAAACCTAGCTGGACTAAGTTTGCTCTATCAACGGGCGACACCATTCTATTACAGGTATCAGAAGTAAAAACTGAAGCCTTAACTGACAAACAAAAAGATGCGCTTAAAAAAGCTTATACTGAAATGTTTGCTCAATCAGAGATGGCAACACGTTTAGCTGAGTTAAAAGCTCATGCAGAAGTGGTTAAAAAAGAAGTTTATAAAACAATTAAATAATAAACGACTAATCAATAGTGTTTAATTTCACTATTGGTTTACCACACTAAAAAGCCAAATTACCAGGCCTGGTAATTTGGCTTTTTTTTATTTTGAATTTAATACTAATCTTTTATGTTTATTAAACACAACCTCTATTTATCATGAATAAAATCACAATAAAAAATTGTGATTAATGGCAATTTAAGATTGAGCGGTAACAACAATATAACGTCATTATCGGGCTTGATTTGATAATCACTCTTTGAGTGAGAAGATCCACTGGTCAAGCCAGAGGGTGACGATATGAAGGGGATAGTATGCTAAATAATCTAAATTTCCCAACGTCATTATCGGGCTTGGCTTGATAATCTTTCAGCGTGTTAGATAATAAAAAAGAGGGTAAGTGGTTATGCAGAAAAGGTGACTATATTTTCAGAAACAAAGGGGTAATATAGTTAACCACTCTTGAATGTTGTAGATGGTTAACTAAATTCCGATTAGTGGCAAACCCTAGTCTTTAGGGTTAAAGTAATCACTTTTATGGTTGTCGTCGTCTTTTGGTGGGTTGTTAGCAGGGCGATACAGTGCTTGGGTACCTTGTAAATATTTTTTACGTGACCATAATAAGCCCCAACGAGAACCGCCAACTTGATACCAAAGTAATGCTGAACGAATACCAGCTAATAATAAGGCTCTAATTTTATTGGCAACACGAGGGTTTCGTAGGTGACCGTCCTGACCATTTACCATGATTCTTGGTGCAACATCACTTACATTTTCTGAGTAAGCACGTGCTAATGTGGCAATAACATTTTCATGTAAATCACCAAATTGTTCGGTTTGCATTTTAGCGGTTTCAAGAATACCAAAAATATTATTGAGTGGTGTTTGTAGTTCTTGTAGCTTTTTAGCCAATATCATTAAGTTTAAAACATAACGAGTGATTTCAATATTTCTGTTTTGAATCGCTTGGTCAGAACTCATTTGGGCGAGTAGGGTATTAACGCCTTTTTGAATGTTTTCAACCTGACCACCGTATACATCTAAAGTTGTTTTTGGATTATCGGCAAACAAGCTTTCAATACAAGTTTTGTAGGCAAGTTGATCAGCAGTACCTGTGGTTGCCAATTCATGCACGAGTTGAGAGCATTGGTACAGCCCAACGAGTGATATGGTTTTATCTTGTTGTGTATATTCGCTCATCATGTACTCTTAATTAAATAGGTTAGATAGATTTTATTTCGTTAAAAAAGCGTAAAAATCTTAAATACGTTCTTCTAAATTATGTAATCGTTGGTCAATAATTCCGCCGCCTAAGCAATCGTCATCGGCATAAAATACCACGGATTGGCCTGGCGCAATGGCCGTTTGTGGTTCATCAAATTTCACTACAATTTGTCCATCTTTATGTTCAATGATCTGACAAGGTTGTTCGGCTTGTCGGTAACGGATTTTGGCTTTTAAAGGTGTATTAAGGGCAGGGCATTCACCAGAAACCCAATCCAAAGTATCGGCCACTAAATACGGGTGTTGCAACAGTGGGTGTTGTTTACCTTGTACCGCTACCAATATATTGTTTTTTAAATCTTTATCCGCCGCATACCAAGGGTCATTACCCGTGCCATGACCACCACCAATGCCTAATCCTTTACGCTGCCCTAAGGTGTGATACATCAAGCCATCGTGTTTACCAATTACATTGCCTTGGTCATCAACAATATCGCCAGGTTGTGCAGGTAAAAACTGCTGTAAAAAGTCTTTAAATTTACGCTCACCAATAAAACAAATTCCCGTACTGTCTTTTTTATCGTGAGTAATAAACCCGGCTTCTTCTGCTAGTCTTCGCACTTCTGGTTTTTCTAATTCACCAACAGGAAACAGCGATTTTTGCAGTTGATGTTGCTGTAAGGTGTATAAAAAGTAGCTCTGATCTTTATTGTCATCCAACCCTTTTAGTAAGTGGCATTGGTTATTTTCATCACGTATTACACGGGTGTAATGTCCGGTGGCAATATAGTCAGCGCCTAACGTTAAGGCATGCTGTAAAAAGGCTTTAAATTTAACCTCTTTATTGCATAAAATATCTGGGTTTGGGGTACGACCTGATTTGTATTCGGCTAAAAAATGTTTAAAAACATTATCCCAATATTCACCCGAAAAATTTTCAATATGAACGGGAATATCAAGCTTTTCTGCCACTGCCATTACATCTTTTAAATCTTCAGCGGCAGGGCAGTAATCTTCAGTATCATCACCCTCCCAGTTTTTCATAAACAAACCTTCAACATCGTAACCTTGTTGCTTTAGCAATAAAGCAGCAACAGATGAATCAACCCCTCCTGAAAGGCCTACGATAACTTTGATTTTGGCGTTGTCTTGAGTTGAGTTCATGCTGTTTTAGTACCTAAAATTTGATAGTTTGATATTTGATTTAAGAAATTGACGTTAACTTACATTAATTTTATGTAACTTAATGTGGGTCAAAGTGATGTTTTTCAAGGCTGTTAGTTTAGCAGAGAGTCATATTTTCTGCGACAAACTCAATCGCCTTTAGTGCATTTAAATGACTTTGTAGATCAAATTATTAAATGGATTGGTTTTTTAAAAGCATTGATTCACCCAACGCTAAATTGCCAAGTTTCCATTGTCCAATTTGAATACGCACCAAACGCAAAGTAGGAAAGCCAACCGCAGCCGTCATTCTGCGAACTTGGCGATTTTTACCTTCTGTAATGGTGAGTTCTAACCAACTGGTGGGAATATTTTTACGTTCTCTAACGGGCGGATTACGCTCCCAAAGCCATTTTGGCTCAGAAACTTTGCGAGATTTAGCAGGCCTGGTCAAGCCATCTTTTAGTTGTACACCTTGTTGTAACTGCTTAATGGCTTCTTTGCTAATTTCGCCTTCAACTTGCACCAAATACGTTTTGGGCTGTTTGGTTTTGGGGTTAGCAATTTGGTGTTGTAATTTACCATCGTCAGTTAATAACAATAAACCTTCAGAATCGCGGTCTAAACGTCCTGCCGCATAAAAGTTAGGTTGATTAATATAATCGGCCAACGTTTCACGCTGTGCTTTCAGTTCAGACTCATCGGTAAACTGGCAAAGTACGTTAAAAGGCTTGTTAAAAAGAAGTAAATTAGACATAAAATTGGGTGCTTATTTTGTTAATCGATTATTAATCGCTGGATAATTGCCTGTTAATTGCTTTTATTAAGCGGAGCAGGTGATAAAATAGAACAAATTTTAACACTTTTTAAGACCTTTGCAGGTTCATCGAACGTGTTCAAAGCTCTCATTTAAAATCAGCGTACTCAGCGACGAGTCATAGAGAAACTTACAGGAAATTGTATGTCAGAAAAATCTAAGATAATTTATACCTTAACCGATGAAGCGCCAGCATTGGCCACTTACTCATTTTTACCAATGGTACAAGCTTTTACTGGTGCGGCTGACGTTGCCGTTGAGACGCGTGATATTTCACTAGCCGCTCGAATTATTGCTAACTTTCCATCTTATCTTACTGAAGAGCAACGCATTAACGATACCCTAGCTGAACTGGGTGAAATGGCAACCACGCCAGAAGCCAATATTATTAAGTTACCGAATGTTTCAGCCTCAGTTCCACAGCTTGTTGCCGCTATTGCGGAACTACAATCACATGGTTACGCCGTTCCTAACTACCCAGCAGAACCACAAAATGACGAAGAAAAAGCCATTAAAGCGTCTTACGCCAAAGTATTAGGTTCTGCAGTAAACCCAGTATTACGTGAAGGTAACTCAGACCGTCGCGCGCCTTTATCAGTTAAAAACTACGCACGTAAAAACCCTCATTCAATGGGTGCGTGGTCAACAGAATCTAAAAGTCATGTTGCCAATATGACAGACGGTGATTTTTACGGTTCAGAAAAGTCAATTACACTACCAGAAGACAATACCTTTAAAATCGAATTTGTTGCCAAAGATGGTAGCGTAACTGAGCTAAAATCAGCCGCACCTTTATTAAAAGGTGAAGTATTAGATGCCTCAGTAATGAGTCAATCTGCATTAAGAGCTTTTTTAAAAGAAGCTAAAGCCAAGGCTAAAGAAGAGGGGGTTCTGTTCTCATTACACCTAAAAGCCACCATGATGAAAGTCTCTGACCCAATTATTTTTGGTAATGCCGTTGCTGTGTATTTTGAAGACGTTTTTGCAAAACACGCAGAGACGTTTGCCGAGATTGGTGTTAACGTCAATAACGGTTTAGGGGATGTTTACAATAAAATCGCCTCCTTACCCGCCGACAAACAAGCAGAGATTGAAGCCGATATTGCCGCCGCTATTGATGCAGGGCCTGATATTGCCATGGTTGATTCTGATAAAGGTATTACCAACCTGCATGTTCCTTCAGATGTGATTGTGGATGCCTCTATGCCAGCCATGATTCGTACTTCTGGTCAAATGTGGAACAAAGACGGCAAACAGCAAGATACTATGGCCGTTATTCCAGACCGTTGTTATGCAACGATTTACGAAGAAACCATCCGTTTTTGCAAACAACACGGCGCGTTTGATCCAACCACAATGGGTTCAGTACCTAACGTAGGGTTAATGGCGCAAAAAGCCGAAGAATACGGTTCACACGATAAAACATTCCAAGCGACAGGTGCTGGTAGTATTCGTGCGGTAGATGCAAACGGTAACACCTTATTAGAACAGCCCGTTGAAGAAGGCGATATCTTCCGTATGTGCCAAGCTAAAGACGCCCCCATTCAAGACTGGGTAAAATTAGCTGTAAATCGTGCGCGTGCAACGGGTAATCCAACCGTATTTTGGTTAGACACTAATCGTGCGCATGACCACCAAATCATCGAAAAAGTCACACAGTATTTAGCTATTCACGACACTGCAGGTCTAGAAATTCATATTATGGAACCGGCAGAAGCCACACGTTTTACCCTTCGTCATATTAAAGAAGGTAAAGACGTTATTTCTGTTACAGGTAACGTATTACGTGACTACCTAACTGATCTATTCCCAATTTTAGAATTAGGGACTTCAGCCAAAATGCTATCCATTGTTCCATTAATGAGCGGTGGTGGCTTATTTGAAACAGGTGCAGGTGGTTCAGCACCAAAACACGTTCAGCAATTAATTAAAGAAAACCATTTACGTTGGGATTCTTTAGGTGAATTCTTAGCATTAGCAGTATCGCTTGAGCATCTTTCTCAAACGTTTAATAACCCTAAAGCGCAAGTATTAGCCAGTGCATTAGATAAAGCTACGGGTAAATTCTTAGACACCAATAAATCACCATCACGTAAAGTCGGTGAGATTGATAACCGTGGCAGTCACTTCTATTTAGCCATGTATTGGGCGCAAGAACTTGCCGCTCAAAATGAGGATGCTGAATTAAAAGCGCACTTTGCAAAAGTAGCAGAAGCCTTAGCCGCCAATGAAACTAAAATTGTAGCCGAGTTAGCAGAAGTTCAAGGCAAAGCGGTTGATCTTGGCGGGTACTACCAGCCAAATAAAGAAACAACATCAAACGTAATGCGCCCAAGTGCAACATTAAATGCCATTATTGACGCAATCTAAACGTTAAATACCTTTAGGTTTCAGTAAATAAACAGCCCACACCTTTTACCAGATACTGTGTTCAACATTAGATGTCAAGCACAGTTCTTATATTCTGGATCAAAAGGTTTGCCGTGCTTTAATACGGCAAACACAATATGAATAAGTTTTCTCATTATTGCCACCACTCTTTTCTTTCCTTTTACGCCGTTGGCTTTTAACCGTTCTGAAAAACGCTTAATGACAGGGTTATGCTGAATGGCACTTAATGCTGGCATATACAATGCCTTTCTGAGTTCGGCATCGCCCATTTTGGACATCTTTGAGCTATTCAATGAGCTACCTGACTGACGAATTAACGGAGCAAGTCCCATAAAACTGGCCATGTGCTTGGCTTTGTCAAAATACTTTATATCACGAATTCCAACTAACAACCGAGTGGCGGTGGCTTCAGCAATACCGGGTATGGTTTCGAGTAGCTTAACTTGGCTCAGCAATTCATCGTCTGAGCGTAAGCACTTTTTTATTTTGGTTTCAATTTTTTTAAGTTGTTGACTCAAATGCGCAATCTGTTCTTGTTCAAACTCTTGAATCTCTAACTCTAGGCTGCTACCCATTTGATTTTTAAGTTGAATCTCTTGTTTTATTAGTAGAGATTGTACTCTGTGCCATTCTTGCAGTTTACGCAGTGTTGGCGACGGTGGTTGCCATGGCTTTGGGCGTTGTGTCATGGCAAAGTCAGCAATAAGTTTGGCATCTTCTTTATCGGTCTTGGTTCGATTCAGTTGCGATTGTGCATATCGCTTGATTCGGGTTGGGTTAACGACACTAACCGAAATCTTTTGTTCATAAAGTACCAAAGCTAAGCCAAGCGAGTATTTGCCAGTGGCTTCCATGACAATGGCACAATTTTGATTAGGCATCCATTGGATTAGGGCTTTATAGCCAAGTTCATCATTTAAAAAGCGTTTAACATCGTTTGTTTGAGCAATAGCGACATCAAAGTATTCTTTTCCTATATCAACACCAATATATGTTGTCATAATTTACCACCTTTATGTTTTGTGATAAGGTAATTATTGCTTGGTAAAATCACACTATGAGCAGACTAACCTTATGAATACAGGCTAAACGACGGTTTGCCTAAGATACTGTTCAGTTTATAGTGTGTGGGGATAAAGGTCTTAATCTGATAACCTGGATCACTTCGGTGTCCTTGGCCTGGTAACAAGATCTCTCTATCCCTTTACTAAGCGTCCCTAGTAAATTCTCCATTTCTGAAGAACACTTTCAACATATAAGGCCTGGTAAAACGTGTGGTTTTTTTATGTCAGAAATTTGTTAATTTGATGTTAAAAAGTAAATTAGCACACCCGTGCAAGCGGGTATAAAAGCCTGGTAATTTTAGTTTTTTATAAAATATCTTCGTAAATATACTAAATTATGTTTATAGTAACGTCTAAGTATTTTTTATTCGGTTTTACGTGGTTATTTAGGTGACCTAAATAATGATAAAAATTCGTTTTAAATCAAATAATACCAATAAAAAACAATCTACAACACATTCTAATATTTTGTATAAAACGGCTATTTTATACACGGTTTAAATATGTTTTATATAAGTGTTAGGATGTCTAATTATAGTTAGGCATCATAAGGAAGTTTTATGGGAATAGAAACTATTAGACAATTCATAAAAGATAAAGCAGAAGAATTCGGTGCCAAGACAGGTAACGAATTCAACAAACCTTATGTTGAACGAAATAATACTGGACAGGAAGCACTTAAAGACAACGGTGCATATTTTGGATTTATCCATCCAGAGGAAGAAGCGTCCGGACCTTTCCACGACTTTTCATTGACAATTTTTCCAAACGACCAAAGCAACCCTTGGTTAGTATGTCTTGGAATTGGTTCAAGCGGTTTCAAAAATGACTATGAACTTGCAACTTATCCAGGACTTAGACGATTGTTTTCAAAGCTAACGAACGAACGTGGCTTTTGTAAATCAGATTTTTCAGACATAGAAACAAGTTTGCCAAAATCAATCACTAGTAACCAGGATTTACTGCACATAAAAAACACGATTAAAACGTATACTAAAGTTTTACCGACTTGTCAAATTATTGACGACTCAGAAAGTGTAGAAGGTCAACAAATTATTGCAGCCTTTGTCGCAGGTTATGCAAAGTTTCGAGACTGGCCGACTAATAATAATCATCGAAAAGCAGTTTCAGAAGCTTTAGAACCATTCTTAAAAACAGAAACAATTGACGAAACTGAAGAAGTAAAAAATCTTTTAAACGAAAGAAAGTACATAGTTCTTCAAGGTCCTCCGGGAACTGGAAAAACAAGAACATCAAAAAATGTTGCAGAAAAAATTGGTGCGAAAACTTTCTTCACTCAATTTCACGCAGAAACAAGTTTCTCCGATTTTATTTTCGGAATTCGACCTGATACAGCAAACGAAGAACTTAGATACAAAGAAAATTTAGGTAGTTTCGCAGAGGCCTTAAAATATGCCGTTGAAAATATTAATACAAAAGTCATCTTGATCATTGACGAAATAAATAGGGCTAATCTTTCAAATGTCTTGGGACCTATTTTTTATCTATTCGAACATAAAATGGACGTCTCGAATGTTGAAATTGAAATTTCTCCCAATTTCAAAGTAAAGAAACTGCCTGACAACTTTTCTGTAATTGCTACTATGAACACTGCCGACAGAAGTTTGGCCGTTGTTGACTTTGCATTGAGAAGACGCTTTGCCTGGTACACGTTAAAGCCAAAAGCGATAAAATCAAAACAGTTTTTTAACGAAGATTTTAGCAAAATTCAGGAAATATTTGACTGGTATGCCACAAGCACTGAGTTGAATTTACAACCTGGACAAGGCTACTTCATCGCAGAATCCGAAGACGAAATGAAAAATCGTATTTGTTATGAAATATTCCCTTTGATTAAAGAATATCTACAAGAAGGACTTTTGCGAAATGCTAAAGAAGAGTTCAATAACTATTTCTCGACTAGAATAAATCTATCTCTTTTCGAATGAGCAAGCTATTAGATGTATTTTGTGAAATTCCATGCCTAACTGAACAATCAAAACAGTTAGGTGGAGTTGCCTTGCAAAAAAAGTGGTTCAAGTCAGCAGACAAAAGAATTATTGGTCAATACCTCCAGAAATTTATTGACTACAACTCTGAGCAATTTAAATTCCTAGGTGTCCAACCATACATAATTGGTTCAGACCAAAGCACAGCACTAACATTCCGCTCATCTGGTTTCATTGGCTCTATTCCTTTAAGGGCTTCTGACACTGGAAAGCAAATTGGTGATTTTGTAGTTATGCCTAGGTTTACCGGTCGTGACAGATTTCAGGACTATATTGAAATACTGAATCTCCTTGGCACGGAAATCAGTCCAGAAGTAATTGATAGCCTACCACTAGCATCGGGTAAAAACTTCAGGCCACCATTATATTTAGAAGCAGTAAAATTTATCGCATCACTCGAAAAACTCACAATTAGACCGTGGCGTAAGTTCGATAACGTAGAGAAAGTTTCCAATCAACCATCTGGTCAAATAAATTGGAATAAATATATCAACAACGAATTCAAGGTTGAAAGTCGGTTAAAATTTCCTGTAAAAGCTAATGTTCTAAGCGAGTTTCATAGGGAATATGCAGAAATCAGATATGTATTTGATATTTGCAAAAGTGAACTTCTTTCAGCTAATACACCACAAAGAATTAAGAGCAGTTTACGAAACAAATTGAGTTTTCTTGAAGAACGTTTATATCATCATAAACCAAGAGCCACTAATAAAATAGGGATTCGGTTTTCTGATACCCCAATCGTAAAAGCCTGCAAGGAACAAGCTAATAAAATTTTAAATTTCAACCTAGTAGATTGCACCGCGTGGCGTGTTGACTTCTCAGATGTATTCGAAAAGTTTATACAATACATTTTTAAAGAAGTCGCAAAAGAAACTGGCGGTCGACTCTATTCAAATTTCAAGTTCCGTTCTCGAACTTCAAAGCATTACTCGTGGGAACTTAAACATATTGAACCGGACGCAATTTTTCAGAAAGAAAATGTTTTGGTTTTTATAGACGCCAAATACAAGTCGAATTTATACAACAAGTTTGACCAAAGTGAAGTCCTTAAAGAAGACCACAGACACGACTTACATCAAATAATGGCTTACTCATCATTTAGTAAGACAGATTGCAAGTTTGGATTTTTATGTTACCCATCAGATAAAATAGAGTTGAAAAGTATAAGGTACCAAAACGGCATTAATGACACAGTGAGTGAAATATTAATTATGGGTATCCCACTAAGAAAAGATTGTGTGGCTGCTGCAAGAAACATACTCATAGATGAAATAGGAAAAATTTCATCAATGGTTGATTATGCCTAACAATGTGCTGCACCGGACGGAAATTCCGCAGCGCTCCATTGCCGCCGGTGAGCTGAGTAGTTAGTTCCGACGCTTGAGCGCCGGAACTAACGGGCTGCGGATTTCCATCCACTTTTGTCCCGCGCAAGCGCGGGACTAACAAGCGTATGAAGCGGACAGTCCTTATGAAAATAAATTTTCAATGGACATGCCGCTTATCCGCAGCCCGTTAAATTAAAAGGAGGTATGTGAGCTTATGGATTTAAATGGTGCTGAAGATCTCTTCAGCAAACTTTTGCAAATTGTCGATTATCCACTTTATGAGAATTCTCCGCGTATTGAGCTTAGTGCGACATTATCGGGAAGCTCCATGCAATTTGCCGCTTCAGTTCGAGTTCTATGTGCACACGATCTTTTGCTAGGTGCTAGCACTGCACTGCGGTCTCAATTTGAATCCGTCGTTCGAAGCATTTGGGCAATGCATCGTGCAACAGAGGGTCAGATTCAAAAACTTTCTGCAGAGTTAAATCTCGAGACACAACAGGCAAGCAAAAATATCCCGACAGTTAATGCAATGATGATTGAGCTTGAGAAAATTCCAAATCTTGCAAATCTCCTGATCTCACTAAAAGAATTCAAAGACAGTTCGTGGTTACCGCTTAATTCATTCGTGCATTCGGGGATTCATGCAGTTCACTGGACCAAGAATCGTGCTCCTGACGAACTGGTAGAACAAGTGTTCCGAATAAGTAATGGACTTGCACTTTTAACCTTTCAAAATTTAGGAATTTTGACTGGAAGGCCAGGAATTCAATCTGAAATTATCTCAACATCAGCAAATTACCTGGGTTGCTTGCCAAAGAGACGTGAGTGAATGTAAGACAGCAGGGGTAAAAGCCGTTTAATGTGGATAAATTAAATTCACCAAGGTGGGAAGGTTCAAAATGAATGGATCAGTTGGTCTATTCTTCTTTGAAAGAGTCTTCGTATTCTTTACGGATTTGTTTTATTGGCAAAAACACGGTGAGATCGTTTGTTGGTGATTCAATAAATCCTAAATTCATGTAGCATTCTTTAGCCTTCTCATCAATTGCATGAACCATTAATGCTTTGAATGCTACGTGTTCAGAAACTGCGATAGAACGCAAAAGACAATCTTTTAATAGATGTTTACCGAAAGACTGTCCTTGGTATTTATTATCAATAGCTAATCGCGCCAGTACCAATACGGGGATAGGGTTAGGCATATTTCTTTTTAACGCACCTGCCACTTCTTTCTGTTCAACAGAACCAGTAGAAAAGGCGTAATAACCAATGACTTTATTGTCATCGCAAATAACGAAACATCTACTGGCATCCCCACGGTCATTTTTTAATGCTTTCTCTTGTAACCAGTCATTTAAGGCATCATGGCCACAGTTAAAAGAAGAAATATCGTGTTCCTAAGTTAATCCAATCGGTTCTGTTATTTTTCCCAAGGAGATTTTTCCTTAAATAATTGTTTTAACTGACTGTTTTTGCGTACAGGCGTATCCAAAGCTTGATGAAATGCAGTAAATTCTTTCCCATCTAATTCAAAAAAAGTTTGATCTAACAAGACTTTTTTTGCTTTTTCGTAAGCGGCATTAACAATAAAAGTTGTTCTATCTATGTGTTGTAATTGAGCAGCACGACTAATTATCGCTTGCTGCGCAGGTTCAATACGTATATTAATTTGTGCTGTCCTTGCCATTTTTTACTCCTAGTTATAGTCAATACATTGCTAATAAAACTTTGTATATGAAATGTATACAATATTGATTCTTTTCTGAACCTTTAATCAATAAAAATATTTGATAATGACAAAAAACTTGGGTTTGAAATCGATTAAAAAATTGAGGGTAGAGTAATATTCAATCAATAATTTATTGATAATATTGAAAATAATATTACTCTATTTCTCGTTGGGTTATTACAACTTAATAGCTGAAATAGTCTGTTGTAGCTCATTGGCGCGTTGTGACATGGTTTGGCTTAATTGCGCAGATTGGTCGGAGAGAGCGGCGTTTTCTTGGGTGAATTGATCCAGTTGCGACACCGCTTGATTGACTTGTTCAACACTGCTCATTTCCTGAGAAGCGGCCAAGCTAATTTGCGAAACTATTGTCACTAATTCCATAATGGTCTCGTTGATTTCATGGAAAGAGCCGGAAGATTCGTCAGTAAGGTCTTGTCCTTGTTTAACCAGCGATAAATTCTGTTCCACCAGTACTTTAATGTCGCTGGATGCGGCAGCCGCTCTTTGTGCTAGAGCACGTACCTCACCGGCCACCACGGCAAAACCACGACCGTGTTCACCTGCGCGGGCTGATTCTACAGAGGCATTTAAAGCTAATAGGTTAGTTTGAAAAGAAATGCTTTCAATTAATTGCACAATGTCAGCAATTTTTTGACTAGCTCCGCTGATTTGGTTCATGGCCTGCAATGTTTGTTGCACAATTTGCGAACCGTTGGTGACATGTGTTTTGGATTTTTCACCCAAATCGGTGGCAGTTTTCGCTTCGTCGGCAGTGTTACGAATGGTGTGCATCAATTGTTCCATACTGGCGGCAGTTTCTTCAATGGAGGCGGCTTGCTGTTGGGTACGGGCATTTAAGGTTTGATTGCCTTGTTCCATGGTTTGGATACTGTCTACCACGGCGTTACTGGTGCCAGCGGTCTGAGTCACGATGTGATGCAGATTGCTCATGGCTTGGTTAATGTCCTGTTTCAGTGTTTCTAGGTCGCCTTGGTAATCGCCACTAATTTGTTTGGTTAAATCGCCGTTTGAGAAAGCATTCATGGTGCTGTTTATTTCCGATAAGGCCACATGCAAGGCGGAAACGGATTGGTTTACGACCTCTTTTAAATCGTTTAAGTCGCCAGGAAGATCGCGCTCAATACGGTGCGAAAACTGGCCGTTGGCCATATAAAACATTACTCGAGTGACTTCGGCCAATGCACCTTTTAGCGTTAGCATGGCATGTACACTTTTTTGGACGGTTTGTGTGGCTTGAGGAGTCAAATCATCAGAAAGTTTGTCGAGATGAGCCAGTAGGGAAATATCTACGCCAACCACTCCTATGAATTGATTATTATCAATAATGGGTACTGCGAAAGTGGTGAGTAATAGTTCTTTACCATCGATTTCATAGACATAAGGTGCGATGGTTTGGTCGGTTCTATGTTGTTTAGGTAAAAGGTAAAAATCCCCCAGGCCTGGTACGTCATAGTCCATTAGGGCTTCGACAATAACAGAGTTATTATCAGAAAATGCACATACAGGCATAAAGCGTCCAGCTTCATCGTGCCAATCGCGGTTACGGTGATTGGCATCTTGTCCATCAAATGCATCTGGTTCCCAGGCACACCAAACGGTGACGTAATTGGGGTGTTGTTTTAGGTGGTTTTTCAATAAATCGATGGCAGTATCGCGGGAAGCAGATTTTCGTTTTAATGTCAGTAATTCTTGCGCAATCTGGTGTACCAGTTCTTTGGCATTATCTAAATCCTGGTGGGCGCTTTTGAGCGTTAATTGGCCACCAAAATCGGCGGATTGAATTGATTCAATAACGTCAGACATTACATCGGTGGCACGGCTGTTTTGCACGAGATAATGTTGTACTTTTTCTTTAACGCCATTTGGAAGTCGGCTCCATTTGCTATCATCGAGATGAGAGGAACCAGAAGCGAGCTTTTCTATAAAGTCATCAAATGCGGCAGCGGGGCTATGTTGTTGGCGAAAACTTTCTAAGTGGCTATGCCACTCTGGATGTTGTTTGGCCAGGCTGTCATTGTTATCGCCCCATTGTTGAAAAACGTGTTTTTGTTGTGCTTTTATCCGGGCTTGAAAATAAACTAAGGACAGTCCTGAGGCCAGTAGCATGATGGGAATAATGCTCCAGGTTAAAGGCATATCTGGTTGAATATAAAATAGTGTGGTGAGGCTAGCACCAAATAACAGGTTAATCATCAGGGCAGCGATGAGAAAGAATGACATGAATTTTCCTTTTAGTAGAATAATGTTCCTGTAAGGAAAAAGCAAAAAGTGTTCTTAATATTGTAAAAGCCTTATAAATAAGGATGATAGCGATAATAACATTATGTTTTATATGGGAATATTGGGTTGGTTTTGCCTATAAATACGCCTGTAACAGCGCGGCTGCACCAAAATAAGCATCACGATAGGTGACTAAAAGCATGTAAAACACCAGGTTTGGACGTTTTGGTTGTTGACTCATACAACTATTTGCAGTGTTTGAGTTAACTGAGGCAGGGTTACTATTAAATCAATTGAAACTAATTTAAATCTTAATTTAATCTAATTTAACCTAATCTAATCTCATTGATAGGCAACAACAAAACGTGATTAATCGGTTAAAAGATTCGCTTTTAATGAGATGACGTTTTAGAAAATATTTGAATGACAATCACACCAGCCATAATTAGCCCCATTCCTAACCAAGCGGCGGTATCGGGTACTTGTTTAAAAAGCACTATACCAACAATATTCAACACAATAACGCCTAGGCCGGCCCAAAGAGCGTAAGTAAGCCCCAGAGGTAAGTGTTTTAAGGTCTGGCTTAAAAAGAAGAAGGCTAAACTATACCCTACAACCACAATCACGCTTGGCCATAAATTGGTAAACCCTTCACTTAGTTTTAAGAAACTGGTGGCAATTACTTCAAAAACCACCGCTAAAGCCAAATAAAAATAAACCATATTTATTTACTCGTGAAAATAGATTGAGAATTTGAGAATTTGAGAACTTTGCAGGAGTCATGGACAAACGTAAAAAAGCCGTTTTAAAAAACGGCCTTTTTTATCTTCGTTCAGTTAGACAAAATTAGCCTTTTACTGTACGTTTTTTCTTTTCTGGATCGTCGAACGGCATGGTGTGAGCAATAGCAGCTACTTCAATACTGCCTTTAACTTGCAGTGCTGTACCGTGTTTAGCATAAGGTACTTTTAAACGAGCAATTCCCATTGATCTGTCTGTTAAACGTGAATACATAGCACAGGTGATAACACCTACTTTTTTGCCATCAGCCCAAAGTTCATCACCTTCTGCCGCAGCTTCTTTGCCTTCTAGTAACACACCAAAAATGTTGAAACGTTCTTTGCCTTTAAGACGGAAGTGTTCAAAAGCACCGCAGAACTCTGTTTTGTCTTTAGAAACTGTAAAGTCTAGCCCTAATTCCCAAAGAGTGTCACCAGCTGGTTCGTTTTCAAATGGGTACATTTCTGAGTTATCAAATGGATAGAACAATAAAGAACTTTCTGTACGCAACCAATCTAATGTTGTAAATGAGCATGGGATAATGCCAAATTTTTTGCCATGTTCTAGAATGTTGTCCCAGATTGTGGTGGCATCAGCGGCTTTACAGAAGATTTCGTAACCACGTTCTCCGGTATAACCTGTACGAGAGATGGTGACAGGGCAATCGAAAAGACGGGCATGAGTGTGGTTAAAATAGGGTAAATCACGAATGCCTGGAACGTGCTCGGCAAGAAAATCTACCGCGACTGGTCCTTGCAATGAAAGATCGTGCATATCGTCGTCAAACAATACGGCAACCTGTTTACCAATCGCGCCTTGAACTAAGCGTTCGTAGCCTGTACCAGTACCATGTACGACCATAAATGAGTTAGGACCCATGCGGTAGATAACGCAGTCATCAATAAATTTACCTGCTTCATTCAGCATAGAAGCGTAAACCGCTTTTCCTGGGTAAAGTTTAGAGATGTCACGAGTGGTTGCCCATTCTAGTAAACTTTCAGCATGTGGACCGACATAGTGTACTTTTTTAAGACCTGAAACATCCATTAGGCCTGCTTTGGTGCGGATTGCTTCGTGATCATCGGCAAGGGTGTTACCGCTGTTGCTGTACGTCCATGCGGTAGGCATGCCATTCCAGTCTTCTAAGTTTGAACCCAAAGCACGGTGTCTTTCTGCCAGTGCCGCCATACGCCATGAATTAGCCATTATTCTCTCCTTTCGTAGAGTGCATTAAAGATGATGTTTAATTCCTGTGAGGGAAATATTATTCCTACCAGGAAAAGCAAGTTCTAGGCCGTTACCGATATGCGATAAGCAAGTTGATGATTCCTAAGGGGAAATAAAAGTTCCTAATAAATATAGATGGTATTGACTGACCTAAGGTGGGGCAAAAAAATAAAAAAGGTGACTCGTTTTGGGTCAATGTCCATTTTTTTACAGTTTTGTAAAGTGGAAATTATGTCTGGTTTGTATTGATATGTAATGGGCTTGTTGAATAGAAAAAGGGCAATAAATGTTTTGTGGTCAAGAGAGATAAAGAAAAGACACCGAGTGCAAAGATCTTACTTAGTTAAAATAATTAATTAGTATCAGAATTTAGTATAAGAATTTCACGATTGGTTTTATGATTAGAGATTCAAAGCCAAGCTTAATGAAAAGTATTTAAACGAGGTGGTTATGAATGTTAGATTTATTCTCTATTTATAATCTATTTATTTATTAATTTCGTATAAAGGTCTCTAACGGTAATTCATTTAAGCAAATACAGAATTTACTATGCTTACTATAAAAAGAGAAAAAGGCTAGTTATGCATCTTCTTAGAAAAATACAACACTGCATTTTAGCGAGTCATTTAAAGCGCCATAAAATTCCACTTAAACTATGGCATCAATCGATTAGCAAAATGCCTATTTTGCAACGTTATAATTCTAAACAACGTATGCAGTTGCGTTTATTGGCGAGTGAAATTTTGAGAACTAAACATCTTATGGCTATTAAAGGGATGTTGTTTACCGATGAAATTAAAATAACCATTGCCACTCAAGCCGCGATTATGGTTTATGGTTTTGAGGTCAGTAAACCTGGTTCTGCTATAAATTGGTTACGTAATTGGAATCAAATCACGGTTTACCCCATGCCTTTTTTGAATGGTAGAGAAAACATTGTTAGCCCGAGTGGTATTTTGGTGAGTCAGTTAGCTTTTCAATCGGGTGAAACGCAGTACCAAGGTGGTATTGTGATTGATTGGAATGATGATCAGCCACATCCGTTAAGAGCGCACGCAAATCAAGTGTTAATGCATGAAATGGCACATAAGCTAGATATGCTGGACGGCGATACGAATGGACATCCTCCTTTACATGCCGATATGAGTGAAAAAGCGTGGTTTAACGCCTTTGAAAAGGCCTTTGAATTACTTAGCAAACAAATAGCAAAAGGTGAAAAACCTGCAATAAATCCTTATGCGGCAACAAATCCTGCGGAGTTTTTTGCAGTAACCACTGAATACTTTTTTGAAGCCCCTCACGTTTTAAAAAAAGCGTTTCCAGAGGTTTACTATCAACTGACGCTTTTTTATAAACAAACGCCGTTGTTATAAATTAAACGATTTTAATGCAAGGTAAACAATAAAAACCTTTGCAATCAATGTAAGACTACCCTCTTAATAGAGTATCTAAATGATTCACTACATCGGCCCAATCGGCGTCGTCATCAACCGCTTCTTTTAAAAACTGACTTTGAGAGTGCGTCCAAAATATAGCTTGATGTAATAGGGTTTTAGAATCAAGAGGGGAATGTAAGCGGATAAAAGCCTCAATATCTTGTTCACTATTTGCTAAGCCTAATTGAGAAAATAATGCTGTTAAATCATGTGATTGTGATTCCATATCTTGTCTCCTTATTAATTATTAGAGACCTTTGCACGAGTGAGGTGCGAATTAAAAATATGAAAAAATTTCGCAGATTTTAGTTAAAAAATACGCATAATAGCGAGCTATTGGGCGTGTTTTTTGGCTGAAAGATGTGGGATTTTAGCCATTTTTAAATGTAGTTACACTCGTGCAAAGGTCTCTATTAGTTCACCTAAATTGTACGCTTAGTTTACAGGGTGAACAATGCCTATTTAAATAGATGAGTTTGCAATTTACCAGGCCTGGTAAAACGTAATTTAAGTAATAAAATATTGGTTTTTAAAGCTAACAATCTGCACAGTGAGTGGTGGGGCGTGTATTATAGACAGCTATGAATATTATCCTTATAAACTCCTTATTTTAATGTCAGTTTAATCCATTATGAAAACCCCAGAAAGAATTCTCCCATTAGTTGAAGACGGCTTAGTCGATGAAGTTATTCGCCGTTTAATGAGCGGTAAAGAAGCCGATGTTTATATGGTGCGTTGTGGCGATGAGATTCGCTGTGCAAAGGTGTATAAAGAAGCCAGTAAACGCAGTTTTAAAAAAGCGGTTGAATACCAAGAAGGTCGAAAGGTTAAAAATAGTCGCCGTGCACGCGCTATGCAAAAAGGTTCTAAATTTGGTCGTCAGCAACAAGAAGATATTTGGCAAAATGCCGAGGTTGATGCACTGTATAAATTGGCGCAAGTTGGGGTAAGAGTTCCGCAACCTTACGGCTGTTTTGATGGCGTTTTATTGATGGAGCTGATTACCGATGAAGACGGTGATGTAGCACCTCGTTTAAACGATGTGTCTATGTCAGAAGAACAAGCGATAGAAGACCATGCTGAAATCATGCATTATGTAATGTTGATGTTGTCTGTTGGCTTAATTCACGGTGATTTGTCTGAGTTTAATGTATTGGTTGATGAATATGGCCCAGTGATTATTGATTTACCGCAAGCGGTTAATGCGGCGGCAAACAACAATGCCAAACGTATGTTAACGCGTGATATTAATAATATGACCAACTACTACGCGCAATACGCTCCTGAACTTAAAAACACGCAATATGCTAAAGAAATTTGGGCGTTATTTGAAGCGGGTGAACTGACAGAAGAAACAAAATTAACAGGCTTATTTGACGAGCAAGAAAAAGAGGCCGATGTAGATGCCGTTATGCTTGAAATTAAAGCCGCTTTAGAAGAAGAGCAAGCGCGCCAAGAAAGAATTAATGCTGCTTTAGAAGATTAAATAATTTTGAACCACGAAGACACGATGTTTTTTAAAAATCTGTTTAGTTGTTGAATAGTTTTAACACCTTTATTTTAAATGCTTTATTGAGGTGTTTTTTAAGTAATTAAATGTGTGCTTTACCTCTCTTTAAATCTTCGTGACTTCGTGTCTTCGTGGTGATATTAAAACAATATAAATATAAGAAATAGAAAAACCATGGCAAAAAAATATTACGTAGTTTGGGCGGGAAGAAAACCTGGTATTTATACCGATTGGAATAGCTGTAAAGCACAAGTAGAAAAGTTTGCAGGTGCAAAATATAAATCGTTTCCTACGCAAGCAGAAGCGCAACAGGCGTTTAGCGGTTCAGCTGCAAGCTCATCAATGAGCTCAACTTCAAAATCTAGCAGTGCCATTAAAAAGAAACCTGCAGTAAACGGTATTAAAACCTATACCGCTGCTGAAATAGATGCCATGAATATAGATGTAAAAATCTTTACCGATGGCGGATGTAATCCTAATCCTGGTCAAGCAGGTTCAGGTATGGCGGTGTATCGCAATAATAAAGTTGCTGAACTTTGGTACGGCTTATATAACCCAATGGGCACCAATAATACCGCAGAGCTAAATGCACTTAATCAAGCTTTAATCATGGCAAAATCCGAGTTAGAACACGGCCATTCTGTCGCTATTCTATGTGATTCAAAATACTCCATACAATGCGTTACGCAATGGGCAATTGGTTGGCAAAAGAAAGGCTGGAAAAAACCAGGTGGAGAGATTAAAAACCTAGATTTAATCAAGCCAATGTTTGAACTGCATCAAACCTTAAAAGATAAAATTAAAGTGTTACACGTTAATGGCCATGTGGGAGTAGAAGGTAATGAACTCGCTGACCGAATGACGATGGTGGCTGTGGCACAAAAAGAAACGGATATGGTTCGTTTTCCTGAACCGATAAATATACCTAAAATTTTAAAAATGCAGGCTGGTTAAGTTTAGAAAAATGATTGTTTTGTAAACTAATTAAGTTTTGTTTAAATTAACTTAAGTTGGTGTAAATTGATTTATATTTGCCGTTTTACCAGGCCTGGTATGTCCAGTGGCCATCTTTGTTATGTGATCACAGGCTAAAAATATAGAACCGTATTTAAAACTATTGCTAAATCGCGAATGTGGCAATTTGCACAATAACGATCAAAAAGGACAGCTTTAATGAAAAAGACAGACAGTGATAATGAGCCCGTTAAGCTGACCGAATACAGTCACGGTGCAGGTTGCGGTTGTAAAATTTCGCCAATGGTTTTGGACAGTATTTTAAAAACCTCCATGAATATTGTGCCTAATCCCAATTTATTGGTTGGCAATAGCACTAAAGATGACGCTGCGGCTTACGATTTAGGTAACGGCACATCAGTGTTAAGTACCACTGACTTTTTTATGCCGATTGTGGATGATCCTTTTACGTTTGGCAAAATTGCCGCCACTAATGCTATTAGTGATATTTACGCCATGGGCGGAAAACCTTTAATGGCCATTGCTATTTTTGGCTGGCCTATTGATGTTTTACCCGCAGAAGTTGGGCAACAGGTAATAGAAGGCGGGCGCTCAACCTGTGAAGAAGCTGGAATTCCACTGGCAGGTGGGCATTCTATTGATGCACCCGAGCCAATTTTTGGTTTAGCCGTAACAGGGATTGTTGAAAACAAACACCTTAAAAAGAATGCATCTGCCGAAACGGATTGCGAGCTGTTTTTAACCAAGCCAGTTGGTATTGGTATTTTAACCACCGCTCAAAAACAGAAAAAAATACAGCCAGAACATTTAGATATGGCGATTAAAGCCATGACGACGTTAAATAAACCGGGAACCGATTTTGCCAAAATTGATGGCGTTACAGCATTAACAGATGTAACTGGTTTTGGTATTTTAGGCCACCTAATTGAGATTTGTGAAGGCAGTGGCATTGCCGCACAAATTGAGTTTGATAAGGTGCCGATTTTACCTCACGTATTAAATTACCTACAACAAGGTTGCACGCCAGGTGGAACAGGGCGTAACTTTGAAAGCTACGGTCATAAAGTGTCTGCGGTGAATGGTGTTTTAAGTGAAACTCAAAAAATGATTTTATGTGATCCGCAAACTTCGGGTGGTTTATTGGCTGCCGTGAGAAAAGACGCTATTTCAGAATTTAAAGCCGTTGCTAAAACGTACGGTTTAGAGCTTGAATCAATTGGTAAAACCGTTGCAGTCTCAGCACAAACGCATTGCGTTGAGGTAGTTTAATGACGGTAAAAATCACAGATTTTCCAAATGAATTACCGCAAATGGATGATTTCAAATCTATTGTGTTAAACCAAACACCGTTAATTGATGTACGCGCGCCTGTTGAATTTACGCAAGGTGCGTTTAGCTCGGCAACTAATTTGCCATTAATGAATGATGATGAACGTCAAGCAGTCGGGATTTGTTACAAAGAACACGGTAATGAAGCCGCGGTTAAATTAGGTCATCAACTGGTAAACGAACAGACTAGAGAAGGTAGAGTAGAATCTTGGGCCGCTTTTATGGATGCTAACCCAGATGCATTACTTTACTGCTTTAGAGGCGGAATGCGTTCTAAAATATCGCAACAATGGTTGCAAGACGCAGGCCGTGAAATAGTGCGTTTAAAGGGCGGTTATAAAGCCTTTAGACGTTATTTAATTGATTATTTAGACAATTTACCAGGCCTGGTAAAACAGAAAATTGAGCAAGATAATTTACAACAAATTGTCTTAGCTGGACGCACAGGTGCAGGTAAAACCATTGTGATTCAACAGCTCAACAATGCCATAGATTTAGAAGGTTTAGCGCATCACAGAGGCTCCGCGTTTGGTCGCCACGCCACACCACAACCGACTCAAATTGATTTTGAAAATAATTTGGCTATGGCCCTGATACGTTTTATGGAAACCAATCCAACCCGCTTAGTGGTTGAAGATGAAGGGCGTAATATCGGTTCAGTCAATTTTTCTAAAGAGTTGTTTGATACTTTAAAAAACGGTAAAAGAGTTGTGGTAGAAACGCCTTTAGAAGACCGTATTGCTATTACTTTGGATGAATACGTGGTGCAAGCTCAGCAAGAGTATAACAGCATTGAAGAGTGGGAAGTTTTTATGCGTGCCGCCATGCAACGCATTCAAAAACGACTGGGTGGTGAACGTTATCAGCGTGTTATAGAACAATTTGATTTAGCCATGAAAAGCCAATTACAAACAGGCTCAACTCAAGAACACCAGGCTTGGATAAAAATACTGTTAGCAGAATATTACGACCCAATGTATGACTATCAAATGCAAAAAAATGACCAAGAGGTTATTTTTAAAGGCACTATTTCAGAAGTGATTGATTATTTAAATGCCTAAAATAGGTTTTAAATATTTACTCTGCTCACGAATCTCAAACAAATGTTTCTAAAATAAAGGTAATGCCAAATGGCTTTAAAACCAACCATTTATAAATTTAAAATTTCGCTTTCTGATATGAATCGTGATGTCTATGATTCTATGGCGTTAACGGTGGCTATGCACCCGTCTGAAAATGTAGAACGAATGATGGCTAGAGTCATGGCTTATTGTTGGAATTATCAAGAATTTTTAGATTTTACTAAAGGCCTGAGTTCCATTGAAGACCCTGATATTTGGGTAAGAACATTAGATGATCAATTGATGTTGTGGATTGATATTGGTGAACCCGCTTTTGATCGAGTTAAAAAGGCAACAACCCTAGCCCGAGAAGTAAAAGTGTACAGTTTTAACAGTAAAGCCGAAGTGTGGTGGAAGCAGGGCGAAGCCAAATTTAGCAAGTTAAAAGCGAGTTTTTACTCTTTTGATAATAAACAAATTCAAAATTTAGCAGGCCTGGTAGAAAGAACGACCGATATGTCGGTGACTATTTCAGATGAATCAGCTTATGTAACAACGGATAAAGGCGATTGTGAAGTGGTTTGTAAGACGTTTTTGGAACAGCAGTAGATTAGATTATCGGGTCAAGCCCGATAATGACGGTACCTGAGTCAATTGTGATAATCACAGTGCGTGAGTCAGACGTGATAATGACGGTACGTGGGTCAGGCGTGATAATAATGGTGAGGGTGATTGATAATAATCAAAGAGATTGTTTGAGATTAAAATAGTTCTATATCATCGTCTATTTCATGAACAACCACGCAGTTTCGTCCATAACGTTTAGCCGCGTATAACGCTTCATCAGCGTATTTATAAATTTCTTCGGTAATGTAGGTATTTTTTGGATCCATAATCATAATCCCAACAGAAACGGTAATTGCAAAATAAGGACTATTACCCGAATGGGCTATGTTTTTATCTTGAATAACTTTGCGACAACGTTCTGCAATCGCTCGGGCTTTTTCTGCTTCATCCACGCTAAATAGAACCGCAAATTCTTCACCGCCTAGTCTAAAAACAAAGTCGCCAGCACGTTTAAAACACTTTTTAGATGAGCTAACAATTTCTTTTAAAACCTCATCTCCAGCTTGGTGACCGTAGGTATCGTTGTATTTTTTAAAGTTATCAACGTCCATCATCATTAAGCATAAAAAGTGATTATCACGACGAGCACGTTCAATTTCTATGGGTAAAGTTCGGTTATAAAAACGACGATTATGTGCGCCTGTTAATTCATCGGTAATAGTAAGACTTTCAATTCGTTTATGGTCAGTAATGTCACGACTGATTGATAAATACCCTGTGATTTTGCCATCACTATTGCGAATTGGGTCAATGTTCATATCAGACCAATAGGTCTCATTGTCTTTTTTTAAGTTTTTAATTTCACCTTGCCAAGACTTACCTAATTTAATGGTATTCCAGAGTTCTTTAAATAGGCTATTTGGTGTGTCTGGATGCTTAAAAAGATTGTGTTTTTTACCAATAAGCTCTTGTTCGCTATAGCCAGAACTGGCACAAAAAGCTTGGCTTACACTGGTGATAATGCCGTTTAAATCAGTGGTAGAGGTAATAACATGTTTATTCACCATATCAGAATAACGATGAACGTCATGAAGAATGGATTCGAGTTCTCGAATTAGGTTTTGACCATTATGATGATTAGATTTATGCATGTTTTAATAGATTTTTTGTTGGTGATTTATATTCACTAAATATCTTAAAACGGCGCTTAAATGACCATTTTGAGTTAGGTAATGGCCATTTAAGACGTTGGTATTTAAAACTCTGCGTCGTAATATACTTTTTGAACATCATCTAAATCTTCAAGAAGTTCAATAAATTTTTCAAACATTTCAAGGTCTTCACCTTCAATGGTTTTGGTCATTTGAGGCACAAATTGAATTTCATCCACTTCAAATTCAATACCTTCAAAGGCTTCTTTTAGGGCGTTTTTAGCTTTAAAGTATTCAGTATGCGGAGCAAATACTGTGATTTTTCCATCTTCAGCTTCAATGTCAGTTACATCAACATCTGCCATCATAAGAGCATCTAAAGCGGCTTCTTCATCGTCTCCAACAAATACCAAAATAGCTGAGTGGTCAAACATGTGAGCCACACTACCTTGAGTACCAATTTTACAATTTGTTTTAGTAAAGCAATGGCGCACATCACCAAATGTGCGGTTAGGGTTATCGGTTAAACACTCAATAATAACCATTGTGTTTCCTGGGCCATAACCTTCGTAACGTGCAGCAGCAAAATCTTCACCGCCACCACCTTTGGCTTTATCAATGGCTTTTTCGATAACGTGAGCGGGCACTTGGTCTTTTTTGGCTCTATCAATTAGAGCTTGTAACGCTAGGTTACCTTCCGTTTCAACGCCACCAGATTTAGCACAAACATAGATTTCACGACTGTATTTACTGTATACCTTGGCTTTTTGATCCGAGGTTTTGGCCATGGATTCTTTGCGGTTTTGAAAAGCTCTTCCCATTGATTTATGCTCCATTAAAAATGCAATTAAATATTTGTGCGGTAAATTTTACACAATTCCATCATTTATTATGAGTTTTTGCTCTAAAATCGCTCTTAATTATGATAAAAAATATGTAATAACGGATGAATTAGGACAAAATTATGAACCGACAGAAGAAAATCAGACAAAAATTTGAAAAAAAATTAAAACAGGCTAAGGCAAAACGGTTTCCTAAAAATAAAGAACCTTATATTGCAAAAGCCGATCGTGAAGCAGCAGAAAATGCTGAGCAATCCCCATCAGAAAACAATGAAGCGGTTGAACATTGATTTACTAACCTGTAATAACGAAAAAGCCAATCTGTATCAGCAGGTAGTGTTACTGATATTGATTGGCTTTTAATTTACCCTGTGTTCACAGAACATAGATGGCCAAAGGAGATGCCAGGCCTGGTAAAATGGATTTCTTAAGCTTTTTTCAAAAAGGCTGAAACAAGTACAATTTGTGTGCCGTTTACTTTACCTTCAATGTGTAAAGGGTTATCTGTTAAGTGAATGCCTTTTACTAAGGTGCCACGTTTTGCTGTAAAGTTGGCCCCTTTAACATCTAAATCTTTAATTAGGGTAACATCATCGCCTTCATTTAAGATTGTACCGTTACTGTCTTTAGTTGGTGTTGTGTCATCATTTTCTTCTTCAATAATGCCAGCATCAGCCCAAGCTTTCATATCATCATCTAAATACATCATATCAAGTAGATCTTGTGGCCAAACTTCAGCACGTAGGGCATGTAGCATTCTGTAAGAAAGTACTTGTACAGCAGGTGTAGGTGACCACATGCTGTCATTTAAACAACGCCAGTGATTTACATCAATCGTTTCAGGATTTTCCATTTGCGATTTACAGGTTCCACAAACCAATACCGTTTGTTCTTCAGAACCATCGCTGGGAGCAACTTCAAAAACCGATAAATCGTGTTCTGCGCCACATAATTCACATTTGTTACCACTACGGCTAATTAAAGCTTGTTCTACGCTCATAAGAAAATCCTTTTTTAAGGTTGGTTAATTTTTAAGGTGCGTATTATGCATTATTTGAGCTTAAAAGTCATTAAACCCTTTAAAAAAAGTGGTTAAAAGTTGTCTTTTGTTAGCAAAATTTATTTAGTTTACGTTACTGGTTTAATCGCTAATCTATATGGATTATTGTTATTTATAGTCTTGAAATAGAGAATTTACACCCCATATTTTTTATTAATGATATCGATTGAAACCTTACTCTTAAATATCACAAAAAATTAAAGTATAAATCTACAGCTTTTAAGGAACTGTTTTTGCTTTGATGTAGAATAAGTCAATAACTCAACAAAAAACTACGGGTTTAAACTTTACGGTTTTAAACTCTATTAAGTACGGAATTAAAAAGAAAAATGCCTTATTCATCCGAATATGACGACGGTAATTTATTACTAGAAACGGCCAAACCCAAAGTAAAACCGCCCAAAAAATATCAAGTGGTTTTATTAAATGATGATTACACCCCAATGGATTTTGTGGTGGATGTATTGCAGCGTTTTTTTGCTATGGATGAGTTACAAGCGAGTGCGGTAATGTTGGCTGTTCATCACGACGGAAAAGGGGTTTGTGGTGTATTTAGTCGTGAAATTGCTGAGATGAAAGTACAGCAGGTAAACAGTTATTCTCGTCAAAATAAACACCCATTAATGTGCCAATTAGAGGTTGCCTAAGAATGTTAAGTAAAGAATTACAAATGACCCTAAGCAATGCTTTTAGTGTGGCGCATGAATATGAACACGAGTTTGTGACCCTAGAGCATTTATTACTCGAATTATTAGGTGTGCCAGAAGTACAAGAAGTTGTTGCGGCATGCGGTGCCGATATTGTTGCCATAGAAGAAGGCTTGGAGCGTTTTTTAGAATCTGAAATGGTAAGCCGTAAACCAGATGAATTGCAACCTACCATGAGCTTTCAGCGAGTGATTGAGCGTGCTATTTATTTGGTGCAATCTAATGGTTACCCAGAAGTGACTGCTGTGCATGTATTGGCTTCTTTATATGCAGAACAAGATTCTCAAGCGGTATTTTTATTAGAAAGTAACGGGGTTGAGCGTGTTGACGTTTTAAGCTTTTTATCACATGGGGTTACTGCTTCAGAAAGTGATGAGTATTTGCCTGCCAATACTGAGAATGACGATGAACAGCTTGATGCCGGTGGTGAAAGTAAAAAATCTCCTTTAGAAAGTTTTACCAGCAATCTAAATCAATCGGTTGTAGATGGAAAAATAGATCCTATTATTGGTCGTGAGTGGGAACTGAACCGTACATTGGAAGTATTAAGTCGTCGTCGCAAAAATAATCCGTTATTAGTGGGTGAACCAGGCGTAGGTAAAACAGCGGTTGCGGAAGGTTTGGCTTATCAAATTGTGCATAAAAAAGTACCAGAGATCCTTGAAGATGCGGTCGTTTACAGTTTGGACATGGGCGCTTTATTAGCAGGCACGCGTTACCGTGGAGACTTTGAAAAACGTTTTAAAGCGCTGTTAAAAGCATTAGAAGAACAACAACACGCGATTTTATTTATTGATGAAATTCATACCGTAATTGGTGCAGGTGCGGTGCAAGGTGGCGCAATGGATGCGTCTAACTTAATGAAGCCTTCACTATCTTCAGGCAAACTACGTTGCTTGGGTGCTACAACGTATGAAGAGTATCGTGGTGTATTTGAAAAAGATCGTGCCTTAGCAAGACGTTTTCAAAAAGTAGATGTCAAAGAACCAACTCAGCAAGAGACTTTTGAAATATTAAAAGGCTTAAAAGCGAAATATGAAGAACATCACAATATTAAATACACGTTACCGGCGTTAAAAGAAGCAGTGGCTTTATCAGCACGCTATTTAACAGATCGTCATTTGCCCGATAAAGCCATTGATATTATTGATGAAGCAGGCGCTAAACAAGCTTTGGCGGTTGCCAGTAAACGTAAAAAACAAATTGGTGTGGCAGAAGTACAGCACGTAGTTGCCAGTATTGCGCGTATTCCAGTTTCGCAAATTACCCAAAAAGAGAAAGACAAGCTATTTGATTTAGAAGCCAATTTAAAACGCGTGATTTTTGGTCAAAATGCAGCGGTAGAAAAAGTAACATCAGCCATTCATTTGGCGCGTTCTGGTTTAAATAACCCAAATAAACCTACGGCTTCGTTTTTATTTGCAGGGCCAACCGGTGTAGGTAAAACAGAATTGACTCAGCAATTAGCCAATCACATGGGCGTGGAAATGTTGCGTTTTGATATGTCCGAATATATGGAACGTCACACGGTTTCACGTTTAATTGGTGCGCCTCCGGGTTATGTAGGTTATGACCAAGGTGGACTATTAACCGAAGCAGTCGCTAAAAACCCACATGCGGTTGTGTTATTAGATGAAATTGAAAAGGCGCACCCAGATGTCTTTAACTTGTTATTACAAGTGATGGACCACGGAACCTTGACCGATAATAACGGCCGTAAAGCCGACTTTAGAAACATTACTTTAATTATGACCTCTAATGTTGGGGCAGAGCAAATGGCACGCTCTAGCATGGGCTTTACCTTACAAGATCATACAATGGACTTTGATGCCGAGCTTAAAAAAGTCTTTACCCCTGAGTTCCGCAACCGATTAGATGCGGTTATTCAGTTTGATCGTTTATCTGAAGAGTCTATGGAATCGGTGGTGAATAAGTTTATTTATGCGTTAGAAAACGCCTTGGCCGATAAAAAAGTAACCGTTAAGTTAAGTGATGCCGCACGTCATTGGCTAGCCACCAAAGGCTATGATCCACTAATGGGCGCACGTCCAATGGAACGATTGATTCAAGAAAAGGTCAAACAACCACTGGCCGAAAAATTACTGTTTGGTGATTTACAACACGGTGGCGAAGTCTTTATTGACTGTAAAGACGATGCACTGACCTTTGAAAAGGTTGAAAAATAACCTGCCATTAATTTGGAATTAATTTGAACTTATCTCTTTAGGTTAAATTGATCATTCATTTTTAGGACATGTCCTGTGCCTACAAAGTATTAATGGCCACAGGACATGCCTTGTGCTTACAAAGTATAAATGGCTACAGGTTTTACCAGGCCTGGTAAAACCGATTGAACTTAATTTAAAGACCTTTGTCTATGATTCGAGCAAAGGTCTCATTTAGATATTCAAATCAAAGTGAAATGCTAAAAAACGATTAAAATACGTAAAAGTGTTTACCTGTTAATGTGTTTTGCATTAATATGGGTTAATGTTTCTTATTATTTCATTTCCGCTTTTTTTTCAGCGTTTTATTCCAGCAAATATTGTGGCCACCGCCACAGGTCAAATTGTGCCAACGGGCAAAAGTAAAACGTCTCAACCTGCCAAAGCTTCACAAACAAAACTCTCAAAAGTGCTACCCATTACCCAAAAGCATAAATCAATCGAGTCTGATGGTATGGACACGCCCATCATACAAAACGGCTTTACGAATGCATTGAGCCAGTATGATAAAGGTGTAATCTCAAACAAAGGAGCGTGCCCATGACTAAAGATATTACTACTATTGGTGTTGATATTGCAAAACATACCTTTCATTTAGTCTTTGCTAATCAACAAGGTAAACCGATTCAGCGTAAGCAATTGAATCGGTCAAAATTTAAAGAACTCATCCAAACTCATGAGATAACAACATTTGTTCTTGAAGCCTGTGGCACCAGTCATTATTGGGCTCGGACCATTCAACAGGCAGGCCACGAGGTAAAGCTCATTAACCCTGCCTTTGTAAAACCGTTTGTGATGTCCAATAAGAATGACTTTAATGACGCGACTGCCATTATCGTGGCCGCAAACCAACCCACTATGCGTTATGTCTCACCAAAATCCACCGAACAGCAAGATGTTCTGATGCTCCATCGCGTTCGTGAACGTATGGTCAATCAGAAAACCGCACTCATCAACCAAATTCGAGGGTTATTGGCCGAATTCGGCATTGTGATTAAAGGTGGTGCTAAAAGTTTGATGGCCGAACTGCCTTTTACCTTGGAAGATCCTGAAAATGGTTTATCTCCTTTAGCAAGGGAGCAGTTTTATCTGCTTTATCAGGAGTTAAAACAAGCGGATCAACGTCTTAGTGAACAAAGTGCAAAAATTGAACGTTTAGCACAGCAAGATCCGGTGGCATCTAAATTACAAAAACTGCCTGGGGTGGGCTTTTTAACGGCTTCAGCCATTGCGGCTTCTGTCGGTGATCCTCTGGAGTTTAAAAACGGTCGCCAATTTTCTGCATGGCTAGGTCTCGTTCCAAAACAAAACTCCACAGGGGGCAAAAATGTCTTGCTTAGTATAAGCAAACGAGGTGATGGTTATTTAAGGCGGCTGTTAGTTCAAGGCGCATTAACTGCGATTGCTCGAAGTAAAGGCAATGATAACCAAGTCACTTGGGCCAAAAAGTTACGGCAAGCCAAATGTATTCAAGTAGCCGCGGTTGCCCTAGCGAATAAGACAGCAAGAATTATGTGGTCATTAATGGCACACAATAAAGAGTACCAAGTGATGTAGTTAAACTCTGTTACTAGACTACTTCACTTTAACAACTTACCTTGAAAAGCAAAGCTCATGGTAAAACGGGTTAATCCCACCTTGGCAAGGCCTGAATTTGGGGTCTGAGACATAGGTCTCGTGAGTCTGATGAGGAGCCAAGGTGCGGATAACATGATGGCTAGCCGGGTGCCTTAAGCCCGACACTTAAGAGCCGAATATACGACCGCTTAACTCGCTTTTAACCCTAGCCGGCGAAGCTGCGCAAAAAGGTAACTAGTGAATTTAAAATGCTGAAAAATGCATTAATGGAATTTTATTGCTTGAAATCTAGGGCGTGTCCATATATGACCCCGTTGATAAATTAAAAAATAAAAAGAATTGGCAATCTTATATTGCTGTGGTTTTGTTTTGGGTTCTACCACTCAATGTACTGGCCTCTGAAATAGCTGAAAACAAAAATACGAAAAAAGCGCAACCAGAACAACGGATTGGCAAGCTTTATAATCAAAATGGTTATTCACCTCTGGTTTTAGAGCAAGAGGGTAAAACCTTTTATAGTGTGAACAGAAAAGGCTTGCTGCTTAAGTACCAAATGAAGCCCTTTAAAAAACTCCACACCATTGACCTTAAACAACTTAATCTCTCTTATAAGCAGTACGGCGGTGCCAGCATGCACATTACCAATGATGGTAAAAGGCTAGTTATATTTAACTACTTAAATGTTTCGTTGATTGATTTGGTCAATGAAAAACTCATTAAAACGTTCAGTCTTAATAAGCAAGGCTATGCCGCTTTTTTAGATAAAAATCGATTTGTAATGATGATTTCTAAAGATTCAAGGAAAGAAGGAGAGATCGGTAAAACGGAGTTTAAAGTGCTCAGTACTTATGACCTGGGTGAAGTTGGGAGTATTGCTTTTATTGACCCTAATATTCCTCCTAGAGCCAAACTTTTGGGTCCTAACCCATCTTATCAAACCTTATTAATTAATAAGAGTAAACAGCTTGCTCAAGTCATCGTTGCTACAAATGAGTCCGTAGGTCCTTATTACTTAATAAAAGGGCATAAATCTAGATTAGTCATTTTTGAAAAACCTTCTCTTAAGCCGATTTTTATTGCTCAATTTAAGCAAATAGCAGGGTGGTATGACCCTCCGACCATTCGGTATTCATATGATTTAAAAAAAATATACTTGCAAGAGGCTGAACCTTTTTTAGGAGATGAGGCTTTTGCAGACAGTAGTTATAAAACTCTGAACACCCGTGGAAACGTTGAGATAGATTTAGATACTTTAAAGGTTCGTAAGCTAAAGCAGCCTTGGCATGAAACTGAAGAAAACACCCTACGTCTCTATGTTCGAGGAGGGAAATCACTGGCGACCTCTCAGGTAGGTGATTTTATTACCTTTGGTGATGTGCTTATTAATACCCAAGAACAATACCAATCTTATTTATCAATGTTCGAAGACGGTGAGGCGATATTGTTCAATATGAAAACCAAAAAAATGATTATAACGGAAGGGGCTCGTTCTCATCTAAAAATGCAAATAGATAGGCAAATTAGGCCAATGAATGAGGCCACTTTTAACCACTATATTGATGCTGGAAATGAACTTTAAGGGTAAATGAATCAATGGGGTCATATATGGACACGCCCTAGATTTCAAGCAATAAAATTCCATTAATGCATTTTTCAGCATTTTAAATTCACTAGTTACCTTTTTGCGCAGCTTCGCCGGCTAGGGTTAAAAGCGAGTTAAGCGGTCGTATATTCGGCTCTTAAGTGTCGGGCTTAAGGCACCCGGCTAGCCATCATGTTATCCGCACCTTGGCTCCTCATCAGACTCACGAGACCTATGTCTCAGACCCCAAATTCAGGCCTTGCCAAGGTGGGATTAACCCGTTTTACCATGAGCTTTGCTTTTCAAGGTAAGTTGTTAAAGTGAAGTAGTCTAGTAACAGAGTTTAACTACATCACTTGGTACTCTTTATTGTGTGCCATTAATGACCACATAATTCTTGCTGTCTTATTCGCTAGGGCAACCGCGGCTACTTGAATACATTTGGCTTGCCGTAACTTTTTGGCCCAAGTGACTTGGTTATCATTGCCTTTACTTCGAGCAATCGCAGTTAATGCGCCTTGAACTAACAGCCGCCTTAAATAACCATCACCTCGTTTGCTTATACTAAGCAAGACATTTTTGCCCCCTGTGGAGTTTTGTTTTGGAACGAGACCTAGCCATGCAGAAAATTGGCGACCGTTTTTAAACTCCAGAGGATCACCGACAGAAGCCGCAATGGCTGAAGCCGTTAAAAAGCCCACCCCAGGCAGTTTTTGTAATTTAGATGCCACCGGATCTTGCTGTGCTAAACGTTCAATTTTTGCACTTTGTTCACTAAGACGTTGATCCGCTTGTTTTAACTCCTGATAAAGCAGATAAAACTGCTCCCTTGCTAAAGGAGATAAACCATTTTCAGGATCTTCCAAGGTAAAAGGCAGTTCGGCCATCAAACTTTTAGCACCACCTTTAATCACAATGCCGAATTCGGCCAATAACCCTCGAATTTGGTTGATGAGTGCGGTTTTCTGATTGACCATACGTTCACGAACGCGATGGAGCATCAGAACATCTTGCTGTTCGGTGGATTTTGGTGAGACATAACGCATAGTGGGTTGGTTTGCGGCCACGATAATGGCAGTCGCGTCATTAAAGTCATTCTTATTGGACATCACAAACGGTTTTACAAAGGCAGGGTTAATGAGCTTTACCTCGTGGCCTGCCTGTTGAATGGTCCGAGCCCAATAATGACTGGTGCCACAGGCTTCAAGAACAAATGTTGTTATCTCATGAGTTTGGATGAGTTCTTTAAATTTTGACCGATTCAATTGCTTACGCTGAATCGGTTTACCTTGTTGATTAGCAAAGACTAAATGAAAGGTATGTTTTGCAATATCAACACCAATAGTAGTAATATCTTTAGTCATGGGCACGCTCCTTTGTTTGAGATTACACCTTTATCATACTGGCTCAATGCATTCGTAAAGCCGTTTTGTATGATGGGCGTGTCCATACCATCAGACTGAAGTTCCCCCCAATAAATTGGACGGTTAGGCTTTATTGACGTTCTTTCATAAAACTGGATACTAAATATCTTAGATAATAAAAAACCCCTTAGTAACCTTTGCTACTAAGGGGTTTTTTATTTAGAAAGGTTTTTGAATTTCTCTCAACTTACTTGGGTTTATTTACCGCGGTAAGTGATACGACCTTTTGTTAGGTCGTAAGGCGTTAATTCTACTTTTACGGCATCGCCGGCAAGAATTCGGATGTAGTTTTTACGCATGCGTCCAGAAATGTGTGCCAAAATTTGGTGACCATTTTCTAGTTCTACTTTAAACATTGTGTTCGGTAAAGTTTCTAGAACGACACCGTCGAATTCAATTACATCTTGTTTTGCCATAAGCTTTGTTTACACCCTTTCTATAAAAATTTGTGCGCGGATTATAACAAATTTATTTGTTTTATTTCAAATAATTATCTCTTATTTCTTTAATTAAGGGTAAAAAGTGCGGTGGAATGGGGTTTACAGGTGTTGAGGCGCTATTTTGCACATTTAGCAACCAATGAAATAGATTTTGTTCGGTTTCTTGTAACAGCTGGTCAATAAGTTGAGTTTTGTTTTTAATTGTTTCTTGTTTATTATCATCAGTTAATAAGGAATTTAGAGAATGAATATAGCTTTGTAATAGGAGTTCGGTTTCTAAATTTCCTCGTTTACATAGAAATAACGTCTTTTTTTGCCATAATTCAAATGTGTTGTTTGAAAGAGGGGATGGTGCGTTTGTGCAGGTTTTGCGGATTGCATTTTTCATGGTTAAAAAATCATCCTTTTAACTTTCTTTAAGCATTGTCGATTTTAGTTCTTGTATCGCTCGGCTTGGGTTTAAGCCTTTGGGACATGAATCGGTACAATTTTGAATATGACGACAACGAAACACGGTGGTTGGGTTATCAAGTGATTTAATTCGAGCGTTATGTTCAATGTCTCTTGAGTCAATAATAAACCGTTGTGCTGCCAATAATGCCGCAGGGCCAGCAAATTCATTTGGGTTCCACCAAAAAGAGGGGCAGGCGGTAGAACAGCAACCACAGAGTATGCATTCGTAACTGCCATCTAACTTGGCGCGTTCTTGCGGAGATTGTAGGTGTTCTTGATTTGGGTTGAGTTCACGCGTTTGTAAAAAAGGTTGTACGTTTTGATATTGGGTATAAAACAAGCTCATATCAATAATAAGATCTTTAATAATTGGCAGGCCTGGTAGGGGTTTAATTATAATTGGTTGTGTAAGCGTTGATACACGCGTAATGCAGCTTAAATGATTTTTACCATTTACATTCATTCCATCTGAACCACAAACGCCTTCTTGGCAAGAGAATCGAAAACCGAGCGTGGGGTCTTGTTCTCGTACTAGGTGTAAAAGGTCTAGTAACATCATGTCGGCTGAGATGAGATGATCTTCTACAAAGTAGGTTTTATCGTAAGGGGCTTTATCGGTTTCTGGGTTAAAGCGATTAATAATGAGTTGCATCATTTTTCCTTTAAAGGTTTTGTACGCTTGCTTTGCAAAAAAATTGGCTAAGATTAAAACTGGTAATCAATACACACGGGGTTTGGGTTCAAACGGGGCGTGTGTTTTGGGTGTGAGATTAACGGGTTTATAGGCTAAACTTCGGGTTTGGTGAAAATACAAACTGTGTTTTAACCAGGCCTGGTCATCTCGTTCAGGGTAATCTACGCGTGTATGTGCACCACGGCTCTCTTGGCGTGCCAATGCCGATGTAACGGTGGCATAAGCAATGTCTAGCAGGTTTTCTAGTTCAAAGGCTGCTAGGCGCTCTATATTAAAGATTGAGCTATTGTCCGTTAGGGTGACTTTTTGTAATCGTTTTTCAATGGCGGGCAGTGAGTCTAGGGCTTTTTGCATGGTGTCGGCTTGTCTAAATACGCTGCAACCTTGTTCCATGATTTTTTGAAGGTCTTGTTTAATTAAACTCACGCTATCTTGTTCTGTTTGTGTAGAAGCTGAGTTTGTTGGCGGTGCTGTCCAGCGCTGAATTCGTGTTAATACTTGGTTTAATGATTGGCTGTCGATATCTGGTAAGAGCGAAGGAGTGACTTTTTGTTGTTCTTCAACCAAAGTTTGTGCCGCTTTACGGCCAAAGACGACGATATCTAATAAGGAGTTTCCACCCAGGCGGTTTGCGCCATGAACCGAAACACAAGCACATTCACCAATGGCATAAAGGCCTTTAACAACGTGCGATTGGCCATTGCTGTCTTGGGTGATTACCTGGCCATTAATATTGGTAGGAATACCGCCCATCATATAGTGACAAGTTGGAAAAATTGGCACGGCTTGATCAACAGGGTCTACGTCTAAAAACGTCATACTAATGTCTCGAATGCCGGGCAAACGTTCTTTAATGATATTGGCATCTAAGTGCGTTAAATCTAAAAGTACGTGGTCTTTATTTGGCCCACAGCCTCGGCCTTCGTTTACTTCAATGGCAATGGCTCTAGAGACCACATCGCGAGAGGCGAGGTCTTTAACATGTGGTGCGTAACGTTGCATAAAGGCTTCACCATTGGCATTTTTGAGAACGCCGCCTTCACCACGTGCGGCTTCTGAAATTAACATGCCTTTGCCCGCTACGCCAGTTGGATGAAACTGCCAAAATTCCATATCTTGTAATGGGTAACCGGCACGTAATACCATGCCTAAACCATCGCCCGTATTTATGGTGGCATTGGTATTGGTTCTAAAGACTTGCCCAGCGCCGCCTGTGGCTAACATGATTTGCTGACTTTTAAGAATTTGATATTGACCGTTATGAATATTCATAATGACCAGGCCTGCTAAATTGCCTTGGGTGTCTTTTAGTAAATCAATAGCATAAAATTCTTCAAAAATAGTGGTGCCTTGATGAATGTTTTGTTGATAAAGCGAATGCAGTATTGCGTGACCTGTACGGTCGGCGGCTGCACAAGTTCGGTAGGCTTGTTCTTTGCCATAATCTTGGCTTTGACCACCAAAAGCGCGTTGATAAATTTTGCCATTATCAAGCCGAGAAAAGGGTACACCAAAGTGTTCTAACTCTCGCACAATTTCAGCGGCTTCTTGGCACATAAATTCAATGGCGTCTTGATCGCCTAAATAATCACTGCCTTTGATGGTGTCGTACATGTGCCATTGCCAGTTATCGGGCGTAACATTTCCAAGTGCAGCATTAATACCACCTTGAGCAGCAACGGTGTGTGAACGTGTAGGAAATACTTTTGATACCACCGCAACTTTTAAATCTGAATTAGAACCGGTGAGTTGTAAGGCCGCACGTAAACCCGCACCGCCAGCGCCAACGATGACGGCATCAAAATGTTGGCTTGGTAAAGGGTTGGACAGATTATCGTTTTGAGTATTTGTCATAAGGTTGTGCTCAGTAGTGTTTTAACCCTTCATTGGGTAATAGCGTTTATATGTAATAGCGTTTATATGGTTTAAAACTTGTTGTTGTTTGGTAATTAGCAGGTACTTAACTCTAGTTCCTAACTCTGGTTTCTAACTCGTCGTGCAAAGGTTTTATGATGATTTAACTGATCAGTTGGCTTATTAAATACAGCACATCTAACAAAATACATAATAAAAATAACGCATAGAGTTGTAACCAAAATTGCACACGGGTTTGCGGTAGGTAATCAATCATAATGTCGCGTAAACCTACCCATGCGTGAACCAAAATTAAAATAAAGGCTATGCCGCTGATTACAGTAAAAATAGGGCTAAAAAGCAAAGTTGTCCAAACTGTTGGCTCGGATTGTATTGGTAAACTTGTTTCTAACTGTAAAGAGTGGGTTTTCCACGCTAAATAGGGGAAAAATAACCATAAGTATAAGGCACTGTAAGTTTGCCATTTATGGGCTTTAACGCCCGTTAATTTAAAACCAAATACACGTAAAGGATTCATACTGTAAAACCTGACCAGGCCTGGTAAATAATCAAAACTGTGATTAAACACCATAAGGTGATTATGAGAAGATTTGTACTAAGGCTGTTAATTTTTTGATAGATATGGGGCTGTGTGAAGTGTTGAGTTAATAAATGCCTTAACCCTGTTAACCAATGAAATGCTAAGGCTGACCAAAATAGACTATAAAGACACTTATGAATACAGTGATTAGCCACGCTGCTTATGGTGACGTTTGGATGAAATACAATTAGGTTAAATAGAGCAAGATAACCCAATAAACTTGCTATAAGCATAAGACCTGTAATGCGATGTAAAGCAGAAAGTTTGGCGTTTAACGGAAAATGAAAGGAAGTTAAACGTAAAAAGCGTGGTCGATTACCTGGATGTTGATACATCTAAACCTCTTTTTATGAGCTGTTTAAATGTATATGTTACTCCCGACGCTTCAAAACATCAAAAGCAATCATGTCATTGAGGCGAAAAATTTATTTGAGACCTTTGCACGAGTCAGGGGCACAAGAAAAACAAGATAGAATTCTTTAGATTTAGGCTGAAAAATACGCATAATAACGAATTATTGGGCGGATTTTTTAGCTTGAAGATAGAGGATTATAGCTGTTTTTATGTGTTCATGGTCTCGTGCAAAGGTCTCTATTTAATTGAATATTGAATTAATCGTACAAACTAATGTAAGCGCTAATAATCAATACTGACTGTTAATTTGTTGTTGTATATGTGGTGTTATCCACTCAGGCCAGTTATCTGATAGTGTCCACTTAGCCGCTGAAAAGGGTTGTTGTGTTAAAACTTCAATCAAGTCTTCAAAAGTATCACGGCTAATTAAATCGGCACCTAAACTATTTAAATGCGGTGTTTCTACTTGAGTATCAATTAAGCTAAAGCCCCATTCTTTAAGTTGAAGTGATAAGGCTACTAACGCAATCTTGGAAGCATCTGTCATTTTGGCAAACATTGATTCACCATAAAACATTTGCCCAATACTTACGCCGTACAGGCCGCCCACGAGTTCTTCTTGATACCAAACCTCTACCGAATGCGCATGCCCAGCTTTATGTAACGCGCTGTATGCTTTTAACATATCGTCAGTAATCCAAGTGCCATCTTGACCCTCTCGCGGTACTTGTGAACACGCTTGCATAACCGCACTAAAATCTTGGTCAAAAGTGACTTTAAGGTCTTTTGATTTAAGATGTTTATTAATGGTTTTACGTAAACTTTTACTGATTTTTAGATGGTCAATAAATAAGACACTGCGTGGATTAGGTGACCACCAAAGAATAGGTTCGCCAGGATTAAACCACGGAAAAATACCTTTGCTGTAAGCCATTAATAGCCACTCTGGTGTTAAATCACCGCCCACCGCTAATAAACCATCGGGTTCAGTCATCGCTAAGCGACTGGGTGGAAAGGTAACAGGTTGGGTATCAAGCCAAAAAGGAACGGGGTTTGTGTGGTTTGTCATAAAGGCATTCTAAATTTTGCGAGCATTCATCGTGATTATTTACGGCAACTTATCGCCGTGGTTTTGTAATATGCGATAGAATATCACAATTAAAAACATAACCCATTTTGAACGACTTAAATTAGATTTAATTTGTACATTTAAACACTGTGCTTCGGTAATTTATAGACTCTATTTCAAGTTTTACCAGGCCTGGTAAAAGTTCAAAAAGCAAAATAAAAATACAAAGTTGACCCTTTTTTATGAACCAATTTGTTCACCTACATGTTCACTCTGAGTATTCTGTTGTAGACAGTACGCTTGGTATAAAGCCGCTTATTTCTTTGATTAAAGGGTGTAATCAACCCGCAATGGCTTTGACCGATAAAAGTAACTTATTTGCACTTGTAAAATATTACGGTGCCACGATGAGTGCTGGTATTAAGCCTATTATTGGTGCAGATGTTTTTATTGAAGATGAAAATGGTGAGGTATTTAAAGCGGTTTTACTTTGTCAAAACCCGCAAGGGTATTTAAACCTGTCGCATATTATCTCGCAAAGCTATCTACACAATCAAAAGCTTTATAACAACCATATGGAAGCGTTAATTAAACGTGAATGGTTGGCTGAATTTAATGATGGTCTTATTGTGCTTTCTGGCGGTCGTGAAGGTGATATTGGTACCGCATTATTGGCTGAAAAACCAAATTTAGTCGCCAATAGAATGAAATGGTGGACAACCCATTTTGCTGATCGTTTCTATATTGAATTGGTGCGCACTAAACGTGAAAACGAAGAAAAATATATTGCCCAAGCAATCGAAGTCGCTATTCGTTATGACGTGCCAGTAGTCGCCACCAATGATGTACGTTTTGCTAAACCTGAAGATTTTGAAGCCCATGAAGTAAGAACCTGTATTCATGATGGTTATGTTTTAGAAGATCAAAATCGCCCTAAACGTTATTCAGAAGAACAGTATTTTAAAACCACAGAAGAGATGGTTGAACTGTTTTCTGATATTCCAGAAGCCATTGAAAATACAGTGGAAGTGGCAAAACGTTGTAATATAGATTTAACCCTGGGAACCTACTTTTTGCCAGATTTTCCCGTGCCAGAAGGCATGACAATAGACGAATATTTTATTGAAGAGAGTCATAAGGGGTTAGATGAACGATTGGCGTTTTTATTTGGTCATTTGTCTAAGGAAGAGTTTGCAGAAAAACACAAAGAATACTATGCCCGAATTAAATTTGAGTTAGATATTATCTTGCAAATGGGGTTCCCGGGTTATTTCTTAATTGTTGCCGACTTTATTCAATGGGGTAAAAATCAACTGATTCCGGTTGGTCCAGGTCGTGGTTCAGGTGCGGGTTCATTAGTCGCTTTCGCACTAAAAATCACCGATTTAGATCCTATTCAATACGATTTGCTGTTTGAGCGATTCTTAAACCCCGAACGTGTTTCTATGCCCGATTTCGATGTCGATTTCTGTATGGATCGCCGTGATGAAGTCATTGATTATGTATCACGTCATTATGGCCGTGACCATGTATCGCAAATTGTGACTTACGGAACTATGGCGGCAAAAGCGGTAGTAAGAGATGTAGGGCGTGTATTAGGACTTGGTTACGGCGTGGTTGATGGTATTGCCAAGCTTATTCCTAATGAATTAGGTATTAAACTTGCTGAGGCCTTGGAAAAAGAAGAAGAATTACAAAATAAATACGATAACGATGAAGACGCGCGTCAACTGCTAGAGTTAGCCTTAAAGTTAGAAGGTACGGTTCGTAATACTGGTAAACATGCGGGTGGGGTGGTGATTGGCCCTAAACCATTAGACCATTTTTGCCCAGTTTTATGTGAACCTGATGGTTCGAGTGTGGTAACGCAACTTGATAAAAATGATGTTGAATATGCAGGCCTGGTAAAGTTTGACTTCTTGGGTTTACGTACCTTAACCATTATTGATTGGGCGTTACAGTCTATTAATGAAGGTAAGCAGCCAGGAGATGAGGGATTTGTTGATATTGCACGCATACCTTTGGTTGATAAACCTACCTTTGATTTAATTCAAACGGGTAAAACCACTGGGGTGTTTCAGTTAGAGTCTAGCGGAATGCAAAGCTTGATTGTAAAGCTAAGACCCGACTGCTTTGAAGATATTATCGCCTTGGTGGCTCTGTTTAGACCTGGCCCATTAGAATCAGGAATGGTAGATAACTTTATTGCCCGTAAACATGGTCGTGAAAAAGTATCTTACCCGGATGCCCAATGGCAACATGAATCTTTAAAAGAAACTTTAGCGCCAACCTACGGGGTTATTTTATACCAAGAGCAAGTTATGCAAATTGCTCAGATTCTGGCTGGTTACACACTTGGGGGCGCCGATATGTTGCGCCGAGCCATGGGTAAGAAAAAACCAGAAGAGATGGCAAAACAGCGATCGGTTTTTAAAGAGGGTGCAATCAGTATCGGGGTTGATGGCGAACTCGCCATGAAAATCTTTGACTTGGTTGAAAAATTTGCGGGTTACGGTTTTAACAAATCTCACTCGGCCGCATATGCCTTAGTTTCGTACCAGTCTGCTTGGCTAAAAACGCATTACCCCGCAGAGTTTATGGCGGCACAGATTTCATCGGATATGGATAACACTGAAAAAGTGGTTCATATGGTAAATGAATGTTATGCCATGGGCTTAACGGTATTGCAACCAAATGTAAATACCGGACAAATTCACTTTAAACCTTATGGCGAACGCACCGTAAATTATGGTTTAGGTGGCATTAAAGGGGTAGGTGAAGCGGCGCTTGAAGGCGTAATTGAAGAGCGTGAAACGAATGGCGCTTATACTGATTTATTTGATTTTTGTTTACGAGCAGGTAAAAAAGCCAATAAGCGTGTTATTGAAGCCTTAGTTCGCGCGGGGGCGTTTGATGAGTTGCATGACAACCGTAACGCCATGCTTGAAAGTATTCCAATGGCATTAAAACAGGCCGAACAGCAACATAAAAATGAAGAGTTTGGTCAAAACGATTTATTTGGTGATGTTTTATCGGTTGAAGAGTCGGGTGAATCGAAATTGCTTGATGTACCTGAAATGCCACAGAAATTACGTTTATCAGGTGAAAAAGAGACATTGGGTTTGTATATTACTGGTCATCCAATTGATCTGTACCAAAAAGAATTATCGACCTTAGTACCTTCTAAATTAGTGAGCTTACGACCTGAAAAATATAAAAAAGTATCAGCAGCGGGCTTAGTGGTAGAGCTTAGAAATAAAACAACTAAAAGCGGTTCAAGAATGGGCTTTATGGCTTTAGATGATAAAACCGCACGCCTAGAGGTTGTTATGAGACCTGCAGTGTATGAAGCGATTAAAGATACTGTTAAAGCAGATATGGTAGTAATCGTTCAAGGTGAAGTAAGCGAGGATACATTTAACGGAGGAATTAAATTAGACGCTGAAATTGTGGTAAGTTTGGCTGAGGCAAGGGTAGAAAAAGGCCGGGCAATTAAGTTGAATGTAAATACAACAGAAACAGCGATTAATCACCATAAAATCTCTGAATTGAAAGTGTTGTTAGAAGCCTATCAAACAGATAAAGGATTGCCTGTTGTAGTGGATTATACAAATGATATTGCTACGGCTCAGATGAAAACTTATGGTGATAACCAATATTTTCCTGATGATGAACTGATTGAAGCGTTAAATGCTCAAGGGTGGAAACCTGAGGTGGTTGTTTAATTATTTGCTAAGAGTTTTACCTGTGTAGAGCGGGCTGAATATAGCAGTATAATGCTACAAATAACGATTAAAAAACGATTAAAAGAACGTTTATAGCGAGTTTATATAAAAAGAGAGCTGTTGAGTGGCATTTTGGTTTGATAAAAATGAGTTAAGGCGTTTTAGCCGAATAGATATGCCGGTAAAGCTTTTAATTACTCCTGCGGCACCCATTACTAATATGGAGATTTTTGCTCTAGGAATTGATTATTTTCCAAATAGTGTGAATAAAGAAATTAGACAAAATCATCAGCAATTACTGCATTGGGTAAACCATATTCAAGAACAAAAAGAGATTTTGCAGCCTGTTTTTTTGCAAGTTATCGATGCCTCGGAAATATTAGGTGAAGCTATTAAGATGATATCTCAAGGCCGAAACCCTTTGCTTGATGAGCAAATATCTAAGAATATTATGAACAATCTTAAATCAATTGGTCGCATTACTACCTTAGAAGAGCATGCTCCTAAAACCTTTCAATATTTTTCTGAAGTTGAAAAAAAGCTAACCTATTTTTACCGATTACTGCTGCTGTCATTGCATAAATCCACAAATAAAACTTACCACAGTTTTGATCCTGCAATTCCGTGTTTCAAAATAGATGAAATGACTAAAAAGTTTAGTCAACCTACCTTTCAAAAAATACCTTTGGTTCAATCTATTTATTATATGCATAAGCTTGTAGATAGCATTTGTAATGTTCTTAAAGAAATGAACCTTGATTATTATCTAAGAGAAAACCCACAAGCTTGGCCAGTTGAAAACATTAGAGTCAGTGCAGGCGGGTTTTCAGCTCTTTATAAAAAACGCTACTTATCAGGCAAGCCTTTAAGATTGTGCTTTAACATAGCCGGTACACAGCGTGTTATTACAGTAAAAGCTTTGCTTGCAAGATGCGTAACCAATGCACAAAAAAAGGCTGAGCATAATGCGTTTTATTTTGAATTTCCAGACGCCCAAGATCAAAAATATATGGAGCTTGAAGTCGAGCGACGACAATTAGAAAAAGTAGCAGAATCGTGTTTAAATTTTCAAGCTCAATATAACAGTGAGATGCGTTAATGGCGGTAATGATTGAAATTTATTTTATGAATAGCCTGCCTACCGCTTTGCGAAAAGTAGCGCAACAATTATATATTCAGGAAAACTTAGATACGTTAGTTGAGTATCGTTTACAGCAAGTTTCTGATGATTATCAGCAAATGTATTCGTTAACTCAGGAGCAGTGGACGCTGTTATTAAATGCATTAATTTTAACTAAATTATCTCAATTTAGAATTGGTGGGCATTTATCTGAAGTCATTTTGTTACAAGTGCGGTTTTTAGTGAAGCTATCGCTAGATATGCAAGAGGCTAGCGATAGTGAAGTTGAGCAATATTTGCAACTAAATACAAAAACGTTTTCTGTTTGGTACAGTAAATTATTAAGAGCTTGCAAGTAACTTAAAACGGTAAGTTGTTTAAATAAATATTTAACACGTTTTATTCATAAAATTTACAAAACTCGTCCAGTGCTATACGGTCTGTTCTGTATTGATTTACAGGATGAGTTTCGTCTTTATACCCTAAAGCCATTCCGCCAATCAATTTGGTGGTTTTATCTATACCAAACGTCTCTTTAATAATGGTTGGAAATTCACCCAAAGCACCTTGCGGGCAGGTTGCAAGACCTTGTTCTTCTGCAACAAGCATAATGTTTTGTAGAAACATGCCATAATCTAGATAAGAACCTGTTTCTAAACTATCGTCTATAAAAAACAATAGCATTACAGGAGCATCAAAAGCACGGTAGTTTGCTTCCCATTGTTTAATTCTTCTCTCTTTATCCTCACGTTCAATTTGTAAGGCCTGGTAAAGCTTTTGCCCCGTTTCAACACGTCTACCTTTATAAGGTTGAATCCATTTTGTTGGATAGTAATGATAGTCCATTGGCTCTGTGTCTTTAGCTCTAAAAGCGTCAATCATTTTTTGCGAAAGTTCTTCTTTTTGTTGTCCTTGAACAACAACCACTTGCCAAGGTTGCATGTTTACGCCAGATGGGGCGTGTTTAGCGATTTCTAGAATGCTTTTTATGGTTTGATTATTAACGGGTTGAGTTGTAAAAGCTCGGGTAGATTGTCTTTGAGTAATAGCTTGGCTTACGTTCATGGCTCTGCTTTTTGTTAAGGTAGTTTAATGGATTTAATTTTAGTATAAATCGGTGCTTTTGCTGTTAATTCACTTTGATATAGCGTAAAACTGGTGATATTTAGCCAAATGTTTTCACAGCTTGCAACCTCTTTAGGGATAATTATTTGGCTTAAATCTGTTTGTTTACAGATTCTGCCTAAACTAATATGTGGCCTAAATTCTTGATTTGATTTCATAAGGCCAATTTTTTGAGTATGGATCCATAGCTTATCTACCAAGCTTTGCAGTTCTGAATTATTTTTAACGCTCGCAATTAAAGTATGTGCGGTATCTGAACTAGGAAAAAGCTCAAGTTTATCCAGTTGAAGTTTAAATGCGGAAAGGTCACTTTGTATCCAATTGTTCATTACGGTTTGTATTTCTTGAAATTTACTGTTTTCTAGATGTCCGCCAAGAAACTGTAGAGTGATGTGAAAATTTTGCGGTAAAAACCAGCGAATTTCCTCTGACCAGGCATAACGCTTTAGTTGCTGTATTTTAGCTAGCAGCTGTGTTGTTGTATCCGTGTCGATTGCTAAGGCAATGAAACATCTCATGTTTATCTTTTATTCTCTCATTTTTTTTAAAAAAGCACTTTGCATGATTGTATATTTTTTAAACATGTTTATCGATGATTTTGCCTTCAGGTATAAGTGTAACTAACGAATTGGTTATAAGAAAATTTTGTACAGCTTTGGTTATTTTCTATCTATAAATATCATAGTTACCCTTTAATTTTTTGAATAGGGTGGTACACTTTGCTCATTAACTTCTGCACGCTAAAAAAGTGCACAAAAAAATTGAAGTGATTCTCCAAGTCCTAAGTAGCTGGTCCGAGTATCCTAATATATAATTAGGAGGCTTTAGCACGAAGATGTTGGCGAACACAAAGGTCTCGCCTCAGAATGCTAAAGTCGAGAATCTATATCATTTTTGGCAATCCCAAAATGGCATCCTCCTTTGTATCGCAAACGTTTCATGCAATAGTCTCAATTGAGAATAATTATTGTAGGAGACGCCATGTCTAATATTGAATCTATCTTAACCGAAACACGCCTTTTTCAACCATCAGATACTGTTAAGCAAAACGCAGCCATTAGTGAAGAAAAATTGGCTGAAATGTACGCTAAAGCAAATGATGATCATGTTGGTTTTTGGTCTGATTTGGCTAGAGAAAAGCTGGTTTGGACTAAACCTTTCACCATTGGCTTAGATGAATCTAACGCCCCACATTACAAATGGTTTTCTGACGGTGAGCTAAACGTTTCATATAACTGTATTGATCGCCACTTAGAAAATAAGAGCGATAAAGCTGCGATTATTTTTGAAGGTGATCAAGGTGATATAGAACGCTACTCATATAAAGAACTTCACGATCAAGTTTGTCGTTTTGCGAATACTTTGACTGCTCAAGGTGTCAAGCAAGGCGATCGCGTTATTATCTATATGCCAATGATTCCACAAGCGGTAATTGCGATGCAAGCCTGTGCTCGTATAGGCGCAATTCATTCAGTTGTGTTTGGTGGCTTTTCATCTGAGGCTTTACGTGACCGTATAGAAAATGCTCAAGCCAAGCTTGTTATTACGACTAACGGTAGTCGCCGTGGTGGTAAAACCATACCTCTTAAAGGTGCGGTTGATGATGCCTTAGCTAAGGGTTGTGATCATGTTAAAAAAGTCATTGTTTATCGTAGAACTGACGATGTTGTTCATATGGAAGAAGGGCGTGATATAGATTGGATGGAAGCTGAAGCTGGTATGAGTAACTATCATGATCCAGTTCCTGTGAATGCTGAACACCCTCTATTTTTATTGTATACATCTGGTTCAACAGGTATGCCTAAAGGTGTACAACATAGTTCTGGTGGATATTTATTAAATGCCCATTTAACCAATGAGTGGATGTTTGATTTAAATGATGATGATGTCTTTTGGTGTACGGCGGATGTAGGCTGGATTACAGGGCATTCATACGTCGCTTATGGACCTCTTTCTGTTGGTGCAACTATTGTTATGTTTGAAGGCGTGCCAACTTATCCTGACGCAGGTCGTTTTTGGCAAGTTTGCCAAGACCATGGTGTTACGGTTTTTTATACAGCTCCAACAGCGATTCGTGCCTTAATGAAATTTGGTGCAGATCTACCAAATCAATATAACTTATCTAAATTGCGTTTATTGGGAACAGTGGGTGAGCCAATCAATCCAGAAGCGTGGATGTGGTATCACGATGTTATTGGTCGTGGCGAATGCCCAATTATTGATACATGGTGGCAAACTGAAACAGGCGCACATATGATCGCTCCATTCCCAGTAACGCCACTTAAACCTGGTTCATGTACTCGACCACTGCCAGGTATTGATGCCGCTATCTTAGATGAAGAAGGCAATGAACTTGGTAAAGGGCAAGGTGGACTTTTAGTGATTAAAAAGCCTTGGCCATCAATGATTCGTAATATTTGGGGTGATGATGAGCGTTATAAAAACACCTATTTCCCATTAGATGGCGTGCCTTATTATGTAGTAGGCGATAGTGCTTACCAAGATGATGACGGTTATTTCTGGATTCTTGGACGTGTTGATGATGTTTTAAACGTATCTGGCCACCGTTTAGGAACGATGGAAATTGAATCTGCTTTAGTTTCTCATGCCTTAGTGGCTGAGGCCGCTATTGTTGGTCGTCCTCACGATATTAAAGGTGAAGCGGTAGCCGCATTTGTGGTATTGAATGTCGATACGCCAAAAGGTGAGGCTCGTACTACATTAATTGCAGAATTACGTGAGCATGTAGGTAAAGAGATTGGACCGATTGCTAAACCTGATGACATTCGATTTGGTTCCAACTTACCAAAAACACGTTCGGGTAAAATTATGCGACGTCTTTTAAGAACAATCGCAAAAGGCGAAGAGATTACTCAAGACACTTCTACTTTAGAAGATCCAAGCATATTGGATCAATTTCAAAAAAAGAAATAATCTAAAAATATCTAGTTAAGTCTTAATTGGATATATGAATATTAACCAGTTTTTTGGGGAAACCCGAATTTGTCTGCCTTGTTTTAGGTGTTAAACAAGGCGGATTGTTTTTTAACACCTATTTGAAACCTCTATACGGGATCATAAATAACTTTAAAAGGTTAAAATTTTACTGTTTTTGTTTTAAGCCTCAAATAGTAAAACTTGTTCACTTTTTTCCTATGTTTATGGTTCATATAAAGGTCTCTATTTAGTTTTTAACTAAGTCAAAATAAAAATAAAAATAAAAATAAGGATTGTCGTTAGACAATTTAGTTTATTAATGAGGAGGAACTTTGTGAATAATAAAGTTAAATATTCGGCCGTATTATTGGCTATTTTCACAGTATTGTATTTTGGTGTTGCACTTATGGTGAGTGCAAGTTTTCAAGATCTTGCTGCGACAGTTGTAGGTGGAATGCCTATAGCAATTTGGGGAGGGTTATTGGTCATCATTAGTGGTGTAATCATTACTCGCTTGTATTTGAAGAAAATGAATGCTGAGGAAAATGAATAATGGAAAATCTTGTTGCTCTAGTTATCGTTGTACTTGGTATAGGTCTATCGATTTGGATTAGTTTTTATCACCGTGCTTCAACAGGAAGTACAGCAAACTTTTACGTTGCTGGTGGAGGTATTTCACCTCGTGTAAATGGTCTAGCTATGCTAGGTGATTATGCTTCAGCTGCCAGTTTTTTAGGTGTGGCTGGTGCCGTTGCACTTCAAGGTGTTGACGGTTGGTGGCTTGCCATTGGTTTCTTTGCTGCGTGGGTTGTTGTTTTATTAACGATTGCAAGCCCTCTTAAAAATGTTGGTAAATTTACGGCGGCTGATGTTTTGAATGCACGCTTTACTGAGCATTCAAAAAAGATTCGTACCGTTGCAATGGTTTCAACATTAGTGCTTTGTGTTATGTACTTAGTTCCGCAAATTGTGGGAGCAGGTTACCTATTTGGACTACTTCTTGGTTGGGATTATCTGCCAACAGTATTGGTTACAGGTTCTTTAATGGCCTTGTTTGTAATCATTGGTGGTATGAAAGGGACTTCGTATAACCAAGCTATTCAGGGGTCAATTCTTTTTGGCGCAATGCTGTTTCTACTTGTATTCGGTGTAGTGCATCTGTTTGGAGGTAATCCAGGAGGTGTTATTACAGCGGCTGAAACTATGGTTCCAGTAAAATTAGCGGCATCGAATGCTGAAGCAGTAGTCGCTGCAACAGCAGCATCTAGCCCAGGCGCAGCTGTTGATGCAGTACGTGCATTGATGACTGATGCTCCATCAGCCGTTACCCCAGGTGTTGGTCTGCGTGACTTTGCTAACCAAGCTTCTCTTGTTATTGCCTTGTTCCTTGGTGTATTAGGGTTGCCACACATCTTAATCAAGTTCTATACAGTATCAAACGCTTCTGATGCTCGTAAGTCAGCTGAGATTACTATTTGGGGCTTAGCCGTATTCTATACAGCAATCTTCTTTGTTGGTTTAATTGCAATGTACGCTCTATATCCTGAGTTAATCAAAATGATTGCAAGCGGCGAAGTTGGTAAAGCGAAGAACATGACAATGCCTATGCTTGGTGACATGCTGGGTGGTCAGGTCCTAATGGGTGTGATTGCAGCAGGCGCGATGGCAGCAATGTTAAGTACGTCAGCTGGTCTATTGATTTCAGCAACATCTTCTTTGTCTCACGACCTTTATAAAGGTGTTATTAATCCTAACTCAACGGATGAGCAAGAACTTAGATTTGCTAAAATTGGTGCTTTCTTCCTTGCGGTCGTTGCAATAGCAATGTCTGTATGGTTAAAAGAAGAAAACGTAGCCATGCTTGTAGGTATGTGTTTTGGTATTGCGGCTTCAACTTTTGCTCCGGTATTAGTATTGGCCGTTTGGTGGAAAGGTTTAACAAGCCAAGCCGTTATTTGGGGTATGGTAGCAGGTCTAGTATTCTCTTTATTGTTCACGTTCTCTAAGTTCTTTGGACTGAAAACGATGTTAGGTTTAGATGTATTAGTTAACCCAGCACTTTACTCTGTTCCAGTAGCAATTCTTGTGACTGTTGTTGTTAGTATGATGACTAGCGACCGCGGTAATACAGAAGAGTTTATGGCGAAAGCACACGGAAAATAATTTAGATTATTACGTGTTATAAAAAGGGGGCTTTTAGCCCCTTTTTTTATGTTCTTAATTAATGTTTAATATCATTTTTTGTCCTGTTTTTTATTACATACCTGTATTTTCAGAGTATTATTAACGTAATGAAAATGAATGGTTATTAAACATATGGCAGTTACCCAGCAGCGAGATTTTCTTGCACAAATCCCTCCGTTTGATCATCTTGAAGAAACATTATTAAATGAGCTCGCCGATAGTATGAATGTGGTTTATTTACCGCACAAGACGGTGATTAAATTTAAGGACGCTTTAGATAAGAATTTTCTCTATATTTTAATTAAAGGAAAGGTGGCAGAAATTAAGGGTGACGAGGTTACCTCTCGCTATAGTGTGCGTGGTTTTTTTGGTGATACTGATATTTTGTCTGAGGCAGAGCGTACCACTCATTATGAAGTGCAAGAAGAGGCTATTGCTTATAAGTTACCAGCAACCCTTTTTTTAAAGGCCTTTGAGCACAGTCACGATTTTGCTCACTTTTTTAACTCTTCAATTGTTGAAAAATTAAACCGTATTCATGAAGCTGTTCAATCGGCTACCTCAACAGAGGTGATGATGGATACGGTTTGTTCTGCACCTTTACAGCCTTATGTTTCGCTTTCTTATGAGTCTACTTTGCATCATGCCGCTCAACGAATGGTAGAACACCGAACTGATGCTTGCATTGTTGAGTTTAATGATTCAGAAATCGGAATAGTCACTTCTACAGATATATTAAAGCTTCTAGCAAAGAATGAACCAGATTTAGCCTCTTTAACACTCGGTAAGTTAGCAAATAAGCCCGTTCAAACAGTGCATGAGTTTGATTATTTGTTTAATGCTTTATTAAAGATGACCCGCTTTCAGATTGATCGATTGGTTGTCCGAGGAGATAAAGGGTATCGAGGGTTTTTACATCAAAAAGATTTAATGAGTTTGTTTGCAAATCAATCGGGTTTAGTTTTATTAAAGGTTGAGCAAGCACAGTCTGTTGCTGATTTAGTGGTGCTTGGAGAGCAGATTGATGGATTAATCGGAAATCTTAATCGTAAGGGAATTAAAACTCACTATATTGCCAAGCTTGTTAACGAATTGCACCGTAAGATGATTTACAAGCTTGTTGAGTTTTTATTGCCAACGCATTTGGTTAATAAGGTTTGTATATTTGTTATGGGTAGTGAAGGCCGCTCTGAACAAGTGATTCGTACAGATCAAGATAATGCACTTCTTTATTCTGATGAACTGACTGATAGTGAACGTTTTGAGTTGCAAGAATTTGCATCAAAATTTATAAAAACGTTGCAAGACATGGGGTTTCCTCCATGTCCTGGAAATATTATGCTTTCCAATCAAGATTGGCGTATGAGTCAATCTGACTTTATGCTTAAAGTTGCACATTGGTTTGCAAATCCTTCTGATGAAAACTTTATGCATGCCGCTATTTTGTTTGATGCTGAAGCCGTATTTGGTCAGAAAGAGTGGCTAAAAGAGCTTAAAGAATCTTTACAAAACGAGAAAGAACGTTATTCAAACTTTTTACGACATTTTGCCGTGCCGGTATTAAGGTTTAAAACACCAATAGGTTTTTTAGGAGGCCTGGTAGCAGATTCTGAAGCTGGTCATGAAGTTATTGATATTAAAAAAGGCGGAATTTTTAGTATTGTGCATGGTGTACGTTGCTATGCATTGGAGACGGGTATTTCAAAAACCAATACTCATTGGCGTATAAAAGCACTTATGGATGCAGGCGTGTTTGAAAAAGAGTTTGGTATTGAATTGGGTGAAACCCTTAATTTTTTAAATACCTTAAGGCTTGAATCTATGCTTAATCAGCTCGCTAATGGTTGTGACATACCTGACAATAAAATTCGTTTATCTGATCTTAGTCATATGCAGCAAGGGTTGCTTAAACAAAGTTTTGGTGTAGTAGATGAATTTAAAAAACGAATTAGTCATCATTTTGCACTTGATGGTTCGTTGTAATGTTAGAAGATATAAAAGCTTGGTTAAAAGGTTCTCGGTTAAATACTCTTAAACGTCAACTAAAAGAGCCTTATTATCAATACTTATTTGATGTAAAGCCGGGCGTGTTTGTCTGTTTTGATTGTGAAACGACGGGTTTGAATAGAAAAAAAGATCGAATCATCACGCTGAGTGCAATAAAGATTATTGAAAATGAAATTCAAACAAGTCAAAGCTTAAACCTTGTGATTAAGCAAGAAGATGATATTTCGGCAGAAAGTATAGAGATTCATCAAATTCGTAATATGGATGTTGAAAATAGTGAAGCTCTTTATGTTAATGAGTATGACGCTATTAAGGTGTTTTTAGAGTTTATTCGGGGTGCGACACTGGTTGGATATTATCTTGAGTTTGATATTGCCATGGTAAATAGAGTGATAAAACCACACTTAGGCATTGGGCTTCCCAACCCTCAAATAGAAGTTTCGGGTATGTATTATGAATATGCAATGCAAAAATATAAACGCTCATGTATTGAGCCTAATATTGATCTTTCATTTGATGTTATTCTTAAAAGCCTAGATATTCCTAATATAGGACAGCACGATGCATTTAGTGATGCATTGATGACATCATTAATTTTTGTTAAATTACAACAGGATAGAGAAAAATATCTGGCATAGTTTAGTCAATTAGACATTAAAGAATCAATAAAAATTCATGTTTAAGTATTTGACAATTAAACAAAAATGGTTATAATTCTCGCAGATTTTTTAAAAAGTTTTATCGAGGGTCGCTTAAATAGGTTAAGCGGCGGTTCGAATTTTAAAAAACCCCGTTTTTACGGGGTTTTTTGTTATTTAAACTTCAGAATACTTGGAATTAGTAATAAGTGACAATTGAAGAAAAGATAGAAAACGCGTTAAAACCAACGGTTGAATCAATGGGATTTAATTGGTGGGGTATGGAATACATGCCCGCCGGCCGACACACGTTATTACGCATATTTATAGAAAAATCAGATGGCACGGTCAACTCTGATGAAACCTATGCAGTATGCAAACAAATTAGTGCGATTTTAGATGTAGAAGACGTAATTAGCAGTGAATTTCGCTTAGAGGTTTCATCGCCAGGTATGGATCGTCTGTTATTTACACCTGATCAATATAAACGCTATGAAGGCCAAGAGGTGCAAGTTCGTAGTAGTGTATCGATTTTAGGTAGAAAGCGTTTTAAAGGCCCTATGGTTAAGGTCACTGAATCAGGTATTGAACTAGAAGTTGATGGTGAACTTTATGAAGTTCCTTTTGATTTAATCGATAAAGCAAATGTGGTTCCGCAATTTTAGAGACCACTTTAAACCCAAATTTTAAAGCAGTTTTAATCCCCAGTTTTGAAGTATTAAACAGAATTAGAGCGAGACAGAAATGAGTAAAGAAGTATTAGCCGTTGTTGAAATTATGGCCAATGAAAAAGGTGTTGATAAAGAAATCATCTTTGATGCCATTGAAACCGCATTAGCAACCGCAACACGTAGAAGTTACGACGACGAAATGGATGTTCGCGTTACCATCGATCGTCATACCGGTGACTATGAAACATTCCGTCGTTGGGAAGTGATTGAAGATGCCACAGCAATTGAAGATAATGTTGGTTGGTATATCCGCGAAATGGATGCGGTTGATGAAGATCCAAATATTGAAATTGGTGAGTATATTGAAGAGCCAATGGAATCGATTGATTTTGGTCGTATAGGTGCACAAACTGCCAAACAAGTGATTATTCAAAAGGTTCGTGAAGCTGAACGCAAGAAAGTCGTAGAAAATTACGAGAAACGTGTTGGCGAGATTTTAACAGGCCAGGTAAAACGTATTGATCGTGGTGATGTCATTCTTGATATGGGCGACAATGTTGATGCAGTGATTATGCGTAACCAGTTAATTGGTCGCGAAAACTTCCGTATTGGTGATCGTGTTCGCGGTTACTTACAAGAAGTTTCTTTCCGCCCTCGTGGCCCACAATTATTTATGTCTCGAGCTTGTAAAGAGATGTTAATTGAATTGTTCAAAATTGAAGTGCCAGAAATTGCCGATGATTTAATTGATATTATGAGCGCCGCTCGTGATGTTGGTTTCCGTGCAAAAATCGCAGTACGTGCTAATGACCCACGTTTAGATCCAATTGGTGCTTGTGTTGGTATGCGTGGTGGACGTGTTCAGGCCGTGACTAATGAATTGGCTGGTGAAAGAATTGATATTATTCTTTGGGATCCAAACGATGCACAATTTGTTATTAACGCCATGGCACCTGCAGAAGTTACTTCAATCATGGTTGATGAAGATAGACATACTATGGATTTAGCGGTTGAAGATGAACAGCTTTCTCAAGCGATTGGTAAAAATGGACAAAATATTCGTCTTGCCAGTGAGTTGACGGGTTGGGAACTTAACGTTATGACCCAAACAAATATGGCCGAAAAGCACGAAACAGAATCTAAAGACCAAATAGACGTTTTTGTTACGGCACTTGATATTGACGAAGATTTTGCCGAGGTGTTGGTTGCTGAAGGCTTTACAACCGTTGAAGAAGTGGCTTATGTACCAGCAACAGAAATGCTTGAAATTGATGGCTTTGACGAAGACCTGGTTGGTGAGTTAAAGCAACGTGCTAAAGATGCTTTATTAACACAAGCATTGGTTGCAGAAGAAAAAACAGCCTTAGCCGAGCCCGCTGAAGATTTACTGGCTCTAGAAGGTATGACAGAAGAAATGGCTATTCAATTAGCTAAAAACGGTGTGATCACACAAGAAGATTTAGCAGAACTCGGTACTGATGAGCTACTGGAATATGTAGAGATGAATGAGACTGCTGCTGGTGAACTTATTCTTAAAGCGCGCGCACCATGGTTTGAATAATAAAAAGGAAGAGTTTCGATGGCCGAAGTATCAATAAAACAATTTTCAGAGACGCTTAACCTTTCTGTTGAAAAACTAATTGCACAATTAAATGAATCAGGTGTTAAAGGTAAAAAACAGTCTGATAATTTATCAGAAGAAGAGAAGCGTACATTACTAAACTATTTAAAAAGCCTACATGGTGATGCATCTGAAGATGCACCTGCAAAGGTAACACTGCGTCGTAAACAAACGCTAAACCTTTCAGCGGGTTCTGGCAGTGGTAAACGCACCGTAAATGTTGAAGTTCGTAAAAAACGCACTTACGTTAAAAAACCAGAACAGGTTGAAGAACCTGTTGTTGAAGAGCCTATCGTTGAAGAAGTGGTTGAAACGGCTCCAATTGTAGAAGAAAAAGTAGAAGAAACGGTTGTACAAGAAGTTGTTCAACCTGTTGAATCTAAATCAAGCAAAAAAGAACCTGAACAAAAAGAAGTTTTGGATCAAGAGACCATTGCTAAGATTGCTCCAGTTCCGCCAAAAGAAGATCATTCTAAAGCGACTAAAAAAGCCAAAGATCAAAAACATCACGAAACCCGTAAGGCAAATGATGGTGTAGATGGTCCAAAAGGTAAAGGTAAAAAAACCAATAACCGCTCAAATGCATTCCCAAATCGTCGTGGAAAAGGGCGTAAAGGTCAAGTTGATAAGCGCAATGTTGCTCAAGCAGATAATGAGCATGGTTTCCAAAAACCTACTGAACCTGTTATTCGTGAAGTTAAAGTACCTGAAAGTATTACACTTGCCGCTTTAGCAGAACAAATGTCTGTTAAAACAGGTGAAGTCATTAAGTTTATGATGATGGAACTTGGCACTATGGCCACCATTAACCAAATTCTTGATCAAGAAACAGCCATGTTGATTGTTGAAGAAATGGGGCATAAAGCCGTAGCTTTCAATGAAGTAACGATTGAAGATGAAGTTGTAAACCAAGAATATCATGGTGAAACGGTTCACCGTTCACCGGTTGTTACCATTATGGGTCACGTTGACCATGGTAAAACTTCATTACTTGATTACATTCGTAAAGCAAAAGTTGCTAGCGGAGAAGCGGGTGGTATTACACAGCACATAGGTGCTTACCATGTAGATACTGACACTGGTGGTGTTACCTTTATTGATACTCCTGGTCACGCGGCCTTTACAGCAATGCGTGCTCGTGGTGCAGATGTTACGGATGTGGTTGTTATTGTTGTGGCCGCTGATGATGGTGTTATGCCACAAACAAAAGAAGCCATTCAACACGCAAAAGCTTCTGGTGTTGGGATTGTTGTAGCGGTTAACAAAATGGATAAAGAAGCGGCTAATATGGACCGTGTTATGCAAGAGTTAGCGGCCGAAGAAGTGATTCCAGAGTCATGGGGTGGTGACACTCAGTTTGTACCAGTATCAGCAAAAACAGGTTTAGGGATTGATGAGCTTTTAGATGCCATCTCTTTACAATCTGAAATGCTAGAACTTGAAGCGCCTACAGAAGGGCACGCTAAAGGTGTTGTTATTGAATCACGTCTTGATAAAGGTCGTGGGCCAGTTGCAACCGTATTGATTCAGTCAGGTACTCTAAGAAAAGGTGATATTGCACTTTGTGGAATGGAATACGGACGTGTACGTGCCTTAATCAGTGATTCAGGTGAATCTATTTTAGAAGCTGGGCCTTCAATTCCAGTTGAAATTTTAGGTCTTTCTAGTGTCCCAGTTGCTGGTGATGAAATGATTACGGTTGAAAACGAACGTAAAGCTCGTGAAGCCGCCTCTTTCCGCCAAGGTAAGTTTAAAGAACTTAAAATTGCACGTCAGCAGAAGTCTAAGTTGGATAATATGTTCAACAAAATGGCAGAAGGTGATGTTCAAAACGTTAATATTATTCTTAAAGCTGACGTACAAGGTTCTATTCAAGCCATTTCAGATGCGCTGACTAAGCTTTCTACAGATGAGATTAAAGTGGTTATTGTCTCTTCTGGTGTGGGTGGTATTTCAGAAACGGATGCTAACTTAGCCATTGCTTCTGATGCATTAATCTTTGGTTTCAACGTACGTGCAGATGCGTCTGCAAAACGTATTATTGATAACGAAGGTATTGGCCTTAAATATTACAGCGTAATCTATGAAATTGTAGATGAAGTGAAACGTGCAATTGAAGGTAAAATGGCACCTGAATTCCGTGAAGATATTGTTGGTATTGCGGATGTTCGTGAAGTCTTTAAAGCACCTAAAATTGGTCTTATCGCTGGTTGTATGGTGACAGAAGGTTCTGTTAAACGTAATAACCCAATTCGTGTATTACGTGAAAACGTGGTTATTTACGAAGGTGTACTTGAATCACTTCGTCGCTTTAAAGATGACGTACCAGAAGTTCAAAAAGGTATTGAGTGTGGTATTGGCGTTAAAGATTACAACGATGTTAAAGCCGGTGACCAAATTGAGTGTTACCAACGCGTAGAAGTAAAACGTACTTTAGATTAATACCGCGTTTTGTTTATTAAGACCTTTAAATACAATTTACCAGGCCTGGTAAATTGCATTTAAACCTTAAAATTGATCACTCAAACTGCCTCAATGGGATAATCAAATGATTTACCATTGGGGCTTTTTGATTTTAATGAGACTTTTATGTATCTTAAATGAGCAATAAGTCTTCAAGAGTAAAGAGATTATGAGTAATCAAACGGTGAGTAGACCAACCAGAGTCGCTCAAGAAATTAGAAGAACGATTGCACAACTAATTGTGCAAGAAGTTAAAGACCCACGTTTTCAAAATATGAGCATTACGGATTGTAAAATCAGTAAAGATTTAAGTGTTGCCAAAATTCACTTTGCCCTAATGGGGTTTAATGAAAATGATCCAGAAGTGGCGGATGCTTTAGCGGCTTTAGAAAAAGCTCAAGGTTTTTTTCGTTCAGAGATAGGCAAACGCTTACGTTTACGCATTGTGCCGCATATTCGATTTTACTATGACAGTATTCCAGAACATGCGCAGCATATGGAAGAGCTTATTAATAAGGCTTTAAATTCATAAATGTCTGAACAGATTCAACCCAAAAAGGCTAAAAGACCACAAATTAAAAGAGCGCCTAAACGTGTTGTAAACGGTATTGTTTTATTAAACAAACCCGTTGGTGATTCATCCAATGGCATTCTTCAAAAAGTGATTCGTGCTTTTAACGCCAAAAAAGGCGGCCATACAGGCGCTTTAGATCCATTTGCTACGGGGCTTTTGCCTATTTGTTTAGGTGAAGCCACTAAGGTTTCTGGTTTGCTTTTAGAATCAGATAAACGCTATACCGCTACGCTTAAACTGGGTCAACAAACCGATACTGGCGATACAGAAGGTGAGGTTATTAACACCTTACCGGTACCTAAATTAACGCAAGAATTAATCGAATCCGTTTTACGTCAATTTGAAGGTGATATTGAACAAATTCCACCGATGTATTCAGCGTTAAAACATCAAGGTAAGCCGCTCTATTTTTATGCACGTCAAGGCATTGAAATAGATCGGCCAGCTCGCCCGGTTAAAATTTTAAATTTGAGTTTGGTTTCATTTACAGACAATCAAATTGTATTTGATGTGCATTGTTCTAAAGGAACTTACGTTAGAACCTTAGGTGAAGACATTGCCAAAGCGTTAGGTACAGTAGGGCATTTAATTGCCTTACATCGTACACAAACAGGCAGTTTGCTAGGTGAAAACATGTTAACCCTAGAAGAAATTGAAACGCAGCTTGATGCTTGTGTTCAACCTTTAGATATTGCCATACAACATTTGCAACGTATTGATTTAACCCATGAACAAGCGGATTTAATACGTCACGGCGGTAAGTTAGAGTTTGCGCAACCACAAACCGATTTAGTGCGTTTTTATGAAAATGATATTTGTATTGCAGTAGGTGAATGGCAAGCGGATAAACAGTTGCTTAAACCAAAACGAGTGTTTAATTTACCCGAAAGTGTGGCAGGATAATGGTCTTTCAAAAAGCCGATGGCATAATCGATTTACGTTCTTTTGAAGACTATAAACTCAATCATCTAAAAGGCGCTACCTGGCTAAGTTGGCAAAATCTTCCAGAAAGCCTAAATGCCTTGCCTGCTGCGCCAGCTAAGCTTTATTTGGTTGGAGACAAAGAAGAAATTGAAGCCGCCAGTATATTTTTAGACAGTAAAGGGTATTTGGTTTGTGGATCTTTAGTGATTCAATCAAATCAAGCCATGCAAGATTGGTCAAGTAATTTACCAGGCCTGGTAAAATCAGGTTCAGATTCTAAAATACTTTGGTCGCCCAGTGGTTTAGTAAGCCATTTTGTTGATCTATTGAATCAATCACAGCTTTCTTTTAACTTAGAAGAAGGTGCTCGTCCAACCGTATTAGATATTGGTTGTGGCGGAGGGCGTGACGCTATATTCTTGGCTAAGAACCGTATGAATGTGACCGCTATAGATAATGAATCTAAAGTGCTTAAACGCTCCAAAGCTTTAGCCAATTTATCTGGTGCAAATGTAAAGTTTAAATGTTGTGATATCAAAAAAGCAGGCTGTTTACCTGAACAACAATTTGATTTAATTACGATGGTACGTTTTTTAAATCGTGAAACGTTTAATTATATTAAACAAGCTATAAAACCGGGTGGTTTTGTGCTGTTTCAAACCTTTACCGAAGGGGTTGAAAAGTTTGGCTCACCAAAGAACCCAAACTTTATTTTAAAGCATGGTGAGTTAGCGCATTTTTTTGCGGGATTTACTATAATAATTGATAAAGTAGAAACGATAGATGATGGACGACCTGTCGCATCATTTTTGGCTCAAAATAAAGTATAAAATAAAAAATAAAATGATTTGTATTCCAGTGGTGTTTAGCACTGATACAAAAATCACTTTAGGTTACATAAGGAGAATAAATTTATGATTTCAATGTCAGCAAAAGATCTTTTCACTTTTTTCCAAGAGAACGCTATTTGCGAATCTCTAACAAAACAAGATGTAGAAAAGTTAACGCATTACTTGATTGAAAAAGATTACGCTGGTGGCGACATGATTTTAGATCGTGGTGACGTAGGTGATTTTTTAGCGATTATTGTTAGCGGTAATGTAGAGTTTATAAGCTTTAAAGGTCAAGGGCCAGCCCCTGTTGGTAGACAAGGAGAAGGCAGTCTTATTGGTGAGATGTCTTTCTTTGACAGAAAACCACGTGAATTACGTATGGAAGCAAGTAAAAAAGGCGTTAAGTTACTTGAATTAACCCGTCCAATGTATGACCGTATTAAAGTAGAAGAACCCTATATTGTTGTAAATATTTTAGAAAACGCAATTGTGAGTTTAGATATCCTGGTGCGCAATATGAGTAACGATATTTCGGCGTTAGGAAGTTATATGAAAGGGTTTGGCAAACAATAAAAATTTATTGGTTTATTTGCTCCTAAGGTCGTCCATTTCTTTGTTAGTCGGCAGTCACTTACTATTCGTAAGCTCCTTTCTCCTGCCTCGAACTGAACAGCCTTAGGAATAAATAAACTCAATAAATTTATCGGTTATTTCGGCTTTAAATACTGCCATCTCTGCGTTGTTCGTTCGTCACCTACTATATGTAGGCTCCTTACTCACGCCTTGATCTGACATTATTTAAAACTGAACTAACTCGAAAATTAAGTTTATATCATTTAAATTTCTTTGTTAGTCGTTAGTCACTTACTATTCGTAAGCTTCTATTTCATTATAAAGAACACTTCGTGACTTCGTGGTTCATTAAAAATAAATGATAAATTGTTGTATTCTGGTGAAAAATCAGTAAAATACGCGAATTCGTCCCTATCATCGGTTGTGGAGACGATTTTTTATTAAGACCGATCCAATGGAGTAAACATTATGTTTAACGCAGAAGTTAAAGCTAAAATCGTTGCTGAATACGCAACAAAAGAAGGTGATACTGGTTCACCTGAAGTTCAAGTTGCACTTTTAACTGCACGTATCAAATACCTTACTGAGCACTTTAAAACTCACAAGCAAGACAACCATTCTCGTACTGGTCTTCTTCGTCTTGTTAGTCGTCGTCGTAAGCTTTTAGACTACGTTCATAAGAAAGATGGTGAAAGATACCTAGCTCTTATCAAGCGTCTTGGTCTACGTAAATAATTTATTATTTACTGGTTCAAAAGCTCAAAAAGGCCCCGCAATGCGGGGTTTTTTTATGTCTAAAATTTGTTATTCTGTTTGCTCTGTGTTTTTGCTTAAACTTACGTAAAAAACTGCTTGTTTAGTTTTAAATCCTTTACGTTTAAGAGTAGAATGAATCCACTTTATTTTTTGCAAAATAGATTGGCTGTAACCCGATAGCCTGAATCCCTAATAGAATGCACGGTAGTCATTTCATTAGGGATTCAGGTTTCAGACAACAAAAAGTATGCAGAAATAAGTTTGAACCCAATGAATGATTTAAAAGGACAAAAGATGGCCAAAATTACTAAGACTTTCCAGTATGGAAAACACCAAGTTACGATAGAAACTGGAGAGATTGCTCGCCAAGCAGACGGTGCCGTTATGATTGGTATGGGAGACACGCGTGTATTAGTTACAGCAGTGGCTGCTAAATCCGCTAAAGCAGGGCAAGATTTTTTCCCTTTAACGGTTAATTATCAAGAAAAAGCCTATGCGGCAGGTAAAATTCCTGGTGGCTTTTTAAAACGTGAAGGTCGTCCTTCTGAAAAAGAAACCTTAACGTCTCGTTTAATTGACCGTCCTATTCGTCCTTTATTTCCTAAAGGGTTTTTAAATGAAGTTCAAATTATTGCCACGGTTGTTTCTCTTGACCCAGAAGTAGGAACTGAAGTTGCCGCTATGTTAGGAACATCAGCGGCTTTAGCCATTTCTGGTATTCCTTTTGACGGACCTATTGGTGCGGCAATCGTTGGTTACAGCAATGACGAATATTTGCTAAACCCTAGCCTGGAAGAGCTTGTTACTTCTGATTTAGAATTAAGTGTTGCGGGTACTAAAGACGCGGTATTAATGGTTGAATCTGAAGCGGCTGAACTTCCTGAAGATGTAATGTTAGGCGCGGTGATGTTTGGTCATCAACAAATGCAAGTGGCCATTGATGCGATTGCTGAATTTGCTGAACAAGCTGGTAAACCACGTTGGGATTGGCAAGCGCCAGAGGTGAATGTAGAACTAAAAGAGGCCGTATTCGGTTTAATTCGTTCTGATGTAGAAGCCGCTTATTCTATTGCCGATAAAATGGACCGTTATGCGGCATTAGATGCTGCAAAAGCCAAAGCCATGGACGCTTTAGCAATTTCTGAAACCAATGAAAATGGTTTTAATGATAAAGAGATTGAAGGCATGTTTGGTAAGGTGCAAAAAGACATCGTTCGTGGCCGTGTTATTGCTGGTGAACCTCGTATTGATGGCCGTGATACTCAAACCGTTCGTGCGATTAATTGCCAAGTAGGCGTGTTGCCACAAGTGCATGGTTCTGCATTATTTACCCGTGGTGAAACTCAAGCCTTAGTGGTAACAACTTTAGGAACAGAGCGTGACGCTAAGATTGTGGATGATTTAACAGGTTCTTATCACGATCGTTTTATGTTGCATTATAACTTTCCTCCATTCTCGGTAGGTGAATGTGGTCGTACAGGTAGTCCAGGTCGCCGTGAAATTGGTCACGGAATGTTGGCTCGTCGTGGTGTTGCGGCTTTATTACCAACAGCAGAAGAGTTTCCATATACCATTCGTGTGGTTTCAGAAATTACCGAATCTAACGGTTCATCTTCAATGGCGTCAGTTTGTGGTACTTCAATGTCATTAATGCATGCTGGTGTGCCAATTGCAGCGCCAATTGCCGGTATTGCGATGGGTTTAATTAAAGAAGAGAGCGGCTTTGCTGTGCTTTCTGATATTTTAGGTGATGAAGATCATCTTGGTGATATGGACTTTAAAGTAGCGGGTACAGATCAAGGTATTACCGCTCTTCAAATGGACATTAAAATCACAGGGATTACTGAAGAAATTATGCAAATTGCTTTAGATCAAGCTAAAGCAGGGCGTATGCATATTTTAGGTGAAATGGCTAAAGCGATTAGTGTTTCAAATGAATCTGTTGGCGCTACGGCTCCTCGTTTCTTTATGGTTAAAGTTAAGCCTGAGAAAGTACGTGAAATTATTGGTAAAGGTGGTGCAACCATTCGTGCTCTAACAGAAGAGACAGGTTGTACCATTGAAATTGATGACGACGGTAATGTGAAAATTGCAGCAAAAGATGATGAGTCAGCTAATGTGGCTAAAGCACGAATTGCTGAAATTACCGCTGAACCAGAAATTGGTAAAACGTACGATGCGGTAGTTAAGAAAATCGTTGATTTTGGTGCTTTTGTTGCCTATATGCCAGGTCGTGAAGGATTAGTTCATGTTTCTCAAATTGCTGAAGAGCGTGTAGAAGACGTGAATAAATATTTAACTGAAGGCCAAGAAATTAAAGTGAAATTAACGGATATTGATAAGCAAGGTCGTGTAAAACTTTCTATGACCGCTGTTGAACAATAATCTTAATTTTATTGTCAGTTTATAGATAGAAAAGGCCGCCGTATGGTGGCCTTTTTTTGTTTATAATCAATGAAATTATAAAACTTCACAAAAAACGTTACACAAAAACGGAAACTGTATGAGCAATAAAACTATCCAAACGGCACCAAAAAGCCACCCCGCATTTGAATTTAAAGGTGAGCATGAAATTGACTCTCTAAACTTAACCATTCAGCATTTTGAGCATAAAGTAACAGGTGCTGCACATTATCATTTGGCGGCTGATGATCCGCAAAATGTGTTTTTGGTTGGTTTAAGAACGGTACCTATGGATTCAACGGGTGTGGCGCACATTTTGGAACACACTACATTATGCGGAAGTGAAAAGTACCCGGTTCGCGATCCATTCTTTATGATGATTCGCCGTTCGTTAAATACGTTTATGAATGCATTTACCTCAAGTGATTGGACGGCTTATCCATTTGCAACAGAAAACCGTAAAGATTTTCAAAACCTTCTGCAAGTCTATATGGATGCCGTGTTTTTTCCGAATTTAGATGCTTTAGATTTTGCCCAAGAAGGGCATCATTTTGAATTTGAAGAGATGGATAATCCAAATTCACCCTTAACCTATAAAGGTGTGGTTTTTAATGAAATGAAAGGGGCAATGAGTTCGCCTGTTTCAACACTTTGGCAGGCTTTTTCTGCTGAGTTGTATCCAACAAGCACATACCACTACAACAGTGGCGGTGAGCCAGAAGATATTCCAGATTTAACGCATCAACAGTTACTCGATTTCCACAAACTGCATTATCATCCTTCAAATTCGGTATTTATGACTTATGGTGATATTTCTGCTTTGGAACATCAAACGCAGTTTCAAGACCTTGCTTTAGCACGTTTTAAAGATACGGTGCCTCAAGTGCATGTTGGTTTAGAGCCGCGTTATTCTGAACCTAAAGAGGTTGAAGCTAGTTACGCGCTGGATGAAGAAGATGTTACTAATAAAACACATATTGTTTTAGGTTGGCTGTTAGGTCAAAACAAAGATCCATTGCAAGTATTGCGTGGTCATTTATTGGCGGCGGTTTTATTAGATAACAGTGCTTCACCACTGCGTAAAGTGCTAGAAGAAACGGATTTAGCTAATGCACCATCACCACTTTGTGGTTTTGAAGAATCTAATAAAGAAATGGCGTTTGTAGTAGGTGTTCAAGGCTCTGAACCAGAACACGCGCAAGCGATTGAAGATTTAATATTGACTGAATTACAACGCATTGCCAATGAAGGCGTTGAGCAATCTCAAGTAGAAGCGATGTTGCATCAATTAGAGTTGTCGCAACGTGAAGTGGGTGGTGATAGCTATCCTTACGGATTACAGCTTATTTTACATTCATTAGCAGGTGCTTTACACGATGGTGACCCAATTGCATTGTTAGATACCGATTCTGCACTTAAACAACTTGAAGATGAAGTAAAGTCGCCTGACTTTATACCAGGCCTGGTAAAAAAATTATTGTTAAACAATATGCATCGTGTACGTTTAACCATGAAACCAGATACGGAACTTTCGGCACAAAAAGAAAAAGCAGAAAAAGCTAAGTTAGCAGCGATTCAAGCTAAGTTAACCGAAGCAGAAAAACAAGCTATTGTTGATCAAGCTTTGGCATTAGATGAACGTCAATCGCAAGAAGATGATCCAAGTATTTTGCCTGAAGTAACCAAGGATGATATTCCTGCAGAAATTAAAGAATATCCTGCACAAACCTCGCAAGTGGCTAATATGTCGGTTAAGAGTTATCAGTGTGGAACCAATGGTTTAACCTATGAACAGTTGATTATTGATTTGCCGCAGTTAACTGAACAAGAGCAAGCCATAATGCCGCTCTTTAATAGTTGTTTAACCGAGGTGGGTACAGCTAAAAGAGATTACATTGAAATGCAATCTTACCAAGCAGAAGTTACTGGTAGCATTTCGGCACGTTCGAGCATTCATTCTAAATTGGGTGAGCCAAATGGTTGTCATAGTCACTTTATTTTGTCTTCCAAAGCCTTAAACCGTAACCAATTACCTATGGCAGAGTTACTCAATGAAACCTTAAATGAAGCACGTTTTGATGAAACGGCTCGTTTAAAAGATTTAGTCTCGCAAATTAGAGCTTCAGTTGATCAAGGTATTACAGGTAACGGGCACGGTCTAGCGATGATGGCTGCAGTACAAAACTTTACACCTGCGGCTAAATGGAAATTTGAACGTTCGGGTTTTAAAGGTATTCAGTACATTAAGCAATTACATAAAGAGCTTCAAGATTCAGACGATGCCATGCAATCGCTTAGTAATGGCTTAAGTTCTATTCAATCCAAAATCAAGCAGTCGCCTAAACAAGCTTTAGTTGTCAGTGATGAAACAGGAATGGATACAGCTCTATCAACCATGCAAACGGCTTGGGCAGATTCTCAAGCACTAAATACAGATATTGCAGGTTTTGAATTCAGCGCTAACCAACAACCTATTAACCAAGCCTGGGTAACCAGTACACAAGTCAATTTTTGTGCTTTAGCTTATCCTGCGGTAATGTCAGACCATGAAGATGCCGCTAAATTATCAGTGTTGGGTGCGTGTTTACGCAATGGCTTCTTACATTCAACCATTCGTGAAAAGGGTGGTGCTTATGGTGGCGGTGCATCTTATAACGCAGAAGCGGCGGCATTTGTATTTTACTCATACCGTGACCCACGTTTATTAGAAACCTATGCCGATTTTAAACGCGCTAAAGATTGGTTAATGAGTTCAGAAGCCACACAAGCTAAAGTGGATGAAGCGATTTTAAACGTCATTAGCTCAATGGATAAACCAGGATCACCAGCCGGTGAAATGAAAAAGGCCTTTTATCAAGAGTTATACGGTCGTACGCATGATATTCGTATGGCATATCGTGAAGGGGTTATTTCTACCACCATTGATGATTTACGCGTTATGGCAGATAAATATCTAACCAATGACAAAACGTCATCAGTGGTATTAACAAACACGGGTGGTGCAGAATCATTAGCGGATACTGAGTTTGAAATTATTACGCTTTAATGTAGTTAATGTAAATTTGGTTAATGTAAATTGAATTGATTTTAATTCTGTTATTTTTAATTACGTTATTAATGAGTAAACCGTTTTATGCCACATATTATTATTGAATACAGTGCTGATTCTATTGAAAAATACAATCTGCCCTGTGCTCACAAAAAAGATGGTCTGCCACAGGGCATGCCAGGCCTGGTAAATTCAATATTTGATTCTGTGGCAAACACGCAAGTTGTAAACCCAAATAATATAAAAATTAGAGCTTATAAGGCTGATTGTTATAAATTGGGTTTAGAGCAAACTGGATTTATTCATGTGGTGTGTAAAACGCATACGGGTAAAACTGAAATTGAAAAACAGCTGTTATCTCAATCAATATTAAGCGCTTTAACGGCAAGTGTAAAAACTGATGCAACGCAAGACAAAGCAATACTAAAGCACGATGTAGTAATAACGGTAGAAGTGGTTGAGATGCAAACAAACTCTTATACTAAAGCGATTGTTAAGGCGGATGTTAATAATTAATTACATAACCTAAGGTTTGTGCATTTGCTAGTAAACCTTAGAGTTATCAAAATTTAGTATTTTTAAATCTAAATCAAGCTCAATAAAAAGGGCGGTGCAAGTTATTTTTTAACTCGCATCGCCCTTTTTTTGTTTTGAATTTACCGTTAATTAAACCAACCAAATCTAAATATAGATTGGTAAATACAACGGTTTTTACAATTTTAATTCTTTAAAAGCTGTGCCACTTCGTGTTCTTGCCAAGATTTGATATTGTTTAAAATAACCATTCTATACAGCAATAAACCAACCGAAAGCAATGTTAAGGTTGCTAATACAAAGCCTAGTGTCCAGCTTAAATTCCATACTAAACCGTATTTAACAATTAAACCTGCCTTTACCGCTGTTCCTGAAAATAGCGTCAGTAATACATAACTAGAAACAAACATACAAATTTGTCCTAAAGAGAATAGGTAGTTTTTTGATGCAGTTAATAAATGATTAAAAAATCCAGAACGCATAAAGCTAAGTATTACGATAAAAACTAACGGTAAAATGACAATTAATCCCCACGTTAAGCTATTTTTAAAAGCAAAAGAAAAATCACCAAAGTTATGGCCGTAATTTAAATAATTACGAATAATGGCAATTTGCCATACATTTACCGCCGTAATACCTGTGGCTAAATTGACTTGATGCCCCCAAGTTACTTGCTGTTCTGTTTCTGTTTTAGGTTTAACCCAAAGTTGTTTGAATCCTTCTTTTATAGCTGGAATTTTGGTTAAAAAAGCAAACATAGACAAGGCAATAAAAAATAACGAAGCACTTATGGAAATAGTTGCAACCACGCTGTTTGCAGTAAAAGCACCAGGACCCGCTAAGTTTAACCCCATAAAACCTAGGGCAAAAGGCACAACCATTGAAAATTGTTCTTTATTTTCGGCTGTTTTTCTAACTTGGCGATACCAAATGTATTGACCCAATGCCATTAAAGCAATAAGCAGATTCATGGCCATCCAAAACGGCCATAAAATATCGTCTTGTTTGGTATTTAATTCAAAAAACATCACACTAGCAAACGCCGATACATTAGCAAACATCGCTAAAGAGAGTGGAATACCAAACCAACCAGCGGTTTCCATAACATTTTTATCAGAAACACGGTGCGCACCTATTCTTAAAAACTGAATAGACTTAAATAAGAAAAGCGGTATAAGCAGAGCGGCTGTAACCAGTAGAGTCCAAAAAAGCCCCCAATCTAAAAGCAGAAGCGTACCAATAAATCCTTGTTCTGAAGTGTAACTAATGACTTGTTGGTAAGTAGGTAGCATGTATCCAGGATGTGGAATAAAGGTTTTTAAAATAAACACTGTCATAATGCTTAAACCAAGCATTGTGAGCGGTAATAACCAATGGCGAGGGTGCCATTTGTGAAGCTGTAAAGACATGAGAAATTTCTCCTTTAATATTAAAACAACTTAGATATAGTTTAAATTAATACCCGTATAATATAAATCTATATTTATGCGAATTCATTATTTAGTAAGTATTTGTTACTGAGTTTGTAAGGCGAATACTTAAATAAGAAAATATTAATAAAAATAAGTAGATAGGTATAAAAACGAAAGAAAGAAAAGGAGAGTTTGAATGTTTTTTGGGTAGTGTCGTTAAAGACTGATTAAAACGATAACTTAAACAATAACCAAACGTAAGAATGAGTTATTGTTTAAGTAGCGCTTGGAGTAGAGGTTAGAATGGGTTTATTCAATAAAGACTAAGTATTGTAACTTCCATAAATCAAACAGTAGTTTGATATTACCTTCATTGTCACCCGCCAACATAATGGTTTCTTGTGTTAAAAAAGACTGGTTGGCAAATTGGGCAATAAATTGATCACTTGCACCAAAGGTATCCCAAATAGCGCCATTAATATAAAGCTTGGTTTCACCCTCAATCACCGCATAAGCAAAACGACAAACAGGGTCTTTTACCAGGCCTGGTTCAACTTGTAACGCGCCCATAAAGTCTTCAATATCAGGTGTTTCTTCTTCGGTTAGTGGTTCAGGTAATTGTTGTGCCGCCTCTTGATCTAATTGAGTAGCAAAGCGACCAAACCAAGCTTTAATTAAAGATTTATCTTCTAAAACGCTGGTTAATAGTTGTTGTGCTTGGTCAGCGGCCGAATCGGTAATTTCACCAGGATTTAAACCAGCTTGCCAAATTGGATCCATATACAACTCTTTAAAACAGGCCATTTCAGACAAATGATCACCAAAGCTATCCCAAAGTTCTTGCCCGCGATAAGTGCGATAACCAATAGAGTAGGTCATACATTCGTCATCTAAGGCCACACCGTGATGACCCCATTTGGGTGGGATATACAGAATATCGCCTTTTTCAAAAACGTAATCTTCTTCTACGGTAAAGGTTTCCATTAAACGTAAATCAACCCCTTGAATGTAATTGTCTTCACGGCAATCTTGTGAAGTGAGTTTCCAATTACGTTTACCTGCGGCTTGTAATAGAAACACGTCATAATGATCAAAGTGCGGGCCAACATTACCGCCTTTGGTCGCATAACTAATCATAATGTCGTCAATTCGCCAGCGAGGTAAAAAGTCAAAATCATTTAAGATATCGGTGACTTCTGGTACTAAACGATCCATGCCTTGAATCAATAAAGTCCAGTTTTCTTCAGGCAACTTTTCATAGGTTGATTCATCAAAAGGTCCTTTAAGTAGTTGATAATCTTTTTCGCCATTTTGAATCACAATACGGCTTTCAACTTCGTCTTCTAAAGACAGGCCTGCAAGTTCTTCTGCAGAAACAGGTGTTTCAAAATCAGGCAAGGCACCACGGATGACTAAGGGCTTTTTTTGCCAATATTCGTTTAAAAAAGTAGAAATGGTTATTTTATTGAGATGAATCATGATGAAATGCTTTTTTTTATGAGAAAATTTGGTAAATTATAACTGTTTCCCTTTCTCTTTTACGGCTCAATCTTCTTTTATTGAGCAATTTCATTTTAAAATTTATGCAAATTTCTGGATTGTGCAATGACTCCTAAATTAAAGGTTCGCTTGGTTTTTCTCATTCTTTTCATTATTGTTGTGGGAGCTATTTATTTTTATTACCAAAAACACGCTAATGGTCTAGCGGATGGTGTTGTTAAGCTAAACGGTAGAACCGAAGCAGAACAGTATTTAGCCTCCACTAAAGTCGCGGGTAAGGTGTTAGAGTTAAAAGTAAAAGAAGGCTCTGAAGTTAAAGAAGGGCAGGTTTTAGTTGTTTTAGATGATGCTCAAGTTCGCGCACAAGTGGCGCAAGCTAAGGCGGCTTACAATGCTGCTCAAGCGCAATTAAAAGCGGTAGAAATGAGTTTATATGTTTTAAAGAGCCAAGTGCCTTTACAAATTAAAACCGCTGAATCTTCTGTGGTATATGCTCAAGCGGTATTAAACAGTGCTATTGAAAATGCCTCTCAAGCCAGTATTGATGAACAACGTTATAAAAAATTATATGAAAAAGGCACTATTCAAAAACATCAACATGAAGCCGCATTGTTGGCTAAAAAAGTTGCACAAAATGATGTCACCATTGCGCGTGCCGCATTAGATAAAACACAAAAAGCCCTAAATGAAACCAAGTTAGGCTGGGATCAGGTTGAAGCCAAACAGCAGGAAGTTAATGCCGTAAAAGCCCAGGTATTGCAAGCACAAGCCGCTTTAACAGAAGCCAATAGTGTTTTAGATGATATGACAATTAAAGCCCCAACAAACGGAGTGATTACAACCCGATTAGTTAATAAAGGTGAAGTTGTTGCTGCTGGTTCAGGTTTATTTAATATTGTTAATTTAAATGAAGTCTATTTAAAAGGCTATATTGCAGAAGGTAAAGTCGGTTTGGTACACCTAAATCAAAAAGCCGATATTGTGATTGATTCTTTACCAGACGATAAGTTTTCAGCCACTATTCGTTATATTGCCTCGCAAACTGAATTTACCCCTAAAGAAGTGCAAACCAAAGATGAGCGCGTTAAATTAGTGTACGCCATTAAACTCTATTTAGATGAAAACCCCAAACATCGTATTACTCCAGGACTGCCTGCTGACGCTTACATTCAGGTAAAATAACCATGACCGTAGCGGTAAAGGTAAAAGGGTTTTCTAAATCTTATAAAAAAACGCAGGCCGTTGAAGATATTTCTTTGTCTATTCAAACCGGAGAAATATACGGCTTAATTGGCCCTGATGGTGCAGGCAAAAGTACACTAATGCAAGCAGTGGCTGGTGTATTGCGTTTTAATGCCGGCCAAGTTCAAGTTTTTGATCAATTAATCGATTCCGATAAATCTGCCGAAAAAATAAAAAATCGTATTGGTTTTATGCCACAAGGCCTTGGTTTAAATTTATACCCAGATTTAAGCATTGAAGAAAATATCGATTTTTTTGCCAATCTGAGAGGTGTGCCTTTTGATACGTTGCAACAACGTAAAAAAATGTTGCTCGAAGTTTCTAGCCTAAATCACTTTAAAGACCGAGCCATGAAAAACCTTTCTGGTGGGATGAAACAAAAGTTAGGTTTGGTTTGTACATTAATTCATCAACCCAGTTTAGTAATTTTAGATGAACCCACCACGGGTGTAGACCCTGTTTCACGCCGAGATTTCTGGGAAATGTTAAACCAGTTAGTGCGTGAAGAAAATATGACCGCCTTAATTTCTACCGCTTATATGGATGAAGCCACGCGCTTTAATCGCTTAACGGTTATGCACCAAGGCAAAGTGTTAGACAGCGGAACGGCCGATGAAATTATTGAACGTACCCCCGGTTGGTTAATTGAAGTTGAGAGTGAAAACCCTAAAGAATTACTGCCTAAGATACAAAAGCAATTTCCACAAGCCGAAGAGCTGGGACAAATGATTCGTATTACAGGGTTTGAAAGTTCTGCCGAACAAGCCCAGCAATCTATAGAAACCTTAATTGATGGTAAAAACGATAGATGGTATTTTGCGCCAGTGGGGCTAGAAGAGGTATTTATACATCGTTTAAACCATGATTTGGTTGCTGAAAAATCAGTGGTTCAAAAAGACGTAAGTCTTGATTTAACCTCGTCAACGTCAACTACGACAGAGACTAACTCTGAACTGATTAAAGCCCATGAATTGGTTAGACGTTTTGATCAGTTTACCGCAGTAGATAAAGTCTCTTTTGAGGTTGCGGCGGGCGAAATATTTGGTTTATTAGGGGCAAATGGTGCGGGTAAAAGTACCGTTATTAAAATGCTTACCGGTATTTTACCGCCGTCAGAAGGTACAGGATTTGTGGCAGGGCATAATATGGCCACATCCTCTATGGCCATTAAAGAAAGCATTGGCTATATGTCACAGGCTTTTTCACTCTATTTAGATTTAACGGTTGTTGAGAATGTTGATTTATTTGGACGTATTTACGGTTTATCTGGACGTCGATTAAAAGAACGCAGAGATTGGGTGCTAAAAATGGGGCACTTGCAGAAAGTACAAAATTCAACAGCAGGCAGTTTACCTATGGGTAAACGACAGCGTTTGGCATTAGGCTGTGCCTTAATTCATGAACCCAAAGTTTTGTTTTTAGATGAACCCACTTCGGGAGTTGACCCTATTGGTCGCCGAGAATTTTGGCATATTTTAGTTGAGCTTGCCGAAAAAACAGGCGTAGCTATTTTGGTTACAACACACTACATGCAAGAAGCCGAACATTGTCATAAATTAGCGTTAATGCAAGCGGGTAAAGTGGTGGCGTATGATTCACCCAAACAACTTAAGCATGAGTTAAAAGAAAGCAGAGGGACTGTGCTCAGTATTAAGATTTCAAAACCTTATGAAGCCTTATCCATGTTAGAAAACGCAGGATATAACAAGGCTGCACTATTTGGTAGTCGTGTGCAACTGTTTACCAAAACAATAGAAGAAACTCGTCAAACCGTATTAGAGATGTTTGAAAAAAATAATATAGAAATAGAAAATATCATGGTGTTAGAACCAACCTTAGAAGATGTTTTTATCGATAAGATTGAATCAGCCAAAAAGCCAGAAAGGCATACCCAATCATGATGAACTTACACACTGTTTTTACTATCACTAAAAAAGAGATGTTAGAAATTTGGCGTGACCGTGTCTATTTTATAATGGCTTTTGTTTTTCCGTTTTTTATGATTTTAATCTTGGGTTTTGGGTTAAGTTTTGACGTTGAAAAAATGCCATTTGCCGTGGTTGATTACGATAACTCAGATCAAAGCAGAGATTACTCTTATAAATTTATTAGCTCTCGTTATTTTGACTATAAAGGCAGTATTCATTCAGCCAAAAAAGCAGAAGAATTAATTAATACCTCTAAAGTCAGTTTTGTATTGGTGATTCCGCCTGAATTTTCTAAAAATATTCTTAAAGGTCATAAAGCAGAAGTTCAAGCGCAAATAGACGGTATGTTTAATTATCGCGCCGCTATGGTGTCGGGTTATGTTACGGCCATTAACGCACACTATAATTCAGAACTCATGCAACAGTGGGTCATGAAAAGCCAAGGAATGACAAGCCAAGTACTAAGTGATTTGATTTCTCCTGTAAAACTAGAAACCCATTATTTATACAATAATGAATTAAAAAGTATATGGTCAACCGGTACAGGGTTAATTGTATTGGTTATGCTGGTTTCACCTGCCATGCTTGCGGCCTTAGGGGTAGTAAGAGAAAAAGAAACCGGTTCTATCTTTAATATTTATGCTTCCACAGCAACACGTAGCGAATTTATTACCGGTAAATTATTACCTTATATTGTCATTTCATACATAAATATATCCATTCTCTGTTTAGTCGCGCTCTGGGTGTTTCATACTCCCTTTAAAGGAGAGTTATCCGTTCTATTAGTCGCCAATTTCTTTTATGTGGCCGCCGCCGCTGCTATTGGGGTGCTTATCTCTTCTTTTGTAAAATCTCAAGCCGCTGCCGCATTAATCTCTATGTTAGGTACTATGATTCCAGGCATTATGTATTCTGGCTTAATGATGCCTGTTGCTTCTATGTCATCAGAAGCGGTTATAGAAGCGCATGCTTTTCCTGCGATGTATCAGTTAGAAGTGATTTGGGGCGTGTTTTTAAAAGGCCAGGGGTGGGCAGAATTATGGCTTAATATTTTAATTTTAATTGGTTTTTTGGCCTTATTTTGGGCATTAGCCGTTTTGCGATTTCGTAAGAGGGTTAACGGATGAACTTATTATGGTGGCGTCGGGTTTTTACGCTAACAAAAAAAGAGCTACTACAATACAGTCGAGACATCATTCTGGTGATCGCAACTTTATACTTTTTTACTGGCGAAGTTTTTATTGGTGGTAAAGGGGTTTCTTTTGATTTAATCAACGCCCCAATTGGTTATATAGATTACGATCAAAGCTCTGACAGTCGTGAGTGGCTTAATAAATTACGCCAGCCGTACTTTGATGTAAAAGGCAGTATAAATAATGATACGGATGCGCAACACTACCTTGATAATAGCTTGTTACTGGGTGTTATAGAAATACCGCCCAATTTTCAACGCGACTTACTAAAAGGGCAGTCTACTCAAATTAGCTTTCAACTCGATTCTAGTAATGTCATTCTTGGAAATTTAGCGAACAGTTATGTGGGATTATCTAATGCCAGTTTTAACCAAGAATGGATGTTAAAAAAACTCAAGTTAAGTGATCTCGATGAGATGGAAGCGCCCAGCGTTGACGCCAAAAAAATGATTCTATTTAACCCCGAAGGCAAAAGCTCCTGGTTTATGGCGATTTCAGAAATGATGACGGTAATGACCATGCTTTCTTTGTTTTTAACCGCCGCTATACTGGTTAAAGAAAAAGAGCGTGGAACCATTGAACAGCTTTCTATTGCACCTTTAACTCCGTTTCAAATTCTTTTGCCCAAGGTTTTAGCGGTAGAAATTATTTTATTAATTGGCGTAGCATTATCCCTGTTTTTAATTGTTATTCCCGTTTTTGAAGTACCGTTTCAAGGTGAGTTTTGGCTGTTTTTCTTGGTGTCTGCCGTTTATATTTATGCCATGTCAGGCTTAGGCATTTTTATAGCCACCATTAGTAAAAACCTAGCGCAAGTTATGATTGTTTCAATCATACTGATTATGCCTATTATTTTACTTTCAGGAGCCTTTACACCACCAGAAGCCATGCCCGAATGGGAACAACCCATTGTCCATTTTTCACCGCTCTACTATTACATCAATATGGGCTTTGGCATTATTCTAAAAGGTACCGATTTAAACTTGATATGGGGTGATTTACTCACATTATTTGCTTTAGGCACGGTTCTATTCTTATTTGGTATTAGCCAGTTCCGCAAACAGTTTGAAAACTAATTAGTTAAACGAATAGATGATCTAATCAATCAATTTATGAAATAAAAAACCCATCTTACTTTTACCAGGCCTGGTAAAAGTAAGGTGGGGTTTAATCATTATTAAATGAATAATAGAAATGCAGATTGCGAATAAAATGAGTGAAAATCAAGGCTTAAGATAAAGGAGTGTACAAGTGTACATGACTGTTCTTAAACAAAGAGATTCCTCATTTTAGTGTTATATATCTGTGATTAATTTCGAGTTAGAAAGCAGGTAGAGTGTTCAAGTTCAAGGCAAGAAAAGGGCGCGTACAACTCTACGCAACTGTTCTTAATGAAAAAATCGTGCAGTATTAAGAATAGAAAATTATAAAAAATAATAGAAATGCAGATTGCGAATAAAATGAGTGAAAATCAAGGCTTAAGATAAAGGAGTGTACAAGTGTACATGACTGTTCTTAAACGAAGAGACTTCTCATTTTAGTGTTATATATCTGTGATTAATTTCGAGTTAGAAAGCAGGTAGAGTGTTCAAATTCAAGGCAAGAAAAGGGCGCGTACAACTCTACGCAACTGTTCTTAATGAAAAAATCGTGCAGTATTAAGAATAGAAAATTATAAAAAATAATAGAAATGCAGATTGCGAATAAAATGAGTGAAAATCAAGGCTTAAGATAAAGGAGTGTACAAGTGTACACGACTGTTCTTAAACGAAGAGATTCCTCATTTTAGGCGTGATATGCGTTCTATTATCGGCCTTTTAGCATGGTGATGGCTAATTCTATGTTGTGCGCTTGCTGTGCCGCATTACCAATATATGTACCTGGTGTTAAATCACGTAAATATTGTTTAGCATCTTCAGGTAAACCTTCAAGACCATCAACAAAGTTTTGCATAATCTCTTTGTTTACACGTTGACCGCGCGTCAAATCTTTTAGTTTTTCATAAGGTTTTTCAAAACCGTGACGACGCATAACGGTTTGTATCGCTTCTGCTAATACTTCCCAGTTAGAGTCTAAGTCATTGGCCATAGCTTCAGCGTTAACTTCTAACTTGCTCAAACCTTTCATGGTTGATTGTAAAGAGATCATTGTATGCGCCACACCCACACCTAAGTTACGTAAAACTGTTGAATCGGTTAAATCACGCTGCCATCTAGAAATAGGTAGTTTCATCGCAAGGTGTTCAAAAATCGCATTGGCCATACCCAAGTTACCTTCTGAGTTTTCAAAGTCGATAGGGTTAACTTTATGTGGCATAGCAGAAGAACCAATTTCACCCGCAATGGTTTTTTGTTTAAAGAAACCAACTGAAATATAGCTCCAAACATCGCGGTCAAAATCAATTACGATTGTGTTGAAGCGTGACATGGCGTGAAAGTATTCAGCAATATAATCATGTGGTTCAATTTGAGTGGTGTAAGGGTTCCATAGAAGCCCTAAACTCTGAACAAACTGTTCAGAAAGCTCATACCAGTTAACATCAGGGTAAGAGGCAAGGTGAGCATTATAGTTACCCGTTGCGCCATTGATTTTACCCATAATTTGCACATTCATTAACTGCTTAGCCTGGCGCTGTAAACGGTAAGCCACGTTAGCCCACTCTTTACCTGCTGACGTTGGCGATGCTGGCTGACCATGCGTACGAGCCATCATCGGAATATCCGCCATCTCAACACTCATTTCAACCATCTTAGCGATTAACTTATCCATCTCAGGAATAATCACAAATTCACGCGCATCTTTAAGCATTAGGGCATAAGACAAGTTATTGATGTCTTCAGACGTACACGCAAAATGCACAAACTCAGAAACGGCCATTAACTCTTCGTTATCCGCAAAATGCTCTTTAATTAAGTATTCAACCGCTTTAACATCGTGGTTAGTGGTGCGTTCAATTTCTTTAACACGTTGAGCCATCTCTAACGTAAATTCATCCACTAATTTAATTAAATGATTTTCAGCTTCAGAACTTAATTTAGGAATCTCAGAAAAACCAGGGTGATTAGCCAACATACGCAACCAAAACACTTCGACTTTTACACGGTTTTTAATTAAACCAAATTCACTAAAAATTTCTTTTAAATTGTTCAAACGTCCGCCGTAACGACCATCGACAGGAGAAATTGCGGTTAATTCTGAAAGTTGCATAGGTTAAGTTCCTTTAATCACAAAAGTGGTAAATTTAATGGCGGCTATTATAGCCTAAATTAAAGCCAAAAACCTCCATGCTTTTCTGGCTCTTAACGCAATAAACTATTCACTTATTAAAGAGTGAGTCCCTAAGACAAACAATCCCCATAGCTTTAAAGGACTCTCCGCTTACAAAACCGAGAATAGAGATTATATTTCTTTTTATTGAATTGCATTTTTATCTGTCAATGTATGCTCTAAGGTGCTGAATAAGTCGTTTAGTTACAAAAACATTACCTTGATTGGTAATCCCTTACATAATGAACTAGAATTTACACTTATCACATTGATTCAATACACATAAAAAAGAGTATATATATGGCCAAAGGCATTATTAAACGTTTTGACTTCCGAAAAGGGTTCGGATTTATTGTTGACGATAAAACTGGAGAAGACTTCTTTTTCCATAAAAGTGCCTGGCAGGGCAATGGTTCTATCCGCCAGGGTGTGGCTGTTGAGTTTGTAAGTAAAGAATCAGATAAAGGCCCACAGGCAGATTCTGTTACACCTTTAGACGGCGGTAGTGCGAGTAAAAATAAACCTAAACCTAAACCTAAATCTAAAGTAAAACCAGCTTCTATTGAAGAACGTGTTGCATCTTTAGAAAGTTCAGTGCGTACTTTTAAAATATTGTCTTTATTAGCGTTAGCTGGTGTTATCGCTCTAGGAATTGGAATCGTTCTTTAAGTAATGATCTCCGATTTTAAAGTCCGACCAGTTACTTTTTTATCTTAAAACGCCAACCTTTGAATTTAGTGCTTAATAACAGCTTAATAACAGCTTAACTAAGCGCTAAATAATTAGGTGAAGCTATCTTTAAAACTTCAAATTCTTTCGTAAAGCACGCTTATCTTCATTAATTAATTATTGTCTATTTTCTGTGCAAAGTTAATTAACCCATTTATTTAAGGTAAAAAAATATGAGTCAACCAGAAGTCGTTTATGTAACAAAACCTGCCGATGGCATGGTTGCGGGAATCATTGCATGTGTATTAGCCGTTTTGGGTATTTTGTTTTTTGGTACGGTGTTTGTGCCTATAGCCATGATTGTTGCATTTTTTGGCACAATTATCGCCATTAAAAATGGCAGTGGGGCTGGCTTTGGAGTGAATCTTTTAGCTTGGTTATTAATTGTTGTTGGTTTTGTAACATCGCCCATGCTCCTTGCTATTATTCTTGGCGCTACTGCTCAATAAAAATAGGAAATTAAGTAATATTAAGTTGATTGATTTTAGTTTTACCAGGCCTGGTAAAACCTGTGATCACTTGTGGCTTGTAAGCATTAAGTAAAATCAAAATATGTAATGTTTTATGATTAAAATCAGTTTAGATTTTAATGGTGGTTCTTGATTATTCTTAAGGGTTTACCTTGTTTTTAATGATTTAGGGTAGTTTCATGCTGTATAAAAAGTTTTTAATACTTTCTTTTATTTTTATGCTGAGTGGTTGTTCAGATATTAATGATAAAAGTTTGGCGCTTGCTGAAATTAAAAATAGAAATCTTACCTATGATTTGGCAGGGCTTATTAAGTCAACAAATGATATAGATAGTGATGGCGCTTTTATATTTAAAGAGGCTGGTTTTTTTGATGAAATGTCGGATTCAGACTATAAAGAATTGGTAATACATGCAGGCAATAGAAATAACTTTGGTTTAGTTACTACGCTTTTAAAGATAGATAAAAAGGTCGTTTTTGAAAACGAATCGCTACAAAATGCTATGGATAAAGCGGTTAAGAAAGGGTTTGCTAGAACGGTTTTATTACTCCTTAATAATGGCGCTAAACTAAAGCCAGGTTCACTTTTTAAAGCGATTTATAAAGATAATTATGATTTCGTTAAACTTATTGTAGCAAAGGGGCCAAGCTATTCATTAGCCGAATATAAAGAAGCGTTATATGTTGCAGGTAGAATAGGGCATATAGAAGCAATAAGAGCAATTGTTGATAGTGGTAAACCGCCTAAAGAAGCGATGGAACGAGCTATGTTTGGTGGTGCGGTTACTGAAGAGATAGAGGTTGTTAAATACTTAGTGGCTCAAGGGATTGATATTAACTATCGTAGTAAAGACAAATGCACCGCATTGCATTATTTGGCGCAGGATGGCACGGTAGAAATGATTAAGTATATGCTGGATTCTGGAGCCAAGATAAATGCGACATGCCGAAATAAAGAAACCCCTCTCAAGTGGGCACACTATGGTAAAAACGAACCCGTTATACAGTATTTAAAAAAGAATGGTGCCGTTTTATATTAAGTTAGCTACCTGTTATTTTTAAAGCCGTTATTCTAATCTTCATTCTTTCTTTACAATCACTTGTTATAAATTCGTTCATTGAATGACCCATTATTTAAGACACATCAAATAAAGGTTACGGATGAAATCTATAACAAATAAAACCGCCATTTTATATTTATTAGCAATTTGTCTTACATGTAAATCTTCTGCTGCTTATGCAAACGCTAAAAAGCAAACTGTATCAGGTATTTACAATATTGTAGATACTGCAAAAATAGAATGTTTGAATAATTCAACGCGTATATATTAGCTGTTTAAAGGGCAAAGATTTTATGAAAAAATGCTCAATATAAAGGTAATTAAGCATTCTATGCTGATAACAAAGCAAGAACTTTTACAGAAAATGTAACGGATAAATGTGGCAATAATCATGTAATCAAAGTGGTAAGAGTTACATTTGATGTTAATGATAGGCTGGCTTATAAAGAAATTTTTATGAGCAACGCTAATAACCAGTTGCTAACTGGGTAGATATTTATGACTCTGAATCACAATAAAGTGATTCTAAGCGAAATCCTACGAATTGCTCAAAAAACACTAAGGTGATGCCAAACGAATTTATAACTATGTTTATTTAGGTTGTGATGTAAAGTCACATTAATAAACAATATTGGTTACAGAAGTAAACTAATAAAGCTTTAATTCATAATTTAATTAAAAGCTTCTTTTCTCTGACGACAATGGTTCTAAGGATAACGAATTAATGAAAGCAACATTAAAATCTATTGGCTATATTCAAACACCGTATAAAAATATTGAGGAATGTCCAAGTAATGTCGATCCGTCAGGGCCACTTTGCCAGCTGGTTATAGCGGAAGAATATATAGATGCCTTAACGGGGCTTGAAGCAAATCAACAAATACTAATTTTATATTGGCTTGAAAAAACCAATAGAAATTTAGTAAAACAAACGTTTAGACATGGTGATAAGTTTTTAGGTACTTTTGCATTAAGGTCACCTCATCGACCAAATCCTATTGGTGCTGCGGTTCTTTCTATAGAAAAGATTGAAAAAGGGATTGTTTTTGTTAAAGGCATTGACTGTTTAGATGGAACAGATTTAATAGATATTAAACCCGCCATTAAGCAAGAAAAGAATTGAAGTCTAGCAGTAAAGCAGATTAATTAAATCTAAAGAGAGAGATATGTTTAATACGGTTTTTGTGCCTGGTTATGGAAATTCTATTAACGGACATTGGCAAGAAATTTGGTATAAAGAAACCAAAAATAGTTATTGGGTTGAACAAGATGATTGGCAAAATCCAAATTGTAGCGATTGGGTTGAAGCGTTAAATTTGCTTATTCAATCCCTAGAAGGGCCGATTGTATTAGTGACTCACAGTTTGGGGGGCAGTACGGTTGTTGAATGGAACAAAAAATATAAAGCCAATATATTGGGTGCTTTTATTGTGGCAGTACCTGATGTAGAAAGCGATTATTTACCTAAAAAAATAGTAGGTTATCAAAACCTACCTTTAGAAAAACTGCCGTTTCAAAGTGTTGTATTAGCCAGCTCAGATGATCCTTATTCAAGCTTGGATCGTTCCAAATATTTTGCAAATTCTTGGGGAAGCGAATTTATTAATATTGGTGATTTAGGGCATGTTAATAAGGCTTCGGGTATTGGCAATTGGCCTAATGGCAAAACGCTTCTGAATCATTTTGTGGATTCTTTAGAGTAATTTGTTTTGAAGGGGCCTTTGAATATATCGTACTTATTAAGCAATAAAATATAGATAAAGAGAATAATCTAACTTATTGAAATTATGAGTTAAAGTAAAAAGATTTATACTGCTTTAATTGTTTTAGACTACGTTTTGTGGATGAGGATTGTATGAAAAAGTATTTATTAATCTTAGTTTCTGTTTTTGCGTTTAGTTCACCTGTTTTTGCGGATGTCGCTATTAAATATAATAAAGAACTAGATGGATTTAAGTACCCATTTGAAGTTAAAACATTTAATTTTAATTCTCAAAACCAAAATTTAAAAATGCGCTACATGGATGTTGGTGATAAAAAATCGCAAAAAGTGATTGTGTTATTACATGGTAAAAACTTTGCTGGTTATTATTGGGAAAAAATTGCAAAACATCTGTTAAAGAAAAAATACAGAGTCATTATTCCAGACCAGATTGGTTTTGGTAAATCATCTAAACCAAAATCTTATCAATATAGCTTTGGGCAATTGGCACTGAATACTAAATCTTTATTAGATAGTTTACATATTAAAAAGTTTGATCTTGTTGGCCATTCAATGGGGGGGATGTTAGCTGCGACTTTTGCGGCTAATTATCGTAACGCTATTAATAAGCTCATATTAATTAATCCAATTGGTTTAGAAGACTACAGTAAGTATGTAGCTTTTAAAGATGTGAATTTCTTTTACAAAAGAGAGCTTGGTACAACGTTGGATAAAGCTATAAACTATCAAAAGAAAAATTATTATGATGGTAAATGGTCAAGTGAATACGAGAAGCTTTTAACCCCTTTAAAAGGCATGTTAGCTGGAGCCGATTGGAAGATAATTGCCTGGAATAATGCGTTAACCTATGGACCGATTTTTTCAGAAAATATAGTGGCTAGATTTTCACAAATTAAAAATAAAACCTTTTTGATTATTGGTACTAGAGATAGGACTGGACCAGGTAGAGGTTGGCTAAAAGATGGCGTGACTCGTAAATTAGGCGAATATAACAAACTGGGAAAACGCGCGCATAAAATGATTAAAGGTTCTACTCTGATAGAGTTAAAAGGGCTAGGACATATGCCACAATATGAAAATTATGCTGTATTTATTAAAGCGTTTGATACAGCACTTGATAAGTAAGATTTTATAATTTGGCTTTAAAATTTGGCTTTATATCTTGGTTTTATCGCTTTATTGTAAAACACAAGAAATCAAAGCATACAAAGCACTTTAAAATAGGGTAGCTATTCTTTTTAAGGTGCATAAACGTTAATTTTACAGACGTTAATCTTTACACGGAAATATGCTTACCGCAAAATCTGCTGTAGATCTTAGTATTTCTTTTGATTTTCCACCACGTGCCTGTACGGCCAAGCCATACATTACAGAGATTAAATGACTTGCTGCATCTTTAATGGATACCTGTTCTGAAATATTGCCTTGTTCACGCTCAGCTTCCAAAAAATCTGTTATAAACTGTTCAGTATCTAATCCAAACTTTCCTATCAATAAAGACATTTCATTTGGAAAAACATCACCGCCTGATTCACAACTGCTTTTAACATAAAAGCACCCGCTGGGTGTTTTAGGGTTTGTTTGCATATCGATAATGCCATACAAAAAATCTTTTAGACGTTCCTTTAAAGGAATATCTGAGGGGGATTTTAATTGCTGCATTTTCGGTAAACCATATTTAAGCATATAGTGTTCTATAGACGATTCAAATAATTTTTCTTTATTACCAAATGCAGCATACAAACTCGGTTTATTGATGCCAAGTGCCGCAGTTAAATCGGTTATAGATGTCCCTGTATAACCATTATTCCAAAAGACTCGCATGGCTTTATCAAGTGCTTCGTCCTTGTCAAACTTACGTTTTCTTCCTGCATTCATGATTTACGCTTCTTAAAAATATAATACTTGACATTATGTAACGAACGGTAAAGAATGTCAATTGTGTACCGAACGGTATAGTTATTTAATAATGGACTTAAATGTCCTGGAGCAATATATGACACGTCAAAAAATAGTATCACTCGAACCTGTAAATTACGAAACAGCAACGGGGCGCGCTAAAGAAGTTTTGGATCCCATAAAAAAACAGATGGGGATGATTCCAAATATGTATTTAAATATGGCTAACGTACCTGCTGTTTTAGATATGTACCTTAAAGGGTATGCGGCATTTCGTTCTGAAGGGGGGTTTAGCTCGCAAGAGCAAGAAGTGATTTTTTTGGCGATAAATAACGTGAATCATTGTGAATATTGCATGGGCGCTCATAGTTGGATTGCGGATAAACAATCTGGTGTACCCGCAGATGTACTGCAAGCCATTAGAACAGGTAAAGAGATTCCGGATGTAAAGTTAGCGGCGCTAGATAAATTTACACGTGCCATGGTTAAGACGGCAGGAAACCCGAGTAAAGATGATATAGCCTTATTTCATGAAGCGGGCTATGAAGACAAAGATATTCTTTCTATTGTATTGGCGCTTTCGGTCAAAGTATTAAGTAATTATACAAACCATCTTTTTGCCACAGAACTTGATAGTGTATTTTCAGATTACCGTTGGCCAGAATAATAGGTTAAATCAATTGGCATTAAACCTGGCTTTTACAATTTAGCGGAATACAATAAGACCCTTGAGTGAGTCATAGTCATTCAGAATAACTTCAAAATAAATATACGATTTAAAAGAGATGTTTTATGGGCGACTTGTACGCACAGATTATTACGGTATTTTTAGGTTTTTTTGCCATTATGAACCCCATTGCTAATACCGCTGCTTTTGCAGGCCTGGTTGGTGATGAAAGTAAATCTAATCAAATGCTTATAGCGACTAAAGCATTAACAATTACTTTTGTTGTGGTGTTTTTGTTCTCGGTTTTAGGTAATGTTATTTTTAATTTATTTGGTATTACATTACCGGCTTTACGAATTGCAGGTGGCATTTTGGTATTTATTGTTGGTTACCATATGTTAAATGGAGCGGGTTCTAAATTACATTCAGCTGAACAACGAGATGATACCGATGTAGCAGTTTCACCTTTGGCCGTGCCTTTACTTGCAGGGCCTGGTACGATTGCTACGGCTATGAATTATTCAGCATCGGGTGGTTTAACCGGTATTGCTATTACGGTATCGGTATTTTTGGTTCTGTGTCTAATTACTTTTGTTTGTTTTATGTTTAGTTCAAATATAGTCGGTTATTTAGGCAAAAGTGGTTTAAGTATTGTAACTAGATTAATGGGATTGATTCTTACTGTTATTGGTGTGCAAATGTTAATACAGGGAATAACCACGGCATTTGATTTAAAAGCTTTAATAAGCTAATCACTGTTTACTAAAAAAGTTTTTACTTTTACCAGGCCTGGTAAAAGTAAATGTTTTATTTCATAAACTCTTCTTTTTTGTGTCATCTTCGGCTAAAAATTCTCTTTTAAGATAATCTTTTTTACTAAAGATTGAGTAAATTATGAGAATAGTACTTTTTACCGATACGCTGGGTGATTTAAATGGTGTGTCGCGCTTTATTCAAGATATGGGCGAGTTAGCTTATAATCTTGACAATAAACACAATATTGAAATACATATTGTTACCTCTACCAGCAAAACCTTACCTGAACAGCCTTATATTCACAATTTACCTTATCGATTTAGAATTCCCATGCCATTTTATCAAGAGATGGATTTGGTATTACCCAATAAAAAAGCCATAAAGGCCAAACTTGAACAGTTAAAACCGGATGTAGTACATATCTCGACACCAGGGCCTTTTGGCTGGCAGGCTAAAAATATAGCCCAAAAAATTGGTTATCCATTAGTGGGCACTTATCACACAGATTTTCCCGCTTATATGTATGATTTAACGGGTATAAAATGGGTTAAACATCAAACGGATCGTCTGATGGCGCGTTTTTATAAACCGTTTATTCATGTGTTTTCGCGTTCAGTAAATTATTTAGAAGTTATGGCAAATGACCTTAATATTGAGTTTGAGCGTGCTTCAGCATTATCGCCAGGTACGCATTTAGATAAGTTTCACCCGCAACATAAAATGCCAGAAGTTTGGGAGCATTTTGGTTTGCATAATGGTCGAAAAAAAGTGCTGTATGTTGGGCGAATGAATATTGAAAAAAATATCCCTTTTTTAGTCGATGCTTGGGCAACGATGATGACAAAACATCCCGAATTAAAAGCGGATTTAATTTTGGTAGGTGAAGGGCGGTATAAAAAATGGGCTGACAAACTTCGTGATAAACATATCTATTTTTTAGGTCCAATTGTAGGTCAACGACTGTCACAAATTTATGCCAGTTCTGATGTGTTTGCTTTTCCATCTATTACCGATACCTTAGGGCAGGTGATTATGGAGGCACAAGCAAGCGGAATAGGTTGTATAGTGTCCGATATTGGTGGCCCGCAAACATTAGTATTGCCAGATGAAACAGGTTTGGTGATTCAGGCAAACCAGAAACAAGATTGGATTGACGCTTTATATAATGCAATGACTGAAGAACATGTGACACAAGCTTGGAGAGATAAAAGCCGTGCACATATAGAACAATATAATATAGAAGACTCGTTTACGCATTTTATAGAGGTTCATAAAATGATTTGTAAGTGAATAAGTTAAAAAGGATAATTTTTGAAGTCACAACAGAAAGGCGAGTTATATGCCATTAGCTTAACGGTAATAGAGGCGTGGTTTCCTATTTTTGCTTTTTTTACCGTACAGGCATTAGGGGCTTTACATGCGTATTTTTATAGTTTATTAGTCACTATTCTTTGCTTAAGTATTTGGTGGTTTCTACGAGGTAAACAGTATGAAATAAAAGTAACCTCGGCCTACAAAAACTTGGCTTTAACGACCTTTTTTATTACTTTATTGTTTTCGCTAACCTTTATGGCTTTGCAATATACCAGTGCAACCAATGTAGCGATTATTCTGTTTTTACAGATTTTATTTAGTTATTTGTTTTTAGGTAAACGCCAAGAAGAGAGTTTAAGTGCAAAGCAGTCGGTGGGGGCTTTTTTAATGACGATAGGCGCTGTGTTAATTTTATTTCCGGGTGCTTTTGTTATTAATCTCGGTGACGTATTGGTTTTATTGGCCGCAATGATTGCACCGATTGCTAATTTGTATCAAAAAAAAGCGAGAGCACAGGTCTCAAGTGAAACCATTTTATTACTTCGTTCAATCATCGCATTGCCATTTATCTATGTATTAGCTACGCTATTTGAAGAGTCATCCAGTATAGAGTTGATTCAACAGCAGTGGATTTGGTTAGTGTTAACGGGTGGTTTGGTATTTTTTATAGCCAAACTTTTTTGGGTAGAAGCGATTCATTTATTACCCATTACTAAAGTGAATGCGTTATTTGCATTTGCCCCTCTAATGACTATGTTTTTAGCTTATTGGTTGCTTGATCAAACACCAACGCTTTATCAGTTAATAGGCATAGTGCCAATTTTATTAGGCGGTTTTTTAATCACTCGTAAAGTCATAAAAAATTAAAAAAGGGTTTTGCTTAAAGCTGGGGTAAGATCTGTTGTGAAAGTTGTCATTATTCAATAATTAAATACTGTTCTTTGTCAGCAACACCATCCCATTCGTCGGCATCAGCAGGCGGGGCAATAACTTCAGTAATCACCGGCCAAATTTGCGCTAAATCTTTATTCATTTGGCGGTAATGTTGCATACCTTCTGGCAGGGCATCTTCTTGAAAAATAGCTTCAGCAGGGCATTCGGGTGAACATAAATCGCAGTCAATACAAATATCGGGGTCAATCGCTAAAAAGTTAGGCCCTTCGTGAAACGCATCAACTGGACAAACGGCTACGCAGTCGGTGTATTTACATTTTATACAGTTTTCGGTAACAACAAATGCCATGTTCTTTCTTCGCTATAGAGACCTTTGCACAAGTCAAGCCACGGTTAAAAATGGTTAAAATTCACCTGATTTTTGTTGAATAATTTGCCAATAGCTAGCTATTAGCTACTTTATTCGCCGCAATCAGGCAAATTTTATCGCATTTTTTCCTCGTACCTCACTCGTGCAAAGGTCTCATATTGTATTAAATTCTGTTAAAATTCCGCTATTAAAAACAATGCTAACAGCCATTTTTGGAAGAGTCAGTATACTACTGATTTAAGCTAAAATTGCAAGATTAACCACCTGACTCGACTCGATGTTATTTAGTTTAACAGGTGTTTTTAACGCTTAGTTTTGTTTATTTATTTTTACTATAGCCAAGTAACATAAATTTTGGATACCCCATGATTCGCATCACCAATATAAAACTCCCACTAGATCACAAAGACCCAGAGCTTGAACAAGAAATCTTAAAAGCACTCAATATTAAAGCCAATCAATTAATTGATTTTACTGTTTTTAGACGTGGTTTTGATGCTCGAAGTAAAAATCAAATTAGCTTGCTATACACCATTGATGTTACGACTAAAAATGAAGCTGAGATTCTTGAAAATAATCAAAAAAATCAAAACATTAGAATAACCCCAGACATGACGTACAAGTATGTCGCTAAAGCGCCAGAGCATTTAACAGAGCGACCTGTGGTGATTGGCTTTGGGCCTTGTGGCATTTTTGCAGGCCTGGTATTGGCAGAGATGGGTTATAAGCCGATTGTGTTAGACCGTGGTAAAGAGGTGCGTGAACGTACTAAAGATACTTTTGGTTTTTGGCGTTCTAAAACGTTAAATACCGAATCAAATGTGCAATTTGGTGAAGGTGGTGCGGGTACGTTTTCAGACGGTAAACTTTGGACACAAATTAAAGACAAAAAACATTATGGCCGTAAAGTCATGCGTGACTTTGTGGACGCGGGTGCGCCAGAAGAGATTTTATACGTGAGTAAGCCGCACATTGGTACTTTTAAACTGGTGGGCATGGTAGAAAAAATGCGTGCCAAATTAATTGAGCTGGGCGGTGAAATTCGTTTTAACTCACGAGTGGATGACTTGCATATTAAAGACGGACAAGTCACTGGGTTAACCTTAGCCAATGGCGACCAAATACAGTCTAAATACATTGCTTTGGCAACAGGTCATAGTGCACGAGATACTTTTGAAATGCTGTATAAAAAAGGCGTGTATCTTGAGGCTAAACCTTTTTCAATTGGTTTTAGGGTTGAACATAATCAATCGTCAATTGATAAAGTTTTATTTGGTAAAAATGCAGGCAATGCTATTTTGGGTGCGGCAGATTATAAATTAGTACATCATTGTAAAAATGGCCGTTCAGTTTACAGTTTTTGTATGTGTCCGGGCGGCACGGTGGTGGCCGCTACGTCTGAAGAAAACCGAGTTGTAACTAATGGAATGAGCCAGTATTCACGTAATGAGCGTAATGCCAATGCGGCACTTGTGGTGGGTATTGATCCAAAAGATTATCCAAGTGACAGTCCATTAGCTGGGATTGAATTGCAACGCCAATTGGAAAGTGCAGCCTATGTATTGGGCGGTGAAAATTACGATGCCCCTGCGCAGTTAGTGGGCGATTATTTATCGAATAAACCATCTGATCATTTAGGTAAGGTAGAACCATCTTATAAACCTGGCGTAAAACTAACCGATTTAACCCAAATACTGCCTGAATATTGCCGTGAAGCTTTGCAAGAAGCGATACTCGCTTTTAATAAAAAAATTAAAGGTTTTGCTAGAGAAGATGCTTTATTAACCGGGGTTGAAACTCGAACTTCATCGCCCGTAAGTATTAAGCGCGGAGATGACTATCAAAGTATTAATACTAAAGGATTGTTTCCAGCAGGAGAAGGTGCGGGTTATGCTGGTGGCATTATGTCAGCCGCCATTGATGGAATTAAAGTGGCCGAAGCGATGGCTTTAGCAATAAATGAAGCAAATAAATAAAGATTTAATAAGTCTAAAAATGATTGTATCTAGCCAGGTTAAAACTAACTAGATACAAATGATGAGTCTTTAAAATATACTATTCTTAATAATGCATTCGCATCGTATATTAAAAGAAGCCCAGTGGGTTAACGTCATAGCTGACTAATAAGTTTTTAGTTTGCTGATAATGCTCTAACATCATTTTATGGGTTTCACGCCCTACACCTGATTTTTTATAACCACCAAAAGCGGCATGAGCAGGGTATAAGTGGTAACAATTTGTCCAAACTCGGCCAGCTTGAATACCTCGTCCCATACGGTAAGAGGTGTTCATGTCACGAGTCCAAACGCCAGCGCCTAAACCAAATTCGGTATCATTGGCAATGGCAAGCGCTTCAGCTTCATCTTTAAAGGTGGTAACGGCAACAACAGGGCCAAAAATTTCTTCTTGGAACACTCGCATTTCATTGGTGCCTTTTAATAAAGTAGGCTGAATATAGAAACCATTTTTATATTCATCTTCTAAAGATTCAACTCCACCACCAATAATGACTTCGGCACCTTCTTCACGACCAATTTCCATATAACTCAGAATTTTTTCATGCTGCTCTTGCGAGGCTTGCGCACCTACCATAACTTCGGTATCTAATGGATTACCACGTTTAATTTGTGCGGCACGTTCTATCACCATAGCAATAAAATCATCGTAAATATCTTCTTGGATTAGTAAGCGAGAAGGGCATGTGCAAACTTCACCTTGGTTAAAGAATGCAAGCACGGCACCTTCAACACATTTGCTTAAAAAAGCATCTTCATGATTCATAATATCTGAGAAAAAGACATTAGGCGATTTACCACCCAATTCTACCGTAGACGGAATAATATTATCTGCAGCGTATTTCATTATTAATGAACCAACAGGGGTTGAGCCTGTAAATGCGATTTTGGCAATACGTGTGCTGGTAGCCAATGCTTTACCAGCCTCAACACCATAACCATTAACAATATTGAGTACACCAGGCGGTACAATATCACTAATTAATTCAGCTAAAATTAAAATAGAAGCTGGAGTTTGTTCAGCGGGTTTTAAAACAACACAGTTACCAGCAACAATAGCTGGAGCGAGTTTCCATGCCGCCATTAATAGCGGAAAGTTCCACGGAATAATTTGTCCTACAACACCAAGCGGTTCATGAAAGTGATAAGCCACGGTATTTTTATCAATTTCGCCAATGCCACCTTCTTGGGCACGAATGCAACCCGCATAGTAGCGAAAATGATCTGCGGCTAATGGTACATCGGCATTAAGTGTTTCACGCACGGCTTTACCGTTATCCCATGTTTCTGCAATCGCTAACATTTCAAGGTTAGCTTCAATACGATCTGCAATTTTTAATAAAATATTTGACCGGTCTGTTACAGAGGTTTCTGCCCAAGCGTCTTTGGCAACCTCAGCGGCATCAATAGCGAGATTAATGTCTTTTTCATTTGAACGCGGAATTTGGCAAAAGGCGTTTCCTGTAACCGGCGAAATATTATCAAAATACTGTCCGTCAACAGGCGCAACCCATTCGCCACCTATAAAGTTTTCATAACGTTCTTTAAAATTGATTACCGCACCCGCGGTGTTTGGATTTGCATATTGCATGAATTAGATCCTCTTTGATGTTCATTCATAAAGCAGACAGAATCATTGCATCTGTTAGCTAAATTTTTAATTTTGTAAAAACAATGTAAAGACAAATCAAACAAAACCTTATTGTTTGTTAAAGTCATTCTTTGACGATAAGTACGTGGTTTTGTTGGAATCAACACTCTAATTGACAATAGGTTGGTAAAACGTTGGTAAATCGTTGGTAAATTTTTATTCAGGTAGAAGACAACAAATTACAGAATGCTTTGTTGTCAATTGGATGGGGGATGACTAATGTTGAGTTTGGTTAAATAATACCTATATCGTGATTAGTAAAAATATTAGGTACATAAAAAATACAATCATAAAAGAGTGAGTAACAAGATTATAATTTTGTAATCAAAATAAAGGAGGCGGATTTTATGAGTTTAGCTTTACTCACTGATTACAGTCTGTCAAAACGACGCAGTATCCTAGAAAATAATTGGCAACACTTTACGGAATACGATGCACCTCCTTTAAAAACAGAGGTAACAGAAGATATTTCTTTATCCTGGCAACGCAGTGCTACAAATGTAGATTACCGAGAGCCTTACGCGCCTTATGAAGGTGAAGAACAGGCTCGTAAAGCTTGGAGTGATTCGCCTCTTTCTATTGCCGCACAAAAAGAGCAAGCCAATATGATGCAGCTGATTCGTGAAGGAGAATTGGTTGCGGCTATAGCAGACCCAAATGGTTTTTTGATGTGGAGCTATGCGAGCCAACACATGCGCAGTCGTGCAGAATCGGTAAACTTTCATGCAGGTGGAAATTGGGATGAACGATCAATTGGTACTAACGCAATTGGTTTATCAAAAACACTCCGTAGGCCTGTTACTGTTTTTTCATCAGAACATTATCAATCTTTTTTACATGACTGGGTTTGTTATGCCGCTCCGATTATTCATCCACAATCGGGTGAATGTATGGGGATTTTAGATATGTCTACCACATGGAAACGCCATACCTCTTTAGGGCAAGCGGGTGTGACTCAGTTAGCACGTAATATAGCTTTATGTTTGCCAGTAGCTAAGCCAAAAGCTGAATTAGAAATTTATGCTCTTGGACAAATGCGAGTTATTTTTAGAGGTAATGCTTTACGTATAAGTAAACGGCAGGTTGAAATTTTGTGTTTGCTTGCTTTGCATCCTCAAGGACTTAATTTAGAAACGTTTCATGCCGCTTTATATGGTGATGCGCCAATTTCTATAAATACTCTAAAAGCGGAACTTTGTCATTTGCGTCATTTGTTAGATGGTGTTATTGGCTCTCGTCCTTATCGGCTGTTAGTGCCCGTATGGTCTGACTTTATTCAAATTTGGCAAGCGTTACAACAGCAAAATACAAAAGAAGCTTTTGCACTTTATCAAGGGCCTTTATTGGCGCAATCCGAATCTCCTGAGCTGGAAGAGTGGCGTTATAGCATTGAGGCAGTAATGGGAAAAATGCTAGAAAATTGCGAAGAACCCAAATTACTTTTACAAAAGCTATGTAACAAAACGTCGGGTAATGAAATGGTTCGTGAACGATTAGTTGAATTGATCACAACTTAAAGCTTAGGTTTTAAAATTGTAATCTCGTTACCTTCTTTTAAAACCCCATCTCTATTTTTATAAGCGATCCGCTTGTTCAGCTACATGATTTATTCATTCTTTTCTTATAGATTTCTTAATTTAATTGAGTATAGTAATAAATAAGTTAGCCATACCTAACTTATTTATTAACCAGTTCTAATCTATTGGTTAAGCAGACCTAAGTTCATAATACCAAGTCCTCAAAGTTAGTTTCTAAAGGTTGATGAACTCTTTAAAGCATTCAATAAAATTAACAAAAAAGACTTTACACTAATATGAATTCACCGGTTTCTCAGACATTATCATCCAATAAGTCATTTTGGTTTTTTATAGGGCCAGCATTTTTAGTTTCAGTTGGGTATATGGATCCAGGAAACTGGGCAACTTCAATTGAAGCAGGCTCACGCTATGGCTACGATTTATTATGGGTCATTACGCTTGCTTCCATAATCGCGATTTTAATGCAGGTTCTTAGTGCAAAACTCGGCATAGCAACAGGCAAAAATTTGGCGCAATTAATACGCATTGAACATCCAGGTAAAGCGGGTACTTTTCTATTGTCTTCAGCTGCTTTGGCGATGGTGGCCACCGATTTAGCGGAATTTTTGGGTGTAGCCGTTGCTCTAAATTTATTATTTAATATTCCGTTAGTGGTGGCGATTTTTTTAACCATTTTTGATGTGTTATTTATTTTATGGTTAGAACGTTTTGGCTTTAGATGGCTAGAAATGACTATCTTGGCCTTTGTAGCAACCATTGGTTTGGGCTATGTTATTGAACTTTGGTTAGCACAACCTCAGTGGTTAAATGTAGCGCAAGCTTTAGTGGTGCCTAATGCAACCATTTTTAATACAACGGCTCTGTTTATTGCCATGGGTATTTTAGGCGCTACGGTTATGCCACATAATTTATATTTGCATTCTCATCAAGTCATTACTCGCCGCTCTGGTGCAGGTCAATCACTCATTGAACGCAAACGTTTTTACAATATGATGAAATGGGATACCGTTTTAGCGTTAACGGCCGCATGGTTGGTTAATTCAGCTATTCTAATTATGGCTTCGGCGGCATTTCATGAACAAGGTTTGTTAATTACCGATATAGATGAAGCCTATAAAACGCTTGGGCCTTTGTTAGGCGATGCAGCCGCTTTAACGTTTGCAATTGCATTATTAGCTTCTGGCATTGCCAGTTCGACTACAGGAACTTTAGCTGGGCAAATTGTTTTTGAAGCATTTTTTAAAAAGCGTCCAATTAATATTTTAAAAATACGTGTGTATATTCGTTTGGCAACTATGATTCCGGCTGCAATTGCTATTTTATTAAGTGCCAGTCCATTAAGTTTATTAGTTATGTCTCAAGTCGTTTTATCGCTTCAATTGCCTTTTGCAATTATTCCTTTAGTTATGTTGACCTCTAATCCTGCCTTAATGGGGGAGTTAGTTAATACTTCTTTAATGAAAACGATTGCTTGGAGTACAACGATTTTAATTGTTGTGCTCAATTTATGGTTATTGTTGATGTTGGCGTGGGATGGTGTAAGTGCGATGGTATTGCATTAAATGAGAATCGTTTAATCTAAAATTTATATTATTTTCTCTTTTCTAGTGAACTCCTAGAATAAAAATACACTTTTTGAGGGTTTAAGGCTCCACACGCTTATCGTGTTTGTATTTGTCTGTGTTAAAATAACCACAGTTAAATTTTTATTTTTTAGGAGAAGTCTTATCATGTTAGATGCCTACCGTAGTCACGTTGCTGAACGTGCAGAACAAGGTCTTCCACCGTTACCTTTAACAGCGGAACAAACTGCTTTATTAGTAGAACTAATTAAAAACCCACCAGCGGGCGAAGAAGCTTTTGTTGTTGATTTATTAACCAACCGTGTTCCTCCTGGAGTGGATGAGGCTTCTTATGTTAAGGCGAGTTTTTTAGCGGATGTAGCAAATGGCACAATTGCCAATGACTTAATCTCTGCTGAACAAGCGACTTTCTTATTAGGCACCATGTTGGGCGGATATAACGTTCAGCCTTTAATCAGCTTATTAGATAGTGATAAACCGAGTATTGCTGAAGCCGCTGTAGCCGCTTTATCTAAAACATTATTAGTATATGAAGCGTATCACGATGTGGCGGCAAAAGCTGAGACTAACGATTACGCAAAACAAGTCATGCAGTCTTGGGCTGATGCAGATTGGTTTCTTGCTAAACCAAAAATGCCAGAAAAAATTACTGTGACCGTTTTTAAAGTAGAAGGTGAAACTAATACGGATGATCTTTCGCCTGCTACAGCAGCTTGGTCACGTCCTGATATTCCTCTTCACGCGACAGAAATGTTAGCGGCACGTATTGAAAATGTGGGTGATGTTATGGAGTCCTTAAAAGAAAAAGGACATCCTGTTGCTTATGTTGGTGATGTTGTAGGAACAGGGTCATCACGTAAATCTGCCATGAACTCGGTTATGTGGTTCTTTGGTGAAGATATTCCTTATGTACCAAATAAACGCCAAGGTGGTGTTGTTTTGGGTGGCAAAATTGCACCAATCTTCTTTAATACGGCGGAAGATTCAGGTTCTTTACCGATTGAGTGTGACGTAAGTGCTATGAACATGGGAGATGTGATTACCATTCACCCATACGAAGGCAAAGTAACAAATGAAGCAGGTGAAACCATCTCTACATTTGAATTAGCTCCAGATACGATGCCTGATGAAGTGCGTGCTGGTGGTCGAGTGCCTTTAATTATCGGTCGTGGATTAACGGATAAAGCACGTCAAGCAATGGGGTTAGCTCCGTCAGAAATTTTTATTCGTCCGCAAGATAAATCACAAGCCAATCACGGTTATACCTTAGCGCAAAAAATGGTTGGTAAAGCTTGTGGTATTGAAGGGGTTCGTCCTGGTATGTTCTGTGAACCTCACATGACCACCGTTGGTTCTCAAGATACAACAGGTGCTATGACTCGTGATGAAATGAAAGAACTTGCTTGTTTAGGTTTTTCTGCTGATTTGGTGATGCAGTCTTTCTGCCATACTGCAGCGTATCCAAAACCCGTTGATATTACATTACAACATTCATTACCAGACTTTATGACAAGCCGTGGTGGTGTTGCTCTTCGTCCTGGTGATGGTGTTATTCACTCTTGGTTAAACCGTTTATTATTGCCAGATACTGTAGGTACTGGGGGCGATTCACATACTCGTTTCCCAATTGGTATCTCTTTCCCTGCGGGGTCAGGTTTGGTTGCCTTTGGTGCCGCTTTAGGTGTTATGCCTTTAAATATGCCAGAATCCGTATTGGTTCGTTTTAAAGGAGAAATGCAACCTGGCATTACATTACGTGACTTGGTGAATGCAATTCCATATAAAGCGATTCAAGATGGTTTAATGACTGTTGAGAAGAAAGGTAAGATTAACTGCTTTAATGGTCGAGTATTAGAGATTGAAGGGCTTGAGCATCTTAAAGCCGAACAGGCGTTTGAACTGTCTGATGCTTCTGCCGAGCGTTCTGCTAACGGTTGTGTTGTTAAGTTGGGTGTTGAGCCAATTACCGAATATTTAAAGTCCAATATGGCGTTGATTGATTGGATGGTAGAAAACGGTTACCAAGATGCTCGTACTTTATTACGTCGCCGTGATGAGATGCAAGCTTGGATTGATAACCCAGAATTACTTTCAGCGGATGCCGATGCAGAATATGCTGAAGTGATTGAAATTGATCTTAATGAAATTAAAGAGCCAATTGTGGCTTGTCCAAATGACCCTGATGATGTGAAGTTAATGTCTGAAGTTGAAAATACCAAAATTGATGAAGTCTTTATTGGTTCTTGTATGACAAATATTGGTCATTACCGTGCGGCAGGTAAAGTGTTAGAAAGCATGGGTAATGTGCCAACACGTTTATGGATTGCACCGCCAACTAAAATGGATGAGCGTCAGCTTATTGAAGAAGGGTATTACAGTATTTACGGTCGTGTAGGTGCGCGTACTGAGATGCCGGGTTGTTCATTATGTATGGGTAACCAAGCACGTGTTGCAGATGGTGCCACGGTGTTTTCAACCTCAACACGTAACTTCCCTAACCGTTTAGGTAATGGCGCAAATGTTTATCTTGGTTCGGCTGAATTAGCGGCTGTATGTTCTGCTTTAGGTCGCATTCCAACGGTTAAAGAGTATATGGATAACGTTTCTATGCTCGATACTATGGCAAATGACGTTTATCGTTATTTACAGTTTGATGAAATGGCTGATTATGATGTTGAATCGCCAAAAACATTAGCTGAAATTGGTGTTGCAGTCGCTTAACTTTTAAGGCTGTCGTCAAATTAAAAACCGACTATAAATTGTTTTATAGTCGGTTTTTTTTGTATGCATATATGGATATGAACGGCGCTAAAAATACCGTTTTATTGACTCCTTTTATTTACTTAGTAAAAATATGTACAATAAAAGGCATTTAGATGGGTTAAATTTGCATTAGATAATTTAGACACCTTTGTATAAATGTATCTTTTAGAATAAAAAATGGCAAGTTATTTACAAAATTAAAGATAGTTACTTGTTCTTTACAGGCTATTACCCCTCCGATTTTTATCTAAAGAGTAAAGACGTTTTTTAAAAGCGACTTTTACACAAAGATTTTTATTTTGTTATTAAAAATTACCTTTCATGAAGGATTTTATAGGTGATATATGAAGTTGGTTAAACCGTCATTAGTGTCAGTTTTTGTTGTTTCTTTACTGGGTTGTTCAACAGCCCCTGACACCGAAAATGGCAATCAAGAAAAGCTGTATACTCAGACAGAAATGAATTTAATGTTAGCTAAAGCTAAATCTGAAGAGCGTGCAAGAATAGAAAAAGAGCTTAATCGACAGCAAAAGCAGAAAGATTTATTTAATCAAATTAGAGAGCATCAACAAAATCTGCAAAAAAATAAAGAAACGGCTAAAAGTACACAAAAACTGAATAAAAATAGTGAAAAAAAATCAGGTTCAGTATCGAGTGAAAAAATTATTCCTACATCAAGAAAACCAGTGCTTTATAAAGAGATTAAGGGCGTTAAATATTATCGATGTGCCGCAAACTCGTTAGTTGCCGTTTCATATAAAAATAATTACTGGCACTACGATCCATCAAGTAAAGAATTAAGTGCAACGTTATGTAAAAAAAGCCGAGACTTAGTCACAATCAAAAAACTTCAACAAGCTTTATATGATCAAGGCTTGTTAAAGTCTGATTCTTTAACAAAAGAGCAGTTGGTTGATGGTATTTGGGGTGAATCAACTTTGCAAGCAGTAAAAAAATATCAGCAAAAAAATGGCCTTCTTCTGGGGCAATTAACCATTCAAACCTTAGAACACTTAGGTGTATTTTCAACAAATACTGTTAATACAGATTCAATGCAGGGGTTAAATATTATAAAACCTAGTGTTGAAATTGCAGATGTTGAAGAAGATTCTAATCAAGATAATAGTGCAACCATTGATACTCAAAAAACTCAAGTTGCTGTAGAAACTTTGTCGGTTGAAAGTCAATCACCTACAACATCGGTAACAGCAGAGTCTAAGAAGGTCGTGAAAGCGCCAGCAGTAGAATCAAAATCGCAGTCAAGTGATATAAGTGATAAAGAGAATTTAGTAAAAGTTATTGAAAAAATTATTCCTAAGAATCGTAGCCAACAGCTTTATAAAACCGTTAGTGGGGCAGATTACTATCGTTGTGCGGCAAATTCATTGGTACCACAAAAAAATGATTTTGGTGATTGGGCTTACAGTTCAGATAAACAAGAATTGAGTGCCACCTTGTGTAAACGAAGTCGAGATGTCGCTACGATGACAGACTTACAATATATATTAAATGAAAAGGGCTATTTAACCTCACGTAACTTAACTAAAGGTCAGTTAATCAGTGGAAATTGGGATCAAGCTACTTTAGCGGCGGTTAAAAAGTATCAAAGAGAAAATGGGCTTTTATACGGGCAGTTAACGATTGAAACTTTAGAGTATCTAGGTGTTTTTAAACCTGATGCAAAACGTATTAAATGGGTATCTTCAAACACTAAAAATACAGAGAAACCTGTTGAATTAGATAAAACCAATAAAATTAAAAATATTATTGTTGCGCCAGGCCAAGTAACAGAGGTTAAAGGTCAAGATAATAAACAGACATTGGCTAATGATAAATCAATAGAATTTAACGCTATAGAAGTTATTAAACCAACAGAAGATGCAATTAATTATGCACTGTTTAAGCCTGAAACAGCTAAGCCCGTTTTATATGCTAAACAGGTTAATGGCAAGGCTTTATGGCGTTGTAGAGCACATGCTTTTATGGCCTCTAAAGATAGCAATGGTTTGATTTCTTATGATGAAAATAAAGAATATAAAGCCACGCTTTGTAAAATGAGTCGTAGTAAAGCTATTATTAAGCAGTTGCAGTTAGCGTTAAAACAAAAGGGATATTTAAAACCTAGTCCGCCATTAGATTTAGTCGTTATAGATGGAATATGGGGAATTAATACGTTAAGTGCTCTTAAGGCTTATCAGCGAGCGAATGGTTTGGCTTATGGACAGCTAACTATCGATAGTTTAGAAAAGCTGGGTGTCTTTAAGGCACATTAATTATTTATAGGAAGTTGACGGATTAAGAGAACTTTACACAAGCTCATAAACGAGTAAAAGAGGCTAAAATTTTACTGCTTTTTTGGGCTTATTCCCTAGAGGGTTGAGTTCTTAGTTTCGTTTATTAATGACAATAAAAAACCGCGCTAGATTCATCAATCTAGCGCGGTTTTTTTGTATTTAAAGATTAAGTTTAATTAGATTTACCAGGCCTGGTAAATCTAAAAATGCCTTTATTTATTTCATGGTAGAAAGGTATAACGATAGTTTAGAAGCCGTTTGCGTGCTTATATCACCCATGAGTTCTTCAATAACACTCTTTTTACCTTCGTAGTAACGTACATTGGTTGTGCCTACAATATCACGTTCAACCATACCAAGATCACCTAAACCATCAATTAAACCATTTTTAGTGGCTTCATCACCCAACCATACCAGGCCTGTAAACGTATTTTCATTCTCTTTTAAGCGATCACCACGGCCAGAACGAACAGCATCAATAAATTGTTGATGAGTGCGCTCTAAGATATGTTTTTGAAAAAAGGCACGACCGGTTTCATCTTCAGGGCTAAATGGATCAATAAAGGTTTTGTGTTCGCCAGCATGCATTGAGCGGTTTTCAACACCTATTTTATCCATTAAGCCAGTAAAACCAAATGTATCCATTCGTACACCAATAGAACCAACCATAGAACCTTTATTGGCATAAATTTTATCGGCTGCAACAGCAATGTAGTAACAGCCTGAAGCGCACATATCTTCTACCACAACATACACAGGTTTTTTATATTTGGTTTTTAAGCGTGTAATTTCATCATTAATTAACGCCGATTGAACTGGGCTGCCACCAGGCGAGTTTGCCAAAATAACAACTGCCTTACTGAGTGGGTTTTTAAACGCATCGTCTAAAAGTGGGTTAATCGCTTCAGCACTGGTTTTAGTACCAGGCATAATTGCACCATCTAATCTAACTACGGCTAGATGTTCTTTACCACTGCTGCTGCTTTTATCTGCGCCATCGATATTACCTATGTTTTGTGAGGCCGTATAAATAAAAAAGACAATATAACCTGCAACGACTAATTTAAGAAAATTAGCAATACGTCGGCTCCAACGTTCCTGTTTAACTAATGACTCTACTGCAATGGCTAAACGATTAAAGCCTTGTTGTGAGTTTTGTGGCTCTTGTTCCATTCTTTATCCTTTATAATGCAAACCTAAGCCCACAATTCTACCTGTTTATGATTTATGACCCAAGATAATATCAACAATAAAAATGAAAATAACCTTAAGACTGAGGTTGAGCCTTTTGACATTAATGCCTTTTTAAAGCAATTAACTGAACGCCCAGGTGTTTATAGAATGTTAAATGAAAAGGGCACTATTATTTATGTGGGTAAAGCTAAAAACCTAAAACGAAGGGTTTCGAGCTATTTTAAAAAGCAACATGATGAAATAAAAACCGCTAAAATGGTTCAGCAAATTGCCCGTGTAGAAGTGACCGTTACCGATACGGATAGTGAAGCCTTTATATTAGAAAATACATTAATAAAGCGATATAAGCCTAAGTATAATATACTTTTTAGGGATGATAAATCTTACCCTTATATTTATGTTTCTACGGGTAAAACGTTTCCGGCATTAAGTTATCATCGTGGTGCTAAAAGACGAGTAGGTGAGTATTTTGGCCCTTTTCCAAACGCATCTGCCGTTCATCAAACCTTACAGGCCTTGCAAAAAATTTTCCCAGTTAGGCAGTGTGCCGAAAGTGTTTTTAATCATCGTTCACGCCCTTGTCTACAATATCAAATCAAACGTTGTTCTGGCCCTTGTGTTGAAGGATTAGTGACTAAAGAAGTCTATCTTGAAGACGTAAAGCATACGTTGGGGTTTTTACAAGGCAAAAGTTTTGAGGTGATAGAAGAGTTGGGTTCTAAAATGGAGCGGGCTTCTGAAGCGTTGGAATTTGAGCAGGCCGCTCGATACCGTGATCAAGTTTCAGCCTTAAGAGCCATACAAAGTCAGCACTTAATTAATCAACCCGGCTCAAAAGACATGGACGTGATTGCGGTTGCTGAACAATCTTCACAAGTTTGCGTGTGCTTAATGATGTATCGCGGAGGTAATCTTTGGGGCAGTGAACATTATTTTCCCAAAGTCACGGATAGTGTTGACCAACAAGACATTTTATCCGCCTTTATAACTCAGCACTATTTAGAACACCCTGTTCCTGCAGAAATTATTTTAGCAATTGAACTCAATGAAAAAGCATTTTTACAGGCCTGGTTAAAAGAACAGCGTCAGGGCAAAGTGCTTTTAAAATCTACACACAATCAAATCAATAAGGGGTTGGTGCAATTAGCCAATACTAATGCTCAGTCAGGTTTAAAGCAGCACATGACACAGCGCGCTACACAAGTTCAAAGAGTGCAGGCATTACAAGAAGCCTTGGCTTTGGTTAATCCACCTAACTATATGGAATGTTTTGATATTAGTCATACGCAAGGTCAAATGACCATTGCCAGTTGTGTGGTGTTTCAAGATGGTATCCCTAATACCCAAGCCTATCGAAAGTTTAATATAGAAGGTATTCAGCCAGGCGATGATTACGCTGCCATGCACCAAGCCATGAGTCGGCGTTATGCGAGATTAAAAAAAGAAAATGCAATCCTGCCAGATTTAATTGTAGTGGACGGAGGTAAAGGGCAACTTACTCAAGCCATTGATGTATTAAAAACGCTCGAATTAGAGCATGTGCCATTAGTATCGGTAGCTAAAGGAGAAGGGCGTAAAGCTGGCCTAGAAATCTTGTTTACACCACATAACTCTCAAGGTATTGATTTAGAATCGGACGATATTGCTTTGCATTTAATTAACTATATTAGAGATGAATCCCATCGTTTTGCTATTACCTCGCACCGAGCAAAACGCACCAAAGCACAAACACAATCTAGTTTAGAATCTATTGAAGGTATAGGCCCTAAAACGCGTAAAGTATTGTTAATGCATTTTGGTGGGTTAGGTGAGGTAAAAGAGGCTTCTATTTCTGAACTACAAAAAGTGAAAGGTATTAGCTTAGATAAAGCACAAAAAATATATGATTTTTTTCATGGAAGCCTTTAAAATTAAATCAAACTCATATCCGTTAAGAAGCCTATGGTCAGGTATGGTAGTATTCTTTACAAAATCAACACATTTAAAATAAAAGTGAAAATATGTCCATAAATTCTCTCCCAATGATGATGACCTGGAGCCGCGTTGTTCTGATTCCGGTTTTTTTAATTTGTTACTATGCACCCATTGAAGACGCTAGGTTTTGGGCTGGTTTAGCCTTTATGATTGCCGCTATAACCGATTGGTTTGATGGTTATCTTGCTAGAAAACTCGGTTCAGATAGTAAACTTGGGGCTTTTTTAGACCCTGTTGCAGATAAATTGATTGTTGCAGCCGCCTTAATTGTGGTTGCAGCGGAATATCACGATAATATTTATGTCATTATTTCTGCCGTATTAATTATGATGCGAGAAGTCGCTATTTCTGCATTGCGAGAATGGATGGCAGAAAACAATGCCCGTGAAGTGGTAGCGGTTTCTAAATTAGGTAAAATCAAAACAGCATCCCAGCTTGCAGCCTTAACTTGGCTACTTTATGGTGGAGAGTTATGGGGAGTAAATTGGGGTGAACTTGGTTTCCCAATGTTATATTTTGCAGCAACATTAACCGTTATTACTTGGGTGCAATACACCAAAGCTGCATTACCAGAAATTATTCGTTCAACAGAATCATAGACTTAGCAACTTAGATAATACCGGGTTAAGTTAAAGATTTATTCTTTTTAAATTTTTAATAAAAAGTGCTTGACCTTTAATGGGGAACCCCTATAATACGCCCCATCAAGCGGGAATAGCTCAGCGGTAGAGCACAACCTTGCCAAGGTTGGGGTCGCGAGTTCGATCCTCGTTTCCCGCTCCAAATTGGCGGAATAGCAAAGTGGCTATGCAGTGGATTGCAAATCCATCTACCGCGGTTCGACTCCGCGTTCCGCCTCCATTTATTTTGGAGGCTTGATACATTTAAATTAGCATTTTTAATGTTAGTCATCTGCCCAGGTGGCGAAATTGGTAGACGCAGGGGACTTAAAATCCCCCGGTAGAAATACTGTGCCGGTTCGACTCCGGCCCTGGGCACCATATTCTAAAAGCCCGTAAAGCAATTTGTTTTACGGGTTTTTTTATGTCTAAAATTTATCGCTTAATGGTTTCCAGTTTCTTTGAAGAGAGATTATTTCTGTTTTGTGGGCTGATTCATTAGGTCTTGTTTTAATAGCTTGTTGAAACTAAGTAAGGTCTATGTGTAAGACGTTATCAATAATGTTTTAGTGAATAGCACGGTATAGTGCCCTTTACAATTTTGTATCAATTCTTTGTTCTAAATGCACCAATATGGTTTTTAAAATCCTTTTTGGTTCATAAAATACCTTTTAATTATTTATATTAAATGTAACTATAATATTTATAAGCTTATAAATATATTGGCATGAATAATGTTTAGTAGCGATAGTTTATGTTTATTTCAAAGGTGAAAATTATGAACCCCGCATTTTCAGTTCTATTAATTAGAGATAATCTCTCTCAAGTAGACACTATCAAAGATGGTCTTAAGAACTCTGGTGCATCTGTTATCCATACTTGTGCTTCTACTGATAGTTTTTTACAGGTTTTGGATACGATACAAGTCGATTTAATTGTTCTTGATGTTGATAAACCCAGTGTCGATTTATTTGAACAATTCAGTGTTGTGCAGGAGTTCTGTCCTAAACCAATCGTTTGCTTTAGCAACGATTCGGATTCTAAACTTATTGAAAAATCGGTTAAAGCTGGCATTGCGGCTTATATTGTTGATGGAAAATCTGAAGAAAGAATTAAGCCCATTATTGATGTCGCTATATTGCGATTTAATCAGTGTCAGGCAGTCAAAAAAGAACTTGCGCAAGTCAAAGATAAATTGTCTGAACGTGCCGTTATTGAAAAAGCTAAAGGGCTTCTTATTGAGCATAGAAGTATGTCTGAAAATGATGCTTATAAAACATTAAGAAAAATGGCCATGGATCAAGGTAAAAAGATTTCTGTTGTGGCGCACGAAGTTTGTGGTGTTTTAATTGGTTTAGACGGCATTTAATTTTGTCTCTTCTTTATATTTCTTATTTAGTTTGAATTAACCTATGCTTGCATTCCTTAAATAGCCACAGGACATGCCAGGCCTGGTAAATTCAATAAATAAATTCCTATTATGTTTTTAATACATGCTTTATAAGGTGTTAATTGGTTGTGTCTAGCCTTTTAGTTCTTCAGCAGTCACATTTAAGAATATATCAGTTATATTTTTTAGAGTATTTAATTATTTTACACGGAGGTTAAGGCTGGATATGAATGCAAATAGGATTAACAAGGCAAAGAATGTTTACATTAAAGTTTAATGGTAAAAAACTATATTCGGTATTTCAGCCGATTTATAGTTTTTCAAACCAAGCATGTATTGGTGCAGAGGCACTGGTAAGAGGTAGAAGTTTGGTAACAAACAATGCCATTTCTGTTAAAGATTGTTTGAATGTTCCCAGTGATTTTACAAAAGGTGAGTTTACTCGTCAGCTGAACCGAATGCATTTACAGAACTGGAAAGAAAAAAATACAGGGCAAAATTGGATATTTTTAAATTTAGATTTTCAATATTTTGATAGGTTAAGCGACTTATGTATTGAAGGTTTACTTGATGAATTGGGATTACAAGGCTATCAATTGGTGGTTGAGGTGGTTGAAAGTGAAATTTATGATGATTTGTTGTTTCAAGATTTGATTCTAAGTCTTAGAGATTATGGTTGTTTAATCGCTTTAGACGATTTTGGTGCGGGGCATTCTAATGTTGATCGAATTTGGAAAGTACAACCTGATATTGTAAAGCTTGATCGTGAAGTGTTGATTGAAGCAACCAAAAGTATGAGAGGTCAGAGTATTTTAAGAAATCTAACCCTTCTAATACAACAAGCGGGCAGTATTGCATTACTTGAAGGGGTTGAAACGAAAGAGCAAGCCTTATTAGCGATGGATTCTGGGGTTGATTTAGTACAAGGTTTTTATTTCTCAAAACCTAACAGTGATTTTGCATTAGTAGAAAAGGGTGAGCAAAAAATTACGGAAGTGACTCATTTATATCCCTTTTATCAAAGAGAGAATAGAAAGGCGGATAAACTTCAGAAAAAAAACTATGAATCTTTATTTGAAGGGTTACATGGCATAGATTCTGCGATAGAGCTCGAGGAAATCATGTTTAAGGTATCAGAACAAAAAATGGTTAAACGGTTTTATATTTTAGATGATAAAGGTTTTCAAATCAGTGATGAGTATCTGTTGAAAACCGATGATAAATCATTGATAAAAGAAAATATATTAAAAAAAGGTAAAGGGCTCTGTTGGAAAAATCGTCGCTATTTTATTAAAGCAATGCAAAATCCAAAACAGATATATGTTTCTACACCGTACCGTTCTTTAATTGATGTAGAACTCTGTTTAACTGTGTCAAAGGTTATTTCATTAACCAATGATCGTGAAGTTATTGCTTGTTACGATATTTATTATCAAAACCAAGCCGTTTCTGATATTCAGTTCTCAGCCTAAATTACTAATATTTACAAATTAACCAAGACTGAGAATTAAGTTCTTTAAAAAGTTCTTATTTTAATTAGGGGGATGTGGTGCACCAAATAGAAATCGACATAAGTAAATTAGGCACAATTGTGTCAAAAACGGATTTAAATGGCACGATTTTAGAAGTGAATGAAGCTTTTATTAATGCTAGTGGTTATTCAAAGAGTGAATTAATTGGTCAATCTCATAGTATTTTAAGGCATCAAGATGTACCCAAAGAGGTGTTTGCAGATATGTGGGCCACAATTAAAAAAGGATTACCTTGGGTACATGTGGTTAAAAATCGTGCTAAAAATGGTAGTTATTATTGGGTGCTTACCAATGTAACCCCTGTGCTTAATAATGGAAAAATCGTCGCTTATCAGTCTGTTAGAACTCCCGTGACTAATGAGGTGAAAAAGACAGCTTCATTGCTCTATCAAGAAATAAGTCGAGGTCGTAAAAAAATAACAAATGGTTTTGTTATGAATATTTTTCAAAGACTTTGCATATTTCATCATCTTCATCCCATGAATATTATGGTTAGCATGATTGCTACTTTAGGTGTTTTATTGATTGTGATGGCTTCTGGGATATTTACGCTTCCAGTTGAATTAGCAGTAATTATTAGCGTTCTATTTTTTGGGTATGCTTTTGCAGGTAAAAAATATGCATTTAATCGTTTGGGTAAAGCCAAACAAGTTATGGATAAAATGCGTCAGGGGGATTTTACGGTTCAGGTGAATAATTATGGTAATCACTCGTTAAGTAAATTAATTTCTTCTGTAAAAATGATGCAAATGCAGCTAGGAGCCATGTACGATGAAGCCCATGAAAAGTTACGTATCAGTTTGCGTTTAAAATCTGGGTTAGACAGCGCTTCTGCAAATATGATGATGGTGGATACTGCCGGACAAATTATCTACTTAAACCATAATATGCAGTTATTTATTGATCAAAACGCGCAGAAGCTTAAAGAAACGATATCTGACTTTGATGAAAAGAACATACAAGGTTTAACCATAAGTTCTTTTTTTAATTATGGTTCTTTTGACGATTTATCGAAGATAAATACTTTTGAAGAAGTTATTGGAAGTTTAACTATTAAGCTTTCAGTTGTACCCGTCGCAGGAATAGATGGAAAACATATTGGTTCTGTTATTGAATGGCAAGACCTTACGCAGCAAAAAGTCATTGAGAACGAATTAAAATCTACTTTAGAAATGGCCTCTATTGGGCATACTGCTCTACATATTGATACAGAAGGACTTTCTGGTTTTTATTTAGATACTTCAGAGCATGTAAATTCATTACTATCGGAGCTTAATGCAATTATTGAAAGTATGGTCTATGTTATGACCAAGCTTGCCGTTGGAGATATTCGTGGTCGTGTCGATAAAAATTTACAAGGTTCTTTAGCCGCGATGAAAGGGGCGACCAATGTTTCTTTAGATAATTTAAGTGCGATTGTTTTACATATTAAACGAGCAGCTGAAACTGTTGGTAGTGCCTCAGAAGAATCTTCAAGAGCATCACAAGATTTATCCGATAGAACTCAGCAAGCGGCCGCTGCGTTAGAGCAAATTAATGCAACTATGCAAAATATGAGTAATTTGCAAAATCAAAATACGCAAGAACTTAGCCAAGTAAATGATATTGCTAAAGAAACAGTTGAGCAAAACAAGCTCGCTAAAGATTCTTTAGGAGCAACGATAGATTCTATACAAGATATTCAAAAAACGTCAGAACAGATTGCAAGTATTATTTCTATAATTGATGGCATTGCATTTCAAACTAATCTTCTAGCTCTAAATGCTGCTGTAGAAGCCGCTAGAGCGGGTGAACATGGGCGTGGGTTTGCTGTCGTCGCCGGAGAAGTGCGATCTTTAGCGCAAAAATCTGCGGATGCAGCTCGTGATATTAAAACGCTGATTGACTCTTCAGTTATTAAGGTTAGCGAAGGGGTATCCAAAGTAAATGAAACGCATATTGCTTTTGAGCAGGTAGATGAACGTGTTGAAAATATCGGCCAAGCTATGGATGTTGTTTTGAACTCAATTCACCAACAGCAAAACTCAGTAACTGAAATAGCACAAGCTCTTAATAGTTTGGATGCAAATATTCAAAGCAATGCAGCTTTGGTAGAAGAGTCATCAGCCGCAGCCTTATCTTTAAAAGAACAAGCTAATTTATTGAAAGATGAAACCAGTAAGTTTGTCATTGATGAAGTTCAAGCTGGAAAATTGATTCAAAACTCTGAAGAAGTGTATGGTGTCAAGCTGATTGATGTACGAAGAAATATGAGAGTTTGGAGAACAAGTATTCAAACTTTTTTAAATGATATACCAACTACTGTCAATATGGACACAGCCACAAATGCAGAACATTGTGAAGTTGGTAAAGCTTTGTCAGAATTAATAAAAAATTCAGACTCTATAGCAAGGATGCCGGAATACTTAAAGGTAAATGAGCTGCATATACAACAGCATCAATTAGTAGCAAAGGCAATGACTATGATGAATTCAAATGCGGATTTAACGATAGATGACCTTAAAGAAAAAGATAAATTGTTAGATCAATTTGTCGGGGTAACTGATATGCTTGATATCGCTTTATCGGACTTAAATAAGAGTTTAGCTTACTAATGTATTTTATAATGTAAATAATAATTTAAAGTTTTTAAACTTTTCTATGTTTTTATTTTCAGTAATTCATACTTGAAAATAAAAACATAGATTAAGGTAGTGAATAGTCATGTACTATTCACGTTAATTAGGAGTTGCGTTAATTACGCTTAGTAAAATATGAAAGACATTCTTGTAAAACTATTTTCACCAATTTTAAATATATTTGATAATGGTGAAAGTGATGAAGACTATAGTTATAGCTCATCACACCGTAAAATTTTGGCTGTTATGGGAGTGCTTTTTATAATAATTGCTTCTGTGGCGCTTTATTTTTCAATGCTGATTAATCAAATGGCAGGTCTTTTACCAGTGATTTTATTTGGTGCGGTTGGGTTATTATGCCTAATTGTGGCGGGTTTAGGTACGGATAGAGCGGTTTCTAAAATTTGGCGAAATCGAGATTAAGGTTTGGATTTTTAGTCTATTTAAGTCTTTAGACTGTAAAAGTCCAATTAGCTTGAATGATTTTATTGCTTATGCAGAATGAATTAAAATATTTAAACCTTAATTCATTCTTGAATTTTAAAATTGATTTTTAGTGTTGATGAATTAAAAAAATCACAACTGACAATCAGTTAAGTTTGTATTCTTCTGTTGATTCAAAATCAAATTCAGTTTGATTTAAACTAATGCCTTTTTCATTCAGTTTCTCTTCTAGATTTTTCTTTTCTAATAGCAGGTCTAATAAAGCCTGATTATTATCATCCAACTTATGCATTTGTTCTAATCCAAGATGATAAAAACGCAATATTTTCATCGCTTTTTCATCACCATGATCCACCGCTTTTTGAATATTAGCTAAAGAGTTAGTGATATACATTAGATTACGTTTTAAACGCCAGGCATAAATGGCTTCTTTCATCCATTCCTTATCGGCCAAATACACCTTAACAATTGCCGCTGTGATTAATAAACCAACAAATGCCCCCATAAAGTTTAAGACTAAGTGGTTATTAGAATGTTGCCCAAACCAGTGTAGGGCAAGTGAGGCTGTACCAAAGCCAATAACAATAAAAATGCTGATAACAATAAGCGTAGCTTTGCGAGTTTGTTTGCGATAGTAAACAGGATCGATTTCTTGAATTTTAAACATAATTTGGCCAATATTTATAGGTTATATCTGCTTTGCAGTTTTAAAGGTGTGTTGATTTTACTGAGTTACCACCTTAAAGTCATGTATTAAGGTGGAATGAATGCAAATAAATATTTATGCGTTTTTTATGCGTGAATATTTAGAAATTTTATTATTTAAAATCTATCGTTTGAGTTGATTTATTTGGCTTAGAGGGTAGGGTTTGACTTGGGTTGTCTAAGTCATAATATCGTTTACAACCGATTAAAAAATGTAATTTACAGCTGTTTCCAAAATACTGTTTTGCTTCGGTTAAATGTGGTGGATTTTGCATTTCTGGCGCCATTAAATAATATTTACCTAAAATATAGTTCGCTTTAGCAGAATCTTCTTGCGCGGCTTCTTTTAAAAAGCTTACCCCTTTTTGAATATCTTTAGGAACACCAGACCCTTGCATTAACTGTTGGGCCATTAAAATTTGCGCTTCAGGGTTTTTAAGTTCAATGGCTTTTTGTAACCATTTTTGTGCCTTTTGAGTATTTTTTTCAGTGCCTTGTGCATTTTCATAAGCTAAAAATAAACGTGTCATAGCCATAGAGTGACCGCGTTCTGCAGCTTGTTTAAACCAATAAAGCGCTTTTTTACCATTTGCCGGCGTACCTAATCCGTCAGCATAAAGGACTCCTGTGTTATATAAAATGTCTGTATAAGCGGGTTCGTTTAGGTTTTCTTTAAGAATTTGACGAGCAAGTTTTAAGTGCCAAAAATACGCATAGTTCATCTTTTTGGGAAAGCTCGTTCTTGGATCAGTAAAGAATTTAGCCATTGTATAGCGGGCTTTAGCATCCCCCTTTATTGCCGAATGACAAATTTGGTTTAACTGTTTATCTTTAAATAAACTGTTGCAAGTCTGGTTGTTAAAAACGTCGGCTGCTTGCAGATTAAATGCAAGAAAACCTAGAATAAAACCAAAACAGATTTGCGTTAAATAATGGCTGGTTTTTGTGTTTTGATTCAAAGTAATTGTTTGGTTTTCTGGCATGTTTATTAACCTGTATGAATGGTAATTATGAATATGTGCCTTATAGTAAATCAGGTTATTCAATAAGTAAAAAAATATTAACAAATACAAAACAAATACAAAACAAATACAAAACAAATACAAAACAAATACAAAACAAATACAAAACAAATACAATTTAGGATGACGATTTATTGAGTATTTGTTGAGATGAATTTATCTTTTTATGCATTGACTCATGTAACAATCTACCTATATACTTAGCCCTGATTTATGTCGGAGTGCCTTTAGGCTGAGATCGCGAAAGCGGGATCCGTAGAACCTGATCTGGATAATGCCAGCGAAGGGAACAATCAGATTAACGCAAATCTTTTGCGGTCAAAATTGTTTTAACCTATGTTTTTAATGGTTTGTTAATAAATTTGTAATGAGCGTTGTAATCATACCTTTTTACTCAGTTTTACCAGGCCTGGTAAATCTTGTGGCTATTATTGCGATTACATTTTTAGCGTTTTTGATCTCTTAATCTGAATCTACAGTCTATAGAGCTCCGCCTTTTAATTAATTTTTATGATTAATCATAATTAAATAAGGCAGAGTGATGAATACCAATAACCAACCAAAAACCGATCGTCGTCAACGTCGTGCAGAAGCTGAAGCATTTATTCAAAATGTATCGGGTCAATCTTTTCCAAATTCCAAAAAAGTCTATGTTGAGGGTAAATTGCACCCAATCAAAGTCGCCATGCGAGAAATTGCAGTAAGCGATACCATTAGCGGTAGCCGTGATAATCCAACGTATATTAAAAATGATGCCATTCCGGTTTACGATACATCGGGTGTTTACACCGACCCGCAAGTAAAAATTGACGTTTATCAAGGTTTGCCAAAATTGCGATCGAACTGGATAGATGCGCGTGGTGATGTAGAAGAATTAGATTCTGTTACCTCAAAATTTACCCAAGGTCGATTGGCAAATGAAGGGTTAGACCATATTCGTTTTGATAACTTGCCCAATGTAAAACGCGCCAAAAAAGACAAAAATGTCACTCAAATGCACTACGCACGCCAAGGCATTATTACGCCTGAGATGGAATACATTGCGATTCGTGAAAACATGCGCCGGTTAGAAGTTACTGATTCAGAATTAACCCAACAACATCCAGGGCAATCTTTTGGTGCCAGTATTCCTCAAATGATTACGCCAGAGTTTGTGCGTGACGAAGTCGCACGCGGTCGTGCGGTGATCCCTTGTAATATCAATCATCCAGAATCAGAACCTATGATTATTGGCCGTAACTTTTTAATTAAAGTAAACGCCAATATTGGTAACTCTGCGGTGGGTTCATCTATTGCCGAAGAGGTTGAAAAATTAGTTTGGTCAACCAAATGGGGAGCAGACACGGTAATGGATTTATCAACCGGGCGTAATATTCATGAAACCCGTGAATGGATTATGCGTAATTCACCTGTTCCTATTGGTACAGTACCGATTTACCAGGCCTTAGAAAAAGTAAATGGCGTGGCCGAAGACTTAACTTGGGAAGTGTTTAGAGATACCTTAATTGAACAAGCCGAACAGGGCGTAGATTACTTTACCATTCATGCGGGTGTGTTATTGCGTTATGTACCAATGACGGCTAAACGTGTAACAGGGATTGTTTCTCGTGGTGGTTCAATTATGGCTAAATGGTGTTTAGCCCATCATCAAGAAAACTTTTTGTACACGCATTTTGAAGACATTTGCGAGATTATGAAAGCGTATGACGTTACCTTTTCGCTTGGTGATGGTTTACGCCCAGGTTCGGTTGCTGATGCTAATGATGAAGCACAATTTGCCGAATTAGAAACCTTGGGTGAACTGACCAAAATTGCCTGGAAGCATGATGTTCAGGTCATTATTGAAGGGCCTGGTCATATTCCATTGCATATGATTAAAGAAAATGTAGAAAAACAAATTGATGAATGTGGTGAAGCGCCTTTTTACACTTTAGGGCCGTTAACTACCGATATTGCGCCTGGTTATGATCACATTACATCGGGTATTGGAGCAGCGAATATTGGTTGGTATGGTTGTGCCATGCTTTGTTATGTTACGCCCAAAGAGCATTTAGGTTTACCTAATAAAGACGATGTTAAAGAAGGTTTAATGGCTTATAAAATTGCCGCCCATGCAGGTGATTTGGCTAAAGGTCATCCTGGTTCTCAAATTAGAGATAACGCCTTATCTAAAGCACGCTTTGAATTTCGTTGGGAAGACCAATTTAATTTAGGGTTAGACCCAGAGCGTGCACGTGAATATCACGATGAAACCATTCCGCAAGAATCAGGAAAAGTAGCACATTTTTGTTCTATGTGTGGACCAAAATTCTGCTCTATGAAAATCAGTCAAGAAGTGCGTGATTACGCTAATGAGCAAGAAAAAGTGCGTTTGCACGATGATGAAAATGGCCAAATTACCGAAATTTCGTTAGAAAGTATTCAAGTCGGTATGAAAGAAAAATCGCAAGAATTTAGGGATGCTGGCAGTCAAATTTACCAAAAGGAGGCGTAATTGTGGACCCGCAGGTGAATTTGACTAAATCCAAAGTGGCGTTACCCAAAATGGCGCTACCTAAAATCGCTATTTTGGGTGCGGGTTTATTAGGCAGAATGCTCACTGTTTCATTAATGAAAGATTACCAAATCACTTTATTTGATAAAGACAATGGTGATGCCAAACAAAGTGCAGGCTATTTAGCGGCCGCTATGTTGGCTCCGCTTGCGGAGTCGGCCGATTGTGATTTAAAGATTATGAAAATGGGTGAAAAAGCGTTGATTTTATGGCCTGAATTTATAAAAAAATTAAGCACCCCCGTGTTTTTTCAACAAGCGGGCAGTTTAATTGTGACGTTTGATCAAGATATTGCTAGCTTAAAACAGTTTACAAGCCGTTTAAAAGGCCAAGATTATTCAGAGTTTGATTTACAGCAAATTCAGCAATTAGAGCCAGAATTAAATTCACGTCTTAAAAAAGGGTTGTTTTTACCCAATGAAGGACAATTAGACAATCGCCAACTTTTAGAGGCGATGGCCATTGAAATTCGTAAAAATGATGTGGTTTGGCATACCGATTCAATGGTAAAAACCACAGACCAAGCTGTATGGGTAAATAATAAAAAATTAACGGGGTATGACTGGGTTATTGACTGCCGAGGAATGGGGCTGCAACAAGACCAAACAAAAGTTCCAATACAATCTCAAACAAAACATCAGATGCAATCAAATAATCAACTTAGAGGGGTAAGGGGTGAGGTGATTAGAGTCTTTGCACCCGATGTAGTTTTGCAACGCCCCGTTAGGTTAATGCACCCTCGTTACCCCATTTATATAGCACCTAAAGAGAAGCATTACTTTGTTATTGGTGCCACGCAATTAGAATCTGAAGATCAACGTAAACCAACAGTTCGTTCTGCTTTAGAGCTTTTGTCGGCGTGTTTTAGTGTGCACAGTGGTTTTGCTGAGGCAGAGATTATTTCTATCGATGCAGGGCTACGGCCTGCCTATGTAAATAACCACCCAAAAATTACGAAACAAAAAAATAGAATAACTATAAATGGGCTTTTTAGACATGGCTATTTATTGGCTCCCGTTATGGTCGAAAAATGTGTAACCTTGTTAAAACAAGAAATGACAAAACAAATAAATACAGAACAATTGAATCAAGAATTGTCATTTTTACCAGGCCTGGTAAAACCACAAAATTCAAATTTAGTTCTCAATAAGGTGAATGAATGAATATCATCGTAAACCAACAAACCGTAATTTTTGAACAACAGGTAAACGTATCAAAAGTAATTGAAAAAGGGGCGTTTTTGCCACCTTATGCCGTGCTATTAAATGATGACTTTTTGCCTTATTCTCAATACCAAAATACCTGGTTAAAAGAGAATGACAAAATTGATATTGTTACGGCAATACAAGGAGGATAAAACGTGAAAAATTTGACTATGGAAGATGAAATTCAAATAAAAAAATCTACAAATGATTTAAAAAAGGATAAGCAACCTAATGATTTTATTTCTATTTATGGTACCAAACTATCTAGCCGGTTATTTGTAGGCAGTGCGCTTTATTCATCACCACAAATAATGCAAGAATCTATTATTGCCTCGGGTGCACAGGTGGTTACGCTCTCTTTAAGTAGGCAAAATCCTAATCAACAAGGCGGGCAAAGTTTTTGGAATATTATTCAATCATTAGGTGTACACCTTTTGCCGAATACTGCAGGCTGTTATTCGGTTAAAGACGCCATAAATATGGCCAAAATGAGCCGTGAATTGTTTGAAACAGATTGGATTAAATTAGAGTTAGTCGGTGATGATTATAATTTACAGCCTGACCCGATTGAGTTAGTAAAAGCAACTGAGATTTTAATAAATGATGGCTTTAAAGTTTTGCCATACTGTACCGATGATTTAGTGATTGCGCGTCATTTAGTTGAATTAGGGTGTGAAGTGATTATGCCTTGGGGTTCGCCTATTGGTTCAGGTAAAGGATTGTTAAACCCTTATGCGTTGCAGGCAATTAGAGATCGTTTTCCGGATATTACGATGCTTATTGATTCAGGAATTGGCAAGCCATCTCATGCTGTACAAGCGATGGAAATGGGGGTAGATGCTATTTTATTAAATACCGCCATTGCCCAAGCCAACCAACCACAACAAATGGCCGAGGCGTTTAAATTATCAGTTAAAGCAGGAAGAATAGCTTATTGCGCTGGAACCATGGCCGAACAAACATCGGCGCAACCTAGCACACCTACAATTGATTCACCATTTTGGCATCATGCTTGAAGTTTAGACATAAAAAATAAAAATGATAGATGTATCTTGTGATCACATTGCTTAAATAACCACTGGGTATACCAGGCCTGGTAAATCTGAAAATAATTATATTTAATTCATTAAAAAGGGTGATGTATTTATTGTTAACCGCGAATATACTATATGTAAATAAATTACATTTAAGTTTTCAAAGGAGAAAATAATGAATATGTCTAAAGCGGTAAAAAGAGCAGTATTAGGGTCATTGTTAGTTATGGGTGTTTCCGTTAATGTTTATGCAGAAGAGGCGGTTAAATTAAATACTCAACAACAAACACAGTTACAAACTCAACAGCATACAGCTCCTGTTCCAAATGGTAATGGTGTGGGAATTCAGCAACCAAAAAAGAAAATGATTCAACATCAAAATATGAATCAACACCAAAAAACTTTTGAAGGCGAATTACAAAAAGCTGAAAAAGGCAATAGAGTGGGAAATGCAAGCGGTAATAAATTAGAAAACCACACAGGAAATAGATCTGATAACAGAAGTGTTAACGGCGGAAATGGTTCAGTGAATCGTACAGGTAATGGTAAACATTAAATTTGTACCATTCATCCTATTTAGTTGTTTTGTGTAATTAAAAACCAGTGTTAAAAGACACTGGTTTTTTTATGTTTTTGTTTTATGTTATGAGTTAAATCGACAAAAGTATAAACAATTAGATACGTATTACATCCCAGAATTAATTCTATTATAAAGTTCTAACTTAGAGTTAACTTCATATTTTGCATAGATGTGTTTTACATGCGTTTTAACTGTATTGACACTTACATGCATCTCTTTTGCAATTTGAGTATATGTTTTTGCATCAAGTAGTTTTTTAAGGGTTTGTTTTTCTTTTTTAGTGAGTATGGGGATTTCATTTAATATTTGAATATTTTTAGTTTTAAAGGTATTACTTTTTACATCATGAAAAGGGCGAATAATGGTTTCAATCATCGTGCGCAAAGTCACAAGTTCTTGATCATTACTTTTGGATTCACCAAAATAGCAAAAAAACAAAAAGCCAATTAATTGATCCTCAAGCGATAAAAGAGGCATGCAAATATATTCTTTAAAATCTGTACTTTCTTGAAAATAATTAATTTTATTTTTTGAAAGAGATTCCCCCAATAGTTGATATAGATCCTTTTCTCTTTTAATAATATGTTTATTAAAAGATGTTGCTTTATGCATTTTAAGATAGTTATCCAAAATAATGGTATGGCTTTGTAAGTTGTAACGTTTAAATAGTTGATGAAATTGATTGCTTTTTTCAATCATAAACTCAAGTCTTAAAGTGTCCTTTTGCACAATGCACATACCGCAAAAGTCTGCATTGGAACGCTCTAATATATAATCAGCACGGTTACGAAAAACAGCCTCAATACTATGTCCTTCAATCAGACAAGATTGTATCTTTATGGTCTGTTGGAGAACCTCAATATCGTTAATTTCTTCCATGCATTAGTCCTTGCTTATTAAACTCATTTTAAAAAGTACCACAAATTAAGATGATTTAAATCAATTAAATTGTTTTTAAGCAGATTCAATTAATATATTTGTTACTAAATCACCCCCTAAGGTGATTACGTAGTTTATTCCACAGCCTTATTATTAAAACTGAAGAAGGAAATATTATAATAATGAAGCTGAGGTTTAAATGAAGATACGTAATACATTCAAATTAACAGGATTAACGACGGCATTGTTGTGTGCAAGCTTAACTGTGAATGCTGGTCAAATTGTTAGTGGTCCTCAAGGAGCGCCTAGTGCAGCAGATGGTTTTGGTGCTTTTAACTTAGACAATGTAGAAGTTAAAATTATTAATGCTGAAACAGGTGTTGATACAGGTAAGGTTTATACTGAATCAACAGGTGCTTATGATGCAATGGTAGCAGGTGATTCTTTTATCAGTGAAATGTTGGATGAAAACTCTGTAATAACCGGTATTTTACATGGTAAAGATTGGCCATTGGGTGAGCCGTCAGGTGTAAAAGTTGTTAATGATACTTTGGGTAAAACACTTTCGCATAGTCGTCCAGCGAGTTGTTTGTTGAGTACTTCGTATTTTAAATTTGGTGAAGACCCAGATTATACTGGCGCAACACCCGATGACGGATGGTTAGATTCAGCTAATCCTAATCCAACAATGTGTGACAGTCCGTTCCAAACACATAAGCGTTTTAAGGTTGATGCGATTACGCCGACAGAAGCAGAAGTTCAAGCTGATTCAATGGCAGTTTCTAAGCCGATTGACTTAGTGATTAATGTTAATGCTACATCAGGTGAAACAGATATTCGTCGTTACATGGTTTTACAAAAATTAAATAACTACAGTGATAAACGTTTTACAGGTTTTACTGTTGAAGTTGGTTTTGGAGTTGGCGCGGCCTTTAAAACTGTTGCTGAGGCTGATGCGGCTGGTTCAACGGTGAATAATGGTGCAACTAAAAACTTAACATTGTCACTTGGTGTTGGTGAAGATACCGATAAAGATGGCAACCCAGTAGATATGTGGGATCCAGAAGATTTAGCACCATTCTCTGCAGGCTTGTTTGGAACAGCAGATGATCAACATCCGCATGATGGTTTCTTTGACACTCGTCGTGCTGCGTTTAATGTTGCTGTTGATGCTACAGAAACTAAAATCAGTTCTGGGGCTGCATTTCCAAGTAACTACGCCACCATTTTTGGTGATTGGTTACCGTCTAAATGGGAACCAACAGGTATCTTTTATGACGAAGATAAAGACCCTCTAACAGATGGTGTTTTGGTTGCTTTTTGGGGTGAAGATACCGATGGCTCATATAAGTGGTTACAAGGTAATGCAGAAAGCTTTGCACCTGCTACTGATGCCCAACTGTATGCTTGGTCACATAATACAGCAATGCCAGATGGTTCGAGCCAGTACGCAATGGAAACCATTGAGGATGTACTGAACTTAGGGTTAAGTTATATTGTTGATTTGGGTGATGTAACAACATTTCCAGCAACGAATTTTACTATTCGTATGACACCTATTGCTCAAGCGAATGTAGATGCAACAGAACCAGGTTGGATTTCAACGCCTGCAATCGATCCAGGTGATGCAGTTTCTCCTGGATACGTACCTCCAGTAGACACAACAACTTCATCTGGTGGCGGTTCAGCAAGTTCTATGAGTGAGTATGGTGTGGCTTTATTAGCCTTAATCATTCTTGCGCTTGGTGGATGGGTTGTTAGAAAAAAAATGTCTAACTAACCCTGTATTTTAAAAGTTTTTATATAAGACTGATAAAATTGAAAACCCTTGTAAGTTTACTTGCGAGGGTTTTTTTATGCTAACGTTTCATTTATTTTTAGATAATATAAATAGAGGTATTATGCTTTGATTGGATTTTTAATACGCTTTCTAAGCTGGTTAGTTTTTCTCTTTGTGTTATTTTTTATAGAATCATTCTCGCCTTTTTATATCATTCAAACGTTGCAAACAGATTTGACCATTTACTTAACCCAGTTATGGATTAATTCTTTTGATATACCCGTTAAAATGATTGGCAATACCGTGTATTTAGAACATGGTTTTAAAATATGGATTTTAGATCCATGCAACGGACTGATTGCTTTTTTATTGTTTGCTGTTGCTATTGTTGCTTATCCAACAGCTTGGCTTAGTCGTTTAAAGTGGCTAGTGGAAGGGTATGTTTATTTAGTGGTGGTTAATTCTATACGTATTGATTTTGTGATTTATGTCACGATGTTTGATGCTACTTATTTTCACTGTGCACACGACCATATTGGTATGTTGGCAATGGGAACGATGACTTTAGCCATTTTTATATTATTTACATTGCGTGTACAAACATTTAAATATTTACGTCGATTTTACCAAAGACGAAAGCAAAAACATGACCGTAGACATTCCTCTTTTGCTCATGAGTGGCGAGAACCAAGCGAAGAACATAGACACCTTGTTGATAGAAGGCAAAAATCAGATCGTAGAAAATTAGTAAAAAATAATCCCTCAAAGACAGATGAAAAAAAGTAACTTAAGTCTATGTAATGAAGCTTATTTTTACTATAAATGCGCTAAAGCCAGGTGTTTATGCAAACTTAATTGACAGTTTTTTTTTACTCTTGTAGACTCAAACTCAATTAAATTTAACTTGATCTAATCGAGAAACCAAAATGTCTAAAAGTATTGTTGTTGAAAAAACGGACTTTACCTTACCTGTTATTCAAATATTAAACTCAGATATTCAAATCATTCATAAAGAATTAGTTCAATTACAGTCTAATGAGGGCGAAAATTATTCTATACCTTGTGTATTGTCTATTACTGAGTGTTTTGAACCGACATTTTTAGCACGTTTACTTGATATTTTAAGACAATTTAATCTCATTGCTATAGGTCTTAAAACGGAAGATAAAATTTTGTCTGAACAGGCAGATTTTGCAGGCCTGGCTGTTTTTAACAACAATATGAATCAAGCTGATTTATTTGGTGTAAGTAAATCGCTGTCTGTACAGAACTCTTCAAATACTGAAAATATGTCTAGTGGTGATAAGTCACCAAAAATTCATCAAGGTAATGTACGTTTTGGTGAGCAGGTATATGCTGAAGGGTGCGATCTTATTGTGCTGGGTGATATTGAACACGGCGCAGAAGTGATTGCTGATGGTAGTATTTATATAGGCGGTAGCTTAAATGGTAGAGCTTATGCAGGAAACTCGGGCACTATGAATATGGACGCAATTTGTGTGCAAGCGTATGTGTTTGAACCTGAGTTAATTAGTATTGTAGGTTTTTATCAATTAAAAAATGATATATCTGACCATTATTTAGGCTTAAATATTGAAGCTCGTTTTAACCATAATAAATTAGAGTACTCTTTAAAAGAGTAGTATATTTTAGAAATAGGTTGTTTCTATTATTGGTTCCTATAATTGGTTCTTATTTTTTTCATTATTAAATTTGGGTACTAAAAAAGTATAAAACTTGAGATACCAAATTCTAATGTAAAATCCTTTTGTTACATTTTTATTACAAAAATTCTTTTTTTCTCTTTTCAATCTTTGTTTTATCCTTAAGCGATTAAGAAAGCCTCAATCCTTAGGGAAAATATCTCAAATTTATAAAACTTGAAGAGAGCTATCTGGCTATAAAAAACCACTAAAACTCCAATATATTTTTGTCTCTACTTGCTCAATTCTTCCTCAATTTATATGTCACAAAAGTGTCGTGTCTACCTATTTTGTGCTCTGCTAATATTTTCACGAGTTAAATTTGTTAGCCCGCTGGTTGGCGAGTGATTGTTAAATTTATGAAAGGAAGCACAGATGAAAAAGAAAATTATTGCAGGTTTTATTACAGCAGTGGTGTCAACTTCTGCAATGGCTTGGACAGTTGAAGGAACAGGTTCTAGTTTTCAGTACCCAGCTAATAAAGCTTGGGCTGAAGAGTTTTATAATGCTACTGGCAACAAGGTCAATTACTCCCCAACAGGTTCAGGAGCGGGTATTAAATCGGCTGAGGCTGGGCAGGTTGATTTTGGTGGAACCGATAAGCCTTTAAAACCCAGTGAACTGCACAAAAATAAATTAGTTCAATTTCCGATTGCAATTGGTGCAATTACATTTGCTTATAACGTTGACGGAGTTAAAAGTTTAAAACTTTCTGAAAAAGCCATTTCAGGCATTATGTTAGGCAAAATTAAATATTGGGATAATCCGGCTATCAAGGCAGAAAACCCAACGGAAACGCTTCCGCACAAAAAAATTCTATTTGTACATCGTTCTGACTCATCTGGAACAACCTTTGGTTTTACCTACTATTTAGCAAAAATGAATAAGACTTGGCGTTCAAAGTATGGCGCTCAAAAAGAATTAAATTGGCCTATGGAAAATACGATTGCAGGTAAAGGTAATTTTGGTGTGTCTACGGCCATTAAAACAAATGCTAATTCAATTGGTTATGTTGATTATGCCGATGCTGTTTCTAACGGATTACAGATGGCCTCAATTGAAAATAGAGCGCATCAATATGTTGCTCCAACACCAGACGCATTTGCAGAAGGTGCTAAGTATGCAGACTTAAATCCTAAAAAAGATTTTTATGCCAATATTGAGTATCCAAAAGCAGGATATCCAATTATGACAGCCACCTTTGTATTGGTTCCAACAGATAAAGATAAGAAAAACAAAGTTTCTGAATTTTACAACTTTGCTTATAAACACCCTGAAACGGCATCTAAGTTAGGTTATGTGCCATTACCAGAATCAGTTGTTTCTAAAATTGATGCTTATTGGAAAGATAAATCTCTTAACTAATTGCAGACCAAGGTAGTAGAAGGGTTATATTTTTATAACCCTTTATTTTTTATAAAAAATTGATTTTGTAGGTGCCGGAAGTCATTTTTTATAAAAAATACTGGTATTTCATTTTGTATTTCTATTTTAAGCGGTCATCAATAAAGATTAATTTATGGAAAGAATGTTTAAAGCCTTTTCTCAAATGAGTGCAACCTTAGTTTTTGGTGTGCTTGTTGCCACTGTTGTGGTGCTATATTCAATGGCAAAACCCGCAATAGAGGAATTTGGTGCCTATTTTATGGTTGATACTCGTTGGAATGTTGACGTTAATGTGGACAACCCAGAGGTAGAAAATTTAACCCAAATATCCGCCAGTGATAATGATAAATCTGCCAATAAGCTAGCACAAAAAATTGATACATCATCAACGGATACAGATTTAAGTGATGTAGATTTAGATGCCGGAATTGATGAAGATATTCCAATGGACGGTGATATCCCTATTGATGGAGATGGGTTGGATAAAGCTGAAACCAAAACTGTATATGGCGGTGCGGTACCTATTATTGGTACGTTGTTTTCAACGGCTATTGCCATGCTTTTTGCTATTCCTGTTGCGATGGGTATTGCTGTTTTTTTATCAGAGATAGCCAATGAAAAATTAAAAGCTCCTGTAGGTGTTGCTATTGAGCTGTTAGCGGCGATACCCAGTATTATTTATGGCATGTGGGCGTTGTTTTACTTTGGCCCTTTTATATCATCCATTTTTGGAGGTCATAGTGTTTCTCTTTTGGTGGCGGGTTTGGTGCTTGGGGTTATGGTTATTCCATTTATGGCGGCTTTAAGTCGTGATGCCATTAACACTACGCCCGATGTGCTGAAAGAATCGGCTTTTGCGATGGGAGCAACTAAGTTTGACGTAGTAAAAGATATTATTTTTCCGTTTGCAAAAGCGGGCATTATTGGCTCTATTATTATTTCGCTTGGTCGAGCAATGGGTGAAACTATGGCCGTTGCTTTTGTTATTGGCGGGGTTTATAAAATTGCAGAGAGTGTTACTGATCCAACAAATTCTATACCAGTTGTGTTAGCCAATAACTTTGCAGAATCAAGTGGATTAGGTTCGAACACTCTTTTCTATTTGGCATTAATTCTCTTTATTGTTAGTTTTATGATTATTTTTACAGCCAAATATGTTTTTTTAAAGAGAAATAAACGATGAGACTTTTTGTTAATAAACTCTTTATTGTGCTTTCAACTTTTACAGCTCTTTTAGGTTTGATATTTTTAGGTTGGATTATTGTGACTTTGGTAGGTAAGGGGGTTGAATCTCTATCCCCGTACATTTTTACTCATGATCTTATTCACAATGGCATTAGAAATTTAATTTGGGGTCAGTTTGTTATTGCTGGGCTGGCAACACTTATTGGCATGCCAATTGGTTTAATGGCGGGTATTTATTTACAAGAGTATGGCGGGCAATCTCGATATGCAGAACTGATACGTGGTTTAAGTGATGTCATGATGTCTGCTCCTTCTATTGTTATAGGCACGTTTATTTATGCGATTATTGTAATTCCTGTTGGCCATACAAATGGTTGGGCAGGGGTGGCGGCGTTATTTGTAATGATGCTACCCATTGTCGTTAGAACCACTGATGACATGTTAAGTTTAGTGCCTCAAGAATTAAGGGAAGCTGGGTTGGCAATTGGCGCTCCTAAATATCATGTTACTTTGAATATTGTAGTAAGAGCAGCAAAAGTGGGCATTATGACAGGCTTGATTTTAGCTTTTGCACGTATTGTCGGTGAAACAGCGCCTTTGCTTTATACCAGCGGATCAAGTATTTATATGGAAACTGATCTTACGCAAACCTTTCCATCTATGACCGTCTCAATTTATAACCTCGCCACTATGCCAGATGAAAAAATGGTGTCTTTAGCATGGGCTTCGGCGTTAGTTTTAACAGCAATCGTACTGTTTTTAAATTTACTTGGTCGGTATACGATCCATGAAAAACATCATTAAAAAGGGTTAACGTGAAAAATATTGCAAATATTATGGAAATTCAAGATTTTAGTTTTACATACCCTAAAGCTAAAAACCCCTCTTTAAAAAATATTAACTTACCCGTTAAAGAAAATCATATCACAGCATTAATTGGCCCGAGTGGCTGCGGTAAATCAACGCTATTAAGGTCAATGAATCGTATCCATGATCTTTATAAAGGCTGTCAGTACCAAGGTGCAATTAAATTAAAAAATCATGATGATTCAGTATCAAATATTTTGGATATTAAAAAAGAAAATGACTTTATTGCTTTGCGTCAAAAAGTAGGCATGATTTTTCAAAAACCAACGCCGTTTCCTATGACAATTTATGAAAATATTGCCTATGGTTTGCGTTTGTCTGGCATTAAAGATAGAAACGATATTGAAGAAATTATTATTAAATCACTACAAGATGCCGCTTTATGGAATGAAGTGAAAGATAGGTTACATCAAGATGCGCGAAGCTTGTCAGGAGGGCAACAGCAACGTTTGTGTATTACACGTGTTGTAGCGTTAAAACCAGATTTAATGTTATTTGATGAGCCAACTTCAGCTCTGGATCCAATTTCTACTTTGGCCATTGAAGAGATGATTGTGGAACTTAAAAAGAAATACAGTATTGCCATTGTGACCCATAATATGCAGCAGGCTTCCCGTATATCGGATTACACAGGTTTTATGTATTTGGGTGACTTAGTCGAATTTAATGATACAGATACTATGTTTACAAACCCAATAGAGCAACAAACAGAAAATTATATTACTGGCAAGTTTGGTTAATAAAAATGAGTTATAGAAGATGTTAGCTATTATTCGCTTTATAAAAAATAAAACCCTGTATAAAACAGGGCTTTTATTGATTGGATTTATTGTTTAAAAGTTACGATTATATTTTATGAATTTTGACTAAAACACCAAATAAAGGGTGATCTATGTAATGCAGTTCACCATCTTTAATTTTACGTGACTCTTTGAGCTGAAAACTCCAACGAGTGGGGGAATCTGTTACGGGCAGTTTTTCATTTTGTATAAAAGCATCTAATATTTTATTAGGTATTTTGCGATCAAATTCTAAATTAATATCCACATGGGCAAAACGTGTTTTATAGAGTCTAACTGTACCCACCATGTTAGTACCGTAACTATTGCTTTCAACTAATGTTGTTGGGGCTTTTTTATTGGGATAAGCCACTTGTGACCAGGCCTGGTGAAAAAGTACACGATAGCCTCTTTTATTTAGTCTGTTTACTGCACCACCTAACGAGCGACTGCTGTTATTAATCCATAATGGTTTTTGACCATGGGTTGTTACAGCGGTGCTGCCTTGAATATTTGGGTGTTCAATTTCTTCAGGCCAATATTCTTCAGTCCAGCCTTTTAGGGCTAAGCTTTCAAATACCACGACTTCAATAGCGTAGTTATCCGCTTTTGCATGGGCTTGTGTACTTAAAGTGACCAGGCCTGTAAAAAACAGCAGGCTAATAATCTGAGTATTAATCAAAAATGATTGGGTTAATGTTGGCATTTTTTTCATTTGCGACTCTTAATTTTAAAGATTAAGTGATTTGATTATAAGTATCGTACCTTAATCGGTAAGGCTAATGTTTTTTACAATAAGCTCTATAGCAGATATTCTTTGTTCAATATTGGGCATTGTATCTAAAAAGGTGAGTTCAGTTTGCCCTTTTAGTTTAAATTGCTTAGGTTGCGATTGAATTAATGTAATCAATTTTACAGGGTCAATATTGGGTTCATTGTTAAATTGAATACGTATTAAAGATTCACCAGCATCTAGTTTAGTTATGCCAATAGGTTCTATTAACAACTTTATTTTAGTGACTTCAAATAGGTGTTTAACAGAATCGGGAAGTAATCCAAAACGGTCAATCATTTCCACTTCAAGTTCTCGTAAATCAGCCTTTGATTGTGCGCTAGCAATGCGTTTGTAAAACACTAAACGGCTATGAACGTCTGGTAAATAGTCTTCTGGAATTAATGCAGTAACGCCTAAATCAACCTCGCTACCGCTGTGTAAAGTAGTATTGAGTTCAGGTTGTTTGCCAGATTTTAAAGCTTTAACAGCACGTTCTAACAGTTCACTATATAGACCAAAACCAATTTCTTGAATTTGTCCTGATTGGCCATCACCTAAAAGTTCACCTGCACCACGAATTTCTAAATCGTGACTGGCAAGCATAAAGCCAGCGCCTAACGTATCGTGTTTTGCGATGGCGGTTAGCCGTTTTTCGGCATCTTTACTTAACATGGATTTACCTGCGGTAAACATATAAGCATAGGCTTTGTGGTGAGAACGTCCAACACGACCTCGTAATTGGTGTAACTGAGCTAAACCAAATTTGTCGGCACGGTGAATTAAAATGGTATTTGCAGTAGGAATATCAATACCGGTTTCAATTATGGTAGTACAAACCAAAATGTTATAGCGTCGATGGTAGAAGTTTTCCATGACCGATTCAAGTTCACGTTCGTGCATTTGTCCGTGTGCAAAGGTGACTTTGGCTTCGGGTATGAGTTCTTCAATATGTTCAACCATTTGCTCAATGCGATCAACTTGGTTAAATAAAATATAAACTTGACCACCACGACGAATTTCTCGTAATGAAGCTTCCCTGACAACATCATCATTCCACTCTTGTACAAACGTTTGTACAGCCAGGCGTTTAGCGGGAGCCGTAGCTATAATTGATAAATCACGTAAATCATTCATAGCCATATTTAAGGTACGCGGAATTGGGGTAGCGGTCATGGTAAGCACATCCACTTCTGTTCGCATTTTTTTAAGCTGCTCTTTTTGGCGTACCCCAAAGCGATGTTCTTCATCAATAATAATTAAACCAAGATGTTGGTAATCTACACCTTTTTGTATAAGTTTGTGGGTACCAATAATTATGTCAACTTTACCTTCTTTAAGGTCTTCTAGCGTTTGTTTTTGTTGTTTTGGTGTTTGAAAACGAGACAAAACATCAATACGAACGGGCCATTCCGAAAAGCGACTTTTAAAGCTTTCTAAATGCTGGTGTGCCAAAAGGGTGGTAGGTACAAGCATGGCGACTTGTTTACCATCGTAAGCGGCTATAAAGGCCGCACGCATGGCGACTTCGGTTTTACCAAAACCAACATCACCACAAATCAATCTATCCATAGGTAACGCAGAGTGCATATCTTGTATAACGGCTTCAATGGCTTGTTGTTGGTCTGGCGTTTCCTCAAAAGGAAAACTTGAGGCAAATCGTTGATAAGCCTCTTCTGGTGTTTTAAACGCATAACCTGGACGTGCGGCTCTTTGAGCATAAACATCTAACAGTTCAGCGGCCACATCACGTACTCTTTCAGCCGCTTTGCGTTTGGCTTTTTCCCATTTATCACTACCCAGTTTATGTAAAGGAGCAGTTTCTGGTGTAGCACCAGTGTATCGGCTAATTAAATGCAGTGATGAAACAGGTACATACAACTTGGCATCACCAGCATATTCAATCATTAAAAATTCTTTTTTATCGCCTTGGATTTCTAAGGTTTCAAGCCCTAAATAACGCCCAACACCATGGTCGATATGAACAATAGGACTACCTAAATCTAGTTCTATTAGGTTGCTGACAGAAGTATCAAAATCATTGTGTTTACGTTTACGGCGGCGTTTTTGTACCACGGTTTGCCCAAATATTTGGGTCTCTGAGATAACGCTAAATTCTTCTGTATGAATAGAGGTTTCAAATGGACTAACGACAATGCTGTAAGGTTTATTTGATTCTATGGCTTGTTGCCAATTATCGACAATCTCTGGGCGTTGTTGGTATTTAGCCAGTAAGCTTAAAAGGGTTTCACGTCGTCCTGTGGTTTCGGCACTGTAAATGACTTTCTTTTTATAACGGTCCAAAAAGGCAATGAGTTTAGAAAGAGGATATTCGCTTTGTGATTGCACACTTAAATCTGGCAGGGGCAAGGTATTAAACGTGGTTGTGGTTTTATTAGAACAAACAGGTTCAAAAGTTATTCTATGGTACGGTTTTATCTGGCTTAAAAATGCACTAGGTTCAATCAAAATTTCTTTTGGTTTTAGTAACGGAAAATCAGGGTTATGTTGACCTATTTCATATCGTTCGCTGTAATCCATTAGCACATGGTCTAGCGTTTCATTAAGGTTTCCAAAATCAAAAAACTGGCTATTTTTGGGTAAATAATCAAATAAGCTAGCTAACTGTTGATGAAACAAGGGCAAATAATATTCTAAGCCTCCTACCATTTGGGCTTGTGAAACGCTTTTGTAAATTTGAGCTTCTCTAGCGTTATCGCCAAAGTAATCTTTAAAGTTATGTCTAAATAAATCAATGCCTTGCTTAGTAAAGTTAAACTCTTTTGCAGGTAGTAGTTCTATTTTTTCAATCTGGTCTATTGATCGTTGAGTCTCTGGGTCAAAGCTTCGAATGGTTTCGACTTCATCATCAAATAAGTCAATTCTAAATGGGGTTTTGCTGCCCATTGGAAAAAGGTCAATAATAGCGCCACGAATGGCAAATTCACCATGCTCATAAACTTGACCAACACGTTGATAGCTAGCAGATTCTAGTTGTTGACTAAAGGATTCAACATTTAAGGTATCACCTGTTTTAAGTAAAAACGTAAACTGCTGAATATATTCATGTGGCACCACTTTTTGCATTACTGTGGCAATGGGTACAATTAAAATACCTTGTTGCAGGCTAGGTAATCGATATAGGGTTTTTAAACGTTCAGAAACAATGTCTTGATGGGGTGAAAATTGATCGTAGGGCAAGGTTTCCCATTCTGGAAACGTTAATATTTCAATTGAATCATTGACTAAAAAGGCTAAGGTATCTTGAAGTTGATTCGCTATTTGCGAGTTTTCGGTTAATACAATGACCAGGCCTGGTAAATCTTTAGCATAGTTGGCAATCGCTAATGCACTTTCTGATTGGTTAAGCGGAGCCCAATACGAGCGTGTTCCTTTGACGGCGATTTGATCAGTTAGAAGTAGAGAGGCGAGTTTTTTCATGCGTTTAAGAGATTCTTTATCAATTTTTAAGTGCAATATTTTAAACTACTGATATTTTAATACAGATTAAATTTACTTTACTGAGAGGTTAATAGTGGGAAATTGGGCTTTTTCTTGGGTACAAATCATGGCTCATAACAAAATTAAGTTATTGTTATCTTGGGTGTTATTTACTGTATTTATTCTTTTTGGTATGTTTTTTATCGACTTTACCCAACTTAAAAGTGATTTATTTCTGCTTCTTATAAGTCTTTTTGTGATGAGTTTTGTTGTTGGTTACTTGCTTGAATCCATTAAAGTGGGGTTTTTACAGTTAGGATTAAGTCTTTATATTGTGCTAATGACATTTGGGGCTTTGGGTTGGGTTGGGTATCAATTAACGGCTGACTCTATACTGGGCTTGGTGGTGTTAATGACGTTGTTAAGCAGTAATTTGGTACATATTCTCAGTACCTTGTTAAGAGAGATGGCAAGAGGTTTATTTCAATACGATGCCGTTGCAGAAACCTTAAAATTAAATTCAACCCCCATTTTTTTATCTAACCTCACAACGGCACTTGGATTTGTATTTGCCGCATGGTTTGACCCGAGTTATATCGCATTAGCATGGTTGGTGGTTATTGGTGTCACCTTAAGTTATTTAATGACATTAAGTTGGTTACCAATGATTTTATTAAATTGGCTTTTAGAGTTTAGAGTAGGTAATACAGCAGATAGACATGGTTTAACTTTTTTGGCAAGTTGGCTACAAAAAAATCATTTAATGAGAAAGCTGGTTATTGTTTTAGGGGTTGTTTTGGGTATTGTTTTAATTGGTATTAATTGGCAGGTTTTAATACAAATTGAACAAATTTTTTGGTTGGTCGCTACGTTTGTCGTTTTGTTTTGGTTATTTTGGAAAAGCCTATCACTGGCAATTTTAAATGTCATTGTGAACTTTTTTGCCTTATTGGCAGCTGTGTCATTGTTTATGCTTGTAACGGGTGAATCGACTTGGGCGGTGTTGCTATGGATGGTGCCGTTGGGATTAATTGTGGATGATGGTATTCATTTCTTTTCTCGATATGTGAGAGCAAAACAATATATGTTTTCAGATGCAAATTCATCTGTTATTTTTGCTTTGGCAAGTGTAGGCCGACCAATTTGGGTAACATCTTGGGTCCTTTTTTCTGGGTTAATTGTTTTATTGTTTAGTCAGAATTCGATCGTTTTTCAATCGAGTTTATTAACCTTGATATCACTAATATTGGCTACATTTCTCATTTTAACGGTTTTACCAGCCATTTTAATGTCGAGAGAAAATAAAAAAATATAAAAAAACGGCTGATAAGTTATTGTTAACGATTGAATTATTTATCATCTTATTAATTAAGTTGATTTGCCATTGATAAATTTTATTTTCTTTTCTAAGATAATTAGTTCAATATTCTTTTAAAATCACATCTTAGCATTGTCTATCTAGGTAGTATTTTTAAGATAAAACTGATTTGAATTCACAATAAAATATAATAATCAAAGCGAGGCAAAAACATGGCAACAGTTGTTGTAGTTGGATCCAGTACAGGCGGTTTACCAATGTCTTACGATATTCGTAAGCATTTAGATAAAGGACATACTGTCAAAGTCGTTAGTGCGATTGAAGAATTTAATTTTGTACCATCAAACCCATGGGTGGCTGTTGGTTGGAGAAAGCCAGAAGATATTTCTTTTAAGTTAGAGCCGTATTTAACACGAAAGGGTATTGAATTTTACCACCAGGTTTGTACTGGTTTAGATCCAGAAAACAACAATATTACATTAGATGACGGTACAGTAATGGACTACGACTACCTAATTCTATCAACTGGACCTGCTCTTGCTTTTGAAGAAGTGGAAGGTTTTGGCCCTAAGAGCCATGGTGGTAATACCGTATCAGTTTGTACAACGCCACATGCTGCTGAAGCTTATGAACAGTGGGAAGAGTTCTGTAAAGATCCTGGGCCAATTATTGTTGGTGCCGTACAGGGTGCATCTTGTTTTGGTCCTGCTTATGAGTTTGCCATGATTATGGAAACAGATTTACGTAAACGTAAAATTCGTAGTCAAGTTCCTATGACATTTGTAACGGCTGAACCTTATATTGGACACTTAGGTTTAGGTGGTGTAGGTGACTCTAAAGGGTTGATGGAAGCAGAAATGCGTGAACGCCATATTAACTGGATTTGTAATGCTAAGACAACTAAGATTGCTGATGGCATTATGTATATTGATGAGCATAACAATCAAGGTGAAGTGATTGAGAAGCATGAACTACCGTTCAAATACTCAATGATGCTTCCTGCTTTTAAAGGTTCTAAGTTCCTTCAAGAGATGGTTGATGCTGATCCTGAAAAAATGGGTGGTCCTTTAGTAAATCCTCGTGGATTTGTTAAGGTTGATAAATTTAGCCGTAACCCAACTTATCACAATATTTACTCTTTAGGTGTGGGTATTGCTATTCCACCAGTAGACGCTAAATGTCCAGTGCCTTGTGGAACGCCTAAAACAGGTCTTATGATTGAATCAATGGTAACGGCAATCTGTCATAACATTATGTCAGACCTAGAGGGTAAAGAGGTTTCTGAAGAGCCTACTTGGAACACTGTATGTCTTGCAGATATGGGTGATACTGGTGCGGCATTTGTTGCTCTACCACAGATTCCTCCTCGTAACTTAACCTGGGCTAAAAAAGGTAAGTGGGTTCACTTAGCTAAAATCGCCTTTGAAAAATACTTTATTCGTAATATGAAGTCTGGTAATTCTGAGCCTATTTATCAGAAGTATATTATGAAAATGCTAGGTATTAACCGTCTAAAATCAGATAAATAAAATCTATTTTTTTCATAAAAAACGATCTTTGTACGACTGAATTTAGAAATATAAAGATCACATAAAAAACGCCCTCAATTAGCAGGGCGTTTTTTTTTGCCCTCGTTTATAATATGCGACCTATGACACTCGCACTCACTCTCTATTATCTTGACCTTGTTGGTACTGCAGTATTTGCTATTACTGGGCTTCTGGCTGCCCGCCGTAAAGAGCTTGATCTTTTTGGAGCAATTGTTATTGCCATGGTTACCGCTATTGGCGGAGGTACTTTACGTGACCTGATTATTGATGTGCCTGTTTTTTGGACACAGAACGATATTTATATTTATGTTGTTGTTATTGCAGCATTGTTGCTATTTTTCTTAGCACGTTTTCGACGTTTACCAATTAAACTACTCTTATTTTTAGATGCACTTGGTTTAGCTGTTTTTACAGTAATTGGTACTCAAAAGGCCATGGCTCTTGGTTTTTCTGACCCAATTGCCATTATGACAGGTATTATGACAGGGGTTGTGGGCGGTGTAATACGTGATGTTCTCGTTGGAGAGGTACCGCTAGTTTTTCGTAAAGAAATCTATGCCACCGCTTCTTTTGTTGGCGCGAGTATATTTTTATTAATGGTACATTTTTCTATCGATACTGACATAGCGGTTGTTCTTTCAATTTTAATCACGTTGGTGATGCGAGTGTGGGCCATTATGTATAACATTGAATTACCCGTGTTTATCTCTTATAAACCTAGAGAAATAACACAAAAAACTTCACAAGATGACGTAAACTCACTTACAAATAATAAGAAAACGGATGAGTAAAATACACTATGTTTAAATTACCTTATGAGCTGTCACTCGGATTGAAATACACTCGAGCAAAGAGAAGAAACGGGTTTATCTCATTTATTTCACTATCTTCTATGCTGGGAATTGCCTTAGGTGTAACAGCGTTAATCACTGTGTTGTCGATAATGAATGGTTTTCAAGACGAATTGCGTGATCGCATCCTTGGAATGACTGCACACATGACGATTAATGAAAAAAATAACCGTCTAAATGATTGGAACTCTTTGTACAACCAGGTTATTAATCAACCGCATGTTAATGGCGCGGCTCCCAATATTATGGAGCAAGGTATGCTGACGAATGGTGGCAAGGTTAACGGGGTTGCTGTTAGAGGAATATTACCTGAGTTTGAGGGGCAGGTTGCCGATATTGAAACCAAAATGGTATTTGGTTCACTAAAAGATTTACAACCCAAAAAATACAATGTGATTTTAGGGTCTGAACTGGCGGTTTCATTAGGTGTATCTCTGGGGGATAAAGTCACCTTAATTGCGCCGCAAGGCAGTGTTTCACCCGTTGGTATTGTTCCTAGAATTAAACGTTTTACGGTTTCAGGTATTTTTGAAGCTGGTATGCATGAATACGATAGCGGACTAGCGATTATTAATATTGAAGATGCGCAAAAAGTATTTAAATACGGTAATGCCGTAAGTGGTTTACAGTTAAAACTCGATGATATGTTTAATGTAGGCGAAGTAAAAGATGAATTAGCTAAAGTGGTTGATAAGGTCATGTATATGCGTGACTGGCGTCAACAACACTCTAACTTTTTTAAAGCCATAGAAATGGAAAAACGCATGATGTTTATTGTGCTAACACTCATTATTATGGTGGCGGCATTTAACATTGTATCAACCATGGTAATGGTGGTTACAGACAAACAAAGCGATATTGCGGTATTAAGAACCATTGGCGCAACCCCGATGAGTATTCAAATTATCTTTATTGTGCAAGGTTTAATTATTGGGTTACTGGGTGTTGTTTTGGGGATTATTGGCGGTTTAAGTTTGGCATTAAATATTGATGTTATTGTGCCGTTTATTGAAAACTTACTTGGCTTTAAGTTTTTCCCGCCTGATGTTTATTACATTAGTACCGTACCTTCTAAATTGGAATGGTCTGATGTTTGGTATATAACCAGTCTGGCATTTTTATTAACTTTATTGGCGACACTTTACCCGGCCAGAAAAGCCTCAAAAGTAAATCCTGCGGAGGCTTTGCGTTATGAATGATTCAGAACAAACACTTGTTTTACAAGCAATGGGATTATCAAAAACCTATAAAGATGGTGATTTAGAAACTCAAGTTTTTTCTGATATTGATTTTCAGCTTAAAGCCGGTGAAAAAGTGGCGATTGTTGGAGCATCTGGATCAGGTAAAAGTACGTTGCTGCATTTATTGGCGGGTTTAGATTCGCCAAGTAACGGTAAAGTATTATTAAAAGGCGCGGTTTTTTCTTCTGAATCGGATGTAGTTCGTGGCAAACTTAGAAATAAGCATATGGGGTTTGTTTATCAATTTCACCATTTGTTTTCAGAATTAACAGCGGTTGAAAATGTAATGATGCCATTGCAGATTAGAAGAACGCCAGTTAAAGAAGCTGAAGCTAAAGCCAAGAAGTTGCTTGAAAAAGTAGGTTTATCTCACCGTGCTTTACATAAACCGAGCGAATTATCGGGTGGTGAGCGTCAAAGAGTTGCTATTGCTAGAGCCTTAATTACCGAACCTTCGTGTATTTTGGCCGACGAACCAACTGGAAACTTAGATTATATGGCGGCAGAGCAAGTGTTTGATTTATTGGTAAACTTAAATACTGAGTTAAATACGGCTTTATTGATTGTTACGCATGATAGAAATCTTGCTGCAAAAATGGATCGCCAAGTTGTTTTGCTTGATGGTCAAATCTCGACTTCTGAATAAAAGTAAATATCTCTGTGTTAACTCTTCAAAACTTATCCATTAGAGCGGGGATTAAACCGCTTTTAGATTCTGCAACCCTTACAATTCATCCAGGCCAAAAAATTGGTTTAATTGGTCAGAATGGTGTGGGTAAAACCTCTCTTTTTAAAGCGATTCTAAATGAATTACCAATTGAAGCTGGTCATATTGATTTACCTGCTAGTTGGTTAATAGGCTGTGTTGAACAAGAAGTAGCCGCTAAAGAAATTAACGCACTTGAATATGTAACCTATGGTGATAGCTTATTTGCCAAGTATACTGAGCGAGTTAAACAGTACCAAGCTGAAGAAAATCATACAGCCATGGTAGAAGCTTATGATGCATTAGATAAAATTGCAGGTTATCTCGTACCGAATAAAGCTAAACAGCTTTTATATGGTTTGGGTTTTAAAGACAGTGATTTTATTAAAAATCTTTCTGAATTTTCTGGTGGTTGGCAAGTGCGTTTAAAGCTGGCTAGAGCCTTAATGCAGCGTGCAGATTTATTATTGTTAGATGAACCTACTAACCACCTTGATATTGAAGCGGTCGCTTGGCTTGAGCAATGGCTAAAGTCTTATGAAGGTGCGGTTATTATTATATCGCATGATCGTGATTTTTTAGATCAAGTGGTGCAAGGTATCGCCCATATTCATAATCAAAAAATTTACTATTACTCAGGTAATTTTGCCGCTTTTGAACGTCAACGCAATGAACAGTTAATGCAACAACAAGCTTTGCACGATAAACAAAAGCAACAGATGCAACATCTAAAAAGCTTTATTGAACGTTTTAAAGCCAAAGCCAGTAAAGCCAAACAAGCACAAAGTCGTGTAAAAGCCTTAGAAAGAATGGAAGAAGTGGCTGCTGTTCAAGCTATGAATCCATTTGTTTTTAAATTTTTATCGCCAGATCACCAACCCGATCCAATGATGAATATTCAACATATTTCATTTGCTTACCAAGATAAAGTGATTCTAGATGAAGTTGATTTAGTGTTAAGAGCGGGTGATAGAATTGGTTTAGTGGGGGTTAACGGTTCAGGTAAAACAACTTTATTAAAACAGTTAGTGGGTGAATTAACACCTCAGTCGGGTAAGGTTGTAATTAGTAAAGGTGTCAAAATTGGTTATTTCTCTCAGCACCAAATAGAATCTTTGCACTTTGATCAGAGCCCTTTACAGCATATCTTAAGTCAAGAAAATGCACCAACAGACCAAGAGGCTAGAGACTTTTTAGGCCAGTTTGGTTTTTCAAATACTCAGTGTTTAGATACAATCAAAACTTTTTCTGGTGGTGAAAAAGCGCGTTTAGCCTTAGCGATTATTGTTTACCAAAAACCCAATCTTATTATCTTAGATGAACCAACTAACCATTTGGATATGGATACGCGTGATGCTTTAGATATGGCTATTCAAGATTTTTTAGGTGCGGTTATATTAGTGAGCCACGATAAGCACTTATTGGCCAGTATTTCAGATCAATTTTGGTGGGTTCATAATGGTAAAGTTACCCCATTTAATGGTGATTTAGACAGTTATTTAACTCAGCAGTTAAAAGCAATTAAGGCTCATGAAGCCCAAAATAAACCGACCAGGCCTGGTAAAAGTAAAAAAGAGTTAAGACAAGAAAATGCCCAGCAACGTAAATTGTTAGAAGCGAAAATAAAACCATACCAAAAAGAAATTACACAACTAGAAAAGCTTATGGAAGGGTTGCAAAAACAAGTAGCTGAATGCCATCTGTTAATGGAAGACGAAACTTTATATGAAGCACAAAATAAAGAAAAATTAGCTGAAAGCATAAAACAACAAGCTGTAGCCAGTCAAAAGTTGGAAGAAGCAGAGATGCGTTGGTTAGAATTACAAGAATTTATTGAAGAAATTAAAGCTGAAATGCAAATTGAAGAGTAGATTTGTGATGATGTTTAACGAGTAATGAAAATCTATATTTTAACATTCAACCCTGTCACGAATTATCTAGGGTTGAATATTGAAATTGATTAACGAAAAACAGGGCCGTGTTTAAAACCTAATTTACGTAAAATCATTACCATAGGGCAAAAACCGGTAATGCCTGAAAACATTAAATTAGCACCAACAAAACCTGCTAAGTACAACCATTCTGGTGTGTGGTAAACACTTAATATCGTGCTGACTAAAACCATGGTTCCTGCAACCAATAATACAATTCTTTCAATTGTCATTTGAATTTCCTTAGATATTGAGTTAATTCACTCTTAATTATACGTTTTAACTTATATGTCTGTTGTGTCAAATAAGCTATAAATCTGGCGGATGATTCTATCAGTTTTTTATATTTACTCAAGAAAAGGCAAGAAAATACTCTTTTTCTTATTGTTTTTGTTAGATTTTATGACTTTCCCTTTAAATTTACCGCTTAATTCCGTATAATCCCATGTCTAATTTTTACCGATTAAGAAAAGGCTATAAATGCTTTTCTTGGTTAAATCCATGTTGAGATTCTATTTATTATTAAAAGAACTTGTTGGGTAGAACGCTATAAATATTGCTGACAAATGATTAAACGGCTGATCGTTGATCTAATAATCAAAAAATAAGTTATTACGTTATCCTTCAAACATTCTTTTAAATATAGAACTCTTAAACCTAAAAACATCGAACTTTGAGATTTAAAAATGCAAGTAACTGTAGAAAAACCAGAACAAGGTCTTGAGCACAAAATGACGGTAACGTTTCCATCTGACACTTTAAGCTCAGATGTTGAAAAGCGTTTAAATGAAATTCGTCGTACCATCAAAATGGATGGTTTCCGTCCAGGTAAAGTACCTTTAAACGTTGTAAAAAAACGCCACGGTGCCCAAGTGCATCAAGAAGTAATGGGCGAAGCTTTACAGAAAGCATTTTACGATGCTGTTGAAAAAGAAGCACTTCAAGTTGCTGGTTATCCAATGTTTGATGACCTAGACGATAAGGATGGATCTGTTACTTTTATCGCACGTTTTGAAGTTTATCCTGAAATTACCGTTCCAGAGTTTTCAGGCGTAAAAGTAGAAATCACTGAAGCCGCTGTTACAGATAAAGATGTTGATAATATGATTACTCGTCTACGTGAACAGCGTATGGCTTGGAAACCTTCAAAAAGTGGGGCTAAAAAAGCCAAAATCGGTGAGCAAGTCATTATTGATTTTGTAGGTAAGATTGGTGGTGAAGTGTTTGACGGTGGTTCAGCACAAGACGTACCTTTAGAACTTGGTTCTGGTCGTATGATTCCTGGTTTTGAAGATGGCATCGTTGGTATGAAAAAGGGTGAAGAAAAAGCAATTGAAGTTGTTTTCCCTGACGATTACCAAGCAGATACTCTTAAAGGTAAAACGGCTACTTTTGATATTACCGTTCACTCAATCTCAACTAAAGTACTTCCAGAAATTGATGAAGAATTTGTTAAATCATTTGGTATCGAAGATGGAACTGAAGCCTCTTTAACTAAAGAAATCAAAGACAGTATGGAAAAAGAACTTTCTCGTGCTGTTGAAAGCTCAAACCGTACAGCGGCTTTAGATGCTTTACAAGCTATTGTTGATGTTGAATTACCTAAATCATTAGTTGATCAAGAAATTAAAAACTTAATGGACCGTGCGGTACAAAACTTACAACAGCAAGGTATGAAGCCAGAAGACGTTAATATCGAAGCGGCTCAGTTTGAAGAAGAAGCTAAAAACCGTGTTAAATTAGGTTTAGTCCTAGGTGATATCATTAAAACAAATAAACTTGAAGCGTCTAATGAAGAAGTTGAAGCTTATATTGCTGAACAAGCCTCTTCATATGAAGATCCTGCTGAAGTAATTGGTTGGTATGCTCAAAACCCAGGTGCACGTTCTGAAATTCGTGCGGTTTTAGTAGAAGGTAAAGTGGCTGCTAAAATTATTGATGAAGCAAAAGTGAAAAAAGTGAAAAAAGCATTTGATGAAGTAATTAATTCACCTATGTAAATCACGTTTGATTTATCAAAAAACTTAATCCTGGGCATAAAATTTCAATTTGTGTCTGGGGTTAAGTTTTTTTTTGCCTCAGAAAAGGCTAAGATACCCACAAAGACAAATTAAATAAAAAACATCTAATAGGAAATACAGCAGAATATGGATAACATGATTCAAAATGCACTTGTACCGATGGTTATAGAGCAAACCAGTCGCGGTGAGCGTTCGTACGATATTTATTCAAGACTATTAAAAGAGCGTGTTATCTTTTTAGTAGGCCAGGTTGAAGATCATATGGCGAATTTAATTGTGGCGCAAATGCTGTTCTTAGAGTCAGAAAATCCAGAGAAAGATATTCACCTATATATTAATTCACCGGGTGGAAGCGTGACCGCGGGTATGGCAATTTATGACACTATGCGTTTTATTAAGCCAGACGTAACCACTATGTGTATTGGTCAAGCAGCAAGTATGGGCTCTTTCTTATTGTCTGCAGGAGCTAAAGGTAAGCGTTTTGCATTACCTAATTCTCGTGTCATGATTCACCAGCCTTTAGGTGGTTTTCAAGGGCAGGCAAGTGATATTCAAATTCATGCGCAAGAAATTATGCAAATTAAAAATAAGCTTAATACGGCGTTGGCAGAACACACTGGCCAAGATATTAAAACCATTGAGCAAGATACAGATCGAGATAATTTTATGAGTGCTGACCAGGCATGTGATTATGGTTTGATTGATAAAGTACTGACAAATCGTTAAGGCAAATAAAGATGAGTGAAGACAAAACCCTATATTGTTCATTTTGTGGAAAAGGACAAGATGAAGTCAGAAAATTAATTGCAGGCCCTTCGGTTTACATTTGTGATGAATGTGTTGAGCTATGTAACGATATTCTAAGAGAAGAATTTGGTGAAGAAGACATAAGCCAGTTTGAATTAGAAAACCTACCAACACCACATGAAATCAGCCATATTTTGGATGACTACGTTATTGGCCAGTTTAATGCTAAAAAAGTTTTGTCGGTAGCTGTTTATAACCATTACAAGCGTTTACAAAACGCTCATGTTAAAGATGATGTTGAGTTAACCAAAAGTAATATCTTATTAATTGGTCCAACCGGTTCAGGTAAAACATTGCTGGCTCAAACCTTAGCAAGATTATTAGACGTACCGTTTGCCATTGCAGATGCCACAACGTTAACCGAAGCAGGTTATGTTGGTGAAGATGTTGAAAGTATTGTTTTAAAGCTTTTACAGCGTTGTGATAATGACCCTGAAAAAGCAGAGCGCGGTATTATCTATATTGATGAAATTGATAAGATTACACGTAAATCTGAAAACCCATCTATTACCCGTGATGTTTCAGGTGAAGGTGTTCAGCAAGCGTTACTAAAATTGGTAGAAGGGACGATTGCATCCGTTCCTCCTCAAGGTGGTCGTAAGCATCCAAACCAAGATATGATTCAGGTCGATACGTCTAAAATCTTATTTATTGTGGGCGGTGCTTTTGAAGGTCTAGATAAAATTATTGACCAGCGTACAGAAACCAATATTGGTATTGGCTTCTCTGCAGAAGTTAAAACAAAAGAAAATCGTTTAACCTTAAGTCAAAAATTTCAAAAAATTGAGCCTGAAGATTTAATTAAATTTGGTTTAATTCCTGAATTTGTTGGGCGTTTGCCAATGATTGCTTCTTTAGAAGAGCTTGATGAAGAAGCATTAATTAAAATTTTAACTGAGCCAAAAAATGCCTTGGTTAAGCAGTTCCAAAAAATGTTTGAACTTGAAGGGGCTGAATTACAGTTCCGTAAAGACGCATTAACAGAGATTGCACGCATGGCCATTGAACGTAAAACAGGGGCTCGTGGATTACGCTCAATCATGGAGCAATTATTGCTTGATACAATGTATGACCTTCCAAGCTTGAAAAATGTAGAAAAGGTCGTTATTAATAAAGCAGTAATACAAGGCAAGAAAGCACCGATATTAATGTATCAAGAAGAATTGCCAAAAGTAGCTTCAAGTGAATAGACGAGTTTAAAACAAAATAAATTATTGATGTTTTAACCCAGCTATATGCTGGGTTTTTTAAAGGTAAATTTTGCCTAAAACGCGCTAAAACGGCCAATTTACCTAAGACAAGGAATAAAAAATGGATATTGATCAAGTAAGTATGAAAATGGATGTATTGGTTTTACCATTACGAGACGTGGTCGTTTTTCCAGGAAATGTAATGCCTTTATTTGTAGGTAGGGAAAAATCTATCCACGCCCTGAACGAAGCCATGCAGGGTGATAAACAAATCTTTTTAGTGACTCAAAAGAGTGCAGAGTTAGACGTCCCTTCGTTAGAAGACTTATATACAGTCGGGACAATGGCAAATATTTTGCAGTTACTTAAATTGCCTGATGGCACGGTTAAAGTCTTAGTTGAAGGTGTTCAGCGTTTTAAATTAACCGGTTTGCACGTGGAAAATAACGTACTACTTGGTGATATTGCTGAAATTGAAGCCAATTCAGACAATGAAGTTGATACCGTTGTATTAATGAGAGCCTTAAATGATCGCTTTCAATTCTTTGCAGACCTTAAAAAGAAAATTCCTTCAGAAGTAAAAACCTCGGTTAAGAAAGAAACTGATCCAGATAGGATGGTTGATTTGATTTCAGTAAACTTAAAGCTGAGTGTTGAAGAAAAGCAAGTTTTGTTAGAACTAACGTCGGTGAGTGAGCGTTTAGAACGTGTATTAGCGATGATTGAAACTGAACTAGAAATGCTTGAGTCTGAAAAAAGAATTACAACGCGTGTTAAAAAGCAGATGGATAAAACACAGCGTGAATACTACTTAAATGAAAAGATTAAAGCCATTCATAGTGAGTTAGCAGGTGGTGATGAAGCCGTTGTTAATGAAATGGATGCCATTGCTGAACGTATTGAAAAATCAGGCATGCCTGCAGAAGCAAATAAAAAAGCGACGGCAGAGTTAAAGAAACTCAAAATGATGCCTGCACAGTCGTCTGAAGCGACCGTAGTACGAAACTATCTTGACTGGGTGATTGATTTACCATGGAAGAAGCGTAGCCGAGTTTCTAACGATTTAAGCAAAGCTGAAGATATTTTAGATTTACAACATTACGGGCTAGAAAAAGTCAAAGAACGTATTGTTGAGTATTTAGCTGTGCAAAAACGTGTTAAAAAAATGAAAGGGCCTATATTGTGTTTGGTAGGGCCTCCTGGTGTAGGTAAAACCTCTTTAGCACGCTCAATTGCAGAAGCAACCAACCGTAAATATGTTCGTATGTCTTTAGGTGGTGTGCGTGATGAAGCTGAGATACGTGGGCATCGTAAAACCTATATTGGTGCGCTTCCGGGTAAAATTATTCAAAAAATGCAAACAGCGGGTACTAAAAATCCACTGTTTTTATTAGATGAAATCGACAAAATGTCGAGTGATATGCGTGGCGATCCAGCTTCAGCGTTACTTGAAGTATTAGACCCAGAACAAAACAGCACGTTTAATGACCATTATTTAGAAATAGATTACGACTTGTCTGATGTTATGTTTGTGGCAACGTCTAACTCTATGGATATTCCAGAAGCCTTATTGGACCGAATGGAAGTCATTAATCTATCGGGTTATACCGAGCCTGAAAAGTTGAATATCGCACAAAAACATCTTTTACCAAGAGCCATTAAAGACCATGGTCTTAAAAAAGATGAGTTAATTATTTCAGAAAAAGCGATTTTAGGCATTATTCAAACCTATACACGTGAGGCAGGAGTTCGTCTTTTAGCGCGTGAACTCGCTAAAATTTGCCGTAAAGCAGTCAAAAAAATCGTAACCAGTAAAGAAAAGCTTACACAAATTACCGTGACTGAAAATGAGCTTGAAGAATATTTAGGCGTTGCGCGTTACCGAGTAGGTTTGGCAGATTCAGAAAATAGAATAGGGCAGGTCTCTGGTTTGGCCTGGACACGTGTGGGTGGCGATTTATTAAGAATCGAGGCTACTGCCATGCCTGGTAAAGGTAAATTATCCAGTACAGGGCAGCTTGGTAGTGTTATGCAAGAGTCTGTTCAGGCCGCCATGAGCGTTATTAGAAGTCGTTCTAATGCTCTAGGCTTGGCTGAAGACTTTTATGAGACTAATGATCTGCATTTGCACTTTCCTGAAGGTGCTATTAAAAAAGATGGACCAAGTGCCGGTATCGCGATTTGTACAGCAATTACTTCGGTGCTTACTAAAACACCCGTAAAAGCCAATGTGGCGATGACAGGGGAGATAACTCTTAGAGGAGAGGTCTTACCTATTGGTGGTTTAAAAGAGAAGTTATTGGCTGCTTTACGTGGTGGAATTAAAACGGTCTTAATTCCACACGACAATGTAAGAGATTTAGCCGATGTACCCGATGAAGTGAAAAATAAGATCGATATTCACCCTGTTAGATGGGTAGATGAAGTCTTAGAATTGGCATTAGTAACCATGCCAAAGCCATTAGCAGAAACCACTAAGGCCATTACTTATTCTGATGAAAAAGCCAAAAAAACGGTGGAAAAGGCTTCAAATCGACATTAAATGCTAAAAATACGTTTTTTTACTTGACACCATTTGGTGATGATTGCTATAAATGCAATAGCCAAAAGGTGGTGGATAAAAAATACATTAAAAACTCATGGAGATAAAAATGAATAAATCTGAATTAGTAAGTGCAATCGCAGAAGAAGCCGGTCTAACAAAAGCAGACGCAGCTAAAGCATTAGACGCAACCGTTGCTTCAATCACTAAAGCTATGAGCTCTGGTGATTCAGTTGCTATCATTGGTTTCGGTACTTTCAAAGTAGGCGATCGTTCTGCACGTACTGGTCGTAACCCTCAAACAGGTGCTGAGATGCAAATTCCTGCAGCTAAAGTACCTAAGTTTACAGCTGGTAAAGCACTAAAAGAAGCTGTTAACTAATTGATGTTAAAAGGGCTGTCAAAAAAATGAAAAAAAACATTTAAATTTTATTGACATGCTCTCCCATAACTCTATAATACGCCACATCAATTAAGCACTGCAGCACAGACCATACGGGATGTAGAGCAAGTTTAATTGGGTGATTAGCTCAGTTGGGAGAGCATCGCCCTTACAAGGCGAGGGTCACTGGTTCGAGCCCAGTATCACCCACCATGGAGTAGTAGCTCAGCTGGTTAGAGTACCTGCCTGTCACGCAGGGTGTCGAGGGTTCGAATCCCTTCTATTCCGCCATATTTAAAGCTAGTTTTTTGACTAGCTTTTTTATTGCAAATCTTCAGGAGTTTGCAGTAATACAAAACATAGAAGTTATTCGCAAGAATGTAAAACTTTTATGTCTATCCTGGGTGATTAGCTCAGTTGGGAGAGCATCGCCCTTACAAGGCGAGGGTCACTGGTTCGAGCCCAGTATCACCCACCATACAATTCGGAGTAGTAGCTCAGCTGGTTAGAGTACCTGCCTGTCACGCAGGGTGTCGAGGGTTCGAATCCCTTCTATTCCGCCATTATATGAAAAGCCGTTAGATTTTAATCTAGCGGCTTTTTTTATATCTAAATTTCGTCTTTATGTGTTAGTGCATCCTTTGATTAATAAAAAAATATTTTTACCACGAAGACACGAAGAACTCTAAAATCTAAGTTTGGTTTTGTTTAATGATATAACCAATCTAAAATAATCGGGCATTCGTCCTAAAACTGTATTCATAAAGTGTTATTGACACATAAATAATGAATGAACTATCTTATCTAATTGTTTTCACTCATTTCTTAAATCTTCGCGCCTTCGTGTCTTCGTGGTTCATTTTTTAGAGTAAATATCGTTAATGGAGCTAATAAATAAATTTTAGACATAAAAAAACCGCATTGCTGCGGTTTTGGTTTTTACCAGGCCTGGTAAAGCTGGTAAAAGGCTAAAGCTATGTTTAACTAGCTTGAAAGACTAGCTTGATGCGGTAATATTGTAACCACCATCAACATAAGTGATTTCACCTGTAATACCTGACGCTAAGTCAGAACATAAGAAAGCGGCGGTATTACCCACTTCTTCAATCGATACATTGCGACGTAAAGGCGTAGCTTGCGCTGCTTTGTCTAACATGCTTCTAAAATCTTTAATTCCCGCAGCCGCAAGGGTACGAATAGGGCCGGCAGATACCGCATTAACACGAATACCATCTTGACCAAGATCTGCTGCTAAATAGCGTACAGTGGCTTCTAAAGAGGCTTTGGCAATACCCATAACGTTGTAGTTTGGTACGGCACGTTCTGCGCCTAAGTAAGAAACAGTCATAACCGAACCATTTTTAGCTTTAAGCATGTTATAGGCGGCTTTAGTACAAGCGGTTAAGCTGTATGCGCTAATGTCATGTGCAATGCCAAAACCGGCACGGGTAGAGGCGTCAATCATGCGTCCTTCAAGTTCTTCTCTTGGTGCAAAAGCAACAGAGTGAACCAAAATATCTAAACCGTCTGTCCAAGATTCGGCTAGTTTTGCAAAAGTGGCATCAAGTTCAGCATCACTCGCTACGTCTAAAGGCAATACAATGGTAGAACCCAATTCATCTGCAATTTTTTCTACACGACCTTTTAGTTTTTCATTTTGGTAGGTAAGGGCAATTTCTGCACCTTGTTCATGCATTTGTTTTGCAATGCCATAAGCGATAGATTTATTATTTGCGACACCGATGATTAAGGCTTTTTTTCCTGAAAGGAACCCCATATTGTTCTCCAATATTTGATTTATGAACGATTGATCTCAATATTAAAAAGCTCTTAATAACGATGAAATGCTTATGCATTAAAAAGTTTGACTGTTTAAGAAAGAGATCATTTAATTTATACGCATTATAACGCCAAATTATTGGTTATAATGCCTGAAGTTACTAAAATCGTTATCTATCGCTTTGTCGTGTTTACAATCTGTTTGTAATTACGAACTAATAAATTAAATAACGATTTACCAGGCCTGGTAAATTTATTTAAAAATAATAAAATTCCAGATTTAATAACTTATATTTACAAGAAATATCTATGTTAAACAGAGTCTATTTTAATACAATTAAGCGCTTGTTATTTATAGGATTACTGTTTTTACAACTTCTCACATTCTCTTCTTTATCGCACGCTAATAACTGGAATGCGCCTTATACCGATCAGCAGGTTAAGGAAGAAACATTATTCAGTTCTTTTAGTTCGCCACCCAAACATTTAGACCCTGTTGTTTCTTACAATGCGAATGAGTGGGCCATTTTATCGCAGATTTATGAACCACCTTTGCAGTATCAATATTTTAAACGTCCTTATACGGTTGAGCCTTTAACGCTTAAAGCCATGCCGACGATTCAATACTTAAATCAATTCAATAAGGTTGTAGCGTCAGGTGCTAAAAATATTGCTTTTACGGAATACAGTTTTGAGCTAAAAAAAGGCATGTATTTTCATAATCATCCTGCTTTTGCAAAAGATGCACAAGGTAATTTTGTATATGACAAGTTAAGCGATCAGCAGTTGAGTGACGTTAATAGTGTTTTTGATTTTAAACAGCAAGCTAGCCGAGAACTGGTTGCCAGTGATTATGTTTATGCCATAAAACGTATGGCTTTACGTCAAAATCATTCGCCTGTTTTAGACTCTATGCAATCCTATATTGTGGGATTAAAAGCCTATTCGCAAAAGGTAACGAGTGATTTTACCGAACAACTAAAAGAAAGCGGTGGGCAATCTAAAACGACTTTTTATGATTTAAATAAGTTTTCCATAAGTGGTGTTCAAGTTATTGATAAATATCATTTTAAAATAAAAATAAAAGGTCAGTATCCGCAGTTTTTATATTGGTTAACAATGAACTTTTTTGCACCAATTCCATGGGAGGCAGACAAGTTTTATAAACAACCAGGCCTGGTAAAACGTAATATTTCTTTAGATACATCACCTATTGGAACAGGCCCTTATTACCTTGCAGAAAATAATCCAAACCGTGTAATGCGTTTGGTAGCAAATGAGACTTATCACGATGCTTTTTATCCAAGTACAGGCCTGCCAAAAGACGCAGATGTTAATTTATTAAACGATGCAGGCAAAAAATTGCCGTTTATAAAACAAGTGGTGTTTACCTTAGAAAAAGAGAGCGTCCCCCTATGGAATAAGTTCTTGCAAGGTTATTACGATGCTTCAGGGGTGAGTTCTGATAGTTTTGACCAAGCGGTTTCTGTATCGGGTTCAGGTAATATGAATTTAACACCCGAGATGAAACAACGCGGTATTCAGTTTTTAAGCCAAATTCAGCCAACCATTTTTTATTTTGGTTTTAATATGGCTGACCCGGTTATTGGTGGTTATTCAAAAAAACAGCAAAAATTGAGACAGGCCATTAGCATTGCCGTGAACTTTGAAGAGTATATTTCTATTTTCTTAAATGGTCGTGGGGTCGTGGCTCAAGGGCCAATTCCTCCTGGCATATTTGGGCATGCTGATGATTCTGAAGGTATTAATAAATATGTGTACAACCTAGATAAAGATCAGATAAAACGTAAATCCATAGAGTACGCTAAAAAACTCTTGGTAGAAGCAGGGTACCCTAATGGACGTAAAGCTGATGGTACGGCATTAACCCTGCATTACGACACTGCAGCCACAGGGCCAGATAGCCAGTCAGAATTAAATTGGTACCGCAAACAGTTTGCTAAATTAGGGATTAATTTAATTATAAGAGCCACCGATTACAACCGTTTTCAAGACAAGGTAAGGCAAGCTAAAGTACAAATGTTTTCTTGGGGCTGGAACGCTGATTATCCCGACCCAGAAAACTTTTTATTTTTGCTTTACGGTGGTAATGCCGTCATTCATACCAAAGGTAGCGGTATAAATAGTGCCAATTACGATAATCCAGAGTTTAATCGTTTATTTAAAAAAATGAAAACCATGGCAAACACCCCACAGCGTTTGGCGATTATTCATAAAATGGTTCAAATTGCTCAAAAAGATTCGCCGTGGATTTGGGGATTTAACCCTAAATCATTAGCTTTGTATCACAGTTGGTTAAAAAACGTGTACCCCAACGCATTGGCTAATAACACCACAAAATACAAACGTATTGATGTGCAAGATCGTTACCAAAAACAACAAGAGTGGAATAAACCGATTATTTGGCCATTAATTTTAGTGGCTTTAATTGCCTTGCTTTCTATTTGGCCATTAAAACAAGCTTATAAAAAACGTCAATTAAACGTATTAGCTGCGCCCAAAACTGACACAAAAGGAGGGCGTTAATGTTTGCTTATATTGTAAGACGCATGCTATTTGCCGTGCCTATTTTGTTAGGAGTTAACCTTATTACCTTTGCACTGTTTTTTATGGTTAATACGCCAGATGATATGGCTCGTGCACAATTAGGAGCAAAACAAACTACACCCGAAATGATACAGGCTTGGAAGGTGAGTCATGGTTATGATAAACCGTTATTTGTAAATAGTAATGAATCGGGTCTAAATACGCTTACTGACACGTTATTTGTAAAAGAATCGGTTAAATTATTTAGTTTTGACTTTGGTCAGTCCGATTCTGGGCGACAAATATCAGCTGATATTTATGAACGTATGTGGCCAAGTTTAGCCATTGCCTTACCCACGTTTATTATTGGTTTAGTCACCAATATTGCCTTAGCATTACTGATTGTTTTGTTTAGAGGCTCCACACTCGACAGCGTAACCATGGCGGTTGCCGTAGGTATTATGTCGATTTCAGGTTTATTTTATATTATTGCAGGCCAGGTGTTATTTAGTAAAACCTGGCATTGGGTACCAATATCCGGTTATGCCGATGGTTTAGAAGGGCTTAAATTTGTTATTTTGCCGGTGTTCATTGGTGTTTTTGCTGGTATTGGTGCTGGGCTTCGTTGGTATCGAAGTATCTTTTTAGAAGAAATCACTAAAGACTATGTACGTACCGCCAGAGCAAAAGGATTATCAGAAATTAAAGTGTTATTTGGGCATGTCTTGCAAAATGGTTTATTGCCAATTTTAACCGGCGTTGTAGTGGTGATACCTACCTTATTTATGGGAAGTTTGATTATGGAATCTTTCTTTGCCATACCAGGCCTGGGAAGTTACACCATTGATGCTATTCAATCACAAGACTTTGGTATTGTTAAAGCCATGGTCTTTTTAGGCTCGGTTCTTTATATTATTGGCTTAATTCTTACCGATATTTCTTATACCTATTTTGACCCAAGAGTGAAGCTGTCATGACCCCAGTATTTTTATGGACAGACATGATGATTTGGGGGCTATTTGCACTGCTCATTATTGGTGTGTGGCAAATACTAAAAGATCCACAAAAAAAAGGGCAATGGCACAAGGTGTTTCAATCTAAAACGGCCATGGCTTCAATAATGGTGTTAATGGTGTATTTTGTGATTGCACTAATGGATTCGGCCCATTTTAAGGTTGCCCCAAGTGATAACCAAACTAACCATAAAGAATTAACCAGTGTTTTAGATTTAAGCCTAGCGCATTTAATTAAAAATGCCGAGCGAACCTATTCAGCACCGTTTGCTCTAAATGAGTACAGCTCTAGTATTGTTTATGATGAATCAGGCCAAGTTAAACAAGTCTATTTGCCATTAAAACATGTGGCAAATCATATCGATAGAGACGATAGTAAAGTTGTAAACGATGTTTTAAAACAAACAGGTTATGCCTTTATAAACAGTGCGATTTTTATATTTGTATTGTTAGTCATATTCCGATTAATGGTGCGTGGCAAAAAAGCGAGCACTCCCGTTAAACCTTATCAATTACCAATAAAAACCGCCTTATTAACGCTATTTATTATTGTGTTTTTGGGCAGTAGCTTGTATTTACTCAGTTTTGATTATCATGTACTTGGCACCAATAAAGTGGGTGAAGACGTTTTTTATAACTCCCTTAAAAGCATTCGCACTGGTGTATTAATTGGTGGTTTAACCTCCATTGTTATGTTGCCGTTAGCGTTAATTTTAGGGATTAGTGCAGGTTATTTTAAAGGTTGGATTGATGATGTAATTCAATATTTTTACACCACGTTAAACTCCATACCTGGCGTATTATTAATTGCCGCTGCCGTGCTCGTCATGCAATCTATTATGAGCACCCATAGCGATTGGTTTAGCAGTACCGAAGAACGTGCCGATATGCGTTTACTGTTTTTAATTTTAATTTTAGGTATGACAAGTTGGACAGGTCTATGCCGTTTGCTTAGAGCCGAAACCTTAAAAATTAGCCAAATAGAATACGTGACTGCCGCAAGGGCTTTTGGTGTAAAACCATTTACCATTATCAGAAAACATATCTTGCCAAACCTTGTGCATTTAATACTTATTGCATTGGTTTTAGATTTTAGCGGCTTAGTGTTGGCCGAGGCTGTTTTATCTTACGTGGGCGTGGGTGTAGACCCAACCATGCCAAGTTGGGGTAATATGATTAACCAAGCCAGATTAGAAATGGCACGTGAACCCATGGTTTGGTGGTCACTGCTTTCTGCGTTTAGTTTTATGTTTATTTTAGTATTAGCCGCAAACCTTTTTGCCGACCGCGTGCAATGGGTACTTAACCCAAGATCAGAGAAATAGGAACCCAAATGTCTCAATCAACTATCTCTACAACAGCTACTGTTTTAAGCGTTAAAAACCTCGTGTTAAATGTAGGCGAGCAGTGCTTAATTAATGACATTAGTTTTGATATTAAATCAGGCGAAATTTTTGCATTAGTGGGAGAGTCGGGGAGCGGTAAATCCTTAACGAGTTTAGCCATTATGCGTTTACTACCAGAAGCTCTAAGCATTGGCAGTGGGCAAATTAACCTCCATCAGCAAAATCTATTTCAACTGCCTGAATACCAAATGCAAAAAGTGCGTGGTAAACAAGTTGCCATGATTTTTCAAGAACCTATGACATCACTCAACCCAGTCATGAAAGTAGGCGACCAAGTAGCCGAGGTGCTACGTTTGCATTTAGGTTTAAACAGCAAACAAGCCAGAGAAAAAGTGGTGTCTTTATTTGAAGAAGTCGGTATTCCAGAATCTAAAGAGCGTTATGACTGGTATCCGCATCAACTTTCAGGCGGGCAAAAACAACGCGTTATGATTGCCATGGCATTAGCCTGTGAGCCTGATTTACTGATTGCGGATGAACCCACTACGGCGTTAGATGTGACCATTCAAGCGCAAGTATTGCAACTGCTCAAGGAAATTCGCAATAAACGTGGCCTCGCGATTCTGTTTATTACACACGATATGGGCGTGGTATATGAAATGGCCGATACGGTTGCGGTTATGAAACAAGGCGAAATTTTAGAACAAGCTGAAAAAGAAAGCTTCTTTAACAACGCCACGCATCCTTACACACAAAAACTCTTGCAAGATGCGGTACCTAAACAAATTCTAAAACCTACAAAAGATTCTGAAAAATTACTTGAACTTACTGATTTAAAAGTACATTTCCCAATTAAAAAAGGGCTATTTCAACGTACTGTTGGCATGGTAAAAGCGGTTGATGGCGTAAGTTTAAGTATTGAAAAAGGGCAAACGCTAGCCCTTGTAGGCGAATCTGGTTCAGGCAAAAGTACGATTGGCCAAGCCATTTTAAGATTGGTAAACGCCACCGATGGCGCGGTTTCTTATGTATCAGATAATCAAGAAGTTCAACTTACAGAGCTAACTGAAAGACAAATGAAACCGTTGCGTAAAAAAATACAGGTCATTTTTCAAGACCCATTTTCAGCGCTAAATCCCCGCATGACCATCAGTGAAATCATTAGAGAAGGCATGGTAAGCTTAAAAGTAGGTAGTCAGAATAAGCAAGATCAAGACAAACGTATTGATGAACTACTCGAACAAGTCGGGCTGTTAATCGAACACAAACACCGCTACCCACATGAATTTTCAGGTGGTCAACGCCAGCGTATTGGTATTGCTAGAGCTTTAGCGGTAGAACCCGAACTCATTATTTGTGATGAACCTACCAGTGCATTAGATGTAACCGTACGAGCGCAAGTTCTTGCTTTGCTAGAAGATTTACAGAAAAAATACCAGCTTTCCTACCTGTTTATTACCCATGATTTATCCATTATTCCGACCATTGCCCATAAGGTAGCGGTAATGCAAAACGGCAAAGTAGTCGAACATGGAACTGTAGAACAAATCATGCACAATCCCCAACAAGACTACACAAAACAGCTGCTTAACTCCGCACCTGAATTGATTCGTAAGGTTATGTTTGCTTAAAGATAGATTTACCCCAAAGATACGAATGCACAAAGTTTTTTAAAGTGATTTAAATCTCTTTTTACCAGGCCTGGTAAAAAAGCAATTTGTTACCTTGATTATCTTATATAAGTATTAGCTATCAATATGTATAGATTGAGAAAAAGGATAGTAACTTTTAATAAACAACTTAATACATTATTAAAGTATTTGTGATTTATACTAAAAGTTAAATATAAAAAATATAGCGTATTCAGTGGGGCTAAAAATAAGCTATTTTTGCGATGATATCGGCTATAAATTCCCCACAAGATAGGCTTGTTGTACACAATCAATATAAAGCATGCTTTAAGGCTCATGAACCAATGTTTACTTTCATTACTTGTGTTAAACGCAAAGTGTAGTAATCTGTTTAAAACGGTCAAATATTGAATTTTACAGAGATTATTTATGGAAAATAGCACCAAAGCAACGAACGCTTTAGTAGAAACAGGCTACTGGATTAGCCAATCTTTTTTCTTGGGTATCGTCTTAGCATTGGTGCTGTTGTTTCTGGCTGGTACGTGGTATTTTCTTTATCTTCGCCGTGCGATGGCAGTGCAAAATGTCTTAATGCAGAGTTTGCAAGAGAGTGCAGTTTCGTTTCGTTATCTTGTTGAAAATGCGCATGAAGGTATAGCGGTAGTGCAAGAAGCACGGCTGGTATACCTAAACCCTCGTATGTGCGAAATGAGTGGGTATGATGAAGCTGAACTTAAAGCTTTGCCGTCTTTTATGCCTTTAATCCATCCATCTGTTCAAGATGAGATGATGGCTAATTATCTGCGCCGCGTAGCAGGAGAAGACGCTCCGCAACGCTATGAAAGCCTTTTTTTGCGAAAGGATGGAGCCAGTTATCCTATTGAACTCAGTGGCGTAGCCATTGTTTGGGGTGGAAAGCCAGCAACGCTTAATATGCTCACTGATATCTCCGCACGAAAAGCGGCTGAAGAAAAGATTCTGTATCTCGCCCACCATGATGATCTTACAGGGCTTGTTAATCGCGCTGTATTGAATGAGCGTATCAAGCAAACCATTGGTTTGGCTCAGCGAAGTAATGACCCTTTTGCGGTGTTATTCATTGACCTTAATGCTTTTAAACAAGTAAATGACACCTACGGACACGAGGTGGGAGATATTGTTTTGCAACAAGCGGCTTTGCGCATTAAACAGCAACTAAGAGACACTGATACTTTGGCACGTATTGGTGGGGATGAATTTGTCGTCTTGTTGGCTCAAATAAAAGACAATCAAGATGTGAAACAAATTATGCTTCGCATTAAAGAGAGTATGGCAGAACGCTTTCAGATTAAGGATTATGAGCTATATTGCCATGTCAGTCAGGGGGCTGCCGTATACCCGGAAGATGGAACAACGGTAGAAACATTATTGAGTCAAGCCGATAAAAATATGTATGCGGATAAGTGTGGCGATGATGTAAGCAATAACAGCCACTCTCCAGCATAATTTCAACTGAAATCAAGTAAGACGGTGTCATTATAAATTTGTAATCAAAGTAAAATTAAATTTTGTATTTATTGGTTAATCATTAATAAAAAAAGGTTAAAAATGGAAAAACAAAAACATTCTGGGCTTGGGATAGCGTCATTTATTTTAAGTATTGCTTCGGCAGTATTTATATTTTTACTGGTGGCTATAGCGGGCATTATAGAAGCAAGTAACCCAACCGGTATGGACGAAGAATCTGCGGCGGCGGTAATGATTGGTCTTTTTCTATTTATATTTTTGGGCGGAGCGCTTGTTGCGCTTGGTTTAGGGATTGCTGGCCTTTTTCAAAAAGAGAGGCAGAAGATTTTTGCCATTCTTGGAGTTGTATTTTCTGTGGTGACATTATTGGGTACGGTTCTTTTAATCATGATTGGTCTTTCAATGGGTTAAGTAAAAGTTTAAATAATTAACAAAGTTCGGTTAAGGGACTGTAATAAAAACAGCCTATTTACAATGCGTTAACGTTCTTTGTTAATTGTATTTTATAAATACTTTTCTACCTCTTCACAGGATTTACCCGATGCCTACAACATTTAGATGGCACAGGGCATACCAGGCCTGGTAAATTTCATAACAAACCAATAATTATTAAGGTTAGAGTACAATGAAATTAGCACGTTATTGGCGTGGTTTAGTAACGTATAAGTGCTTTGTTCTCCGTCTAATTATTCTAGGGTAATATGTTTACTTCTTTAACGCTTAGTATTATTGCTTTTGTTACCGCAGCTTTGGTTATTGTTATTGCGGGCAGTAAACTGGCTAAACAGGCGGATGCTTTGGCTGACCAAACGGGGTTGGGTGAAGCTTTGTTTGGGGTTTTGTTTTTAGCGGGCGTGACTTCTTTACCTGATTTTGCGGCAACCTTAAGTGCGGCGGTTGATTCTCGTCCAGATTTGGCCATGAGTAATGTGATGGGCAGCATGGCGGTGAATTTGGTTTTTCTTGGTGTAGCTGATATTTTTTACAGAAAAGCGAATTTAGAACATGCGGCGGCATCTACTGTTAATTTGGTGCTAGCAGGGTTGCTAATTGTATTATTAACCTTGCCATTAATTGCTGTTTTTACTCCGTCCTATACTCAATGGGGCGTGCATCCTATTACGCCAGTGATTGTTTTGGCTTATTTATTTGGTCTTCACCTTGTTCATCGCACTCAAACAAAACCTATGTGGTTTCCACGGCAAACTCATCAAACCGTAACAGATAAACCTGAAAAGCATTCTCATAAACCGTTAAATCATGTGTGGTTTGGTTTTATTAGTATGGCGATTTTAACGGGAGTAGCAGGTTGGTTTTTAATGGAATCAGCCAAGACAATTGCCGATCAATCAGGCATATCTGACACTTTAGTGGGTGGTTTATTCACGGCCCTTGCAACATCTACGCCAGAATTGGTTACGACGATTGCGGCAATACGTATTGGCGCTTTAACCTTAGCGGTTAGTAATATTTTTGGTACAAACTGTTTTAATATGCTGGTTATTGCAACAGCAGATGTGGGCTATTCGGAAGGCTCTATTTATCATGATATGGCGCCTGTTCAGATGACTTGGGGGTTAATTAGCATTTTAATGACGGCTATTCTAATGGTAGGCATGGTTAGGCGAGAGACTTATGGAATTGGTCGAATTGGCTTTGAAAGCGCTTTAATTTTAGGCGTCTATGCCATTGCACTTAGTATGATTGTAATGAGTGCGTGATTTATTTTTCTTTGTTAAAACTGGCCACAAATAGTTGAAAAATAAGCGTAATCTTCAACTTTAATATTTAGATTAAAACAAAAACTTTAAAAGGTGTTACATGTATTCAACGTTTGAAACAGAAATTAGCGTGCGCCCAGATGATATCGATTTAAATAATCATGTTCATAGTTCAAAATATCAAGATTACCTGTTTGTGGCACGTTATATACAGATGAAAGAAAATTATAAAATGTCTATGGAGCTGTTTACAGAACGTGGCTATTCTTGGGTGGTTTCAGAGTTTAGTATTCAGTATAAACGAGAAATTACGCTTTCCGATCAAACGGTAAAGGTTAAAACCCAAATTCAAGAAATAAAAGGGGCTAATGTTGTGGTCAGTTTTTGGATTTTAAAATCCAAAAATAATAAAATTGCAGCACAAGGCCAGGCTATCTATACCATGAAATCTTTACAAACAGGACGTTCTACCCAGATTCCCGAAGATATTATTAAGTATTATGAAATTTAAGATTCAAGATGTTTTATAAGGTAAATAGTGTTGTAAAATGATTTTGTGCAGAATTAAATTTTTTCTGTTTTTAAAGCGCTAAAGTGCAACGTAAACACGGCATATTTAGTTTAGTTATTGAATATTTTAAGCTTAATATATGCAGAAGATTCAAATGATTTTCTGTGTTTTTTATAGGTAATGAAGGTGAACAAATTATGAAACGTAACATTATTTTCGCATCTGTCGTAGCTTCTGTATTTAGTGCTAACGCTTTTGCTTTAGAAGCCCAATTTGCGGATAAAGCATGGGGCGGTAGTAATATACCTGAAGGGCAACAATGCCAAAAATTTGGTGGCAATAACCCTGCAACACCAAAATTGATTGTGAGTGATATTCCAGCAGGTTCTGATGCCATTGCGTTGGAATACAGTGATCGTGATTATAAAAAGATGAATAATGGCGGACATGGCAAAATGCGTTTTGCACTGAATTCAACAGCAAGCAAAGTAGAAATACCTTCTGTACCAGGGCATTCATTTTCCCTGCCAGCAGGGTTTACAATAATTGAAGAACATCGTAGCCCAGGTTGGGATAAAGCGGGCGCTTATATGCCACCGTGTTCAGGCGGAAAAGGGCATGCGTATTATGTAACCATTAAAACACTTAAGGGCGATAAAGTAACAGCCACTACCCGCTTAGAGATGGGTAAATATTAAGAATTTTTAGTCTATAAGGCTAATTCACTTTAACCAGGCCATGAGCGGGAATGATCTCCGTAAATGGCTTGAGTTTAATAGCAAAAGATTTTTATAAAAAACGGTTTCACTTCACGCTTTTTGATTAGCGCAAATTAGAATAAAAAATCCGTTCAATAAAAAACGATATATTTTATATATTTACATAATATAGTTGCTCTTGTTTTTACCAGGCCTGGTAAAAATATTATTTGATGTTTTTAACCCATTTAATCCTTTTAACCCATTTAATCCTTTTAACTCTTTTAACCCGATATATTTAAATAACATGGATTATTAATATGAGATATTTATTGTTGGTTAGTTTATCTGTGTTTAGCTTAAATTGCTTTTCTGCAACTAATTTATATACGGGCTCTGGCATTGCTATTAAGGGTGCAGCACAAGTTAAAACTCAAAACTTATTTACTTGTGAATTTGGCAATTCAAGATTGTCGCCAGTTGGATTAAAAACAGCAGGCAACAATACAGGCGACAATACTTATACCGTGCCTGCAAACGTACAGTATAAAAAACAATACTTTGCTTCTGATCTTTATAATCAATGCACTCAAGTACAGCCAAGTTCATTGGCTGAAGTAGATATAACGGATATACCGGTGATAGAAATTGATAAAGATGGAGAGATAATTACAGGTTATATTTTTGCCGATAATTATTTTGAATTGTATGTAAACGGCAAATTGGTTGGCGTTGATTCCGTGCCTTTTACCCCATTTAATTCAAGTGTTGTTCGCTTTAAAGTCAAAAAGCCGTATGACATTGCCGTAAAGGTTGTTGATTGGGAAGAAAACTCTGGAATTGGTAGCGAAAATAACAGAGGTAACCCATATCATCCTGGTGACGGTGGTTTTATTGCAAGCTTTTCAGATGGCACAGTGACGGATTCTACCTGGCATGCTCAAACTTACTATACATCACCCGTTTCAGACTTAAGTTGTTTAGAAGAAATAGGTTCTAAACGCCTATCTAATAAATGCCTTAAAAAAAGTACTAATAACTCAAGCAATGCTTACTCTTTGCATTGGGATATTCCAGTAAACTGGCAAATAAGCCAAGCCTATTTAAACTGGCCAAAAGCCACAACCTTTACTGAAGAACAAATTGGAGTAGATAACAAACCGGCGTATATGAACTTTAGAGAAAAGTTTGGGGCAGGTGGTGCAAGCTTTATTTGGTCAACTAATGTGGTATTAGATAATTTGGTGCTTTTAAGGTATCACGTAAAATAAAGCCCATTTACCAATAAAATTTTTAACAAACTGAACAAGTTAGGAAAGAAAGATGACTAAAGATTTTTTTGAAGATAAGGCCGTTAGTTATGAAAACGACGGGCATAGAACTTCAAATGTAGAAAATATTGCCAACGCCATTACCGCTAAGATAACACTGAACCAAAACATGCACTTAATGGATTTTGGTTCAGGTACAGGGTTATTACTTGAGCGCATAGCGCCACATGTTAAAAAAATCACGGCAATCGATATTTCTAAAGCCATGAATGAACAGCTCGCTAAAAAGCAAGAGAGCCTTGGTTGTGAACTTGATATTAGAGAAATCAATTTAGTCACTTCAGATATTAACGACAAGTTTGATGGCATTATCTCTTCAATGGCTTTTCATCACATACAAGATATTAACGCAATGTTTGCAAAACTTTACTTAATGCTTAATACCGGCGGTTTTATTGCAATTGCGGATATTGATGAAGAAGATGGCAGTTTCCATAAAGAAGATACTGGCGTTCATCATTTAGGTTTTGAGCGAGATGTGATTGCCAATGCCGCCAAACAAGCAGGGTTTAAAGACGTTGCGGTTAAAGATGCCAGTATGGTCTATAAGCCACAAGGTGAGTACCCTGTGTTTTTGCTTACGGCAAAAAAATAACGCGACTTAAAGCAAATGCAATAAAACGTTATAGTTCAATGTAAAAGTGAGTATAAATGAATGACAATATAGAGATTATTGAGCTATTACGTGACAATATTCCTTCTTTTAAGTGCAAAGAAGGTTGTCACGATTGCTGTGGGCCAGTCACCACTTCTTCAGAAGAGATGTCACGTTTACCTGTAAAAACTGATGCCGAACATGATGCGGCGCTAAATGAATTAACTTGTGTGCATCTTGGCCCAAATGGTTGCGAAGTTTATGAAGAACGCCCATTAATTTGTCGTTTATACGGTACAACGCCCAATTTATTATGTCCAAATGATTGTAAGCCAGAAAAGATGGTGGAGCCTGAAATAGAAAAACAGGTACATGACTTTATAGCCAATACACGCCAAGTATTAGTGTGATTAAATGCATTAAATCATAGGAGCTCAATATGTTAAAACTGATTGATATTAAAATTGATAACGCCGTAGCGTTTGAGGTGTCAGGAAAAATTACAGAAGACGATATGGTTTTGGTGTTTAATGAAATAAAACAAAAAATACAACTTTATAACCAGATTGTATTATTTGAAAAAATTGATTCTTTTAATGGTGTAGAACTCGCGGCGATGCTTGAAAAATTTAAATCTCTCTTAGATATTGGCTTGTCTAATATTGTTAAGATCGCCATTGTCACCGATAAAAAATGGCTTTCTAAAATTGTAGATATAGAAGATAAGTTTTTTAGAAAAATTGAAATGAAAAGTTTTTCTGTTGAAGAGCAGAGCCAAGCAGTTGCTTTTTTAAAGGGTAATTAAATAATCAGAAGATTGGGTATAAATCTATGGAAGATTCATCATTAATGATGTGGGGTTTGCTTTTTAGCTCTATCGGAGTGGGGTATTTTCTGTACGGAAAAAAAACAAAAAAAGTTGTGCCATTATTTATAGGAATAGGGCTTTTGGTTTTTCCATTTTTTATTAGTAATCTTTATATTCTAGTGGCTTTAGGCGTTGCTATGGTAGCAACCCCTTATTTTATAAGAACTTAGATTTTTACTCTGTGACCACAGAATTACCTGTACACAGGGCATACCAGGCCTGGTAAAAAGCTATTTTACAGTTTTTCAATCTTCCCAAAATTAGCCATTGCTGTCATTTCTGGCTGTTCAAATACAGAATCAATAATAAAACTGGCCATATCTTCTGCTGACGTTAGTTTGGTTGGATTTTCACCAGGGAATAATCGCCCACGAGATTCTGTTGCAAAAGTTTCTAAATGCGCCAAATAACATTGTGTTTTGGTTTGTTTAATCTCTTGAGAAACCGTATTTAGAAGTTGCTCTAAACCCGCTTTAGCCACGCCATAAGCACCATAATAGGCAGGGTGTTTTTTTACATTATTGTCGGTAATAGCAATAAGTTTGCCTTGCTCAGAGTCATGAAGTAAAGGCAACGTTTGCTGAATTAAATGAAAATTAGCATTTAGATTTGTGTGTAAAACTTCATACCATTGCATATAGTCAAAATGTTCAATAGGCGTAAAGGCAGGTAAAATAGCGGCATTTAAAAACACGCCGTCCAGTTTTTGATATTCATTTGTAATGTTTTGTTTAAACTCTTGATAATTTTGAATATTAGCACCCAGTAAATCCATTGGATATAAAGCCACTAAATCAATATTTAAGTCAGATTGTTCAATTTCATCGTATAGCGCATTTAGAAGATTAAGCTCTTTATCTAATAAAATTACCTGATGATTTAATGATAAAAGTTTTAAGGTTAACGCCTTGCCTAAGCCTTGAGCCGCACCTGTAATTAAATAGGTTTTCATATTAATAAAGGGATTCCTAAATTTGTAATTTATGGATTTAAAGCGATGAATTTATAGCGATTGAATAAATTGCGTAACCTCAAAAGGGGTATGAAAAAACAGATCGGCTGGCCAGTCTTTTTTAGTTGCTTCTAAAGGTAAGTAGCCATACATGGCAGCAGCGGTTTTCATATTTGCGTTAATACCCGCTTCAATATCACGTGGATGGTCACCAATATAAATGCAATTTTTTGGCTCAACCCCACATTGTTCTGCGGCTAAAAACATAGGTGCTGGATAGGGTTTTCTAACGGATAAAGTATCACCGCAAACAATGACTTTTGGTGCGCTTTTAAAGGTAAAGTTTTTTAAAAGTTCTTCTGTTAAATGAGTGGGTTTATTGGTGATAATGCCCCATGGAATATTTTTTACTGCAAGGGCATCTAAGCCTGCAATTAAGCCTGGAAAAATTTGAGTATGGTGGTCAATGTTTTCAAAATAATGCTTTAAAAATACTTGTCTGCGTTCTTCTAGCTCTTCGCCCTGTAAATCCGGAAAGGCCAATTGTGTCATAGCTAATCCACCTTTAGAAACGGTGCTTCTGAGGTCTTGGTAATTAAGTACAGGTTGTTGATAGTCTTCGCAGGTCAATTTTAAAGCATAGGCAAAGTCGTAAGAGGTATCGAGTAGAGTGCCGTCTAAATCAAATAGAACGCATTTTATGGACATTAGTTTTCTCTGTTTTTAAAGGTTATGAGTATATGAATATGGGTGTAAAATTAATTAAAATTTTTAATACGCTTTTTGATAAGCCAGAAGATAATTTACGCTCACATCTTTATTTAACCCATAACGATTAAGTAATGGGTTAAATTCAATGCCGGCTGAATCACGTAAATAAAGATCCGCATTACGTGCCATGGCATCCATTTCAGCAGGGGTAATAAATTTATCGTGCGTATGTGTACCTTTAGGTACTAAGTTTAAAACTTGTTCGGCTGCAAAAATAGCGAGCAAATAAGATTTGTAATTGCGGTTTAAGGTTGAAAAAAATACCCAACCTCCAGGTTTTACACATTTTGCAGCGGCTTGAATAATAGAGGCGGGATCAGGAACATGTTCCAACATCTCCATGCAGGTCACAATATCATGTTTTTCTGGGTTTTCTTCAGCATATTGTTCTGCGGCAATTAATTGGTAATTAACTTTAACGCCTGTATCTAAACCATGTAATTTTGCTACGGTTAATACATCTTTCGCTAAATCAATTCCTGTAACATCAGCGCCAGACTTGGCAAGTGACTCTGATAAGATGCCGCCACCACAGCCAATATCAACAATGCTTTGCTCAGCTATTTGATGATGTTTTGCTATAAAGTCTAAACGAAATGGATTAATTTTATGAAGCGCAGAAAATTCACCTTGTAGATCCCACCAGGTATTGGACAAACGATTAAAGTTATTGAGTTCATTTTGATCTGCATTACTTGTCATTGTTTCTTCTAAGGCCATGGTATTCTCTAGATTTGAGGGTGAATATTACAATCTGAAGGCAAAATTATACGAGATTCTGTAAAACTGATTTGACCTAAATAATTAAAAAGACCAAAAAAATCAAAAAAAACGGTTAATTTCCAATTTAAACCACCTTCACGGGATTTTTAGTAATTCTCGACAGGGGGTCGAGAATAAAAATATTGTCGCTTTATGAGCTTTATTTGCTATATAATTAGTGTTTTTATAGAGAGCTATTATAAATCATTAGCTTTTCTGGTCGTTTTACTTAAAAGATGGATATTGAATGTCAGACTTTGCACGCGAAATTATTCCTATTGCCCTAGAAGATGAGATGGAGCAGTCCTATTTAAGTTATGCCATGAGCGTAATTGTAGGACGAGCCCTTCCAGATGTAAGAGACGGTTTGAAACCTGTTCACCGTCGTGTTTTATATGCGATGAATGAACTTAGTAATGACTTTAATAAACCCTACAAAAAATCGGCGCGTATTGTCGGTGATGTAATTGGTAAATATCACCCTCATGGTGATACCGCTGTATACGACACTATTGTACGTATGGCACAACCGTTTTCATTACGTTATATGTTGGTTGACGGGCAAGGTAACTTTGGTTCGGTTGATGGTGATTCACCTGCCGCCATGCGTTATACAGAAATTCGTATGTCTAAGATTGCGCATCAACTACTTGCCGATCTTGAAAAAGAAACCGTTAACTTTACTGAAAACTATGATGGTTCAGAAACAGAGCCTAATGTTTTACCAACCCGCATTCCAAACTTATTAGTTAATGGTTCATCTGGTATTGCTGTTGGTATGGCAACCAATATTCCACCTCACAATATTACCGAAACCGTAAATGCGTGCTTGGCGTATATTGAAAACCCAGACATTGATATTGCAGGCCTGATGGAATATATACCGGGTCCTGACTTTCCTACTTACGGTTTAATTAACGGTACGTCTGGTATTCGTGAAGCGTATGAAACAGGGCGTGGTCGTGTAAAAATTCGTTCAAAAACAGATGTAGAAACCGATAAATCGGGTAAATCTCAAATTATTGTTAATGAACTGCCATACCAAGTCAACAAAGCGAAACTGATTGAACGTATTGCTGAATTGGTAAAAGAGAAAAAAATTGAAGGTATTACTGGTCTAAGAGACGAATCTGATAAAGACGGTATGCGTATTGTTATTGAACTTCGTCGTGGTGAAGTGCCTGAAGTTATTATTAATAACCTATTTAAACAAACATCCATGCAAACGGTGTTTGGTGTGAATATGGTTGCATTAATTGATGGTCAACCAAAACTGCTTAACTTAAAGCAAGTGGTTGAAGCCTTTGTTAAACATCGTCGCGAAGTCGTTACTCGTCGTACCATTTTTGATTTACGCAAAGCTCGCGAAAAAGCACATATTTTAGAAGGTTTAGCGGTTGCACTTAATAATATCGATGAGATGATTGAGTTAATCAAAGCCTCTCCAAGCCCTGCGGTTGCTAAAGAACGTATGTTAGAAAAAGCCTGGGCAATTGGTTCGGTGGTTGATTTACTTGAAAACGTTGAAATGAAAGACGTTCGTCCAGAAGATTTACCTGAAGGATTTGGAGCAGAAGGGGCAACGTACAAACTTTCACCTGCTCAAGCTCAAGCCATTCTTGAAATGCGTTTACACCGTTTAACCGGTTTAGAACAAGATAAAATCATTGAAGAATACAAAGGGTTAATTCTTAAAATAGCAGAATTCTTAGAAATTTTAAGAAACCCAGATCGCTTAACTGAAGTGGTTAAAGAAGAACTACTTGAAGTGGTTGAAAACTTTGGTGATGCACGTAGAACAGAAATAGATTACAGCTACCAAGATTTAGATGCTGAAGATTTAATTGCGGTAGAAGACCGTATTGTGACTTTATCGCAAGACGGTTATATCAAAACACAGCCATTAAGTGATTACCGTGCGCAAAAACGTGGAGGTCGTGGTAAGTCTGCAACCGCAATGAAAGAAGAAGATGAAGTGGGTCAACTATTTGTTGCGAGCACACATGATATGTTGTTGTGCTTCTCAAACAAAGGTAAGTTGTACTGGCAAAAAACGTGGCAGTTACCTTTAGCCAGTCGTGGTAGCCGTGGTAAACCTATTGTGAATGTTTTACCGCTAGAAGAAAATGAACATATTACGTCTGTACTGCCTGTTGGCGACTTTGATGAGCGCGTTGTCTTTATGGCTACTCGTAATTCAATTGTTAAACGTGTGGCACTTAAAGATTTCTCTCGCCCACGTGCTAACGGAATCATTGCGGTTGATTTATTAGACGACGATGAATTGGTTGGAACAGCCTTAACCGATGGCGAACAAGAGATTATGTTGTTCAGCGATGTGGGTAAAGCGATTCGCTTTAAAGAAAGTGATGTTCGAGTTATGGGTCGTACGGCTCGTGGTGTGAGAGGTATGAAGTTAAATGATGCCAAGGTTATTAGTATGCAAGTGGCTAAACCAGACGCGTTAATTCTTACCGCAACAGAACACGGGTTTGGTAAATGTACGCCAGTTGAAGATTACTCAACCATTAATCGTGGTGGTCAAGGTGTTATTTCTATTAAAACAACAGATCGTAATGGTCCTGTGGTTTCAGCCGTTTCAGTTTCACCTGAACAAGAAATTGTATTAATCACAAATAAAGCCACCTTAGTTAGAACGCGCGTTTCAGAAATCTCTGTTGTTGGGCGTAATACTCAAGGTGTTAAACTGATTAATGTTGGTAAGGGTGAGCAAGTTGTTGGTTTAGCGGTAGTTGATATCGAAGATGATATCGAAGATGATATTGACGAAGAACTTGACGATGCGATTGAAGGTGAAGTTTTAGAACAAACAAACTCTGAAGAAAGCAACGTGGCTGACTCAGAAAATAACGAGTCGGCTGAAAAAGATTCAGCTGAATAATGAAACAGTAGCACTAAAAAGAACTTAATCCCTTGGGGGTTAAGTTCTTTTTTGCGTTATAGATCTTGGCTTTAAGTAATTGATATTAAATGGAATTAATATTGTTGATTTACCAGGCCTGGTAAAATATTAAGGAAGTAAAATGGCAAGAGCATTTAATTTTAGTGCTGGTCCAGCAATGTTACCCGAAGCGGTAATGCGTAAAGCAGGGGCTGAGTTTTTAGATTGGCAATCTACTGGCATGTCGGTAATGGAAATGAGTCACCGTAGCAAAGAATACATGGCGGTTGCACACAAAATGGAAGCCGATTTGCGTGAAGTCATGCAGATTCCAGATAACTATAAAGTGATTTTTACTCATGGTGGAGCCTCATTACAATTTGCGGCAATCCCAATGAATTTAGCACAGCAAAACGATACGGTTGATTATTTAAATACCGGCGTTTGGTCAACTAAAGCCATTAAAGAAGCCAGCCGTTATGCCAATGTGAATGTGATTGCTGGTGGACAAGTAGATAATCCAACAAAAGTCCCAGAACAAAAAGAGTGGTCATTTTCAGCAGATGCAAAGTATATTCACATTTGTGTTAATGAAACCATTACTGGTTTAGAGCTAAAAGATGAGCATTTAGAAACCATTTTTGCACAAGGTAAACCGGTTATTGCTGACATGTCTTCAAACATTATGTGTCGTGAGATTGATGTCAGTAAGTACGCCATGATTTACGCGGGGGCACAAAAAAATATTGGCCCGGCAGGCTTGGCTATTGTTATTGTTCGTGAAGACTTATTAGGTCATGCTCGTAGCGATACACCAACGCTTATGAACTGGGATATTTACGCTAAAAATGATTCTATGTTTAATACGCCAGCCACTTACGCTTGGTATTTAGCAGGCCTGGTATTTGAATGGTTAAAAGAGACGGGTGGTGTAAAAGCCATTGAAAAGATTAATCAGCGTAAAGCGCAAAAATTGTATGACTATATTGATGCGTCAGATTTGTATACCAACACAATTCAAGTCAGTGAACGCTCGTGGATGAATGTCACATTTAATCTATGTAATAGCGATTTAGATGCAGCATTTTTAGAGCAGTCTAAAGCAGCAGGTTTATTAAGCTTAAAAGGCCATAAAGCATTTGGTGGCATGAGAGCAAGTATTTATAATGCTATGCCTGAAGAAGGTATTGATGCACTTATCACGTTTATGAAGAAATTTGCATTAGCAAACGCATAACATAAAACTATTGAAGAGCTTTGCCAAAGCAAGAGTTGGTATAGTTCTTCACCGATATTTAATTTTACAGCAGGCATTTAAATGACGACGGAACAAGCACAATTAACAGAAATACGCATGGAAATTGATGCGATTGATGAACAAATTCAAACTTGGATTGGCAAGCGAGCTGAATGTGCCCAAAAAGTAGCCGATATTAAAACGCAAGGTGGTAATGTCAGTGCCGTTTTTTATCGTCCAGAACGTGAAGCGCAAGTGTTACGAGCGGTAAAAGCCCGAAATACTAGCTTGTTACCTGATGTTGAAATGGCTAAGTTGTTTAGAGAAATTATGTCTGCTTGCCTGGCGTTAGAACAACCTATCTCCGTTGCTTATCTTGGGCCAGAAGGCAGTTATTCTCATGCCAGCGTAGTAAAACAATTTGGTTCATCTGCACATGCGGTTGCTGTTTCGAGTATCGAAGAGGTTTTTGCTGCGGTCGAAAGTGGTGAAACGCATTACGGTATTGTTCCGGTTGAAAACTCGTCAGAAGGGGTAGTTAAGTCTACCCAAGATGAGTTAATGAAAACACGCCTTCAAGTTTCTGGTGAAGTAGATTTAGCCATTCATCATTGTTTGATGTCTAAATCGCAATCACATGAATTCATTAAGAAAGTGGTCGCACATCAACAAGCTTTAGGACAGTGTGAACATTGGTTAAAAAATAACTTACCGTGGGCTGATATTGAAGCTGTTGATTCTAATGCATTAGCTGCAAAAATGGCTCAAACCGACGATTCTTTAGGTGCTATTGCTTCTGAGCAAGCGGCACAGTTGTATCAGTTAAATATTTTAGAATTGAATATTGAAGATTTTAAAGACAATACCACCAAGTTTTGGGTGATTGGTAAAGAGCCTACTCAACCAAGTGGTGAAGATAAAACGGCCTTAATTTTATCGATACACAATAAATCAGGCGCTCTATTAGATATTTTAGGTTGCTTTAGCAAACGCAATATTAATATGACACGTATTATCTCTAGGCCATCAACAGACAAAAAATGGGATTACATTTTCTTTATTGATGTTTTAGGACATAAAGAAGATGACAATGTAAAAGAAGCCTTAGCTGAAGTTCAGGCTAATGCTGCTTTTTATAAATTATTAGGCTCATTCCCAGTTTCTCCGCTTTAAAATTAGCGATTTTAGTTAGTAAGGTTTATATATGACAGTAAACACAGGTTCTTTTTGTGATCAAGTTTTGCCACAAATTTTAGGGATTCATCCTTATGTTCCAGGTAAACCCGTAAGCGAATTACAGAGAGAGTTAAGCTTAGAGTCCATTACTAAATTGGCTTCTAACGAAAACCCTTTGGGTTGCAGTAATTTAGTAATTAAAGCTATTCAAGAAGAAATTAAAAATATTTCCCGTTACCCAGATGGCAATGCTTATGATTTAAAAGCGAGCTTGGCAGATTTTTTAAACGTAAAACAAGAACAGCTTGCCGTAGGTAATGGCTCTAATGAATTGCTTGAATTAGTTGCACGTGTTTTTGCAGGGCCTGGTGATGAAGTGATTTATTCGCAATATGCTTTTGCTGTATATTCTATTTCAGCACAAGTTGTTGGCGCCAAAGGCGTTGAAGTGCCAGCCAAAGAGTGGGGGCACGATTTACCCGCTATGTTAGCCGCTATTACGGATAAAACTAAAATTATTTACATTGCTAATCCTAATAATCCAACGGGTACTTTTTTTACCCGCACTGAGTGGCAAGATTTTATTAGCCAAGTTCCTGAAAAAGTTATGGTTGTACTCGATGAGGCTTATGTAGAATACGCTCAGTCTTTTATTGATGAATCTGCCTATTTTGATGGTATTGATTATGTTCAAAAATATAAAAACCTATTAGTTTCACGCACCTTTTCTAAAGCCTATGGTTTAGCTTCTTTGCGTTTGGGTTATATGGTGGGTAATGCTGAAACCATTCAATACATTAACCAAGTACGTGAACCCTTTAACGTTAATCAGTTTGCGCAAGTTGCGGCCATTGCCGCATTGCAAGACCAAGATTTTGTTGCAGAATCGGTTAAAGCAAATAGTCAAGGTATGCGCCAACTGATTGATGCGCTTAATGAATTAAGTATTGGTTACATTCCTTCAGTCTGTAATTTTGTTTGTATTGATTTAGGAAAAGATGCCCTTTATTACAATCAAAAACTTTTAGAAGAAGGTATTATTGTTCGACCTGTAGCTAACCAGGGTATAAATGATTACCTACGTGTTTCAATTGGTACTCAAATTGAAAATGCACATTTTTTGGATGCCTTAAAAAAGGTATTAACTCATCACACACATACAGATGATTAAATTGAAAACATTAAAAAAAATAACAATTGTCGGTGTTGGTTTAATTGGCGGTTCCTTTGCAAAGGGGTTAAAAAAAGCAGGCCTGGTAGAAGAGGTTATGGGGTTTGGTTATAATCCACAAAACCTGCAAACCGCCATTGAACTTGGTGTTATAGATTCCTTTTCACTCGATATGGCCGAAGCCGTAGAAGAGAGTGATTTAGTCTTTTTGGCTGTGCCATTAGGTGCTATGAAAAGTTCTTTAGAGTCAATGAAGCCGTATCTTTCTGCAAAAACCATTATTACCGATGGTGGTAGTGCAAAAAGTAGTGTTATTTTATCGGCTTTAGAAGTGTTTGGTGAACTCCCAGTCAACTTTGTGCCCGGTCATCCTATTGCCGGTAAAGAACAAAGTGGGGTAACCGCTGCTGATGAAGATTTATATATTGATCACCGTGTTATTCTAACGCCCAATAATAATACCGCCCAAGAAGCTGTGCAAACCGTACAAGATTTATGGCAAGCATTAGGCGCTAAAGTGGAAACCATGTCTGCTCAACAGCATGATGAAATCTTTGCAGCAACCAGTCATTTACCGCACTTACTGGCTTTTTCGCTAGTGGATATGCTAAATGAACATGAGGAACTCGGTGATGTGTTTCAATATACGGCTGGTGGTTTTAGGGATTTTACGCGTATAGCCTCTAGTGATGCGGTTATGTGGCGTGACATTGCCGTTCATAATTCAGATGCTATTGTAAAATGGCTTAAAAATTACGGCTTTGCTATTGAGCGCTTAACCAAGCTTGTTGAGGCTAAAGACGCTGATGGGCTTTATCAACTGTTTGATGAAGCGAAAAAAGCACGTGATAAACATATTGTTAATAAGAGTTAAGTCAATCATTATTAACAAAGCTTTTATATAACCCAATTCAAATTAAACGCTAAAAGACATCAAAATTATGGCAAACGTAAAATTTAAAGTTCAACCTGGCGGTACAATCAAAGGCCGTATTCGAGTACCTGGTGATAAATCGATTTCTCACAGAAGTATTATGTTGGGTGCCTTGGCTGAAGGTACAACTACGGTTACAGGTTTTTTAGAAGGTGATGATGCTTTAGCGACATTACAAGCTTTTCGTGAAATGGGCGTTGAAATTGAAGGTCCCAATAATGGTAATGTAACCATTCAAGGTGTTGGGCTGCGTGGTTTAAAAAAACCGAATAAACCACTCGACATGGGAAACTCCGGCACATCCACTCGTTTATTAGCTGGAATTTTAGCCGGCCAAGACTTTGATTGCGAACTGATTGGTGATGCTTCTTTATCTAAGCGTCCAATGAAACGTGTAACGGAACCATTACGTTTAATGGGGGCTCAGTTAGAAACGAATGAAGGTGGTACTTTACCGATGATTATTAGGGGTAAAGGCCAAACCTTAAAAGCCATTGATTACACTCTACCAATGGCCAGTGCTCAAGTTAAATCGTGTGTGTTGCTTGCGGGCTTATTTGCAGAAGGTAAAACGTGCGCTTTAGAACCTGCGCCAACTCGTGATCATACAGAACGTATGTTGAATGGTTTTGGTTATAAGGTTGAATCAACTAAAATTGATGCACAACAAATGAAAGCTTGTGTTCAGGGTGGTGGTAAATTAACAGGGCGTCATATTGACGTGCCTTCAGATATCTCATCCGCCGCTTTTTTTATGGCAGCAGCCGTTGTTTCTAAAGGATCGGATTTAGTTATTGAACACGTAGGCATGAACCCAACACGTGTGGGTATTGTTGATATATTAAAATTAATGGGTGCCAATATTCGCTTAGAAAATCATCATGAAATAGGTGGTGAGCCTGTAGCCGATATACATATTAAATATGCTCCTCTTAAAGGCATTAACATTCCAGAAGAATTGGTGGCTTTAGCCATTGATGAATTCCCTGTATTGTTTGTGGTTGCGTCAACAGCAGAAGGACAAACCGTGCTTACTGGCGCTGAAGAACTTAGGGTAAAAGAATCAGACCGTATTCAAGTTATGGCAGATGCACTTGTTGCAGTGGGTATTGATGCTCAGCCAACACCAGATGGCATGATTGTTAATGGTGGTACTCAATCACCACAAAATAATGAAATACAAAGTCACCATGATCATCGAATCTCAATGGCTATGACCATTGCAGGGATTAATGCCGTATCAGAAATTGTGATTGATGATTGCGCTAACGTAAATACCTCTTTTCCAACATTTCTATCATTAATCAATGAGGTAGGTATGTCAGTTGCAGCAATAGAGGAAGCTTAGATGCAAAATACACCCGTAATTACAATTGATGGTCCAAGTGGTGTAGGTAAAGGCACTTTAGCGCAATACCTAACCTGCAAAACGGGATTTCATTTATTAGACAGTGGTGCTATTTATCGTGCATTAGCTTATGGTGCGGTTAAAAATGGCTTAGCTTTAGATGATTTACCAGGCCTGGTAAATCTAGCCGAAACGCTTCCTGTTGCATTTAAAGCCACCAGTATTTTATATGAAGGGGTAGATGTTACCTCAAAAGTAAGAACAGAAGAGGTGGCGAGTGTTGCCTCAACCGTTGCTGTTATACCGGAAGTAAGAGCGGCTTTATTACAGCGCCAAAAAGATTTTGCACAAGCACCAGGTTTAATTGCCGATGGCCGAGATATGGGTACTGTTGTCTTCCCAGACTCGCCTGTAAAGTTGTATTTAACCGCATCTGCGGAAGTAAGAGCAGAAAGACGTGTTAAACAGTTGAAAAATCAAGGAGTTGATGCTAACATTACTCAGATAACTCAAGACATCAAAGAAAGAGACGAGCGAGATACTGGTCGTAAGACAGCACCGCTTAGACCTGCAGATGACGCTATAGTCATCGATACTTCGGATTTAGATATCCAAGATGTCTGTAAAAAAGCAGTATCTTTACTGTGGGATAAAGGAATTATGAAATAATTTTTTTATTCTAACAAAGTTATAAATTAACTATAACTAGTTGATTTTAAAAGTTTATTTAAAATCCCTGGCCTTTTTAAGAGCTGGGGATTTGTATTTTTTAGCTAGCAGCTGGGGCGCTGGCAATTATTAACTGACCCGTTTATTTATTTATATCCCATACGCGATAAATAAACGGTATGAAAATATTGGTAATACTATCCATGAGTGAATTATCTTTCGCTGAATTATTTGAAGAATCATTTCAAGAAAAATTTAACACAGGCTCTTTAATCATCGGTACCGTTGTAGGTATTGATAAAGAAACTGTACTTGTAGACGCAGGCATGAAGTCTGAATCTGCTGTTCCAAAGTCACAATTTTTAGACGCAAACGGCCAACTAGAAGTTGCTGTTGGTGATGAAGTTGAAGTTTACCTAGAATCTCTAGAAGATGGCTTAGGTGAAACTCGTTTATCACGTGAGAAAGCGAAGCGTGCTAAGACTTGGGACCGCCTTGAAACCGCTATGGAAGAAGGTGAAGTTGTTGTTGGTCTTGTTACTGGCAAAGTTAAAGGTGGTTTAACTGTTGACGTTGAAGGCGTTCGTGGTTTCTTACCTGGTTCACTTGTAGATATTCGTCCAATTCGCGATTTCGGTTTCCTAGAAGGGAAAGAAGTAGAAATGAAACTTGTTAAGCTTGATCGTAAGCGTAATAACGTGGTTGTTTCTCGTCGTGCAGTTATCGAACAAGAAAGCTCAGCAGAGCGTGAAGCCATTCTTGCTAACATGGAAGAAGGTGCATCACTTAAAGGTATCGTTAAAAACCTTACTGACTACGGTGCATTTATTGACCTTGGTGGTGTTGATGGTCTTCTACACATTACAGACATGGCTTGGCGTCGTGTTAATCACCCATCTGAAATCGTTCAAGTTGGTGATGAGATTGATGTTAAAGTTCTTAAGTTTGACAAAGAACGTAACCGTGTATCTCTTGGTCTTAAGCAACTTGAAGAAGATCCTTGGGCAGATATGGTTTCTCGTTACCCAATGGGTGCAGAAGTGGCTGGTAAAGTTGCAAACATCACTGATTACGGTGCTTTCATCGAAATCGAAGATGGTATTGAAGGTCTAGTTCATACTTCTGAACTTGATTGGACTAACCGTAACATCCACCCATCTAAAGTGGTTCACTTAGGTCAAGAAGTTCGCGTTAAGATTCTTGATGTTGACCAAGAACGTCGTCGTATCTCTCTATCGATTAAACAGTGTACTGTTAATCCTTGGGAAGGTTTCTCAGCGACTCATGCTAAAGGCGATAAAATCTCTGGTAGCATCAAATCTATTACTGACTTCGGTATCTTTATCGGTCTAGAAGGTGGTATTGATGGTCTTGTACACTTAACTGATATCTCTTGGAATCAGCCTGGTGAAGAAGCAATCCGTGACTTCAAAAAAGGTGATGAGCTAGAAACAGTTATTCTTTCTATCGATCCTGATCGTGAGCGTATCTCTTTAGGTCTTAAACAGTTAGAGCAAGACCCATTCGGTCAGTTCGTTGCAGATAACGGTAAAGGTTCTATTGTTGTTGGTACTGTTAGATCAGTAGACGAAAAAGGTGCCATCATTGATGTTGCTCCTGAAGTTGAAGGATACTTACGTGCGTCTGAATTATTAGAAGATACTCGTGATGCATCTAGCGTTCTTAAAGAAGGTGACGAAGTTTCTGCGAAGATTACTAATATCGACCGTAAAAACCGTTCTTTATCTCTTTCTGTTAAAGCGAAAGAAGCGGCAGAAGAAGCTGAAGCTATCAAAGGTTATTCAGAGCAGCAAGTTGTTGCTGGTACGACTTTAGGTGACCTTTTCAAAGATAAAATGTAATCACTGATTACTGACCAGTCTTTATAAAAGGGTAGCCTGCGTCCGCTAGCTTATTTAGCTTGCAGGTTACACCTTGGTCTCTCTAATACTTTTCATTTGTTAAAAATGAGTATTAGATTTATTGAAACTCTCTTTGAGAGATAAATAAGAGCAATATCAAATGACCAAGTCTGAATTGATTGAAATTATTGCAAGAAAACAAACTCAATTTGCCCAAAAGGACGTTGAGATTGCAGTGAATCAAATTGTTGATTCTATGATTGATACTTTATCCCAAGGCGAACGTATTGAAATACGTGGTTTTGGTAGTTTTAGTTTGCATCATAGAAAAGCACGTGTTGGCCGTAACCCAAAAACAGGGGAAACGGTGAAGTTAGATGATAAACGAGTTCCACACTTTAAGCCTGGAAAGGCTTTAAGAGAGCGCGTTGATGAGTCTAAAGAACATACCGATATCTTGCAGTAACATTAAAAAGGGGTGAATTTTCACCCCTTTTTTTATTCATCCTACTATAATCTCTATATCTTCTGATAGAGAATTCTCCCATGTTTAAATTGATTTCTATCCTAATTACGCTGCTATTTGTATTGATGGGTGTAACCTTAGGTGTTCTAAATCCAACTCCAGTTTCTCTGGATCTTTTTGTTATTCAATTTTCAGTACCTTTAAGTGTCATTATGGCTGTGTTACTTATCTTAGGTATGGTTATTGGTGCGTTGATTATTACCATGCAGGTTATACGTTTGCGTTGGACTGTTCGACGTAAAACAAAAGAAAATCAAAACCTAGCCAATCAAATTATTCAACTTAGAAAAGCCAATGCGCAAGTCAATGAGACTTTAAAAAAAGACTCTAGTGCATTGGTTTCAATCGAAAAATAGAGTTATTTATGACTGTAGAATTAACCACTATTCCTAAAGACCCAAAAGTTTTGGTGGCTTTAGATTTTGCTAACGCTAACGAAGCCTTAGCCTTTGTTAAAACCCTTAATCATCAAGCTTGTCGCCTTAAAGTAGGCAAAGAGCTTTTTGCTGTTGCTGGACCAGAGTTTGTAAAAGACTTGGTGCAACAAGGTTTTGATGTTTTTTTAGATCTTAAATATCACGATATTCCCAATACGGTTGCTAAAGCTGTACAAGCAGCTGCAAGAATGGGCGTTTGGATGGTAAACGTGCATGCTTTAGGTGGACGAAAAATGATGCAGGCTGCGCAAAACGCCTTGTTAGAAATGGACGATATTCAGCAAAAGCCTTTGTTAATTGCGGTGACCATTCTTACCAGTATGGAACAAGAAGATTTAGCTGAAATTGGCCTACAAGGCACGCCAAAAGACAATGTTTTACGTTTGGCTAAATTGGCGAAAGACTCTGGCTTGGACGGTGTTGTGTGTTCAGCACAAGAAGCCGAAGATATTAGAGCAACTATTGGCCAAGACTTTTGCTTGGTGACACCAGGTATTCGTCCTGAGGGAAGTGCTGCTAATGATCAAAAGCGCATAATGACTCCCGTTATGGCAATGGAAGCTGGTTCTAGTTATTTAGTGATAGGGCGCCCAATAACTCAGTCTGATTCACCTTTGCAAGTATTAGAACAAGTTAATTTAAGTTTAGAAGCGTAATTTACACTTTTTATATATTTGTTTAAAAATAGATTTACCAGGCCTGGTAAAACACTTTTAACATCCACACTAGGCCAAGTTAATCGCTTTATAACGTCCTTTTCTATATAAAACAGTTATTTATCCATATTTATTTGTTTTGCACTTTAATATCGTTTATAATCCGCGTCTTTCAGGGCATTTACCTGAAAATCCTTGTCTCACTGCCTACAATCCAAGTTGGTTTGTATGTGTCAGGAGACTGTTTATCATCCATAAGGAGAAAATGAATGCGTCATTATGAAGTCGTATTTCTAGTGCACCCTGATCAATCTGAACAGGTTCCTGCAATGCTAGAACGTTACCGTGCCCTTATCGAACAGTCTGGTGGTCAAATCCACCGTTTAGAAGACTGGGGTCGCCGTCAACTTGCCTATCTTATTAATAAGGTACACAAAGCTCACTACATCATGCTTAACATTGAATGTAATCAAGAAGCATTAGATGAACTTGAAAACGCTTTCTACTACAACGATGCTGTTTTACGTAGCATGATTGTTAAGCAAAAAGCGGCTATTACTGAACCATCAGTAATGACTGCTAAGAAAGACGAAAGACACGACAAACGTCGTGATAACAAGGAGTAAGTGATGTCTAGAGGATTTGGTAGAAAAAAATTCTGTCGTTTTACTGCTGACGGCGTTAAACAAATTGATTACAAAGACTTAGATACTTTGAAAGCATACATTACTGAAACAGGTAAAATTGTTCCTAGTCGTATTACTGGAACAAGTGCTAAGTACCAGCGTCAATTAGCAACTGCAATTAAACGTGCTCGTTATATTGCGTTACTGCCATATACTGATCAACATAAATAATTTGTTTGTCGGTAAATAGGAATTAACAAGAACACATGCTAGTAATAGCCAATTTTGCAATGAAAGGGCCAATGCAGGCCAATATTGCCGCTGTTTTATTTTCAGCGTTGAGTGTTCTATTAGCACCATTCGGTATTTTCGTTGGTGCGATTATAGCCTTAGTTACATTAAGAATTTCTGTAGCTGAAGGCTTTAAAACTCTTGCTTGGAGTGTGGTGGCACAAACCGCTCTAACTTTAATTTTGACTGGAAGTTATTTTCCCGCCATTATTTCGGTTATTGAGTTTATATTGCCTGTTTGGTTACTGGCGGTTGTTTTAAGACAATCGCAGTCATTAGCCTTAGCACTTCAGTTTGCAATGATTATGGTTGGATTAGGGGTGGTCTTGTTTTACTTGATCGTTCCTAGTCCTGCTGAGTGGTGGTTAGCACTGTTTAATCAGTACGTTGCCCCAGTGCTAGAAGCGTCTAAAATTAGCTATGATAAGGAGTTAATCCCTAACTTAGTTGAAATGATGACCATGCTCCTAGCCGTGCTTATGATTATTTTATGGTTTTCCATCTTAGTTGTAGCACGTTGGTGGCAGAGTGAGCTATATAATCCAGGACAGTTTAAAACCGATTTTTATCAATTAACTTTACCCAAAGCAACCGCTTATACAGCGATTGTTCTTGCCGTAATAGGGTTGGTAAATGGTGCTAAACCTGGCCTGGCTTATGATCTATCAGGTGTAATTATTGCGGGTTTGATGTTTCAAGGTATAGCCATTGCACATCAAACCGTAGCCATTAAGAAGTTAAGTTCTGGTTGGTTAGTAGGGTTGTATATATTGTTATTCTTATTTCCACAAGCCATGTTGATTTTAGCAACCATTGGTTTAGTTGACACTTGGGTCAACTTTAGAAGCCGATGGGAAAATAAAGAACTATAGAGGTTTAAGCTATGAATGTTATTCTGCTTGAAAAAGTACAAAATCTAGGATCTTTAGGTGATCAAGTTTCAGTTAAGTCAGGTTATGCACGTAACTTCTTGATTCCTCAAGGTAAAGCAAAAGCGGCAACAAAAGAAAACGTTGCAGAATTTGAAACAATTCGCGCTGAATTAGAAAAAGCTGCTGCGGCTGAATTAGCTGTTGCTCAAGGTATCTTCGAAAACCTAAACGGTCAAGTTGTTACTATTGAATCAGTTGCTGGTGATGAAGGTAAGTTGTTTGGTTCTGTTGGAACTCAAGACATTGCTGATGCACTTAAAGCAACTGGTTTTGACATGGAACGTCGTGACGTTCGTATGCCAGAAGGTGCTCTACGTCACGTAGGTACTTATGAAATTGATGTTCAATTACACACTGATGTAGTTGCTTCAATTACAGTTGAAGTTAAGGCTTCTGCTGAGTAATCTTTTTTATAAAGATTGTCTTAAAAAAGCGGGGTGTATTCATTTGAATACCCTCGCTTTTTTTATGTCTAAAATTTATGCTATTTCAATTTTATAAATATACAGACCTTGCGGTTTTGTTTTTATAAAAAACGGTATAATACTTTTTTTGTTAATCAAATTTGATACTGTTAATTTCTATTATGGCTAAAAAACAATCGACCGAAGAACTCTTTAAAGTCCCACCTCATTCCATTGAAGCCGAGCAATCTGTTTTAGGTGGTCTTATGTTATCTGAAGATGTATTAGATGATGTGAGTGTTATTGTGAACTCTGGTGACTTTTATACCAAACAACACCAAGTCATCTTTGAAGCTATTTTTGAACTCAACCGCAATAATAAGCCGTTCGATTTAGTTTCTGTTGTGGCATATTTAGATAATACAGGTCAATTAGAAACCGCTGGCGAAAAAGCCTATCTTGCCGAATTAGTTAAAAACACCCCTGGTTCAGCCAATATTTTATATTATTCAGGTTTGGTTAGAGGTAAGTCCATATTACGTAAATTAATCCAAGCCAGTAATGAAGTAGCAGAGGCGGCTTATTTTCCACAAGGAAGAGATATTAGAGAAATTTTAGATATCGCTGAATCTAAAATTATGGGTATTGCTGAGCATGGAGAAGGTAAAGAGCGTCTTTATAAGTCAATGGATATGTTACTTGAATCAGCCATTAATAAAATTGACGAACTCTTTAATTCAGAAGGCACAATTACTGGCCAAGAAACACATTTAACTAAATTTGATGATATTACAGCAGGTTTACAAAATGGTGATTTAATCATTGTAGCAGGGCGTCCTTCAATGGGTAAAACAACCTTCTCAATGAATATGGCAGAAAACATTGCCACCAAAAATGGTACACCTGTCGCCGTATTTAGTATGGAAATGCCAGGTGAATCATTGGCTATGCGTATGATTAGTTCGATTGGTCGAATTGATGCAGGGCGTATGCGTACAGGTAAATTGGCACAAGATGATTGGCCAAAATTGAATAAAGCAATCAATGTTTTGTCTCAAGCCAAAGTGTATATTGATGATACGCCAGCTTTAATGATTACCGAGTTACGCGCACGTGCTCGCCGAATTGATAAAGATGTACGTGATATTCAACGTAAAGAAGCTATTGAAGCGGGTAAAGAAAACCCAGAAAAGCATGTCACTGGTTTAGGTTTAATTGTGGTGGATTATTTACAATTAATGCGTGGTTCAGCAAACTCTGAAAACCGTGTAAATGAAATTTCTGAAATCTCACGTGGTTTAAAAGCTTTAGCAAAAGAACTTAATATTCCCGTTATCGCACTGTCTCAGCTTAACCGAAGCCTTGAGCAAAGACCAAACAAACGTCCAGTAATGTCTGATTTACGTGAATCTGGTGCGATTGAGCAAGATGCCGATTTAATCATCTTTATCTATCGTGACGAGGTTTACAACCCCGAAACCGAAGATAAAGGCATGGCTGAAATTATTTTAGGTAAACACCGTAATGGTTCTTTAGGTATGGTTCCTCTTACCTTTATTGGTGAATACACTCGTTTTGAAAACCATGCGAGTTTTGATGTTCCAGATGAACATTATTAGGAGCTTTAATACGTTATGACCTATCGCCCAGCCAAAGCTTATATTTATTTACAATCTTTAAAACATAACTTGCAACGTGTTCAAAAGATTGCGCCAAACAGTAAAATATTAGCGGTTATAAAAGCCGATGGTTATGGTCATGGCGTTGAACGAGTTGCACATCAATTAAGTGGTGCCGATGGTTTTGGGGTTGCCTCAATTGATGAAGCGTTAGTATTAAGACAAAAAGGCTTTTTACATCGTATTTTATTGTTAGAAGGTTTGTTTTCGCAGTCAGAACTTTCTGTTGCTTTACAAAACCGACTCGATATTGTGGTTCATTCTGATTATCAGCTTGACTGGCTTTTACAGCAAACAATTTCTATACAACTTAATGTTTGGATTAAAGTTGATACTGGCATGCACCGTTTAGGGTTTGACCCGCATCAAGTTGCATCAGTCATTGCCAAGTTAGAAAAATCAGACAATGAATTTTGTATTCATATTATTTCGCATTTTGCGATGGCTGATGAAACAAGCCCGCAAGCAGAAGAATTTACCTCTCTGCAATTGCAGCGATTTGAAACGTGTTCAAAACACTACGGTTATGCCAAAAGTTTTGCAAGTTCAGCCGCTATTATTCGTTATCCGCAAAGTCATTATAATTGGGTACGGCCTGGCATTACACTTTATGGTGCAGGAGATATTGCGGGTGACAAAACTCTTAAAAAAGCGGTTATGCAGCTTGAATCAGAAGTTATTTCTATTAAAACCGTACAAGTTGGTGAATCAGTAGGGTATGGAAGTACCTGGACTGCTTCACGCAAAAGTACCATTGCGGTTGTTGCTATTGGTTATGGTGATGGCTATCCTCGGCATGCAAAAACAGGCACACCTGTTCTTATTAATGGTCAAAAGTTACCTCTTGTTGGTCGTGTATCGATGGATATGATTACCGTAGATATTACCGATAGCCAGTCCAATGTTACGATTGGTACAAGAGCTATTTTATGGGGACAAGAGCTATCAGTAGACGTTATTGCTGACTATTCTGGCACCATCAGTTATGAATTATTGTGTGGCATAACTCAACGTGTTCCAAGAATTGAAATTAAGTAATCATGAAGACTAAAACCCTTAATATTCAAACAATTAAAACCGTATTTAAACAGTTTTTCAGCGTCAAAAACATCAAGTTTAGTCACTCTTTATATCAAGGAGGGCAAAGCCCTTTAATTGAGCGTGAAGTTTTTTGCAGAGGTCCAGCCGTAGTCGTTTTATTGTATGACCTAAAAGCACAAAAGGTTGTATTGGTAGAACAGTGCCGTGCAGGTGCGATTGAAAATGCACTTAATCAAAATGCATTTTACCAGGCCTGGTTAATTGAACCGGTCGCAGGCATGATTGATTTAGGCGAAACACCAGAACAAGCTTGTATTAGAGAAGTCAAAGAAGAAACCGGTGCGGATATTAAGGCGCTTGAATTTATTAACCAATGCTATCCTAGTCCAGGTGCTTGTGATGAGATACTTCATCTATACGCCAGTCAAATTGACAGCACCACCGTTAATACACATGCTGGGCTTGCAACGGAACATGAAGATATTCGAGTAGTCACACTGTCTTTTAAAGAAGCTAAACAAAAATTGCTAGCAGGGGATTTTAATGTAGCAACAACCTATATGGCACTGCATTGGTTATTTTTTCAAAAACTAAGTCATGTTTAGTTTTACCTTGACTAATTATTGTCCCTTTTAAACCTTTCATAAAACCCTAAGAGAATCTATGCTTTGCTTATTTAGAAATACCAAATTACACCCTTTACTTAATCTTATTGCTATTTTGCTAAGTTTGTCCTCTGTTGTTGGCTGGTTGTATTTTACTTTTGTTCATAAAAATCTTTTTGAAATGCTTTTTGAAGGCCAAGCACTTATTGTAGATTTAGTGTTTGGCTTACCTTTGGTTTTAGCCTTAGCGGTGGTGATATATGCTACGGTTTTTTGGGTCTTTAAATTAATTATTATTTTATTGTTACCCAAAATGGTTTTGCATATAGATCCTAATGATGACAACGTACTTAACCAAGAAGATTTATCAGAGCTTGAACAAAAACACGGTGAAGCCTATTGGACTAAAAAAGGGTTTACAGAACAAGAACTTTTAGATGAGAAAAAGTTAAACTCGTCAGTTGATAAATTGCCTGAAGATAAGTGATTTAAAGATAAATGTTTTTTTTATCAACGGCTTTTTTGGCAGAATCAAAACTTTTAATTAAGCTTGCTTTGCCTATATTGTTTGCCCAACTCGCCTTAACAGGACTGGGTGTGGTAGATACGATTATGTCTGGCCAAGTTGGTACAAATGATTTGGCGGCTATTGGATTAGGCACAAATATTATGATGCCTGTATTTATCTTTTCAACTGGTGTTTTATTGGCTATTACGCCTTTAATATCCAAAGCAAATGGCCAACAAAATCATACAAATATTCGTTTATATTTAATTCAAGGTCTTTGGTTGTCTTTGCCTTTAGGATTGATATCGCTAACCATTTTGATGAATCTTACCTGGCTATTAAACCTATTAGGTTTAAATCCAGAAGTACATCAATTAACTCAAGATTATCTATTTTTTATAGCGTTTGGAATGCCTGGTGTTGTTTTATATCAAGCCTTACGTTTTTTTTGGGAAGGGCTAGGCAAAACACTTCCCACTATGTGGATTAGTTTTTTAGCCTTGCTATTAAACATACCACTAAACGCATTATTTATTTATGGTTATGGCCCTGTCGAAGCAAGAGGTGCGGCAGGTTGCGGTATTGCTAGTAGCTTGGTTATGTGGTCCATGTTTATTATTGGTTTAATTTATGTGTTTAATAAGCAGTCATTACAACAATATATCTTTCCTATAAAAAACCAAAACAAGTCTGGTTATTTAATTAACTGGAAAAACGGAATAAAGCCTATTCTTTCTATTGGTTTACCCAATTCTTTTGCCTTATTATTTGAAGTCAGTCTATTTAGTTTTATTGCCTTATTTATTGCCGTTTTAGGTACAAGCGTTATTGCGGCACATCAAATTGCCATTAGTTTTACCTCTGTTGCCTTTATGGTGCCTTTAAGTTTTGGTATGGCATTAACGGTGAGAGTCAGTTATGGTTTTGGTGAATTGGATTATGAAAAAGTAAAAAACTCTCTATATACGGGTTTTACCTGGGCCGTCCTACTAGGACTATTCCTGGCAATAACCAGTTTTTATTTTAGACTCGATATAGCCCAACTTTATTCAAAAGATAGTCATGTTGTAACTATTGCAACGGCATTAATTTTTTATGCCGCAATGTACCAAGTTTTTGATGCCATACAAGTTAATGCAGCAGGGGCTTTGAGAGGGTTTCATGATACAAAGGTGACTATGTGGGTAACATTGATAAGTTACTGGGGAATTGGTTTAGGTTTAGGCTATATCTTTACCTTTACTAACTGGATAGTTGAACCGATGGGGGTTGAAGGTTTTTGGCTAGGAATTGTTTTAGGACTGCTTTTAGCCGCAATATTGCTTTCCTTAAGATTACACCAAGTATTTAAAAATAATTTAACCGTTTAAAAACAAAATATTATGCTTGAAATAAACAATAATGCTCTTTGCTTGTGTGGATCCAAACAAATCTATGCAGAATGCTGTAAACCTTATCATCAACAAACACAAATACCAGATACGGCAGAAAAGCTCATGCGATCTCGTTTTAGTGCCTATGAACTGCATTTGACAGACTACCTTTTATTTACTTGGGATAAAATTACCAGGCCTGGTAGCATAGAATATACGCCAGGTTTACACTGGACTAAACTTAGTCTTAATGGGCGTAAAAAAGGCCGTAAAAAAGATGCAGAAGGCTGGGTAACGTTTATTGCTTATTATCAACTAAATAACGGTGAAGCAGGGTCTATGCATGAAAAAAGCTATTTTAGAAAAAATGAAATAGGTCATTGGAAGTATGTTGATGGCGAGGTAAAATAAATTTCGATAAACTTAAAAAGAAGCTAAATATAGAGAGAAAAATTACCTGCATAAATTAAAATACAGGCAAAAATACTGTTATTTTTCGTCGTCTTTATTTTTAAAGAATTTATATAAAAACCACATTGCCAAACTTACTATGCCTATACTGACCACTAGTAATGCAAAGGTAATTAATAACGCAGAACCTACGCTTTCCATATTAGGCATATTTATCACTCCAAAGGTATGTTTAAGTATCTTTTTATACTAAAGCATTTTACAATAAATTTAACTTTTAAGAACCCTTTCATATAGGTAACTTGCGTAAACAACTATGTCACTTACTATTTCAGAACTTGAAGAACAAAGAGCCAAAATTTTAGAAGAGATTGAATCTAAAGCTGGCAAAATTTCACCTCAAAATTCAAATGGCAGCGAAACCCCTTCTTTAAATGATTGGTTAACGGCTGCTGAACAGGTTATGCCTGAACCCCCTAAAAATAAGATGCAGGAAACCGTGCCAAAAACAAATTACTCAAATAAGTTACTTAGTGATTCAAAGCCAAGCAATAAACTCTCTTTTTTTGGTGTCATTATAATGCTCTCACTTTTATTAACCGTTTTAGGTCTTATATATATTGCCTATAGCAGTTTTCAAAAAGAGCAAGAAAAGGTAGTTGAAAGCCAAAATCAGAATGTTGAACAACTCAAAATTCTACAAGAAGAGGTTGAACAGCTTAAAATTACAAATGCCAACCTTAAAAAAGAGGCATTACCTAAAATTGCAAATGGCACTGAATTAACATCAAATAAAGAAAGTAGCCTGTCTAAAACAACAGCCTCGGTAGTAACCGAAGATGTTTTAGATGAAAAACTTAAAGCCTATACTCAAACACTCGAATCAAAAATTGACCACAAGTTAGAGTTAATTCTAAAACAGCTTAATCAAGATAAAGATGTTAAGGATTTACCAGGCCTGGTAAATTCAACTTTAAATAGCAAAAAACAGTTAACTGAAAAATCAAAAACATTAAGTTCTGACACGATAACGGTGCCAACAGTAAAAGAACCAGAGTTAGAAATGAATGGCGAGATTAAAGGGCCAACAAGTCCCCAAGCGCCAATTATTGCAACTTCAGCAGATGTGAATTGGTTAATAGCACAACCTAAAAAGAACTTTGTTTTACAATTAGCAAGTGTGCCAAACCAAAAAGCGGCAGAAAAACTTATTTCGAGCAAAGGTTTAAAAGATGCTAAAGCGCTGCCACAAACTCGTAATAAAGAAACTAACTATATTGTCGTTACTGGCTCCTTAGAAAAAAGAGCCGAAGCAGATAAACTTGCGCAAAATATAAAATCCAACTATGGCATAACCCCTTGGATTCGAAATATAGAAGATTTAGTTAAAAGGGTCCAATAAAACAACTTTACCCATTTAATACATTAACAAAGGCCGTATTGAAGTGACCCCAAAAAGTTGGACACTTTGGTTAAACGGCACTTAAGGCCTGATTTCGATATTCTATCGGACTCAGGCTTTTTTTATGGTTACCAAAAAAAGTAAACATACTAAACCCTAAACTCGACTCGAGACCGTTTATTAAAATGTTGTATTTTCAATTCTATTTTACAAAACGCACTTTTAGTGCAATGGGAGAATCTAACGAATTTTCAAAGACTTTTACAGATTTATTTTTTAACACAGTGCTTTATTGGAGTTTCTCCCTAATCATCCTTGTAGTTTCTCCTATATTTTGGATAAGCATATAATAAAACGAATGTATATCAATCGCTTATAAAGCTAAATACATGGCCTGCAAAATGCTATTTACAAAAGAATTCATGATGAATAAATATAAAACGATAAAATTAGGATAGGCGTGATTATTTGTTCTTAAAAACAATCTCTTACCGTCTTCTAATAACCTAATGTATTTTTAATTATTAAAAAATAACGAGTACTTATGAAAAAATTAAACTCTGCAATCAAACCTTTAATAACAGCTCTTATTTTAGGTACGCCAGTAACGGCTTTAGCAAATGATGCATACTCAAACTCTTTTAAAGCCTATGCAGAAGAAACGCATCTTCTTGAAAAGAAAAATGGTTACATTGGAGAAAAGCTTCCGATTCCTGATCTACAAAAAGTAGCAGATGGTGTATATACATCCATAGGAAGTCAGATTTGGGGAAATAGATCCAATTTTGGTTTTAATAACAATATGACAGCAGTTATTTTTGAGAATGGCGTCATGCTTTATAATGCCGGTCCAAACCCAGCCGTGGCATATAGCTTTCATAAAAAACTCAAGAAAATTACTGACAAACCCGTTAAATGGATTGTGATTGAAAATCATCAAGGCCATGCAAATATGGGTGCAAGCTATTGGCATGATGTTGGAGTTAAAAATATTTACTCAGAAAAACAAGCGACTGAAGAATGGAACGAAATGTTTAATAAAGCTAAAAAACGTTACATGACTTCTGTTTCAAAAGTGTGGAATACCCCTGCCTATAATGCAACCAAATTTTATACAACATTCGAAAACTCACTGGTTCTCGATGTTGGAAATAACGAAAAAGTTTATATTAATAACTATGGTGGTGGTCACACACCAACTATGTCAGGGGTACTTGTCCCTTCAAAAAATGTAGTATTTACAGGAGATTTAGGGGTAAATGAAAGATTGCCAGGGCTTTTTGATGGTGGTGATTATAAAGAGTGGATTGATTCTTTCAATAAAATGGAAGCGACCATGGCAGAATTATTTAAAAAGCCTGAACAAGCCATTGTAATACCTGGTCACGGCAATCCCGCTAGTATTAGTAAAATTAGAGAAAAGACTGTTGATTACTTTGTAAAAATAGCAGATCGAGTAAAAGAATCTATTGCTAATGGCGGTGGAGTTGAAGAAGCTAAAAAAATTGATCAATCAGAGTATAAAGACAGAATTGTTTTTAATCAGGTTGCAGTACCAAATGCAGCAAGTGTTTACATGACATTAACGTCTGAATAACAGATTTTTTAAATGTGAATTTATAAAAAATAATCGGCTTTTTTATTCAAAGCTGCGGTCTATCATCTTATAGATTATCTCTGAATAAAAAGGCATTGTTTTATGTTTGGCTAATTACTATTTTAATTAAATGAATAGCAATTAGTCATTTCATAAAATAATTGTCTTTATAGGTGAAAAGGGAGTTCGATTGTAAACTTAACGCCATTAAATTTTCTTTGTTCAAAGGATGTAATATTTTCAGCAAAAACCTTTCCCTTATGAAAATCAGTAATGAGTTTAACTATATATAAGCCTAAGCCCAAATGTGTTTGATTATCTTGATTCAATGTTCTTACTGACGTCATTCCATCAAAGACTTGTTGTTCCAATCCTTTTGGTAATGCGGGGCCTGAATTAATAATATTGATTAAAACCGATGATTCAGAGATTTTACAAATTATGGTAATCGGGATTTTATTGTCTGAGAAATCTGCAGCATTGCTGAGTAATTTATCCATTAATTGTTCAATCATAAAACCGTCACCACAAACCATTATTTCGTGTGGAACAGTGCATCGACAGTCTAGATTCCAATCAGGATGAAGTGCCGTTGTGTTTTCTAAATAATGTTCAAGCATTAATCCAATCGGAAAATCTTCAGGTGTTTGACTTTGCAAACTATCTTCAATACTTGTGGCTTCTGAAAGAGAACTAATTAACTGTTTTAGTTGTGCTAAAGCATGCTTAGCGTAATCAAGTTGCGGGCTTTCATTTTCATTTTCGTTTTCTAATAAGGTTAATGCCATAGATAGGCGATTAAGTGGGTTGTGAATTTCATGCCTTAATGTTTTTGGCAGTTGTTTTAAGTAACGTTCATAAGCCCCTAGTTGCATGAGCATCTCATGTATATGATGGCGTAAATCTGATAGCTCATCTTGATAAAAACGGCTAATTTTGTCTTGAAATACCAAGTCTGTTATACGGCCTTGAATACTAAAAGTTCTTTTTACATCATTATCTAACCGAATGATTCTATTAGATAAAGAAGCCGTATGCATTAGTGCACCAATCAAGACAATTAAAAAGATGATTGCGCCTATTCCAATTAATCGGTAAAAATAATTTAGGTTGTGACTAAAAAGCGTTTCCATACGCTGTTCTAATACGATTGAGCCTATAATTCTGCCTTTAATAATTAATGGAGTCGCTGACATAAGCGAAATGGGCTGACCATTTTTATCCATTCGATATTGCTGAAAGGTTTTTCCGGCTAAGGAGTTTGAAATTAAGCTTCTTTCTGGGTTAAGACTTTGAGGATAAGGATAGGGGAGAGAATAAGGTAAAAATGTCGCAAGTGTTTTAATTAATACTTTACCAATAGTGGTAAATGCATCAACAGGGTGTTGGATTTCATGGTTGGGTAACTGCCCAACAACATAAGTGGTTTGACGGTTTTCGTTAACCACCCATAGAACAGAGTTAGCCAAATTAAGATGCGATAAACGAGTTGGCATACCCGATTGTATTTGCAAAGCCCACAAGTCCGTTCTGTTTTCTAAAATGAGGGCTAAGTTTTCAACAGTTTGCTCTTGAACTATGGCTTGGTTATTAAGCATAATTCGGTGTAAATCAATAGCAAAACGATAGGCTAGAAAAGGAAGTATTGTTAGCAATAACAACAAGATAAAAAACCTTGTTCTTATTGAAAGTCGCATGGATTCTTTTCTATTAAACATTAAATTGATACATTAATTTTTATCTTGCCAGCTGTAACCACGGCCATATTCATTGTGAATTAAATTAAACTCAGGAGTAATCTTTTTAAATGCATTGCGAATACGGCAAATATGAGTATTTATGGTATTTCGTTCAACAACACCTTGAGTGGATGACTGTAAAGCATCGTAAGAAATGACACTGCTTTCGCCTGCGGTAGCAAATTGTTTTAGCATTTCAAACTCAGTAGCCGTTAGATCTAACTGCTTACCATGCCAATAAGCTTTAAATTGATCAGGAGCTAATTCAAGTTGTGGAATTTTAGATTGTTCATCATTAGCATCATTTACCTTTGCTGAACCAGTAATTCTTAATAAATTTTTAACTTTAACGATTAATACATTTAAGCTAATGGGTTTAGGTAAATAATCAATTGCACCTAAAGCGTGACCAGTATAAATATCAAACTCTGATTGTCGTTCTGAAAGAAAGATAATTGGAATAGGTTGGTTATAGCTTAAAAGATGTTTTGCTAAATCAAATCCACCATCGACTTCAGAACCTAAAATAATGTCAGAAATAACAAGATTTGGTAGGGATTGCGCAAATGCTTTTTCAGCATCTTTTCGATTAGTAAACGGTTCTACTGTAAAACCTTGCTGTTGAAGTGCTTCAACCAAACTTCGTAGTTGAATCTCATCATCTTCAATCACCGCGATTTTATAGTCTGTATTTTGCATAGAATATTTCCAATATAAATAAATTTAAAGTTATTACCCTTAAAAATCGATTTACCGGGTAAGCACGGTTATAAAGAGTTGTTAGCGAATATATTGAAAGTCTAAAACCTGCATATTCATAATAATGCCCGCATCTTGAATTGGTAAAACAATAGCATCTTCACCTGATTCATTATGATGTGAATGCCACCAGCCTGGAGGTGTAATAAATGCAGAACCTGGTGTCCACATAGCTTTAATTGGGTTGATAATTTCACCATTTTCATCTACTTCTTTACCAATTAAGGTATAAGTATCTGGCCCTGCGTTGACACAAAAATCAAGAGCAATTGAATTATGACGATGTGCTTTTTGTACAACACCTGCTGGCAATACATTATATAAAGCCCATAAAGTGTGAGTTAACGTCATGGTTTGCGGAAAATTTGGATTGGCTAATAAAAAACCAGTTCGGTTACGACCTTCGGCTTTTTTACGAATTGCTGTCAGTTCACCGCATAATCTTTCTTTAGTATATAAAACCGGATGAAAACGCTCTTTGCCTGGTTGTACACCTAAGTAATCTAAAAGAGGGCCATCATGCACCCAATAAAATGCAGTATCTTCTGTTGCTGTATGTAAGGCATCAGGTACAGATGGAAGGGTGAATAAATCTCCTTGTTTCCATTCAATGGTTCCGTGTTTCATTTGCGTACGGCCTGAACCACGAATAACGTAAAACATTTGAGAGGTAACCGCCGCATCTGTTCTCAACATTTCGCCAGCAGAAATCTTTATATAACTCGCCATTAAGTTTGGAGAGGTTGCTGGATAATCGGTTTGTAATTGTGTAGATAGATCAAAAGGAACTATGCGAGTGATACCACCTTGATGTAAATCACTTGGGTAATTAATAACATCGATTTTTGGCATAGGAGGATTGACTGCAGACATGTACTCTTTGACTTCTGCTTGAGATTCCCATTGCTGCTGTGCAGCCTCTTGGATCTGCTCTAGATTTACTCTATTCATAATAATGTACCCAGTTTTATATTTTAATTATTGAGTCATTATAAAAGCGAATGTAATAAATTACTATTATTCAAAGCGTTGTAGTGTGAGGAAATGCTTAAAAAATCTAAATAATGGGATAATAGAAGGTGATTTAGAGTATAAAACCTTGTATTTACTAATGAAATACAAGGCCGTTAGAAAAAGTTATAACTTGAATTGATTATATTTTTTTCGTTCGCTTGAGGATGGAATTTTTAAAGCTTCACGGTATTTGGCAATAGTTCTTCTAGCAACAACAATATCTTTTTCTTCTAAAAGAGCCATTAATTTGCTATCACTAAGAGGTTTTTTGGCATCTTCACCATCAATTAATTCTTTAATATGAGCTTTAATTGCAATTGCGGATTGGTCAGCACTACCATATTGACTAACCCCCGTAGAAAAGAAGTATTTAAGCTCAAAAGTGCCGCGAGGTGTTTGAATATATTTTTGATTAGTTGCACGTGAAATAGTTGACTCATGCAAGTCAAGAAACTCAGCAACTTCACGCAATACAAGAGGTTGCATGGCATGTTCACCTTCGTCAAAAAAGCGTTCTTGTTTTTCAACAATAAATTTACCAACTCTTAATAAAGTTTCACCACGGCTATGAATACTTTTGATTAGCCCTTTAGCCTCAATGAGTTGTTCTTTTATTTGTTTAGATTGTTCATCATTTTTAAGATTTGATGCTAAATCAATATATGCTGAATTTACGGTGAGCTTAGGAAACGCATTTGCATTTAATTCAACTAACCAACCATCTTTTACTCGTTTTAATCTTAAGTCAGGAATAACAATACTTGATTGAGTGCTTGAAAAATCACGACCAGGTCTAGGGTTTAAAGACTGAATTAATCGTAACAATTGATTGAGATCGTCATCCGTAAGACCGTACATTTTTTTAATACGTTTTGAATCATGAAAAGAGAGCCAATCAAAATGTTCTTTAATTAATTGTATTGCGGTAACTACATAAGGGGTTTTATGCATATTAGACAATTGAATTAATAAGCTTTCTTGTACCGATCTGGCACCAACACCTGTTGGTTCAAATAATTGAACAACACTCAATACATTTTCAATATCGTCTATTGTTGTTGCTAAATTCGTTTCATTTTCTTGAATAAAGCCATTTAATTCTTCAAGCGTACTGGTGAGATAACCTTCTTCATTAATATCATCAATAATATAAGAAGCAATAACCGACTCTTCATCTGACCAAGGATAAATATCAGATTGCCAATATAGGTGATCGTGCAAGGTTTCTTCAGAAGCCGTATAGGTTTCAGCACTCGTGTATTCTTCTTGACTCTGAGAAGAGAGAGAAGGGGTGTGATCTGTATAAACATCTTCCCAATCATAATCTGCCTGCAGATCATCCTTAAGAACTTCCGTATCATTAATATCAAGGGGCGTTTCATCATCAGGAGTTTCAAGTTTCTCCTTATTTTCAGAAGGCTCATCAGAATTTACAGATTGTTCGAGTTCATCATCAAGGTCCATGTCTTCACCAACTTCTAGCATAAAGTTAGTTTCGAGCGTGGTCTCAATAGTCTGCTGAACTTCTAAAGCAGAATATTGCAGTATCTTAATTGATTGCTGTAACTGAGGTGTTAATTTCAGTTGCTGGCCAATATTAATCTGTAAGCCGGGCATGAGTGCCATGTGTAAGAAAGCTCCTGACGAAATTTAATAGTATTAAAAGCCCTTTGCTTGAGTCATAAACAAGTAAAAAAGGTCTCTTAGTAGATATAATAATCCAAAATAAAGATAAAACGTAAAGTAAATTAGACTTTTTAGGCATTTTTCATGCCAATTTTATCTAAAAGTAACTTTTAACATCTAAATTCATGATGAATATCACCATATTAGATAGATTTATAAACATTTTGCAAGTGTGTCTAATTTCTAAGTACATTACTCCCTAAATGCCTAAGAATGCCAAAATAAAAGTCTGTATTAGGCTTTTCAACACAATTACATCTTTGCAAACTCATATTCAATTGTTGGATATTCGTAGCAAAAACTACTTTTTTAATATTTCTAGCACACACGGTAATTAATTAATTTTATATGGGTATAAAAATAAAAAAAATAAATAATTAATGCACTAAATGCTATTGATATATTATCTATCAATAAAATTTGCAGTATATATTAATTTAATTTTTTGCTTTGTTAAGACCTTGACTTAAAGAAGGGGGTTTAGTTATAGACCGCCTATACAAGAGTCTTAAAAGCGCAAATTAGTTTAATGAGTTTAGAGGAAAAAATATGTCTATTAAAAAAGATGCACACCAAATCATAGATCAATTAGACGATGATGCTAACTGGGATGATTTAGTCAAATCCCTATATAAAAATAAAAAGATTACCTTAGGCATGACAGATATAGAAGTGGTGCAAAGTGATTTGTCTGAGTCCGATATTAATGGCATTATGGGGCGTTTACAGTCCGCAAGTACTCAGCCAGATGATATGCGTAATACTAAAAGTTATCAGCCTGGAGATTCAGCAACATTAGGTATGGTTTCTGGTGTTGTAGCGATTTTATTTGCTCTTGTATTTCCTCCTATTACTTGGATTGCGGCTCCTATAGCCGTTATTGCAGGGCTTATTGGTCTTAGAAATAAAGAAGATAAAGCGTGGGTGCCAATCTTATTGGCAATTATTGCAATAATTCCAATGATTACTGTTTTGCTTGGTCTGCACGATGGAACCTAATGTTTGATTAAGTTAATAAACAATCAGGCCAATTTATGGTTTAACTTTAAAAACTCGCTAAAGGCGGGTTTTTTTATACTTAAACTATTATTAACAAATAGAAGGTAAGGTAATTTAATCCTGTAAATAAAAACACCGTGCAGGCTGCATAATTAAGTTGCCAGATTGAAATTTAGTGAACTTAGTTAAAGTATGCCATATAAGATAATGTTTAACCCAAACCAAGATTCAAATCCAAAACAGAATAATCAAAAGAGCCAAAGTATTTGAAGTACATTGGTTTAGTCAAAGGTTTTTATAAGATTTAAAAAACATTTTAAATAAACAGAGATAAATCATTTCCGTAATGAACTCACTAAAAATAAAATAATCTTATTTTCTATTTTAATTCTAAAAAACAAAAGCAATGCAAAAAACCTTTTAAAACAAAAGGATAGATATATATTTCAACTTAAGTTTAGTAAATAGTAGCCCCTGTTTTGTATTTACAATATTCGCATAATATATATTATGTTAAATTTAATATTAAATAATATAAGGATTTATCATCTCAATACCCTATTGGGTTAAATTAATTACAAAATTAGCTATAAACCGGTAACTCGGATTATCTTAAAGTGAATTTAATATAAATATATTTAAGCTTGGTAACATGAATATATTCGTAATGAATATTTCAGCTACTTACTTAGCAACCTATAACGCTAAATATATAAAATTAAGAACTCTTAACTAAATAAGGTTTTTAGTTGATGGATTTATGAAATATTTTATGAAAACTAATCTTTGATTGGAATTTAAGGCTTGAACCAAATAACCTATCTCATTAAAGCTATTGGCCTGAAGAATATTTAAATTTACCAGGCCTGGTAAATTTAAAATAATGTAACTAAATAATTTGCTAGACACGTTTTATTTGAATTGTGATGACTTTATAACTTAGCGAGATCTAATCCATAATCGCTAAAATATTTTCTGGTGGTCTTCCCATAACGACTTTATCACCAATTTTTACAATCGGTCTTTCAATAAGTCTAGGATGCGCAATCAAAATATCTAACCATTCATTATGCGTTTTAAGGTCTCGTTTACTAAAGCCTAACTCTTTAAACAAATCTTCACCCTTGCGAACAATATCAGCAGGCTTAACCCCCATTTTTTCACAGAGATCGGCTAGTTCTTCTTTAGTGGGCGGATTATCCAAATACAAAATTTCGGTAACCTCATAACCATGTTCTATTAATAGTGCTAAGCTGTTTTTACTTTTTGAGCAGCTCGGGTTATGATAAATTGTTGCTTGTTTTGGCATTATTAATCCTCAGTTTGTTCATTATGACTTGAGTTTGAATCACTTTCTAAACGTGTATTTAACGCACTTTCTACGGCATCGATACGTGATTTACAAAGCTGATATGCTCGAGTGGCGTCATCAACCATTGGAACTAATTCATCAATATCAACTTCACCACTATTGGCTAGTTTTTGGGCAATATCCTGTAATTTTTGATAATTCTCTTTAAAACTTTCTGCTGATTGAGTCATATAAAAACCTCTTTATTTATTCTATTTTATCTGTTTAATTATCTGTTTTGGCGGTATATTGGCTTCAATCGAACCATCACTAAATTCCAACTCAATTTTAGGGTGTTTTAAAGCCTCTTTAGCCGTAATAATCGGCTTGCCTTCAAGGCTTTTTGCCATACTAAATCCCCTGTTTAATTGAGCTTTGGGACCAGAGCTTAAAATAAAGGAGATTGACTGTATAAGCTGTTGTTTTTGTACAGATAATACTCGTTTAGCATTCTCTAAGACGTGTTTTTGTTGCTGTTCAATATCTGCATAAATAAGTGTTATCTGTTGATTAACAGTAGATCGTATCTGTTGATGAATTACATCAATATCGTGCCCTGCCTGTCTAATTTTTGATTCACTTAAACGTCTAATTGCAAAATTAATAGGTTCTATTTTTTGTTGCCACTTATGTACGCTATTTAGGCTGTCGCGTGTAATTGTATTATGAAAATTTACAATTTTTTGTTTGAGTTTTTGCACTTGTAATCGACTAGATTGCTCTATATTAATCCAATTAGTTTGTGCATATTTTGCTTGATGAACGATCTGAGTTCTTATAAAACCGATAACTTTACTCGGTGTGTCAAAACGAGTATGAGCAATTTCATCTAATATCGTATTGTCTCTTTCGTGACCTATACCCGATAAAACAGGTAAATTTGCGTTGCATAATGTTTCTGCGATTGACTCAATGTTAAGCATATTTAAATCTAACTTAGCACCACCGCCTCTAATAATAACTAAAGCATCAAATGCATTAGTTTGATGCATTGAATGTACGGCAGAAATAGCTTCAAGCATCTCTCTTTCGACCGCATCTCCCTGAAAACTACTATAAAAATAGCTAAATTGACATAATTTATATTTTTGTAGAATATCGGCATCCGCCCTAAAATCGCCTAACCCAGCAGCATCAGGTGGTGCAATTACGGCAATCCTAAAAAAATCAGTCGGTAAATTAAATGATTTATTTTTCTGGTATAAGCCTTTTTTAATTAGATTTTTACGAATTTCATTTAAACGTTGCTCTTGTGCGCCTAAGGTGTAACTTGGATCTAAATCTTGAATAACAAAAGAGAAACCGTACTGCTCATGAAAACTCACTTCTGTAAGCAAAAGCACTTTTTGACCAATCGCTAACCCACTGCCGGTTTCTGTCTGAAAACGCTCTAATAATCTATTTGCCTGGCTTTGCCAAATCATGCCGCGGCAATTTGCGATAGACTGACCTTGCTCATTGGTTTCAGTTAATTCTAGATACACATGCCCACGGCGTGTATTCATATTTGCTATTTCAGCAACTACCCAAACACCACCAGGAAAGCCTTGTCTTAAAGTCGATTGCACTTTTCTTAATACAATAGAGAGTTTAGTGCCTTTTTCTACTTCTGATTGATTTGAAGAGTCAAAATTTAAAGACTGGGAATAGGGATCGAAATGATTTGTAACGTCTGCAGACACGTTTTCAGTTAAAGTTTGCGGTAACCACTTTTGAAAAGATGCTTCTTCCGATTTTAATGCTTCTGGGATATACCAGCGTTTGCTTACGGCATCCCAACGAGCACCAAGCGCTTTAACTTGGTCTTTTTCTCTAAAAGGCACATCTAAAAAAATCACAATCTATCTTCCATTCTTTGAATTTCATCCGCTACCATTTTATAGGCTTGTTCAACTACTTCAATCCCTGCCCCTTTTTTAAAGGCGTGTTCAGATAAATGGCGACGCCAAATTCTACCACCGGGCAATCCAAAAAATAGACCTAGCATATGGCGAGTAACTTGATTTAATTTACCTCCATGAGATAAATGCTGTTCTATATAAGGATACATTTTTTGTAAAACATCTAAGCGTGTTAATTCTTTGCGATTCTGTCCATAATATAAGTGATCAACTTCAGAAAGTATAAAAGGTTGTTCATAAGCTGCTCTACCTAACATTACGCCATTTACGGCAGGCAAATTTTCATATTCACTAAAGTGTTTTAACGCTTGTTCGTGATTTGTAATACCACCGTTAATAGCAATGTCCAAATCCTTAAAATCCGATTTTATTCGATGCACCCAATCATACTTTAATGGTGGTATTTCACGGTTTTCTTTAGGAGATAAACCTTGTAACCAAGCTTTACGTGCATGAATAATCACCCCATCAACACCCGCGTTAACAAGTCCTTGAACAAAATTATGAAGGATATCGTACTCTTCTTGATCATCAATCCCAATACGAGTTTTTACCGTAACAGGGATTTTAACTTTGGCTTTCATTGCAGCTACGTTTTCAGCAACCAATTCTGGATGCCCTAATAAACAAGCACCAATCATATTATTTTGTACACGATCGCTTGGACAACCAATATTCAAATTGATTTCTGAATAACCCCACTCTTCTGCTAAACCTGCACATTGCGCTAAATCTTGAGAGTGACTACCTCCTAGTTGTAAAACTACAGGAGCTTCTTCAGGATTATGACCTAAAAACCGTGGCAAATTATCACCATAAATAATGGCTCCCGTAGTGACCATTTCACTATATAACCAAGCTTGCTGGCTTAATTGACGATGAAAAAAACGACAATTTTTATCGGTCCAATCCAACATGGGAGCAACGCTAAAGCCGCAGGCACTATTTTTATGTAAAAGGTTTTTGTCTATGATTTCTTGTGACAATGTCATTGGGGTCGTTTCAATCAAAATTTTATTAACTCATTTAAATTACTTAAAAAAATTAGAGCACATTATCGCATTGCGCACCTCTTTAAACCAGAGCATTTACTTCTGCTTGTTCAATAATAAAATCTTTTACTATAAATACTGAATTTTACTGCGCAAAACTCGCTAAAATATATCGATTATTTCCAAAGTTAGTATTTATCAATGTATACGGTCGAATCTCTATATAAAGAAATTTTTTCTGATTTCAATTTAACCAAAGAACAACAGAAACGTTGTGAGTTTGCGTGCTCGATGGCAATCGAATCTGAAGCTTTGCCAGAAAAAAGCATGGTAAGAAGTCTTCAGGTTGCCAAAATTTTAGCGCATCTTAAATTAGACGATGAAACTTTAGTAGCCACTTTAATCAGCGATGCAAACCTTGAAAGCCTTTATCCGCTTGAAAAAGTAACCGAACACTTTGGTGCTGCAACGGCTAAATTGGTTGATGGAATTCGAAAACTAAACAAATTCAAAGATTTTGATTTAGAGCGTAAATCTGACGAAGTGCAAAACGAACGTTTGCGTCAGATGTTATTAGCTATGACATCTGATATTCGCATTATGATTGTTAAGCTTGCTTATCGTATTGGCCGTTTACGCATAATTAAAGATGAAAGCGAAGAAATACGTCATCAAATTGCGGCAGAAACGCAACTTATATTTTCCCCTCTTGCCAATAGACTTGGTATCGCCCAGCTTAAATGGGAATTAGAAGACCTGTCTTTTCGCTATCTTCATGCTGATGAATACAAAAAAATAGCTAAGCAATTACAGTCAAAACGTTCTGAACGTGAGCAATATATTGAAGCTGTACTTGATACCATTAAAGGCATGCTTGATCAAAACAGTATTAAGGCAAAAATCACAGGTCGTCCAAAACATATATACAGTATTTGGAAAAAAATGCAGCGCAAAAACCTGCCTATTGATGAACTTTATGATTTAAGAGCCGTAAGGATTTATGTTGACAGCGTACAAGTTTGTTATGAAGTATTAGGGTTGATTCATAGCCGTTGGAACTACGTTAGAGATGAATTTGATGACTATATTGCCACGCCAAAAGAAAATGGCTATCAATCTATTCATACCGTTATTATTGGCCCTGAAGGTAAAACTGTAGAGATACAAATTCGTACTGATCACATGCACCACAGTGCAGAATATGGTATTGCAGCACATTGGCGCTATAAAGAAGGCGATAAAACTGGATTTGATGTCAATCTAGAAAGAAGTATTTCTAACGTTAGGCAAATCCTTGAAAACTCTGATGATCCAGATATTTTTAAAGAGATTAGCACTGAATTACAGAGCAAACATATTTATATCATGACGCCTAATGATGAAATCATTACGCTTAGACAAGGCGCTACGCCGCTTGATTTTGCCTACCAAATTCATACCGAGCTTGGGCATAGATGTCGTGGTGCAAAAGTGAACGGTAGAATTCAGCCGTTAAGCTTCACTCTTAAAACCGGAGATAAAGTTGAAGTGCTCACCATTAAAAATGGAGAGCCTAGTCGTAACTGGTTAAACCCTAACCTAGGTTATTTAACCAGTACCAGCGCAAGAAACAAAGTTAGAAACTGGTTTAACAAACAAAATAAAAGTGAAAACACTACTACTGGTGAACTGTTATACAACCGTGAAATCAAACGTTTACATGCAGAATCAATTAACCCTAAAAAAGTGGCTAAACGCTTTAGGCATGATAGTACCGATACTTTTTTTGAAGACATTGGTAAAGGCCGAATTAATGAACGCCAACTAACCAGTGCAATACAATCACTCTTAAAACCTGAGAAAACACAGTCTAAACAACAACGTACCTTCACTTTTTCAGAGAATACTAATCTTGAAGATGCTAAGGCGTATGTTATAGGTGCGATTCACCTATCTACCAATATTGCACCTTGTTGCTCACCAAAGCCGTTTGACGATATTGTCGGTTATGTTACTCGTGGTCGAGGAATTACTGTTCATAGACACGACTGCCCTAATATTCTTAATCTTACGCACGATGAGCAACGTCGATTAATAGAAGTTACCTGGAATAAAAACCAAGCTGAACAACCAAGCTTTATGGCTGAACTTGAGGTAATTGCGTTTGACCGTAAAGGTCTGCTCAGAGATGTAATGGCTACTTTAACCACTTTAGATATCAATTTAATCGCATCTAATACTAAGACAAATACTCAAGAAAACAGTGTCAATATGTTGCTTACCTTAGAGTTAGATCATAGTACCAATTTGGGCGACCTTCTGGACCACATTGAAATTATTCCCAACATTGAATCTGTTTCAATAAAAACCGAATAATATTAATGCGTTAAGATATAAAATAAATACTACTTCTATATATCTATATTCAAATAAAACACCAAAATTACCAGGCCTGTCCCCTCTTTACATAGAGTGGAATTGCTTGGTTTTTTATTTCCAATATTTTAATGGTTAAAATTTAGACAATAAAAAACCCACTAACGACAAGTCATTAGTGGGTTTATTATATATGGCGTCCCGTAGGGGAGTCGAACCCCTGTTACAGCCGTGAAAGGGCCGTGTCCTAGGCCTCTAGACGAACGGGACAGATTGTTGTTAACTCTAAAGAGTTAACGAGTGTTCTAATACACTTAAAAATAAGTTTAAAAGCATATTAAAGTCTGTTGATGATTGTTATGGCCTAGGTCATCAACACACTTAAAACTGGAGCGGGAAACGAGGATCGAACTCGCGACCCCAACCTTGGCAAGGTTGTGCTCTACCGCTGAGCTATTCCCGCAAATTGGCGTCCCGTAGGGGAGTCGAACCCCTGTTACAGCCGTGAAAGGGCCGTGTCCTAGGCCTCTAGACGAACGGGACACACATGGTGATAAAAAAATATAATCTTTATCGGTATTGCCATCAGTTAGCAAACCCGGCCTAGTGGGTTTCTAATGGACTAAGTTATCAACTTGGTGGAGCTAAGCGGGATCGAACCGCTGACCTCAACACTGCCAGTGTTGCGCTCTCCCAGCTGAGCTATAGCCCCTCGAGCTGATGGGTGCGTATTATATAGTGTTGCCGCTTTTCGTCAAGCTTAAATTGTAAAAAAGATGACACTTTTTTGAAAATAAACCCCTGCAAGCCCTAAGTGATTGTTTATTAGCTTGTAGAGCCCAAAATCAAAGTCTATGAAGAGTAAAATTTACCCCTGGAATTCAGGTGTAACAATCAAAAAATCTGTCATAAAGTGCTTACTAGATTAATAATTAGAGAAAGCAAAATGCCCATGATCTTCCCGGTTGGTTAAGCAAATGCAATTAACATTTAAATATTTTGATTCTGTTTACTAGACTAAAGATGCATAAATTAGTTTTAAGTTTACTTTGCATGATAATTTTACACATTTACCAGTGTTTTGGCCCGCTTTGAAGTTGATTGTAAAAAATGAACATAAAAAAACCGTTTAGCTTATATAAGTTAAACGGTTTTCAGTTTTATCAATGTATCAGGCAAAACATTAAGGTTTTAGAGATTACTGTGCCTGTTTACGCTGCTCAACAAATGCTAAGGCCATTTTAATACGCTTTAAACAACGATCTTGACCTATAAGCTCTGCCGTAGCATCTATAGCTGGTGATTGACCACCACCGGTAATAGCTACTCGTAAAGGCATACCTACTTTGCCCATACCAACTTCAAGTTCAGTTGCAGTGTCGTTAATGGCATTGTGAATATTCTCTGCTGTCCATTGGCTAATAGCTTCTAGTTTACTGTAAGCCAGTAGCAATGCGTCTTCTGCAACAGGGCGTAGATGTTTTTTAGCTGCGCCCTCTTCAAATTCCTCAAAGTCTTTATAAAAATAAACTGCACCGTCAGCCATTTCAACCAATGTTTTAGCACGATCTCGTAATAAATCAGCTACGTCCACTAATGCAGGCCCTTGGTTTAAATCGCAACCACGTTGTGCAACAAAAGAAGATAAATGCGTTGCTAAATGTTCAGCATTAGCCATTTTAATGTGTTGTTCGTTTATCCAGATCAGTTTAGCTGTATCAAAAGTAGAAGGCGAACCGTTAACAGAATCCAAGTCAAAGTATTGCACCATTTCATCCATTGTAAAGACTTCTTTATCGCCGTATGACCAACCTAAGCGTACTAAATAGTTAAGTAATGCTTCTGGTAAAAAACCTTGCTCTTTATATTGTAAAACACTTACCGCACCATGGCGTTTTGACAAACGGCTACCATCTTCGCCTAATACCATTGGGATATGTGCAAACTTGGGAACTTCAGCACCCATTGCTTTATATAAATTGATTTGGCGTGGCGTGTTATTTAAGTGGTCATCTCCACGAATAACGTGTGTCATTCCCATGTCCCAATCATCAATTACAACGGTTAGATTATAAGTAGGCGTGCCATCTGAACGGGCAATGACCAAATCATCTAATTCTTTATTGTTAATCGTGACGGTACCCTTAACCAAATCTTCAATGACCACATCACCATCTATTGGGTTTTTAAAACGAATAACCGGTTTAACGCCTGCAGGAGGTTCGCCAGTAAAGTCACGGTAACGACCGTCATAACGTGGTTTTTCACCAGCGGCTTTTTGCGCTTCTCGCATTTCATCAAGTTCTTCTGGCGTTGCATAACAATAGTAAGCTAAGCCTTTATCAAACAGCTCTTGAATCACTTCTTTATAGCGTTCAAAACGATGCGTTTGGTAAATAGGCCCTTTGTCATAATCTAAACCTAACCAACTCATTCCTTCTAAAATAGCATTTACCGATTCTTCTGTTGAACGTTCTAAATCGGTATCTTCAATGCGAAGAGTAAATTCACCGCCTTGTTTTTTGGCGTAAAGCCAAGAATATAGGGCTGTTCTAACGCCACCAATGTGTAAATAACCTGTTGGACTAGGGGCAAAGCGAGTACGAATCACAAGAAGACTCCAAATTTAGATAAATCAAAAAAAACAGTATTATAAACCTTGCAGCCAGTGCGTAAAATTGAAAATTTACTTTAAAGCCGTAAAAATTAGGATTTAGGCTTTATTCTTCTGTTTTTACATTAACGGAACGCACGCTGAGTTTAAATAACCAAAAGGATAAAAGCAGTATAAACACAATCAGTGAAACAAAAATTATGACACTAAAAATAACTAACCAGGTGCTTTGCATGGCATAAGCTAAATACTGAGCCGCTAGACCATACGCGGCTAAAGGGTACACAAATGACCACCCTGCCATACTTAAACCACTTCCTACAAAAAATTTAAAGCTTAAAAGCCAAGCTATTAACATAGTGCTTGCAAAGGAAAAGCTTAACCACGTTACAAGCCCAATGGCTTGTTCATGCACGCTACCGGTTAACATATAGTTATCAGATAAGAGTAATGAAGCCACGCAGGCTAATGAAGACGGAGCTAAAAAAATAAATAAACTTGGTCTTAATTGCGTTTGCAACATGCTATTAAAAATTAATCGATAAAATAATGTGCTTGAGAAAACAACCCAAAAGAATAAACCTATTGCATAAAAGAACATCGACAACTCATACAGAATGCTATTCGTCGTGACAATAAATTCACTGTTTAAGGCGATAACAATAATAAAGTTACCAGATAATAAAATATACCAAGTAGGTTTATGTTGATTAAGCGTTAGCTTTTCATCAAACAGCCAACCATTGATTAAAAACACATTTAATAATAGATGAAGTGCAGCAACAAATAACAGTAATAACAATAGAACAAACTGTGATGAATAATGCCATGATAATTCTGAACTAGAATCTGCAACATGTTGATTTATATTTAGAACTTGTGCAATACTTAGGATAAACAATACACTCGTTAAGGTAATTGCTGGTAAAAAAGAACGCCTAAACGGGTCATACCATTCTTGAATTAATGTATCTCTATTTTTCTTGCCGACCAAATGCCAAATATAATGAACCATTACAACCGTAAAACTCACCCACCCCAGCAATAGTAAAACAATTGAAAAGTCATATTTAAGCTGTAAAAGCGTTATTAAATGTTGGGCATTTAGGCCTGCTCCTAACAGCCCCATTGGCAATACAAAATACCCAACACTCGGAAAATAACTCAATCGCATGCTAAAAAAATGACCTTTAAAATTTTAATAATTTTGAATTTACAATAAATACGTTAGGGTTGCGCCTGTAAATAAACGTACTAAAACCTCAAGTATAAAGAGGTTTGAGCCCAAGAATATTTAAAAACCAACAGAGATCTGTCTTTATTTGATTTAAGTTCTTTATAATAAGGCTTTAAATATAAAAAATAGTTAAAAAACAGCTAAATTTTGAAAAAGCATTATGCAGTAAGGAAGGTTTCATGTCACAACCATCGACAGAAGAACAAAATACTAGGCCTGTTGAGCGCAGCACGGCGTTTTTTCCCATTACTATTTTTGGTGCAGTCATGGGGTTTAGCGGCTTAACGCTCAGCTTAAAACAAGCCCATGAACTACTAGGAATTTCTATTTATATATTTTATGGTTTTGCATTATTAACTACACTTGTTTTTGTACTGTTTTCAATTGTGTATTTGATTAAATTAATAAAACACCCTAAATCTGTAATTGCTGAATTTAACCACCCTATTACCTTACATTTTTTTCCAACCTTTAGTATTAGCTTACTGCTTCTCAGCTTAGTTTATTTAGATATGAATTATGATATTGCGCGTGTCATGTGGTTTTTAGGTGCAATAATGCAATTTTTATTGTTGATCTTTATCTTAAATATTTGGATTCATCACGAAAAATGGCAAATAACGCATATGACACCGACGTGGTTTATGCCCGTTGTTGGCGCCATTGTTGTGCCTTTAGGAGCTGTACATTTTGTTGACATGGAAGTCGCCTGGTTTTTCTTTAGCACCGGGCTGGTCTTTTGGATTATTTTAAATAGCATTGTGATGTATCGTTTATTTTTTCATCCGCCAATTATGAAAGTATTAGAACCTACTCTTTTTATCTTAATTGCTCCACCTGCCGTTGGATTTATAGCTTATATGACATTAAGTGGTATGGCTGGGGTCGATGAGTTTGCTCATATTCTTTACTACATTGCACTATTTTTAGTGATTATGCTAATGGTACAAACACCGCGTTTTATAAAAGTGCCTTTTTCAATTTCATGGTGGGCTTACACTTTTCCATTAGCGGCTTTTTCTTTAGCCAGTTTTATTATGTTTGAACAATTACATAAAGTCTTTTTTAGCTATATAGCCTCTTTAACATTAGCGGTACTTTTAGCTCTTATCGTACATTTAAGCATTAAAACCATTATGGCCATAAAAAACAAAAAGCTCTGTGTGCCACCTCAAATCACACCAAGCCCAGAAACGTCACCCAAGTGAAATAAGCATGATGTTTCCAATATATTTAATAATCAAAACACTAAAAAAGATAAAGAACATACTATGATTCAGTACAACATTACCGCCCTAGACGCTAAATCTCATTACATTAAAGTCAGTTTAAAAATAGATAAGCCAACCCAACCGCAACAATTACTGCGTTTACCTAACTGGATACCAGGAAGCTATTTAATAAGAGATTTTGCCAAACATATCAATGATATTAAGGTAATTACATTACAAAATGAACTCATAGAATTAAAAACGATAGATAAATCTAACTGGGCGTTTAGTTGTCAGCAAGCGGTAACTGTTGAATATACAATTTACGCTTGGGATCTATCTGTTCGCGGCGCACACTTTGATGAGTCACACGCCTTTTTTAATGGCACATCGGTCTTTTTAGAAGTGGTAGAACAAGCTGACCAGGCCTGTGAAATTCAAATTTCACCCTCTGATATTACTTGTCAAAACAATTGGAAAGTGGCGACAGGCATGCCTGCTAAAAAGATTGATAAACATGGTTTTGGGCTTTATCAAGCCGATAATTACGCCTCATTAATTGACTACCCCGTTGAGATGGGGACTTTTCATGAAATTAATTTTGAAGCTTGTGGCATTCCGCACAAAATGGTAATTACAGGTATTTTTGATTGTGATGATGAACGTCTAAAACAAGACTTAATCAAAATATGTGAAACTGAAATTAAGCTTTTTGGTGAACCTGCTCCAATGCAAGATTATCTTTTTCAAGTTATGGTAACCGGCAGTGATTACGGCGGTTTAGAACACCGAAATTCAACCGCATTAATTTGCAGTCGAAATGATTTACCTTACAAAGGTATGCAAAAAGCCACGGATGGTTATTTGCAATTTTTAGAACTCTGTAGCCATGAATACTTTCATACTTGGAACGTAAAGCGCATTCAACCCAAAGTGTATCAACAAAGTGATTTGCAGACACCCGTTTATACCAATCAACTTTGGTGGTTTGAAGGCGTTACCTCTTATTATGATGCCTTAATTTTGCTAAGAGCAGGTCTAATAGACAACCAAACATATTTAGATTTATTGGCTAAACAAATGACTCGCGTTTACAGGATGCCTGGCCGTTTTAAACAGTCGGTTGCCGAGTCAAGCTGGTTAACGTGGACTAAGTTTTATCAGCAAGATGAAAATGCGCCCAATGCCATTATTAGTTATTACACTAAAGGAAGTCTTATTGCTCTAGCTCTTGATTTAACCATTAGAAAACAAACTCAAAACGCAAAGTCTTTAGATGATGTTTTACTCCATTTATGGAACCATTTTGGAAAACAAGGCATTGGAATTGAAGACGGTCAAATTGAGCAAATATGTTCTGATGTAGCTGGTGTGCCTCTAAATAGCTTTTTTGATGCTTATCTGTTTGGCACTGATGATATTCCTTTTGAATCATTATTTGCTGACTTTAATATTGATTTTAGTTTACGTGCATTAACGGGTTTGGATGACCTTGGCGGGCATATTACTGGTATTACGGATAAAGAAGAGTCTGATAATACTGAATTAACCTTACCTAATCATATTGGTGCTAACTTAAGCAATATGCCACAAGAACGATTAAAAGTGACTCATGTTTGGAATGACCAAGCGGCTTACCAAGCGGGCTTATCTGCCGGTGATGAAATCATTGCGATTAACGGCTTAAAAATGAGCAATAAATCACAATTAGATATGCTTTTAAAACGTCATGATTCAACTTTACCGTTACGCTGTTTCTATTTTAGACGTGATGAACTTAGAGAAACCGTTATTCACTTGCAAAAACCCAATAAAGACCGAGTGTCTTTATGTGAACACAAAAATGAACAATCAAATAACCTTCATTGGTTAGATTAAGAGTAATTAACATGCAAAATACGCTACCTGAAGAGGTCTTTAAACGATTAGATGCTTTAGAAATGAATCAAACATTTCATGATGAAAATATTCAAGCATTAGAAAAGACAATTGCGATACAACACCAAGAAATACAATTATTAGAAAAGAAATTGGGACTGTTAAGTGAATATTTAAAAAGCTTAAAACAAGACATGATTAAAGACCCTAAAGATGAAGTACCTCCACCCCATTATTAATTAAATTTAGTTTTGTCGTTAAGATACATTCATTACAATATTAAAATGATTAGCAAGCTTATTTTTAAGCTTTAATGATAGAATCAACTTATGAAAAAATTAATATTTATCGTCATCGTATTTTTTGCCTGGAAACATTTCTACTATGTTGGCAATGCCCCTGATTTAGGCCCTGGAATAATGGCGGCAGGATTGCCGTTTCAAACTCAACCTCCGGTTTCAACCTTTAGACGTGATGAATTTATCTTTTCGCCTTTTTCAGAATATGAGGTAGAAGCCCGGGTACTTTCAATCAAACGTTATTATTTTGATGAACAAGCGAGATTATCACCTGCCGATTTTGTTTTAGGCTGGGGCAAAATGTCGGATTCGTCGGTTACTGATGATATTGATATAACACAAGATGATCGTGATTATGAATGGGAATCAGATACGATGCCTATCAGTAAAGATGAAATTAATAACAACTCTATAAATATGCATATTATTCCTGAAAATGAAAAAATTGCTCACAGACTTAAAGAAATTCGCAATGGTGATCTTATTCAAATTAAAGGTTATTTAGTGAATGTTCGTAGTACAGCAGGATGGAAATGGAATAGCTCAAGGTCTGGTTCATCAAATTATGATTTAGGTGGTGGATCAGATAAAATTTACTACGTTAAAGGTGTTCGTATCGTGGATCCTTATGAAAACTGATTTTTTATCAATTCATTAAATACCAATAACTTACCATGATTAATTATAGTGTTTATAAATAAAAATAAAGATTATAAGTTCAAAAAAAAGCTTTTACCAGGCCTGGTAAAAGCTTTTTTTATTTAAAACATCCATCCATTTTGTAATCTTAATAATCGTATTTTTAACCGTTTATTAATTAACGTCGTCTATTATTTGGTCGTTTACTCTTACCTTCACTCAAGTCATGGATAGTGCGCTTACTCGATGGTTTTCTGGCAACAGGTTTAGCCAATGAGTTCATGCGTTTTTTCTTTTTATCGCCTGCTTGATTAGTGCTTCTTAAATCAGGACGCGCTTCTTCTTTAAGATCAACCGACTTTAGTAACTGGTTAATTTGTTTCCAGGTTAACTCTTCTGTTTTACCTTTTCTCAAGCTTCTAGGAATGGTAAATTGGCCATAACGAACACGATGTAGACGGCTAACTTTAACCCCAACGGCTTCCCAAATACGTCTAACTTCACGGTAGCGCCCTTCTTTAATCGTTACCTTATACCATTTATTAATAGATTCACCTTCAACCGAAGTTTGCATTTTAGTGACTTTATTAAAACTCGCGGGGCCGTCATCAAGCTGTACACCTTTAACCACTTGCTTTAGTGCTTCATCGCTGACTTCACCAAAAACTCTAACGGTGTATTCACGCTCTACTTCATAAGATGGGTGCATCATGCGATTTGCCAATTCACCGTTATTGGTTAATATCAGTAAACCACTGGTATTTAAATCTAAACGCCCAATACTAATCCAACGACCATTAATGACCCTAGGTAACTCTTCAAAGATGGTTTTACGCCCTTTTTCATCACTACGTGTACACAATAACCCTTCAGGTTTATTGTATAGAATCACTTTAGTAGGTTGTTTTTGTAAACGCGTTTCTTTAACGGCTTGGTCACGTACTTTAATTTTATCTAACGGCGTCGCTCTTTCACCTAAAGTAGCAGTGCGACCATTGATTTTAACAAGACCATCTGTAATTAGGGTTTCTACAGAACGTCTTGAGCCGAATCCTGCTCTAGCTAAGATTTTTTGAAGCTTTTCGCCTTCAGGTTGATTCATAAAATTCTCTTTTTATATGTTCAGTGTGCTGTTTATTTATCTGTATTTACAGACCAATAAAACTAATAATCACATCTCTAATGGCAATATACGGGCCCATTAATATTGGGCTTAATACACCTAGAAGCATCATGCCAATAAGTATAAAAAAACCATAAGGGGCAATTTGATTATATTGCCATGCTAGTTTTTTAGGTAAAAAAGCCGATAAAACACGACTGCCATCCAGTGGCGGAATGGGTATAAGATTCAATACCAATAAAATCAAGTTAATACTGATACCTGCAAAGCCAGTGTAAATTAAATAGGTACCTACATCAGGTATTGAGGTTTGCAAAATAGTACCTGTTTTAGCAATAATCGCCCAAAACACAGCCATTAAAAGATTGGCTGCGGGACCAGCAACAGCTACTTTTGCCATATCTGCGGCTGGGTTTTTAAAATTACGGGTATCAACAGGTACAGCTTTTGCCCAACCAAAAACAAACCCACCCATAACTAATAACGCGATGGGAACAACCACGGTACCAATAGGGTCAATGTGTTTAATTGGGTTTAACGATAAACGCCCTAACATCAAGGCTGTTTGGTCACCTAATTTAGATGCCGCCCAACCGTGAGCAACCTCATGCAACGTTATAGCAAAAATAACTGGAATCGCCCAAATAGCGATTTGTTGCATGATATTGAGTTCGTTCATGAAATAAATTCTCCTTGACCCTGGCGTAGCAAAATAGGTTCTTCGTCAGTAAAGTCAATAATGGTTGTTGGTTCAAATCCACTAAACCCACCATCTAAAACAGCATCTAAACAATGAGAATACTCTTCTTGAATAGACCATCCATCGGTCATGGGTTGTGATTCACCAGGCATAATCAAGCTGGCCGATAATAACGGTTTATCAAAATAGGCCAGTAAAGCATTTGTCACCACATTAGGTGTTACTCTTAAACCAATCGTTTTACGTTTAGGTGCTTGTAAACGTTTAGGAACTTCTCTACTGGCCGGTAGAATAAACGTATAAGGGCCTGGCAAATGGTTCTTTAAATAGCGAAACTGGGTATTACCCACTTTTGCATATTCTGATAAATTGCTAAGATCACGGCACATTAAGGTAAGTTCATGATTAAGTTCAAGGTGACGAATTTGTCGAATTCGGTTAGAGCCTTCTTTATTGTCTAAAAGAGTCCCTAAAGCATATCCAGATTCAGTGGGATAAGCGATTACGCCACCTTTATTCAGGATGTCAACCACCTGTTGCAATAACCTTGCTTGCGGATTATCTGGATGAACACTAATGTAAATACTATTTGAAGCCACGATCTTTCCCGAAAATATAATAAAAAACAATCGAGAATTATACGCTATTTACGGTTTTGTAACACTATACTCAGAGTCTTTTAACGGTTCTTTAAACAGTTGCCAAACAGGTTGCACGGTTTGTGGCATAGGCGCTAACCAACCAAGCCCACGCCAAGAGTGTTCTAACCGGTGAAAATCAGAACCCATAGAGGCATAAAGCCCGTGAGTTATAGCTCTTTGAGCCATCCCGGTAATATTGGCAGAATGCCTGGGTTGGTTAACCACCTCGATCGCTTGACCACCAGCGGCTTTAAAATCAGTAATTAAGCGGTTTAATTTATTACTGGTAAATTTATAAATACCTGGATGCGCAATAACAGCAATGCCACCTGCTTGCGTTATCCAGTTAACTACTTTGGCTAATTCAGGCCATTGACTCGCTACATAGCCAACTTTGCCTTTTTTTAAATACCGTTCAAACGCTTGTTGGGCATTTTTAACCAGGCCTTCTTGCTGCAGTAACTGCGCAAAATGTCCTCGCCCTACAACACCGTCACCCACCACAGCCCAAAGCTTATCGTGCAGGTTTTCAATTTTAATATGTGGTTTATCACTCATTTTAGTCAACATTGCTTTAGCACGTTGTTCTCGTAAGGCTCTAATTTGCGTTAAACCATCTTGTAATGCCGTGTTTTTTAAGTCAAAATCTAAACCTACAATATGGATTGTATGGCCATTCCATTCACAAGATGCTTCTACTCCTGTAATTAACTGAATGTCGTTTTTACTTGCATAATCCAAAGCAATCTCATAACCCCTCGTAGTATCATGATCTGTAATTGCTAAAGTAGTTACTTCATATTTAACCGCTAAGTCAATGATTTCGTGAGGAGTTAGTCCGCCATCTGATGCGGTTGTGTGACAATGAAAATCAACTTTCATAATTTGAGCCTTTTAATCCTTGGCAAACCCATATAGAATCCTTTTAAATTAACATAAAAAACGCTAACTACATGAAATTATTATTTGACCTTTTTCCCGTTGTACTCTTTTTTATTGCTTATAAAATGTATGACATCTACACCGCCACTGCCGTCATTATTGTGGCTTCAATTGCCCAAGTGGCTTATTTTTATATGAAACACAAACGTGTTGAAAAAATGCACGTAATTACACTAGCGCTTATTCTTGTTTTAGGTGGCTTAACCCTTATTTTACAAGATGAGAATTTCATTAAATGGAAACCGACTATTGTTAACTGGGGTTTTGCACTGGTGTTTTTAGGCAGTCATTATATTGGTCAAAAACCGATTGTTGAACGTATGATGGGGCAAGCAATTGCTCTACCGGATGCGATTTGGATACGACTAAGCTGGTTATGGATTTTATTCTTTATTGTTTCTGGTATTACCAACTTATATGTAGCGTTTAATTTTGACACTGACACCTGGGTAGATTTTAAACTTTTTGGTTTAATGGGTATGACCATTGTCTTTATCTTAATTCAAGGTGTGTATATTAGTCGTTACATACAAGAGTCAGATTCTGATGCAGAACATGAAGCTCTTAAAGAGGGTCATACAGAAGATGAACTTATTGAGAATCTACAACATACAAAAACTGAAACACAAGACACTAAAAAGGATTAAACAATGCTTTACTCAATTTTTGCCTACGACGTAGAAAACAGTTTGCCACTCAGAGCCAAAGCACGTCCAGCGCATATTGCACGTTTAAAAGAGATGAATAACTGTAACCGTTTAGTTTTGGCTGGTCCTAATCCCGCAATAGATAGTAATGAACCCGGTGAAGCCGGTTTTACAGGCAGTCTAATTGTAGCGGATTTTCCATCATTAGAGGCCGCTCAAAAATGGGCTGATGAAGACCCATATATAGAGGCTGGTGTTTATAAAGAAGTACATGTTAAGCCGTTTAAACAAGTACTCCCTACTATTGAATAATAATTTAATCCATACTCAATTACCTTAACCAGAGAGATTGCCATGTCAAACCTAGCTTACTTAATTCCAAGACGAAATCAAAAGCTTCAATTACAAGCGGCTGATCCTGTTGAAATGATGGATATTGATTTTGTATCCATTCCTGTTTTAGGTTGGACATCGGCGGGTGAACCGATTCAAATGGAGATGGATTACGACACGATTTCAGTGCCATCCAGCATGGTTAAAAAAGAAACCTTTGCCTTAAGAGTCAAAGGGAATTCTATGATTGAAGAGAATATTGAAGATGGGGATATTGTTATAATTGAAAGACGCTCTTCTGCTGAAAATGGTGAGTCCGTTGTGGTTAGAATCAACAATCAAGAAGTCACTATGAAAAAACTGTTCATTGAAAAATCTGGGGTTCGTTTACAACCAGCCAATAAAGAGATGGAGCCTATTATTCTTAAAAATGAAGACATTGAAATTTTAGGTATTGTAACGGGAATTCTTCGTCAATCCTAAACGATGTAGTTATGAAAGAAATTCAACTTTTTATTACCGGCGGCACCCTAGATAAAGACTACCAAACCACAACAGGTGAATTAGTCTTTACACAAACGCATATTGAAACCCTGTTAACTCAAGCCAATTTAACTTTACCTATTAATATTGCAACCTTAATGTTAAAAGACAGTTTAGAAATGACTGATAGTGATAGAGAGCATATTTACCAGGCCTGTCAAAAGTCAAATGCCAAAAATATTGTGATTACCCACGGCACTGACACCATGGTAGAAACTGCGCAGTATTTACAACAAACCAATACTTTAAATAATAAAACGATTGTATTAACAGGAGCTATGCGCCCTTTTATGCTAGGTAATTCAGATGCCAGCTTTAATATGGCCAGTGCATTAATGGCAGTGCAATTAGCCTCTAACGGCATATTTATCGCCATGAATGGTCAACTGTTTAACGCTGGCTCAGTTCAAAAAAACCGAGAATTAGGCCAGTTTGAATCTCATAGTTAACCTTATTAAGTAATTCTTTTAAGTAACCTACTTAATTCGCCAATATCTTTCAGTTTATATCCAAACTCTCTACCTTAAAATTATGACTCTTTTTACCGCATCTATATAAATTAGGCGTATCATTACTCTTCGTTTTATCTACCAACAATACTCAAGTTAATCTTTTTACCCTATATTTAAGCGAGTCCCAACATGGCAGTTGTTTTTGCATATATTACCGTTGTTTTAATTTGGACAACGACACCTTTGGCGATTGTTTTAGGTGGGCAAACCGACTGGTTTTTTGGTGTTGCAGGTAGAACAGCATTAGCCGCAGTTTTAATTTTACCTATTTTTTTATGGTACAAAAAAACCAAGTTTCGGTTCGACTTTTCTGCAATTAGGCTGTATATATTTGCAGCATTTCCTATTTTTGGTGGTATGACATTAATGTACTGGGCAGGCCAGTATTTACCATCAGGTTGGATAGCCATTTTATTTGCCTTAACACCGGTAACAACAGGGATATTTGCCTATTTCTTACTACCAAATCAGCGGTTTACTTTTGCTAAAGTGACCGGGATTTTATTGGTTATGGCTGGAATGTTAAGTATATTTATTCCTAACTTACAAACTCATTTAGTTGGTTTTCAGGTTGCCGCTATTGGTGCGGCTATACTTTCTGTTAGCTTTCACTCTTTAGGTAGTGTATTGGTAAAACGGTGTGGTACTCATTTACCCGCTTTACACATGGTGGTTGGCGCTTTATGGGTGAGCGTTTTAGGTCAGTTTTTAATTGCGCCCAGTACGCTCTTTAATTGGCCACAGCTACAACAAATTGAGGTTTACGCCATCTTATATGCTGCCACCATAGGTTCAGTGGTGGGGTTTTTATTGTATTTTTATTTAGTTAAAAATGTTGATGCGATGAAGGTTGCTTTAATACCTGTTTTAACACCAGTATTTGCACTTTTATTTGGTCACTTTTTAAATGATGAAGTGTTAAGTTTAACGATTTGGTTTGGAACAGGATTGGTTTTAAGTGGTTTGGTATTATTTGAATGGCGTTTTAAGGTAAAAGCACCGCTTATAAAGCCTTTATAAGCAAGAGTACACGGTGTTGTTTAACAATTTACCAGGCCTGGTAAATTGTTAATTTTAGAAATATTCTTCTTACCAAGATAAGCTTTTAAGATACTTAAATATTTCACGAGAAGACTTGGGTGGTTTTGATTCTTTTAACTCTTTCTGAGCGTTGCGAATCCACTGTCTAAGCGATTGGCGATCTGCTTGCGGGTAAAGATCTAAAAACTCGACTAAAGCTGTATCTCCCTCTTCTATTAAACGGTCACGCCATTTTTCTAGTTTATGAAAATGGGCATTTTGTTGTTTTTTCTTAACTTCAATTTCAGCCAATTTATTTTTAATATCTATTAATAACGCTTCATCTTGTCTTAAATATTTGCCAATATACAATTTTTGACGTTTTAACGCTGGCCCTTTGTCCATACGTTTTAAGAGTAAAACAGCATCCATTAAATCCGTAGGCAGTTGCAGTTTTTTAATCTCGGTTTCGGTCATTTCTGCCAATTGCTCACCTAAATCCGTTACCGCTTGTGCTGCTTTTTTAATGTCAGTTCGGCTTTCAAACTCTTCTTGTTCCCAGTCTGGAATTTCTTTTTTAAGCTTTACTCGGTTTACATTACGTGGTCTAACCATTTATTTCTCCCATCATGGCAATCCATTCTGCCTCAGTTAATACAGAAATGCCAAGGGCTTCTGCTTTGGTTAATTTAGAACCCGCTTTTTCACCTGCTATCACAAAATCTGTTTTAGCGGAAACACTGCCGGTTACTTTGGCACCTAATAATTCTAATTGTTGTTTGGCTTCAGTTCTTGATGTTTGCAATAAAGTTCCTGTTAAAACAATGACTTTACCTGCAAATGCTGAATTTGTTTCTATCTTTTTATTTTCTGGTTTTGGCCAATGCACACCTGCCGAAAGTAAACCATTAATCACTTCTTGGTTATGTGGTTGTTCAAAAAAAGTAACCACATGTTGCGCCACTATTTCACCAACATCATCCACATCAAGTAGTTGTTCAGTGGTAGCACTTGCTATTGCTTCTAAACTTAAAAAATAGTTGGCTAGATTTTTAGCGGTAACCTCACCTACTTCAGGTATACCTAAAGAAAAAACAAAACGAGCCAAAGTGGTTTCTTTTGATTTTTCAATGGCATCAATGACTTTTTGTGCTGATTTAGTGGCCATTCGTTCAAGGCCAGACAAAGTTTCAGCCGTTAATTTATAAAAATCATCGGGGTGTTTTACCAGGCCTGTATCTGCCAACTGAACAATTAATTTATCGCCTAAACCAACAATGTCCATAGCTTTACGAGAAACAAAATGCTGCAAGGCTCTTTTGCGCTGTGCAGGGCAAAATAAACCGCCTGTACAACGGTAAACGGCTTTATCAAGTTCTTTTATAACTTGTGAATCACACTCCGGACACGTCGTGGGCATTTTAAACTTAATGGTTTTATCTGTTCTTTGCGATAACACAGGGCCAACCACTTCTGGAATAACGTCACCTGCTCGTCGTACAATGACTTTATCGCCAATTCTGACATCTTTACGGTCTATTTCATCTTGGTTGTGTAATGTAGCATTAGAAACGATAACCCCACCAACCGCAACAGGCTCTAATCTAGCAACGGGAGTTAAAGCACCTGTACGCCCCACTTGAATATCAATGCCTAATAAGTCGGTCCACACCTCTTCAGCGGGGAACTTTCTAGCAATAGCCCAACGCGGTGCTTTGGCAGTAAAACCCAGTGTTTTATGCGTGTTTAAGGCGTTAACCTTATAAACAATACCATCAATTTCATAGGCGAGATCATTGCGTTTCGCTAATAATTGATCGTAGTAATCAGACATACCCTGCACACCCTGCACGATTTGAGCATCTGGATTAACAGGCAATCCCCAAGTTTTAAATGTTTGAATCGCTTCATTGTAGGTCTCAGGTAATGACCAATCTTCACTGATTTGACCCCAACCATATAAATATAAACTGAGTTTGCGTTGTGCCGCTATTTTGGGATCTAGCTGACGTAAGGTTCCTGCAGCCGCATTTCTTGGGTTAGCAAACGGTTTTTCATTACGTTCAATGTATTCAGCATTAAGAGCATTAAACACTTTTTTAGACATAAATACTTCGCCACGTACTTCCAGTATCTTAGGCCAAGCGCCATTTGATAGTTTAAGCGGTACAGATTGCATGGTACGTATATTGTGTGTAACGTCTTCACCTACAACGCCATCACCACGAGTGGTAGCCTGTTTAAGAAGCCCATTTTCATAACGAATATTAATCGCCAAACCATCCATTTTAGGTTCTGCCGAAAATTCAACTTCAGCATCCGTTTGTAAGCGATCTTTAACACGACGTTGAAAATCAATTAAGTCTTCTTGATTAAACGCATTATCTAAAGAAAACATCGGCACAGCATGGGTAACCGATTCAAAATGAGATAAAGGGGCATCGCCCACACGTTGCGATGGTGAATCTTCTGTCACCCATTCAGGATATTGTTTTTCAATTGCAATTAATTGCTGATATAACTCGTCATACTGAGCGTCACTGACTTGCGGATTATCTAATACATAATAGGCATAATTAAGTTCAGTAAGTCTTTGTTTTAGCGCGTTAAGTTCGGTTTGAGTGTGCTGAGGCATGATGATTCTTTAAATAGTAAATAGAGTGCAATTTAACAGGTTAAATTCACCGTTATTTTTTTAAAAAATAACCTTATTAAAGTGAATATAAACCTGTTAAATGAATATTAAGCAATAGGAATAGACTCATAATCAAGCGCTGCATCACGCATAGATTGTAGGTCAGACTCTTTGATAAGTTGGCGTTCAGCGTTATATAAACGACCTTGTAAACGCTGTGATACTTTGCGTGCCATCATAATTAAATCATGCATTGCGGCTGGAGCTCTAACCGTGGTTGGCAATTCTAAAATCATTGCAACACCTGGTGTTGCATAGTTTTGTAGATTTTCTTGTGGGAATGACCCAGGTTCTAACATATTAGCAACCTTAATAAAGGCGTTGCCCATATTATCATTTTTAACAAAAATACCTTGTTCTGAATAGGTTAACCCTACCCCTAATAGAGCTTGATTAACATCCGTCATGGCAAATTCTTGAGCGGTCGTCATAACCAATAAAACATAGACTTCTGGCTCTTTATTAGTCGAAGATTTATAAGTTTTGGTTGTTTTCTCTTCTTCTGGAATACCAAAGGAAGGTTTTATAAAATCAGAAGAATTGCTTGAATCATCAATCTCACCCGTCATACCTGGATCATCCACCACCAACACATGGTGTTTGCCACCTGTTTTTTGTGGGGGCTGTTCTGGTGCTGCACTAAGATTTACTGATTCTTCAATGTCTGGGTTTGTGGTCATATTCATTGGAGCAAGATTTTCTTCAATATCTTGTTCACTAACTGATTGATCGGCCGTTTTTAAATCAAACTCTTCACCAAAAAACAATACTCCTTGATTTTGGTTGTAATCTTCAGTTTGATTTTGAAAATCAGCACTATTGTCTGTATTCACAACGCCTCTTGATTCTGTAAATCTACGTTCCGTTGTTTCAGATACAGGAATGTGTGGTGACCCTAGGTTATTAAGCGCTTCTGATGCTTGTTCTTGTGATTCATTTTGTTCTGATAATGGTATATCACCCAAGACCGGTTCATTATTATTTTGGTTTGCATGACTTGTCTGTGAAGACGTTTCATTTGATTTTTGAGCAGGTTTTTTTACTGTATTTTGACGGCTTCGGCTTAAAAAATACAATCCTGCAATGACAACAACAGCAAAGATTAATAGTACTTGTTGCAATTCATTCATTAAGTCAACTCCAAAAAACGCTATGTTATGACGAGGCATGATATAAATTGGCTTTAAAGGTAAACCAAAATAACGAGCCTAAATATTCGTCAAAACATCTCTCTCAAAATAAAAACGGTTATGAGACCTTTCACTAAGTAAGTAAAAGTTACGAGATATTTTCTATTAAAAATTAATTCACAATTGTACCTTTTTTAATGTCTTTTTGGGTAAGGAATTAATAGAAAAGTTATGCGAACAAATTTAAGCCGCATTAAGATAATTATTTTTTAATAGATCGTGCATTTAGGCTATTGGTTTTCATATAAAATCTGTAAATAAAATACTCTTAAAGAAATAACACTTATTTAAACTAAGGTAAAAATTTGATTACTGCAACTCCGCTTTTATATAAAAATAAAACCGTTTTAGGTATTGATCTAGGCACATCTGGTTTAAGAGCCTGTGTTGTAAATAAAAGCCAAGATACCTTAGGCGATATTAAACAAACCATATTAGCCGAATGTTCTGTACCACTAGAGTCAGCCACTAAACAATCTAATGGACAAATTACTCAAAATCCAAAACTTTGGATTACCGCGTTTAACCAATTATTAAACGACCTTAAAGAACGCGTTTCATTAAAAGAAATAACGCACTTAGTTGTGGATGCCACCTCCTCTACGGTTTTGCTTTTAGATCAACAGACTAAAATATTTACCGATGCTTTTATGTACAGCGACAACCATGCCGTTAAGCAAGCTAAAAAAATTGAAGAGGCATATCAAAAACACGATTTACATCATCAAGCACAAAGTTCAATAATAGACTCAACCCAAACGGCATTAGGTGCTTCAAGTACTTTAGCTAAAGTAATGAGTTTATTAGAATTAAATCCACATATTGAACGCCCTATCATTTGCCATCAGGCTGATTTTATTAACTATTATTTATGCGGTGTAACCAATGTTACCGATGAAAATAATGCCTTAAAATTGGGCTATAACTTAACAAGTCAAACACCAGAGTTAACACACAATCAACCCAACAACCAGGCCTGGCAAAATTGGATAATGAATTTATTAACTCCATTACATTCCCAAATAAACTTGCCAAAAGTGGTTTCGCCTGGTGATTATTTAGCCAAAATCTTGCCCCAAATAGCCCAACAATATGGCTTGAGTAAAAACCTAAAAGTAATGGCTGGTACAACCGACAGTATTGCTGGTTTTCTAGCTGTCGGTACAAAAAAAGCAGGTGATGCTGTCACTTCACTGGGGTCAACCATTGCCATTAAATCCATTTCTAAACAAGCGGTTTACAATTCAAAACTGGGGCTTTATAGTCATAAATTAAAAGACGATTGGTTGGTTGGAGGGGCTTCTAATGCAGGTGGTCAGGTTTTATTAACCTATTACTCCATTGAGCAACTATCTTTTTTAAATCAACAAATTAGTCAAGAAGAGATTACTGCATTTTTGCAAAGCAATCCAAAAGATTACTACCCTTTATGCTCAGTAGGTGAACGCTTTCCAATTTCAGATTCACAACTACAACCTAGATTACCTCATACACCTAATTGCGAAAAAGACGATATCTATTTTTCTGAGTCTTGCTTGCAAAGTCATAAGCAATTTTTACTAAGGCTTTTATATGGATTAACATTGATTGAGCAGCTAAGCTATCAAAAGCTTGAAGAGATAACCAATACAGAGATTAAAAACATCTATACAGTTGGTGGTGGTATTAAGAGTCCTGTTTGGATGTCTTTACGCCAAAAAGTAATGAAATCAAAACAATTTAAACCTGTACTAAATACACAAGCTGCTTATGGTGTAACGCAACTCGTACTTTAAGCCTTCATACAATATTAAATATTAAATATTAAAGCGAATAAACCTTTTAAAATTGGTACATTAGAAAATAACAATAAAACAAATACTGTAAAAACAAAACCACTATTTAGGAGAAAACATGAGTGATTTAACCCCAGAAGCATTAGCCGAAAAATTAAAACTTAACCCCGTTGCCTTTGATGAAGTCATGACTGTTATTGATAAATATTATGATTTCACACCAACTGAATTCGTGAACGGTGACACTTTAAATAAAGCCAATACCAATAATGGTTCTTGTAAAGTATTTTCTTTTGGTATTGAGCATAACTTATCCAAACAAGCTACCTTAAATGCTTTTGGTAACTACTACATTCAAGATGTTTTACAAAACCCTGAGAATGATGACCACCAAAATATTCGCAATTTTATGAAATCTGGTTGGGATAAAGTGATTTTTAAAGGACGTGCTTTACAACCAAAATCTTAGCGTTGTAAATTATAAGTATCAGATTTATAAAAGAAATCAAACCAATTTACCAGGCCTGGTATATCCTGTGGCAGTTCTAATCATCTAATCATCTAAGCACGGGATAAATTAAAAATAACACAATAAAAAGCCACATTTTAAACACCTTAAAATGTGGCTTTTTAACTTAAAAATGTTAATTTTACTGACTGTTGCAAAGATTTATGCCGCTGCAAATATTTTCTTAACTAAAGCTAAATCTAAATAACTTTGGCCTTGTGCATCACCGGCTATAACAGTAAAGGCATTATTTTTATCGCCCATCTGATCAAGCACAATCACCGCATCACTAAAATCATCGTTTTTAGTGTAACCATTGATTGTTACTATTGTTTTTAAATCCGCCGCAACGGAAGACAAAATACCATTACGTGAATCTTCAAAGGCAATCGCCTGTTCAGCCGTTAGGTTCATTTGCTCAAGCGCCCAAATATAAATATCGGGTGCTGGTTTTTTTGCTGGCACAATATCTCCGGCTGCAATCACTTCAAACCAACTTTCAGAGCCTTTACCCAAAGTATTGTCTAATAAAGCCGTTACATTTTCTGGTGTGGTGGTGGTTACAACTGCCATACGCATACCGCACGCTTTCGCTTCGTTAATTAATGCTTCAACACCTGGGCGCAATGGAATTCGACCTTCTGCCATTAACTGAGTATAAAATTTCGTTTTCGCTGCATGTAATCCCTTAACAAAGTCATCAAAATTATCCGGCTTAACAAACGCCGTATTAAATTTTTCTAAATAAAAACGAATACGCTCTTTACCCCCAGTAACGGCAAGCAGTTCACCATATAGATCTTCATCCCAATGCCAGTCTAGGCCAGCTTCTTCAAAAGCCATATTAAAAGCTGGACGGTGTCCATCTTTTTCGGTGTCAGCAAGGGTGCCGTCAACATCAAATAAAAGTGCTTGTAATTCAGCCATGGAAAACTCTCTTTTTTATTTATAAATTCAATTACTTAGTAAAATAATAATTAAAAACCCTACATTTAAAGCTATTTAAGCTAAAAAATTAGGTGTTAAAGACTTTATTAACTGCATTTTTACTGATACATTACTAAGTTGGTTTTAATATTAAATATCGTTTAAAACAATGAGCAGATTTTGCTTGAAACGATCAATAATATCAAGTTAAACGGTCTATAAACTGTTTATGATTACCTTAATGAACTTTTATACATTATTTAGTTAATTAATTCCTATTAATTCATTAACAAAATTAGCTTGTTGAATACAACTAAACCTGATATAAAACACCGTTAAATGAAATCGTACTAAAAACAACTTATACTTTAAAAAATAAATAAGTACGGTGTTAGGAGAGAGAGAATGGAAAATATCGACTTTATTGAAAACTACCCTTCGTATGAGCCTAAAAAAGGTGAAGAGTATATGAGCCCTGAAATGCTTGAGCATTTTAAAGGTAAATTAATGGCTTGGAAAACACAGCTTATTGAAGAAGCAAACGGTACAGTTTCTCATCTTAAAAAAGATTCTGACACGCCTGCTGATCCAAATGACCGTGCATCACAAGAAGAAGAGTTTGCTTTAGAGTTACGTACCCGCGACCGTGAGAGAAAACTAATTTCTAAAATTGATAAATCGCTACGTGAAATCGAATCTGGTGAATACGGTTTTTGTAAATTAAGTGGCGAAGAAATTGGTCTAGCACGAATGGAAGCTCGCCCTACAGCGACTCTAACGGTAGAAATGAAGCGTAAGCAAGAAATTCGTGAAAAACAAGGTGTTGCTTAAACTTCAACACTAAAATCATAAAACTTTATGATTAACCCCCATTCAAATGCGTTAATTTAAAGTGGTTAATAATGAGTTCAAATTCATTAATCACTTTAACGCTCATTTTTGCATAATCATTTTCTGATTGATACTAAAAAGAGTTAATTGTATTGGATACAGCTGGCCTTATAGATGCCCTTCTTGACCCTAGTACCTACTCTCACCCTGTAGATGTTATTACAACAATAGAAACGCATATTTCTATTGTGTTTTTAACTGGTCAATATGCTTACAAACTCAAAAAGCCTGTTAATTTTGGTTTTTTAGATTTCTCTAATAAGCAAAATCGTAAAAAATATTGTTTTTTAGAAGTCGAACTCAATCAAAGAACCGCTCCGCACCTATATCTTGGTGTTAATCAAATTAACACCCTAAATCATAAAATATCTATTTCCGAAGCCTCTATAAACACTAATGAAGATGCTCATATTGAAGATTATCTAGTTAAAATGCGTCAATTTGATCCTAATATGGTCTTGGGGCGCCTTTTAAATCAAGGTATTTTAGATCATAAAATGATTGATGCTTTAACCTTTCAAATTACACAGTTTCATAAAAAAGCCCAAACTGTTGTACAAAGCTCTAAATATGGAAGCCCTAGAGCTCAACTGCAACCTATGCTAGATAATTTTGCAACTTTGCAAAACTATGTTACGGACAAACAGACTCAAACAGACTTAATTGACTTACAAAAATGGACTTTTGAAAAGTATAACCAACTAGAGAGCAGACTAAGTAAACGTAAAATACAGGGATTTGTTAAGGCGTGTCATGGTGATTTACATCTAGATAACATTACCTTAATTGATGATCTTCCTGTTCTATTTGACGGCATTGAATTTAACGAAGCGTTTCGTTGGATTGATGTCATGAATGACTTGGCATTTTTATTGATAGACTTAGAGTTTAAACAACAACAGACCGTAAGTTATAAAATACTTTCTCTATACCTTAGTCAAACTTTAGATTATAACGGTTTGTTTATATTAAATTTTTATAGAGTTTATCGCACAATGGTTCGTGCTAAAATCACAGCATTACGCGCACAACAACTTATTAAAAATAGTTACGAAAAAAACCAAGTAGAACATATTGCTAACCAGTATATTCAACAAGCGGTAGGTTATAGTCAAAAAGAGACTGATATAAAATGTATTCTTATCAGTGGCGTAGCCGGTTCAGGTAAAAGTTATTTTGCTAATCAGCTTTTAGAAAACTTGCCTGACTTTAATGCCATTATTATTAGTTCAGACCGCATTAGAAAATCTTTATTTGGGTTAGAGGCTCAACAACGCTCAAATGCACAACAAAAACAGCAATTGTACTCGGCCCAAATGAATCAAAAAACTTATCGAGCTTTAGCTGATTATGCCGATATTTGTTTAAAAAATGGGTTTAATGTCATTATTGACGCTACTTTTTTAAAACAAGAACATCGTCAAAATTTTTATGATTTAGCCAGTAAAAATCATGCCAAAAGTTATTTATTTTCTCTTAGCGCAGAGATAGAAACAACGGAAAAAGCCATTACATTACGACAAGCTGAAAATGACAATCCATCTGATGCCGATTGTGAAGTTATGCATAACCAACGTAAATATATACAATCAGCACGGCCTAATGAAAATGCTCTATCACTAAAAAGTGAAGATTTAAGACAATATTTTCCTACCACTACTATTCAGAATTTCTTAAACCTGCCGATTAAAGAGTAAGACACATTTTTTAAATGTTAACTCTTAAACAAAGTGATTTGAAAGACTATGAATAAACCATTAGAAAAAATCGTAAGCCCTATTGGCTTTGCTTTAGTTTTTAGTTTTTGTTTAATACTTGCATTTCCTTTAACAAGCGTCGCTGCAGAAACGAAAGACAACCCCTCTAACACACTGGCTGATAAAGCAAAAGCACTTAAAGATACTCAGTTTTTAGGTATTAAGTTAGCTGATGCTAATCTAGATTCTGTCAGAAAACAGCTTTGGGATATTGGTGGGTTTTTACAAGCCAAAAGTACAATTAGACAAAGAAATATTGATAAGTTTTACCCTTGGTCTACCTTAAGAGATAGTTATTACATCACTTTTAGATACAACAATGCAGGTAATCTAACTTCAGTTAAAAGACTGTACCGCCCTTATGGTGAAAAAGGCAGTCATAAAAACCGTGCTATTGCGACAAGAGAAGTGGCGCTAAAATTAATGACTGATTTAGGACAACCCAACAATATAGAACGTAAGAATTCTGATGGTGGCATGAGTTATTTAAGCTATACCTGGCAAGATAAAGATATGAAAATTACAATAGATCGTGAAGGCAGTAATATTTTGGGGAATGTGTTCGTAGAATATACTCTAAAAAATAATAATCCGTATGAAGTGATTTAAGGTCTAAATTTAAAGGGAAAACACAATGCAAATACAAACATCAATGCCCTTAGCCAATGCAACTCAAACAGCCAGCAATGCCTTAAATATGCAGTTTACTCATCTAAACAGCATTAGCCAATCCATTAATCATTCTTTAGTTAGTCAAAATAAAACGGCGGATTACACCGCACCAAATTACTCTGTTCTTGATTCTACGCTTAACAAAAACTCAATGTCCAATACAGTCGAGAGTAATTTATTAGATTTAAATACAACCAAACTACAGTCTTTAAGTTTATTAAAAGTGATGGAAGTTGAAAATAACAACATAAATTCATCGCTGGGTAAAATTTTTGACAACTGGGCTTAAACTCTAAGATAAAATTATAATGATTTTCTTTTCAATCACTTAAAAGCCTTTATAAATCAGTTACAAACTCTTTTATTTCATACCAAGCTTCTTCCATATGAATAAATCGATGATCACCACCTGAATATATTTTGGCTTTAAAACAATGGTCACTATCCCTTTTTTGGTATCGTTGAATAACAAAATCCACATCAATCACTTCATCATCTAAATCAATTAACAGTAATGCCGGAATATTTTCATCAGGATTGTTTACATCATATTTTTTTAAGTTATTAATATAATCCTCATCAATACACACTTGCTCACCCGTAGAAGGATTGGTATGCAGTCCCATATTGGCTTTAAACACAGGCAATGAGTTAAGTGCTGGGTTAATCATAATATAAGGCAAGTGATAGATTTGCGCAAAATACTGAGCATAAAACCCACCTAATGACGAGCCAAGTAATACGATTTTTTTATCTTTTTTTAATTGTTTTTTTATTTCATCATCAATTACTTGAACACTATCAGTAACTAATTTGTTTGGATAATTAACCGTAATAAATTCATCAAACAAACGAGATTTATCTGTAGAATTTTTTTGCAATAACCACTGCCCTTTTTCACTTTTAGCACTACTTAAAAAACCATGTAGATAGACACCAATATAACCCTTCATTCTGTTAAAATCCTCTTATGATAAAACACCCAAAAATAGTTCAACGCACACCATCAGAACCCGTCTATTCCTTGGCTAAAACATTAGGTTTAACAGACTTTCAAGCCAAACTCGTTGCCAATCGTACCGATCAAACGGATCAGTTAGATGAAATTGTTTTTCCAAAATTAAAACACATACAACACCCTTCTGCGTTAAAAAATATTGATTTAGCGGCAGAAATTATTGTTAAGGCCATTCAGTCAGATGGTTTAATTGTTTTAGCGACCGACTACGATACAGATGGCGTAACATCTGCATGGGTGGCTACTACGGCTTTATGTAATTACTTTGGCTTGCCTAAATCCCGCATAAAACATGTTATTGGTGATCGTAAAACAGGCTATGGCATTACCGAAGAAGTGGTAAACCGAATTTTAGCGATAAAAGACCCTATTGCACTTGTTATTTCTGCAGACCAAGGCTCAAGTGATGAGCAACGTATAGCCATGCTTAAATCGCATGGTATTGATGTTTGTGTAACCGATCATCACCAAATTCCAAAAGATGGCGTACCCAAAAGTGCCGTTTGCACTGTTAACCCACAACAAAAAGGCTGTGATTACGATAAAACCGTTGCCGGTTGCTTTGTTATCTTTTTAGTAATGACACAAGTTAGACAGCGTCTTATTGCTCAAAACATGCTCGATAAAGACAGCGCCTCGTTGAAGTATTTAGCGTTAAATGTGGCGCTTGGAACAGTCGCTGATAGCGTAAGCCTTAAAAGCCCAAATAATCGGGCAATTGTACATGCTGGTTTACAGTTAATTAATTTATTTCAGTCCCCCGCCTGGCAAGCACTTAAAGAACTTAATGATAATCAAGGTTTACCATTTGACGCGGAATTTTTAGGGTTTCAGGTGGCTACACGTATTAATGCTGCAAGCCGTGTGAGTGATGTAACTACCGCCTTTAACTTTTTAACAGCACATCATGTATCGGATGCGAGTCGTTATTTACAACAGTTAGACGCAGACAATCAAAATCGTAGAGCTCAGCAAGAAGTTATGCTAAAACAAGCGCAACAACAAGCTAAAGAGAGCTATCATGATAAACGCTATTCCATGACGTTAAAGTTAACTGGTAATGCGGGCATTCAAGGTATTATTGCATCACGTATTGGTGAATTATATGGTGTGCCAACTGTGGCAATGACAGACCTAGAAGATGGAACTTTGGCAGGCAGTGCTCGTGGCGTAGTACCTGATATTGATTTACGTGAGGCTTTTCAATGGATGGCTGATCAAAAAGAAGATTTATTTATTTCAATGGGTGGCCATAAAGGCGCTGCCGGTTGCATGATTCATATTCAAGATTACCCAGAATTTAGTGAACTTTTTGAAAAAGCCGTACATATACAATTAGGTGAAACAGTACCTGTTCCGATTATTGAAACTGATGGAACATTAGAAGATTGGCAATTAACACCAGCACTAATTGATGAAATTAATGCGCTTGAACCCTTTGGAAGAGAATGGCCTAAACCTATGTTTTATGGTGTTTTTTCAATAATTCAAATTCGTGAAGTTGGTCAAACAAAAACACACTATTCATGTAAATTAAAAACACAAAGTGGTTCAGTTTTTCAGGCTATTTACTTTAATGCTAAACAGTCTGCAGAAGAGCCTACCGCATTTAGTATTGGTGATTTGGTTCAATGCACTTATCAACCTAGCTTAAATCATTTTGCAGGCCGTACAACCCTTCAATTACGTATTCAATCAATGCAATTAGATTAAATTACCAGGCCTGGTAAATATGATTTTTTGTTTTTTAACCACGAAGACACGAAAGCACTAAGAGTTTTAAAACACTCATGTTCTTGTGGTTCCTTTCTACAAAAGTAATGCTCTTCAATAAAATAGATCTGCTTCTTATTTTTTTTATTTAGTCGGCTTTTAAATTGAATTTACCAGGCCTGGTATATTTCTTGTAATAAAGTAAAAACCGTCTATAAAGACCTAAAAAAGGCCAAAGTAATAGAATTACTTTGGCCTTTTTATATTAAAAACTCAGTAATAAAGACTGAAATAAATAGCTTTTAACTTAAAAAGCTTAAAATTTCTTTTTCAATATCCGTTTTATTAATAACCGTTGGTTGAGCAATTGGCTTATCAAAAAGTTCTGCAATTTGTGCCGGCATAGCCACATTTGCTTTTTCGGCAATCATTTTTAATGCATCAATATCTTTTTCAAACTTTTCACCGGTTAAGGCATAAGCAATGACTGGTGAGAATTTAGTCCATTCTGCAGTGGCATAAGCAATTGTTTTAATGGTTTTATCTTTACGGCACGTATCATAAGCTTTAAAGCACGTTGCCGTATGCGGACACATTAAATAACCTACTGAAAAGGCTTGTTTAATATATTGCAGCCCTTCTTGATCATTACAGAAGTCAGCGGCAAAGATTTCTTGAACTTTAGCCAATTCATCAGCATTAATTTTGTAGCACTTATCACTGTCTAATTGCAGCATTAATTCTTTGGTACGCTCTGCACCAAACAGATCAAATAAAATACGTTCAATATTAGATGATTTAAGAATGTCCATAGCTGGAGATGTTGTTGGAATAACCGACACATCACGTAAATCATATTCACCCGTAGTAATAAACTGAGTTAACACATTGTTGTTATTTGAGGCGATATGAATTTGCTTAACTGGTAAACCCATCTTATAAGCGTAATAACCACCTAACGCATTACCAAAGTTACCACTTGGTACATTTAAGTAAACCAAATCACCCAGTGTTATGGCTTTTTGGCGAACCAATTCTAAGTAACTATGAATATGATAAATTGTTTGAAAAATAATACGTCCAAAGTTAACCGAGTTAGCGGCTGACAATGAAATATTATGCGCTTTTAATGAGGCGGCAAAGGCATCAGAGGTCAGTAGCATTTTTAAAGCAGATTGTGCATCATCAAAATCACCGTGAATACCAATAACTTTTAAGTTTTTAGCATCTTCTGTCACCATTTGTAAACGTTGAACATCTGATGTTCCACCGTCTGGATACATACAAGCAACTTGCACATTCTTACGGTTTTTAAAGGTTTCTAAAGCCGCAGGCCCTGTATCACCACTGGTGGCCGCAAGAATAAGATACTTTTCATCTCTTTGCTCGGCAACGGCAGAAAGAACACTACCAAATGGCTGTAAAGCCATATCTTTAAACGCACGTGTTGGCCCATGATATAACTCACTAACATAAAGGTCGTCATACACTTTTTCTACCGGCACAGGATTGCTTGGATCATCAAAATTATCATAAAGGTTTAAAGCTTCTTCAATTACCGCATCATCAATATCGACTTCAAACATATCTAAAACATCTTTAGCCAATGTTTTATAACCTGAGTTAAGATGCGATTTTATAAAATCTAAATCAAACGATGGCAAACTCTCTGGCGAGTAAATACCGCCAAAAGAAGACATTGGGCTTAAAATTGCCTGTGCAAATGTAATAGAAGCAGGTCTTTGACCATCATTACCACGGGTTTCAATAAATTTCATAACAAACCTATATATATGATTTTAATAATTAGAGACCTTTGCATGAGTGAAAGATAGAATAGCTAGGTAAATTTTACCCCGTTTTATCTATCCATTTGTCTCATGTAAAGACCTCTTTAAATTAGAGCGAATTATACTCGAAATTGAGGAGGCTTTTTGTACTCAATCAAGCCAATTTTTTCTTAAATCGCCAAAAACGTTTTAAGTGATTGGGTTGTAAGTGGGTGCGATTTTCTTGTCCTAAATCAAGCAACAATGAATCAATAGTGCCCTGCTTTAAACCTTGTACTAATGGCGCAAACCACTCTTTTTCTAATTGTTTGAGTACATCAATCCATTCTGACATTTGCATTTTGTCCAAACTATCAGAAACATCACCTAAATGAATAAGATGTTTGCTGATTGTTGCAGGTAAATCTTGTTGAGTTTGATTTAACCAGGCCTGGTAATTTTTGGCATTGGGCATAGAATGGGCATCTGTTAATTTTGCCATCCCTTGCAAATAGATATTATTAGACCAAATTACCGCATCTTTTCTTTGCTTAATTTGGTTTAAATCGATTTTACCTTCACCCCAAACCCAAACACTATTAATGTCTGGCTCACCCATGTCTCTGCGTTTTTCATTAATTGGGTTGGTATAAAATAACATTTGTGTTTCATTAAGCAATTGACGCCAATATTGCGCCGCATTACCTGTGGGATAAAATCTATTTACAGATTGAAAGGCAACCTTTTCTAATGGCATGGTATGTAAATCAACCGGTTGCACTATAGATAAATACCAATGCGTTGGGCTTGCCCAAACTAACTGCACCTGGTCATCTGCAAAATGCTGATTAAAGCTGGCTAAAAGTGCTTGAGATTCTAGCTCGGTAATTTGCAAACTATCACCAGGTATTAAGACCAATGTATCTCTATCTGGAATCATTTGCACCGGATCAACACTCAGCCAAAAGTGCGATTGATTAAATGCTTCTACTTCTATAGAAGCCTGTGTAGCCGCTTCAGGCAAACAAATAGGTTGATGAAAAAGATAGCTTGCTTGTTCATAAAAAGATTGTGGTTTAGCTAAAAATTTATCACCTTTTGCTAATAAAAATTGCAGGCCTGGTAATGTAATTTGTGCCAAGGCTTCTTTAGCTTCTTTGACCCTTAATACATTAAGTAAATCAGGTGCCCATAGAGTTACGGCTTGTGACAACGGTTATCTCCTTGTGCAAATTCTTATAATTAGTAATCATTTTAATTTTTAAGCAATTGCGTATTTACATTGTATTGTGCAATAAAAAAGCCGGGCAAGCCCGACTTTTTAGATAAAGTTAATGAGCTTAACTCAATTAACTTAACCCAAAGTTTCGATACGAATTCTTTGAATTTCACCTTCAATATCCGCTGATGCCGCTAACTCTGCTAAAGCTGTATTCACTTTAGTTTCTTTAACTTCATTGGTAATAATAACCAAGGTTGCATCGTCTGATTTTTCGGATGATGGTTCTTGCAGCATGTGTTCAATACTAATATCACACTGCGCAAAAATGGAACTTACTCTTGCTAAAACACCCGAATGATCTTTAGCCAAACAACGAATATAATATGAGGCACTTATTTCATCAATAGAAACCACAGGAACAGACTCTAGTTGATCAGAAATAAAACCTAAAGCGGGTACTTGATCTTCTTGCGGTTGGTTTTTCCAACGTACAATATCAATAATATCTGCAACAACAGAGCTGGCTGTTGGCCCAGCACCTGCACCAGGACCATAATACATAGTTGGCCCAACATGGTTACCTTTTGCCATAACCGCATTCATAACACCGCTTACATTTGCGATTAATACATCTTTAGGTACAAGGGTTGGGTGAACACGTAATGAAAAGCCATTTTCTGCACGACTTGCCACACCTAAATGTTTGATTTCATAGCCCAATTGTTGCGCAAAACGAATATCATCCGCCGTGATTTTGCTAATACCTTCGGTATAAACTTTATTAAATTGCAGTTCAATACCAAAAGCAATAGAAGCCAAAATAGTTAATTTATGTGCCGCATCAATACCTTCAACGTCAAAAGTTGGGTCGGCTTCTGCATAGCCTAGTTCTTGGGCGACCTTAAGCACCTTGGCAAAATCTGCACCAGGCTTTTTCATTTCGGTAAGAATATAGTTGCCTGTTCCGTTAATGATCCCGGCAATCCAATCTATTTTATTGGCAGCTAGACCTTCACGAACGGCTTTAATAACAGGAATCCCCCCTGCTACCGCTGCCTCGTAATTCACAATAACATTATGTTGTTTAGCAAGTGCAAAAATAGCATTACCCTGTTCGGCAATTAACGCTTTATTTGCCGTTACAATGTGTTTACCATTTTTAATTGCCGTTTCTAATAATGTTTTTGCCAGGCCTGTACCGCCCATTAATTCAACCACAATATCAACATCTGGATGATTAACGACTTCTTCGGTATTGTCAGTTAAAATAATACCGGTTGTATCAACAGAGCGTGGGCGATTTAAATCACGTACAGCAATAATCGTTACTTCAATTTTTTGACCAAGGCGTCTTTCTATCTCAGGCATGGTGTTTGTTAAAATATCAACAGTTCCACCACCAACAGTACCTAATCCAAGCAATCCTATTTTAACTGTCTTCATTCTTTTGTTTCCTAACGATTATTCTTTGTTTGTTCTTTTAAATATATATTTAAAAAGAGATTTGCGAGATCCAGTAGCATAATAAAAACCGTGCTTAGTTAAATTTTGTTGCTAAACGTTAACGCTTGCGGTTTTTATTTACTTTATTTTTCACGCAAAAATCTCTATTTAATCTTGTTTAATTAATCCGTCTTGTCTAAACATGTCTCTAATGCCACGAACAGCTTGACGAATTCTGTGTTCATTTTCAATTAGACCAAAACGAACATGATCATCACCGTAGTCGCCAAAACCAACACCAGGCGATACTGCAACTTTTGCTTCTCTCAGTAATTTTTTAGAGAATTCAATTGAGCCCATCGCTTTATATTCTTCTGGAATTGGCGCCCACACAAACATAGTTGCTTTAGGTGGCACAACATCCCAGCCAATAGAGTTAAGTCCTTGGCAAAGTACATCACGACGTAATTTATACATGTCTGAAATTTCTTGAACACACTCTTGCGGCCCTTCTAAAGCAGCAATAGCAGCAACCTGAATTGGCGTAAAGGTACCGTAATCTAAATAAGATTTCATACGTTTTAAGGCGTTAACTAAAGTTTTATTACCCACCATAAAACCAACACGCCAGCCTGGCATATTGTAACTTTTAGATAAGGTATAAAATTCTACGGCAATGTCTTTGGCCCCTTCTACTTGCATAATAGAAGGTGCTTTATAACCGTCAAAAGCAATATCCGCATAAGCTAAATCATGAATAACCCAAATATTATGTTCTTTGGCAATGGCAACAACTTTTTCAAAGAAATCTAGCTCAACAGTCTGAGTTGTTGGGTTACCGGGGAAGTTAAGCACTAACATTTTTGGTTTTGGCCACGACTCTTTAATCGCTTTTTCTAGCTCATCAAAAAAACAAACATCTGGTGTCATTTTTACATGACGAATATCGGCACCAGCAATAACAAATCCATAAGGGTGAATTGGGTAAGCTGGGTTAGGGACTAAAACGGTATCGCCCTTATCAACTGTAGCCATAGCCAAATGCGCAAGACCTTCTTTTGACCCAATAGTTACAACGGCTTCGGTTTCATAATCAAGATCTACATCAAATTTAGTTTTATACCAGTTACAAATGGCTTTACGTAAACGAGGAATCCCTTGAGAAACAGAGTAGCGGTGAGTACCTTCTCTTTGAACGACTTCAATCAGCTTATCAACGATATGTTTTGGTGTATCCTGGTCTGGATTACCCATACCAAAATCGATAATATCCTCCCCTCTACGACGGGCTTCGGCTTTTAATTCGCCAACAATATTAAACACGTAAGGAGGAAGTCTGTTTATTCTTTGAAAATCGTCTGCCACGGGAAGTACACCTTCTATCAATATGAACTGGTTATGCTAAAAAAATAAATGCCGAAATTGTCACCACATTTACTTAAGTTGAGTTTACTCAACTTGATTTTACTTAAACCTAAGTAAGGGCGTAATTACAGCTTTTGAGAGGAAAATAGATAAAGGAATTATGATACAGCATCCATTTTTTACGTCAATTGAAAATCTTTAGTTAAAGACTGTTTTTAGGGTTCATATGAATATTTTTAATGACTTTTTTAAATTACACTTCATTTATATTAATTAACGAATGGGTGGATGTTAAAGATAAGAACACATGAATCAAACTCTATAACAAACAATTCGCTATAATCATAAACATAACTTACTCATTTTTAGAGGTATACCAATGAAATTTACTGAACACCGAGACTCAAATGTTTATGCCGTTAAACGTTATGAACCAGGCCTGGTAAAAGTAAATAATTTAGAATTGACTCAGAGTTGTTATATGACTCAAACAAAGGTTGAAGAAAGCTGGCCATGTTTAAGTATTGATAACTTAACCACCGAGTTATTGGACTCATTACTAGAAGAAAAACCTGAAGTTATTATTTTAGGAACGGGAGAACAGCAAACTTTTCCAGAGCCTAAGTTATTTGCATATTGTGTTTCTAAAGGTGTCGGCTTAGAAGTGATGGCAAACGATGCTGCTTGTAGAACATATAACGTACTTACAACAGAAGACAGAGATATTGTTTTAGCTTTAATCATGTCTTAACGCTAAGTTTGTATGCAAATTTAAACTCTTTTTAGATTTAATTTTATGCTTACAAAGTATCTTTACCCACTGGCATACCAGGCCTAGTAAATCGTAGTTTTTATAAAATTTAAAAAACTTTATTAATATACCTTAATATACCTTCATTAATAATTACGGTTTTAACATCTTCTTAATGTCGATTTTACGTCCTTGATACCTTGCTTCAAGGTAGAGTTTTGGTCTTTTAGTATTACCCGTAGCTCCCATTGTTGCTACGGTTTGACCCGCATCAACCGAATCACCCTCTTTAACCAATAATGCGCTATTGTGAGCATAAATAGACATATAATCGTTATCGTGTTTAATCACTAACATCCAGCCATAATTAATAATGCCATCACCTGCATACACAACCTTTCCAGAGGCAACCGCCTTGACTCTTTGGCCTGGAACACCATAAATCTCTAAAACAGATAAACCTGCACTATCTCGTAGATATTTATACGATAAACCTTTTTGCATTGGCCACTGCCATTTATTGCTTTTGCTATTACTTTTTGTATGCGTTTTAGACGTTTTATTATCAGATAATTCAATTGCTCTAGCCGTACTTTCTTTTTTAACTGGCTTAGCAGGTTTAGTAGATGATGAAACATGATTATTTGTTTGTTTAGCTTGAGTTTTTTCTGTTTTTTGGTGATAAACCGTATTTTTTGCTACAGATTTTTTCTCAGTTGAATGTTGCTCTTCCATCTGCTTTATAGGCAACACAAGTTCTTGCTTTACATAAATAATATAAGGTGGCAAAAGGTGATTTAAGTGAGCAATCTCTTGCATTTCGACATTACAATCCACAGCAATACCACTTAAGGTATCACCGGGTTTTACAATATAAGGAGAGCGACAAAGGTTTATACCCGTTTTATTTGAGGTGCTTTTAGTGAATGATTGTTCATCTCTTGGTTCATACTTAAGAGGTGAAGAACAGGCACTTAATAAAGCGGTTGCAAAGCAGGTAAGCGTTATTTTTTTTGCTCTTGATAGAGTCATAACAGACATAATAAAATCTTTTTCTCTTTATTTCGATGGTAGACCCTTGTAGAAAAGCGCCCTTGAATAATACGGATAATTTTGATTACTTAAAATTCTCTTATGATTAATCATGAGACATAAAGGATTTATAAGCAATATAAATGATAATTAATAGTACTAAGGTCCAGCCAATCCAGTCAACCCATTTTCGAATACTTGCTTCAAATTTTTGCCCTCCCCAGCGCATTAATGCCGCAACTAGAAAAAAACGTGCGCCACGACCAAAAAAGGAAGCAATAATAAATGGAATAAATGCCATAGCACTTGCACCGGCACTTAAGGTAAAAAGCTTATAAGGAATTGGGCTAAAACCCGCAACAAAGACAATCCAAACACCGTATTCAATAAACCAAGCATTTACCTCTTGTACTTTGTGTGCGTAGCCTAAAGACTCTATTGTTGGCATTAATAAATCCATTGCCAAGTACCCAAGCAAATAACCTACAACCCCACCTAACAGAGAAAATAAAGTGGTTAACCAGGCGTAATAAAATGCTTTTTGCGGTTGAGCTAAACTCATTGGCATAAGCATAACATCAGGTGGAATAGGAAAAAAAGAAGACTCTGCAAAACTCAGTCCACACAGGTATTTAGGAGCCTGTTTGTGTTTAGACCATTTAATGGCTAGATCATATAAAGGGGTAAATATTTTCACACCTCAACTCCTTGTTTCATAGGGACAAACATAACCTCTCCTAAACAAGTTTTTGTAACACCGCTCGGCGTTTTGACAAAGCCATATAGCTTTTGTTCTAAACCGCCAATCGGCATAACCAAACGGCCACCCATTTTAAGTTGATGAATAAGTTCTATAGGTAATTCTTCAGGTGATGCAGCAGAAATAATGGCATCAAAAGGCGCTTTTTCTGACCAACCCCAATGGCCATCACTTAGTGAAAATTCAATATTATCCAGTTTGAGCTTATTTAAAGTAACTTGCGCTTTATCTGATAAGGGTTGAATGCGCTCAACACTGTAAACCTGATTAACTAAAAGGGATAAAATAGCGGTTTGATAACCTGAACCTGTGCCGATTTCTAACACTTTTTTGATTGGTTGATGCGTTTCGAGAAGCCATTGAGTCATTTTTGCAACCACCCAAGGCTGAGAGATAGTTTGTCCATACCCTATTGGTAACGCAGTATCTTCATAAGAACGTGAAGCCATAGCTTCATCAATAAATAAATGACGTGGCACAACTCTTATTGCATTAAGAACGGGACCATCTCTAACACCCTTTTCAATTAACCGTTCGGCTAAACGGTTACGAGTGCGCTGTGAGGTCATGCCTACACCTTGATAATGTTCAAATGCTAAATTAGGGTATTTCATGCAAGTAATAACGCTATAAAGTGAGTTTGAGTAATAAAGCTTTTGGTTTTAGCCAACACTTAACCCCTTTTCCCAAGTTTGCATAGCATCAAGCATTTCATAATGCGTTAAATCTATTTTAAGTGGCGTAATAGATGCATAGCCATGTTCAACGGCATAAAAATCCGTACCTTCACCTGCGTCAGCCGCCAAACCCGCTGGCCCAATCCAATAAATGGGTAAACCTCTTGGATCAGTTTGCTTAACAATAGGCTCTGAAATATGACGTTTACCTAAACGGGTTACCTTTATACCTTTTAATTGCTCTAAAGGGATATCAGGTACATTAATATTTAGAATGGTATTTGCTTCTAAAGCCAGTTTGGGTAAATCATTAAAAACTTGTAACAATACATTTGCTGCTGTATCAAAATTTTGATCACCACAAAGAGATATCGCAATAGAAGGTTTGCCTAAAAAGCGGCCTTCTGTTGCTGCAGCAACCGTACCTGAATACAAAACATCGTCGCCCATATTCGCGCCTGAATTTATGCCCGAAAGCACGATATCTGGCTGATAACCTAAAGCGCCATTCATGCCTAGGTGCACACAATCTGTTGGGGTACCATTAACACTAAATACATGACTTCTAGGGTCATGACTTAAACTAGAATGTAAATTCATACGTAAAGGTTCTAGTAGCGTTAAAGAGTTGCTGGCAGCACTACGGTTACGTTCCGGTGCAACGATATCTAATCGCGAAAAATCTAAATTTTCTCTTACCATTTCAAATACGGTCTGTATTCCTGGTGCAAAATATCCATCATCATTAGAGAGTAGGATTTTCATAATGTACAATACCTTAAATTAAATCGAAAATTTGTATTCGCAACCTTGCATGACATTGCCAGCAAATGGATTGCCTAATTATATAGTCTTAATGATGTCAGAAGAAGATAAAAACCTATTTACAGAAGCGATGTTAGATGTTGTACCGCTGTCTCAAAAAAAGACAGTTGAAAACATTTATAATTCAACAAATAAAACGTCACAGTCTGAAGTGATTAAACGTGTTCGAAAAAAACACAATACTTCACAAAATAGGCTTGAAACCGTTAGACCTGTAGATCTTTATAAAGGTAAGCATATTGCCAAATTTACGGCATTTGAAAACTTACTTTATTACCAAAAAGGCTTAAGAATTCAAGAGATTAGCAAGCTTAAAAAAGGTGAATTCTCAATACAGAATTGCCTTGATTTACACGGCTTAACAATGGATTTAGCAGAAAATGAAATCATTGCATTTTTAAACCAAGCAAGCCATGAAAAATTGCGTCATATTAGAATTATTCATGGCAAAGGCTACAATTCAAATGATGAATTTCCCGCACTAAAAAACTTGGTAAACCTTATTTTACGTAAAACATCAAACGTTATCGCTTTTGCCAGCGCTCCAGAAAAGCAAGGCGGAACAGGCGCGGTAAATATTTTGCTTAAAGCAAAATCATAATCCATTAGTAGATCAGCAATAAACGGGATAATAATACGGTTTTGATAGAACGATTATTCTGAAGAACCACTATCACTCGACTTAGCTTCAACTTGATTGTTTACTGATAATTTTGTCTTCGTTGATACATCACCAGGTTTAAGCTCTATCACCTTTATAAATACTTCATCTTTTTTTACCATACCAAGATTTTGTCTTGCTAAGGTTTCTATAGACAATGGATTTGATTGAAGTGACTTAACCTCTTCAGCAAGTTTAGCGTTAATTAAACGCTGCTCTTCCAAAGAACTTTCAAGTGTTTTTAACTGTTCCTGTAACGAAAAAAGTTCGCCAAGCCCTCCTTCGGAGGACAAAAGACGAACTTGTAATATTACAATCAGGATAGCTAATGCTAAATAGAGTTTTTTCACATTACCAGGCCTGGTAAATTATCATTTCTTAAAATTACTTAAGGTTATAAAAAGCATCATTACCTGGGTAAACCGCTTCTGCACCTAATTCTTCTTCAATACGAATCAGACGGTTATATTTTGCAATACGGTCTGTACGTGATAAAGAACCTGTTTTAATTTGACCACAACCTGTAGCAACGGCGATATCAGCAATAACGGTATCTTCTGTTTCACCAGAACGATGAGAAACAACAGCGGTATAACCTGCTTCTTTAGCCATAGCAATCGCTTCAAATGTTTCTGTTAAAGTACCAATTTGGTTGATTTTAATTAGGATAGAGTTTGCAATCCCTTTTTCAATCCCTTCTGCAAAGATTTTAGGATTCGTTACAAATAAATCATCACCTACAATCTGTAAACGTTTACCGTCTTTTTCTGTTTGGTATTTAAAACCATCCCAATCAGATTCATCTAAACCATCTTCAATTGAGATAATTGGATATTTATCTACCCAACTAGAAAGTAAATCAACCATTTGCTCTGACGTTAATACTTTATTTTCTGAACCTAAATTATATTTACCATCACTGTATAACTCTGATGAAGCGGCATCCATAGCGATCATAATGTCTTTGCCTGCTTTATATCCAGCAATTTCAATCGCTTCTAAAATAACGGTTAGCGCTTCTTCATTTGACTTAAGGTCTGGTGCAAAACCACCTTCGTCACCTACTGATGTATTGTAACCTTTGTCATGCAGTACTTTTTTAAGTGCATGAAAAACTTCTGCACCATAACGAATAGCTTCTGACATGGTTGGCGCACCAATTGGCATGATCATAAACTCTTGAAAATCAACCGAGTTATCAGCGTGTTCACCACCATTAATGATATTCATCATTGGTACTGGCATTTTATAGGTATCTGTTTTTAGGTATGCGTACAGAGGTAAGCCTTTAGATTGTGCAGCGGCTTGAGCTGTGGCAATCGATACAGCAAGAATAGCGTTTGCACCTAAACGTGCTTTGTTATGTGTACCATCTAAATCAATCATAACAGCATCGATAGCCGCTTGATTCGTTGCATCTTTACCAAGTAATGCTGCTTTAATTTCAGTATTAATGTTATTTACAGCAGTTAGGACACCTTTGCCGCCAAATTTAGACTTATCATTATCACGTAATTCAATTGCTTCACGAGAACCCGTTGATGCGCCTGATGGAGAAATACCACGGCCAATTGACCCATCCTCTAAAATCACATCAGCTTCAACTGTTGGGTTACCTCTAGAATCAATAACTTGACGTGCTTTAATATCTTTAATTAATGACATTCTAACTTCCTACTTCTTTTAAATTTTTATGTAATCGGATTTATTATAATTTTTTTATATGACGTCAAGATGACATTCATACATGAATAAAGCTTATTTATTTAATAGACTATTTTCAATAAAACCTTGTTTTTTAACGGTATCATCTAACATTTTTAGTGTTTCTAGCAATGGCTTAAGGTTATTAATTGGCCACATGTTAGGCCCGTCACTCAATGCTTTTCCAGGATTTGGGTGAGTTTCCATAAAGATACCGGAAACACCAGCCGCAATGGCCGCTCTGGCTAACACAGGAACCATTTCTCTTTGTCCGCCAGAAGTCGTGCCTTGTCCACCTGGTTGTTGTACCGAATGTGTTGCATCAAAAACAACTGGGCACCCTGTTGAACGCATTGAAGCAAGTCCGCGCATATCAGAAACTAAAGTGTTGTATCCAAAAGAGGTGCCTCGATCACATACCATAATATTTTCATTGCCTACTTCATGAGCCTTAGCAACAACTTGATCCATATCCCAAGGTGCTTGAAACTGACCTTTTTTGATATTTACAGGAATACCCTGACGGCAAACATTCTGAATAAAATTAGTTTGGCGTACCAAAAAAGCTGGCGTTTGCATAACATCTACAACTGAAGCCACTTCTTCTAATGGTGTATCTTCATGTACATCCGTTAAAACAGGCACACCAATTTCATCTTTAACTTTTTGTAAAATGCGCAAACCTTCTTCAACGCCCAAACCTCTAAAACTCTTAGTAGAAGAGCGGTTCGCTTTATCATAAGAAGATTTATAAATAAACGGAATCCCCAAAGAATCCGTCATCTCTTTTAACTGCCCAGCTGTATCAATCGCTAATTGTTCAGATTCAATAACACAAGGACCTGCAATTAAAAAGAACGGCTGGTCGATACCAACATTAAAACCACATAAATTCATATTTATTACCCTTTTGCTTTATAGGTGTTTGCGGCTTGAACAAACGCTGTAAATAACGGATGCCCATTACGTGGTGTTGATGTAAATTCTGGATGGAATTGGCATGCAATAAACCAAGGGTGATCAGCCACTTCAATCGTTTCTACTAAGTTACCATCTTCAGAACGTCCTGAAATAATTAGACCTGCTTCTTCTAACTTATGAATATAACCGTCATTCACTTCATAACGATGCCTATGTCTTTCACGAATAACATCTTCCCCATAGACTTCACGAAGTTTTGTATTGGCTTTTAATACACAATTTTGGCCACCTAAACGCATGGTTCCGCCTAAATCAGCATCTTCAGTTCTTTCTATTTTATTACCATCTTCATCAGTCCATTCAGTAATTAAAGCAACAACTGGATATGGTGTTTCGGCATCTAACTCACTACTGTGTGCATTTTTTAAACCAGCAACATTACGTGCAAATTCAACCACGGCCATTTGCATACCCAAACAGATACCTAAATAAGGAATTTTATTTTCACGTGCATATTGAATAGCTAATATCTTACCTTCAACACCGCGTTCACCAAAACCACCTGGAACAAGAATAGCATCTTTATTTTTTAATACATCAATACCGTCAGTTTCTAGGGATTCTGAATCAATATAATCAATATTAACTCGGGTGTTTGTGTGTATACCCGCGTGAATTAAGGATTCAATTAAAGATTTATAAGCTTCTGTTAAATCGACATATTTACCAACCATGGCAATTTCAACAGCTTTATCTGGGTTTAACTGAGCATGAACAACTTCATCCCAGTCAGATAGATTAATAGCTCCTGCATCAATACCTAGTTTTTTAACAACTAACTCATCCAAGCCTTGTTCATGCAACATTCTTGGTACGGCATAAATAGTATTGGCATCGAGTGAACTAATAACCGCTTTCTCTTCAACATTAGTAAATAATGCTATTTTGCGTTTTTCACTCTCTTGAAGTTCCATCTCTGAACGACAGATTAAAATATCAGGCTGAATACCAATAGATCTTAATTCTTTTACTGAATGTTGAGTAGGCTTTGTTTTAACTTCACCGGCTACAGCAATATAAGGTAATAAAGTTAAGTGCATGAATAAAGCTCGATCACGCCCTACTTCAATACTTAATTGACGAATGGCTTCAAGAAAAGGTAAAGATTCAATATCACCTACTGTACCACCAACTTCAACAAGAACAACGTCAAATCCTGATGCCGCTCTCTGAATACGCTTTTTAATTTCATCCGTAATGTGTGGGATAACCTGAACTGTTCCACCTAGATAATCGCCACGACGTTCATTACGAATAACCGTTTCATAAACTTGGCCTGTAGAAAAACTGTTTCTACGCGTAAAATTACGCTGAACAAAACGTTCATAATGACCTAAGTCCAAATCGGTTTCAGCACCATCATCGGTTACAAAAACTTCACCGTGCTGTAGAGGACTCATAGTCCCAGGATCAACATTAATGTACGGATCCATCTTTAGCATACTAACTTTAAGGCCACGAGCCTCTAATAATGCACCCAAAGAGGCCGCTGCAATGCCTTTTCCTAGAGAGGAAACTACACCACCTGTTACGAAAATAAATTTAGTCATCAATAAACACTTTTTGAAGTTTTGAAATTACGATTTAAGCTATCAGAATGGAAGGGAATTATAGCGTAATACTGTATTTTCAGCAATGAATTAATTAGAATTTACTAGGCTTGTTTTTCAAACGATGAATAGGAATCAAGCGTGTAAATCCTTAAAAGCAAACATCTCATTTAATATTAAACAATCCCCATCCAAGAAATACGCTGTGCATGAGAAACACATAAAATGGATTCTGGCGAGTTTGTTGAGTTTTCTAAAGAAGATGTCTTTAGTGCATTATTACAACCAAGTACAGACACAATCTTTTCATTTACGAGCAATACAGGCCAAAATTTTCTTTCCCAAACAGGGATTTTATTGTCTTGAAAAAAACGTTTTAAAGCTTTTCTATGGACTAAGTCATCTTGTGAAATTGATCTAATTTTTACATTAGATAACTCATTCAACAAGTTGAAATTAAAACAAAAGTTACCATTTTCCTTATTACCTTCAACCTTTTTATAATCATCAAATTCATTTACACTAAAACAATAACTATTAGGGTTATTTTTAAGATAATAAAGTCTATTTTGATAAACCCTTAAAACGCCCTGTGGTAGCTCATAACAAAAATTATGATTTTGACTTTGAGCAAACTCCATTAAGGATTCTTTTATCCAATCATAGTGGCTTTGGCTAAGAATAATCTCTGGCCAATAGATTTTAAACCAATAACGCAAGGTATTTTTCTGTCTTACCCAAGAAAACTCTATAAAATCTTTAAAGCTAAAAAAATAGTTTGAAGATTCGGATTCACTCAACTCAATTTTTGCATATATATCCAATAATTCACTCGCCTCTTGTAAATGAAGAGCCGTTTTGTCTAAGGCTGATTGCGCATGTGGCCACACTTCATTAAGTTTTGGTAAAACCGTATGGCGAACGACATTACGTTTATAATTTAACTCAAAATTCGTTTTATCCGTAACGTAAGAAAGCGAATGAACTTTTGCATATTGCTCTATAGCAGAATAAGGCACATGTAATATTGGTCTAGAATGAAACACGGAGTGATTATTGGTTGTTGTCACTTTTTTATTCTGCAGCATTGCAGAAAGGCCATTCACCCCGGCACCCCTAAAGAGGTTTAGTAAAACCGTTTCTGCTTGGTCACGTTGATGATGACCCGTTAATAAAAAAGCATTCTCTTTGGAATCACCCAAATAATTGTCAATAAAAGCAAATATAGCCTGATAACGTAAAGCTCTAGCAACGGCCTCTACGCCCTTTCTTTGAGTATGTTTTACAGTAACCTTTAAACCATGAAACTCAACAGAGAGTTTTTGACAAAAAGCTTGGCAGAACTTAAACCATTCCTTGGATTCGGCCTGCAAACCATGATCAACATAAAGAGCAACTAATACTAATTGCTTATTCTGTTTAGAGGATTGTTGATTAATAGAGTGCAGTAAAACGGTTGAGTCTAAACCACCACTAAAGGCAATAAAAACAATTGATTTATTAGGCACTTGAGGTAAAAATTCATTTACTGACTTAGTAACTGAAGAATTAGATAGCGAATTTGAAAGGGTCATAATTACCTCAAAATAAAACGTTGAGATAATTATTTATTAAATGGAATTGATTACAAGCTTTATGCCGTTTCAAAGTTTCCAAAACCCATATAACGTTGGTATCGTGTTTCAACCAATTCATCAATTGGTTTATTTTTTAACGTATTCAATTGATTCACCAATGCTTGTTTTACATTATTGGCAGACAATTGATAATCACGATGAGCACCACCAAGAGGTTCAGGAATAATCTCTTCTACAAGTCCTAGAGATTTTAAACGGGTGGCTGTAATACCTAATGCTTCAGCGGCGTCTGCAGCATTCGCCGCATTTTTCCATAAAATAGAAGCACAACCTTCTGGCGAAATTACTGAATACGTACTGTATTGAAGCATCATAGTAACATCACCCACACCAATTGCTAAGGCTCCACCAGAACCACCCTCACCAATCACGGTACAAATAATAGGAACTTTAAGTTCAGACATTTCAATCAAGTTACGCGCAATAGCTTCACTTTGACCACGCTCTTCAGCATTAATACCAGGATAAGCACCAGGAGTATCAATAAAAGTCAAAACAGGCAGCCCAAAACGTTCGGCCATTTTCATTAAACGCAATGCTTTTCTATAACCTTCAGGACGAGGCATGCCAAAATTACGACGAATTTTCTCTTTAGTATCACGCCCTTTTTCTTGGGCTATAACCATGACTGATTCACCATCTAAACGAGCAATTCCCGCAACAATGGCTTCATCATCTGCAAACGCTCTATCACCATGAAGTTCTTTAAAATCTGTAAAGATACTATCAATATAGTCAAGTGCATAAGGCCTTTGAGGGTGGCGAGAAACTTTTGCGATTTCTACATCTGTTAATTTTTTGAAAATAGACTCTGTTAGATTTTTACTTTTCTTTTCAAGTGCCGATATCTCTTGCAAAAGGTTCATATCGTCGCCATCTAGATGACGTAGCTCATCAATTTTAGCTTCTAGTTCTGCTATAGGTTGTTCAAAATCTAAAAAATCAAGTTTCATATTTTTTTATTCCAACTAAATCAATACATTTAAAGCGTTAAACAAAACAAATTTGGATATCAATAAAACCTTTTGCATCTTTATAAAAAACAGTATGAAACTAGCCGTTAGTTGCTATCTCTTACACTGCGATTAAAAAAACGTTTTGATCTTATATCAAACCTCTGTCATGTAAAGCCTACATTCTAGTATTAGAGGGTGATTAAATTAATGGTATTTTACCAAAATTGCTTGTTTAAGTGGACGAATTGCCTATAAATTTTATAGAAAAGTACCCATTATTACGAATTAATTATAAAAACTTATGCCTTAAAAAGTTGCGTTTATTAATTTTCCCTTTAAAATCCTCTACTTCTTTTAAATAGACTATAAAAACTTGAAACATATACAGGCTATAATTCTTAGGAGTTTTAATTTATGAAAAACACTACAATTCAATCTTTATTTGCACTGGCCTTTATGGCTCTTTCAGTAAATGCGCACGCTAATTCTAATACTTCTAACGGCCTTTCTGGTTCTGGTGAACTTGGTTTTAGTAACAGCACGGGTAACACTGAAAACACCGCTTTTTACGGAGCTTTAAAACTTAACTATACTCAGGAAAACTACACGTTAAAATCTTTGATTGAAGGTAACTATAAATCAGAAGATGGCACACAGACAGAAGAACGCTATATTGTCGATTTACAAGGTAACCGTTACTACAATGCTGACAAAAGTTATTACAGCTTTATTGGCGCTCGTTTTGAGAAAGATAAATTTGCTGATATTGATTTAGACAGCACTTTCTCTATTGGTCTAGGTAAGTCTTTATATAAAACAAAAGACACCTCTTTAAATGGCGAAATTGGTTTAGGTTATCAAAACACCGATTACAGTACACAAGGTACTAAAAGCGACTCACAAACGGTTGGTATAGCAAAATTAGACTTTAACCATGCAATCAATGAGCAGGTTAAATTTACTCAAGATTTATCTGTCACCTCAGGTGAAAACAGCACTAAGCTAGAAAGTAATACAGGTTTTAAAATAAAAGTAGCAGAAAAGATGAACTTAAAAGCAACTTATAAGTATCGTCATAACACTAACCCAGCTGCTGGAACAAAAGAGACTGACACACAAACGATGTTAACTTTAATCTATGATTTTTAGTTATAAACGAATAGATGAGATACGTTTAAATTAAAACTATTTTGCTCTATAGAGTTACTCAAAAAGCACATAATTTTATGTGATTTTTTTATGTATAAAATATGGGGTTAATTATTTTATTGCTTAATAAACTAACTTAACCCATTCACTTTGACGTTATTTGCAAGCTTATATATTTTTATTAATGCCTGATGCCTTTGTGAACATTCAAATATACTCATACCCAAAACTTCATTTGCAAAAACATCATTGCCTTCAATAAATTTCCAGGCCTGGTCACTCACTGATTTACCAAACAAATAACAGGTCGCACTTTTATCAACTTGATTCTCTAACACCATTTCAAGAGAGTATTTTAAAGCTTGGTATACAACAATCCATTTACTGTTAGGATTCACATAATAAACAGTATCTTGAACGACATCAAAAGCCGACTCTAAATTCTTGGCTGCTAATAATGCCCAAAATTTTAATTCTATGACCTTTACTTCTGCCCAAAAAGAACCTGGGTCTGGCATCAACCCAATTAACGAGGCTACCCCCTGATGATCGCTTAACCCTAAGTTGTCGATTAATTCAGCAAGTTCTATATACGATTGATTATTTGGAAGCTCAAACAAAGCTTCACGTAGTAATCTGCCAATATTCTGATTACTATCAAGTAATTCATCTGTTGGGTAAACTTCAGACATACCTGGCACAATAATTCGGCAAGCTGCAAAACCGCAATGATGATAGTTTGCTACATAAACTTCTGCGCCCTGCTCTTGAACAAGCTTACATAAAACTTCCCATTGTTCTGAAGTATCACCCGAGAAATCCCAATGTACAAAATCGTAATTGTAGTTTTGAGATATAAAATTAGCATGTATTAAACCACTTGAATCAATAAAATGATTTTCTATATTTTCTGGTTCAGCCACGGCAAATGCATCAAAAACGGGAAGTTGAAAGCCATCTAAATCATCAAGATGACGACCTTGAAGAGACTCTGTTAAAGTTCTTTCTAAAGCCACTTCAAAAATAGGATGTGCGCCAAATGAAGCAAAACAACGACCTGTTTTTTGCTCAAAAAGTGTTACATTAATAACAGGAAACACACCGCCTAATGAAGCATCTCGCATTGAGACTTCAATACCTTCTTTTTTAAGCGCGGCAACGGCTTCCACAACAGCAGGAAAATCTTTAACAACCTCATTGGGTATTTCTGGCAAGCAAAGGTTTTCTTTTAAAATCTTATTTTTTACCCAACGTTCAAAAATTTCTGAAAGACCTTGTACCTGGGCTTCTAAAGCCGTATTACCTGCCGACAATCCATTACTTGCATATAAATTACTGAGTAAATTCATTGGAAAATACACCGTTTCATTATTGTGTGCATTAACTAATGGAATCCCTCTAACCAATTCTTCTGAATCATTAAAACTCAATAACTCATTAAAACCTAATTCACCCGTGGGATCATAAAATGACCATAAATTAGGTGTTAAGCATTGGTTGATTGTCTCTTCTGTAAATACTTTTTCATCTGGATAATATAACCAGGCCTGGTCATTTTGAATTTTAGCTTGCTCTAACCAATAATCCGAAAAGAAATAATTGGTAGATAGACGCTCTAAATACTCACCCAAAGCACTTGCTAAAGTAGATTTTCGACTCGTACCTTTTCCGTTAGTAAATAGGCCAGGACAACGCTTATCATGAATATGTAATGAAAATACATTATCAACAGGATTTAACCAAGAAGCTTCTTTAATCTCAAAATTCATTTCATTCAATACTGAATGCATTTTACTGATCGAATTTTCTAAACAGGCATCTTTACCTTTAATGTAGGTTACTTCACTCATAAGGTCTCTTTTATATCTATTCTGGCCATAAAGGCTTTCATTCATAAGGGGGGATTATTCTATGCTTAAACTTCATAATCCATTGTTTTTTTTAGTATTAAATTAATTTTAATAGGCATCTGTATTATTGATACCTAATAACTTAAATATCATTAGAATGTAATATTAGAAGTTTAATAAACAACACTCAAAATAAGGGCTAGCATATGAAAAATATCCATAAAACATTATCTTTCAATATAAGTAAGTTTTTTCCCATTACGACTTTGGGTTTTACTTTATTTTCTGTAAGCGCTATGGCAGAAGACATGCCTGGTAAAGAGCTTCACGCTTCTGCAAACTGCATGAAATGTCATGCCGCTAAACCTTATGATCCTGCTAAAACGACAACCTACGATAAACTAGTAAAAAAAGTAGCCTCATGTAATACAAACTTACATATTGGTTTATTTGATGATGAGGTCGTTGAGGTTGCAGATTACTTAAATGCGACTTACTATCACCATCCTAAATAACAACAAACATTAATCTAATAAAAGAATTGTTTCTCTTATTTTCTTGATAATCTTTTAATATACAAATCAAGCTGTTTCAGATCTTCTGGGGCAGCATTCTCTACTCCATCCGCATAAACCAAATCTTTTGCATCACTCAGCACTTTATCCGCAGCTTGCATTAAAAAATACGTTTTGGTATTTTGAGAAATCGCTTTCCAATCCCTATCTTTAGCAAACCAATATTTTTTAAAACTCACATTTTTATTTAAATCTTGTTCTAAGGCTTTTAACGTTTTAACCATGGGTGCCACAGATTCAAAAGGCATTAAAGGACGCCCGTAATCACCATAAAAACTTTTACGCTCTAATTTTGCGAGTTCAAAAGCCGGAATCATGCCTGCCAAACCATTTTCTTTAGCCTGCCCTTCAGCTTCACTCATTCGTTCGGCACTTAACATTGGAGCATCAGACTTCCATCGTCCAAAAACGATATATAGATTATTTCTTTCAATAAAATAGGTTTTTCCTCTACCTAGCTTTAAGACATCTTTTTTAGAGACAACATAGTCTAATTTCTGTTTATCTAATTTTGTAGTATCAGTCCAAAGATCCCATATATTATCGGTATTTGACGGTATTGATTCACCTACATCATTTTTGCTCATCGGCACGCACGACACGCCATAGTCATGACCTTCAACATAATCTAATACAGCGACCTTTAAATCACCATTAGACATAATTTTATTTACCTTACCGACTATAAAAGCATCATCCTTTATATTTGCCGCTGGATAAGCAACAAAGACTGTTTCACCAACTTGAAACGTATTGGCATAACTGTAGTTTGATACCAATAACAACAGTGAAATCAGAAAAATTCTAAAAGTATATGGCGCTTTATTCATTTTGCATTTACCCTTAATATCGCTTAAATAGATAGTGTGTAAGTTAATGTGTAAGTTAATGTGTGATTCAAGATTTATTCCGATACTCTTACCGCTAAGACATCACACTTTGCATGATTTATAACTGAATTTGTAGTTGAACCAATTAAATGTTGTATACCTGATAAACCATGAGCGCCAATTACAATTAAGTCGCATTGAATATTGTTGGCATATTCAACAATATCAACACTTGCAATTCCACTTAAGGCTTCATATTTTTTAATATTAAATTTCGCACTTAATTCACTCAGTTTTTTGTTTGAAGCCTCTATTAAACTTTTGCTTGCTGTTTCATCCCATAAACCAGGCATTCCCATTACCGCTACGTCCTCTAAAACAGGGTAGATTGGAATTTCAACAAAGTGCACCATTCGTAGTTCAGCATGAAAAGCTTGTGCAATTTCATAAGCTTTAGCTACAGCATTTTGACTGTATTCAGAGAAATCAACGGCTACCAAAATAGATTTATAACCTGTACTTGTCATACGACTACCTCTTTACTGTAAACTTAATCTTAAAGGTTATACACATTAACTGTGGATAAACATGTGTGTAATAAAATATTAACTATAAAAACACTAATAAAGTCTTATACTTTAGCATTACTGCTCAATTTTTAAGCAGAATATATTATCCTGCTTTAGTTGTGTAGATAAAATTAAAAACCTCACATTGATTTCAATTTGGCTTTAATTTTTCGCTCTTCAATGGTATCGGCGACATGGTTTCTTAAATACAGTGGTTTTGGTATTTCTTCTTCAAGCGATTTTGCCATTTCTATATTTAATTGTGCAATTTTAGCTATTGATATGGCTTCTGGAAGCCCTGTTTGCCACAAAGAAAATTTACTTATCACATTTGGATAGATTTCTTCTATATCGCCAAAACCAATACAAGTAGTCTCTGTCGGTAAAAATTCATCTATATTATCGGGTGAAATCATTAAAGGAGTTTCCAAAATAATTTCTTTAGACTCTGCAAGATATTGCCCTCGCAAAATATAAACCTCTTTCATTCGGGCATCCATTACCGCACACCATTCACAATCATCTGTAGGCTTGTTTTTAGAAAAGTAATTTTCAGCCAAAGCTTGTAATGATGAAACAGCTAAAACTGGCTTATCCCATCCCAATGCCAATCCTTGTATCACTCCAGAAGCAATTCTAATTCCTGTAAAAGCACCAGGCCCTTCACCAAAAGCAAGCACCGCAATTTCATTTGCATCAATAGCAGAAGCGTTAATAACTTGCTCAACCATCTCTAATACTTTATGAGCGTGCTTTTGAGGAAGAATTTCATGCTGAGTATATTCTTTACCCTCATGAATCAATGCAACAGAACAAGCTGAAGTTGATGTTTCAACGGCTAATACAGTGGGATATATTGTTTTTGACATATTGTTTAAAACCTTAAATTTTATAGACGCTCGTTTTATCATTAACCGTTAGTTTAAGAAAGTTTTTTAATCGCTGAATCAGCATCATAAACCCATGGGAAATCTGGCAGGCTATTCTTAATAGTATTGCCATAGTTTTTAGAGGATAGCCGAGGGTCACACAACATAAGAACACCTTTATCTTCCGTATCTCTAATTAAACGTCCCGACCCTTGTTTCATAGCAATGACCGCTTCTGGCAACTGAAAGTTCATAAACACATTTAGACCTTTTTCTTTTAAAAAGGCTTCTCTCGCTTGAACAATAGGATCATCAGGAGGGGCAAAAGGTATTCGATCAATAATCACTAACTTAAGAGCCTCGCCTTTTACGTCGACCCCTTCCCAAAAACTGCTTGTACCTAATAATATTGCTTTTTCTGTTTCTTTAAAACGCTGTAATAAACTTAACTTTGGCAAATCACCTTGTACAAGTAGCTTGCCATCCCAGTGGCTTTCTAAAATAGCTTTTGCTTCTTGCATCGCCCTATGACTGGTAAAAAGCATAAACGCACAACCATTACTGGCTTTTAATAGCGGCCATGCAGCTCTCAGCATAACTTTAGTATAATTTTCATCTCTGGGTTCAGGTAATCCTACTGGATGATATACCAGACCTTGTTTTTGATAATCAAACGGACTAGGCCAGTTACTTGTTTTTGCCTCACCCAAACCAAGCCTTTTAGCAAAGTAATCAAAATTACTTGCAACACTTAATGTGGCTGAGGTAAACAACCACGCACCACCAATATTTTCTCTTTGGCGTAAAAATGGAGCCGCCACACTTAATGGCGTCATATTAAATTTAAAGCGAGCTTGTGATGATTCTATCCAACGAATTTTATTTTCAGATTGACTGGTTATCCAGTCTTTAGTTAACCCTAACAAATCTTGGCTTCTTTTATGAACAGCACTTAATTGTTTGCCTCGTTCAACCACTTGCTTTAATTCATCAATAACGATGGTTAACGTATCCATAAAACGCTTAATCGCAACTTGAAAGACTTTTTCATCATTAAGTTGCTTCCAAGTCCAACGCTTATCCCATTTACCTAAAGCATCATTAATAAGCTTAATTTGTTCATCTAATAAAGAAGCATAATCTGATATTTTTATATTTTCAGGCGCTTCAACTTTTTGCGCTTGTTTAATATCACGAGTTAATTCTTCTAATTGACCTCGTGAAATAGAAAAACCAAGAAACTGTGCAGCAATATCTGGAAGCTGGTGAGCTTCATCAAAAATATAAACATCGGCATCGGGTAAAAGTTCGCCAAAACCTTGCTCTCTTAAGGCTAAATCGGCACAAAAAAGATGATGATTCACAACCAATACTTGAGCTTCTGCCGCCTTTTGTTTTGCTACGGGATAAAAGCACCCTGATTCCTGATTACATTCTGCAGATTGACAAAACTCCATGCGTGCACAAACTTTACGCCAAATGGGGTCATTTTCAGGTACGGATTCAAGTTCGGATTTATCTCCGGTACGAGTTTTGTCATCAACCCAACTTCTAATTTCTGAGAGCTTTTTCCAATCATGTTTACTATGTTGTTCAACCGTCTCAGTTAACTCTAATCTTTGCGGGCAGACGTAATTGTCACGCCCTTTGAGTAAACGTGCTTTACCAGCGACATTACAAGCTTTAAACAAAATGGGTAAATCTTTATGAACCAGCTGTTCTTGAAGTGTTTTTGTGGCCGTTGATACAATAATTTTTTTACCCGATAATAGAGCTGGCACAAGGTATGCAAACGTTTTACCCGTTCCTGTTCCCGCTTCAGCTAACAAGGTACCATCATCGTTAATAAGCTCTTTAATTTGAAGAGCCATATCTATTTGGGCCTGACGAGCGGAATAGCCATCAACCAATTTAGATAAATGTCCTTCGTCCCCTAAAACATCCTCAATACTGAGTTTTGATTGTTTTTTTGAATTGCTCTTTTCTTGACTCATAAACTTAATTAAAACCGTCTTATTACCTTCTTAAGCCTAGTATTTTTACTTTACGACATAAAGATTTAGATTGAAGTTAAACTGAGGCAAATTATACGCTAATGAGCACTACATACTGTAGTAAGCAAGCTAATTTGAGTAAAATAGTACTAAATGTACCATTTATGATGTTTTTTGAATGGATTTACTAGACATTTATAAGTTAAGGCCTTATAATCCGCGACTTCAAATTTGAACTTAAGTCGAATTGGTTATTAATATTCGGCCACTAAAAATGGATATATCTGATGAAAATTTTATCTTCTTTGAAATCAGCAAAGACTCGTCATAAAGACTGTCAAGTTGTTAAACGTCGTGGAAAAGTTTACGTTATTTGTAAAACAAACCCAAAATTTAAAGCGCGTCAGCGTTAATTTTTAGGTTACCACAACGAAAAAGGTGCACTGATCATGCACCTTTTTTTACATCTAAATTTTACATCTTCACTCAATTTATCTTATTTAGATTCAATCCCAAAATAAATAACACTTTCTTAATTCGTCAACCAATCTTTAAAATCACTTTCCACTTTTGAAATGGTATCTACAATCAAATCGGTATCGACCTTACCAATAAAATAGTTTGCCCCCATATCAAGAACTTCGCGGCTATTATTATCACTGGTCATTGAGGTATGAACAATTAAAGGCATATTTCTAGTTCGTGCATTTTGGCGTAATTCTCTTATAACAGTATGTCCAGAAGCCACAGGCATTTCTAAATCTGTAAATACCATTGAAATATCTGTTAATGACTCTTTGCTTGAAATGTAATCCAGCAATAATCGACCATTATCAAAGCCTTTATATTTAAGCCCAAGCTGGTCAAATACCATTCCCATATATTTTTGAATAGACTTACTATCTTCTGCAAATAGAATTGTTTTTTCATAAACCTCATCACTAAAATGATGATCATCCGTTTTTACATTTTTAGCTGAAGCGAAGATTTTTTCAGCCATAGAAGGCATGGCTTCAATGAGTAATTTTTCAATATCCAAAATAAAGCAAAGCGTTTTACTATCATGAAGGTAAGTGTGATTAATAATTTGATTGGTATTCACATTTACATTGTAATTACCTGCTGGATGAATATCTGACCAGTTTTTTTCTTCAACACCATGAATATAAGAAACGCGTAAACCAACAAAATTATGGCTGAAATCGGATACGATAATAATCGATTTTTCGCGTTCTTCTTCTGTCATTTCAAACCCCATCCATTTTGGTAGGTTAATAACAGGTAAATAAACACCACGTAGCTCAATCATTCCTTCAATTAAGTCGTTAGTTTCAGGCATTGCCGAAACTTCATACGCCCTAGCCTCTAGCACTTCTCGTACTTTAAAGACATTCATACCATAATAAGGTGGTTGATAATTTTCCTTAGGAAATTGAACCTGAAAAATCATCAAACTCATTTGGTTGTTTTTACTTAATTGTGCGGTCTTTTCAACCTGCGCTAAAGTTGTTGACATACAATTACGCCTTTTTAGGTCTTAAATGCATGCCCTACGCCGTTAGGATATGCATTATGTATTTTCTTAAAGGTATTAAAATTGATTTTACCAGGCCTGGTAAATTCAATTTTAGGATTGAAGATATTTGATTACTCTTCTTTTAACATTGTTCTAATAACTGTTTAACAGGTTTAAACGTCTTTCTATAACCAGGAATCATGCCAAACTGCTTTAAAGCGGCCAAATGTTTTACTGTTGGGTAACCTTTATGCTCATTAAAACCATAATTTGGGTATTTTTTGTGTAATTCATGCATTTGTTGATCTCTAAAAACCTTTGCAAGAATAGACGCGGCGCTTATTTCCATGACTTTATCATCACCTTTTATAACCGATTGGCAAGTGTAAGAAAGTTTGGGGCAACGATTGCCATCTACATAAATTAGTTGAATTTCATGGCCTGCATCAGCAATCATTTTAACAGCGCGCTGCATCGCCAACATGGTTGCTTGTAAAATATTGATTTCATCTATCTCTTCTGGCGTTGCAACAGCCACTGCATAAGCGATTGCTTGTTCTTTTATTTGTACCGCTAAAGTATTGCGTGTAGCTTCTGTTAATTTTTTGGAATCCTTGAGCGGTAAAGTACAGTTTTTTGGCAAAATAACCGCACTCGCTACAACATCACCAATTAAAGGCCCTCTGCCAACTTCGTCAACGCCAACAGTCGTGCCGGTTAATGAAAAAAACTCTGGTAGTGAAGAATCTGAAAAAAGACTTTTTTGGCTCATAGGTAATCCAAGTAGATATTGATTATGGCAAACGGCCCACTGCTACTGAAACATTTGAATAGGTTTACAGCATATTAAATGAATGAAACTAGGACATCCAATCATCGAGTGCATCTGCCGCAAGCTCTGAAGCATTTTGTTTTAATTGATGATATTGAATATCAAAGGCAGAAATTTGGTTATCTCGTAATTTTTGATCCATAATTAACCGCCCCATATTGAGTGCTATTTTTTCTGGCGTGGCATTTTCTTGTATTAATTCAGTTACAAGGGTTTTATTAGCAAGTACATTTGGCAACCCAATCCATTTAGTCGTAGCTAATCGTTTCATGATCCAATATGAAATTGGGTGTAGCGCTATGGCTAAAACCAATGGTTTACGCATCAAAGCACACTCTAGCGTTGCTGTACCCGAAGTAACTAAAGCTTGATCACAGGCTTCTAATACTTCTCGTGACTGCCCATCAAGTAACTTAATTTTTATATTTTTACCAAACAGAACAACGGATTGCTGAATTCGCTCTTTGGCTTTTTGATGAACGCAAGGAATAACAAAATGCATATCAGGATAAATCTCAGCTAATTTACTTGCGGCCTGAATGTAGACATCAACCATTTTATTGATTTCACTCATCCGTGAACCAGGAAGGATGGCTGTAATTTTGTCCGTAGTTAAATAGCCTAAATTTAACTTGGCTTGGGGCGTATTTGGTTTTTCTGGAAATTGATTTGCTAAGGGATGACCCACAAACTTTACGGGAATGTTATATCGATGATAGTAATCAGGTTCAAAGGGAAATAGGACCAGAACACCGTCTACAGAATCTTTAATTTTAACCAATCTTTTTTCACGCCATGCCCAAACAGAAGGCCCAACATAATGAACTGTTTTTATTGAGTTTTGTTTTAAAATTAATTCAACTTTAAAATTAAAATCAGGCGCATCAATACCTATAAAAACATCAGGTTTTAAAGTTAACAAACGAGTAATAAGGTGTTTTCTAATCTTAAGAAGTTTAGGTAAGTGTTTGATTACTTCAAATAAACCCATAACCGAAAGTTCTTCCATTGGAAACCAACTTTCAAAACCTTGAGCAAGCATTTTTGGCCCACCAATACCAACAAATTGAGCATTAGGGTAACGTTTTTTTAAACTAGAGACTAAATCAGCACCTAATGTATCGCCAGATGCCTCTCCAGCGACCATAGCAAATACCTTAGGCTCTTGATGTATAGAAGGACTATCTAACGATGCCACGATCAGATTTTTTTAAGAAAAGAATGAGTGAATCTAAGGTTTTTTTGTCATCATTTAATAACTCAAGCTCATGTAAAGCTTGCTCTAAACGATTACCAGTTCGGTATAAAATTCGGTAGGCTTTTTTGACTAAAGTAAGTTGGTTTTTATCAAAACCACGACGTTTTAAGCCTTCAAGATTAATACCTCTAGGTCCAGCTAAATTTCCAGATACCACAACAAAATTTGGAACATCTTGATTAATGACACTTCCCATACCACAAAAGCTGTGCTCACCTATTTGGCAAAACTGATGGACTAATGTGTAACCACCTAAAATAGCCCAATCATGAACAATGACGTGCCCTGCTAATGCTGCCGCATTTGCAAATATACAATGACTTCCAATAATACAGTCGTGTGCAATATGAACACCAGCCATTATCCAATTGTCATCACCGATAACCGTTTTACCAATGTCTTGAGTCGTACCACGATTAATAGTGACATTTTCTCTAAACGTATTATTGTTTCCAATAATAACAGTGGTTGGTTCGCCTGCGTATTTTTTATCTTGTGGCGAGGCAATTGAAACGAAAGGAAAAAACCGATTATTTTCACCTATTGTGACACTTCCTTCGATAACAACATGCGAATCTAAAACAGAACCTTGACCAATAGTGACATTACCTTCAATAACACAAAAGGGTCCTATTTTTACCCCTGGTGCAATGGTTGCATTAGGGTCAATTATGGCGGTAGAGTGAATCAAAATTAAACCTTTCTTTCAGCACACATCAAATCGGCAGAAGCAATCAGCTTGCCGTTGACCATCGTTGTACATTCAAACTTCCATATCCCTCGTTTATTACCTAATGCTTTAACTTCAAAGTCTAAACGGTCTCCAGGAATAGCGGGTTGTCTAAAACGACAGTTATCAACGGCTGCAAGGTAATACATAGATGAACCATCTGGTTTTTCTTCTTGTGATCTAAACGCCAAAATCCCTGTACACTGTGCCATTGCTTCAATGATCATTACACCAGGCATTACTGGGTTATTAGGAAAGTGACCTGTAAACTGTGGCTCATTAAAGGTAATATTTTTAAACGCTGTCAGTCTTTTGCCTGATTCAAAATCAGTCACTCTATCCACAAGTAAAAAAGGGTATCTATGTGGTAGGTATTCAAATATTTCTTTAACTTCCATTGTTTTCATAATCCAATAACATTTAATTAATTTTATTCAGTTAGTGATTCAAGCTTTTTTTCAAGTTGCTTAATCTGTTTAACCATTTTATCTAACTGACGAGAACGAACATTGTTTTTTTGCCATTCAATGGCTTTTATTGCAGGAAATCCAGCATAAGTACCAGACTCTTTAATATCTTGCGTTACCCCTGTTCTAGCTAAAAGGTGACAATTATCCACTATTGAAATATGACCAGAAAAACCTACCTGACCTGCAACTGTACAATTTTTACCTAATATTGTACTTCCTGCAAAACCTGCCTGTGCAACAATTGCTGAGCCAGAACCAATAACAACGTTATGCGCTAAGTGAACTTGGTTATCAATAATGCAATTATCTTCAACAACCGTATTTTCAATTGCACCACGGTCAATAGTGACATTACTCCCAATAGAGACATTGTTTCCAATAATAACACGCCCTATTTGGGGTATTTTAACCCATTGTCCCTTATTGTTAGCCCAACCAAAACCATCACCACCAATGACTGCTCCAGCTTTAATAATGACATTATCACCAATGATACAGTTATTATAAATCGTTACATTTGGTTCAATTCTACAATTATTTCCAATAGTAACGGCTCTTTCAACGACTGAACCAGCAGAGATAATTGAGTCGCAACCAATAGTCACATCATCTTCAATAACCACATTGGCTTCTACAGAAGCGTTCATTCCAATATGAGCAGAATTTGAAACCACTGCTGATGCATGTATCTGGCCATCACTCACCTTAAATGGATTAAGTAATTGGGCAACTAGAGCATAAACATAATAAGGGTTTTCAACAATAACTTGGGTAAAAGGATAATCTCCCGAGTTTACTTTAGAAATAAGTACTGCAGATGCGGATGATGTTTCTAAATTAGAGAGGTATTTTTTGTCTGTTAAAAATGAAATCTCACCTTTTTTTGCAATATCAAGGCCTGATACTTGTGAGATTTCAATTGCATCATCACCTAACAAGTCAACAGAAATGCCTTGTTTATTCAGGTGTTGAATAATTTTTTTTAGTTGCACAGTTTTCTCCTGAATTATTTATTAAATTCAGAACGCTGCTTTTTACTAACTGCTTTCAAATGTGTTAATACATCATTCGTAATATCAATACGCTTATTTGTATAAGCAATACCTTCGTAAAGGATAAGATCAAAACCTTGTTTTTGGCCAATCTCTTTGATTGAATCATTTACAATTTTTTGTAATTTAGCAAGTTCTTCGTTTCTTCTCAAGTTTAGTAGCTCTTGAACATCGTTACGACGTCGTTGAATCTCACGAGTTAACATAGAGATTTCACGCTCTTTACTGACTTTTTGAGCATCACTCATAACGGCTTTATTTTTTTGATAGTCAGCTTGTTTTTTTTCAAGATTGCCAGCTAAACTTTTTAGCTCAGACTGTTGTGGCGAAAACTCTTTTTCTAATGAAGCCGTTGCTAGCTTAGCCTGAGGCGCTTGTTCAAGCAATAAGGCGACATTAACTACACCAAGCTTGACTCCTGTGTCTGAAAAAGACGCTGTAGAAGCCAAAGTAATACAAATTGCAAAGGCAAGTTTTAAAATATTATGCATTGAATATCCGTCCGTTTTATCTATTTTATCTGGGTTAAGCAATTCTACCTTAAAAATTTTATTGATGTAATAAACACCACAAAATTTTCCTTTTATACCGCTACTGCTATATTTTTAGAAACCTGTTCCTAAAGTAAACTGGAATGTTTGCAAGCTATCGTCTTTAGTATAAGAAATAGGTTGAGCAATACTGAATGTTAAAGGCCCTACAGGCGTAATCCAAGAAACACCAATACCGGCTGAAGTTCTCAGTTCATTTGCTTCAACAGTATCAAATGTGTCAAACACATTACCAAAGTCAAAGAATAAACTCACGCGAGCATTACTAGAATCTTCAATAAACGGTACTGGAAATACAATTCCAGCTGTACCCGTAATTTTAACACTACCACCGGTTGGGCTATCACTGCCATCTATAGTTGAATCGTATTCAGGCCCTAAAGAGTTTGACTCAAACCCTCTTACTGAACCTATACCACCAGCATAAAAGTTCTCATAAAATGGTAGATGATCAATATCACCATAACCATCACCAAATGAAAGCCCGGTTTTTAACTGCATTGTAAAGTTATCTGTTAGTGGTTGATACCAGTTTTCATTAGCATAAACTTTGTAATACGGTGCCTTAGAGGTCCCCGGTAATACGGCTTCTAAAGAAAGACTTGTTTTTTGACCTTTGGTAGGAAAGTAAAAACCATTAGTTGAATTATGTGTCCAGCCCATTGAGGCGATAACTGAATTTGTATTTTTGCCGTACTCACTTATATAGTCAGTACAATAAGTAAAGTCATCCGCACAAACTAAACTTTGAGAATCAAACTTTAAGCCATAGCTTAATGAATTATTTTCACTTAAAGGATAGCCTAGCGACAAACTCAAGCCTAAATTATTGGTTGTATAATCTGCAATATCCAATTCGTCAGCATCAATTTCGCTGTAATAGATATTTGCTCCAAGACTTACTCCGTCTTGAGTAAAATATGGATTAGTTACCCCAATACTGGCTGACTTTGTAGAAGAACTCGTGGCAACATTAAAATTAAGTTGGTTACCACTACCAATAAAGTTACGCTCAGAAACACCAATATTAAAACTTACACCATCAAGTTGAGAAAACCCTACCCCAGCGGAAAATGACCCTGTAGGTTGCTCTTCTACTTTTACAACCAAATCAACTTGATCAGCTGAAACACGTTTTGTTTCAATATCAGAACTTTTAAAATAACCTAATCGTTGTAATCTTTGCTTAGATTGACGTACTAATTTTAATGAGTATGGCGCACTTTCAAGTTGACGCATTTCACGGCGTACAACATGATCACGAGTGCGTGTATTACCTTCTACTTCTACACGTCGTATATAAACGCGTTTTTTAGGCTCTATTTTAAAACTTAGCGCAATGGTACGATTTTTCTTATCAAACTTGGTTTCAGGAGCAACCTCAGCAAAAGCATATCCATCTTCACTTAAACGATCACGTATAGCATTTACCGCCTCAATAACAGCTGAACGAGAAAAAGTATCTCCCTTTTTAAACGGAGTTAAAGCTTCAAGCTCTTTTTTGCCTACAATTAATTCGCCTAAATAATCAACTTTAGAAATCGTATATAACGAACCTTCAGTCATATTAATAGTCGTAAACACTTTAGTTTTATCTGGAGAAATGCTGACTTGTGAGGAATCTATCTTAAACTCTGCATACCCTCTATCCATATAATAGGACTTAATCGTTTCTATATCCGCCTGCATTTTTGGTTTAGAGTATTTATCACCACTACCAAATGAAACATGCTCAGCCATTTGCATTTGCGATTTTAAGCGTTCATCCGAATAAACATTATTACCAACTAAACTAATGCGTCCAATTTTAGCTGGCTCACCCTCTGTAATATCGATTTTAAGTTCAACACGATTTCTAGGTAATTCTTTAGATGTGATATTAATTATCGCCGCATAGTAACCCTGGTTTTGATAACGACGTTTCAAATCAACAACCACATGGTCCATTTGTACTTGGTTATAAATACGGCCTTTTTTAATTCCTAAACCATCAAGGGCTTTGTTTAAAACATCTGTTTCAATTAAAGAGTTACCTTTAATTTTAATATCGGCAATCGAAGGGCGTTCAATCACTTTAACAACCAAAGTTCCATCATCTTTTTTATAGAGAGAAACATCTTGAAAAAAACCAGTTTTATAAAGTCGCTGAATACTCTCCTGAATAGATTGACTATCTAGTTCGCTACCAGGTTTAACCGATAAATAACTATTGATTGTTTCAAAACCAATTTTATTTGAGCCTTCAACCTTTATATCTTTAACGGTAAAAGCAAAGGCAATGCTCGGGGTGAATAACAAGGAAGCAATTGCCGCCGATAAAATGCTAGTTGAGGATTTTTTTTGAAACATATTAACCATGGGATATTCTTATTACATCATTAAATAAAGCCAAAAACGTTAAACCAACAAGCAAAAATAAGCCTATTGTTTGTCCGACTGCCATAACCTGTTCGCTCACAGGAGAACCTTTAATCATTTCGATGAGGTAATACATTAAATGCCCCCCATCTAAAATAGGTATTGGTAATAAATTTAAAATACCAATACTTAAACTTAATAAACCTAAAAGACTTAAAAAAGCCACCAAGCCAGATTGAACAGCTTGTCCAGAAAATTGAGCAATACTCAAAGGACCAGAGAGATTACTGGTACTTACCTCTCCAATCACCATACGTTTAAGCATAACAACACTCATCACAAATAAATCAACACTGCGTTGATAAGCATGAGAAAACGCATCGATAAAACCGTACTGTATTTTTGCAGTGTAAGGGGCAAGTGTTTGTTCATCAACTTGTACACCAACCCCCATTTTACCAACCATCTCGCCATTTTCTAATGTCGACGAAGATAAATTTGCTCGCTGAGTATAAACAATGCCATTACGTTCATACTGCACTTCTACCTGTTGATTTGGCAAAGACTGGACTACTTTAACAAAATCTTGCCAGTTATGAATGGGGTTTTTACCAATTGCGATAACTTTATCGCCACTTTTTAAGCCCGCAACATCTGCCGGACCACCTTCAAGCACCTGACCAATGACTGCTGGCAGAATAGGTTTTGTTGGTATAAACCCTATGAGTTTTAACCAATTTTGTTTAGGCTCATTAATATTAACAGCCGATAAGTCAACATTTGAAGCATTTAATACGCTCGAACCATCAACCGATGAAAACTGAACGTTAATGTTTTTATCACCTTTAGCTAAAGCTTGTAATATTTGCTGATTTACCATCTGCCAACTGTAAACAGCTTGGTGATTAACTTCTGAAACAGACCAGGCCTGGTGATTTTGTAGAGTGTTTATATTTGAAGTAATTGAAGCTTGTAATGCTGTTCCTTTAGCAAATTCAGAAACGATAGGTTTCATACCTGTAGTGCCAATCATATACATTACAGCAAACACAACCCATGCAAAAAATAGATTAATTAATGGTCCAGCGGCAACAACTGCAAAACGTTTATAAACAGACTGTCTATTAAACGCGCGGGGTAAATCTTCAGGAGCCACATCCCCTTCACGTTCATCAACAAACTTTACATAACCGCCTAATGGAATTTGAGCAATAACAAACTCTGTTTCTTTGCCTTTACGAGAATAAATTGGCTTACCAAATCCAATAGAAAATTTAAGCACTTTAATATTAAAAAAACGTCCAACTTGGTAATGGCCCCATTCATGAATCGTTACAATAACGCCCATGACAAGAACAAACCCTATAAGCGACCAAACAAATGTCATTAACACATATCCATATTAATTATTAGCATCATATTCATCTCTTATAGCCCAATACTATAATGCCAAGCAATATAAAGCATAGGAATAGCAATTAAAATACTGTCTATTCTATCCAGTACACCACCATGACCTGGCAAAATTTTTCCACTATCTTTTAAACCTACTTGACGCTTTAGTACACTTTCAAAAAGATCACCAAAAACAGAAAACAAAGCTATTGCTGTTAACACCAAAGCTAGGGCAAAAAAGGATGCATTAAAAGGTTGTTTAAGAGCATACAAAACAACCAAGGCAATTATTAGCGTTAAAACACCGCCACCAATAACCCCTTCCCATGTTTTGCCTGGACTAACATATACCGCTAATTTATTTTTTCCAAAACGGCGCCCACTAAAATAGGCACCTGTATCGATAGACCAAACAAGCAACATACTTAGTAATAACGTTAAAGCCCCAAACTCAGCCCTAAACAGATACATAGAAACAACAAACAATATAACGGAAAGGATTCCAGTAAATAAGATAAAAGCCTTTGATTTAGTCCCTATTTGGCCTTGTGTTTTTTGATAACGCAACACAATCAACATAACAACAATAGCTTCAAGTATGGTTAAAAAAACGATATTCTGTGTATTAAGCATATCCATTGCGTAATTCGCAACAATCACAATACCAAAGGCATAACAAACTTTAAGAACTGGAGCTTTTATTTTGGCAAATGCAGTCCATTCCCAGGCCGCAATAAAAGCAATAATAAGTAAAATCCCTTTCCAAACCATATCTGAAGAGAAAAAAAGAGCCCAAATAGATAAGACGACTAGAATCAGCGCGGTAATTACTCTCTGTTTTAACATTTATTTTTTACCTGCTCACTAGTTTGACCAAAACGACGTTCACGTTTTGAAAAAGATAAAATGGCATCATCAATCTCTTTTTCACCAAAATCAGGCCAAAGCGAATCGGTAAAATACAATTCTGCATAAGCCATTTGCCAAATTAAAAAATTACTTATACGCTGTTCACCACCCGTTCTAATTAATAAATCAGGTTCAGCAATATCTGACAACGCAATATACTGACTTATTGCCTCTTCAGTTAATTCAGCAACATTTTTATCAGGGTGATTTAACTGCCAGAGTTTAACGGCATCTACAATATCTGCCCTACCACCGTAATTGGCAGCAATAGTTAATACCAGGCCTGTATTATTTTTAGTTGCTTGTTCAGCTTGAACGATATGTTTTTGAATTTGTTCGCTAAATGCAGAACGATTACCAATAATACGTAACTGCACATTGTTTTCAGAAAGCTTTTGTACTTCCTTTTGTAGTGCTTTTAAAAACAAACCCATAAGTTTGTTTACTTCTTCTTTGGGGCGTTTCCAGTTCTCGGTACTAAAAGCAAATAAGGTTAAAGCTTCAATACCCCTTTCAGAACAGTGAGAAACCACTCTTTTTACAGCATTTAAACCTTTTTGGTGCCCCATAAATCTAGGCAAAAGACGGTTTTTAGCCCAACGACCATTACCATCCATAATAATACCAATATGCTTAGGCTTGTGTAGCCCACTACCTACTTCTGACAAAACAACTCCAAAAACAAACAAAAACGGCCTTAGAGCAACAATTTTCTCTAAGGCCGTTTTATGTATGCCATTAACTACAAATCGACTGATACGATAAAACCTGTCAATTATGCCGTAAACAACAATAAATATCGACTTAAATTTGCGATTAAACTTCCATCAAAACGGCTTCTTTTTCTGCTAAAAGCGCATCAATTTTTTTAACGGCCTCATCTGTCAGCTTTTGAATTTGATCTTCTGAACGACGTGCATCATCTTCAGTTACATCTTTTTCTTTTAATAAGTCTTTAACATCACCATTTGCATCGCGACGAACGTTACGAACAGCAACACGTGCGTTCTCAGCTTCTTGACGCGCCACCTTGGTTAAATCACGACGACGTTCTTCAGTTAAAGGTGGCATAGGAATACGCATAACACTACCATTTGTAACCGGGTTAACACCAAGATCAGACATCATAATCGCTTTTTCAACCACGGCAACCATCGGTTGCTCCCAAGGCTGAACCGTTAATGTACGCGCATCTTCAACGTTAATATTGGCCACTTGGCTAATAGGCACTTGCGATCCGTAATATTCTACCGTTACTGCATCTAAGATACTTGGGTGTGCACGACCCGTTCTAATTTTTGCAAAGTTCGCTTCTAGGTTTTCAATTGACTTAGACATACGCGACTTAGCATCGTTTTGAATTTCATTTAACATTCTTATTCTCCTACGCTTACCAAGGTGCCTTCATCCTCACCTTGAACAATTCTGATTACCGCGTTGTCTTTAAACATATCAAAAACACGGATTGGCATTTGGTGATCACGACATAAAACAAATGCCGTCATATCCATGACCTGTAAATTCTTTTGGATTACATCATCATAACTTAGCGATTGATAACGAGTTGCCGTTGAATCTTTCATGGGATCAGCTGTATAAATACCATCCACTTTAGTGGCTTTTAATACAATATCAGCATCAATTTCTATACCACGTAAAGCGGCAGCGGTATCTGTGGTAAAAAATGGACTTCCAGTACCTGCGGCAAAGACTAATACCTGACCCTCAGCAAGTTGCTTTTTAACGACATTAGCGTTAAATCCAGTTGATACACCCTCAATCGCCATCGCTGATAAAACTTGTGACTTCATACCTTGGCTTTCAATAACATCACGCAGTGCCAAAGCATTAATAACCGTTGCCATCATACCCATGTGGTCACCGGTAGTACGTTGAATACCAGAACCTTGGATTTGTGCGCCGCGAAAGATATTACCGCCACCGACAACAATACCCACTTCCACACCTAAATCACGTAAAGCTCTTACTTGAGCTACTACATTTTGAAGCGTTTTAGAATCTAATCCAAAATCACCATCACCCATTAAGGCTTCACCACTAAACTTTAATAATATACGTTTGTATTTAAGTGTCATATTCATTCCTTAGTCGCCGTAATCCAAAGTGTTTTATAAGTATTTAAATATAATATTCTAATTAAATACAAAGACTTATAAAAAACTTTATTAAAATAATTTAAAATCAAATTAATTAATAACTAATTTTTACATACAAAAAAGCCATAGCGGATTTACTAAAAGCAAACCCTAGCTACGGCTCATTCAGTCAATTAAAATTAACCTGTTACTGCTTTTGCCGCCAACGCAACTTCATCTGCAAAGTTGGTTTCTTCAATCACAATACCTTCACCCACTTCTAAACGAATAAATGAAGAAACTGAAGCACTATTAGATTTTAATAGTTTTTCTACAGTTTGATCTGGATCTTTAACAAAAGATTGACCAAGTAACGTAATTTCACCAACAAACTTACGCATACGCCCTTCAATCATTTTCTCAATGATTTCCATTGGCTTACCAGAAGTTTTTGCTTGCTCAATTTGGAAAGCACGTTCTTTTTCAACGACTTCTGCATCAAGATCATCAGGAGAAACAGCTGATGGTTTAGCCGCTGCAATGTGCATAGCAACATCACGAGCTAAAGCGTCATCACCACCTTCTAATGAAACAACAACACCGATTTTTTCACCGTGTTGATATTGACCAATTTGACCTGTTGTTTCGATAAGTTCAAGACGACGTACCGCCATATTCTCACCGATTTTAGCAATCATTTCACGACGTGTTTGGTCAACCGTTTTACCAGATGCCATCTCAGCATTCATTACTGCTTCAATATCTGTTGTTTTATTTGCTAATGCAATCGCTGCAATCTCATTTGCAAAACCTTTAAATTCGTCACCTTTGGCAACAAAGTCAGTTTCACAGTTAACTTCTGCAATCACACCTGTTTTCTTATCATCAGAAACCGCAATCGCAATAACACCTTCTGCTGCTACACGACCTGCCTTTTTATCTGCACCAGCCATTCCTTTCTTACGAAGAAACTCAATTGCTGCATCCATATCGCCATCTGTTTCAGATAACGCTTTTTTACAATCCATCATCCCTGCGCCAGTTGTTTGACGTAGTTCTTTAACCATTGCTGCTGTAATAGCCATTTTGAAATCCTTAATTTATCTATGAATAATCAAATTCGGCCTGATTTAATTTACCAGGCCTGGATATTGAATAACTTTATTTTTCTGCTGTTTTTTCTTCAGCTTCAACAAAGTCGTCACCCTCAACCGCAGTTGTGATGGTAGCTTTACCTTCATTAATTGCGTCTGCAGCAGCAGATAAATATAGAGAGATTGCGCGGATAGCATCATCGTTACCAGGGATAACGTAGTCAACACCACGTGGATCGTTGTTTGTATCAACAACACCAATAACTGGAATACCTAGATTTTGTGCTTCTTGGATAGCAATTTTTTCGTTACCAGTATCAATAATGAAAATTGCATCAGGCATAGCACGCATATCTTTAATACCACCTAAAGAAAGCTCTAACTTAGTCTTTTGACGAGTCATCATTAATGCTTCTTTTTTAGTGATTTTTTCAAAAGTACCGTCTTTTTCCATTGCTTCTAGTTCTTTTAGACGCTTGATAGACTGTTTGATAGTTTTGAAGTTAGTTAACATACCACCTAACCAACGGTAATCAACATAAGGCATTCCACAACGTTGAGCTTCTTGAGAAACTAACTCACGTGCTGCCTTTTTAGTACCAACAAATAATACTTTACCTTTGTTAGCAGCGATTCCGCCCATCATGTTTAACGCATCGTTAAACATTGGTAATGTTTTTTCTAAGTTAACAATATGAATCTTGTTACGTGCACCAAAAATGTACTCAGACATCTTAGGGTTCCAATAACGGGTTTGGTGACCAAAATGAACACCGGCTTCTAGCATTTGACGCATGGTTACTTTTGCCATGATTTTTTCTCCAATAGTGGGGTTAAGCCTCCGTTTACCCCATAAAACGAACTATATATTTTGTTGTAAACCATTGGTTTAATACAAAATTTTTAGCACCCCGTTTTATGTGTCGGTAAACGTGCGGATTTTCTGTTAAAATTCCTCTCATCTGAAAGGCGCGGCATTTATACCATATCCAAGCCAATTTAACAATTTAAATTCATAAAATCATGGTTTTTCTTAATAAAACTTCTTTGATAAATGAATTCAATCAAAAGAACTCTTTCTATGACCATAAAAATCAAAACTGCTGAAGAAATTCAAAAACTGCGTGTTGCAGGTCAACTAGCCTCTGACGTACTAGAAATGATTACCCCTTATATTGTGCCAGGAGCATCAACGGGTGAATTAAACGCCATCATGCATAAATATATGACAGAAGTACAACAAACCATTCCTGCTACACTCAATTACCATGGTTTTCCGGCTTCTAGCTGTATATCAATCAACCAGGTTGTTTGTCACGGAATTCCAGAGCAAACTAAAAAGCTAAAAAAAGGTGATATCGTTAATATAGACGTAACAGTCATCAAAGATGGTTATCATGGCGATACAAGCATGATGTTTGAAGTCGGTGAAGTAAAACCTTTTGCAAGTCGACTTTGTCAGGTGGCTCGCGAATGCTTATGGTTAGGTATTGAACAAGTAAAACCTAATGCGACTTTATATGACGTGGCTTATGCTATTCAAAAACATGCTGAAGCAAACAATTATTCAGTAGTAAGAGAATACTGTGGGCATGGAATTGGTGCGGATTTTCATGAAGAACCGCAAGTACTTCATTATGCCGCGCCAGAACTTAAAGATATTGTGTTAAAAGAAGGCATGGTTTTTACTATTGAACCCATGATTAACCAAGGTAAAGCTCCGGTTAAATTATTGCCTGACAACTGGACCGTTGTCACTAAAGACAGAAAATTGTCTGCGCAATGGGAACACACCCTTGTTGTCACCAGTACGGGTTATGAAATATTTACATTAAGAACGGGTGAAAAACCTGTATTACCTTAAGTGTAAAATTATTGTATTGGTCTTTTATTATCTTATTTTTAAAGGCATTACATTAAGACTAAATGACCAATACAAAACAACCTTTAATCTTTATAGAATTTTACGCCTAACGATGGCTAACAATTCTTTCACAAACCTAAACTGAGCCCACACATGAATGAGCGCGTTTCTTTACCCAATTTTATTCATTCACTTGAAAATTCATCCACTCCTCTTTTAGAGCAGATCACGATTGGCCGCACAGTTCTTAGTAATTTTATTGATTATCAATTTAGTCAATTTGAATCTGGAACAGCGGTTGCGGAATTAATCAAAGAACGTGCTATATTTATTGATCAATTTTTAAAACGTATTTGGAAAGCATATATCCCTAAACAAATCGCTACACTTGTTGCGGTTGGCGGTTATGGACGCGGTGAACTGCATCCCTATTCAGATATTGATCTTTTGATTTTATGTGATGATATTGAATCAAATCAAGACCAGCTCTCAACCTTTATTACTTTTTTATGGGATTTAGGTTTTGATGTTGGGCACTCTGTTAGAACCGTTAGCGACTGCAAAACAGCGGGGTTAGAAGATGTTGCAACCGCAACAAATCTTCTTGAGGCTCGCTGGCTAACAGGTGGATATTCTCGCTTTGAAGAACTGCAACACCTATGGGGAAATCACGCTGAATTTTGGGATCGAAAAGACTTTTTTATTGCCAAATATGAAGAGCAAGTTACTCGCCATAAACGCTTTAATGACACGATCTATCAATTAGAACCTAATATCAAAGAAAGCCCTGGTGGCTTAAGAGATATTCAAACTATCTATTGGGTAGCTAAAAGGCATTTTAATGCGAATTCAATTAATGAATTAGTACAGCGTAACTTCATAACCACTGAAGAGTTTTTAGAAATTGAAGCGGCATATAAATATTTAAACCGCATTCGTTTTGCTCTACAACATCAAAAAAGGCGTCGCGAAGACCGTTTGCAATTTGATTTACAACAATCAATTGCCGAAAGCTTTGGTTATAGCGACAACGACGACAAAATTGCCGTTGAGCAGTTTATGAGCAGTTATTACCGCAATGTTCAAAACGTAGTAAAACTTAATGAAATTTTACTACAGCATTTTCGTGAAATTTTATTTGATGACGAGAACACTGAAGAAAAACCAATCAACAATCATTTTAAAATTGTAGGCGAATATTTAGACATTGCCCACCCTCGTGTTTTTTTTAAAAACCCTACAGCATTGTTAGAGTCTTTTATCATTTTAGAAACCTTACCAGAAGTGAAAGGATTACGCTCCAACGCTATCCGTTCAATTCGTGACCATCTTTATTTAATCAATGATAGCTTTCGTAACGACCCTATCAATAAAGCACTCTTTATGGAAATATTTAGACAGCCTAAAGGGGTTAATGCTGCGGTTAAGCGCATGCACAGTTACGGCGTATTAAGTGAATACTTACCGGTATTTAAAAAAATTACTGGGTTAATGCAGTTTAATATTTTTCATGCTTATACCGTAGATGATCACACTATTTTAGTAATTCGTAATCTACGCCGTTTTTTTGTGGATGATTTTACTTATGAATTTCCAACCGCACATCAAGTTGCCAAAAAACTGTGTAAACCTGAAGTTCTGTTTTTAGCTGGTTTATTTCATGATATTGCCAAAGGTCGTAATGGTGCTCATGAGGTTTTAGGTGCGGTGGATGCCATGGAGTTTGCTACACAGCATAATCTTTCGCAAAAAGACGGTAATATGATTAGTTGGTTAGTGCGTTACCATTTAGAGTTCTCAAGCGTTGCACAAAAGAAAGATTTAAGTGACCCACAAGTTATTCAAAAATTTTCTAAAATTATGGGTGACCAAGAACATTTAGATTATCTATATTTATTAACGGTTGCCGATGTTTGCTCTACTTCTGCCGATGTTTGGAATGACTGGAAAAACTCGCTATTCTTAACGCTATACAATGAAACATCAAAAGTGCTTCATTTAGGCATTAACACGCCTAGAGACCGTGAAATTAAAGCCTTGCAGACCCAAGAAAAAGCGCGTGAACTTTTATCTAAACGTGGCATAGCTTCTTCTCAATTTAATAGTTTTTGGAAAAGCCTTAGTGACAGTGATTTCTTTAGTAAACAAACACCCAATGATGTTGCAAGAATCACCAAATTACTCTATCAGCGTGACAAATCACACAGCCATGTATTTTTAAAAGAACAATCGCAACGTGGGGCTTCAGAACTCATTATATATATGCCTGATAGAGATTATCTCTTTGCCCATATCGCTCACACTTTAGACACCCTTTCAACCAATATCATGGAAGCACAAATCTTTAGCTGTACAGACCACATGACTTTAGTCATGATGTATTTTTTAAATAGAGATACACACGACTACTTAGATGAAAGCCGACATGATGAAGTGATTAATAAAATTAAATTTCAACTTACTCAAACAGATGTAAAACCTCTAGAAATTAGAAACAACATTAGAAACCGTAGGACACGATATTTTGATACACCGACTATTGTTGATTTTAAACAAACTAACGATGCATTAACCGAGTTATCTATTAGTACTAAAGATGCGCCTGGGTTATTGGCTCGTATAGGTTGTGCGTTAAAAAACAATAATATTCGTTTGCATGACGCAAAAATTCGTACTGAAGGCGAAAAAGCAGAAGATATCTTTCTCATTAGCGACACCAATAATGAAGCCATTAAAAGTAAAGAGAAGCTTAATAATATTTCAAAAGCCATTAAAGGTTTAATAGAGAATTAACCCTTTTAGAGAAGAGTTCTTGTGATTTTTAACGCTTTTAATATAAATTTAATATAGGTTTTCATTTGACTTTTCCATTTTACCAGGCCTGGTAAAATGGAAATTTATCGGTTTAAAACACTCATTAACATTCAAACAACTCTAGAGCATTACCGTCTGGATCTCGCGTAAACAATGCTTTTCTACCAGATTTACTTAAACTATATTCTAAATTTATCTGTTTAAGCTTTTCAATAAACTCGTCAATAGAATCTACTCGTAAAGCAAAATGATAGTCTCTACCACCATGTTCAGGCTTACTACCTGAATACGGATTATTAAGCTGCATAATATGCAAACTTTGGCCATTTTGTAAATCAAGCCAATAACCTGGAAAACCCAAGTCTGGTCTATTTAAAAGTGGCAAGCCCAGTATCTCATGATAAAAATTCAAAGCAATATCTGCATTTTCAACAAGAATACTTACATGATCAAAACCTGTAATCTTTGCCATAAAAACCCTTTAAAAGATAATAAAAAGAACTGTCATCTCTAAATTAACGCATTTAAGAGTATTCAGTAAATGGGTTCTTTAGTGATTTAATAATATAGATAGAGATAATCATAGCCAGAATAACTAAATGATTTAATGTGCAATGAAGAATCGTTTAATTTTCATTGCACATTGATTAACAATTGAGATGTTATTAATGCATTAATCGTTATTGTTAATTACGGGACGTTTTAATCATTAGTATGTAAGGCAGAATTTAAACCACCCCACAAAGAACCGTCCGTCACAATCGCTTCAACTGCACCAGTTTGACTATGGCGTCTAAATAACAATTTAGATTGTCCAGATAACTCACGAGCCGATATAATTGATCCATCAGGCATTTTAACTTTTGTACCCGCCGTTAAATAAAGGCCTGACTCAACAATACAATCATCACCTAAAGAAATACCTAAACCTGCATTGGCACCTAATAGGTTTCTTTTACCCATAGAGATAACTTGTTTACCACCACCAGATAGCGTACCCATAATAGAAGCACCACCACCAATATCGGTATTTTCATCAATTACCACACCAGCACTAATACGCCCTTCTACCATTGAGTTACCAAGAGTTCCAGCATTAAAGTTTACAAAACCTTCATGCATAATGGTTGTACCTGGTGCTAAATGTGCACCTAAACGTACACGGTCAGCATTACCAATACGCACACCTTCAGGTATTACATAATCCGTCATACGTGGAAACTTATCAATAGAAGTCACCTTAAATTGATGTGCTTCACCTGCAATGGCTTCACGCAGATTTTCAACTTCTGTAGGTAATACAGGGCCAGCACTGGTCCAAGCCACATTACTTAAAAGTCCAAAAACACCGTCTAAATTAATGGAATGTGGTTTATAAGCACATTCAGATAATAAGTGTAAACGAAGGTACGCTTCTTCTGCAGTTTTAGGAGCATCTTCAATAGAAGCAATCTCAACGGTAACAAAGTCACCTTTAATCAGACCTACTTTTGAGGCTAAACAATTACGTGCTATCTCTTTATTAGAACGTGGAAACCACACATCTATTGTTGCTCCAGTTTTCGTATCGCTATAACGGTGACCGATTCGTTTAATTGTCATAATGCTATTCTCTTGAGTAAATTTGAAAAAAATTGAATAACCGATGATTATACATTTTCAAATTCAAAACAAATAAAAAATCATACTTAAAATTTATATTATTCAATTTATTTACACTAAACAACGCCTATCATTACAGCTTATTTCTAAAACAGGCTAATTAACCTATTTATTGCAAGGTTTTAAAACCATAAAAAGCCGTCTTATACGGTTGATTCACAGTCATCTCTCTCTATAATAAAAGCACTTAAATCTTACAGGTAAACAAACATGATTTTATACGGTATTCCCAACTGCGATATAGTACGAAAGGCGCGTAAATATTTAGATGACAATCAAATTAGTTATGAGTTTCACGATTTTAAAAAACAAGGTTTAACCTTAGATACCATTCAAACCTGGTTACAAACTCAGCCGATTGATGTTTTAGTAAACAAACGCAGTACCAGTTGGAAACAGCTTACCGATGTGCAAAAACAAAACCTTATTACGGGTGATGATTTAACTGTTTTAACAGAAATGCCTACCTTAATTAAACGACCTGTATTAGAAATAAACAATGCATTATTAGTGGGTTTTAATGCCAAAGAATACCAAGCGCTACATTAAATTCATTCTAAAAGTCGTTTAAAACTAAGATAATTTCGTCTAATTCGGCAATAAGACTTCTCAAAAAATACACTAAGCCCTAAAATAGCTTATTCATTTACGCAAAAGAAAACACCATGACTGAAACCATTGAACTTGCACAAAAACTTATACAAATTGACTCTGTGACTCCTAATGACAAAGGTTGCCAGCAAATCATTGCCGACTATTTACAACCATTAGGATTTACCACCGAAAAAATGCCTTTTGCGGAGGTAGATAATATTTGGTCTCGTAAAGGGTCAACCTCACCTTGTTTTGTTTTTGCAGGTCACACCGATGTTGTGCCTACTGGCCCTGAAGAGTCTTGGACTTACCCACCATTTTCAGCGCACATTGATGGCGATATTATGTTTGGTCGTGGTACAGCCGATATGAAGAGTTCTATTGCGTGTTTTATGGCGGCAACCAAACGTTTTGTAAACGATTACCCTGATCACAAAGGTTCTATTGCTTACCTTATCACCAGTGATGAAGAAGGCCCTGCGGTAAATGGTACGGTTAAAGTTGTAGAAACCTTAGAAAAGCGTAATGAAAAATTTGAATATTGCCTAGTGGGTGAACCATCAAGTAGCCATAAATTGGCCGATTCAATTAAAAATGGTCGCCGAGGCTCATTAAGTGGTCACTTAACCATTAAAGGTGTGCAAGGACATATTGCTTACCCAGAACTAGCCAACAATCCTATTCACAATATGGCACCCGCTTTAGAGCAATTGGTCAACGTGCATTGGGATCATGGTAATGAATATTTTCCACCAACGTCATTTCAGATATCAAATATAAAAGGCGGTACTGGGGCAACCAATGTTATTCCTGGTGACGTTGTTATTCAGTTTAATTTTCGTTTTTCAACCGAGCATTCGCCCGAATCTTTAAAAGAAAGCGTACATTCTATTTTAGACCACCATAATTTAGATTATGATTTAGAGTGGACATTATCTGGCCTACCATTCATTACTCCAGCTGATGGCAAGCTTATCCAAGCAGTGCAAAAAGCGTCTGAAACAGTTGTAGGAAACAAACCTAAACTATCTACCGCTGGCGGAACATCTGATGGTCGCTTTATTGCTCCCACTGGCGCACAAGTTATTGAACTTGGCCCTATAAACGCCACAATCCATAAAATTGATGAACAAGTTAGCGTTACTGATTTAAATCAGTTAACTGAGATTTATTACCACACACTTGTCAATATATTAAGTTAACCGCCAGTAAATTATTTTTTGATATCAATCAGTTGTATTAACTTATTCAAAATAAACTACCCGCATCTAATAAAACATAAAACCATGAGAAAAATATGACTGAATCAGAACTACCAGCCTCACTTGAATATTTATTTATTGCGTTACAAATTATTGCTCTTATCGTTTTTATTTACCTTATTTGGCCTCTCATTAAAAACGAAAACTGGAAAGCAAAGTTTTTTGACAATAAAACTGCTCGCTCTATTATTATTGTATTCTTATTAATTCTTGTCTTTGTTTGGGGAATAAATGCCTTTTTTGGTTATTTTTTCCAGGTTCAACAACTCAAATAATTTTTACCAGGCCTGGTAAATCTGTTTTCATATTTACTTTACAAACTTAGGCTACATACAGTAGCCAGTCTTACATTATCAGCATAGAGTAAAATCGCGCTAACCCTTTCATACAAAGTGGTTTTTTATTACAAAATTTTAAATCATTAATACTCCCCAGCGTCTAATTAAAAACTATTACGTATTTAACCGATTATGCTTTAAAGCATAGGTTAGAATAAAATCAGTTGTTTTAAAAAGAAATGAGGAAGATTTTATGAGTTTAGCAAAAACGTTATCTGCCACCATTATTGGTCAAGACGTATCATTAGAAGAGTGTGAAGTTTTATCTGCTGCATTTACACAAAAAAAGCTCACCATTGGTGATGTTTTATTTGAAGAAGGTACAAGAGATGAAACGTTATATTTACTGGTGACGGGTAAATTAGAAGTGTTAAAGGTACTCAGCAATAACATGACAATTCACATTGATACTCTCAAAGAAGGCAGTATGACAGGTGAACTCAGTTTTATTGATGGTAATACACACACCATGCGTGTGGTCGCCAAAAAGGATTCTGAAGTATTGTTATTGCATAAAGATGCGTTTGAAAATCTTGTAGAACAACACCCAATGCTTACCTACCATGTTATGCGCTCTATTTTGCGTTACTCTCACGTTATGCAACGTAAAATCAATGCTAAATATTTAGAAATGCACCGTATGGTACAAAATCAATACACAGCACAATATTAAAAATGGCTTTAAATTCATGGTTTAAATCATGATTAACATCATCATTGAATAAACGTATCATTAAAAAAGGAGGCCAAGCCTCCTTTTTATTAACCGTTATTTTTTATTGAAACATTTTTTTATTTATTCAGATTTAATCGCTTCAATTCTTTTGATATTCCAAACATAAACTAAATAAATAGCTAATGTTGCAATAATCAAAGGTATTGTTGCAGTGCCTGAAACTAGGTTAGATGCAAATACAATCATTATCGCCACCGGAGAGATCCACTTAAGATCTAATAGCAACTTGTCCATTACCCAAGGTTTCATAGATAACTGCTTATCTCGTTCCTCCTCTTTAAATTCCCAAGCAACAAATATCGTGATAAACAACCCACCAAGAGGCAACATAATATTTGCGGTAAGAAAATCAATAGACTCAAAAAAGTTTCGGTCACCAATAAACTTGATATCAGCCCAATCATTAAAAGAGAAGACAGTACCGATACCGATAAACCAGATTATAGCGCCCAATATCCAAGCCGCCTTTACCCTTTTTATGCCCCAGTTTTGGTCAAACCAACTAACAGCAGGCTCAATTAAAGAAATAGACGAACTTAAAGCCGCCATTACCACCAAAGCAAAAAATAAGGTACCAAAGAATTGCCCACCAGGCATATCACCAAAGGCAACGGGTAAAGTTTGAAACAACAAACCTGGTCCTGAACTTGGTTGTAAACCATTTGCAAACACAATTGAGAAAATTACCAGGCCTGCTAATAACGCCACTAAGGTATCCACAAAGGCTATCCATAAGCCCGCTTTAACAATGGAATATTCTTTAGAGATATAAGAACCATAAACCATCATCGTACCAAGGCCAATGCTTAGGGTAAAAAATGCATGCCCCATTGCTGTTAACACTGATTGCCAAGTGAGTTTAGAAAAATCAGGATCAAACAAAAAATGAAAACTTTGACCAAATGCCCCTGTTGTCATCGCGTAACCAAGCAAAATCAATAAAATAAATAAAAGTCCTGGCATCATAAAGGAAATAGCTCTTTCAATACCGCTTTTAATCCCTTTTGCTACGACTAATACGGTAAAGATACTTGCGACTGTATGCCAAAAAAGCAGTTCAGCGGGATTGGCCAATAATTGACTAAAATTTTGCCCAACTTCTTTTGAGGTAATCCCCACAAACTCGCCCTGCACACTTTGTACTAGATAAGCCAAACTCCAACCGGCAATCACCGTGTAAAACGATAAAATCAACGCACCCGCTAGCAAACCATTTAACCCCAGTAAAACCCACCAACGGCTACTATCATTTTTACGTGCAACATTAGCCATGGCTTGAGCAGGATTGGCCCGCCCAGAACGTCCTAACGCAAGTTCAGATAAGAGCACAGGAATACCTATTAATAAAATACACGCCAGGTAAACCAATACAAATGCACCGCCACCGTTTTCACCTGTAATATAGGGAAACTTCCATAAATTCCCCAAGCCAACCGCAGAACCAATGGCTGCCATAATAAAAACTGTTTGCGATGACCAAGAATCTTTAGAAAGTGTTAACTGACTCATTCATCTTCCTTTATAATAAATCCAATTCGAACCTCATTATACACAAGAGTAAAATGCACATTCAGGCCAACCAATCACTTAAGCCCTATAACACCTTCAACATTGATGTTAAGACCGAGTATCTGATTGAAATTAACAGACAGAGCGATATCTTGACGTTAAGGTCTGATCTTAAACTCGCATCGCTTCCTTGGCGCATCATAGGGGATGGAAGTAATATTTTATTTACCCATGATATTGCCGGGGTAATTGTTCGTTGCACTTACGATACTTTAAAAATCGTAAAAGAGGATGAAGAAAATATTTGGTTATCAGTAGGCGCCGGAATGAAATGGCATGACCTCGTAAAATATACCGTTGACAATGGCTGGTGGGGGTTAGAAAACCTTGCACTAATTCCAGGCACCGTTGGCGCAGCTCCTGTACAAAATATTGGTGCTTACGGTGCAGAAGCTAGAGATACCATTACTCGTGTGCAAACTTTAAATATTTATGATGGCCAGCGTATTGAATACCGTAATGCCGAATGCCAATTTGGCTATAGAACTAGTTTATTTAAACAAGAGTTTATTAATAAACTCTTAGTGCACAGAGTTACCTTTAGATTAATAAAGCTTAAATATGGCAAACCAAATTTAGCTTACGATCCATTAAAAGATGCTTTATCAGATATCCACAAAGATAAACTCACCCCGGCCATTATTTTTGATGCCATTGTTGATATTCGTAAAAACCGACTCCCAAATCCAGAACGACAAGGTAATGCGGGCAGTTTTTTCAAAAACCCAGTTATTGAACAAGAATATTTTGATACGTTACAAGAACAGTATCCAGAAATTCCACATCACAAAATGTTAGATGGCTCTTATAAAATTCCAGCGGCTTGGCTTATTGAACAGGCTGGCTGGAAAGGACGATCGCATGGTAAATCTGGAGTATCCATTAAACATGCATTGGTGTTAATTAACTTAGGCGGTGCTAAGGGAACTGACATAGAAGAGCTATATCACCTTGTTCAAGATGATGTTAACCATAAATTTGGTATTCATTTAGAACCAGAAGTTATTATTTTATAAGATTAATGGCTATCACGTTTTAGCCATTACACCTTAAAAGCCATACTATCTCACCCAAAAAGCATAAGATTTTAAATTAATAGAACTGTTACACTAACCTTTACTGGTACCGTAATATTCTCTTGATTTTATAGGATAATCTCAATGCATATTTCTCGTTTTTTCTCTCACTTGTCTTTTTCAACCGCTATCACTCTATTGTGTTTAAGTTACAGCCATGCAAGTTATGCTTGGGATTTAGAAGACACGGCTAAAGACAACCCCATTCAGGTTTGGACTCAAACCGTTAAAGGTTCAAACTTTAAAGCGTTTAAAGGTTTGGTAAAAATCAATGCACCAGCCTCTAAAATCGTATCAATTATTCGTGATACCGAGAATTTACCCAAATGGTATTACAATACAGAAGAGGCAAAAGTTCTAAAGAAAGTGAGTGATACTGAGACAATAAGCTACACAGTAACATCGACTCCCTGGCCTGTTACCAATAGAGATGCCGTTACCCAGGCCTCCCAAAAGTCTTTAGCCAACGGTGGTTACCTTATTGAGTTAACAGCCAAACCAAATGCCTACCCTTTACAAAAAGATAGAATTAGAGTGCCTAAAATGAAAGGATTTTGGAAACTTGAGCCTATTGGAAAAGACAGTACTAAAGTCACATTTCAAATTGCCGCCGAACCCGGTGGTGAAATACCTAGCTGGCTAGCAAATTCAATGGTGGTTGAGATGCCTTTTTATACTTTAAAAAACCTTAAAGCGCTTGCTGAACGCACACAATAACACTTATTTTAAGGTGTTATTCTTTCTCTGTAGAGGGTTGGTTTTCATTAGGAACTAGCCCTTCTAAGCCATCAATATGCAATGTACGAGTAGGAAATGCCATCTCTGCACCGTGTGCTTCAACAATATCACTGACTTTAAGTAACACGTCTTGTTTTACTTCATGAAACTTAATCCAGTTCGTCGTTTTGGTAAAGGTATAAATAAAGAAATCTAAAGAAGACGCGCCAAAACTATCAAAATTCACAATAAGCGTTTGCTTGCTATCTATCTCGTCATGTTCACGCAACATGGTTCTTACATCAACAATAATCTCACGCATTTTATTAACATCAGCGTAGCGAATTCCCATTCGCTCCTTAATACGGCGATTACTCATTCTTGAAGGGTTTTCAATCGCAATGTTTGCAAAAATACCGTTGGGAATATACAAAGGACGTTTATCAAAGGTACGCACAACCGTCATACGCCAACCAATTTTTTCTACCGTGCCTTCTATCTCTTTATCTGACGATCGAATCCATTCACCCACGGTAAACGGCTTATCTAAATAAAGCATTAAGCCACCAAAAACATTGCCTAATAAATCTTTAGCCGCAAAACCAATCGCAATACCACCAACACCACCAAACGCAAGCAAGCCCGTTAAGCTAACGCCAAATGCATTTAAGAAGAAAAGAATGGTGACAATAAAAGCCAATAATTTAATAATTTTGGCAAAAGCTTCAACCGTTACTTCATCCAAACGATCATCTTGACGAGCCACCACTTTTAAATTTAACTCTAAACGTTGTACTAGGCGAATAACAAACCAACCAAAAGAGAGCGTTAATATGGTGGATTTAAACGATAAAATAAACGGCACAATATCTGTGTAAACATTGAGTTGAGTGATTGTTGTGGTTAAGGCCAGTATTAACCCCGTAACCCAAATAAAGAAAGAGGCAGGAGCTCGTGCGGCATCAACAATGCTATCAATCCAAACAAAACCACTTCTTAAGAGTTTAATGTGTACAATTTTTAAGACATAACGCTGAATAATGTCTATTGTGATTGTTACAGTCAAAATGGTTAGCACCAATAATAACCATACTTGACCGCCAAAAAGTTCCACTAAATTCGTCCAAAGCTCTGTTAACCATTCCATTTAAATCAGCTCCTGCTGGTCTTCTGTTTGATTGATTTTGTTAACGACAGCAACTGCGGCTTGCCATAAAGGGTCATATTGTAATTTGGCATATTCAAACTTGCAATGTGCATGCAAACGAATTAAACGAGCATGAGATAAGGTATCAGAATGCCAGTGAACTTTTGACAAAACCTCATCTGCCGCTGCCGGGTCATTACACACTAAAACTAAATCGCATCCAGCATGCAAAGCTTTATTTACGCGTTCAGCGGCTGTGCCATATTCGGTTGCGGCTTTCATGCTCATGTCATCACTAATAATGGCACCTTCAAAATGACATTGTTTACGCAAGACTTCTTTTAACCAATATTCTGAAAACCCAGCAGGCGTTTTATCCACTTGCGAATACATGACATGGGCTGGCATAACTGCATCAACGCTGTTTTCAATCATGCGTAAAAAAGGTTGTATGTCGTGACGTTGAATCTCTGCAAAAGGTCTTTTATCTATGGCCACTTCTAAGTGCGTATCGGCTTCAATATAACCGTGTCCAGGAAAGTGTTTAGCCACAGAGGCCATGCCAGCTTTATGCATACCGTTCATAACATGCATTGCTAAAGTTCCAACCACAATAGGGTTTGCGTGAAACGCCCTATCGCCAATGACTTTGCTGCCACCATAATCTAAATCAAGTACGGGGGCAAAACTAAAATCAACACCAACAGATAACAGTTCTGCCGCTAATAACCACCCTATTTTTTCAGCCACTTCAAAACTGTGTTTTTGGTCTTTTTCATACAATTCGCCTAAGGCGCGCATTGGAGGAATATGGGTAAAACCGTGTCTAAAACGTTGTACTCTTCCACCTTCATGATCAACACCAATTAAAAGTTTAGGGTGTCTTAAATTATGAATCTCATGAGTCAGTTGCGTTAATTGCTCAGCAGATTCAAAATTACGGCTAAACAAAATCACTCCTGCCACTAATGGATCCATTAAACGATCAATTTCATGAGATTGAAGTACGGTGCCTTCAATATCGACCATTACACACCCTAAAGACATGGATTTACCAGCAATTTGCTTCATGTTTGCCCTTTATTAAAACGAAAATCGAATTTGAGTAAAATATTTGCACATATCATACCCAAAAATGAAAATAGAAACACAAGCTTAACCTTAATGTCACATTCAATAGATAAAATTCTACGCGAAACATAAATAGAAGGATAAATAGATGGCTAAACTGATTGGTATAGCAACGCATAAAGAATCGGGAGGTTGCATCGCCTCTCATGAAGAAATTTTTATTTCACTAGAAAACGGACTTAAAAACGATTACCAAGGTAAAAAAAGTATAAATACTCAGGTTACCTTACTCTCTTTAACCAGTTGGCAAAAAGCGTGTAAAGAATGTTTAACAGAAATTAACTGGACTGAACGCAGAGCTAACTTATTAATTGATGATATCGAACTTTCAGATTCCATGATTGGTAAACAAGTACAGATTGGTCAGGTGTTACTAGAAGTTACCCAGGAAACTGATCCGTGTAACCGAATGGAAGAGATACAACCAGGGTTAAAAAAAGCCTTAACGCCAGAATGGCGAGGTGGTGCCAGATGTAAAGTCTTGCGTGAAGGCTATATAAAATATGGAGATAATGTCACCGTTTTAAAACGATTTTAGTATTATTTGTTCTAAAATGCCTAGCTGCAAATAAATTCAAACCCGATAATAATTTACCAGGCCTGGTAAATTTATTTACAACCTAATGTAAATACACCTAATCATTAGAAGCATTTTCTTGTTTTTTTCTATTTGCGATTTCTTCCCAGTTAATATTATTGCAAGCAATGCACTCCTCTTTAAGTATTCCCATCCAAACAAATAGTGAATGGAGTTTACATCCCGCACAAAACCCTAATGTTGCTTCCAACCACATAAAAGCAATACATAACCAAACCAAACTTGGTATCCAATGCGTAAGGTAGTTTTCAGTTTCTGGCAATAGCTGGCTTCCCCATAGGCTATTCAAAGCAGAAGCAAAACTATCGGGATTAAAAAAGGCAATACACAAAAATATAATAGTGGCTCCAATCGTCCAAGCAAAACGCTTTGGTACTAATGGTTTCCAAACTGGCGCAACATTTCTTGCTAAAAAGCTACTTAATAAAATAGTAGGAGAAAACCGCGATGTAAAAACAAACATGCCTGCAATCATATCCAGTAAAGCAAAAAACAATACCCAAGTTTGTACAGTGTAATCGTAGGTACGTTTTATCCCTTCAATGCTGTAAATAATATGCCCATCAAAATCTGTATTGTAGGTATCAACCGCACTATTTGAGTCAACAATCCATTTAGATGTATGAAGCACATCAAACAGCGTTAAGCCCATATATAATGGAACGGCCAACATAATGCCGGCTCTAATTCGCACCGCAACTTCATTAATAAAAATAGCAGATTCGTTAGTATCCCTAAACCAGGCCTGTTTAAATAGTTGTAACATGGCTTATCCTTTTAAAAAGTTAGACCGTATTTCAGCTTTCAAAATACTGTCAATTTTAGTGATTTAACACCTAGTTTTTTAAGGTGTTAATTTCGCAATCTTTTAATTTTTGTTGTTGATTAGCCGCTTGAATACAAACTTGATATCGTTGAATATCGATTGCTCTTTCAATATGTCTATTAATTTCCTGATCTATATATTTTTGAGAATCAGCCAGTAACTGCATTTTTTTCATTACTAACTGTTGATACTCTTTACTGGTTGTTGTGTTCGCTTGAGCAGATCCTATTGCGAGTAAAGCGATGCTTAAAATCATGATTAAAAATTTATACATTTCTCTGTTCCTTACTTTTACATTACTATTTAAAGGCCTTCGTACCTTTTTTAAGTGGAGCTAGACACTAACTCCATTTAATAACGCTTAAAAAATATGGGTAATAAGCCTTATGGTTAAGCTTTTCGCTTAATATTAATAACTCTCAATGCCTGGGTTACCATCAACACCATTCAATTTTGGAGTATTAAATTTCTTCAGTTTCATATCGGCTTTATTGGCTCGTAAATAATCGGCCACTACATCCCAAACAGGTCTGCCGTTTCCGACTTGATCGACTTGTCCCCAACCTGCAACACTATAGGTTTTATTGGCTTCTACTTTACTACCATCATCCAAACGTAAATCGGTAATTCTTTGTCCAAAAGGGGCTTGTGGAGTACAGGTGTAATCCATTCCTCCTACTCGCACCATATCGCCGCCTGATTGCAAATAAGGGTCTTTTTGAAAAATATTTTCACTGACACCTTCTAAAATATCTTTGATTTGCGCACCTGTCATATTCGCTTTATACGTTTCACCGTAGGTCATAGATGTTTCATCCATAACGCGTTCCATGGTAATGGTTTCACCCGCTAATACCGATGTACCCCAACGAACCCCAGCGGACAATGCAATTTGGGTTTTATGTTCATGACGCAGTGCGTTCACAATAATTTGATCCCAAGTCCCCATAAAATTACCTCGGCGATACAAGGTATCTTCAGCTACGGCTAATTTTTCACTTAAAATTTCATCATAAGTTTTCCCTAAACGTGATGCATTAAAGGCGTATTTAGGATTACGTGATTCAACAATAGATTTGTCATATACGGTGCTTCTAAGCTTTTGTAAAAACTGATTTACCTTTTTATCTGCCGGTAATAAGTTAGAGAACACCGGTAACAATTGATAATGAACCCCTAATAATTTTCCACCTTGAATATCTAAATCCATACAACCAACAAATTTACCGTTAGACCCAGCATTGGTCACGTGACAAACTTTGCCTTCTGGGCTTTTAACAGGCACGGTTTGCGGTACACCATCATGAGTGTGTCCACCAAAAATAACATCGATACCACTCACCCGAGAAGCCATTTTGATATCCACATCCATTCCGTTATGCGAGATCATAACAATGGCAGCGACTTTTTCTTTTTCGCGAATTTGATTAACGGTTTCTTGCAATGAATCTTCACGTAATCCAAATGACCAATCAGGAAAGTTAGCTTGTGGATTCGCATTTGCGGTTCTTGGAAAAGCTTGCCCAACAATCGCAATACGTTCACCATTAATGACTTTAACGGTATAAGGTTTAAAAGGTAACGCTTCATCTTCACTGTAAAGACCAGTACCATCATAACGAGCGGCCATATCAGAATAATCACCACCAAATAAAGCGTCTTCTTTAATTCTTATATTTTGAGCTAAAAACTCACCATTAAACTTATGAATATTGCTTAAAACTTGCTCTTCTGGGTAAGTAAATTCCCAGTGTCCAGTCATAATATCAATCCCTAAAAGGTTTGATGCTTCAACCATGTCTTGGCCTTTTGTCCATAAAGCCGTGGCCGAACCATGCCATAAATCGCCACCATCCATTGTTAAAGTATTTTGCTGACCACCTGCTTGTTTTCTTAGTCGGTCCAATAAGGTTTTAATATGGGCAAACCCACCTACTTTTCCGTATTGGCGAGCGGCTTCTTCAAAATTTAAAAAGGTAAACGCATGTGCTAAAGGGCTATTTTCTTCAATACCCAATTTTTTTAAGGCTTTATGACCAACAATATGCGGTAATTTTCCATAAGCAGGCCCCACCCCTAAATTAACATTTGGTTCACGAAAATAAATGGGCTTTAACTGCGCATGAGTGTCTGTTATATGTAATAACCTCACCTTACCTTTCATAGGCACTTTATATAAATCAGGTGATAGATTTGAGCCTTTATGTGCACTTGGTTGTGTACTTTGAGCAGATGAAGACGTTGGTAACAAACCAGCGGCGGCGGCCATTGACATAATGTGTAAAAACTCACGGCGATTTAAAGACATATAAAAACTCCATTAGGGTAAATAGTATTTGAGACCACGAGTCACAAGGGTCTCTATTTAAACTTCATGGAGTAGTCTATTATTTTAGATAAGGGTTGTTAATTCGGGTGGTTACTACAATAACTAGGGATAACCCTAGGTGTTTTGGGGTTAGATATGTATTAGACTACTCACATGCTAAATTATTCTTATAAATCAAAAATAAAAAGCCTGTTTCTATGGCAAGTAATGTGTATTTTTACATTTTTTTTGTCTGTATTTAATACAACGGCTTATGCAGATACCATATCAATAGGTGTATTTAATCAACACACAACAGATGAAGATATTCTTTTTTGGAACAAAACAGCAGACTACCTTACTGATCATATTGAAGGGCATAAATTTGTCATTAAACCCATGGGACGTGAATGTTTAGATAATGCAGTCGATAAAAATCAATTACATTTTATTATTACTAGCCCAAACCACTTAGTACAATTAGTTGCCAATGGCGCTAAACTTATTGCTACCTTGCAAACTGAATACCTTAAAAATCCGCATGATTATTTTGCCGCAACCGTTATTACAAAAGCCAATAATTCTGCCATCAACACTTTATCTAACCTAAAAAATCAAAGTATTGCTGCCACCTCTCCTTTTGAGTTTGGTGGATTTCAAATGATGCAAAGAGAATTTATGTTGTCAGGAATCACGCCGGATAGAGATTTTTTTGAACTTCGCTTTACTAATGGTTCTCAAAAAAACATTGTACATGCCGTTTTAACAGGTGGTGCTGATGCCGGAATTGTGCGCGCGGGTTTACTAGAAAATATGATTCAAAATGGTGAACTGCAAAAAAATAAAATTAAAGTTGTGAGTGCCAAAACAACCCCTGGATATCTACTAAAACACAGTAGTTCACTTTATGCCGAGTGGGGAATGGCAACGCTTTTTAATACAGATGTTGCTCTCTCTTTAAAAGTCGCCACCACGCTTTACTCCATGCCTAAATCAACCTCTACTAAAAGTTATATTAGCCACAATGGTTGGGGGCAACCAGCCGATTTATCGACAGTAAAAGGGTTGTTAAGAGCATTAAAATTACCCCCCTATTCGCCATCAAATAAAATTAATTTAAAAACCTTACTCCATGAATATGCCGTCGAAATTAGTCTTATCATGGCTTTAATTATTGTGTTAATTTTATCGGTAACTCGAGTAAGTCACATCAATCGAAAACTGGCTCAATCTCAATTAGAACTTGATCAACATAAAAACAATTTAGAACAAGAAGTTATAGAACGTACACAAGAATTATCTCGGGTAAATAGAGAACTCGAAGAAGATATAAAAGCCCGTGAAAGTGTAGAAGCAACGCTTAGACGTAGCCGACAAGCCTTACAAAGTTTTTATGAAATTTCAGTTAATTACAATTCGAGTTATGCCAAAAAAGTTGACCAACTCATGGTATTGGCCCGTATTCATTTTCAAATGGATGCTACCTTTCTTTATAAAGTAGAAACTCCGAGCAAAAGTAACCCTATTGGTTTGATATTACAGTCTTTTGATGGTGATCGTTCTTATGAAAAAGAAGCTTTAAACTGTCTAAAGAAAATAAATTATCAATCCAATAATTACCAAATACAGACCTACGAAAATACGCAATGTAATAAACGTTTACAGAGCATTATGATTAATATTGATGGGCGTTCTAACCGACTTTTATTGCTTATTGGTGATTTGATAAATCATTCAGAAATCAGTAGTGTAGACCAAGAGTTACTTCGTCTTTTAACTCAATGGATTGCTTCAGGTATTGAGCGCCACGCCATTGAAGAAGAACGAGAAATTTATCGTTCTCAATTGGGTAAAATCACTCGTTTATTTACCGTAGGTGAAATGGCTGCCGGATTAGCACATGAAATTAACCAACCACTTACGGCTGCGGTAAATTATATTAGTGGCAGTTTACGCCGCTTAAATGAAAACGATTCAGAACAAATAAAACTGGGATTAACTCGTTCATTAGAAAGTTTAAATTTAGCCTCCAATATCATTAAACGTTTAAGAGAGTTTGTGCAAACTGGCACGCCTCAAAAACAAGAGTTTGACCTTATTAGCTCAATCAATAAAGTGTTAGATATTTTGGGCGCAGAAGCGTATCAAAATACCATTAAATTGCTGGCTCCTTCTTCAGAGTCTCAAATTATGGTTAAAGGTGATAAAACGCAAATTGAACAAGTCATATTGAATCTTGTACGTAATGGTATGGAAGCGATTAATAGCAAAAATGGATTTGTTAATATTGATTTAAAGATTTTAGATCACAATGTAGAAGTGAGCGTTATAGATAATGGTTCAGGTGTAGATGAACAAGAAATACAAAATATATTTAATGCATTTCATTCATCAAAAACAGAAGGTATGGGGCTTGGTTTAGCGATCTGCCGCAGTATTATTGAAGCCCATAATAGCCAACTAAAAATACAAAACAATCACCCAGGTTGCCAATTTATGTTTACCCTTCCGCTTGCCTCTAATAGCCAAGCTTTAATAGAGGAAGATAACGTATGACAAAAACATCAGTTTATATTGTGGATGATGATCAACAAGTACGTGAATCACTTGCTTGGTTATTAGAATCCGTTCAGTTAACCACTCAGCTATTTGCCAATGGTCATGAATTTTTAGAACAATTTACGCCAGGTTTATCTGGCTGCGTTGTTTTAGATGTTCGAATGCCGGGTATAAATGGTATGGATTTGCATAAATCTATTAAAGAAATTGATGAGCATTTTCCAGTCATTATTGTCACCGGGCATGCCGATGTCCCCATGGCTTTGCGTGCAATGAAAGAAGGCACTTTTGATTTTATTGAAAAGCCCTACAACGACCAACACTTACTTGAGCGCATTCAAGCCGCGATTCATCATTATGATGATATTCAAAAACAACATGAGAAAGACCAAGAATTAAGTACATTATTTGATCAGTTATCAAAACGAGAAAAACAAGTATTAACTGAAATATTGCAAAGCGTGCCTAATAAACGCATTGCAGAAAATTTATGTATTAGTATTAAAACGGTTGAAGTGCATCGGGCAAACTTAATGTCTAAACTGCAAGTAAAAACCATTACCGAACTGGTTCGTTTGGCTATCAAAGCGGGCAAAGCTCAATAAAAGAACGTTACGAATAAAGACTATTTTATTCACTCTTATTTAGAGACCTTTGCACGAGACAGGGGCACAAGAAAAACAAGATAGAATTCTTTAGATTTAGGTTAAAAAATACGCATAATAACGAGTTATTGGGCAGATTTTTTAGCTTGAAGATAGAGAATTATAGCTGTTTTTATGTGTTCATGGTCTCGTACAAAGGTCTCATTTAGTATTTCGGCTTCTTACATCTAAATAATCACGCCACTGATCTCCCATTAGGTTTACCGCTAACACCACGAGCATTAAGGCAATACCAGGAGCTAAAACCAAATGTGGTGCAACCAATAAATAGCGTGTACCCTCTTTAATCATACTTCCCCAAGAGGCATCGGGTGGTTGCACACCTAATCCTAAGAAAGACAAACCTGCTTCTGAAATAACGGCACCCGCAATACCAAACGTAGCCTCTACACCCAATGGGGCTAGAATTAAAGGCAATACATGTCTATAAAGCATAATCGGCATAGGTACCGCCAAAGAACGCGCAGCCAATATATGTTCTCTATGACGAAGACTTAACGTTTGTGCTCTTGATAAACGTGCATACCCTACCCAGCCAACGACCACCAAAGCAAAGACTACATTTTCAATACCAGGCCCTAATACAGCGGCAAGGGCAATGGCCAACAATAAACCTGGAAAGGCTAAAAACACATCTATAATTTTGGTTACCACTCGGTCAAACCAGCCACCTAAATAACCACTTAACACACCAATAGAAGTACCAATAATCGCAGAGAAAAACACCACACCAACGGCCACAAATAGAGACGTTTGCGCGCCTAAAATCACACGTTCTAATACTGGGCGACCAAGTTCATCAGCCCCTAACCAGGCCTGGTAATTTGGTGAAGCTAAAAACAGGTTAAGATCTACATTATCGGCATTATCACCAATAAAAAAGCCCGCAATAGCCATTAACAGCCAAGCACCAATAATAAGATAACTTAATATTCTCAACATAGGTTTATAACTCTATTTTTAAAGATTAAACGCATGTTAATTCGCTACTCTAATTCTGGGGTCTAACCAAGCGTAAACCAGCTCGGTTAAACCATTAATGGTAATGTAAGCCACACTAATAATTAAGATACAACCTTGCACTACGGGGTAGTCACGTCGTTGAATCGATTCAACCAAAAGTTGCCCTAATCCAGGCCAGTCAAAAACCACTTCGGTAATGACCGCACCGCCCAATAGGGTTCCGAGTTGTAATCCTAAAATAGTCACAACGGGCAATAAGGCATTTAACAAAGCGTGTTTTCCATAAACAATAGATGCTGGTAAACCTTTTGCCTGTGCGGTACGAATGTAATCCTCATGCATGACTTCAAGCAATGACGCACGTAACATACGGGCCAATATAGCAGCTAATGCCGTACCTAATGTAATAGACGGTAATACCCATGAAAAAGGCTGTTCTGCGCCACTAACGGGTAACAAACCTAAACTGAGTGAAAACAGTAAAATTAGCATAGGACCTAACCAAAAATTAGGAATTGATACACCAATTAAAGAGACCGTCATTGATAAATGGTCAGGCCATTTACCCGAGCGTAAAGCCGCCCATAAACCAAGTGGAAAAGAGATAAGTACCGCAACTAATAACGCCATTAAAGCCAATTTAAACGTCATGGGAAAACGTTCGGCTATTAACTCAGAAACAGGTTGTTGAAAAAACAGAGATTGCCCTAAATCTAAATGTACCAGGCCTGTTAAATAGTGAATGTACTGTGTCCAAATAGGCAAATGTAAACCTAATTGTTCTCTTAAAGCAGTTTCGTCCGCTGGGCTTGCCCAATCACCTAACATGACGGCAACAGGGTCGCCAGGCACAAGGTGAATTAAAAAGAAAACCAGTGTACCGACTATCCAAGAGACAAATATCACGGAACCGATTAGCCTTGCTAAATAAGCAATCAACAGACAATCTCCACAGGGGTAGCAATATCAATCAAATCAAATAATTCCATTAAATCGTGATTACGCATACGAATACAGCCATGCGATAAGGCAATGCCCATAGGCTCTGTATCTGGCGTGCCGTGAATATAAATGTAACGTTGCATAGTATCAACCTGCCCTAAACGATTAACCCCGACTTCAGAGCCAGACAACCATAAAATTCGTGACAAAATCCAGTCCCGTTCTGGTTGAGATTGAGCCAGCTCTTTAGAATAGATTTCACCCGTAGGTCGTCGACCGACAAAAACAGTGTTTAAAGGTTCATCTTGACCAATTTTGGCACGAACAATATGATTACCTAATGGTGTTTTACCAGAATTCTTTTCACAACCAACGCCATTTAAACCAGAACTAATCGCATAACTTTTTATTGGCTGTGAGTGAGCCGAATCAAAGACATCAAGCGTTTGTTTAGAAATAGAGATAACAATAAAATAGCTCAAAAGAAACCACGCGATAATTTAAAAAAGTTGTCTATTCTACCTGTCATTTATATGCCTTTAAATGGTTGCATTCTTTTTTTATGTGTAAGCTTATTCAACATTAACAAACTCAATAAATTAATAATTTTTCTATCTATAACAATAATTTAAGAAAATCTCTGTTAAAAATATTTAAGATTTAATCACATCCAAAAGTCCATCAAATCGACCATCGGCATACAATGGATAATTTTTTATATTCTTGCGCATAACAGAGTATTGGTCTTCATACCAAAGAGGCATAGTGGCTAAGTTTTTTTGTAAATAACGCTGTAATTCTTTATAAAAATCTGCCTGTTCTTTAAGGCCATGCGCTCTACCCGCTTGCCTTATTAATGAATCTGCATGAGAATCTCTGTAACGTCCCCTATTTGCGCCCTTAGGCGGAATGGCATCTGAATCAAACACGTACTGAAATATATCAGGGCTTTTAATTCCTACCCACGCCAAACTGTACATTTGAAAACGGCCTTTTTTGATATCGCTGTAAAAAGTACCCCAATCGTAACTTTGAATATTTAAGTGAATCCCTATTTTTTTAAGTTGCGATTGGTAGATCGTCGCCAAACGAATACGGGTTGGATCATTAGAGGTTTTATAACTCAGTTCAATGATTAAATCATTATTTTTATCTCGTTTTACCAGGCCTGGTAAATTATCTAAATCTAACGTATTTAGTAACTCTTTGGCTTTTTTGGGATTGTATTCATATTGCGGCATATCTTGCACACCACACCAATGCTCTGGTACCAGTAAACCACCGGCTAAACGTGCATGCCCAGAAAACATAGCATTAATAATCGCTTGGCGATCAATACCATGAGCAATGGCTTGACGTAATGCCAATTGTGAAAGTAATGGGTCTTCAAAATTAAAACCAATATAGCCAAAATTTGTACCGTTATGCCATTCAACTTTTAATTCTGGCTGTTTTTGACAGTACTGAACCAGCTCAGGTGATAGATCATTTTGTACCAGGTCTAACTCACCCTTTTTAAGCTTTAGCACACGTACTGTAGCGTCTTTTACGGGAATAAATTCTAAATTAATCAAATCTTTACGGCGTTTAATAACCAATTTTTGTTCGGTTAAAGAAACAAATTCACACGCCCCCGAACCAATTGGTTGTTTTTGAAATTCATGCTGCTTATCAATTAAAGATTTGGGCAAAATACCAATGACTAAACGGCCTACAAAAAGCGCATCTTCTTGCTCTAAAATAAATTCAATTTGATTTTTATTTAAGGCTTTAACACTTTTTATACCTTTTAATGAGCCACGGTGTGCTGAACCAAAATCAGGATCTAATATGCTTTGATAGGTTGCCACCACGTCATCGGCCGTTAAAGGTTGCCCATGGTGAAAGAAAGATTGTTCTTGAATACTAAAAACATAGCGAGTGTTAGAGGTCTGTTGCCAGTTGGCTAAATCGGGAATAGTTTCAAAATGTTCGTTAAAGTCAATGAGTTGACGATACAGTAAACGGTTAATGCGGCTAGACAAGGCGTCAGTCGCCTTACGGGGGTCTAGCATTCTTGGACGAGATGTGACACCAATTAAAATATCTTTGTTTGATGCGTGAGCTTGACAGGCCGTTAAACCCGCTACACTTAATAACGCGGAGGCTTTTATACTGTTTTTAAAAAATTGACGGCGACCTACCGTAAACTGCACACTCAAACTAACCAACCTTACACATTAAAGAACTTTCCGATATTGATATTCACACAAGTTAACTAAAATTAATTAACCGATTGTAAAAGTGGCTCGTACTTCATAATATCATCAACCGTTAAATCACCCAGACTCGCTTCTAAGTTTAGTTTATTTATCACTTGATTATGAATGGCTTCTATTAGGTTTTTATGTGCACTGGTTTGATTTGTTCTTGCCGTTAACACTTCTAACATACTTTTTAAACCAACCTTATAACCTTCTTCTGCAGACTCTAAAAAGGCATCATTCGATTTAACCGCTTCACGTAATGCGGCAATTAATTTATGGCCTTGTTCTAAATTACGCTTTAGAGTTCTAACGTTAAGCTTGGCACTTTCTTTTGCGTCTCTTAATGCTTCTTGTGATGCCATAGTTTGATACTTAGCCGCAGCAACTTGAGAGTTGGTTCCGCCCCCTGAATACAATGGCATAGAGACAACCACACCAACCGAAGTGGTGTTTTTGTCATTATAGCTACTCGTATAATTAGTATCGAAATCAGAATAAGCCGTATCAGAATAAGATGCCTTTAAAGAAACCGTTGGGTAATAACCACCACGTTGTACTTCAATCTCTTCAGTAGCACTTGATAATTGAGCTTCAGATTGTTTTACCTGTAAATTGTTTGTTTCAGCCTGTTTTACAAGTTGGTATACTGGACGTTTTTCTGGCGGTAAAACAACATTAGGCATAAGCTGTTTTAAATTGTTTTTTTCAAAGCGAATAACAGGTTGCCCAGTAAGTTTTGATAACGCTTCTAGCGCCACATTTAAACTATTTTCAACACTAATTGTTTCGGACTTTGATAAGTCATAACTTGATTTGGCTTGTAATACATCTACCTTGCTAGAAAGTCCTAATTCAGCAGAAGCTTGTGCCGTTTCATAATTAGTGTAATCGGCTTTTTCTTTGGTTTGAGACAAACGTAAATTTTGCTGTGCGAGTAACACATCAAAATAGGCTTGAGTGACACGCAAAATTAAATCTTGTTGAGCATTTCTTAACGTAGCATCAGCCAAATCAACAGTATATTTAGCTTGTTCATAACGCGCCCAAGAGTCATGCTGATATAAGGGTTGATTTAAATTTAACGATAAGTCACGTGCATGATTATCTGAAGGGTCATAACTACTATCCGTTACATAATAACTACCATCAGCAGTAATGTGTGGCAATAAAGCAGACTTTGCCGTAGCAACCGATTCTGAATCGGCATTAAATTGCGATTCCGCCTGAGCTAAAGTCGCATCGTGCTGTAATGCCATTTGATATACGTCTTGCAAACCTAAGCCTTCTGCATAACTTAAACTTGAGTTAAGAGCTAAAACAACACCTGCAATGGCCGTATAACTAAATTTAGCCACTCGCTTTGTTCTGTTTTTTTGTATCAAATCTGCTTTTACACCAATCATCTGCACGCTATTTACCTTATTGCTTTTCATCTTCACTCCAATCATTAAAAGGTCGTTTACTTAAACTAATGTTGTAAAAACGTACCTCTTCTGTCACTTCTCTGCCCGCCCATTCTGGAATAGTAACGTGATCTGTTTCAGATTCCATTTCAACTTCACCAATAACCAGGCCTGCATTATCACCTAAAAACTCATCAATTTCCCAAGTATGTTTATCTACTTTGACTAAATATCGAACCTTTTCAATAACAGGACCTACAGCAAGAGTATGCAGCATTTTTTCACCATCCGCATAAGGAATTTCATACTCATACTCATCACGACTTAGCCCAATTTCTAAACTCTTAATGTTCATATTAGCTTTATCGCCTTCAAGACGTACTCTTACTGAGCTTTTTCCTGCTTTATCCGCTATATCATTTAAATAGCCTTGTGCAAAATGTGTTTGTTTATATGCTAATGCTTTCCAATCTTGATTATTGATTAAAAACTTACGTTCTATTTCTCTTGCCATGTAGCAACTTTCCTAGCTATTTGTGGTCTAAACGGTCAATAAACCATTTAATTTCTGTTTATATAGTTTGGTGTTCGTATTTTATGATTGATTTTAAAATTTATGGGTAAACACAAACCACGAAGTCATTTTAAAAACTAAGAATTATACACGCCTGTAGAAAGATAACGGTCACCTCGGTCACATACAATGGTCACAATAACGGCATTTTCTACCTCATTGGCAATTTGTAAAGCCGCTGCCAAAGCACCACCGGATGATACGCCCCCAAAGATACCCTCTTTAGAGGCTAAATCACGCATGGTGTTTTCGGCTAAAGTTTGTGACATATCAATAATACGATCTATTCGGGTTGATTCATAAATCTTTGGCATATATTCCACAGGCCAACGTCTTATACCAGGAATTGACGCACCATCTTCTGGCTGTACACCCACAATTTGTACTTGAGGATTTTGTTCTTTTAAATACATTGAAGTACCCATAATCGTACCCGTTGTACCCATAGCACTGACAAAGTGTGTGACTTTGCCTTGTGTATCTTGCCAAATCTCTGGGCCAGTCGTGTGATAATGCGCCAAAGGGTTATCAGGGTTTGCAAACTGATCTAAAACAACACCTTCACCATCAGCCGCCATTTTAGCCGCTAGATCACGCGCACCTTCCATTCCTTGCTCTTTGGTTACTTCAATTAATTCTGCACCGTAAGCGCCCATTGAAGCTTTACGTTCCATACTCATATTATCAGGCATGATTAACTTCATTTTATATCCCATTAATGCCGCCGCCATTGCTAAGGCAATACCAGTATTACCACTGGTCGCTTCAATTAATGTATCTCCAGGCGCAATATCTCCACGCAATTCAGCTTGCTTTACCATATTAATAGCAGGCCGATCTTTTACTGAACCAGCAGGATTATTACCTTCAAGTTTTACCAAAACAACACTCTTAGTTTTGGGGTTTACCATTCTTTGCAGTTTTACCAAAGGAGTATTGCCAACAAAATCCACTAATGTTTTATGTTCCATCTATTGTCCTAATATTGTTTTGCTATATTGTAGAAGATATTTTGAATGTTTCTTTTATAAAAGCTTACTCGATAGTTACTACACGATGGCAAGCCATAACCCCAAACCAATAAGCATGGGCGTTAAAAGGTTTATTATGACATTCATTGTTAATGCAGGCATGAGTTTATCCATTTGTTGACTCTGGGTTAAAACAATTCTAACCATTGGTATAACTAATACAAAAGTTAAGCCACCCAGCCATACGCTTTTAGGAAGTTGAAAATACTCAATTGAAAACACTAAAATTCCAAATGCCATTAGTTCAAACCCTGTAAAAATATTCATTGAGGGTGTTATACCTATTTTCATTAATATATTAAAACGTCCTATTTTTTTATCCGCCTCTAAATCTGGCACTTGATTTAAAAGCAGTAAGTTATTCACTAAAAAGAAAGGTATAAACGATAAAACAAAAGCCAGTATAGAGAACTGCCCAGTAAAAACAAAATAACAACTTAACAGCATAACTGGCCCAAACGCCAACCCTGGTGAAATTAAACATAACAAAGGGTACCTGGTAATATTGCTAGTATAAAAAACAATCAAGGCAATCCCTAAGATGCCAAGCGGTAATAGTTGCCAACCAATGGTATAAACAAAATAAACACCTATTAAAACAAGCACTCCTAAAATTATTTTAACCGTATTTAATACATTTTTTGCCGCCTGTGGATTTTGCTGTAATGAACCACTTCCTCCACTAAAGGGCGTTTTTTGTGTTATAAAATCAAGCCCTGAAAGGTGGTCTTGGTATTCATTCAGCAAGTTAACCGCCGCATGGGATAATACGGCGCCTAATAAGGTTACAATAAATAAAGATACCGATACTTCCGCGCCATCGTGCTCTGCAATAGATGCCGCTAAAATAACAATGGATAGGCTTAAAATCAAAAAGCTTGGTCTTGATGCAAAAAATACAGTTTTAAAGTGGTTCACTGGTTATCCTTTTAGTATTTGGCATCAACCATGCTTATAAAAAGTTTAAAATGCCGTCTGTCTCAGCTTATATTATTTTATAGCTAAGTATAGTAAACACAATCTGCATTGCGCCATAAAATTTAAGATTCTAAAGGTCTAAAATCATGCTTAATAATTACTCATTAAAAACCAAAGTGCTCATATCTGCGTCACTAATCGGAGTTGTCGCTTCTATTATTTTAGGGGTAGTCATTTACATCACCTCCATTGTACCTATTGAACATAAAGAGAAACAACGAATACTCGATCAAATGACCCGTTACATTGATGGTCAAATTGATTTAAAGGTGCAGGCAGGTATTTTAGGTTCAACCGCCTTATCTATTCAAAAGAGTTTTGTAGATGCGCTTGAGGTTGAAGAACGTGGCGATATTATTCCCGTTATTCAAAATATTGGTGAGAAGTTTAAAAACCAAACTATTTATAAAAACATTCAAACTCTATTAATCACTGCAGATGGACGCGCCTTAGTAAAATCTTGGGATATTAGCAGCTATGGTCAAAACCTAACAAACAACCCTCTTATTAAAAAAGTAATTAAAGAAAAACAGGCTTTTGGTTCACTCGCTATTGGTGCTAGAGGCGTATCTGTCATTGCTCTATCCCCTGTCATTAATGATGGTGAAATGTATGGAATGATTTCAATGATTCAAGGGCTTGCCTCTGTTCGTAAAGCATTTGAAAAAAGCCATGATGGCAATTGGATCATGTTAGTTGATAAGGATTATGTTTCAAAATACTACGGCAAAATGCCCGTTATTGATGACAACATCCCCTTTGGTAAAAAATATCTACTTGCAAATAACAAATGGTTCTCTAAAGACGTAGTCGATTTTGCCAAAAAACATTTTAAGCCTGTCAATGGTAAAAAAGAATCCGTCTATACCGCAGGTAATGAAGTAATTATTGACATACCAGCCTTAGATGCGAGTGGTGAAGTACTTGGTCGTCACCTATTTATTGTTGATAAAGACAAATATGAAGCGCCAATAAATGCCGCAATAAATGCCGCTCAGATTTCACTAGCCGGTATTATTCTTGCCATATTATTACTAACATTCAGTATTATTTGGATTGTAAGTCGTTTAGTTATTACGCCTTTAAAAGCCGTACAAGAAACCACCGATCAAGTATTGCAGACTGGTGACTTCACTATTCGCAGTACGGTTAAATCAAACGATGAAGTTGGTCAAACCTCCGATGCCATTAACCAATTACTAGAACAAATTAGTAATGCATTAAAAGATGCTAATCATACCGTTCATGCAATTTCTCAAGGTGATTTTACACAGCGCATTACGGGCAACTATAACGGCTACCTACAAACCTTAAAAGATGGCATTAATTCAAGTACCGATGCCATTTCATCTGCGATGGATAATCTATCTGTAGCAATGGTTGCTATGAAAGACGGAAATTACAACACCAATATTGATGTAGCTAATTCAAATGGTAGCTTTAAATTAATGCTTGAAAATGCACAACAAGCCTTTAGCGAAACAAACCTTGTTATCTCTGAAATCAATAATGTGATGATGGATATGCAGCAAGGTAAATTTGATGCCCAAGTACAGATTGAAGCAAATGGTGATTTAAATACGCTTAAAATCCATATTAATGAATCATTGCAAAGTCTAAACTCAGCAATTAAAGATATTTCACACGTTGTTACTGCCTTAAGCGCTGGAGATTTAACGCAAACCATTGATAACCAATACCAAGGTGATTTACTTAAACTGAAAGATGCGACTAACCAATCTATTAATAGACTGTCTAGCATTGTTTCTGAAGCCGTACAATCAGGTATTGTTGTAAACAACGAGGCTAACAGCTTATCGCAAGATGCAACCGTTCTGAGTGAAAAAGTACAACAACAAGCGGCGGCCATTGAAGAAACTTCTGCCACAATGGAAGAGATGAATGCCGCAGTACAAAACAACACTGAAAACGCACTACAAGCCTCAGATGTTGTTGAAAAGGTACAAGTTGAATCAGAACAAGCGAGTCAAGTTATGACGCGTACGATTGAAGCCATGAACAGCATTCAAGATTCTAGTAATGAGATTGCCGAAATTGTTACCTTAATTGACAGTATTGCTTTCCAAACCAACTTATTAGCATTAAATGCAGCGGTTGAAGCAGCTCGTGCTGGTGAACATGGTAGAGGCTTTGCCGTAGTTGCTGGTGAAGTTCGTGCCTTAGCTCAAAAATCAGCCGATGCGGCTAAAGACATTAAAACGTTAATTGATTCAAGCGTACAACGCATTGGACAAGGAACGAAATTAGCCAGTGAATCTGGTGATGTAATTCGTGAGATTACTCAGTCAATCAATGATGTAGCAGAAATGATTCATCAAATTAATAGTGCATCACAAGAGCAAGCGGAAGGTGTTTCGCAAGTGCATCAAGCTATTAGTGATATTGACTCTGCAACTCAAGCGAATGCAAGTTTGGTTGATAAAACCACCATGTCTGCCAACAATATGCGTCAACAAGCGAGTGACTTAAATAAAAATATGTCATTCTTTAAAACAAATATCAAACCAAATCATTCAATAAAACCTTCTCATCAAGAGAATAAACCAATACCAAAAGAAGCCATACAACAATCTGCTGCGCCTAAATCAGAAAAAGCCCCAGTAGAGAGCAACAAACCAAAAATCGAAACATATAAACCAAGCGAGCCGAAAACAAGTACGGCAAGTACGGAAAGTTCTGATGAATGGTCTGAATTTTAAAGGATAAAGTTACCGCTTAATCCCTTATATTTTTTTCAAAATCAACACCAAGCCCTTGGATTTATTCAAGGGCTTTTTTTATACATTTTTATCAAGATTTATAGTGTCATTTGATCTGCTATCAACGTAATCATTTCTTGTACATAAGGTTTTACAGTTTGTTCTTTTGGTGTGGCACTATATAACTTAGTCCATAGTCCTTCTTGACCTAAAGAACGCCAAGGCAAATGCTGAAAGTCAGCCTGATTTTCAAGCAACCATTTTGGTAAAACGCAAATTCCTCTACCCAATTCCACCCTTTGCAACATCATTAAAGTCAATTCTGAATAGGTAACTTTATTTGGCTTTATGCCCGCAGGTTCTAAAAAATGACTAAAAATATCTAACTTTTTTTCCGGAACCGGGTAAACAATTAATGTTTGGGTTTCAAAATCAGCTGGCACAAAATACTCTTTACTGAGTAATTCATGATTTGGCGATAAAACTGCGACCAATTCGTAACTAAATAAAGCGGTATATTCAATACCCTCTATTGGCTCTGGGTCTGAGGTCACCACAAAATCAACCTGTTGTAACTGCAACTTTTGTAAAGGTGGTGTATTAAAACTGGGCACTATATCTAAATCAATGCTTGGCCACTTTTCTTGATAAGGGCGCAACAAAGGTAAAAGCCATTCAAAACAAGTATGACAATCAACCCCTATCCATAATCGTCCAAATTCACCCTGCTTTAAAGCCATTAATTGTCTTTCAGCATAATGTACTTTCAATAAAACCTCTTGTGCCGTTTGCAACAATAATTCACCCGCAGGCGTCCATTCAATGGGATGCGTTTTACGTCTAAACAGCTCTAAACCTAACTGCTCTTCAAACAACTTTAATTGATGTGATAAAGCCGACTGTGTCATACAAAGCTTTTCTGCTGCACGGTTAATTGAATTTGTTTCCACTAGAGCTTTTAGGGTTTTTAAATGCTTTATTTCTATCATCTTGCCAATTCCATTGCCTTAAATCTAGTTATCAATTTTATTCATATAAAAGTGAATTTTAATCGATTGTTTTCATATATGTAAAAAATTACACTTTAAACACGGTAAAAATAGACAGCAACTCTTATAAAAGTTGGTTAAACGCAATTTATTTATAAACAAGGATACAACATGACAACGCATAATTTAGGTTACCCACGCATTGGAGATTTTAGAGAACTAAAATTCACTTTAGAGGCATATTGGAAAGGTGAAAAAACATTACAAGAGTTAGAGACTCTTGGTCGAGAAATTCGCTATCAAAACTTTCAAACGCAAATTCAGGCAGGTATTAATTTAATCCCCGTAAATGACTTTGCCTATTACGATCAAATGTTAAATATGAGTACCTTGCTAGGAGTCATTCCAAAACGCTTTCGTCAAGATTCATTTGATATTGAAGTGGCTTTTAGAATGGCGCGAGGTCGCGCACCTTCTGATGATGGTCATGTTTGTTGTCACGGCACCCATGCTGAACAACCTACCACAACCTCAAAAGCAGATTACGCAGGCGCCATGAAAAAATGGTTTGATACCAATTACCATTACATTGTGCCAGAACTGGAAGACGACACTCATTTTGAAATAACCGATACTCGTTTATTTACCGAAGTAGCAGAAGCCTTGTCTTTAAAACATGACAACAGTAATATTGACTTTAAACCCGTATTAATTGGCCCAATTACCTATCTGTATTTAGCTGAAAATAAAGGCAATTTAATTCCTAAATTACAACATTTACCAGGCCTGGTAAAAAGCTATATTCAAATACTAGACAAACTGGCGAGCCAAGGCATTAACTGGGTACAAATTGACGAACCTATTTTAGGTTTAGAGCTTGAATCAGAATGGCAAAATGCCTTTATTGAAACCTATGAATCATTAAGGCATTCTCCCGTTAAAATCTTACTGGCCACCTACTTTGAAACTCTGGGTGACAACCTTAATTTAGCCTGCAATTTACCAGTGGCAGGCTTGCACTATGATGGTATACGTGGTGCCAAACAACTAAATGAATTAGTTGAATTGTATTCACAAGATAAAGTACTGTCTCTTGGTTTAATTGATGGTCGAAATATTTGGAAATCAAATATAAATCAAATCACTATATTGCTTGAAAGAGCAAAAGCTAAATTTGCAGACAACCTTTGGATAGCGCCAAGTTGTTCACTGCTCCATGTACCAGTAAATTTAGAAGCAGAAACCAAAATCAATCCAGAACTTAAAGATTACCTGGCTTTTGCCAAACAAAAATTATCTGAAGTGACTCTTCTCAATAACAACTTAGAAGGTAAAGCCTCTCAACAAGAGCTTGATGACAACACTCGTTCAATTAAGGCTAAGACTCAATCGACTCTAATTCATAACCCTGATGTTCAACAACGTATTGCAAATATTAATCAAATTACCTTAACTCGTGCCAAAACTTTTGTAGAACGTACTCCACTGCAAAAAGCCAAATTTAAATTGCCTTTATTACCCACAACAACTATTGGCTCGTTTCCACAAACACAAGAAATACGCCAAGCGCGTCGTCAATTTAAAAATGGCGAGCTAACGGAAAAACAATACCAACTAGCCATGCAGGCCGAAATAAAAGCCGTATGTGAACGCCAAGAACGTATGGGTATAGATGTATTTGTGCATGGCGAACCTGAGCGCAATGATATGGTGGAATATTTTGGCGAACAATTAGAAGGCTTTGCCTTTACTCAATTTGGTTGGGTGCAATCTTACGGTTCACGTTGTGTTAAACCGCCTATTATTTTTGGCGATGTTTCTCGTCCAAAAGCCATGACTGTTAGCTGGTCACAATACGCACAAAATCAAACCGACAAAATAATGAAAGGTATGTTAACCGGTGCGGTAACAATGTTGCAGTGGTCTTTTGTACGTAATGACCAAAGCCGAGAAACCACCTGTAACCAAATTGCCTTGGCTTTACGTGACGAAGTCTTGGATTTAGAACAAGCGGGTATTCACATGATTCAAATTGATGAAGCCGCTTTGCGTGAAGGTTTACCGCTTAAAAAATCAGACTGGCAAGAATATTTACGTTGGGCCGTTAACAGCTTTAGAATGACCACCTCTGGTGTACAAGATGATACTCAAATACATACTCATATGTGTTATTCAGAGTTTAACGACATTATTGAAGCCGTTGCAAAAATGGATGCGGATGTTATTACAATTGAAACCTCTAAATCGCAAATGAAATTGTTAGATGCTTTTGTTGATTTTAACTACCCAAATGAAATCGGGCCTGGTGTTTACGATATTCATTCACCTAATATCCCAACGGTAGAACAAATGGTTAATTTAATTCAAAAAGCAGCGCAAAATATTGATATAGAAAGACTTTGGGTAAACCCAGATTGCGGGCTAAAAACTCGAGGCTGGAAAGAAACAGAACCGGCCTTAACCAATATGGTTGAAGCGGCTAAAAAACTAAGAAATCAATTTGAAAAATCAACAAAATCTGCATAAGAGGAGTTTGTATTTTTTAATTTAGAATCCCCCTTTGCACAAAAGAGTTGCATGAAAATACGAACAACCTTGCTAGGTTATGACTAAGTAATGCCAATAATAGCCAGCTATTAGTACGTTACTTAACAAAAATCAGGTGAATTTTAGCCATTTTTATCTGTAAGCCTGGCTCGTGCAAAGGTCTCAGTATGATTTAAAGCACAAAAGCCTAAAACAAAGCTTTTGTGTTTACTGTCTATAACCATCCAAACGTTGTAACCAACCTGCTAACCATCTTTGTTCATTTCGCTGCTTGGGAGCAAGCTTTACTCTCAACTGCAAACGAGCCTTTGCCGATTGTATAAAGGCATCTAAAACCACATGATGACTCATTTCGTTTAGATTTTTTTTAGGTAGCGGCATATTTTGCAACACTGAAAACAATCCCCACTGCTCTCCTTGGTATTGTTCGGAATTAGCGCCTACACCTTTAAAATTAATATAATCAATTACCGCAAAACGCCCCTCTTTAAAGCTTAATAACTTATTTATTCGTTGTTTATATAGCATGGCTTTTTTAGGCTGTTTAAGACTTAAAGCATTAAGTGAATCCGTTAATCTGCTTTTGGCTTGTTGGGCAATAAATTCCGCCTGATAACCTTGAGTATTTAACAACCAAAGTCGTAAATCGTGTAACTTTTTATTTGACCAGGCCTGGTAAAAATCATTTTTATTTTGCCACGGCGCAATAAAAGGATCTAATTCATTTAACCACTTTGGTGGGGTTTTATAGTGTGATACAAACTTAACCATAGCTGGAAACGTTTCATGAAACTTGCCTTTTACCAGGCCTGGGTACCAAATAAAATGCCCTATTCCAAATGATGGAAATGCTTCACCTTTACCCCAATAAGTAAGGTATTTTGGGTTAGAAGCACATTCATTTTGATAAATGCGCTGACCAATCCAATCTAATTCATTATTGGTTAATTTTGGTACTTTAAGAAAAGCAGAGCCGTTTTGATTTTGCTCAGCAACGCTTGATTGATTTGTCTTGTTTGCTTGATTTATTGGTTTGACCAAAATGGTAGTATCACTGGCAAAACTTGTTTGAACGGCTAAAGCAAACATAACAAAACTTATTAGAACCCGTGGCAATCTATTGATTTTATTAAGCATTTATTGCATTTAACCTTACTTTATAAGCACTGGTAAAAATTTATAACAATGAAGCTAAATAGCCATCCATTGTTTTAATCATACCTTTGTACATGTCGGGCAGTTCTGCAACAACCGAGTGTTTAACACTTTGCATAGCTAATAAATTGTGAGACCAGTTGGCCATTTTAGGTGTGTCAGCTAATAGGTTAATATTAGTTAAGTTTTTAATAAAATCTATTCGCATAAACATCGGAGCATAAGCCGCGTCAATCATATTAAAATCGTCACCATTAAAATAAGCACCGCCTGAATGTACCGCTTCGAGTTGTTTAAGTTTTTGCAAAACAACAGCGCGTTTTTCATTAGAAACGGCTTCATCTTTACTGGTTGTCATTCCGTGCATCGCCATTAAAATATCGCCACCAAAACTAATCCACGCACGATTTTTAGCCTTAATAAATGCATCAACGGGTTGCAATGAAGGTGGGGTAATTTCGTCTACATATTCTTGAATAACGGATGATTCAAATAACACATCATCCCCAACTTTTAAAACCGGCACCTGCCCTAATGGAGAAACCTCTTTAAACCATTCTGGTGGATTATTTAAATCAATATAAGTAATATCAAAATCAATATTTTTTTGCTTTAAAACAATCACGGCTCTTTGAACAAACGGGCAAAGTTTAAAACTAATAAGCTCTAATTTTGGTGTCATGGCAATTCCTTATACTTACATTGTGCTTATATTATGCTTACAGAAATAAAACGTTAAAAACATCTTAACCTTTAAGCTCAGCTAGGTAAACCGTTCAGCTACACTAAAATACGCCTGTAAATTTAAGGCAAAAAAAATGCCACATATAATGTGGCATTTGATTTAGACATTTTTAAATTTTATCGCTCTTAACAAGTTCGGTAAATTTCTCGTAAAGCGTATCGTGATCTTCAACTCTATCTGGATCTTTTATTATCACGTCCAAAGGACAGACGCTAATACAGGTTGGAGTGTCATAAAACCCAACGCATTCAGTGCATAAGTCAGGATTAATCTCATAGATTTTCTCACCCATATAAATCGCTTTATTTGGGCATTCAGGCTCACACATATCGCAATTAATACAGCCTTTAAGAATCTTTAAAGCCATGAAATTATCCGTTTGCCTTTGCCGCTGAACGATTAATTAAGTCTTTAGCTTCTTGCTCTTGTTTGACTTTTTTAGCGGCCGAATCACGTTTAACATCCCCACCCCAAGACTCATTACGCATCACTAAACAGAACTTAAGTACCGATTCATCTAAGTCTTTAAATGGGTTAGGAATACGCACCAACCAACCAGAACCTTTAGCACAATCCACCACTTCATCATGGTGTGTTTGCATATGGTCTAACACCAAAGAAACGTTTCCTGCTGGGCTCATAATTTCAATTGAGTCACCTACGCAGAATTTGTTTTTAACATCCACTTCGAGGAAAGATTTACCATCGCGTTCAACCACACCGGTTACTTCACCCACAAAACGTTGGCGTTCTGATTTAGACACACCGTATTCATAGTTTTGATATTCAGAATGTACATGGCGACGTAAAAAGCCTTCGGTATAACCACGGCTGGCTAGGCTTTCTAAATCGGTTAATAAGGTTTCATCAAACGCTTTACCTTCTAAAGCATCATCAATTGCTTTACGATACACCTGTGCAGTACGAGCCACATAATAATGTGACTTGGTACGGCCTTCAATTTTAAGTGAATGTACACCCATATCAACTAATTCAGGAATTAGTTCAACCGCACGTAAGTCTTTTGAGTTCATGATATAAGTACCATGTTCATCTTCAAATGCCGGCATTAATTCACCAGGGCGACCTTCTTCTTCAAGCAACATAGCCACTTCTGTCGTGTCGCCAATACCCAATGTTGGTTCTGGTGAATAAGTTGTTACTTCAGGAGCCTCACGTTCAGTACTGCCCGTTAAGTCAGTGATATTGGCCACTTCAATGCGTGGTGTACCAACAATGTCGCCCGTTACATCCTCTTTGGCTTCATAGGTGTTGTAGTTCCAACGACACGCATTGGTACAAGTTCCTTGGTTAGCATCACGTTTATTAATGTAACCAGACAATAAACAACGACCAGAATAGGCAATACATAAAGCACCGTGAACAAACACTTCGAGTTCCATCTCGGGCACTTTTTCACGAATTTCACGAATTTCTGCAATAGACAGTTCACGAGATAGCACCACACGGCGTACGCCATTTTGGTACCAAAACTTTACTGTAGCCCAGTTTACCGCATTGGATTGAACCGATAAATGAATCTCTTGTTCTGGAAATTTTTCATGCACCATGGCAATTAAACCAGGGTCAGACATAATCAAGGCGTCTGGCTTCATCGCAATAACGGGTTCAATGTCTTTCATGTAGGTATTAACTTTAGAGTTATGTGCGGCAATGTTACTCACCACATAAAACTTCTTACCTAACTCATGAGCACGGGCAATACCTTTTGCTAAATTCTCTTCATCAAACTCATTATTTCTTACACGTAAGCTATAGCGTGGTTGACCTGCATAAACCGCATCGGCTCCATAAGCAAATGCGTATTCCATGTTTTTTGTTGTACCTGCTGGTGATAACAGCTCAGATACAACTTGTTTTTGATTTTCTGCTTCCAAGGCAAATCTCCAAAATAATAAGTTGATAAATGAATAAATAAATTAAGGGCGGTATTTTAAACTAAATGCGATAATTTTTCTTGCCAAAACAACTGTTTATCTTTAAATTTCATTGCCGCATTCGCTGGGCTGGTTGAGGGCAAGACAATATATTGAATATCTGCAGGCAAATTTTGTTTTTTTAAAACGTGTTGTTTAAATAGTTGTTGGGCTTTTTGGCCATTAAACACCACGGTTTTAATATTGGGGAAACGATTGAAAAGCTGTTCAAAATCATTCGCTACGGGTTGTTTAATCGCACTATCTAAACTACCAGGCCTATCACAACTGGCTAAAACATCCCAAAGTACCAGGCCTGCTAATTTCACTAATTGTGTTTTATCTTCTTGAGTTTGAATAGTGTGATTAACCAAACTGCACATAATTGGCCAAAAGGCGTTTCTAGGGTGTGCGTAATAAAACGCTTGGTTTAATGATTCAACACTCGGCATGGTGCCTAAAATCATCCAATGAGGATCTTCAGATGCAATATAAGAAAAGCTTTTACAGTGATTTTGATTCATAAGTTAGTTCTATAAATGTAGTCTTATAAAATGCTGAATTTACTATTTAATTCTAAGCTGTGCCCTCTCCACTCAGCATGGCCACAGAACATACCAGGCCTGGTAAATCGCATAACCAACAACAATAAATAGTATGTAATTACACTTGTTTTAGCAGTACAAAAGAAATAAATAATTTTTATTAGGAACGTTTTTCAGTTAAAAGCCATCATTAAGCTTTGTTTTTAAGTAAATGCTTGGGCAAATACCCCAAATCCCCTTGTAATAAATGGTGCAAAGTTCTTAGCGTAGAGAACGGTTAAACAATCTCGACTGTCCGAAGCTGAGCTTGCTCAGCAAGTTGCGAGATTGTCTCGGCTCTTCAGCCGAGTTCTTCGTTTCAGTGAACAGCTTAGAACTTGCCCATTTATGGAGCGGGGTGCCCTTTTTCTGGTTACTCTTTTTAGGCAAGTAAAAAGAGTAACGGGAAGCCTTATAGAAAATATCAAGGCAAAGTCATTAGGTTAAAAAGGCTTCTCAACTTTTGTGTAATGTCAGATTAAGTTAAATTTTTTACAAATAAAGACAATCAATAATCAAACATCAACCATTAATGATAAAACTCACCCTAATTCAATATAAGAGCTGACTTGGTCTACAAATTCTTCTACGGGTTTTGCCCATAGGTCGTATTCGTCTGCGCCAATAATTTCTACGGTGACAAACTGGCCTGGTACAAGATGAAAGGCATCATCAATAAACACCATGCCATCAATTTCTGGCGCGTCGGCCATTGAGCGTGCTACGGCGCCTTTATCGTCAATTTCATCCACTAGCACTTTCATGATTTTACCGACTTTAGCTTGCATTTTTTCAGCACTAATACGTTGCTGTAATTGCATAAAGCGGTCATAACGTTCTTGCTTAATTTCATCCGGTACAGGTTCAGCAATGTCATTAGCCACGGCTCCTGTAACTGGTGAATACTGAAAACACCCTACGCGATCAAGCTGCGCTTCTTCTAAAAAGTCTAAAAGATCCTGAAACTCTTCTTCTGTTTCACCCGGAAAGCCTACAATAAAAGTTGAACGAATCGTTAAATCGGGTACCGCTTCACGCCATCTTTTAATACGTTCTAGTGTTTTCTCAACTGTTCCTGGTCGCTTCATGGCTTTTAATACACGTGAATTAGCGTGTTGCAATGGCATATCTAAATAAGGCAAAACTTTACCTTCTGCCATTAATGGAATCACATCTTCAACATTGGGATAAGGATAAACATAATGTAAACGTACCCAAAAATTATCTACGCCACCTAATTCACCCAAAGCTTCTGATAAACCGACCATTGAGGTTTTGGTTGGACGTCCTTCTGCAAATTCTGTTTTGTATTTTACGTCTACACCATAAGCGGCGGTGTCTTGAGAAACCACTAATAACTCTTTAACACCTGCTTCTTTTAAACGTTTGGCTTCATTAATCACATCAGCCACAGGGCGACTGACTAAATCACCACGCATTGAAGGAATAATGCAAAAAGTACAACGGTGATTACAGCCTTCGGATATTTTTAAATACGCAAAATGCTTTGGGGTTAATTTAATACCTTGAGCAGGAACCAAATCCACAAACGGATTATGAGCAGGCGGTGCAATAACATCATGTACGGCAGATAACACTTCTTCATAAGCCGCTGGGCCAGAAACGGCTAATACTTTAGGGTGAACCTCGGTAATTTCATCGGCTCTTGCACCTAAACACCCTGTCACAATCACTTTGCCGTTTTCTTGCAAGGCTTCACCAATTGTGTCTAAAGATTCTTGCACCGCGCTGTCTATAAAACCGCAGGTATTTACAATCACCGTATCGGCATCTTGGTAGCTATTGGTAAGCTGATAACCTTCTGTGCGTAACTGGGTTAATATGCGTTCGCTATCAACAGTTGCTTTTGGGCAACCTAAACTAATAACACCAACGGTGGGTTGTGACTGTGACATGTATATAACTCCAAAAATGAATGCGCTTATTTTAACGTAAACAATCACATTAATCTTGGTGTTATTGCAAAGAGAGCGCTTTACTTTTTTAGTAATTAAACGCCGTGTAAAAACCTAATTAACTTGAAACGCAATATTATTGGTTGTTAAGCAATTCATATCACCAACCTCAGTGTGTGATTGGCAGCTTTTTAAGCAATACTCTCTTGCATCGCATTGCGCGCAATTTTCTGGCTTGCATAATTTAAGACAAAGCTTTTTTAAGTCTCGCGGATTCGGATAATAACTGCAATTTGGAAATAGGAAGAGCCAGTTGAGCTAAACTCACAGGCTTTTCCCGACCAAGAGAATTGCAAAATGAGTTATAGCCAACTGACTGAGTGTCAAAGATACCAGATTTACGCATTATTGAAAGAGAGATTGTCACAAAAAGCGATTGCCGAAAATATTGGATGTCATCCTTCTACCATCAGTCGAGAATTAAAGAATAATCGTGGTAAGCGTGGTTATCGCCCTAAACAAGCTCATTCCTTGAGTGTGAAGCGACGTAAAACCGCAAAAAAACGAATCAAATTGATTCCAAAGGTACAAGAAGCGATACGAAGTCTCATTAAACAAGACTTAAGTCCAGAACAGGCGGCAGACTACATTAAAAAACAGCTCAACATTTCGCTTCATCATGAAACTATCTACCAGTTCATTTATGAGGATAAGGCGGAAGGTGGACAGCTCTACAAGCACCTGCGTATAGCCAATAAACCCTATCGTAAGCGTTATGGAGGTTATGATTGTCGAGGTCAAATTGTTAACCGAGTCTCGATTGATGAACGACCTAAAGTCGTCGATGAAAAGATTCGAATTGGAGACTGGGAAGGCGATACGATCATTGGCAAAGGTCATAAAGGTGCACTATTAACCCTCGTGGAGCGAAAGACGCTTTACACCATTATTGTGCCATTACAGGGTAAGTTCGCAGACAAACTCAAAGAAGCCGTTATTGCTGTATTAGAACCACTCAAAGAGCGTGTGCATACGATAACGTATGATAATGGCAAAGAGTTTGCAGAACATAAGGCCATGGCAGAGGCATTGGACGCACAAGTGTTTTTTGCCCACCCTTATGCCTCATGGGAAAGAGGCATAAACGAAAATACGAATGGATTGATACGGCAGTATTTTCCTAAAGGCACTGACCTAAGGAGCATCACTCAAGAGCAAGTTCAATTTGTGATGGACAGATTAAATAATCGTCCTCGAAAAACACGAGGTGGTAAAACACCCAATGAATTATTTATGGGGCTGCAGGTAGATTTACTTGCAGCATAATTTAGAAATTGCGGTTATTACTTGAATCCGCGTCTTTTTTGCTCTGTTCATCTAAACAATTTACTTCGCTAGGTGTTAATAACCCTTGATTAAATAGCTTAGCCATAACTGACAAACTTAACTCTACTTTCATTGTGTCTCCCGCCATCTTTATAACTTAATGATTTCACTTTATACTAAATATTAACCATTATCATTTACATTTAGATTATAACCAATTAAACTACGTTGTAAATAGTAATTAAACAATGGTTAATACTTTTGACTAAAAGCTATCGCTTTATATTAAATTTAGGAAATAACTCTATGAAATTATTCAACACAAAACTATTATCAAGCTTAATATTAAGTAGCGCTATGGTTTTTCCTATTGGGTATTCTTCCGCAGCTAATGCAGAAGAAGTTAACGTATACTCTGCCCGTAAAACTCAACTAATTAAACCTTTATTAGATAAATTTGCTAATGAAACAGGTATAACAGTTAACCTAATAACCAGTAAAGCGGATGCCTTGGTAAAAAAACTTGAATCTGAAGGTCGTCGCTCTCCAGCAGATATTTTTATTACTACTGATGCTGGTCGTCTACACAGAGCTAAAGAGCTTGGTTTATTACAAGCGGCAATATCTAAAGACTCTTTAAATAAAGTACCTACCAATTTAAAAGATATTGATAACCAGTGGTTAGCTTTAACTACCAGAGCGCGCGTAATTGTTTATAAAAAAGACAAAGTAAATCCTTCGGAACTGTCTACCTATGAAGAACTAGCGGACCCTAAATGGAAAAATCGTATTTGTATCCGTTCTTCTTCCAATATATACAACCAGTCACTGGTTGCCTCTATGATTGCTGCTGATGGTGAAGAAAAAACTCAACAATGGGCTAATAAATTTGTAGAAAACTTTGCTCGTAAACCTAAAGGCGGAGATAGAGATCAAGTTAAAGCCGTTGCGGCAGGTAAATGTGATATTGCCATCGTTAATACTTATTACCTAGGCCAAATGCTTAACGGCAAAGATCAAGATCAAGTTAAAGCAGCACAACAAGTTGGCATTTTTTGGCCAAATCAAAATGACAGAGGCACACATATCAATGTAAGCGGTATTGCCATTACCAAATCGGCTAAACACATTAAAAATGCCAATAAACTGATTACGTTTTTACTGACTGAACAAGCACAAGATTGGTATGCACAAAGCAATAATGAATACCCTGTTGTAGCGAATGTTGAAGCCAGCGACACATTAAAATCTTGGGGTAATTTTAAAAGTGATAGTTTAAATATGTCACAACTCGGTATTAACAACCCAAAAGCAGTGCGTCTAATGGATAAAGCAAACTGGCGATAATGGTAATTTTTAATTATTTATAACTAGAAAACCTCGATTTAGGAACCAACAGAATCTATACATGAAAAACACCCCGCGTATTTGGTTACTATCTTCATTTGTTATTGCTTTATTAATGACCACACCTATTTGGGTGTTGGTCACTTTTCTTTTTGAGCCTGGCAATGAAAACTGGCAGCACCTTATTGATACGCTGTTACCAGAATATATCCTAAACTCAATTCTTTTAATGTTAGGCGTAAGTATTGGCACCTTATTATTAGGTGTGCCCACCGCTTGGCTAATCAGTCATTACCAGTTTTGGGGGCGTAAATGGTTTCAGTGGGCACTGTTACTGCCTTTAGCGATGCCTGCCTACATAACGGCTTATACTTACACTGGCGTTTTAGAGTTCGAAGGACCCGTTCAAACTTTATTGCGTGAAATATTTAGCCCATCTATTTCAAACTGGTTTCCAGAAATCCGCACACTGGGCGGTGCCATTATTCTATTTTCTTTTGTGCTTTACCCCTATGTGTATCTATTAAGTCGTAGTGCTTTTGGATCTCAAAGCCAACAAGCTTTAGACGTTAGTAAAACCTTGGGCGTATCGCCTCTTAAAAGCTTTTGGATGATTGCTATCCCTATGGCCAGGCCTGCCATTATTGCAGGGGTTACTTTAGCCTTAATGGAAACCTTAGCTGATTTTGGTGCTGTGCAACACTTTGGCGTAGATACTTTTACCACCGGTATCTACCGAACTTGGTCAGGATTGGGCGATACCACAACAGCGGCTCAACTATCTTTAATATTGTTAGTTTTTGTTGCCAGCCTTATTGCTATTGAACGCTGGTCACGTAAACAGCAACGCTACTTTACCAATAGTAATACATCGCAAAAACACAACCTTATAAAACTTCAAGGTCATAAAGCTAAAATAGCGTTTGTTATTTGTCTTTTTCCTATTCTTATAGGTTTTTTAATTCCGTCATTACAACTTTTATATTGGTCTATTACCACGGCCGAAACCAACTTTAACAGCGACTTTGTAAACCTAATCTTTAACAGCTTATCGCTAGCTTTAATTACGGCAATAGTCACCTTAGTTATTGCATTATTACTTGCTTATTCAAAGCGTTTATCGCCCTCAAAATGGATTAAACAAAGTGTGCAACTTTCGCATTTTGGATACGCCATTCCAGGTACAGTATTGGCTATTGCCATTTTAATTCCGCTTGCTGGGCTAGATAAATGGATTGATGATTTCTTTTATGATCATTATCAAATATCAACAGGCCTTATTTTTTCAGGCACCCTCTTTGCCTTAGTTATGGCCTACAGCATTCGTTTTTTATCGGTCGCTTTACAGTCTGTTGAATCGGGTTTGCAGCAAATTAAACCCAGCATGGATGATTCTGCTAAAACTCTGGGGGCATCTAACTGGCAACTACTTCAGCGAATTCATATTCCACTACTACAAAGCAGTTTACTTACGGCATTGATTTTAGTGTTTGTAGAGGTGTTAAAAGAACTGCCCACCACGTTAATATTGCGACCTTTTAATTTTGATACTCTAGCCATTAGAGCTTACGAAATGGCTGCCGATGAACGTTTGGCAGACGCAGGTTTGCCTGCACTATTAATTGTATTAACCAGCTTAATACCTGTTATATTTTTAAGTAAACTGATGGAAAAAAACCAACATGCCTGAACTTACTCTCTTTCAAGTTAAAGCAAACCATGCTAATCAAGCTGTTATTCAAGGGGTTGATTTACATTTAAAAGACAAAGAAATTGGCTGTCTATTAGGCCCAAGTGGCTGCGGAAAAACCACCTTGCTTAGAGCAATAGCAGGCTTACATGATATTGAAGATGGTGAAATTCATTTAGGTAAAAACTGCCTATCGACATCTACACACAATATAACCACTGAAAAACGTCAAATAGGCATGGTTTTTCAAGATTACGCCTTATTTCCACACATGACCATCTATGAAAACATAGCATTTGGGTTAAATAACAGTACCAACAAAGACAAACAGAAACGCGTTCAACAGTTATTAGAACTGGTTGATTTACCAGATGTAGCCAATCGTTACCCTCACCAATTATCGGGTGGTCAACAGCAACGCATTGCTTTAGCAAGAGCCTTAGCACCCAAACCTAGCTTATTATTAATGGATGAACCATTTTCTGGGCTAGATATCGACCTTAGAGAATCACTTGCTCGTGAAGTAAGAGGTATTCTGAAAGCAGAAGGTATAAGTGCCTTAATGGTTACCCATAATCAAAACGAAGCCTTTGCTATTGCCGATTCGGTAGGCGTCATGAACGGTGGCAAACTTTTGCAGTGGGATACCGCTTACCGTCTGTACCATGAACCTAAACACCCTTTTATTGCTGATTTTATTGGTCAAGGCTCACTAATCAGTGGTTCAGTATGCGATTGTCAAGCCGTACATACAGAACTTGGCATACTCAAAGCACGTTTACCTTTTGGTGTACAGGCTGGCGAGCAAGTCTCTGTTTTGGTTCGTCCAGACGATATTTTGCATGACGATAGTAGTGACTGGAAACTTGAAGTCATTAGCCGAGCCTTTAGAGGCTCACACTTTTTGTTCACATTAAAACTACCAAGTGGTGAAAAAGTACTGTGTATGAGTCAATCTCATCACGACCACCCCGTCGGTTCAAAAATTGGTATAAAACTCGAGATGGATCATGCCATTGTTTTTCAAATTCAAAGAACAGAGAAACAAATTATTAATATTTGACACAATATATTTGTTTCAAATTAAGGTCATTTACCTTATTTAATAAAAGTAAAAATGTTTTAAGTAGAGGCTTTTTCACAAGTGAAGCACCTAGAAAAAATGCGATAAAATTTTTATTTTATGGCGAATAATGCAGAAAATAGCACGTTATTAGCAAATTATTAGCTAGTTATTCAATAAAAATCTGGTGAAATTTAGCTATTTTAAACTTCACCCAAAGTCTCAAATAAACACACCCCATACTTTATAACCCATCTGTCATTAGTTCCTAATTGTATAAAACTTTAAAATGTATAAACAATTACTAATACAAATAAAAACAATTCCTATTATCATTGACTTTACTCTGTTTAATTTACTACAATAGAAAACAAAAATAACCTACATGCAAATACCCTAAGTCATGAAAACGGGTTAATGATCGATAAATAAAAAATTAAACTTTGAAACCAGTAATTAGCCCATGAAGAAATCTAATAAAAACCTCAAAATTAAACCCTCTATTTTGCATACCGCTCTATTTATAAGTAGTAGCGCACTACTCTTACCGCCTGTGGTTCATGCTGAAAACGACATAAGTTATGAGGCAAGCGTTAATCTTATTCATCAACAGCCCAACACAGCAAAACTAGAATCAAACACCTCTTTATCAGCGGATTTAGTGATAATAAAACCAACTCAAAATGGTGAATGGAATCTTCATCTTGAAGCCTCAAACACCCCAATAACAGATGGTATAGCTAACGTAATACAAGATAGTAATTCAGATTCTGGATCTTCTTTAGATAATCGTGATGAAGGCCGCATACAGATTTCTGAATTCAATTACCGACATAACTTTACTGATCGGTTAAATGCGACGTTAGGATTGGTTGATGCCACCTCTTTTTTAGATAGTAGCGAAATTATGAACGACGAAAATCATAATTTTATTAGTCCATCATTAGTGAATAACCCAGTAATAGATTTTCCAGATTATGTTTTAGGGGGCGCGGTTGAATATGCCACCAGTCAAAACACATCGGCTCGTTTATTTGTTTCATCTACTCACGGTATTGCAGACAATAATTCCAGAAATTATGCGAGCTTATTTGAAGTTAATGATGATGAGAAAGGCCTATTTAGTGCCATAGAATTTCAATATAAAAAAGACAACTTCTTCTTTAACACTGGCGCTTGGCTACACAATGGAAAACACGAAGCGTTAAATGATCCGCAAGAAAATGATCTATCAAACTATGGTGGTTATTTAACCAGTGGCTATCAGTTTAAACAACATCAATTTGAAACACGCTTTGGAGTCGCCAACCCTAAGGTTTCTTCAGCAAAACAGTTTTTTTCAGCCGCGTACCAGTTTAATACCGATGCTTGGAACTTAGGTATAGGCTATAGTTCTACACAGTTTTCCCACTCTTTAATCACCCCACAAAAAGCAGCGGAAACGGTTGAAACCTACCTACACATTCCTATAAATTCGCATTGGCATATTACGCCTTCACTACAGTTATTTAAACACCCTAACTATGATTCACAAACAATTCAGTTAGACTCTACCGCAATGAGTGCTAATGTTCGATTAAACTATACCTTTTAAGTTTGTACATTCTTAAAATAGAAACAAAAAAGCCGTTTTACCAGGCCTGGTAAAACGGCTTTTTTATTGATAAGTAATAGGTTAGAAAGGCTTAAGTACAACCAATACTAAAATAATAAAGGTTAATAATAAAGGTATTTCATTTGCCCAACGGTAATAAACACCGCTGTGGTTTAAATGCCCTTCTTGCATTTCTTTCATGCGTTTTTTGGTCCACATGTGATAAGCCAGCATTAATAATACAAAAACAATCTTAGCGTGTAACCAACCCATGCCTTGAGCAAGTGGCCAGTAAGCAAGCCATAACCAAATACCGGTACCAATGGCCAGCATCATCATAATAGTCATAAAACCATATAATTTCTTAGCCATAATCGCCAAACGAGCCACATCTTGCCCTGCTTCTTTGCCCTCAACAAAATGCACAAAAATACGCGGTAAATAAAAAATACCCGCCATCCATGACATCATAAATAATATGTGAAAAGTTTTTAACCACAACATATCGTTCAACCACACCATACTGTTTGCTCCAATATTAAGTAAAAATTTACTGACTTATAATACCTTTTTTAAGCATTAAATGGCTAAGTCTTCAATAAAAACAGAAAATTTCAATATCCTCGTCATAATTCCTTTACCAAAACTCAAGACATATTCGCAAATTCATTAATTATTCCATCTAAAACGTGTACAAATAAAAATGAGACGTTATGATAAACAACAAATATATATTCAAACGAATATCTTTTCTTTTAAGCTTAATAAACTCGCCAAAATAATGAGTTTACTTAACATCAGATTAAATAATTAGGACAATTGCAATGAGCATTCAACAAGATAAAGTAGCATTAATTGAATACACACTAACCAACCAACACGGTGAGCAAATTGATGCTTCAAATGGTAACCCTTTAGCTTATCTGCATGGTCACCAAAATTTAATACCTGGCTTAGAAGCTGAACTTGAAGGTAAAGCCGTTGGTGATAAATTTACAGCCAACATTCCTGCTGAACAAGCTTATGGTGAACGCGTAGATGCTTTGGTACAAACAGTACCAAGCTCAATGTTTCAAGGCGTTGAAGAGTTAGAAGTTGGTATGCGATTTGAAGCTCAGTCTGAACAAGGTATGCACTCAGTTGAAATCACTGCGATTGAAGATGATCAAGTGACTGTAGATGGTAACCACCCTCTTGCTGGAGAAGCTTTAACGTTTGAAATTGAGGTGGTTGGTTTACGTGATTCAACACCTGAAGAAGTAGAGCATGGCCACGCACACGGCGAAGGTGGACATGAACACCAATAAAATCTGTTAACTAAATTTTTAATGGTTTAACACTTTATTAAACCGTTAGATTTTTTGTTTACATTATAAAAAATGAGCAAAAAAGCACCAGCCTTTTTGCTCATTTTTTTTATCTTTAAACACATTAAATCTGAGTTAATGAAAAAAATAGGGGTCTGTTTTTAGATGTAACCTGTTTAAAATAAAGGGTTTTTAGGTAAACTTTTAAAATGAGTTTTAAAAGTTTGCGAAAAAATGCCCTAAATGCACCTCAAATAGAACCAAAAAGGCAGGCAAGCGTAACGGTATCCAGCGTTACTTTTGTCACGTCTGCCAATCAAAATTCCAGCTCAAACGAAAGCCTAAAAAACACATCGATAAAGTCTTTAAGGAATACTTCTATCAAAGACAGACACTTCAATGTTTGGCCGATAAATACAAAGTAAGCATCCCCACTATTCGGTCATGGATTTCACAATATACCCCAACAAAAACTACCCCAATTCCAAGAGATATTATCCTCATTGCAGATGCTACTTTTTTTGGTAAACGCATCGATAAGTTTGGCGTACTTGTGTTTAAAGATGCCATCACATCTAAGGTACTCTGCTGGCGTTATATTCAAACAGAAACAATTCAAGATTACATCGTTTTAAAGCAAGAATTAGAGGATCAAGGATTCAATATAAAAGGTGTCGTACTGGATGGACGAAGAGGCTTAATTCAAGCGTTTGAAGGAATTCCTGTTCAATTATGTTTATTCCACATACAAGCGACTATTACACGTTATTTAACAAAAAATCCCAAGCTAATGCCTGCAAAAGATTTAAAAGAAATCGCTGGATATATTCAATATGTTGACGAAGATTTATTTAAAGAAATGTTGGAAGAATGGTTTTCAAAACACGAAGCATTTTTAAAAGAAAAAACATTTCATGAGCATTCAAATCGATGGAGTTATAAACATCGCAGAGTAAGGTCCGCTTATCGAAGTTTGAAAACAAATATAGCATTTATATTTACTTATCAAAAACGCAAACGGCTTCAAATCCCAACCACCACAAATGGACTTGATGGCGGGGTATTTTCACCAGTAAAAAACTTACTTAGTGCGCATAAAGGAATGAATTTTGAGTTAAGAAAAAAGCTGATAGATGACTTTCTAAATACCTTACAAAAATAATGGTATCAGACCCCCGTTTTTTTCATTAACTCTTAAATCTCTATTTTTTACCATAAACTTTAGGGGTTTCTGAATCAAATGCCCAACTAAAATTTTGATTTTTATAGGTTTCCACTACCTTCTGACTATTCTGTTTTTCAATTTTTTCACTTCCATCAAATGCCCACGTATCCGCTAAAACCGCACTAGGAAAAGAAAAGACAACAACTGCTAAAATTATTAGATTCTTCATTTTTTTCACCTTTATTAAATAACTCGGTATTCATATTAATACTTACTAATATAGAATGCAATATTTTATGTATTTTTTTTACATTTAAAATATTGACCGATAAAAATTGCACCTAACCGTTTTTTAATTACTAAAATTTATCGATTCGTTATTTAAAATTCATTGAGATATAGGTGTTCCAGTTTGGAACAGTAAGGGAGTTAAGATGAGCCATGATAAAAACGATAACAATCCGTAGAATAAACCCTATTTGTTGTTATATCGTTAATTAAAACACCGGTATTTAATATTGAAACGTTAAGTAACGGATATGAGCAATGTGCTTTATGATGCGGAAAGTGATTTTAGAGAAGAGCGTATCAACAGGCATAGAAATAGAAATATAAAACTCACTTAAAACTGGATAAAGCCCCCTTTTAGCCAATTATTTTTTAGTTAAGCGTGAGTAAATAATCATATTGAGATACTGATATATTTCGTTAAAAATATTTAACTCTCTGTGAAATTTTTAAATATTTTCTGTAAGAACCAAAGTTTCAAACTCACTAATTGGAAGAGGTTTGCTAAGTAAAAAACCTTGATAATGTGGCATGTTCATTTCTTGAAGAAGTTGCATTTGTTGCGAGTTTTCAACACCCTCCGCAATTACATTAACATTAAAATTCATCCCTAAATCTAGGATAGATTTCACCATCATCAAATCAGAAGAATCTTCTACAATATCTCTTATAAAAGAAGCATCTATCTTAATTTCATCAACAGGTAACCGTTTTAAATAACTTAAAGATGAGTAGCCTGTACCAAAATCATCAAGAGAAATCTTGATACCCAACTTTTTAAGTTCAACCAGTTTTTTAATCGTTTGAGACATACTTCTAACCATAATAGATTCTGTAATTTCAATTATTAACAACGTTGAATCAACACATTGAGTCTTAATAATATGAGAAAAATTCTCTACAAAATCTTTATCCCAAACTTGCTTAGCACTAACATTCACCGCAATGGACAAGTGTTTTAATTTAGGGTTTTCACTCCATTGTTTAAGTTGCAAACAAGCCTTTTCTAATAAGTTAAGTCCCATTGGAATAATAAGATCTGATTCTTCAGCTAAGCCGATAAAATCATTTGGCATGATCATATTACCAGCTTTATCAAACCATCGAACCAAGGCTTCAGCACCTATTAGGGTTAAATTGCTATCATATTGCGGTTGATAAAATAGGTACAAAGCATCGTTTTGAATAGCTTCTTTTAGGTTTCGTTGCATTAAAGACGTTTTTTCTAAATCACTAAACATGCTTTGTTTAAATAGAACGACATTATTACGACCAGTATCTTTGGCTTTATATAGCGCTAAGTCAGCCAGTTTTAAGAGCTCGTCAGAATTATCGTAATCTAATGGAAACATCACAACACCAATACTGGTGGCAACCTCATACTCAATCGTCACAGCAAGCTTTTCATTGGTTAACATAATCGATTCAGATATAGCTTGTTTTATACTTTGAGCAATTTCAAGAGCTTTGAATGAAGCGGTTTCAGAATCCATTGATAGGTTGTTTAAAATAATAATGAACTCATCACCACCAAATCTAGCAACCATATCATCTGAATCTAACTGCTTTTCAATACGTTTAGCCACCTCTAACAACAACACATCGCCCATATAATGACTGTGAGTGTCGTTGATCATTTTAAAATTATCTAAATCTAAAAATAAAAGAGAACCAAACATTTTATGGTTTGCATGTTCTGTAATAACATCAAACAATCTATCTTGCAAAGATCGACGGTTTGGTAGGCCTGTTAAAGCATCAAAAAAAGCTAACTGTTTTATTTTTTCAGTATTTTCAACTTCTTTTGTAACATCATAAGCAGAACCAACCATTCTTATGGGTTCATTTTGTAGGTTCGTTTCGACCACTTTCCCTCGATCTTGAATCCAAATAACATTCCCGTCAGGGTGTACAAGTCTAAATCTCACGTTGTAAGATAAGCGATCTTTTAAAGCTTGATTTAAGGCTTCTTTTACTTTTTTCTTATCATCTGGATGCACACAGTCAAAAAATTCATCAAAATGAAAAATCGTATTTTGAATACCTGCCAACTTACCCCAATAAGCATTATGAAAAACTTCATTTGTTTCTATATTCCAATCCCAAATACCCTCTTGGGTCGCTTCTAAAACATAGTTAAGGCGTTTTTCGTTTTCTTCGGCACGAATTTTTAATGTTGTAATTTCGGTAACGTCTTTTGCTATTACCGTAATATTGGTATTTTGGTTAATATCTTTGAAAGGAATTTTATGGGAATTGTAGTAACGAACTTCACCCGTTTTCGCATCGGTTGATTCTTCATATACCACTTCAGGTTCACCCGATAACATAATTTTTTGAACATTTTCACGAAAAAAATCAGATTGTTCTTGGTTTCCCATAAAATAACCATCATCATGGCCAATCATTTTTTCAGGTGTTGTGTTATATAACTCTGCACAAGATTTATTAGCAAAGATAAAATTGCCATCCCAATTTTTAGCTACGATAGGATCAGGTATTGCATCAATAATGGCCAACAACAATTTATTTTGTTCATGTTGTATTTTCAACTCATCCAAAAGCGAATTTTTAGATTCCATGCTCTACCTTTAAGCAAAAATTCAAATATTACCCTCATACTACATAACTTAACGTAATAAAAAAAGTAATCTCTGCGACAAGTTAAACTCTTTACCTTAGAGTTGCTTATTAAAAGAATTAAAAGAATTAAACCAATATAAAAATAGCATTTTATTATGGTTTTTCAATTAAATAACTTTCATAATCAATGCCTTTATGATCAATAACAACAGGAATAGCCGTTAACCCTACTCCAGCATTTTTAACAGAAAGTTTATTCTGCGAAACCAAAGGATGCCAATCTGCTAAACCCTGCCCTCTATATATCATTCTGTAGGCGCAAGAATCTGGTAACCAATCAAATTCGGCCACTCTTTCTTTGGTTAATTGCACACATGTTGGAACCTTAACAGAACGGTTAGCATAGTCTGTACATTGCCCTGTTTCTATATCAGAAAGCGGGCAAACAATTCGTGTATACACAATCTCATCAGTGTCATCATCTTGTAGTTTTGTTAAACAACATAAACCACAACCATCACATAAAGATTCCCATTCTTGTTGGGTCATTTCATCTAAGGTTTTTCGCTCCCAAAATGGCGCTTCTTTTTTACTCATAAGACTCTCTAAATCTTTTTACATTCATTCATTAAACCAATAACAGCCAGTTACGGTTTAACTTATAATTATTTTAACTTTTACTTTTAAACCTTTAATATAAAAGCAATTAACTTTTAAACAAATCCCACGGCGCTTGCCAGTTTTGCAATATATCCAAACTGCGTTGTTGTGTAAATCGGCTGCCATCGCACGGCAAGAGCACAAAATGATAAGACTGATTAAACAGCGTAAAACGTACAGCAAAAGCATGTAAGTAACCACGCTCTTCTACGCTCGATTTAATACTATCTGCATAACGTTCATCACCACAAATAGGAGCACTTAAACTTTTCATTGCTACACGTATTTGATGTGTTTTACCGGTCTTTGGTTTTAATAAAAACAGGCGTTCACCTGGTTGAATAGACTCACTAATAAATTGCGTAATCGCAGGATTTTCATAGGTTTTCGTTAGCTTCCAAGAACCACGTCTTGCTGGCAACATATCCCCTTTTACCCAACCCTGTTTCTTTTTGGGTTTTTGATGACTAACAGCAATATAAAATTTTTCAATTTGATGAGTTTCAAACAATAATTGAAAGGCTTGGGCCGCCGCTTTATGCTTTGCTAAAATCAGTATTCCAGATGTCATTTTATCTAAGCGATGTACGGGATAGATTTCTTCAAGCGCCAATTGGTTTTTAACTAAAACAACCAGGCCTGGTAATTCTTCACTATGAAAATTTAATCCTGCAGGTTTATCGACCACAACAAAATCATTATTCTGATAAATAATAGAAATCACTTACATTACTCTAATTTAGATACTAGATTGATTTACCTACTTGTTTTAAATACAAGACTCATTCAAGCAATTCAAACGAATCTGTTTTAAGTACTTGACCATTAACAATAAAATCGATTGTATGCAGGCCTGGTAAATAATTACGTGTGGTTAGCGGTTTAAAATCATGTGTTAAATCAAATTCTTTTTGTGTCATCTCATAATGAGATTCTGCGATTTTAAAGACTTTTTTATACGGATTTTGTGTTGCGCGTAAAAAGTGCAGTGCATATTCAATTCTTAATAAACCCAATGTTTGGTCGGACTTTATTAACACCTTACCTGCCAATTTTTGGCCTATTTTAACCTGTTTAGGTAAACACCAATTAGTTAATTGAAGATGATTAACCTCTCCATAACCAATTAAAGCCAAGGCCCGGCTATTGGCTGACTTTAATAAGGTTCTTAACGCATGTTTTATAATCCAATTGGTTTCTGGTCGCTTGTATTGCAGCCACTGATCGGCCAAATCTAACAACCATTCTGGTTGGGTTTTAGAAAAATCGTTGAGTAAATTGGCCACACTTTTTTGTACATAACGACTATTATCAAACTTTAAGTTTTCAATAATCGGTCTAATCCAGTCGGGTTGTTGTGCTATCCAGTCTATATGCGTTGCCCAAGGTAATTTGGGTCTAACCCCTTCGCTGGCTAAACGCCTTAAATGATGATTTTCACTTAAACTCCATTTCAACATTTTCTGTTTTATGGCTTTGGGATCTTTTTGTAAAAAGGCTCTTATCGCAAATTCAGCGGTACTATTTTGGGTAAACAATTCTAAGGCGTTTAATGAGGCTATTTGGTGGTTTAGCCCAAAAGCTTCCACATAATCTGCAAATATAAAATGAAATAACCCTGAAAATTCAACCGAAACGGGTTTTAGTATGGCTAAGGCTTCTAAATAAGATAAATTTAAAGAGGCTTCTAATGTAATCGTAATATGCCTAATACGCTCTTTTAAACTCAGGTTTGGCCATTCGTTATAAAAAACCTCTTTTACAAATTGACTATCATCAAATGATAAATACTGTTTTTTGATTAAAACTGCCAATTTTTTGGTGTGTTTTAAATTAATTTCATCTTTAAGAAGTTTAGACATTTTTATTTATTTTCAACAAGTTAACTATTTTTAGTTGTAATTTATAAATTATGGCACGCCATTTGATATAGGATACATGTAAATAATAAAATTCGCGTTAAGTGTCAATTTAATGTCAATAATGCAAACCCTATTTAAGATGTTTTTAGGGTCATAGGAGAAAACCATGTCCAACCAAAATACGACGCAAAAACTACAAACTTGTTTAGATTTTATTGATCAACGTTTAGAAACCACTTCTGAACAAACCATTCAAATTGCTGAAATGATTATTGAAGACATTAAAAATTTAACCGATGGTTACCAAAATGCCATTGCCAATGGAAACTTACAAACGCATTCAGAACTTGTTCGAGCCACCCAAATGAACTGGATAAACCAACTTCACGAAATTATTCTTGAACAAACCAACCGAGATTTAAATGGTCAGGTTATTATTGCGCTTAAAAAGTTTGTGGATAGCTTAAATGAAAACCAACTTAAATTTCATCAGTTTGACTTACCAAGTGCCGTCGCTAGCCAACAACCTAATGAACATGAATACTTATCGCAAGCAGAAATTGATATCTTAATGGGACAACAAAACTTATTTGATGATAGTGTTAAACACTAAGTATGTATCTTAAATAAAACGGCTCATAAACATAATAACACTACAAAACAATACCCTCTTAATTGAGGGTTTTGTTTTTACCAGGCCTGGTAAAATGCACGTTATTTACGACTTATAAACCATAAAAATCATTAATAGTCATCCCATTCTGGTTTACCTGCAAAACATTCAACCAAATAATCTATAAAACTACGTGCCGCTGGCGATAAATATCGATTTTGCTGATAAACAGCGTATGCGTGTACTTCTGGAATTTTATAATCGGTTAAAATGCTTACTAACTCGCCAGATCGCAACTCTCTCCAACAGACAAAAGTAGGTGATAAAACAGCCCCGTGTCCAGCAATCGCCATTGCTTTTAATAAATCACCATTATTTGACTTAAAACGGCTTTTTGCTACAAACGTTTCTTTAACACCTTTAGGGTTTGTTACTTGAAACTCGTTAGTATTTACAATGGAATACTCTAAAAAGTCCAAATCAGCAAGTTGCTCAAGCGTTTTAGGTGTACCGTTTTTTTCTAGGTAGGCAGGACTGGCGCAAATCTGCAATGTTATTGGCACAATCATTCTTGCCTGAATAGAGCTATCATGCAATGCGCCAATTCTAAATGCGATATCAATGCCATCTTCAACCAAGTTCACTTGATTGTCCGTTAATTCTACCTTCATGACCAGCTTGGGATGCTTTTTTAAAAAACTATCTATAACAGGTGTTAAATGCAATAAACCAAATGTTAAAGGTAATGAAAGGCTTAATTGCCCTTCAAGTTCCCCTGTATCTTTTAGAATTGAATGATTTAATTCATCTAAAGAGTCAACCAGTCCAATCGCCCTTTGGTAATACAATCGTCCGTCATTCGTTAGATTAAATTGGCGGGTGGTGCGTTGAATTAGCTTGGTTTTTAAACGTGCTTCAAGCTCTGATAATCTACGACTCACGGCAGATTTAGCCAAATTTAATTGCTCTGCTGCTCGGCTAATCCCACCAGCCTCTACCACTTTTATAAACACTTGTATGTCTTCTATTTGACCCATTGCATTAATCCTATTATTTAACCTTAATTAAAGCGAATCCGTGCTTTAACCCCGTTCTTATTCTTTACGTAGCACCTGTTTCTAATAAAGCCTTTGTGTCGCTATCTACCGCTACATACTCTTTTTAGTATTCTACCGCCATTTGTTCTCATTATAAGAACTCTATTTTAAAAAACAGCCTCTTTAACAAAACCAATTAAGCCCTTACTGTTATAGACAACCATGCCATTTTTTTAAAACGAAAAATACAAGGATAAAATTCTATGTCTACACAACAAACCTATGTATCACAAAAAACCAAAGGGGTTGCTACGTCTGATGGCGCAGGCGTTCATTTAACTCGAATGATTGGTAACCAAGAACTCTATTTTTTAGACCCATTTTTAATGTTGGACTACTTTGAATCTACTGAACCAAATGATTACTTAGGCGGCTTTCCGTCGCATCCGCACCGTGGTTTTGAAACCGTAAGTTACTTACTTGCGGGCAAAATGCGCCATCACGATAATCACGGACATGAAGGTGTCATTGAACCCGGTGGTGTGCAATGGATGACCGCAGGTAAAGGCATTGTACACTCTGAAATGCCCGAACAAGAACATGGCTTATTACAAGGTTTTCAATTGTGGGTTAATTTGCCTAAAGAAGCAAAAATGGTTAATGCAAATTATCAAGAGTTTAGCCCAGAAGAAATCCCGATTGAAGTTCGTGATGAACAAACACAACTCAAAGTCATTACAGGACAGACATCAATGGGCACAATGGGCCCTGTTATAAATAAGTATATTCAACCTAAAATGATGCATGTCACGATCAATACCATCAACAGTCATTTTATAGAACCTCTTGACCCTAGAGCCAACAGCTTTATCTATGTTATAGCCGGTTCGCTTAACATAAATAGCAACCATAAAAGCTCACTAAACCAGGTAAATACACGTGAACTTGCCGTACTGGTGCCATCTCAACAAATCAGCATTACTGCTTTAGAAAACAATACTGAATTTTTATTTATCTCGGCTTTGCCTATTCATGAATCTATCGCCCGTGGTGGCCCTTTTGTCATGAATACTCAACAAGAGATAGAACAAGCGTTTTCTGACTATCGAAATGGGCTTTTTTAATCCATATTGCATTTCATCTCTTTTAAACACGATTAAGTGCCTAAACGCTAAATTTTGGGCATTCACATATAATTAATCAAGTTAGTAAACGCTTGTAGTTGTTTTTTTAGGCAATCCTGCTCATACTCTATGTTTAAAATCACTCACGTAATAACACAAAGCATTACTTGAGACTTATAAAAACATAGGAACCGTTTGTGGAGATAGAAAATCTAGCGTACTTTGCCTTTATAGTAGGAATTATAAGTGCGCTTTCTTTACCTTTAGGTGCTTTAACCACGCTTATTTGGAAACCCAGCGACCGTGCTTTAGCTTGGTTAATGGCTTTTGGTGCTGGTGCACTTCTTTCGGCAGTGACTATTGATTTATTCTCCCCAGCAATTGAGTCACAAATGTTTCCTTATGCGGCTGTTGGCGCCATTATTGGTAGCCTTACCTACTTAGCGCTTAACCATCAACTCAATCAACAAGGTGGCTTTTTACGTAAAACAGCAACCGCTATTCAATATTTTAAAAACCGTCAAAAAAAGCAGCATCAACAAATTATTCATTCTTTAAATCGTTTACCTTTTTTTGAACAACTTCCTGAAATTGAACGTCAGATGTTATTACAAAAATTCAGTATTGTGGAATATGTAGAAGATGAAATCATTTATCACCACAGCGATATTCAAAACACTTTTTATATTATTCTAAAAGGTGAAGTTAAACTTCGAGATCCAAAACTTTTTTTAAAAACCTTTATTGAATTAACAACATCCGACAGCTTTGGCAGAATGGCTTTTTTTACAAGCCAAGCTAATGCAACGCTAGCACAAGCAAAAACAAACGTTACTTTGTGGAAAATAGACCGCGAAGATTTTAATGATTTACTCTCTAAAACAGACGTTTTACCTAAAATTCTTATTCAATTTTATGAAGAATCTATTGAAATTATTCATTATTTAAAAGAACGTCATCAAATGCAAGATGAACAAATTTCTGAGCATTTACAAAGTATTATTGCCTCGATAAAAAACAATCAAACCTTACCAGAAACCCCAAAATCTAAAGATACTTTTGAATTAGCTCTATCGCGTTTAAAAGCAACTCAACGATTTGAGCTTTTTTCAAATTGTGAAACAGACATACACCCTCTTATTGCAAATAAACTGCAACTACGAACTTTATCTGCAGGGCAAACGCTTTTTAGTAACCGCAGCAATGCCAACCGTTTATATTTACTTGAAAGTGGTTCCGTTGAGCTCTTAAATCCGTTACAAAAAAAAGAAGAGTTTGAATATTTACAACCTGGTGATTTTTTTGGTGGGATGGCATTTGTGGTTGGGGGCAAACACATTGCAACGGCTTTGGCTAAAACGGATGTCTCTTTTTGGGTGCTCGATAAATCAGACTTTATTGATTTACTTAAACAAGTTGAACCCATCTATACTAAGTTTCAGACGTTTTTAAAAACAAATGATATTCAACTTTATCTAACACACGAACAAAATATCCCGCAAAATAAAGCACAAGCTTGGATGAATAAAACAGTCAGTCATTTATTGCCTGGCAAACTGCCTGAATTAACTGAAATAACACAACATATTAACCAACATAAAACCGCTTATCTAGCCATTTGGCTGGGGATATTTTTAGATGGCATCCCTGAATCTTTAATGATAGGTTCACACCTTACAGAAGGCCATGCGCTTAGTATGAGTCTTATTGCGGGGTTATTTTTATCTAACTACCCTGAAGCACTATCCAGTTCTGCTAGCATGAGAGAACAAGGTATTTCATTTAAAAAAGTGTTACTTGCCTGGACTTTAATCATGTTGTTTACAGGGATAGGAGCTGCATTAGGGAGCTTATTTTTAGAAGGCGTTTCACCAGCCGTTTTTGCTTTAATTGGTGGCCTAGCCGCAGGCGCTATGTTAACGGTTATTGCTGAAACAATGCTGCCAGAAGCCTACGCCAAAGGCGGTTCTATAATAGGCTTTGTTACCCTCTTCGGTTTTTTAACAGCAATACTCTTTAAGTTTTTTGATTCTGTTTAAAAGAACATACCATTGGTTATATAAATTAAATAGGTAATATGAATACTCAAAACAAAACATCCATAAATGATGATTACCGTATTGAATATCATCAACAAATTAGTCAAATTTCTGCTCAAGAGTGGAATCGTTTAGTGGAAAAAAATCACCCTTTTTTACAGCACGAATTCTTAAATGCTTTAGAAAAGCATCAGTGTGTCAGTGAAAAATATGGATGGATACCGCATCACATCGCTATTTACGATACCAATAACCAACTTGTTGCCGCCATGCCTTTATATGAAAAACATAATAACTATGGCGAATTTGTCTTTGACCAGGCCTGGGAAAATGCCTGGAATAGTATTGGCTTGCCCTACTACCCAAAACTGGTATCAGCAACGCCTTACACACCCGTATTAGGGCAACGATTTTTAATGGATGGTTCTTTAAAGTTAGCAAAGCAAAAACAATTATTTACTCTGTTATTTCACTCCGCTACCGATTTTTGCACGCAACAGAATATGAGTGGCACCCATATACTGTTTTCAAAACCAGAACACCAGGCCTGGTTAAATGAATTTAACGACAATATAGAGCCTAATCAACCCAAAGAACCTTTATATATTCGTCACGATTGTCAGTTTCATTGGCAAAATCAAAACTATCAAGAGTTTGATGACTTTTTAGAACAGCTTAAACCTAAAAAACGTAAAAATATTAAACAAGAAAGAGCCGCCATACAAAAAACAGGCATCACTTTTAGAGTGCTTAACGGTCACCAGGCCTCTGAAAAAGATTGGCAGGATTTTGATTTTTTCTATCAAAAAACCTTTATAGAAAAGTGGAGTACACCTACCCTAAACCTAGCGTTTTTCAAAGAGATTGGCCAAACCATGCCAGATAATATCGTGCTGGTACTCGCAGACGACAAAAACGAGTGTATTGCGGGCGCTTTGATGTTTCAATCAGACACCCATTTATACGGTAGACACTGGGGAGCAGCAAAAGAAGTTAAGCACCTGCATTTTGAAACCTGTTTTTATCAAGGTATTGATTACGCCATTCAACACGGTTTGCAAATATTTGAGCCTGGTGCCGGTGGCGAACATAAAATTGCCCGAGGTTTTTCACCCGTAAAAATGCAGTCAGCACACTGGTTAACCGTTAACCCTTTTGAACAAGGGATTCAACAATTTATACAAGAAGAAGAACAAATCATTGAACAGTACTACCAAGACTGTACGGCCCATTCGCCTTATAAACTTTAATCTAAAAAATAGTGACTACATTCAATTTAGATACAAAAAAGCACCTTAATCCGTTAAAAATATTTAACATTTAAGGTGCTTTTTTAATTGTTAATTAAGCAAATTATAAATAGCTTAATTCTTACTGTATTGTTTAGATTCTAAAATGCCAGTCTATCTTCTAGTTTTGTTAAAGCTTCAAGCACACAAGCCTCATCTCGCTCGCCGCCTGGTGCGCCACTAACCCCAATCGCTCCAATACGTGCACCACCGCTAATAATTGGCACACCACCAACCATCATTAAAATACCATCTACATGGTTTAATTCTGGACGAATGTCACCACGTTTTGCTCTAAAGTCACCTGATTTTAAACCCGACATAATGGTGGCATTGGCTTTATCTTCTGCAATTTGTAAGGTAAAACGTGAGGCAAAATCGTCTCGTAACGCAACACGCTGAATGCCGTTTTTATCAACCACAACGGCACTAACTGAATAACCTTTTTCACGACAGGCTTTAATGGCTTCCGTGGCTAAATCTCGAGCTAAATCCATACCTATATTTTTTTCTTCTAATACATCTTCAGCTTGCGGGCTTGAAAAAGGTAAACAGCACAACAAACCTAAACTTAATAATGTTTTCTTTTTTAGTAAAGCCATAATTTCATCCTTGATTTTGAGTCTAGAATATTTATTTCAATAACGATAAATTGCAAATTATCCATGCATATTATCGCCCTATTTTTTTACCCATAAAACTAAACCTTAAAGTAAATTTACAGTATTTTTTCTTAAAAACCCACTTATTACGTACAGGTTTTGTTGTTTCCTAAACGTTTACAAGGTTAAACAGACAATAATGTTACAGGCCATGCTGTTTTACAGTACATGATGTTAACCAGTAGTTAAGCAGTACATGATGTTAAGCAAGTAATATTTGAATAATATTAATTTATTTCTTTCAAACTGGTATTTAACATTTTAAACCCGCTAGTTTAAAAGTAACAAGTCATGGTTAATGAAGCAAAACGAAAAACATTTTCAGGCTGATCTTTATAAATTTTGCCAATTGCATTGCCACTTAAGGTGATAGCAATTTTATTAAAACTCACTCCCGCACCATACTGAATCATTGGAATCCAACGATAACGTGGCAATAAAGGGTCATCTAACGCCATTAGTCGTCCATCTACTAACGCGCTGTACCATAAATAGCTCATTCCAATACTACCAAAGTAGAAATAACCCATTTCTTTTGAATCAAGGCGTACATAGTTCACTTCGTTATTTTTTAATACTGGATCACTATTAACTGAACGAATGACACCAATCCCTAAAAAACCTTGCGTTTGTGGACTGCCTAATTTAAGCCAGCTCGATTGATAAAACTGCCAGTCTTCAATTGAAAACAAATCTGTCATAATATCTGCCCCAACCATAAACGTGAGTTGGTCAGGCAAATGATAACGAGCACCTTCAACTAGATCATTACCAATTAATTGGTGAAGTTTATTTTGCGCCGACTTACCTGGGCTATTTGGCCCAAGCCAACCAAAACTCATGTCAATGGCAACTTGTTGAGATTTTCTTTTATAAAAACGTCTTAAATCAACATGTGTCCAAGCTTCATTTAATAGCAAATCAATCTTGCCAGACGGGCTATTTTTACCTAAGGTAAATGCTTCAATAGACATCTCGAGCTGATCACTGATTAAGTTTAAACCCAAAGATTTTATAATGGGGTCAAATGGTTCAATGAGTTTCTGATTAAGCGTCAGTTCATTTTCAGTAAATTTAAATTTAAAACCACCGGTATAGCCCCGATCCGTACCATAAAGAAGGTCATTATCAATATGCAAAGTAAGGTAAGACGATGCTTTAGCATTTAAAGACATAAAAAACGACATAAAAAATAGAAACAAACTCGTAAAAAACAGCATTCGTTTCATCTTCAATACTCTACTTTTACCACAAAAACTCCAACATATTATTTAATGATTCCTTTTAGCCATTTACTTAAAATTTAAGCCGTAGAACTATACGACATAACAGCGAATAAAAAATGGCACAGCAGTAAGTGTTAATAACGTTGCAAAGGCTACCCCGCCCAATTCATACAATAATCCGTTGATAAATCAATAATTCAACTTATTTTTAGATTCTGATTAAAGCTTTATACACGGACTTACCTAAGGAAGGTTTGCCAAAAACTGACCGTAAATATTCAATATACACGCCCGTAATCTAAGGGGATGAAATCAAACAACAAATGATTGCCTACATTAAAAAGCATATTGATACAGGCATTAAAGAGAAAACGATTTGTCTTAATACCGTTACTATTGATTTAAACAACGATAAATATCAAAATCCATTCTGCCGTTTTGCAATGCGGATGTCGCCACAATCGTATCGCCACGCATATCAACGGCCGTATTTCTAGCAACCGCGATTAAATCTTGTTTTACTGCTTCGCTATCACGATTATAAAACCACACTTTATCTAATACACTGGCGTGGGTTGACCCCAATTTTTTGCAGTCAGTTACTTCACTAGCTGGCAAATAGGCTACATGAAAAGCCCCTGGTAATGGTTGTACCCAACTACAAGCTGAAAGCGATAGAAGCGCGCCTGAAAACAAGCTAATTATTAATATTTTACCCATTATTTTTATCCCAATATGTATTTACATAACACTATAAAGCATTGCTTTGTATGTGCATAGAGGTCTGTTTTAAAATGCTATTTTATCTAAAAAATTTAAAACATATTCAATCAGTAAATCTTTTGCTAGATAAACTATTTTGGCTTGTTTAGCTTATCGTAATTTACCTTGGTATAAACCGCCAAAGAAAGAATAATCAAAGCCACACCAATAATTAAATATAAGGCATATAGCATTTGAGTTGGATCATTTAACGCGGTTTTAAACACCACCATTAAGGCTTCAATAGATAGTGCAATAATAATGGCCGTTAAAAACTTAGAAAGTAGTCGTGCTTCATCTTTTTTATCAGAATAGTTTTTGTATACCACTTCTCTTTCGAGTAATGTTTTTGCTAAATCAAAAATTGCTAAGCCCATTGTTAAGGCAATAATGGGCTTAAATACACTTTCTAAGCTGTATTGCGAAGGGTTTGAAAACTGTAATAAGTAGTCATAAAACGCATAACCAATAGACATTACAGAGAAAAACATCAATGACACACCAATGCCTAAATAAAAAGCTTTGGTAATAAAGTTAAACGTTGGATGCCGTTCAACCAAACCAAAATGCGACAGTAAACTACTTAAATTAAAATCAAAAAAGAAGTAATGTTTATCTTTAAGAACCATTAAGGTAATGCAGGCTTCACCGGTTGCCGAACTCATATAAGGTTCGCTAATTGAAAAACCTTCATCTTTATTTATCATTTGAGCAGCTAGATAACTTCTATTTTTACCAATAGCCGATGTCAGCAATTTGTTTTTAAATATATTTGCCGAGGTTTGATTAAACTGTTCATCACTTACATAAATTAATTCTAGGCTATTAAAAACACCGTAGTATCCTTTAATAATATCGACTTGATCTGTCATGCACTGTGCATTGTTACGAATTGTGCCTAGTAAAAACTTTTCAATACTATTTTTATGTTCTTGATATATGGTTATAAACTCTTGCATCAACTTCTCCTTGTTTATTACTATATAGCGACCTAGAAGCCATGATTAAATTTATACGTAAATTCATGCGGTTAATATAAAAACACGCTCTACAAAATAATATAAACGCAAAAAACAGTCTTAAAAAGGCTTTTATAAAGTGCTAATTTGGTGCGATTATTATAGTAAACCTTTCATTAAACTCCCCTTGTTTTTTATCTCTTTTTGACTATAGAGTTACTGTCTTTATACTGCATAAATCATTTCAAAAGATACCAGGCCTGGTAATTTATAAACAAATCAATCTTATTATTTATGCCCGCCTCTCAACAATGTTTTCATGAAGTTAGAATAATTAACGCAATATTAGCGTGTTACTATTTTCTAACGTTTTTAAAACACTTAAAAAATCAAAATTCTGCTAGAGGTACATTATGCAAAACCCATACCCCAGTTTATTTACACCAATAAAACTTGGCGTAATTGAATGCCCTAACCGTATTTTTATGGCACCACTCACGCGTGCTCGTGCTGGTGAAAACCATATTCCGAATGAATTAATGGCACAACACTATGCACAACGCGCAAGTGGCGGTTTATTAATTGCCGAAGCCACTATGGCAATGGAAGGATGCAGTTCTTTTTGGAAAGAGCCTGGAATCTATTCTCAAGCGCAAATAGATGGCTGGAAAAAGGTAACCGACGCTGTTCATGCCAAAGGTGGCCGTATTTTCTTACAAGTTTGGCATGGTGGACGTACTTGTCATCCAGCTTTAAATCATGGAAAAACACCAGTTGCGCCCAGTGCCATTGCGGTGGAAGATGAGGTACATACACCAGAAGGTAAACTACCATATACCGTGCCTAAAGCCTTAACCCTAGAAGAAATACCCACTATTATTGAAGGCTTTAAACAAGCCGCTATTAATGCCAAAGCCGCTGGGTTTGATGGTGTTGAACTGCATGGTGCGAATGGCTATTTACTCGATCAGTTTTTACGCACTAGCAGTAATCAACGTACTGATAGTTATGGTGGTTCAATTGAAAACCGTGCACGCTTATTGTTAGAAACATTGCAAGCCACTATTGATGTTTGGGGTTCTGACCGAGTTGGTTTAAGAATATCGCCTGTTAATAGCTTTAATAGTATGAGAGATAATGACCCTATTGCCTTAACCGAATGGCTATGTAAAACATTAAACACCTATAACTTAGCGTATCTACATGTTATGCGCAGCGACTTTTTTGGGGTACAAAAAGAGGATATTCTTTCGGTATGTGAGCAGCATTATCAAGGAAATATTATTAGCAATATGGGTTACACAGCCAAAGAGGCAGATGCGGCTATAGAAAATAGCGCTGTTAATGCAATCGCTTTTGGCGTGAGTTTTCTTGCTAACCCCGATTTACCAGAACGATTTTTAGTGGATGCCGCCTTAAATGAGCCGGATCCAGATACCTTTTATTCTGAAGGGCCTGTTGGTTATACCGATTACCCTTATATGAAATAAAACAGATATGAAGCCTTTAACTTATTAAGTTTAAAGTCTTTAAAAATCTCAACTAGGTTTTAATAGGTATTAAAAAACCGCTTACTTCTTTAATAAGTAAGCGGTTTTTTATTGTTTAATTATTGATCTAGTCTTACAAATTCAAATTGATTAATTCCATCTCTTTAATCAACTAAAACTGTTTTACGCTCGCAATGGTTTTACATTTAAGAGCGAAACAAATAACGAGATAACAATGGTACCAAATACAAAACAAAAAACACCGTGAGTTGTTGAAACACACCACGTAAATAAATCTGCAGGGGTAAAGGCCCCGCTCATTGTAAACTGTAAATTAACGGCATGAATTAAGCCCGCAATAGGGTAATCACCCGAAAAATATACAGGCACATCTTCAAATGAGCCTTTAATTTGATAAACCATAGCAAACAAAAACATGGCGGTTAAAAAATTAACCATCGCCAAGACAATTACCCTACCCGTAGCCGAAACCATTGTGCCTTCTGTAATTTTACAAATTCCAAAAAGAATAACACCCAGTTCTTTATTCACAATTCCTAAAATTCTTAATAAGAAAAGAATGACCACCCAATCAGCAAATTCATAAAAAATAGACGTTATTAACAAAGTAAACGATACGACCAACCAGCCAACAATATAAAATTCAGATAAAAATAGACGTTTGTGACGTAGTGCTTGCCAAGGCTCACTTTCAACCTCATGGTCAAACTCTTTTTGTTTAAGATAATTGTCTACCCAAAAATAAGGCGATAATTTATACACCCAAGAAATTAATTGTTTGACCAATTCCGTAATATTCATAAAAACCTTTTAGAGTAATTCACATTTAATATGACACATGAGTTTTTTATACAAAAAAGTGTTTTCATATTAAAAAGCCAATTTTTGATTCGTTGTTAACAATGGCAACGATAAATCGGCATTGTTATTTTGTCTATTTTCATTTATTTGTTTATCCGATAGGCCATGCCCAAGAATATAAACATTGGGTTTTAACCAATCTTTAATTTCATCAAAGCAAGCATGCCACGCATTTGTTTTGGGGCGCGCATCTAAAATAAAAACATCGGCTTTGGCTAAATTTTCATAAAGCGGTTGATAAAATTGACTGTCAGCCGTGTAGCTTAAACGCATATGATTATGTTCATCAAACAGTGCAAAGCCGTAACTCAGTTCAGAATGCACACCGGGATAGAACTCAATAGAGAAACCATAGTCAATGTCTACCTTTTGTTTAAGATCAGGTTCAATCCAATTGGCTAATTCATCTGCGGTCATCTGTTGTAGATGCTCTGCAATTCGGTGCTGTTTTAAACGTTTTGCCACTCGCTTTTCAGCAATGACATTCATCTTATTGCCTTGTGCTAATTCAACCCTTAATACCACCGGCAAATCACCCGCATGGTCAGAATGATTATGCGTAATAATGACGTTTTTAGGAAACCCAGAATACAACTCTACAACCTGATGTCCAACCCCTAAACCTAAATCAACCAAACAAAAAGGCGTGCCTTTATGTAACAACATAAAGCTACTACTGGTTAAACCGTCATATACCGAAGAAGCGCCTGCTCCACTGCCCAATACTTGAAGCTCAAACTCTGAATTTTGCAATTTATAATTACTCATATTAATTTTATTATTAATTTTACTGTATTCATGAGTTCAATAAGGAGCGATATTAAAATAATACACCTCCCTTACTGACCAACAACAACCTATTTAACTCAATTGTTTGTTATCATCCCTTAAATAATGGCTTTGTTCATTTAAATATTGAGACTAAGTCCAATACAAATAAACAACAAACAACTCAAGAGATTCTGCATGACGATTGATTCTATTCAACTAAATAACGTTCATCCAAAACCCTTTTCACCAGCATGTGAAGAAAATAAAGAGGTGATTCTTCAGTCAATTGAACCGTTATTTAAAAATCGTCTAAGCGTATTAGAAATTGCCAGTGGCACGGGGCAACATGCCGTTTATTTTGCCAAAAACATGCCTCATCTAACTTGGCATACCTCTGATTTATTAAACGCTCATAGTGGCATTGATCGCTGGATATTTGAAGCCCAACTTTCCAATATCGTACGCCCTATTACATTAGACATTTCAAAAGACAAAGTTCCAAACACTCAATTTGATGCCATTTACACAGCCAACAGTTTTCATATAATGAACTCACAAAATGTAAGCGATTTTTTTACTAAATTGCCGGCTGTTTTAAATCAAACGGGCTTGGTCGTCGTGTATGGCCCTTTCAATTACAACAATACATTTACCAGTGCAAGTAATGCCCGTTTTAATGACTGGTTAAAATCTAACAATCCAGAAAGTGGTATAAAAGATTTTGAATGGTGCAATACATTAGCCAATAAAGCGGGGTTAACGCTTATTGATGATATAGAAATGCCTCAAAATAATCGTATTTTAGTTTGGCAAAAAAACTAATTTTTTATCAACAAACATAAAACCGGTAATCTCTATTTATTACGTCACACTTTGTCATATTTACTTCATCAAATTGTACTAATCTAGTAAAGCTATAAAGTCTTAAGTACCGTATTCTAAACACTCATTTTCTTCTATCGTTTTATGTTTGCCTTAATGACTCTAAATTAAGGCATTTTTTATTAAAAACAAACTCAACTCATATTTTACAGCCAAACCATTTGTTGTCATTTCTTATAATGACCAAATAATTTTTAATAGTTAAAAACTATCATAAAAAGTTTTATATTCAATTAGATTAATTAAACATTTTTCTATAACATAGGTTTCAAGATTAAGAGAACTTATGAATACATAAGAATTAATCAAACCTATTTACTATCAAACAATGGAGTTACAAGATGGAAAACCAAGAGCAAATTATTTCTTTACCACGTTTAAACGAAGCTGCACCTGCATTTGATGCCGTTACTACTCACGGTCGTAAAACACTTGAAGATTACAAAGGTAAGTGGTTAATCCTTTTCTCTCACCCTGCTGACTTTACACCAGTTTGTACGACTGAATTTATGGCGTTCCAAGAACGTAAGCCTCAGTTTGATGCGATGAATTGTGATCTTTTAGGTCTTTCTATTGACTCTCACCACTCTCACATTGCTTGGGAATTAAACATTAAGCAAAACTGGGGTATGGAAATTGAGTTCCCTATTATTGCTGACCTTGATATGAAAGTTGCTTCTGCTTACGGTATGGTTCACCCTGGTGCGGCTGATACTTCTGCAGTACGTGCAACCTTCATTATTGATGATAAAGGTGTTCTTCGTGCCATGATGTATTACCCAATGAGCAACGGTCGTTCTATGGATGAGTTTGTTCGTTTGGTTAAAGCAATGCAAACTTCTGATGAAAATGGTGTGGCTACACCTGCTGCTTGGCAGCCTGGTGAAAAAGTAATCGTTCCTCCTGCGGCAACGGCTGAAGAAGCAAAAGCGCGTATGGCGTCTGATGACTATGATTGTGTTGATTTCTACTTCTGCACTAAGTCACTTTAAGGTTGTTAAATAAGGTTTAGCCTTGTTTAAACCTTAAAACGCTTTAAATAGATAAGATAAAAGCCAAAGCATTTAATTATGCTTTGGCTTTTTTATTTCTTTTTGCTCATTTTTTCTTAAAAAAGAATCAACCTATTTTCATTCAAAATACGTTTTACCAGGCCTGGTAAAATGTTAACGACACAATATTTATCATTGCTTATTATGTTCACTCTTCATGCGTTAATATGCCGTTTATAGTATTCAGCTTGCCTTATAATACACAACATATAAAACACAGTCTTTTTGTTCCCAGTCACGCTTAACAACGCTTACCCCCTTAAGCAAAGGTTTACTATGCCATTTTCAACATTAGGATTAAGCAATCCTCTTTTAAAAGCCATATCTGAAGCTGGCTATAAAACCCCTACTCAAATTCAAAAACAAGCCATTCCAGTGATTTTAAAAGGTAAAGATTTGGTGGCGGCGGCACAAACAGGTAGCGGTAAAACAGCGAGTTTTGTATTACCTATTTTAGAACAGCTTAGCCAAAACAGTAGCAATAACAGCTTGCGCGGTAAATCTATTAGAGCCTTAATAGTCACTCCAACGCGTGAACTCGCAATACAGGTTGAAGCCAATGTTATTCAATACGTTAAATATCTCGATCTTACCTCATTAGCCGTTTACGGCGGCACGAGCCTTAACCCACAAATAGAGCGTTTAGAAAATGGGGTTGATATTCTGGTTGCCACGCCAGGTAGATTATTAGATTTAGCCTATCAACGCGCACTGTTTTTTGATGATCTTGAGGTTTTTGTACTAGATGAAGCAGACAGAATGTTGGATATGGGGTTTATTGATGACATTAATAAAGTCATTGACCGATTGCCTGGTAATCGTCAAAGCTTACTGTTTTCAGCCACACTCACGGACGAGGTTCGCTATTTGGCCGACACGGTGTACGATGACGCAACCCAAATTTTAATTACGCCCAAAAAGAAAGCGGCACCCACTATTAATCAATGGTTAATTACGGTAGATAAAGATAAAAAATCAGCGCTGTTAAGCCATTTGATTAAAGACCAAAATTGGAGCCAGGCTCTTATTTTTGTAGAGAAAAAGCACTCCGCTGCCAAGCTTGTTGAACAGCTTGCAAAACGTGGCATTACTGCCGAGGCATTTCATAGTGGTAGAAGCCAAGCCTCTCGTGAAAACGTTTTGGCTGAATTTAAGTCAGGTAAATTATCATTTTTAGTCGCCACGGGCATTGCTTCTCGTGGAATTGATATTGAAGAGTTAAGCCGAGTGGTCAATTATGATTTACCTTATCCAGCCGAAGACTATGTACACCGAATTGGTCGTACTGGTCGTGCTGGCGCAAAAGGTGAAGCCATCTCTTTTGTATCAAAAGATGACTTTAAAAACTTATGCGCCATTGAAAGCTTACTCGGGCATATTATTCAGCGCAAAGAGATAGAGGGCTTTGTTGTTAAAAAAGTCGTACCCGTTTCTATCTTGAATTATCGTGGCTCAAAATAAGGTTCTATTTTGTAAAACTCAACTTGCCAGATGCAACAATAAGCCCTATAAAAATAAGCGTTAATCCCAGATAACCAGTTAGTTGCATCTGCTCACCAAGAAAGACAACAGACAAAATTAAACCAAAAGCTGGAATTAAGTGAATAAATGGACTAGAGCGACTAGCTCCAATGATTTCTACCGCTTTATTCCAAAATAAATACGCAAGAACAGAAGCAAAAACAGCCACATAGGCCACAATTAAAACTAAATCAACATTCAAATGTACAGGTCTATTTTGCACAAAGGTTTCTATTAAATAAAAAGGTAACAAGCCAATCAGACCGATAATGACGGTTGCCGCAAAAAAACCGCTCCCACGAACACCTGCGGGTTTTTTATGTAGCAATACAGAATAGATTGCCCAACTAATCACTCCCGCTAAAACCCAAAGAACACCTGGGTTGTTTTCTAAATCAACTAAATTAGATATATGCCCATGGGTTAACACCAACAACACACCCACTGCTGAAACAATTAAACCAATAATTTGAAATACTTTAAACGATTGTCCTAGCATTAAAGCCGAAAACAGCAAAATAAACATTGGCGTTGAAGAGAGTAATAATAAGCCATTTACAGCAGTGGTTGTTTGCAAACCAATGTATACCAATGTATTAAATGCCCCCACACTAAAAAGACCTAATGCAATCATTATTGCCGGATTTGATTTCATAATTGGCCACTGTTCATGCAGTTCTTTCCAAGCCCAAGGTACAATAATTATAGCCACGGCAAACCAGCGCCAAAAAGCGAGTCCTATTGGTGGAACACTGGCATGAACGGCTCTAGCAAGTACAAAGTTACCTGCCCAAAACAGGGTTGTCAGTATTAAAAGAAAATAGGCAATCCGTTGATTATTGAGTGCATTTTGTTTCATAATTTATATTCAATACGCCTAATGTAGAAGTTCACTTTTGCTTGATAAACACGACGGTTTATTAACCTCAGAATTTGAGTATAAAGTATAGAGTCCAAAGATAATTCGTAAGAATAACATTAAAAAAACCCGCTAAACAATTTGTTTAACGGGTTTTAGTAAGTGTTCTAAGATTGAATAAAAATTCAGTCATTAAAATTTCGTGCTTGATTTAAGCTAAAACCCAAGTACCTTTACCTCTTTTCTTGGCAACGTACATGGCTGCATCGGCTTCTTTAATTAACTCATTAACTCCCATTCTATTTTTCTCATCAAAAATCTTAACACCGACGGAACTATCAACATTCATCAACTGTTTTTCAGATGTTAAAATGGGTTCTCGTATTGCATTCATCAGTTTTTCAGTTAAATTGCCAACATTCGTTTCATTTTTAACGTCTAAAACTAACACAACAAATTCATCTCCACCAAAACGGGCTACCATATCATCAGATCGCAATAAGGACTTTATACGTTTAGCGACAAATTTTAAAATCTCATCACCGGCATCATGACCATATTCATCGTTTGCTTTTTTAAAGCCATCTAAATCAATAAATAATAAACCGTGCATTTTAGGTTCAATGTCTAAATGAACAAGTGCTTTTTCAATTTCTGTAAATAAAAGATGACGCTTGGGCACACCCGTAAGTTGATCATAATTTGCTCTATACTCTATTTCTTTAATTAAGCCTTCATTTTCATCGGTTAATCGATTAAACGCGCTGGTAACATTATTATAAAACTCTGCAATTAATGCCGCGTCAGCATAAGGTTCAACCGAAATCTTTTGCGAAAAATCTTTTGAATTAGCTTGCATATGCATGACTTTGGCTAAGTCATGCATAGAATTAGAGGCTTTATGTTCACTGATATTCATACCAATCACTTCATCAGCCTCACTGGCTCTTAAAGGCACAAAGCGATTAGCGATTTTTAAAAAGAGATAACTCGCTGAAAAAGCAAAAATACCAACGGCAATTACCCCTATAAACTGTACACCAAGCTGATCTAAGATTTGATCTGCCGGGTAAAAGAATGCCACTGCCAATGTGCCACTTATACCGGCAAAAAGGTGAACGGGAATCGCTTCTATTGCATCATCAAGTTTTAGCTTAAGTAATACGTAACAACCCAATTCATAAGAGGCATACCCCAAAATACCAATTAAAATCGCTTCTTCTGGTTTCGTTAAATTGGCATTCGCTGTAATACATACCAGGCCTGCTAAAACGCCATTCATAATACTGCTTACATCGTAATAACCACGATTATATCGACTATAAATTAAGCCCGCTATGCCACCTACGGCTCCTGCAATTAACGTATTTAAAATTACTTGAGCCGTTTGCATATTTAATGTCAGCATACTGCCTCCATTAAACCCTATCCACCCCAACCAAATAAGAAACACACCCAATGCACTAAATGCTTGGTTTGATTTTTCAAAACCTTTTTTTAGTTCAAAACGACCTAAACGTGGACCAATAATGATAATGGCCGCCAGTGCCGCCCAACCGCCCACAGAATGCACAACCGTTGACCCTGCAAAATCAATAAAGCCCATTTGAGCTAACCAACCGCCCTCATTCCATATCCAATGTGCTTGAATCGGGTAAACAATTAAGGAGACCCAAACGGCAATCAATAAATAAGTGGCATAACGCGTTCGTTCTGCAATAGCACCAGAAATGATCGTAACCGCAGTTGAAGCAAACATGGCCTGAAATAGGATATAAACAATATCCGACAAACTATTATTGTAAAAAAAGAGGTCGTTCCAACCAAACCAACCATTATTGGTAGAGCCGAGCATTAAGCTGGCTCCAAAAGAAATGAAAATAACAAAGGATATTAAAAAATCACTGATATTTTTAATCGCGGTGGATATTGAATTTTTAGCGCGCGTTTGACCTGCTTCTAATGCTGTAAAACCAGGTTGCATAAAAGCAACTAAAATAGCACTAATCAAAATCCATAAAGTATCTAACAGTTCTGTATTCATATATATGCAATCATAATATTAATGGCTTAATCCAAAAATAAAGTTAAAGCATAAACTGTACCTTTTATAAGTAAATCATTATTAAACGACTACTTACTTAAAAAGAATATTAAATCTATTATATTAGTGGTTATAAAAACACCAATTTAGTGCATCAACAACACTAAATTAGACATACTATTTATATAGAATTTAATTACTTAAAACAGAATTGTAAAGTCGTTATAAAGTGTTTAATTCAGCTTTGAATAAATGATTCACCTTTCATACTTAGATAAATTTTAAAGACTTGTTTAGTACCTAAAATAAAAAAATATATAAACTGAATTAACCCAATACAGTAAAAATTTCACTTTCTGGCAGTCTAGATTTTGGCAATGTCGCGTTAAAATCATCTTGATGACGGTAACCTAACGCAATCATAGCTAAAGCGGTAAAACCTTTTTCAGCCAGGCCAAATTCTTCATTTAACACTTGAATGTCAATTCCTTCTATTGGAACAGCATCTAGCCCTAATACACCTGCTCCCAATAAAATGGTACCCATATTTAAATACACCTGCTTTTGCATCCAGCTTGCCGTATCGTTTAATTCATTTCTATGAATATCAGCATAAAAGGCTCTTACTTTTTTAACCATCTCTTTGCCTTCAGGGTTAGCAAAGCGACCGTCATTCTCTTCATTATCAGCAAGGTGCTGTAAAAACACATCATCCATTTGGGTTCTAGCGCAAAATAAAATAACATGAGATGCGTCTAAAACTTTAGATTCATTGGCACTAAAAACGCCTTGAGTTCCCTTTGCTAACCTTTTTTTAGCTTCAAGATTATCTGCAATAATAAAATGCCATGGCTGGGAATTTACGCTTGAAGGACTGAATCGTAGTAATCCTTTTATTTGCTCAAAAATTTCATCGTCAATGCGCTTTTCACTATCAAACTTTTTAGTAGCGTAACGCTTTTTAGCAACCTCAATTAAATTCATATAACACTCCATTAAACTTTATTCTAGTAAATTGGTCATAATAATAGACTTAGCGACATTGGAAAAGATGCAATCTATTTAAAATAACCAATACAACCAAGAATTAACTAAAAACTCATAATAATAAGGTTAAATAGGATCTAATTTATTAAATTACCAGGCCTGGTATGTCTGTGGCCATCTTTATTATGTGAGCACAGGGTAAAAACTAAATGTTATCTAACAAACCTGTCTCTATTGTCATTTAATCAAAAACATCTCTCCAACCAACACTCCACAGATTACAAAAAATATCCAAGTGTAAATATTATGTTTGTACCTTAATTGTGGCAATAAAAAACCCGTTTAACGAATTGTCTTTATGACGTTAAACGGGTTATTTATCTTATAAATCTTTACCCTACTTTGAGCCTTCCCTTTAAGAAGGTTGATGCTGGTAAAGTATATTTTTTATTGATTATTATAAAGTGTCGTAAACAGGTACTAATTGATAACCTTGTGCTTGCCAACCCATAACCGATAGAAAGCCAGAACGAACTACTTTTATACCGGGTAAAAGCGTTGCATTATCTACACCAAAAGCAGCGGTGGCCGCTGAACAAACTTCCATTTTAACGCCCAGTTTATTTAAACGTGCAATCTGCGTCGCAATATTTTGTAAAACAGAACCGTATTCCATCTCTACGTCTTCAGAAGGTTTGGTAGTAATAAATTTAACCGCTTTGGCAATAAAGATAATTCTTTGATGAGGTTCAACGCCCTCTTTAATTAAATTAGTTCGGTTAGATTCAATGCCTTTTAAATACACCAGCATGGCGTTGGGATTAGATTTACGAATATCATAAATAACGTGCATACTTTTTAGGCCATGCATGGCTTCTTTATTATTTAAAGACTCCGCAGAACTTGGCATTGAAAAAGTTAAAACAAAAAAGGTAAATAAAAGTTGTAAAAAAGTAGCTCGAGATAAAGACATATTAATGCTCTCCTTGGTAGATAAATAACAAATGTCTAAAGAAGAGTAGTCTATAAATATGGCTGATTCCAATTACTTTCACTTATGCAAAACAGGCCAATTTTATACTTACTTTGAATCAATTTTTCTGGCTAAGAATTAAGGTCAAAAATCAACCCGTTTAACCATTTAAAAGCGTGTTTTACCAGGCCTGTAAAGAATATGCAGGCCTGGTAAAACTGAGAAAATATGGTAATTAACTCTCGTTAAATAACATCTAACTACAAGCATTTACTTATGTATTTCAATTAGTTATTTATATAGAGATAAATCTCTACTGTTTAAACTCTATTACTCTTCACCCTCTTTGACCATAATAATTTTACGGTGAGGAAACGGTATTTCTATATCCGCTTCATCTAATGCTTTTTTAATTAGCTCAGGCACTGTAAACAAAACATCAAAATAGTGTTCTCCTTTGCAGAACGGACGAACAATAAAATCAACCGAACTATCATTTAAGGTTGAAACTTCAACAAAAGGTGCCGGCGTTTTTAAAATATTAGGATGATTATCTAATACAGAATTAATGACTTTACGCACTTCATCGGTATTTTCTTTATATGCCACACCAAAAGTCATGTCCACACCACGAATATCATGATGTGAATGGTTAATGATTTGGCTGCCCCAAATTTGACTATTTGGAATAATAATTTGCTGGTTATCAAACGTTTGCAATATCGTAGTAAACAAGTCAATTTCAGTCACATTACCAAACTTACCAGCCGCATCAATAAAGTCACCTACTTTGTAAGGTCTAAACATCAACAACATAACCCCTGCGGCCAAATTGGTTAATGTACCTTGCAAAGCCAAGCCAATGGCTAAACCTGCCGCACCCAATAAAGCAATAATAGAGGCGGTTTGAATACCAAAACGGTTTAATACCGCAATAATTACAAACGCTAAAATAATGTATTTAGCGACATTGCCTAAAAAACTAAATAAGGTGTCATCTAAATTTTGGTATTTTTGCGCGGCTTTAATAATAATGGCTTTTACTTTATTGGCAACAAAAAGACCAATAACTAAAATTAAAACCGCAAACAATACATTGGTAGAACCTTCTAATACCACCGGAACATATTGATCTATATTGAACTTTTCTATTAAATCTTGCATACATCTTCCTCTACTTTTTCTATAAAACGATAATCTTTTAATAACCTACAGTCACTATAATACAGCAAGTAAAATACGTAATTAAACTCAATAAAAAAGCCGTTTAACTCAATAGCTAAACGACTTTTATATATTGATGCGTGACATGGTAATAAAACGAATATTTAATCTAATGTGACACATATAAAACTCATTATGTTTTATGAGACGTTAGATAACGACTAAACTCATTGGCTGACAATGGTTTACTGTAAAAATAACCTTGTATTTCATCACAGCCTTCTTTTTGTAAATAGCTCAATTGCTCTACGGTCTCAACCCCTTCAGCAATGGTTTTTAACCCTAAGTTTTTGGCTAAATTAATAATTGCTTTAATAATAGCTCTATCTTCTTCATTATTATTTAACTCCCTCACAAAAGACTGGTCTATCTTAACTTTATTAACATGAAATCTTTTAAGGTAGCTTAATGAAGAATAACCTGTACCAAAATCATCAATGGCAACATTAATTCCCGTATCTGACAGATTATTAATCATCTCAACCGCAGAATCAGGATTTGCCATCGCAACACTCTCGGTGAGTTCTACTTCTAACAGATTAGGAGCAACTTGTAATTCCTCTAATAAACCAACTATTTGTTGTGGCAAAGTAGACTGCTGAAAATCAACAGCAGACAAATTAATAGCCATAACAAAATCTGAAAAACCTTGATTAAGAAACTGTTTAAGTTGTTCAACCGCTTGTCGTAAAACCCAATCGCTTAACTTTAAAATTTGTCCACTTTGCTCGGCTATTGGAATAAATTCTGCGGGGCTAACAATACCTAGCTCGGGGTGTGTCCAGCGAATCAAAGCTTCTGCACCAAGAACTTCTCCTGTTTTTGCGCTGAGTTGAGGTTGATAATTTAAAGTGATTTCATTTTTTTCTAAAGCGGTACGCAAGGCGTTTTCTATTACACTAACCCTTAACGCCCGTACCTGCATAGAATCGGTATAAAATCTAAAGACATTACGACCATCTTCTTTTGCTTGATACATTGCGGCATCAGCATTTTTTAACAAGGTTGGCATATCTTCTCCGTCTTGCGGATAAACCGCAATACCAATAGAAGGCGTTATAAAGAGTTCATAAGCATCTATTTGTAACTTTTGTGAAATAGCGTGCACTATTTTTTCAGCAACATGTGCGGCGTTTTCTTCGCCAACATCAGGTAAAAGAGCAACAAATTCATCACCTCCATGACGTGAAAGCGTATCCACTTCTCGTAAAACAGATAACATTCGTTTTGAGATTTCAATTAACAATTTATCGCCAATAGGATGACCAAGGGTGTCATTTACATTTTTAAAATGATCTAAATCAATAAAAAGAAGCGACAATAGCGACTGGTTTCGTTTAGCCGTACTAATTGCGTATTTTAACCGATCCATTAATAATTGACGGTTTACTAAATTGGTTAAAGGGTCATAATGCGCTAGGTACTGTATGCGTTCTTCATTCTCTTTATTCATTGAAATATCGCTGAATATACCTACATACTCCGTTACTTGTCCTTGCTTATCTTCTCCTCTACTAATAGACAACCATTCAGGATAAATCTCACCCGTTTTTCGTTTATTCCAAATTTCCCCATGCCAATAGCCTTTTTGATCTATGCTTTTCCATAAATCTTGATAAAACTCCGGGGTGTTACGCCCTGAATGCAGCATACTGGGTCGCATACCCAAAGCATCTTGTTGGTTATAACCTGTAATTTTTTCAAATGCTTTATTAACGAGCAATATTTTTTGATTCGCATCTGTAATCATAATGCCCTCATTGCTCTGCTCAAAAACTTTAGATGCAAGCTTAACTTTATCTTCAATTGCCTTAGCTTCCGTTATATCTGTTAAAAACCCATGCCATAAAATAGAGCCGTCACTTTCTTTTTCAGGTACGGCATTACCAGACAACCAGCGTACGCAACCATCATCAAATTTCACTCGGTATTCTTTTTTCCAAAGAGTTAGGTTTTTTGCCGATTCTTCAATAGATTCAAACAAATCTTGTATATCTTCTTCATATATACGTGTTTTAACGACAGAAGCATCCTCAAACACATCTTCTGGGTTGAGCCTATAGATTGTAGATATCGCTTCACTTGCAAATGGAAAACTCATTGAACCATCAGGCTTAAGGCGAAATTGGTAAACCATACCTGGTAAACGCCCTGCTAGTTTAGTAAGGCGCGTAAGAATTTCATCTCGCGCCAATTCAGACTCTTTTTTTGCTCTTTCGCGAACAAATGCATTTAGAGCAAAACTTATATTATTAGCGATATCTGACAGAAGTTCTTTTTCTGTTTTATTAAATGCATGCAAAACATCTGAATAGATACTTAACGCACCAACGACTTGATTATTTTGATATAACGGTAAAGAAGCCAAAGACTGCCAGCCGAATTGTTCGCCACGTTCATGCCATGCAATCATATTTAAATCATTTTTAAAATCCTGGCACCAATAAGGAGACTTATCTCTAATAGCTGTGCCAACAGGCCCTATACCCACTAGCGTGTCTTTGTCTGTAGAAATGTTTATGTTCTCTAAATACTCAATACCTGTACCGTGAGATGCTATAGGAGAAACTTGCTTAGACTCAGAATCAACCATCCCTATCCAGGCCATTTTCATTCCACCAATTTCCACGACAACTCGACAAATCTGTTCAAATAATTCTTTTTCATTGTCACAGCGCATGATAGCTTCATTAACTTGGTTCATGGCTGAGTAAAGTTGCGTTAATCTTTCTAACTTTTCTAAAGCTTTCTTACGCACCGTAATATCACGAGAAATACCCAGTACACCAATGACTTGACCACTTTCATCTTTCATTGGTGTTTTAATGGTGGCAAAAAGGCCTTGATAACTTTTATCTGCAAAGTTTAACCACTCTTCATTTTCGGTTGATCCGTTTTTTTTCATTGCAACTAAATCATTTTTACGAAAATTATCGGCTATGTCTTTATCTATAAAGTCATAATCCGTTTTGCCAATAATATTTATTTCTTTTGCTCCAAAAAACCTTTCAAACATGGTGTTACAACTAAGATAACCCCCCTTGTTATCTTTGAGCCAAACTAAATCAGGAATGGTTTGAATCAATGTTTTTAGATGACCTTGGTAATTTAAATACTGCTCAGAAACTAACATTAATTCGGTAACATCTTGAACGGTTACCAGCAAAAATTCACTGCTGTCATTTTGACGGGGTACATATTTAACATTAAGAATAACGGAAAGTGTCGTTCCATTTTTATGGCGTAGTAGTGCGTTTAAGGTAAAACCTTGATGTTCAGTATCATTAAGATGAGTAAGTTCTGAAATAAACTTATCGTAGTCCTCTTGTTGAAGAATATCATTGATATCCATCATCATTAACTCTTCAGAAGAGTAACCCAATAATTTTGAAAAAGAATTATTAAATCTAACCCATTTCTGGCTATTAGGCTCAAGAATAGCCATGCCAATAAAGGGCAATTCATAAAAGTTAGAGATGGCGTATTCAGATTGTTTTTTTTCTGCAATGGCTTCTAGTTCAAGAGTGCGAAGATGTTTTTTAAATAAGGCCATTAACAATAAGCCAAGAATAAATGCCGCAAATAAACCAATCATGCTCAGTAAAAAAATCAAATCATTTAGCGCAACAGAGGCCTCTTTAACGTCCACCTTAGAAACAAGCATCCAACTGGTATTTGGAACCGGTTCAAAAGATGCAAAAACTTTAACATCACGATAATCTTTACCTACTAACGACCCTGTTTTTTGTTTCTCTATCGCGACCATAGCAGGTAGATTATGATTCGTCATTGAGTAAGCTTTACCATGCAATAAACCATTAACAGGTGAATGACGTAAAGGACTTAAAAACTCTACTCTGTTATTTTTTTTACGCACTAATAAAGTTTCGCCCGTGGCACTTAAATTAGGCCAATATTCAAGGTAGGGAAAAAGATACTTATTGGTATTTATATGAATAATCAAATATGCAATGAGAGGATTATTTGCTTGTGATTCATGCCGAATCGGAATAACAAAATTTAGGTAAGACTCGCCATCATTACTTAACATAATATCACCGTGTTTAACGGCGTTATCTGTTTTGCTTTGATGTATTAAAGAGGCTGAATCATTCGTCACTAAAAGGTCTTTACCCACATGAAGCAAAACCTCATTTTTAGGCGAAACCAGAGTTATTGATTCATAAGAAGATAACCGCTGAAAAGAATACAACAATTCTTTTTCAATCTCTTTTTGCATCAAGCTTCTTTGTTTAAGAAATAAGGCGGTTTGGTTTTGTAGGGTTTTATTGCTAGCCAGAGCATTAACAACTTTCTCTTGAGCAATTAACCAACTACTAATTTGATTGGCTTTAAGATGATTAATCGCTGAAAGTTTATCAAAAATCTGTCGTTCCATCTTTGGCTGATGGTATTTAAAGACTAAACAGGTAAACAAAAAGACAAGCAGAAATAATATTAAAAATACCGTTCCAATGGGCGGCCATTTTTTATATTTTCGTAGCTTTTGTCGTACTCTTTTAAATAAACTTGTCACGGTAATGGCGCTCTAAAATGTCTTAATATATAAACAACGTGAGTTAATTTTGGCTGCCTTAAAGCCTTTTCTAATGAATACAACGGGTTATTTATTTAATTGAATGCAGGCATGCTATTCGAGCTTATTTTTAAAAATATATGATATTAAAGTCTAACATAGACTTAAAATTCTCGCTTTTTAAAACAAACGGTTTCGTTTTGTGTCATCCCATTTCTTTAAACGACATACACATTATTTTGCATTTTCAAATAACGATTTAGCGATTAAAGCAACTAAATCAAAGGGTTAAAATTAGACGTTTAAAATCATAGTGACTTTAGTCATTTCGTTTGTCTACCCAACAATCCGTTTGACGCTTTATCCATTTCGTAATGAGGCAATAATCCGCTTTGGATTTAATAATGAATCCATTACATCATCTGCCGAACTAAACACTAAATCACTGGCTAAAAGTGTTTTTGTGGCACAGCCTTCTTCTTGCATCAATACAATGCCTAATACAGACTCTTTAAGCATTAAAGCATCATTAAACCCATTCCCCACCGCAACACAACAGCTTGCACCTAACTGTTTAATATAGGTTTGTTTTTGTTTATCCTGATTTTCTTTTGAAATTACATGAATGGTCACAAAATCTTTAGCTAATGCCTTATGAACAGAGCCATGAGTATCGGCCGTAATCACATGAATTTGTAATTGTTTAGAAAGTAAATCTAACTTTGGCAATAGGCTTTTTTTAAGTTCGCCATCACAGGCAATTGTGCCGTTATAATCCAAAACTAAATGCTTTAAAACAACTGTCTCATTGCCTGGAATTTCAATTTGTAACATCTATGCTCACTCTTTTTTGCACGCCATAGTTACAACGGCGAACATTTATTTATGTTTACTTGATGGATAGGTTAACAATAGCGGCTAACGCTTTTTCTACTTTAGATAAGTTTTTATCACAACCTTTTATGCTATGTCTTTGCGCTAAATACTGTGGGCTATTATAAGAAACCCATACTTTTGAGTTTTTATCTTGCCAAATAAGCGCTTTTTGTGGCAAATCTAAAGCAACAGTTTGCTGGCATTTCATTAAAGGGCTACCCGCTTTTGGATTACCAAATATAATTAACACGGTATCTCTAAGATCAATGCCTACTTTTTTGGCGCCTTTTGTATGCTCAATTCGGTTAAAAATCGTCATACCTTTCTCTTTTAAAACCTGTTCCATTTTATCGGCTGTTTGCTTAACATTTAGAGTGCTTTCAACATTAATCATGCCTTCAACAGAATTAGCAGAAGCCGATAGGCTAAACATTAATAAAATCATAACAATGATTGTTTTCATTTTTCCCCCAATACTTAGTTACTCAATACTAAAATTAATTAAATTTATTAATCGTAATCATCAAAATACAATGCTTAAAAAAGCATAATAAAAAACCCGTTTAACGCACTCTATTTGTTTGCTAAACGGGTTAATATCATTGTAAACGTAGTTTACTTAAAGTATTTATCCAGTTCTTCGTAAACCACTTCTATATACATAAGTTTTGGTCCACCTCCCATTACCACGGCCATCATTGCGGCTTCAAGAATCTCTTCTTTGCTTGCCTTTTGATCGACACATCCTTTGACATGCACAGCAATACACCAAGAACACTGAAATGCCACGCCTAATGACAACAACATCAAATGTTTGGTTTTTTCTTCTAAGGCGCCATCAGACTCTGCAATTTTTACAAAACCAGCAAACTGCTTTAACTGATCTGGCATATCTTTCATTAGGCGTCCCATCATTGCGCCTGTTTCTTGTAACCTTTCCATAAAACCTCCAAGATTTTAATATTGAAATTTAAAAAACATTTTGATTTTGAACTTTTCATTGATTTAAATAATGAATTATTTGTGATAAATAAAACATTAATCCGTTCATACAAAACATCACAAAAAACAAGCATCGTTGCCTGTATACATCAATTAAAGAGACATAAAGAATTCAAGCTTTAGCGTCAATCGTCATGATTTTTCAAGTAAAAACAATTTTTCTTACTTTAATATAAAGTCTGTTCGCTTTTCTACTTAAGACTTAATATAAGGATATATAAATGAATTCCAGCATGACAGACATAACACCTCAACGTTCAACACTTAAAGAAGCCTTTAAAAAAGCGATCATTTTTAGCACCCCTTTATTTATACTCAACTATATAATTGTTACGCATGTCATTCAAGATATTGGTTTACCCTACTTCTTAGCCGACTACCAAACGACCTTTTTCATTTTATTTAACTTTATTCCAGATTTTATTATGTTTAATGCCGTATTAATGTTGTTTCATAAAATCCAACATCACCGTTCACTTTATTAAAATCAACCTCAATAATAGGCATCATCTTTTTATTTATCTAACGTTAACAGATCAATTTTTGTGTGATGCTTTTATTAAAGTTAACCGCTCATCTATTTAGTTTTACGTTAGAAACCTACTCAACATTAAAACAAAGCAGCAATTTCTTTTGCTCTTAAATAAATAATATTATTTATAACAATTTCAATAAATTACACAATCATCTTAATGTAAATTAAAACTGATATTGGCTTTTAAACCATCTCCCACATAACTGATTTTTGCTCTTTTTCAGCTTTTTTGAGTAATTCAATTAAAGGAAAAGCACGCGTTTTAGCATCAATAGAATCATTGTTGTAATCACCACTATTTGTGTTTTTATCACTGGTGTTATTCGCATTCAGCCTACTTTCAAGCTTTTTAATGGCAGGTAAAATATCCTCTGGCGACATGGCACTTGGTACAGTTCCACTCAACCCCATTGCTTGCAACATTTCTAACCCTTGTTTTTCATACATATCAATACTAGGGCCTGAAACGACACTAAATCTCATCAACATAATTCACTCCTAATTGACTACAAATAACAATTTTAAACATTAAAAATAAACAACATTTCTCAGTAAAAAAATCTAAAATTTATTGTTGATTTAGCCATTTTATATTCAATAATGCCGTACCTAAATACTGCAATAAATACGGTAATAAACACGGTAAAAACTTAATACTGTAATAATAAAAACATCTAAATATTTAATATACACTTATAAATCATAAAGAAAATCACATAATCTTTCATTCATTCGTGAAATTTAGCAGGCCTGGTATCCCTTATAATTAACCATGACTTGTTAGCATACGGTAATTTAAAACGACTTAACGCTCACTTTCTTGATATCACTTATCTTTTTACAATAAAGTTAAGCTTTTAATCAAAAGAAGCCGTTAAATTTTTTACTAAAAACATCTTCTCGACTCCTTACTCTCTTCATAATTGTTTTGTAAATTACTTAGAGACCTTTGCACGAGACCATGAACACATAAAAACAGCTATAATTCTCTATCTTCAAGCTAAAAAATTCGCCCAATAACTCGTTATTATGCGTATTTTTTAGCCTAAATCTAAAGAATTCTATCTTGTTTTTCTTGTGCCCCTGTCTCGTCCAAAGGTCTCACTTAACATTAAGAGCCATATTTTATATTTTTAGCATTTCGCTCAGGTATATTAAACTTATCATCCATAGTCAATTCATAGGTTTTAACAAAACTCCAGTATGCGAATTCCATTTTTTTACAAACTATTTATACCTTTATTGCTTAGTAGCGTGCTTTTATTGATTGGCATGAGTGCTTTAATTAACCACAATTTTCAACAAGGGCTACAAGAATACCTTAACCAAGAAGAAGTGGCTAAAACCAAGTTACTGGCAGAAAGACTGGTTAAATATTATTCTGAAGAAAATGGTTGGCAACAAGTCACAGAATCTCCCCATGTTTGGGCAAACCTTCTTCGACAAATTGGTGAATTACCTCCTCCACCTAGAAGAGATAGACCGCGAAGAGATAGACCTCAACAAGAACCAGAAAATCTTCAGCAAAATAATTCTGATTTTATTACGCCGTTAAGTATTCGCTTGAGTTTATTAACCAATAATGGTCAATATTTAATTGAAAGTGCAATACAAAACGAACCTCATTCAAACCATTCTTTTGTGCATAAAAAAATCCCCGTTATGCTACAAAATAAACAAATTGCTACGCTTGATTTACTGCAAAACACGCAAATTTCAAATAAATTAGCCAAGGCCTTTTTATATTCACAATCTAAAAATACATTTACCATCACTTTAGCCACTTTACTCTTAACGTTATTTGTCGCTTTTGTGTTAGTTAAGATATTACTTAAACCGCTTAAAGCCCTTCATAAAGCATCTGATGCGGTACAAAAAGGTAATTTAGAAACACAGGTTAATAGCTATGGTAATGATGAGGTGAGCGATTTAATTCAATCATTTAATCAACTTGTCTCCACCTTAAAACAGCAAAAAATAATACGTGACCAATGGTTAAGTGATATATCCCATGAACTTAGAACACCTTTAGCCGTATTAAAAAGTGAAATAGAAGCATTGCAAGACGGCATAAGGCCCATGAATCCAAAATACATTGGCTCACTTCATCGACAAGTAGAAAACCTAACCAACTTGGTTGAAGACCTATATGCTTTATCGCTTTCTGATACCGATACCCATCTTGTCGAACAAAATCATCCAGTAGATATACGTGAGATACTTAATTCTGTGGGCGAAAGTTACGCTTTAAGACTCAGTCAAAAACAAATTAGTATTGATTTAACCGAAATTTCAGCACACCCTGTTTCTTTAAAAATTAATGCCAAAAATCTACAACAATTATTTAGTAATCTATTAGAAAACAGTTACCGCTACACCAATAAAGGTGGCTTAGTAAAAGTGAGCTTACTTGAATCTGATCACAACGTTATTATTAAAATTGAAGACAGTGCCCCTGGCGTTAGCGATGAAGAACTCCCCAAACTATTTCAACGTTTATACCGAGTTGATAAATCACGTAGTCGAGTTAATGGAGGTTCTGGATTAGGGCTTTCTATTTGCCAAAAGATTGTCACCGCACATAGTGGGACTATTCACGCTGAACATTCAAAACTGGGTGGCATAAAAGTGATTATTACCTTACCTAAAAACCCTTAAATATTGGACTTAATATGATATTAATTGTAGAAGATGAACCTTCATTAGCCCAGGTACTTGCAGAATACTTAGAACATTCCGGGTTTAAAACTCACACCATTGATGATGGCAATAACGTCATTAACTGGGTAAAAGAACATAATCCTGAATTAATATTGCTTGATCTTATGCTGCCAAACCGTGATGGTTTAGACCTATTTCGTGAACTAAAAACTTTTAGTGACGTGCCAGTCATTATGGCCACAGCTAAAATTGCAGAAATTGATCGCCTTTTAGGTTTAGAGCTTGGTGCAGATGACTATATTTGCAAACCATATAGCCCAAGAGAGGTTGTTGCTCGGGTTAAAAACGTATTACGTAGACGAACCGTGATATCGCCAGATAACGCAAATATTGCAGAGCAAAATCCTCTTAAAATTGATGAAGATAAAATGCAAGTTTGGGTGAACAACCAACTACTCAATTTAACACCCGCTGAATTTAAATTATTGGTGCACTTTAATCATCATGAAGGCCAGGTTTTTAACCGCGACCAACTGATTGACCGCATTTACTCAGATGGCCGCGTAATTACCGACCGAACCATAGATAGCCACATTAAAAATTTACGTAAAAAAATACAAAGTATTGATGATTCATTTGATTGGATAAAGTCAGTTTACGGTGTTGGCTATCGATTTGAACAAAAATAAAACCTCCATATTTAGCACAAAATTACTTCATATTCATTATTTAAGATACACCTAACTCAGAGAGACTTTTGGTCGAGTTAATTAGTAAAAGCTGTGTTTATTGTTTATCCCCTTAAGCAAAAAACGTTATTGTATTTTCTTCATTTTCTCCTACTGATTAACTCGTCCAAAAGTCTCACTCAGTTTTTCAAATAATCAAAGTGGAATAATCAATATGAAAAATCTACCTACTAATCCTAAAGACAATAATTCAAAACTAAATAAAACTAAAACAAATACATTTAAATTTTCGCGTCTTATTTCAGAATTTATTATGCTTGGATTAATCTCTATTTCAGGCTATGCCGTTGCCCAACAGTTCCCTCCAGAACCAACAGAGTGTCGAACAGTTGATGGTTCAAGCAACCAACAAAATGACCAACATGCCAAGCAACAAAACGAGCATAGAAAAGATCCATTTGTTGACTTAGACCTTAACCAAGATGGTAAATTATCCCTAAAAGAAGTTAAAGGGCCTCTTAAAAAAGATTTCAAAATCCTTGATGAAAATCACGACGGGTTCCTAACCAAACCTGAAGTACATCCACCAAAATGCCAAGACCGTGAAGTACGTCAGGATGAGCGTTTTAACAAAAAACCAGATCAACATCGACCAAACGATAGACCTAATCATAATCAACCAAATGATGACCAACACAGTAATAAAGATGCTGGTCCATTTAAAGATTTTGATAAAAACAACGATGGTAAGCTATCTAAAGAAGAAGTTCGTGGCCCGCTTGAAAATGACTTTGAACGTTTTGACAAAAATGGCGATGGCTATCTAACACAAGACGAAGTGCCACCACCACGCCGTTAATGTAAAACACTACGCCGTAAAATATTATAGATTTACGGCTTTTAATCCAAATGCTCTATTAACTTTTTTGCTTTTAAAAGAACAGGCAGAAAAACTCCATACTTTCTGCATATTCTTTTTTTAGAATGAAATTAAGAGACCTTTTCACGAGACAGGGGCACAAGAAAAACAAGATAGAATTCTTTAGCTTAAAGATAGAGAATTATAGCTGTTTTTATGTGTTCATGGTCTCGTGCAAAGGCCTCATTAAGGCAATAGAGATAAATACTTTTACTCTCCATGCCCACACACAAGGAGAAATACTCATGATTAGTTCAGTATCAAATACATCTATGATGGTTTCGTCTATTTCACAGAATCAAAATCAGAATTCGCAACAGATCTCATTAAATGATGAACAAAAGCAGCTGATAAGTGACACTCTAGCGGAATATGACACAGAAAACCTAAGTGAAACGGATGCACAATCTATTATTGCCGTTTTTCAAGATGCGGGAATTGAACCTGGAACAGCTTTAGAAGATGAAATGTCTATTGCAGGTTTTGATGCACAATCCATTGGTGAAATGGGCGGTCAAAGACCACCTCCACCTCCCGGTGGTGGGCCACAAAGCCAAGAAGATGGCTATAATGTAAGTGAAGATTCTTTAGAAGAACTTTATTCGCTTTTAGACAGTTACTATTCTGATACGGCAACAGATGCAGATCGTAATAGTTACATGAGTTCTATTGAAGAACTGCTTGGAACACAAAGCAGTATCTTTAGCGCTAAAGCTTAATAAATAGTATTTACCTACCAAAATCATTGAAAACTTAGGCCTTACTAAACAATCATTTTCAATGAATTAAATCACTTTACCAGGCCTGGTAAAGTGATTGTTTTGTTCAAAATTATCCAATAGCGATAATCATCATCTAATAATAATTTTATTTTTACCGTTTTTCTTAGCCTCATATAACGCACAATCTGCGCGTTTTAAGGTATCTACATGAGATTCATCTTTTGACGTAATGCAAGTTATTCCCATGCTCACGGTAATATTTACATTATCCGCGCAAAAGCGTTGCAAACCTTCTTTAAATAATTCTTTTAATCGTTCTATAAATTGAATACCGTATTCCAATTCAATACCGGGTAAAACAATAATAAATTCATCACCGCCAAAACGGCATGCTATATCGGTTTTTCTTAGCGCCGATTGACAAATATTGGCAACTTCTACAATAGCTTGGTCTCCAACATGATGACCAAATCCATCATTAATGAGTTTAAGATTATCTATATCGTACATAACAACCGTTGTTTCAGTTGAGTGTCTTGAAAAAGCTTCAAAATGTAACGACATATCCTGCTCTAATTTTCTTCGGTTAAACAGTCCTGTCAGTTGGTCGGTATCACTAAGTTTACGGAGCTTGATTTCTAAATCATGTCGTTTAGAAATATTGCTTGCTACCCATAAAACAATCTCTTCACCTTCAATAACAAAGTCTAGTGCTTGAATACGTCCCTCAAACCAAATTGGGTCTTGCGGTCCCAATTCTGTTAAACCTTTTACATCTTTATTGCTGAGTTCATATTCTTCAATCAATAATTTTTTAGATTGCAGTGCTTCAGTAATTTTTTCAAGAAACCAGGTTGCTTTTTCTTCTTCAATTAAATCCGAAATATACAACCCGACCAGATCACTTCCATCATGGTAATAACGCTCATCTTGCCCACCAAAAACCGCTATATACTTACCTGTTTTTGATAACAAAAAAGCAGGATCAGGTAACGCATTAAGCGTCATAGACATTTGTTCAAGGTTAACCATAAACGTTTTCTTTTAAATTCATATGAATTAACCTTTGTGTGAACAATGCATATTGATACGAACATCGATACGGACATCGTTATGTTTGCAATAAAGAACATTCTTAAAATAATAATAACACTATTTATTAAATAGCAATTATCAATTTATTTACACCTATCATTATCATTTTTTGTGTTTTATAAAAGCAATCAAGAAGCCTAATAAATAAACCACATTAAATAATCTATCTTAATTTAGTGCTTCACTGTTCAATATTATTCGCTTACCAATGATATAAAAGTAATCTACATTTACCTATATTTAACGACCTATATTTAACGACTTATAATTAAAAAACTAGACAATAAAAAACCCGCTTAACAACTGTGTTAAGCAAGTCTTTGCTATCTAAAAACCCAAGTTCTGAAAATTTACCAGGCCTTATATGTTGAAAGTGTTCTTCAGAAATGGAGAATTTACTAGGGACGCTTAGTAAAGGGATAGAGAGATCTTGTTACCAGGCCAAGGACACCGAAGTGATCCAGGTTATCAGATTAAGACCTTTATCCCCACACACTATAAACTGAACAGTATCTTAGGCAAACCGTCGTTTAGCCTGTATTCATAAGGTTAGTCTGCTCATAGTGTGATTTTACCAAGCAATAATTACCTTATCACAAAACATAAAGGTGGTAAATTATGACAACATATATTGGTGTTGATATAGGAAAAGAATACTTTGATGTCGCTATTGCTCAAACAAGCGATGTTAAACGCTTTTTAAATGATGAACTTGGCTATAAAGCCCTAATCCAATGGATGCCTAATCAAAATTGTGCCATTGTCATGGAAGCCACTGGCAAATACTCGCTTGGCTTAGCTTTGGTACTTTATGAACAAAAGATTTCGGTTAGTGTCGTTAACCCAACCCGAATCAAGCGATATGCACAATCGCAACTGAATCGAACCAAGACCGATAAAGAAGATGCCAAACTTATTGCTGACTTTGCCATGACACAACGCCCAAAGCCATGGCAACCACCGTCGCCAACACTGCGTAAACTGCAAGAATGGCACAGAGTACAATCTCTACTAATAAAACAAGAGATTCAACTTAAAAATCAAATGGGTAGCAGCCTAGAGTTAGAGATTCAAGAGTTTGAACAAGAACAGATTGCGCATTTGAGTCAACAACTTAAAAAAATTGAAACCAAAATAAAAAAGTGCTTACGCTCAGACGATGAATTGCTGAGCCAAGTTAAGCTACTCGAAACCATACCCGGTATTGCTGAAGCCACCGCCACTCGGTTGTTAGTTGGAATTCGTGATATAAAGTATTTTGACAAAGCCAAGCACATGGCCAGTTTTATGGGACTTGCTCCGTTAATTCGTCAGTCAGGTAGCTCATTGAATAGCTCAAAGATGTCCAAAATGGGCGATGCCGAACTCAGAAAGGCATTGTATATGCCAGCATTAAGTGCCATTCAGCATAACCCTGTCATTAAGCGTTTTTCAGAACGGTTAAAAGCCAACGGCGTAAAAGGAAAGAAAAGAGTGGTGGCAATAATGAGAAAACTTATTCATATTGTGTTTGCCGTATTAAAGCACGGCAAACCTTTTGATCCAGAATATAAGAACTGTGCTTGACATCTAATGTTGAACACAGTATCTGGTAGAACCTTTGGTCAAGCACGAAAAGCGAGAGTATTTTGGTAAAATTAGGGTTTAACGGTTGTTAACCCTAAAGCGTTCCAAGCTTGCATACCGCCTCTGTACCAATAAATTTTATCAGCAGGATAGATCACTACTGTTTTAATATTGGTTGGCGCTTTCCGCACCATGAGCCATTACAAAACACCTTAAATTTACACTCACAGTGAATAACTAAACAAATTTAAAAATCCCTCATAAATAAAAAAACGAAGCCCAGCAATCAACTTTTTAGCCTGTAATAAAAAGCATTTAAGCCACATTTTTTAATTCACTAATCTAAAGACGTGTTTTATTTTATTGACCAAAAAAAATGTAAAAGAATTTGTGCGAACCCTTTTTTAGTTGCTAGTATGAAATAAATTATTAACAAGTTTATGGAAGTAAATATGGATTGGCAAAAAGCGGTACAACAAGCAATTGAACTAAGACACTGGTTTCATAAACATCCAGAATTAACTTGGCAAGAAGAGAATACCGCAAAAAAAATTCGTGAATGTTTAGACAAATGGAATATTGCTTGGCGCCCTTGTGCAACATACGGAACAATTGCTGTTTTGGCAGCCGACAAACCTGGAGAGCATTTAGCATTTCGTGCTGATATGGATGCCCTGCCCATACAAGAGCAAACAGACTTAAGTTACTGCTCAACCGCTTCAGGCAAAATGCATGCCTGTGGCCACGATGGTCACATGGCTGCATTATTAGGCACTGCACTATGGTTAAAGCATAATGAATCCCAACTTAAAAACCCAATTACTTTGTTATTTCAGCCTGCTGAAGAAGGCGGACATGGCGCAAAAAAAATGATTGAAGATGGGGCTTTAGAAGGCATTGATATGATTTTTGGCTGGCACAACTGGCCAGCCATGGCACTAAGTACTGCAGCTTGCCCAAATGGCCCTGTTATGTCCAGCAATGGCAGTTTTAAAATAGAAGTGACAGGCATTGGTGGCCACGCTTCTCAACCTGAAGCCTGTCGCGATCCAGTCATTGCAGCGGCCGCAATTACACTTAACCTACAACAAATTGTTAGCCGTCGTCTACCGCCCCAAGCTGCGGCTGTTGTAAGTTTAACAAGCATTGTAGCTGAATCAAGTATTACCATTATTCCGCAAAAAGTTCAGATGTCTGGCGGTATTCGTCTATCCGATTCAAAATACCGCACACAAATTAATGAGCTTATTCAACAAATTGCTGAAGATACTGCAAAATCCTACGGAGTAACCGCTCAGGTTGAAGTTTTTTCACGTTATGACGCAACCGTTAACAATCCTGAAGCGGCAGAGCGTTATCGCAGTGTTTTAAAAACAACATTAGGCGATGATTTTAATCAAACCGAACTCATGATGCCTTTAATGGCTTCTGAAGACTTTAGTTATTACCTTAAAGAAGTGCCTGGTGCTTTTGCCCTTATTGGCATGAAAGAAGAAATTGATGGCCAAGATGAATTTTGCTACCCATGCCACAACCCTCATTACAAATTTAACGACCGTTTAATTGAAATGGTAATGCTAAATTTTTCAAAACTATCTGGAATTAAATAATTAGGCATAATTAATGCTTTATCTTAACTGAACGCACTATTTTAGTATTAAAATTCAGTATAAAGGGGAAGAAGCATGGATTGGTTTGCAAACTATGAATCAGATATCAGAGCCTACAGTCGTACTTATCCATCAGTATTTGTTAAGGGTGACAACGCTAAGCAAATAGATGAAAACGGCAAGGAATACATAGATTTCTATGCTGGTGCAGGAGTGCTTAATTTTGGACATAACAATCCAAAAATGACCGAAGCAATGGTTGATTACCTTCAGTCTGGTGGAGTAATACACACTTTAGACATGATGACACCACCTAAACGGGAATTTATTAAAGCTTTTGTAGAAACCATACTGAAACCTAGAAACATGGATTATAAACTACAATTCATGGGTCCAACAGGTACTAATGCCGTTGAAGCGGCACTCAAGCTGGCTCGTAAAGTCACAGGACGTGAAACCATCGTGTCTTTTACACAAGGCTTTCACGGCATGACCTTAGGTGCATTAGCTTGCACAGCCAATCAATATTTTAGAGACGCTGCTGGCGTCACTTTACAAAACGTATCACGCTGCCCATTTGAAACACATCAGGGTGGCGGTCTAGACACCTTAAACACCTTAAAAGCCATGTACCAAAACACCTCAAGCGGCGTGGAAGCTCCAGCCGCTTTTATTGTTGAAGTCATTCAAGCCGAAGGCGGTGTTAATGTCGCCTCTAAAGAATGGATGCAAGCTTTGCAAGCCTTAGCCAAAGAACTTGGTGCTTTACTCATTGTCGATGACATTCAAGCTGGTTGTGGTCGAACAGGACAATACTTTAGCTTTGATGACCTAGGCATTGAGCCTGACATTATTACTCTTGCTAAAGGCATTGGTGGCATGGGCACGCCAATGGCGATGAACCTAGTAAAACCCGAACACGATAAACACTGGAAACCAGGCGAACACACTGGAACCTTTCGCGGTCAAAACCTCTCTTTTGTCGCTGGACGAGAAGCTCTACGCTACTTTGAAGACGATACCTTTATGCAAGAAACTCAGCAAAAAGGTGAAATTATGCGCCAAGCCTTGCAAGAAATTGCTGATGACTATGCATATAAAGGGTTTAGCGTTAGAGGTAAAGGCATGATGCAAGCGCTTGATGTTGGTGATGGCAACTTATCTAAAGCCATTGCCAATGATTGCTTTGAACACGGCATGCTATTTGGCCCTTGCGGCATTGGTGGAGAAGTGATGAAACTGATTCCCCCCTTAACCATTCCTGACGAAGACTTACAAGCAGGACTAACCATCTTCAAACAAGCCATTGCACGCCAAATTAAAGCCGCATAAGGAGAATAACCATGAGAGAAAGAGATGATATGACATTCCCTTTTGTGGAATACCAACGCCGTATAAATGAATTACGTACTCGCATGACAGAACGCTTATTAGATGCGGTTATTATTTCAGATGCTGAAAATATTATGTATTTGACGGACTATCAAACAACAGGCTACTCATTTTTTCAGGCCTTAGTGGTGCCTTTAGAAGGTGAACCATTTATGGTTACCCGAAAACTAGAAGAGTCCAACGTTGTTCACCGTACCTGGGTTGAAGTCACTCGCCCCTACCCTGATACGGGTGATGCCATTCAAATGCTCGTCACTTCATTGGTCGAATTTGGTTTAGCAGGCGGCACTATTGGATATGAGCGTAACTCTTATTACTTTAATGCTTATCAGCAAGACGTGTTTAAAACATCCTTTATGCGAAGTCGTTTAATAGATTGTTTTGGAATCGTTGAACAAAGTCGTATCTGTAAATCAACCTATGAATTAGAAGCCATGCAAAAAGCAGCTTTTGCAACTAAAGCGGGTATGAAAGCAGGTATGGAAGCCGTTCAAGTTGGCGTAACTGAAAATGAAATTGGTGGTGCAATCAGTCAAGCCATGTTTGCCGCTGGTGGCGAGATACCAGCAGTTATGCCCTACGTAACCTCTGGACCTAGAACCATGATTGGACATGCCTCTTGGGAAGGTCGTGCCGTTAAAGCAAATGAACATGTTTTTATTGAAATTGCAGGCTGTTATCGTCGCTACCACACAGCGATGATGCGTACCGCTGTTTGTGGAGAATTGTCAGACAGTATGTATCAAGCACAAGAAGTGATGAAAAAAGCACTTAGCACCTTAAAAAACGAACTACGTCCTGGGGTTACCGTTTCAGATGTCGACCGTTTAGTGCGAAGTATTTTGCATGAAAATAAAGTCGGTGCCCGCTTAATCACTCGCTCTGGTTATTCAATTGGTATCGCCTTTCCGCCCTCTTGGGATGAAGGTTATATTCTGAGTTTAAATCAAGGCCAGTCCGACATACTAAAACCCGGAATGACGTTCCACATTATTCCCTGGTTATGGGGTATTGATGGTGATAAAACCTGCGGTATATCTGACACCTTCTATATTACTGAAGATGGTTGTGGTTCATTTTTTGATGATATTGAACAGGACTTTACCATTAAACCAAACGCCACCAATAGTGAACAAAGCAAAATTATTACCCCAATAAGCCACTCTAAAAGCAGCCCTAAAGACAGCCCTGATAAATCAAAAGCCAATAAAGCAAAATAGGAGTAGCGATGTTAGTAGCCACCAATCCTGCCACAGGAAAAGAAATCCATCGCTTTCCGTCATTAACTCAATCACAACTTACCTCTGTGATTGATCAATCGGTCAAAGCATTTAAAGATTGGAAAAAAACCGACTTTGCCACCCGTTCTAAACTGCTAAAACGGGTTGCCGAGCTAATGCGAGAAGACAAAGAAAACCTAGCTCAATTTATGACAATTGAGATGGGCAAACCCATTAATGAAGCCTATGCCGAAGTTGAAAAATCGGCTTGGTGTGCCGAACATTATGCTGAAAACGGTGAAGCGTATTTAGCTTCTGTTGATTTACCCTCAGATGCAAAACACAGCTATGTTCAACACTTACCATTAGGCACTATTTTAGGCATCTTACCTTGGAACGCACCTTTTTGGTTAGCATTTCGCTTTAGTGCCCCAGCAATTATGGCTGGCAACACCTGTTTAATGAAGCACGATGAACATGTACCTGCTTGCGCGACCGCTATTGCCGAACTATTTGATAAAGCGTCTACTGAACTTGGGTTACCTGCTGGTTTAATGCAAAACCTACCGATACAACGAGAACAAGTTGAATCCGTTATTAAACATGATGCCGTACAAGCGGTATCACTCACAGGTTCAAGTCGTGCAGGCTCACAAGTCGCCTCTCTCGCCGCTTCCCTAATCAAACCTGCTGTATTAGAGCTAGGCGGATCTGACCCAAGCATTGTATTTGAAGATGCAGATTTAGATAAGGCCGTTGAAGCCTTAGCGGTATCACGAATCATCAATGCTGGGCAATCATGTATTGCAGCAAAACGATTAATAGTAATGGAAGGTGTCTATGATACCTTTATTGAAAAACTTCACGCTCGTTTAGCGGTACTTAAAATGGGCGACCCTGCCAACCCCGAAACACAAATTGGCCCCATTGCACGTGACGACCTTCGCCAAGGACTTCACCGACAAGTACAAATGACGATAGAACAAGGTGGGCGCTGTTTACTAGGTGGTGTAATGCCTGAAGGTGATGGCTACTTTTACCCTGTTACGCTTTTGGTAGATGTGACCCCTGAAATGCAAGCCTCTTGTGAAGAAACTTTTGGTCCAATTGCCGTAGTTATGAAAGCAACGTCTGAGGCACATGCTTTAGAAATTGCCAATGACACCCCTTACGGTTTAGCAGCCTCCATTTGGACTGCAGATACCAACAAAGCATTAAAAATAGCTCCATTAATTGAAGCGGGGCAAGTCACAATTAATGGCATTGTCAAAACTGACCCTCGCCTACCAAGTGGCGGTATTAAACGCTCAGGATACGGACGAGAACTAGGGCCACACGGCATTATGGAGTTTGTTAACATTCAACAAATTTGGATAGGATCCAATCAATAAAAAATAATTAAATGCTTTTTCAATACGCTCTCAGTAACGCCAGTTTTTTTAACTAGAGAACGACCTCTTAAACCTAAAACAATACAAAATATCTTAATAAAATATCTTAATTTTATATAATAAAAAACCCATTTAACAAAACGTTAAATGGGTTTTTATTATGCAACTTAAACACGATTAACTTTAATAACGTTAAGTGTATAGTGAAACCTTTTTAATTATGGCTTAACCGTTGTTAACCCTAAAGCGTTCCAAGCTTGCATACCACCTCTGTACCAATAAATTTTATCAGCCGGATACCCCATGCTCACTAATGTTTTAATATTGGTTGGCGACTGCCCGCACCATGGGCCATTACAAAACATCACTAAATCTTTTGCATTAGAAAAATCCCAAATACCATCATCTACTTTTGCGCCAAAACGTTCGGTTAAAATAGTCTCTACAACCATTGGTTCAAAGTTAGATGCTTTGCGATATAGTTGCGTCCACGGAATATTAATCGCAGTTGGAATCGTACCTTTAGCCACCCAGTCTGGTGTACGTGAATCTATAATTAGTAGGTTTTTGTCACCATCTGATTTACGCTTAAGAAAATTAAGCATTTCTATTTCACCAATGGTATGTACGCCTGGTAATAGGTTTATGGGTTGTACACAAAAAGGTGGGCAATTTCTTGAGGTTAAAGCGTAGTCTGCAATAATGGTATTATCTGCATTTTGATTACGCTGAATCACAATAGGTTTGCCATTGTGCTTCACGGTGATCGAACCCATTTTATCTGTAATTTTTACCTTAAGATCCGATTTAGCCGTTTCTGCAGACCAAGCTTGCGTTGAAAAAAGCATGAAAATGGTAGTACACATTATTAATGTTTTATTAATCATTGTTCCTCCTTTATCTAGCTCAACTTTGGCTAATTTTACCCTTTAAATGTTAGCAAATAATGGCAAAGATATACATTAAGATTAAAGATTACAGTTTTCTCATAACTGCAATAATGACATTAAAAAACACGAGCGTGCTGTTTTAGGGTCTTTTATAAGGTAGAACGCTGTCTATTTATGTATTTTTTGAAATTTACCAGGCCTGGTAAAAACTCATGATAATTTATAGGAAAACGCAACTAAAACAGCTATAGTAGCAAGCATTAAAGAATACTTATCGCACATTAACTTCAAGAGCTAAAAGCATGTCACAATCCACTTATATGATTAAAAGAGCTGTTCGTAATGGAGGATTTTTTTCTTTTATTATTGCCACAATCGGTCTATATCAAGGAGAAACATTCATTAGCGCCGCAATGGTTTTGGTCTTTGCTTGGATTATTATAGGGGCGGGTCTTTGGCTCTCTTACCGTTTAACAGAATGGTTAACGAAACCCAAAAATTAACCCTATAACATTAAGCTTTAACGCTATAAGTTTGGTTTTAAAAGCCTAAGACATTAGATTAAGTAGATTAAATAGCTAAAGTAGCTAAGGTAGATAAAATAGCTAAAGTATTTACATTTAAATTACCAGGCCTGGTCAGGTTAGGATGCGCTAAAAAACTTAAATAGGTGCACCAATAATTCGATACAAACAACCAATTCTGATTGCTTAATCATCCTCATCAAGCAAACAAATGTCAGTTTGCCCATCTTTCTTTAAAATCGTAAGCCTAACTTTACACTGTTCAGGTTGTTCACAAACTGGCGTTGGGTCACCTGCACAACAATCCCCCGCTAGAATGCCGTTATAAAATACCAATACCGTTAAAATTAAAGCCTGCTGAGTTTCATCAGTATTAACGAGCATAAAGCTAATATCGCCATCGGCCACCCTATTGCTAACGGCTAAACCTTGTTGTAACGGAAATTGTGATTGATCTAATTGCTGTAATTCTTTTTGTAACACTTGCTTAAATTCAGGCGTTTGCCAATAAGCTAATACAGGTTTTAGATTCATAAGCTTTTCTCCAATTCGCCATCATTTATTCTAGCAATACTCATACTTTCAAATAACAAATACATCTATTTGCACCACCTTTTCTTATTAAAAAAACAAGTAAATACCAAAATTTACCAGGCCTGGTATGCCCAAAGAACAACATAGACTCGTACGCTTAGAGTAAACCCAATTTACAATATTTTTTATTTACGGTTTATGTTGCGGCTGCAGAATAGCTTGTTGATTTAAATTGATTAAGCACATAATGCATAACGTAAATGGCGATTAATGTGCCTATAATTGCCACGCTAATACTGCTAACACGATATAAAGAACTATAAACCAGATCATTTTGGGGTGTGAGATACATACCAAAAAGAACCGCTAAGGTAGTCATTGCACTAAAGCCAACACCTGACCCAGCGGCTTCTTTAACATGCCATTGGCCAAAAATTAAAGTGCCTAGCCATAAAAACATAACTACAAACAACAGTGTATCTGACCAATTTTGCAGTAAAAGTTGAACAATAAGTGCATAAGAAACACCAATCATTGACCCCATAGAGCGTTGTCTGGCGTAGGTTAAAGAGCCGTTCCAGTGCATCGGAAACAGCAGTAAAACGGTGGTTACTTGCGCTGAAAGCGAATCATATAAATCAAAAACTTGAAACGCTACAAAAGATAACGTTGCAACGCTGGCCCCCATAATGGATTCATGCCTCATTCGGTTTGCCTGTTTTTTAGGTGGTTTTTTTGGCGCATTTTCAGCTTTATCGGGAATCAACGTTATTAATACAAAAGCAATAAGAGTCGAAAAAATACTGGCAATAAAATTTGTAAATATCATGTCATTGATATCTGTATTTTGGTAGCTTGCAAAATGCAGCATAATACTTAAACTTACCGTGCCGGTTGCCCCAAATAAGAATAAACTGCCTTTAGACATGCTAATAAAGCGGTACAAAAATAGCACAAAAACAATAGGAATCATCATTCCTGGATGTGTGCCAAATAGCCCACCTAAAAGACTAACCTCTACCCCCGTTAAAGCGGAAGAAGAGAGTAATTGACGTGCCGCATGGCCATTCATTTTAGGAACAAGCCCCAATAATAAAATAGGAAAAATAGTAAAAAACACGCCATAATCCCAACCCAATATTTTGCATATTGCAAAACCTAAGGTTGCCCCAAATGCAACACGTATACTACGACGTAGCATATTATCGGTTAAGGGAATATTTTTAAGAATAATCACGTTAAAGCTCAATAAATATAATGCATAAGACTCATGGCTTTAATCTGTAATCTCGCCAAAAAGCCATATAAAACATTATTTGGCCTAATCTGTACCGTTGCTAAAGAACCAGTTGCTAACAAAGGCAGGGTTTTATCACTTAGCTTAAGATGCAATCTCATTCTTTGAGCATCACGAATCCAGCGATTTGACTTAATGGGTGTGGCTAAAATACCGTTTGCATTAAACTGCCCTTCGCTCACCCCTGCATCACGACTGGTAACGGTAGCGTTAAAAATTTCACCAGGATCTGAATCAAAGGTTACCCAAGCTTTTGTATGATTAGTCACTTTTTGAAGTGTTTTTTCACGAAAGTCGGCAATAACATCAACCCCATCAGAAACAAGTGCCAATGCAGGTTTATTGCGACTAACCATGCTGCCAGGCATTAACTGCAAATTGGTAACAACCCCATTTTGTTCTGCATGAACTTGAGTATAACTTAGGTTTAATTTGGCTTGCGCTATCTGGTTTTTGGCCTGGCGTAATTTAAGATTATTTTGGTCAACACGACCCCTACTGACTTTCAGTTTTAATAATTGGGCTTTAGAAGCCATAAGTTGCGCTTTAGCAGTGGTTACATCCGTATCGGCTTGTGTTCTTAATTGTAAAGAAACCCCTTTAATTTTATACAAAGCATCCAATCTTTTTGCGTCTCTTTGGGCTTGAATTAACGTGGCTTTATTTGCCTCTATTTGGGCGGTAACGGCTTTTATAGAAGCATCTAACTCGGCATTATTTTGAATGGCTTTTTGTAAAGCCAACTGTGATGTTTCTAAAGCTAATTGATAAGAAGATTGTTCAATACTAAATAAAATATCGCCCTTTTTTACGGCTTGATTATTATGAACAAACACCTTGTTTACCCGCCCACTAATTTGAGGGGCAACTTTAACCACATTACGAGTAGCCATGGCTTCAGTTGTCAGAGGTATTTTTAAATCAGAGAACACAAAATACCCTAAAATAACCAAAAACAAGAGCATAGAAAATTTTACAAGACGAGCAAATTGTTGATCTGGTGTCACTTTAAGCTTACCTCTTATTACATCTTAGATTCTGTAGATTCTGTAGATTCTAAATTCAATTTTTGCTGAACATTTTCTGCAATACGCTCAACAACCGAATCAAAAACCCCCATTTCTTCGGGCGTAATTCTCGACAAAAGCTCAGTTCTAGTCTGAATAATTCTGGCTTCCATCTGTTTTATAATGACCCTACCTTCTTGCGTTAAAACCACAATACGTACCCTTTTATCATTTGGGCTAGTATGTCGCTCAATTAAACCTTGTGCCTCTAATTTCCCTAAAGTTCTCATTAAAGAAGCAAGTTCAATTTCTAAGGCATCGGCAAGCATTTTCTGACTAACATCACCACCCATTCGCCACAGTTTCCACATTGCTGTCCAACGCGGATGCGTTAAACCTAAAGGCGACAATTCGTTATCAATAATGCTTCGCCACTGTCTATGAATGTGGCCAAGCTTTTCAACAACCGAAACATGATTAGACTGCTCTAGATACTTTTTCATAACAAGAATTCTTTTTGGTTAGCTTGCTAAGTATTTTAATTAGATTAGCAGGCTAAGTAAATACTAAAAAGTAATTAGTAATTAGTCATTAGCCATTAACAAAAATATGTAAGTAAACAAAGAATAATGACATAAAAATAAAAGACAAAATAGCAGCTTAAAAAAGCCGGGTATGTAAATTTCGTGATTGTTTTAGAGTTATAAATATAAATGATGAACTTTCGAGCAACGGCAATTTCCCCTTGGAATAAAAAGTGCAAGGTTCTTAGTGTAGTGAACGGTTAAGAAACGCTGCTGCTTCTTGTCTCTCCGCTACGCTCCAGCCAAGTTCTTCGTTTGAGCGTAGCGAGTTCAGCGTTTTCAGTTCACAAGCTTAGAACTTGCCTATTTATGGAGTGGGGTGCCTTTTTTCTGGTTACTCTTTTTGGGCAAGCAAAAAGAGTAACGGGAAGCCTATTATTGAAATGCAAGGCAAAGAAATTTTAATTAAAAGGCTTCTCAATTACTATATATCCTGATGAGTTATTAAGTTTTAGTTTTAAAGCTAACCATCACAAAATTTACATACCCAAAAAGCCAAATTAGACTCACAAAAAACCCGCTAAAAAGCGGGTTAATTGGTTTCATAGAGTTAAGGTGTACTTACAAACCTTAACTTAACAACAAGATTTACCAGGCCTGGTAAATCTTAAATTCATGGCGTTACAAGCACAGTATAACTAAGCAACGTTAAGGCTTTTTAGCAAGAAAAATGGTATGTCGGCTTCCTTTACCACCGGCTCTTGCTCTTACGGTTTTGTTAGACACTTTAAAACCTGCCTTTTTTAGTTGGGTAATAAACTGAAAATCTGGACATGCAGACCACACAGCAAGCATCCCTTTAGGGCGTAAGTTGTTATATAAGGCACTTAATCCTGCGGGAGAATAAAGCCAATTATTATCACTATTTGTAATGCCGTCTGGCCCATTATCAACATCCAATAAAATGGCGTCAAAATCTGGCTTCTCTTCTTTGATTAATTCAGCGATATCGCCTAATTGCACCTGGCTGCGTTCATCTTCTAATGGCTTACCTGCGCATTCACCTAATGGGCCACGGTTCCATTCAACCACCTCTGAAATAAGTTCTGCCACCGTTACCCTTGAACTCGCCGTCACACACGCCAACGCGGCAGCCAAGGTATAACCCATTCCCAAACCGCCTACTAAAACGTTTGCGCTCTCTTGGTTTTTAATATGCGCACAACCAAGCTTGGCCAACTCCTGTTCGGAGTTATAAACCCCGCTATTCATCAATACACCACGTGAACCAGAAAGCTTTATTGTAAATTCATTTTCACGCTGTAATAAAACCAACTCACCGCCGTTGTTGGGAATAATCGCTGTCGCGAGTTTATTTAATTGCGTCATAGTATCTCGTTGTGATTGTGTGTATTTTTACAAAAAAAAATATTAGAACAGAAAACAGGTAAAAAGTATTTACCAACATCAAATCAATACTGAAAAAACAGGAAATAAACATCATTAAAAAAGGTCTGTGTTAATACCCCTTTTCCATCAATAAAAAAACCCGTTAAATAACGGGTTCTTTGTTTCTAAAACACTAACCAGGCCTGGTAATTTTGGTTAATCAAATCAATCAAGTTTAACCGCATTAATTCCTTTATTAATTTAAACGCTTATTTTCTTAACGGATCAAGAAGGTACTTTAAACCATTGTGATCCAACTCCTGCATTAAAGCCAATAACTGCCCTAAATTACCCGGCGGAAAGCCCTTACTTGCAAACCAGTTAAGGTAATTTCCAGGTAAATCAGCAATAATTCTACCCTTGTATTTTCCAAAAGGCATTGTAACTTCAACGAGTTTTTTTAAGTTTTCTGGATTCATTATTAACTTTCGACTTGAACATTTATTAAGTATTTTAACCTTACGATTCAAAGAACATCTTACAGTAGCGCTTAAAGGCTGCAATCATAATCATTCAAATCACCCATTATTCTTAAATAAAAGGCGAGTAATCTCTATTTCTAAACCGTTTTACAATTTACGCTATTCTCACAAGGCATAGATTTTCACAGTAAATATCAGGCCTGGTAATTTTAAATAATCAAATCAATCAACTGTGCCTGTTAAGTAATTTTTTATGTGTTGTACTTTGGAATTCAATTTCCATCAAACTAACCTAAAGTTAAGGCCTAAAGCGTGAATGACTTTATAAACCGTTTCAAAACGAGGATGCTTACCTGCACCAAACGATTTATATAAACTTTGATAACCCAACCCCGCTTTTTCAGAGATTTCTTTCATACCTTTAGAACGGCTTACAACGGCCAAAGCATCTATAAAAAACTCAGGATCATTTTCATCTAATGCCGCTTGTAGATAATGCTTAACATCTTCTTCAGTTGCTAAATATTCAGACACATTCAATTCAGTTGTTTTCATTTATCCAGCCTTTTACTTTTTTAATGTCTTTTGATTGCGTTGGCTTGTTACCCGTTAGATAAAGCAAAACCAAATCATTAGCCTGCTGTTGATAATAAACACGCCAACCTTTACCTACATCAATACGCAACTCATACAAATTGCCTTCAATATTCTTAAAATCACCCCGATTACCCAACTGCAAACGGCGTAACCGAGTTAAGATTTTAACTTTTGCTTGAGCATCTTTAACTTGTTGAAAGCTATCATCAAAAGGACAAAACTCACCTAACCAAAATTTTATAATTTTCATTGTATCACTCTTTATCCAACTGGATAATTAAAAGTTACTAACGTAAAACCCTGTAATGACAAAACACCATTAAGCTAAGTATAAACACGTAAATAATAAAATTCTAACATAAAAAAACCGCTTAACAAAAATGCTAAACGGTTTATACAAATTACCAGGCCTGGTAACTTTTAATTCAGATTAAACTTCAATGAGTTATCCACAAAAAACGGCTTTGAGGTTCCCCCATAAAACTGGACACTAAATATTAACATTTAGGAGTCCAAAATGAGCAGAAAGTACACCGCCTTTACGAAAGAGTTTAAAATTGAAACCCTACGGCTGGCCAGTCTTCCTGATACGGTGATCGCACACCTTGCTAGAGATCTTGGTATTCGTCGAAACATGATCTATAAATGGAGACATCAATTGGAAACCAAAGAAGGTAAAGCATTCAAAAGAACCGCTCAAACTGAAGATACCGAACATCGGCAACTTACTGTTTCTGAACTTATTAAAGAGAATAACCGTTTACAAAAAGAACTTAAACTGTCAGAAATGGAGAATGAAATCTTAAAAAAGGCTCAGACATACTTCGAGGATCAAAGAGAGTAAAATTCAAGTTTATTGCTCAGCAACAGGTCAATTATCCTATTGCCTTTTTGTGTCAATGCATGAGTGTATCCAAAAGTGGATTTTATCATTGGAAAAATGCACCTGTTAGCCGTCGAAGTAAACGGAATAACTATCTCTTACAGAAGATTATTGAGGCCTATAAAGCTGGACGTGGTAACTATGGATCACCGAGAATATATAAAGAACTTAAAGCAAATAACATCATAATCAGCCTAAATAAAGTCGCTAGAATGATGAAAGAGAACGGCTTATTCGCTTTTACCTCTAACAAGCATAAGAGAGCCAAGATCGCTCGAAACACGAGAGGGTTTTCAGATAACATTTTAGATAGGCAATTTACTGCTCCGTTACCCAATCAAAAATGGGTAAGCGACACGACTTTCATTTACACTCGCCAAGGCTGGCTGTATCTTGCCGTCATTATTGATCTTTACTCTCGTAAAGTGAATGGTTGGGCTATGAGCAAGAATAATGATGCAAATCTGGTGGCAACAGCATTAAAGATGGCTGTTAAAATGAAGCCTCTGAAACAGAAGGTGCTTTTACATTCTGACCAAGGATCAACCTACCGAGCTGATGCTTACTTGTCATTGTTTAAAAGCAATAAGATCATACAAAGCATGAGTCGAAAAGGAGAATGCCACGACAATGCCGTGGCAGAAAGCTTCTTTAGTACCTTAAAAACAGAGTTAATCTATCAAAGGACTTACCAAACAAGAGAAGAAGCTCAAAGCAGTGTTTTTGAGTATATAGAAGTGTTTTACAACAAGGTCAGGCGACACTCATATTTAGATTATGAATCACCTGTAAATTATGAAAAGGCTTTTTATAATAGAGTCTAAACAGTCCAGTTTATTGGGGGAACTTCAGTCTGACCCCATTGATTCATGGCTCACGGACCAACTCGTAAATTAGATAAAGAACTTCGAAGGCTAATTGATAAGATAGCATTATCAGTAACGGCCATTAGAAAAGGTCGAAAATTCAATAGGACTTTGAGAAGTAAAGAGAAATTAGAACTGCCAATTGAGTATAAATCATTCCTATAAAACAACGACTTACAGCTTAACTTAATGGCATTGGGTAGCGTCCCAATGCCATTAAGTTAAGCTGTAACGCATTGATTATGTTAAGATAAAGCTTACATTTTGGTTATAGAAAAGGAATTAACAAATGTCATCTTTAAACTTCATTTAAAAACACTTATACCCTTATTAATAATATTTTATCTAGACCTTCTTTCATAAAACAACACCGTCTATCCAAAACTGCTTTCACTCGAAATCGCAGCTTAGATTTTTCCAGTTTAGTTCTTTTTCTACTCAATTTTAGAAAACAAACAGGGCAAACAGAACTCAATCAGTTCTTTGAACATGTTCAGTCTAGTTCTTCTCGCCGATTACCTTCGCAGTCTGCTTTAACTCAGGCAAGAAGTCAGTTATGCTCATTGACCTTCAAAACGTTAAACAACCACTTGGTCAATCATGTTTATGCTGAATCTAAACGTTTAAAGCATTGGAAAGGGTTTCGATTAGCAGCCATTGATGGCTCTATGATGCGACTACCCAAATCAAAAAATATAGTCGATAATTTTGGCGTACATAAAGGACAGAATTCAACCGAGGGCTGCCCTATGGCACTTTGTTCTGTATTTTATGATGTTTTAAACCGCGTAGTGATCGATTCAACCATTGAATCGATTCATACATCAGAGAGAACTTGCGCAATTGAACACCTTCATTACTCAACCAACAAAGATTTAGTGTTATATGACCGAGGCTATGGTGGCTTCCCTATTTATGCTTATCATCAACAATGCAATAGAAAGTTTTGTGCAAGAGTAAAGGTAAACCAACTCAAGATCGCTCAAGCTTTTGTAAAGAGCGGTGCTAAACAACAAGTGGTCACGCTTAAGCCCTCAAAATACTCTGCCAATCAATGTCAACAAAATGAATTGGATGCTGCCCCTATTACACTGCGTTTAATTCGGGTAGACCTAGACTCAGAGGTTGAGGTATTAATCACCAATTTAATGGATGAAAGACATTATCCAACGAGTTGCTTTAAACATCTTTATTTTTTACGTTGGGGCATTGAAGAAAACTATAAGCGATTAAAACAATGGCTAGAAATTACCAACTTTTCAGGCAAGACTGCGTTGTCAATCAGACAGGATTTTTTTGCCAAAATCTTAGCAGCTAATCTAACAGAAATACACAGCTGGGTAGCACAGAAAAAAGTGAACCGAAAAGATAAAAAACGCAAACTCAAATATCGAGTTAATTTTGCACAGACGGTTTCTAAAATGAAACACTCACTAGTCAGGTTTATTTTTTTGGCTCACGGACCAACTCGTAAATTAGATAAAGAACTTCGAAGGCTAATTAATAAGATAGCATTATCAGTAACGGCCATTAGAAAAGGTCGAAAATTCAATAGGACTTTGAGAAGTAAAGAGAAATTAGAACTGCCAATTGAGTATAAATCATGCCTATAAAACAACGACTTACAGCTTAACTTAATGGCATTGGGTAGCGTCCCAATGCCATTAAGTTAAGCTGTAACGCATTGATTATGTTAAGATAAAGCTTACATTTTGGTTATAGAAAAGGAATTAACAAATGTCATCTTTAAACTTCATTTAAAAACACTTATACCCTTATTAATAATATTTTATCTAGACCTTCTTTCATAAAACAACACCGTCTATCCAAAACTGCTTTCACTCGAAATCGCAGCTTAGATTTTTCCAGTTTAGTTCTTTTTCTACTCAATTTTAGAAAACAAACAGGGCAAACAGAACTCAATCAGTTCTTTGAACATGTTCAGTCTAGTTCTTCTCGCCGATTACCTTCGCAGTCTGCTTTAACTCAGGCAAGAAGTCAGTTATGCTCATTGACCTTCAAAACGTTAAACAACCACTTGGTCAATCATGTTTATGCTGAATCTAAACGTTTAAAGCATTGGAAAGGGTTTCGATTAGCAGCCATTGATGGCTCTATGATGCGACTACCCAAATCAAAAAATATAGTCGATAATTTTGGCGTACATAAAGGACAGAATTCAACCGAGGGCTGCCCTATGGCACTTTGTTCTGTATTTTATGATGTTTTAAACCGCGTAGTGATCGATTCAACCATTGAATCGATTCATACATCAGAGAGAACTTGCGCAATTGAACACCTTCATTACTCAACCAACAAAGATTTAGTGTTATATGACCGAGGCTATGGTGGCTTCCCTATTTATGCTTATCATCAACAATGCAATAGAAAGTTTTGTGCAAGAGTAAAGGTAAACCAACTCAAGATCGCTCAAGCTTTTGTAAAGAGCGGTGCTAAACAACAAGTGGTCACGCTTAAGCCCTCAAAATACTCTGCCAATCAATGTCAACAAAATGAATTGGATGCTGCCCCTATTACACTGCGTTTAATTCGGGTAGACCTAGACTCAGAGGTTGAGGTATTAATCACCAATTTAATGGATGAAAGACATTATCCAACGAGTTGCTTTAAACATCTTTATTTTTTACGTTGGGGCATTGAAGAAAACTATAAGCGATTAAAACAATGGCTAGAAATTACCAACTTTTCAGGCAAGACTGCGTTGTCAATCAGACAGGATTTTTTTGCCAAAATCTTAGCAGCTAATCTAACAGAAATACACAGCTGGGTAGCACAGAAAAAAGTGAACCGAAAAGATAAAAAACGCAAACTCAAATATCGAGTTAATTTTGCACAGACGGTTTCTAAAATGAAACACTCACTAGTCAGGTTTATTTTTTTGGCTCACGGACCAACTCGTAAATTAGATAAAGAACTTCGAAGGCTAATTAATAAGATAGCATTATCAGTAACGGCCATTAGAAAAGGTCGAAAATTCAATAGGACTTTGAGAAGTAAAGAGAAATTAGAACTGCCAATTGAGTATAAATCATGCCTATAAAACAACGACTTACAGCTTAACTTAATGGCATTGGGTAGCGTCCCCTTTTCCTTTTTTAAACTTCTAAAAAAATTGCAGAATAATCATCTTTAATATCGCGAGACTCAATTAAATTTAAAACATTATTTTTAAGATCTTCAATATTTAAAGAGTTTACAGATATATCTCTTATTTCAACTTTACGTATCAAGCTATAAGCGCCATCACTCATTAAGATAAGTCGATCCCCCTTTTCTACAGTAAATGAGGTTAAGAAAAGATCATAGTCAGTAAAATTAGTAATCGCTGATAATAAAATATTCTTTCTACTGTACTTTTTAGCTCTATTTTTGGATAGAATTCCTTCATCAATTAGCTTTTGTACTTCAGTTTGGTCTTTAGTGATGGTGACGATACCATTATTTCTTAAATGATAAAGCCTGCAATCACCAACATGACCAACTTTAACGTTCATATTTGTAATCAAACAAGATGTTAATGTTGATCCAATTTTTTCATACCCTTGCACTACTGCCAATTCATCAATCTGGTTTTTAATTTGTCTAAAAGCATAAGGGTAATCAAAATCTGATTTTTCAAATTCAGCTGTTAAAACATCAATAACACAACTTGCAGCAAGATCTCCAGATTCCAAACCACCCATTCCATCGGCAATCGCAACAAGATTTTCGTGTCTTTTCTTTGTAAAAAAAACACAGTCCTGATTAGCTTTTTCTCTACCTTGCTTACTAAAAGAGGTTATCTGTAACATCATTTTTTCTCATCAAGATATTCAACAATTAGAGGATTTAACCCTAAACGTGAAACACCTATAGACCTTTCTAAGTGTTTAATCATTGGACCTAAATTAATACCGTTCACATCTGCTTCAATAAGCATTCTACTAATAACATTAGAATCTGATTCAGTAGTAAGTCTATAGTATTTTCTTTCCACATACCATCGATTGTGGCTAGTTCCTAACTCTAATAATCCAAGCATTATCTTAGCTTTTAGAGAAACATCACCATATTCATAAAAAAACTCTGCCTTATTTGCTAAAACATCACAATAATCAAAATCAAAACCGTTGTGTGTTATGAAGTTTGAAAAATAATGACCTAATGCAATGAAAAGCTCAGGGGAGGAATTTTTTAAATTATTCAAATGATCAAAAGTCAAGTTTGCAAAAATATTCCGGCAATGACTGACTCTTTCTTCATCTTCCTCAAATAATAAAAAAATTTCATCCCATTCATCATCTGTTAACTGGTCTGATTTCTTAAGTATTTCTGCCAGTTTTTCTTCATTATTGGAACTAAATTCAACATCCCCCGTACTCAAAACATTGTATAAATCTTCTCTAAGCTTTGAGATTGATGAATACCTTCTGATTGGGTTAGTTTTAGTACATTTCTGAACAACATCACCTAGTGGACCAGGAACTGTCAATTCAGTAAAAGGAATTCTTCTAGCACCACTTCCAAAAATATCATGAAGAATAGCCCCAAAAGAATATATGTCTGCTACAGGCGTTGCAGCTTTAAAATTGCGCATTAACTCAGGTGCTGCATAATTTTGAGTACCACCTTGAGCATTACTGCCTGTTAACGTTGAGGAATCTGATTCATCGACAGACATTAATCCAAAATCAGAAACCGCGTAATAGTGCTGCTCCCCCTCTGAAATCTTTAAAATATTTGCAGGTTTTAAGTCCCTATGAACATACCCAAGCTCATGTAACCTTTCTATACCCGCAAGAACATCATAAAGAACTTCTTTATAGTTACCAGATAACGACGAATCAAGCTTCAATTCGTCCTGAAGTGTTCCTTCAGCCAACGGCATAATAAAAAAAGGAGGATCTTGATCTAAAAAAGATTCAATAATAGGGACAACATTTTTATGTTGAACAGCACTTTGGTATTTCACTTCTCTTTTAAAGCGTCTTTCAAGGTGCTCTTGTCCAACGTTTTCAATCAAAGCTTGATCAGGGTTTAATGTCTTTTTAGCAAATCTATTACCATTAACGTCTTCAACAACCGATACAGATCCAAACCCACCTCTTTTTGTAAAACCTCCCGCACTTTCGGGAACATCCTTAAACTTCATAGTAAAGATCCTTAAAACAAAAAAGCCCGAGAAATCAATCGGGCTATATTAATTGCAATTTGATTATATGTTGCGAGATAAAACTTGTCAGTTCAAGGCTTGAAAATGTTGAGCATACTATAAGTATGTGATCATTTTCATAACGCAGAAATGGCACGTTTTAGCCGCAACCCTAATTACTTTCGCGAGTAAAAAGAAAAAATTCTATTTTTTCTTTTTAGGTGGCATTAGATCTGTAATCGTTCCTTCCGCCATCTCAGCCGCAAAACAAAGCGTCTCTGACAACGTAGGATGCGGATGAATAGTAAGACCAATATCTTGCATATCAGCCCCCATCTCTATCGCTAGCATGGCTTCGGCAATCAGTTCACCAGCATTTGGTCCGACCATTCCACACCCTAGTAAACGGTGTGTTTTGGCACAGAACATGGCTTTGGTTAGACCTTCGTCACGCCCTAGACTTAAGCTACGACCAGACGCTGCCCAAGGGAATGCACCTTTTTCGTATTCGATGCCTTCGGCTTTGAGTTCTTCTTCGGTTTTACCTGCCCAAGCGACTTCTGGATCGGTATAGGCGACTGATGGAATTGACATTGGGGTAAACGCACTTGGCATGCCGTTAATGACTTCTGCCGCCACTTTACCTTCGTGTACTGCTTTATGGGCTAACATTGGTTGGCCAACGATATCACCGATGGCATAGATATTAGAAACATTGGTTTCTTGGCGTTCGTTAACGTCAATAAAGCCCCAATCGTCTACCGCAACACCAGCTTTTTCGGCATCAATGAGTTTACCGTTTGCGGCACGACCAACGGCGACTAATACGCGATCGAACATATCAGTTTCTGGGCAACCTTTACCTTCAAAGGTCACTAATAAACCTTCTGGTTTGGCTTCAACATTGGTGACTTTTGATTTTAAGAATACGTTTTCATACTTTTTCTTAATTTTCTTAAGCAGTGGTTTAGAGATGTCTTTGTCAGCACCTGGGATAATGGTATCACCCAGTTCTACCACGGTGATTTTTGAGCCTAAAGAATCATAAACTTGAGCCATTTCTAGCCCGATGATTCCGCCACCAATGACTAATAGACGTTTTGGAATTTCTTCTAGGGCTAATGCGCCTGTTGAATCCATAACACGAGGGTCATCATGTGGAATAAATGGTAGTTTAACTACACGTGAACCAGCGGCGATAATGGCTTTTTCAAAGGCGATGGTTTTAATTGAACCATCTTCGGCTTCTACTGAAACGGTATTAGCCGAAGTGAATTTACCGTAACCGGTCACCACTTCAACTTTACGCGCTTTTGCCAGGCCTGATAAACCGCCTGTTAGTTTATTAATAACGCCGTCTTTAAAGGCACGGATTTTATCAATATCAATTTGTGGTTCGGCAAAGGTAATACCGTGTGCGCCCATCTCTTTGGTTTCATTTAATACCACAGACATGTGTAATAAGGCTTTTGATGGAATACAACCAACGTTTAAACAAACGCCACCAATATTGCTGTATTTTTCAATCATAACGACTTTTTTACCTAAGTCAGCGGCACGGAACGCAGCGGTATAACCACCTGGCCCTGAACCTAAGACTAGGACTTCACACTGCATATCTGCAGGTGGTAAATCACTTGCAGAGACTACAGCATTAGAGTCAGCTTGCGGTGCAGATTCTTTTGGTGATTCTGGTTCATGTGTTGCAACACTTTCTTCTACGTTAGCTAAAACGGTATCTTGTGCGGCAATTTCCATAGTACCTAGAATGGACCCTTCTTTTACTTTATCGCCTACTGCGGCAGTAAAAGAAACGACTTTACCTGCAAATGGCGCAGGAATTTCCATTGTGGCTTTATCAGATTCTAAAGTGACTAATGAATCATCTTGGCAAACTTCATCGCCTGCTGAGATTAATACTTCAATAACGTCAACTTCGGCAAAATCGCCGATATCTGGAACTACGATGTCTATAATTTTACTCATCTTACGCTCCTATTAAAGAATCAACTGACGTAGGTCAGTAAGGTAGTTGCCAACCGTGGTGGTAAAGCGAACACCCTCTGCACCATCAATAGCACGGTGATCGTAAGAAACGCTAAATGGCATGATTAAGCGTGGAATGAATTCTGAACCATTCCAAACGGGCTGCATTTTGGCTTTAGATAGCCCCATAATGGCTACTTCTGGTGCGTTTACGATTGGCGTGAATTGCGTGCCACCAATACCACCTAAGCTAGAGATAGTGAAAGTACCACCTGCCATATCGGCTGGCCCCAACTTACCATCACGTGCTTTGGCAGAGATTTCCATTAGGTCACGAGAAAGTTCGTAAATACCTTTTTTATCGACATCTTTAACCACGGGTACCATTAGGCCATTTGGTGTATCTACGGCAATACCAATGTTGTAGTAAGATTTTTTGATAATGGATTGACCATCAGAAGTTAATGAAGCATTAAAACTTGGAAAGTCTTGTAGGGCTTTAACCACGGCTTTCATTACAAAAACAAGCGGTGTTAATTTAACGCCCTGTTTTTCTGCAGCGGCTTTTTGGTCTTTACGGAACTGATCCATCTCAGTGATGTCTGACTCGTCAAACTGAGTGACGTGCGGCACGTTTAACCAGCTTGCGTGTAAGAACTTACCAGAGATTTTTTTGATTCTGCCTAGCTCTTCGGTGGTGGTTTCACCAAACTTGCTGAAATCAACATCTGGAATAGGCGGAATACCTGTACCACTCATTGCGGCTTGACCAGGTGCCGCCGTTTGACCAGACATTACCGCTTTAATGGCGGCTTCAACGTCTGTTTGAATAATACGACCTTTAGGGCCTGAACCTGAAACGTGCTCTAAATCTACACCTAATTTACGTGCAAAGGCACGTACCGATGGTGAGGCATGAGATTTTGAACCCATTGTTTGTGCGTTAACCGGCTTGTTAGCGGCGGCGGCCACAATTGGAGAGGTTTCAACCGTTGCATGCGTTTCTTTTGGTGCCGTGTTTTGAGCAGCTTGAGGCGCGGGTGCTGGTTTAGGAGCTTCTGCAACAGGTTCTGGTTTTGATTTTTCTTCAGCAGGTGCAGCGGCATCGCCAGAAACTTCAATATCAAAAACGTGATCGCCTTCTGAAACACTGCCACCCACTTCTACTGTGATATTGGTGATTGTGCCAGCAAAAGGGGATGGAATTTCCATTGTTGCTTTGTCTGATTCTAAGGTCAATAGTGAGTCGTCTACGGCAACGGTATCGCCGACAGAGACTAGGACTTCAATGATTTCAACTGCGTCAAAATCACCAATGTCAGGAATCGTAATTTGTTGTATCGCCATGTCAAAGTTTCCTTTGTATGGAGGCCTTAGTTACTTTATAAATAAAGCGTGTGACTAAGGTCTCAAAAATTCGGTATTTGGGCGTTTTTTAATTGTTTGTAAAACACCCTAATGAAAAAGCCATTAATTTGGTTTAAACCAAATAAAGGCTTGCAACATTTAAGCGTGAACTGGGTAAGCTTTTTCGCTATCAATGCCATATTTAGTAATGGCTTCTGCCACCACTTCTGGCTTAATGCTTCCAGCATCAGCTAACGCTTTAAGTGCTTCTACAACCACATATTGGCTGTTAACTTCAAAGAACTTACGTAGCTGTTCACGCGTATCAGAACGACCAAAGCCGTCTGTACCTAATACATAATAGTCACCTGGAACATATTGACGAATACGTTCTGGGTAGTCACGAATATAATCCGTAGCCACAATAAATGGCCCTTTAGCACCTTGTAACTTTTCAGTAGCAAATGGTACTTTTGGTGTTTCAGTTGGATGCATTGTATTCCAACGCATTGCTTCAACTCCGTCACGACGTAGCAAGTTAAAACTTGGTACACCCCAAATATCGGCTGACACATTCCAGTCATTTTCAAGCATTTCTGCCGCTTGAATCACTTCACGGAAAATAGTACCCGACCCCATTAACTGAACACGATTTTTGTGTTTAGCGGTTGAATCTTTAAATTTATAAAGACCTTTTAAGATATCTTCTTCAGACCCTTCTGGCATTGCCGGGTGTGAATAGTTTTCGTTCATGGCAGTGATGTAATAGAAAACATCTTCTTTGCCATGGAACATACGTTTGATACCGTCACGAATAATGACGGCCATTTCAAATGCAAATGTTGGATCGTAGCTCATGCAGTTTGGAATGTGATCATACTGAATAATGTTATGACCATCTTGGTGTTGAAGACCTTCACCTTCTAACGTTGTACGACCTGCTGTACCACCAATTAAGAAACCACGAGCACGAGAGTCACCCGCTGCCCAAGCTAAATCACCAATACGTTGGAAACCAAACATTGAGTAGTAGATATAGAAAGGAATCATGCTTACGCCGTAGTTTGCATAAGCGGTAGAAGCGGCAATCCAGTTAGCCATTGCACCGGCTTCGTTAATCCCTTCTTCAAATACTTGGCCGTTTGATGATTCTTTGTACCACATCAATTGGTCGTTATCCATTGGCTCATATAACTGACCTGCTGGATCGTAAATACCGACTTGACGGAATAGACCTTCCATACCAAAAGTACGTGCTTCATCTGGAATGATTGGCACAACACGTGGCCCGATAGTCTTGTCACGTAATAGGATAGAGACAATACGCACAAACGCCATAGTGGTTGACATTTCACGGTCACCTGTACCATCTGTTAGCATTTTAAAGCTTTCTAATGCGGGTACTGGAAGTGGCTCGGCATTGTCTTGACGAGAAGGTAATGAACCACCTAAGGCTTCACGACGCTCTCTCATGTACTTCATAACGTCTGAATCTTCGTCAGGTACATAGAAAGGCACTTGTTTGGCTAGGTCTTCATCTGAAAATGGAATAGAGAAACGATCACGGAAGTATTTATAGCCTTCGTAATCTAATTTTTTCTGTTGGTGAGCCGTATTGGCTGATTCGCCATAAGGCCCCATTCCGTAACCTTTAACCGTTTTGGCTAAGATAACCGTTGGTTGACCTTTAGTCTCTTCTGCACGTTTATACGCGTTATAAATCTTACGAGGTGAATGACCACCACGAGATAGTTTAAAGATTTGGTCATCGGTCATGTCTGCAACTAAAGCCGCAGTTTCTGGGTACTTACCAAAGAAATGTTGACGAACAAAGGCACCGTCTTTAGCTTTATAGGCCTGGTATTCACCATCAACCACTTCACCCATACGCTCAATCAGTTTACCTGAAGTATCTTTTTGTAAAAGACGATCCCATCCAGAACCCCAAATAACTTTGGTCACTGCCCAGCCTGCTCCACGGAACACGCCTTCAAGTTCTTGAATAATGCTATCGTTACCACGAACAGGGCCATCTAAACGCTGTAAGTTACAGTTAATAACAAAGACTAAGTTGTCTAGTTTTTCACGTCTAGCAAGCTGTAATGCACCACGAGATTCTGGTTCATCCATCTCACCATCACCTAAGAATGCCCAAACTTTACGGCCTTCTGTTTTAGCTAATCCACGGGCTTCCATGTATTTCATAAAACGTGCTTGGTAAATAGACATTAAAGGCCCAAGCCCCATTGATACAGTTGGGAACTGCCAGTAATCACTCATTAACCACGGGTGAGGATAAGAAGAAAGACCATTACCACCCACTTCTTGACGGTAATTTCTAAGTTGTTCTTGATCCAAGCGCCCTTCCATAAATGAACGAGCGTACATACCAGGAGCGGTATGCCCCTGGAAGAAAATCATATCTGCACCTTTTTCGTGCTTAGGACCTTTGAAGAAGTGGTTCATCCCTACTTCATATAAAGTACAGCTAGAAGCATAAGAGGCAATGTGGCCACCTACGCTGGTATTTTTGTTTGCACCTGATACGATTGCCATCGCATTCCAACGTAATATGGCACGCATTTTTTGTTCAATGCCGACGTTACCTGGGTAATGCGCTTGTTCATCCTCGGCAATGGTATTGCAATAAGGGGTATTAGCTGCGTATGGAATATCAATTCCATGCACACGCGCCTTTTCAATTAAAGTCGCTATAATGTGCTGTGCTTTATCTGATCCCTCTAAAGAAACAACTGCTTCTAAGGCGTCTAGCCATTCTTGAGTTTCTTGTGGATCTTGGTCAACGAAATTTTCGCTCATATGATGATTACCTCAATGGGTTGGATAATGTTTCTTCAGGAGCTGGGTAAGCCTGAAGGAGTTCGGCACACCGTAGGTCATACAATGTACTGCCAACAATTGTTACTTTGAGTTCCAGCTACTTAGTTTTTCAAAGCATTCTCTTTCATGAGCACCCTCTTTTGTATACCACCATGAACGAGCGGTAAACAGGGTTAAAAAGAGATAAAAAATTTTGTGAATAATAACATTTTTTTAACAAAAATTACATTGTAACCCTTATAAGAACGCGTAAAACGTAATAAAGACATTATAAAATACTTATAAGCCATTGAAAGTTAATAATTTACTCTACAACGCTGCAAGTAAAAGGTTTGTATTTTGTTTTTTAGCGATAACACTTATATCAATAGGTTAGGTTTGTAAAAACAACTTAACCCTAAGTTGTAGGCATAAAAAAACCACTTAAATCTTAAATTCATTTAAGTGGTTTTTTAAATACCGTAATGATTATTTACGACTTAACCAAAACGTATCAATAGCATCTTCCAATTCAGTTAATGCTTGATGATAAACCGCTTGCTTAAAATTTACCACCTCTTGAACTGGCCGCCAATAATCAACCCAATCCCAAGCTTCAAATTCAGGCGTGTCGTGATGATTTAAATTTATTCGATCTAAATCACCTTCTAAACCCAACATAAACCAAATTTGTTTTTGCCCAATGCACACTGGTTGACTGTAATGACGAATAAGATGTTTGGGTAAATCATAACTAATCCAATCTTGTGTTCTACCCAAAACTCTTACATCAGATGGGTCTAAACCCACCTCTTCTTTTAACTCTCTAAAGACGGCCTGTTGCGGGGTTTCGTTTTCACGAATCCCTCCTTGTGGAAACTGCCACGCATCTTGTTGAATACGTTTTCCCCAAAACAACTTGCCCTCTTTATTTACAATTATGATACCGACATTTGGCCGATATCCATCTGAATCTATCATGAGAACCTTAACTTAAATTTTATATTTATTTAATAGTGCCTAAAATTTGTGGTTTTTTCAATCCAAATTCACTGCTTTATTCATATTTAATTACTATTTAGCATTTGAATTTGCAATTTACTCATGGTTTGCTTGTGTGTATAAACGCTTTAGATTACGATTAGTTGCACAAACTTTTACATTTTAAAAAACAATATTGAGAACTTTATGGCACTGGCAATTTTTGATTTAGATAACACCTTAATAAGCAACGACAGCGATTATCTTTGGGGGGAATTCTTAATCAAAAATGGTCATATTGATGCCAAAGAGTTTGCCAAAAAAAATGCTCAATTTTTTGAAGATTATAAAAATGGTACCTTAGATATTGTTGCCTACCAACGTTTTGCCTTAAAACCATTAGGTGAACAAACAGCAGAAACTTTAGCCGCATGGCATAAAGATTTTATGCAAACCTTTATAGAACCCATCGTATTACCTAAAGCACTCGACTTGGTAGAAAAACATAAAGCAAAAGGTGACCGAGTAATGATAATTACAGCCACCAATACGTTTGTTACTCGCCCAATTGGCTTGCGTTATGGTATTGACGAACTACTAGGTACAGAAGGCGAAATGGTTAACGGACGTTATACAGGCGAGATTAAAGGTGTACCTACCTTTCAAGCAGGCAAAGTGACTCGCTTAAATGAATGGCTAAAACAAGAAAACGAAACCTTAGACGGTAGCTTTTTCTATTCAGATTCACACAATGATCTACCATTATTAGAAATAGTCGATAACCCTGTGGTGGTTGATGGTGACGATAAATTACTTGCCATAGCCAAACAAAACAACTGGCCAACTATAAGTTTAAGATAAGTTAAAAACAAATTTACCAGATACTGTGTTCAACATTAGATGTCAAGCACAGTTCTTATATTCTGGATCAAAAGGTTTGCCGTGCTTTAATACGGCAAACACAATATGAATAAGTTTTCTCATTATTGCCACCACTCTTTTCTTTCCTTTTACGCCGTTGGCTTTTAACCGTTCTGAAAAACGCTTAATGACAGGGTTATGCTGAATGGCACTTAATGCTGGCATATACAATGCCTTTCTGAGTTCGGCATCGCCCATTTTGGACATCTTTGAGCTATTCAATGAGCTACCTGACTGACGAATTAACGGAGCAAGTCCCATAAAACTGGCCATGTGCTTGGCTTTGTCAAAATACTTTATATCACGAATTCCAACTAACAACCGAGTGGCGGTGGCTTCAGCAATACCGGGTATGGTTTCGAGTAGCTTAACTTGGCTCAGCAATTCATCGTCTGAGCGTAAGCACTTTTTTATTTTGGTTTCAATTTTTTTAAGTTGTTGACTCAAATGCGCAATCTGTTCTTGTTCAAACTCTTGAATCTCTAACTCTAGGCTGCTACCCATTTGATTTTTAAGTTGAATCTCTTGTTTTATTAGTAGAGATTGTACTCTGTGCCATTCTTGCAGTTTACGCAGTGTTGGCGACGGTGGTTGCCATGGCTTTGGGCGTTGTGTCATGGCAAAGTCAGCAATAAGTTTGGCATCTTCTTTATCGGTCTTGGTTCGATTCAGTTGCGATTGTGCATATCGCTTGATTCGGGTTGGGTTAACGACACTAACCGAAATCTTTTGTTCATAAAGTACCAAAGCTAAGCCAAGCGAGTATTTGCCAGTGGCTTCCATGACAATGGCACAATTTTGATTAGGCATCCATTGGATTAGGGCTTTATAGCCAAGTTCATCATTTAAAAAGCGTTTAACATCGTTTGTTTGAGCAATAGCGACATCAAAGTATTCTTTTCCTATATCAACACCAATATATGTTGTCATAATTTACCACCTTTATGTTTTGTGATAAGGTAATTATTGCTTGGTAAAATCACACTATGAGCAGACTAACCTTATGAATACAGGCTAAACGACGGTTTGCCTAAGATACTGTTCAGTTTATAGTGTGTGGGGATAAAGGTCTTAATCTGATAACCTGGATCACTTCGGTGTCCTTGGCCTGGTAACAAGATCTCTCTATCCCTTTACTAAGCGTCCCTAGTAAATTCTCCATTTCTGAAGAACACTTTCAACATATAAGGCCTGGTATATCCTGCAACCAATTATAGCTTGGTAAACCAGGCCCCTAAAATTGGCAAGCCGCCTTGTCATAATATCTCACCTTCCTAAGCTAAACATTCAAATAAAACAATAATAAGTACGTATTTCTTAATAGTTTTAACTAATCTTATTAGGTAAAATGTTCAGCTATTTTTTACAGTATAGCAATACTTAAATAATACACTCTCAAGAATATCTACTAAAATCAAAAGTAGACGATATCTTAAAACTTAAACTTGATTAAGGAATCACAGATGAAAAAACTAATTATTGCTTCTGCAGTCGCAAGCAGCCTTTCTTTAGTAGCATTTAATGCTTCTGCTACCGATGTTTACACAGCTTTAACTTATGATGCTTACTCGATAAACACAAACTCAAAAGATATAGATGTACCAACCGCAACGCTATCTATTGCAACTAAATTAAACCCTAATTTTGGCCTACGTCTTCAGCTTGGTGTAGGAGTGGGTGATGATACAAACAATGGTATAAAAACAAAAGTAGATAATCACTATGGTATTTATGCCACAGGCAACTTACCCTTAATGAACGATAGATTAGAGCTTTTTGCAATGGCAGGTGTTGCTGAAACTAGATTAAATGCAAAAAGCTCATCTAATTCAGCGACTGATTCGGATTCTTCTTTTTCATGGGGAGTCGGTAGTAAATTTTATGTTACTCAAGCCGTTTCTGTTGATTTAGGATATACATCACTGTATCAAGACACTGACATTGATATTGCTGGCTTTAACTTGGGATTAGGCTATAAATTCTAATTTAAATAAAGCTAAATTAAGGTTATAAACCACCTATTTGATTATGTAATGTTTAAAATTAAATTCATTTTACCAGGCCTGGTATATCCAGAGTCTAATCATAATATTTATACGTAAGATTGATTTAAATTTACATAAAAAAACCACTTAGATAGTGCATCTAAGTGGCTTTAATTTTATGTTGCTTAAAAACTTTATTCACCTCTTTTTTGTATTAAAAATACAGTGAGGTAATTAATGACTATCCATTAAGAATAGATAGCCACATTATTTTAGCGAATAACTTTATTTACCTGGAATTGGTTTTATTTTTAAATCTTGCGCATTAGCTTTTACAAAACCGTATTTCGCATAAATATTTTGCGCACTATCTGTTGCTAGATAAGTTAAATAACGTTTAGCATTTTCTTGGTTTTTAGCTGTTTTTAAAATACCAATAGAGTAGCCAACTTTATCTGCCATATTATAAGGTGCTGGAATTTCAACTCCTTCAAGAGCACGGCCAAGAGATTTGTTATATTTCACTTCTGTTGTCCAAACAATACCTACGTCAGCTTTGCCATTTTCAATACGGTGTGGCGTTTCACGGTGATGACGATCTGTGTAATAAGTTTCCCCTTCAACGGCCCAACAACCTTTACACTGTTTATCATGTGTTAGTTCTTGGTACATACCTAAATCTTTTAGCATTTGAGAACCATAGAACTTATAAATCCCTTCTGTTAAAGGGTTAGGAAAAGATTTCACTAAATCTTTTCTTGTTAAGTCCTCAACACCTTTTACATTTTTAGGATTGCCCTTAGCCACCATTAATTCCAATTTATTATGTGCATAGGTCATGTAATAATCCATTAACCCATTGTCTTTTAGCTTTTGTAAATGCCCTAAATTCACACTGCCATAAAGATCTGGATCTTTGGATGTTTTTTGTCCGTTAATTTTACCTTGTTGCAGAATTTGCCCTTTTAGGATTTGGCCTGGTGGAATCGTTTCTAGGTAAACTTTTTTAACCGATGGATTATGTTTTTGAAAATCTTTTATTAAATCTTCCATAACCATAAACTGGTTACCCGCCACATAAACAGTTAAATCTGAGTTATACGAATCTGAGATTTTTCCATATTCAATATGACCATCTGTATAAAATGTACGGTAATCATGCCCTTGTCCAGCATCTTCCGCCATACTTGATCCACATAAAAACATACTGGCCGCTGCAACCGATGCAAAACAGACATTCTTTAATTTTGTATTCATAACAATCACTCCAAAGATTAAGATTTAATTTCAAAACAATTCTTATTCAACACAGCTTGTTGGTCAGTTTAATTTAGGTTTATTAGGCGATCTAATTTAGGCTTTCTAATAATAAATAAACTGCCTTATTTATATATTTAACCGTGCTGAAATATTGAAAAGTTCAATCGTGATCTATTAGCGCTTAAAGCTCATTTGGACGCAATATATTGATTTACTTGGGTGTACCTAGGGAATTCCCTAGGTAGGGTTAACAATGCCCGATAGAATGGCTTGTTTGACGAGTTGAATCGTTGAGGTTGCTTGTGTTTTTCTTAATAAATTTGCTCTATGTAGCTCAACGGTTTTAGGACTGATGTCTAAAATACGTGCAATATTTTTATTTGGTTCACCATCCACAACTAATTTTAAGACTTCTTTTTCTCGTGAAGTGAGGTCTAAAAATTGTTTTTGCAAAATTTGAAGCTGATTTTGATTTGAATCTTCATTATCAATTCTTATAATTTCATTGCTTGCCCAAAAGGCTAATACATTTAAAATACGAAGATCAAATTCTGCTAATTCTTCACTTTCTAAACTGTTTATATGCTCTTGTTGTTCTGTAACAAACTCAAATAAGCACCCTGAAGTGCCTGAAACAAATACAGGCAATGCAATATACGTTTTCCATTTATCCTGCCCATTACGAACAACCACCTTATTTTCTAAGATAGCTTGGTTTCCATAATCCATTGAACAAGGTGCTACATTGACTTCTTTAGAGGAACTAAAAATACATAAATTAAATTGGTTATTTTCAAACCTTGAGAGAATGGCTGATTCCACACCCAAATATTGACGAGTTAAATCTAATATTGACTGTAATTTTTGCTTACCTTCTAGATCAAATCGTGTCGAAATATTGTAAAGTTCATGCAAAAAATCACAGCCGTTATTAATGGTTTTTTCAGACTGAATACGAGATTCGATATCTTGCTGTAACACTTTGTTTATTTCAACCAGTTCAGAGGTACGCTGCTGAATCATTAAAGCTTGCTGATCTCGCTGGGCAGCCAACTCTTGTTGTTGACTAAATAGTTTTCGATTTGCTTTTAAAATAAAAACTATAAATAACACACACATTAAAAACAAAAATGAGATCGCCACTATCCAATAAGAATATAAGTGCCAAAATTTAGTTAAATCAAATGCCTGCGGGGCAAAAGGTGGAATTTGTAATTCTTTTAAGACGGTTCGTACAATTTGGTAATCTAACGGTATTGTCCAACCCGCACTTTCTGAAGCACGGGCTGGAACCGAATCTTGACGCATCTCAAGTAAAGCAATAACCACTTGTTTAGCAAGTTGTGTATTGGTTTTAGGCACACTTGCTAATGGCCATTCTGGGTACAATTGAGAACTATGTACAAATGGAAAACGCGTTGTTTTTTTGGGTGTGATAATTTTAAAATTATCTAAAGAGATTCCATCTTTTAGTGCCATTTTTTCTAAAATACCGGTACGAACAATGCCCACGTCTGTTTTACCTGATAAAACATGTTGCACAATGTCCGACTGGGGAAACCCTAACCATTTAACGTTTAAATCTTTTCTCACATCAATACCATGATCTAAAAATACTTTTTCCGCTAACTGAAACCCACCAAAAGCACCTTCGCTCACCGCAGCCAAAGAATGACCTTTAAGTGACTTTATGGTATTTAGATGTGCATCTTTTCTTGTAAAAATCACCGCTCCGTAATGGTCTAAAGCATGATTAAGATAAGATGTTTTTAAGGTGGCAATACGCGTTATGTTATTTTTAGCTTGTAACTGAATATAGTGACCGGGATTGGTTAACACAAAATCTAACTGCTCTTTATTAATCGCTTGGTTAATCTCTTCGAGTGTTAAAGGTACGATTTGAAACTGATAAGAGGGTATTTTGTCTGAAAGATATTTTGCCGTTGGTGTCCATTGTGAAAGCGTTGCAACTTTACCTTTGTATGCCAAAACACCAATAGTAACTTGTTTAATGCCCGCTTCATTTGCCAAAACGACAGACGATAAAAGCAGTAAGCAGAATGCTGCAAAAAATTGCAAACTGCATTGAAGTCTACGATGACTTAACTGTTTAAGCTGAGTAAGAGTTTCTATTTTTAGCCTACTTTGTTTCATTTTATTTAAACGACAAAATTAACCATTCGTATAAAAGAGGTTTGTTATCTTTTTATTTTAAACTACCCACAAAATAGAATGGTAAATAAAATATGTATTGAGACCTTTACGCCAGTGATATACATGAAAAAATGTAACCCAAACTTGTCTGGTTGCGGTAAATACAGTAACTGCAAGCTAGTTAACAGCAAATTATCAACAAGTTATTCTACAAAAATAAGGTGAATTTTAGCCGTTTTTAACCAAAGTTTAATTGAATTTACCAGGCCTGGTAAAAGTAAAAAGCCTAAAAAAAGATAATAAAAAAGCCACTTAGAAACAGTATCTAAGTGGCTATTATTTAAAACAATTTATATTTTTGTTTTATCTAAGATTGCTTTATTTAAATAATTTTAAAAAAGCCATTCTACTCCTACACGTAAATTGCGACCTGATTCCCAACTCGCGAGCTCACTGCCGTTATAGTATGTACGAACGGTGGTATGTTCGGCATAACGTTCGTCGGTAATATTTTCTAATGCTAAGGTAATATGTAAATCATCTTTTGCAATTTCTGGCTGCCATAGAAGTTGAATATCTTGCACCAAATAGCCTGGTTTTTCAGGACTACCAGGTCGAACATCGGTTAATTTTTCTACCGCTGTTAAAGTATAACCAAGCGTTACATTCGGTTTTACATCCCATGTTCCATCAAACACCCAACGATCACCTGTTGAAGCTCCAACACGAGCTGAAGAACCTGTTGTGTCTCCTGGCAACCCTTCATAGTCTCGGAATCTATTATGACTATAGCTTAAGCTTAATAATAAATCATTCAGCCCCCAATGACCTCTCACTTCATATCCTTTAGATGTTACATCACCGTCAGCATTATAAAGACTATCCGTAGCTGCAGAACCTTCACCTGGCGTAACTAAGTAATCTTTAATGATGTTATCGTAAAAAGTAACATCTACACCAATATGATCTTTTTGAGTAAAGAAGTTTACATCATGCCAGCGCGCCCCCCATTCCGTTTGGTGCGAGGTTTCAGGTTTTAACTTGCCATTTTTGCCTAATGTAAAGTCTGCAGAATTTGCTGGGTATTTACGAATCCATCCTGATTGGTTAAGACGACCACCTCGAATAGATTGTCCATAACCTGCAAACAGTGTCAGCGTGGCATCACCTTTTAATACGTCCCACTCACCACTAATATTTGGTGAAACAGCAGACCCCGAATCGTCATACTGGTTATCATAACGGGCTTGATAATTATCTTGACGTAAACCTGCTGAAAGACGAACGGCCCCTAAATCGATACGGTCTTGAATATAGACACCGGTATTAGAGCCGTGTTCTTTTAACAAAGGATTACCCTCTGTGTCATCTTGACCTTCGGTGTAGAAATAATCGACACCATAGGTTAAAGCGTGTGTCATAGATTCTGTTTTAAATAATGACGTATTATGTAAATCACCACCGTAACCTAACGTTCTCCAGTCTGCATCTTTAGAATTGAATACATGTTTTAAACCTGTTTTTGAGTTATATAGACTAAACTTTAAATCAATTTTATCTTGCCCTTCTGGACGATAACCGTAATTAAGGCTTTGTGAACTATCGTAAATACTTAGATCTTCACCTGCCTTAGTGCCAGTATTGGTTTCAAAAGGAAAGTTAGCTCTCAAATTTCCGCCATCATCTACACGATTTTGAACATTAAGACGTAAGCTATGGCCATCCATATCTAGTAGGCTTGCTTTAATTTGATAGTCTTCATGCCAGCCCGCCGTAGAATCACGATCATCTCCTCCGCCTGCACGCATTGCATCATTACTGCTACGGCGTGTATGCACTAATAAACCAGCATGTTCACCCGCTTTACCATAAACGGTAGCCATACCGCCAGTTAGATTACTTGAGCTTTCATAATTAGCGCCTATACGTGCGCCAACAGTTTGGTTTGGTTTTAATAAATCTTGTGCATCTACGGTTTCAAACTTAACACTACCGCCCAAAGCACCTGGCCCGGCATCTGCCGCTGCTGGCCCTGGTTTAACCTCAACCTTTTTTAATAAAAATGGATCGACATCAACACGACCTTGGTGGTGAAAGTTATTAGACCCTTGACGAACGCCATCAACCTGTACATTTAAGTGCAAGTCTTCAACACCACGCATAAATATTTTTTGACCATTTCTTGAACCCGTACCGACCTGTACCGATGGTTCTAGTTTAAAAATATCTTGCAAGTCTTGCGCTTGAGTTCGCTCTAAATACTCTGTATTGACTTCTCTATCAAAAGTATCTTGATTGGTTTTATCTTCTATTTTAATTGTGTCTAGCATGACAACATCATGCTTTTCATGCGCGATCACTTGTGTAGAAATTATCATCGGTGTCATTCCCAAAAAGACAGCACGATATAAAATGGAGTAATTCATGTTTAATTCTCTTCAACTTTATAAATTGAGAGTTTTACACGACATAAACAAACAGGTAAAAAGGATTACAAGCGTCTGTAACTTTCCGCTTTATACTGCTTTATACCGTTTTTATTCGAGCAAAATTCTCAAATAATATTTAAGTACAGCAAAACACACTCATCTTTTGGGTATTAACCAAGGACAAGAATTTGCTGCACTACTTTACAATTTGGATTTTAAATAGAAGAGAACACTGGAGGGGCGCGCCCCCAAAAGTTGGGATAAAAAGCCGCTGAATAAACGGTAACTAAAAGAGGTGTTAAAAGAGTTACGGCTGCAAGCCATAACAATTCAACGGTAAAAGAAAAAATAACAAAAGCAGAATGCGCAACCTCATCAAAAAGATCACAAAAGAAGCCACCTAATTCAAAGGAATGCTCATGATGCAGCTCTTCCTCATCCGTAACAGAATGAGTATGTGTGTGAACTTGGCCTGGGTTATAAGCGTTTTCAAGTCGTTCTTGATTTTCATCGGCATGAAAAAAATGTACAGCATCATGTGACACGGATAAAAAATTAACAGTGACAAGGCTTAAAACTAACGAAAAAACAAATGATTTTATTTTCATAGAAGAAAGCATACCAAATATTTTTTAATATGAATAAATAAATACAATTTATAAGTTAGTAAATATCACAATACTATAAACAATTAAACAATTAAACAATGAGAGAGTACAACGGCCTAAATTTATTATGCCAATTCAAACAATGTTATTTATATAACTCTTATCATGATTTAGCGAGGTCATAACTTTGTTCTATAAAGTTTAAATCATTTACAACACACATAAAAAAAGCCACTTAGATTATTACCTCTAAGTGGCTTTGCATGACGACTAAATGTAAACGGTATGTTTAAATGCTAAATACCAAACTCTTCTTTAATTTGATCCACCCATTCATCAATGCGTACTGCAGTAAGTTCTGGTTGTTGATCTTCATCAATACCTAAGCCAACAAAAAAGTCTTCGTCTTCCGTTACCGCTTTTGATTCGTCAAATTCAAAACCGTCTGTTGATGTGTAGCCCGCTGGCGTTGCGCCGTTTTCAATGGCAATATCGTGCATTAAGCCCATAGCGTCTAAAAAGTATTCTGAGTAATCTGCTTGGTCACCTAAACCAAAACAAGCGACTGTTTTACCCGTGAAGTCAATGCCTTTAAAATCTTCCCAAAAATCATCCCAACTACTTTGTAGTTCACCGTAATACCAGGTTGGTTGTCCTAAAATGATTTTGTCATATTGGGCAAAATCAGCTGCGCTGGCAGAGGCAATATCGTGTACTTCACAAATATCTGCACCAATTTTATCTTTAATCATGTCTGCAACACGTTCTGTATTACCTGTATCCGTTCCGTAGAATAGGCCAACTTTACTCATATGATTACCCTTTTAAAGTTTTAATTTTTTAGTAGAATGTGAATACGCTGTTTAAGTACTTCGTTTATGTACATTATTAAGAAAACCCAACGTAAATCAACGTTAAATAGTAAAAAGTTGCATATTTATTGATAACAAACAACTTAGACCTACTTTTTCTTATGCTCGATAACTAGAACTTATAACCGGTTGCGAATAATAACACAGCGTTAATTATTAAAGAATTTACTTATTTTTATATACAAACATGAATAAAACTAATCAAATAGATTGCTTTAAATGCAAACATTTTTATATTACTTGGGATACCAATTCACCAAGAGGCTGTAAGGCTTTTGCTTTTAAAACTAGACGTATGCCAAGCGATGTAGTTTTAGAGACGTCTGGCGAACCGTGCTTAAAGTTTGCTCCTAAAAATGAGACTGCAAAGTCTTCACAAAACAAAAAAACCGGTTGGATTGCTTAGTCTTGCCATATTAACTACCTATATCCAGTTTAAGATTTGATTCTTTAAACTATGATATGTTGTTAACTAGCCCCTCTATTACCCCCATCACTTAACTTTTACAACTTTGGTCTGCAATTAACCTGGCTTAATACTAACCGATTCTTTGTTATGTTATTCCGTTGCTCTTGCTTTAAAAAGGGGCAATAATTGACCAAAATATTCATTTATAAATTCTAAATTACTCACGTAATAAAATACTGTCTATTATTTCTTTTTAAAAAACATATATTAAACCTCTACTGCCCTCTAAACATGGCTTCTATGGCGTAAACTGGAACACTATCTGCTTTAGCTCAATTGGATACAAAGTAATACATTTTTAACCATTTATTTACGTTATGAGACAAAGCCAGTAAACATGATTCAAAAGAACAACATCCCTGATAACAAATCTTATATTAACTATCTGCCTGAAGTAAAAGCTTATATTGGAGAACTTGAACACCAAGACCTATGGTGGAGTACGGTCGGTATGGTTGGCAAAATCAATAATGAAAATATTGATTCTCAACTACTGGTTTCCATTGTTGAGACCCAACAAGAGTTCCAAAACCTTAGAGATATTATGATTAATGAGTTAATTGGGCGTTATTTAAACCAAGCAAATAGCGAAATCATGTTAAAAGCACAAACGACTATAGATATTTTGATTCGTAATTTATTTGAACGCACGGCCGATGTGGGTTTTTTAGCTACCGATGATGATTTAGTTGAGTTTATGGCTAAAACTGAAGTTAGTGATGAAGACAAGGCATTTATAGAGGCGCGTATTAAGGAGTATGTTGCCAAATATACTGTGTATGACGATATTGTACTGGTAAGTCCAAACGGTGATATTAAGGCAAAACTTAATCCAAACAACCCCGTTACCCACTCATCAGACCCGTTAATTAAAGAAGCGTTAAACACCCAAGACGAATATATTGAAGTATTTCGTCACTCAGACTTATTTGTTCATAAAAACGCTTTGATTTATGCCAAGAAAATTAGCAAAACCAGTGAAAATGGCACAGAGCAAAACCTTGGTGTACTCTGCCTTAGTTTTAATTTTGATGAAGAATTGTCGGGCATTTTTCAATCGCTAGAAAATCAAACTGGCTACACCCTTATGCTATTAGATCAAGCGCATAAAACCATAGCTTCAAACACCCCTAAAAATAAGTTGGGCAGTAAAGTTACTTTTAACGTCTCTGACAACTCAAAACCTGAACGCAACGGTAATGCCTTAAGATTTGCCACTCAAACTAATGGTTACCAAGGTTTTTTTGGTTTGCCTTGGTTTGGCTATGCCGAAATTGAGATGAATGATGCGTTTAAAGATAAACAAAATAAAAAAGACTTAGGGATTGAAATTCCTAAGAGTTCACCACTTTATTTACAAGATTTAGAACAAACCAACCTAAAGGTAAGCACACTACTGCTAACCGTTATTTTAAACGGTAAAATCATGTCGTTAAAACGGGATGTTAAATCCTTTTTGCCCATTCTCGATCGTTTTCAAGTCATTAGTTTAGAGATTCAAGATATATTCTCTCGCTTTATTAGACACATTCATCAAGTGTTGATTGATACCATTCAATCAAAAGCTTCATTTAGTGCCGCTCTAGCGATTGATGTTATGGATAGAAACCTTTATGAACGCGCTAACGATTGTCGTTGGTGGGCATTAAACAGTCGTTTTAGACAGATTTTAACCAGTAACCATAAAACAGGTAATATGACACCTGAAAACAGCAAAACGCTTACTGACATATTGCACTATATCAACAGCCTTTATACCGTATACACCAATATTATTTTGTATGATAATTCAGGCAAAATTCTGGCGGTCTCAAATAAGGCCGAAAACCATATTGTTGGCACAATTCTACCAAGACCCGCAGAGACTAATCAGTGCTTAAAGTTACAAAACACGCAATCTTATACGGTTTCAGATTTTCATCAATCTGAACTTTATGGCAATGAATACACCTATATTTATCACGCTCCAGTAAAAAAATGGGAGGACTTAAATACTAATGTTGGCGGTATTGCATTGGTATTTGACTCAAAACCTGAGTTTGTTGCCATGCTCAAAGAAACCGAACCCAAATACCTGAATGATGAAATTAATAAAACCACATTTAGTGCTTACATTAATCGAGATGGAAAAGCCATTTCATCAACCCATCCTGATGTAAAAACAGACAGCCTACTTAACATTCCAACAGAGGTTTTAAGTGCGCCCAATGGCGAAAATGACACCATTGCTTGGCAATGGAATAACACCACTTACTTAGTGGGCTATAAGGTAAGCAACGGTTATAGAGAATATAAAAATGGTGACGGCTATAGCAACGATATTATTGCCTTGGTGTTAACTGGAATTTAATCAATCACACAATTAAGTGTTTGTTTAAATTACATTAACCTTCTAGCAGTCTATTAAGAGAAGACCACATAAAATATTCACCAGGGTCTGTTTTACGACCTGGCGCAATATCGCAATGCCCTACTAAGTTGTCTTTTTTAATAGATGGATAGGCCTGCCAAAGTGCTTTTATTAATTGTGATAAGGCTTGATATTGTGATGCTGTATAAGGTATTTGATCAGTGCCTTCGAGCTCGATTCCGATTGAAAAATCATTGCAACGCTCTCGACCCATAAATTCGGACACACCAGCATGCCAAGCCCTTTTATGAAATGGCACATATTGAATGATTTGCCCATCACGACGAATTAAGGCGTGAGCCGAAACTTTTAAATCTTTAATCGTTTCATAATATGGGTGTTCATTTGGGTCTAATGTATTGGTAAATAACTGTGTAATTCCGTTTCCGCCAAATTGATTAGGTGGCAAACTAATACCATGCACAACAACCAGGCCTGGTAATTCTGAATTTGGACGTTCATCAAAGTTTGGGCTTTGTATAAACATACCTTGTTTAATTAATCCTGTCTGTGGATTAACTTGAAGAGTTTGGTTAACTGGAGAATTTGGCATCGTTTTTGGAATCTACTTAATTTTTACACGTTTAATATTTACACTTAATGTTTACCATTGGGCGGTTGTTTATAGGATGACTTTGTTTTTACCTTTACAAACAAGTAAACAATAACTAATACGGTTAACAATACGTATTTCGGTATAATACAACTCATTATAATCAAGGCGTACATTTAATGTACTTGCCTTAACCAAAAAGTTAAAAATTAAATATAAACCATAAATTATGAACGACATTAATTATTTTGAAAATATAGAACAAACCGTAGCAATTTCATTAGATGAAGATATTAAAACGGGCGACTTAACCGCTGGCCTAATTCCTGAAAACATTAACGCTATTGCCAATATTTATTGCCGTGAAAAGGCTGTAATTTGTGGCCGACCTTGGTTTGACGAAGTTTTTAGACAAACAGATGAAGAACTTTCCGTTGAATGGTTATGTGAAGAAGGCGAAGAAGTTGAACCAGATCAACTCATTTGTATAATTAAAGGTTCGGCAAGAAATATTTTAACGGCTGAACGTACGGCTTTAAATTTTTTACAAACATTATCTGGTACAGCAACGACCACGGCGGAATATGTAAAACCATTATTACAGACCAAAACAAAATTATTAGACACGCGTAAAACCTTACCAGGCCTACGTTTAGCTCAAAAATATGCGGTTGCTTGCGGTGGTGGTCAAAACCATCGTATTGGTTTATATGACGCCATTTTATTAAAAGAAAATCACATTATCGCCGCTGGTGGCATTGCCGAAGCCGTAGGCATTGCCAAGTTTCAACACCCAGGTAAAACGGTAGAAGTAGAAACTGAAAGCCTAACAGAGGTTGAAGAGGCGTTACAAGGCGGAGCGGATATTATTATGTTGGATAATTTTACTCTTGAAATGATGCATAAAGCGGTTGCCTTAGTGAATCATCGCTGTAAACTAGAGGTTTCTGGCAATGTTGAAATTCAACATTTAGCTACCTTGGCACAAACTCAAGTTGATTTTATCTCTACCGGTGCCATTACCAAGCATTTACGTTCAATTGATTTATCTATGCGATTCTCTATGACAAAAGCTTGATTAAAAATCTAAAGATACTATTTACTATGATTAATTAAATCATAGTAAATAAACTATTATTTCAACACTCACTTAACTGAATTGGAACTTCTATTGTGCATGACGGCCATTTACTGATAAATATAGTTTTACTTTTAACCATAGCGGTAATTATTGTTTCTATTTCTAGAAGACTGCAATTTCCGCCGATATTGGGCTATATCATAGTAGGTATTATTGTTGGCCCTAATGGTTTTGGCTTTATTCATACAGAAGAGAACATTAGCCTTTTAGCTGAATTTGGTATTGTCTTTTTGCTGTTTGCTATTGGTTTAGAGTTTTCTATCTCGCAAATGATTGCCATGCGTAAACAAGTATTTGGTTTAGGCACCACTCAGGTATTCTCTACCGCCATTATTGTTTATGGTATTGGTTATTTAGCTGGTCTAGACACCAACACTAATATTGTTATAGCAGGTGCATTTGCCCTTTCCTCTACCGCTATTGTTATAAAACAACTTACCGAGCAGTCTGAAATTCAATCTCGCCATGGGCGTGCCACCGTTGGTATTTTGATTTTTCAAGACATTATGGCAATACCGCTACTTATCTTAATACCAGCACTGGCCATGAGCGGTTCAGAAGAACATGCGCTGACCTGGGCGTTAACCTTTGCCTTTTTAAAAGGGGTTTTGGTTGTTGTAATTATGCACCTTATTGGTAAATATTTACTACGCCCACTGTTTCACGAAGTGGCCACAGCTAAATCTCAAGAACTCTTTACACTTGCTGTATTAACGGTTGCATTAGGTTCTGCAGCCTTTACCGAAGAGATGGGCTTATCAATGACTTTAGGCGCATTTTTAGCAGGCATGATGTTAAGTGAAACCGAATATCGTCACCAAATAGAATCTGACATTAGACCTTTTCAAGACATTTTACTTGGCCTATTTTTTGTAACCGTTGGTATGCTGATTTCGCTTGATGTTTTAGCCAGTAACTTTTTATTAATCATTGCCTTAACATTGGGTATTTTTATAATCAAAGGCGCGGTGATCTATCTTGCCTCTCGCCTTTTTGATAAAGAAGGCGGTGTATCTTTACGCATAGCCTTATCTCTATCTCAAGTTGGTGAATTTGGCTTGGTACTGATGACCTTGGCATTTACTTATAAATTACTACCTGAAGAGATTGGTAATGTATTGCTTACCGCTGCGGTTCTCAGTATGTCAATCTCACCATTTTTAGTTAAATATAATGGCCAAATTGCAAAAAGAATTCATAGAGAATCCTATTCAACGAACCACAGTGAAATTGAAAATGCCATTTCTGAAGACAGCCAACACGTAAATGAGCACGTTATTTTATGTGGTTTTGGCCGTGTAGGACAAACCGTTGGGCGTTTTTTAAACGGAACCAACCAGCCTTTTATGGCATTGGATATGGATATTAAACGTGTTCAAGAAGCTCAAGGTGCTGGTGAAAGCGTGTACTACGGTGATGCCGCTAAAGAAACTATCTTGCATGCCGCATCTATTAGTAAAGCGAAAATCATTATGATTACCTTTAGCGATTTTCACTCCGCCTTAAAGATATTAAAGACCATTCGTAGAATCAATAGCGATATACCTGTATTGGTTAGAACATTAGACGATTCCCACGTTAATGATCTACTTGAAGCGGGTGCCAATGAGGTGATTCCTGATACCTTTGAATCGAGTATTATGCTGGCTTCTCATCTAATGTTAATGCTTGGCCAACAACCGAGTAAAGTACTTAGAGCAACTAGAAATGCTCGTAAAGGACGCTATAAACTGCTTGAGAGTGTGTACCCTGGTGAAGATGATAATCCATTAGAACAACACCAAGTTATGAGTGGCATTATTCACAGTGTATTATTAGAAGACAGCAGTTATGCGGTGGGTATTACCTTATCAGAGTTAAACCTAAGTGAGTTTAATGTAAGTGTCGATGCGATTAAACGCGGGCATGTTCGAGGCGAACACCCTGATGGTGAAACGAAACTTAGAGTAGATGACAACCTGGTATTAAGTGGTACCCCTGAAGATATTAAAAATGCAGAAAAATACATTTTACGAGGTAAATAAATCCGTTTTGTTTATTTGAATTACGCTTCTGGTTCTATCCAAATAACAGAAGCCATTCGCCCTGTTTTGCCATCTCTTCGGTAAGAGTAAAAGTGTTCTTCATCTTCGTAAGAACACAAACCACTTTGATAAACTTGATGGACACCCATTTGATTTAATTCACGATTTACCAGGCCTGGTAAATCGGCTAAATACTTACCTTTAACCTCTTTTTTAACCTCAAAATACGATTGAATATCGGCATTTTCATTGTTTTCAATGCTGTTATTTATAAACGCATCTAAAACGTCCTGCCCAACTTCAAAATATTCTTTGGAAATCGCAGGGCCAATCCAAACCATTAACTCTTGCGGCTTCACGGGCATCGCTTGAATGGTTTTAGTCACAATATTATCTGCCAAACCTTTCCACCCTGCATGAATCGCCGCGACACAGGTACCTTGAATATCTGTCACTAAAATGGGTAAACAATCCGCTGTCATAACCACTGAAACAACATTTGGTATTTGTGTCCAACTGGCGTCGGCAATAGGAGGTTCTGCAAATAAAGAATTTGAGTTAGCCCCTAATTCTAAGGCTTTATCAGTATGTAACTGATTCAGCCAAATGGGCGTTGAAGGTAGGTTTGCAAGTTCAATCAATAATGCACGATTTTGCATTACTGTGGATAAATCGTCTTCTACATGAGTGGCTAAGTTAAAAGCATCAAACGGCCGCTCACTATTGCCCCCCTTTCGAGTGGTACAAAATGCTTTAATATTTTTAGGAACAGGCCAGTTTGGACTAATAAACATCTTACAAACCTTTATGTGTTTTTAAGATTAGATACTTTTTTACGCGGGGTCTATTCATTTATTTTGCGCAATCGTATTCTTTGAATCAATCAGGTATATCTTCATCTGTCACCCATTCCACTTCAACGCCATAATCGTAATCAAAGTCATCATAGCCTAACTGTTGCGCTTCATAGGTTTCTAAATCTTCACGTAGCACGTCAAGCAGTTCAAATATATCATCAGGCATTTGGGCTTTCCACTTCATGGTCTTGCCCGTAACAGGGTGTTGTAAACTTAAAGCGCCAGCGTGTAAGGCTTGGCGATGAAAATTACGTAAAAATTGTACAAACTCTTCATCCATTTTTTTAGGAATTCTAAAGCGAGAGCCGTATACAGGATCACCTACCAACGGGTACCCTAAATGCGCCATGTGCACACGTATTTGATGGGTTCTTCCAGTTTCTAATTTAACGCGCACACGAGTATGTTCTCTAAAATGTTCTAGCACTCTATAATGCGAAACTGCTTCTTTACCACCAAAAGCACGCACGGCCATTTTTTTTCTGTCTGAAGGGCTACGACCAATGGCTTTATCAACCGTTCCGCCACGAGCTAACTTACCGACCACCACAGCATCATAAATACGTTCTACTTCATGGCGCTGCAACTGATCAACTAAACAAGTTTGTGCTTGAATTGTTTTAGCCACAACCATTAAGCCCGATGTATCTTTATCTAGGCGATGCACAATTCCTGCCCTTGGCACTTCTCTTATTGCAGGGTTATAAAACAGTAAAGCGTTCATTAATGTTCCGTCTGGATTTCCTGCTCCAGGATGAACCACTAGACCTGCAGGCTTATTAATAACCATAATCGAATCATCTTCAAACACCACCTCTATGTCTATATCTTGTGCTGTAATTTCTGTAGCATTTTCAATTTCGGCAAGTAGTTCAATTTTTTCACCGCCTAAAACAGGTAATTTAGGCTTGTTCCAAACCTCACCATCAACCTTAACTTTACCGTCTTTAATCCACTGTTGAATTCGGTTACGAGAATAATCTGAAAAAAGCGGACAAAGCGCTACATCAAGGCGTTCGCCAAGGGCATCATTCGGAATTTGGGCATGGAGTATTTGCTGTGTCAAAAGGTAACCTTTAGTAATTTAGTCTGTCATGTAAAAAATGCTTTACGGGCGATATTTTAATATAAAGGCAATCATTGATTTTACAATATTTGTGATACAATCATTGGCAATTTATTAATGCCTATTGTACCTAAGAGTACCGAATAAACATGAAAAAAACACTTCTACCCTTATTGTTAGTTTCAAGCCTAAGTTTACATGGCTGTTCAACCCTTAACGGTTTAATCGAAAAACCCGATGATCAAAAAACCGTAGAAGAATTTTATACCGATGCCACCGATGCTTTTAAAGATGATCAATGGGGTACGGCAATTGAAAACTATGAAAAATTAAAAGCCTATTTCCCTTATGGCCGCTATGCGGAACAAACCCATTTAGAATTGGCTTATGCTTATTATAAATACGATGAACCTGAATCGGCGATTGTTGAGCTTGATGAGTTTATTAGACTGTTTCCTAAACATAAACAGCTTGCTTATGCCTATTATTTAAAAGCGCTAGCCGCTGATTCAATTATTCGTAGTTGGTTAGATAACTACTTAACTGACCCTGCTACCCGCGATGTAAAATCGGCTAAACGTGCTTATGATTATTACACTGAATTACTACATCGTTATCCAGACAGTAAATATGCTATTGCCGCAAGCAAACGTTTGGTTATTTTACGTAACCAAATGGCTCGCCATGAAATTAAAGTGGCTAACTTTTACTACGATAGACAAGCTTATTTAGCGGCGGCAAACCGTGCGCAATATATTTTAGAACACTATCCACGAGCATCTACCACCCTTCAGGCTTTACAGGTGTTAGAAAAATCTTATCTTAAACTGGGTATGACAGATACTGCAGCAGATGTTGAGCGTGTTTATAACTTAAATAAAAATGCCGATACAGAAGCCGTAAACTTAAACTTTGGTTCAGTTGATGACAAGGCTCTAAAATCGACTAAAAAGAAAGAAAATGATTCTTGGTGGACTAAGTTTAAAAACATGTTTTAATTCATGTTTTAAGTGACTTAGGTTCTGCCCTATTGCTCTATTACCCTAATAGGCTAAGGGTATTTGATATCAAATACAGAATCTATATACAAAAAAACCGTTTTACCAGGCCTGGTATATCCATGGCCATCTATGCCTTTTAAGCATAGGGTAAAACGGTTTTTTATTGCTTTAATTATGGTTTAAACAAATAGCGCTAACGCAATGCCACGTTAAATAATCTTATTTTATTCTGAATAATGACTCGTAATGGGATAACGTCTATCGCGACCAAATGCACGTTGCGTAATTTTTATGCCTGGTGCTGATTGGCGACGTTTATACTCACTACGCTCTATTAAACCAATCACTTTACGTACCTCATCATCTGGATACCCCAAATCAATGATTTCATCGGGTGTTTTATCTTGTTTAACGTAAAGTTTAATAATGGCATCAAGTAAATCGTAATCGGGTAGTGAATCCTGATCTACTTGATCTGGGCGCAACTCAGCAGATGGTGGGCGTGTAATTACCCTTTCTGGAATACACTTAGAAAGCGTATTGCGGTATTCTGCTAAACGATAAACCAAAGTTTTTGGTACATCTTTTAACGGTGAAAAACCACCCACCATATCCCCATAAAGGGTTGAATAGCCTACGGCTACTTCACTTTTATTACTAGTTGCTAACACCATTTTGCCATTTTTATTGGATAAGGCCATTAACAAAGTACCGCGAATACGCGCTTGTAAGTTTTCTTCCGTTAAGTCTGCATCCTTGCCTTCAAAACTACTGGCTAATGCGGCCTCAAAAGCACTGTACATATTTTCAATTGCAATAGATTGATATGCCACACCTAAAGTAGTGGCTTGTTCTTCGGCATCTTGTTTACTGATTTCTGCTGTATAACGAAACGGCATCATCACCGCTTCTACTTTATCGGCTCCTAACGCATCAACGGCAATGGCAAGTGTTAAGGCTGAATCAATACCACCAGATAAACCTAATAACACACCCGAAAAACCATTTTTAGTGACATAATCTTTTACACCCATTTTTAGGGCTTCATAAACACGCGCTTCACCTTTAAATAGTGGCGACATTTTACCTTCTAAAATAACCACTGATTCAGCTTGTTTAACCAGTTTTACCGGCATTAAATGTGGGGTAAATTCTGGGCTTTGTACACATACATCGCCCTCTGCACATAAGGCAAATGAACCACCATCAAAAACTAAATCATCTTGCCCACCTACTTGGTTAACATAGATAATCGGTTTTTTAATCTCATTTACACGGCGTTGTAATGTGGCAATACGATCTTGATGCTTCTCTTCTGAAAACGGTGACGCGTTTAAATTTAAAATAACTTCGGCACCAGCATCTTTGGCTTGAGTTGCGGGGCTGATTTTCCAAATATCTTCACAAATCAAAATACCAAAACGAATCCCTTTATGCTCAACCACACAAGGATTATGGCCTGCGGTAAAGTATCGCTGTTCATCAAATACGCTGTAATTGGGTAAATTTTGCTTAATGTAGCTGGCTTGAATCATGCCATCTTCTATCCAAGCAGCCATATTAAAACGTTCACCTAAATCATCCATCATTGGATAACCCACCACGCAAACAATATCATTCACTTCATTACATAAGCGATTTAATGCCTGTTTAACTTGCGGATATAAACCGTTACGCAACAACAAATCTTCGGGTGGATAACCGGTAATGGTCATTTCGGGAAAAACAATAATATCGGCTTCTAATTCATTTTTAGCACGCAAAGCGGCAGCAATAATTAAATCGACATTACCAGAAATATCACCCACAATTGGGTCAATCTGTCCCATAACAACGGTTACATTTTGAGTCATTAAGAATCTCACTTCGTGAATTGAGAATAAGGATAAAACGACAGGCCTTAGCCATACCGAGCTTTAAAACATCATTGTTTTAAAGTTATTATTTTGAGTTTACTCATTTATATTGGCTAAAATAAAACATAGATTTTATATTTACCAGGCCTGGTAAATTTATAAGAGCAATTTCATTTACTCAAATAAATAGATAGGCCTTAGCATATATGGATAAACAGATAAAAATGGCAAGTAAAAATGAGCCTCTTAACATAATCAAAATTTTACTGTATTCAATGCCGTTTTAGTCTGTTTACTTCTATCTTAGTCTAACAAACCTTTCATCGCTTGCCCTAAGTCGGCAGGTGAACGTACTACGGTTACACCCGCATCTTCTAATGCTGCAAATTTAGCTTCCGCTGTACCTTTGCCACCACTAACAATTGCACCGGCATGCCCCATACGTTTACCTGCTGGTGCAGTAACTCCTGCAATGTAGGCAACCACGGGTTTAGTAACATTGGCTTTAATATATTCTGCGGCATCTTCTTCTGCTTGGCCACCAATCTCACCCACCATAATAATCCCTTCGGTTTGTGGATCATCTTGAAAAAGGCTTAAGCAATCAATAAAGTTCATACCTTGAATAGGATCGCCACCAATACCCACACAGGTTGATTGACCCAAACCATTTTGCGTTGTTTGATGCACCGCTTCATAAGTTAAAGTACCTGAACGTGACACTATTCCAATTTTACCTGGCAGGTGAATATGCCCTGGCATAATACCTATTTTGCAACCTTCAGAACCATCACCCGGAGTAATTAAACCTGGGCAGTTTGGGCCAATTAAATACGCATCGGATTTTTCTAACACCGCACGCACTTTTAGCATATCCGCAACCGGAATACCTTCGGTAATACAGGTAATTACTTTAATGCCTGCGGCAATGGCTTCAATAATAGAATCCGCTGCAAATGGTGGTGGCACATAAATCATTGAGGCCTCTGCGCCGGCTTTGGTCACAGCTTCAGCCACCGTGTTAAACACGGGTAAACCTAAATGCGTTTGCCCACCTTTACCTGGGGTAACCCCTCCTACCATTTTTGTGCCATAAGCAATGGCTTGTTCTGAGTGAAATGTACCTTGTTTACCTGTAAAACCTTGGCAGATAACTTTAGTGTTGCTATCAATTAATATACTCATCTACCTTATACTCCTGCCGCTTCTACAACTTTTTGGGCTGCGTCGGCCAAGCCGTCTGCCGTAATAATGCTTAAATCACTATTTGCCAAAATTTCTCTACCTAATTCTACGTTAGTTCCTTCTAAACGAACCACCACTGGAATATTTAAACCCACTTCATGTACCGCTTGAATAATCCCTTCGGCAATTAAGTCGCAACGAACAATACCGCCAAAAATATTCACTAAAATTGATTTCACTTCAGAGGAAGATAAAATCAACTTAAATGCTTCGGCTACACGTTCAGGTGTTGCACCGCCGCCAACATCTAAAAAGTTAGCTGGCTCGCCACCATTTAGTTTAATTAAATCCATAGTGGCCATGGCCAAACCCGCACCATTTACCATACAGCCAATATCACCATCTAAAGCAATATAATTAAGTTGGTGTTCAGACGCTTTGGCTTCACGCTCATCTTCTTGAGAAAAATCACGCAATTCTACCAGGCCTGGTTGTCTGTACAGTGCGTTAGAGTCAATATTTACTTTGGCATCTAAAGCAATTAATTCGTTATCAGCCGTTCTTACCAATGGGTTAATTTCTAGTTGAGAAACGTCTTTATCAATCGCTAACTTATAAAAACGCGTCATTAACTGACCCATCTGTTTAAAAGCACTGCCTGTTAAACCTAAAGCAAATGCAACTTCACGGCACTGATAAGGCATAACACCCACGGTTGGATCTATATGCACACTTAGAATTTTTTCTGGATTTTGTTCGGCAACCGCTTCAATATCCATACCGCCAGCGGCTGAGATAACAAAAGTATGAGTGCGCGTCACACGATCTACCACCAAACTTAAATATAGCTCTTCTTCAATATTTAAAGTTTGCTCAATCAAAAGACTGTTAATTGGCAAAGCTTTACCAGCCGTTTGAATGGTCGCTAATTCACTGCCTAATAATTCACTGGCAACTTGTTTGGCTTCTTGACGAGTGGTAACTAATTTAACGCCGCCCGCTTTACCGCGTGCACCGGCATGAATTTGAGCTTTAACGACCCATGCGTTTTCACCTACTGCATCCAATGCAGAATCTAATTGGTCTAATTCGGTAATCAATTGCCCCTGCGGCACACCAATGCCGTATTCAGAAAACAAGGCTTTTGACTGATATTCATGTAAATTCATGGAAACGTTTCTCTATCGATTTATCTCATCCCTGCTAACAAAAGCTTAAATAAGAATAAATTTAAAATAATTATAATTTTGGTTATAAAATCTGGGTTATTTAAAGCCTTTAGTACAAGTCAATGACTTGGGTAAAGAGCTCTATCTGTTTAAGAATAAAATTGCTCTTATTGTATGATTTTTAGGCGTTAATTGCATTAACTATTCACGATAATTATTGAGTTTATTCCCATAAAATATGGAATAACTTACGGCAGGAGTGTAAAACGATTTATAATATTTAATCTTAAATATTAGAATTTTGTAAAAGGGTTATTTGTGAGAGCGATTGTATTTTTATTGTTTATTATCTTGGTATATTTTATTGCCCGTTTTACATTAAATAGAATTATTGAAATTCGTGAAAAGCAGCGCCAAGAAGCTCTAAAACAAGAACAAAAAGATAACCCAGAGCAAGAAGAACAGCCACAAGAGATGGTGCGTTGTGCGCAGTGTGGTGTACACTTACCGCAAGCCGAAGCCTATTATGATGGTAAAGACACTTTTTGCAGTGAAGGTCACATGAATCAATACCACCAAGAGCATAATCAAGAAAAATAATACATAATTTTGGTTTGATGGTCTTTAGTCAATAGACCAATGACCAATGACTATTAAGCCTTAATCATTAACTCAAAATCTTTTCTATTTTTGCGGTAAAAATAACCGTTTCACCCGCAAGTGGGTGATTAAAGTCTACAACGACTTCATTTTCTGTCACATCATGAATCGTACCAGGAACCTCATCACCTGTTGGCGTGTTAAAACCAATAACATGACCAATCTCTAAAGGCATCTCCGCTGGAAAGTCAGATCTTTGCATGGTTTGATGATTTTCAGGATCTGGTAATCCAAATGCCCTTTCAGGTGACAGCGTTAATTTAGCTTGTGTGCCTAACTCTAGTCCTACCAACAACTCTTCTAAAGTAGAGATAAATGTTCCATCACCTAATGTAAATTGAAAAGGTTCATTTTCTACGGACTCTTCCACAAGCGTGCCATCTAAAAGTTCTAACTTAAATGTTATGGCTATTTCGCTGTTGTCCTTAACAACGGGAAGAGCTGAAGTGGTATTACTGGTCATGCTGCTACCTTTATTATTTGATGTGTTATAAACAGATTATATTGAAATTAATAATCTTAATTTTTATCAATTATGGGCGGTTTTTTGCCTCTTGATTTTTTAACTGGCTGATTAGCGGCTTTTGAAACCACTAATTTATTACGCCCAGATTTTTTGGCTTTGTATAAACCTTCATCTGCAAATTTAAGTACTTGTTCTGGTGTAGTATGTTGTTTATCTGGTGCAGCCAAGCCCAAACTTATGGTTACACTGACTTCTTTTACGGTTGGTTTTGCATTACGTTTTGCATTACGTTTTGCCGGTGCAGACTTATCTTTTACTTCTACACAAACCGCCTCATTGGCGATATCAACCCGCAATCGTTCTACCTCATGAATAATATAATCTGCGGATTTGTTTTTAAAAACCAAGGTGAATTCTTCACCACCAAAACGATACGCTTTACCGCCTGACACGGTATCTAAAATAGCGGCAACCATTTTTAATACTTGGTCACCTACATCATGCCCATAGGTATCGTTAAACTGTTTAAAATGATCAATATCCACCATTACCATAGCATATCGCTTACCTAACCCCATAAACGATTCATTAAGGGCTCTGCGCCCTTTTAACCCGGTTAAGTCATCGGTATACGCTATGTGATGCGCGTCAAACACTAATGACAAAATAATCATTAAGCCTGCGATAGTCGATACCCACGCTAAAACCCCATCATGCATATACTGGTTTAAGGCAAAAGCCATAAGCAAAAGAATAAACACCACAGAGTGATTAAATATTCTTAATTGATTCAGTGAATTTAATCGAATAGATAAAACAAAACCGGCAATTAAAAACATTAAGGTACTAACAAAAGTAAGATGATAAATTTTTGAATTTGCAATAACCGGTAAAGAAATATTTTCAACCAAACCTAAAGGAAGTTCGGTCATTAACCAATAAAAGAACAGCGCTTGCAATAGAAAAATACTCGCCACAAATCCATTGTATTTCTGATGCTGAATGCCTTTTTCTGGTAATAAACTCCATACAAAAATATTTAAAGGCAGTAACAGGCTTACAACAGGAAAAAGAACCGACTGGGCAATAGAAACCTGTTCAGAAGGTGCAAAATAGACAAACAGTAGATTGACCAAGAAAATAGAAAACAGCACTAGAAATGGCTGTATACGATTTAACCAAAGACTAACAAAACCACCCACAACCATAATGGCAAAAGGCGCATATTCAACTAAAGTAAGCCAAGATTTTGGCCAAGTTTGTATCTCTAACGCTTGCCAAACGGCAATAGAAGATAAAGCGATTAACCAAATGTAATGCCGAGTTAAAATACTGATAAGACACCTTCTTTACAATTAAACTGCTCTTTCATTTTGCTAAGTTATTTTAAATAAGCACAAATTGGGTACTCTAAAATAAGTAAAGCTACAAAAAAGCCACAAACTGTGTGTGGCTTTTAAATACATCCATGTTTTTGTTTAAAGCCTAACCTAAAGAGCCTTACATTCACCTAAGCCATATTAAGTTTTACCAAATAAGCTAAATGGTTCTTTTGGTACATCTTGACACTTAATTTTCCACTGTAATTTATACTCGCAAGACATATCACTTTCGCACTGATTATCTGAATAGGCAAATTCTGATGTTTTATGAGCAAAACGATTAACGTAAATATATCCGTTAGGGCAAAGTTCACGTGATTCAATGCGCAAAGACCAACTGTCTAAACTTCTTACAGGCTCATTAAATGTTTCTGTTAATGTAAAATTATCGGTAGATGTCTTAGTGACTTCAACATTACTAATGGCTTTATCTACACTTTCAGCCGCATAAACAACACCTGAACCTACGGCATTGACACCTTTACCAACGGTTGAACAACCTGTTAAATTTACAGCCACTAAACCTGCCAACAGTACACCTACTGTTTTGATTTTAGAGATTTTAATACCTGTATTTTTTGTAGATTGGCTACATTTTTGTTGGTTTGTAGCTAATTCATTCAGCATTCACTTCACCGTCACTTTAATCTGTTATTTTATTCATTACAGCCCTTTTACCAGGCCTGGTCATTCATGCCCAACATCATAGCAGAATTCTTTTAAAAATGGGCTATTCAATCTTGTATAAATATTGAACAAAACCACATATTTAATTCATCTATTCTTACTAAACCTATTCATGGTTAAAGTTTGGTTTATCTATTGCTTCTTCTTTAGTGCCAATTTCAGAAATAATGTAGCACAGGTTAGTATGCACTCTTTTACCATCAACCAACAAAGACATATCATTAGCATCTTCTGGATTTATACGCACATCACCACGATATTTTTTAATTAACTTACCCGTCATGCAGCTATAAATTTCAACATTACGCTTTAAGCCAACCCAGTCAGACTGAATATTTTTAGCGCTGTTCGCCACCTTTTCGCAGCCCGATAAACTCGATACCGTAACTAAACTGCTTAATAAAAAGGCAAAGACCCCAGCCCCTTTTAAGGCCGTAATAAATCCTGGTTTTAATCGTAACATTTTCACTCCATTTAACCGCTGTTCACAACAACGGTTTACTACATCTATATTCTTTTGCAACGTCACACTTAATTATAAAAATAGATTAATCAAGATATAAGGTCAAATTTAGTACGCTGTTATTGCGCTTATTCTGATTTTGGAATACCGTTTTCATCTACATTGGGTTTATTTGGATTTTTAGCACTTTCTTTAATGCCTTCCCACGCTTTAACATAGGTTTCTTTATCGCCTAATTTTTTTATATCTGACAAAGAACCCGAATCATCACCCGATTCTTTAGGTTTATCCGCAGAAACTTCATGCCACTTTTGCACCGCGCCTTCTTTTATGTCTTGAGAAGTTTCTTTGGTTTTTTGCCAAGCGGATGAGGCCGTTGCTTTAGTATCGTCCCACAAACTTGCATGAGCCTGTGACGTTAAAGCAAACAAGCTGGCTAAAAGTAACGTTTTTAATGCGCTGTTTTTCATATATTCTCTCAATTAAGATTCGTTCGATTTCGTTATTAATAAAACCAAATTTAGTCATTAAAATCTATTCTACCCTCAATTCACTGACTTTTTAAACAGATAACCGAGCAACCCGTTTACAATATAGGTCTCAAATCTATAAATTCAACCTTTGTCTCACCAAAATAGAGTCTAACGGAACAAGGTCAGCGTCACATTGAATAAAATAAAAATAAGTCAGTCGGACTCAAATCTGGATATTGACACGCCAACCGATACACCAATCGATACGCCAAAAATTGCTTTAATTATTGGCTATGTTTGGCCAGAACCTAACTCTTCTGCCGCTGGCACAAGAATGATGCAGCTTATTCAAGTTTTGCAAAATGATGATTGGCAAATTACCTTTGCCAGCCCTGCAAACCTGGGGGAACATAAACAAAACTTAGAATCTCTGGGTATTAAAGAACAGAACATTGAACTCAATGATTGCCGTTTTGACCGTTTTATAGAAGAACTACAACCAGGCCTGGTAATTTTTGACCGTTTTATGATGGAAGAACAATTTGGTTGGCGTGTAGAGCAATACGCTCCCAAAGCAGTACGAATACTCAATACCGAAGATTTACACTCGCTTAGAGCGTGCCGAGAAAACTTATTAAAAGCCCATTTAAAAACAAATCTAAAAAATCAATCTAAAGAGTTAGATTTAACTAATTTACAGCTTACTAACCAGGCCTATTTATTTAAAAACATGGCCACCACAGATCTGGCTAAACGAGAAATGGCCGCTATTTTTAGGTGTGACCTTACCTTAATGATTTCTGAGTTTGAAATAGAGTTATTACAACAACAGTTTAAAATACCAAAATCACAACTACACTATTTACCATTTTTGTATCAACCCGTAGAAAACACTTTGCTGCCAAGTTTTGAACAACGACAACATTTTGTAACCATAGGAAACTTTAGGCACCAACCCAATTGGGATGCCGTACTTTGGTTAAAAGAAGCCATTTGGCCTTTAATTCGCCAACAATTACCACAAGCAGAACTGCATATTTATGGTGCTTACCCACCGCCCAAAGCCACCGCTTTGCATAATCATAAACAAGGTTTTTTAGTAAAAGGTTGGGCTAAAGATGCCTATGAGGTGATTGCCAATGCCAAGGTATTATTAGCGCCTTTACGATTTGGAGCAGGCATTAAAGGTAAACTAGCAGAAGCCATGTTAAACGGTACGCCAAGCGTTACCACGTTAATAGGTTCAGAATCGATGCTCAGTCAAAATATAGAACATTGGCCAGGCGCCATTGCTAATAATGCTTCTGACTTTGCCAACGCCGCTGTGACACTTTATCAAGATGACCAGGCCTGGCAAAAACATCAAACCTATGGTTTTAAAAATGCCCTGCAACGTTATGTAAACAATAAAGATTTACATAACCATAACAATTTTGAATATACACTGATTAACCAAATCAATTATATAAAAAACAATATAAACCAACATAGAGCCCAAAACTTTATGGGTTCCATGCTCAACCATCATCACCATAAAAGTACAAAATATATGGCACAATGGATAGAAGCTAAAAATAGAAACCAAGAAGATAAATCATGACCGATACTAACCATAAAGAACGCCAACATCCAAAAGATCCATTACACGGTTTAACCCTAAAAAGCATTGTAACGGAACTTGAAGAACACTATGGTTGGGAAGGACTTGCTCAAAAAATTCCAGTTAACTGTTTTAAAAGCAATCCTTCTATAAAATCTAGTCTAACCTTTTTAAGAAAAACGCCTTGGGCAAGAGAAAAAGTAGAGCAACTTTATATAAAGTCTAAAGAAAACTGGGGAAAATATAAAAAACAATGATTTACCAGGCCTGGTAAATTGAGAATAAATAAAGCCTAAAAGTAAAATGTTCTATAATCCACACATACTTAAAACCCTATTTAAAATTGGAACACCATGAAAAAGACATTTAAACTTACTCACGATAAAATTAAGCCAGCTCGATTAGCCGATGCCATTAAAAGTGAAGTAAAAAAATACCTAAAACGCGAGCGTACAAAAGCACTACCAAAAGGTTCTGATTTTTGGGCATTTGATTGTAAATATGGTGCCGATGCCCAAAACTGTGTTGAAATACACGAGGCTGAAATTAACCAATACGTAGATAAAGCCCTAGCAGAAAACCTAGAAACGTTTTATTTAGAAGTAATTGCTAAACCTGCTGTACGCAGTAAAAAGCCTGCTGAACTTAAAGCTCAAGAACTTGAAGAAGCGTTAAGTGAAGACGACTTTGACTACGAACAAGACTAATAAAAGTTAAAGACAATCAGTTTTTAATTTTTAACTGAAAATTGGCGTGGCAAGCAACGCAAAGTTTTTGCATATTCGCCAATTTTTGCATGATTACTTTAGGTTCAGTCTCTGGACGTTTAGACACATCTGCAATTTCTGCAAACCCATAATGTAACGATTTAAGCATGGCATAAAAGGTCTTAGGCATTTTTGCCGTCATATCTTTTGGCAAATTTCTTAACATTTTAACGCCCAGGGGTTTAGCCGTTCTATGCACCAATGTTAAATCGCCTTTTAAAGAGTTATCTAACACCTCTTGACTACCACGCAAAAAATTTCGCATCTCTATCATGAGTACTGCTTTTTCCGCCTCATTTAGGTAAATAATCTGCCTACCATCAACCGCAAAGGCCTTAGTTGATAGACTTACAAAAACTAATATTAATACTGTAAAAAAAACAGAACGTTGATTCTTTGTCATATTTAAAAATTAAACTTTTTACCAAAATTTTCAAGATTATAGTATACCCAACTATTGTAAAAACTACCCCCATTCTTACCTAATACAGAAATAGTATTATTTATACAGATATCAACAAACCTTAAAATTTTGCTTAAGACTATAAATAACCTCCAAAATAAAGCAGATACCAGCTACTTTTTTATAGCCTCTTGCAAACATAAACTCAATTTACCAGGCCTGGTAAATCATCTGTTTTTATCAAAACGGCAGTCTTCACAACCATCATTAAATCCACTTAAAAATCCTTATTGCATCCTTAATTTGCCCTTAATTGCTTTTTATACTTTAAATTCAAATCAATAACTCACAATACAAAAGGCAGATCAATGAAAACTAAAGCAATCGCTTCAACATTTTTTATTTTAATGACAACACTCTCTATCACCGCCTGTGCTAGCGGCCCTAATCAACAAGGTGGTGGCAAAAAAGATGGCAAAGGAGCAAAACCTCCTGCTGAAGCATTTACCGCCTGTGAAAGTAAAAGTGCAGGACAAAGCTGTACGGTAACATCATCTCGCGGTGAAATGACAGGTACATGTAAAACACCGCCTCAAGGAGAAGGTGAATTAGCTTGCGTACCTGCAAACAATAGGCCACAAAGATAAAAGTCACAACACAAAATAGACATTGCAGGAGCACAATCGTGAAAACAAGTATTATTCTAGGCCTAATGAGCAGTTTACTTTTATCATCTTGCGCTGCACCAAGAGGAGGTATGGGTGGCGGCGGTCATGGTGGTGGTGGCAATGCGGACGGCCTAATTCTTTTAGGTGCAGGTGTTGTGATTGGCAGCATTATTGCCACGCTTCCCAAAAAACATGCGCCTGCTGGCCCAGACCAATATTATTCTGATGGTGTGTTTTACCGCAACTCACCAAACGGCTACCAAGTTATTGCCGCACCAATAGGTGTTAGAGTAAATCAAATCCCCGCAAATCATAGAGTGGTACGTTATGAACACCGTATTTATTATAATGCCAGAGGTTCATGGTATATTTATGATCATCACTTACAGCAATACCAGGTTGTTGCTCCACCAGAAAGAATGAACCCGCGTTAATAACAAATTTTCTTGGAGAAACAGGACAGTATTTTTAAAAAATACAACTTTTATTAATTTAAAATCAATAGCTTATCAAAAAAATTAAAGACTACTGTCCGGTTCTTACATTAATTAACAAGCATTTTTTACATAAATGGCAGTTAAAAACACGCCTAGTCTAATTACATCTGCCATTGTGCTATCCTAACTAATCTCTAAACCTGCTATCTACCTCAATGAACTATCTTGATTCTATTCAAACCAGCCACTAAACCAACAAGTTACTAGTAACCGATTCACTGGTAAACACTGAAAATGATACAAAACAAAATACAAAGACCAACAAACTTTGATTTAACGGTTTATTTTGGATTTTCACATGTTACGGCATAGGCTTGATGCAACCAGTTCCACATTGAAGAAAACACGAATAAAACACCTTAAGCAGAATAAAATGGAGTATTTGATAATAACGATTATCCATAATAGAGCAAAACTTCATGTTAAGTAAATAGTTTTACGTATATAGTTTAGATTTTGGATTTAATTAGAATGTATCCATACAGTGAATATCGTAAAATCAGGATACTTTTATTTAGGAATAATTTTTTATGATTCACCCAGATTCTCGTGCCAAAGCACATCATATTTTATTAGACACGGAACAAGCCTGTTTAGAGCTTATTCCGCAAATAGAGAATTTAGAGACATTTAGTGCTTTAGCTAAAGAATATTCAAAATGCCCTTCGGCAAAAATTGGTGGGGATATTGGTTTGGTGAAACCTGAAATTATTGTAACTGAAATGGCTGAGGTCATTTTTAGCAATGCCCCACTTAACTGTGTGATTGGCCCTATTAAAACCGTGCATGGCTATCATTTAGTTTGGATAACTAAACGCCAGCTTGTTGATGAATAGAACAGAAGTTTTAACCACGAAGGCACTAAGGCACGAAGAATTCTAAAATCTAACACTTGTTTATTTAAACGAATAATTAATCTAAAGAGACCTTTACACGAGACCATGAACACATAAAAACAGCTATAATCCTCTATCTTCAAGCTAAAAAATCCGCCCAATAACTCGTTATTATGCGTATTTTTTAGCCTAAATCTAAAGAATTCTATCTTGTTTTTCTTGTGCCCCTGTCTCGTGCAAAGGTCTCTAAATGTAATAGGTTATTCGTTCTAACGTATTAGATATAAAGTACTTATTACTTTAAATCGTGATGTTTAAATCTTCGTGTCTTCGTGGTTGATTTTTTTACAATATTGAATAATCAATCACAGAATATAGATACCTTTTGATATTTAACTATCTTTTATTATTTTTAGGTTTTAGTCGCAGGGTATTTGCACGCGGTACTTTTTGTACTTTTATTGATTTTTTATCTGATGAGCGTTTAGCTTTATTGGCGCCCTGCTTTTTGGTGTTTTCTGAATTTTTTGAAGATTTAGCAATGTCGGCTAACTTTTTGCCTTCTTCTCGCTCTCTTAAAATTTGACGATATTCTTGGCGAGTAAAGTTTTGTGCTTTAGGCCCTGAACGCACACCACTGGCGGTTTTTTTAGAGTCTTTTAACGCCTCATTCATTTCACTCATTTCTTGTTCGCTTAAATAACGCCACTGTCCTGGTTTTAAGTTACCTAATTCTACATTCATAATACGTGAACGCTGTAAATGCGTGACCTCGTAACCTAGGTGTTCACACATACGGCGAATTTGACGATTTAAGCCTTGGGTAAGAATCATTTTAAAAACATAACGACTCTGCATAGTGACTTTGCAAGGTTTGGTTACCGTGCCTAAAATGGGTACGCCACGAGACATGTGGTCAACAAATTGGTCGGTTATGGGTTTATCTACGGTTACGATGTATTCTTTATCGTGCGCGTTTTCTGCACGCAAAATCTTATTAACAATATCACCATCATTGGTTAAAAAAATCAGGCCTTCTGAGGGTTTGTCTAAACGCCCAATTGGGAAAATTCTTTGCGGAAACCCAATGGCATCAATAATATTGTCTTCAATATTACTGTCAGTAATACAGATAATACCAATGGGCTTGTTATAGGCAATATAAATACGGTCTGATTTATTTTCAGCACTGGCTTTAATGACTTTTTTATCTACCTTTACCACATCACCAGGCTGTACTTTACTGCCTAGCTCTGGTTGTTTGCCATTAATGGTGACTCGATTTTGCTCTATAAAACGGTCGGCTTCACGGCGAGAGCAAAAGCCTGAGTCACTAATGTATTTATTCAGTCGTTTTTCGGTTGGTGTATTCAAAATTAGATTTCTCATTGCATATATGTGAGTATTAAACCATAACAAGGTAAATTTTGGCGTGAAACACATAGAATAAAAGTTAGGTAAGTTTTGTTCGATTTTTATAAACAAAAAAACCACGAAGACACGAAAGCACAAAGAAATCTATAATTTAACAGCTATTTTATTGAAAGTAACAATCGTTCTAAATGTAATAATTTCTTAGTTTTTAAACCATATAAATAATGCAATTGAGTCCTTTGCACAAGTGAGGTGCGTGTAAAAAATACGATCTAATTTTCCTTATTTTTATTCATTTTTAACCGTGGTTTGATTCATGCAAAGACCGCACTTATAACAAATAAGTTAAAATTTATGAGCCATGTTATTAATAGTTTTCACACGTTCTTAAATCTTCGTGCCTCTGTGTCTTCGTGGTTAATTTTTAAAACCAAAAAACATAAAATTATCAATGACAAAAAATAAGTTAAAAAATACATAAAAAAAGCACCTATAAAGGTGCTTTTAACGCTAAGACCGAATAAATTTTAAGCCTAGGCTCAAACTTACTCTTTATAACTTATATTTACAGTGTAGTTACATAATCTGCAATGGCTTTCATGTCTGCTTCACTTAAACCAGAGGCCATTGGAGCCATCATTGCTGTCATTGGCCCCATTTGCTCGCCAGACTTATATTTTTCAAGCTTAGCAACAATATCTTCAGGCTTTTGATTGTTTAAGCGAGGACCAACACCCCCTTCAGCTTTAGCACCGTGACAACCTACGCAAGTTGCATACGCTTTTTCACCTGATGGTGCTGCTGTGGCAACAACGGCAGCCGCTTCTTCCTTAGCATCTTCAACTTTATCCGTTGATACTTGCTCTTTAATAGCATCTAGATTTTTTTCTACCTCAGAAACGGTTTCTTCATTACCCACAACCGTATCAGTTGTTGCTTGCAATGGTTCTTTAGGTGTTGAAGCTGGTGCGGGTTGCTTAACATCCATTGTATTTTGAGTTGCAGGAGCCTGTGCAGCAGCTGTACTAGCTGCTTCTGGTGCTTTGGCTTGTGTTGCATCGTCATTATCACCAGAACAGCCGCCTAGAAATAACGCTGAACTCAAAATTGCTGTTGATAAAAATGCGGTTGTCTTGAAGTTAAAACGTTTTTTCATTGTCGTATCCTTATTGTATACATACTTAAAACTAATTATTCTTTCTATAGTGTAAAACGCTTTAACCTCTTAAACAAGTAATTAAGTAGAATCCGCTATCACTATGAATAAATCTTAATCTAAGATGATTAGGCTTAAGATCACTTTTCTATATAGACATATTATGTTCTTTAAAAGCATAAGCATTCTTTATCTATAACGCTTTTATCTGTTTTTCAATTCGTTGAATCGATACAGGTTTAATGGTTTTTATTGGCTGTGAAAACAAGGAGATACGCAGCTCTTCAATCATCCAACGAATATTTACCAGGCCTGGTAAATCTTGATAAGCCGGTTCTTGAGCAATTTCTTGATATTTTTTAAGTATAGGCTGTATTTCACGAATCGATTTTTGATCTTTATTGGGATCTAAATCTAACTTATCTAAACGCACTTGTAAGGCTTTTAAATAACGGTCAATTTGTTTAAACCAAAAATCGGGTGTGTTGCGTACAAAATCTTTAGAAATTAACCCATCCAATTGCTGTTGTATATCGGATACCGAAGCCAACCAACGTGGGTTTACTTTACCACGCACTTGTTTAGCAATTTGTTGATGATGCGTAAAAATGGTATTGACCTGTTTGGCAATGCGTTGAGCCATATCAATCCAATTAGATTGCACAAGATTAAGTGTTTCAGTAAAGGCTTGCTGGCTACGAATTTGTTGTGGATTGGGCACTAAATCATGCAATGCTCTATCAATTACTTGTTGGGTTAAGTCTTGGCAAGTACCATAAGGTGCGTAACATAAACAGGCTTTTTGCATAGGGAGCTTTTTTTGTAAATATTTTGATTTATCTGCCAATAAACGTTCAATCAACACCAATACGGCTTGGCCATGTTGCTGTAATGCGGCTTGTTGTTCGCCCATCAAACCCAAAACAATCTCGTTATTTTGCAGTTGCAGTGCTGGGTAAGCCAGCATGTCTTTGCCTTGGTTTTTAATGGTTTGATTATCAGCCAGATCCCCAAAATTCCATTCTGTAACCACGGTATCTTGTGATTGTTGCTTGGCTTGATGCTTTTGTATTTTAGCTTCAACTAAATGTTGGTATTCATCTTTTAAGGCGTTTAGCTGACTATTTTCTGCCAGTTTACGACCTTTATCATCTTCTAAAACAAAAAAAGGCGTAAGGTAATCTGGTAAAACCACATCGGTTAAGTCATTGAGCGAAACTTTTACATTCGCGCGCCGATTTAATGCCCAAACTAATTGGTTAAGATAAGGCTCTTTTTTAGATCCGCTGAGTATTTTATTAGGCTGCATTTCTGTTAGCACTAAATCCGCATATTGCGGCGCAGGTATAAACTGTTTACGCAGTGATTTAGGCAAAGACTTTATATAAAATGCGGTTTTCTCTTTTAGCAGGCCTGGTGTTAACCATTCAAAATCTTCTGAATTTACCGTATTTAAGGTAGATAACGGTAGATGGTAAATTAGGCCATCCCGTTTTTTGCCTGGCTCAAAGTGATAATCCACCTCTAAAGACATTTGATTACTTAAATGCACTTGGTCAGGAAAGTCACTTAATAAGGAATCACTCGCCGATTGTTTCATTAAATCTTGTTCGGTTAAAAACAGCTCTTTAATTTTTTCTGGCGCTAATTTTTCTGTCTTTTTAAGCCATTTTTCAAATGCGGGTTTACTGTAAATATGTTTTGGAATACGTTCATCGTAAAACTGATACAGCACGTCTTCATCCACCAAAAAATCTGGACGACGCAATTTGTGTTCAAGCTTTTCTATTTTTTTAATTAAAGCCTGGTTATGCACAAAAAAGGCCGCTTTAGTATACAACTCGCCTTGTGCTAAACCGTGGCGTAAAAACAGTTTATGCGCATCTGTTGGATTAATTGGCCCGTAATTGCAAGGTCTACGCGTAACAATTGGCAAACCATATAAAGTAATAGATTCGTAAGCCCCAACCTGGCCGGTCTTTTTTTGCCAATGTGGGTCACTGTAACTGTGCTTAATTAAATGTTTGGCTAAATCTTCTACCCAATGCACATCAATCACCGCATTGGTTCGAGCATAAAGTTTACTGGTTTCAACCAACTCTGCCGACAACATCCATTTAGGTTTACGTTTAAATAAACTTGAACTTGGGTGTATAAATAGCTTGGTATTGCGTGCGCCTAAATACGATTTTTCATCATCTTTGGTTGCCAAGTTGCCTAACAGGCCTGCTAAAAGTGAACGATGCACGGCCATACTGTGAATATCACTTAAGCGTTCTGTAACTTCACCTTCTTGACCTTGCGGACCTTTTTTACGCACCTCTTCATATAAATGCAATTCACTTATTTTCATACCAATGCGTTTTAGGCTTTGTTCTAACTGTAAAGTCAGTTCATGCCACTCTTTCATTCGCATATAAGAGAGAAAATTGGTTTTACAGAGTTTACGTAATTTATTTTGCGTTAAATGACGGCGTTGATGCTCATAAAAACGCCAAAGATTTAAGAAAAATAAAAAATCAGAGCGTGGGTCTTCAAAACGTTTATGCGCAGTACGCGCTGCTTGCATGGTGGTTTCATTAATATCGCGTGGGTCTTGAATACTTAATACCGCAGCAATAATTAACACCTCATGTAATACGCCATTTTTATCCGCTTCCACCACCATTTTGGCCACACTTGGATCAATCGGTAAACGAGCAATTTGTCGACCTTCATCTGTTAAACGACGTTGCTCGTCTAAAGCGCCCAGCTCATGTAACTGCCTAAAACCATCGTTAATGGATTTATCACTAGGTGCTTCAATAAACGGAAAACGATTTACCGCACCCAGTTTTAACTGAGTCATGGTCAAAATAACCGACGTTAAAGAGGTTCGGTGAATTTCTGGATCGGTAAATTCTGGACGAGCGTTAAAGTCCTCTTCGTCATATAAACGAATACAAATACCATTACTTACACGACCACAACGCCCTTTTCTTTGATTGGCAGAGGCCTGTGATATTTTTTCAATAGGTAAACGTTGAATTTTGTTTCGAACACTATAACGGCTAATTCTTACCAGGCCTGGGTCAACCACATATTTAATACCGGGCACAGTAAGCGAAGTTTCGGCGACATTGGTACTTAAAATAATGCGGCGTTTTTGCGATGTTTGAAATACCTTTTGCTGTTCACTCATGGATAATCGGGCATAAAGCGGCACAATTTCAGTATTTTTTAGCTGATGTTTACGCAAAGCTTCAGCGGTTTCTTTAATATCTCTTTCACCCACTTGAAACACCAGTACATCACCAAACGGGTCTTCATGTGCCAGTTCATCAATGGCATCAATAATACCAGTTACCATATCTTGCTCAATTTCATTACCCGCATCGTCTTCATAAACAGACAAGGGGCGATAACGTAATTCAACCGGGTAAGTTCTACCAGAAACCTCAACAACAGGAGGACGTTTACCATTAATTGTAAAGTGGTCTGCAAATCGTTGGGTATCAATAGTGGCGGAAGTAATAATCACTTTTAAATCGGGGCGTTTAGACAACAGCTGTTTAAGAATACCCAGTAAAAAATCGATATTAATACTACGCTCATGCGCCTCATCAATAATAATGGCTTCGTACTGATTTAAATACCGATCATTTTGTACTTCGGCTAATAAAATCCCATCGGTCATAACCTTGATTAAACTGTTGTCATGCACTTGGTCTAAAAAACGCACTTGATAACCAACAATTTGTCCAAGTGATGAACCCAACTCCTCTGAAATACGCTCGGCCACGCTACGTGCAGCAAGCCGTCTTGGTTGCGTACAACCAATTTTACCGTGTATACCTAACCCCGCTTCTAAACATATTTTAGGAATTTGCGTGGTTTTACCTGACCCCGTTTCACCTGCAATAACCACCACTTGGTTATTTTTTATTAACTCAACCAAATCGTCTTTTTTAGCGGCCACGGGTAACGCATCGTCATACTCTATTTTAGGTAGATTTTTTTTGCGTTCAGCCACCTTAGTTAATGAGTGTGATAGCTTGCTTAATAAATTTTGCCAGGCCTGGTTAGTTTCTAGGGCCTGCTCGCTTAAATTTTCTGGGGTTAAATTTGCAAAGCCCCCTTTTGTAAAATCTCTTTGCAAATAATGGCGGTCTTTAATTAAACAACCAGAAATAGCCTGCATAATGTTTTGCGGGGTTGGAATTTGGGTAGATAGATGTGGGGTTGACGTATTTGCCATAACAATAGATAATAACCAGATAAAATTTTTATATGCAAATTGAAGCGGTATGCCTCAAGTTGATTTGAAAAACGTCATTATAGCAAATAGAATAGCTAATAATTTTTCGCTTTCTTTTAGTGCATACCCATAAATATAAGGGCCGACAACATGAAAATTAGACAATTATTTGATTATGATACTTGGACTTACACTTACTTAGTATGGGATGAAACGACCAAAGAGGCCGCTGTAATTGACTGTGTATTAGAACAAGTAGATCGCGATATTCAGCATATTGAAGAACTTGGACTGAATGTTAAATACTTATTAGAAACGCACATTCACGCCGACCATATTACGGGTGCTGGCCCTGTGCGTAAGCATACTCACGCTAAAATAGTCGTACATAAAAATTCAGGTTCAGAGTGTGCCGACATTTTGGCTGAAGAAGGTGATGTATTTAAACTAGGTGAACAAGAAATTAAAGTCATGCACACACCTGGGCATACCAATAATGACATTACCTATTTAATTGATGGCGCAGCCTTTACAGGCGATACTTTATTGGTTCGTGACTGTGGTCGTACTGACTTTCAATTAGGCAGCAATGAAAGCATGTACCACTCTTTAACCACTAAACTATTTACCCTTCCTGAAGATACTTTGGTATTCCCTGCCCATGACTATAAAGGATTTAGTCAAAGTACGATTGGTGAAGAAAAACAATATAATGTTAGAGCTGGTAACGGTAAAGCGTTTACTGACTTTACTACCATTATGGATGGTTTAAACTTACCAAATCCAAAACGTATTGATATTGCCGTTCCTGGTAACTTAAAATGCGGTAATTTAGACGATTAACTCTCTCTAAAACAAGCAACCAAAAAAGCCCGATTGAATTTATATTCAACCGGGCTTTTTAATGTCTTAACGATGGTGAACCGTTATTGCAGCGATTATTAAAACGAATTAGATTGTTCTATAACATTGCCCGTTCAAGGAAAAACAAGGGAGTGTACGATAAGTACTCGACCGTTTTTAATAAAGAAATGGCGGTGTTAGAACTTGTAATCGTAACGGTTAAAACGAGTTAGATTTTTCTATAACATTGCCAGTTCAAGGAAAAACAAGGGAGTGTACGATAAGTACTCGACCGTTTTTGATAAAGAAATGGCGGCGTTAGAACTTGTAATCGTAACGGTTAAAACGAATTAGATTGTTCTATAACATTGCCAGTTCAAGGAAAAACAAGGGAGTGTACAATAAGTACTCGACCGTTTTTGACGAAGAAATAGCGGTGTTAGAGGACAATCTAACCGTTTTAATGGACTTCTAGGACTTCTACTTTATAATCTAAAGTTTGGTCAGCTAATGGATGGTTGCCATCTAAATAGACCTTATCTTCTGTTACTTCAATAATTCTAAATACTACGGTAGTTCCGTCTGGGTCTTCTGTTTCTACGGTTGAACCTACTTCAATTTCAACATTATCATCAAAGTTTTCAGGGCCTGCAAACACAATTAAATCCTGACTTGCAACACCATAAGCTTTTTCTGGTGGAATCGTGACTTTTGCTTCAAAGCCTGGCTCTTCACCTTCTAAAAACTCTTCTAAACCTTCAATAATTTCACCTTCACCTTGAATATAAATAACCGGTTCTGAATCAAATGTTGAATCAATGATATTGCCCTTATCGTCACGTAATTCATAATGAAAGGTTACGCGGCTGCCCTTTTTAATTCTCATAATTCGTCCTTTGAAACTTTTAATTTAATATGAATGGCTTTTATGCTTTAAAATAATGGACAATATTTTACCGTAAAGAGAATATAAATGCGCCAGATTATCTTAGATACTGAAACGACTGGGTTTGACCCGCACAATGGTGATCGCATCATTGAAATTGGTGCTGTTGAAATGGTTAAACGCCGTTTAACCAACAACAATTATCATCAATATATCTTTCCTGAAAGATCTGTACCGCAAGATGCGATTGATGTTCACGGTATAACCGATGATTTTTTGAAAGATAAGCCTAAATTTGCCAAAGTGGTTGATGCTTTTATGGAGTATGTAACGGGTGCAGAATTGATTATTCACAATGCCCCGTTTGACGTGGGATTTATTAATCATGAGCTCTCGCTTTTACCCAACAATAAATGGGGAAAAATTGAAGATCATTGTGTCATAACTGACTCATTGAAAATGGCTCGTAAAACCTATCCCGGGCAAAGAAACTCTTTAGACGCCTTGTGTAAAAGGTTGTACATTGATAACTCAAACCGAACTCTTCATGGCGCTTTACTCGATTCAGAAATCTTAGCCGATGTTTATTTAGCTATGACGGGTGGACAAACCGCGTTAATACTCAATGCGGATACCCAACAAAATGCGAATAATGAAGATATTCAAGTGCGAGTAAGAACAGACAGACCTCAATTAAGAGTAATCAAAGCCACGGATTCTGAAATTCTTCTGCATCAAAAAAAGCTTGAAGAGATTTCTAAAAAAGCCGATGAAAGCATTGTTTGGTAATTGTTTAATGTTTGATGTTTAAACATGGATTGTTTTATGATGAATAACTTACATTCATCATTCATCATTCATCATTTGTCATGACTTCCCCATTCTCTGCAGTTGGTCAATCGCTAGATTAGCAAGTTCATCTACCCTTTCGTTTTCTGGATGTCCTGAATGGCCTTTTACCCAAAACCATTCTGCTTGATGATTTTGTAAGGCTTTATCAAGTCGCAACCAAAGTTCTTTATTTTTTACGGGTTGATTATTTGCGGTTTTCCAGCCTTTTTGCTTCCAACCTTTCATCCACTGAGTAACGCCGTTTTTAACATATTGAGAATCTGTCGTTATATGCACAACACTCTCTCGGTTTAATACTTCAAAGGCTTGAATTGCCGCCATAAGTTCCATTTGGTTATTAGTGGTATTATCTTGAAAACCATTAAGTTCTTTAATATGTTTTCCGTACTTAAGTAATACACCCCAACCCCCTGGGCCTGGATTTCCACGGCAACCGCCGTCGGTAAAGGCGTACACTATTTGGTTGGTCTTTTTTGACATGATTTATCTTATTTATTGAAGAATTGGGATATTTTACCAGGCCTGGTAAATCTCGTAATGATAGGTCTTTCTATTTTTTAAACTAAAGGAACAAAGAAACTTCTGCACAAGTCAAACCACAATTAAAACAGCTAAAACCCACTTTTTTGCTGTTATTTAATTTTAAGCATAGATTCAAATAAAAAAGTGCCATTAAAAATTAACTCTCTACTTTACCCTTTGTTGTTATCTTGTTTTATTTTTCTTTTATAAGATCCAGAACGCTGTGAAGCCATTGCTCCATTACGGACACGCTGCCATTTTGGTAAATGCCATTTAAGCCCAACTAGCGTGGGAGAATCGACTCTTTTTTTAGCGACTAAACAGTAAACATTGCCAAAATCAAAACCAATTTTCTTTAGAGCATTTTCTAAAGTTTCTATAATTTTTGCCCAAGCTTTATATTTTTCGTTTTGCGTAAAACACATTACAGAAGTATATTCTATGGTTTCAATTTCATAACCTAAAACTTCAAGCCATTCTTTTAAACGGGATACACGACGAAAGTGCGCCTTTTTAAAACCAGATAACTTAGAAATATGTTTTAACCTAAAAGGCATACACGCAAAAGGATTAAAGCCCGTAATCACAATATGACCTTCTGGCAATAACATACTATCTACTTGCCTTAGTAAATAATAAGGGTCATCAATGGTTTCCAAGGTATGTGGTAACAATACAACATCGGCTTTTTCCTTACCGATAGGTAAAAAATCAAGTTCCGCTTTTATCCAACAAAACTCTTGAGAATTTATCATTTTAGGCGAGATTACTTCATCGACTAACAGCTTACTTTTTATACGACTATTACCTAATAAACTGTGCTTAGACACACAACCCAATTGCACTAAAAAATAACCAAATAGGTTATGCAAAGCTTTATCAACCAAGCGTTTTTCTTGCTCATATATCACCTCACCGGGTGAATGTGTAAACCATTTTGATAAAAACTGCTGAAATCCCAGGTTCATGGCTCTTTTCCAAGTACTTTTATGTATAAATTTGGTAGAATAATGACCAATTATAACAATTGGTTTTGTATCTTTATGAATATCGTTGGCTTACCCGCACTTGTTGGCACTTATGACAATTATATTTGGATTATTCACAGCTCTCAGCATGCCTGGATTGTTGACCCAGGTGAATCTAAGCAAGTTATTGATTTTCTAGAAAAACACCAACTTATCGCCAAAGCCATTTTAGTCACTCACAACCATTTTGATCATATTGATGGTATAGCCGATATCTTAACGCATTTTCCGGAGGCGTTAGTATACGGTCCAGAAAAAGCCAAACTCCCAGCTATACAAATCAGATGTAAAGAAGGCGATTCCATAAACCTCACTAATGAATTTATATTTAAAGTTTTAGATACGCCAGGTCATACCAAGGACCACATTGCATATTACAATGATCAAGCTCTTTTTTGTGGCGACACCTTATTTACCGCCGGTTGTGGCCGAATATTAGGCGGTACTGTTGAACAGTTTACTGACTCTATTCTAAAACTTCGCGAGCTTGCCGATAACACCAGTTTTTATTGTGGACATGAATACACCCAAACGAATTTAAGCTTCTCACAACTGGTTGAACCAGACAATATGGCATTGCAAAATCGTATAAAAGAAACCCATATCGTCTACCCTGCAGAACATTTAGGGCCACAGTCTACATTAGGTGAAGAAAAGGCAACCAATCCTTTTTTAAGATTTGATACGCCTGAACTTAAAGCCAAACTCATTTCCCGTGGTGCAGATGAATCGCCAAGCAGTTTATTTGCGCATTTAAGAGCCTGGAAAGATGAATTTGATAAGCAACACTAAATCAACGAGAGAATGAAATAACCATTCTAAATTACCAAACATAAAAACAAATACTAATAAACATGAATCAAAAATCAATGAAACCAATATTTAGCTTCAAACACAAGCCATTGCAAACTGCAATAAACCAAGCGTTTATAAACTATAAAAAAGCAGTTTCTACCGCTTTTAGTATTGGTTTAGGTTCGTTAGTATTAAGTGGTTGCGTAACCAATCAAACGACACCATCTCATACTGAGCCAACGCCGTTACCGACAATAAGTAATGCTTCTGCACACAAATCGCATTCTATTTCTAAATCTGCCGATATTACACCTGATAAGCTCAATCTTAATTTAGCAACTCAGGTACATTACTACCCAAATATTTGGGATGAAATGAGCCATCATTTTGATTTAGCCGATGAGCACTATGGCAAATACGATGATTTTATAAGCTTTTATGACCAAAGAAAAACACACTTAAAGCTTGTCTCTGAACGCGCTAAACCGTATTTATATTATATTTTAAACGAAGTTAAAAAACGCAATATGCCTTATGAGATTGCATTATTGCCCGCAGTAGAAAGTGGTTTTAAAGCGGTTGCTCGATCCCATCAAAGTGCGGTAGGTCTTTGGCAGTTTATTCCAAGTACAGGTGATACCTTTAACCTGCACCGTAACTGGTGGTATGACGGTCGAAAAGATGTTGTGCAAAGTACATCTGCAGCGTTAGATTATTTACAAGAGTTGTATGCCTCAAATAATAATGATTGGTTATTGGCTTTAGCTTCATACAATGCTGGCTTAGGAACCGTATACCGTGCGCAACGCAAATATCGCAAAGCACATAAAAACGAACCTAATATTGAAGATTATCAACCTAATTTCTGGGAGATTCAGCCCTACTTACCTAAAGAAACTCAAGGTTATGTACCAAAACTTCTCGCTGTTGCTCACATAGTTGAAAACCCAGAACAATTTAAAACAACGATTGAACCTATTGATAACAAGCCATTTTTCAAAGTCTTTACACTTAAAAAACAGGTGTCTTTACATCAGATAGCCAGTATTTCAAGTACATCAAGCCAAACGTTTCAGAAACTAAACCCTTGCTATCACCAACCAGCTACACCACCAAATGGCGTACACCATATTTTATTACCCATTGCTAAATCTAAAAAAATTGCAGAACTGCTACAAAGCAACTCTCGTTTATTTAAAGTGCATTGGAAAAAACATAAAATTAAACCAGGCGATAGCTTAAGCGTCATTGCTTACAAATATAAAACATCCTCTAAAGCCATTAAAAGGCTTAACGGAATGAAAAATGCGAATATTCGTGCGGGCAAAACTTTATTGATACCTATTCCAGTAAATCAATCAAACTATGCGCTTGCTAGTAATTATGATAAAAACGCTTCCTCAAAAAGTGTTCGTTATTCTAAAACCATTAGCCAACCTGCAAGCAAGGTAGCGTCTGCTTCAAATAAAAAAATACACACTGTTAAGTCGGGTGATTCTTTATGGACCATTGCCAAAAAATACAACACCACAACTCAACAACTGGCTAAGTGGAATAGTTTATCGACCAAATCGTATTTAAAATTAGGTCAAAAATTAGCGGTTTATACCCCACAAAGCCAAGCTAAAAGTAAATTAAATGCATCCGCTAATCTTAAGGTTAAACATGTATTAAAACCTGGCGAAAGCTTGTGGTTATTAGCTAAACGTTATGATGTTAAAACAGCCCAAATCGCTAAGTGGAATCACATATCAACACATAAAGTATTGCAACCAGGCATGAAGCTTACCATTTGGACTAAAGCACCAAAAATCATTGCCACAAAATACATTGTTAAAAATGGCGATAATCTTTGGAATATTGCAAAAGCCAACCAAATCTCGACAAAACATTTAGCCAAATATAATAAACTGTCACCTACCGCTCTATTACAACCTGGTCAGGTATTACATATTCCCCTAGCTAAAGAGGTACAAGAAGGTTAATTTAAAATTATTTATGAATAAAGAGCTTTCATTTTACGCAGTAAACCGTAGAATTGAAGAATATGGAATAATTTAAAAACAAGGCCTGCAAAATAAAATAATTTGAAATTTTTATTTTATTTATACACCTTGTTTTTATATCTTACCGTTATTGATTCATAACGAAAGACTGATTACAACAATACTGAACTACCATAAATATTGGTTAAAAAACTTATTGTGTAACTTTATAAATAACCAACGATGGATATGATTTTGACAATTAGAAATATTACAATTTCTTGGCGCACTCTATATACCTCTTATGTAGGCATACACATCCCCCCTATCTCAAAATCAATTTTTCAATGCTTTATACCCCCCATTAAAACCGCATCTAATAATATTTTTTATAGCGTATTACTTGCCCTATTTCTAGTTACCTTTTTGTCTACTCAAGCACAGGCCCAAACTCAAAAAAGTCTTTTAACATCACAGCAAAAAGACTTTTTAGCCGCCTATAAAAGCTTAAAAGCAAATGATCGCCAAGCTATCGCTAAATACAAAAAAAAGCTTAAAAACTATCCATTAATTGTGTACATCAACTACCACGATTACAGAATGCACATGGGCACAACCCCCACTAAAAAAATTAAACAATTTATTGCCCAAAATCAAGATAACTATTTAGGTGATAAGCTTTACAGTAAATGGCTAACGCATTTAGCCAAACAAAAAAAATGGACAACCTTTTTAAATAACTACAAGCCGCAAAAAAGTCTTAATCTTCGTTGTTACCATATACAAGCGCTGGCAAACCGCAAGCAAACCTCTAAAGCATTAAGACTTGCTAAACCGATATGGCAAGATCAAATTAAACTTAATCATGCCTGTAAACCTTTAGACAAGCTAATTCGTAACCATAAAAAATTAACGGGTGCGATGTTATGGCATCGCATAGAACTGGCCATGAACAAACGTAAAACACATGAAGCCAAAAAATTGAGCAAAGATCTTTCTGCTAAAGACAGAGCGATGTTTAATTACTGGTTAAAGGTGTATAAAAAACCTTCATTAATTACTAGCCCGTTACCAAAGCATATATCACCAACAATCAAAAAACGAATCTTTACCTTAGGTATTCGTCTGCTCGCCTCAAGAGACCCAAGCTTAGCCAATAAGAGCTTAAATAAGTTCTACAAACAATATGGTCTTAATAAGGATCAGTACGGGGTACTTAAAAGAAAAGTCGCTTTAAGAACAGCTTATAAATATGCTCCTCAGGCTGAGAAGTATCTGGATGAAGTCAATAATACCTCTGCCAAAACAGAGGATACTTTACGCTGGCAAGCACAAGTTGCTTTAAAAAAATCCGATTGGGCGACTTTATTAGAAACAATAGAACTCATGCCTGCTAAAGAACAAAAAGATAAGCAGTGGCTATATTGGAAAGCAAGGGCGTTAGCAGCCGCTAAACAACATAAAGAAGCCAATGACATTTATAAACTATTGGCCAAGCAACGTAATTATTACGGTTTTTTGGCTGCGGATATTTTAAATAAACCTTACCAATTCAACCCAAACCCTGTAAAACAGAAAAATACAAAATACCTCATTAAAAAATACCCAGAACTTCAACGTATTCAGGAGTTAATGGCGGTTAATTGGCCTTTAAGTGCTAAACGTGAATGGTATCAGTTACTTAAAAGAGTTGATAGAAATGAATTACAAGCCATTGCTGTTTTAGCGTACCAGTGGGAACAGTATGCACAATCTATTCGTAGCTTAGCTAAAGCAAAAAAATGGCACGATTTAGATTTACGTTTTCCAACACCGCACAAAGAACCCGTTATGCAAAATGCCAATAAAAACAATATAGATCCTGCTTGGATTTATGGCATTATGCGTCGTGAAAGTGCTTTTTCAGAAGATATTCGTTCGCCAGTTGGCGCGGTGGGATTAATGCAACTTATGCCTAGAACCGCTAAATATATTGGTAAAAAAATAGGGGTTAAAAAAGTCTCTTACCGAGATCTAATAAAAGCAGACAACAACATTGAGCTCGGCAGTGCGTATTTAAGTTATTTAAGCGATAAATATGCAGGTCAAAAAGTGTTAGCTACTGCGTCTTATAATGCAGGGCCTAACCGAGTAGATTCTTGGATACCCAAGTCAGGAACCTTACCTGCTGACCAATGGGTTGATTCGATTCCTTTTTCAGAAACCCGTGCCTATGTAAAAGCGGTACTCGAATATACGACTATTTTTAAGTCATTATTAAACAAAAAATATGATCGTTTAAAAGATGTCATGCCACCTGTTGGTTACAATAATATTAAAAAAACCGATTCAAATCACCCGTAAGCACAGCAACAAAATCATAACCAAAGATTGTCATCGTAAAAGACAGCTAGAAATACTGACTATTTTTACCATGATTTTATCGGTTAATCGTCGCTATCAGAGTTTATTATGATATTGATTTAAGCTTTTTAATAGACGAAAAAAAACCCAAGTGGACTACTCGGGTTTAAATACATTATCTCAAAAGAAATAATCAGAGGAGGATACTCATGAAGAAACATGAATGGTTCAAGTATATTAGTATTTCCTTATTCTGTCAAGCATAAGAATAACTATTAAGTAATAAACAAATTTTATAAGCATATTTAAGTAGCTGTTTTATATGCACTTATTTTTTGTATGGGATTTTTAAAACCGAAAAACCATTGGGTTTACAGGCTTAGACTACCCTCTTCTCCAGGTTGTTCCTTCTGAATTATCGAGCAATTCAATGCCTTGCTCGGCTAATAAATCGCGTATTTCATCCGAACGAGCAAAGTTTTTATCTGCTCTTGCTGATTTTCTTTCTTCAATTAACTGGGCAATCATTTCATCGGTAAGTGTTGAATCTGTTGGCTGAGTTTTAAAAAAGCTTTCGGCAGAATGTTCAAGTAAACCAATTTGATTAGCCAATTTAATTAATAGATTTACCAGGCCTGGTAATTTTGTTTTATTGACTTCTTTTGCTAATTCAAAAAGTACCGCTATGGCTTTTGGTGTATTAAAGTCATCATTCATTGCAGCCATAAATTCGGATTCATAGTCAGTGCCTTCAGTCGCAGCAACACCTTTGGCAATATCACTGGTATTTTCAATAGCAGAATATAAGCGTCCTACACTCGCTTTAGCAATGTTTAAATTCTCTTCTGAATAGTTAACCGGGCTACGATAATGACTAGACAATAAGAAATAACGAATGACTTCTGGGTGATATATTTTTAGCACTTCACGAATCGTAAAGAAATTATTAAGTGATTTTGACATTTTTTCATCGTCAATTCTTACAAAACCACAATGCATCCAAGTGTTAACGTAATGTTCACCCGTTGCACATTCAGATTGCGCAATTTCATTTTCATGATGTGGGAACGATAAATCCATACCACCACCATGAATATCAAAGTGGTTTCCTAAGCATTTTGTAGACATGGCTGAACATTCAATATGCCAACCAGGACGACCATTACCCCAGTCAGAATTCCAACTAGGTTCATTTTCTTTAGAGGCTTTCCAAAGTACAAAATCTAATGGGTCTTGTTTTACTTCATTGACATCAACACGTGCACCAGACTCTAAATCATCAATATTTTTACCCGATAATTTACCGTAGGTTTCAAATGCTTTTACTTTAAAGTAAACATCGCCATTTTCAGCCGGGTATGCAAAACCTTTTTGAATAAGGGTACCAATCATTTGACGAATTTCGTCCATATGTTCAGTTGCTTTTGGCTCCATATCCGGTCTTAACACATTCATTGCGGCTTCATCGGCATGCATTTCTGTAATCATACGGGTGGTTAATTCTTGTATAGATTCACCATTTTCTAATGCTCGTTTAATAATCTTGTCGTCGATATCGGTAATATTACGAACATAATTCACCTCATAGCCTAAGGCTCTTAAGTGACGCACCACTGTATCAAAAACAACCATAACCCGTGCATGACCAATATGACATAAGTCATAAACTGTCACGCCACAAACGTACATACCCACTTTGCCGGGATGAATGGGAGTAAAAATTTCTTTTTTACGGGTTTCAGTATTATAAATTTGTAGACTCATAATATTCCTAGTCGAATGTCATAAAAGCGGCATTGTGATAACCCGCATTTTATATGGTTGATTGATAAGTTAGATTTAATTGTAGATCTTATTTTTAACAGCCGTTTCTAAACGGTTAAACCCTAGACAAAAATGACAAACACGGCCAATAGTGATTAAAATCATGACTTAACCATTAATATTTACCTACAATGAATAACTAATTGCCATTAAGGCCTTAAGTCTGCTTTGCCTAGGTGTTAGAATGCGCATATTGTATCTTATCTACATTAATAATTTTGGAGTGAATCATGACTAGAAGTTTGTTTTTAATATTAAAAGCCAGTCTATTAAGCCTGTTTATAAGCAGCACCGCTTTTGCACAAACAGCAGCCACTGACAGTAACAGCACAACTAAAAAAGCCAATCCACAAGTATTAATTGAAACCACAGATGGCACAATTGTTTTAGAGCTATATCCTAATAAAGCACCTAAAACGGTTAAAAACTTTTTAGCGTATGTAAATGAAGGCTTTTATGATGACACGATTTTTCATCGTGTAATTCCTAACTTCATGGTTCAAGGCGGTGGTTTTACAGAAGATTTTCAGAAAAAAATCACTCATGCCCCTATTCCTAACGAAGCAGACAACGGCCTACGTAACCGTATTGGTACTGTCGCCATGGCTCGTACTAATGATCCAGCATCAGCTACCGCACAGTTTTTTATTAACGTAGCACAAAACACCTTTTTAGATTTTCGTGAAAAAACACCACGTGGCTGGGGTTATGCAGTATTTGGAAGAGTCATTAGCGGCATGAAAACAGTCAATGAAATTCGTAATGTAAAAACAGGTTTTAAAAATGGTATGAAAGATGTACCTCTTAAAACAGTAAAAATCATTAAAGCACGCCAAATCAAATAAATACACCCGCTTAAACGTACAATATAAGGAACAAAGATGTCAAAAGTAATTATTGAAACCACCATGGGTAATATCACCGTAGAGCTAGACGATGAAAAAGCACCCATTGGTGCTGAAAACTTTATTCACTATGTGATGGATGGTTTTTATAACGGCACGATTTTTCACCGTATTATTCCTAATTTTATGGTGCAAGGTGGTGGAATGGTTGAAGGCATGCAAGAAAAAGCGTCTGGTGCAGCAATTGAAAACGAAGCGGATAATGGCCTAACCAATGATCGTGGTACCTTAGCTTATGCTCGCACAATGGATCCACATTCAGCGACCACTCAGTTTTTTATTAACCTAAAAGACAATAGCTTTTTAAACCATACCAGTAAAGATACACAAGGCTGGGGTTATGCGGTATTTGGTAAAGTAACCGATGGTATGGATATTGTTGATGCCATGGCTGGCGTAGAAACCACCAGCAGAATGGGCCACCAAGATGTACCTGTTGATGATATTACCATTCTCAAAACGCGTTTAATTGAAGACTAAGATTTAATCATTACTCTCAATCAGACTACGCTTTTAAAGCAGGCTTTTATACAGGCCTGCTTTTTTGTTTTGAATCTATCCCTTATCTCCCTTTATTGATAGAATCTCCCAATGAATTCAATAAATCACCCCGCATCCACTCCTTTTACTTTTGTTATTGCAGATATTCATCTACAACCTGACAGTAATCACGCTATTAATCAAACCTTTATGCACTTTTTACAACAAGAAGCGCCAAAAGCTGATGCGCTTTATATATTAGGCGATCTATTTGAAATATGGGTGGGTGATGATGTTGGATTAGAAAATTATGCCGAATATATTTCTGAGTTTAAAAAACTTACCGATTCAGGCGTTAAAATTTATTTACAGTACGGTAATCGTGATTTTTTAATGCGCCAAGGTTTTTTTAAAGCTACTGGCATTAAACTGCTTAAAGATATTTCATTAAACAACCTCTACGGTGAGCCTTATCTGTTTTTGCATGGTGATACATTATGCACAGATGATACGGGCTATCAACGTATGCGTATCATCTTACGAAACCCTTTAATTCAGTGGATCTTATTAAATTTATGTCGTAAACGTCGTATTTATATTGGCAATAAATTACGTGGCCGTTCTAGCGAATACACAAAAAAGAAAGAGAGTCAGATTATGGATGTAAATCAGACCGCTGTTAATAATTTATTTCAGCAGTTTCCACAAGTCACACATATGATTCATGGCCACACACATCGACCACAACACCATACAATTGAAGCCCAACATAAAACCTTACACCGTTGGGTTTTAGGTGATTGGCGACCAGAAACACAGATTATTAAAATAGATAAAAATGGCCCTGAATTAGTGCCGTACAGTATTCATTAAGCCGTGATTCTTGGTTGTAAGTAGCAGACATGAAAAAGCCACTTGTGTGAAGTGGCTTTTTATTTAAGGCGAGTTTATTGGCCGTTATTTAACTTGATACAAAGATACATTAAACATTAAACATCCAGCTTTAAAAACTTAAAATCTAACTCTCCATTCTCAGACAAGCTAAAACGCACCTTTTCTTTTACACGCCCTGCTTCTTGAGTACCCGAACACGTCCAACCAATGGCCCAATCATAGCTATAATCGCAACGAAAAATATTGTCTTTTATGTATTCAATATGATCAACAAGCATATTGCCTTCATAGTGCGCCGCTTGGCTTATATGGCTCATATCTTGTACAAAATCATCGCTGTAATGGGTTATATGTTGATTTAACTGTTCTTGAATCTGTAAAAGAACAGAACGATCTTGTAGATTTACCAGGCCTGCTAATTCTGTAATAATGATTTTCAAACGATTATCCTTATATTTAACCTGTTTTTTTACTTTCACCAGGCCTGGTAAAAGCACATTTTCACTATATTCAAGGCATTTATAACATTTAAAAGCATTAAAACTCTTTAGAGGTCAAAATACCTTTTTCACCTTCTGAACGAGCAATTACAACCGCACCAACAGAGTCACTGAACACATTAACTGCCGTTCGCATCATATCTAAGACTCTATCTACCACCAACAATAAACCTATCGCTTCAGCAGGCAAACCTACAGCCACTAAAATAATACTTATGGCAACCAAACTGGCAGATGGAATACCAGCTACGCCAATTGAGGTAGTTAAGGCCACAAAAACAATCAGTAGTTGCGTTGCAAAATCCAGTTGCATTCCAAATAGCTGAGCAATAAAAATGGCCGCAACACATTCATACAATGCCGTACCATCCATATTAACGGTTGCGCCTAATGGCAATACAAAACTGGTTACTCGGTTAGACACCCCTGCTCTGTGCTCTACTGCATTTAAAGAGATTGGTAAGGTAGAAGATGATGAACTGGTTGAAAATGCCGTTAATAGTGCAGGAGCCATAGCTTGGTAATGTAACCAAGGGTTTTTAATGCCACCAAAAACCCTAAGAATAATGGGCATAACAACAAAAAAGTGAATGGAAAGAGCGGCAACTACGGTCATAAAAAACAGTGCTAAATTCTCAAATTGATCAAAACCAGTTTTAGCAACCGAAGCAGCAACTAAACCAAACACACCCATAGGTGCAAACTTCATCACCAAATCAGTAATTAACATCATGACATCAAAAATACCCTGCCAGAAATTATTCATGGTGGTGGCTACATCACCTTTTAGTTTGGTCATAAAATAACCAAACAATAGGCTAAAAAAGATTAAACCTAACATTTGACCATTGGCCGCTGCATCAACCACATTTGTAGGAATCATGCGCAAAAAGACTTGTACCACATCGCCCACAGACTTACCTTCTACCGCTTGGGTGACTTGCTCATTTGCTTCAATGATTGGTGGTGGATTACCCGTAACACCTGGTTGAATAATATTAACTAACACCAGGCCTACTAAAATGGCAATAAAACTGGTTACAACATAATAACCTAACGTTTTCATGCCTAAACGGCCAAAACCACCTTGGCTACCTACCGTTGATATACCGGTAATAATGGCAGACATTACCAAAGGCACAACGATCATTTTTAGCGCATTTAAAAATAAAGTACCTAAAAATGTATAAATTGCTATCCAGTGGATTCCAAAAACTTGCCCTTCTGTTCCTGTATAAGACCCCATAGAAGCAGCTAAAATCAATGCAATTAATATTTGCCAATGCAGTGCAAGTTTCATATTAAATCCTTAAAGGTTATTTACTTAAAAAAAAAGCACTTAAAACAGCTAGGCTTTAAGTGCTTTTTTATTTTATCTTTTAAAAAGTGGCTTTATAGATCTGGGCATTGGTGCCAAGACATAAACGAGCCTAGATTATAGACTTCTGAAAAACTTTGCGACTGCAAAATTTGCATAGCCATTTGTGAACGCTGTCCTGAACGACAAAAAACGATAACGGGTAGATCAGCATTTAACATGCTTTCACCCACTCTATCAATATCTTGTAGTGGAATATTAACCGCTCCTGGTAGCTTACTCATTGCAAACTCTTCAGGCGTTCTTACATCAACTAACTGTGCCTTTTTATCTTTGATTAAACGCTTTGCTTCATCGCATGGAATAAACATTTTTATTCTAACTCCCACTTATACTGTAATTTTGGTGCGTAATATACCCGAAAAACCATTTTTTTTATACAGGCAACGCTTCTAAAGTTATTAATGATAGACAAAGTAAAATTTATATACAACTATAAAACGTATTTTTTGTTACTTTTATTATCCACAAATTGACTTACACAGCCATAAAAAAATAAACGCCCCAAATCACTATGGCTGAATAAATTGCGGCTAAAACATCATCAAGCATAATGCCAAAACCACCAGAGACATTTTCATCCACTGTCTTAATAGGCCAAGGTTTCAAGATATCAAATACTCTAAATACTACAAATGCAAATAACCAGTATTGCCAACTTTGAATTGGAAGTGTTAATAAAACCAACCAGATACCAACAAATTCATCCCAAACAATACCACCATGGTCATGCACTTGCATATATTCTGACGATTTACCGCAAATATAACTACCGCTAAAAAGCCCTATAATTAATACAGCCCAAGCCGCAGCTTCTGACCACCATAAAAGAGGAACAAACAAAAGTAGGCCTAATAGAGTACCAGCTGTTCCAGGCCCTTTGGGTGATAACCCTGATCCAAACCCAAAACCCAGCATTAAAAATGGGTGCTGTCTTAATTCAGCAAAACTCGGAATACGTGGTTTATTATTTGACATATATTTAGCACTTATTAAAGTATCGAAAATTTAGCAAATACCTACATACAAAAACAGCGTTAAAAATAACGCTGTTTTTGTAGGATAAGCTCTTAATTAATTTAAAACTTAATTATTTAAGACGTTTTTTAGCTGCCGTTTTAAGGCGTAAAGCATTTAGTTTAATAAATCCTTCAGCGTCTTTATGGTTGTAAGCACCGCCATCTTCTTCAAAAGTAGCAATTGCTTCATCAAATAAGCTATATTCTGAAGTACGCCCCACAATAATGACATTACCTTTGTACAATTTAAGGCGTACATTACCTGTAACGTAAGTTTGTGATTGATCAATTAATGCTTGTAACATTTCACGTTCTGGTGCAAACCAAAATCCGTTATAAATCATTTCAGCATACTTAGGCATTAACTCATCTTTAAGGTGAGCGGCATTACGGTCTAATGTTAAAGATTCCATTGCACGGTGAGCTTTAAGCATAATCGTTCCCGCTGGTGTTTCATAACAACCACGAGCTTTCATACCTACAAAACGGTTTTCTACAATGTCATCACGACCAATACCGTTTTCGCCACCCACTTTATTTAAGTATTCCATTACCGTTGCTGGCGACATTTTGTCACCGTTAATGCCAACAATATCCCCTTTTTCAAATTCAATATCTAAATAGGTTGCTACATCTGGCGCATTTTCTGGTGAAACCGTCCATAACCACATATCTTCTTCTGGTTCATTTTCTGGATGTTCAATAATGCCACCTTCATAAGAGATATGAAGCAAGTTAGCATCCATTGAATACGGTGATTTTTTGCCCTTTTTCTTTTCAACAGCAATATTGTGTTCATCGGCATAAGCCATTAATTTTTCTCGGGACATTAAATCCCATTCACGCCATGGTGCAATCACCTTAACATTTGGCATTAAAGCGTAAGCATTCAGTTCAAAACGTACTTGGTCATTACCCTTACCCGTTGCGCCATGAGCAATGGCGTCTGCACCCACTTCTTTAGCAATTTCAACTAAACGTTTAGAAATTAAAGGTCGAGCAATTGAGGTACCTAAACGATATTCACCTTCGTAAATGGCGTTAGCACGCATCATTGGAAAAACAAAATCACGTGCAAATTCTTCTCGAAGGTCTTCAATATAGATTTCTTTAATCCCCATTGCTTGGGCTTTAGCTCGTGCAGGCTCTATCTCTTCACCTTGACCAATATCCGCCGTAAAAGTAACGACTTCGCAGTTATATTCATCTTGTAACCACTGAGCAATAATTGAAGTATCTAAACCGCCAGAATAGGCTAAAACGACCTTTTTTATATCAGACATGATTGTTTTCCTTACTATGAAACATTTAATTGCGCGAATTATACATTAAATAGCCCAAAACATCATGGATTTACAAGCAATTTTGTGAAGTAAATTAATGAGAAAAGCAGAAAGAGATCACTGCAAAAAAATAACAATAATCAAAAATACAAATAGAAAAGCAAGTTAGCAAAACAATACAAATAACTTTTACTTGTATTGTTTTAGATATTCAAAAATTAACGTATCTAAACTTTACTTAGAAATAAGATTGAATACCAACAGAGATAACCGTAGCATTACCACTCCACTTTTCACCTGTTGAAGAATATTTCTTTTCAAAAGAGCTAGTAGAAACTTCAACACCTAAATAAAACAAATTAAAAAATTACCCTATCCTAAATTCAACCCTACACAAGCATTTGTTCCATCATTATCAAAATCTAACTTTGTTTATGAATCTTTAACATCTGCTTCTAAGTTAGTTTATTGATGACCCCAGTAAACACCCTCAAATGTCATACTACCAACCAAGAATGGTACGTAATTCAACAAAGTAAATAATATTTTTTACTCAATACCAAGCAAGTATGAGTAAAAAACTAAATACATTATCAAGTAGCCACCTTGAATTTTTTACTTTAGAATCCCATTAAGTTAATCAGTCTTAATTTTTAAGGAAAGCTTGGTAATGGCAAAATTTATGGATCTTGTAAAGGTCACTCCTCAGTATTTTATTCCAAAACATTTGCTTTCTAGTGGCATGCACTGGTTTATGCAGGTTGAAACACCTTGGGTAAAAAATAACATTATCAAACTACTCACTAAGGTTTACGACATTAATGTCAGTGAAGCCGCTGATCAAAACATGGATAATTATCCACATTTTAATGCCTTTTTTACCCGCGCCTTAAAACCTGATGCGCGACCAATTGATGACACTCCAGATAGTTGGGTAAGCCCTGCAGATGGATTAATCAGTCAATCAACACACATTAATGGCAATAAAATTATTCAAGCTAAATGCCATACTTATTCCGTTGAAGCCTTAGTAGGTGGAGACATTGAATATGCCAAAAATTTTAGAAATGGTGATGCAGCGGTTATCTACCTCTCACCAAAAGACTATCACCGTGTTCATATTCCCGTTGACGCAAAATTACTTTCTATGACCTATGTGCCTGGTGACTTATTTGCAGTTAACCCTGCCACAGTACGTCAAGTAGACGGCCTTTTTGCACGTAATGAGCGCCTAGTGATTCGTTTTGAAAGTGATAAAGGGCCATTTTGTTTAATTATGGTTGGCGCTATTTTTGTTGGCAGTATGGAAACGGTGTTTCAAGGTAAAATAACACCTGAATATCAACCAACCATTCAGCATTGGGATTATACTGAAGAAAACATTTCATTTACTAAAGGCGATGAAATTGGTCGTTTTAACATGGGATCAACCGTGGTTTTACTTACCCCAGAAGGCCAATTACCAGAATTAGGAAAGATTCATTCAGATACCCCTATCCAAATGGGTCAACATTTGGCAAAATATCCAGACAATAATAAAACCGCTTCAATGAGTCACAATATAGAAGACGAAGCAACACGCTAAGTACTTAACTTTTTAAGGAAAAAATATGAAACTGATTACAGCAGTAATTAAACCATTTAAACTTGATGATGTTCGTGATGCCCTGCATGAAATTGATATTCACGGCATGACCGTAACAGAAGTAAAAGGATATGGTCGTCAAAAAGGTCACACAGAAATGTACCGTGGTGCCGAATACGTGGTGGACTTTTTGCCAAAACTTAAGCTTGAAATAGCCATAAAAGCTGACATGGTAGACTCTGCTATTGAAGCCATTATTGAAGCGGCACAAACAGGTAAAATTGGTGACGGCAAAATTTTTGTTACAAACATTGAACAAACCATCCGTATTCGTACTGGTGAAACGGGTGAAGAAGCACTTTAAGCTCGCTGTATTTAACCTTCAAGCACCAAAAACGCCACAATGTGGCGTTTTTTATTTCCATTAAAATCTCGCTTTTTATGGGGCTATCTCACTAGATTTTCATTATTTTGCTTATTTCGGTTAAATAAATAAACTATTACTAGACATTACTTAGTAATCTCTGTATGATTATACCCAGCAAGAAAGAAAGCCTAAAATTTATATCCTACATTTCGTTGTTGTATTCGTAACACCCGTTCTGAAGTTTTAAAATAAAGTCAAGATTTCCACTGCTACACAAGTCATCACTTAATTTTGATGACACAACTCTATTTATTAAAATTCAGGTACATTATTATGTCTAATACAGTTAAAGGAACCGTTAAATGGTTCAACGAATCTAAAGGTTTTGGTTTTCTAGAGCAAGAGTCTGGTCCAGATGTTTTTGCTCATTTCAGCGCAATCTCTGGTGACGGTTTCAAAACTCTTGCTGAAGGTCAGCAAGTTGAGTTCACAGTAACTCAAGGTCCTAAAGGTCCACAGGCTGAGAATATCGTAGCTATCTAATTGATAGCTTGATTATTCAAGCCAAATAAAAAAGGGAAGCATTAGCTTCCCTTTTTTGTATCTAATATTTATATTTAAAATAAACATCAAGATTCTTCTATTCACAACCTTTACGTCTTAGACTTCATTTACAACAAATAGAATTTAATTGCCTTAACCAATTTACCAGGCCTGGTAAAAATATAAAATAGTTTAATTATTTACTGAAGTTTAGCTTCATCCATCGGCTTCATTATCAATTTAAGTAAACGCACCTCGTTCCCTGTCTCTTTATTTTTATAAATATCATGCATAGGCTCTTCTCCCACCAAGTCATAATACTCATGCATATAATTTGAACGCTCTTCAAAATAACGTTTTAACAATGAAATATCCAAACGCCAACCTTTTGGCATAGCCACACCTTTCACTGGCTCTGCAGTGTTAAGCGTTGCCAAACAAATTAGGGTATTATTTTCTAACTTAGTAAATTGAACTTTAAGCCAGTTGGTAGGCGTTTCAGTTTCGCCAAACTGAGAAAGCATAACCATCTCTTTACCTTGTTCTAAACCAGCACCTTCTAAAGCCGCTAAGAACTCTTTAGCTTGACCTAAATCAACAAAGCCAATTCTGAGTATATCTTGATCTGAACAAATAGCCATAGGGTGCAAAGTCCCCTCTACAGCGCCTAAAGCATCTAATGCTTTTTTATTTTGCATTGCTTCTTTTTTATTCAGAACAATCGAATATCCTTCAATTAATACAGCCATCTTTTTTACCTTATAAACGTTTAGACTTTTATTTTATCAAGCCTAACACCGCTTATACATTAACAACTTTAATGATTTGTATAACGAAGTCTTTATTTAATATAAATAAATCTATGAATGATTTTTAGCATTATAAAAAAGAGACACCAACAAGGTTCTTTTGCCATTTTTTTGATTTATTTTCACCTAATGGAATTACCTCCCAATACCAAGAAGATTCGATCTTAGGCGACTCAATATCCCACCAAGGATCAAACCGGTCAATTTCTTGACCCTGAGCATTAAATTCAACACCTAAACGGTCTGCAATTAAACACACCTCTCCAGAGAATTGTCTTAAATAATGCATATGAGCAAATATGATTTGTTTACTCACTATATCTGCATCTTGTTCAGAAAAGCCAAAATCGGTTAATAACCATCTAGCAGGAATAAGAGGTAATTGAGTAATTAAATTTAAGGAGATAACTAAATCAATAGAAAAATCATCCAACCAAGCTGTAGGCGTTTGAACAATCGCCTCTCCTTGTGAAATCCACTCTAATGATTCGGTCACATCGTGCTCTATCAATAAAACATTAGAAAACGATTTAGAATAAGTTTGTGCAGATTTTAAAAAAACCAAATCTACAAGTAAAACGGTTTCAAATTTTTCTGATAATTCAGCTAAAGGTAAGTCTTTTAATGAACCTGCACCAAAAATAAGTACCGTTCTATGCTGAACAGCTCTATCTATTGCTTTTAATATTGTATTTTGACAATGTTGATAATGGTCATTCCACGCTTGCTGACACCTAGTAGCTCTAGCTTCCATTGCAATGGATTCTTTAACATATCCCATTGTTTTAGCCTGCTCAATCTTGGGTGAGGTGGTGAGATATTTCCATAACTCTACAATCATATTTTCTCTAACTAAATGATACTTTTGACATACAAATCACTATATAAAGACCTTGATAAGATATCGGCCTAACACAATGATTAATAGATAGAACTACTCATCCAAACCTAAAGATTGCGTTTTTCTTGTTAAGGTATTTCTACCCCAACCAAGTAATACTGCGGCTTTTTGGCGATGATTAGCTGAGGCTTTTAAAGCGACCTCTATGAGAACTTTTTCAAAAATTTGTTCTGCTGATGTATGCAAGCCTTCTCGACCACTTTTAATAAACGCTTCTGACCATTGTCTTAAAGGTTTTTCCCAGTTGGTTCCTTCTACATCTTCTTCAGCGGCTTCTTGGTTAGGATTTTGTAACTCTAAAGGTAAGTCTTCCATATAAACGGTTTTATCTGGTGCCATAATGGTTAACCAAGTACATAAACTTCTTAACTGCCTAACGTTACCTGGCCATGATAGAGTTGATAAAAATTTGGCGACTTCTTTACTTAAACTTTTTTCTTCTAAACCAAGCCCACGAGCTTCTTTGTCGAGATAGAAGCGTAATAATAGAGGAATATCTTCTGCTCTTTCACGCAAGGCTGGCACTTTAATACGAATGATATTTAAACGATAAAGTAAATCTTCACGGAACTTACCTTCTCTAACCAGTTGCTCCATATTTTGGTGGGTTGCAGCCACAATACGTACATTGGTTTTAATGGCACTTTTACCCCCTACTCGATAAAAACTGCCATCATTTAATACACGCAATAAACGTGTTTGTAAATCAACAGGCATATCACCAATTTCATCTAAAAACAGTGTTCCACCATCGGCCTGCTCAAAACGACCAACCCGCTGTGAATGCGCACCTGTAAACGACCCTTTTTCATGACCAAATAGTTCAGATTCTAATAATTCTCTAGGAATTGCCGCTGTATTTAAGGCCACAAATGGACCATCAGCTCTAGGGCTAAGTTCATGCAATGCTTGAGCAACAAGCTCTTTACCCGTACCCGTTTCACCATTAATTAACACTGTCACATCCAGTTGTGAAACTCGGCCTAAAACTCTAAAAACCTCCTGCATTGCAGGGGCGGCACCAATAATGTTAAGGGGTTGTTTTTCCGCTTTAGCGCTTCGTTTTACTCGTTTAACACCTCCTGATTGAAAACGTTTTACAGCACGATCAACTAAAACGGTTACTTCATCAATATCAAAAGGTTTTGGTAAATATTCAAACGCACGACTTTGAAATGATTTAACTGCCGTATCTAAATCAGCGTGTGCAGTCATAATAATCACTGGAATTTGCTTATCTAACTCGTGCAAAGCCTCCATAAAGGTCAAACCATCCATATCTGGCATTCTCACATCACTAATCACAGCTGATGGAGGAAAGGCCTCATAAGACTTTAATGCGGTTAGAGGTGAATCAAAAATTTTAACTAAATAGGGACGGTCTTCTAAAGCCGCTTCTAGCACCCAACGAATAGAAGCATCATCATCTACAACCCAAACAATAGGTTCAACCGTATCATGGTTGGCTTTGCTGTTACTTTCAATTGTCATGCTTAATTTTCCTTTTGATTCAGAGGTAGATATACAGTAAACACTGTATTACCAGGTACGCTTTCAGCTACAATTAGTCCGTCATGCTGACGTAAAACATTTTGAGCAACCGGCAAGCCGAGCCCAGTACCCTCTTTTTTGCTTGTTACCATGGGATAAAAGATTGAGTCAAATACACTTTCAGGTATCCCCTCTCCTTCATCTTTAATACTTATCATTGCAACTAATGGGTAAGTTTTAGAACCCAGTGTAAATTTATGTTCGATTCGAGTTTTAATGGTTAAAAACCCACCCGTATCTTTCATTGCTTGGATACCATTTTGTATCAAATTTAATAGCGCTTGAACCATCGCTTCAAAATCCATATAGATATCTGGAATACTGGGATCATAATCCAATTTAATATAGACATTTTCTGGTTTTTCGCCTTCTACAATCTGTAAAACGTAGCGAATAAGTTCATGTACATTATGAGGTGATTTATCTGCTGTTTTTTCAGGCCCTAACATGCGATTAACCAAGTTTTTTAAACGCAATACTTCTTTGGAAATAATTTCTAAAAAGGCCGATTCTTTCTCTTCGGGTGAAAAACGTTTTTGCAATAATTGCGTGGCTCCAAAAATGCCTGCTAAAGGGTTTTTAACTTCATGAGCGAGCGTTTTTACCAATAAATTACCCGCTTCATACTGGTGCCAACGCTCATCTTCTTCCACTATTCTATGGTGACGTTCCGTATTATAAATTTCAAAGAGCCACCCCATTTGTCCGTTAAGTTCATAAGGTGAAATAGTCGTACTCACTCTTACTTTCTCAAACCCTTGAATAGAAACCGAATATTCGTGAATAGTGACTTTTTTATCTATGGAATAACTGAGGTTGTCTACCAGGCCTGGTAAAAGTATCTTCCAACTTTCCCCTCTCATTCTGTTAGGACTCACTTGAAAAATCTCACCCGCTGCGACATTCATAAATTGAATACACTCTTGGCTATCGAGCCAAATAACAGCCGTCGTTAACCCGTCAAGTACCTCACTAAAAAATTCTTTTGTTTGCATTTTCATCACTTTTCAATTGAAACTTGGAGTGCCATGGCGAGTCTATAATCAATAGCATGTAAATCACCATGGTTAATTTCTACCAATAATGGCCCATTAAGCGGAGCCATATTTTTAATTTCTAAAACAACCCCAGTCGTTAAGCCTATATTAGCTAAATACCTAAGCTCTTCGGGGCTACGATTTTTAATTCTTTTAACAATGACTGGCTGGTGCATTGGGATATGTATAAGTGACTGCCAGTTATGTTTAACCAACTTGCCTTCTATATTAGGAATGGGTGCGCCATGAGGATCATGGGTGGGTTGCCCTAAATCATCCCACATTCTATTGGTTAGGGTATCTGATACGGCGTGTTCTAAAACCTCAGCCTCTTCATCTACCTCGTCCCATGAATAACCTAATCTTTCAACCAAATACTGCTCTAAAATACGGTGCTTACGTACCATATTTAGGGCGATTTTACGTCCTGATTCCGTCAAGCTCACACCATAATACGGTGCATATGAGACATATTTTTGTTCTGCTAATTTTTTAATCATATTAGAAACTGAAGCTTGAGAAATAGATAAACGTTCAGCAATAATAGACGTTTGAACCCCTTTATCTGAAGGCGTACTATCTTCGAGTTTATAGATGATTTTTAAATAATCTTCTAGAGCGGTTGAAGGCATTGTTATGAGTTCCAAATATACATAATCATAAATTTACAATCAGTCATCAATTACTGATTATTCATCATCTCTCTAACAACATCAGCATCTGGAAACGCAAATACATATAAAATCATAAATAACACATAAAATACAAATCGCCCGCCACCTTTAAGTTGTATTCTAGGATGACTAATAACAGCAATTGCCAGGCCAGAAACAACGCCTCCCATAGTTCCTAGTGTCACAGCTAACATCGCTAATAAGGCACCAAACGCCATAACGTAGTAATGCCATGTAAACTTTGCTTTTTGCTCATTCATTGTTAAGATTCCTAATCATCAATTAATGCATATATTCTACACCCAAACTCTAATGGAATTAATAGAACTTACTCCATTTTGGTGCAATACTGCACAAATAAAATAGACATAAAACTTTACAGATTTAAATAGAGGTCATTTACATGAAAGATCCCATTATTATTATCGGGCTAGGTGAACTTGGAAGCGTATTTGCGCGCGGTTTTTTACGATTAGGCTTTCCAGTACAAGGCATTACCCGTGATATGGATAGCGCAGTCATTGCTCAAGAAATCCCTAATCCAACGGCGGTACTTGTTGCGGTGGGTGAAGCAGACATCCACCAAACTCTTAAAAACTTGCCTGCACAATGGAAAGACCGCGTTATTTTATTACAAAATGAGCTGTTACCTAGAGATTGGCAAACCGCTGAAATTATAGAACCAACCGTAATATCCGTCTGGTTTGAAAAGAAAAAAGGCATGGACAGCAAAGTCGTCTTGCCATCTCCTATTTTTGGTAAAAATTCTAAATTAGTATTTAATGCTTTATCTCAAGTTGATTTACCTAGCTTTATTCTAGATTCTGAAGAAGAATTAACTTATGAATTAGTGCGCAAAAACCTCTATATTTTAACCACCAATATTGCGGGTTTAGAAGTTGGTGGCAATGTAGAACAGTTAAAAAACAGCCACGCCGATGTTATGCGTGCTGTTGCTCAAGATGTGCTTGATATTCAAGACTGGCTAACACAGACAGCAAACAATCGTGAGCGTTTAATGAATGGGCTTACAGAAGCTATTGAAGGCGACTTACAACATGGTTGCATGGGACGTTCAGCACCTTCTCGACTAAAGCGTGCATTAACTTTTGCAGACCAAGCTAACCTTGACGTTGCAAAACTTCGAGAGATTGCGACAAGTAATTTATAAATATATTTAATTTAGAGTTAATGAAAAAAACGGGGGTCTGATACCATTATTTTTGTAAGGTATTTAGAAAGTCATCTATCAGCTTTTTTCTTAACTCAAAATTCATTCCTTTATGCGCACTAAGTAAGTTTTTTACTGGTGAAAATACCCCGCCATCAAGTCCATTTGTGGTGGTTGGGATTTGAAGCCGTTTGCGTTTTTGATAAGTAAATATAAATGCTATATTTGTTTTCAAACTTCGATAAGCGGACCTTACTCTGCGATGTTTATAACTCCATCGATTTGAATGCTCATGAAATGTTTTTTCTTTTAAAAATGCTTCGTGTTTTGAAAACCATTCTTCCAACATTTCTTTAAATAAATCTTCGTCAACATATTGAATATATCCAGCGATTTCTTTTAAATCTTTTGCAGGCATTAGCTTGGGATTTTTTGTTAAATAACGTGTAATAGTCGCTTGTATGTGGAATAAACATAATTGAACAGGAATTCCTTCAAACGCTTGAATTAAGCCTCTTCGTCCATCCAGTACGACACCTTTTATATTGAATCCTTGATCCTCTAATTCTTGCTTTAAAACGATGTAATCTTGAATTGTTTCTGTTTGAATATAACGCCAGCAGAGTACCTTAGATGTGATGGCATCTTTAAACACAAGTACGCCAAACTTATCGATGCGTTTACCAAAAAAAGTAGCATCTGCAATGAGGATAATATCTCTTGGAATTGGGGTAGTTTTTGTTGGGGTATATTGTGAAATCCATGACCGAATAGTGGGGATGCTTACTTTGTATTTATCGGCCAAACATTGAAGTGTCTGTCTTTGATAGAAGTATTCCTTAAAGACTTTATCGATGTGTTTTTTAGGCTTTCGTTTGAGCTGGAATTTTGATTGGCAGACGTGACAAAAGTAACGCTGGATACCGTTACGCTTGCCTGCCTTTTTGGTTCTATTTGAGGTGCATTTAGGGCATTTTTTCGCAAACTTTTAAAACTCATTTTAAAACTTTACCTAAAAACCCTTTATTTTAAACAGGTTACATCTAAAAACAGACCCCTATTTTTTTCATTAACTCTTAATTTACATTAAAGACAAACAACTAAACAATTTATACGGCCTGGTATTTTTAATTTACCAGGCCTGGTAATCTTGATTTCTTAAAATTCAGACAATAAAAAACCCCGTATTTCTCACTTGAAATACGGGGTTTAAAATATGGTGGGTCGTGTGCGATTCGAACGCACGACCAATTGGTTAAAAGCCAACTGCTCTACCAGCTGAGCTAACGACCCAGATCGTTATTTAAAATTTTATCCATTTTAAATATGCTCAATATTTTCCAAACAAACCCAAAGTAAATGGTGGGTCGTGTGCGATTCGAACGCACGACCAATTGGTTAAAAGCCAACTGCTCTACCAGCTGAGCTAACGACCCGCTTGGAATGGGGCGTATTATACAAGCCTACGGGAAGTGTGCAAGCACTTTTAACGATTATTTATGATTTTTTTAACCGTTATGTTTATTTTTAAAAAATGTTACGATTGATATACCGTTGGATCTTCAATACCAGCGTCGCTAAACCCTTGTTTTCTCAAACGACATGAGTCACATTGACCACAAGCTCGACCAAAATCATCCGCTTGATAACACGAAACCGTTAAGCTGTAATCCACGCCATTTTTAATACCTTGCTGAATGATTTGGGCTTTAGTTAGATCAATCAACGGTGTTTGAATGTGCATTTTATGACCTTCAACTCCAGCCTTAGTTGCCAAGTTAGCCATTTTTTCAAATGCTTCAATATATTCAGGTCGACAATCAGGGTATCCAGAATAGTCGACCGCATTCACACCAATAAACACGTTATCTGCTTTAAGCACTTCAGCCAATCCTAAAGCATAAGACAAAAACACTGTATTACGTGCCGGCACATAAGTAATCGGAATTTCGCCCTCTTCTACGCCTGAAACAGGTACATCAATATTATTATCTGTTAATGCCGACCCACCAATTGCACGCATATCCATATTCATAACTCGGTGCGTTTTAGCGCCTAAATTTTTAGCTAGGTTTTGAGCCGCATACAGTTCAGCTTTGTGGCGTTGGCCATAATCAAAACTCATCGTATGGCATTCATATCCCTGTGCTTTAGCAAGCGCTAATACAGTGGCAGAATCTAACCCACCTGAAAGTAAAATAACGGCTTTTGGTTCGCGATTTGATATTGATGGATCTACTGACATTACTTCTGACATTTTTAAGATTTCTCTAAACGTTTCTGGGCATTTTTAGCCGCACGACTTGTTGGACGGTCATTGATGATTTGCTTATAAAGCATTTCTGCTTTTTTGGTATTGCCTAAATTTCGATAGCTGTCGCCTGCACGTAAGGTAGCATCTGGTATTTTAGAAGAATCAGGATAACGCTGAATCACCATTAAAAAGGAATCTAATGCCTTTTGATTATCGCCTTTTATTAAATACCCTTCACCACTCCAGTATGCCGCATTACTCGCCAATTCACTTTGTGGATATTGTTTAATGAAATCACCAAAACTTTGAATCGACTCATCGTATTTTGAGGCTCTCATTAAAGCAAAAGCTTGTTTGTATTTTTCTTTTTCTATATCTGTAGCCGGTCGAGTTTTAATCACCGTTGGCTCTGCACTCTCAGTTGTCACTGCTGCATTCGCTTCGACAGGCGTCGGATTTTGATTTACCACCGTTTTGGGTTTATCTACAGGTAAACTGGTATTTACCGCGGGTGTTGGCGCAGCCACATCTTCTTGCACAAGATCAGGCTCTACATCTGGAACCACCATACCGCTCGTTTTAGGCTCGCTGCCTTCAAGATGACTTAAACGTTCGTCACTCTCTTTATAGCGTTTATCCATAATGCTATGAATATTTCTAAGTTCTCTTTTTAAACGGTCATTTTCATCTTGAAGAGATTGAATATCACGTTGTTGCTCACCGAGTCGTCTGCTTAATTGTAACAAAACAGGGTTATCCATCATGCGCTCTAAGCGGTTCACTCTTTGTTCTAGGTTACCCGTAGTTGCTGCAGATACGGGCAAAGCGAGAGTTAAAGATAAACCTGAAATTGCTGTTAATAATAATGTTTTACGCATTACTTTTCCTTATTTAATAACAATGTCAACACGACGGTTTTTTTGCCAAGCCATCTCATTACTACCTGATACCGCTGGCTGTTCTTCACCAAAACTAATCACTTCAATTCGACTTTTATCTACACCAAACAACATCATAGCTTGCTCTACCGCTTTAGCACGTTTTTCCCCTAATGCAAGGTTGTATTCAGGCGTTCCACGCTCATCGGTATTGCCTTTTAAAATCAATTTTTCTTTTGGATTTTGTAGCAAAATATTTGCGTGATAACGCACAATATCGGTTGCTTTATCATCTAAATCATATTGATCGTAATCAAAATAAATAACAGGTTCATAAATGCTATCAACATCCGTCATTTTCATGTCATCTAAAGATTGACCATCGTTTAAATCACCGCCATTGGCTTGTGCACCGTTGGCTGGAATCACTTCTACACCATTACCAGTATCTTCCACACCAGGTGCGGTATCTGTTGTTACGTCTGGATCATTTGTTCCGTTACTCCCTTTTTGTGGAGCCGAACTACAAGCGGCTAATAGCGTAATGGCCGCAATCGTAAATACTTTTTGTAATGTATGCATTTTTAATTCCTTTAAACCTTATAAATTCATGAATTAAGATTGAGTAAATGCTCTTTCTCTCTTCAAATACTGTGAGCCAACTAAAATTTTAATTTAAATACGGACCCCACGCTGGTTCGCGTACTTCACCATCTTTTACTTTTAATGTTTGAGATGTTTTACCATCAATGGCAACAACAGCCAATTCACCATGATCATTTTTGTTCATAGCGTATAAAATCATTTCTCCATTAGGTGAAAAGCTAGGCGATTCATCTAAAAAGGTATTGGTTAATACCGTAAATTCATTGGTATATAAATCTTGCAAGGCTATATGAAAACCACCATCACCATGAACAACCGCTAAATAACGACCATCTGGAGATATTTCTGGATTTCCATTGTACTTGCCTTCAAAAGTTACACGGTGAATCTCACCCGTGTCCAAAAAGACCTGAAATACTTGAGGTTGTCCGCGTCGGTCAGAGTTAAAAAAGACTGATTTGCCATTTGGCGCCCAAGCGGCTTCTGTTTCAATGGAATAGTTACGGGTTAAACGTCGTAAATGATTCGTCGCTAAATTCATAACATACACGTCTGCACTACCATCTTTTGATAAAGTTAAGGCAAGCTGCTTACCATCTGGCGACCAAGCTGGTGCACTATTTAAACCTTTATAGTTAGCAATGACTTTACGATATTTACCATCTAAGCTTTGTATAACCACATTTGAACGGCCACTTTCAAAAGTAACATAAGCTAACTTAGTACCATCAGGAGACCAACTTGGTGACATGATAGGCATTCTTGATTTTAAAATAGGCTGTGGGTTATAGCCATCAGAGTCGGCTATTTCTAGAGTATAAAGGCGTTTACCACCTACATTACGCAGAGTAACATACGCAATTTGCGTATTAAAAGCACCGCGTACACCCGTTAACTCTTCATAAATTAGATCACTAATTTGATGAGCAATAAGTCTTAACTTAGAAGCAGGAATATGAACCCAACGTTTACCCATCACTTGGTTTTTACGCAATACATCCATAAAGCGCATGTCAATTTGATAAAGCCCATTGCCTTCAGACACAACATTACCAATTAACATATTATCAACATCCAGTGCTTTCCAGTCATCAAACTGAATTTGATCAATTTCAGAAGGCGTAGTTGGCAATACATTTCTTGCAAGCGGACTAAACTTACCGCTTCTTCTTAAATCCGCCGCAACAACTTGAGCAATATCAACAGGAACCGATTGTTTAGTTGTTAAAGGTAATGTTTTAGAGGGCGCTGAAGTTACAGCTGTTTTCTCTGAATAGCTAAACGGTATAATCGCTATAGGCAAAGCATTTTCATAACCTTCATTAATTTCAATGGTTAATCCTGACCAAGCTGGCAAAGAAAACACCATCAAGAGTCCTAAAAAACTAAGCTGTAATTTAGCGAGTATATTTTTGTGTAAATTCAGTTGTAAATTCAATGTAATCACCGCTATTTATTTAAATTTTGAATAAAATTGTGAACTAAAGTTTGCTTTTTACCAGGCCTGGTAAATATTATTAACCCAAGTAAAAAGCTTTACCCATATTAATAAAGTAAGCAAATACTGACTTTATTATCCAGATTAATTATTGTTCTTAAACACTGTGCACACTTTAAAAGCGTATGGACTTTAAGGTTTAAATTGGAATGTAATCTCGCGTTCAAATAACTCTTTAACAGGAGGTGCAGGTAAAGGTTCGGCTCTATATACCGCTTTTTCTGCTGCCTCTTGAAATTGTTTATTAGCAAACTTATTACAATTTAACACCTTAACACTGGTGATATTACCCGTTGGCGACTGGGTAATTTTTAAATCACACTGAGCCTCAGAAGAAATACGAGCAGGAGTACGCCAGCTATCTTTAACTTTTGCTGTAATCGATGAAATATACGTTTCACGCAATGAGAGCATTTGCTTACGTTTTTGTGCTTCTCGTTGTTGTTGCGCTTCTTCATCTAATTGGCGTTGTAACTCGGCGGCCGCTTGTTGTTTCTCTTTTTCTTTTTGTGCCGCTAATGCGGCTTTTTCTAGTGCTTTCTTCTCTTCAGCTTTACGAGCGACTTCTTTTTGAAGCGCTTGCTTTTTCTTCTCTTCAGCTTGACGTTGCTTCTCAGCTTGAAGCGCTTTTTCTTTTGCTTCTTTGGTTTTTTTCTCAGCGGCTAACGTAGCTTTTTTAGCTTGTTCGGCTTTTTTGCGTTCGGCTTCCGCTTTTTTCTTTTCTATTTGTGCAAGGCGTTTGGCTTCTTCGGTTTTTTTGCGTTCCTGTTCGGCTTTTCGTTTTTGCTCGTCAGCTTGTTTTTTAGCTAAATTTGCTTTTTGTTTTTCCGATTCTTGTTTCTTTTTAAGCTCTTTTAAACGTTCACGCTCTTGCTGTGTCTTTGCCTGCAAGTTTTTTTGTTCTTGGCGTCTGGCTTCTTGTTCTGCTTTAATTTTATTAATTTTAGCTTGCACTTGGGCAGAATCAACTGTAAACGTTTTCATAGGTTCCAGCTGGGCAATCTGCTTTATTTCTTGATTTGAAGTACCCTCAGATGAAATCTTAACCACTTCAGGTTTGTCTAACCATTTAATACTAAATAGTGTAATTAAACCTAAGTGCAAAACTATGGCTAGCAGTACGGAATAAGGATGTTTAGCGATAAATTTTAACATTACGGTTTTACCAATTCAGGTTCAGTCATTAATGAAACATTGTCAACACCATTTGCTTTTAACAGCACAAATATATGCACAACTTTGCCATACGGTGCTTGGCGATCACCTTGTATATAAATAGGTTGTTTTTTATTTAATTGCGAACGCGCCATGACTTCGGCCACAAGATCTTCTAGATCCTTATTACCCAAAACAATTTCAGGCTGCTCAGAGGTTTTATACATACCGTCTTTGGTCACAGTAATAACAAAAGGTTGATCTTCTTCACTGATCTGTGCCGTTGCCTTTTTAGTAATTTCTGGTGTTTGTGGCAAGCTAACCGTTACCGCTTGTTGAACAATGGGCGCGGTGACCATAAAAATAATCAGCAATACTAAGGTGACATCAATGTATGGCACTACATTGATTTCTGCCATTAAGCGTTTTTTTTGTCTGCTACTTCGAAAACCGTTTTGCATATTTTTTCCTAAACTCTTTTATTGCGCCATTTACTTATATATTTAAGATTAGATTTTATTTTTAACCGTATGAGCTTGGCGTTGCAATAAGGTTAAAAAACCATCTGCAAAGTTTTCGTATTCACTTAGTAAGCGGTCAACACGATTTGTTAAACGGTTATAAGCAATTACGGCGGGAATAGCGGCAAATAAACCGATAGCCGTGGCAATTAACGCTTCTGAAATACCTGGTGCAACGGCCGCTAAAGTAGCGTGTTGAACGTCACCTAATGATTGAAAGGCATGCATGACCCCCCAAACCGTACCAAATAAACCAATATAAGGTGCTGAAGAACCTACGGTGGCTAATAGAGATAAATGATTTTCTAGTTTATCGGCCTGTTTTGAAAAAGCGATTTTCATACTTCTTTGTGCGCCCGCAATCAAATCATTTGCTTCATGTACATCTTGCTGTTTTAGGCGGGCAAATTCTTTAAAACCATCTGCAAAAATCAAGGCAACCCCTGTAGAAGATTGACGGTCAGATTCAATCGTTTGATACAGACCAGATAACTCTTGCGTTTGCCAAAATGTATTATCAAATGCTTTGGTTTCTCGCATGGCTTTTCTAACTTGATAAGATTTAGCAATTGCCACCGACCAGGCCGCTAATGACATTATGGCCAACAAAATCATTACAGCTTGTACAACTGGGCTAGCACTTAATACGATATCAATTAAATCACTGTCGTTCATGGTCTACTCTTTCCATTCTCTTTAGAGGTTAACAAGTTTTATTACCTAAACAATATCTATAGGATACGGTTTAAAAAAATAAAATGTAATTATATTACTTTTATTAAACTATTTGTTCAAAATTCAAATGTTTATAGGCGTGTGATGTGGCCATTCGCCCTCTTGGTGTTCTAACTAAAAAGCCTTGTTGAACCAAAAATGGCTCAATCACATCTTCAATTGTGCCACGTTCTTCGCCTAATGCGGTTGCCATGCTGTCAATGCCAACAGGGCCGCCTTCAAATTTTTCAATTAAGGTTTCTAAAAAACGTCTGTCCATTTTATCTAAACCTAAGGTATCCACTTCTAATAGGTTAAGAGCTGAATCAGCAATAGACTGAGTGATAATGCCATCACCTTTAACTTGAGCATAATCTCTAACACGTCTTAATAATCTATTGGCTATACGAGGAGTACCCCGAGAACGTCGCGCGATTTCTTGCGCGCCTTCTAGCTCTGATTGCATACCTAATATAAGTGAAGAACGCGTAACAATTTGGGTTAATTCTTCATGTGTATAAAATTCTAAACGTTGAACTAAGCCAAAACGATCTCGTAGTGGTGAGGTTAATAAACCCGCTCTTGTCGTTGCTCCGACTAGAGTGAACGGCGGTAAATCAATTTTGACACTTTGAGCGGCTGGTCCGTCACCGATTACAATGTCAATCTGAAAATCTTCCATCGCTGGGTACAACACTTCTTCAACAATGGGACTTAAACGATGAATCTCGTCAACAAAAAGAACATCATGTGGTTCTAAACGCGTTAATATCGCAGCTAAATCCCCCGGTTTTTCAATAACTGGCCCAGAGGTTTGACGTAATGTCACACCCATTTCTTGGGCAACAATATTTGATAATGTGGTTTTTCCCAGGCCTGGTGGCCCATAAAGCAAAACATGGTCAAGTGCTTCACCACGCATTTTGGCGGCATCCATAGAGAGTTGCAGCTGCTCCCTAACCGCCTTTTGACCAATGTATTCATTAATCTGCTGTGGTCTTACTGAGGGAGCGGTGTAGATGTCATCGGCAACCTCTTGGCTACCAACTATACGATCTGTTTCAATCATCTACAATTTAACTCCCTGTAGTGCACGTTTAATAAGAGCTTCTAATGTTAACCCTTCTTCAAAAGCACCTGCAACCATTTTTTCTGCCTGGGTATTTTTATATCCTAACGCAATCAAAGCTTCACAAGCTGACTGCTGTATTGAATTTGCAAAACCACTAGTTGGAATAGCCGTTTGGCTTCCAGAATCACTGATTATAGGTTCATAATTTAACAGCCCTGATTCAACAATAGGCTTAAGTCTATCACGCATTTCTATTTGTAAACGTTCTGCTGTTTTTTTACCCACACCAGGTATGCGTGTTAATGCAGAAATATCCGCATTATCTACATAACTACAAAATTCATTGACCGACATGGCTGATAAAATACCCAATGCCATTTTGGCACCCACACCATTCACTTTTATAAGTGTTTTAAAAAGTACACGTTCAGATTCTGTGGCAAATCCAAATAACAACATAGCATCTTCACGCACGTGCATGTGGGTAAGAATGGTGACATCACCTTCGGCTTTTTCAAACTGGTAAAAGGTCGACATAGGGGCTTCAATTTCATACCCCACACCATGTACATCTAATACCAGCATTGGCGGTTGTTTTTGAACCAACTGACCTCTTAAAAATCCAATCACAATGTTTTCCTTAAAATTTAGAACCTTTAGAAATTAATTCTGGATCAATTCCTAAAGACATATAACGGTCATGGCATAAGGCACAAGCTAAAGCATCAGCGGCATCTTCTTGCGGGGTATCGGTCAACTTAAGTATGTTTTGTACCATATATTGCACCTGATCTTTGCCTGCATGCCCTTTGCCAACAATGGTGCTTTTAATTTGCGTAGGTGTGTATTCCATTATATCCACCCCTTTAATGGCAGCCGCACACAATATTACGCCACGAGCTTGCCCTAAAACAATGGCTGACTTTGGATTTTTATATACAAACACTTTTTCTACAGCCATAACATCGGGCTGATATTGATCAATAATTTGGCAAATGGATTCAAAAATATTTTTTAAACGCATTGCGCCCGAAAATTTTTCAACGCGAATGACACCACTCACTAAATAACTGGGGTTATAACGACCCGATTCTACAACACCAAAACCTGTTTTGCGTGAACCTGGGTCAACACCTAATATGCGTTTAAGTTTAGTCAAATTTTACCTTTTACCAGGCCTGGTAATTTTGTATATAGTCTTCATTAAATAACCTTTACAAAATATTAAGCCACAAAAAAGCGGGCTAAAACACCCGCTTGTATAATCTCAAATCTAATTATTAGACTTTACCAGACCTGCTTGTCTAGAAAAATCTAACATTCTTTGTAATGAAATCAATGCTTTTTGGCGCACTTCTTCATCCACCAAGACTTCACCCGTATGATTTTTTAAACAATCACGTAAGTTTTGCAAACCGTTCATCGCCATCCATGGACAGTGTGCACAGCTAGTACAAGCGTCCTTTTTACTGCCCGTTGGAGCAATGTAGAGCTTTTTATTAGGTGCCAACTTTTGCATTTTATAAAAAATACCGTAGTCGGTTGCCACAATAAATTCTTGGTCAGGCAAATCAACCACCGCATTTAATAATACTTTGGTTGAGCCGACAATATCAGCTAAATTAACCACTTCGGCAGGCGATTCTGGATGAACCAAAACTTTAGCATTAGGATGTTGTTGTTTTAAAGATTCTAATTCAAAAGTTTTGAACTCATCATGCACAATACAATGCCCTTGCCAACGAAGCATTTCAACACCCGTTTCTTGCTCTATCCAATTACCTAAATGACGATCTGGCGCCCAAATAATTTTGTGACCTTGCTCTTTTAAATGGGTCACAATTTGCAAGGCATTACCGGATGTAACAACCCAATCCGCTATCGCTTTAACTTCAGCGCTAGTATTGGCATAAACCACCACCGTGTAATCTGGATGTTGCGCGCAAAACTCAGCAAACTCTTCTGCCGGGCAACCAATATCTAAAGAACAGGTTGCTTCTAGGTCGGGCATTAATACGGTTTTATCTGGGCTTAACATTTTAGCGGTTTCACCCATAAAACGTACGCCACAAACGACTAACATATCCGCATCAGATTCCGCGCCAAAACTAGCCATTTCTAACGAATCCGCAACCTTACCACCGGTTTCTTCTGCCAATGCTTGAAGTTCATCGTCAACATAAAAATGTGCAACTATCTGAGCATTATTGGCTTTTAATAACTGCTTAATTTCGGCTTTTAGGGCTTCTTTTTGTGCGTTATTTAACCAAGGTTGAGTAGGTACAGACGATGCCAATTGCTGAATTCGCGATTCTAACTGCACCGGTATATCGGTTGACTTAGTTGACATCACATTTGACATAAAAGTACTCTCTTGTTCGGTATTCTTAAAATTACGCTTCGCCACGCACAGGTTTTCTGAAACGTAATGCTAAATCTGCAAGCTGGGCATTGTCTACCATGCCAGGTGCTTCAGTTAACAAACACGCTGCTGACTGCGTTTTAGGGAAGGCAATAACATCACGAATTGAATCAATATTACCTAAAATCATCACTAAACGGTCTAAACCAAATGCCATACCTGCATGTGGAGGACAACCATATTTAAGTGCCGTTAGTAAGAAACCAAATTTATCTTGCGCTTCTTCTTCACCAATACCTAATAATTTAAGTACCGCTGCTTGCATATTCGTATCGTGAATACGCACAGAACCCCCACCCACTTCTAAACCATTGATAACTAAATCATAGGCTTTAGAAAGCATTTGTTCTGGTTCATCGTGATTTAAAATTTCTTCTGTGGTCGCTTTTGGTTGAGTAAATGGATGATGAATGGCGGTCATACGAGCGTTTTCTTCATCTTCTTCAAACATTGGGAAGTCAACAACCCACACAGGTTTAAACTGACCATTTAGCATATTTAAATCTTCACCAATTTTGACACGTAACGCACCTAAAGCATCGTTTACAATTTTGGCTTTATCTGCACCAAAGAAGACAATATCGCCATCTTTAGCTTCTACGCGTTGCATAATTTCCATCACTTGGTCAGGGAAGAACTTAACAATAGGCGACTGAAGACCATCAATACCCGCAGATAAATCATTTACTTTAATGTAAGCCAAACCTTTAGCACCATAAATACTTACAAATTTGGTGTAAGCATCAATGTCTTTACGGCTCATTGAACCCGCGCCAGGTACTTTAAGTGCAACAACTCGCCCTTTTGGATCTTTAGCTGGCCCTGCAAATACTTTAAATTCAATATCTTGTAATAAGTCTGCTATATCAACCAACTGCATATCAATACGTAAATCTGGACGATCAATACCATATTTTTGAATAGCGTCTGCGTAAGTCATGCGTGGAAAATCATAACCAAACTCGTGACCAATTGCTTCTTTAAAGATGGTTTTAGTTAAACCTTCCATCACATCCATTACCGCGTCTTCTTCCATAAAAGACGTTTCAATATCTAGCTGGGTAAATTCAGGCTGACGATCAGCACGTAAATCTTCATCACGGAAACAACGTGTAATTTGGTAATAACGGTCAAAGCCAGACATCATTAACAACTGCTTAAACAGCTGCGGCGATTGTGGCAATGCAAAAAATTTGTTTTGGTGAGTACGACTTGGTACCAAATAATCACGCGCACCTTCTGGTGTAGATTTGGTCAGTATTGGTGTTTCAATATCCATAAAACCACTGTCGTCTAAATAGCGACGCATTGAACGCGTTACTTTATAACGCAACATCATGGTTTGCTGCATATCTTCACGTCGTAAATCTATATAGCGATATTTTAAGCGAGTTTCTTCACCAACATTTTTGTCATCCAGCTGAAACGGAATTGGCTCTGCCATGCTTAATACGTTTAAGTCAGTGGCTACAATTTCAATTTTACCCGTTTTCATATTTGGGTTAATTGTACCCTCTGTTCTAGAGATAACCTGGCCTGTAATTTGTAACACACACTCAGAGCGTAAACGTTCTGCTTTAGCAAAAATATCCGCTGTATCTGGGTTTACAACCACTTGTACCAAACCTTCACGGTCACGTAAATCGATAAAGATAACCCCACCGTGGTCACGGCGACGATGAACCCAACCTGCTACGGTTACGGTTTGGTCAATAAATGTTTCTGTAACTTGCCCACAATACTGCGTACGCATACTCTTTAATACCTTTAATAAATTTAACGTTTTAATTCTTTAAAAACTGCGTTTAAAACAGTTTTAACAAGTTAAACGTTAGTCGTCACTTTGGTTGCTAACAGCACAACCTCTAAAATAAATTTTGTACTTCTAAATACTCTTAAACTATTTATCACTTTTTGGCGGAGAAATAGGTTCTATGCCCTGTGTACCTTGTAAACTTTCTGGTTGAACAGCCACTTTTCCGTTCTTGTCTTTTTTCATACCAGGCACAACCACGCCACCTGAAATAACCATTTTTAAAGCATCATCAACGTTCATTTCAAGCTCTACAATTTCATCACGGCTTGCCATAATAAAAAAACCTGACGTTGGGTTTGGCGTCGTTGGCACAAACAAATTCACAACTTCATCCATTTTGGTTTTTACCTGTGCTTCGGCTTGATGTGTACTGGTTTGAAAAGCGAGTGTCCATAACCCTTTTCTTGGGTATTCAATCAAATAGGCTTTTTGAAAAGTTTGATCTCCAGAACCAAACACAGCTTCTGCAATTTGTTTTACCGCATTGTAAATAGAGCGAACCAGTGGAATTCTAGATAAAAAGGATTCCCACAAACCGACAATTTTACTGCCTAACAAGTTGGCAACAAACACACCTGTGATTAAAATCAACAACAGTGACAATACAACACCCAAGCCAGGAATATTAAAACCTAGCAAGGTTTCTGGACGATAGTCATGTGGAATAAGCTGTAAAGTTTGGTCAAAAAAATCAACCAAAAATTTGACAACCGCAAAGGTAACGCCTAACGGCAACCAGACCAACAACCCAGCAATCAAATAACGCTTGAAAAAAGACACTTAATACAACCTAATTAATCAATAATAAGAGAACACGATATTATAAAGGAATTCACAACACTTTTAACAACAGATTTACATAAGAAAGATGCCTTCTGACATTTTTACTGAATTTTTAGTAACGCCAAAAAACGCATCATGCAACAGATAGACAAAAAACTCACTCAAAATCCCTTTAAGTCACCGCTTAAAACACTTTTTTTTCATAAAAACTTATCGTTTATTCAGATAGGCATACCGATAAATCTTTGATAAAGTGACCATCAGAAATCGTTAAAGTTACTCTTTTTATGATTTTAAATTAAAACACAACCACCCTCAAACAGCTAAAGAGTTTATAACATGACCGCACTTTCAACTTCTCAACTTCTTATTTTTAGTGGTATTTTAGGACTCATTATTGGTAGTTTCTTATCCATGCTAACTTGGCGACTGCCTCGCATTATGATGCTAGAAGAAGAGGCACAATTTAAAGAAATAAGCTTGGGGGGTTCAAAATGCCCCCAGTGCGATGCCAATCTGCCATGGTACAGACTTATCCCTCTTTTTAGCTGGCTTTATTCAAAAGGTAAATGCCACAATTGTCAAAATAAAATATCGCCACGCTATCCTATCATTGAAAGCTGTACCGCTCTTTTTACCATCGCATGTATGTGGCAATTTGGATTAACAACAGAAGGCATTGCAGCCACGTTATTTAGCTGGATATTAATTGCTATTTTTGTTGTCGACTTTGAACACCAATTAATTTTAGATAACTTAAGCCTTCCGTTACTTTGGTTAGGCTTAATATTTAACTCTCAAACTCTATTTGCCACCCCTGTTGATGCTATTTGGGGAGCGGTAATTGGCTATATGTTACTTTGGATCGTTTTTCATGCCTTTAAAATACTAACTGGTAAAGAAGGTATGGGGTATGGTGATTTTAAATTACTGGCTGCTTTAGGTGCTTGGTTTGGCTTTATTGCTTTACCGCAAATTATTTTAATTGCCGCAGTTACCAGTATCTTAGTCAGCGTAATAGGCATTATGCTAAAAACCCGTGGTAAAGACACACCATTAGCATTTGGCCCTTTTTTAGCCATTGGTGGCTGGGTAAGTTTATTTTTAGGCTCTAACCTCATTTAAAGAAAACGTTTTAAAAGCAAAAAGCCCCTATAAACCATGGTTTATAGGGGCTTTTTATCAGAGCTTTTATAGACACTTCATGTAAAGTAGCCGTTTATGCACCTAACTTAGATTCATCCAAATCACAAACTTTGGTCATTTTTAAACCATTGCTTTTAACAAAATTCATTACGTATTCAAACATACCTGGGTTTTCTTGCTCCAAAAGCATATCAATCATCAAGCACTTTTGGCCTTCATACAATTCTGGATGCAGCATATCTGAATACACTAACCTTTGCATATTATAAGAAGCACCCATTGATGAAATACGATCAATCCAATCGCTTGGTCTGAATTTTCGGCCATCTTCAGTGACGCCTTCAATAATATATTTACAATTCACTTTTATAGCCCATACTTTTCTGAATTTCAAAACGCCATAATTTTAGCATAGAACTCTTTATAGTTCTTAGCATCTATAAGGATTTTTTACCTTTTTAACATAAAATATTTCTATCATTTTGATAGTAAAATAAACTTACCAGGCCTGGTAAATTTAAAAAGAATGTAAAAACTTCACTAATCGCAATCAATTTACGTGAATTCATAAAGCAAATAGCATTATAAAATGGCATAATATCGCGTTTATACCCTCGTATTTTTCTAAAATATACATTTGAAAACAAATTGATGATTAAGGTTTCACAATGACGCAGTATCAAACAGATAATTTACGCATCAAAAATATAACAGAAGTACGCTCACCGCGTGATTTGCATGAACAATTCCCTATCACTGAACTAGCAGCGCAAACTGTTTATGATACTCGTCAAAAAATCCATAACATTCTTGTGGGCAGAGATGACCGTTTGTTAGTTGTTATAGGTCCATGTTCTATTCATGATACGGGCGCTGCTCGCGAATACGCAAAAAAATTAAAAGAACAAATTGAGCAATACAAAGACAACTTACTGATTGTTATGCGAGTTTACTTTGAAAAACCAAGAACCACCGTTGGTTGGAAAGGCTTAATTAACGACCCAAGCTTAAATGAATCATTTGAAATCAATAAAGGTTTAGGGCTTGCGCGTGAACTATTACGTGATGTAAACAATATGGGCGTGCCTGCCGCTACTGAATTTTTAGACTTGATTTCTCCGCAATATGTGGCCGATTTAATTTCTTGGGGAGCCATTGGTGCTCGTACGACTGAAAGTCAAGGCCATAGAGAACTTGCTTCTGGCTTATCTTGCCCTGTTGGCTTTAAAAATGGAACAGACGGTGGTTTTAAAGTAGCGGTTGATGCGATTCGTGCAGCCAATAACCCGCATATTTTTATGTCTTTAACCAAAGATGGTCAATCGGCTATTTTTGAAACAAAGGGTAATCATGATTGTCACGTTATTTTACGTGGTGGGAATGATGGCCCTAACTATGAGGCTGAATTTGTTGCCAATGCAGTACAACAACTGCAAGCTGCAAAAGTTGAAGACAAACTGATGATTGACTGCAGTCATGCCAATAGTAGCAAACAACACCAAAGACAATTAATCGTTGCTGACTCAATTGCTGAACAACTAGCGGCAGGTACACCTAATATTATGGGTGCTATGGTCGAAAGCCATTTAGTTGGCGGTCGTCAAGACGTGGAACCTGGCCAACCTCTTAACTATGGTCAAAGCATTACTGATGCTTGTATTGACTGGGACGACAGCTTAACAGTACTTGAAAGCCTATCAAAAGGTGTTGAAGCACGTAGAGCCTTTAATAAAAACAAAAACTAGTTACGATTTAAGGCCTATGTAAACTAATATTTAAATAGGCCTTAAATGACAATATCGCATTTAATTAACAAGCTGATTAGCTCATTTTTTTAAAAATGCAAATACCCTTTCGAATCCGCTAAATCAAATCTATTACCATTCAACAACAATTCAATATTTTCCAAAGATGGCGTTTTCTCTTTTGGTTCTTTAGACAAAACAACCTCACCAATTATTGAGATATTTACACCTAAACTCTCTGCCACTACTTTTACCTTTTTTAACTGCTCTGAAGCAAGTGTAAAACAGAGTTGATAGTCATCACCACCAGCTACAATTGTTTTCCAATCATTTGTTTTATCAATATATAATTGGGCTGCAGAAGATAAAGGAATTGACGCTAACTCTATCTTAGCTGATAGTTTTTGGTGATTATCATAAACCCGCTTATTTGATTCTTCTAAAATATGCCCTAAATCAGCCAATACCCCATCGGATATATCAATCGCACTATGAGTAAAACCAGGCAGCTCTTTCCCTAAAGCGAGCTGAGGTTCTGGACGATTTAAAGCACTCAGTAGGTGTAACTTTTGTTTTTGTGTTATTTCTTGTTTTACCAGGCCTGGTAAATTGTTTAAAGCTACCAATAAACCCAAAGCACCATCGCCAATTGTATTAGTAACACAAATAACATCCCCTGCTTTAGCGCCAGAACGTTTAATTGCTTTTCCATGTTCTACAAACCCTTGTGCGGTAACGGTTATCGTTAAAGGCCCTTTAGTGGTATCTCCGCCAATTAACGGAATATTGTAGACAGAGCAAATATCGCTTAATCCTTTGGCAAAACCCGTTAACCAGACCTGATCGTTCTTAGGTATTGTTAAAGCCAATGAATAAAAACCTGGTTTCGCTCCCATAGCCGCAAGGTCACTCAAGTTAACCGCTACCGATTTCCAAGCAATATCATAGGCCGTTGTATTTTCGGGAAAATGCACCCCTGAAACTAAAGTATCAGTAACAACGACTAGCTGATGATTGTTGGGCACATTTAACACCGCTCCATCATCACCAATACCTATTTCATCGGCCGATAAACCTACCGATAATGGTTGAAACAATGCATTTATTAATTCAAATTCACTTGCCATAGATTTTCTTTTTTATGTAATTTTTAGAGATTTTAGATATAAAAAAACCCCGTATAAACGAGGTTTTTAGACACTCATAACAAGCATTTAAACAAAACTATGCCATTTCAGTAGCACGTAATTGTTTTGCAACATTATCTAAAATGCCATTGATGTATTTATGACTTTCTTCAGCACCAAAACGTTTAGCTAATTCAACACTTTCGTTAATAATAACTTTGTACGGAATTTCAATTTTAGACTGTAGCTCATAAGCACCCATGCGCATTATAGCTCGCTCAACAGGATCAATACGTGCAACAGAACGGTCTAAATAATCTGCATACAAAACATCTAAACTGTCTGATGAACTTGAAACAGCGGTTAATAATTCATTAAAAAGTTCAAACTCTAACCCTTCTAATAAACCATCTTCATTAAACTGTTTGATAATAACAGGTACTTCTTCATTAGTCATTTGCCACTGATAAATAGCTTGCATAGCCACTCGGCGCGATTGAGTACGCGGTGTAACTTGCCCTTCTTTTTCAATGACTTCTTCACCTTGACCAGGCTGGATATCTTTAAGAGTTTTCATTAAATCTGCTTCAGAACATTAACCATTTCAATTGCCGAAACTGTCGCTTCTTCACCCTTGTTACCCATTTTAGTTCCTGAACGCTCAATAGCTTGTTCAATTGAATTGACCGTTAAGATACCAAATGCAACCGGAATTCCGTATTTCAACATAACATGGCTAATACCTTTAGTTGCTTCACCCGCTACGTAATCAAAGTGTGGCGTACCACCTTGAATAACAGCGCCAAGTGCAACAATGGCATCATACTTACCAGATGCGGCCATTTTTTCTACCGCTAGAGGCACTTCAAATGCACCAGGAACAATAACTTGTGTAATATTATCAGCAGAACCACCATGTTTTTCTACGGCTTCTATTGACCCTTTTACAAGGTGATCAACCACAAAACTATTCCATCTTGTGACTACAAAACCAAGCTTTATTCCTTCAGCATTTAAATTGCCTTGTACCATTTTCATAATTTATTCTCTTACATTCTATTTAGTTGCATTTTAACTGGCTATTTTGCCATAAAATGACTTGTTTAAAAACTTATTCTAGCCACTAAAGTGGCATTTCTACATTAGTCTTTTTTAGCAATCACTTCAGCGATCTCTAAACCAAACCCGCTCAACCCTTTCATTGGCCAAGCTGAACCTATAATTTTAAGTTTTTTAATCCCTAAATCTGAAATGATTTGAGCACCTAAACCATAAGTTTTTGCATCATCATCTGAAATACGTTCGGGAGAATTTATTCCTAAATCTTTCATTTGATATTGCTGAATTTTATCCAATAATTCAGTCGCGTCTTCATGCTTACGCAAGACCACAATTGCACCAGCACCTTCTTCTGTAATTTGCTTCATTGCTTTATCTAAAGACCAACCACACTCTTGGCGTTGTGAGCCAAATACATCACATAGTGTATCTAACATATGCACACGTACTGGAACCGGCTCTTTAGTATCAACCTTACCGTAAACTAAGGCAAAGTGCGCCTTTTGTTCAAGAACATCCTGATAACCAATTAATTTAAAATCGCCAAATTGGGTAGGTAATTTACATTCTGAAACGCGTTCAATCGTCTTTTCATTTTGTAGACGATATTCAATTAGGTCTGCAATAGTGCCAACCTTTATGTTGTGTTCTGCCGCATAAGATTCTAGGTCTTCTCTACGCGCCATTGAACCGTCTTCATTCATAACTTCAACAATAACAGAGGCGGGCTCCATACCGGCAAGACGGGCTAAATCACAACCTGCTTCCGTATGCCCTGCACGTGTTAATACACCGCCTGGTTGTGCCATTAATGGAAAAATATGACCTGGAGTCACAATATCACCTGGCCCAGCATCCTTTGCTACGGCGGCTTGCACTGTAATGGCTCTATCTGCAGCAGATATACCTGTGGTAACACCTTCAGATGCCTCAATAGAAACTGTAAAATTGGTTCCATTTTTATCTGTATTATTTGTCACCATTAAAGGTAAATGTAATTGATTACAACGCTCTTTGGTTAGAGTTAAACAGATTAAACCACGACCATACTTGGCCATAAAATTAATATCATCTGCACTGCATGTACTTGCTGGAACTAATAAATCACCCTCGTTTTCACGATCTTCGTCATCCATAAGGATAACCATTTTGCCTTGTCTAAAATCTGCAATCAGTTCTTCTATTGTATTTAATGCCATTTTATTTAAATCCGTTTTGTGCTAAAAATTCTGGGGTTATTTTACTTTCTGTAGGGGCTTGAGGTGCCGTCATCATTCGCTCTAAATATCGAGCGAGAAGATCGACTTCTAAATTGACACTTGAACCGACTTCTAAATGTTTGATCGTGGTTTCTTGACGTGTATGCGGAACAATATTCACACCAAAGACACAATCATTCACCTGATTAACGGTAAGACTTATGCCATTAATACAAATAGATCCTTTTACTGCAATATATTTACAAATTTCAATAGGTACTTCAACTTCGTAACGCCAAGAGCGTGCATCTTGTACAATTGAAATAACACGCCCTACACCATCAACGTGCCCACTTACTAAATGGCCACCTAAACGATCTTGTAAAGTCAACGCTTTTTCTAAATTAACTGGGGTGCCAATAGACCAATCACCCGCATTAGTCACCTGCAATGTTTCACCAGAAACATCGGCAACATATTGACTGTTATCAAATTCAATTGCCGTCAAACAGATACCATTTGCAGCAATACTATCACCAATATTGACGTCGCTCATATCTAACTTACCTACTTGAATAGTGACTTTCCAATCACCATCTTTCGGTTCAATATTTGCAATAGTTCCTTCTGCTTGAATAATGCCAGTAAACATATTTAAACGATTTCCTTAGAGACTAAAATTAAACGAACATCTTCACCAAAACGATCTATTTGTTTAATTTTAAAATTCATTTTTTGATCCATTGATTCAATACCCGGCAACATAAACATAGGTTTAGCTGTGTTTCCCATTAAAGAAGGGGCAATAAAACTATGTAACTCATTTACCAATCCCGATTGAATAAAGGCCCCCGCAACAATAGCGCCAGATTCAACCATAACATCATTAATACTTTCTTCCTGCGCCAGGTAACGCAATATAGACTCTATATCTAAACGATCATTCTGAGCGGATACGGCGACAATTTCAACACCTTGATTGTGAAAAAGTTCAATTAACTCAGGGCTTCTTTCAACGGTTTCTTTGGATGTCATTAAAACAGTACGGCCAGGTAATGAAAGCATTTTTGCATCTATTGGCATACTTAAATTGGGATCAAGCACAACACGTATTGGGTGACAATTTTCTTGAGTTAAATTCAATTTTGCGAGTTCTTCATCGCTTAAACGTACTGTTAAACTTGGATTATCGGCTAAAACTGTACCAATCCCCGTAATTAAAGCACCACTTAAAGCCCGCATTTTGTGAACTTCTTGACGAGATTCTTCACCAGTAATCCAGTAACTTTCTCCATTACTCATGGCAGTACGACCATCTAAACTACTTGCCATTTTTAATCGTACAAATGGCAGTTGCTTTTCCATATTTTGAATAAACCCTAAGTTAATTTCTTTGGCCTCAGCTTCTAAAACACCCACAATAACTTCAATGCCTGCATTTTTAATTCTTAGAATTCCTTGGCCAGAAACTAATGGATTAGGATCTTGCATAGCCACAACAACTCTAGCTACCTTAGCTTCAATTAATGCATCGGCACATGGTGGTGTTTTACCATAATGCGAACAAGGTTCTAAGGTAACGTAAGCCGTTGAACCTTCTGCTTTATCCCCTGCATTAGCCAATGCCACTCGTTCAGCATGTGGCTGCCCTGCTTTTTGGTGCCAGCCATCAGCTATAATCAAACCATCTTTTACTAAGACACAGCCTACAGCAGGATTAGGCTTAGTTGAATATAGACCTTTTTTTGCCAAATCAATGGCTTGTTGCATATAGAAAGCATCAGTTTTCATTGTTTCTAGATTAGACAAGGCGGTGTCCTTAATAATCGGTTTTAGAAATTATTTAGCGGTAGTCACTTGAACCAGACGTTCAATCTCTTCCCTAAAGGCATTTACATCTTGAAAAGAGCGATAAACTGAAGCAAAACGTACATAAGCCACCTGATCTAGATCGCGCAAAGCATCCATGACCCACTCACCTAATTGTGAAGATGGAATTTCTCGTACGCCTTCAGACATTAACCGTTTAGTCATTTGACTTGCTACTTGATCAATTGCATCACTAGATACAGGACGTTTTTCTAAGGCTTTAATTAAACCGCGACGAATCTTAGACTCATCGAATTTTTCACGGTTACCGTCACTTTTAATAACTCTAGGCAAGGATAGCTCTGCAGATTCATAAGTCGTAAATCGTTCAGAACACTGAATACATTCTCTACGACGACGTACCTGCACACCTTCTGTTGCTAAACGTGAGTCAATAACCTTTGTGTCTGACGCATTACAGAATGGACAATGCATAGAAAACTCCTTTGCTTGTTTCTAGGCTTAAAAAAGGCAAATACATTTTAAAAAACGCCCAAACCCGTTGGATTTTTTCTAAATTTCAAAAACCAAAAAACCACCAGGCCTGGTGGTTTTTAAAACGAGCTTACTTTTAAATCATTTTAATTCACTGAAAAACCAATGAATTTAAACAACTTTATTACTTATAAACAGGTTTTGCTGCGCATAATGCTGAAACTTTATTACGAACATCTGCAACAACCGCTTCGTCCCAAGTTTCATTGGCTTGATCACACGCATCAATCACATCACACATCCATGTCGCAAGATTAATACAATCTTCTTTATTAAAGTCACGAGTAGTTGCTGCCGCTGTACCGACACGAATACCACTGGTTACAAACGGCGACATGGGGTCATTTGGTACTGAGTTTTTATTGACCGTAATATGCGCTTCATCCAGTGCTTTATCAACCAATTTACCTGTTAAACCTTTTTCAATTAGGCTCACTAAGAATAAATGATTTTCTGTACCACCAGAAACAACATCACAACCACGAGACATAAATACTTTGGCCATTGCTTGTGCATTGCTAATTACGTTTTCACAGTATGTTTTCCATGAAGGCTCTAAACATTCTTTAAACGCAACCGCTTTGGCAGCCATTACGTGAACCAAAGGACCACCTTGTCCACCTGGGAAAATGGCTGAATTTAATTTTTTCTCTAACTCAGGATGTCCTTTAGATAAAATTAAACCACCACGAGGACCGCGTAACGTTTTGTGCGTTGTCGTAGTAACAACGTGAGCATGAGGTACAGGGTTAGGATAAAGACCAGCGGCAATTAAGCCTGCAACGTGAGCCATATCAACAAATAAATATGCACCTACAGAATCTGCGATTTCACGGAACTTAGCCCAATCAATGACTTGAGAGTAAGCAGAAAAACCTGCAATAATCATCTTAGGTTTATGTTCATTAGCTAAAGCTTGAACTTCATCATAGTCAATTTGACCTGAAACCGGATCAATACCGTACTGAACAGCATTGTAAAGTTTACCTGAAAAACTAACGTGAGAACCGTGAGTTAAATGCCCACCGTGTGCAAGACTCATACCTAAAACAGTATCGCCAGCTTCAAGCAAAGCTAAATAAACCGCTGCGTTAGCTTGAGAACCTGAATGAGGTTGCACGTTTGCATAGTCAGCACCAAATAATTCTTTAGCACGATCAATTGCCGCTTGTTCTACAATATCAGCAAATTCGCAACCGCCATAGTAACGTTTACCAGGGTAACCTTCGGCGTATTTATTAGTGAAATAAGAGCCTTGAGCCTCCATTACACGTGGGCTAGTGTAGTTTTCAGATGCAATTAACTCAATGTGAGATTCTTGACGATTTTCTTCGTTTTTAATCGCATCAGCGATTAAATCATCGTAACCTGCGATAGTCATTGATTTTGTGAACATGTTTACGGCTCTCCGTTTCAAAAAAATGTGATATTTTTAAAGATGGCAATTTTACCTGTTTTGCGCGAAATAACCAAATCTATTCTTATTAAAAACACTATATATTGTGTTTTATTAAAATAGACTTTGATTTATTGCTTTATATCATGACCATTTTTAGGTAAAGTTTCTTAAATAAAATTTATACTTACTATTAACAAAAATAAATTAATTAAACATAAAGTGGCCTTTACACGATTCAAGGCACGATAAAAATAGCCTAAAATTCACCTGTTTTTTGTTGAACCATTTGCTAATAGCCTGCTATCAGCAAAGTTTTTCGCGTAAATCAGACAAGTTTTATGGTATTTTTTTCACCCCCTCATTCGTACAAAGTTCTCTTGAAAACAGTTAGGAAAATACATGGCTCAGTTTGTTTATACCATGAACCGCGTTGGCAAAGTTGTCCCGCCAAATCGTCATATTTTAAAAGACATATCTCTATCTTTTTTTCCAGGCGCCAAAATTGGCGTTTTAGGTTTAAACGGGTCTGGTAAATCAACATTGTTAAAAATAATGGCAGGTATTGATACCGATATTATTGGAGAAGCTCGACCACAACCAGGTATTAAAATTGGCTATTTAGCACAAGAACCCCAATTAGATGAAAACAAAACAGTTCGTGGCAATATAGAAGAAGCTGTATCTGAAGTAAAAGATGCTTTAGCCGAGTTAGATGCTGTTTATGCTGCTTACGCTGAACCCGATGCTGACTTTGATGCCTTAGCAAAAAAACAAGCTGAAATCGAAGACATTATACAAGCTAAAGACGGTCACAATATTGAACGCGTACTTGAGATTGCGGCCGATGCTTTACGCCTACCTGACTGGGATGCAGACGTCTCAAAATTATCCGGTGGAGAAAAACGCCGCGTTGCCCTTTGTAAACTCTTGCTAGAAAAACCTGACATGCTTCTTTTAGATGAGCCTACTAACCATTTAGATGCTGAATCTATTGCTTGGTTAGAGCGCTTTTTACTCGATTTCCCAGGAACAGTTGTGGCGATTACTCATGATAGATACTTCTTGGATAATGCCGCTCAATGGATTTTGGAACTTGATCGTGGTGAAGGAATTCCTTATGAAGGCAACTATTCTTCTTGGCTAGAACAAAAAGAAAAACGCCTTGAGCAAGAGTCTAAATCAGAAGCGGCTCGTATGAAAACCATTAAAAACGAACTTGAGTGGGTTCGTTCTAATGCCAAAGGTCGCCATGCTAAATCAAAAGCGCGTATGTCACGTTTTGAAGAGTTAAGCAGTCAAGAAACCCAAAAACGTAATGAAACCAGTGAAATCTTTATCCCCGTTGCAGAACGCTTAGGTGAAAAAGTCATTGAAGTGAATCATATATCTAAAGGCTTTGGTGATCGGTTATTAATTGATGACCTTAACTTTCGCTTACCGCAAGGTGGAATTGTAGGCATTATTGGCGCCAACGGCGCTGGTAAATCAACCCTCTTTAAAATGCTAACAGGTCAAGAACAACCTGACTCTGGTAGCATTGACTTTGGTGAAACTGTACAGCTATCTTACGTTGACCAAAGCCGTGATGCCTTATCAGATGACAAAACCGTTTGGGAAGAAATCTCAGAGGGTGATGAGGTCTTTATGGTTGGAAATACAGAAGTTAACTCACGAGCTTACTGCGGTCGTTTTAACTTTAGAGGCGGAGATCAACAAAAGAAAATTGGCCAGTTATCCGGCGGTGAGCGTAACCGTGTACACTTAGCTAAGACACTACGCAGTGGCGGCAACCTATTGCTATTAGATGAACCAACTAACGATTTAGATGTAGAAACATTACGTGCACTGGAAGAAGCCTTGCTTGAATTTGCAGGTTGTGCGGTAGTTATATCGCATGACCGCTGGTTCTTAGACAGAATTGCAACACACATGCTCGCCTTTGAAGGTGATTCACACGTAGAATGGTTTGAAGGAAACTTCTCTGATTATGAAGAAGACCTAAAACGTCGTAAAGGTGCTGATGCCACACAACCACATCGAATTAAATACAAGCCAATCACAAAAAGCTAAACTGCATTAAAAGGAAAAACCATGCCAGAAACTCAAACGACAGCATCGCACTTAGAAGCGATAGCCAATGCCATGCCTGACCCTATTTTTGTGATGGGACAAGACGGCACTTATTTAGATATCGTTGGCGGTCAAGCTCGTAATCTTTACGCAGACGGTTCGAGTCTTATTGGTAAAAAATACCAGGATGTATTGCCTGAACAAATGGCTAATCGTTTTTTAAAAGTCGTTCAACGAGCAGTTTCTTCTGGTCAACTTCAGGAAATAGAATACCAATTAGCTAATAATGAAGTTGAAGGTGTTGAAGAAGGCCCTTTAGGTGGTCAATGGTATGAGGCTCGTGTTTACCCAGTTACAAACGGAACTTATGACCAGCCCGCCGTTATCTGGCTTGCCATTAATATTACCAGCCGAAAATATATGGAAGAACAAATTGAACATTTATCCTCTACTGATGCTTTAACAGGCCTGTACAATCGTGACTTCTTTCTTGGCTTAGTAGATGAAGAATTAAACAAAGCAAGATTAAATAATCAACCCTTATCTTTATTTAAAATCAATTTGGACTGCTTTAAACGCATTACTGATGGTTATGGTCATGAAATGGGTGATAAAGCCATTTTAAAAGCGGCTCATGCCATTCAAAACGTGGTGAAAGAACTTGGTTATGTTGGTCGTCTAAGCTGCGATCAATTTATGGTGGTTCTACCTGAAATAAAAGCCGTAGATAGCTTTAGAATAGCCAAGCTAGCACAAGAAACCATTCAGGCTCAAACCATCAAATTAGAAGATGGCCAAAAAACATGTCTTACCAGTCACGCTGGCGTAACGGAATTACGTAACCATAATGAAGACAGCCAGGTTTTATTCAAACGTGTAAATGAAGCCATACAGGCGGCTGAAGGTACTCGTGACATTACTAGAATTATGTAAGGGTATAATTATTTTAAAAGAAACAACAATCCCAACAAAAGGATAATAAGAATGAAGAACATTATTAAAAACACATTAGGCGCCTTATTTATCGCATCGTTGACACTATTATCACTTAATAGCCAAGCCGCTGATGATGGAGCCAAAGTGGTTTACCACGTTGATTTTAAAGACCCCACCCGTTATTCAGCAACATTAACGTCAATCAATAACATTATGAATTTTTATGAATCTGAACTAATGGAAGCTGACGTGCACCTAGTATTTGTTGGTTACGGCTTAAGATTTGCGACGGATGACAATTTAAAAGGCACTCCTTACGAGGCCGATAAAGCACTTTTAGACCGACGTGCTGAACTTAAAGGTCGTCTAGAGTCTTTAATTAAAGTACGTGGTGTTAAAGTTGATTTATGCGATAAAACTCGTGATGAAATAGCTTTGCCTAAAGATAAAATCTATAAAGGAATTGATTTCACTCCTTCCGGAGTTGCTAAAATCGCTATTCTACAAAGTGAAGGTTACTCGTATTTAAAGGTACAATAATAAGTAATTTAGTGTTGTGTACATAATGATGTTATGTATAATTATTTTTACTTATAAAGTAATAAGGACTTTAGTTCCTATAGGAATATTATCTATTTTTAGTTTTATTAGTTATTACCAATAAAACACTCACCAATATACCTTTTAAAATCAACTATGCTCATGCTTTTACAACTATAAATAAGGAATCCAATGCCTACTCTAAAAATATTTTTTCTATTTTTCATTCTCTCTTTAACGGGTTGCTCTAATACAATATCGCAACCACCTTCTCCAAATGCTATCCCTCCTAACACCATTAAAGAAGTGTATATCCAACCTGGAACTATGAGAGTTCTTGGTCCAATTAAAGAAGTTTTCAGAAAAAAAGGTTGGAAAGTTGATGAAGTCAATAAAGATACACAACGTTATTTTGTCCACTTGAATACAAAAAAAATCCAAATGCTTTGCTGGAATGAAAACAGTGAGATTGAAGTAGAGCTTGTTCTAATGGACCGAGAAACGGGGTCAAGCGTCTTCTCTGTTTTCGCACAAACCTGCGATCAATACTCTAACCTGAGAGAAGAATTGTCTAAAGTACTTTCACAGTTAAAATAAATCAACTGCAACACATAATATCCTAGGTATTTATCTAATGAAATTATCTGCCACAATAATCTTGATGAGCACCATTCTAAGCGGGTGCTCTACTTTTACACAAAGCAGCAATCAATACATTACAGTAGATACCTATACTGAGAATAACAATAAAATTACAGGGGCAGAGTGTGAACTCGAAAATGACAAGGGTAATTGGGCTCTAAATACCCCGGGATCAGTAATGATCAAAAGGTCCTATGAAGACCTTTTCATTAAATGCATTCTGAATGGTTACCCTAATGGATATGGCCAAATTAGTTCAAATGTGCAATCAGGAGTTTTGGGTAATGCTGTATTTGGAGGTGCAGTTGGTGCCGTGGTAGATCATGGTTTTGGTACTGCATATTTGTACCCTTCATTTTTAAAAATCATTATGGGTCAGGCTTATACGCAACCGGAGCAATTGCACAAACCCCAACCAGTAAAATGATATTGTTATGAGTTGAAAGATGGCTTAGGTGCTAGGTCTTTTTCCATGATATTGACCTACATTATTAGAGCATTCTCTATTAACAAGATTTGACCCTGATTAAGCCGGAGAAGAAAGTTCTTATGAGTTTTTCTCTGAACTTAATACAGGCAAGGATGGAGACGTATCAACGATAAAATCTTTGTAGAAACAGAATCTGACAGTGACGTTTTATCAGAACTATTTTGTAAACAGCTTCCCCCTGTAAGGCTACTAACTATGAATAAGAAAATTGGAATTTATACATCAATTGAGTCAAACAGGTACATTCCTTCAAGCGAAATAACCTCAATTTTATACTACGAACTACTTGTACATCCAGATGGAAACTATGCTTTTCGTATTACAGATACTAAAAATCCACAAGGCGATGGACGTGAACGAATAACCCCTGGAACGTATTCAAAACAAATTTTTCACTTTGATGATTATAAGATTGATGAAATTAGTGATTCTGCCATACTCTTACGTAAAGCATATGACATGAATGGAAACGTCGAACAACCCAAATATATAAACAATACCAAAGGGTTTATCAAACCGATCTTAATTGATATTCAAAAATATATAGATTCCGTCAAAAAGCATTAGCAAAACCATCCACCTTATATGAAATAGGCCTAAACGCCTAATCTCAGTACTTTCAAGTTACTGATCACAAAGTGTTAATCACTCTTTTAATAGCCCCCTTTGGACGTAAATCCATTGGGGGTTTTTTATTGCCTAAATATAAGGAGGTGTAAAGATGATTTCTTTACAGAACTGGAATAACTTCGTGCCTGATGATAGTGAACTGGCAGAACTATTATCTATACGAAAACAACAAATCCAATACACCGATGATATTAAGCTCATCATCTTCAAACAGAGCGATTCACTCGAATCACTCAACCAAACCTTAGATTTCGACATCCTAACCAATCATTGGACCGGAGAAAGATTCGACGAACCTAGGTTCTATCCTTCATGGGAGTACTTAGAAATTCATCCCAACTGGCTAGAAGTGGCTTATCTCTATAACGACAACAATGGTGTACTTTTATTTATAGAGCAACCACTTTCAGAACCTCTGAAAACACTCTTCCGATTTAATTTAACGACTTCAGAAAACTCATAATTTTTTTATTATAGGGGAACATCATGTCAACACATAACATTCTAAAAACAGCCATATGCGAATCCATCTCTGGACGTTCTACACTCACTTATCAACTGTCACAAGATACAGAACTAAAAACATTCCATATTAGGCTAGTTGAAAACACTGGTAATGGTTACTTTAGTGATAACTGGTTAGCATTGGATGATTTGATAAAGGAGACTGAAAGCAATAATTACATCACCTCAATGACAATCAATCAGCTATTTAATGGCAAGTCAGTCAACACAGGTGCCTTTTTATTATCTGCTTTAAAACAAGAGGGATTTATTAAAGTAAGTCCTAACAGTAAACGAGCATTTTTATTAAATGACCAAAGCTCTCTGCTTGATGATTTAAACAAACTTGCCAGCAAACCAAAACGTAAAGGAGTGAACAAATGAGTATCGGTCTAATTGTAGTAATAGTAGCGATAATCGCTATCTTCTTTGAAAGCACAAGATGGATAGCTATAGCTTGTTTTGGAATTACATTGTTCTCAGGTAGCTTAGTCTTTCCTATTTTGATTATCATAGGTTGGCTTGGGGGCTACAAAGTTAAGTTGAGATATTTTGACCCTAAATCCAATCGGTAAAACCACACGTTTCTTTAATTTATCAGCTACCGCCTACCCCATCTTCTACTACCTCACACATTTTGCAACCTCCAGAAATCAAATCATGTCGAAACACAGTTTGAAACGCATCCGAGTGCCACCATCTGCCACCCGTGTCGCGACGATTTTGAGTGTGCCATGACTGGGGCCATCCGGCATGGCTTGCACATGTAGAGTAAAGGATTTTGGAGAGGACTTGAACTTAGGGTGGGAGGTGGTGGCAATCTATCGAAACTAAAACCTAACAGCTTAAATTTATCGCATATTGTTGAAACCACAAAAAAATAATTATTAATACCTATTCATAGATATATTTAATCAACACCATAAATATTTTCTATATGGGATTTTTAATCTGAATTGACCAAACTTATTGAGTTAAGGATCTCTAATCATAGGAAAAATACTTTACTGATGATTTAAGCGCCTTCAGAACAGAAAAATTATTTCCCATTGATTAAAGCTCTTTCAGCATAAGAAACCATTCTTTATTTTTAAATTTCAATAAGTTACACGATTTTTAACGATTTGACAAATCTGTTTCTCTCTCTAAAATCGCAATTGGGATCGATTTCAAAGCCCTGGCCAGGCACATTTTCAACTTTCAAAAGGAATATAAAAAATGAGAACAAACCATTTGTTTAATCCACGTTTTAGAATGAAACTGGATGATACTCGCTTAATGCTAGTTTCAAATTTTGATCACAATAGAACCTTTAACAAAAATAACATTAAGTACAGAGAATGCACTTCATGGCTTATAAAAATTGGAGAGTCAGGAATAGAAGATGTATCACCCTGCCCTAATGCTTTTTTAACACATTTGAATGTACATGTACCGTGTTGCATCCTTTATTCAGATAATAACCATGTGGAACAAATCGTTAATACGACATCGATTTACACAAACGAACAAACAGACTCTGAAATAACAATAGGTTACGTAATTGGTTTTCGCAAATACATGACTAAAAATTCACCATTCTCTACATTAATACACTCCCAAACCATTCGATTCAAAAATAAAGATTTCGAATTAGAAAACCATTTCGAATAACGGTTATGGGATATGTCAGAGTCAAAAAAAGTTGAACCAATGCCAAAACCAATGAACGTTACCGATAACAATAATAAGGAGAATAAATCAAATACAGAAATCAATGTTATAGATAACTCAAACAAATCGGAGGTTAAAACAGGAGAATTGATGCCGGAAATAAAGTCCTTTCCCAATGCTTCAATCGAAGATTCAAATACTATTCCAATGACTTTGGAGAACTTTAGATACTTGATAGATTCTCATGACATAAAGGTAGGATATGACTTAACTAAAAAGGCAATAGACATACAAATACCTAAACTTGAAGCATCATTAGATAACCATGAAGAGGTAAAGTTTAATTGCATTGTTAGCTTATGTCGAAATCACAACATGAGTACAACACCTATAAAAGGATACCTCTTAACCATAGCCGATAGTTGTCGATTTAATCCAGTTAAAGAATGGATAAATAGTCGGCAATGGGATGGTCAAGATCGCTTAACAGATTTTTACGATACCGTCATAGAGCAGGAGGAATTTCCAGAAGAATTGAAAAAGATTTTGATGAGAAAATGGTTAGTTTCAGCTGTAGCAGCCGCACATGAAGAACCTGGTTTTAAAGCGAGAGGAGTACTCACTTTTCAAGGTAAACAAGGTATCGGTAAAACAACTTGGGTACGCAACTTAATGCCAATCAAACTGAGTTTGGAGTATATCAAAGTTGATCATCATCTTGATCCATCAAATAAGGATAGTGTAACAACAGCGATAAGCCATTGGATTGTTGAAATTGGTGAAGTAGACAGTAGTTTTAAAAAGGATATGTCACGCTTAAAGGGTTTCTTAACTAGTGATTACGACAAGCTAAGATTGCCCTATGCTGCAACTATCTCTAAGTTCCCGAGAAGGACGGTATTCTTTGCCTCGGTAAACCAGCATGATTTTCTAGTAGACAACACTGGCAACTCAAGATGGTGGACCATTCCAGTTAAGTATATTAATTTTAATCATGAAATAGATATGCAACAGGTATTTGCACAAGTTGCAGTTATACGCAACCAAGGTGAGAAATGGTGGTTAACGCCTGATGAGGAGGCAATGCTAGGTGAAACAAATAAATCTCACCAAGTAACAAATCTCATTCGAGATACTCTAATTGAACAATTGGATTTAGATAGAGTGAATGAACCTAAAAATCAGGCTATGACAGCATCACAAGTATTAAAAGAGGTTGTTAAATTAGAACGACCTACTAATGCTCAAGCACGCGAATGTGGAAGTGTCTTGAGAGAACTCTTAGGAGAACCAAGGAAGATTCAAGGATTAATGAAATGGCGTATACCAATAAGGATTAGACATCCTGATCCAAATCATGACAAACGCAATGTTAGTCATATAAATGATGTGGATGAGGATGGATATTAACAATAACTTTTAACTTCACAAAGGCTCCTATTCTGGGGCCTTTTTTGTACCTAGAAAAGCATCGCAATCTGACTTTAATCTTCACCACATTAGACGTTATCAAAACCATGTCTCTTAAATTCAAGTCTAACTCAACTGCTACCACGTACCCCCACTAATTTGGTGGAGGGAGGGGTGGCAATTTCTTTTAATTCAATTTAATCAACTTTACCAAACCAAGGAGGAAGTCATGCCTAAAATGACCTTAGATGGACAGTTTGTAAGATCCGTACAATGTCCAACCGATAAAAACAAGATTGACTACTATGATACGGCCATTATTGGCTTTATTTTAGAGGTTCGTAAAACAGGAGGTAAAACCTATTACCTACGTTATCGTGATATTCATGGCAAGCAGAAGCAATACAAAATAGGTGATGCCAATGCGATTAGCTTTGATAAAGCTAGGAATCATGCTCAAACGCTAAAAGCCAAAGTTGTTTTGGGTGAAAGCCCAAGTGAACAAAGACAAAAGAAACGTAACATACCTACCCTTGCTCAATTCTCTCAAGAACGTTACATGCCTTTTGCTAAAGGGTATAAGCGCTCCTGGGCAACGGATGAAAGTTTTTTGCGTCTGCACATATTACCTAAGTTTGGCCACTTTCCTATAGATCAAATTCAACAGGAGAAAGTTATTGAGTTTCTTTATGAAATAAGAGATCAAGGATATGCCCTATCAACGGCTAATCATATCGTTGCTTTGTTACGCTACATTTTTAACCTTGCTAAAAAATGGAAAGTTCCAGGAGGTGAAACCAGTCCATTAGAGGGCATGAAATTGTTTGAAATTAATAATGGACGAGAACGTTTCTTAACACCTGATGAAACAAAACGCCTTTACGCGACAATTCATAAAAGTGTAAATACACAACTTAAATACATAGTGCCTTTATTACTATTACTAGGATTTCGAAGAGGTGAATTATTTAATGCTCGATGGGAGGATGTGAATATTGATAAAAGAACTTGGCGAGTTCCTATGTCTAAAACAGGAAAGTCTCGTCATGTCCCTTTATCAAAAGCTGCTATAGATGTCTTAGAGCATGTTCCAAGATTTGAAGGATGTCCTTATGTCGTTCCAAACCCTAAAACACTAAAGCCTTTCAATGATATCTTTCAAAGTTGGGATACAGCTAGAAAGCGAGCTGGATTACCTGACGTTAGAATGCATGATTTAAGGCATTCAATGGCAAGTAATTTAGTTAACTCAGGTCGTTCAATTTATGAGGTGGCTAAGATTCTTGGTCATAGTCAAATTCAAACTAGCCAGCGATACGCCCACTTATCCCAAGACACTCTCTTAGCCGCAGTTGATGCAGCAGCGGAGGCGACGGGAACAAAATGGGAGAATTAGATTTAACCTAAAGTGTGACCCCCTCCCACCACCTGATTCGATGGCATACCGCTGTTGGATTGGGTGGTGGGAGGGTTTATTTTTGACTATTTATAAGATCTAAACACGAATGCATAGGAATTCCCCTATCAGTTACCGCAGACCATCCTTTATTATTAAGATTAGTGAAAGGTATAGCACTTCTGCCTGAGTAACCACCCATCTTATTTTTAGCGTTAAATTCAACACAAGCCAGTTTTCCAACTTTAGTTTCAATAATCTCTATATCTCCCCATATTACTGATTGGGGGTCAAACAACGACTTTTTCACATAACTTTTGATTTCAGACTCATCGTCCATACAACCAGCAAGAAAGATAAACGGAACTAGAAATATTATGTACATTTTTCTCATTTAAATAATCCACCAATTAATTAAGTAGTTTTAATAAAAGTATTAGTATTGACACCAGAATACACTAAGAAAAGTTTTAATAAAACATTAAACGCCTCTAGAGCAAGTGTAAACCAACGGGTTTTAAGACTCAAATTTACTAAATTAGTACATTTTGTAATTGCAATTCCAAGCTTAATTTACAATTCACTAATAAATAAAATGGGTTATTAATGGGTTAAGCTTTAATCACTTTAATACAAAAGTTAACAACTTTGCTATGCATAGATATTCAAGCTAGGTATAGAGTGGGCAATCTCAAATTAAGCAGATTAAAACAACACTAACTAATTGAAAATTATAAAGATTTTAGAAACCTCTGTAAAAATGATGGGAGAAGACGGTACTTATTTAGATATCGTTGGAGGCCAAGCTCGTAATCTTTACGCAGATGGCTCTAGTCTTATTGGTAAAAAATACCAGGATGTATTGCCTGAACAAATGGCTAACCGTTTTTTAAAAGTCGTTCAACGAGCCGTTGCCTCTGGTCAACTTCAGGAAATTGAATACCAACTAGCCAACAATGAAGTTGAAGGTGTTGAAGAAGGCCCTTTAGGCGGCCAATGGTATGAAGCTCGTGTTTACCCTGTTTCAAATGGAACTTATGACCAACCTGCCGTTATTTGGCTTGCCATTAACATTACTAGCCGAAAGTACATGGAAGAACAAATTGAACATTTATCTTCTACAGATGCTTTAACAGGCCTGTACAATCGTGATTTCTTTTTAGGTTTAGTTGATGAAGAATTAAACAAGGCAAGATTAAATAACCAACCTTTATCTCTATTTAAAATCAATTTGGATTGCTTTAAACGCATTACCGATGGTTATGGGCATGAAATGGGCGATAAAGCCATTTTAAAAGCGGCTAATGCCATTCAAAGCGTGGTAAAAGAGCTTGGCTATATTGGTCGTCTAAGCTGCGATCAATTTATGGTGGTTTTACCTGAAATCAAAGCGGTAGATAGCTTTAGAATAGCCAAACTAGCACAAGAAACCATTCAAGCCCAAACTATCAAATTAGAAGATGGGCAAAAAACATGTCTTACCAGTCACGCTGGTGTAACCGAACTACGTAACCATAATGAAGACAGCCAAGTTTTATTCAAACGTGTAAACGAAGCGATACAAGCGGCTGAAGGTACACGTGACATTACCAGAATTATGTAAGGGTATAATTATTTTAAAAAACAACAATCCCAACAAAAGGATAATAAGAATGAAGAACATTATTAAAAACACATTAGGCGCCTTATTTATCGCATCGTTGACACTATTATCATTTAATAGCCAAGCCGCTGATGAGGGAGCCAAAGTGGTTTACCACGTTGACTTTAAAGACCCAACCCGTTATTCAGCAACACTAACATCAATTAATAATATTATGAATTTTTATGAATCTGAACTAATGGAAGCTGATGTACACCTAGTATTTGTTGGTTATGGCTTGCGTTTTGCAACGGATGATAATTTAAAAGGCACGCCTTACGAGGCTGATAAAGCACTTTTAGATCGACGTGCAGAACTTAAAGGTCGCCTAGAATCGTTAATTAAAGTGCGTGGCGTTAAAGTTGATTTATGCGATAAAACCCGTGATGAAGTCGGCTTACCAAAAGATAAAGTGTATAAAGGAATTGATTTTGCACCATCGGGTGTTGCTAAAATTGCGATTTTACAAAGTGAAGGCTATGCTTATTTAAAAATTCAATAGAATCCAAGAACTTTTATACAAATAGACTCTTCCTAAAGAGTCAAACAAAACACTTACAAACAACAAAGCCCCGATATTATTAATATTCGGGGCTTTTTTGATTATGAATATTACATTAAGAAACCTAATAAAATCTTTTAGTCACCTTCTTAAGCATTATAATTTAGCCTTATTCATTCGGTTTTTATGTCAATGAAATCAAATTTAAGCGTATTATGTTTATCTATCTTTCTATTTGCGCCATTTAACTTACAGGCAAATGACTCTAACGATGATTATGCTTTAATCAATAGCCTTAATAAAACATTAAAATCACAACTGCATCTCAAAAGTAAACCCGGCATAAGCCACATTTCAACCTTTCAAAAAAACAATCAAATTATTATAAAAGTGAATTACGATCCATTGATTTGCTATAGCAATTTAATTCATAAGATTGCTCAATCAGCCAGTCGAGTAAATGGCGTGAATTTTCAAGATAGCTTTACTCTAGATATTATAAATAACTACTGCAAAAATGACCTGTTCTATACCATTCAAAGTGAAGGTTTAAACAAAGAGGTAATTGTTCAATATGAAGATTTAAAAGGCAATGGTGTAGCGCAACATAGAATTAATAAAACACTCTGTCGACTTACAAATTAAATTTACCAGGCCTGGTAAATTAAACTTTTCAAAAGCATAAGCTCATTTTTGTTTTACCAATACCAATCAAAAAAACCAACCACCATTAATATAATTACGTATAATCAATAACGCGTAATTACTTGGATTGAGTACTTAAATATGGGGTTACTAGGATTTTTAACTCGTTTCTTATTTTATTTTTTATTCGTTTATATAACCCTTATAGCTTATATACTTTCTCCTCTCGACTTTAAGCTACCAGGCAGTATTGATGGTATTGCTTTATTTGCTATAGTCTTTACCTTAACGGTTAAGTTTGGTGAAAAAAATGGACGTTACTTCACCACAAACGAACTGATAGTATCCATTCTTACTCTATTTTTCATAGATATATTGTTCCAGTTCTTTTTTTCTGGCTCGATGAGTTATATGATGAAAATTGAAATAAATAAGATAATTAACGCCTTAATTATCTCCAGCTTCTTTCATTTGGCGATAATATTCTTTGCATTATTTCTTGCTAAAAAAAGGCTTTATAAGTTAAAACTCATTGAAAGCAAATAATATTGGTACTTTAAATTACTCTTAATTAATCCTTATTTGTTAATCTAAACAAATTATCAATTAAATTTAAATTATCTAACAAACTACCTGAAACCACCTTTCAATCAGGCACAAAAAAACCGGCATAAGCCGGTTTTTTATTAAGTGTTAAATTTAAACTAATTGAATTAGAATTAAACCATTTCACCTTCGTATGCTTCGATACCAGGGTTGTTTTTAACACCTTTAAGCTTAGGATGGTTAACTTTTTTAAGCTTAGTTGAACCTTTGTTGTTACGAAGGTAATCCGCTGCAACATCCCACATCAAACGACCTGAACCAACAGAATCAACCTGAGCCCAACCAGCAACAGTATAGGTTTTGTTTGCTTCTAATGGAGTACCATCATCTAAACGCATTTCAGTAATACGGCTTCCGAATTTACCATTTGGCTCACAAGCGTAATCCATACCACCAAGACGAACCATATCACCACCAGATTGTAGGTATGGGTCTTTTTGGAATAGGTTTTCACAGATACCTTCTAAGATATCTTTCATTTGAGCACCAGTCACTTCTGACTTATATGTTTCACCGTAAGTCATAGACGTTTCATCCATAACACGTTCCATAGTAATCATTTCACCAGCAAGCACTGAAGTACCCCAACGAACACCAGCAGACATTGCAATTTGAGTGTCATGCTCTTCACGTAAAGAGTTTACGATGATCTGATCCCATGTACCCATGAAGTTACCACGACGGTATAGAGTATCTTCTGCTACAGCAAGTTCTTCATTTAAGATTTCACCGTAAGTTTTACCTAGACGATCTTTGTTTACAGCACGATCTGGGTTACGTGATTCAATTACGTTGTCATCATATTTTTTAGTGTATAGGTGCTCAAGGAATGTTTGAACTTCTGGATCAGCAGCAAGAACATTTGAGAATACTGGTAGTAATTTATAATCAACACCACGTAATTTACCATTTTGGATATCTAAATCCATAACACCAACAAACTTACCGTTAGAACCCGCGTTTGTTACGTGACATACACCACCTTCTGGAGTTTTAACAGGTGTCGTTTTAGGAACACCATCATGTGTATGACCACCAAAAATAGCATCAATACCACTTACACGTGATGCCATCTTAATATCAACGTCCATACCATTGTGAGAAATCATAACAATTGCTGCTACTTTTTCTTTTTCACGAATCTTATTTACTGTTTCTTGAAGAGCACCTTCACGAAGGCCAAATGACCAATCAGGGAAGTTAGATTGTGGGTTAGCGTTTGCAGTACGTGGGAATGCTTGTCCAACTACAGCAATACGCTCACCATTGATAATTTTGATTGTATAAGGCTTAAATGCACGCGCTTCGTCTTCATCATAAAGACCTGCGCCATTGTGTGCATCAACCATATCACGGTAGTCATCACCAAACAGTGAATCTTCTTTAATACGTACGTTTTGTGCTAAGAACTCACCTTTAAAGGTATTAAGGTTTTTAAGAACCTCTTCTTCTTTATAAGTAAATTCCCAGTGACCAGTCATAATATCAATACCTAAGATATTTGACGCTTCAACCATGTCCATACCACGTGTGAATAACGCTGTACCTGAACCGTGCCATAAATCACCACCGTCCATAGTCAATGTATTATCTTTACCACCAGCTTGTTCACGTAACTTATCTAAAAGCGTTTTAATATGTGCAAAACCACCAATTTTTCCGTATTGCTCAGAAGCATCTTTGAAATTTAGGTAAGTAAATGCATTGGCTAAAGGCGTATTTTCTTTGTAGCCAACTTCTTTTAGAAAGTTATGACCCACTACGTGCGGAAGCTTACCAAAAGCAGGACCTGTACCTAAGTTTACATTAGGCTCACGGAAATAGATTGGCTTTAACTGCGCATGTGTATCCGTGATATGTAAAAGACGAACCTTACCTTTCATAGGTTGGTTATATATCTCTTCTGAAGCTTTAGCGGCAGCTGCTTTATCAGCACCACCAGACATTGCATTTGCAGAACCAGGTAACATTCCAGCAGCCGCTGCCATAGACATTACATGAAGAAATTCGCGACGATTTAAAGACATAGGTCTCTCCGTTTTTATGAAAATAACGCCCCTGTTTTATACACCGTAAAAACAGGGGCTTTTAAATTAGTCAGAACAATTTAAGGGGTAGTTCCATTAATGTCAAATAAATGAAAGTTATCAACTAGAAGAAAAAACTTATTAGAGATTACTAATAAGTTTTTTCTTATTTATTTTCATCTAGTTAGACAGAATTTTTATTACCCCACCCATTTACGAGCATTTCTAAATAAACGCATCCAAGGAGCGTCTTCTTGCCAATCATCTGGATGCCAAGAATTTTGCACAGTTCTAAATACACGTTCAGGATGAGGCATCATAATAGTAACACGCCCATCTGGCGTGGTTAAGCCTGTCATCCCTGCTTCAGTTCCATTTGGATTAAAAGGATAGGCTTCTGTAGCTTGCCCTTGTGCATCAACATAACGCACACCAACTAACCCTGCAACATCTGCCGAAGAACCCTTACCAAAATCCATGAGCCCTTCACCGTGTGCAACCGCAACAGGGATTCGTGTACCTTCCATTCCTTTTAATAGAATAGAGGGTGATTCTTGAATCTGTACCTGGGCAAAACGTGCTTCAAACTGCTCTGATTCATTGCGAACAAATGCTGGCCAATTTTGAGCACCCGGAATAATTTCTTTTAGATTAGATAACATTTGACAACCGTTACAAACACCTAGAGTAAAAGTGTCTTGACGGTTAAAAAATCCTTCAAACTCTGAACGTGCTGTGTCATTAAATAAAATTGAGTTTGCCCAACCACGTCCAGCACCTAATACATCACCGTAAGAAAAACCACCACAGGCGACCAGGCCTTTGAATTCTGCAAATTTTACAGAACCGGACAAGACATCTGTCATATGTACATCAATAGCATCAAAACCTGCTTTGTCAAATGCAGCAGCCATCTCTTGCTGACCATTTACACCTTGTTCTCGTAAAATAGCAACCTTAGGACGAGGTTGGTTTTTAAATTCGGCCGTAATATCCTCATTTGCATCAAAAGTAACCACTGGATTAATTTGGGTATTTACATCATTTTCGATTGCATCAAATTCTTGTTGGGCACAATTTTCGTTATCACGTAACGCTTGCATACGATAAGAGGTTTCAGCCCACCAGGCCTGGAGTTTTTTGCGTGGCATATCAAATAAAGTATTATCATGCGCTTTAATGACGACTTGATCATTACTTGCTATTGAACCAATCCAATGAGACATTGACGTTAAATTAAATTTTTCAAGAACAGCATTTACTGCTGATTTATTAGCAACCGCAACTTGAATAACAACACCAACCTCTTCAGCACATAAAGCAGCAATTGGTTCAGAACCTAATTTAGAGATATCTATTTTTAAGCCACAATGACCAGCAAAAGACATTTCAAGTAATGTTACTAATAAACCACCATCGGCACGATCGTGATAAGCAAGCATTAAATCATTTGCCAACATTGCTTGCGTGGCATCAAATAGATTTAACAAATCTTTAGAATTATCTAGGTCTGCAGAAACATCACCAATTTGATTATAAACCTGCGCTAAACAACTCGCACCAACACGGTTTTGCCCTTTACCTAAATCAATAACCAGTAACTCAGTATCACCCAAATCGGTTCTTAATTGTGGTGTTACGGTTTTACGTACATCTTCAACAGGGGCAAATGTCGTTATATTTAAGGAAACTGGAGAAATAACGGCTTTTGATTCATCACCATCTTCCCAGACGGTTTTCATAGACATGGAATCCTTACCAACGGGTACCGCAATTCCCAATTCTGGACACAATTCTAAGCCAACAGCTTCAACAGCATCGTATAAAGCAGAATCTTCACCTGGATGCCCTGCCGCAGCCATCCAGTTAGCCGATATTTTAATATCACTCATTTTCTGAATTTTGGCACAAGCAATATTGGTAATCGCTTCAGCAATAGATAAACGTGCTGAAGCTTTTGGATTAATTAATGCAACAGGTGGACGTTCACCAGAAGCCATTGCTTCACCTGTGTAACCAACATAGTCAGCACAAGTCACAGCCGCATTGGCAACAGGAACTTGCCAAGGCCCTACCATTTGGTCACGCGTAACCATACCTGTAATGCTTCTATCACCAATGGTAATTAAAAAGTTCTTACTGGCAATGGTTGGCAACTTTAATAGACGCTCTGTTACATCATATAAATCTAAAACGGCTGTTTCAAAAGCTGCTTGAGGAATAACACGCGTATCACCAGTACGATGCATTTTAGGTGGTTTACCCAAAAGAACGTTTAAAGGCATATCAACAGGATTATTTTCAAAAACGGTGTCATTAACAATTAATTCTTGTTCTTTAGTGGCTTCACCCACAATGGCATACAAACAACGCTCACGTTTACAAATCGCTTCAAACTGCTCTAATTTATCCGCATGAATTGCTATTACATAACGCTCTTGAGATTCATTACTCCAAATTTCCATTGGAGACATACCAGGCTCATCATTCAGGACAGAACGTAAATCGATTTTTCCACCCCTACCAGCATCATTAACTAATTCTGGAAAAGCATTAGAAATACCGCCTGCCCCTACATCATGAATGGATGCAATTGGCGTGTCTTCACCTAAATAAGTACAACGGTCGATAACCTCTTGGGCACGACGTTCCATTTCTGGATTTTCACGTTGTACAGAAGCAAAATCAAGTGCTTCAGAACCCGAGCCCGTATCAACGGAAGAAGCCGCACCACCACCTAAACCAATCAACATAGCCGGCCCACCAAGAACAACTAACTTTGAGCCAACGGGAATGTCACCTTTTTGAATATGCTCTTCACGAATACTGCCTAAACCACCTGCTAGCATAATAGGTTTATGGTAACCACGTACTTCTTCACCATCATTTGTAGTAAAGGTATTTTCATAGGTACGGAAATAACCGTTAATAGCCGGGCGACCAAATTCATTGTTAAAACCAGCAGCTCCAAGTGGCCCTTCCATCATAATTTCAAAAGGGGTTACTATTCGCGCTGGCTTACCATAGTCACGCTCCCAAGGTTGTTTGAACCCAGGAATATTTAAGTTAGAAACGGTAAAACCAGTTAAACCAACCTTAGGCTTAGACCCTTTACCGGTTGCGCCTTCATCACGAATTTCACCACCAGAACCTGTAGCGGCACCTGGCCAAGGAGAAATAGCGGTTGGATGGTTATGCGTTTCAACTTTAATTTGAAAATGCACTTTTTCTTTATTTGTTTGGTACTGGTGAGTTTGTGGATTTGGAAAAAATCTTGTCGCAGCGTAGCCTTCGACTACCGCAGCATTATCACTATAAGCCGATAAAACACCTTCAGGATTTTTTTGATACGTATTACGAATCATGCCAAATAACGAATTTGGCTTATCTTCGCCATCAATAGTCCAATCTGCATTGAATATTTTATGACGGCAGTGCTCTGAGTTTGCTTGTGCAAACATCATCAATTCAGCATCAACAGGATTACGTCCTAATTCAATAAAAGCATTCACTAAATACTCTATTTCATCACTACTTAATGCCAAACCCATCTCAACGTTAGCTGTCTCAAGAGCTTGACAACCACCACCTAAAATATCAACAACTGAATACGGTTTTGGTGTTTGGTGTGAAAACAAGTTTTCTAATGAATCAAACTCATGAAAAACCTGCTCCATCATACGATCATGAACCGCCGCTTCCATAGCAGGCTTATCCGCACTAGAGACACCAGTAAAATGATAAACAATACCACGTTCAATTCTATGAACATGCTCTATACCGCAAGTATGCGTAATATCCGTCGCTTTTGAAGACCAAGGTGAAATAGTACCTAAACGAGGTGTCACAACACAACTATCTGCAGTTAGTTGCGTTGTTTGGTCTTCTTCAGAATTGTTTAGTAGAACGTTCAAATGCGTCAATTCAGTTGATGTTAATTCACCTTCCAAATCTACAAAATAGACAAACTGAGATTGAACCTGTTGAATGTTTCCAATAGATTGTAATTTAGTAAGTAATTGATTTAAACGATAAGCTGAATGAGCTGGATTTCCCCAGATAATTTGCATACTTTTTGACCCTTATACAAAAGCGAAGCCCTCAATCGTTGAGGGCTATATTGATATTTGATTATTTAGCTAACAATCCAAGACTTTCAAAGATGTAACGTCTTTGTTTAGGCTTTAATGGAGAAGCATCTTCTGGCGCTCTTGCCGTAAGAATGACTTTTTCAGAATCGGACTCTGATGGTGTGAGTTTTAGGCGAATTAACTCAGGTATATCTTTTTCATCTGAATCTCGCCAAAAAGCAAGACTTGATAAAAATGATTCTTCTTTTGCTGACTTAGGTGCTTTAACCCATAACTCATGCTGTGATGTATTAACGTTATCAATAGACCAACCTGCACGATATATCATTGCTTGTAAATAACTCCAGCTTGAATCCATATCGCTACGGAAAGCTAAACCATCTAACTCTTCACCATCAATCACTTCAACCATCTGTTCTGTAACTTTAAGTTGAGCCAAGGCTTTTTCACTACTTGAACCAAAGAACACCATGGCTTCATATAACGCTTGCGCTTCTAAAATTGCGTTATAAGGCTTAATACGCCATTGCTGGTCAATATCTCGTGCTTCATTAGCATCAGGTGAATATAATTCGCTATTATTAATATAAACCTTAACAACCCCGGCTGTAGGATCCGTTTTCACGCGAATGGTATATTTTTCATAAACGCCGTCTGCCAACTCTGGACGCCAGCTATTAAGCATTCTCGTAATCGGCCCTACTTCATCAAGTGGTACCAATTCTTTTTGAGCAACAAAGTCTGTTTTCATAATCCCAATATCTTTACGTTCTTCGGCAATAGCAAAGCCTTTAGAAATAAAGAAACGTTTTAAACTAGACCAAACTTGTTCACTATTAGTTGAATCTATTTCTAACCAACGTTCAGAAAGATTGCTTTTAATCGCCAACCCTTTTGCTTTAAAGTTAGGAATATAGTCATTTTTATCTTTTTCAGCCAAAGCATCTTGCTCAGCTTTTTGAAGTGCTAATGACATTTCTGTTTTTGGTTTAGCTGGATTAAATAAATTAGGTGGCATTTCAAGTGATTTAACTAATTTGGCCTCGTTATCCCTATAACTACCGTCAGTACCAAACAAGTTAGAAATAGTAGAACAACCTGACAAACTCAATGTTGCGATTGATGTTGATAATACAAATGTTTTTGCATAAAGACGCATAAAACTTTTTACCTTTTAATTAGTAAACAAAACACACTTATTTAAGTGCCACGCCAGCATTCAAAAGTGCTTTACGCACAATAGGCTGACACGATTTGGATAGCGGGGTTAATGGCAAACGAATTGCTTCCCCCATTAATCCCATTTGAGCAACCGCCCATTTAACAGGAATAGGATTTGATTCAATAAAAATATCGCGATGAATAGCACGCAATGGCGCATCGTACTCACGGGCTTTAGCTTCATCACCTGCCAGTGCAGCAGCATAAGCATCACGTAACTGTTTAGGTGCAACATTGGCTGTAACTGAAATACTACCGTGACCACCAGCAAGAATAAAATCAATGGCTGTAGCATCATCACCGGTATATAGGTCAAAATCAGGACTCACACCAGCCAAAATTGTTGCCACACGGCTTATATCACCAGTAGCTTCTTTAATACCAATAATATTTTTTATTTTAGAAAGTCTAATAACCGTTTCAGGCAATAAATCACACGCTGTACGACCTGGAACATTATAAAGAATCTGTGGAATATCAACCGTTTCAGCTATTTTTTTATAATGCAGATAAAGCCCCTCTTGCGTAGGCTTATTATAATACGGCGTCACTAATAAACAGGCATCTGCACCTGCATCTTTAGCACACTGAGTAAGCGTTATCGCTTCGCTTGTAGAATTCGCTCCCGTACCAGCAATAACGGGTATGCGTCCATTTACTTTTTCAACAACAAAACGAACCACTTCACAATGTTCATCCATATCTAAAGTTGCCGATTCGCCGGTTGTACCCATTGCGACAATGGCATCCGTTTCAGATGCTATGTGAAATTCCACCAGCTTTTCTAGGGCGTTAAAATCGACTGATTCATCTTCTAACATTGGTGTGACTAGCGCCACCATACTGCCTCTAAACACGGTGAACTTCTCCATTCATTTTACAGTAATATAAAAAGTGTAATATTACCCTTTCCACCCCCACACTTCAACCAATTAATAACCCATTTAATCCCCTAAATATATTCAAGTACTCTCCCCCGTTTCCTAATGAGTAAAAATGTGTAAAAAGAGGCATCAATTACAGTTGAATTGACTCTAAAACTTGGGCATACTGAAAGCGTTAATTATTTAACCTGGAAAAGATAAATGCACATCAAAATAGGCGACAAACTCCCACCCTTCTCAGTTAATGCAACATCTAACCGAGTTATTACAAACTCAGATCTTAACAATCAATTTACCGTTATTTACTTTTACCCCAAAGACAGCACTCCCGGCTGTACAACCGAAGGACGAGATTTTTCCAGCCTTCAAGCTGAATTTGACCAGCTCAACACGCAAATACTTGGGGCTTCATTAGACAGCCTAAAGCGACATGATAACTTTATAGCTAAACAAAACTTTACCTTTGATCTCATCTCAGACCCAGAAGCCGAATTTTGTAATTTATTTGGTGTATACCAAATGAAAAAGAACTTTGGAAAAGAATATATGGGAATAGTTCGCAGTACATTTTTATTTGATAATACTGGCACCCTTGTACATCAGTGGTTAAAAGTAAAAGTTAAGGGACATGCACAAGACGTTCTAAAAACGATTCAATCTATACAAAAATCAGAACAAAACATCTAAATCACTTTAAAGACTACAACACCGATAAAACAAAACCACTTAAGGATCCATCATGACCAATGAACCTAAAAGGTTATTTATTCTCGACACCAATGTATTAATGCACGATCCAATGGCGCTTTTTAATTTTGAAGAGCACGACATTTTCATCCCCATGACCGTATTAGAAGAGCTTGATGCGGGTAAAAAAGGTATGTCAGAAGTTTCACGAAACGTGCGTGAAACCAATAGATTAATTGATGAAATAATTAGCGATGCAACGTTTGAAGATATTAAATCTGGCCTATCCCTTGAACGTATTCACCCCAATCCTTCACAAGAAGAACTTCATTTAGGTAAACTTTTTTTCGAAACTGAACCACTTATGTTCGACTTACCGACCTCTCTACCCAGTCACAAAGCAGATAACCACATCCTAAAAACAGGTCTCGCCCTTAAAGATAAATACAGTGAACGAAATGTCACTTTAGTCACTAAAGACATTAACATGCGAATTAAGTCTTCAACAGTGGGGTTACACTCTGAAGATTACTATAACGACCGAGTACTAGAGGATGCAGACCTCCTTTACACTGGTTGGGAATTACTAGAACCTAATTTCTTTGAAACACACGGCCATTCAATGAAGTCATGGCAAGAAGGCAGCCGAACTTTTTATGAACTCACTATCGATGAAGATTGCAAATGGTTCCCAAATCAATGCCTTATTAGTCAAAATGATGCTGGTTTTAACGTAATAGTGAGAGAAATCACTCACAATAAAGCCATTCTTGAATATCTTGATGATTATGAAAATCCCAACCACTCTATCTGGGGGATTACAGCACGTAATTCAGAACAAAACATTGCCTTAAACTACCTAATGGATCCAGATATTGATTTTGTATCTTTATTAGGAACTGCCGGAACAGGTAAAACATTACTTGCCTTGGCTGCAGCATTAGAACAAACATTAGACTTAAATATTTATAATGAAATTATAATGACAAGAGCTACAATTCCTGTCGGCGAAGACATCGGTTTTTTACCAGGAACAGAAGAAGAAAAAATGACTCCTTGGATGGGCGCTTTAATGGATAACCTTGAAGTTTTAACCGACTCAGAAGGTTACACCGATTGGGAAAAAGAGAGTACTCAACAACTGCTCAGCAAGCGCATTAAAATCAAATCCATGAACTTTATGCGAGGACGTACTTTTCAGAAAAAATTTATTATTTTAGATGAGGCTCAAAACCTAACGCCAAAACAAATGAAAACGTTAGTTACTCGTGCGGGTGAAGGAACCAAAGTCGTTTGTTTAGGTAATATCGGACAAATTGATTCACCTTATTTAACGGAGACAACAACAGGGTTAACTTACATTGTCGACCGTTTTAAAAAATGGCAGCACAGCGCCCACATTACCTTACAACAAGGTGAGCGTTCTAGACTGGCTGAATTTGCTTCTGGCAATCTATAACAAATTAAAAAATATCCGCATACAAAAAAAGGCCCTCTCGGGCCTTTTTTATTCATTCAAATCAATCTATGTTTATTTTGTTCTACCCAAAGATTGTTCTTCGTCAGTAGGCACTCTAAAGCCGAGTTCAGTGGCTCTATCACGACAATACTCAACAGCAAATTCAAGTAATTCACCTACTGCTCTATGGCGGAACTTGTGTTTTTGTCTTACATGAGAAAACGGACGTAAAATAGGTGGATCTAATGGAATTGCTTTTAATGTGCCTAAACGCATTTCCTTAGAAAGAGTTGTACGTGATACAACAGCTAAACCAACATCAGATTCAACCGCCATCTTAACGGCTTCAGGGCTTCCTAATTCCATAGCAACGCTTAAATCACTATAACTAAAGCCTTGCTCACGAATATAAGTATCAATAACCGAGCGTGAACCAGAACCTTCTTCACGAGAAATATAGTCATACTTACGGAAATCTTCAACAGTAACCTTATCACGTTTAGCTAAAGGATGATCTAATGGGCAAATCAACTGCATTTCATCAATACGACAAACATCAACTTCAAGGTTTTTGTTATGCACAGGAGCTTCAACTAGGCCTAAATCAATCATATTGTTTTCTACCATTGCAACAATGGCATCGGTATTTCCAACTTGTAAACGAATATTTACATCTTGAAATTGCTTTTTAAAAGCACCTAACAAACTAGGTAACATATATTCGGCAATGGTAGTACTTGCTCCAATAACCAATGTACCTGTTACTTCGCCCGTTAACTCACGTACTTCACTATTCATCTTCTCGTAATGTTCAAGAATTTGATCCGCGTAGTCATAGACCACTTTTCCAGCTTCTGTCAAAGTAATTTTATTGTGGGTTCGATCAAAAAGACGAGTATTAAAAAAATCCTCTAGCTGTTTAACCTGAAATGTGACCGCAGGCTGCGTCATATGCAGTGTTTCTGCCGCTTTTGTAAAACTCATAACCTTTGCAACAGTGTGAAAAACCTGAAGACGTCTATCTGCCATCCGTAATTTCCTTTATGCTCTATAAACTAAATTTGGGTTAAATGAATATAGGCGTTTACTTATTAAATGTCAACGTTCTTAATAAGACTGTAAAGCTTTTCTTATCTTATTAGCAAAATAGACACAAACGCGGCTATAAAATATGTAAATTGACTACATTTTTAAAGTTAAATTCTATTAGTTTTACATTTAAATACTTTGTTGATATCCTTGTCGTAAAATTTACAATTCTTTTTCATTTTTCATTTTTCGAATTTCAACTTTAAGTTCGTTAATCTCTGTACTCATATGATCAATAATTCTTTCTACATGCTTATCATTCATTAACTGCTGATTTGCCAATCTTTTTTCTGTGGCTTTCATGTAATCTAAAATATCATTTTCTAATTGTCGTTGCTCTGAACCTATTAAAAAAGCCGCTATATTTGCCGTTACCAATGAAAAGAATACAACGCCAAAGAGTATTAAAATTACACCAAACACTCTTCCATATTCAGTATGAGGAACAACATCTCCATATCCAACCGTCGTAATAGTAACTAATGCATACCAAATACCATCCCAAAGGCTTCTATTTTCAATGTAGGAAAACAATGCTCCCGCACCTATAATAATAAAACCAGAGGCAACCAGTATTTGACCAAATCGGTTTCTGGTTAATATCGCTTTTAAGCCTTTAATAAAGCCATTAAAGTAACGAATAAATAATACCAATCGCAAAGAACGTACAATAAGGGCCCAGTCGCTTCCCCAATCACCACCCCAGTTATACCACGGGAAAGCAAGTACAACGATAACCACATTTAACCAATTCTCTTTAAGGTAACGTTTCTTGTTCTCTACATTAAACAAGTTAACAGCGACTTCCATAAAAAAAACAAACCAAATAAGGTTTGTAACCCAGCGTGCTCCAACCATTTCAGCATTTAGAAGCAGAAATACCTGAGCAAAAACAGCAAACAAGGCAATTAAAACTAAAATCTCAAATACGCGGCCAATTTTTAATGCTCTTTCAGATTCTAGATGATTAACACCTGCAATCCCTAATATGGAATTTAACTTCATAAATCTTATTGGCCTTTAAGTATTGGGATATTTTTTAGAAGTTTTTTTAGCCAAAATGGGCAAAGCACCTCTGCCATTTAGAGCCTGATCCATTAGCCAATTTTTAACTAAAGTAAATTTATTCGCTACAGGTAATAAAGGTTTTCTTACTGCTACTTTTAATGACGCATCTTGCCTAAACAACCAATCAAAAGCTTCCATAGATCGTTGTACAATGGCATTATCTCCTCTACGCCATCTCTCATATTTTCGTAAAACAGAAAAACTTCCCCAAGACTTTGAAGCCGCTTTAGCATCTAAGATAACTTCAATTAATGCGGCGGCATCCAATAAGCCTAAATTAACACCTTGCCCCGCTTGTGGATGAATAGTATGAGCCGCATCGCCGACCAAAGCTAAATTTGGTTTTACATAATGTTCTACGTGTCTTCTAACTAATGGAAATGCACCTCGTTCTGCCACCTCAATAACTTGCCCCAATTTATAATCAGAGGCTTGAGATATCTCTTTGGCAAACTCATCATCAGGCAAGTTCAATGCCCATTCCATTTTATCCGTTGGTAAATACCAAGCAATGGAGCTCACATTATTGCCCATAGATAAATATGCAAATGGTCCATTTTGGGTATATCTTTGCCAGCAAGTGTCTTGGTGAGATAATTCTGTTTTTACACAGCCCACAACTGCACACTGTTCATAATCATGTGTATCTAAACCAATATTAGCTAATTGTCGTACTTTAGAAAAAGCCCCGTCTGCGCCAATAATTAACTGGGTTTTTAAAACACCAATATCTTTTACATTTACCCAGGCCTGGTAATTTTGAAATTCTAATTTTTCAATATCCGCTTTTAGCAATACTTTTATTGCCTTACACTGCTCTATTTGTTCCCATAAGCTGATTTGAATAACGTCATTTTCGACGGTATAACCCAAATTAGGTTCACCCATATCTTGAGCAGAAAAATGTACTTCACCCGGTGTAATTTCATCCCAAACATGCATCGCCGTGAACGGATGATAACGTCTTTTTTCAATGCCTTGCCACGCCCCTAAGTTTTTAAGAATTTTTTCAGAAGCTCGTGTTAAGGCACTTACTCGCATTTGATAAGGTTTATCATCACTCCACTGCATATCAACCGCATTACTTTCAAGTAATAAAACGCTCATACCTTGCTGACCTAAACCTAAAGCCGTTGCCGCGCCAACCATTCCACCGCCAACAACAATAGCATCCCAAACAGTTTGGGTAAGTTCAGCGTCATTAATCACTTTCTCATTCACAGCAGATACGTTACTCATGCTTGACGCCCTCTCATTGCAAATTTTGAAAAACGTCGTTTTAAACCTGGCATAGCTTGCATCGCCATCAAACCAAGGCCTCTTAAATGCCCTACCATAGGGGATGAGTGTTCAAAAATCTGAATTAAGCCATCCGTTAATCCCATTACTTTTTTATGATCTTGCTCTCTACTTGAGGCATATTGTTTTAACCAGGCCTGGTCACCTAAATCAGCATTGTTTTCTGTTTGTTTTTTTACACCAATCAAAAAGGTCTCAATATCTCTAATCCCTAGATTTAAACCCTGTGCCGCAACGGGGTGTTGAGTATGCGAAGCATTGCCCATTAATATGGCTCGACCTTTGGTCATTTGCGGAACGTAAGTTTCTTTTAAAGGGTAAGCAATTCGTGGCGTTACTTTTGTAAAACGGCCTAAACGTTCACCCATTTTTGAAGCGAATAAAGCCAGATACTCATTATCTGATAAGGCTTTAATTTCACTCACTTTATCTTCTGGACAGACCATGACGGCCTTATGAGCATGGCCGTGCATCGGTAAAAGCGCTACAGGACCTTCTTCAGTAAATCGTTCATACGCCCAACCGTGCGGATGTTGCTCTGTTTCTATTTGCGCCAAAATACCAAAAGCATTGTAGGATTTTTCTTCAATATCCAAACCTAAGATTTCTCTTACTTTTGATTGCGTGCCATCTGCGCCAACAATAACTTGAGCGCTAATCACTTGCTTTGTTTGTTTACCGATATCAAAAGTGGCGGCCATGTCACTTTCTAAGCCTGGTTGCAAGCCTTTTAAAACAGTAATCTCCACGCAACTTTCAGTTTCTTTAAAACCTTGTAATACCGCAGGACAAAGTAGCTCTATGTTTTTTGATTGTTTGGCTAAACCCCATAAAACCGCACCTAAATCACTAGATTGCACACTAAAACCGAGTGCATCAACATCCGCATCTTCTGCGTGCAGCGTGGTTATACCTAAATAACCTTTTTGTGACACATGAACATGTTCAATCGGTGTGGTATATTTTTGCAATTCAGTCCAAACACCAATCTGTTGTAAAAAGGTTTGTGAACCTTTAGATAGAGCCAAAACACGACCATCAAAAGACGTTTTACCTGTATCTACTGCATTATTCTTAGGCATAAACTGTTCTGCTAACACCACTTTTTTATCTTGCAATGATAAACCAATGGCAAGCATTAATCCGACAGGCCCACCTCCGGCAATAAAAATATCAGCGTGATTAGTTTCAGATTGATTTATATTATTTGTCATAGCGTTTGATACCAAAGTCTATCTTAAGGGATACGGAGACTCATGAGTCGTCGTTAATTTTGAAAGCAAAGCAATTAAAGTCATTCGTTTGTTTGAGCAAGCATCCAATGTTCAATTTCTTCTACTGTTCTTGGTAAACCTTGTGTTAACACCTCATTACCAGAATCAGTGACTAAAACATCGTCTTCGATACGAATACCAATATTATGCCATTTTGAATCTACATTTTTATGTTCTGATGAAATATACAGGCCTGGCTCAACGGTAACCACCATACCTGGCTCCAAGTTTCGCCACTGTTGGTTAATTTTGTAATCACCTACATCGTGTACATCCATACCTAACCAATGCCCAGTGCCATGCATAAAAAAGGCTTTATAGGCTTCTGTTTCTATCAAGTCGTCAATATCACCTTGTAAAATACCTAAATTTACCAGGCCTGTTGTTAATACTTTTACAGATGCTTGATGAATTTGATCGTAACGAACATTAGGTTTAATTGCATTAATAGCCACTTGCTGTGCATTTAAAACCAACTCATACAATTGGGCTTGCGCTTCAGAAAACTTACCACTGGCTGGAAATGTTGTGGTGATATCACCCGCGTAACCTTGCCATTCGGCACCTGCATCAATTAATAACAGGGCTTCTTTATCAATTTTTGAACGATTTTCAGTGTAATGCAAAATACAGGCATTGTCTGCAGAAGCGACAATAGAACTAAAAGCCACACGAGCTGAACCTTGTTTTACAAATTCGGCTTCTAGTGCTGCTTGAACTTGGTATTCATATTCGCTAAACATAGCCGCTTTCATTGCGGCTAAATGCCCTTGAACAGATATTTGTGCTGCTTTGCGCATACATTTAATTTCATCTGTCGATTTAAACAAACGCATTTCATGTAATATTTTATCTAAATCACAAATATTTGAAGGGGCAACGACGCCCTTACGAACCTTTTGTTTTAACAAGCCTATCCAATCATTAAGGGATTCACTCCATTGAGAAAGTTGCCCAAAACTTACGTAAATACTTTCTATATTTTCAAGTAAATTAACAGCTTGTTCATCCAACTCTTCAATTGAGTAGGCCTGGTCAATTAATAAATACTTAGCCGCGGCATCTACGCCTAATCGTCGACCTTGCCAGGTTTCTTGCTCAGGATCTTTAGGACGTAAAAATAACGCGCTATGACGTTCATCTTTTTTAATTAAAAAAAGAACGGAATCTGGTTCAACAAACCCTGTTAAATAAAAAAAGTCACTTTCAGCTCTAAAAGGAAACTCAACATCTCGGTTGCGAACTTGTTCTTCACCTGAAGCAATGATTGCTACGCTATTAGCGGGCATTTTTTCTAACAAAGACGCACGATTTGTATGATAAAAAAGCTTGTTATCCATTTATTTACTCTTTGATTGCATTCATGCACAACGATCTACATAAAAAATAAAAAAAATATAAAAATTAATCACTTGGATTAGAACCAAAAAACGATATTCAATGGCCTAGTTTAAAAAACTAAATCATTAACAACTATTTTAATTAGTCGTTAATGAAGTGTATCCGAATCAGGCATCGCATCCATAATAGGTGGTGCTTGAGTTGGGTTTAACTCTTCATTTATCGTTAATATACCAATTCGTACAAATTCAACTAACTCCATAAATTCGGACTCTTCTGCATCTGAAATTTCTTTGCTTTCATTCAACGCTGCAACATCTATTCGTGAGATTTGACCAAAATCGTCTACCAGCTCACGTACTTCATTAGGTATTTCGTTTTCAGAATCATTAAGTGCACCAATTAAACCTAAGCCATACAACACACCTTCACACAGCTGACCAAGCATTGCTGCTCTATAAACCAAAGACTCATTATCATCTGGAAGGCATAAATTCAATTCAAACCCTGAGCCATTCATGCCTTTATTGGTTTCTTGAAAAACCTCATCCAGCACCTTTAAAAATGACTCTTTTACTGATTTGATTTGCGCTTCTTCAATCAACTTTTTTATCCAAACAGCTTCTTGGATGTCACTATCACCACATAACAACCCAATCAACATACCTTGTATAAAAGCAGGCGACTCTAATTCAGAAAAAGGTTCTATAACCTCGTTTACTTGTTCAAAATCCATGACAACTATCTCTTGTTAAACTTCAATGATTGGGGAATAATATCATAATTAAAATGGTTAACGTTTAATCTAGTCGTTAAACCAAATACAGAAAACCAATATAGAAACTTAAAGCGTTTAAATTCTCTTTTAGTTTCAATCGCTTTTCTCTTTAAACAATTATTAGGAGTGTCACCGTGCTAACGTTAACATTAATGAATCATACTTTTGAAATTCCGTGTGAAGCCCACGAGCGTGATAAATTAATAGAAGCCGCCACACTTCTAGAAGATAAATTAGACCAACTGCCTGGCTTAAAAGGTGAAAGTAAAGTGCTTATGGTTGCACTCAACCTCTGCTTTGATTATTTACAATTAAAAGAAGATACCACTCAATACAGTCTAAGATTAGAAAACCAATTAGATACAGTCATCAATCAAGTGGCTAATGAATCCTCTCAAAAAGTCACATCAAACTCTTAATCGCCCTTCTTATGCTAAGCAAGGCTACTTATTTATTAGCCATTTTCTCTAAAGAAACCAATAAAAACGTACAAAAAACACAATATCCTCAAGTATTTTAAGTAACCAATTTGTTATAATTACTTTACGGCACATGGTTACCAAGCATAAACCCCGTTCCGATAATTACAATTTTGGGGTCAGATACTTGAAATGGTGAGCATCTCGTTAGCATTGCTAACCCGAGAAGCCTAAATTTCTTGAGGAGACTGCCACCTGGACTATACGGTCTAGGGCTTTTAGCTTGGTGGCCATGTGCTTTTTCTTTTTTAGAGAATCTTAAAATATGATACCTCTTGATACAAAAAGCATTCGCAAGCAACTTAGAAAAACACGCCAATTACTCACCCTGCAGCAGCAAAAGCTTCATTCTGAACAAGCACTACAACACGTTAAAAATTTACTTGAATCTTCCGAACTGTTTGCCACCCCTCAAAAGATAGCAATCTTTCTGTCACAAGATGGTGAATTAGACACAAAACAGGTCATAGAATATCTTTGGCAGCACACAAATCACGAAGTTTATTTACCTATTTTAGAAACAGGTAAACATGGTCACATGGCGTTTGCACGCTATACCCCCGAAAGTAAACTGATTGTAAGTCAATTTGGAATTCCAGAACCTTCTGTTCCTCTTGAAGAACATCTAAATAGTGAACATATAAATCGTGTATTTATGCCTTTAGTTGGTTTTGATAAACAAGGTAACCGCATTGGAATGGGTGGTGGCTATTATGATCGTACTTTTGAATTTACTAAAAACTCAACAAACCATGACACCTATCTTATAGGCTGGGCACACAGTTGTCAGCAGGTTGAAAAACTCCCTAATGAACCTTGGGATGTACCTTTAAACGCTATTCTTACTGAACAAGGGTTTACTGCTTTTTAACGTTAATAAAACCTCTTAGAGAAATACAACGCAAAAATCGTTTGGTTTAACAGATATAAAAAAAGCACCTAATGGAGGTAATGTTCCATTTAGGTGCTTTTTTTGTATTTCTAAAAGGTAAAACCTTCTTAAATAATAACCAGGCCTGGTAAATTTAAAGACCTGCCACTAACTTATCAGACACCGGTATTTTAATTTTTTTACCAACATATAATGAATTTGCATTTTTAATGCCATTCAATTTCTTTAATGAATGTGTACTAACTTCATAATTAGCCGCAATTTCAGAAAGCGTATCGCCTTTTTGCACAACATAATGCACAAACAAACTATCGCCCCAATGTGGCTTACGAGTTTGCTGTTTTACGTATTTACTTAGCCCATCTGTAATGGCACTGGCCATTTTAACTCTAAAGCGATTACTCATTAAATTGCGCGCTTCTTGAGGGTTTGAAATAAAGGCCGTTTCAATCAGTAAAGAAGGCATATCAATTGATTTTAAAACCGCAAAACCAGCTGATTGCACAGAATGTTTATGCATTCTTACTTTTTTCTTCATTTCTTGCATAACCGTTGCCGCCAGTTTTCGGCTAGATTTAATATTGGCGTCTCTTGATAAATCACTTAATGCAAAAGCAACATCTTGATCCATTCCTTCTAAACTCACATCTTGCAATGATGCATTTTCACTTTTAGCCAATAACTTAGCCATAGTACTACTTGCACCGCGCTCTGACAGAACATATACAGAACCACCTTTTACAGAACGATCATGAAAGGCATCCGCATGAATAGAAACAAATAAATCTGCATTTTTTTCTTTAGCTATTTTTACACGTTGAGACAATGGAATAAATACATCTTTATTTCGGGTTAAAACAGCATGCATACCTGGCTTACGATCAATAAGTTTTTTTAACTCCTTAGCAATCATAAGTGTTACGTTTTTTTCATAAATATGATTTTGCCCTATTGCGCCAGTGTCTTTACCACCGTGCCCTGGATCAATTGCAATAATAAACTCATGATTTTGAGCTAAAACGGGACTTTCTTTATTTAATAAGATTTGAGTTTCTTTATTTGCTCCAGACTTGGAAATCTTTGGTGATTTATCAAGTTTAGCCATATTCACTAACGGTGTTGTTGGCTTATTAACTACTTTTACTGGTTTTACTGGTTTTACTGGTTTTACTGGTTTTACTGATTTTTGATTTGAATGCGCTGTTAATACCGCCTGCCTAGTCTGTGAACTAACAGAATTATCAAGTTTTGCTACTTTTTTAGGTTCTTCTTTAGAAGCAATTACTTTCTTTTTAGGTGTGTGAGTCGCTTTAGCTAATTTAGCCTTCTCTTTAACGGTTGGCTTAGTTGGTAGCTTTTCTTTTACTGTCGGTTTTGGGGCAAGCGTTTTTTGTTTGCTTTTAACGACGGTATTTTTTGCTACATGAGTAACAACAGGTTTAGCCTTATCGATTAAATCAACAACTAACCGTGAGTTTTTTGATTTACCGTCTAATAGAAAGGCTTTATATTCGGGTGTTTTATGCAAATCCAAAACAACTCTTACACGTTTTTTACTATCTGAAACACGTATTTTAAATAGACGACTGTCTGTAATAATTTTATTTTTAAATGAAAGTGAATTATCGGTATTAAAAAAATCAACCACCAAACGAGCAGGATTAGCGAGTTCGGTCACCAAGTAAGTTTGTGGTGACTTTAAATCAAATACAACACGCGTTTTGTCTTTTACTTGTCCAATACGCATGGACGACAAATCACCTGCCGCAATGACATTTTGCATCCATAACAGTAGAAAAGCTGCCAGAGTTACTTTTATTGTATTCTTAGTCAAATTGGGCGATTTCATTCTTAAAGCCTTTTAAATATCGTTACTTTCGCTTGCTCTGTAAAACACTTAACAAATAACATGCCATTAACTCTGTCATTAATTTGCCACTATTTGCTTTTGAAGCAACTTACCTATGTCAGACCCCCCTTTCACCAAAACCTTACGACCATTTTCTTGATATAAGAACTCAAGCTCTATATCTGCTTTTGGCAAAATTGGGGCTCCTTTTTGTGGCCATTCAATCAAAGCCACAAAATTTTTCTTCAGTAAATCCCTTATAGCTAAATATTCTAACTCCTCAGAATCGCAAAGTCTATATAAATCAAGATGATGTATCGTATTTGTAGAAAAATTGTAACTTTCAACAATCGTATAGGTCGGACTTTTAACTTTTTGTCCTGGTAAAAAGTACTGAACAAAAGCGCGCGAAAAAAATGACTTACCTGCACCTAAATCACCATATAAATAAACAATAAGTCCGTCATCAAAGGCATTATCTTGCTTAACCAATTCTGCCATTTTTCTTGCAAAATCAATACTTTCCGATTCATCCGCTAGCATTAGTGCGTTATTCATACATTTTTCTCAACTATCATTTAAAGGTGCCAAAATCACACCTTAATAAATATAAAAATTCAACCTAAAAACCTACTTTAGGCTTGTGACAAGTGTAATATGTGGTGTTATTACAACAGACTAAATTTGATACACTATTCCACATGAAACCTGCCTCTATTAGCGATAATTTATCCAAAATCACACCCAACGACCTCTCAAATCAAATTAAAATTTGGGGCAAAGAGCTGGGTTTTGCGGATATTGGTATCTCTGATATTCAGTTATCGGCTTATGAAGCCAAGTATTTTAACTGGATAGGTGAAAACTTTCATGGCCAAATGGACTATATGGAGCGTCATGGTACTAAACGTACTCGTCCAAATGAATTAGAGCCTGGTACAAGCACTATTATTAGTGTACGAATGAACTATTTTGATGCACATTCTAACCATGCCATACAGCAATTACATTCCACTGATAAGGCCTATGTATCACGTTATGCATTAGGTAAAGATTATCACAAACTCATGCGTAAACGCTTGCAAAGCCTTGCCAATAAAATTAATGAGGTGACAGATAACTTTCAATACCGTGCCTTTTCAGACAGCGCCCCCGTACTTGAACGCCCTATCGCAGAAAAAGCTGGTTTAGGATTTATTGGTAAAAACAGTTTAATTATTCATCCTCGAGCAGGTTCTTGGTTCTTTTTAGGTGAGATTTATACCAATTTAGAACTACCCGCAGATGCCCCTTTTGAAAAACAAGGATGCGGCCCTTGTACCGCTTGCATTCAAGAATGCCCAACGCAAGCCATTGTGGATAATGCAGTCATTGATTCTCGCCGTTGCATCTCTTATTTAACCATTGAATACAAAGGCTCTATACCTGTTGAATTACGCTCATTAATGGGTAACCGAATTTATGGCTGCGATGATTGCCAATTAGTTTGCCCATGGAATAAGTTTACGCAAGAGACTCAAGAAGTGGCGTTTAAAGCCAAAAATCAAATGGATTCTGCCACCCTTTTAGAACTGTGGGCATGGAATGAAAAAGAATTTTTACAACGTTTAGAAGGTTCGGCAATTCGTCGTATTGGTTATGAACAGTGGAACCGAAACCTTGCGGTTTCTATTGGCAATATGCAAAGCACTCAGAACATAACTCAGCAAGCAATAAAAGCATTACAAACAAAACTTGGGCAAATTAACCCGTTAGTGGACGAGCATATTGAATGGGCTATTGAACAATTAACGGGATTTGTAGCAAACAATTTGCAATTTACCAGGCCTGGTAAAACAAAAAAAACAATATCAAATGAACCGTTTGTAGAATCACAGTCAATTAAACCATTTATCGCTAAAAAATATTACCTACCTAAAAACAGAACCGATTAAACAGGTTTGCTCAGAGCTAATTACGCATTGTTTTAAATCGCTTTTTCATTTTACCAGGCCTGGTAAAGTGAATTGAAGACTATAATCTATCAAAAATTGAACCTTGCGTTGGTGTAAATAGCTTGGCATAAAGTCGCGAAGCATAAGTATTGGTCATACCCGCAATGTAATCTGAAATAACGCGTTGTTTGGCCTGGTCAGTTTCTGCTTTTTGATATTTATCAAATGCGTTAGAAGGCAATAAAGCATTTGGATTCGCTCTTAACGACTTAAACAATTCTAAAACAATTAACTGGCCTTTATATTCCATCTGTTTGACTTCTGGAATGGTAATGACATTTTTAAAGACAAATGTTTTTAGTAACTCTAAAACCGCCATTTCTCCATCTTGTAAACGAGCTTGATAACGTAATAATGGGTGTTCAAAATCGGTATTTTCATCCATGTAAATCGATTCAACCATAATACCCACCATTTTACTTACGGCATGTTTGCGCCCCTTAGATGATTCACTAAACAGCAAGTCAGTCATAGACTCATCCCATAAAGCATGTTCTTTAAACACAGGGTTTTCCATCACTTGGTTTTGCCATAAATCACGTGCCACCATTTTCATGGCCACAGCATCTTCTAAATCGTGAATTCCATAAGCAATATCATCTGCCAATTCCATTATTGTGGTATCTAGCGCTTTATATTGCGTTTGACGATGACACTCTTTGCAGTCTACCAACTGAGTAAATCGTAACTTATCTTCAGCTGAAAAAGGCGCTAAAACCCAATCAAACAACGACTTTTCTTCAAGATATAAACTTTTTGGTGGCGCCCAACGGTGCATTTGCAATGTTCTAAAGTCGTCCACTTGGGGCTCTTGAAGTTGTGCAAGATAGTTAGTATTTGAAGCAATAACATCATTATAAATGGCCGGATATTTCATAACACCTAATGCGGTTCTGCGAGATAAATCTAAACCATTTTTAGCTGTATATTCACCCAGTTGCGCTAAAATTCTTAATGTTTGAGCATTGCCTTCAAATCCGCCGTAATGGCGCATCATATAATTTAAAGCGACTTCACCACCATGACCAAAAGGCGGATGACCCAAGTCATGTGCCAAACAAATCGCTTCAATTAAATAAAATGACGGTAACCATTCCATATAATCGGCATCTTTACCGTTTTCATTCATACCTATGGTAATTAACTGTTCAACTAAGCCAGAACCAATTTGCGCAACTTCCATAGAATGCGTAAGACGAGTACGATAAAAATCAGATTCGCTTAACCCAAATATTTGAGTTTTAGCCTGCAAACGTCTAAATGAGGCGGAATGAATAACCCGAGCACGATCTCGTTGATAAACGATACGTGCGGGTCTTGACGGTAATGACTGTAAATAATCAGAATAGCGTTGTGTCCACTGTTGTGTTTCGATTGAATCCATAATGATATTTTTTACAACCTTTGTTTGTAATGGGGCTTTAGGGCTTATCATACTGAATAACAATTGGTTTTCCTATTCATAAAACACATGTTATTGTTAATGTGAGACCTTTTCTCTTTTTATCATTTTACTGATAATATGCTTAATAATAAGCTGATAATTCAAATTGCATTATTTTTTAAATTCAATTTTTAGGAAATGTTATGAACTTTTTATCTTCTCGTTATTTCTATAGCCGTAAAATCAAATGGTTGTTTATCCTTGTTGCGTCGCTATTCATCAGCGCTTGTAGCGAATCTGAAGAAAAAAAATGTATTGATAAACAAAGTCATCTTTGGGACAGTAAAACGAATGATAAAAATGCCAATAAAGCCTATTGGAAAGCGGTTGAAAAATGCAAAAAAGCGAATAACTAGCCACCAATGACAAAACCATTCTCACTTTCTAAACGTATACTGTTTGGTGCCTTTTTACCGCTAGCATTGATTGTTGTACTCTTTGTTGGCGCTTACTATGTGATTAACCAGCAACTTGCTGCACAAAAAATCAGTGATTATTCTTGGCAATTTGATGAACTTAAAAATGGTTCATTACGTTTTAAACACATTGATTTTAGTTTTAATAAGCAACTTCATGTTCATCTTGAAAACATACAAATTTCACCCAAAGACTCAACCACCAAAAATGATACCTTTGCTTTTTTATCTTTAAATAAAATTGAGATTGGACTAGTTAAAATAACGTTTTTAAATACCCATAATAATCAAACAGACAAGAATACAAAACTATCTATTAAAGAGACGATAGAAACCTTAAAAAATCAGTTAACGACCCTACAAAACCAACCAAACTGGCTTGCCTTTGTACCACAAAATATCAATATTGCTGCTTTTAACATTCAAGCACCTTGCTCACAAAACTCTTGTTCTGTAAACGGTTCGGCAAACTTAAATATTGTTCAAACTAATACTGACATTCAGGCCGATGGTCAAATTGTTATGCACGATAAAGACATGACAGAACCACAAATAAAAAGTCAATTTTCTCTCAAAATACCCGCCGCAACCAACCAATTGCAATACAAGATAGAGAGTGAAGTAAAGTCGTCTAAAAATAAAACAAATCTCATTCATTTTGTGCAAAACGGCCAGGTTATTAAACAACAAAATTTATCAGTATTTACGCAACTTTCTGGTCTATTGCCTGGTAAAAATAAAGAGATAGATAATGGCTGGCAAAACTTACAGAAAATTTACCAAAACTGGACGGGTTCTACTTTAGAGCTTGATGCTTTAAGTGATTATTTGCCTGATAATAAAACGATTGAAACAGCAAACAACTTAAATCAACAAACAAACCCATCCCCTTTAAAGAATGACTTTGATATAACGGCAAATTCATCCATTCAACTTAATTCGCTAAAAGACATTAACACTAATACTGATTTACCAGGCCTGGTAAATAGTCTAGCGTTTTCTAATGAAGTAAAAGCCCAATTTAATTCGCCTTTTCCAATCCCTTCTATTGGTTCTGTTCAAGGTTCTATTCATGCCTCCTTAGCAATGAATAAAGGGGTTATTCAATCTTATGATTTATATGCTAAAGGGCTATTTAATAGAAAATTAGCTATCGACTTACTTGATAACCCAAAATCTAATCAATTGAACCACTTTAGTTTTGAAGCAACATCATCTGAACATCAAAACATGACCTTGGATAAATTACCCACCCTACCTTTTACACTGGTTATAAATTCAGTAGATTCAAAATCTTTAAAGTCGCCTACAAATAAAGCCTCTGCCACTCTTAAAGCTGAAGGATTGTTTACACTACACAAAACGCCTGAACTTAACATAAACCAAGGCTCCCTAAAACTGTCTAACACTCACCTCATTTTGGCCAATCAAAAGTTTTTAAAACAGTTGTCTGCTGACATTCGTTTTTCTGGCAAATTGAATTCATCTCATATTCATTTAGCCGTACCTAAATTACAACTAAGCGGTAGCTATAACGATAAAGAGCAAAATTTAAACTTAAATTCCATACAGGTTAAAACCAATAGCCTTGCCCTAAATATAACTAAAAAAGATGGCATTTCAATCTCGGATCTTTTAGAAAAACTTCAGGTTTCAGCTCCCTCAATAAATATCAAAACAAATTTAAGTTTTAAACCTAAAAACAAAAATCCTATCTCAATTAAAAACATAGATTTAGCACTGTCTAATCTTAATTTAACCGCGAGTTCAAAAACAAACAATACCAAACCATTAACCGCTAAATATGTACTAAAAACAGACCGCTTTGAACAACATAATCTACAACCGCTCTCGTGGACATTAAGAGGTAAAATTCAATCTGATTTAGCCAATACCTTAGCGGCAGTTAAACAAGTAAATATACAAGGCAGTATTTCAAATAAAGCAGGCCTGGTAATTTTTCATAATGCCTTTTATAAACCCAATAATTTATATGTTGATTGGGAAGTCCCAAATAGTTATTTTTTGGCAGGCAATCCTTTTCAAAAAACCTTTAAAGACTGGCCTAAACTGCTCACAATCGGCAGTGGTCAATTTAAAGCGAAAGGTAATAGTCAGCTTAAATTTTCCACATTAAATGACAAAACCAATTTATTAAATGCTTTATTTACCAAAGCAGAAGTCATCGCGCAGGGTGTGAGTGGTATTTACAACGAAACTACTTTAAACCAAGTAGATAGCCAGTTTAACCTTAACCTAAAGCAAGGTATGTTAAAAGTTGATGCTCATCAGCTTAATGCATTGCAAATTAACCATGGGTTAATTGTGGGCCCAATAAAATCCTCTGGGAGTTATGAAGCTCACGTAAATAAATTACGACAAGGTAAACTTAAATTAACAGAATTTAACACCCAAATTTTTGATGGCCAAGCTTGGATAGATAAAAAAACATTCGATTTAGATCAACCTATTAAGAGCAATATTCACTTATCTAAAATTAATCTTAAAACCTTGCTTGAGCAATATCCATCTGCGGATATACATGGTTCAGGCAGCATAAATGGTGACTTGCCTTTTACTGTTAATTTACAAAAAGAACCTTTTTTCACGCTGGATAAAGGCCAAATAATAGCGCAGTCTCCTGGCGGGTTAATTCAATACAAAGCGGCTTCACCAATTAAACAAACTCATCAAAGTATGAAATTAGTATTTAGTGTTTTGGAAGATTTTCATTACTCTATTTTAGATAGCAAAGTGACTTATGATAAAAATAAAACCTTACATTTAACGCTGCAGTTACAAGGTAAAAATCCAAATGTAGAAAATGGCAGACAAGTTAATTTTAATATTCAATTAGAAGAAGACTTGCCTGCTCTTATAACCACCATGCAATTAAGTAATCAAGTTAGTGAAACCATTAAAAATCGTATTCAAAATAAGTTACAACAGCAATAAACCAAATCTAAACACAAATATGCATAACTCGACCATAACGGATATTTATTAATCTGCTAAACTAAATATAGTTTATTAAATGTCGTTATTTAACCTCTACGGAGTCAGTTATGCACTCACATACAAAACATAGACACGTACTTGCTTGCCTAAATAAAGGTTTATTGAGTACGTTTGTCATTACAACCCTTGCTTTTAGTTCGCTAACCGCCTGCACGCCTTCTGTGCAAGTGGCTTTACCCAATGAACCTATTAACATCAATTTAAACGTTAAGATTCAACATGAAATTTTAATTAAAATTGATAAACAACTCGACAACATGTTTAGCAGTTCTAGTGGCTTATTTTAGGAGAATAAAAATGACATTATTAAAATCAACCCAAATCTTATTTCTAAGTTTTCTACTGGCGCTTTCTAGCAATGCATGGTCAATGGATTTATCTACGGCAATGAAGCAATTAAGTTCTGCTAAATCTCAAGGCCTGGTGGGTGAACAACCTAATGGTTATTTAGGCGTTATTAAAAATCAAAATAATGCTCAAGACATTGTGCAATTAATTAATAAAGCGCGTAATCAACAATATCAAAAACTGGCACAAAGTCATAAAGTACCTCTTAGTGAAATTGAAGCTTTAGCCGGTAATAAAGCGATTCAAAAGACACCATCTGGATTGTATATACAAGTAAATGGTAAGTGGATTAAAAAACCTTAAAACATACACTGTACAAAGGCGTATTTAAAAACAGCTAAATACGCCCTATTACATCAAATATAGTGGCGCTTAATTTTCTTTAATTACTGCAACAAAAGATTGATTCATGCCACTCATCTGTTAAGATTCTATACCAATAAAAGTTCGTAAAATTACGATGGAGTAAATTCATGAAAGCATTAGGGTTAGTGGCAAAAATTATAGCCGGATTATTAGTTGTTCTTATTATTGCAATTGGCGTGATTGTTGCCACTGTTGATCCTAATGACTACCGTGATGATATTACCGAATTAGTTAAAAAAGAGACTGGAAGAGATTTTAAAGTCGAAACAATGAGCCTTTCTTTATTTCCGCATATTGGAATCAATTTAGAATCGGCCTCTCTAAGTAATGCCAAAGGTTTTAACGACACGCCTTTTATTAAAATAGATAAAGTTCAATTAGGCGCTGCTATTTTGCCACTGCTTAGTAAAAAGCTTGAAGTAGACACATTAACATTACATGGTCTATCTCTAAATCTAGAACGTAAAGCTGACGGTACAACAAACTGGGATGATTTAGTTAAACCTTCAACAGAAAAAACAGAAGAAAAAACAAGTGAGCCTGCTGAAAACCCAATGGATAAATTGGCATCACTAAACTTTGGCGGAATTGATGTTAAAGATGGTTTAATCAAATGGCAAGATGCTCAAAACCAACAAAACGTTACCTTAAAAAATCTTAATTTCACCAGTGGTGCCATTACCTTTGGTGAATACTTCTTTATTGCACTCTCTGCAGACACAGATGTAAGTAACCCTGAACTTTCTAGTAAACTCGCCATTAATGTAGAGGCAAAACTGGATAAAGATGGTCAGTACGCCATACGCAACCTAAATATTAATAATCAAGTTAGCGGCAAAGGAATCCCTGTTAAACAAGCAACCACTAAAATCAGCTTGCCTAACTTCTCGTTGGAAAACAATCTTCTTTCTATGCCAAACTTATCTATTGACTACGACGTTGATGGCGGAGAAGATTTTCCACTTGAAAAAATCAAAGGTCAACTAAACCTAACCGACCTAACGGGTGACATTACTAACCAATCTTTTAATGCCAAACAAATTGCTTTAAATGCGGACGTAAAAGGTGAACAAATCCCAAATGGTAGTGCAACGATTGCATTAAACACCTCTGCCAATATTGACTTAAAAAAACAAACAGCAGAACTGCCTAAGCTTTCTTTAAAACTATTAGACTTAACGGCGAGTGGTCAAGTTAAAGCCACACAAATTACTTCTGATGCGGTGGTAAATGCCAATATTGATATTGCACAAACTAACCTACGTGAACTTTTAAAACAGCTAAAAGTCACCTTGCCAGAAATGAGTGATAGTAAAACCTTAACCAAGTTTGCTACCTCTTTGGGTGTGCAATTTAATAGCAAAAACCAAGCACTTAAGGTTAATAATCTTAAACTTACATTAGATGATAGCCAATTAACCGGTAATGCTTCAGTCAGCCAATTTAGTGTTCCAAATATTAATTACGACTTAGCCCTAAATACAATTAATGTCAGTCGTTATTTACCACCTAAAACCGAACAAGCAACGCCAGTGGCTGAAACAAAAGATGCGCCAGAAACTAAAATTGAACTGCCGGTTGATTTACTGCGTAAGCTAACCATTAACGGAACGATTAAAGTAGGCAGCGCAACCTATGATAAACTCAACCCAAAAAACATTGTTATGACCACCAAAGCAGCTAAAGGTAATTTAACTATTAACCCTTTAAAAGCTGATATATTTAACACCCAAGCCGTGGTGATTGCTGGTTTAGATGTACGTGGTAAAACACCAAAATACAGTGTTAAAACTAATACCGATAATCTGCCAATTGGTGATGTATTACTTGCCGTTGCCGATACCGACAAACTTCAAGGAACAGGTAGTGTTAATGCAAACATTACCACCAGCGGTGAACTTATTTCCGAGTTTAAGAAAAACCTTAATGGTACTGCCAAAGTCAACTTAAAAGACGGTGCTGTAAAAGGCTTTAACTTAGCGCAAACCATCCGTGACGCTCAAGCTAAAATTAGCGGTAAAACGGCTACGGTTCAAGATGAAGAAGCCAAAACGGACTTTAGTTCTTTAATTGCTGATGTCACGATTAAAAATGGCGTTGTTAATACCAATACTTTATCCGCTCAAGCGCCATTTATGCGTATTAATGGTTCTGGTACTGCAGACATCGCCAATGAAAAACTCAATTATTTAGTGAACACTAAAATTGTTGCTTCAGACAAAGGACAAGGCGGTGAAGACCTTAAAGATTTAAATGGTCTTACCATTCCTGTAAGACTAAAAGGCAATTTAACCGACCCTTCTATTTCACTAGATTTAGCCTCTTTAATTGAAGGTAAAGCCAAAGCTGAACTTGAAAAGAAAAAAGATGAAGTCGTTAAAGATATCCAGAAAAAGGCAGAAGACAAACTAAAAGATTCTATTCTTAAAGGGTTTAAATTCTAATAAAACATTTAAAGCCTTATACGTAAGTTGCGTTGATCAACATGCCGATTTTAATTATGTAGACATAATATTGTAGAAAATTAGACTTAATCTGACAGTACAGGATAAATTAGTCGTTTTTATTAGAAGGATTCTTCTGTTGAAAACCTATAAGCCACAATTAAGCTTTCTTCTTAAGTAAGTGCTTGGGCAAATACCCAAACTCCCCTTGGAATAAATGGCGCAAAGTTCTTTGCGTAGAGAACGGTTAAACAATCTCGACTGTCCGAAGCTGAGCTTGCTCAGCAAGTTGCGAGATTGTCAGTGAACAGCTTAGAACTTGCCCATTTATGGAGCGGGGTTTGTTTTTTGGTTACTTTTTGCCAAATTGCAAAAAGTAACGGGAAGCCTGATAGGAAATATCAAGGCGAAGTTATTAGATTAAAAAGGCTTCTCAACTACTGTGTAATGTAAGATTAAGTTGAAATTTTTACACATATATACATAATTTTTATCGCATGTGAATTTACAGAGCTTTATCTGTGCCTGTATTTAATGCTTATATTTCAAAACATCTTTAAAACAAATTATGAACACTGTTTAAAGGTTTAAAAATGCATCTCCTTAAAAACAACATCACAAAATGTTAAAGGTATAAATGAAAACAGTATTAAAGCGAACCTTGTCATTACCTCAGCTTATTTTATATGGGCTTGGTACAACCATTGGTGCGGGTATTTATGCTCTAATTGGTGAACTGGCTGGTCTGGCTGGGTATTTATCGCCATTTGCTTTTTTAGCGGCTTCTATTCTTGCGGGCTTAACGGCTCTGTCTTTTGCTGAACTCTCTTGCCGTTATCCTTATACAGCAGGAGCAGCTTTATATACCCAAAAGGGTTTGCATTCTATTCGTCTTGCTCAGTTTATTGGTATTTTGGTCATTTTTGCAGGCCTGGTATCTGCCGCCGCACTTATTAATGCCTTTTCTGGCTATATTCAACAACTCATAGACATTGATACCCACGAAATCATTATTGTCGTTACTCTACTTTTAACAGCCATAGCCATTTATGGTATTGCCGAATCGGTTTTTTTGGCCACCTTAATTACTCTAATAGAAGTGGGCGGATTAATTTGGATGATTTATGTCAGTCAAGGCGCCCTTGTTCATCTACCTGAAATTGCGCCATTACTCATTCCTGATTTAAGTTTAGTCAGCTTTGGTATTATCTTTAGCGGTGCTCTACTCGCTTTCTACGCCTTTATTGGTTTTGAAGATATGGTTGATGTGGCCGAAGAAGTAAAAAATGTAAAACGCAATTTACCTTTGGCTATATTTAGCACTTTAACCATAACCACCCTGCTTTATATGATGATTATGCTATTGGCTGTATTATCTATTCCCCCTCAAGAACTAGCCAAAAGTCATGCGCCTCTTGCCATGTTATTTACGTTTCATACTGGAGAATCTGCTCAAGTTATTTCTATTATTAGTATGCTTGCTATTATTAATGGCGCTTTAATTCAACTTATTATGGCCTCGCGCGTGGTGTACGGTTTAAGCCAACGCCAACAATTACCTCAATTTTTAGGCATAATAAACCGTCGCACACAAACACCGATTGTGGCCACGGCACTATCAGGAATCATTATTTTAATATTGGCATTAATTGGCAATTTATCTTCTTTAGCTGAAACAACTTCATTGCTGATGTTGGTTGTATTTTCAATTGTTAACCTGTCCTTATGGCGCATAAAAGCACATCAACCTGTCATGGAAGGTTGTTTTAGAGTTCCGCGAGCTTTTTCTTTATTAGCCTTTATAAGCAGTAGCACATTTGTATTGATTGAACTCTATTCACGTCTGTTTTAAATTCTGATTTCACAATGATGTAAAAATTATTTAAACGCTTTTCCAAGTCATAAAAGCCCTTTACAATAAAACCATTACCTTACCTGAGAAAATCCAATGACAAACAAAATTGCCTTTATAACTGGTGCTTCTAGCGGAATCGGTAAAGCCACCGCCGAAGTTTTAGCCAAACAAGGTTACAAACTGATTCTTTTGGCACGTCGTGAACAACGTCTAAATGATCTAAAAACTCAGCTATCACCTCTAACCCCCTGTCATATTATTGCTTGTGATATTAATGATCACACTCAACTGCTAAAAGAACTAGAAAAACTGCCAGCTAACTTTAAAGAGATTGATGTTCTGATTAATAACGCAGGTTTAGCATTAGGGTTAAACCCAGCACATCAAACAGATTGGTTAGATTGGCAAACCATGATAAATACCAACTGTTTATCATTGGCATTTTTAAGTCGCCAAATTTTACCAGGCCTGGTAAAACGTAATTTTGGGCATATTATCAATATTGGTTCTATTGCAGGCAGTTATGCCTATAAAGGTGCCAATGTATATGGGGCAACCAAAGCATTTGTGGCACAGTTTTCAAGTAATTTACGCTCTGATTTGCTCGGCACCGCCGTACGTGTAACCAATATTGAACCAGGCATGTTAAATGAAAGCGAATTCTCTTTAGTACGTTTTAAAGGCAATGAAGAACAAGCCAATAATGTATATGCAGGACTTGAACCCTTAAGATCTGAAGATGTGGCCGAAACCATTCGTTGGGTGTTAGCTCAACCTGCACACGTTAATATCAACAACATTGAGCTTATGCCGGTACACCAAGCTTTAGCTGGCCCTACCACAATCAAAAAGCCGTAACACTTAGTCAAACTAACTTCATAATTAATCAGGTTAAAGATTAGACCTTTCTGATATACTCAAAATATGTTTCGATACCTTAAACTTAAAATGCATCAGATTGGCAGAGCCACCAAACGCTCCGTTTTCTTAAATAAGCATTTCCCCAAATTCCAAGACCGTATTTACTGGGCTGGTGACCGTAAGTCATTTGCTCGTGCAGGGTTTATTGGCTCGTTTGCGATGATGTTACCCATACCATTTCAAATGGTTTTAGGTTCTGTATTTGCCTATTTTTTTAAAGCCAATATTCCATTAGCCACCGCTCTTGCCTGGGTAACTAACCCGCTTACTATGTGGCCAATTTGGTATGGTGGCTATGAATTTGGTACTTGGATGTTAGGCACCCCGGATTTGTTCACCGCTTCTGCACATATTACCGTTGGCTCGCAACTTTGGTTTGATCAAGTTTTTCCTCTTATTTGGAAACCGTTTTACATTGGTAATATTGTTTTAGGTGTACTGATTGGTAGCTTTATGTATATCTCTATCGCCCATTTTCATTGGTCAGCGATTAGCCATCTTTTTAAACGCTTAGCGCCAAAACAACCTTAAGCGATTTTAGATGGCTAATATAACCCCTCAATCTCTACTTACATTTTGGTTTTCTGGTGAGATGCAACCTCGTTGGTTTAATTCAACACCCCAAATTGACGAAACCATTCGTAATCAGTATGAAGCCTTATGGAATAAAGCCAAACAAGGTGAACTCAATGAATGGAAAAACACACCTCAAGGTGCTTTAGCGCTTATTATTCTATTAGATCAATTCCCTTTAAATATGTTTAGGGGGCAAGCAAAAGCCTTTAGCACGGAAGCCCTTGCTATTGAAAATACCAAATACGCTATTGAACAAAAATTTGATCAACAAATTCCAAAATCACAACTCATGTTTATGTATATGCCGTTAATGCATAGTGAAGATTTAAATGACCAAACGCTCTCTCTTAAACTCTTTACCCAAGCAGCGTTAACAAACAATATACGTTTTGCCCAACACCACAAAAATTTAGTACAGCGTTTTGGACGTTTTCCACATAGAAACGCCATTCTTGGTCGTACAAGTACTCCTGAAGAATTAAGCTACCTTGCTTCTGATGAAGCTTTTACTGGATAGTTGCCAATATTGCTAGCAACCAACCTTTATGCAATACGGCTCATATATAAACCCTAAATAATTCAATCGTAATTTACCAGGCCTGGTATTTCTATAACCAACATTCTCTTACTGGCCTAGGATAAATTTAAAAACCCTCTCTTTATACTCATTCATTGCACAGATAATCATTTTTCAGAACCCTTTGGCATGCTAAAATACGCCCAATTTAATCGTTTTGAAAATTCAAGGTCATTTCCCATCATGAGAACTTCTAACTTACTTATCTCCACAACCCGTGAAACCCCTTCTGATGCGGTGGTTATTAGCCATCAGCTTATGCTTAGAGCGGGCATTATTCGTCCGTTAGCCGGTGGTTTATATAACTGGTTACCTTTAGGTGTACGTGTTTTAAGAAAAGTAGAAGCGATTGTTCGTGAAGAGATGAACCGCTCTGGCGCACAAGAAGTATTAATGCCGGTTGTTCAACCAATGGAACTTTGGGAAGAATCAGGACGTGCGCAAGATTACGGCCCAGAACTATTACGTTTTGTAGACCGTCATGGTCGTGACTTTGCCTTAGGGCCAACGCACGAAGAAATTATTACCGATTTAGTGCGTAAAGAGATTCGTAGTTACAAACAACTGCCAGCCAATTTTTACCAAATTCAAACCAAGTTTCGTGACGAAATTCGCCCACGTTTTGGGGTAATGCGTTCACGTGAATTTATTATGAAAGACGCCTACTCTTTTCATATGAACAAAGAAAGCCTGCAAGAAACTTACGATGTTATGTTTGCAGCCTATAACCGTATTTTTAGCCGTTTAGGTTTAGATTTCCGTCCAGTTCAAGCTGACACGGGTTCAATTGGTGGTGACGCATCTCATGAGTTTCATGTATTGGCAGAATCTGGTGAAGACGATATTGCTTTTTCAACCGGGTCAGACTTTGCCGCCAATGTTGAATTAGCTGAAGCATTAGCCCCACGTGGCGAACGTGCAGAAGCGACTGAAGCCTATACCGAAGTTGAAACACCAAATAAACACACTATTGAAGAAGTGTGCGATTTCTTACAACTTAAGAAAAAGAAAATCGTAAAAACCTTATTAGTTAAAGGCGCAACTGAACAAGCTCCAGTGGTGGCCTTGGTATTACGTGGCGACCATGATTTAAATGAAATTAAAGCTGAAAAATTAGAACTTGTTGCTGAACCATTTGAAATGGCAAGCGATGAAGAGATTTTTGCAGCCGTAGGATGTAATGCAGGCTCTATTGGCCCATGTGGTTTAACTATTCCAGTAATTATTGACCGTACAGCCGCCAATATGAGTGACTTTGTATGTGGCGCCAATAAAGATGGTTTTCACGCAACGGGTGCTAACTGGGATCGCGATGCAACAGCCACATTAGTTGCGGATATTCGTAATGTGGTTAAAGGTGACCCAAGCCCTTGTGGTAACGGAAAAATTGAAATTCGTCGAGGTATTGAAGTTGGTCATATTTTCCAACTGGGTAACAAATATTCAACCGCTTTAAACGCCACCGTTCAAAATGAAAACAGTCGCTCTCAAATCTTAGAGATGGGTTGTTACGGTATTGGTATAACACGTGTTGTAGCCGCAGCCATTGAACAAAACTACGACGACAAAGGTATTATTTGGCCAGAAAACATAGCCCCTTTTCAAGTCTGTATTGTGCCAATGCAAATGCATAAATCACCACGCGTAAAAGAAGCCGCTGAAGCCATGTATAAAGAGTTAGTGGCTCAAGGTATTGAAGTATTATTTGATGACCGTAGTGAACGCCCTGGCGTTATGTTCTCAGATATGGACTTAATTGGTATTCCACACCGCATTGTTATTGGCGAACGTGGTTTAGATAATGGTCAAATTGAATATAAATATCGCCGTGATGAAAAAGCACAAGACATTGCCGCTGATGGTTTTATGGAATTTTTAACCGAACAACTGGCTAAATAATTAAAGATACGTCAAGTCAATATTAAAGGATAGGTCATGGATATTTTTCAAAAAATCTTTTTGTATTTAGGTGCAATGATTGCGGCCTGTTTTTTAATTGTGGCCCTAATCGCTCTATCTAATTCAGAAAATGGTCAACTTACCGTTGAGGGGCTTTCGCATTTAGAGGGACAATTTACTTCTTTTTATGAGTTTGCACGTTGGTTTGTTTATGTATGGATGGCATCAGCCATTTTCTTATTTGTCCGTTTTTTAATAAGAATGTTCAGAAAATAGCCAATTAATAACAACTTTATTTACACAATAATGCATAGATATCTCTAAAGGATTTATCTATGCATCCCTCCTGTTTTAGCCATTTAGCCTTACCCTGACAAATAATCCATTAAATGAATATAAAGTTTTTCTAGCACTTTAATATTATAGAGCGTGGCTTCCTGATCACACTCTACGTAATCAAGTGCTTCTTTATTTAAATACCATAGCCTTTTACAGGTTTGTATCGTCACCCTAAGTTCATAAGGGGTTGGATTTCCTGCTTCAGCCCATTGACCTGGCATCATATCAACTTCGTTATCTCTGAATTGGCAAACTGAATGTTCTGCTTTTTGATTGTGCCTTGAACTAACCGCTGATTGAGTTTGTGCATACGTTTGAACATAATCTCGATCAGCCCCCATCTTAGGCATTAATGTTGCGACAGTAGCCATATTAGGACTCCTTAATAAAAACTAAAGATCCCGAAAGTTTAATTTTGTGTATTTAGATTTATTACCTCAATTCCAGTATAGAAACCTAGTTGCTAAGTAGGAAGTTACGATTATTAATAGTATGAATAAACCAAATTAATAATAAACATCAACAAAGAATGATAAGTATTCATGAAACTCGATAATCTTAGTATAAAAGTAGCTCTCCGTTATAATAGGCACATAATTATTTATCGCAGTATTCAACGCTTCGAGAATACATCATTATTTATATATAAAAATAGGCACTAAAATGGCAATTCAATGGTATCCAGGTCACATGCATAAAGCTCAAAAAGAGGTGCGTGAAATTTTTAACCAAGTGGATATATTTATTGAAGTTGTGGACGCTCGTATTCCTTACAGCAGTCAAAATCCATTAATCGAAGAAATTCGCCAAGATAAGCCGACAATTAAAATTTTAAGCAAAACCGATTTAGCTGACCCCCAAATTACTGAAGTTTGGCAACAATATATGGAGCAAGAAAGCACCATTAAAACCTTGGCGTTTAATACACAAAATGCAGACAAACGCCAACAACTATTAAGTCTTATAAAAAAAATGGTGCCTGAAAAAGCCAATAGCGTCAAAACCATTCATGCTTTGATTATTGGTATACCAAATGTCGGTAAATCAACCTTAATAAATAATATTACCGGTCGCATTATTGCTAAAACGGGTAATGAACCCGCTGTAACAAAAAATCAACAGCGAATTAAGCTTGAAGATAATATTACCCTAATCGACACGCCTGGAATGTTATGGCCAAATATTGAAAATGAACATAGTGGTTATCGTTTAGCCATTACAGGCGGCATTAAAGAAACCGCTTTTGAACTGCCCGACATTGCTTCTTATGCCGCTGAATACCTGCTGGAAGCCTATCCTGAAGAAATAAAACAACGTTTTAATCTTGAGCAGCTACCACATACCGATATGGAACTACTAGAGGCGATTGGTCGTCAACGTGGTTGTTTGCGTTCAGGTGGCATGGTCGATTTAGATAAGGTATCCCGAATTTTAATTATGGAATATCGCGATAACGCTATAGGCAATCTATCATTAGAAACCCCAGAAATGATAGAGCAAGAGTTAAAACAAGTCGCCATACAAAGGCTTTTAAAAGAAGAGAAAAAACAAGCTCGTGAGCAGTTAAAAAAAGAGCGCCGAGCTCGTCACAAAAAGAACAAACGTTAACGCTCAAAGCCCCCATTAAGATTAAATCAAGGTCAATTTATGCTGAGTTATTTACACTCATTTCATGCAGGCAACTTTGCTGATGTACTTAAACATAGCATTAGTGCTCACATACTTAACTACCTTACGGAAAAACCAAAACCCGTATTTTATTTAGACACACACTCTGGAACAGGCGCATTTTCTTTACAAGATAATGAAGCGCAAAAAACGCAAGAATACTTAAATGGTATTGCTAAATTGTGGGATTTATCAGAACAAGAAATAAGCAATTTACCAGGCCTGGTAAAAACGTATGTAGCATTAATTAAAGACTTTAATCTTAATGAATCATTAGAAACATACCCAGGCTCGCCCTGGTTTGCAACGCACTTATTACGAGAAGATGATCGTATTAGTTTATATGAATTACATCCACGAGAATTTAAAACTCTGCTTCAAAATATTCGTGGTGATCGCAGAATCAAAGCGTTTCAAAAAGATGGTTTTCATGCCTGTATTAGTCAACTGCCACCCAAAGAGCGTCGTGGCTATGTTTTGATGGACCAACCATACGAGGTTAAACAAGACTATAAAACGGCAACAGAAACGCTTATTCAAGCCTACAAAAAGTTTTCTACTGGTACTTATGCATTATGGTACCCAGTGGTTGATCGCTACCGTATTCATGAAATAGAGCAGGACTTTATAAAAAGCGGAATTAAAAACATTCAGTTGTTTGAATTAGGTATTGATAAAGACAAAGAAAAAGGCATGACTTCAAGCGGTATGATTGTGATTAATCCACCCTGGACACTCATGAAACAAGCAAAACAAGCCTTACCTTTTTTAGCAAAACAATTGGCAGGATCACGAGGTATTTATCGCTGTGAACAGTTAGTGCCTGAATAGTTATTTTTATAAACCCTAGTAAAACACACTCACTGACAAAAACTAACCACAAACCTACACCCATAAAAAAGCCCAAACTCAATTGGGCTTTTTTATGTGTTCAATATTATATTTACAAAGCAATAATATCAAACACCTAGCTTGTTGAAAGCGGCTACTTTTTAAACCCTAAAGCCAGACATTCAGCTTCTGGTAACCAACCTAAACAACTGCGTACTTTTAGAGATTGGTAATTTCTAACAATCGGTAAAATCGTTAAGATTCCAAATAAAATTTGATACCAATGCCAACCAATAGCGGATGGTTGCTGAGCCCACCACAAATTATTTACACCAAAATGCTTTGTCTTAAAAATAAGATGAATAGCTAACTTCCAATATTCTAAGCCATACTTTAGACGTGTTTGTAACATGCTATTCCTTAATTAACTTATATTTAAATCAAAACCCATTTTACCAGGCCTGGTATGCCTTGTAACGGTAATGCCCTTTTGAGCATAGAACAAAATGGTTTACACACATTTTAATATACTTATTGTGCTTCTAATTCAAGCATAGGGGTATTTTCTTTATAGACCGTAGTGCCTACTGGCGCCATAATTTTAACCACTTTGCCATTAATAGGTGACTTAATATACACATATTTAGCCCATGCTTTATGCATCGCTAAAGCCGCTTTTGCAGCTTGATAATTTGCCATTGCAATATCATAACGAAGTTGTGAAGCATCTAATGCACGTTTAGATGTAACCGTTCTATCATATAAATCTTTAGCTTGATCTAGTTCAATTTTTGAATCGTCAAGTTCAAGTTTAGTTGCATTTCTTTTAGACACCAACATATTTGTTTTTGCCTGATATCGACTTCCATCCAGGTTTAACAATCTATCGCCAACTTTAACGGTTTGCCCTTCAGTCACGTACATTTTAGTCACTTGACCAGCAACTAAAGCACCAATTTTTACTGTTGAACTGTCCGCAGCATATACTGCTAAACTATTCGTTAACAATAATGCCGTTAAAATTAATCCTTGTTTCATTTTTTTAGTCACGTTATTTTCCTTAGATTTAATCATTTCTAGATTCACTCTATTTAGACTCTGTTTTTTATACTGTCTTTAAATGTTGAAAACCTGTTGAGTTAACACATTCAGGTAAAGCATTCCGTTTAGCCAATTACTTAGATTTAGCATCAGTAGATGTGGCTAAATCTACTTTTTTACCCTGTAAATAATCTAATTCTAGCCATAATAAAGCTTGTTTAAACTGCCATTCAACCGTTTCATAATTTGATTCTGACAAACGAACCATGGAATCGCCTAAATCAGTAGTGCTTTCATTTTCATATAACGCACGACTATAGTCTAAATACAAATCAGCATAATCACCAAAAATCTTATGTTGCTCTTTCTCTGCACCTAACATCTTTATTTTAAAATAAATATCAGCTACTCGAGTTCTCAACGACTGTTCTAGTTTTTGAATTTTAGCTTTTATTTTATTTAAATTAGCTTGTGCTTTACCCATGGCAGAACTTTTAGCCCCACCATCATACAAAGGCACATCAACCGAAATTTCTGCTCTCCAGTTACCTTCACGTATTTCAGGATAACTAGACAAGGACCCGACCCATGCATCAGCTCTTACCGTGGGTAAAGAGGTGTTTTTTGCATTTTTCAAAGCGTAAATTTCCGATTGCTGCGCTTGCTTTAAGGCGATTAACTGAGGATTATTTGCTAATACTTGTTTTTGCACATCCTCTAATTTAAGATTTTTGCTCGAACGTAAATCAAAACTTTTTAGATCTGGGAATTTCAATTCATCAGGTCTTGCATCAGGCAATCCAATAACATTAGCAAGTTCAATACGTGTTTGTAACTGATGTTGTTCAGCTTGTTGGCGTTTAACTAATGCTTTTTGATAACTTTGCTGACCGGCAAGTAGATCTACATCAGAGACTTGACCCACACTATGCTTATCTTTCAAATCATCATAACTTACATAGTCAATTGCCATTTGTTCATTATCTATACGATATTGAAAGTCAGCCAACAATACATTTAAGTACGCTTTTACAACATTTAAACGCTGGTTATTTTCAACCATTTTTAGTATTTCAGTTTGCTGTCCTAGTAAAAACTTGTCGGACTCTAACTGACTGTCTGAGCGATCAAAATCGTAAATAACTTTACCCACATGTAAGGCTAATAAATTAAAATCTTCATCTTTTTCGGCATAATCTCTACGCCCTAAGCGCCCTTCTAAATTTGCCTGCCAACTATTATTGACTTGATTACCTTCAACGTTTGCTTTTGCAAAATCAATATTAGCCATTTGCATTGCAATTTCAGGCGATTTATCTGCAAAAGATTTTAGTAATACGTTTAAGTCAAGAGTGGCTGGTAAGCTAGGGGCTTTTGGTTTAGCGATTGCTTGTTCAGTTGGGGATGTTTTAGTTGAATCTGTCTTTTCTGTTTCTGCTTGAGCACCAGAACAGTAGGCCATTGTGGCGGTTAAAAGCAAAGCAGCAACAGATGTTTTTTTGAACTGCGACGGTAAGTCAGTTATGGAAAAAACAGATTTAGCGTGGTTTGTTTGATTAACATGATTAAAAGCACCGTGGCTTTTATACGTTTGTTTAATAGGCTTGGAAATCAATTTTAAAACCTCAAATTGTAACTTAACACAAAAATTAAACAGGCATTCTTTAATGAATTTACAGTTCTAATATTGCCGTTTTTTCTATATTAAGCAATAGCACTACGTTTTGATTTTAGAAACATCACGCAATACTATCTAATTTAAATGATATGCAACTCGAATTAGCTATTCACCTTTTGCTTTTTTACGAGCTCTTTTATATGCGGTAAATGACTGTTTTTTGTAACTTCCGTCAATAACATAATCCGCTAACCATTTAAACTCTTCTTTTGTGCGAGTTGGACCAGTATATCTGACCATCGGCTTACCTTGTAAATCAAAAATCATCATTACAGGCGTTGCTCTTACACGATATTTTTTTTCTGCGATATCTTGTGCCGTACCCGTTTTACCATCAAAATCTGTAATTTCATTACTGCCCTCAATGTCATGCATTAACGTAATAAAATTATCTTTATATAATTTAATCACATCAGGGTCTTTCATAAAGGTTTCTTGCATACGGTGACAAAATGGACAATCGTCCATATGAAAGAAGATAAACACGCCTTTTTTACCATCTTCTTTAGCGGTTTCTAGTTCATCTTGATAATTACCAAATGTTTCATCAAAAAAGGCATTGTCTGCGGCTAAGGCTTGGTGACTGGCGATAAGTAATAGGCTAGTTAATAATAAACTTAACAAGTGGGGAATTTTAATAGAACTTCTTTTAAACATCATGATCTCGCTCTTTTATTTTTATTTTTTTAAATTCAACCGTCACTGATGCAACGTTAATCACATCGAATAACGAGTTTCATTTTTTTATATTTTTTTATTTCTTTTTTTCAGCTTCCATCGATGTATATCTTTTCATAAAAGTATCTAACATCTTCTGGTCAACCATTCCTACTCTTGCCGCTACAATATCGCCTTTTGGGGTCACCATATAGGTTGTTGGCAAGCCTTTCAAATCACCAAATGGAGTAGTTTTACCATCCACTTTATGTTTAAAACGTACAATAGGATAATTTATCATTTGGGATTTGGCAAAGTTTTTTACTTTTTCAGTATCACCCGCTTCGTAGTTTACGCCTATAACAACGGCATCTTTACCTTTATGATCTTCTTGAAACATAACTAAGTCTGGAATTTCAACTAAACAAGGCGGACACCAAGTTGCCCAAAGATTCACAATAACCCATTTGCCTTTATAATCTGACAAATGCGATACCTTACCGTCCAAGTCTACAAACTCAATATCACTAGGTTGCTCTTTAGCATAGGCAGACGTCGTTGCCACCATAAAACTCATTGCAATAAAAAGCGTCGCTAATAGTGTTTTTTGAATTTTCATATTTTTTCCTTGTTCAGTTATCGGGTAAATAGGGTTTCTTAAACTTGTTTTAACACCTGTTTAACAAAAGGTAATGTTAAACGTCTTTTTTCAACCAGTGTTGCTTGCTCTAATAGTTTTAATACAGCGAGTAATTCTTGTAAATCGGATGAAAACTGCTTAACCAAAAAATTACCGACTTCATTGGGTAAATCAAACCCCATCTTTGTACTGTGGCGTTTTAACGCTTCAATGACTTCATCTTTTTCTTCTAAGCCATACATATGTATTGGCAATACATTCATCAATGCTTTAGCCAATTCTTGAGTACGGATATCCCAGTCATTAATGGCTCTTTCACCCGAAATAATAATGGTATGTCCCTGCACACTTGATTTTGTTAGTAAGTTAGCTAAAGCGATTTCCCACTTTTCATTACCAATTAAATGATTCATATCATCCAAACATACCAGCGGGGTTTGCTCTAAACCATGCAATACATCTGGAATTAATGGCAAGCCAGTATCACTCATTGGCAGATACACGCTGGCTTTTTCTTTTTCAGTAATAAAACGACATGCGGCTTGCAGCAAATGTGTTTTACCTACACCGCTTTTACCATATAAATAAAAAGCACTACCACTGTCTTTTAATAATGCATTTTGCAAACTGTTTAAAGCAACGGCAAGTGACTCTTGTTCTGTCACAAACGTTTGAAAACAGGCATCATCTCTAAGCCCTATTTTTAGGGGCATTTGTACAAACATTTACGAACCTTTTATCTATCCGACTGATTAACAGGCTCGGTTTTTATTTGAAATTGTGGCTTAAAGTTTTCTGTTATGGCATTTAATTCAATTTCTTGAGTACCTTCAGATAAATCAATAAATTGAACTTTATTCCAATTCTTTAGCCAGTCTAAAACACTTTGAACATCACCTTGATATTCAATATCAAACGTGGCATTACCTGCTGATAAACTCACTAATTTAGCGGTTCTAATCATAGGTTGTTGTGATTTTAAGTCTTGCGCTAACTGGTTTACTTGGTCAGCATAAGAGAGATTATTGACGTTAATTAAGATGTAATTTTTACGAATATTTTTAACCGCCGCTAACTTAACATATTGTTGCATCACAGAATCAAACATCTGTTGCATTAATAATTGACGGTCAGTCCCTACATCATCCCCATTTGCAAGTGTTTTACCTGAAACATTAAAAAGGTACCACGCTAATTCGTATTGACCTTTACCTTTAGCAAGTAACTTAAAGCTCAATAAATTTTGTTGAGAACTTGTTAATAACACTTCTTGAATTCTGGCATAACCATGCTCAGGGTCTACAGGGTAAATCCAGTTATTATTATCATCTGGTACAGATACCGGTAAACCTAATGTTTTAGGATAATCTCTGTAATCAACATCCACACGGTAATCTAAAATTTCAGTATTCAGTTTAACCAACTGACCTTGTTGAACAAATGAACCCATCACTAAGGTTTTAGGTCTTTCAAAGGCAGACCAAAGCTTAATATGACGTTCTGCAAATGATTTTTTTAACCCTGCCTCATCAAAATTCAGTTCAACATTTTGTCCAACCGTTACGCCATCTTCTTGCCTAGCTTTAAAGTTATAACTTGCCAACCAACTGTTTGCATGTTGAATAAAATCTTGCCCCACCTTAGAGTCAACTAACCTTTTTTGCCCTGTTAAACGCATTAAAAGTGTACGCATCCCCTGCTGTGCCTTTTGTGATAAAAGTGCATTTTGAGTGGCATTTTTAACCCCGTCTAACTCTTCGTCATACGGCAACGTTACGCTAAAAAAGCTTTGTGGCATGACCGAACTGTTAGCCCAAGAACTAAAAGACATAACCAACAAACTTACTATTACCAATAATTGGTGAAAACTTCTCATATAAGACCCGCAAAATTTCGTTACAATATCATAATATTTTTTCGTAAACTCAGTATAGACTTTTACCCAAGATGGTCACCTTTTTTCAAGGTTTGTCCATTTTAAAATGGGATAATCGGTAAAAATTACGAAATACTACTGCTTAATAGTTATTAAGTGCTATGACCAATTAGCACTGTAACCAAATTCATTTTAAACCGATAGATGACAGATTCGAGATTATGACAACAAATAAACAATCCATTAGTTATAAAGACGCTGGTGTTGATATTGATGCAGGTAACGCATTAGTTGAAGCCATTAAACCCATTGCTAAAGCAACAACTCGCCCAGAAGTTCCTTCTTCTTTAGGTGGTTTTGGTGCTCTATTTGAATTGGACATGAGTAAGTATAAAAATCCAATTTTAGTTTCTGGTACAGATGGTGTTGGTACAAAACTACGCCTTGCAATTGATAGCGGTAAACATGACAAAGTTGGTATCGACTTAGTAGCCATGTGTGTAAACGACTTAATTGTTCAAGGTGCTGAACCATTATTCTTTTTAGATTACTACGCAACAGGTAAATTAGATCTACCCGTAGCCACTGACGTTGTAAAAGGAATTGGCGAAGGTTGCTTACAATCAGGTTGTGCATTAATTGGTGGTGAAACCGCTGAAATGCCAGGCATGTATCCTGATGGAGATTATGATCTTGCCGGTTTCTGTGTCGGTATTGTTGAAAAATCAGACCTGATTGACGGTACCAAAGTAAAAGCTGGTGACGTTATGCTTGGTTTAGCGTCAACAGGGCCACATTCAAATGGCTATTCATTAATTCGCAAAATTTTAGAAGTGAGCGACGCTGACTTACAAATGGATATGGATGGGCAACCACTGATTGATGCTTTAATGGCACCCACTAAAATTTACGTTAAATCTTTATTAGAATTAATGAAATCGGTTGATATTCATGCGGTATCTCATATTACTGGTGGCGGCTTACTAGAAAACTTACCACGTGTTATGCCTAAAAACACTTCTGCCAATATTAATACCAATAGCTGGAAACGCCCTGCTGTTTTTGATTGGATTCAAGCCAATGGTAACGTTGAATTTGAAGAAATGCACCGTACATTAAACTGCGGTATTGGTTTAGTGATTGTGGTTGATGCCGCTGAACAAGATAAAGCAATTGAAATCTTAAGCAACGCTGGCGAAACCGTATCGGTAATTGGTCAAATTGAAGCTTCTGATCAATCTGAACCAACCGTTAAATTAGTACAAGCTTAACTTAAAACAATAATCCTTAACTCTCTTTTAAAGAGTTAGGGTTAATAGTTAAAAGTAAGCAAATCTCTTTTGCTGCTTTTAACTATTAACCTTTTATATTATCAAACTACTCGCATTATTCAGCTTTTATCAATATATAACCAAGCTATCTACCAATAAGCTACTTAGCTGGTTTAAACTTTTGATTTAAACGTCTGATTTAAACATTTATTTTTAAAGTCATTCAATATGCCATCAAACCGCAACACACCTAAAAAAATTGCCGTACTTATCTCCGGCAGTGGCTCAAATTTACAAGCGATTATCAATCACCAAAAAGAACATGCTGATTTATATCAAATTGCTTTAGTCGTATCCAATCGTCCAGATGCTTATGGCATTACTCGAGCTAAAAAAGCGAATATCCCAACCCAAGTCATTGACCACAAAAAGTATGACTCTCGTGAAGCATTTGATTGTGCATTACAAACCGTAATTGATTCAGCCAATATCGACTTATTAGTACTCGCTGGTTTTATGCGAATATTAACAACCGAATTTACAGCACACTTTTTAGGAAAAATGCTCAATATCCACCCTTCTTTACTCCCCAAATATACGGGATTACACACCCATCAACGTGCTTTAGAGGCTGGCGATACAAAACACGGATTAAGCATTCATTTTGTTACTGCAGAATTGGATGGTGGCCCAGTTATCTTACAAGCCGAAGTGGATATTGAAGCAAACGATACAGAAGAGACGCTTGCGGCTAAAATCCATACTCAAGAACATATTGCTTATCCTCTAGTGGTAGAATGGTTTGTTACAGATAAACTCATATTAAAAAATAACCAGGCCTGGTTAAATCAAGTTTCTCTTAATAACCCAATATTGTTAAACACCCTTAATTAAGACTGCTTTTGATCTAGGTAATTTTCAACTGCGAAAGGCAAATGGAGATTTTATGTTCACTGAAACACTGACAACGAATGCTAAAGTACAAAAGCTAATCAAAGTAAGTCATAGATTCATAGCATCAACTGGCTTATTTTTATTCAGTCTATTATTAGTTCAGCCTGCGCATGCCACTGATTTACCAAATTTTAAAGCCGTATTTGATGTTGAAGCATTAGGTTTTACGCTTGGTCAAGCCAAACAGCGTTTTATTTGTAAAGACCACAATTGTACCTTAAGCAGTGACGCTAAACCTTCTGGTTTAGCGGCGGCTTTTTTTAAAGATTCGTCACATGAAACCATCAAGTTAACGCAAAAAAACAATCAATTAAACTGGGTGAGTTATCACAAACTTGGTATTAGTTACAAAGACAATAAAGCAAAAGAGAAAAACCTTAACCTTATTTACCAGCCAGAAACCGGCATGATTAACTGTCCAGAAAAAAACCGTCAATGGTTGATGACCGGCAAGACATTTGACAGCGTTTCTATTGCCTATGCCATTCAACATGCCGTAATAAATAAACAACCGGTAAACAACTTCACTCTGCAAGATAGTAACTTTCAAGATACCTTAATGCATGAAAACACTGACAAACAAGCCTATGTTGATTTAGAATTCTCTGACGACCCGCTTGATGCGGTTAAATATAGCTTTAGCAGTCAACACGTAAATATTGAGTTGTGGTTATTACCAAAATATAATTATTTTCCAGGTAAAATACGCATTCTAAATAAAGATGAAAAAACCATAACTCTGTCTTTAGCAGAGCCCCCTAAACTATTGTGAATAAAACATTATGAAATTAAGCGATAAAGACATCATTCAACACCTTAAAGTTGGCAAAATAGCCATTAGCCCAGAACCAGGCCCTGAAAAAATCAAAGGCATTAGTGTTGATTTACGTCTAGATAATCGCTTTAGAGTTTTTAATGATCATACCGCACCGTATATCGATTTAAGTGGTCCAAAAGACGAAGTTCAAAAAATTATGGACAGCATTATGGGAGATGAAATTTTAATCCCGGATGATAAAGCCTTCTTTTTACACCCAGGTGAACTGGCACTTGCCGCAACAATGGAATCCATTATTATTCCTGATGATTTAGTCGGCTGGCTTGATGGACGTTCTAGTTTAGCTCGTCTTGGTTTAATGGTGCATGTTACGGCCCACCGTATTGACCCAGGTTGGAACGGTCAAATTGTGTTAGAAATATTTAATAGCGGTAAACTGCCTTTAGCGCTTAAACCCGGTATGGATATTTGTGCAATCAACTTTGAAACACTTTCAAGTGCCGTGTTAAAACCCTACAACAAGCGTGCAGACGCCAAATACAAAAACCAAACAGGCCCAACCTCTAGCCGAATTAACGAAGATCAAAACATTAACGATCGTCAATTAGATTTACTGAACGAACACTAATCTACTCTTTAATATAAATAACTCTTAAATAGCATCTTATCTCATGACACATTGTCATAATGCTTTAAGAGTTAACGCATCTTACTCTCTCTATAATAATGATATGAATATGGCTATGTTCTTAGGCTAAATTCAAAGCAACCATTAACCTACAATTACAATTTAACGAGTTTATCAACGCTCAATACCGAGATAGCCACACAATGAAAGCCTTATTAAAGACCTCTCTTTTTTTTATAATTACTTTTGGAGTAACTTCACCATCTTATGCAGAAAATATGAGTGGTTTAGATACACCAAATATGAGAGGAATGATTGCTCAAATGAACAAAATGCAAGAATGTTTAATGCATATTGATGAAATCGCCTTACTAAAGTACCAAACCAAACTCAGTAACATTGGCAATGAGCTTAACGACTTATGTCGAATAGGCAAAGACAATGAAGCGCAAAACAAAGCGATTGCTTTTAGCCAAGAAATGGCTAATTCAAAGACGGCTATGCAAGCTCACTCGTGTACTAATGAAATGGAACAACGTAATTTCATGCCAATACCTCCCAACTTTATTGATTTAAAAAATCATAATATTTGCGATGTAATAAGCCCTAAATAATTATTCGTTTCTCATTAACATTGATTAAACACGTTTAAAAATCAAATTCAGTCAAGTTGCAACATATTAGATAAAACTAATTTGTTTTAGTATCAAATTTACTGAATTGACCCAAGACGAAATATTCTAGATACTCTACGGTCTAATGAATAAGGTCATATTTAATAAATCAATTAGACCAAATTGTCACCTAAGTTAAATAAGGAGCAAATCATGCTCGATGTGTTTAAAAATTTATGGTTCAGAGATGTTAATGAGCAGTCCCTTTATATTAATGACGTTGCAGTACGTATTCGTGCTGGAATTTTATTATTAATTCCTATTTTTATGGGAATAACGCTTTTTGATGCCGTTTTTGGTAGCCATTGGGTCGTAGATGGAAATACAGCAGTCGATACCTACGATACTAACTGGGATGATCAAATCATCTACCAAGTAGAAGCAACAAGACGCGTTTATGACTGGACCCTACAAACAGGTGTGCTTTTTTACGGGCTGTTTGAAATGATTGCAGGTATGTTTGTCTTTACATCAAGACTCTCACCAACCGTTTATATTGCTGCTTTTTTAGCTCGTAAAGTGCCTCCTATTTGGAAGCCTCTTGTACCAAAACGTTTTGCTTGGACTTTAGGTTCTTCGTTTATTCTAGTATGTTTGGTATTCTTTAATCCAAGCACCGTTGCAGAATGGGTCAATGCCATTGCTGGTTCAACCTTATTACCAGAAACCTACAACTTCTTACCTTATTGGATTCCGTTAACACTGGTATGGGTTTGCTTTGGTTTTATGTGGCTTGAAGCAACGCTTGGCTTTTGTGTTGGCTGTAAAATCCATTCACTATTGGTTATAGTAGGTATTCTTAAAGAAGAGTGCGTTGAGTGTAACAATATTGATTGGGATGAAATTGCCCGTAAACATAAAGAAAAACAGCTCGCTGAAAACACAGCAAGCTAATTCAAAATGTCTTTATAACGTTTTTTACAGGCCTGGTATTTACCAGGCCTGGTCATTTATAGGGTAAATATTTTAAAAAACGCTTTCGTTATAAATACGTGTTAATAATCGACCTTTCCACGCAAAGATTTAATTTGGCTTCGTTTTGACTTACCTTCTAAACGTCTGGTTTTAGACCCTTTAGTTGGCTTAGTTGCTACTCGTCTCTTTTCAACAATCGTTACCGATTTAATCAAATCAATCAATCGTTTAATCGCATCATCTCTGTTTTTTTCTTGAGTTCGAAACTTCTGCGCCTTAATCACCAAAACCCCGTCTTTACTAATACGTTTGTCTCGTAAAGTTAAAAGCTTTAATTTATACATATCTGGAAGCGATGAGGCATTTATATCAAATCTTAAATGAATTGCTGACGCCACTTTATTCACATTTTGACCACCCGCTCCTTGCGAACGAATAGCGGTTAATTCAACCTCATCATCAGGTAAAAAAAGGCGATTAGAAATACAAATCATAAAGGTAAACCTATTTTCTATACCAAAAGAAGCTTACAAGAGATAATCATGCAAAAGTAGCTCATTGTTTAAAAGATAAAAAAGCCATGACTTATGCATGGTTTAAAGTAAAAGAGATTAAACTAATGGTTTTGTTTTAATCATTAGTCGGGCGCAAAAACAGTTGATAACCTGCATTATCTTGTTCATTCACAAAAGGATAACCTAGGCTATGCAAATAGGCTTCAAAGTCTGCATGCTGTTCTGGCGGCACTTGAACCCCAACTAAAACACGACCATACGCTGCACCGTGGTTACGGTAATGAAATAAACTAATATTCCACTCTTCACTCATATGTATTAAAAAGTTTAACAGTGCACCCGGACGTTCTGGAAATTGAAAACGGTACAACAACTCATTTTGCACACCATTAGCATGGCCACCCACCATAAATCGTAAATGCAATTTAGCCATTTCATTATCGGTCATATCCTGTACGGGATAATTGGCATTTTTTAATTCGGTTAGAATCGCTTCTTTTTCAGGGCTACCACCTTCCGTTCTCACCCCAACAAAAACAACGGCATGATGACTATCAGAATAGCGGTAATTAAATTCGGTTATAGAACGTCGTTTACCTAATAATTCACAAAACTGTTTAAAACTACCTGGCGTTTCATCAATGGTAACCGCAAAAATGGCTTCACGCTTTTCACCTAATTCCGTTCTTTCAGAAATATGTCGTAGACGATCAAAGTTCATATTTGCGCCACTGATTATGGACGCCATATTCAATCCCGATACTTGATACTTTTCTACAAACTTTTTAACACCTGCAACCGCTAAAGCCCCTGCTGGCTCAGCAATAGCGCGCGTGTCTTCAAAAATATCTTTTACCGCGGCACAAATTTCATCGGTGGAAACCGTAATCATTTCATCAACACAGGTTTGCGCAATTCTAAAAGGTATTTCGCCTACTTGAGCAACGGCTACACCATCTGCAAAAATGCCTACTTCATCCAACACCACACGTTTATTGGCTTTTAATGCTTCTGTCATGCAAGCGGCTTCTTCTGGCTCTACGCCAATAATGCGTGTTTTGGGAGAAACCTGCTTTATCACAGAAGCGATGCCCGCAATTAAGCCACCGCCACCTACACATACAAAAATAACATCAAAAGGCTTACTGACTTGTCGTAACATCTCTAATGCAATGGTTCCTTGACCCGCAATAACATCTAAATCATCATAGGGATGAATATAAGTTAAACGTTGTTCCTCAACCAGTTTTTTGGCGTGTGCAGACGCTTGATCATAAGAATCACCAATTAAAACCACATTGCCTCCCATGCTTTTGACTGCATTGACCTTAATTGGAGGAGTGGTTTCTGGCATAACAATCGTGGCTTTAACGCCCAATTTAGTGGCGGCTAAAGCAACCCCTTGAGCATGGTTTCCTGCTGAAGCGGCAATAACCCCTGCCTTTTTCTCTTCATCACTTAATTGCACCATTCGGTTATAAGCACCGCGTAATTTAAATGAGAATACAGGTTGTAAATCTTCACGTTTAAACCAAATATTGTTTTGCAGTCTTTTTGATAATAGAGGGGCAATCTCAAGAGGTGTTTCTTTGGCTACATCGTAAACGGGAGCCGTTAGGACTCTTCTAAGGATTTCTTCTGGCATTAACATTCCTAAAATAAGCGGTATTTTTTAGCACGTTTTTCATTCAATATTTTCATATCAGTGATTCCATGTATAACAATTACAGAAACAACAAAGCCTGTAAAGCAAACAGAAAAAATTCAGTAAAACGATCAAAAACTGTTCATCATTATAGCACCCAGGCCTGGCAAAATTGGGGCATATTATTAGATTTTTCCATTCATATTTCAGTCTATTTATGTTTAACAAAAAGAACAAAATCTCAATATTATTAATACTATTAATCCTGTACCAACAGCCGATTTAATCAGGTTTTTAAACGTTTATTGATACATATCAACGGGTAATAGTTACTTCATAGTTTACTAAGCATTTAGCCACTATTCCTCCTTATTCTTATTACTTTATTAAAGGTTTTTTATTTTCTCAATACTTACAATACAGTTCATTCAATTTCATAAATTTTACGTAGAGGCTCACTAACCAATGTTTTCACTAAAAAAAATTCATATTGCAATGCTATCGACCTGCTTAACACCAAGCTATGCCTTTGCTACAGATTTAGAACCCATTAATGTTTCTACAACAAAAGAACAAACTCAGCAAACGACGGTGGAAGCAAATGCTTTATTGGATTCAGGAAATTCAGAAACAGGGTCGACTTTACGTCAAATACCAGGTGTTGATGCATCTCGAATGGGTGGTCACGGTGTAGACTTAGTAATTCGAGGTCAAAGTGCTTCACAATTAAACGTACTGATTGATGGTGCTAAGATCGAAGGTGGATGCCCTAACCGCATGGATCCACCAACCTCTTATGCTGAAATGAGTAGTTTTGATGAAGTTACCGTTATTAAAGGGATTAAATCGGTTACTTATGGTTCTGGTGGAACAGGTGGAACCGTTTTATTTGAACGTAATGCACCTATATTCGAAGAAGGCAAACCTTATAACGGTGAAATTAATTTAGGTACAACCAGCAATGGCGTGACTAAAGATATGAACGCAACGGTTTCAGCTGGTGGAGATAAAGGTTACATTGTTCTGCAAGGTTCAAAAAAATCAGCTGACAGCTATAAAGACGGCAATAACAATACGGTTGAATCAAGCTACGAAAGTCAACAAGGTCATGTAGATTTAGGTTGGACACCTAATGAAAACAATGAACTGCGTTTCTCTTATGAAAACACCTTAGTTGAAGACGCTCTATTTGCTGGTTCATCAATGGATTCACCCAAATCAGACGGTACAACCACTCGTTTAAACTATAAAGGCTCTAATCTGTCTGAAAACATTCAAAATATTGAAGTTGACCTCTACAATTCAGAAGTTGACCATGTTATGGATAATTACACCTTAAGGAATAATACATCTGGCACGCTGTCTGAAAACGTGACCAACGTTAAAACTCAGGGTGCAAAAATAAAAGCTACGAGCCTATTTGGTCATACTAAACTCGATTATGGTATTCAGTTTGAAGGCGTTGAAAAAATGTCTACATTATCAAACGCCACAAACAGTAAAAGCATGTGGTTCATGTGGCCTGATGTAAAAACAGAAACTAAGAGTATCTTTGCAGAATCAACTTCGTTCTTTAAAGACAACCAAAAAGTTATTTTAGGCCTTCGCTATGATTCTGTTGAAACAAAAGCTAATAAAGCCAACACAGCAACGGATACTGGAAACTTAGCAACCAACTTATATTCAGCAACTTACGCAAGTACATATAACGGTGAAACAAAGTCGGATGATGCCAATTTAAATGGTTTAATTCGCTATGAACGTACCTACAATAACAATTTAAATGTGTTTGCAGCTTTAAGCCGCACACACCGTTATCCGGATGCAACTGAACTTTATATCGTAAAAGGTGGCACAGGTTCATGGGTAGGTAATCCAAACTTAAAACCTGAACAACACAATCAGTTTGATATTGGTATTTCACAAGATCTTAAAGATTCAAACTGGTCATTATCAGCCTACTATGATGTTGTAAATGACTATATTTTGCGTGATTCTAGTAACAATCAAGCCTCTATTTCTGCTTCGAATAGAACTGTTTATTTAAATAAAGACGCAACATTATTTGGCCTTGAGGGTTCTGGTAGTGTTAAAACGACAAAACACATCACGCTTGGTGGTAGTGCAAGTTTAGCTAATGGAACAAATGAAACAGATCATCGTAATCTAAGCAACATTGCGCCGCTTTCTGGTAGTGTATATGCCCAGTATGCGGGTTCTAATTGGGATGCGGGGTCACGCTTTAACTTTGCGACTGCACAAGATGAGGTTAATGATGAATTTGGAGAGTTAACTACTGCTGCCTGGAGTACATTGGATATATTTGGTAATTATAAAATCAACAAACACATTAACTTATCCGCAGGTGTAGACAATATTTTTGACCACGCTTACCAAACCTATTTTAACCGCACAGACAATTTTGGCAGTACTTTTAAGGTCTATGAGCCTGGCCGTGTTGTATGGGCAAAACTAAATGCTAAATTTTAAGAGTTAAGTCAACCTTAGCCATAATATTTTTTATACAATGTGAACTTTGCATGATTCGGTCAAAGGTCTCACAATAAAGCCACTCGCTAATAATCCGTGGCGTTATTGTCTTTACCCAAATACAAAATAGACTTATCTATACTGCAAAATTTATACAAACTAAAATGAGATTTCAATGAACACAAAAGTCGTATTATTTATTGTTGCATTAAGTATTATTCTTGGCACCATCTGGGTTGCCCAGCCTTTTAAGCAACCTCAAAAAAATGATGCAAAAATCATCTCTTCTGACAAACCTCAAGGGGGTGATTTTGCCTTGCAAGGTATTAACGGAACAACCAAGTTAAGCGACTTTAAAGGCAAACTGGTGTTACTGTATTTTGGCTATACTTACTGCCCAGATATCTGCCCTACTAACTTAGGGAATATTTCTATGGCTTACCAACAGTTAACGCAAAAACAAAAAGATAATCTGCAAATTATTTTTGTTTCTGTTGATCCAGACCGCGACACACCAAAACGTTTACAACAATATGTAAATTATTTTGACGCCAATATGATTGGTTTAACAAGCGATGCCGCAACCATTGCTAAAGTGGCTAAAGAATATGGTGTTGTCTACGCGAAAGTAGATGATCCAAACAATGGCAGTAACTACGCTGTAGATCACTCTGCTTTTACTTATGTTGTAGATCCAAACGGAAAACTACAAAAACAACTTCCACATGCAACATCACCTGATATGTTTGTAAAAACCATTCAGGAATATGAAAAATAAATCACCATGAAAGCTTTGCACAAATCTTAGGTAAAGCTCTCAATAAAGGAATACATCATGAAAAAAACACTTAGTATTTTATCTTTAAGCCTTATTACCTCTTTTAGCAGTTTAACGGCTTTTGCTAATGAGGCTGAAGACGCCACGATTTCAGCCCCATTTGCTCGCGAAGTACCTCCTGGTGCACCAGCAAGTGCTAGCTTTATGACCATTGAAAACCACTCAAACAAAGCATTAAAAATTATGTCGGCTGAATCAACGGTTGCTAAAACTGTTGAACTACATACCCATACAAATGACAACGGTGTTATGCGTATGCGTAAAATTCCATTTATTGAAATCCCAGCTCATGGTAAAACAGAACTAAAACCTGGCGGATTACATATTATGTTAATTGGGCCACATAACCCATTAAAAATGGGTCAAGAAGTTAAGGTTAAATTAAACTTTGAAGATGGTAGCTCTAAAATGGTAGCCATGCCGGTAAAATCAATTAAAGGCATGATGATGAATCACAAAATGCCCATGAATAATCATAATAATCATGACATGAAACATGAACATATGATGGAGCATTAACAAGAGCCCATGCATTCATTTAAAGTTTCCTGTTAGAATTCACGGTCAAATTAAATTTATTAGTCAAAAATAGAAGAATGTTATGAAAACAAATATAAAGCAAGCCTCTATGGCAATCGGGTTAATTATTGCTTCTACTTTAGCCGTATCTGCCCAAGCCGCAGAAAAAACTGAAGCCGCAAAAAGAGTGTTAGACCGCAGTGGTTCTTTAACCAATAAGCCTACACTTGATTTATGTGTTGAATATTCAACCTTAAAGACTGATAAAGAGCGAAAAGAACACCTAAAAGAACTGGATTTACGCGCGCAACTTAGTGATCGAGATCACAAAAACATTCCTCAACATACGGTGGAAAAAAGCATGACCATGTGCGGTATGTATATGTCACGCGGCAAACCTATTGCCGAACAATCTCGTCAAATTGCGCCAATGACATTTAAAACCGTACACGTTTATCCTGATATGTACTATGTTTCTCAGTCGGGAATGATTGTAGAGGAATATCCTCGTACAAAAGGGTCTGTGCCTCCTGAATTAATTGTAAAACCACCAAAAAAACAGGACTCGCCAACCTTAAAATAGTAACGCCCTTCTCTATTAATTAAAGCGATTTAAAATAGCCAGACTGGTTTTACCAGGCCTGGTTATTTTTTTATTCGACGAAGATAAAACACAACAAAATTTTCATTTGTTATTTAAAAAGAACCACACAGTAAACGTTGGAAATTCTAAACAACACGTAATATCCCTATACAAGTTACACGCAATTGATTAAAATCATCGGTTACAAAAAATATAATAAATACAGGAGAGGTCTCTCATGACACAAGATGAACTAAAACAAAAAGTGGCTCAAGCCGCTATTGAATACGTTGTTCCAGATACCATTATTGGTGTAGGAACTGGATCAACTGCCAATTTTTTTATTGACGAACTTGCTAAAATAAAAAGCACTATCGAAGGTGCGGTTGCCAGTTCAGAAGCAACGGCAGAACGTTTAAAAGGTCACGGGATTCCTGTATTTGATTTAAATACAGTACCCGAAATGTCTGTTTACATTGATGGTGCTGATGAAGCAGACCCAGAACTACACCTAGTCAAAGGTGGTGGTGGCGCTTTAACGCGTGAAAAAATTGTACTTGCCGTGGCCAAACAGTTTGTTTGTATTGCCGATGACAGTAAAAAAGTCGATGTTTTAGGTAAATTTCCATTACCTATTGAAGTTATTCCAATGGCTCGTAGCTATGTGGCTCGTGAAATCGTAAAACGTTTTGGCGGCGAACCTGTATTGCGTGATGGCTTTACCACTGATAATGGCAACCTTATTTTAGACGTTCACGGTTTACAAATTACCGACCCTGTTGCTATGGAAAATGAACTAAACGGCATAGTTGGCGTTGTTACCAACGGTTTATTTGCCGCTCGTAAAGCAGATATTTTCTTATGTGGAACAGCAAATGGCGTAGAAACCATTACCGCAAAATAATGAAAAAAGTCTGACAATGAAACTTACAGCGTTGTTATTTATCAGCAACTCCGTAAGATTTAATAGCAACCCGTAAAAAAGGTCATAATTAATGGCCTTTTTTTATGCCCTAATTTAGCTATACTTATTCGCTATAATAACGGCAAAATAATCATATTACACAACCCCCTTTGAGAAAATTATGGAAAACATTGGCAGTAAAATTTTTGGAATCTTTGTTGTAGGTTTACTTGCAACCTTAGTTTACTTTACTATTTTTTCAGATGGTTTAGGCACAGCACCTGACGTAACAGTAACCAGTTCAGAAGGTAAAGCCATACATTTGAATAAACCCATGAAACCTGTTTTGGTTAATTTTTGGGCGACGTCTTGTCCTGGTTGTATCAAAGAAATGCCTGATTTAGCTAAAATGAAAAAAGCCCTAGGTGACCGTTTTGAATTAGTAGCAATATCTATGAATTACGACCCCGCTGAACAAGTGCAAAAGTTTATTAAAGCCAACCCATATCCATTTACTTTTGTTATGGATAGCGACGGTAAATTAGCCAAAGCCTTTGGTGATGTTATGCTCACACCAACCAGCTTTTTAATTGCACCTAATGGCACAATTGTTTACCAACAAGTGGGCGAAGTTCAGTTTGATAAGGTCACTAAACGCATTAAAGAGATGAGCCCACAACTATAACTTATTCAAAAAAGTAAGTTACAAACAAAATAGATAACCACTTTTGGCTAATTTTTTACTTCACAAATAAAAAATTAGCCTGCCATTCACGCAAAATCATCATTAAACCCCTTTTATGAAAACATCTAATTCAATGACGCCTATTGCAGGTTTATATGTCATTACAGACACCCAGTTAATGAACCATCACACCCTTATTAACATGGTTGAACAAGCTCTAAAAGGCGGAGCTAAATGGGTTCAATTTAGAGATAAAACAAGCGATATCGCCACCAAAACTAAACTAGCAAGCCTTTTAAAAACACTTTGTGAAAATTACCAGGCCTGGTTAATTATTAATGACGATATCCAACTCGCTAAAAATGTAAATGCTCACGGCGTGCATATTGGTAAAGACGATGCGGATATTTCTATTGCCAGAAAAATATTGGGGCCACAAGCTATTATTGGCGTGAGTTGTTATAACGACTTAAATCGTGCTAAAAAAATGCAAAATTTCGGAGCAAACTATGTCGCCTTTGGGCGTTTCTTTGCATCCAAAACCAAACCCAATGCACCGCAAGCGAATATAGAAACATTAACCTTAGCTAAACAACAACTTAATATACCCATTGTGGCCATTGGTGGAATCCATGCAAATAATGCCCAGCAACTTATTAATGCTGGTGCGGATTCTCTAGCGGTTATTCAGGGCGTATTTGCTCAACAAAATATTCAACAACAAAGCCATGCTATTCAAAACCTATTTACTTTATAGCTGTTTCTACCCTGCTTTTAAGCTGAACTTTAAACTTAACTTTAAACTTAACTTTAAGCCTTAATTTTAACCATTAACCACAGTCACCTTTTACCCCTCGATTTATTAACCTGTTATCAAAAAACAGAAATTAACGACAACACAACAATTTAGACAGCTTTAGCCAATTTTACTCACTTATTTTTACCAATAAATCGGCTATAATAGCCAATCAATTTCTAAGCGATCTAATCAATCACTAAACACCGATAGACAAAAGGAATCTCCATGAGTAAGTCACACATGTTATTTGAAGCCGCCCAAAAACACATTCCTGGTGGCGTAAATTCACCTGTAAGAGCGTTTAAAGGCGTGGGTGGAGATCCTGTCTTTTTTAAAGAAGCCAAAGGCGCCTATTTAATTGATGCCGATGATCGTCAATACATTGATTATGTGGGATCTTGGGGGCCAGCTATTTTAGGCCACGCTAATCCAGAAGTCGTTAAAGTAGTGCAAGAGCAAGCCGCAAAAGGCTTAAGTTTTGGCGCCCCCACAGAAATCGAAACCTCTATGGCTGATTTAGTTTGCGATTTAATTCCATCAATGGATATGGTCCGTATGGTGAGTTCGGGTACAGAAGCCACCATGACCGCCATTCGTTTAGCGCGTGGTTATACAGGACGTGACAAAATTGTAAAATTTGAAGGTTGTTACCACGGTCACTCAGACTCGTTATTAGTAAAAGCCGGATCAGGCGCTTTAACCCTTGGTGTCCCCTCTTCACCAGGTGTACCAGAAGCATTAGCCGAACTGACCTTAACCTTAACCCACAATGATTCTGACGAAGTACGTAAAGTATTTGCTGAAATTGGTGATCAAATCGCCTGTATTATCGTAGAACCTGTTGCCGGTAATATGAACTGCATTCCTCCAGAAGAAGGTTTTTTACAAACGCTGCGTGAAGTGTGTGATGAATCGGGCGCGGTACTGATTTTTGATGAAGTTATGTGTGGTTTCCGCGTTGGTTTACAAGGCGCACAAGGGTTATACAATGTGCAACCAGATTTAACCACCTACGGTAAAGTGATTGGTGGCGGAATGCCAGTAGGTGCTTTTGGTGGTAAAAAAGCCGTAATGCAACACATTGCGCCTTTAGGGCCTGTTTATCAAGCGGGTACATTATCTGGTAACCCTTTAGCAATGGCCGCAGGCTTAAAAACATTACAAATGATTCAAGAAGATGGCTTTTTTGAAAACCTAACCGCTAAAACAGCCAAACTATTAGCTGGTTTACAAGCCGCTGCTGATGAAAACAATATTCCATTTACCACCAACCAAGTCGGTGGTATGTTTGGTATTTTCTTTACCGAAGAAAAAAATATTCGCCGTTTTTCCCAAGTAGCAAAAGGCGATATGGAACGTTTTAAAACCTTTTATCACGGTATGTTAAACGAAGGTGTTTATTTAGCCCCTTCTGCGTTTGAAGCGGGTTTTGTATCAGCACAACATTCCGATGAAGATATAGAAAACACCATTGAAGCTGCACGTAAAGTAATGGCTTGCTTATAAGCATTTTTAATTTTACCAGGCCTGGTAAATTGTATTTTTACCAGGCCTGGTACACCTTATGATTAACATTACAGCTTAACCAAAATACTTTTCTTTCCGTCTTCTCTTCAAAAAACATTCAACTATGCAACACACCCCAGAAACCCTAGTAAATCTCTTTAATCAAATCTTTATACCAAGCTATAACACGCAGTTAATTTGTTGCGAAGAAGAACCCATCTACCGCCCTGCTGATGAAACACATCCACACCATAGAATTATTTTTGCACACGGATTTTTTGCCAGTGCCTTGCATGAAATTAGTCATTGGTGCGTAGCAGGTAAAGAGCGTCGATTATTAGAAGATTTTGGATACTGGTACGAACCCGATGGCCGTTCAGAAGAACGTCAAGCTGAGTTTGAAAAAGTTGAAGTCAAACCACAAGCGTTAGAATGGATATTCTCAAAATCAGCCGATTTTGAGTTTCATTTTAGTGCCGACAATATCAGCCTAAACAATCAACCCTCACCGGCATTTAAACAAGCCGTTTACCAACAAGTTCAATACTTTTTAAAAAACGGTTTACCTACAAGAGCTAAAATGTGGTCTGATAGTTTATTAACGCACTACCGTTCAAGTAAACCTCTATCTATTACAGAATTTGAGCTGTAAGCCAAAAGGATAAAAATCATGAAAAAGAAAAGCGGACTACTATTATTATTGTCTTGGGTTGCAGGTGTGGTCGGCTTATTTTTAGGACTAACCATAGAACCATTATGGTTTGCCCGTTTTGGTAGTTTAATGGTACTGCTCACCGCCATGAGTGAATATTCTTTAATGCACAATGAACTAAATATTTTGTACGAACAGCTAGAAAACAACAACACGATTAGAGAAATTGACGACATCACCCCATCACGCTGGCATCAAAAGAAAGTACATCTAACCCACATTACACTGGTAATAGGCACATTAATTTGGGGCTTTGGTGATTTACTCATTTAAATCATTATTTATTACAAACACCGCTTAAAACTAATGAGCCGAAGTTTTAGAAAACACCTGAATCACAACCACCCCCAACAAAATCAGTCCCATTCCTATCCAAGCGGCCGTATCGGGTACTTGCTTAAAAAAGATCATGCCAATAATCGCCAATAAAATAATGCCTAGCCCTGCCCAAATGGCATAAGTAATCCCAATAGGTAACTGTTTTAACGTCAGTCCTAAAAAATAAAACGCCAAACCATAACCCAACACCACAATCACGCTAGGCCAAAAATTGGTAAACCCTTCGCTTAATTTTAAAAAACTGGTGGCAACCACCTCAAAAATAATCGCCAAACCCAAAAATACATAAACCATATTTATTTCCTTACTCTAAACGACTAACTGCTACAAACAATCAAACGGACTCACCACACCCTGCCCACCCTGCTTGAGCACATGAGTGTAAATCATTGTGGTCTGCAAACTTGCATGCCCAAGTAACAACTGAATGGTTCTAATATCCGTACCTGTCTGCAACAAATGTGTAGCAAACGAATGGCGAAAAGTATGTGCACTCACTTTTTTAACAATCTCACACCGCTTAACCGCACGCTTGATTGCCTTATTAACCAACGACTGATCTACATGATGGCGGCTCGTCACCCCAGAACGCGGATCTTGCGCCAAACTTCGGCTAGGAAACAGATATTGCCAAGCCAACTCTCTATCCGCATTAGGGTATTTTTTAGCCAATGCATAAGGCAAGTAAACCGAACCATACCCCAGCTCCAAATCCTGTTGATGCAGAGTTTGCACCTTTTGCAGTTGCACCTCTAGCAAAGGCATTAAATTGTTCGCCAAAGGTGTCACTCGGTCTTTTTTGCCCTTGCCATTACGCACCGTAATTTGCTTAAAACCAAAATCAATATCCTGCACTCTTAACCTTACTGCCTCAGTAATACGCAAACCACCCGCATACAATAACTTAGCAATCAAACCCGTTGTGCCATCCATTACCGACAAAACCTGACCAACCTCCTCTTTAGTCAACACCACAGGAATACGAGGCTCCTTACGAGACCGACTCGCTTTTACATCAGTAAAAGGCGCTTTTAACACCTTGCTATAACAATAAACCAACGCATTTAACGCCTGATTTTGCGTAGAAGGCGCCACATTTTGTACCAACGCCAAATCCGTTAAAAACAACTCCACCTTTTGTGCCGAATCCAATAACATCGCCTCACGACTCTCAAAAGCATGAAACTTAACAAACCGCTTGACCCAATCGCAATAACTATTCTCAGTAGAATACGCATATCCCTCGCGACGTAACTGACTACGCATTTCAACTAGCAAGCTTGGTTTTTTTCGTGTATTATTCATAAAAGTGCTTTTTTATAATGACAGGTTATAAAGATAATACTATATAAACTGTCAAAGCAACAAGCCTAGAAAAAACAAAGGCAAAACAGCCCAAAAAGCACCGCAATACAATATAACAAGGCAAAAGTGCCTTATACTAAATGTTATAAATCATGGATGGACTATGGGAAATGATAAATCTTTATTTGTATGGGTAACATGGGGACTTTATGTTTTAGGTATACTCACTGCCTTTCTTACAGAGGGAGATGCGCTGTTTCTAGCAGCACCTACACCTATATGGTTTATCTTAGGTATGTTTATCTTAGGGCTAATTTCACTTATTTTGGGAATTGAGAAAACACCTCGTCGTGGTAGTTACATAACAACAGGGCTTGTAGTTATGGTGTCTACAACTTTGATATTTTTATTCTGGGCTTATGTTGTGGGTATGAGCAGAAATTGGTAAAGATAAAAAATTATAACTAGTGGGTCAAGTTGACGCATTCCGCAGTGCTTCGCTCTGCTACATTCTCAACTTACCCAAAACGTTATACGTCATAAAGGTTTCAAGCATGAATGAAGTTTTTGAAAAAAGTTTTCGAGGTCTAACTCGTGAATTTTATTTAAGACATTTTTTAATTGGTTTTTTAGTCGGCTTTGCTTTTATTTTTGTAAATACAAAAGGCTTTGCAAAATTTGAATTTTTCATCATTTTATACGGCCTTATCAGTACGGCATTATATCCTTACTCAAGGTATGGACTTGAAAGCGGAATGAACAAACTATTTGGAAGTGATGGTAGCGATTCAACCGTTTTACTTGATGCTGGATTTGTTATTGCAGAAAAAATAATAGCCGTGCTTATGAGTTGGTTTTTAGCATTAATTATTGCTCCATTTGCATTAATCCAAATTTATAAATTGAACAATACACCGCGTCAAGACGTATAACAAAGCACTCAAGCGGACTGCGCTAACGCGCAGCTCGCTTAGTTTTATCGTTAGGAGGTGCTCAGATTTATGCATATTCCAAGTGAAAGAGTCTACAACGAAATGCGTTCAGAAGAAGCTTCTTTATGGGTCGTGCCAGCCAATGGAGGAGAGGAAATTGCAATTCTTGTTAAAGCTCCAACTCCTTCAGTTAAAGCTCTAATAGAAAATTGTGGCACAGAATTGATCTTTGGTCTGCATGGTCATTATATGTGTCTGGGCATTCGTATTTTTGACATACCTGAATCTCCACTATTTATATCAGGTGTAGTTCGTCATAACGAAGAGCATAGGGCAATATTAAAGATCCTAGAGGATAAGGTATCTCCAATATTTCTGTTTAATGAAATGGATATATGTCTAGCATGGAGTAATATCGCCATTGGCTCGGAAGAAGTCTTGAATTTTATAGGAGACATTGAAAATCTCTATGTTGGCGACTTCGATGAACACTGCTCACATGTTTTGGATTGCTTCTGTTACTCAACGGATAACACACAAACGTACTCAAATGCCTTAGAAATTCCATTTATTAATATTAAGTTGTCTATCGAGCCGTGGAGGTCTAATAACAATCACTTTTATAGTGTTCGAGAAAGTCACGCAGTTTTAATTAGTGATAGAGATGAGGGAGAGGTTTTTGAAAGAGCTATTTGGGCATCTCTTGAATCTGTCTTTCCTCTTACTTTGTATAAGTCTCCAGAAGTTAAAATCGGTGACAAGACACGAGAATTGACGGATGTTCTTGCCTTTCATCAATACGGAAGCTTTTTGATTGAAGCAAAAGACCTTTCTGTTCTTAAGGCGGGTGCAGGCCGGAGTCTTGATAGAAGAACGAAAGGGGTTCAGAAGCAAGTAAAGAAAGCAATTGGACAGCTTATTGGTTCTTGCAAAGCTCTTAAAAGAGGAGAAAAAATATATGCTGCCTCTGGAGCAGAGATCAGTGTAGAAAGAGAAAATCCTCCTCATTGTATTGTGCTAATTACAGAGCTTAATCACTCGGGAGACTGGTCAGAAATAGTAGCGGAACTGATAAAGGCTATTGAGTCCACTGGGGCATTCTTTCATTTATTGGACTTTAGGGAGTTAATAGCCCTATTGAAAGGAAGCTCAGGCAGGGCTGAGCTGCTTGATTATAATTTAATAGAACGATGTAAGTCGTTCATTCAATGTAGAAGTGTTCACATTCGAAGCCAGCCAGCTCCTAACAAGTCAATGCAGCCGACCGCAGGTGCGTCGGCTGATTGAGGCGTTAAAGCTCATTGGTTTTAGAAACTACCAGGCCTGGTTATTATTTGTATTCTTATCATTGGTAGTGTTTTAAGGTTACAGTTATACCTACACATATGAGGAGTGGTATATGTTCAGGGATAACTGTAACCCTGTTAGAAGCAAGTGAATAGGTCAAGGTGTGGAGTTTTCATTCTTCTGAGCTATCTACTTTAACAAGGCACTCAAGCGGACTTCGCTAACGCTCAGCTCGCTTAGTTTTATCGTTATACGTAAAAAGGAAGAGTCATGAGTGAATCAATTATTATTGCTTTAATAGGTGTGTGTGGTGCAGTGATTGGTTCGGTTGCAACCCTTGCGGGTAATTTTTTCATTCATTGGCTAAAGAATAGAGATGAAAAAAATAAAGAAAAGCCTGCAAGGGAATTGCTTACGGAAATGTTAAATCACAAGGAACATCCGTGGCGTAATCTGGACATATTAATGCATGTGATCGGTGCCAATGAAGAAACCACTAAACGGCTACTTCTTGAGATAGGTGCTAGAGCATCAGAGGACGGACAGAATATATGGGCATTAAAATCACGCAAACCATTAAATACTGTGGAAAATAATGCATAACAAAGCACTCAAGCGGACTGCGCTAAAGCGCAGCTCGCTTAGTTTTATCGTTAAACATTAAGTTAAAACGAAAATACGGAAACCATAACAAGTGAAAGAATTGAAAGTTAAGCCTGGGGATGTTGTAGTTACCAATTTTGGAATGTATCAACATTGGTCTTTAGTAACTGACCGCATGTGTGAATTAGGTAACTATATGCTTATATCCGCAACTAAAAGAAATGGTACCGTTCAAGAAGAAGCATGGCATACCGTCACGGGTGGCAAGGAAACGTATGTTGCTCAAGTCGAAGGAGAGCTTCCTTTAACTCAAGTTTTAGCTAACGCTAGATCTCAAATTGGTACATGGGTTTATTCTGTAACTGATAAAAATTGCGAACATTTCGTTAAATGGGCATCAGGAATTCAAGTGTCATCAACCCAAGTTAAAGCAGGGGTAGCAGGCGCTTTAACTGGAGTAGCAGCGGTTGCAGCATTGTCTGAAAACCCCAAACTAATTAAATTCTTAGGCGGTGCTCTTGTTATCGGTGGTTTGGCAGTTTATGCCGCCAAAGCACTTGAAAAGCCATCTAATGAAATTGCTTAACAATTCACTAAACCCGACCGCGCTAACGCGCGGCCAGTTAGCTTAAACGTTATGTTTTCACATATAGGAGTTAGATTTGGCGATTTATGGTGTTGGTTCTAAATGGAATGAAAAAGAGCTGAAAAAACGTTTTTTTGATGAGGGGAAGTTTATTCTTGGATGGAATGAAAATAGTGCTGAAGACTTATATTCATTCATTTCTACGCTTAAAGTTGGAGATATCTTATATATAAAAAGTAATGCTCCTGGTTCAAGAAAAATAAAAGTAAAAGGTATCGGAATAGTTTCTAAAAATCTTTTATCTTGCATCTCATCAAATGAGTTAGGTTCTGAGTCCTATAAAAAATGGGAAAGCTTATTTGTAAGAGTAAATTGGCTATGTAAGGGTGAATTTCCAATAGAAATTCCTAAAGAACAAGGCAAACTAACAAATATCAGAGCCGCAACTATTTATGAGGAACATCTTCCGTATGTACAAGAACAAATCATTAACGCAATCACCCAAACATAACAATTCACTCAACCCGACCGCACTAACGTGCGGCCGGTTAGCTTAAGCATTAGCCAAACGAGAACCTTCACATGAAAAGACGTCCACACTTTTATATTGTCGCTTTAATTATTTCTTTTTTTACATCTTTAGCATTGGCAGATGACCAAAAAATGAACATTTTAGAAGTATATGATCAGTTTGTAATGGCAAATAAAGCCACTAATTTATGCTCTAAACCAACAGAAGTACAAACTAAGAACCATTTTAAGAACACTCTTCTAGTTACTATGAAAGCAATGCAAAAAGTAAAAGAACTAAAACCAAGTTATTCAAGAGAGCAAATCATTGATGTTATGAAAAAGAGAAGTGACATGCTTTCTCAAAAAATAAATACTAAGGTTGAAAGTGATGGGTGTAATAATCCAATAATTCAAGACCTTATTAAGAGACATGAAATACAGTCAAACTTGAAATTTGGCTAACAAAGCACTAAAGCGGACTGCGCTAACGCGCAGCTCGCTTAGTTTTATCGTTAAACGTAAAAAATAAGGAATACGCATGGCTCTTATTGAATGCCACGAATGTGGAAAACAAATTTCAGATTCTGCTAGTTTATGCCCAAATTGTGGAGCACCTGTACGTGCAAATCAATATAAAAAAGGTAATAAAGTACCTTACACTGACCAAGAAGTGGCCGTTTTACTGAGCAAAAAGAAGAAAACTAGTCACCTTCTACACCTTGTTTTATCTTTATTTACATTCGGAATTTGGATAGTCATGTGGGTTTTAATTTCTATTAGTAATTCATCTGTAAATGCAAAAATAGATAAACAAATAAAGAACGGTAAAAAGGTTTGAATGCTGTCAATCAGTGGTTTAACGTTATGCCGTTTAACAACGCACTCAAGCCGACTGCGCTAACGCGCAGCGGCTTAGCTTAATCGTTAGCTTCAAAACTTTCGGAGATAAAATGAAAGAAATTATTCAAAAAACCTTTGGTGGTCTCACTACTCAGTATTATTTTAGAAACCTCTTTTTTGGTTTGTTTGTAACAGCGTTATTTGTATATATGGAAATGAATGCAAGTCGTTCTACAGAATGGGCATTTGCGCCTTATGTTTTATTGAGTACGCTGTTGTACCCTTACTCAAGATTTGTTTATGAAAGCATAGTAGATTTCGTAATGGGTGAGAACGTATTTTTTGTAAATGCAATTTTAGCCGTGATTGTAAAAGTAATCACAATTTTTGTTTGCTGGGTCTTTGCAATATTCATTGCACCAATAGGTCTTGCATATCTATATTATTTTCACAGTAAATCAACAAGCTAACAAAGCACTCAACCCGACCGCGCTAACGCGCGGCGGGTTAGCTTAAACGTTATAAAGCATGAGAACTCATATATCGAGGCAGTGTCTTTACCCGTGGTCTTTCATAAAGTCAGATGGCCTTTGTCCAAAAAACGCCTTAAAAGCTGCGCTGTAAGCACTGTGACTGCTGTAGCCATAACTTAGGGAAATTTCAGTTATGGGGAGTCCTTCGTTAAGCGCTTCCAGAGAATAGAGCAAACGGGCTTGTTGTCGCCATTTGCCAAAAGAAATACCTGTTAATTGTACAAATTGTCGTTCAAAGGTTTTGGCTGAAATATGCAGTTCACTTGCCCATTCGGCGATTGGGCGTGCATCGGTTAAATGGTGTGTAAGGTATTCGCAGACGTTGTGATAACGCGCCTCTTTGGGCCAAGGCAATAATAAGTTTAGTGTGTGATGCCGTTTTAACTCTTCCAATAATAAATTTACTAATAAATTTGCGTGTCTATCTGCTCCATAGTCAATGGGCAGTAAGGTGACAGCTTGTATTAATTCTTTGAGTAATGGCGTTACGTTAATAACAACAGTTCCATTAGGTAGCGTTGAATTAACAGTGTGCGCTTTGATTAATACACTGCGCACTTGAGTACGGCTGCGCATGATCACAGAATGCTCTTCACCAACTGCCAGCCATACCGCTCGATTAGGTGGTACCAACCAACGCCCAGCCTGAGTTTCAATCAGCAGCGTGCCTGAAATGGCATACATCAACTGCCCGCTGTTGCTGTGCTTGTGCGAGGCAATAAAGTGCCCTTTTGGATAATCTACGGCTATACCATGTAGCGGCAGATTAGATGTTTCAAACAGGTTGAGCTTGTGTATATCGGCTGCGGATTTACCCATATTTGTCTTTTTTACTATACAAATTGCTCCATTATAGATATCAAGACAGCCAATGAAAACCTAAAATGCAGATTGATTTTTAATTTTTAGGGAGTTTATCCATGTTGCTTGACCCAAGTTGTAAGTATATTTCACACTCACCAGTTCAGTTAGTCGATCGTCAGTGGCCTGATCAGACGCTTAGTAAAGCGCCGATCTGGTTGTCTACCGATTTAAGAGATGGCAACCAAGCATTATTTGAGCCAATGAACCTGAATAGAAAACATAAATTTTTTAAGACTTTGGTGCAGGTTGGATTTAAAGAAATAGAGGTAGGGTTTCCAGCGGGTTCGCAAATCGATTTTAATTTTTGTCGCCAGTTAATTGAGCAAAATCTGATTCCAGAAGATGTCGTCCCTATGGTCATGACGCAGTTACGTCATGACCTTATTGATCGTACTTTGGAAAGTATGAGCGGTGCACGACGTGTCATCGTGCATTTATATAATGCAGTGGCACCAGCTTGGCGTGAGATTGTTTTTGGATTATCGGTAGAACAGGTTGAGCAGTTAGTTCGTGATAATGTTCGCTACTTGAAAAGGCGCGTTGCGGATTTTCCAGAGACTGAATGGGTGTTGCAGTACTCACCAGAAACGTTTTGTATGGCTGAGTTAGAGGTGTCTTTACGGATGTGCCATGCTGCGATGGATGAATGGCTAGAAAACGATACTCAAACCATGATCATCAACTTGCCAACCACCGTAGAAGTCAGCACGGCGAATGTGTTTGCTGATCAAATCGAGTGGATGCACCGTCATTTACAGCGACGCCAGCAAGTGATTCTATCTGTGCATCCGCACAACGACCGTGGTACAGGAATCGCTTGTGCAGAGCAAGCCTTATTAGCAGGGGCTGATCGAGTGGAAGGCTGTTTGTTTGGTAATGGCGAACGCAGCGGAAACTTGGATTTGGCTACCATTGCTTTGAATATGTACACTCAAGGCATTTCTCCTGGTTTGGATTTTTCCGACATCTTAGGCTTGGCATTAACGGTTGAAGAATGCACGGCAATTGCTTTGCACCCTCGTCATCCTTATGCGGGTGATTTGGTATTCACTGCATTTTCTGGCTCGCATCAAGATGCCATAGCCAAGGGCTTTAAGCGACAACAAGCCTGTGCACCGTGGGGCGTTCCTTACTTGCCAATTGACCCAAAAGACTTAGGGCGCACTTACGAGGGAGTCGTACGCGTTAACAGCCAATCAGGTAAAGGAGGTATTGCATTTTTGCTGGAGCAAGATTATGGCATACAGATGCCACGCCGTATGCAGGTGGAGTTCAGTTCAATCGTACAAAAGCAAGCTGACAGTGCAGAGGCTGAACTATCCAGCCAGCAACTGTGGAAATTGTTTAGCCGCACCTATTTAAAGCCCGAGCAAGCCTCTGGTGCATACGGTTATCAGCGACACTCCTTATTTAAAACTTCATCAGGACAAGAAATTGTCTTAGACTTAACATCTGTTCAAGGCAAACATAGGCAAGTAAAAGGACAAGGTAACGGCCCCATCGCAGCAACACTGGATGCGCTAGGACAGCAGGCAACGGTGTTGTCGTATGAAGAGCGAAATCTAGGGCAAGGTAATGATGCCGAAGCGATTGCGTTAATCGAGCTAACTACAAGTGGTTTATCCGGCTCGTATTTTGGCGTAGGCATTCATACCAATAGCACAACTGCCTCTATTTTTGCTGTGTTAAGTGCATTAGCAAGAATAGCTGGTTTTCAATGTAAATAAATTTGGTGTATATAAAATAAACCTGTTTGTTGCTCCTTAACCTCAAGAGGGGCTTTGGCTATACAGATGTGCACTATGCTTTATAACAAGTTGCTGCACTCGGAAAAATTACTCGCTGCGCTCCCAATTTCCCGGTGAGCAAGGCGTTACATGTCACCAAGACTGGAGGTATCGTGCAAGTAGATAGAGTTGACCATTTAGTTTTAACTGTTAAAGATATTGATAAAACAGTAAATTTTTACGAATCTGTAATGGGCATGAAAAAGGTGGTTTTCGGTGAAGGCCGTATTGCACTATCTTTTGGTTCTCAAAAAATCAATTTACATCAGTTAGGCGAGGAGTTTGAACCAAAAGCAGAGAATGTTAAATCAGGTAGCGCTGACTTATGCTTTATAATAAACGAGCCCATTGAGCAGGCTATAAAAAATCTTTCAGAATGTCATATTCCTATCATTGAAGGCCCAGTTAGCCGCACCGGCGCTAAAGGTAAAATTATTTCAGCATATTTTAGAGATCCAGATGGCAACTTAATTGAGGTCTCTAATTACTCCAGCATGTAACAAATCAATTAAAGTACAGCCTTCGGCTGGACGCGCTTACGCGCGCCCTTTATTGAGGCGTTAAGTGTCTTGAAAATAAAAAGGATGTAAATGACAAAAAAATATGTAAGGCATTCTGATGGTTCTGAATCGGAGCTCTTGTCAGAAGAAGAACGTCAAAAGACAGTGATGATTCTGAGAAAATTCTTTTGTTTTTGATTGGCGCTGGAATTTCAGGATGGTTCTTATACGATTACACAGCATCATATGACTTTGGTAAATTTTTGAGAATGGCTATTGTTGTAATACCAAGTGTTTTAGTTGGAGTTTTTTTAGCATATTTACACTTGGTTATAAAAACAATATTAGGTATTGCTTTTGGGTTAGGGTTCATCTTTGCTATAGGTTATTTTCTTTATAGCATTATGTAATTTCAAGAATACTATAAACACACTTAACAAAGCACTCAAGGGGACTGCGCTAAAGCGCATCTCTTGTCGTTTTATCGTTAACCTACTTTAATATAGGGCGTGCAAAAATCTGAAAATATTCGTATTATTTCAGTTAGACGTTCAAGAAAAAATAAGGTGGAGTTATATGAAAGCTTCTGAATTTGATAAAAACTTTGATGAAGATAGTGATGTTTTGGAACATTTGGATTTATCTAAAGCAAAGCGTTCTTTGCAAGAGACCAAAAGGGTTAATGTTGATTTTCCAACATGGATGCTAGAGTCTTTAGACCGAGAAGCGAGTCGTGTAGGTGTTACTAGACAATCCATTATTAAAGTATGGTTAGCGGATAAACTTGAAAACCTTCATCCTGTTATTGATAAACAAGGCTAACATAGCACTCAAGCGGACTATGCTAACACGCAGCTCGCTTGGTTTAATCGTTATAAACCAAATTAAGCATTAAAATAATTTTACCCAATGTCACCTATTCTCACTTAGGTGGTTTTATCATCCAAACCACCCACCCTACTACTAATAGTAAAATGGCTATTTCTAATAATGCCCACATAGTGGTTATTGACCTTAACTTTGTTGTAATGCGTTAAACAGCTTTTGGTGAATGCCACCGAAGCTGCCGTTACTCATCATTACAACGGTGTCGCCGGGTTGTAATTCATTTACTAACTCTTCTAACAAGGCTTCATAGCTATTTTGTATATGAATGGGTTGGCTAAATTCCTCAGTGGGTAATTGCCAGTTCCAATCGTCATCAATAAACGCATAAACTTCATCGGCTTCTTTAAACGCTAAGGGTAAAGTGGCTTTATGAATGCCCATGCGCATAGTATTGGAGCGTGGTTCAAACACGGCAATTAATCTTCCAGATTTACCAGGCCTGGTAGATTTTGATAATTGGTTTTTAGCCCCTTTTAAAGTGGTTTCAATGGCGGTTGGATGATGAGCAAAATCGTCGTAAATTTTAATGCCCTGCTTTTGACCTGATTGCACTTCACCAATTAATGTCATTCTACGGCGAATCCCCGTAAATTTAGATAAACCCTCAACCGCAATGCGAGCGGGTACGCCACAATGTACGGCGGCGGCTACGGCACTTAGTGCATTTCTTACATTGTGTAAACCGGTTAATAGCCAAACTACACGCCCTAAACAACTGCCTTGAAACATTACTTCAAATTCAGAGCCGTCTTGTTCATAAAGTTTATAACTCCATTCGGCACTTGATCCTTGCTTTTCAATTGGTGTCCAGCAACCTTGTGTGATGACTTCATCTAAATTGGCTTCATCATTAGGCATAACAATTAACCCATTGCCAGGCACGGTGCGTACTAAGTGATGAAACTGCTTTTGAATGTCTTTGACCGAATCAAAAATATCGGCATGGTCAAACTCTAAATTATTTAATACACACGTTCTTGGGTGGTAATGCACAAACTTTGAACGTTTATCAAAAAAGGCGGTGTCGTATTCATCGGCTTCTACAACAAAAAACGGCGAATCGCCTAAACGAGCCGATACACCAAAGTTTTCTGGCACGCCACCAATTAAAAAACCTGGATTCAGTTTGGCAAACTCTAAAATCCACGCTACCATCGAAGCGGTTGAGGTTTTACCATGTGTACCCGCCACGGCGACCACCCAGCGATCTTTTAGAATATGTTCTGCTAGCCATTGCGGGCCAGAGGTATACACTTGTTGCGCATTTAAGGTGGCTTCTACGGCAATGTGTCCTCGGCTTTTGGCATTACCTACCACAACCGCGTCGGGCTCGTGTTGTAAAAACTCGATTGAGTCGTCATCCATTACGCCAATGCCAGCTTGTTCTAATTGCGTACTCATTGGCGGATAAATCGCCTTATCAGACCCCGTTACCTCGTGCCCCATGGCTTTAGCAATTTGGGCAATTCCGCCCATAAAGGTTCCGGCAATGCCTAATATGTGTATTTTTTGCGGTTTCACTGATTTATCCTTGCTCTAATAGTAACTAACTTTTAAACTTGACTGACTATGACAAATCAAGCCTATATATCGATTCTGACTGAATCACACCTAAATGACTACTGCCAACAGATTCTAGCAAATTCCGCCATCACATGGATTGCGATTGATACAGAATTTGTTCGCGTAGATACTTATTTTCCTGAATTAAGCTTGGTACAAGTTCAAGATGCCTTGGGCCAAGCGGCGATTATTGACCCTATCGCCATTAAACAAAGTGCGGAAAGCGACCAACCTCTTAATGCGCTTGTGCAATTATTAGCCGATACAAGCGTCGTTAAGGTATTTCATTCCGCTCGCCAAGATATTGAGGTGTTGTACCAATTACAAAACCAAATGCCTACGGCGATTTTTGATACCCAAATTGCCGCTATTTTTAAAAAACATGGCGATATTGCAGGGTTTGCACGTGTTATTGAGAACGAACTCAATACCAAACTAGAAAAAAGCCAAACCCGTACAAACTGGCACCATCGCCCTTTGACTGAACTGCAAATTGAGTATGCCTTAGACGATGTGCGTTATCTTGCACCATTGTATGAAAAATACTTGGCTGAACTCAGTAAAGATGAACTGCAAGCGGTTAAAGATGACAGCACAGCATTATTAGATGAATCACTTTATAATCCTAACCCAGAAAAAGCGGGCGATAAAGTCAAAGGTACTAAAGGGTTACGTGGTAAAGGTTTAGCCATTGTAAATACCCTTGCGCAATGGCGTGAGTTATATGCCATTGAACATAATCGCCCTAAAAAATGGGTTATGAGTGATGAAGTGATTGTGCATATTGCTAAAAGACCACCGCAAACCGTTCAAGCCTTATATAAAGTGCCTAATATCAAAGCGTCTTCAGTTAAAGGTTTTGGCGAACAGTGGATAGAGCTGATTGATGCCGTTTTTGAGGCGGGTGCCGATAGTTTTCCTAAACCTGAGCCCAAACAACCAAAAGAAACACCCCAAGAAGAGGTTCTTTTACATTTGGCCAATGCGCATATTTTGCAAGTTGCTATTGATTACAATATGGTCGCCAGTCATTTAATTAATAAAAGCGATTTATTACAATTAATTAGAAACCCTAATTTACCTATATTAACGGGATGGCGACAAGAACTGATTGGCAAATCTTTACAAGCACTTTTAACAGGCCTGGTAAAATTAGAAATACAAAACCAACGCGTGGTAATTGTTCATAAATAATTAGCAATACTCAGTTTCACTCTTTTTATAATTTAATTTTCTTATTCAAAAATTAAAATAACCCAAATAATTCAGGAATATGACCGTGAATGCAGTTCAAGCGCAACAGGCCAATAACGTACTTTATGCACAAGCAGGCGGCGTAACCGCTGTGATTAACGCCAGTGCGGCGGCAGTAATAGAAACCATAAAAAAACACCCCAACGTATTTGGTAAAACCTACGCCGCTATTAACGGTATTAAAGGTGTACTTGAAGAAGCGTTGATTGATTTATCAAATATTGATGACGATGCCATAGAGCAACTCAAATACCAACCGGGCGCCGCATTTAAAGCTTGCCGATTTGACCTTGACCCACTTGAACATAATCCTAAACAATATCAACGTGTTTTAGAGGTTTTTAAAACTTATGATATAGGTTACTTTCTTTACAATGGCGGTAATGGTTCAATGGTTACGGCACAAAAAGTAGCGGATTACTGTTGTGAAAATGGTCATAAAGTCATTTGTATTGGTGTGGCAAAAACCATAGATAATGATTTAGATATATCACACTGTAGCCCAGGTTTTGGCAGTGCCGCAAAATACATTGCCACCAGTTTTATAGAGGCAACTTTAGACATACACTCTATGTATGAAACCTCAACCAAGTTTTATGTTATGGAACTGATGGGACGAAATACAGGTTGGCTAACCATTTCTGCAGGCCTGGTAAAAGAGGTTATGTCCGATGCACCACTTATCGTGTTACCCGCTGAACGCAAATTTAATCAGCAAGCTTTTTTAGACCGAGTGGATACATTAATTGCCAAAAAAGGCTATTGTGTTTGTGCGGTGTCTGAGGGATTAATGCATAAAAATGGTGACTACCTTTCTATTGCCAATATTGAACATACCATTGAAAAGGATTATGTACAACTTGGTGGGGTTGCTTCAACTATATCTCATTTAGTTGGTCAGCATTTAAACAGTAAAACCCATTGCTCTATTCCTGATTACTGTCAGCGTTCAGCCAGTCATTTAGTGTCAGAAGTCGATTGGGAGCTTGCTTATCAAGCTGGTGAAGCCGCTGTTAATGCTGCATTAAAAGGCGAACATGGGGTTTTACCCATTGTTAAACTTGTTTCAGAAGCCCCGTTTAAATTTGAATTTATAAACGTGCCGTTAATTGATGTTGCAAACTTAGAAAAAACAGTACCAGATCATTTTTTAACAGAAGATGGAATGGATATTACTCAAGCCGCATTAGACTATTTAAAACCATTGATTCAAGGCGAGAAAAAACCACCCTTTAAAAATGGTTTACCAGACATAAGCCCTCTTACATTTAATACGGTTAAAACTCAACTACCTAAATTTATTGCCCTGAAATAAACAGGTATTTTAATAGCAATCATTTTGTTATTTAGGAATTTAATGCTGGTTAGAAACACAAGGTAATTTCAATTTAATTTAAGTTTAAATTAAGCTTAATTTACAACCAGCGTTTTACTAATAAGGGCACGTCTTCAGAGGGAATTGGTTTAGAGAAAAAGTAACCTTGAATATAATTACAACCATTTTGTTGTAAAAAATCTCTTTGTTCACTGGTTTCTACCCCTTCTGCCAAAACTTCTAAGCCTAAACTTCCAGCCATCGTAATAATGGTTTTGGTAATAATACAGTCCTCTTCATCTAAAGGTAAATCTTTAATAAAAGAGCGATCTATTTTTAACTTAGTTACAGGCAAACGTTTTAAATACGCTAATGATGAATAACCAGTACCAAAATCATCAATGGCAATTTTAACACCCAACCCACCCAGTTCTAGCAACAGTGAATTAATCACCTCAAGGTTTTTCATAATATCACTTTCGGTTAATTCTAAAACAAGCCATTCGGCTTTAAACTGACTGAGATTTAGGCACTCTTTTAAATAGTTTATAAAGTCTGGTTTTTGTAATTGTTTGGCCGCTAAATTAATAGATAACAGACCTAGATTCATTCCCTGTTGATGCCATTGTTGCCATTGCTGCATAGCCATTTTCATGACTAATCTATCTAATTCAACAATCAGGCCGGTTTCTTCGGCTAAAGGTATAAACGTATTTGGCACAACCAAGCCTAAAGCTGGGTGTAACCAACGTACTAAAGCTTCCATACCAATAATCTTATTGGTTTTTGCGTTAATTTGTGGCTGGTAATGAACAACAAATTCATTATTACTAATGGCTTTTCTTAAACTTGCTTGCATGGCAATATGTTCAAAAGCGGCTAAAGTCATATCTCGGGTATAAAATTGAAAATTATCTCTACCCAGTTCTTTAGCTTTATACATTGCTGCATCTGCACATTTTAAAAGTGCATCTGGTGTTTCACCATCTTTAGGATAAACGCTAATCCCTAAACTACTTGAAAGATAAAAAACCTGCTCTTTGACAAAAACGGGTTGCTTTGAAATATCAATTATTTTTTTGGCTAAAATTGAAATATCATTTAAATGATCAACCTCATTCATAATAATTGTGAACTCATCACCGCCTATTCTGGCTAAGGTATCTGATTCTCGAATACTAGAATGTAGGTTTTTAGCTACCTCTTTCAATACACAATCACCAACCTCATGCCCCATGGAATCATTAATCTGTTTAAATTGATCTAAATCTAAAAACAACAAAGCAAATTTTTGTCTATGACGTTTAGTTTGTTGAATAGCATGTTCTAGCCTATATTCAAGCATGGCTCTATTAGGAAGGCCGGTTAAAGCATCGTGATACGCTTGAAAGTGTAATCGTTCGCGCTGACTAATCAAAAGTTGTTCGTTCTTACGTAGTTGCGTAATATCTTCGTAAGTACCTAATACACCAAAAATTTCTCCATTTGCATCTTCTAATGGCACTTTTGAAGTTAAAAGAGTAACAACCTCACCATTTTTTCTTACTTGAGTTTCTTCAAATTTTAAAAGTGGTTGGCCACTACTTACAACGGCCATGTCTTCTTTTTGGTATGCTTCAGCATCATTAGTTGACCACATCAAATCATAATCTGTTTTACCAATAAGTTCTTCTACTGAGTCTAAACTGGCATCTTCTAAGAAGAGTTTATTTGCCCCTAAAAAACGAGACTCTACATCTTTCCAAAAAATTCTTACAGGAACCGTATCGACTATTTTTTGAAGTAAGTTTAATTGAACTTTAGAAGCTTCTTGTGCGGCATGTAATTCTGAAATATCGGCATCAAAAATGGCATAACACATTATGCCGTTGTATGTGACTCGCTGAATAGTTGCGTGTACAGGATAAGTAGAGCCATCTTTACGATTGTGTACAGATAAGGTGCTCATTCTATTTACTTTGTCACCAGAGGCTTTATAAGCCTGAACCATCTCCTCTGTGAGCTGTGGATTAAGATCAAAAACCGTAAATTCCATAATCTCTTCATTGCTATACCCGGTATTTAAAGAGGCGCTTTCGTTAGCGTATAAATACTGGTCAGTCTCAAAATCCACAATATACAGTTCTTGATGAGCCACCCTAATTAAATCTGCAAGTTCATTACTTTGATTTTGTAAATTCACTCTGTTAGTTACATCCAATGCAGAGCCAACGACTTTTATAGGGGTTCCTTTTTCATCATAAATCGCTTGAGCATAAACCTCTAAATACACAATACTGTTGTCGTTTTTAGTAACCGAAAATTTATTTTTAATCGTGCCACGCTCTCCAGTTTGAATGGCTTCATTAATCATAGATTGTGCTAAGTGTTGTCCTTCTTCAGAAATTTTAGAGTAGAAAGATTCCATTGATGGTTGATAGGTTGCTGGATCTTCGCCTAAGATGTGATACATCTGTTCTGACAATTTGAGAGAACCATCTTGTAAATAAATTTCCCAACTTCCAATTTTGGCAATACGCTGTGTTTTTGCTAATAATTGCTCACTAATTCTTAAATCTTGGTTTTTAAGAAATAACCCCTCAGACTTTGCCTGCAGGGTCTGAATAATTTCATCAGGCGTATCAGTTTCAACTAAAACAATTAAATTAAAATCACCAAAAACTCTTTTCTTTGGTTGTGCAGTAACTTGAAACCAACGATCAGTTTGGTCTTTACAATGAATTTGAAGTGATAAGGAGGTAAAGTCTTTTTTGTGCTCACAAGCCGACTCCATAGAATCAAGCCATGTCTGAATAACGTATTTTCGGTAGGATTCTTTAGGATAGGCTTTTTCACACCAAACTCTATCATTTGGTATGTCATCAACGGTATAACCAATGGTTTTAATAAATGCTGGATTTACATAAACGATTTCATCATTTAAGTCGCTACTCTCTTCATGCGAAGAAACACGATTAACGACCACGGGGTTTGGCATTAACTTAACAACAGAAATTATCTGTTCTAAGTCAGCTGAATCAGGCATTTAAACTCACTTTATTAAATTCATTACTAAAAATGATGAAATTCACATTGCTTTAAGTATATCGCCATTTGTATTTATCGTCACTAATTTTAAAAACAAAAAAAGCCCGAAAAATCGGGCTTTTAAATACAATTTAATACTTTATATGGTTATTTAGTATTGGAATGCATCGCGGTGAATTTAGCAATTAAAGCTGTTGGCTTGTGTTTTTTATTTTGTTTGTTTAAAACAAACACAACTGTTTCACCTTTTGGACCCGCACCAATGTCTGTAAACATAAAGGTTGGTTCACCCATTTTACGTACAAAATCCATATCATCTTTATTATCAAATACATAAATACGGTTATTTGCATACATTTCGCCATAAAAATTATCGTAACTGGCTTTACCATCCCAAAGCATAGCGGCAGGGGTATTTGCACCTTTTTTCTTATCGTCTTTTGGTAAACCAAATACAACCGTTTCACCATTTGGTCCTGCGCCAATACGCGTTAATCTAAAAGACGTTTCGCCCACTGCTTTATAGCCTTCAAACGTTGGAAGATCGTAAAAAATATTAATACGCCCTTCATCATGTGATTCAAACAACATAATAGAAGATGCCGCAACTTCTGCCGTTTTACTGGCAACCGGTTTAACTTCTGCCTGTTTTGTTTCAGATGCGTTACAACCTGTTAAGGCCATTGACGCGGTTAAAGTAGTGATTGCAAATAATGAATATAAACGCATAATTTTTTCCTAAAATGAAATCTCATAAAATGGTGTTTGTTCAATTTATGGTTACATTAATGATTACCAAAAAATGACTAAAGTCTGAACAAACTCAAAACTTAAGCCCATTCTATAAACCCTTTTTAAAAGTTAAGTAACAAATAGATGACAGTTTTATGACTTACCCTATACTTACAAAGTTTTAGATGGCCACAGGGCATACCAGGCCTACCAAAAACAAAAAAATTATGTAGTTCGTCAACGACATTAAAAGCCTTTAGGCCTTAAATACGCTAAAATACACCTCAATTAAATCTATTCCCCTATTTAAAGGAACATTCATGCTTGTAACTCATTCGGGTCGTTTTCATGCCGACGAAGTCTTTGCCATATCAATGGTCTTAATGGTTGAAGAACGTCAAATTACACGTTCAAGAGATGAAAAGGTTATTAAGCAAGCCAGTATCGTGTTGGATGTGGGTGCGGAATATGACCCAGAAACTTTACGTTTTGATCACCATCAAAACAGTTTTACCGAAGAGCGTGAAAACGGAATCCCATTTGCCACAGCGGGTTTAATTTGGCGTCATTATGCAAAACGTATTTTTGAGGTAAAGGGGTTAAAAGGCGATTATGAAATTGGCTTTGCCACACAATGGGTAGATGACAAACTGATTGCCGATATTGATGCGGTAGATAATGGCATGTATTTAGATGATCCACGCCCTTCTGTTTCTCAAGTCATTGCTATGATGAACGAATCATCAGACGAACCTGAAAAACAAGAAGTTGCCTTTAACAAAGCCATTGGTTTTACAACAGAAATATTAAATAACTTTATTAAAGCGGCCATAAAAGAAGCCGAGGTAGTGGTTGAGCTTGAAGAGTACGCTAAAACCGTTGAAAACGGAATTTTGGTATTAGATAAAAACCTACCATTTAAAGATTTTATTAGTTCACACCCAGAAATAAAACGTGTGGTTTATCCAAGAACCAAAGAACAATTTGGCGTTTACTGCAATGGCCAAGAAAATCATTTGCCACAACGCTTTAGAGGGTTACGCGATACCGAATTAAATGAAGTAACGGGTTTAACTGATACAATCTTCTGCCATAAATCCGGCTTTATGGCGGTTAGTTTAAGCCAAGAAAGTGCATTATTTATGGCAAAAAGCCAATAACAATTGAAATTTAAAAGCAAATTATCAGGCCTGGTATACCCTGTGGCCATACCGCCTTGTGAGCATAGGGTAATTTGCTTTTTTTAAAAGAAAAGTACAGACCTCAAATTAAACTTATCCCCCTCTCCTTTAAATTTCTATAACGACTTTACCCCTTATAACGTCATTAAAATCTTTACACTGATTTACTGTGTAATATCGCATATTATGTTCAAACTGTTGTCTAATAAACAATCTTTTAGCCAACCAATACACTGTTAGAGATTAAGAGACCTTTGCACGAGACCATGAACACATAAAAACAGCCATAATTCTCTATCTTCAAGCTAAAGAATTCTATCTTGTTTTTCTTGTGCCCCTGTCTCATGCAAAGGTCTCATTAAAATAATATAAAAGCTTTTTGCTTAAATTTGATTATTGTTTTCTAAGCCTAATTTAAAGGAGTTTTACCCAATGAAAAAAAACAGATGGCTTATGGCATTAGCCGCCGTAGGAGTGCATATATGCATTGGTTCAGTCTATGCCTGGAGCGTATATGTAAACCCAATTAAAGCTGAAATGAATTGGACATTAACCGATGTCACCATCGCTTTTAGTATTGCTATTTTCTTTTTAGGTTTATCTGCGGCGTTAATGGGTAAATTTGTTGAAAAAAATGGCCCACGTGTTTCTGCCATTATTGCCGCTGTGCTGTTTGGTTTAGGTACCGCTGGTTCTGGTTTGGCAATACTTATGGAATCTAAAATGCTTTTATACTTCTTTTACGGCGTTTTAGGCGGTTGTGGTTTAGGTATTGGTTATATTTCTCCCGTATCAACCTTGGTTAAATGGTTTCCAGATAAACGTGGTTTAGCCACTGGTTTAGCCATTATGGGCTTTGGATTTGCTTCGGCTATTTGGGGGCCAACCATTAAAGTGCTTATATCAGAAATAGGTATTGCCTCAACCTTTATTACTTTAGGCATTACCTTTTTTGTCATTATGTTTAGTTCGGCTTTATATTTACAAAAACCGGAGGAAGGTTATTTACCAGAAGGCTTTAAGAAAAAAATCGAATCAGGCCATAAAACCCTTAAAACAGACCTAGCCATGTTAGGTTTAAATGAAGCCGTAAAAACACCCCGTTTTTACGGTTTATGGTTAATGTTATTTATTAATGTAACTTGTGGTATTGCCATTATTGGAGTTGCTTCACCTTTATTACAAGAGCAATTAGGTGTAACCGCATTGGTTGCGGCAGCGGCGGTTGGTTTAATGGGTGTATTTAATGGTGCCGGTAGAATATTTTGGGCATCATTATCAGATTACTTAACCCGACCCATCGTTTACATTATTTTCTTTGCCACACAGGCGGTTGCGTTTTATGTGTTGCCATCTATAACTGAAATTATTCTTTTTCAAGTTATTTTGTATTTCATTATGTCTTGTTACGGTGGTGGATTTGCTTCAATACCCGCTTATATTGGCGATATTTTTGGCACCAAAGAACTTGGCGCTATACACGGTTACATACTAACCGCTTGGGCAGCCGCTGGTTTAGTTGGGCCTTTAATTATTTCTATGGTTAAAGATGCAACCGGTTCTTATGCTGAAACACTTTATGTGTTCTCTGGCTTTTTTGTTATTGCGTTAATCATCTCTATTGCCATGCTTATCAACATTAAAAGTATTGAGAAAAAACAGAACTTGGCTTAATAAATTTAATGTAAACGCATAAATGGGCTCAATTATCGCTCATTAATAACTTTACAAAAAACTTCTAAGTGTAAGAAATGCAATGTTTCTTACACTTAACCCCTCACTTTTCACAATAAAAATTCACAAAGCCATTCAATATTGCAACATTCAACAGTACATACAGACTCATTTTTTAAAACTTAGCTACAATTGAGTAAACAGCTTCGCATAATCAGCAGAACCTTTGGGCTTATTTATTTTCTCGTAGTCATCCATTTTACAAAGCTCTTAATACAACCCTTTGCTTTTTTTTGGGTTTTATTAATCATTCTGCAAATTAAATCTACAAAAAATAAGTAGGATTTTGTCTATGAATTGGTTAAAAAAGATTTTAATTTTAATAATCTTAATCGCACTCGGTTTGGCCGTCTTTTTTTGGTGGCAGTATCAAGCCCGTTACCCTTCTACCGATGATGCCTATGTAGATGCAAATCGCGTTTATATTAGCCCTCAAGTACAAGGTGCTATTCAACAAGTTAAAGTAAAACCTTTTGAACAGGTTACAAAAGGTCAACTCTTACTGCGAATAGACCCAGATCAATTTAATCTAGATTTACACCAAGCTCAGGCTCAATTAAGCCTAGCTCAAACACAAGCCGTTTCGGCTAAAGCCGAAATTAATAATGTGCAATCGCAACAAAAAGAACTGCAAAGTGAATATGACTACTTATCTATAGATAACAAACGCATTAAAACCATGACTCAAAAAGGATTATCGTCACAGCAAGCCGAAGATGAAAGCCGATATAAACTGAAAGAAGCTAAATCTAAATTAGAAGCCGCAGAATCGACTATTAAAGCCTCAAAAGCCAAACTTGCAGAAGCACAGGCACAAATTACCTCTGCCAATGTAGCCGTTAATTTAGCCAAACTAAACCTACAACGAACCTACATTACAGCACCCAATAATGGCGTATTGGGTGACTTTAATATTCAACCTGGTCAATATGTTAATACGGGCGAAAAATTGTTTCCAATGATTCAAGATGATAATTATTGGTTAATCGCTAATTTTAAAGAAACGGATTTACCTAGAATAAAAGATGGCCAGCCAGCGAAGATTGTTTTAGATTTAGCACCCAATTTGGTGTTAACGGGAAAAGTTGAATCTATTAGCCCTGCTAGCGGATCAGCGTTTTCAATGATTCCATCACAAAATGCAACAGGTAACTGGGTTAAAGTCACACAGCGTTTTCCAATTAGAATTCATATTGATTTACCTAAAAATGATGACCAAGCCTTACATGCTTTACGTGTAGGAGCAAGTGCCACCATAACTTTAGACACCCAATCTAAAGCGAATTAATCAATATGAGTGAGTCACAAGCGCACACACCTGACATAAGTATTGCTAAATCAGGTGTGCCCCGAGGCTTGATTTCGATAACGGTTATGTTAACCACCATAATGGTTATTTTGGATATGACTATCGTCAATGTGGCTCTGCCCGATATGATGGGAGCCCTAGGCGCAAATTCCGATCAAATTACCTGGGTGTTAACCAGCTATATCGTCATTGAAGCCATAATGATTCCTCTAACGGGTTTTTGGGTCAAAATGTTTGGGCGTAAGCGCTTAATGCTAATCAGCATTATTGGTTTTTTAGTTGCCTCTGCCTTATGCGGACAAGCCGACTCTTTAGTTGAAATGGTTATATTTCGTTTAATTCAAGGTTTTTTTGGCGCCTCTGTTGTACCGCTATCACAATCGATCATGATTGATACTTTTCCAAAAGAAGAACGCGGTAAAGCCATGGCCTTGTGGGGAGTAGGTATTATGCTTGCACCCGTTTTAGGACCAACGCTAGGCGGTTATATTACCGACCACCTAGATTGGCGCTGGGTGTTTTATATAAACCTACCTGTAGGCGCTTTAAATTTGATGATGGCATGGGCTTTACTTAATTATGAGCCCGGGCAAAAAGTAAAAGCCGACTGGTTAGGCGCTGGTCTTTTAGCTCTAGGAATTGGATGCTTACAATTTATGCTAGACCGAGGCAATGATGACAATTGGTTTGATTCTATGACTATTCAAGCCATTACCTTAATCAGTTTTGTAGCTCTAATTAGTTTTGTATGGCGTTCCTGGAACAGAGCAGACAGTGTTGTTAATTTAGCCTTACTTAAAGACCGAAACTTAGCCACAGCCAGTTTTATGATGTTTATATTTGGTTTTGGATTATTTGGCACGATTGCCCTACAACCCCTAATGCTAGAAAACCTATTTAACTATGATGCACAAACCGCAGGCCTAGTCATGGCACCACGAGGCATTGCATCAGCCATTGGCATGTTTGCCATTTCACGTTTTATTAACCGCGTAGATCTACGCTGGATTATCGCAACTGGCCTATGTTTTGCCTCAACCGGAACCTATTTATTTAGCATTCAAAACCTAAACTCAGCCGAAATTAATTTTATTATCCCCGCAATCGTACAAGGTTTTGGAATGGGTATGATATTTGTCCCCCTATCTACCTTAGCTTACGAAACCTTACAAAAATCTCAAACTAGCCAAGCGGCGGGGATTTACAATGTAGCAAGAACCATTGGCAGTTCCGTTGGTATATCAGTAGCAATAACAATACTAAATCACAGTAATCACCAAAGCCAAGTAGGACTAGGCAGTCAAATACAAGTCAATAACCCAGAAGTCATTAACTGGCTAGCCACTCAAAACCTAACCGTAAACATGCCCAACGCAATCATAGCCCTAAACAATGAAGTAAATCGGCAAGCCATGATGGTCGCCTTTAATGACACCTTTTGGACAGTCATGCTCAGCTTTATTGTATTGGCTCCACTATTATTCCTAATTAAAAAAAGAAACCTCAAATAAATACAACGCTAAAAAAATAGAACATACAGTACATAAACTAAAGCTGAAATAAAGAATAGGAATTGATTTTAGCTACTTTTAGACATAGAAAAACAACCACTTAGAATACTCTAAGTAGTTGCTAGAATGTGGTAGCGGGGGCTCGATTCAGTCATTTCTTGACAGTAACAATAAATCAAAAATAATCATTTTAAATCAATGAGTTAAGAGATTAAATTCAGAACCTATAGATAATTAAATTTCTAGCTAAGCTAGAAATCTTCACTCAGAACTATTTAAAATTTAACTTTTCAGCAAGGGCTAAAAAGTAATCTTTTGACCATATTTCTAGTGGAGATCTATCAACAATAAATCGTTCAATATCTTGCTTTGCATTATCAAAATCCACCACTTCTACCCGCTTTTTCAATAAACCCATAAAGGCTTCTCTATTAAGTGGTGTATTAATATCATTGCTTTGTAAAGCACGCTCATTAAAGTGGTCCAAATTTATGGCAATCCATTTTCTAAACATTGATGCGTGCATTTTTCCAGCAAATAAATCAGGCAAGCTAAAACATTTTACAAAGAATGAAAAGGGTTCAATTAACAATTTTTCTTCAGTCTCAAAATCCAGTGGTGGCAAGGTATTCACTTCAAACTTAATTTTGACCGCTTGTTTTCCATCTAACTTTATATCAAAAACCTGCGTACTATTTTTTAAAAACGCTGACTCAATCTGAGTGTCTATACCCTTTTGTTTCTGGGTAATCTCTACCTCATCAATACCTAATGCCAGAAACTCGGCTTCAACGGCTTTAACAAATCGTCCATAAAAAATTAACTATTTCAATTAGCAAACCTCTAAAATCGAGACCTAATTTAATTATTCTTTTTAGAATACCAATCTTTAGTAAGTAATAATTGAGCTTTAAAAAGCTAGTATTTGAGCATCTATGCCTTATTTTTTGAATTAATTATATAGCTATGAAGTGTCTAGTAAATTAGTGGCGATTCAAATCAATAATCTGAGGTTGATTAACAGGTTTGTATTCTTCATTCATAATGGCACTATTAGCTGCTACATAATTAGCTTCATGAGATAGTCCATACGCATCATGAATATGCCCAAAAAGGTGAGCCTTGATTTCAAGTTCATCAATTCGCTGAGCTAAAAATGGGCAGCCTACAGACACGCCCGTTGGCAACATGTCTAGCACCCCCCATTGAGGGGCCATGAGTAATCAAAACATCGGTATTTTCAGGAATCTTTGCCCACAATTCATAACCTTCGGTACCGTAAAGCTGAAATCCCCAGTTAAAAAATTCAGGTGTATATGGACTTCCCCAAAAGTTTATACCTTTGATTTGGATGCTTTCATTGATTAAGAGATGAACATCATCCGGTACAACAGCTTTCCTGAGTTCTTGATCAAACTCTAACTGTTCACACCACATGTCATGATTTCCAGGAACTAGAATTTTATGTTCGATAGGTAGTGACTTAAACCATTCTATAAAGCTTTCATAATCCATATATTTCATTGCATGGTGCATGAAATCTCCAGAATGGATAATCACATCAATGTCATTGCTTTCGACAAGCATTTTAATCGTTTCATCCAACGCAGAGTGAGATCCATGTGTATCACTAATATGTAAAAGCTTCATCACGTTCCTTGTAAATTAAAAATATTTTTATGCTTAGACTTGAATTTTCTGGACTGTTTTTTTTGTTCTAAATACTTTGTAAAAATTGTTCTAACTGATTTGCAGCTTTTAGGTGAGTCTCTTCTGGCATTTGAGCCAAGTTGTGTATCTTCCATTTAATTGCAGGAAGGTTTACCACCTCTGGGTACACAAACTGTCCCCAATCTGCATTGCGCCTTTTAACACTCAATAAAAACGCTTTGTCCACTTCAGTTAAAGATTTATGTATTTCTTGAACCAGCAGGCTTCTTGCTTCTATCAATTCAGCTAAGCCGACTTTTTCTGTTGTCATATTTTCAAACTCTTTGGCAAAGATATCCGTAATATCCTTAAAGTTTGGATTCAGTAACTCATGCATTGGCCTTGGGTGGCTCATTAAGTACACTAGAAAGGTGTCTTTTAACTTTTCGGAGATGCCTTCGTGCTCCAATAGCGCTTTAACATCATATAGATCTCGCGGGTGCTGCCGATCAAGTGCTGCACAGATTTTACCAGCATATAGGTCTTCAAAACTCAGTGCTTGCACTTCACTATAACCAAATAGTTCCTCAACTTTTGGACTCACAGAGATGCTTTGTGGAGGATGTACTGTACCGCGCAACACTGGCGATGTTTCAATTTTAATTTGGACATCTCTGTTCGAGACTGTTAAACGAGTCGTTCTATTTGAATCGTTTTTTTGCACCCTGAAACCACTATTTTGAAGCTTCATTGCAATCTGAGACAAATTTGCATGAATATCCGCCAAACTTACATCACGGTTTTTAACAGGTTCGTAAGCCAAGTCGATATCAACGGATAATCTAGGTAGGTCACGTATAAACAAGTTAATCGCCGTACCACCTTTTAACGCAAAGACAGGGTGCTCTTCTAAAACAGGTAACACTCTTACCAAGAGCTGTACTTGTTTAAAATAAGGATTGTTCGAATCCAAAACCATCTCCATCATTCAAGCTATGCTCCATCTCTTTTGGAACGGTTATCTGCCATTTTTTATTTAAAGAACCTCCTTTTATAAAGGCTCTTTTTCCTTTCCCTAAATCCAGCGTTTTCCAATTCATACGCTTTGACCAACTATGATGATGGCGATCACAGAACCAACCAAACAAACGTCTTGTTTGTATCGATTCACAGCACTCTAATGTCTTTTGCATTCTATTCGGGCTTAATGTGGCTAGCCCTTCAAATACAGAATCGATTGCTTGAAGGTCCGATACGGTTTTCGCCTCACTCAGCCACTCAACCAAAGCTAACTCAGGCTGAGCTGTTTTTATCGGCCAATCCCAGCTTCCAAAAGGTATCGTCGTAAATAGTTCCAGTGGTGCTTTATTAAGCCATTTTTTGGAATGCAACGAGAATACAAAGTTGCTGTTATGCTCTTCTCTCCAAAGCTCAGGCCATTTAGGAAGTTTGTTAGCACTATAGATTTGTATTTCTCTAGAACCTAACTCTAAATAATGAGCAAAACCTTTTTCTGCAAGAGCTGTCTTGCCTCCAACATGCGAACAATACCCTATTTCTTCTAGAGAGTAGGCTATTTGTTGCCACCTTAGTTCTGCACCAGGTTTACGATAAAGCCCTCGTTTAACGGTTTGCAAGTAGCCCGCTCTTAAGTAATAATCGATATCAGGTCGTGAAAAACCTTTTTTTTCTAACCACGCACGTCCTATCACCAAGCCTTCAGGCAAGGTATTCATCAGCTCCATTTTTTTAGAATAATACTCAGAATTCATAAACAAAAGACTCTTGGTTTAAAAAAGTAAGTTTTTGCATAGATATATTATGCAAATATAACAAAAAATAAACCAACCCACCTAAATTAATTTAAACCCCAACGAGATCTAAAAATTTTTACATGACTGATTTTTGATGTAAATAGTGGAGATTCAAACACGGCAGAGAAAAACTATTGTGATAATTGCCCTAAAGACGAGGCCAGATTTACTTGAAACTACATTCATAGAATGTTCTTTGAATAGATATGTAATTTATAGCCATATATCAAAATATTTGAAATTAATTAGTTGTATTCAGGAACTTTTATTAGCTCGCTATTGCTTGCAAATAGCTTCTCTTGCATTACCGCAAGCTGAGCCTCTTTCATAAAACCCGCAAAGTCAGTAAGTTCACTTGACCCAAGAATTAGTTCTTCTAGACAATGTTGGTATTTAGGTAGTTGCTGGTAAAAGACATCTTCTCTAGACCCACTTTTAAGCTGATTTAAGCCTATACACTCAAAATCTGGAAGAATGACTGAATCGAGGTTTTTATGTCCAAGCCGACATAGTCCAGCAGGATCAAAATCGAAAAAGCCAATTCGTTCTCCAGAGAATTTTTGCAAAAACTCGATCGATGCTTTCGTTGAAAAAATTCCTGTGCCGCCTCTATAAATCAACAACGCATCATTGTTTAGCAAAGTAGTGAATTGTTTGTAGTCTTCGGCCTTTAAAAACAGTTCTAAGTTTTCGATTAAAACTACTTGTGAGCCATCTAACTGGAGTGCCTGTTCAACTTTAAACTCAATGCCGTGAAAAGCTGGAAAAGTAACACCATGAAGTTCAAAGAATTCGTTAATAGATTTCACCAAAACACGGTCATGGGTAACTGTAGTCGTTGCCATTTTTTCGCTTGGTAAGCTTTCTGCCGCATGAGCTCTCGATGAGAAATCGTATTCTGTAGAAGTACGAGGATAACCATTAATATCTAAGAAGCCTTCAATTCTGGATAAATCAGAAGTTTCAAAGACTAACTTTTTACCCTGAATTAAGCCAATCATTTCTGATTCATAGAAATCCTTCCAGACTTGGCTTAAAGCAACAGCAGTCGGTATCCCTTCCTCTAAGATCTTTTGTAGGCGTTGTAGTTGCTGCTTAGAAAGCTTCATGCCGCCCTGCCCTTTAGTATCTGGATTTTGATATCAGCGAGCACATATATATCGGAGTGAATCGATACTGTATTCTCAATCGACTTGATGGAGCAACGCCACTCACTTCCATTAAGGTCTTTGGCTAGTTCATTTAACCAACGATTTGCGTATGCAAGCCAAGCATCCTGACTTAACAGTTCTTTTAGATTGTGGCTTTGGTGCCAGAAGTCGATAACGGATATTGGATTGTTTGAATTAACAATAAGTTTAGAAAAATCAGATTTACATAATTCTAATTTGGTCCAGAATCGTTCTTCATCATTCATATCTACAGTATCAACTTCCAGAGCAATATTTTCAGAACTCTCTGTTGAATAAATCTCTACATCTGGCATTGAGATTTGTGTAACTAGATCTTTAAAGCGACTTTGATTAATGTAACGCTCATCATCAAGGCGGTAACCTGCTTTAATTTGAGGTACTGCATTTTTTACAAGTAGACTAGCAAAATCTTCAACAAACAACGATTCTGTGTTGGGCTGAAAAGCTTTCTCTTCCAATGCATTGAGAATGCGTTTAAGACGACGAGTTCTTAATTCAATCCTACGGAATGAGAGACTTAACTTTTGGATTTTCCGAATCACCAAACCCAAGTAATTTCGCAATGCACTTAGTTTTGCGTCTAGAACCACTAGGATAATTCTTTCTAACTCAGGATGATTGGTTAGCTCTTTTAACTCTCGGTAAGTTAAACGGTTCAGTTTTTCAAGAATTTCTTGAGTATGGTTCAGATAGAAATCCGTTTCAGAAATCTTGTCTTCAAGTCGTTTAATATGCCCGAATTCATTACTTACCTGAAAATCTATATCCCGTATTGAGCCTTTTAAGTTCGAGGTAAGTTGATGAATATAACGGTAGATAAACCGCTTAACGGCAAAAATCTCAGTATCGTTTTCGGTAGCTACACGGGCAAAATGCTCACAGCGGTGTTTAAATTTAGATACCCACTCACCAATATCTGGGGTTGTATTGGCTTCGTAATTTGAGGAATGAATTGCACTTCTTAACAATTCAAAGTTTTCTCCTGGAAAGAAACTATTGTGCTCTAATTCCTCAACAATGCGCGAGTTCTTGAGTAAGCCCAAGCTTTGCGATATTACATCTAACTCTATCGGGTCAGCTTCAACCAAATCAAGATTGGCTAGCAGTTCAGCATTTTTCGCGATAGCCTCACCAAGCTTTTTAATTTCCTCTGCATTCACACCACAAGTTCCTTTTGAGGACCACTGCTTTGATCTATTAGACTTGGAGCTTGGTGTTGAACAATCTCTTCAAACAATTTGATGTAATAAGCTAACTTGCCTGTGACAGTATAGTGAGTTCCAGAACCATCAGACAGCAGGAAACCTTCTTCCTCCATGGCTTTAAGAGTTGCACTGAGTTTTTCACTTAGGCTAGATTTCGAGCGAGCTGTCTTGAATAATCCATGTGAAGTTAGGGTCCTAAGTGATTCTTTAATAACTTGACTATTTTCAATTGAGGTAATCAATTCCGAATAACGGTAGATATGCTCAATATCCGCATACTGATCATCGTTATTTGCCTGAGCAATAAAGTCTAAAAATGCCAGTAAGGGATGCATTAAGTTAACAATGTATTGGAGGTGTGTTTTTAGTGCTTTAGCATCCTCTTTTGAATCTAAGTTGTCATAGGCTGCATAAAAATAAGTTTGTTGCTCATCACTGGCCAGTTGCATCCCAACATAGCCCAATGCATCCTCTGCATAATCTTGTCCAGCATGTGTGGCAAGCCAGTCAACGGCTTTTTCATCCTTGACAATACATAAAACTTCGCCACGGATAAGCTGTCTAAGCCAATTCTTTTCTTCCATTATTACCCCCCCGCGGCTTCCAAAAAGGCCTCACCAGCCGTTTTAGGTGAATCACTTTGAACCTTGATGATATTTCCTTTTTCAGTGATTTCATAAATATGCCTAAACTGACTAAGAATTTGAGGATCTGTTCTCGGTTCAGCACAGAAAAAATCGACACGTTCTTCTTTTAGGATTCGCATCAGAATTTCAATATTATCTGGATGCAGTTTTCCAATTTCATCGATTGCCCAAACCAGTTTTACATTTTGGCTCTCGCCAAAAGTATTCTTGATTGCCATGTATAGAGAAATCAAAATTAAAAAACTCAGGCCTTCACTACTGATATCTTTCAACTCTTTGTCATTACGAGCACGCCTCAACTGAATGACGCCTGTGTTTTTAACCGCCAACTCGACATCAATAAACTGTTCAAGCTTCATTCCTCGTCCATAACGTTCAATTTGTTTTAACGCCCAAGAAAGCTTTTCAAAATAAGCTTCTGGCAACTCTTCATGGGAAGGTAGGCGTTGAACTTTTCTCGCTTCATCTGCAGCTTGTCGTAAAGCACTTCTAAAGCCCAAACTTTCAATATTGGAAGAAATTCTCGCTTCGATAGATTCAATATTGGAAAAAGCGGTTCCAGACTGGTTTAGCTTGTTAGAGATGCTACGTCCTCGCTCTATAATTCGTTGACCAATGGTTTCTAACTTAGCATCCAATCCAATTACGTCTCCAGCAATTGTATGGAATTCTTGTTGTGTTGCCGTAATCAATCCATCAATGGTACGCATCACGTATTCAAGAGATTCAATTAAATCGCGCCAATTCTGTGTTGATTCAATTTCGCTTAAACCGTTCTCTATCAACATTTCTCTTAGACGCTCTGAAAGCTCTTGGTTATCACGATTTCGCAGAGCGTGCATAAATGATTTATAGCCATCTTGACCTTTTTTGTCTTGTTCAGCCAAATTTAAGTTTAAGCTTGCCACTTCTTCTCTAGCTATTTTTGATACTAAAATGGATTCATTATCAGAAGGCATTAGGTTTTCACATCTAAAATAATTTTCTAACAAGAGCTCAAAGTTTTTGGTTTCTTGGTCACTTTCATCAACTTCTTTATTTAATGCCTCTAAACGTTTTTTTAAGTTTTCCCTAACTTCTTCATGACGGTTTTCCATTTCCGATTTTTGGATATCTAACTGCTCCAGTTTTGAGGTTAACTCAGTCAGTAGTTTTTCCAATTTAGGCTTTTCACTATATTCGCTCTCAAACCAAATAGTGTATTTCTCTACTTCACTCTTAGCGCTTTGAGCGTTTTCCAGTTTATTTGTTAGCTCCTGTAGTTGCAGGGAAAGATTCGAAATCTCTTCTGCTCTAGCACCAGCATCTTTAAGATCCTTTGTTTTGGAATCGTTGATTCTCTTTAGCTCTTGCTTAGTTTCATTTGCAAGACGTTGTAACTCTCCATCTAAAAGAGTCTTTTCATCTACTCGTTGTTGTGCAATCCCATCCAATTTTTCAGTTAGATGCTTTTTAGATAGTTCTAGCTGAGCTTGTTGCTGAGTTTGTAGAGAGTTTTTCTCGACAACTAACGATTGAATTTTGTTTTCTACTAGCTGTTTTTCGTCTTCTAATTCAAGCACAAGCTTTTGCTTTTCAACCTCTAAGTTTTGTTTCATCTCAGTTTGGCGTTTCGTGACACGTTGAAGGTCAGTGTCCAATTCTCGAAGTTGTTGCTCAACATTTGCTAACACATTTCTCTGATTCTCAAACGATTGATTGAGCGTTAGTATTTCGCCTTCTTTTGCCGTTTTTGAAATGTCTAATTCACGAAGTGTTTTACCAATCTCAGCCACTTGTTTTTGCAATTCCGTTTTGTCAGAAATAAGTTGTGCAGGAAACTGGGTGAAATCAAGGTTTAACCCTAGAACATCATTATGATCGCCTGTTAGTTCAAGTTGGTATTTAAGAGGTGTTTTTAAAACTTCCTTGCGCAATACGCGAGCAGCCAATTCAGCTTTTTCTTGAGACAGAGAATTTAGCTGATAATAGAAAGTCTGTTCGAGGTGCTTTAAATCTTCAGTGTTTTCTTCCAGTGTTTGATTGTTTTCGACAATAGATGATTTAATTCTTTCTAACTCTGATAAAGCTGAATTACGCTGATTTTCAGTTGTATTTAATTGATTTTGATGCGTATTTAAACTTTGCAGTAGCTGTGTCTGATTTTGACTGTTATCATCAATCTGAATTTGTAATTTTGCTAAATCCGCTTCAATTTGCTGAGTAAGAGGTGAGATCGGCTGTTGGATTTTTAACTGGATATCAGATTTTTCATCTCTCTGCTGATTAAGTTTTTCGCTGAGTTCTTCTCTGCGAGAATCGAAGTGTGCATAGATGCTAGCTTGTTTCTCAGAGTGCTGAGAATTAAACTCACGTTCCTGTTGATCTATCAAATCCTTTTTCTGATTAAAAGCAGCGTTTAATTCTTCACGTTGTTTCAGTTCACGTTTCTCAGCTTCACTCTCAGCAATTTCATATTGCTTGGTGATATGCTGGAAATTACTTTCAAGGAGTTCTTTCTCAGCCTTAGTCGCACCTACTTGTTCCGTTAAATGAGGTAATTGTTGAACAAGTTGCTGCTTTTCATCTATTCGATTTTTTTGGTAATCATTGAACTGTTTATCGAGCGTTTCAAGACGATTAGTCGGAGTTTTTTGCTCCCCTTTAAGTTCTCCGATCTGATTGAATAGTTGCTCTAATTGGTATCGATGGGTGTCTTCTGTTTCAGACTTTTCATGTAAAAAGTTGTTCTTACGTGAAATTGCTTCTGCTAGAAGTTCTGAATAGTAATGCCAGCTCTGCAAAATTCGGCTGCCTAGAATTTCTTTTTCTTTATCCCAAGTTGTCATTAATGACGAAGCCGTTCTGATTTCATCCAGAATCGGTTTCTTTTCTTTGAAACGTTTAGCCTGACGTAACAGGTTACGTTGCTGAATAAGATAACTAGAATGGAAATTAGAACCGAAATCCTCGCTCAAAAAAGCATCCAGCCCAAGAATGCCGTCGGCAATTAAACTACGAATCGCATGAAAACTTGGCTTATTAGCTAGAATCGATACAGCAATTTTTTCAATGTTGTCTAAACTCTGGTTAGGTTCACAAAGAGAAAACTTCAACTTAGCTTCATTGATTTTTTGGCTATCTCGATCTCGGCCTGAAGTTCTCTTTCCAGATTGAATAACTTCTTTATACTGGCTCCAACTGAAGGCTGGTGAAACCTTGCGTTTCATCACAGTTTGGATATGTGATTTGATTTCTGAACAATCTATAAATTGCCCAGCCGAATTCAGAAATAAACCTTCATCAAAACTTCCTTCACAGAAGTAATAGGTCACTTCATTGCGACCTTTAGCAAAGGCAATGACTAAGAAATCCTGATTGCCTTTTTTGTACTGGTAAACCAAATAGCTTTTAGTAGATGGAAGATAATAATCGGCAAATCGATTATTCTTGCCAGAAATAGAAGCAATCTCTCTCGCAGAGGCACCAAAGAAAAGAAGTAACAACCTAAGAATACTGGTTTTCCCTGCACCGTTTGATCCTTGAATCAAAGCGCCATCATCAACTCTAAATTGATTGATTTTATGACCTCTATAAGAGTTCACCGCAATAATTGAACGTAGAAAATTCATTTATTAATGAGCCTGTAAATAATTTTTATTCGATTACTTATGAGAACACCAATTCCCATAAGTAATTATGAGTTCGATTTTGATTCTACAAATTTGGACTGTACTCAATATTTTTTGATGCTTCGCTGTCACTAAAAATATCAATCATTTTTTCTTTATTTAAAAAAGAATTAACAATATTCATTGGGAACATGGTTATAAACGCATTGAACTCTTCAACATTTGAGTTAAAAATTCGTATTGCCGCACCAACGTTTTCTTCTTGATCTGATATTTCATTAATAATACGATTAGTGACATCCTTCATCTCAAGCTGCGGGTAAGCTTCAGCGACAACATGAATGCCCCCTAAAAAAGTACCCATATTGCGCTGTAAAGATTCAACTTGCTTAACATCAATCTCTTTGGCATCAAGATGGCTAGATGCTTCTTGAAGTTGCTGTGCCATCGTACGTAGTTTAGTTACCTCTGTGATAACACTCTCTTCGTGCCCCTTGTACTGATCTAGAAGTTTGATCACTTCAGGTAGTATTTTTCCTTTTTGACGTTCTTGGGTAACGACATTAGCCCAACCACGCTTTACTGACTCTTTTAGAGAAACAATCTTATTGTAAATATAAATTAGAACAATAGCGAAGATCACAACTCCAACCATTAACATTGAACTATCTTCCATACATAACCCCTTTATTATTGAACGTATTTTTAAACTGCTTTTGCCAAACCATTTTCTTGTTTTATTCGTTTATGGTCTAACAACTCTACAAGCTCCAATGCATGATTAAAATTATGCAGCTCTACCTGTTTTTTTAACTCTTGCTTGAATTCAGATGGGGTTTCATAACCATATTGCCTAGGAGTAAACTTCATTAACTCAGCCTCACTTGTAAAACACATCACATCACCATTAACTTGAACAACCAAGTCTTTGAAGTAATCATGATAGCCCACCATTTGCTCTGAAACTTTAGGTGTCATTATTTTTGCAAGATTCATCTGGTCTGGACCACACATAATTAGTCGTTTATTAAATTCGTTATAAGCAGGCTTATATTGTTCTCCTTGAACCCTAAATAAACCTTTTTTACAAAGGACCATACCCCTTAAGTCAGCCCCAACTCGAATCATCAAACCATATTGTTCATACTCATCTATGGTCTTTTTATCTTTATCAAATGTATCTTTACGCTCAATTTCATAATGATAGTTAAATACCGTTATGTCATCAGAACCATAGGCATAGTTGATAACATTTTTATGGTTACCACGTTTAAACCCATCATAAGAATTTTGCATTTCCTTAATATCAAGAGGCCTTTCTTCAAGACCATAGTTGATTAGAATATTTTTAAAATAAGCATGATCTGATAACTTACCAAGCCTCTGAGTTCTCTCATAGGCGTAAGCAATTAAAGCAAAAGCAATTCCCCCTGAACCAATCCAATACCACCACTCATAACCTTGGTTAAAAAATAAGTATGCCAGACCAGCAAAGGCTAGAAAAAAAGCATAAAGAGTCCAATTGTTATATTTAAGCTCACCTTTATAGTTAGACACTAAATCTGTTGTAGATTGGATTTCTCGCGATGAAGTAGCCGCTGCAACGTCATGATCGATAATATCTAGAAGTGCTGTGAATTCTTTATTACTCATTACATTTACCAAAGATGTTTAATTTTAACTTTTGAAATGCAATAAATTCATACTATAAATTCAACTTGCACCATTTTTAAATAAGCAACTATACCACCACCAGTAGCGATTGTAACCAATAAATAATAACGAATTTTCCTCAATAATCTCTCTTACAAATGCCTTATTGAAAAAAAGCTTAAATATCCAAACTCTCATAAATTTCCTTATAAATGAATTGACTCAATCGCATTGCCGCTTACAATGGCTAAATCAAATAATAAGCAAAATAATAAGTAAATATGAGCAAACCAATTCAGCAAGAAGAAAACCAATTTTTAGCCGACCTAGAGAAAAAACTTTGGACGAGCGCCAATAAACTCCTGCCCTCGTTAGATGCCTCACAATACAAACACGTTATGTTGGGTTTGGTGTTTTTAAAATACGTTTCTGACTCGTTTGGTATTCGTCGTGAAGAACTCACCGCGCAATTTAAAAACCCAGAGCATGATTACTATTTAGACCCTGCGGATTTTGGTGGTGCAGACAGTTCAGAATACCAAGATGAAATAAACACCGAACTTGAAGAACGCGACTACTACGCCGAAGCCAATGTATTTTGGGTGCCAATTCAATCCCGTTGGGAATTTTTACAAAACCAAAACAAAGTCGTCATTACCGGTGAAATTGAAGTTAAAGACGGCAACCACACCAAAAAAATCCGTTCGGTCGGTCAACTGATAGATAACGCCCTAGACGCCATTGAACTAGACAATCCAAAACTTAAAGGTGTGCTCAACAAACGCTACACCCAACTGCAAATAGACCAAGCCAAATTGGGCGAACTGATTGACCTGATCGCTACCATTCCTTTTGTACATAATAGCCTCAGCAGTAAAGACATTCTGGGTCATGTGTACGAATACTTTTTAGGCCAGTTTGCCCTAGCCGAAGGTAAAAAAGGCGGTCAGTTCTACACACCAAAATCCATTGTGAGCTTAATGGTGCAAATGATGGAACCGTTTAAAGGTCGGGTTTACGACCCTGCAATGGGTTCGGGTGGATTCTTTGTGCAGTCCGAACACTTTATTCGGGAACACCAAGGCCGCATTGGCGATGTCTCTATTTACGGTCAAGAATACAACCACACCACTTGGCAACTTGCCGCCATGAACATGGTGATTCGTGGTATCGACTTTAACTTTGGTAAAGAACCTGCCAGCAGTTACACCAACGACCAACACCCAGACTTACGTGCCGACTTTGTCATGGCCAACCCACCTTTCAACATGAAAGAGTGGGACACTGGCGTAGACGACAATGACCCACGTTGGGTTTACGGCAAACCGCCAACAGGCAATGCCAACTTTGCATGGTTACAACACATGCTCTACCACACCGCGCCTAATGGCAGTGTCGGGCTATTGCTGGCCAACGGCTCGATGAGTTCCAATACCAGCGGCGAAGGCGATATTCGCAAAGCCCTAATAGAAGCCGACCTCATCGAATGCATGGTCGCCCTACCTGGTCAACTGTTTACCAACACCCAAATTCCCGCCTGCATTTGGTTTTTAAGCAAAAATAAAAAAGCCAGAACCGCCGCCAGTGGTCGTGAATTACGAGATAGAAGTGGAGAAGTTTTATTTATCGACGCTCGTAATCTCGGTTATATGAAAGACCGAGTCTTGCGTGACTTTACCCAAGAAGACCTAACGCTCATTACCGATCTATTCCATAATTGGCGCCGGGCAGGAGCCCAAGTGTCGCGAAGTCCAGGGATGGACGAGAGCGACCAGACAAAAGTCGACTTTGAAAACCAAGCAGGCCTGGTAAAAAGTGTCAAACTTGACGAGATTCAAAAGCACGATTATGTGTTAACCCCTGGGCGTTATGTCGGTGCTGCAGAACAAGAAGACGATGGCGAACCCTTTGCAGAAAAAATGACCAGACTCACCGCACAACTCAAAACACAATTTGAAGAAAGCGACAAACTAGAAGCCGAGATCAAAAAGAACTTGGCGGGGTTGGGTTATGAGTAATGATTGGAATACTAAACCACTCGGTGAGTTAGCTGAGAATATTTCACGCCGTTTCGATTTTTCAAATAAAGAAAAAGTAATCTTCATAAATACTGGTGATGTATTGGAAGGTAACTTTTTACATCGCGAATATTCAGAATCTTCAACATTACCTGGTCAGGCAAAAAAAGCGATTAAAAAAGGGGATATTCTTTACAGTGAGATAAGACCTGGAAATAAGAGGTATGTTTTAATTGATTTCGATGCGGACGATTATGTAGTATCCACTAAATTCATGGTCATAAAAGCAAAAGAAAAAATCCTTCCTGAGTATTTATATCTAATACTTACAAGTCAAGAATGTGAACAAGAATTCAAATTAATAGCTGATTCCAGATCAGGAACATTTCCACAAATTACTTTTGATTCAGTGACTTATTATCCTATTAAATACCCTGTAAAAGAAGAACAACAAAGGTTAGTTAATATTGCAGGGAGTATTACAGGTAAAATCGAACTCAACCGCCAAACCAATCAAACCCTTGAACAAATCGCTCAAGCACTATTTAAAAGCTGGTTTGTCGATTTCGACCCCGTAAAAGCCAAAATCGCCGCCAAACAAGCAGGCGGCACCGCCGAACAAATAGAACGCGCCGCCATGGCCGCCATCAGCGGAAAAACCGAAGAAGAACTAGACAAACTGACCCTAGAACAATACACAAACCTAAAAACCACCGCCGCCCTCTTCCCCGAAACCATGAAAGACTCAGAGCTCGGTGAAATTCCAGAGGGGTGGGAAGTGAAATCATTTGGAAATTATTTAGATACTATTTCTAAAACTTACCCTCTAAAAGGTACGAATGAAGTTGTGTTCTTGAACACTGGTGATATTCAAGATGGTAAATTTCTGCATGAGAATTATTCTTCCTCAGAAAGTTTGCCTGGCCAGGCCAAGAAATCAATCCAAAAGCATGACATTCTTTACAGCGAAATTAGACCAATAAACCGTCGTTTCGCCTATGTGACTTTTGACGCCGATGATTATGTGGTCTCGACAAAGTTAATGGTGCTTCGATCAAATGGAAAAATTCCTTCAGAGGTACTTTATTTCTTACTAACGAGACAATCTGTTTTAGATGAATTGCAAATTGTTGCGGAATCACGGTCTGGAACTTTTCCGCAAATTCGTTTTGAAAACATATCTAAAACGGAGTTTATTGGCCCTGAAGACAATAAGCTTTTTGCATTCTTTAATCAGAATTTACTTTTGAATAATTTTGAACTCCAAAATACAAACAATTCAGAATCAAAAGAACTAGTGGCGGTAAGAGATGCGTTATTACCCAAACTATTATCTAACAATATTATTCGGAAGGTATGTGCGTAATGAAGAATGGATTTATTTACCCAATGGTTGATTCATTAGTTAAGTTTCTTTACTACTGTAACTTAGTTGAGCTTTTTAAATACATTGGAAGATATTACACTCACCTTTCTAATGCTCGTTCTGGTGAGAAAGTGTCAAGAGATGATTTAATTCAAGGTAGTAATATTGCCATAGACATATTCCAGGTTTCAAAATGGGTGTTGCTTATTTATTTGTGGGTAACTAACAACAATAGCACTACATCTTTCTTGATTATCGCCTATTTGATGTTCACTAATTTATTCACTTATTTTTACTATCATGTATGGGGAAGTAAGTTTTCACAAAGACTGGATAAAGATACTTTAAATAGAAAGTTCGTAAATTTTTTACTTGCAGTATCTTTTTATTTAGCTTGTTATGCGTATTTATATCACTGTCATTACAGTGATTTTATTAGTTGGCCCGATGGTCAAATAGACTGGGTAAATGCTACTTATCTCAGTGTTTCAACGACTTTTACTCTTACTTATGGAGGGTTCTCTCCTCTTACTCAACAAATCCGAATTATATTCATGACCGAGCTGGTCACAACGTTCTTATTTTTAGCAATTATTATAAGTAATTCAGTGCCCAACCATGCTCAACACCAAGCTAACCAACATGATACTCAGGAGAATGTAAAGTGAGTTATAGAAACAAAACATATATCATTTTTGATGCTGACAGTGATATGCACTACTACAGGTTGATGACCGCATGGAATAATAATGATAAGTTTGTTTTTAATTTCCATAATGCACACGATCTGAACAGTCTCACGTATCGAGCTTCTGAAGAACAAATAAAAAGGAAATTGCGTGAAAGAATGGCTCAAACTAAACAGGTTATAGTTTTAGTTGGTGAAAGTACAAAGAATTTACATAAATTTGTACGATGGGAAATAGAAGTGGCTATTAGCATGGATTTACCAATCATCGCTGTCAACTTAGACAAATCAAATTCTGCAACTGCTAAGACGCCCCCAATCCTCAAAAATGAAAGCTATTTTGTAAGCGTTCCTTTTGAAGTATTAAAAGTTAAATATGCGCTTGATAATTTTCCTTCAGAGTATCACCGTGAAAAAAATAACGTTCCAAGTTCAAGGAATTATGACTGGTCAAATAGAAAGCTATCATAGTAATTGAATGACAAAAGTTGAGAACAAATAAATGATCACTGAATGATTAGGGTAAGAGTTAAATTAATTTTATCAGCCACCAGGCCTGGTGAAATTTATTGAATTTAAAAGGGTTTTATATGCGTTTTACCGTGGGTTTAATTTTAGTTGGTTTTGTTGTTTTATGGGCTTTAGCCATTGCGTATTTTTCGGGTGGTTTGAGCCTGATTTGGTTACCTGAAAGTATTACTAAACTCAGCTTGCCTGCCAGCACGGCGGATTTAGGAAACTCGTTAACCGTGTTAGATGGTTTGTTTACGTCTATCGCCATCGTGCTTGGTTTAGTGGCGATTTTGTTTCAGGGTAAAGAACTTAAAGCCTCGACCGATGCTCAGACTTTACAGGCAAAGGCCCTGACTGAACAAATTAAACAACAAGAAGCATCGAATCAACTAGGTGCTTATTCGGCACGACTACAATTTTTATCGTCAGAAATTGAGCACATGGAAAATAGAGTTCCAGATATGGTACTCAAAGCAGAATCCTTAAAACAAAGTAATAAACCGGATGATGCCTCAGAGCAATGGAAGTTAATCAAAAATACCCGTGCAAAAATTGAACGCTTTCGTAAACAGGCAAACGAAATAGATACTCATATTCAATCGCTTTTAGAAGCTAAATAGATTAAGTCAGTACTAATTTAGTTATTTAATAAACTTACGTATTAGAACATAGAGAAATCGCATGAAAATCAGAACGATACTTGAAAAAATAGATGAAAAACAATTATTTGTACCTGCTTTCCAGCGAGAGTATGTATGGAAACGAAACGATGCCAAACAACTCATTGACTCTTTAATTAAAGAATACCCAACGGGTACTATGCTCACTTGGGAAACCTCTAATCCGCCTGAATTAAAGGGGCCTCATAAGTACAGCGAAACACAAGGTTCGGTTAAATTACTTCTAGATGGACAGCAACGTATTACGACGCTTTATATGCTTATACGTGGCGAAGTTCCTTCTTACTATGCTCTGCCTGAGATTCTAAATGATACTCGTGGGCTGTTTGTAAACTTAGACACCTTAGAGCTGTCTTATTACATGAAGACTAAAATGGAGAACAACCCCTTTTGGCAAAATATTACTGATATTTTTCAAAGAAAAATCCGTACAAGAGATATTGTTAGAGCTCTTGAAGAACAAGATGAAGATGTAACTAGAGACCTTGAAGATCGTATTGATGACAATACTAGATCAATAGAAAATGTTGTTGAAAGAGAGTTTCCAGAACAAATAATACCTGCTAAAGCCGCGATTAAAGAAGCCATTGATATTTTTTACAAGGTCAATGCAAGCGGGGTAGCTTTGACTGAAGCAGAATTAGCTTTAGCTCAAATTTCTGGTTATTGGCCAGAGGCTAGAGACCAATTTAAATCTAAGTTAAAAGATCTAGCACAACAAGGTTTTGTTTTTAAACTGGACTTTATGGTGTATGCATTACTTGGCTGTATGTACCACTTAGGCTCGGATATGCGTAAGCTACATGGCCCTGAAAATTTAACGTCTCAGGTTAACGAAAATGGTGATGTGGTCAGAGAAGGAATTAAAGAGGCCTGGGGTAAATTAGACAAATATATTCTTGATTACGTAATGAATTTAATGCGAACTAAAGCATACGTGGATCACTCCTCTGAAATTAACTCGGTTTACGCACTCATTCCTATTATTTCATTTTTTTATCATAAACACGGTGAAACGGTTGGTGAACCGCAATTGTGGCGGATTGTAAAATGGTTCTATTATTCTCAAATTAGAACTCGTTATGTCAGTCAGTTGCCTCAAAAACTGGATTTTGATTTACGCATAATAAAAGAAAGTGACCGTCCATTTGAACAGCTACTTGGCGTTATTGCTGAAGAACGTAGACTAGAAATAACGCCTGATGAATTTGTTGGTCGATCTATTTCTCACCCTCTATTCGGTTTAACAAAGTTTTACTTAAAAAGCCGTGGGGCAACCTGTTTTACAACTGGATTAGGCCTGCATAAAAACATGGGCGAGAAATACCAACTGGAAAACGATCATATCTTCCCTTCTGCCATTTTAAAAATCCATGGCTATGGTCGCGACAATCGACTTAAATATGCATTGGCACAAGAGTTAACAAATCGTGCTTTTTTAACTCAACTTGCCAATAGAAGAAAATCTGCAACACCAGCCGTTGACTACCTAAAAGAGATTAAAGAAAAATCTCCAGGTGCTCTAGAAAAACAGTGCATACCAACTGATGAGTCTTTATGGGAAATTGAAAATTATGAACAGTTTCTTGCTACTCGCCGCAATTTATTAGCAACAAATTTAAATAAATACCTAAGCGATTTGGCTAACATCACCGAAGAACAGTATGGGTCTGCGACTTTAGAAGAAATGATTTCTGATGGCGAAAGTGAAGAACTTGAGTTTAAATCTTCTTTAAGATGGGATTATAAAGAAGGTTGCATCAACAAGGTCTTAGAAGCTGTCATTGTTAAAACCGTTTCTGCTTTTGCTAATTCAGAAGGCGGTACGTTATTAATAGGTGTTGATGACGATGGTAATGCACTGGGATTGGAAAATGATTACGCGTCCCTTAAAGCCGATAAGGATAAATTTGAATTACATCTTAGAAATTTACTTAATGAAAATATAGGTGTGTCTTTTATTGCGAGCGCAGTAAAAATTCAATTCCCTTTAGTAAATAATATTGAAATTTGCCAGGTGGATATTGCTATGTCCAAGACCCCAATTGTGTTAAATGTTAAAGATAAAAATGGCATGAAGCACGAAAAAATTTATGTAAGAAGCGGTAATTCATCTCTAGAGTTGACCATGAGTGAATTTAATCATTACCGTAAAGGCCGATTTGATTAGGATATATGATGATTACCGAAGACCAACTAGAACAACTTAGCCTTGAATGGTTTAAATCACTAGACTATGAGTACGCCAATGGCTATGACATTGCACCCGATGGCATCACACCTGAACGCAGTGACTATCGCCAAATTGTTCTATTTGGTCGGTTATTAAATCAACTGCAAATCATTAACCCGCACATCCCTGCTTCGGTTTTAGAATCAGTCGCTCATCAAATCGCTAAACCTGAAACCCCAATACTGATTAAAAACAACAAGACCTTTCACCAATGGTTATTAGAAGGCGTTAAGGTCAGCTTTAAAGATCAAGGCGAAGATAAAACCGATTATGTGCAGCTAATTGATTTTAGCCACACTACTAATAATCAGTTTTTGGTGGTGAATCAATTTACCATTATGGGCACTAAAGGCAATCGTCGTCCCGATGTGATTGTGTTTATTAACGGCTTGCCATTGGCCGTTTTGGAATTAAAAAACCCAGCTGATAGCCATGCAGATATTTGGCAGGCTTACCAACAGTTACAAACCTATAAAGATGAAATCCCCGATCTATTTACCTTTAACGAAGCGTTAGTAGTCAGCGATGGTTTAAATGCCCGTATTGGGTCTTTAACCGCGAATAAAGAGCGTTTCTTACCTTGGCGAACAGTAGCAAATGAAGACGACCAACCTTTGTTTGAATATCGCTTAGAGACTTTAATAAAAGGTTTTTTTAACCCTGATCTATTTTTAGATTACATACATTTCTTTGTGTTGTTTGAACAAGACGGCGATAAAACCATTAAGAAGATTGCGGGTTATCACCAATTTCATGCGGTGCGTGAAGCTGTTAAAGCCACAATGATTGCCGCACAAGAAGTGAAAAGCAGTGTTGCTGAACCAAGAGCCAACTATGGGAATGAAGTGGTGCCTGGGTCTCGTAAGGCGGGTGTGGTTTGGCATACGCAAGGATCGGGCAAGTCGATTTCTATGGTGTGTTATGCAGGTAAATTATTAGCCCAACCCGAAATGAACAACCCAACCATTGTGGTGGTCACCGACCGTAATGATTTAGACGGTCAGCTCTTTAACACGTTTAAAATGGCCTCTGAAACCTTAAAGCAAACACCTATTCAGGCAGGTGATCGTGATGAATTGCGTGACATTTTAGCGTCGCGTCAATCGGGCGGAATTATTTTTACCACCATCCAAAAATTTGCGTTACTGGCAGAGGAATCACACCACCCTATTTTAAGTCAACGCCACAACATTGTGGTCATCAGTGATGAAGCACACCGTAGCCAATATGGTGACAAAGCCAAACTAAACACCAAAACTGGCGAATATACGTTTGGCTATTCCAAACATTTACGCGATGCCCTACCACAAGCCTCTTTTATTGGTTTTACAGGAACCCCAATTTCTGCCGACGATAAAGACACCCGAGCGGTATTTGGGGGTTATGTCTCTATTTATGACATTCAAGATGCCGTGGATGATGGGGCAACGGTTCCAATTTATTACGAATCACGCTTAGCAAAACTGGACATTAACGAAGCCGATATTGAGACCTTAAATGAAGATGTCGAAGAAGTCATGGAAGATGAAGAAGACATCCCTACCCGTGAAAAAACTAAATCTAAATGGGCGGCTTTAGAAAAGTTGGTAGGCAGTGCTCCTCGAGTGGAGCAAGTAGCTAAAGATTTAGTTCACCACTTTGAAAACCGGATTGCGACCATGCCAGGTAAAGGCTTAATTGTAAGCATGAGCCGTGAGATTTGTGTAGATATATATGATGCGATTGTGGCGATTAAACCGGAGTGGCATGATAGCGACCCGCATAAAGGTGCCATTAAAATTGTAATGACAGGTTCGGCTTCTGATAAAGCGAAACTGCAACCGCACATTTATAATAAAGAGATAAAAAAACTGTTTGAGAAACGGTTTAAAGACGTTAACGATCCACTGCAATTGGTGATTGTTCGCGATATGTGGCTAACAGGTTTTGATGCACCCAATTGCCACACCATGTATATCGACAAACCAATGAAAGGCCATAATTTAATGCAGGCCATTGCCCGCGTGAACCGAGTGTTTAAAGATAAGCCTGGCGGTTTAGTGGTGGACTACATTGGCATTGCTAGTGAATTAAAACAAGCTCTAAAAACCTATACCGACTCTAAAGGTAAAGGCACCCCTACCTTAGATACTCACGAAGCCTTTGCTATTTTGCTGGAAAAAATGGATATTGTTCGCGGTCTGTTTCATGGCTTTGATTACAGTGATTATGAAACCAAAGCGTTGCATTTATTACCTGGTGCCATGAACCATATTCTAGGATTAAACGATGGTAAAAAACGCTATTTAGATGTAATGGCGGCCATTAGTAAAGCCTTTACATTATGCGGCACCATGGATGAAGCAGAACCACTGAAAAAAGAAATCGCTTTTCTGTCTGCGGTTAAAGCGGCGATTACCAAATTTACTGTGGTGGATAAACGTCTAACTGACGAAGACAAAAATTCTGCCCTTAAGCAGATCATAGACAATGCGATTGTGGCTGATGGCGTGGCCGATGTCTTCGATTTAGCAGGCCTGGATAAACCCAATATTGGTTTATTATCGGACGAGTTTTTAGAAGATGTAAAAAACCTACCACAGAAAAACTTGGCAATGGAACTCTTAGAAAAGCTATTGCGTGATGAAATCAAAGCCCGTATGAAAACCGATATCGTTTCTGAAAAGAAATACTCTGATCGCATTATGGAAACGTTACGTAAGTACCATAACCGAGCGATTGAAACAGCTCAAGTTATTGAGGAACTGATCGCCCTAGCTAAAGAGATGGAAGCCGATTTGGAGCAAGCTGATAAACTTGGACTGAATCCCGATGAAATCGCCTTTTACCGTGCCTTGATTCAAAACGAATCGGCAGTGCGTGAATTAGGGGATAACAATTTACGAGACCTCGCCAAGTACATCACCGAGCATTTACGCAAAAGCACCACGGTAGACTGGCAGGTAAGAGACAGTGTAAGAGCCAAATTACGCAATCTAGTACGACGAGCCCTAAGAAGATGGAAATACCCACCCGATAAAGCCGAAGAAGCCATAGAGCTTTGTTTAAGACAAGCTGAGGCGTTAAGCCAGAGATGGAGTGCTTAAACAGTCCAAGAAGAAGGTCAAATTGAGTAACGGTCAGATTAATTCTGAAGGCTTCACTTTATTTAAATATTTCTAAATATATTTATAGTTCACTGCCATATTACTTTTTTCTTTTTTCGAGATAAGTCATAACGGCTAAATAGACCGTTAAGATAAATAATGGCCAAAACAAATTTGAATCTAGTATTTCCTGAAACATACACCCTCCTTTATTTTCGAGTTAAACTTGATGAGCACTTAGGACACGAAAGAACATAGTTAAAAATTTAATTTTCTAGATATTATTAATTGCAAGCATTTTGCATTTTGCAAAAAATGCATTTACATTCAAAAAAATGCTCTGCGAAAATTTGTTTTTGTCGAAGAGTTACTTCTGGAAACGCTTTAACTAATGCAAGAGAATCTTTAACTGAAAACTCAGAACCCAAATATGAAATTGTAATTTCTTCGCCTTCGCCTATATCCTCTAAAGCATGAATTTTCCCTATGCAGCTTGTTTCTGTTAGTTCATTTGTTACATAAGCATTTGGAATGCAAGAATGGTTCATTGCTGAAATAAACTCATATAGAACGCAGCCAAAATTATTTAATTTGTAGGTTAAAAAAAAGTTATTGGTTACGACTTTGTAATAAAGTTTTAGTACTTCGTTTATCCTATACCCCAGTTTTTGTTCAAGACTTTTTAAAATTTTTTTGTCTGTTTCATCCAATACAAACCCTGTGTTGGAATGAAGTTTCAGGAGTTCAAACCTATGTTTAAATTGGTGGTTCGAAATCATATTAAATAGTTCAAAAGTTAATACCCAGGGCCATCCAAATCTTTGTGCAAGTTCAAATTGAATTTGATGTTTTGAACTAACAATAGCAAAAGGTGATTCCTCAAGAATAATTTGCCCTTTTTTAATCGACGATTTTGCAACCAGACTTCTATAGCCTTTATTTATTTGAATCGATACTGTTTGTAACATTTTTTATTCCAGGAACTTAAACAATACAAAAGAAGTTAATTAGCAACCTTTTTAACACCCACAGGTACCCCCTTAAACCGACATATGCTTTGAAGAAATTTGAAAGATTTATTAGAAAGAAACTTTGGCTTATACATTCGGATTTGATTTTTGGGAGATGTGCTCCGTTCCATTAAGTATTCACAGATTTCAGTTTTTTGTTCAAGGGAACAATTAGGGTATTTAATGATAAACCGCTCATACGCTAACAGTAGTGCCTCCCATAATGCTAGTTCACCTTCTAGCGATTCTATTGGTTCTTGTGCAAAATCTGACACCCATTCAGAAAAACTCGCTGGTGGAATAAATTCACCGAAAGTTTGAAAAACTTTTTCTATTCGCTCGACTATTTCTGAAGATAGCTCATGTTCGTTTAAAGCTGGAACATAGATTTTATCAACTGGTAAATAAATCGAACCAGGTGTTTCAACACATCCTTCTGAAGGTTCTTCTATTACTGTATCGATTATTGTAGGAAGTATTTTTCCTAGTTTATCTAATGTGTTTCGATTACAACTAGACCCTGTTTCAATTCTCTTGATAGTGCGTTCACCAACACTTGAAAGCTTTGCTAATTTCTCTTGAGAAATTCCTTTTTCATTTCGAACATTCTTTAAACCTTTAATAAAATAGAGCATAATTTTCACCTAACCTATTGTTTTATATATATTTATTAATCATTTACTAGATTTACATTCTAAATCTAGAATCCTGTTTATGTCTAGGGCCACTTTTTTAAATAACAAATAAAGTGTAGAAAATGTATCCAATAAATTGCTCTGAATATATGGCCATTTTTTTCAACATCTACACTTTTATCTTTTTAATCTATTGCTTCTTTAACTCATATTGAGTTGATTGAAAATCTAAAACGACGAATGGCGTAAATTGCTCGTCAAATAGTACGATGAGAAGTTCGCCTTTTGCGTTAATGTAATATTCATCCTTTGTCATAAGTTGTTCATAACGTTCACGATTGAGACATTTCCTCATAATTTTGGGAAAACCCTTTACTAAAGCAAGCTGCCCCGAGTCGTTTAAATTAAAATCCACTGCCTGTATCTGAATTACAGGCTCTTGTGAAATGAATTCAATTTCTTTATTCGTTAGATTGCATACATCTATAACCATGTTTTACCTCCTTCAATTAATGTTTTGTTTCAATACGAAATTGAGTAGAATCGAAACGCATGATATCTATAACATTCCCTTCCGAATTCAGAATTTGAACTGTTAAACTGCCATCTTCGTGAAGATATGCTTTTTCCGAATAAACGGTATCTACTGACGTTTTTCCATGGTGGTTAGAAACGAGTTCTACAGCACTTTTGCTATAGTGTTTAAACCCTGATAAATTAAATGCAATTGTTGATAATGAAATTAACTTTACGTTTTCCATTGCTAGCTCCTTGGCTTTTTATTAGTTAATAAATACTCAAGATTAGAATGATTTTTTTATTATTGAATCAATCTCATCTCTTAAAGAAATAACGGAATTTCGCCCGGAAATACGACCCTAAATATGAAAGAAATTTAAAAAAATTAATGTTTTTTTCACCTTGATTGAAAGAATATAAATAAACTTAATTCAGATAAAAGCCGTTGTATTTTTTGATGGATGCTTAATCTCATACTCGGATTTTTACACCCTATTATTTTGCAGATAGATTATGTTTTACCTTTTAATAATCAGCCGATTTATGTACAAAGAGATGCTAAGAAAAAAGCTATTTCAAACTTTTTGTAATGTTTGTGAGATTAGTGAATGGCTTTAGCCATTCACTAATTGAGAGCATGAAATATTAAGATTAATATTGCATGCGGTTGTGAACAAAGTTAAGTGACGTCCAGGAACTTAAACTTTGTGAGAGTCAAAATAAAGCGTATGTTCAAGTAGCGTTTTTTGACGGTCGTGACGAACGAACAACCCCACGTTGTGAGAAGCCTTATTCCTCCCCCAGGCGGAATAAGGGTGTTGAGGAGAGCATAAAAACATCCCCAAGGATGTTTTAGCAGGTTTGTCGCCCACGACAAAGCTAGCGTTATGCAGAGCGCCCCTCGGCAAGCCGAGTCCGTTAGTCTGCAATAGGCTGAAACTTGCTCGTTTTGCCTCGCAAAAAAGAGCTAAGACTATCCATGGATATGGATGTCGGGTTGAAGCATTGCGGAGTAATGGACTCGGGTTGAAAACCCGAGGGGCGCCGGCAAAGGCGCACCCCGTTCAGAGGGTGCGACTGCGCAGATTTTTTGCTCCCAAAGCAGAAAATCGGAGGCAAAGGTTAAATTGTTCAAATTTAAGCTGCGCAGGCCTAGATTTATCTCGCACCCACTGTGCGAATAATCTCGGCCGAAGTTCAGGCTTTTTGTATTTTTGAATAAAAATCAAAAAGCTGTTTTTACAGGGCTAGCCAGAATATCTTCGGTGCACTGTATCTGACTTCACTATTTTCTAAATAAAGAAAATCACCACCCCGAATTTCCGAAACGAGAACCGGTGCGAGTAAGAATGAGGTATCTTTTCTCCAGTACTTATAAGAAAAATTCAATGACATTGGATATTTTCACCCTAATCCATTTTATGAAAACAATCAAAACACGGTGCGAACATTTAATGCACCGCGTTTTTTTGAAAAAAATGGAGAAAATAACTGATGAGATTGATTGGAGATAAACTTTTAAATTACGATGAATATTTAGACTTACAAACTAAACAAACTAAAACCTTTAATGAAAATCAAAGGCAAGGATTTCTAGCTAAGCAACTAGTTTGTGACAGCATATTTAGATTCAAGTTTTTAGATAAACCTGTATTGATGACCCTACTCAACTTTGATAAAAGCAATAATGGTGGGTTTTATCGCATTATGAAAAACCTACAAAAAGAAAACGTAGTTAAAGCATTAGAAAGCAAATACACAACATCCAAAACTGTTTACGCATTAAAACCAAAAGCATTCAGAACATATCTAAAAAATAAAGAACCATTTTTTTATCCTAAAAGTAATGACAAGCTTGGCATTGGGGTAAAAGCTACGCACAACTTAACTACAGCCAATATGATGATTCGAATGACTAGAAATACATATCTAAAATATCAATATTTGCCTAATTTTGTGACAGAACGCGAACTACGTGCAACCGCAGATTACCTTCCAAGAATGCCTGATGGCTTTATCAATATTAGTGAAAATGATAGCTATTTTATAGAATACGAATTTTCAGAAAAAAATAGAAGAGATAGGATAAATGCTTTGGTCAATGCCGACCGTAATGTTAGCTATTTACTTGATGACAAATATGAGTCTGAAGAATATACCGTAGAAACGATTTGGTACGTAAAAAATCAGCGTATGAAAAATCTTTACGAAAGAGAGATTAAACAACTAGCTTACAATGGTATTAATGTTCTCAACTTCGACAATATTCTCGAATTTTATCAACTAAACAAAAAGTACCATCATGTTTATGTTATGACTTAAGATTAACTAAACCTGTAATACTCAATCGTTAAAAAATTGCTAATCTTTGATTAGTGAATAGATAAAAAGAGCGCTCAAACGAATCAAGAAATGAAATTTTATTAAAAGAAAATTTCATCAAGCATGATTAAAGAAAAATAATAGATATTCTAAAGTTAAGAATAGAATGCACTGTCAGAATTATCGGTTTTAAACTTCCGTACTCCTGCTCATATATGTCGCTAAAGACATAATATGAGTAGGAGTATCGAGCATCATATACCAGATTTATAAAACATCTCTTTCTTGAGGGTGAGAAACTTCTAGGCCATTCACCATAAAATCATTCGGCATTTCACCCAAAAGTTTAAAGGCGACTCCGAGATTTTTAGCTCTTGGCTTAAGAATAAGCTCATCTCCACGCTTAAAAATTTCGACTTCTTTAACATCAAACTGAAACTCTTTTGGAATTCTGATGGCTTGACTATTTCCAAACTGAAAAATCTTAACTTCCATAATCACTCCTTTTATCGAAGTATACCCATGTAGTGATCAACTAATTCCGAACCTGAAAATACTAAACACTTTTCATTTTAAACATAATACAAAAATCAGAAGGAATCAAATAAAGCTTAAGGCCATTGAGCAAAATAAAGAGCCAAATCTTTCCGTGATTTACTCAATCAAGTTATTGCATTGGTGAGTTTTTATTGAATTATCTGTTTTCGTATTTAGTTACGTTTATGTCGTCCTTTATTCCTTGAATTAATTAAAAATCGAGGAATAAACTATGAATTCTGAAATGAAAACATTACTAAAATTAAACGCCATGAAACAAATTAAAGAAAACATAAACGATGAAACAATTAACGAACTCATCAAACTATTAGCGAGAATAACAGCTGAGAAATACATAAATGCTAAAGAAGAATAAGGAAAATAATTTGATTCTCCTTATTAACGGCAGTTTATATGTTTAGGTAGTTTATCTTAACCTCTTTCCGTTAGTGTTAAACCACACCTATCAAAACAATTAATTAAATTAGCCATATTAAGCTCTAACTAATTGAAATAAAACGATAAAAAATATAATTTCATACACAGGGTAATATTTCCGACGATTTTTCCGTTAATTAGATGAATGATTATCATTCTCTTACAATTCAATATAATAAGGAAATTTCACAATGGGAAATAGAGCCGTAATATACGCTAGATATAGCAGTGACATGCAAGATAAATCTTCTATAGATATTCAAGTTCGAAATGGAACAAAACATGCACAGAATAATAATCTAGAAATAATAGATATATATTCTGATGAAGCTATTTCTGGAACTACAACAAACCGCCCTGCTTACAAAAAAATGTTTGAAGATGCGGACAAGAGAAAATTTGACGTCATCATCATCGATGACCTCTCTAGATTTGGAAGAAGTGTTGAAAACAATGCTAAGGGTTTAAATATATTAGCCTGTTCAGGAGTTCGCGTTTTATGCGTTCAGGATAATTATGATTCTTTTGCATCTGACCCATCCAAAAAAATGTTGCTGCAATTCAAATCTGTTATTGATGAAGCATACATTGACAACCTGGCTTATAAAACTAGAAATGGCCTTGAGGATAAGTTTTTAAATGGGTTTGCGACAGGTGGTCGAATTTATGGGTATAAGACTGAGCCTGTAGGGGGTTACACAAAAAAAGGTAATCCAGAAGCTTATAAGTATGTAATAAATGAAACTGAAGCTGAGATAGTTAAAAGAATATTTAATTTATATATCAATGGATATTCATCCAGACAAATTGCAAAGCTTTTAAATGAAGAAGGCATTCCGAGTCCAACAGGTAAAAAATGGAATGGATCAACCATTCAACCTAATCTTAAAAAAGAATCAGGTCTTTTACTACAAACTATGTACATAGGAATAAGAGTTTGGAACAAACGAAGATTTATAAAGAATAATGAAAAAAACACACGAGTCCCAATAATGAATCCTAAAGAATCATGGCACACAATGAGCATGAAAGAACTTGCTATTATTGATGACGAAACATGGTCTAGGGCACAAAAAAGAATTCGGGCAACACACGAAGCTTCACACAGCATCAGAGAAGGTATAGACAAATCACAAGGAAAGAAAAGAGCTGGTCATTTATTAAGCGGATTATTAAAGTGCCCAGAATGTAAAAGCAATTTAATAGTTTCCGGTAGGAATCATTACGCATGTGGTACAGCAATTAATAAAGGTACTTGCACAAATAAAGAATATATTAAAAGAACCGATATTGAAGAAAGTATCATTGAAGCAATAATCAGCATCATTAACACTGATGAAATCTTAAATTCTTTTAAAACAGAAACATTAAAAATTGCTAAAGACATAGAAAATAAAGTATCTCCTCAAGTTGATTACGATCATGAAATTGAAAGTCGTAATTTACAAATAGAAAACCTTATTGATGCTATTGCAAATGGAACAGCAGTCGAACGTTTAAATCGAAAAATCGAACAGCTAGAAAATGAGATAAAAGATATTCAAACTAAAATGATTTCTGAAGAGCGTCATCAAAAGCAGAAAATCGAATTTGATGAATTGATATATAAGGAAGAACTAGAAAGTGCTATTTTAAAACTAAACCAATATAAAGAACATTTGCCTATTGCACAAAAACTTATGGCCTCGCTTATTGGAAAAAATGGAATAATTTTAGACAAAAAAAAAGCTTCTGAAATAGAAGCTTCTTTAGAAGTTGACCCGACAATTTTACTAGAAAATCAATCGTGTCAAGAAATAGTGGTAGCGGGGGCTGGATTTGAACCAACGACCTTCGGGTTATGAGCCCGACGAGCTACCAAGCTGCTCCACCCCGCGACAATTTGTAAACCGTAACGTTTCCGTTTCGATGTGGCGTATTATAGGGAGTTACAGAAATATTACAACCCTAAATAGTAAGTTTATTTAAGTTTTTTCTAATACCCTTTTTGGCTGCTACTTTTATAGGCTTTAAAACAAAAAAAGGGAGCTTTTAAAGCTCCCTTTTTAAATATTTATAATAGCGGTTATGCTGTAGTTTTTTTAATAAACTGTCTAAGATTATAACGGTAAATAAAACCAGGGAAAGCAAAGATCATAAACATGAATAAGGTAATTGTATAGAATTCCCAGCTTTGCTGAGTTACATGTCCCATGCTTTTGTTTTCAAGCATATAGGCAAAGAACCCTGTTACGATAAAGTATAGGAACCATTCTAGTAGGTTTATCCAAATTGATTTTTCTGGGACTTTTATAAAAACAAACAATCTGTTTGATAATATAAATGGAATATTAGCTAAAACAATTGCTGTAACAAGTAATAACCATACTGCTTGGTTGATATCCATAACTTTACCCTTAAACGTAAAAAGCCCGTTATTCGGACTTTATTTATTATTTATAATGCTTTTAAACTGTTGTAGCAGAGATCTATTAGCGAACTTGGCACTAGACCTAACACTAATAGAGCAATAGCAAACAAACTAACTGCAATATTTGAACTTGAGCTTGTAGTTTCAATAAGTGAATTATCTTCTGGTTTATCAAAATACATGGCTTTAACAACTTTTAAATAGTAGAAGGCACTAATAACAGCCATAATAACTGCAATAACCGCTATCCAAGTAAAGCCTGCTTTAATAACTTCTTCAATCACTATAATTTTTGCCCAGAACCCAATAAATGGTGGAATACCGGCCATTGAAAATAGTACTATAAACATCATAAAGGCTAGCCACGGATTACGTGCATTTAAGCCAACAAAGTCTGAAATCTTATCGAATTCATTACCTGTTTTAGATAGTGACACTATCATACCAAATCCTGCAACACCAGTTAATGCGTAAACTATGACATAAAACATGGCGGCTGAATAACCTTCTGGCGTAGCGGCAATGACACCTAGCAATAAGAATCCAACATGTCCAATACCTGAATAAGCTAGCATACGCTTGAGGTTATCTTGCACAATAGCAATCAGTGAACCCACAACCATTGATAGGATTGAAATCATAATAATAAGTGATTGCCAATCTTCTACCAGGCCTGGTAAAGCTTCTTCAAGAAGACGATATAGCATAGCGAAACCAGCTATTTTAGGTGCAGTACCTAAATAGAGTGTAACGGCTGATGGTGAACCTTGATAAACGTCGGGCATCCACATATGAAATGGTACAGCACCTAGTTTAAAGGCTAGACCAATGACAACAAAGACAACGCCAAAAGAGAGGACGACTTTATCAACATTACCTGATGCAATTATTTTTGCCATTTCTGGAAAGGTAATTGAAGCCGTTGCACCATAAATCATTGAGAAACCATATAGCAACATACCCGTTGCTAAAGCCCCTAATACGAAGTATTTAATCGCGGCTTCTAGTCCTAGACTGTAGTCTTTTCTTAATGCAATCATTGCATACATGGCTAATGACATGATTTCTAAACCAATGAACATAGTTATCATGTTATTGGCAGAAATCATAACGAACATACCTAATACACCAAACAGCCCTAGAATAAAGAACTCGCCAGTGTAGAATTTATGTTGTAGTAAATATTCACGAGAGAATAAGAAAATACCTAAACTCACAATAATAGTAAATAACTTGAGTACATCTGCAAAACTATCACGTACAAAACTACCGTCAAAGGTAATGATTTGGGTTGTTGTAAAACTTGATAGAATCAAATAACCTACAACGATCAGTGAAATTTGCGTAGCATAATATGTTGCAAATTGGAAACGTTTAGACCAAAAGGTATCTGCAACCAAGATAAAAGAAATGAGTCCTAAAAGCACCATTTCTGGAATAGCTGGTGCAAATGACGGAATAACAAAATTCATAAAATTAACTCACCTATATCCGATTAAAGTTTAGAAGTTGTGGCTTGAACTAATAAGTTCGCTACAGAAGTATGCATAACGTCCATAACTGGACCTGGATAAACACCTAGTCCAACAACCGCAACGGCTAACACAGCCATAATGGCAAATTCACGTTTGTTCAAATCGGTCAATTTTTCAACATTTTCATTGGTAACAGCACCAAAGTAAACGCGTTTAACCATCCATAATGTATAGGCAGCACCAATAATAAGTGTTAATGCAGCTAGAGTACCGTACCAAAGATTTGCTTTAAAGGAGCTAATGATAACCATAAACTCACCTACAAACCCTGATGTACCAGGTAAACCTACGTTAGCCATTGAGAATAGAACCGCAAAGAATACAAACCATGGCATTTTATTTACAACACCACCATAGGCAGATATTTCACGAGTATGCATGCGGTCATATAAAACACCAATTGCTAAGAACATGGCACCAGAAATGAATCCGTGAGAAATCATTTGCACCATGGCTCCTTCCATACCGATTTGTGCACCTTGCATAGAACCTGTATTTTGTACAATGTCATAGACCAAAAACATACCTAATGTAACGAAACCCATGTGCGAAATCGAAGAATAGGCAACGAGTTTTTTCATGTCACTTTGTACCATTGCCACAACACCAATATAAACAATAGCAACAAGAGACAAGGCTATAACTAACCAATCAAGAGTCATAGAAGCATCAGGGGTTATGGGTAAACTGAAACGAACAAAACCGTAACCACCCATCTTAAGCATAATTGCTGCTAGAACAACTGAACCTGCTGTTGGCGCTTCCACGTGAGCATCTGGCAACCATGTATGTACTGGAAACATTGGAATTTTTACAGCAAATGCGATAAGGAAAGCCAAGAAAATTAAGATTTGTACTGTCATGCCTAATTGCATTGACTGGAAATCTAAAATGCTAAAGCTTCCAGATTGGTAATACATGTAAATAAAAGAAATTAGCATGAATACCGAACCAAAGAAGGTATATAGGAAGAACTTCATGGTTGCATAAACACGGCGAGGCCCACCCCATTTACCAATAACGATAAACATAGGTATTAACAAGGCTTCCCAAAATACGTAGAAAAGAATGGAATCTAGTGCAACAAAAACACCAACCATAATACCGCCCATAATTAGGAAAGCACCAAAGTATTGCTCAACACGTTCTTTAATAACATCCCAAGCCGAAGCAATAACTAATACCTGTGTAAAGGTTGTTAGTAAAACTAAAGGCATAGATAAACCGTCTACCCCTAAATGGTAACTAATGTTAAACATTGGTACCCATGGGATATTTTCTTCAAACTGCATAGCCGCCGTTGTGACATCAAAATTAAACCACAAAGGAAGTGAAAGAATAAAGGTGAGGCCCGCAATTGCAAGTGATAACCACTTAGCAACTGTGTCGTTGTTACGACCAGCAAATAATACTAGTAGGCCACCAATTATTGGTAACCATACTAGTGTGCTTAAAATAGGATAGCTTGATAGCATGTAGTCTATTCCCTTCTTCTTATTCTTTTAATTACCACAGAGTCCAAACTAGCATTGCTAGCAGACCAAAAATCATTACAAACGCGTAGTGATACATAAAACCAGTCTGAGACTGACGTAAAGCAGAAGCTGAATTAGCAACTGCCATAAAGGCATTGGTTACCATACCTGTGTCAATTAATTTAACATCAACAACACGCGTAAAGAACTTACCTAATTTTTGACCACCTTCTACAAAAATGATTTCATTTAATCGATCAAAGCCGTAGGCGTTATCTAAAACATAATAACCACGAGGACACATGTTTTTAATTTTTCCAGGAATGGTTGGTACTTTTAAGTACATTAACCAAGCCAAGAAAACACCTGATAACGCTAGGATTACTGGCAATGTAACAAAGCCATGTAAGATTAGATTAATCACGCCATGGTAGTAATCATTGAATACCGCCAACATTACGTCATTTTGAGGAAGTATAGTAATGGATTCACCAAAATAAGTACCTGTTAACATTGATTCAATCATAGGCATACCCATTAATAATGCTGGGATTGCAAGTAATACTAATGGCACAGTAACCACCCAAGGTGATTCTTTGATTTCATGGCTACGAACATAGTCACTTTCTTTACCGTGGAAGACCAGGAAGAACATACGGAAACTATAGAACGCTGTTACAAAAACTCCCATCAATAAAAGAATATAGGCAAAACTAGCACCATATCTATCTGATTCGCCAACCGACATTAAGATACTCTCTTTTGAAAAGAAGCCTGAGAAACCTGGGAAACCAATCAAAGCAAGAGAACCAATTAACATAGTGATGTAAGTGATTGGCATATACTTTTTCAAACCACCCATATCACGGATATCTTGCTTGTGATGCATAGCAATAATCACTGAACCTGCCGCTAAGAAAAGCAATGCTTTGAAAAAGGCGTGAGTCAATACATGGAACATACCTGCTGCATAAGCCGAAGCTCCCATTGCGGCAGTCATATACCCTAATTGTGATAAGGTTGAATAGGCAACGACACGTTTAATATCATTTTGAATAAGCCCTAATAAGCCCATCATAAATGCTGTTAGAGCACCAATAATTAGCACAAAACTTAATGCCGTTTCAGAAAGCTCAAACGCTGGTGATAAACGCGCAACCATAAAGATACCCGCTGTTACCATTGTTGCAGCGTGAATTAATGCTGAAATAGGGGTTGGACCTTCCATCGATTCTGGAAGCCAAACGTGTAATGGCATTTGCGCTGATTTACCCATGGCACCAATGAACAATAAGATCAACATTAAAGTAATCATTGACCATTCAACACCTGGAACGATTTCAATCATGACATCTTTATTAGCCGCTAACTGAGCAAAAAACTCGTTATAGTCCATTGTATTAAAGTAAACAAACACAACGGCAATACCTAAAATAAAACCAAAGTCACCTACTCGGTTAACCAAAAAGGCCTTAAAGTTTGCTTGAATCGCAGACTCACGCTTCATATAGAAACCAATTAATAGGTAAGAGACTAAACCTACCGCTTCCCAACCAAAAAATAGTTGTAGGAAGTTATTAGCCATAACCAATGAAAGCATTGAGAATGTAAATAATGAAATATAACTAAAGAAGCGTTGGTAATAAGGATTGTCATGAACATAATCTTCATCATGATCCATATAACCCACTGTGTAGATATGAACCATTAATGAAACAAAGGTAACCACTAACATCATCGTTGCTGAAAGTTGGTCAATCATAAAACCAATTTCAAACTTAATACCATCACTAACTAACCAAGTATATAGACTTGCGTTATAGGCACTTGCCCCTTGTAAAACAAATTCATAAAACACATAAGCCGCTAAGACGGTTGATATACCAACACCAATAATAGTGGCAAAATGCGCACCCTTACGACCTACTTGCCTTCCAAATAAACCAGCAATAGCAGAACCAACTAAAGGGGCAAGTAAAATAACAATTAAAATTGTATGCAACATCAACAACTACCCCTTCAGTGATCCAAGATCATCAACATTGATGCTCTTACGATTACGGAATACTAAAACAATTATAGCCAAACCAATTGCTGCTTCAGCAGCGGCAACCGTAAGGATAAAAAACACAAAAATCTGACCCGTTACATCATTTAGATAATGCGAAAACGCAACCAAATTCGTATTGACAGCCAGCAGTAATAATTCAATGGCCATTAATAAAACAATAACGTTTTTTCTATTTAAGAAAATACCCGCCATACTGATCATAAATAGCACTGCACCAAAGATCAGATAATCCGATAAAGCGATCATTTGTCACCCTCCTCTTTAGTTACAATATCTTTTTCAGTTACGGTTTCCATTTTTACTATACGTACACGGTCAGAAGCTTGAGTTTTAACTTGTTTATCAATATTTTGATATAGAACTTCTGTAGTAGGACGGCGACGTAAGGTCAATGCAATTGCAGCAACAATACCTAGAAGTAACAACACCGCTGCCAATACAAACGCATAAGCATGCGTGGTATATAAAGGTATCGCAATAGCAACTGTATTACTGTAATCAGCGGCATGATTAACAGGATTCCCTGTAACTTCTAAACCAAAATGTTCTGGTCCTAAAACCATATACATCATGGCAAATATAGCAATTGCTGCCATAGCGCCTAAAGGCAAATACTTTGTAAAACCTTCTTTAAGAATGGCTAAGTTAATGTCTAACATCATGACCACAAATAAGAATAAAACCATTACAGCCCCAACATAAACTAAGATAAGGACTAATCCAAGAAACTCAGCTTGAGCTGTAATCCAGATACCTGCAGTAGATACAAAAGCAAGCACTAACCAAAGCGCTGCCTTTACTGGATTTTTTACAGAGATCATCATTAATCCTGCAACGGTAGCTATCGTTGCAAGGAGATAAAATATAAATTGTTCAAATGTCATAACTATCTATTTTCCTATTAACGATACTTAGCATCTGCAGCCCTATCGGCGGCAATTTGCTCTTCATGCTCATCACCAAAGGCTAATAAATCTTCTTTGGTACGAATGTGTGGCCCGCGTTCATGAAATTCATATTCAAATACACGTGTTTCAACAATGGCATCTACTGGACATGCTTCCTCACAGAAACCACAGTAAATACACTTGAACATATCAATATCATATTGTGTAGTACGACGTGTACCATCTTCACGTTCTTCTGATTCAATGGTTATCGCATTGGCAGGACAAACTGCTTCACATAATTTACAAGCAATACAACGCTCTTCGCCATTCTCATAACGTCGTAAAGCATGATGCCCTCTAAAGCGAGGTGAAATTGGAGTTTTTTCTTCTGGATAACGAACGGTTATCTTTCTTTTGAAAAAATATTTACCTGTTACTGAAAGCCCTTTAAATAGCTCAGTTAGACCCCAGGTTTTAATTTGATGTTTTAAAAATTTACCCATGTAAGCCTCTATTTAATTAAACCAAGGACCAAAGCTAAAGTATTTCATTGCGCCAACAACAAATACCCAAACAATAGTTACTGGGATTAATACTTTCCATCCTAAACGCATTAATTGGTCATAACGGTAGCGAGGAAATGTTGCTCGCAACCATAAGAACACAAATAGTAAGAACGATACTTTAAATGCTAACCAACCTAATTGAGGTACCCAAGCAAACATTGCATCTAAAACTGGAATACCTTCAAAGGGAGATAACCACCCACCTAAAAACATAATAGAAGTCATGAATGAAATCAAAATCATCATGGCATACTCAGCAAGCATAAATATACCAAAGGTCATTCCTGAATAATCAACATGAAAACCAGCTACGATTTCTGCTTCACCTTCTACTACATCAAAAGGCGTTCGGTTTGTCTCTGCTAACCCTGAAATAAAGTACACAAAAAACATTGGTAATAACGGCAATAAATACCAGTTAAAAACACCACCTTTTTGACCGTTAACAATGTCTGTTAGGTTCATGCTGCCAGCAATCATCAATACCGTCACTAAAGCAAAGCCCATTGCAATTTCATATGAAATTTTTTGTGCAGAACCACGTAAAGCACCTAAAAAAGCATACTTAGAGTTAGAAGCCCAACCTGCAATAATTACACCGTAAACTAAAATGGATGACACGGCTAATACGTACAAAATACCTGCATTAATGTCAGAAACAACAACCCCTTCTGAAAACGGAATAACAGCCCATACTGCTATAGCAGGCGTTATTGCTAATACTGGAGCAACAATAAATAAAAATTTATTTGATTGCGTTGGGAATATAACCTCTTTGGTCATTAACTTTAAGGCATCTGCAATAGGTTGTAACAACCCAAGTGGACCAACACGGTTTGGCCCCATACGAACTTGCATAAAGCCAATAACTTTACGTTCAGCATAAGTTAACCAGGCAACCACTAGCATAATAGGCAGTACAACGGCTACTGCTTGTAAAACTAGGGTAATCAGAATTGCTAACCAGTCAAATAAAAAGCCTGACAAAAAGGCTTGAAGTGCATCAAACATCGACTTTATCCTCTACCCATTGTTTCAACATTTGCATCAGGAGTAGCCTGAAGCGATGGTGAACGACGTACAATTGAATCTATCTGGTATGGAGAGACCATTTGCACCTCATTATCATTATTTGTTTTAGGCAATGAACACTTAAGAGTAAATAAATCAGCCTTATTAGCTACATTGTCTAATACTTCACTGAGTACTTCGTTTGAATGCGTGAAGTCAAAACCATCAACATTAAACATATTTCCTAATACACGCATTACCTTCCATGCGGCTTTTGCATCACCTTTTGGTTCAACGGTCATTTTAAATGACTGCTTTGAACCATTTGCATTTACAAATGTTCCTGCTGTTTCTGTAAATGTTGCAATCGGTAACATAACATCAGCGTAACTACGCTGTATTTCGCTATCAAAAGCAGTAAGATTTACAACAAACGCAGCATCTTGCATGGCTTTTATAGCTAAATCACTCTGATTAAAATCAGCTTCAGGTTCAATATTCATATTAATAAATGCTTGCATGCCATCAGCGATCATTTGTGAACTATTTTTACCATTAATCGGTAAAAAGTTAACCAAATGCGCGCCAACTTCGTTTGCTGCTAATGGCAGAATATTCAACTTAGCTTCCGTTGCCATTGAGATAATTGCGGTTAGCTTTTGAATAACTGCAAAATCAGAATGGTTTTGAGCTAACTGCCCAACCATAATTGATGGATTAGCTGAATCAATTAATTTTTGTGCAATTTCTTTATGCTGTTCATTAACCGTTACATCATTTAACCAGGCCTGGTCGATATTTTTAATATCACAAGCGGCTTTAGCAATACTTGCCAATGTAAACACCAAACCAGTGTCATTAGAAAGATCCGTTATTTTATAGTTAAACTCATATTTAGCAGGGTTAATAACAAACGCTTTTGCTCCTGCTTGAACAGCTTTACGAACACGATGATTTAAAATAGGTAATTCTTTACGAAGATAGGAACCGACAAGTAAAACTGAATCTATTTTTTCAACTTCACTTAATGAATGCTCTAAAGAAGGAGCATTAAAACCTGCTGTATCTGCCGTAAAGTCTGTTTGGCGATGTCTATAATCAATGTTCTCTACACCTAAACCACGAGCCAGCTTTTGAAGCGAATGTAACTCTTCTAATGTTGAGTTTGCAGAAGCCAACACACCAATATTTTTTGATGTTTTAAGAACCTCTTGAATGCCCGTTACGGCAAATGCAAGTGCGGTTTCCCAATCTGTTGCTTGCCATTCACCATTTGTTTTAATTAATGGTTGAGTTAGACGTGATTCACAGTTAATACCTTCATAAGAAAAACGATCTCTATCTGAAAGCCAAACTTCATTAATCTCTTCATTTTCGCAAGGTACAACACGTTTTACGTCATTACCTTTAGTATGAACAAGAATGTTTGAACCGATACTATCGTGTGCTGCAATTGATTTGTGTGCTTTTAGCTCCCATGAACGAGCGGTATAGCGGAATGGCTTTGAAGTCAAAGCACCAACTGGACATAAATCAATCATATTACCCGACATTTCTGAGGTAATTGATTTTTCAATATATGTCCCTATTTCCATCCATTCACTACGTCCTGTCGCACCTAATTCCATCATTCCAGCCACTTCTTGGCCAAAACGCACGCAACGGGTACAGTGAATACAACGAGTCATATCGGTTTTAATTAAAGAACCTGCCTCACGATCACTTACCACTCGCTTAGATTCTGAATAACGAGAAACGTCATCTCCATAATCCATTGCTACATCTTGAAGTTCACACTCACCACCTTGGTCACAAATAGGACAATCTAACGGATGGTTAATTAATAAAAACTCCATAACGGATTTTTGAGCTGCAATTGCTTTTGCTGATTTGGTATGAACTTTCATACCATCTGTTACAGGAGTTGCACACGCTGGAAGCGGTTTCCAAGCACCTTCAACTTCTACAAGACACATACGACAGTTAGCCGCAATAGACAATTTCTTGTGGTAACAAAAACGGGGAATCGCAATTTGAGCATCATCAGCGACATCTATTAACATGTCCCCTTCATGTGCTTCAATAACTTGACCGTTTATTTCAACTTTTACCATAATTCTATAACCTAAGTTTTCTAACTTATTTTACGCAATAATCTATATAGATTATTTACGTTCTAAAATACTGCAACCATGTTCAATATAGTGCTGGAATTCATGTTCATAATGTTCTAGTGCGCTAGTAAGAGCGATTGTCGCCGCATCACCTAAACCGCAAATAACATTACCCATAATTTTGCCCGTTACATCTTTTAATGCGGCAATATCTTCAGGACGACCTTTACCATTAACAATGCGAGTTAAAACACGGTATAACCACCCTGTTCCCTCTCTACAAGGTGTACATTGACCACAAGATTCGTCCCAATAAAAATGTGCTAAATTTTGCATTACTTTTACGATGTCGGTCTGATCATCCATAATAATGACGGAACCGGCACCTAAAAAAGAACCTGCTTTGGCAATTGAATCGTAATCCATATTCATTGCCATCGCTTTTTCAGCTGGTAAAATCGCAGTTGAAGCACCACCAGGAATAACCGCTTTTAATTCACGCCCCTTCCAAATACCACCAGCAAGTTCAAGTAAATCTTTAAAAGGTGTACCCATTCTTACTTCAAAGTTACCGGGTGAATTAATATGACCAGATACTGAATAACATTTAGTACCACCTGCGTTTTCAACGCCTAAGTCATTAAACCATTCACCACCTTTAGCTAAAATCATTGGGATAGAAGCCAAAGTTTCCGTATTATTAATGGTTGTTGGCTTTCCATATAGACCGTAACTAGCAGGGAATGGCGGTTTAAATCTTGGCTGACCTTTTTTACCTTCAATTGACTCTATTAATGCAGTTTCTTCACCGCAAATATAAGCGCCCGCACCTAAATGCGAATACAGATCAAAATCCCAACCTGTACCTAAAATATCTTTACCTAACAACCCAGCTTCACGAGCTTGGTTGATTGCGTTGTTAAAACGCTGATAAGGCTCCCAAAATTCACCACGAATATAGTTATAACCTGCAGAAGCGCCAATTACATAAGCGGCTATTGCCATACCTTCAACTAAGGCATGTGGATTGTAGCGAAGAATATCTCTATCTTTGAAGGTTCCTGGTTCACCCTCATCAGAATTACAAACAATGTACTTCTGACCAGGAGCAAAACGGTTCATAAAACTCCATTTTAAACCTGTTGGAAAACCAGCTCCACCACGCCCACGAATATTTGAAGCTTTAACTTCTTCAATAATTTCATTTGGTTCAATTTCACCTGCAACGACTTTTTTCCAAACATCGTAACCACCATTGGCGATATATACATCAATATCCCAAGAGCGATCTAAATGGTTTAAGCGGTAACAGTTTTCGTTTTGTACGACCATTTATTTTCCCCACTCTTCTAAAAGTAGATCAATTGAGTTTTCGGTTAGATTTTCGTAATACGTTTTACCAACCTGCATCATGGGTGCACCACCACAAGAACCTAAGCATTCCACCATCTTAATCGTGAAACGACCATCTTCCGTTGTTTCACCAGGCTTAATACCTAACTTAGTTTCTAAGTATTTAACAATGTCGTCTTTACCACGTAACATGCAAGAAATACTGTTACAAATACATAGTTTAATTTCACCCACTGGAGCATGTTCATAGTTACCGTAAAAGGTGGCTACTTCATACACTTCCATTGGCGTAATTTCTAAATATTCAGCAATTTGATCCATTAAATCATTTGTTAAATAACCGTTGTGGCATTCTTGAACAATTCTTAAGGCTGGCATAACTGCAGACTTCTTTTGATCTTCTGGATAATTTGATATCCATTTATCAATACGCGCCTTAACATCACCTTGAATAAAGTTAGCTGTATTAGTTTCTATCGAACTCATCGATCTACCTCTCCGAATACAATATCTTGTGTACCAATGATTGACACAACATCCGCTATCATGTGGCCTTTAACCATTTCATCCAAAGATGCTAAATGGGCAAAACCAGGTGCTCTAACTTTCATACGATAAGGCTTGTTAGCCCCATCAGAAACCATATAAATACCAAATTCACCTTTTGGGTGTTCTACGGCAGAATAGACTTCACTTTCAGGAGTTGTATATCCCTCAGTGTAAAGCTTAAAATGATGGATTAATGCCTCCATATTAGATTTAGCATCCTCTCGCGATGGAGGAGCCACCTTATGGTCATCCGTCATGACGGCGCCAGGATTTTCTTTTAACCAATCAACACATTGTTTGATGATTTTATTTGATTCACGCATTTCAGCAATTCGTACTAAATAGCGATCATAGCAATCACCAGTAACACCGACTGGAATATCAAAATTCATTCGATCATAGACTTCATAAGGCTGTTTTTTACGAAGATCCCATTCAATACCAGAACCTCTTAACATTGGTCCTGTAAAACCGAGTTGCAAGGCACGTTCTGGCGAAACAATACCGATATCTACAGTACGTTGTTTCCAAATTCGGTTATCTGTTAATAAGGTTTCATATTCATCAATATAACCAGGAAAGCGCTCAGTAAAGGCTTCAATAAAATCTAATAAAGAACCTTCACGAGTTTCATTTAACTGGTCTAGCTTTTTACCTGAATTCCATTTTGATTTTTCATATTTAGCCATAGTGTCTGGCAGATCACGATACACCCCACCTGGACGGTAATAGGTTGCATGCATACGCGCACCAGAAACCGCTTCATAGCAGTCCATTAAGTCTTCACGTTCACGAAATGCGTAAAGGAAAACTGTCATAGCACCAATATCTAACGCGTGAGCACCTAACCACATTAAATGGTTAAGAACACGAGTAATCTCGTCAAACATAACGCGGATATATTGTGCTCGCTCTGGAACCTCAAGCTCTAACATCTTTTCAATCGCCATAACATAAGCGTGTTCGTTGGACATCATTGATACATAGTCCAAGCGATCCATATAGCCAATTGATTGGTTATAAGGTTTATATTCAGCTAATTTTTCAGTACCACGATGCAATAAACCAATATGTGGGTCAGATCTTACAATGGTCTCACCGTCTAGTTCTAATACTAGACGTAATACACCATGAGCTGACGGATGCTGTGGACCAAAGTTTAAAGTATAGTTACGAATTTCAGGCATATTTGATTCCTAATTACACGTTATTTTGTGATTTCTTACGAATCACACGTGGGACATTAACTCTATTTTCAATAGAAACTGGCTCATAAATTACGCGGCCTTTTTCTGCGTCATAACGCATTTCCACGTGTCCAGTAAGAGGAAAATCTTTTCTTAAAGGGTGTCCAACAAAACCGTAGTCTGTCAAGATTCGACGTAGGTCAGGATGCCCTTTAAAAATAATACCGAATAAATCAAATGCTTCACGTTCAAACCAATTTGCAACACTCCATACATCGATAACACTATCAACCACTGGCATTTGTGTTGTTTCAGGGAACACTTTTACGCGAATACGTAGATTATTTTTTACTGACAATAAGTGATAAACAACAGCAAAACGTCGCTCCATAGAATCCGCTTCAGAGACTTCTTCCTCTTCAGCAAAGTCAAAAACCCCACGGCTAAAACCGCTGTTTACTGCGGTCATTGTTTCCCAGTTAGCTTGACCATAATCTAAATAATCAACACCGCACAAATCGATAAGTTGCTCAAAACCAAGACCATCTTTAAGTGTCGTAAACGCTTCTATAGCTGCATTTGGCAAAAGCTCAATCGTAAGTTCATCTAATTCTATTTTAGAAGAGACTATATACTCTCCTAAAGCTTGATTAACTTTGCCTTGTAAATCTAATACTGACTGTTTCATAGGTAATATTTCTTTTTCTTATCTAGCAATCGTATTGGTACGTTTGATTTTATTCTGTAGCTGAATAATTCCGTAAAGAAGTGCTTCAGCAGTCGGTGGGCAACCTGGAACGTATACATCAACAGGCACAATACGGTCACACCCTCTCACCACTGAATAAGAGTAATGGTAATAACCACCACCATTGGCGCAAGAACCCATTGAGATTACCCAACGAGGTTCTGCCATTTGATCATAAACCTTGCGTAAAGCAGGAGCCATCTTATTCACAAGTGTGCCCGCTACAACCATCACATCAGATTGACGTGGGCTTGGTCTGAAGATTATTCCAAAACGGTCTAAATCATAACGAGAAGCACCAGCATGCATCATTTCAACGGCACAACAAGCTAGTCCAAATGTCATTGGCCATAAAGAGCCTGTTCTCGCCCAGTTGATAAGTTTATCTGCAGAAGTGGTTACAACCCCTTCTTTTAAAACGCCTTCTACTCCCATTCAAGCGCTCCTTTTTTCCACTCGTAAATAAATCCAACGACAAGTAATGATAAAAACACACCCATAGCAAGTAAACCAAAAGTACCAATCTCATCTAATACTATTGCCCATGGAAATAAAAATGCTATTTCAAGGTCAAAAATAATAAACAGAATTGCGACAAGATAGAAACGTACATCAAATTTCATACGTGCATCTTCAAAAGCTTCAAAACCACACTCATAAGGTGAGTTTTTTTCTGAGTCGGGCTTTTGCGGCCCTAAAAGGTAACCGAGTAATATTGGTCCAACCCCAAATAGGGCTCCTAGAACAATAAAAACTAGGACAGGAAGATAATTTTCTAGCATGGGTTTTAGGCCTCGTCTAGCGTTTGATTAATGACTGCAACTTTGCAGTAATATTAAATATGGTGCCGATGGCCGGAGTCGAACCGGCACAGCTTGCGCCACTACCCCCTCAAGGTAGCGTGTCTACCAATTTCACCACATCGGCTGATGTCTTTATTCAGGCACAACAGGTGCTGTTGGAGTATTTGGCTTTTCTTTTATCTGTGTTTCAACAGGTGCTTTAGTCACACTTTGATAACCTTTTGATTGCTGACTACCGATATAAGCCAAAACCAGACTGGTAATAAAGAAAATAGTTGCTACAACAGCCGTCATTCTTGATAAAAACGTGGCTGAACCAGAACTACCAAATACTGACTGCGATGAACCACCGCCAAAGTTAGCCCCTGCATCAGCACCTTTACCATGCTGAACAAGAACAAGCACTATAAGAATAAATGCAATAATTAAATGTATTGTTAATACAATCCCAAACATGATTAGCCCGCCGCTTTACAAATTGCGATGAAATCGTCAGCGTTTAATGAAGCTCCGCCAATCAACCCACCATCGATGTCCGCTTGACCAAACAATTCTTTTGCATTGTCTGGTTTAACACTTCCACCGTATTGAATAATAACTTTTTCTGCAACAGCTGAATTTAACCCAGCCAATTTGCCTCGAATAAATGCGTGTACTTCTTGTGCTTGTGCAGGAGAAGCTGTAACACCTGTACCAATAGCCCAAATAGGCTCGTAGGCAATTACAATCTTGCCAAAAGCATCAATACCAACAACATCAAGTACGGCATCTAGCTGTGTAGCAATAACTTGCTCCATCACACCTGACTCACGTTCTTCTAATGTTTCACCAACGCATAAAATAGGCGTTACATTTGCTGATAATGCAATTTTTACTTTATTTGCAATTTCAGAATCGGTTTCACCATAAATGGCTCTACGCTCTGAATGTCCTAATATGACATAACCGCAATCAAAGTCTTTTAACATTTCAACTGAAACTTCACCTGTAAAGGCTCCTTGAATAGGCTCTTCTGCCATATTTTGAGCCCCTACAGAAATACCGTTACCAGTCAGTGTACGGTTAGCATAATCTATATAGATAGCAGGAGGACAAACAGCAACGTCAACATTACCTAGTTGATCTATCTGATTGTTTAAACCTGTTACCAAGCTCAAAATAGACGCTTTTGAACCATGCATTTTCCAGTTCCCTGCGACAAATGGCTTTCTCATTACTAATCTCCAACACAAAAGTTTTACAATATTAGCGTTTTCTTGACTGAAAAACAATATTGCAATTTTACGAAATTTCTGATTTCACTACATTAATTAATTCTTTTGCAATAGTTTCAACAAGCTCTTTATCCGCTCCTTCAACCATTACTCTAATCAACGGTTCAGTACCTGATGCGCGAACTAAAACCCTGCCTTTATCTGCAAGACGTTGTTCTGCCAAAGAAATTGCTTCTTTCAAACCCTTTGACTGCATAATAGTGGATGCATTATCTACCTTTTGATTCATTAAAACCTGTGGGTAAAACTCCACTTCTGACGTTAATTCTACTAATGTTTTTTGAGCCGTCACAAGCGCTGACATAATTTGTAACGCAGCAACAATTCCATCACCTGTTGACGTTTTATTTAGACATAAAACATGTCCAGAAGGTTCTGCACCAAAATTCCAGTTATTTTCTACGAGTTTTTGCATGACATAACGATCGCCAACAACAGATCGTTCAAATTTTATGCCTTTTTCTCGTAATGCATTTTCAACACCCAAATTACTCATAACCGTACCGACCACACCAGGTACTGGCAAAAGTGATTGTGTCGCTAAAATATAAAGAATCAAATCACCATCAACAATATGGCCATTTTCATCTACCATCATCACACGGTCACCATCACCATCAAACGCAATACCCAAATCAGCTTTTTGTTTAACAACTTCTAACTGCAGTGCATCTAGATGCGTGGCTCCGCATCCTTGGTTAATATTAATACCATTTGGCTCAACCCCAATCGTTATCACTTCAGCGCCAAGCTCTTCAAAAACATGAGGGGCAATATGGTAAGTTGCGCCATGGGAACAGTCGAGTACAATTTTAAATCCATCCAACTTAGTACTTGCCTGATAGGTGCTTTTACAAAATTCTATATAACGACCAGGAGCATCTTCAATTCGTTTTGCCTTTCCAAGCAACTCAGATGGTACAACTTCAATATTTTCTTCAAAAGCGGCTTCTACTGCCAACTCAACTTCATCACTAATTTTTTTACCTTGGGCAGAAAAAAACTTAATTCCGTTATCATGATGTGGATTATGTGAAGCACTAATCACAATACCAGCATCTGCATGAAAGGTTTGAGTGAGATAAGCAACAGCTGGCGTTGGCATAGGGCCAAGCAACATAACATCAATTCCTGCAGCAATAAAACCCGCTTCAAGTGCAGACTCAAACATATAACCAGAAATACGAGTATCTTTACCAATCATCACCCGTGTTTCACCACGCGCTTTCATAACCTTTCCTGTTGCCCAACCCAATTTCAAGATGTGGTCTGGACTAATCATTCCCGAACCCACTCGGTTACGAATACCATCCGTTCCAAAGTATTTTTTTTGTACTACATTCATACATAAACCTAATTTATAAACCTGGAGCTTATACCAAGTGAGCAATAACTTTTAGGGCGTCTACTGTAGGGGCTACATCATGCACTCTAACAATAGTGGCACCTTTCATACCAGCAAGAGCTGCTGCAGCAACACTTCCATAGATACGTTTCTCTAGCGGTGCATTATCAAGAAGTTCAGCTATCATTCGTTTACGAGATACGCCGACTAAAAGAGGATAGTCTAATTCTACAAATTCTGATAAATCTGTAAATAGCAGGGTATTATGCTCCAAAGTCTTGCCAAATCCAAACCCTGGATCAAGAATAATCTTATTTTTTGCAATTCCTGCTTTTTCACAAACCTGTGCACGCGTGAGTAAAAATTCTTTTACCTCTTTTACTACATCATTATACTCGGGTGCCATTTGCATATTTTCTGGCTCACCTTGTTTATGCATTAAACAAACTGAAACACCAAGTTTAGCAACCAGTTCAACAGCCCCTTCTGAACGTAATGCATTCACATCATTAATAATATCCGCCCCTGCGGCAACGGCTTGTTTCATTACCTCAGTTTTATATGTATCAATTGAAACGGGAATATCATAATGAGCTTTAATCCATTCAATAACAGGAATAACTCTTTGCAACTCAAGCTCTAATGAAACTTTATCTGCTCCAGGCCTAGTTGATTCTCCACCAACATCAATGATATCAACACCTTCCGCAATGATTTGTGCCACTCTTGATTCAATAGCAGCCTTATCTAAAAAATCACCACCATCTGAAAACGAATCTGGCGTTACATTTAAAATCCCCATAACCAACGGCATACCAGGCCTGGTAAAATTACTTTTTTGCATCTCTTCTTGTAAATCAAACATTACAAATTACTCGCTTCGCTTTTATAAATTTACCAGGCCTGGTAAATACTTTTTAGTTCAAAAAAAAACCCCGAAAACGGGGTTTTTTTATAATAACACAGTCTTTTTAATGAAGTTTTGGTTCACCAGATTCAGTTTCTTTAACTGAATCATCACCACTTAAATCATCTTTAACCATATCATCTTTTTTGACAGTTTCCACTTCTGCATCATCTGAAGCAGACATTGAAGAACCTGAATCTTTATCAACATCTTTGTCATCATCATGCCAATCGTGTGGCTCACCAGCCGGACGACCTTCCATAATATTTTTGATTTGATCTGCATCAATCGTTTCGTACTGCATTAATGCGTCTGTCATCAATTCTAATTCTTTAGAATGCTCAGTTAAGATATCAGTTGCACGTTTGTAATTGCGGTCAATTATGTTACGGATTTCTTTATCGATCTCTTTTGAGATTTCTCCAGAAACATTGGCATTACGAGAAGACCCCATAAAACCACCCTTATCTTCCTCTTCATACATCAAAGGTCCAAGGTTGTCAGACAAGCCCCATTTAGTAACCATATTGCGGGCAATCATCGTCGCTCGTTCAATATCGTTACTCGCCCCAGTTGTTACCGCATCTGGACCATAAATAATTTCTTCAGCAATACGTCCACCATATAAGCTTGATAACTGACTTTCAAGTTTACGTTTACTGTAACTATAACTGTCTTCTTCAGGTAGATACATAGTGACACCTAAAGCTCTACCACGCGGCATAATACTCACTTTATATACAGGATCATGCTCTGGAACTATCCAACCAACAATAGCGTGACCAGCTTCATGATAAGCCGTCATACGACGTTCTTTTTCGCTCATGACCATACTCTTACGTTCAACACCCATAAGAATTTTGTCTTTTGCTTTCTCAAAATGTCTTTGCGTTACTACTTTATCATTAGCTCTTGCCGCAAAAAGTGCCGCTTCATTCACTAAGTTAGCTAAGTCTGCACCTGAAAAACCAGGTGTACCGCGTGCAATATATGATGGTTCAACATCATCCGCTAATGGTACTTTACGCATATGTACTTTTAGAATTTGTTCACGGCCACGTATATCTGGTAGACCTACCGTTACCTGTCTATCAAAACGACCAGGACGTAATAAAGCAGGGTCTAAAACATCAGCACGGTTAGTTGCGGCAATAACAATAATACCTTCATTACCATCAAAACCATCCATTTCAACCAACATTTGGTTTAACGTTTGCTCACGCTCGTCATTACCGCCACCCATACCCGAACCACGGCTACGACCAACTGCATCAATTTCATCAATAAAGATAATACAAGGTGAATGCGCTTTGGCTTGTTCAAACATGTCGCGCACTCGAGAGGCACCAACACCCACAAACATTTCAACAAAGTCAGAACCAGAAATGGTAAAAAATGGCACTTTTGCTTCACCAGCAATCGCTTTTGCTAGTAAGGTTTTACCTGTTCCAGGAGGCCCCACCATTAAAACACCACGTGGAATACTTCCACCTAAGTTTTGGTATTTACTTGGGTCTCTTAAAAAATCAACAATTTCACCAACCTCTTGCTTGGCTTCATCTGCACCCGCTACATCGTCAAGAGTCACTTTGTTTTGGTCATCAGTAAGCATTCTGGCCTTACTTTTACCAAAAGACATTGGACCACCTTTACCGCCCATTCCACCACCAACAGAACGCATAAAGAATATCCAAACACCAATCAATAGAAGCATTGGGAACCATGAAATAAAGATTTGCATCAATACACTTTGTTGCTCTGGTGCTTTAGCACTGACTTTTACATGATAATCAAGTAAGTCACCCATAAGCCCTGGATCACCAGGATTATAGGTTGTAAAGGCATCACCATTCATAGAAACGCCACGTATTGTAGAGCCTTCAATAGAAACTTTACTCACTTGGCCTTGATGAACTTGCTCAATAAAATCAGAGTAGTCTAAACGACCTGAAGAGCCTTGGCCCTGTGTACTAAAATGATTAAATACTGACATAAGCACCATTGCTACGACAGTCCAAATCAGTACATTTTTTAACATATCATTTTTCATGATTAACCTTACTTCCTATTTGCCCTGTGACTATTTAACCACAAGTACATTCCTACAATTATGTATTGCACTACTTTAACACATTCTGCCATAAATTAAGCTTATAGACAAATAAGCTTAATTACTATTCATTACATTTTTTTGCCACGTGCCAAAAGATAAATTTCTTTACTACGAGCTCTTGAGGCTTGGGGTTTACGGGTAATAACTTTGCTATATTTAGATTTTAAATTTGTCATTAATTCATTGTAGCCTTCGCCTTGAAAAACCTTCATTAACAAATCTCCATCCTTCTTTAAGACTTGATCTGCTAACTCGACACACAATTCAACCAAGTACATAGCTCTTGGAATATCCACCCCTTTATTACCGCTCATATTAGGTGCCATATCCGACATGACTACATCCACATCACGTCCATTTAAGGAATTTAACAGCGAATCATATACATCATCTTCACGAAAATCACCTTGAATAAACGTAACCCCGGCAAAAGGTTCAACGGGTAAAATATCTAAAGCAAATACTTCACCATGACTGCCTGTTTTATGTGTTGTCCACTGCGACCAACCACCAGGAGCGGCGCCTAAATCGACAACACACATACCAGGCTTAAACAATCGGTCTTTATCATCAATCTCTTGTAGCTTATAAACCGCACGTGATCGCCAACCTTCTTGCTTTGCCTTTAATACATAAGGGTCGTCAAAATGTTCTTTTAACCAACCTGCACTCGATTTACTTCTCGCCATAATAAGATTTCAACTACAATATACAAAACTATAAATTATTAATAATGACTTCAACTGGAAAATTCAATGAGCCAACCTGAAAAACTAACAACTTCCCAAAAGAAATATCTGCGAGGAATTGCTCACAATATTAACCCTATGATAATTATTGGGGCTAACGGCGTAACTGAAAGCTTAATGAAAGAGCTAGAAAGTACACTTGAGCACCATGAAATTCTTAAAATAAAAATGGCATCTGCAGACCGCGATGATAGGAAACAAATTGTAGATTACATCTTAGAGAAAACTGGGGCTTTACTTGTGCAATCTATTGGTAAAATTTGTGTCATTTATCGTCAAAGCGATGAAACCGAACTGCCATTACCACGCTAAAATTACCAGGCCTGGTAAAATCTATTTAACCAGGCCGTTTATTTATACTAGCTGTGATAACCCTCTTTGCAAATCTTTCTTTATATCTTCAATTGACTCTAAACCAACTGATATACGTATTAAATTTTCAGTAATACCTATTTTTAACCTTACATCAGGTTCTACACGACAATGCGTTGTTGTAGCCGGATGAGTGATACTCGTTTTTACATCACCTAAATTAGCCGTAATAGATAGCATCTCTGTACTATCAATAACTTTCCAGGCTTCTGCTTGAGCCCCTTTAACTTTAAAGCTTACTAATCCACCGCCAGCTGATTGCTGTTTATTTGCTAAAGCAAACTGTGGGTGAGATTCTAATCCTGGATAAAAAACCTGTTCTACGGCTGGATGATCAGACAACCAAAGCGCCAGATTCATTGCGCTTTCGCAATGCGCTTTCATTCTTATTGAAAGCGTTTCCAAGCCTTTTAAAAACATCCAAGCATTAAAAGGACTCATTGTTGGCCCCGCCGTCCTCATAAAACCACGAACGTGCTCTTCAATAAAGTCTGCAGAACCCACAACCGCACCACCAATACCTCGGCCCTGGCCATCAATAAACTTTGTGGCCGAGTGAATAACAACGTCTGCCCCCTGCTCTAATGGTCTTTGAAGAATAGGGGTACAAAAACAATTATCAACAATTAACAAACTATTATGTGTTTTGGCAAGTTTACTGAGCGCGCTTAAATCAGCGATTTCTGTAAGAGGGTTTGATGGTGTTTCTAAAAAAAAGGCTTTAGTATTTGATTTAACGGCAGATTCCCATTCAGAAACATCTGTTTGTGAAACAAAACTTACCTCAACCCCAAATTTGGCTAAGTATTTAGTAAATAAAACCTTAGTTGTACCAAAAATACTCTGCGAAGAGACAATATGATCACCGGATTGACAGAACCCCATAAAGGTTGAAAGAATAGCTGACATCCCTGAAGCGGTACCCACACAAGCTTCTCCACCTTCCATTGCAGCAAGACGGTTTTCAAAGGCACGAACCGTTGGGTTAGTAAAACGTGAATAAACGTTTCCCTTATCCTCGCCACTAAAACGTGCCGCCGCCTGCGCGGCTGATTGATAACAGAAACTTGATGTGGTGAAAATCGCTTCACCATTTTCTTGTTCCTGTGTTTGCTTATAACCCGCTCTAATTGCTAGGGTTTCTATATCTAATTCATTCATGAATCCATTCCAAAAGGTTCATTATGCAAACCAACCGATTCTTGACCTTGTTCTTTTTTGTTTGATTGCGCTTCGTCATTACGACTTGTATCTAGGGATGCTAAATACTCTGGTGAAATATCACCTGTAATATATTCACCACTAAAACAAGATGTATCGAATTTAGGTATTTTTTCATTCCCAACACAAACGGATTCAATAAGATCTTCTAAATCTTGATAAATAAGTTTATCGGCACCAATAAATTCTGCAATTTCTTCTGTTGTACGACCATTGGCAACTAATTCCGAAGCCGAAGGCATATCAATACCGTATACATAAGGATAACGAACCGCTGGTGCAGCTGAAGCAAAATATACTTTTTTAGCCCCTGCTTCTCTTGCCATCTCGACAATTTGTCCAGATGTTGTACCGCGTACAATTGAGTCATCAACCAACAAAACATTTTTACCTTCAAACTCTAAGTTAATAGGGTTTAATTTTTGACGTACTGATTTTTTACGTTGCTGTTGACCTGGCATAATGAATGTACGCCCGATATAGCGATTTTTGATTAAACCTTCACGGTAAGGAAGGTCTAATTTAGAAGCGAGTTCAAGTGCTGAGGTACGGCTTGTATCAGGAATTGGCATAACAACATCGATGTCGTGTTCTGGCCATTCTCGTAAAATTTTCTCTGCCAGTTTTTCACCCATACGTAGACGGGTCTTATAAACAGAAATATCATCCATCATAGAATCTGGACGTGCAAAATAAACATATTCAAATATACATGGTGAGTATTGTGGGTTTTCAGCACATTGTTTGTAGTAAATATCACCCTGCTCAGTAATCACAACGGCTTCACCAGGCGCTAAATCTTTTTCTAAAGTAAACCCTAAGCCACTTAACGCAACGGACTCTGAAGCAATAATATAGTCAGTTCCCGTTTTAGTTACACGCTTACCAACAACAATTGGACGTAAGGCAAATGGATCACGAAAACCGACTACACCAATATTTGAAATAATGCCGACAGCAGCATAACCACCCTTTACACGTTTATGAACGGCTCGCACCGCATTAAAAACATCTTCATGATCAATAAACAACTTTTTACGTTGCATCAATTCATGAGCAAAAACGTTAAGCAAGACTTCAGAATCTGAATTGGTATTTAGGTGACGTAAATCAGTGCGATAAATTTCTTCTGCGACTTCTTCGGCATTGGTTAAATTACCGTTATGCCCCATAGCAATTCCGTATGGTGAATTCACATAAAATGGCTGGGCTTCAGCGCTCGATGAAGAACCTGCTGTTGGGTAACGAACATGACCAATTCCCATATTTCCGTGTAAATCACGCATGTGTCTGGTACGAAACACATCTTTAACCATTCCATTATCTTTACGTTGGTAAAAACGCCCATCTTTACAGGTAACGATTCCTGCAGCATCTTGACCACGATGCTGCAAAATGGTTAAAGAATCATAGATTTCCTGATTAACATAATTTCCAGATCCCGACACAATCCCAACAATACCGCACATTTTTGTATACTCTCTTAACTTACTAAATAAAACCTATGCACGAGTAAGGGACAGAAAAAATAAGATAAAATTGCCTGCTTAATGCAAAAGACTGAGCTACTTAGCAAAGTTTTTTAAAATAATCAGGCGATTTTAACGATTTTTATCTATTCATTTGTCTCATGTAAGGGTATCTAAATAACTTTAATTAACCATAATTTTATGGGAAGCCCACAATACAGGCTTTAAGGTAATTGCACAACCTCACCATTGGTATGCAACATTTTATCTAATTTTGCTTTGTCTTTGTCAGCTTTGACCTTAGAAAGATAAGGCCCAGTTCTAACTGAATAAATTTGAGTTTTTTCATAAAACTTAATATAAACCGCATAATTCGGCTGTAATTGCTTTAATAACTTCTTAGCTTCGTTAATATCACTAAAGGCTAAAAGCCTAACAATCCACTGACCTTTGTACTGATCATCATTGGCGATAGCATCGGCTTTTTTAATTATTTTTTGCTGCTGCTTAAGTTCATTAGTTGAAAGATTTTGTGACGATTCTGCCTTTTGCGGATGAATTTCATTATTTTTTAATATATCACGCTTAGATGCCTGGCCATCTGTAAGAGGCTCCTCATCACTATGTGGCAATCGATATGCATGATCAACCAAAGGTAAAGTGCTCTTTGATTCAGTTTGCGCCTTACCATCTGGCACAAAATTCACAGGATGGCTATACCATTGTGGAACAATCAAAACCAATAAAAACAACCAAATAGCTGCACCAATTAAACGATTTTTACTTATTGAATCCATGAACCTAATAACAACCTTTCATGTTTATTCACTGCCTTTAATAGAGGCAATCGCTTGTGAAACAGTAAAGAATGAACCCCAAACCAATACATCGCTATTACACATTTCTTTTACCGCAATAACCGCAGAATCAATAGAATTAAACTCAATTATATTTGCTTGATTAATACCTGCCGCTAACAAAATAGTTTTAAGATTTTGTAGTTTAGTCGCTCTTGGGATACCTAAATCAGCAATGGCCCAAGTTTTAACAAAAGGTACCATCGCCTCAACCATTGGCAGCATATCTTTATCATTTAAAGCTGAAAATATTGCAATACGATTTTGAGGTTGCACTTTTTGAGATTTTAAATAATCCGCTAACACTTGTGCTGACTGTGGGTTATGCGCTACATCAATTAACCAGGCCTGATCATTTATTTTTTTTGATTCTAACCGACCGGGGTGCTTAACAGCCTTTAAGCCGCTATTTATCTGCTCATCAGTTACCGGAAGTTGCTCTTTAATATTAAGCAAAAGAGCAACAACACCTGATGCATTTTGTAACTGAAAACGACCTAGCAAAGCGGGTTTTGCAAATAAATGTGCCGAACGATCATGGGCTAACTCTTTAAAAGACCAGGCCTGGTCTTGTGCGTTTTTCATTTCATATTCATAGTCGAGTGATAAACACGAAAAATTAACGCCAAGTTTTTTTGTAAACTCTAATAAAGTTTTTGGTGGATTAGGATCAGAACAAACTGAAACCTGACCTTTTCTCATAACCCCTGCTTTCTCTAAAGCAATCACATTACGATCATCCCCCAGCCAATCAATATGATCAACATCAATAGCAGTAATTAAAGTGGCATTTGCATCAACAATATTCACAGCGTCTAAACGGCCACCTAAACCAACTTCTAAGACAACTACATCCAGTTTAGCTTCTGTAAAAATAGATAATGCTGCTAGCGTAGAAAACTCAAAATAGGTAAGTTTTGTTTGTTTACGTTGTTTTTCAATCAAATCAAACGCATTGACAATCGTTTGGTCATCTACTGCACAATTGTTTATTTGTATACGCTCGTTAAACTCTAAAATATGAGGTGATGTGTAAGTACCTACTTGGTAACCGGCCTCTTTTAAAATAGCAGAGAGCATGGCGACACTAGAACCTTTGCCATTGGTACCAGCAACGGTAATTACATAAGGTGCGGGCTGATTAACGTGCATTTGATTGGCGACTAAACGTATACGGTCTAGCCCCAAATCAATTTCATCAGCATGCAGGTGAAGCAACCAATCTATCCACTGTTCTAGTGAAGATTGACTATTTGGAGTTTTCATCTATTAATTAAGATTCACTTGTAAGGTTCTTAGTCTCAAATTAGGCTGGTTTGTTTTGTAACATTTTACAAATATCTGCCAATTCATTTCGTAAATCATGGCGATGAATAATACGGTCAATTGCACCATGTTCTAATAAAAACTCACTGCGTTGAAAACCTTCAGGTAACTTTTCACGTACTGTTTGTTCAATAACACGTGGACCAGCAAATCCGATTAAGGCTTTAGGTTCAGCCACGTTTAAATCGCCTAACATAGCAAAGCTAGCTGAAACACCACCCATAGTTGGGTCTGTTAATACAGAAATAAAAGGCAATCCTTGAGCTCGTAAACGTCCTAAAGCGGCACTGGTTTTGGCCATTTGCATTAAAGAAAATAAAGCCTCTTGCATACGCGCTCCACCACTTGCTGAAAACACAATAAATGGTGTTTTACGCTCAATCGCTTCGTTAACTGCACGCACAAATTTTTCACCCACAACAGAACCCATTGAACCGCCCATGAATTTAAACTCAAAAGCGCCAACCATCACGGGTAATTGATTGATAGTTCCTGCACCAGTAATAAAAGCATCTTTTTCGCCAGTTGCTTTTTGAGCCTGTGAAATACGGTCTTTATATTTTTTAATGTCTCTAAATTTTAAAGCATCAACAGGTAATATATTTGCGGCTGTTTCAACAAAACTTCCCTCATCTAGAAAAACTTCTAAACGCTGACGACCACCTAAACGCATATGGTGATCACACTTAGGACAAACTTCTTGATTACGTGCTACTTCAGAACGATACAAAGTGTTTTCACACTTAGGGCATTTAGTCCAAAGCCCTTCTGGAACAGATTTTTTACGTTCTGTTACTTGCTTAATACTTGGTAAAATTTTCTCAAACCAGTTCATACTTTCTCCTGTTGAAATACCGTTGAATGGCACTTCAATTTAAATCTTTTAGGCTATTTATGTTCATCAGCGCGATCTAAAGCATCGCGGAATTCAGTCATTTTTTTGCCAATTTCTAAATAAATATCATAAATCCCTTTAGACTCGTTGGCTTCAATTAAAGTCACTAAAGCAGATCCAACAATAACGGCATCACCCAATTTAGCCATTTCATAAGCTATTTTACCGTCTTTAATGCCAAAACCGATTCCAATAGGCAAATTCAGCTGCGTGTTTAATCGCTCTAAGTGCTTAGCAACATCTTTAACATCAAGTTCTTTTGAACCCGTCACCCCTTTTAAAGAAACGTAATAAACAAATCCACTGCCTTTTTCATTAACCGCCGCTAATCGGTTTGTTGGTGTCGTTGGTGAGACTAAAAATATACGATCTAACCCATGAGACTCTAATGCTTCTTTATAACCTAAAGACTCTTCAGGAGGCATATCTACCGTTAATACCGCATCAACACCAACCGAACTTGCCGCATTAGAAAAAGATTCATATCCCATGGCTTCAATAGGGTTTAAATATCCCATTAACACAATCGGTGTTTTTTCATCTTTCTCACGAAACACTCGAACAAATTCTAAAACGTCATCCAAACTTACATTATGTTTTAAAGCACGTTCTACTGCTTTTTGGATAACAGGTCCATCGGCCATAGGGTCTGAGAAAGGGACTCCTAACTCAATAATATCCGCCCCCTTTTCTACCAATAAATGCATTAAATCAATAGTGGCATTTGGCTCTGGATCCCCTGCTGTAATATAAGGTATTAAGGCGGTTTTTCCGTTGGCTTTTAAATCTGTTAAGGTTTTTTGTAATCTACTCATGACTTATCTCTTATTAAAAATAACAATATATTTAATTCCTTTAAATCACTGTTATTTTTAAACTTCATAACCTTCAATTTGTGCAATGGTATTCATATCTTTGTCACCACGGCCAGAGAGGTTAATAATTATAGTTTGATCTTTGCGCATTGTTGGAGCAAGTTTTGTAACATAAGCAAGTGCATGGCTAGATTCTAAAGCCGGAAGAATCCCTTCAAAACGTGTTAAGTCTCTAAATCCTTGCAAAGCTTCTTCGTCATCAATAGCCACATAATTTACTCGACCAATATCTTTTAACCATGCATGTTCTGGCCCGACACCTGGGTAATCTAAACCTGCAGAAATTGAGTGAGTTCCTAAAATCTGGCCATTTTTATCTTGCATTAAATAGGTGCGATTACCGTGCAACACGCCTGGTGTACCTTTACATAATGGCGCAGCATGCTCACCTGTTTCTAAACCATGTCCAGCAGGTTCAACACCGTAAATTTCAACTAATTCGTCAGCAAGAAATTTGTGAAATAAACCAATCGCATTAGAACCACCACCTACACAAGCGACTAATGCATCAGGTAACTTACCTTCTTTTTCTAAAATCTGTTCACGAGCTTCTTGGCCAATAACAGCCTGAAAATCTCTGACCATTGCTGGATATGGATGAGGACCTGCTACCGTTCCAATAATGTAAAAGGTATCGTCAACATTGGTAACCCAATCACGCATCGCTTCATTTAAAGCATCTTTTAAAGTACGAGATCCTGATTCAACCGCCACGACTTTTGCGCCTAGCATTTTCATACGCATAACGTTAGGCGCTTGACGAATTACATCGTCTGCCCCCATATAAACGACACACTCTAAACCAAGTCGTGCTGCTACAGTTGCGCTTGCCACACCATGCTGGCCAGCGCCAGTTTCTGCAATAATACGAGTTTTACCAAGACGTTTAGCAAGCAAAGCCTGGCCAATGGTATTGTTTACTTTATGAGCACCCGTATGATTTAAGTCTTCTCGTTTTAAATAGATTTTGGCACCACCTAACTCTTTAGACCAACGCTCTGCATAATAAAGAGGAGTGGGACGCCCCACATAATCTCTTAAATCATTAGCAATTTCATCTAAAAATTCAGGGCTATTTTTTACACTTTCATATTCCTGATTTAGTTGTTCTAGCGCAGCCATTAAAGTCTCTGGCGCAAAAATACCACCATAAGGCCCAAAGTGTCCGTGCTTATCTGGAAATTTCGAAAAATCTACTGTCATTCAACTGTACTCATTACTTGTTGCATAAAATGCTTAATTTTTTCTGGTGATTTAATACCTTTTGAGGCTTCCACACCACCACTTACATCAACCGCCCAGGGTGATGCTTCATTAATCGCTTGTTTAACATTACTGGAGGTTAATCCCCCTGCAAGAATGATTGGTAAATCAAATTCCTTTGGAATCCATTCCCAATTAAACTTCTCGCCAGTGCCACCAGGAGTACCAGCAACATAAGCATCTAACAATAATCCACTCGACTTTTTAAATTCTTGTGCTAAAGCTGGCAAAGACGTTGTTGCCTGCATTCGAACCGCTTTAATATAAGGTTTACCAAACTGTTCACAAAACGTCGCAGTTTCATCACCATGAAATTGAATCAAATCAATAGCAACTGAATCTAACACCTTACGAACATATGCTTCACTTGGATTTACAAATAAAGCTGTTTTTGTCACAAATGCAGGAATAGATTGCGCAATTTCACAGGCCTGGTCAATCTCAACATATCGAGGACTCGGCTCATAAAAAACCAATCCTATCGCATCTGCACCAGCATTTATGGCTAATTTTGCATCTTTGGACGACCTTATACCACAAATTTTAACACGGGTTCTTATCGACATTTTATTGTGCTCTTGATTTTATTTTCATACTGCAAATCTACTGCCACAATACTTCATCTACCGCGACTCTGGGAATATTAAATTTATTTGGATAGATAGCATTTACAAAATACAAACCATGTGCCGGCGCTGTCGGTGCTGCAAGTCTTCTATCTTTGGCGATAAGCAATTCGGTAATCCACTCAACAGGTTTATGTTTTTTACCTATTTCAAGCAAAGTACCCGCTATATTTCTGACCATGTGATGTAAAAATGAATTCGCTTGAATATCAATAAATATCATATCCCCTTTACGAGATACTTTAATAGATTGAACTTCACGAACGGCATGATTCGCTTGGCAACCTGATGCTCTAAAAGAGCTGTAATCGTTCTCACCTAGTAATTTTTGCGCCGCCTCATTCATGAGGGCAACATCAATATCATATGGATCCCAAGTTACTCGACCATTTAAAATGGCCGAATTAACTTTGCGATTATAAATCACATAACGATACTGGCGCGCAATAGCTGAAAATCTGGCATTAAAATCTTCATCAACTTCTTGCGCCCAGCGAATCCGTATGTCGTCAGGCAACTTAGTATTTACACCGCGTATCCAGGCTTTATTAGGCCTGGTTACAGGTGTCTCAAAGTGTATAACTTGCCCAATAGCGTGTACACCTGTATCGGTACGCCCTGCACAACGCACTCCAACTTCATGAACGGCAATACTACTGAGCGCCTTTTCTACTTGAGCTTGTACAGAATCACATTCAAGCTGACGTTGCCAGCCACAATAATTAGTGCCGATATATTCAACACAAAGAGCAACTTTATTCACGAATTAAATGTAATCTTTAATTAAAACTTCGGCAATTTGTACGGTATTTGTGGCCGCACCTTTTCGAACATTATCTGCAACCACCCAAATATTTAAACCATTTGGAATGGTAATATCTTCACGTACACGACCAATATAGACGGGGTTTGTATTTGCCGCATCACTTACTGCGGTTGGGTAACCACCATCTTCATGCTTGTCAATCAAAACAATGCCTTCAGATTTTTCAAACAACGCTTTGGCTTGTTCAGCCGTGATTTTTTCTTTTGTTTCTATGTGAACCGCTTCACTATGACCATAAAATACAGGTACTCTTACCGCTGTAGGGTTGACTAAAATAGATTCATCACCCATTATTTTTTTAGTTTCCCACACCATTTTCATCTCTTCTTTGGTGTAGCCGTTATCCATAAATACATCAATTTGCGGTATGCAGTTAAATGCGATTTGTTTTGGATAAACCTTGGTTTCTACTGGTTTCATATTAAGCAAACTGGCAGTTTGTTTGGCTAATTCCTCAATCGCTTCTTTACCTGTACCAGAAACCGCTTGATAAGTAGCAACGTTAATACGGTCTATACCCACTGCATCGTAAATTGGCTTAAGGGCAACTAGCATTTGAATGGTTGAACAATTTGGATTAGCAATAATTCCACGGTTTTTATAATCTGCAATCGCCCCTGGATTCACCTCTGGTACAACTAAAGGGATATCATCGTCATAACGAAATTCAGATGTATTATCAATAACAATACAACCTGCTTCAGCGGCTTTTGGAGCATAAATTTTAGACACGCTTGCACCCGGTGAAAACAAACCAATCTGTGCTTGTGAAAAATCAAACGTTTCTAAATCTAATACTTTAATCCATGCGCCATTAAATTCAATTTTTTTACCTGCTGAACGGCTACTTGCAAGTGGATATAAGGTTCCAACTGGGAAATTACGTTCTTCTAAGACTTTTAAAATTGTTTCACCAACGGCACCTGTCGCACCCACTACTGCAATGTCATATAATTTTGTCATTTCTTTTCCTTAAAACGTTAAGAACTTAGCTTAACGTGACACTTAATTTTTAATATTTTTGATTTAATCTAAATTTTCGGCAATCGCAATTTAGTCCTGCAAATTTTCTGTCGCTTCAGCATCAATCATTTTTGATTCCACTGACTTTTGCCCACTCTTATCTTGATGTTTGGTTGGATTATTAAGTTGTGCAAATGTTTCAGGCAAGCTAACCACCATACCGCCTTCTGTCATCTCATGACTTTGGCCAATAAACTTACCACCGGTTTCAACCGTAAGTTCCCCACTAATTAGCTCACCAATTAACTTACCAGTTTTTAAAATATCTAATTTTTCGCAAGCCACTTTACCTTCAAGCACTCCGCTTAAAACAATACTTCTGGCTTTGACTAAACCTACCACGTGTCCAGACGTACCAACCGACACATCATATTCACTATCAATAACCCCGTCTACTCGGCCATCAATATGCAAAGAGCCTTTTAGTTCAGTGATTTCGCCGCTGATTTTACAGTTTTCGGCAATAATTGTTTTTCCACCTTCTGCACGACTTTTTTGACGTTTTGACTTAAAGATGCCCATGGTACCCCTTTAACCTTCGTAAAAATTCCATCATAATTTTTAATTGTCCATTTATCGAAAGGTAATGGATTTAATCTATGATGCAAAAACCAAACTTCATAATGTAAATGTGGACCTGTTGAACGACCGGTAGATCCAATTTCACCTATTTTTTGACCCTTTTGAACAATGTCACCTTCTTTAACTGAACGCTGACTTAAATGACCGTAACGAGTTCTAAATCCATTTGAATGTAAAATAGTAACCAAATTACCATAGCCACTTTTTTCGCTATACGCTGAATATTGTACAACCCCTTCAGCCGTTGCAAGCACAGGCTCACCAATTGGACCTCTAAAGTCTATCCCGCCATGAAACTCGCGTTTTCCAGTAATGGGATGAGTTCGATAACCAAAGGGACTTGTTATCCCTTCGTACTTAGAAACAGGATGCCCACTCGGCACCATATTTAACATTAAATTTTTACCTAACGTATTTAGCTGGACTAACTTTACACGCTCTTTATAAGGGAGTTTTTCAGGTTCTTCAGGATCAATACCTACTAAACTCTCTAAATCTTGTAAAGATTGGTCTAAAAAATCGACCTGTGCACTCTTCTTATCCAAATCTTTTTCAATATCACTTTTTTCACCTAGAAGACGTTCATAATCACTTTTTGTTTTTAACAAAACCTGATTATAAGTCTCAACCATTTGCTTATTATGCCTTTCCATTTGGTCAGCTTGGTATGTTAGCCACCATAAAGAAACCGCACCAACACTCCATATTAATAAAAATATTAATAGAATTAGCCAGGCAAATTTGCGAATAAAATACTTAAATGAGTAGTGGCGCGATCCATGTACATCACTAATCGTTACGGTAAAATAGTTTCTCATCTTTAAAGCTTAGTTCTTTTTAGCTTACAAAGCAGCTAAAACGGCATCACCCATTTCACTACACGATACACGTGTCATACCATCTGAATAGATATCACCCGTTCTTATTCCCTGGTCTAATACCTTACCAACGGCTGTTTCAATTTTAATTGCTAAATCTTCGCGATCTAAAGAGTAACGTAACATCATAGCGGCAGACAGAATCGTGGCTAATGGATTTGCCAAGTTTTTACCTGCAATATCAGGAGCCGAACCATGACTTGGTTCGTACATACCTTTATTGTTTGCATCTAAAGAGGCTGAAGCTAGCATTCCAATTGAGCCAGTCAACATAGACGCTTCATCCGATAAAATATCACCAAACATATTGCCCGTTACCATCACGTCAAATTGTTTAGGGTTAAGCACAAGTTGCATTGCCGCGTTATCCACATACATGTGATTTACTTCAACTTCTGGATATTCTTTAGCAATGTCATCAACAATTTCACGCCAAAGCTCGGTCACTTCTAACACGTTAGCCTTATCTACCGAAGTCAATTTTTTATTTCGCTTCATTGCGGCTTGAAATGCAACATGAGTAATACGCTTGATTTCTGATTCTGAATACACATAAGTATTGAAACCTTGGCGCTCACCATTTTCTAAAGTGCGAATTCCGCGAGGTTGACCAAAGTAAATACCACCCGTTAACTCACGTACAATCAAAATATCTAAACCGGCAACGACTTCTGGTTTAAGTGTAGAAGCATCAGCAAGTTGTGGATATAAAAATGCAGGACGAAGATTAGCAAACAATTCCATTTCTGAACGTAAACGTAACAAACCTTTTTCTGGGCGAACTGAAATATCTAACGATTCCCATTTATAACCACCTACAGCGCCAAGAAGCACGGCATCAGCCGCATGCGCTTTAGCCATTGTTTCATCTGCCAAAGGTACGCCGTGAACATCATAGGCAGCACCACCTACAAGATCTTCTGCCATATTTATATCTAAACCATCCGATACTTTTAAAGCTTCTAATACTCTTACTGCTTCTGCTGTAATTTCAGGACCAATACCATCACCAGGTAAAATCAATACTTCTTGTGTCATTTTTAAATACTCTTAATAATTTCAATTTTTTGGCATTTTACCAGGCCTGGTAAAATGCTTTTTATAACTTAACTCAGCCTTTAACCTGCAAATAACCACGGTGCCGTTTTTTTACGTTTCTCTTCATAGGCTTTAATGTCGTCTTGATACTGCAATGTCAAACCAATATCATCCAAACCGTTCATTAAGCAATGCTTACGAAAACTATCTACTTCAAAAGCAATGGTTTCGCCGTTTGGCTTAATAATTTGCTGGTTTTCTAAGTCGACCGTTAATGCATAACCTTCTTGAGCATGCACTTCATTAAACAGGCCATCAACAATAGATTCGTCTAAAATAATCGGCAAAATACCATTTTTAAAACTATTGTTAAAAAAGATATCGGCATAACTTGGAGCAATAATTACATCAAATCCGTAATCTTTTAATGCCCAAGGTGCGTGTTCACGACTTGACCCACAACCAAAGTTTTCGCGCGCTAATAAAATATTTGCACCCTGATAACGAGGCTGATTCAATACAAAATCTTTTCGTAATGGACGTTGTGAATTATCTGAATCTGGCTCACCTACATCTTCATAACGCCATTCATCAAATAGGTTGGGACCAAAACCACTGCGTTTAATTGATTTTAAAAACTGCTTTGGAATAATCGCATCTGTATCTACATTTGCACGATCCATAGGCGCCACAATGGCGGTTTTTTGTATAAATTTATCCATAATATTTCTCCGCTACAGTGTCTTAAAGGTAATCACGAACATCAACAAAGTGACCAGCAACCGCTGCAGCAGCTGCCATTTCTGGGCTTACTAAGTGAGTACGTCCACCAGCTCCTTGACGACCTTCAAAGTTACGGTTAGAGGTTGATGCGCAATGTTTTCCTGTTGGTAGTTTATCGGCATTCATTGCTAAACACATTGAGCAACCAGGGTTACGCCATTCAAAACCGGCTTCAATAAAGATTTTATCTAGCCCTTCCGCTTCCGCTTGTTGTTTCACTAGACCAGAACCTGGCACCACTAAAGCTTGTTCTACTTTATCTGAAACCTTTCTACCTTTTAATACTTGTGCTGCGGCACGAAAATCTTCAATACGAGAGTTTGTACATGAGCCAATAAAAACGTAATCTACTGGAATATCTTTAATAGGCATATCAGCCTGTAAACCCATATATTTTAAAGCGCGTTCAATACCGCCTGCTTTAACAGGGTCACTCTCATTCGCTGGATTAGGTACTGTACCATTTACATCTAACACCATTTCTGGTGATGTTCCCCAAGATACTTGAGGTTCTATTGTTGCACCGTCAAGTTCAACAACCTTGTCAAAATGCGCACCTTCGTCTGTTTTTAAATCTAGCCAAGCCGTAACAGCGGCATCCCAGTTATCACCTGTTGGTGAATATGGACGTCCTTCAACATACTCAACAGTTTTTTCATCAACTCCTACAAGACCAACGCGCGCACCCGCTTCAATCGCCATATTACAAACGGTCATACGGCCTTCAATCGACATATCACGGAAGACTTGGCCACCAAACTCAATGGCATGACCGTTACCACCGGCTGTTCCAATTTTACCAATAATGGCTAAAACCACATCTTTTGGCGTAACACCAGGTCTAAGCTTGCCATCAACCTTAATCAACATATTTTTCATTTTTTTCTGAATCAAACACTGAGTAGCCATAACGTGCTCAACTTCTGAGGTACCAATTCCGTGTGCCAAGGCACCTAAAGCACCGTGGGTTGCGGTATGTGAATCACCACACACTACGGTCATACCTGGCAAAGTCGCGCCTTCTTCTGGCCCAACAACGTGCACAATACCTTGACGAATATCGCCCATTCCGAACTCTGTAATGCCAAACTCGCGTGCATTCATACCCAAAGTCACCACTTGAATACGAGAAACAGGGTCTTTAATAGTCTCTGCGCCACCTGTTAATTTGGTTGTTGGCACATTATGATCGCAGGTTGCCAAGTTAGTCTCTACACGCCAGGGTTTACGATTCGCCAAACGCAGACCTTCAAACGCTTGCGGTGAAGTTACTTCGTGCAGTAACTGACGATCAATATAAATTAACGCCGTTCCATCATCTTCCTGACGCACAACATGTGCATCCCACAATTTATCGTATAAAGTCTTTGCTGACATTGCTGTAAACCCTACTGTTGTAAAATTAAAAAATAGTGCGAAATTATATCACTTCATCCCTTATCTGACATAGTAAAATAGCCACAGAAATTATCAATTTAAGGTAAAAGGAAACAAAAATGAGCTATTCGGTCAAAGAAGTATTCTACTCACTGCAAGGAGAAGGGTTTCATAGTGGGCGACCAGCTATTTTTTGTAGAATGAGTAAATGCAACCTTTGGACAGGCCGTGAAGCCGACAGAGCCGAGGCGATTTGCCAATTTTGCGATACCGATTTTATAGGTACTGACGGTCAAAACGGCGGTAAATTTAGTGATGCCGAAGCACTTTGCCAACACTTATTGCAATTTTGGCCTGCTAATAGCACACAACATCCATTTGTGGTGTTAACGGGCGGAGAACCTTTATTGCAAGTGGATGAATCGTTAATACAACAACTACATCAACATAATTTTGAAATTGCGGTTGAAACCAATGGCACTAAAGCAGCCCCAGACAATATAGATTGGATTTGCATGAGCCCAAAGGCCAATGCGCCCATTATTTTAGATTCTGGCCACGAACTCAAATTGGTATTTCCACAACCTGATTTATTGCCCGAAAAAGTTGTTGATTTAGATTTTGACTATTTTTACCTACAACCTATGGACGACCAAGATCCAAAAATAACCCAAAACAATATTAAACAAGCTGTGGCTTATTGTTTAGCTAATCCAAAATGGAAATTAAGCTTACAAACACATAAGTTTTTAGGGATTGATTAACTGCTTAAAGCCATTTAAAGCTAAGATAAATTTTATCAACTACAGGTTTTACCAGGCCTGGTAAAACCTGGGGCGATCATAATTTTTAAACCTAGAGCAGATTGATAAAACTTAAACACTTAAACACTTAAAATATCCAATCATCTACAAACACCTAAAAGGCATCAAATGCAAAACCAATCGCACAATCAAATACAAATCGAAAGCTTAAGCCACGACGGCCGAGGGGTTGCTCGCATAGATGGCAAAACAACTTTTGTGGCTCATGCCGTACCTGGTGATATTGTGAGTTTACGCATTACCAAACAGCAAGATAAGTTTGATGAAGCCAGTATTATTAATATTGAAAGCCCATCTAAAGACAGAACCACCCCGTTTTGCCCACTTTATAATGAGTGTGGCGGTTGCCAGTTACAACATGTCAATATTGATACACAACGCCATTGGAAAACGGAGAATTTTATTACCCGTTTAACTCAAGCCGTAAACGCTAAAAAAATTCGTATTGCTGAACCATTAATTGGTAATGACACAGGTTATCGTCGCCGTGCACGTTTTGGTTTATCGATTAGCAAGCAAGACAAAATAGCCCGTTTAGGTTTTAGAATAGAAGCCACTAATGAGTTGGTTGATATTGAACAATGCCCAATCTTAACGCCAAATTTAAATAAAACCTTACAAGAAAATCGCCCAAAATTACTGGAACAAGCAAGCCGTGCCTATAAAGAAATAACTTTTGTAGAAGCCGATAACGGCGTTTTTATGACCAATAGTGCGACAGATAAAACGAACGACTTAACACCAAAATACCAACTTAACGACTTAGAAATTCATTTTCCTGCTGATGGTTTTGTGCAAGTAAATGCACAACAAAACCAACGAATGGTCAATCAAGCAATCGACTGGTTAGAGTTAGATAAAAACCATACAGTACTTGATTTGTTTTGTGGTGTGGGCAATTTCACCTTGCCTATTGCTCAAAAAGCAAAAAGCGTTACGGGAGTAGAAGGTTTACTTGAACTGACGCAAACTGCACAACAAAATGCACTAACCAATCACATTGAAAATACCGAATTTTATAAAGCTGACTTATTTGACGAGTGTGTTAAATCGCCCTGGTTTAGACAAAAAAAATACAACCGAGTATTACTAGACCCAGGCAGACAAGGTGCATTTGAAATCAGTAAAAACCTACATTTAGTTAAAGCAGATATCATTGTTTATGTTTCTTGCAATGCGGCCACCTTAATAAGAGATATTAAAGAACTTGAAAAACAGGGTTACCAACTGCACAAAGTGGGCTTAATTGATATGTTTCCACATACCGTACATACCGAAGTAATGGTGCAACTTAAATTAGCCAAAAAACCAAAGAAAAAACCACGTGGTATTTTCAAAATTTAATTTAACGCGTAATAAACGTTAAAACTTAACTTAACGTAACGTAACGTAAAACAGTTTTCGACTTTAATTACAGTTTTACCAGGCCTGGTAAATCTGTAAAGCCACCCCTCTTTTAGAAAACACAGACAAACCAATTAATTTATTAGCCTTGACTAAGTTTTTATTTAGATTAAACTAATGTTTAAAATCATCAAAACCAGAATATTAAAACACCAAATTAAAACAACAACATACTAGGCAATAAATAAGCATGAGCACTTTTAAACACCTTTCACTACTTCTTTTTTTAAGCGTAGGCTTACTAACAACTAGCTTAAATACTCAAGCACAAACTAAATTTAATGTGGTCACCACCACGGGCATGATTGCCGATTTAGCTAAAAACATTGGTGGCCAATATGTTGACGTAACCGCTCTAATGGGTACAGGCGTTGACCCTCACCTATACAAAGCCACTCAAGGAGATCTTCGTAGGTTAACCAAGGCTGATATTATTTTTTATAACGGCCTACACCTAGAAGGCAAAATGCAAGATGTGTTTAATAAATTAGCTCGTAAAAAAGCCGTTTTTGCGGTGGCCGAAAAAATAGCCATTAGTGATTTACTTGAACACGGCAAACACCCTGATCCACATATTTGGTTTGATGTGAATTTATGGCACCAAGCTGGTCAGCGTGTTTTAGAAGTTCTGCAACTTGAAGACCCTGCCCACAAAAACTATTATCAAACACAAGCCGATAATTATTTTGCCAAAATGGATAGCCTAAATAACTGGGTAGCTGCTGAAGTTAAGAGTATTCCTGAAAAACAGCGAATTTTAATTACAGCACATGACGCTTTTGGTTATTTTGGTAAAGCCTATGGTATTAAAGTAATGGGATTACAAGGCATTAGTACCGCCGCAGAATTTGGCTTACAAGACATTAAAAGCCTAAAAGATGTGATTGTTCAAAATGAAGTTAAAGCCGTGTTTGTAGAAACCAGTGTTTCACCACGTTTTATTGAATCACTTGTTGCTGGCGTTAAAGCGGAAGGTCATCAACTTAAAATTGGTGGTGAACTGTATTCCGATGCCATGGGTCCAGAAAACTCTGCAACGGGTGATTATTTTGGTATGGTTAAACATAATGTAGAAACCATTGTTAACGCCTTAAAAAACTAAGAGATTTATATTTAGCTAGCATTACAAAGAATCAACCACGAAGACACGAAGATTTAATAAGGCTTAAAATGGTGTAACACATGGTAATTAGCCTGCTTATTCGCCCAACAAATAAATGTTAAATTTTATAATTCTTCGTGCTTTCGTGTCTTCGTGGTTAAATATTATTTCTATCCATTAAAATACAATTTACTCAAAAACTCACTTTAAAACTCAAAACCCAAAAAATATGACAAACCAAAACAACAATATATCCCCTCTTACGGTTGAAAACCTAAGCATGCGTTATCATCATAAACCAGTGTTAACTGACGTGAGTTTTAGTATTCCGGCAGGTAAAACCATTGCCATTGTTGGCCCAAATGGTGCAGGTAAATCGTCATTGCTAAAAGGCATTATGGGACTAGAACCGATTATTGAAGGCCAAGTGAGTTTCTTTGGTGAACCATTAAAACAAAAACGTTTATCTACCGCCTATGTTCCGCAACGAGAAGAGATTGATTGGGACTTTCCCATTAACTTAATGGATGTGGTTTTAATGGGCAGGCAAGGCCACTTAAAAGTGTGGCAACGCCCCAGCAAAATTGACATAGAAATTGCCGAACAAGCCTTAAAAGACTTACAAATGTGGGACTTTAGAGACCGTCAAATCAGTCAGCTTTCGGGCGGCCAGCAACAGCGTGTATTTTTAGCACGTGCGCTCGCCCAGCAAGCCACCTTATACTTAATGGATGAGCCTTTTGCTGGAGTAGACGTATCTACTGAAAAAGCCATTATTGAACTTTTTAAAAACCTAAAATCTCAAGGTAAAACGATTGTATGTGTCCATCATGATCTCAATACCGTGGGGGAATATTTTGACTGGATTATTTTTATTAATGCGCGTTTAGTCGCAGCCGGCCCTGTTGAAGAGGTGTTAACTAAAGAAAACCTAAACAAAACCTACGGGGGTCGTTTATCTCTACTTAATGACTTAACGGAAGAAATGTACCGCACCAAACTTAACCAAGCCCACGATACGGATTAACGATAATGGATGGTTTTACCTTAATTCAATCTAATTCTGCCTGGGATAATCTAGTCACCTTTTGGCAATTTGAAGATATGAATGCCTTATGGGTGTTAATTGGCGGAGTATTATTAGGTATGAGTGCTTCTGTTATTGGTGCTTTTGCTTTTTTACGCCGACGTTCACTCATTGGTGATGCGCTTGCACATGCGGCTTTACCAGGCGTAATGATGGCATTTTTGTTGTTTCAAACACGTGATCCATTAGTGATGTTTTTAGGTGCTGTAACCAGTAGCTTTATTGGCTTTTTTATTATTGATTGGCTCCCTAAAAATACCAAAATCAAACCCGATGCTGCCCTTGCCATTACCCTCTCTTTTTTCTTTGCGTTAGGCTTAATGTTGCTCTCTTATATTCAAGGTTTAAACGTTGAAAATAAAAGCGGTCTAGATAAAATCTTATTTGGTCAAGCCGCAGCAATGACGCAAGCCGACATAAAATTATTAGGCTATGTGGCCATTATTATTTTAATCAGTGTTGCCCTGTTTTTTCAAAAATTACGCTTAATAGCCTTTAACCGAAACTATGCAAAAACCCTTGGCGTAAATGTAGACGCTTATGAACTCTTACTGGCTTTACTGATTGTAATGTCCGTTGTGGTTGGTTTGCAATTAGTGGGCGTTGTATTAATGGCTGCAGTATTACTCACTCCCATTGCTGCGGCTCGGTTTTGGAGCAATGAGCTCAAATTTTTATTAATTTTATCTGCTATTATCGGTGGTTTTAGTGCACTTATTAGCACGCAAATTTCTTATCTTGCACCTGCTATGCCCACAGGGCCTTGGATGGTCGTCAGCTTATCGGGATTATTCTTTATCTCTTTATTATTTGCTCCTAATAAAGGCTTAATTAAAAACTTTTTAGAGCATAAAAAATTGCGTCAAAAAGTGGCCGAAGAAAATATTTTGCGCACACTCTTTAAACTCGTTGAACGTAATAATATTGACCAACAAGATTTTAATATCGCAGATATTCAAGCGTTACGTAGTATGCCGTTTTCTATCCTACAAAAAACCTTAAGATTACTGTGTAAAAAACAACTCATTAAATCATCTGCAAGAGGGTTTAGACTAACCAAAAAAGGGTTAGAAATGGCCACACAATTAACTCGCCGTCACCGTTTATGGGAAAACTACCTTAATGAACAAGCGCAACTCACACCAGAACAAGTACACAAACAAGCTGAACGTATAGAACATATTTTGACAGAAAGCCAAGAGCAACAATTACAAGATGAATTAGACAACGCCCATTTAGATCCGCATGGAAACCCAATTCCATTGCAAGGAAAATCAACTCCATCTAATAATGGAGGCATGGCGTAATGGAAAGTTCTGCAATGTTTAGTCAGTTAATACAACACATCAGCGAACTTGGGATGAATGATCTTTGGATTATTGCCACCGCTAGCTTGGTGGCGGCCTCTTCTGCATTGGTGGGTGTATTTTTAATTTTGCGCCGTCAAGCTTTAATAGGCGATGCCATTAGCCATTCTGTTTTATTAGGTATTGTTTTGGCATTTTTAATCACGGACAGTCGCTCATTGCCTATTATGCTGGCGGGTGCCGTTATTATTGGTTTGCTTACTGCTTGGTTAAGTACCACCTTACATCAAGTTAGTAAATTACAAAGTGATGCCAGTATCGGCATTATTTTTACACTGTTTTTTGCCACGGGTGTCATATTAATTTCACTGTATGCAGGGCAAATTGACCTAGACCAAGAATGCGTTCTTTATGGTGAAATTGCTTTTGTACCTTTTGATACCATCTCATTTGGAGGACTTGAACAAGGTGTCGATCTTGGCCCTAGAGCCTTTTGGGGTATTGGTATTGTCTTTTTAATTGTATTGGTCAGTATTGTTATTGGTTTTAAACGTTTAGAAACGATTGCATTTCACCCTGTTTTAGCCGCTTCATTAGGCATTAATGTCGTATTTTGGCACTACTTTTTAATGACATTGGTTTCTATGACTACGGTGGCTTCATTTGATGCCGTAGGCGCTATTTTAGTAGTGGCTTTATTGGTGATACCTGCCAGTACGGCTTATCTTTTGGCTTCAACATTAAAAACCATGTTATGGATTGCGGTAGCCTATTCACAAGCGGCCGTTCTTATAGGTTATAGCATCGCTTTTATTCTAGACAGCTCAATTTCAGCATCGATTGCGGTAAGCGCTGGATTATTACTGTTAATAACTGTCATAATTCAACAAGTCAAAAAAAGCACTCAACGGAAACGCCTAATTACTACGGCTTAATACAACGATTTAATATTAGTTAAAGCCAATTTATTAACCACGAAGACACAAAGACACGAAGGTTTAAAAAAGTAGACAACATTCCTTTAAACAAATGTATCTATTAGAGTTTTCGTTTTTACCAGGCCTGGTAAATCCAGCGGGGATTTGCAAAATATTTACTGCTTTAATATAGTGGCATTTAGATATTGGGCTACGCCATCTTCGGCATTTGATTTTGCAATGGGTAAATGTTCAAGTAAAGACTTCACCATATCACTGGCATTATCCATAACCACGCCATGACCAACTAAAGCTAACATTTCTTTGTCATTCATTCCGTCACCTAAAGCCATCACATTTTTAGATTGAATTTGTTTTTGTTGCAAAATCATTTGCAAGGCCTGGCCTTTTGATACACCTAAATTCATTACTTCAAGATACTCGGGTGAGGTAAAAGTAATCGTTAATTTATCACCAAGTTGTTTGGTTAACGTTTGTTCTAAATCCACTAAATTGTTGTGTTCTGCCGTAAAGTAAATCTTATCAATATGATTCAAATCTATATCAGAAAAATCTCTTAATTTATACTCAAAACCAGAAGTTTCATGTATTGCCAATAAGGCTTCGTGCGGTTCTTCTACTAACCATAAATCTTGTTGGTAAAGGTTACGATGAATATCAAAATGTTGTGACAACGCTAAGACCTGTTTAACCAAGTTAGCAGGCATATGATTTTCATATAACAAATCCCCTTTATGGTCATGTACTCGTGCGCCATTAGAGGTAATTAGGCACATCTCAATGTCAATTTGCTCTGCAATTAAATACACATCTTGGTAATGTCGGCCCGTTGCTAACATCACCTGAACCCCCTGCTTAACCAAGTCTTGTAAAACCTGTTTATTTTTTGAGGTTAATTTATGTTCTGGATTTAATAAAGTGCCATCGAGATCACACACAACCAAATGAATATTTTGATGGGAAGTTGACGTTATTAAGGGATTAACAGGCACAATCCTGTTTTTAGATTGAGGTTTTTTCATAGGGCAACTTTTATTGGTGTATTTCATTACCAAAGTAAGCTTGAATACCTCAAACAAACTTTCAATAGTAATAAATAAACAAAATGGCTAACGTCTTAATGTTCAGTACAATAAACGTTAAATTATGCCATTCATTCTGCTTTATTTAATTCAGTGATAAGGGTCTCTTTATGCTCTTTTGTAAGTTCAATTAACCGTTCCACTTGCATAATACAGCAACCACTTCCTTGACAAGCATAGGTTTGGTTACTCACTTCATCCAGTGTTTTAGCCCCGTTTAAAACACTGTTAATAATTTCTTGTTTAGGCACGTCATAACAAACACAAACGTTTCTAGACAAGTTTTTACTTAATTCTCTTGGTAAACTATCCTGCTCTACTTTAGAGTCTTTTTTATTAAGCATACTGTTTTAATCTTGATTAACTTGATGAAAAGCTAATTCTTGCGCCATTAAATATCTCACGATATGCGCTCTATCTTCTGAACTAATTTCTTGAAACTCAAAAGCCGTTCTATTATAACCTAAGTCATCACTTGGCTTGCTTTGATAAACACACAGCGCTTTAGCAAAAATAAGGGTCTCATCTAGTTTTAATAACAGACAGACTTTTTGGTTTAACGTAAAGTTTTGTTGGCTAAATATAGCCAAACCACCTTCACCTAAATTGACCTTTTCATGTGGCCAATTTTCAGTATCCGACAATTGACTATGCAGCTTTTTAAGTCGGTCTAGCATGCCTTCATAAGTATTTAATTTTTGTGTTAAATCCACAATAATTTTGGCTAACCAGTTACCTGATTCTGCTAAAGTTTCTAAACCACCAACGTAACTACGAACATTAAAAGGTTTAACCTCAGAATGACTGTAGATAAAAACACGGTCTGAAATAGAGTGCTTCATAACCAAACTTAACTCATCAATATATAAGTCTATACGATTAGATAAAGCCTGTAACAGTGGTAGTACCTTAGATGATTTATTAGAACTTGGGATAATAAATCGATGTTGATCTTGTAAGTGTTGCTGATATCTATCTGACTGTAACACATTAAGATTATTCATTAATGAATCTAAAAGCCAAACAAAAAAATCAAGTTTGTTATTAAGGCCTGTAAACACATCAACACTACCATTGTCGATGTGTTTGGCATCATGAAACAGCGTATCAATCGATTGATTTAATGCTTCAATTTTTTGTTTTTCTAAAGCAGAAACAATTTGACCACTTGCCACGTGAAAACAAGCAGAATCTTCATCTCTAGCCTCTATATAAAAAGGTAAAGTGACATCAAAACGAAAAAACATTCTCTTTTCTGCCGTCATTTTATTTCCTTCTTAATTGCATTTTAAAGTTTAGCAATACGATTATTGATACTTATAAATTTTATTATCTGCGCTTTCAGAGGCTCTATTTAAAGAAATGTGTAATGCCTTAACCAGCTCACTTAAATTTTGGCCTTTCTCATATTGCACAACCCCAATTCTTAGCGCTAGAGGATAGTCTAGATTAAAGTCATTTGTTTTAATTGCATAATGAATCTTTTTAGCTCGTAAATAGGCATCTTCTATTAGAGTATTTGGCATCACAATTAAAAACTCTTCGCCAACATAACGTCCAAATAAATCAACACTTCTGAGTTGGTTACCAATAATTACAGCACTCGATTGTAAGATTTCATCACCAAATGGATACCCTTTTTCTTCATACACTTTTTTTAAGTTTTCAATATCTAAAATCAATACCGAAAAAGGCTCATTAAATCGATTTGTACGGTTCATGACCTCAACAATACGACTCATTAATAATGATCTATTTGCTGTTTGCGTAACATCATCTTTTGCAGCCATCACATCTAATTTTAGCTTAAGTCTATTTAACTCTTTGTTTTTTTCTAAAACCTGATTTTCTAATTCAATATTATTGTCTTTTAATTCATTATTTATGTGTAACATTCCATCTTGGTAATTTATAAATACACGATAAAACATCAATGACATAAATACAGAAACAATGACTGCAATCAACATAGAAAACCACGTTATTTTATTCAAATGACGTAATATCTGTTCATGCTGCATTTTGATGTAATAGGCTCGAGTATCAATCTTATTTTCTATTGAATCTGGATAAAATCCACTGCCAATAATCCAATCACTATTAGGAACTTTTTTAACATATGCCATTTTTTTTTCAATTAAACCAGTGGCCGGATTAATCCAATGATAAGAAATAAAATTACTTTTTTTACTGTTCGCCCGCTTCAATATTTTGTGGTATATGCCTCGTATACTTAATTCAGTAGACTGGAGTGCATTTTGATTCACAATTCCTGTATTACCGTTATTAGCCAATACATTTCCTTGGGAACCTACAACATAAAAATAACTCGAATCTCCTTTACCAACTTGATTTATCGCTTCTAATAATTCTCTATTTGTATGTTTTCGAGCTGTATCTAAATATTCCGCTGACCCTAAATACCAATTGTAAATTCCAAACTTTTGAACATAAGCAAGTTGTTTAAACTGTTTTTTAGTTGACTCATTTGGCTTTGTAAACGTATCCCAAAGAAAACCGCTGCCTCTATTTTTGGTTATCGCAATTTCTTCTCGTATTATCTTTCGCCCTGTCGCATCTTTAAAATCAAGAATAGAAGTGCCTTCTAAATCCGTTAAATACTCTGGTGCTAGTTGAAAATTCCCATCAAAATCGAGTATCCATATAAAACTCTCACCGCTATTCCAAACCAAAGGCCGCAAAGCTTCAACAATCATCTTTTTAACTTCAGCTTCAGGCAGCTTATTGACATAATAATGATATAGAGAAAGACCTATTCTACGGGCATCATCCACTCTACTCTGAATACGATCATGAAGTTTTTGATTGATAATAGACTGTCTATAACTGACTAAATCAACCATATTGTCTACCTTGGACCGAATACGAGATTTTTCTGTTTCAAGATAATCGACCTTGACCTGCTCCATAGCCCTTTGATAGGTATTATTTTCAGATTCAATAATTAAACTTGATACAAAAAACACAATGGCCGGAATGATGATAACGGGCCCAATAGCCAATAGCTGAATGATTTTTTTGCTATTTTTCATTCCAAACCTCTTCAGCTAGATAAATTGAATACAGATATAGTTTGTTAAAGATATGCAGATGTATGTGTTGTGACATATTCAATATTAACTTTCATCTTTCTTAAAGATAGTCATCACGCATTAAAATACATTGATGCTATTTATAGAGACCTTTGCACGAGATCATAAACAAGTAAAAATGGCTAAAATTTCACTGCTTTTCGTTCTAAAACTTGTCAATAGCTAGCTATTAACTGCGTTTCAGGCCTTAAGTAGTAAAAATTTTCGCTCATTTTTCTTTTGCCCATGACTCGTGCAAAGGTCTCTTATAATAAATTCATTATCATTCAATCATAAAATAATAATATTCTTATCTATTTTATCGATAAATAACCCATAAGTAATAAAAAAGCACCCTAAGGTGCTTTATGCCACAATTAAATAAACGCTAAGCAGGCTACTTGTCTTCTTTACCGCTAATTGAAACATGGTAATGCGGATCTTCAGAAACATTTACTTCAATTAAATCTTTGGCATTTTCTAAAAGCACTTGGCATTCAGGACTTAAATGCTTAAGAGTTAATCTTTTACCTGCTTTTAAATACTTTTTGGTTAAGTTATTAATCGCCTCAATACCAGTATGGTCGTACACTCGAGAATGCATAAAATCAATCTTTACACAATCGGGATCATTTTTTGGGTCAAACATATCTATAAAATTTTGTGCCGATGCAAAAAATAACGGACCTTGCACTTTATACGTTTTAATTACCTTACCATCAATTTCTTCGGTTTTTTCTTCCAAAATAACGCGCTGTGCGTGCTGCCAAGCAAATACCAAAGCCGCCACAATCACACCCACAATAACCGCTATCGCTAAATCATACATAACGGTAAGAACGGTTACTAAAACCATAACAAAGGCATCCATTTTGGTCATGCCGCGCATAATATTCCAGCTTGACCAATTAAATGTGGCAATCACCACAAAAAACATTAACCCAACCAAAGCCCCAATGGGTACCATTTCAATCCAAGAGGAAGCGATTAAGACAATCACTAATAACCCAAGCGCGGCTGAAATACCTGACAATCGTCCAGTACCACCTGAATTTACGTTAATCATTGATTGGCCAATTAATGCACAACCACCCATTGTTCCAAATGCACCAGCTGTACAGTTTGCAGCCCCTAATGCAATACACTCTTTATTAGCCTTACCACGTGTTTCAGTAATATCATCAATTAATGTCATGGTTAATAAAGATTCAACCGAACCAACAATGGTTAAAATTACGGCATATGGCAATACAATCCACAATGTTTGCAGTGACCAAAAACCATCAGGCAACGTTGTAAACCAGCTTAACCCCTGAAAACCACCTTCAACACCATCGCCATAAATAAGCGATTCTAAAGTTCCAGATACCGAAGCTTTGTCACCAACTGTAACCGCATTAATATCAAAAAAGACCACCGCCAAAGAAACCAACACTATAGCAGCTAAAGCAGATGGGACTGCTTTGGTAATTTTAGGTAACAAATAAATTATCGCTAAAGTCGCAACAATAATCATAATCATAATATTTAAGCTGTCACCGCTCAACCAAGCACCAGAAGCATCTTTAAACTGCGTAAATTGCGCAAACAATATAATAAGCGCTAAACCATTTACAAAGCCAAGCATAACCGAACTGGGCACCATTCTAATAAACCGCCCCCACTTCATTAAGCCTATAAATATTTGCATTAACCCCATTATAATGACGGCTAAAAACAGAAAGTGAACGCCATGTTCCATGACTAAATGCATCATCACAACGGCTAAAGAACCCGCAGCGGCTGTAATCATCCCTGGGCGACCACCAAAAATTGCCGTAATCATTCCCACAATAATCGCGGCATAAAGGCCAACTAAAGGATGTACACCGGCAACAAATGAAAATGCCACCGCTTCTGGCACCAGTGCTAATGCAACCGTAATACCAGAAAGCGTGTCATTTTTATAAGTTCGCCAATGAAAAGACTGACTTGGACTGTCCATAAAAACTCCTAAAATTTAATGTGTGCAAATTCTATCAAAAAGACAGTACAATTGTCGGATATTCAACGCCTTAGTTGGCCAACTTACTTGTGTAAGAGAGATAGAGGATAATTTTTATGTGGATTCACCATATTGGCGAAATCGCCATGGGATTTTTTGTACTACTGATTTTGATTCATTTTGGTTTACATTTTCTTTTTAAATATCAAAAAAAGAAAAAAGATAGTCAACAGAAACAAAGTTAAGAATTTTTAACACCACTCAATGCATGACTACTACTGTAAAAACTTATAGAATAAGCGTTTTTACATAAAACACGGATATACCATGTCTAGCGAAACCTACCTTTCAACTTCAGCATTAAGTAAAAAAGAAAACATTAGTACTAAAGAGCTTTTTAGCTTACTTGAAAAAGCACAATGGATACAAAAAGCCAATGACTCCTGGGAATTAACAGATTTAGGCATTTCCCAAGGTGGCCGTTACCAAGAAAGTAAACGGTTTGGTAAATACATTGTATGGCCAGAGAACTTTTCAAGCGTAACTGCACAACCTCAACAAACAGCTCCCCTACAAGAATCACAATTAACATCTAAAACCATTGGTCAACACTTCCAAATCTCAGCTAACAAGACAAATCAAATCCTCTCTGAACTTGGCTGGATTAAAAAAGCTCTAAAAGGTTGGCAAGCAACAGCACAAGGTCTTAAATTAAAAGCAATTCAATCGGAGGACTATCGCTCTGGTATTCCCTATGTTCGTTGGCCGCAAGCAATTATTGAAAATAAATCTCTAATAGAGACTATTGAACAATTGAAAGGTAATAACAAAGAACCAAGTTCATTAGAAGAAACCAAAAAAGAATTTAGAGATAAGTTCAAAGCCACTCACAGAACAACAGATGGTCACATGGTACGTTCAAAAGCAGAAATGCTTATAGATAATTGGCTATATATGGCAGAAATTGTACATGCCTATGAAAGAAAACTTCCGATAGAAGAAGATGTGTATTCTGATTTTTATATACCAGCAGGAAAGGTCTATATTGAATACTGGGGGCTTGAAGATCAACCAAAATATTTAGAGAGAAAAAAGAAAAAAATAGAAATTTATAAAAAATATGGTTTTAACTTAATTGAACTAAAAGATTATGAAGTTCAGAATTTAGATGACCACCTACCAAAACTACTTTTAAAATACGGTGTTCAAGCTTATTAAAATTAAGAGTTAATGAAAAAAACGGGGGTCTGATACCATTATTTTTGTAAGGTATTTAGAAAGTCATCTATCAGCTTTTTTCTTAACTCAAAATTCATTCCTTTATGCGCACTAAGTAAGTTTTTTAATGGTGAAAATACCCCGCCATCAAGTCCATTTGTGGTGGTTGGGATTTGAAGCCGTTTGCGTTTTTGATAGGTAAATATAAATGCTATATTTGTTTTCAAACTTCGATAAGCGGATCTTACTCTACGATGTTTATAACTCCATCGATTTGAATGCTCATGAAATGTTTTTTCTTTTAAAAATGCTTCGTGTTTTGAAAACCATTCTTCCAACATTTCTTTAAATAAATCTTCGTCAACATATTGAATATATCCAGCGATTTCTTTTAAATCTTTTGCAGGTATTAGCTTGGGATTTTTTGTTAAATAACGGGTGATAGTCGCCTGTATGTGGAATAAACATAATTGAACAGGAATTCCTTCAAACGCTTGAATTAAGCCTCTTCGTCCATCGAGTACGACACCTTTTATATTGAATCCTTGATCCTCTAATTCTTGTTTTAAAACGATGTAATCTTGAATTGTTTCTGTTTGAATATAACGCCAGCAGAGTACCTTAGATGTGATGGCATCTTTAAACACAAGTACGCCAAACTTATCGATGCGTTTACCAAAAAAAGTCGCATCTGCAATGAGGATGATGTCACTTGGAATTGCGGTTGCTTTTGTTGGGGTATATTGTGAAATCCATGACCGAATAGTGGGGATGCTTACTTTGTATTTATCGGCCAAACATTGAAGTGTCTGTCTTTGATAGAAGTATTCCTTAAAGACTTTATCGATGTGTTTTTTAGGCTTTCGTTTGAGCTGGAATTTTGATTGGCAGACGTGACAAAAGTAACGCTGGATACCGTTACGCTTGCCTGCCTTTTTGGTTCTATTTGAGGTGCATTTAGGGCATTTTTTCGCAAACTTTTAAAACTCATTTTAAAACTTTACCTAAAAACCCTTTATTTTAAACAGGTTACATCTAAAAACAGACCCCTATTTTTTTCATTAACTCAAAATTAAATATAAACGCAATTTACCAGGCCTGGTATGCCCTGTGACCTGGATCGCAATGTAAACAGAAGATAAATTGCGTTTTTAATACCATTAATACTTAGAAATAACTATTGAATTACTCTGCAAAATAAGAGCAGCAGTAATCAGCAATATTATTCACTTTAATACCAAACTTAGAGTTTGCTGGTACATCAAAACTGGTACCATTTGGAATGGCTTTCCAGTTTGTTTCACCTGGTAATAATACTTCTACATCACCAGATTGCATTTCCATATTTTCTGCTAATTCCGTCCCAAATTCATATTCACCAGGCATCATAATACCTAATGTTTTTTTAGAGCCATCAGCAAATAAAACAGTACGGCTTGTTACTTTACCGTCAAAGTACACAGACGCTTCTTTTAATACGGTTACATTTTCAAATTTAGACATAATTATTCTCTTATTTTAAAACTAAAATCGGCCGAATTATAGCAAACAAGATTACAGCAATTCTATTTTAATCTTGGTTTATAAAAGACCGTTATTTGATGATTTATTTTCTAACGTGGTTTTCACCAATAAATTCAATTTGGTAGCCATCAGGATCTTCAGCAAATGCAATAATGGTATCACCCCCGTTCATAGGCCCAGCTTCGCGAATAATTTTACCGCCGCCATTTTTAACCGCTTCGGCAGCTTTATACACATCAGGGACTTCAATAGCAATGTGTCCGTAAGCATTGCCTAAATCATACGATTCTGTTCCCCAATTATAGGTTAACTCCAAAACAGTATTTTCATCTTCATTGCCGTAACCTAAAAACGCTAAGGTAAATTCCCCTTTTGGGTATTCTTTTTGGCGTAATAACTGCATGCCCATTACTTCTGTGTAAAACGCAATGGATTTTTCTAAATTGCCAACTCGTAACATGGTGTGTAATAAACGCATGAGGTTTCCTTTTTATTTTTTATAAATTTCAAACAGGTAAATACCATAATTTACAATGGTTCTTTTGTCCATTTTAATGCAATCAAAAATGCTACTATCACCATAATCACACTTAAACCATAAGCCAATGGTGCTCCGCCGTATGTCCAGGTGTAACCTGCCAACAACATCCCTAAAGCTCCGCCCAAACCATGGCTTGATGCAGCAAATATTGCTTGGCCTTTACCGTGATTATTGCCCTTAAAATAAGTATCAATTAAATAAATGGCGGCGGCATGAAACAAACCAAAACTGGCCGCGTGTAACAACTGAGCAAATAACATCCAAAAAACAGAATCGGCCAGTGAACCAATTAATGCCCAACGAATTATCGTTAAACCAATACTGAGTAAAATTAGCATACGAATTTTATAGCGCCTAAAAATTTGGCTCATCCAAAAAAATACCGCAATTTCAGCTAATACACCTAATGCCCACAATAATGAAATAATGGTTTTTTCATAACCTAATCCCGATAACTGAATGGTATAAAACGCATAATAAGCACCATGCGATAACTGCACTAAAAAGCTTACTATCAATAAACTCAAAACTTCAGGACGTTTTATTATTTGCATAAAGCCGTGACTTTCACCGTCATGTGGTTGACGCTTACCATCTTTGACTAAATAGCTACTGCCCCAAACAACCAATAATATAAGCAATAAATCTATTGGCACCCATTTGACTGAAAAGTGTTCTATTTGCCAACCAATGGCAACCACCGCCGTAATAAACCCAATGGAACCCCATAATCGGATTTGCCCGTAACGATGCTTATCTTTTTTGCCTAAACAGTTAAACGTGTACGACTCAAACTGCGGTAATGAAGAGTGCCAAAAAAAACTAAATACCATTAAGGTAAAAAATACCGCCCAATAGCTTTGAAACACAATTAAACCAATTGACGCTATTGCTGCTAATACTGTCGCTAACCGTACCCAGTAAATTGATTTACCATTGCGGTCTGCTAACCACCCCCAAATATTGGGGGCAATCACTTTGGTAAACATCATAATGCCAAGTAATTGCCCAATTTCTATGGCGGTAAAATGCAATGACTGCAAGTAATACCCCATATAAGGCACAGTGGTACCCAATACCGCAAAGTACAAAAAATAATGAAATGACAACTGTTTATAAGCTGTTTGATAGGAACAATTTTTCATATTGTTTTTACGACTAAACTCACTGTAGTATTTAGCTATCTATATTAAGTAGATATTGTGCCAGTATTGTAAAAAATTAACCACGAAGGCACAGAGACACGAAGGTTAAAAAATAAGTTTAGATTTTCTAATGCTTTGTATTTTCGTAGTTAAATTTTTTATCTATCTTAAAACAGGTTTACCCAAATATTTTTACCAGGCCTGGTAAATGGCTCTATTTAATATGTATGAAAGATGGTTAAAATGATAATTTAAGCCAAATAAATGTTAAATAAGGCATAAATAAAAACGGAGTATAAGATTTAGAAAATTAGACGTCACCCGCTTAGTGAAAACAAAATTAATTATTTGTTATCACATGCAATGTTTATTCGTTTAAAACTATAACCCACAATTAAGCTTTGTGTTTATGGCTAATTAAAACGGCAAACACCTAAGTTCCCCTTGTAATAAATGGTGCAAAGTTCTTAGCGTAGAGAACGGTTAAACAATCTCGACTGTTCGAAGCTGGGCTTGCTCAGCAAGTTGCGAGATTGTCAGTGAACAGCTTAGAACTTGCCCATTTATGGAGCGGGGTTTGTTTTTTGGTTACTTTTTGCCAAACTGCAAAAAGTAACGGGAAGCCTGAGTGAAGAAAACAAGGCAAAGTTATTTGATTAAAAAGGCTTCTCAACTTCTGTAAAAAGATTATGTTAAAAGCCCCTTACTCCGCTTTGGGTTTTACAGCCATTACTTTATTTATAACGAGCCTATTTATATGGCCTACAGCTAATTACATTACTGACCCGCGTGTGCTAAATCCATAATAGGTGCAATCACATCGCCGTTTTGTGCTCGGTTACGCATAAAATGGTCTAGTAACACAATGGCCATCTGCGCTTCGGCAATAGGTGTAGCTCTAATACCAACGCAAGGGTCGTGACGACCTTTAGTGACCATATCAACCGCTTCACCATCGGCATTGATACTTTTGCCTGGTGTCATAATACTTGAAGTCGGTTTTAAGGCGATATGCGCCACAATATCTTGGCCAGTTGAAATACCACCCAAAATACCACCAGAGTGGTTTGAATCAAATCCTTTTGGTGACATTTCATCACGGTGCTCTGTTCCACGTTGTGCCGCCACAGCAAAACCATCGCCAATTTCAATGCCTTTTACCGCATTTATGCTCATTAAAGCGTGGGCTAAATCGGCATCTAAACGGTCAAATACTGGCTCACCTAACCCAACCGGTACATTTTTAGCCACAATGGTAATTTTGGCACCCACTGAATCTTTTTGTTTAAGCAGGTTATCCATGTATTCACGAATTTCTTCACTCTTTTCTGGATTTGGGCAAAAGTATTCATTTGAGTTGTCAAATGGCCAGGTTACGTTTTCTACCGTTATTGGCCCAAGCTGTGAAAGATAGCCTTTTACTTCAACACCCAAACGCTCTTTTAAATACTTTTTAGCCACCGCACCAGCTGCTACTCGCATTGCGGTTTCACGTGCTGATGAACGCCCGCCACCACGGTAATCACGAAAACCGTATTTTTGGGTATAGGTGTAATCGGCATGTGACGGTCTAAAGGTTTGTGCCACTTTTGAATAATCTTGAGAGCGCTGGTCTTTATTGTGAATAATCATACCAATTGGTGTGCCTGTGGTTTTGCCTTCAAACACGCCAGATAAGATTTGCACTTCATCGTCTTCACGACGTGCCGTAGCATGTTTTGATGTACCAGGCTTTCTGCGATCAAGCTCTACTTGAATATCCGCTTCACAAAGTTCCAGGCCTGGTGGGCAACCATCAATAATACAACCCAACGCCAAACCGTGACTTTCGCCAAAGGTGGTGACTCTAAAATTTTGACCTAAAGTATTACCAGACATAAACCTGTTCTCAATATTCGTTATAATCGGACTATTCTACCTAAAAACCGCTTAAATTGCATTTTCACAGCGTTGAGTTTTAAATTGAGTAACCCCAAAATGACACAATTAAATTGGCAATACCCCAACCCTTTTATTTACCAACATATCGTTAGCCAAGATGACTTAGATTTTTTAGGCCATGTGAATAATAAAAGCTATTTGGCTTGGATAGAAAAAGTGGCTTGGGAACACGCAAAATCCGTTGGCATAAACCATGAAAAACAGCGTGAATTAAACCGTATTATGGCGGTGTATGAAAATGCTATGCAATATAAAGCGAGTTGTTATTTAGGCGATATATTGCATATTGCAACGTGGGTGGGCGAACAACAAGGCTGTTGTTTAAGAAAACGTGAATTTCAGATAATAAGAGAACAAGATTTTAAAACTGTATTTACGGCACAAGCCACTTATGTGTGTATTGATTTAGCCAATCATAAACCCAAGAAAATACCTAAAGCGTTTATAGAACCTTATCAAATATAAGAATAGGTATTCATTCTAAACTAAGATTCCGCTCTTACTAAAAAACCAACGACTTTACGAACCATAGGTGCAACAAAAATCACTATAGGAAACGCCACAACAAACGCCATTATCCAAGCTTTCATCCACATATGTAAAAAGTGTGGTGGAATACCAACGTTAAAAAAAGTGATAACTGCTGACATTAAAAACGACATAAAAAGAGCCATAAAAAAGGCAAATAAAATCGAATGGTATTTTGGATGGAACATGTAAATCTCTTTGTGGTTATTAAATTTGTCAAACACCAAAAGCACAAAATCCAAGTTTGCTTTTAGCAAACTTGGATAATACAGAATTGAATACAATCTGGCTATTAAAGTTAAACAAATTTATTTATTTTTTAACACCTTCAATATTTAAATCTAATTCTACAAATGCAGAAGCAGGCCCTAAGTTTTTAGTAATATTGTAATCCGCTAATTTAATTTTGGTACTACCACTAAAACCTGAGCGATAACCACCCCATGGATCTTTGCCTTCACCAATTTTATGGGCATTAATAGTAATGGCTTTAGTCACACCGTTTAACGTAAAATTACCATTCACTTTCATATTGGCGTCAGTACCTGTAATAGACGTACTTACAAAAGTCGATTTAGGGTGTTTATCTACATTTAAAAAGTCAGCACTACGCAAATGTTTATCACGCTCAGCATGGTTACTGTTTACACTGTTGGTATCAATTGTAATGTTGATTTTGCTGTTTGCTAAGTTCTCTTTATCGTAAACATAATTACCTGAAAAATTATTAAAACGCCCAGTTAACCAGCTGTATCCTAAATGTTGAATTTTAAAATTAATAGATGCATGCATGCCTTTGGTATCAACAACATAATCTACAGGTGCTGAAACGGCTAAACCAGAAACGGATAATAAAGCGGCTGATAAAAAAAGTTGCTTAATTCTTGTCATAATATTTACTCCAAATTTGTGTTTGTTATGGTTTTTAGTTACTTTGAGGTTTAAACATACGTTTTAAAGTATTATTTTTATTTACAAAATGATGTTTTAAAGCGGCTAAAGCATGCAGTAAAACTAAGCCTATTAAGGTAAAAGCAATCCATTCATGAATCTCTCCTGCTCTGTCAGCTTGATCAGCAATTGGCTCAAAAATGGCGGGGATTTCAAACCAATTAAAGACATAAACTGAATGAGATTCAGCCGTTGAAATCAAATAACCACTTAACCCTAAAGCAAATATTAAAAAATACAGAACCAAATGTACGGTTTTAGCAACTGCATTCAATTTAGGCGTGTCTTCTAAAGGCTCTGGCTTGGGGTTAAATGCGTTCCAAATCAGTCTAGCCAACATGGCCGCAACCAAAATCACACCAATCGACTTATGAATATTAGGTGCGGTGTGGTACCAGGTAGAATAGTAATCTAATGAAACCATCCACAACCCTAAAGCAAACATTGCCAATACACCAATGGCAATAGTCCAATGAAAAGCAATGGACACCCAACCGTATGATTTTGTATTGTTTATGAATTGCATTAGCGTACTCTTGCTTCAAAATATATTGTTTTCTTGAGCACAGTTTACAAAGAATTAACGTGACAAAAAACAACCAAAACAACAAAAGACCATTGCCTAAATAAGAACAATAATTAATAAGATTTGAAATAATGAAATATTAACAAAGAATAAATTTACCAGGCCTGGTATAGCCTGTAACGCTTTAAAGAATATAAGAGCGTAAGATTAGATTAGATCAAAATAAGAATTACCAGGCCTGGTATCTCCTGCGCCATATCTGCTATATAGGCACAGAATAAAATGAACTAATAATATTCGTATAAAGGCTGTTCTTCTTGAGGTTGCACAGACCAAGACTTAAGTAATGAACGTGAATGAATGTCTTGAATAGGCCTAGCATTTTCACCCATAACTTGTTTTAGTTGTTCAATCTGTTCAAACGAAGCTTCAATTGGATTTTTAAACACCATCCAATAAACACCTTCAGAACAAGGTGGCGTAGTTAAGGAACCACTGTATTTATAAAAATCGGTATTGCCAGGTATAAACATCATAGGGTTAATACTCGCTCCTCTATGAACTTCTTGTTTACCAATCTCTCTAGGCAAATTATCCAGCAGCGTTTGCACTTCAGGATTGGCTTCACCCTCTTTAAATATCATGGCCAAAACGGCTAAATTACCGTCGCCATCCTTATGAACTAAATGCACTTCCATTGGGTAGTTAAAGCCATTTATTTGATGTTCGCTTGGTGTATGAAAATGAAATTGCAATAATTCATAACGATGCCCGCCAATCTCAATATAGCTTCCTAACGGATAATTAACCTGCACGGTATGGCCGTTATTAATGATTTTAAGTGGCACATCTTGATAACGAATATCTAACTGTGGCAAACCATTTGTACCCACCCCTTCTTTATCATTTAAATTAATGGGCGACTGGTTTTTACCTATCTTGCATTGAATATTATCTGCAGATAAATCACCCCAATGCTCTGGACCCTCATCCCCTGTATAAGACCAATGTGCATTATGGTTATCTGCATGAACTGACTTGCTATTTGTTTTTTGAGTTGGTTGATTTGTGTCTAAGACAACAGGTGCTGGATTATGAGTAGTTGGAGCATGCTCTATTACAGGAGTTGTTGAAGTATTTACAGAAGAGGTTTGTGAACTTTTAATCCCTGATTTTGCTTTTAACTCTGCACCTAAATCAACCAATGGAGTTTTAGATTTAGTAGGACCGTGATCTTCGGACATTGCAGGCAAAGAACATAAACTCATTGCCACAATCAATGACTTTAAAAAAGGGTGCTTCATAAGGTACTCCAAGTGCTCAAACTGACAATAAATTGCTATTAAAATTAATATTGGAAGTAAGTAGCAATAAATTTGCCAGGCCTGGTATAACCACAAAGAATTAACAAAATAAATATTAAATTTTCGGTTAGAACTTAGTTAATCAGAAAGCCAAACAAAATAGAGTAACAATTAAACTACTCTTTCATCGAGTATGTCTTGAAACAATTCTAATTCATGTTTTTGAATAGCAAACACCCCTTCGCCACCATGTTCAAACTCAAACCAATACAAAGGCAGTTCAGGATATTCTTGTTCTAGAAAATATTGAGAAACCCCCACTTCTACCATTAACACACCATCTTCTTTTAAGTATTTAGGCGCTTCGGCTAAAATTTTGCGTACTAAGTCTAAACCATCATGTCCAGCGGCCAAACCAAGTTCAGGTTCTTGCTTAAACTCTTCTGGCAAAGCACCCATTTCAATCTCATCCACATAAGGCGGGTTTGAAACAATTAAATCGTATTTTTTACCTTCTAAAGCTGAATATAAATCCGATTGAATCGCATGCGCAAAATCATTTAAACCATATTGTTCAATATTAAGTTGTGCGACTTCTAAAGCCTCGGGCGATATATCCACCAAATCGACTTCGGCATTTGGAAACGCTTTAAGAGACGCAATACCAATACAACCACTGCCAGTGCATAAATCTAATACACGGGTAACGTTTTCTGGCTCTTCTATCCAGGGCGAATAGTTTTTGGCAATTAACTCTGCAATAGGCGAACGCGGTACCAGTGTGTTTTCATTAACAATAAAACGTAACCCAGAAAACCAAGCCTCGCCTGTTAAATAAGCGGCAGGTTTTCGGGTTTCGATACGGCGTTGAAACAGCTCAGTAACAGTATGCTTTTCTTGCGATGTTAATCTCGCTTTCCAGTAATTTTCTGGAATTTCAAAGGGCAAATTAAGCGCATAGAATACTAAAACACGGGCTTCATCAAAGGCATTATCTGTACCGTGACCAAAAAACAAATTAGCCTGTTTAAATAAAGTACCACCCCAACGTACAAAATCTAATACGTTTTCTAAGCCTTCGCTTTGATAGTTAATTTTGCTCATAATATCTTCCCTAAATGAGGTTACTGGCCACGGTGTTATTAAGTATGGCGTTACTTGCCTTGCTAAGCATTCGGTTTTTTAGCGTGTTTAGGTCTAAACCCTTTAACAAAACTGTCGTCTGTTTCTAGGTAAGGGCCTTCAATTAAATCAACACAATAAGGTACAGCAGGAAAAACAGCCTCTAAACATTCACCAATTGCAGAAGGTTTACCTGGTAAATTAATAATTAAACAACTACCACGTGTACCCGCTATTTGGCGTGACAATATCGCGGTTGGCACATATTTTAACGAGACTGCACGCATTTGCTCAGCAAAACCATCTAAAATCTTATCGCACACGTTTTCGGTCGCTTCTGGGGTAACATCACGTTTTGCTGGGCCTGTACCACCGGTGGTTAAAATCAAGCCGCAACCGTGGTTATCCACCATATCGATTAAGGTCGCTTCAATAACCTCTTGTTCATCTGCAATGATCTTAGCAACAGGTGACCATGAGTTTGTTAAAGCCTTAGTCATCCATTCTTGCATGGCTGGCCCACCTAAGTCTTCATATTCGCCTCGACTTGCTCTGTCGGAAACCGTTACAAACCCTATTTTAATTTCGTTATTTTGCATCTTTCGCTCTTGAATCTCTAAATTTATGTCCACATATAATACCGTATTATTCCTACTTTTAAAGTTTCAACGCCGAGACATAAGCAAAAAGATATGACAGACAAAACCAACAACAATGAATTACTAGACCAAACTGAAGTGGATGTAACAAACTCAACAAATGATGAGTTTGATCATTCAACGTCAAAACACGAAGTTGTTTTTGACGAGGCTGCAGACATTGAACTTATTGATGAAGAAGATGATGACTTTGAAGATAGCAATGTGAATGATGAAATTGATGAAGAACAAATCAAAATCGAAGTGAATGAAGCCTTGGCAAAAAAGCTAATTCAAACCGCTAATGCGGTACTTGAAGGCGAACATATTGTGCATAATCCTGGCAGTATTTTTGGTCAATTAGCCAAACCTGAGCTCACCATTCCGCGTGAAATCTTTTTGTTACCTGTAAAAGAACGTCCGTTTTTTCCTGGTCAACAGTTACCTGTTTTGCTAAATAAAGAAAGCTGGGGCGAAACCTACGAGGCGATTAAAGCAGGCAAATGTAAATACATTGGTATTATTTTTGTTAATACCGAAGACCATGACAAAGCCGAACCTAGCGACTTTTGTAAAATGGGTACGCTGGTCAAAATTCATGATCCAAAGGTTAAAGAAGATTACATTCAGTTAATTGCTGAAGGTGTGCAGCGTTTTGAAATTGACCAATGGATTTCTGGCAAAGCCCCTTATCGTGCTTTAGTGAATTATCCAAAAGACGTGATTGATGGTTCCGATAAAGAGTTTAAGGCGTATGGTTTAGCCATTATGAATGCCTTTAGAGAACTGTTGCCTTTAAACCCTTTATACAGCGAAGAATTAAAGTATTTCTTAAACCGTTACAGTGCCAGTGAACCTTCTCAATTAGCCGATTTTGCTGCTGGCTTAACCACCGCTGAAAACGAAAAACTACAAGATGTACTTGAGACCTTAAATCTGTCTGAAAGAATGGAAAAGGTACTGGCGTTATTTAAGCACGAGATTGAAGTCACTAAACTACAGTTTAATATTCGTGAACGAGTCGAAGAAAACCTATCGGATCATCAACGTGATTTCTTTTTACGCCAACAACTCAATGAAATTCAAAAAGAATTGGGCATGGTTAAGGACGATCAAACCTTAGATACTGATCGTTTTAGAGAACGTATTGAAAAATTAGCGTTATCAGAAGAAGCCACAAAAAAAGCCGAAGAAGAACTCAGCAAACTCAATTTATTAGACCCACAATCGCCAGAATATAATGTGGCGCGTAACTGGTTAGATTGGCTAACGCAGTTACCTTGGGGCAAACACAGCAAAGACCTATTAGATTTAAAGCGCGCTAAAAAAGTGCTTGATAAAGGTCACGATGGTTTAGAAGATGTTAAAGATCGTATTCTTGAATTTTTAGCCGTTGGTTCATTAAAAGGTGAAGTGGCAGGTTCCATTATTTGTTTAGTTGGCCCTCCAGGTGTGGGTAAGACCTCTATTGGGCGTTCTATTGCCGAATCTTTAGGGCGAAAATTCTATCGTTTCTCGGTAGGTGGAATGCGTGACGAAGCTGAGATTAAAGGTCATCGACGAACTTACATTGGTGCTATGCCAGGTAAATTTGTGCAAGCGTTAAAAGACTGCCAAACCGCCAACCCTGTCATTATGTTAGATGAAGTCGATAAAATTGGAGCCTCTTTCCAAGGTGATCCAGCGTCAGCACTATTAGAAGTATTAGATCCAGAGCAAAACTATGAGTTTATGGATCACTTTATGGACGTGCGTTTTGATTTATCAAAAGCGCTATTTGTCTGTACAGCCAACACTTTAGATTCCATTCCAGGCCCTTTATTAGACCGTATGGAAATTATTCGTCTATCTGGCTACATTACTGAAGAAAAAGTACAAATTGCTAAACATCATCTATGGCCAGCTTTATTAAAAGAAGCGGGATTAACCCGAGAACAAGTACAAATTACTCCTGCAGCCATTCGCCATGTTATTGAGGGATATGCTCGTGAATCGGGTGTACGAAACCTTAAAAAACAGTTGGCTAAATTGGTACGTAAACTGGCCTTTAAATTTGTGACAACGGATTTACAAACCACCAAAATTCACGTAAATGAACTGGAAGAAATGTTGGGACAACCACGTTTTGTACCAGAGAAAGTCAATCAACAAATTGGTACCGTAACAGGGTTAGCTTGGACTTCTATGGGCGGCGCAACTCTAACCATTGAAGCCAGTCGTGTGCATACTCTAAACCGTGGTTTTAAGTTATCAGGCCAATTGGGTGATGTGATGCAAGAATCGGCGGGTATTGCTTACAGTTTTATCTCTTCTAATTTAGAGAAATACAAAGCAGATCCAGAATTTTTTGACAAGGCCTTTGTGCATTTACATGTACCTGATGGCGCAACACCAAAAGATGGACCAAGTGCGGGCGTAACTATGGCAACCGCCCTACTGTCATTAGCACGCGATGAGCCGATAAAAACGGCTTTAGCCATGACCGGTGAACTGAGTTTAACAGGCCTGGTATTGCCCGTTGGTGGTATTAGAGAAAAAGTCATTGCGGCACGCCGTATTGGCATTAAAGAGTTAATTTTGCCAGAGGATAATCGCAAAGATTATCAAGAATTACCTGACTATTTACAAGAAGGTATGACCGTACATTTTGCCAAACACTTTGATGAAGTTGCGCGTATTACTTTTAATATTCGCAGCAAGTCATTGGCGTTAAAAACCTACTTGGCAAATAAACCTGTGGCAGAAGATATTAATACACAACACTAAACAAGTTGTTTGATTGCCTGTGTAAATACCCTGTTTTTACAATGATGTAAATACGGGGTTTTCTTTTTTATTCTATGCTCACAAACATTTATTGGCCACAGCACATGCCAGGCCTGGTATCTCTTTTGACCAACTAAAATCTAAAATTGTATAAACATAGAAATCAAATTCGTCATTATCGGGCTTGACCCGATAATCTTTTAAGAAAATAACAGATTCCCGTGTCAAGCACGGGAATGACAACTGTTTGTATATTTAGTATTAAACAACTAATAAAATAATTTACCCAATGCTCACTAAATTTAAGTGTGTTTTATGCTGTATAAGCACCGAAAAAAATCAAAAGTTGAATATTTTTCTTAGCTTTTGAGAAGCCCTTTTTAATATTTATAACTCTCCAAACTCATATTTTGGGCTTCCCGTTACTCTTTTTACTTGCCTAAAAAGAGTAACCAGAAAAAAGGCACCCCGCTCCATATATTGGCAAGTTCTAAAACTCATTCACTGAAAACGCTGAACTCGCTACGCTCAAACAGCAGCGTTTTTTAATCGTTCACTTCGTTAAGAACTTTGCACAATCTATTCCAAGGGGAATCTTGGCGTTCGTGGTTGGCTTTACTGAATAAAATAGAACTTACCCTATGCTCTCCATGTATCAATGACCACAGGACATGCCAAGCCTGGTAAAAAATACAGCACAATAATATCTAAACAATAGAAATACGGAATTAACGTAGTAAAACCTCCCTTTTGTAAGCAATCGTTATTTCACTTAGCGTAGAGGGCGTTAAAACGTTTCAACTGTTTGAGCGTAGCGAGTTTTGAAACGTTAGCCAGCAAGCTTAGTGAAATAGATTGTGTCAGCAGGGGGCCTTTTCTTTGCTTACTTGCTTTGGGCAAGCAAAGAAAGTAAGGGGAAGCCAGGGCCATTAAAACGAAGACCTATAAATATTAAAAAGGCTTCTCAATAGCTAAGATAAATTAAACCTTAAAACACAATTTACCAGGCCTGGTATGCCCTGTTAACAATCATATTATGATAAATCAACGATACAACTTGTGGTAAGTGCCGCCTTGTTCTAGTAGTTCGTCATGACTGCCTGATTCAATAATGTGTCCGTCTTCAAAGACCATAATTCGGTCGGCCTGGCGTATTGAGCTTAAACGATGCGCCACAATCAATGTCGTTCGGTTTTCTAGAAACTCCGCTAAATCTTCATAAAGACGTCTTTCAGTTTCCATATCTAAAGCTGATGTTGCCTCATCCATAATCACCACTTTAGGGTCTTGTAAAATCATACGTGCAATGGCCAAGCGCTGTCTTTGTCCGCCTGATAACTTAATACCATTACGCCCAACAATTGACTCTAATTGATCATCTAACGCTTTAATCGTATCTGCAAGCTGTGCTTGTTTTAAGGCGTGCCACAACTGTTCTTCAGGCAAATCTTGACCTAATGTTAAATTAAAACGAATGGTTTGGTGAAACAGCGCTGGGTGCTGTAAAACCGTAGCGACATTAGCACGCACCACTGACTGACCAATATTTGTAATGGGGATATCGTTATATAATACCTCACCTGCGGATGCTTCATAAAAGCCAAGTAGCAGTTGTACTAAGGTGGTTTTACCGCCACCACTGGCGCCAACTAATGCTAATTTTTCACCCGCTTCTATTTTAAAATTGAGACTTTTTAAAACCGATTCTGTTTTACCAGGATAATGAAAAGCCAAATCTTTAACCGCAACCGATACCGCTTTTTGATTTTTAAATGGATCAATTTCTTGCTTATATTTAGGTTCTTGTTTTAAATCTAAGACTTCATTAATACGCTGCAAAGCACCACTTGCCGCACTGTAACCATATTGAATAGCCAGCAGTTCTTGTACGGGCCCCATCATAAACCACAGGTAACCAAATACGGCCATCATCTGCCCAATTGATAAATCTGAGAACACCACCATCAGCATTCCCACACCACGAAATAAATCAAAACCGACCAAAAAAATCATAAATGAAAAACGGCTCATCGCATCACTTTTCCAAGTAAAAGCTTCTGAGTGTTTTTTAATAGAATGGGCGTTATTTCTTACTCGGTCAAAAAAAGTGGTATCTTGATTGGCGGCACGCACTTGCTGTAACGCATCTAGCGTTTCGGTTAACGATTGTTGAAAAGCGTCGACGGCACTGTTTTCATCTTTTTTAAGCGTTTTAACCTTACGCCCCATTATCATGGTGAAATACACCACCACAGGGTTAAACAGTAAAATAAAGACCGCCAGTTCCCAGTTTAGCCAAAACAGAATGACGCTAACCCCTACTAAAGAGAATAACGCCACAATTAATTTACTGACAGTTGTGCCTAGAAATGTGTCTATGGTATTTACGTCATTAAGCATGGTGGCCGATACACTGCCACTGCCCATTGTGGCGTATTGTGCCATAGAGACTCCTTGCACTCTGGACAGCAAATCTTTGCGAATTCTATAGGTGACATCTTTAGCAATGACCGTAAATTGTTGCATTTGCCATACACCTAAAATCAATCCCATGCCACGTAACCAAATGGTAATTAGCGTAATTGCGCCAATATAATACAGTGGTCCATACCAATCCGCTGGGGCTAAATTTTGTAAAAAGCCAACAATAACTCCCGGTTTATCAAGCAAGACTTCATCCACCAAAATAGGCAGTAATAAGGGTAGTGGCACCGTAGCCAACATAGCAAATAAGGCGATAATATTGGCTTTAACCAATTGTGCTTTATGCTGAACAACTAATTCATAAATACGTTGCCAAGTATATGAGCGGTCTGACAATGCCGTGACTTTTACTTTACCTGGTTTTTCCATTGCCATACTGCGCATATTGGTGCTCTTTTAGTTTGCTTTGATTTCGATTGTGAGTTTTAGTTCAGCTTGAACAATCTATTAAAATTATCTGTAGTGGCTTTAGCGACCGTTTCAAACGGCAAGGCTTTTAAATCGGCAATTTCTTGCACCACATATTTTGTGTAACCAGGCTGATTGGTTTTTCCTCTAAACGGCATTGGTGCTAAATACGGTGAATCGGTTTCGACTAACATTTTGTCTAACGGCACGACCTTAGCCACTTCTTTTAAGTCTTTGGCATTTTTAAAGGTCACTATGCCTGAAAACGAGATATAAAACCCAATGGCCATAGCACGTTCTGCGGTAGCTAAATCTTCAACAAAACAGTGCATAATGCCACCTGTTTCTTGCGCACCATGCTCTTCTAAAATGGTTAAACAATCTGGGGTTGAGTGTCTAGTATGAATAATTAATGGTTTATTAAGCTGTTTGGCTATTTTAATGTGCTGTTTAAAACGATCATGTTGCCAAGTCATATCTTGTTCACCTTCAAAGTGAAAATAATCCAAGCCCACTTCGCCAATGGCAATTACTTTTGGGTGCGAAGCAAATTTAATCAACTCTTCATCACTCACCACCACCTCTTTATCTTCGCATGGGTGTACGCCAATAGAGGCGTAAACACAGTCATATTTTTCAGCTAAATCAATGACCTCTTGCCATTGTTGTGGATTAATGGCTACACATAAAATGCGCTCAACACCTAACTCTTTCGCTTTATTAATAACGTCGTCGATGGTGCCTACTTTATCTTCGGGCAAGATATTAAGATGACAATGCGAATCTACTATCACGCTAACATTCCTTTTTGAATTTTGGTTGTAAATACGGTTTGCAAAGGCTCTTCACTTTGCTGAATACTTAACCATTCCAAACAAAGACTTTCTAATACCAACTCTTTATTGGCATTGGCAAGCCAGTTTTGTTTGGCGGTTAATACTGCCTGCTGAAAACGGAGCCAATTTTGTACTTGCGCATCTGAAACGGTTTGTTCTTGCGATGATTTTTGATACATCACTGAACGAACGGCCGATACCGTCCATTGATAAAAATAATCAAACACACGCTCTGGCTCTTTAAATTTTAGCCATTCCGCCACCGCTTGAGAAGCGGTTTTACGCCCTGTTTGAATTTGCTTTAAATCATTGCGCCATTGACCATCTTCTTCAAACAAGCCTTTTTCAATCCAAGCCAAAGCTTGCAAAGGTGCGCCCCAATTTAAACGTAAAGCACGTTTTACCAAAGCTTCATCCGCTTGTGGGGCTTGTTGATGTACCCAAGCAATGGCTTCTGGCATGGCTGGAGGTGTAAAGTTTAATAATTGGCACCGGCTTTTAATGGTGGCAGGCAATCTATCTATTTGGTGTGTGCTTAATAAAAACAGCGTATTTTCAGCAGGTTCTTCAAGCGTTTTGAGCAAGGCATTAAAAGCCGATTGGTTCATATATTCAACGCCGTCTATCCAGGTGACTTTATAACCACCTTGGTGTGATGTTTCGTTTAGCTTGTTAACAAGTTGCCTAACTTGATCAACTGAAATATCTTTTTTATCTTCCAAACGGGCTAGTTGATAATAATCTGGATGTTGTTGTGTCATAAATAAATGACAAGCTGAACAGCTACCACAAGCCTGGCCTGTTTGATTATTTTTACAAAAAACCGATTGAGCGACAGCTTGAATAAAAGCCTCAATACCAATTCCGCTTGGCCCTGAAAACAAATAGGCATGCCCCAATCGCCCAGAAAGTTGCTGCCACTGTTGCCACTGTTGACTTAACCAAGGATATTGATTTGTAATGGGGTCTATTGCAGACATTTATTGGCCTCGCATTTGTTGTAAACGCTTAACAATATCGGATTGCACCTTCTCTAAAGGCTGACTGGCATCTAAGACGGTATAGCGTTCAGGCGCCATCTCAGCACGTTTTAAATACGCAGAACGCACCTTTTCAAAAAAGTCTTGTTTTTCTTGTTCAAAACGGTCAGTTTCACCGCCACGAGAAGCCACTCGCGCCATACCAATCTCAATGGGTAAATCAAAAATAAACGTAGTATGTGGAAAAAACCCTTGTTGAACCCAGTGCTCAATCTCGGCAATGCGTTCAAAAGCCATGCCTCTGGCAGCACCTTGGTAAGCATAGGTTGCATCGGTAAATCGGTCAGATATAACCCATTTACCGGCTTGAATCGCCGGTAGAATTTTTTCTTTAAGATGTTGAGCACGGGCAGCAAACATAAGCAGTAGTTCAGTTTCGGCATGCATGGCGGTATATTCTTTGTTTAGTAAAACTTCACGAATGGCCTCTCCGATTTCTGTACCACCTGGCTCACGCGTCACAATATGCTCTATACCTTGTGCAGTTAACCACTCCTGAATAAACACTAAATTGGTTGATTTGCCTGCACCTTCGGTACCTTCTAGAGTAATAAACTGACCTGACATAATATGGTTTCCTACAATCTTGTAATTGGTTTTATTGGTTTAGGATTTATTGATTAACGTTTCAATAAATACTTTTGAACTGCTCGGTTATGTTCTTGCAAGGTGTTTGAAAAATAGTGTTGACCACCACCTTTAGCCACAAAGTATAACGCTTTGGTATGTTCTGGGTTTAAGGTGGCTTCTATTGCCTCTAAACTTGGTAAAGCAATCGGTGTTGGCGGCAAACCATCAATTTTATAAGTATTATAAAGCGTGGTTTTTAATAAATCTTTTTTGCGTATATTGCCATCGTAGTTGACACCAATCCCATAAATAACGGTTGGGTCAGTTTGTAAACGCATACCCTTTTTCATTCTTCTAACAAACACGCCCGCAATTAATGGTCGTTCTGGCGCATAACCTGTTTCTTTTTCAACAATTGAGGCCATAATCAACGCTTCGTACGGTGTTTTATAAGGTAAATTCTTTTCTCGTTTTTGCCAGGCCTGGTCAAGCTCTTGTTGTAATGATTTTGCCGCTCTTAAAACAATTTGTTTGTCACTATCACCCGCTTGATAATAATAAGTTTCGGGTAAAATTCGCCCTTCAAGAGTGGCGTATGGATAGGTTTTATTTACTTTTTTATCAATACCAAATAAAGCCTGTAAACTTTTAATATCGGTAATATCGAGTTCTTTTTTAATTTTAGGTAAGGCCTGAATCGTTTCTAAGGCTTGTTGAATGGTTTGCCCAGCCACAATGGTTACTGGGTATTGAATGGCTTTGGCGTTTTCTAAACCAGAAATTAATTCATCCACCGTCCATTGTGGCTGTATTTCAAACTCACCCGCTTTAACTAAATGTTGTTTTTGCAAAAAACGCACATATAAACTAAACCATTTAGGGTGAGCCATAAAGCCTTGTTGATGTAATTGTTGAGCCACTTTAGCCACTGAACTACCCGGCTTAATGGTTAATGCTATGGGTTGTTGTTGCTGTGAAATAGGCTCCGTTACAAAGGCATTATATTGATAATAAGCTACGCCTGCCAAGATTAGACCAGTAACATTTAAAACCATTAATAAACGCATAAACCATCTAACTTTTTTAATCGTAATCGGTGAATTATCGGATGATGAAGTTTGACTCATGTAATACTCTTTAAATTTTTGACAGCAACGGCATTATTTTTTTGCCAATTAGACCAGGCCTGGTGAATTTTTTTAGATTGTTCTGTGGAATATTCAATATCTAAGTACGCTTTAACAGGTTGTACACCCCTTACTGCATTGGTAAAAAACACTTCATCGGCCTGTTCAATATCAACCAGTGTGAGCCTTTGCTCTTTAAACTCAAAACCTAACGATTGTACTAAATTATTTATTTGAAAACGGGTTGTACCCGCCACACCACTTTGCTGAATTTTAGGGGTAAAAATCGTATTGGATTTAATCATATACAGATTAGATTGTGTACCGCAAATAACCTCATTATTGGCATTTAACATTAACCCTTCTGCATACCCTTTTTTAGCTATCTCAGTCCTGGCCATTACATTTTCAAGACGATTTACACTTTTAACCCCTGCCAAAGAACCAATGCTGGCCAACGTATTGCATAAGCCGATGGTCATTGGTTCAATGGCGGTAAGTTGATTTCGTTGTATTTGAATAGGACTGGGTTTTATATAAAACAGATAATTAGGTTCAATCTGTTCAGGCATTTGATAACCCATTCCACCTGAACCACGCGTAATGACTATTTTTAACACACAATCTTTTGCGCTATTTTTTTTAAAAAACGTATTTAAAGCCTGCTTTAGCCAATCGCTTAATTCATCCAGATTAGGCTGCGGAAACATTAACACTTCACAACTGTGTTTTATGCGCTGACAGTGGGCTTGCCAATTTAATACAGACTTATCCACAACCAAAATGGTAGTAAAAAAACCATCACCGTACTGCACCGCACGGTCTTGCAAGCTCAGTTGCGATTGCTCGATTCCATTAATCCAATACCCGTCCAATTGCTCCATTAATCGCACCCTGTTTGTAATGCATTAACCAATCCTTTGGCTTTATGGCGAGTTTCGATTAATTCACTTTGCGCTTGTGAATCGGCCACAATACCCGCACCAGCTCTAAACTGAACAATGGGCTTGCCCTCTTTCTCAAACTGAATCATAGTGCGAATTAAAATATTTAAATCCAACGAGCCATCTAAGTTTATATACCCCAAAGAACCGGTATAAGCTTCTCTTGGCATTTGCTCTAATTCTGCTACGATTTGCATACAACGAATTTTAGGGCAACCGGTAATGGTTCCACCAGGAAACAGCGCATGCACAATATCTAAGGGCGTTAAACCTTCTTGTAACTGGCCACGAACATTGGACACAATATGATGAACATGTTCATAAGTTTCCACCACCATCAACTCATTGACTTCAACCGTACCAGGCCTGCAAATTCGCCCTAAATCATTACGTTCTAAATCAATTAACATAATATGTTCAGCACGTTCTTTAGGATGTTCTATTAGCTCTGTAACCAACTCTTTATCAGCTTGTGGCGTGTTACCGCGTTTACGCGTACCTGCGATTGGACGAGTGTCTACCCAAGGAGATTTGTATTTTACTAGACGTTCTGGTGATGAACTTATAATTTGCCAGGCCTGGTCGGCGTTATTTGATTGTTTTGAACCTGTTTCAAAATATGCCAAAGCTGCAAACGGGGCTGGGTTAGATTTTCGCAAAGCGTGGTAAACATCTAAATAATGGGTATTTTTTTCTAACTCAACTTGCCACTGGCGCGATAGATTTACCTGAAAAACATCCCCTGACAAAATATATTCTTTAATGGCTTCTACACCACTTAAATATTTTTGTTCAGGTTCTTCTTGGTCTTTGGTTACAACAACAGGAACGGCCTGATTATTTAGACTTATTGCGGCGGCGATATCCGCTTCAACTTGCTGTAAACAGCTTTTAAAATCTGACTCAGCCACTAAATACACAGATTGACTTGCATGTTCAACAATAATACCAACAGGAATACGAGTAAGATTCGCTAATGGGAACTGTGATTTTGGTAACTGTAAAACAGGTTCAACCACTTGCGCATAGTCATAACTAAAATAGGCAAACCAACCACCAATAAAAGGCAAGTTTTTGCTATTTTGAATATTAGGATTAATCTTGGCAAACTGAGTCTGAACTTTGTGAATAAAAGCTTGTGCATCTGCTGGATTGTCTAGCTGGATGGTTTCTTGGGGATAAGCCATTAATACATCAAATTCACCCAAACCACCTTTAGCCACACTTTCTAATAAAAATGGGTAACGTGAAGGGTTTATCTTATGTAAGAGAGATAAATCAAGGTCATGAAAATTAGATTTTACCAGGCCTGGTAAATCCGAAAATTCAATCTTTTTTATAATAGGTGATTGAGTGCCTGTTGTGGCACTCGCCTGGCTATTAGCCGAAATAGTCATTAGTCTACAAACCGCTTAAATTCTGTTATTAAGAAAAGATACAGTTTACTTGAGTTTTAAGCTGTTTAACCAATAAAATTTAGACTTTTTTATATACAACAGATTTTAAACTTTACCTAAAACTAAGGTTGCGTTTGTGCCACCAAAACCAAATGAGTTTGATAAGGCGTAATCAATTTTTGCTTCACGTGCACCAGTAGACACATAATCTAAATCACAACCCTCTTGTGGGTTTTCTAGATTAATAGTCGGCGGTAGAATTTGATTTTGAATCGCTAAGGCGGTAAATACCGTTTCCATCGCACCCGCCGCACCTAAAGCATGACCCGTCATAGACTTGGTTGAACTCATGGTTAAGTTATAAGCATGATCGCCAAATACATCTTTAACGGCACTGGTTTCACATAAATCACCCGCTGGCGTTGAAGTACCATGCGCGTTAATGTAGTTCACTTTACTTGGGTCTAATTTGGCATTATTCAGCGCGGTTGTCATACAGCGAGCAGCGCCTTCTCCACCTGCGGCCGGCAAGGTCATGTGATAAGCGTCACCACTCATACCAAAACCTAATACCTCTGCGTAAATGGTTGCACCACGCGCTTTAGCGTGTTCATACTCTTCTAATACCACCGCACCAGCACCATCGGCTAAAACAAAACCATCACGATCTAGGTCCCAAGGACGACTGGCCGTTTGTGGGTCATCATTGCGGGTAGATAAAGCACGTGCCGCAGCAAAACCGGCTAAACCCAGTTCAGTCGTTGCATACTCTGCGCCACCGGCAACCATCACATCAACATCGCCATATTGAATCATACGGGCAGAATCACCAATGGAGTGTGTACCTGTTGCACAAGCGGTTCCAATGGCCATATTTGGCCCTTTTAAGCCAAACATAATAGAGAGGTTACCAGAGATCATATTAATAATTGAACTGGGTACAAAGAAAGGAGAAACTTTTCTTGGTCCACCTTTTAACATGGCATTATGTTGCTTTTCAATGGAACCAATACCGCCAATCCCAGAACCCATTGATACACCAATGCGTGGAGCGTTTTCTTCAGTAATTTCTAACCCTGAATCACGGATAGCTTGTGCACCAGCGGCAATTCCGTAATGAATAAAAGGATCCATTTTTTTGGCTTCTTTAGGAACAATATATTCAGAGACATCAAATCCTTTTACTTCACCACCAAATTTTACGGAAAAAGCATCAGTATCAAACTTAGTTAGGTAATCGATTCCACTTTTACCTGCCAATATATTTGACCAATTTTCTTCAACATTTAAACCAACTGCTGATAGAACTCCCAACCCTGTAATCACAACGCGACGCTTTGACAAAATAGCACCCTCTTAGACTTTAAACATATAGATCAAGACCTGATCTATATTTAGATTCATTTATAAACCGCAATCTTGTTCGTTTATTGTACGATTCAAAATTGGTTAACCGGTATTTAAATATAAAATTAAGACTTTTACACAAGTAAGGCGATAAATAAAAAACGTAGCAAGTACCCTAGATAGAAAAAGACATAAATTTATCTCATTCTCAACGTTACTCTATGGACTTAAAACGCTTTATTTAAGGCTGAAACCTTGTACAACACATCTACACATATTCAAATACAAAAAAAGCCGTTAAAAACGGCTTTTTAGCGTTTGACTGCAAAAACAGTCATACCTTACTCACTAACTTATAGGTTAGCTTCAACGTAAGAAGTCGCTTGAGCTAGAGTAGAGATTTTCTCTGCTTCTTCATCAGGAATTTCGCAATCAAACTCTTCTTCTAGAGCCATTACTAATTCAACTGTATCTAAAGAATCCGCACCTAAATCATCTACAAAAGAAGCATCTGCTGTTACTTGATCTTCTTCTACACCTAATTGCTCAACTACGATTTTCTTTACGCGATCTTCAATACTGCTCATGGAATTCTCCAATTTGTTTTTTTATGATAAAAATGAATGTGTTAAATTTGGACGTATTTTCCTCTTATCTTGTAAGATTTTCAAGCATTTAATGCATTTTTGATGAATTTGTCTTACGCCCAATAAATTTTAAACTAATAACCTTATGATTTTTAAGCTTTTTAATCAGCTTAAACCATATACATACCACCGTTCACATTTAGTGTTTGACCGGTAATATAAGAACCTCCATCACCTGCTAAAAAGGTAACTGTTCTTGCAATGTCTTCTGGTTGCCCAAGACTTTGCAATGGAATTTGTGCTGTTAAAGCCGTTCTTTGATCTTCTGGTAGACCTTTAGTCATATCAGTATCAATAAAACCTGGTGCAACGGTATTAACAGTAATATTGCGTGCGCCCACTTCACGAGCAAGCGATTTACTGAAACCAATAATACCCGCTTTAGCAGCAGCATAATTAGTTTGCCCAGCATTACCCATAACGCCAACCACAGAGGCGATATTTATAATACGGCCGCCTTTTGCTTTCATCATGCCACGTAAACACGCTTTACTCATACGATAAACAGAACTTAAGTTGGTTTGAATAATATCATCCCACTCATCGTCTTTCATACGCATTAATAAGTTGTCACGAGTTATTCCCGCGTTGTTTACCAAAATTGTTGGCACACCAAACTCTTTAGTGGTGGCCGCTAATACTTCAGTAATGGCTTCTGCATCCGTTACATTTAAACACTTGCCCGCACCTAAAGCACCTGCTTCAGTTAAATAAGTTGAGATTGCTTCAGCACCCTTTTCTGATGTTGCTGTACCGATTACAGTTGCACCTTGCGCTGCTAAATCTAAAGCAATGGCTTTACCGATTCCTCGGCTTGCACCCGTTACAAAAGCCACTTTTCCTGTTAACATTTTTTCCACCTTGTTTATTGCATGCTTTATTAAAAGCACATGAAACACGTTTATAGCTGTGCTTAATTCTGAATCATTTTATAAAGTTATTTATATAGTTGCCAGTGCTTTTTCTAGCGAGGCATTATCAAATACGGCTTGCATACCCATTTTGCGATCAATACGGCGATTTAATCCCATAAGTACTTTACCAGGCCCTAATTCATATAATGAATCAACGCCTTGTGATTTCATGGCATTCACTGTTTCTACCCATTGTACTGGGCGATATAACTGTTGAACCAACAATGTTTTAATGTCTTCTGGTGATTGTGCCTGACTAAAGTTTACATTATGTAAAACAGGCACACTTGGCATAACAATCTCTATTTCTGCTAGCTTTTCAGCTAATTGGTCAGCGGCAGGTTTCATTAACGAACAATGCGATGGCACACTAACAGGAAGTGGTACAACACGTGATGCACCTGCTTCGGTAGCCAGTTCCATAGCGGTATTTACAGCCGCTTTATTTCCTGCAATTACTACTTGACCTGGAGAGTTAAAGTTAACCGCTTCAACCACGCCATCAACTTGTTCGCAAACCGCAACAACTTGAGCGCCTTCAAGACCAAGCACGGCTGCCATAGCGCCTTCACCAGCGGGTACAGCAGACTGCATTAATTGGCCACGCAAAGCAACTAAAGAGACACCTTGTTGCAATGTCATCGCGCCACTGGCAACTAACGCGGTATATTCACCCAAAGAGTGTCCGGCCATAAAAGCAGGCGCAACCTCTTTCTGGGCACTTAATACGCGGTGTACGGCAATACCAGAAGCCAACATCGCTGGCTGTGTAATATCTGTTTGGTTTAACTTACCTTCAGAATCATTTTGCACAACATCCCACAAATCGTAACCTAAAGCGTCAGATGCTTCGCTAAAGACTTCATTAACTTGAGAGTGAGATTCAGCCAATTCTGCCAGCATACCTACTGATTGAGAACCTTGACCGGGAAAAACAAATGCATATGACATATTTTAAATTCCTATAACTTCTTGCAATCTTTACCGTTGTTTATGTAAAGATTTTTACACTTTTAAGACAGCTTACAAAACTAACTTAAAAGGCCACTGTTTTTACCAGGCCTGGTAAAAGGCATCGATAAAATCAGCGACCTATAAATTTGATTCAATCAATATAGTTAAACATGATTAAAATTAATATTTAATTAAAGCAGAACCCCAAGTAAATCCGCCACCAAAGGCTTCTAACAAGATGGTTTGTCCGCGTTTAATACGACCATCACGCACCGCTTCATCTAACGCTAAAGGTACTGAAGCACTTGAAGTGTTGGCATGTTTATTCACAGTAACAACCGTTTGTTCTTCTGTTAGTTTTAGCTTTTTAGCTGTCCCTTTAATAATTCTTAAATTCGCTTGATGCGGAACCAGCCAATCGATATCTTCTTTTTGAATATTATTCGCTTCTAAGGTTTCTGTAGCAATACGGCTTAAAGTATTTACCGCCATTTTAAACACTTCATTGCCTTTCATTTGCATTGAACGTTCTGCAATAGCATCAGTCGTTGGTAATTTAGATGGCCCAGAAGGTACATGCAATAACTCATCATATTGACCGTCGGCATGAATGTGTGTAGATAAAATACCCGCTTCTGCTGACGCTTCTAAAACAACGGCACCAGCACCATCACCAAATAACACGCAGGTGTTACGGTCAGACCAATCGGTAATTCTAGATAAGGTTTCAGCGCCAACGACTAAGGCACGTTTTGCCATGCCTGTTTTAATAAATTGGTCGGCAACACTTAACGCATACACAAAACCAGAACAGACCGCTTGCACATCAAAGGCAGGACAACCATGAATATCTAATCGGCTTTGTAGCAAACAAGCGGTACTTGGGAATATTTTATCTGGCGTTGTCGTTGCCACCACGATTATATCGATGGTGTTAGCATCAATACCTGACATCTCAATAGCGCGCAGTGAAGCTTGCTCGGCTAAATCACAGGTAGTTTGCTCTTTGGCTGCAATATGACGCTGCTCAATACCGGTACGCTCTCGAATCCAAGCGTCACTGGTATCGACCATTTTTTCTAGGTCAGCATTTGTAAGAATTTTTTCTGGTAGGTAGCCGCCCGTACCAATAATACGGCTGTAGATTTTTTGATTCATATTTTTATTTTCTGCTTAACAGTCAACGTAACTGCTCACAATACAACAAAAGACGGGGTTAAGTCACCAAAATTAAAGAAAAACCTTGGTAAACCAACACACCGTCTTTGGATTATGCCTGAACTTCTGCGGGGTTAACTTGCTTTTTAAGAAAAGTAGAAACTTCGGCAGAAATTAACTCAGGAACGTTCTTAATCACTTCTAAACGAGCTTCAGTGATTGCATGGAAAAATGAGAACTGATCCGCACCACCGTGACTTTTAATCACAATTTTACGAAGTCCCAATAAAGACGCCCCATTATAGCGACGTGGATCAACCTTGCTTTTAAATGACTTTAAAACGGGATAAGCAAGAACGGCCACCAACTTAGTTAATAAGTTTTTGGTAAAGGCCTCTTTAAGATAAAAAGAGATCATCTTTGCTACGCCTTCGCTGGCTTTTAAGGCAATATTGCCGTCAAAACCATCACAAGCCACAACATCGGTGTCACCTTTATAAATATCATCCCCTTCTACATAACCAATATAGTTAATAGAAGTACCATTTAAAAGTTGATGAGCATCTTTAATACGCTGATGCCCTTTAATTTCTTCTTCACCAATATTGAGTAAACCAACACGAGGGTGTGGATTATCGTCAACGGCTTGTGCCAATACAGAACCCATTAAAGAAAACTGCATTAAGTTTTCACCCGTACAGCCTACATTAGCGCCTAAATCTAACACATGAACATGACCTTTCATGGTTGGCATAGACGTACAAATAGCTGGGCGGTCAATACCTGGAATGGTTTTTAACACAAACTTAGCCGTTGCCATTAAGGCACCCGTATTACCTGCACTTACGCACGCTTGAGCCTCATCATCCTTAACTAAATTTAAGGCGAGACGCATCGAAGATTGACGTTTATTTCTGAGTGCTTTGGAAGGTAAATCATCCATTTCAACCACTTGTTCAGCATGTTGAACGGTAATGCGAGAAGCATCATATTGATGTTTGGCGAGTTCAGCCTCAACAAGAGGTTTTTGGCCAACTAAAACGATATGTAAATCAGGGTATGCGTTGATAGCATCTATTGACGCAGGAACAGTAACCACTAGACCGTGGTCACCACCCATTGCATCAATGGCAATTTTAATAGCCAAGATATATTACGCCTTATCTTGAACTACTTTTTTACCTTTGTAGTAACCGTCAGCCGTTACGTGATGACGACGGTGAACTTCACCAGTAGTTTCATCTACTGTTAAAGTAGGTGCATCTAGTGAGTCATGTGAACGACGCATACCACGTCTTGAAGGTGTTTTACGACTTTTTTGAACTGCCATGGCAATCTCCTAAGTTTATCTATCTTAAATTCTATTTTTTTAACTCTTGCAACATCGCAAAAGGATTCGGCTTTTGGGTGCTATCATCGATTTCACCCTGCTGATTGTTAGCATCTGCTTTATTTGAAGCACCCTTAATCTTAGGAAGAGAACGGCTTTCATCAATAGGCGCCAAAGGCACTGTTAATAAAAGCTCTTCTTCTACCAACTCAAACAGTGAAATATTTTCACCGTCAAGTTCGTAAACTTCAACATCTGCTGGTAAATCCTGTGTTAATGCCAGCGTTTCTGTAAACACTCCTTTTACTTCAGAGGTTACAGGCAAGTCAAATAATTCTAAAGAACGCTGACATTGCAAATTCAAACTGGTTTCTATTTTCATGGTAAAGGCCGGAAACCTTAAGACTTTATCATAAAAAAATTCTATCTGAACATCGACCTCACGATCGGCTTCATTTACCACTTCAACCAAACGCTTTAGGCGGCTTTGATTGACTCGCCCATTAAATCGTTTATTATGATTTACGGCGTATATAGGATCAATGAAATCAGGTAGCTTATTAAACATAGGCGCGAATCATACTCGGACAGCTTTAAGAAGTCAAAAAAAACTCTTTAAATATTCTAAAAAAATGGATATTTTTTAAATGCTTAGCCCATTTAGGTTTTTAGTGAGTGTTTACGATTAAGATGTGCCGAATTATTTTGGCTTTTTTAACCAAAAAAGCACCTATTAATATGTGCCAACCATTAAACAAAAAACAGAACTTTAAATTAAAACATGAATATAAAAAACACGACTAACACCAAAACGTTACCGCAAATTGTTCTTGGTTCAACCTCCCCTTTTAGAAAATTCCTACTTGATAAACTGCATATTCCGTTTATTCAAGATGCACCGAACATTGACGAAACACCACTCAACGCAGAGTTACCACAAGAAATGGTGTTAAGGTTAGCCAATCAAAAAGCCAAAGCATTTACAGACCAATATACACAACACATTATTATTACCTCTGACCAATGTGCGGTTTTTAATAATCAACCTATTGGTAAACCGCATACTGTAGAAAATGCAATCGCTCAACTTAAGCAGTTCAGCAATAAACAAATTACCTTTTTTACAGGCCTGGTAGTTACCAATACGCAAACAGGTAAAAACTATCAATACCTTGATACCACCGTGGTGCATTTTAGAGAACTTACGGATGAGGTGATTAAAAACTACATTGATATTGAGCAACCACTTAAATGTGCAGGCAGTTTTAAATCTGAAGGTTTAGGCGTCACACTCTTTAAACAAATAGACAGCCGTGATCCAAATGCACTTATTGGTTTACCACTTATGGCTTTAACAGATATTTTTTATGAAATGGGTTTTGCTTTACCGCTTGCAACAAACGCCAATAAAACAAACATATAAAATCAATACAGTAAATATAAAACGTTTTACCAGATACTGTGTTCAACATTAGATGTCAAGCACAGTTCTTATATTCTGGATCAAAAGGTTTGCCGTGCTTTAATACGGCAAACACAATATGAATAAGTTTTCTCATTATTGCCACCACTCTTTTCTTTCCTTTTACGCCGTTGGCTTTTAACCGTTCTGAAAAACGCTTAATGACAGGGTTATGCTGAATGGCACTTAATGCTGGCATATACAATGCCTTTCTGAGTTCGGCATCGCCCATTTTGGACATCTTTGAGCTATTCAATGAGCTACCTGACTGACGAATTAACGGAGCAAGTCCCATAAAACTGGCCATGTGCTTGGCTTTGTCAAAATACTTTATATCACGAATTCCAACTAACAACCGAGTGGCGGTGGCTTCAGCAATACCGGGTATGGTTTCGAGTAGCTTAACTTGGCTCAGCAATTCATCGTCTGAGCGTAAGCACTTTTTTATTTTGGTTTCAATTTTTTTAAGTTGTTGACTCAAATGCGCAATCTGTTCTTGTTCAAACTCTTGAATCTCTAACTCTAGGCTGCTACCCATTTGATTTTTAAGTTGAATCTCTTGTTTTATTAGTAGAGATTGTACTCTGTGCCATTCTTGCAGTTTACGCAGTGTTGGCGACGGTGGTTGCCATGGCTTTGGGCGTTGTGTCATGGCAAAGTCAGCAATAAGTTTGGCATCTTCTTTATCGGTCTTGGTTCGATTCAGTTGCGATTGTGCATATCGCTTGATTCGGGTTGGGTTAACGACACTAACCGAAATCTTTTGTTCATAAAGTACCAAAGCTAAGCCAAGCGAGTATTTGCCAGTGGCTTCCATGACAATGGCACAATTTTGATTAGGCATCCATTGGATTAGGGCTTTATAGCCAAGTTCATCATTTAAAAAGCGTTTAACATCGTTTGTTTGAGCAATAGCGACATCAAAGTATTCTTTTCCTATATCAACACCAATATATGTTGTCATAATTTACCACCTTTATGTTTTGTGATAAGGTAATTATTGCTTGGTAAAATCACACTATGAGCAGACTAACCTTATGAATACAGGCTAAACGACGGTTTGCCTAAGATACTGTTCAGTTTATAGTGTGTGGGGATAAAGGTCTTAATCTGATAACCTGGATCACTTCGGTGTCCTTGGCCTGGTAACAAGATCTCTCTATCCCTTTACTAAGCGTCCCTAGTAAATTCTCCATTTCTGAAGAACACTTTCAACATATAAGGCCTGGTAAAACCCATTACCAATAGAATCTCATTAATAATAAATTGGTAATGTGGTCAGTTATAAATTTACTTTACAAGACTTAATTAAATAAGTGGATTAAATATGATTCATTAACCACATATTTAATTCATTAAGAGAATCTAACGTAGCCACTGGATTATAAGTGTTTAGCACTTCTGTTTGATGCACGCCATGACTTAACGCCACTCTGTCCATATTTATATTTTGTGCCATTTCCATATCAAATGAGGTGTCACCAATCATGACCGCATCATCTACCGTTAAGTTAAATTCTTGTAAAATTTGCGTTAGCATTAATGGATCGGGTTTTGATGCTGATTCAATCGGGGTTCTTGTCATATCAAAATAGAGACCAAACCCCGTTTCTGCCAAAACCGCATTTAAGCCTTTTCGACTTTTACCTGTTGCAATAGCAAGCTTTAGCCCTTGTTGTTTTAAATTTAGCAACAAGGCTTCAGCACCGTCAAAAGGCACCATTTCTACATTGCTTTCTTCTAAAAAACATTGCGTATAGGCTTCTGACATTCTAACAACTTGCGATTGATCTAAATTTGGGTACAACCCTAATATAGCGTTTTCTAAACTTAAACCAATAATTTGTTTAGATTCATCATACGGCAACACAGGCAAGCCACACTCTTTTGCTGCCGTTTGTATCGCATCAACAATACGTGCTTCAGAATTCATTAAGGTGCCATCCCAATCAAAAATAATGGCTTTATATTGTTTAGTATTTTGCATAAATGTCGTCCGGTTTTACATTCTTTAAAATGAATAAAGCGCTATTTAAGCACTTTTTTATTTAATCTTTAACGTATCAATAATTTTTATAAAATCTGGCCAAAGTGGCGCTTCAAATAACATTCTCTCTTCGGTATTAGGGTGAGTAAATCCTAAAAACTGTGCATGTAAAGCCAAACGTTTCATACCAAGTGGTCGATATTTTTTATTAACCTCTCTATTACCATATTTATCATCACCCATTAAGGCACAGCCTTGTGATAAAGCATGCACACGAATTTGATGCGTTCGGCCAGTTTTTAGCTTTACCGAAACTAAATCAGCACCTTTTAAGTGTTGCTCTACCTTAAAATAACTAATGGCCTGTTTACCGTCTTGTGCGACTTTTACATGCCAACCGCCATCGGCAAGGTGATCTTTACGTAAGGGTAAATCTATTTTAGGTTTATTTTTGGGCCAAGCCCCCATAACAATAGCCAAATAACGTTTATCAAATTGATCGGCACGCATTTGGGCATGTAAATGCTTTAATACCGAAGCCTTTTTGGCGATTAATAAACACCCTGAAGTATCTCTATCTATACGATGCACCAACTCTAAACGTTTTGCTAAAGGGCGAAGCACTCTCATCACTTCAATTAAGCCCCAGTTAATGCCACCACCACCATGCACCGCAACACCCGAAGGCTTATTCACAACAATTAAATCGTTGTCTTCATAAAGAACACTCTCTTCAATTCGCTTTAGTTGCGCCACAGGAATATCAGAATCTAAAACCACCACTTTTTCAGGTACTTTAACGGGCGGAATTCTCACCACATCACCCGCTACTAAACGGGTACTGGCTTTAGCTCTACCTTTATTAATACGCACTTCACCTTTACGAATAATTCTATAAATAAGCGTTTTAGGTGCTTTACGCAAATGTCGCATTAAAAAATTATCTAATCGCTGACCTTCGTCTTCTGTTCCTACATCAACAAACTGTACTTTTGCATTCATAACCTAACCAACACTAAAAAACCTTTTAGGCATCTGCCTGTTTTATTTAAGATTTATCTAATAAAAAGAGAAGAACAAACTGGAGACAAGCCAATAACTCTTAATTTTTTTAGCCAAAAACCATCATTTTAACCATTTTCGGCACAGTTTACCCTTATATAGTAAAGTTGTCATTGCCAACACCTATAATGAATGATATATTTGCCGAGCTTATATTTTTAAGTTATGAACTCGTAGCACTCGATTAAGTGCAAGAATTTTTACGCCGATTGTGGTGAATAATAAAATATACATTATTCCCCACGATCAGATTTAGAAAAACTCTGAGCCATACATTTTAAATAAAAGACGATACAGCCCTACCCAATGACATGATAAAACATTCAAACTCATTGAGTACCTTAGCTTTAAACGCAAAGTTTAAAAGTGCAGTGCAAGTATGACTTCTTAACTCAGGTCAAAAACCTTTTAGTACAAGAACAAATCGCCATAAGACACTTTTAAATGATACGAGCATACTGGCTGAAAGAGGATTTTAAATTCAGGTAACCAACACTACCTGACGGCTAGAGCAAATTGGCCACAATAAACAATAAAAAAACACCAATTTGCTCGATAACAATGTTACACAAAACTGATGATGACCCCTTATTGCAATACGGCAGTAATTCAAAATTAAACCGGATAAAAAACACGTTTTAAATACGTTAGAGAGCCAACAAAGTTGTTGGCCATATTCAGCCTAACCTACGGTTTTAATCCACTTGTGCTAACAATTTGCCTTACACTTTCACCAGGCCTGGTAAAATCAGACACTCGTTTGCATTCGTCTATTTAAAATGTCGCTCAGCTCAATTATAAAGAGAAGAGCATGAAAAGAATGCTAATCAATGCGACTCAAGCAGAAGAGACGCGCATTGCCCTTGTAGATGGTCAAACCCTCTACGATCTAGATGTTGAAACACCAACACATCAAAAGAAAAAAGCCAATATCTATAAAGGTAAAATTACCCGTATCGAGCCTAGCTTAGAAGCGGCGTTTGTTGACTATGGCGCAGAGCGTCACGGTTTTTTACCTTTTAAAGAAGTCGCCGACGAATACTACCCTGACCAAAAACCCGATTCTGGTCGTTTTTCTATCAAAGACGTTCTAAAAGAAGGTCAAGAAATTATTGTTCAGGTTCAAAAAGAAGAACGTGGCAATAAAGGCGCGGCTTTATCAACACAAATCACCTTAGCAGGTCCTTATGTTGTCATGATGCCAAACAACCCAAAAGCCGGTGGTATTTCTCGCCGAATTGAAGGGGATGACAGAAGCGATATTCGTGATAACTTACGTGATTTAGAAACACCAGAAGGTATGGGTTTAATTATCCGCACCGCAGGTGTTGGCAAAAACACCGATGAATTACAATGGGGTGTTAACTACCTTATTCAACTTTGGGATGCCATTAAAACAGCCTCTGTTGAACAAGAAGCACCATTCTTAATTCATCAAGAATCTGACATTGTTATTTTGGCAATTCGTGATTACTTGCGTCAAGATATTGGTGAAATCATTATCGACAATATGGATGTATTCCATAAAGCGCGTGATTTTATTCAACACGTTATGCCGCAACAGGTTTATAAAGTTAAACCTTATCAAGATACCATTCCACTGTTTACCCGTTTTCAAATTGAATCGCAAATTGAATCGGCCTACCAGCGTGAAGTTACCTTACCGTCTGGCGGATCCATTGTTATTGATATTACTGAAGCCTTAACCGCCATTGATATCAACTCAAGTCGTGCCACTAAAGGTACCGACATTGAAGACACCGCATTTAGCACCAATATGGAAGCCGCTTGTGAAATTGCACGCCAATTACGTTTACGTGATTTAGGTGGTTTAGTGGTTATCGACTTTATTGATATGCACTCAAACCGACACCAGCGTGAAGTTGAAAACAAAATGCGTGAAGCGGTTAAAACAGATCGTGCTCGTGTGCAAATTGGCAAGATTTCTCGTTTTGGTTTACTTGAAATGTCACGCCAAAGACTACGCCCTTCTATTGAAGAATCTACGCAAATTGTTTGCCCACGTTGTCATGGTGTTGGGGTTATTCGTGGTGTTGAATCATTAGGTCTTTCTATCTTGCGTTTGCTTGAAGAAGAGAGCATGAAAGAAAATACCCGCCGTGTTACTGTGCAACTTCCTGTTGATGTAGCGACTTTCTTATTAAATGAGAAACGTAACCAAATCACTAAAATTGAAGACCGTCATAGTCTGCATATTTTAATTGTACCAAACGAGCATTTAGAAACACCGCAATACATTATTGAACGTACCCGTGTAGGCGAAGAAGCACCACAAAGTGCCAGCTATGAAATCAAAGAACTGTCTATGCCAGAACTTGACGTAACAGCCGAGCCTGAGAAACAAATCAAAAAAGAAGAACCTGCGGTTAAAAATTTACAACCAACCGCCCCAGCACCTACACCAACTGTAGCGGCTGCTCCGCAAACAACTGAAGCAACCGCAAGCAAACCTGGTTTATTTACTCGTGTATGGAATGCGTTATTTAGTAAAGGTGAAACAGAAGAGGAAGAAGTAAAACCTCGCCCTCGTAACCCTCGCCGCAATAACAACAACCGTCGTCGTAATAACAATGGTGAATCTCGCAACGATAATCGTAATAACGATAGTGAAGGACGTAACGATAAACGTAACAACCGTAATCGTAACAACCGTAACAACCGCAACGATGACAACCGTAAATCGCGTAACAACTCTCCAGAAGAGAATAATGTGGACAACACAACCACTCAATCTCAAACAGAGAAAACGCGTAAGCCAAAACGTAACAATCGTAATCGCCGCAACCGCGATGAAGAAAACAATGTGAATGATGAGGCGCTAAAAAATACCTCATCAAACATTGATGATAACTCTAATGAGAATAACGACTCAACAGAAAACAAATCATCAGAAGACAAAGGTAACAAAGGCCGCAATAAAACGACAGACAACAAACGTCGTCGTAGTCGTTATAACAGCCGTAGTTACAACAGTCGTAGACGTGCTCCAGCAGGTGCAGCAGAATTATCTGTTGATTCTCCAGCACCAGGTACAGAACACAGCAAAAACGAAACGGCTACAAAAGTAGAAAATACGACTGAAACCGCAGAAACAAATGTAGCAACGACTCCTGTACAAGCCCCAGAAGCCGTTAAAACGACTGAAGCGGTAGCAACAAGTAACGTTAGCACAGAAGAAACAACGCCAGTTGTTGTTGATACTCAGGCAACGATTCCAACGGAAACGATTACTGAAGCTGTAACTGAAGTAACGGCCACAGATACAGCTTCAAATACAGAAACTGAAACGGCCAATGACACAAGTTCAGATGTTGACGGTAATGTAGCGGTTTCAAAAACCGATACAGATAAAGAAGAGAAACCAAGACAAAGAAGACGCCCAAGAACACGTCGTCCTCGCCCTTCTGGTCCTCGTGGCGCTAAAAAAGCATCTTCAGAATCTTCGGAAAACACCCCGAAAAACACTGAAAATGCTGAACCAGCAAAACAAACAAGTACTGAAGAGTAGTTTTAAACTCTTTTCACCAAATAAAAAGCACCCTCAATATGTAAAATATTTTGGGTGCTTTTTTTTGCCTAAAATAACTGAATTTAGCTTAACGAAAACATCTACCAGGCCTTATATGTTGAAAGTGTTCTTCAGAAATGGAGAATTTACTAGGGACGCTTAGTAAAGGGATAGAGAGATCTTGTTACCAGGCCAAGGACACCGAAGTGATCCAGGTTATCAGATTAAGACCTTTATCCCCACACACTATAAACTGAACAGTATCTTAGGCAAACCGTCGTTTAGCCTGTATTCATAAGGTTAGTCTGCTCATAGTGTGATTTTACCAAGCAATAATTACCTTATCACAAAACATAAAGGTGGTAAATTATGACAACATATATTGGTGTTGATATAGGAAAAGAATACTTTGATGTCGCTATTGCTCAAACAAGCGATGTTAAACGCTTTTTAAATGATGAACTTGGCTATAAAGCCCTAATCCAATGGCTACCTAATCAAGATTGTGCCATTGTCATGGAAGCCACAGGCAAATACTCACTCGGCTTAGCCCTGGCGCTTTATGAACAAAAGATAGCCGTCAGTGTCGTTAACCCAACCCGAATCAAGCGATATGCACAATCGCAACTGAATCGAACCAAGACCGATAAAGAAGATGCCAAGCTTATTGCTGACTTTGCCATGACACAACGACCAAAACCATGGCAACCACCGTCGCCAACGTTGCGTAAACTGCAAGAATGGCACAGAGTACAATCTCTACTAATAAAACAAGAAATTCAACTTAAAAATCAAATGGGTAGCAGCCTAGAGTTAGAGATTCAAGAGTTTGAACAAGAACAGATTGCGCATTTGAATCAACAACTTAAAAAAATTGAAACCAAAATAAAAAAGTGCTTACGCTCAGACGATGAATTGCTGAGCCAAGTTAAGCTACTCGAAACCATACCTGGTATTGCTGAAGCCACCGCCACTCGGTTGTTAGTTGGAATTCGTGATATAAAGTATTTTGACAAAGCCAAGCACATGGCCAGTTTTATGGGACTTGCTCCGTTAATTCGTCAGTCAGGTAGCTCATTGAATAGCTCAAAGATGTCCAAAATGGGCGATGCCGAACTCAGAAAGGCATTGTATATGCCAGCATTAAGTGCCATTCAGCATAACCCTGTCATTAAGCGTTTTTCAGAACGGTTAAAAGCCAACGGCGTAAAAGGAAAGAAAAGAGTGGTGGCAATAATGAGAAAACTTATTCATATTGTGTTTGCCGTATTAAAGCACGGCAAACCTTTTGATCCAGAATATAAGAACTGTGCTTGACATCTAATGTTGAACACAGTATCTGGTAAAATCAATAATTACCAGGCCTGGTAATGTTAAACAACGCCTAATATCATATAAACAATGTCATATGCACGATATCACCTAAAACTAAGACAAATGCTTACTTTTAATATGATTAAGCAATCCTTCAGAAGCCGAATCTACTAAATCAAAAACATGTTCAAAACCTTGTGAACCGCCATAATAAGGATCTGGCACTTCTCTTTCTTCAAAATCTTGCGTGTAATCTAAAAACATTTGAATTTTTTCATGATGCTCAGGTAGCGCCATATCCAGCAAATTATGATAGTTTTCATCATCCATAGCCAAAATATAATCGTATTGGTAAAAATCACCAAAATCCACTTTACGCGCACGTAAATCCAGCATTTCAATACCACGATCTCTGGCCGTTTGCATAGAGCGTGTATCTGGGTGTTTACCAATGTGATAAGCGGCAGTTCCTGCAGAATCAATATCAATCAAATCTGCTAACCCTTGGTCTTGAACCATTTTTCTAAATACCGCATGTGCCGTAGGTGAACGGCAAATATTGCCTAGACAGACAAATAGAACAGAGACTTTGCTCATAAGTAATAAACCTTTTTCTTATTCAAGAAGCATTCGTATAAAATAGGCTCATTAGTTTACAAGGCTCACAAACAAAATGCACTCTTTGCCAACCCAACCCACTCTTCAATTTCAATTTGACCCAAGTTGGGTTTTGTATGTTGATGAGCACCTTATAATGGTTAACAAACCCAGCGGATTGCTTTCTGTACCAGGAAGAGGCCCTGATAGACAAGAATGCTTGGGTTACCATCTTGAACCACATTACCCTGACATAAAAATTGTACATCGTTTAGATATGGATACTTCTGGCCTTATGGTCTTAGCTCGTTCTGCAGAGGTACACAAATTATTAAGTCGTCAATTTCAAGAACGTCAAACCCATAAAACTTACCACGCAATTTGTAGCGGTAAACCCAGCCTACAATCAGGCCATATTAATCTGCCTATGCGTTGTGATTGGGAAAAACGCCCCCTACAAATGATTGATTTTAAACAAGGTAAAGGTGCACAAACTTTTTGGCAAATCCTGACTCAAGCAGCAGATCAGTTCTTAGTTCAACTTACCCCTATAACAGGACGTTCCCACCAACTTAGACTACACATGAAATCTCTTGGTCATCCTATTCTAGGAGATAATCTTTACGCAGATACGACAAGCCTAAATCAATCTAATCGTCTTATGCTACACGCTAAAACACTTAACTTTACTCATCCAATCACTCAACAACTCATGCAATTTGACTGCCCAAGCAATTTTAAAATTTAAACCCAATAGGCAAAATTAACTTAAAACGCTTCAAATAGACAAGCCAACCTATCGATGGCATGTTCCATGCTTATTCTTTACCATAATTTTATAAAACTAGATCATCAAAGCACGTATTAACAATAACTTTGAGTCACTTTAAAGAATAGGAAAACTCGTCATGTCAGAAATAGATTTAGCAAAAGATGACAAAGCCACTCAAGAAATGCTGTCCATGATGGGCGATTTGGATGAAAAAAATGCCGATTCTTTAGATGACTTAGAAGATTTTGATGCTGATGAGTTACTGAATGCACTTGATAACCTACCTGAAGATTCAGAACAACCCGCCATTACAGAAGCTAATAACGATGATTCATCACTTGAACTTGGAGATTCTATGGAAGATTTAGGCATTGATTTAGATGATTTAGATTCTTTAATGGCACAAACCTCTGATGAAGTAGAAACAGAAGTTGAAATCCAAAATCCAGAACCTGAAGATATGTCATTAGATGACATTGACCTAGATAACCTTGATGATTTAGACGAATTAACCGCTGACATGGCCGAGGTGTCTGAAAATAGTCCTTCTGCTGAAAATGAAATTGATGATTTAGATATAGATTTAGATGAACTTAACGAAATGGCAAGTTCTTTAGAAGAAGACAATACAGAAATTAGCCATACCAAAACAGAAGAAGCCGTTGATTTAAGTGATTTAGACGATATTGATGATATCCCTGACTTAGAAAGCCTGGATACATTAGATGACCTTGACGACATTGACCTAGAAGGCATTGATGACCAAGACATGACGAGTGAAACAGAGAGTAAAGCACCGATAGAATCTGATGAAGTACTTAATGACGAACTCAACGCAATGGATGAAGTTGAATCTTTGGATGAACTTGAAGCCATGGCCGAACTGAATGATATTGATTCAGAAGATGATATACAAACATTAATGCCAACTGAACCATCTGACGAAATGATAGCCGAACCAACCGATGCCCCTGTTGTTGAAGATGTGCCAAACTCTACAAGCGAAAACGACTCTAATGATGATATTGCTCTAATTAATCAAGCAAGTGACTCAGTCAGTACAATGGAAGAATCTATTGAAATTGACCAATCTATTCAAGAAATTGCACAACAAGTTAAAACAACAGCACAAGAGGCAACTCAACTGGCTATGGCAACATCGCAGCAGGCTCAAGCCTCTGCTGAAAAAACTCAACAAGCCATTGAAGCCACATTTGCCGCTGCAGAGCGCGCATTTGAAGCGGCTAAAAAAGCAGGTTATAGTGTCGATATGTCAAGCTTAAACTTGAATGAAAGCAGTGATGAGATAGCCGCAAAACTTGCTGAAATTCAAGAAAAAAATACCCAATTAAAATCCGTTAATGAAAGCATTAAAGCTAGAATTGCAGAGTTAAAAGCAGAATAAGGTCTTTCTATGAGCGATATTATGGACGATTTACTTGAAGAAGTTGAACAGCTTGAAAACTCTACTCAAGCGTTAGAATCAGCGACTCAAAATACCGCCAATCAAAAACAGAAATTGGTTGAAGCAAATAACACCGTTTCAGCTGAAGCAAACCTGTTAGCTTTAGAAACCGCAAAAACGGCACAAGATGCCGCAAACCAAAGTCATCAAGCAGCCAAAGCTGCAATTAAACAAGCTGAAACACTCAAAGAACAAGTATTAGAACTAAATGAATCCAACTTTCATTGGCGCCAAGCTGTACGTAATGCCAATAAAGAAATTGAGACCATAAAAGGGAAATTCTCTATTATGCTTATTATCTCAATTTTATTCAGTTTAATTGCTACTGGTGCAATGGGCTACTTGCTTTACGCTATGCAAAACAAAGAGGCCCAATTTAAAGGTGAAGTGTTTGATATGTTATCAACTGAAAACACCCTGCTTGATAAAAAAGTTACGCTTAAAATGGATGAGCTTGCTTCTGTTATTGAAATACTTACACACAAAGTTGCTCAAGGTGCAAACGTTAAAAATATCTCTGATGTAAGAAATCATAAAGAAGAAAGTATTGAAGAAATTGCCAATACAGATCAACAAGCGAATGAACACGTAGCCAATCTTGCTAAAGAGCTTAATACAGAACAACCTACAGAAAAAGCTACCGAACCAAAAACGGAACACGCTACAGAACAATCTGTTTCAAAAAATACAGATGAAAAAAATACGAATGCAAGTCTATCAAAAGAAGAATATACCGAGTTAAAACAACTGATAGAACAGGTTCTAACCGCACAAAAAAGTTTACAAAATCAAACCCATGTTACTAATACGGTAGGATTAACAAAAGATAATGTTAAAAAACTTAATGACATAAGCTGGTTAGTTAGAAAACAAGATAAAACACTCAAAACCATAGAATCGAAAATTGGCATAAACCAAAAGCAAAGCAACAAGCAATCAAACTCTAACAGTATTGTAAATGAACTTAAACAGCTTCAAAAACAACAAACCGCTTTGCAAAACCAACTTAACAATATGCAAGCGGCTATTAAAAAAATAGACAATCAAACGAAAGAACCAAAACCTTATAGTTACAAAGCGAAATAAAGGCCTGTCAAAAGGCCTTATTTAAGTGTAGAAAATTAGACTTAATCTGACAGTACAGGATAAATTAGTCGTTTTTATTAGAAGGATTCTTCTGTTGAAAACCTATAAGCCACAATTAATCTTTGTTCTTAAGTAAGTGCTTGGGCAAATACCCAAACTCCCCTTGGAATAAATGGCGCAAAGTTCTTAGCATAGAGAACGGTTAAACAATCTCGGCTGTCCGAAGCTGAGCTTGCTCAGCAAGTTGCGAGATTGTCAGTGAACAGCTTAGAACTTGCCCATTTATGGAGCGGGGTTTGTTTTTTGGTTACTTTTTGCCAAATTGCAAAAAGTAACGGGAAGCCTGATAGGAAATATCAAGGCGAAGTTATTAGATTACAAAGGCTTCTCAACTACTGTGTAATGTAAGATTAAGTTGAAATTTTTACAATTTAAGCTATCTAGCCCTATACATATCATATCCACTCATTCCACCCTACCCCCATTATCCAATCAAATTTAAGACAAATTCGCATAGTGGAAACACAGCAAAAAAATAATGAATTATTTCGTAGTTTATTAAAACTACCTTTTTAAAGACATAAAAAAACCCCGTATTAGCGACCTAATACGGGGTTTTAAAATTTGGCGATGGACTAGGGATTTGAACCCCAGGTGGGCTACAAACCCACAACAGTTTTCAAGACTGCCGCCTTAAACCACTCAGCCAGTCCACCTTGTTTTGATGTGGCGTATTATAGAGGTCTGAGCATTTTTTGCAAGACGTTTTATTAAGTTTTATTAACTTTTTTTTGTACAATGGAATGAATTCACCAGGCCTGGTAAAAATAAAATGATAAAACAACTTAAAAACAAGAGCTTAAGTTTTAATGAACAATGTTATGCACTGCTTATGTTAATACCTAAAGGTAAGGTAACAACCTATAAAGCGATTGCTAACGCTTTAAATACTAGGGCTTACCAAGCGGTGGGCAATGCTATGAATAAAAACCCAAACCCAATTACAGTGCCTTGTCACCGTGTAGTGAATAGCAACGGTGATATTGGCAATTATGCTTTGGGGGTTGATAAAAAAATTGCGTTATTAAACTTAGAAGGCGTAAAGACTGAAAACGGCAAAATAGCGGATTTTAAAGATTGTTTGTTTGAATTTAAAGCTGACTAAGACATAAAGCTAAAGCTTAAAATTAAGATATAAAAAAAGCATCAGGCCTGATGCTTTTAACGATGTTATTAAGGTTTGTTGAATATTACAAAACCTCAAGACCACCTAGGTATTTACGTAACACGGTTGGTACAGTAATCGTTCCGTCTTCATTTTGGTAGTTTTCTAGTACGGCAACTAAAGTGCGCCCTACTGCTAAACCGGAACCATTTAAAGTATGTACAAGCTGTGGTTTGCCTTCACCTGATCGGTAACGTGCCATTAAGCGACGAGCTTGAAAGTCTTCAAAGTTTGAGCATGATGAAATTTCACGATAGGCTTCTTGACCTGGTAACCACACTTCTAAGTCGTAAGTTTTGCAGGCTGAAAATCCAATATCACCGGTACAAAGACTCATAACACGATACGGTAGTTCTAATTCTTGTAGAATTTTTTCAGCATGCCCTGTTAAATCTTCTAACGCTTGGTGTGATTGTTCTGGGTGTACAATTTGTACCATTTCTACTTTTTCAAACTGGTGCTGACGAATCAAACCACGTACATCACGTCCGTAAGAACCTGCTTCTGAACGGAAACATGGCGTGTGGCCGACCATACGTATTGGCAGGTCTGCTTCATCAATGATTTCATCACGTACCAGGTTGGTAATTGGCACTTCTGCCGTAGGTATTAAATATAAATCACGGTCATTGGTATCGTGTTCATCGTTTTTGCTGATTTTATATAAATCGGCTTCAAACTTTGGTAATTGCCCAGTTCCACGCAAGCTATCTTGGTTGACTAAATAAGGAACGTACACTTCTTCGTAACCGCTCTGTGAGTGCGTATCTAACATAAACTGCGTTAAAGCACGTTGTAGCTTAGCCATAGGCCCTTTAAGTACAGAGAAACGACCTGATGTTACTTTTACTGCGGCATCGTTGTCATACCATCCACGTTGTTCAGATAGCTCAACGTGATCTTTGACTTCAAACCCAAATGACTTTGGTTCACCCCATTTGCGAATTTCTACGTTATCGTCTTCATTTAAACCAACAGGAACAGATTCATGCGGCAGGTTTGGAATACCTGCATAAATATCTTCAATTTGAGTTTGCACTGCTGCCGATGCTTTTTCAGCTTCGTCTAATTGTGATTTTAGGTTTTCAACTTCGGCCAATAAAGGTGCAATATCTTCACCTTGCGCTTTGGCTTTACCAATGCCTTTTGATCGACTGTTACGCTCGGCTTGTAAGTTTTGTGCTTTAACTTGAAGCTCTTTACGTTGCGCTTCTAATGCTTGTATTTGAGCGGTATCTAACTCAAATCCGCGAGTTTTAAGTTTAGTAGCAACCGTTTCTAAATCGGTTCTTAGTAGCTTGGCGTCTAACATGGTTTGTCTCTATTTTTTGTTTACTATATCGAATATGTTTTAAATGTATTTTGGATTATCTAATCAAAAGAGGGCAATTATATTTTAACCAATGCGTCTTTAACCCAAAAACATCTATTTAATTTGCGGACTATTTTATCATTTCTTTATTGGGTTTATGCGCCCTCTTCAAGCAAATCTATATCCACAATTAATTCATTGGCAAGTTCTTCTAAAATAGTTCTAATCTCGCTGGTTTTTACCGCTTGCGCAATGTGTATTTTTATATTGGCTTTAAATAGACGTTCACCCGACATGGACGCGTCTATTATTTCGGTTTCCAGTTCATCTACATTGGCGTTAATTTGCGTTAAGGCTGAAGAAATTCGGTGAATAATACCTGGCTGATCTTGACCAATAAGTTCTATTTCAAATTGATTTTCTTTGGAGCCTTTCGGCTCGTCTAAAACCTCTTCAAACAATACTTTTAAACCTAAACTTGTGGCATTACATAATTCTTTTTGAAAACTTGGGTATTCATCGGCTGGCAAATCAACACGTAAAATACCCGCAAACTTGCCCGATAAACTCGCCATTTGGCTTTCAACCCATTGCCCTTGGTGTGCCACAATAATTCTTGAAAGTGTTTTTACCAGGCCTGGTGAATCGTTGCCTAATACGCTAATAACAATTGATTTATTCATGTTTAGCTCTCCACTTGTTGGTTGGCATTTTTCTCACTGTTATCGTGTTCACTATTACCGCCTTCATTATCGCCGTGTTCATAAGCTGTTATAGGCGGACAAGAGCAAATTAAATGTCGATCTCCATACACATTATCGACTCGTCCAACGGGAGCCCAATATTTAACACTGCGTAAACTGTCTACGGGATAAGCCGCTAATTCACGGGAATAACTGTGATTCCAATTATTGCTGGTCACCACATTGGCAGTATGCGGTGCGTGAATAAGCGGGTTATCATGTTCATCCAACACACCATTCACCACATTAACCACTTCTTGTTTAATAGCAATCATGGCATCACAAAAACGGTCTAGTTCACTTTTAGATTCTGATTCGGTAGGTTCTATCATTAAGGTGCCAGCAACGGGAAACGACATGGTTGGCGCATGAAAACCATAGTCAATTAAACGTTTGGCAATATCATCAACACTAATGCCCGACTCTTCTTTAATAGGACGTAAATCAATAATACATTCATGGGCAACTAGGCCATTATCATCACTGTATAAAATGGGATAATGTGGCGCTAAACGTTTGGCAATATAATTGGCATTTAAAATAGCCACTGAGGTCGCTTGTGTCAGACCATCACGCCCCATCATGGCAATATAACTCCAACTAATGGGTAGTACGCCTGCACTACCCCAAGGCGCGCCAGAAACTGCACCTACGTGTTTTGGTTCATTCTTTTCTTCAATAACGGCATAACCTGGTAAAAATGGCGCAAGATGTTTGCCTACACCAATTGGCCCAATACCTGGTCCACCGCCACCGTGCGGAATGGCAAACGTTTTGTGTAGGTTTAAATGCGAGACATCGCCCCCAAAATGGCCTGGAGCGGCAACGCCTACCATCGCATTCATATTGGCGCCATCTATATACACTTGCCCACCGTGTTGATGAACCCATTCACATACCGTTGTCACGTTTTCTTCAAACACTCCGTGAGTTGAGGGATAGGTAATCATAATTGCCGCTAGTTTTTGCGAGTGTTTTTCAAGTTTGGCTTGCAGATCATCTAGGTCGATTTCACCTTTGGTATTGGTTTTTACCACCACCACATTCATACCTGCCATTTGCGCTGATGCGGGGTTAGTACCGTGAGCCGAGGCGGGAATTAAGCAAATATTACGATGCCCTTCTCCGCGACTCTTATGATAAGCACGAATGGCTAATAACCCAGCGTATTCACCTTGCGCCCCTGAGTTGGGCTGCAAAGAAACGGCATCGTAACCGGTTGCTTGGCAAAGCATCTCTTCAAGTTCAAGGCGCATTATTTGATAGCCTTTTGCTTGGTCTAAAGGCACAAACGGATGAATATTGGCAAATTCGGGCCAAGAGATTGGCATAAGTTCAGCGGTTGCATTGAGTTTCATTGTGCAAGAACCTAATGGAATCATGGCTCGATCTAAGGCCAAATCTTTATCCGCCAACATGCGCATATAACGCATCATCTCAGTTTCTGAGCGATAGTCATTAAATACAGGATGAGTTAAGAATTCTGACTCTCTAATCAATTCAGTGGGAATGACTTCTTTAAGACTTTGTTGAATGGTTTCTAAGTCAAGCTCGGCTGAACTTTGACCAATAATAATTTTCCATAGTTGTTCAATATCGGCTAGCGTGGTGGTTTCATCAAACGAGATACCAAGCGTGTCGTTATCAATGTTTCTTAAGTTATAACCTTTTTCAACCGCTTGTTGATGAATGGCTTTTACCCTATGCTCACAAGACTCTATTGCCACAGGGCTTACCAGGCCTGGTAATTTGATTTTTAAGGTATCAAAAAAGGCTTGGTTTTCTACCTGAACACCCTGATTTTTTAACCCTTGAGCAAATACTTGAGTGTAACGATGTACACGGTAGGCAATTTTAGTTAAGCCTTCAGCACCATGATAAACCGCATACATTCCTGCCATAACCGCCAGCAACGCTTGCGCGGTACAAATGTTACTGGTGGCTTTCTCACGGCGTATATGTTGTTCACGCGTTTGTAAGGCTAATCGATAGGCTTTTTGGCCATTGCTATCAACCGAAACTCCAATTAATCGCCCTGGCATAGAACGTTTAAATTGGTCTTTAGTTGCCATATAGGCAGCATGCGGGCCACCATAACCTAGCGGCACACCAAAACGCTGTGTATTGCCTATTGCCACATCAGCCCCCATTTCACCGGGTGGTTTTAGCAGTGTTAAAGCCAATAAGTCCGCCGCTACGGCTACCAAGGCTTTTTTGGAATGCGCTTGTTCAATTATTGAAGTTAAATCGGCCACATCGCCATAGGTGGTTGGGTACTGCAACAGCACACCAAATAGGTCGTAATTATCAAACCCAAGTTCTGGCTTACCGACTACAACTTCTATGCCTAAAGGTTCGGCACGGGTTTTAACCACTTCAATATTTTGCGGATGACAATCCTCGGCCACAAAAAACACCTGGCCTTTTGATTTACTCATGCGCTGACATAGCGTCATGGCTTCGGCACAGGCGGTGGCTTCATCCAACATTGAGGCGTTGGCAAGCTCTAACCCTGTTAAATCTGAAACCATGGTTTGAAAGTTAAGCATGGCCTCTAAACGGCCTTGAGATATTTCGGCCTGATAAGGTGTATAAGCGGTATACCAGGCGGGATTTTCTAAAATATTACGTTGAATGGTAGGCGGTATGAGCGTATTGTAATAACCCATACCTATATAAGATTTAAGCACTTTATTTTGACTGGCAATGGCTTTTAATTTGGCCAGCGATTGGTGCTCGGTTAAACCTTCGGCAATATCCATAGGTTGCTGGCGACGAATGGATTTGGGTAACACTTTATCTAATAAATCATTTATGGAATTTAGACCGAGCAACTTCAACATCTGTTGTTGCTCGGTACTGTCTGGCCCTAAATGACGTTTTGCAAACGATTCACTTTGTTGCAATTCATGTAATGAACAGTTTGCCAGTTTAGATAAAGTGCTGTTTACCATATTCAAATCTCCGTTGATTCTTTAATCTTTACTACAAAATATTCACCGTTCAATATTTTTATTACTTTGCGTTTAATATTGGCTATGCAATAGTCTGACCTTTAGAACTTACTCTTCAGTTAACAAGTCATAAGCGTCTTGATCCATTAAATCATCCAAGTCTGCTGGGTCAGAAAGCTCTACTTTTAAAATCCAGTTGGCCATTGCATCTTCATTGATTAACTCAGGCTCATCATCTAACGCATCGTTAACTTCAATAATGGTACCGTCTACAGGTGCATATAAATCACTTGCGGCTTTAACAGATTCCACCACGGAAATTTCTTCACCTTTGGTGATTTCGGTACCAATTTCAGGTAATTCTACAAACACTAAATCACCGAGTTGTTCTTGAGCAAAATCAGTAATACCAATCAAGACTGTGCCATCACCGTTATCTTGAATCCATTCGTGTTCTGCGCTAAATTTAATATTGCTCATTGAGTTTCTCCTCAGTGGTTTTTAGTTTGTTTAGTTAGTTAAGTGTTTATTGTTTGGTACTTTTAATGTCTGGTTTTAAAGTTGTTTTAAGCTTATTTTTAATCTTAATTTATTAAATTTACCAGGCCTGGTAAGTTCAAATTACAGTGAATGTTACCGTTTATCCACGATAATAATTTTGTTTTACAAAAGTTAATTTAACGATTTTTACAGGCACTTTTTTACCTCTAACCAAAGCGTTAAGCTCTGTGTTTTCTTGTGCTAAATCTGTAGCAATATAACCGATAGCAATTGGGCCACCAAAACTGGGACCAAAGCCACCGCTAGTGACCGTGCCAACTACGGTATCGTTTTCATCAACAATCTCAGCACCATCTCGCACGGGCATTTTACCCAAAGCTTGAATGCCTACCCGTTTACGACTTACGCCGTTGGCTATTTGTTGCATAATAATATCACCGCCCAAATAACCGCCAGGTCTAATACCATCGGCTCTTCTAGACTTAGATAACGCCCAAAGTAAACTGGCTTCTACGGGTGTGGTTTGGTTATTCAGCTCATGGCCGTATAAACATAACCCGGCTTCTAAACGCAAAGAATCTCGTGCGCCTAAACCAATCATTTCAACATTTTCATTAGCTAACAAAACACGGGCTAATGATTCGGCTTGATGATTAGCAACAGAAATTTCAAAACCATCCTCACCGGTATAACCTGAACGAGTTACAAAACATTCAATGCCATTTAAGGTTAATATTTTAGCGGTCATAAATGTCATTGTGGCTGAGTCAGAGTCTAATTCTTTCATCACCTCCGCCGCCTTTGGCCCTTGCAAAGCAAGTAAGGCTCTGTCTTCAAGTACCTCAATTTCACACTGGTTTGCTAAGTGTTGTTTTAGGTGGGCAATATCTTGTTCTTTACAGGCGGCATTTACTACCAAAAATAAGTGATCTCCCGCATTAGTAACCATAAGGTCATCCATAACGCCGCCTTGTTGATTGGTAAATAAGGCATAACGTTGTTGCATGGCAGGTAAATCAACAATATCTACAGGCACTAATGTCTCTAAAGCTAAAGCGGCTTGTGAACCTTTTAAGATAATTTGACCCATATGTGAGACATCAAATAAACCGGCTTTTGTTCGGGTATGAAGGTGTTCTTTTTTAATGCCGAGTGTATATTGAACAGGCATTTGATAACCTGCAAACGGCACCAATTTGGCACCTAATGATTGATGTAAAGCAAACAAGGCCGTTTGCTTTAAAGGGTGTGTAGCTTGGTTTTCAGTTTCAGAAGACATAAATTCCCTTTGCTATAAAAGGTAAAGCCTAACCATAAAGCTTAAAATTGTTTTGCGGCTAACATTCCTAGCCAAACGGCCACTAAACAAGTGATAACACTCACGCCGATATTGAGCATGGCTTTACTAAAATCGCCAATTTCAATGTACTGCATGGTTTCGTAAGAGAAAGTAGAAAAGGTGGTAAATGCACCTAAAAAGCCCACCATAATAAAGGCGCGCCATTCGTTAGAAACGGCCAGTTTTTCAACTAATAAAACAGCGGTTAACCCCATAATAAATGAACCAATGACGTTTACCGATAAAGTACCCCAGGCAAATTCTCGACCAAATATTTGGTATACCTGATGAGACACCGCAAAACGAGACATGGCGCCTAATGCTCCGCCCATCGCTATTGCAAACCATCCCCATGTACTTATCATTGTTATCACCTTTTGTTGTCGTTGTAACTTATTGATTACTAATTATTAATATCTTAATGATTCAAAATCACTCTAACAGATTTAGCAGGCCTGGTAACCTTATGATCGATAATACCTTGAAAGCCTACACTAAATTAAATTCATCGGCTACGGCGTTTATAAATCGCATTTTTATTCAGCGTTTGTAGATGTTCCATTTTGGCAGAAATTTTAATTTCTAACCCTCTATCAGCGGGTTGGTAGTACTCTTTTTCTAACATATCGTCTGGAAAGTAACACTCGCCAGCGGCAAAGGCTTCGGGTTCATCGTGTGCATAGCGGTAGCCTTGACCGTAATCTAACTCAACCATTAATTTAGTGGGAGCATTGCGTAAATGTAAAGGTACATCGTGCGAGCCATGTTCTTTAATATCGGCCAATACGGCTTTATATGCCATATACACGGCATTTGATTTTGGGGCTACGGCTAAATAACTAGCGGCATGGGCTAACGCTAAATCTCCTTCTGGTGAACCTAATCGTTCATAAGCTTCGGCCGCATTTACCGCTAATTGCAACGCTTTAGGATCTGCATTACCAATTTCTTCACTGGCCATTCTAATTAAACGCCTGACTAAATAACGCGGGTCGGCGCCACCATCTAGCATTCTAACCAACCAGTACAAAGCGGCATTTGCGTCTGAACCACGTATGGATTTATGCAGTGCTGATATTTGGTCATAAAAGGCTTCGCCACCTTTATCAAAACGTCTAACGCCACCTTGAATGACCTCTTTGCAGTTTTCAGTGGTTAATACAATTTGACTGGTATATTTTTGTGTAGATTCACCAGTGGCATCGGGTAAATGTTCATTTACGTCATACTCTGCAAAATCCATGGCTTGTTCTAAACTATTTAATAACCTGCGAGCATCGCCGTCTGCGGATTCTATTAAAAGTTCTCTGGCTTTTTCTTCTAGCTGAATACTGACCGAATTATTATCTTGCAATCCGCTTTCGCGATTAATATCTGCTTCTAATAGTTCTCTACCCCGCTCTAAAACTTGTGCAAGTTCATCATCTTCTAGCACTCTAAGCACATACACTTTGGCTCTAGACAATAAGGCATTGTTTAATTCAAAAGAGGGATTTTCTGTGGTGGCACCAATAAAAACAAAGGTACCATCTTCTACAAAAGGCAAAAACGCGTCTTGTTGCGCTTTATTAAAGCGGTGAACTTCGTCCACAAAAAGTAAGGTACCTTGCTTAAATTGCTCGCGGTGCAGTTTGGCTTTTTCAACCGCGGCTCTTACCTCTTTTACGCCATCTAATACAGCCGACAAGTTAATAAACTGTAAGTCAGACTGCAAAGCAATTAAACGTGCCAGTGTGGTTTTGCCCACACCTGGTGGCCCCCAAAAAACCATAGAGTGTAAACGACCCGAATTTAACATACGCGATAAAGCGCGTCGTTCACCGAGCAAGTGCGTTTGCCCAACATACTCTTCAAGTGTTTTGGGGCGTAATCGGTCAGAAAGTGGCTGGTAAACGGACATTACTGTGGCGTACCTACTAAGTCAGCACCTTCTGGCATTTTAAATTCAAAATTTTTGTATGGAATCACTTGATTAGATTGAATGTTTTTAAATTTTACATTTGTGACATTCGTAGGGCTTTGATACATTTTCACTTCAATCATTTCACCGTCTTTCATGCCTACGTCCATACTTTGAAAATAGGTTGGCGCTTTAGGTGTTAAGTTAAACCATTGCAAACCACTTTTGTCACCCGATTCAATAATGGTAAATTTATCTTGAATAGGGTCACGATATAGCAACCAGCTTAACGGAATTTCGGCTTTAATATCATTAATTGGGCGCACCGTTACTTGGTCTAAATCTTGGTCATAAACCCAAAGATTACGGCCATCGACTACTATTTTCTGTTGCTCAGGTTGAAAATATTCCCAAGTCAATTTACCAGGCCTGTTCAATTCAAAATGCCCGGTTGATTGGTTCGTTTCAAACAACTCTTCGTCTGGCTGAGTTTGCACAAAATCGGCATTAAAGGTTTGTAATTGATTTACATAATCTTGCAATGCTTTGCCTGTATTTTCTTTAGCATAAACTTGACTACTTATTGCCAAACTGCAGGCCATTAAAGCGGTAGAAAATAGTTTAAAAATTGATTTCACAGTGTAAGCCCTTTTATATTTTTGTATCTTAAATAGATTTATATAAACCTATGACTCTTGTGGTTTGGGTGCTAAAACTTCTCGATTACCATTTGAACCTGCGGTAGAAACAATGCCCGCTGATTCCATGGCTTCTACAATACGTGCCGCCCGGTTATAACCAATTTTAAAACGGCGCTGTATAGATGAAATTGAAACACGACGACCTTGTACAACAAATTCTACGGCTTCGTCATATAAAGCATCTTGTTCAGCATCACCATCTGTTGCACCACCATTTCCATCTGCAGCATTATTGGCTTGGGTAATACTTTCTAAATATTGTGGTTTGCCTTGAGATTTAACAAACTCCGCAACTCTATGCACTTCTTCATCACTCATAAATGCACCATGCACACGTCTTGGCGAACCTGAACCCGGTGGCATAAAGAGCATATCCCCCATACCCAATAACTGTTCTGCGCCACCTTGGTCAAGAATGGTACGTGAGTCAATTTTTGTATTGACCATAAATGAAATTCGGGTGGGAATATTGGCTTTAATTAAACCGGTAATAACGTTAACCGATGGTCGCTGAGTAGCTAAAATCAAATGAATACCAGCGGCACGTGCTTTTTGGGCAATACGTGCAATAAGTTGTTCTACCTCTTTACCAACCACCATAATCATATCGGCAAATTCATCAACCACAACCACAATGTATGGCAAAGGTTCTAAGGTAGGTGGCGCTTCGCTCATTTCATGACCAAAATTTGCCGCTTGCTGATACAGAGGATCAATAATAGGCTCACCTTTAGCAATGGCTTCATTCACTTTTAAGTTGTAGCCTGCAATATTTCTGACCCCAAGTTTGGCCATTAACTGATAACGTCTGTCCATTTCAAAAACACACCAACGCAAGGCATTGGCGGCATCGCTCATATCGGTCACAACGGGGGTTAATAAATGTGGAATGTCTTCGTAAACAGACAGTTCCAACATTTTTGGGTCAACCATAATCAAGCGCACTTGCTCTGCAGTACTTTTATAGAGCAGGCTTAATATCATGCTATTAACCCCTACTGATTTACCAGACCCTGTTGTACCCGCCACCAACAAATGTGGCATTTTACCAATATCAGCTACCACAGGTTTACCTGCAATATCTTTACCTAAAGCCACGGTTAATGGTGATGAAGCTGATTGAAAGGCTTCAGAAGCCAAAACATCTCTAAAACCAACTATTTCACGCTGTTCATTTGGAATTTCAATCCCTACTACTGCTTTACCAGGAATAACATCTACCACACGTACTGACTGTACCGAAAGTACACGCGCTAAATCTTTTGCTAAGTTGTTAATTTGACTGACTTTAACACCCGGTGCTGGCAGTATTTCAAAACGGGTTACTACTGGACCAGGTTGAACCGATTCAACTTGCACGGTAATACCAAACTCTAATAGTCGTTGCTCTAACAAGCTAGACAATGCTGTTAGCTCATCTTTACTAAACCCTTCATCATAACTTGGTGGCATATCAAGTAGATCTAATTTTGGAAGTTCAGCCTTTTCAATAATGGATGTAGCGGTTGAACTCGTTTGTTTTGTACCAACTGTTAAACCTTGTGCTGGCGCAGGTTTATTTTCAAGATTAGTAGGCTGAGAAGGTGTTGTATTAGAAGTCTGATTAACGGGTTTTGACTGGGCAACAGGCGCTTCATCATTAATTAGAGGTGTAATATGAATGGCTTCTTCAGCAACGGGTGAATTTGATGTCTCAGAAGCTGCACTTGTTGAATTTTTATCTTTAGATGGGAGTACTTTGGCTAGCCATTTTTTTCTGGCTTCTGCCGCATCATTATTAGAAGTATTGCTGGCTAAGTTACTAACCCCTTGTTTAACTTGGTTTTGAATTTTTTGCACACGATCTTTAACTTTATCGGATTCGATCACTTTATCTTTAAATAGGCCAGTTAGTTTATCGTAAATTTTAACCGCTGCTTCGCCCGTAAACTCAATAATCGTTAACCAAGAACAGCTGCTTAACATACTAAAGGCAACCGCAAACATCACCAGTAAAATTAAGGTACTGCCTAATAGATCAACAGAATGGACTAAAGCTGTACTTAATTCATAACCTAAAACGCCCCCGGCAGAGTACGGTAGAGCAATTAATGCGTCTGGTTGCATATATAAATTTGCCAGGCCTGCCCCAGACGTAATCATCAATAACAAACCAAATAAACTTAATATAAAGCGTAAATAATCTAATTCATTACCGGTTCTAATTTTAAGGGTGACCCAGCCTGCCAACAAAATACCAAACGGAATTAAAAAGCCAAATACGCCAAAAACATACAGCAACATAGAAGAAATCCAAGCACCTGTTTGCCCACCATAGTTGGCGAACTTTTGGCTTTCGCCCGCAGAATCGAACCCTGAATCACTCGGTGAAAAACTAAACAATACAATAAATAAGAAAAAAGCCAAGCCAATACAGCTTAAAACTACGCCGTCTTTTAAAATCCAACCAAACCGCTTTAGCGTAGTGACTTTGTCAGCGCTTTTCTCACTATTTTCTGTCATGGTTTTTCTCTGAAGTTTTACTGATTTAAAAGACATTTAAAATTGCTTGCACCTTAGTTAGATTATGTAACACTTAGCACGAACTTATTACAACAAACAAACCGTTATACCGCCAAACACCGAACATAACACCGTTTATATAAAGTTCACTTTATACTTAAAAACAAACCAGATATTTATCTCGTTTAGCTTTCAAAAACTGCTAAAATTTTAGCATAGAAAAATAAGAGAATCTGAATATAACCTTGATTTCATAGCAATCAAGGGTGTAACCTTCTCAGTTCTTATTCACAATACAAGCGATTCATATTTTATAAAAGGAAATTGTTATGGCCACAAAACATTGCAAATTATTAATTTTAGGTTCTGGACCTGCAGGTTATACAGCAGCCGTTTACGCTGCTAGAGCAAACCTAGATCCTGTTATGATTACCGGTATGCAGCAAGGTGGTCAGTTAACAACCACAACAGAAGTGGATAACTGGCCAGGCGACCCTGAAGGATTAACAGGGCCAGATTTAATGGTTCGTATGCAACAACATGCTGAACGTTTTGGTACTGAAATTTTATTTGACCATATTCATACTGCCGAACTTGGACAAAAACCTTATAAATTGATTGGTGACTCAGGTGAATACACTTGTGATGCTTTAATTATTGCTACTGGTGCTTCGGCTAAATATTTAGGGCTAGACTCTGAAGAAGCCTTTAAAGGTAAAGGTGTTTCAGCTTGCGCTACGTGCGATGGATTCTTTTATCGTAATCAAAAAGTTGCCGTAATTGGTGGTGGTAATACCGCTGTAGAAGAAGCTTTATACCTTTCTAACATTGCTGCAGAAGTTACTATCGTTCACCGTCGTGACTCTTTCTCTTCTGAAAAAATCTTAGCAAAACACCTTCAAGAAAAAGCCGACAACGGCAATATAAACATTGAGTTTAACTCAACACTTGATGAAGTTCTTGGTGATAACATGGGTGTTACAGGTTTACGCCTAAAAGACATGCACTCAGGTGAAACAAAAGAAATTGATGTTGCTGGAGTATTTATTGCCATTGGCCACACGCCAAATACAAGCATTTTTGATGGCCAACTAGAGATGGATAATGGTTATTTAAAAGTACAAAGCGGCTTACAAGGTAATGCCACACAAACATCAATTCCAGGCGTTTTTGCTGCTGGTGATGTAATGGATCAAATGTATAAACAAGCGATTACATCAGCAGGTTCTGGATGCATGGCAGCCTTAGATGCTGAAAAGTATCTAGATAATCTGTAAAACTTTAATACGAATGGATTCGTGAATAAGGCATCCCCCTCTAGCGGGTTATAACAATGCTCAAGACTCAACTAATTTGTATTCAGTTGAGCTTAATAACTTAAGTATGAGCTGTACTTGTATCTTGAGCATTTTAAATTTATCCATACTCCTTTCATACTCTGCTCGTAACAAAGTCTAGAATAAAACATTAATAAATTTACCCTGTGATCATCTTAAATTGTGTGAGCACAGGGTAGAATTATTAAAACCCATAATATTTCATATAAAATCAAAGGCAATTCTATGAAAAAGGTTCTTTTTTTATCATTAGGTTTACTTGCATCACAAAACGCATTCTCTGCAGACCCTCTCGCCACAACAGATCAAAAAGCTAGTTATACTTTAGGTACTGATTTAGCTAAAAACTTCACTCGACAAGGTTTAAATATAGACGTTAAAGCCTTTTCTTTGGGTTTAGAAGACGCTTTAAATAATCATAAACTTCGTTTAACTGAAAAAGAAATGAAAGATGCCGTTGAAGAAGTTAAAAAACGCATGATGCAAAAGCAGCTTGAAGAACGTAAAGCTGAAGGAAAATCTAATGCAAAAGAAGGTAAAGAATTTTTAGCCAAACACGCTAAAGAAGCCGGTGTTAAAACATTAAAAGATGGTATTCAATATAAAGTCATCACTAAAGGTAAAGGGAGTTCTCCAACCGAAGATGACACTATTTTTGCTAATTATGAAGGTCGCTTTATTGACGGTACAATCTTTGATAGCTCATACAAACGTGGTTCACCACTGAAGTTCCAAATGAGCAATGTAATACCTGGTTGGGGTGAAGTGCTTAAACACATGAAACCTGGTTCTAAATGGGAAGTTGCCATTCCTTCTAATCTAGCCTATGGCGAAAAAGGTGCTGGCCGTACAATTGGGCCAAATAAAACATTGTTATTTACAATTGAATTAATTCAATTTGCAAAAGATGATGCTCCTGCCAAATAAATCTAAAAAGTGACTTCACTTTATTTTAGGCAAAAAAAACCCCAGTTAAGACTTGCTTAAGCTGGGGGGTTCCATAATAAGGGGAACAATCTTAGCTCTTTTAGAGGAGTGTTGTAATGAAACAACAAGCCCATATTAATCTAACAAGAAAGACATATCAATAGTTTCTAATATAAAAGTATTACTATATTGTGATGCGTTACGTAGAAGCCATATGCCTTTTGTTTACCCTATACTATTTCGATTCCATAAATTGACTGCATAACGTAATCACATCAAACGCTGGCGTTTCATAAGGGTGTGCATCTTTTAGTGCCTGAATAACTTTATCAATATTCGATTTACTCACCACCATCTCAACTCTAAATTCATCCACTATTTCAATAGAATCTGTTTTGCCAAGAAAAGGGTTACTTCCTTTAAGAGGTCTAAACTGTCCTTGACCTTTTACTTGCCAACAACAACAATCATAATGACCAATATGCCCTGCTCCAACTTTAAACATGGCCGTTTTTACTGAGTCTAAATGAGATTCCGGTACATAAAATGTCACTTTATACATAATTACTCCTAAAAAGCTTTCTTAAGATTACAGAAATTAACTACAATATAACCAAATTCTTAAATCATACTAATTATAAAGGGTAAAAAATATGCGCTTAATTCTGGTTACCTATGCCGTCATTTTATTTCTAGGTATTACAGCCATGGTGACAGATTGGTATTATCTTGCCAATATTGCCGGTTTTATTTCTGCCGTTGGATTTATGCTTGTTTTCTTTAAAGACCGTCCAGATGATGAAAGCGAATACGCTATTAAGTTACGCCGTTACTGGTACGTGGTATTTGCTACAGGAATTCTTTTTAGTTTAATTTTTGGCAGCCTTTGGAACAATCAAATGGGCAACATGGCCTCTTAAACTACTTGAACTCAGTATAAAATCTATGCAAAAAAAATCCCCATATTAATACGTTAATATGGGGATTTCTTATTGAACAAATTCAAAACTGTCTGTTCAATAGCGTAAAATCTTTCAATTAATTTTAAGCATTAAAACAGTTCAATTTCACCTTCATCCATGCTTTCAGTATTAACACGGCTCATTCGATTTTGCTCAATCTCTTGACGTTTTTCATTTAAACGTAATCTAAACTCTTCTATACGTTGTTTATACTCTTCTTCTGACTGAGCCGGGTTTTCTTTATTGTCAGATAAAAATTCGCCTAGTTCACTTGAAAATTGGTTTAGATTGTCTAAATGACTCATTACCTGCTCTACTAGCTGTCTTACAATATCTTCAAACTGCAAAGAACGAACGGCATTAGATACACTGTGCTCAATTTCAGAAATCATACCTGATACATCGCCCAATTTAGATGAAATACCGCCATTCATTTCTTCAAGATCACCAAGCATAGTGCTCACTTTATTTTGTGATGAAACAGCGTGTTCCATATCTTTGCTTGCTGTCTCACTAACGATATTGCGAACTTGGTCAACAGTAACGCGTGCCTGTTCAGCTTGTTTACGAATTTGATCATTAAGTACATTAGAGTTTAAAGAAAGTTTGCGCACTTCATCAGCTACCACGGCAAACCCACGACCAGCTTCACCTGCTCGTGCTGCCTCTATGGCGGCATTTAATGCAAGTAAATTTGTTTGGTCTGCAATACCTTTTACATCTTCTAATAGATGGAAAATTGATTCAATTTGAACCACCATTTCATCAATTTTAGATACGGTTTCATTACTACGCTGGCTGGCATTGGTAAGCAGATCGATTAAATACTGTAAAACCACTTTAATTTCAGCTGAGAATTTTTGAATACTCATCTCATTAGAGTCTTCTCCACCCCCAAGATTATCTAACAATGAAACCACTAACTGATATTCTGCTTGCGTTTGTTCATGTAATCCAGAAAAGCTTCCATTAAGCGTATCAATAGCTTCTGCAACCAAGGTTTTAACTTGAATTAACTCTTCGCCGACCACTGAAACTTCTTGTTCAATAACGGTATCGACATCATTCATAATAAGCTGCATTGACTCATCAACCGTTTTTACACTAATTGAAGGCTCTTTTGAAAATGAGCTCAGCGATCGAGGAACAGCAACCTCTTGGATAGCTGGAACCTGAGTTGCTGACTGGGCAAGTTTTGCCACTTGCAGTGTCCAAACAATTGAAACAAGTAAAAGCATTATGCTCCCTATAAAGGGAATGTCCATAAAGCCTAAAATCACGCCTATAAACGTGATTAACCAGGCTAGCCAATATGTTTTTATGACATCAAGCATGAGATTTTTCCTTAATTTGTCTATTTAAGAGACTCAAAGCCCCTTAAACAACGGATAGTTAAATGTTGTTATCGCTATTAAAGCATTTAATATGCCAAGCATTTTTTTAATCATTTGTTTAAAACAATGATTAAACCATTTACTATAAATTCATCTATTTATAAAGTAAAAAAGCCTATGAAAGCGTAGTTTTCATAGGCTTTATGGGAATATCTAAATGTGCTTTTCCTGTACTTACAATAAAAATGGTTAAGAGTAAAAAACTAGGCAAGTTCCATAATTCTTGCAGCAACTTTATCTAGTGGAAGAACATCAACTGCAGCCCCTATTTTAACAGCTTCTCCAGGCATTCCCCATACAACGCTGGTTTTTTCATTTTGGGCAATCGTTGGTACACCACTGTCTTTTAGGGCTTTTAATCCTACAGCACCATCGGCTCCCATTCCTGTTAATAGAACACCAATTGCTCTATTTGCCCCTATATTCTGTAAAACGCTTTTAAACATTACGTCAACGGCAGGTTTATGGCGATTAACCGGATCACTATCATCTAAGCGGCATATTAAACCAGCACCACTTTTGGCAATCACCAAATGTTTATCACCAGGGGCAATATAAACATGCCCTGGATGAATTTCTAAACCATCTTCAGCGTGATGCACGGTCATTTCTGAGATTGAATCCATTCTTTTTGCAAAAGGTAAACTAAATGCCGCCGGAATATGCTGAGTAATTAGAATAGCTGGGGCGTTTGCCGGCAGACGACTTAGTACTTCTTTTATGGCCTCTGTACCGCCTGTTGATGCGCCTAAAGCAACAATTTTGGTACTATGTCTACCATTTGATTTTACTACGGCTGTCGCTTTTGCTTGGCTTGTTATACTGCTTCTTGATGGTGTATTCAATGTGGCCACAGCAGGTTTTTGTGTTTGTCTTGCAACATAACGTGCATACTGCTGTTCTAGCATAGAACGGCGGACTCGAGAGGCTGTTTTAACTTTACTGCAAATCTCAAGCGTGTAATCTTCAAAGGTATTAACCAAATCAAATTTAGGCTTTGTTACAAAATCTACCGCCCCTAAATCCATAGCTTCAAAGGTAACATCAGCACCTTTTTCCGTTAAGGTAGAAACCATAACCACAGGTACAGGGTGCAACCGCATTAGATTTTTTAGAAAGGTAACGCCGTCCATTTTGGGCATTTCAACATCCAAGGTTAATACATCTGGACGCAGTTGCTTTATTTTTTCTCGTGCATCAAACGGGTCAAATGCCGTACCAACGACGGTTATCATAGGGTCTGTTGATAACATTTCTTGTAACATTTTTCTGACTAAAGCTGAGTCATCAACAATTAAGACTTTAATGGGCGTAATCACTGTAATCCTTTTAATGCTTACTGAAATAGAAAGCTTATCTTGCTATTGTGGTCATCTCATACGAATGAGATTAATATATTTTTCTATAAATGGTTTGTCCAAGCAACTCAAATTGATCACTTACTTTATAAAGTGATTCTGAATGCCCTATAAATAAATGGCCATTTTTAGGTAAACGATCAGCATATCGTTTAAATAATCGGCTCTGCGTCGGTTTATCAAAATAAATAACCACGTTACGACAAAATATTACATCAATTTCGTCTTTTATAGGCCATTCTTCCATTAAATTTAATTGGCCAAATTCAATAATGCGTTGTAACTCAGGTTTGACTTTTACAAACCCTTCTTGAGCTCCAGAACCTTTTAAAAACCATCGTTTTTTGCGTTCTTCACTGACCCCTTTTAAGCGGTCTATTTTATAAACCCCCGCCTTACCCGTTTCTACAACATTTGAGTCTAAATCGGTTGCAATCACTTTAACGTCCCACCCTTGCGGTATAGATTCTTTTAAAGTTATGGCAATAGAATACGGCTCTTCTCCTGTTGAACAGCCTGCTGACCAAATCCTTATTTTCTTTTTAGCTTGGTTTGCTTTTACCAGGCCTGGTAAAACGGTGTTTGCAAGAAAGTCAAAATGATGATTTTCTCTAAAAAAGAAGGTTAAATTCGTGGTAATGGCGTTAATAAGGTGTACAAATTCAGCTTCACCTTGCGCTTCAACATAGCTTAAATATTCTGTAAAGGTGTGCATATCTAAAAATCGAATTCGTTTTGATAAGCGGTTATACACTAGATTTTTTTTAGATTCGTTTAAATCAATCCCTGCATAATCATACACAATCTTTTTTACACGATTAAAATCGCTGTCTTTAAAGTCAAATTCACGTTCGCTCATTGGTTTTGATACTCTATATAAAGTAGATATAATCTAATTAAGCAAAAAAGTAACCTAGTTGCTCGATTATGCTTTTTTATTGTACCTTTTTAGTCTTGGTAACGATTATATAAAACACTATTGATAGGGTTATTTACCATATTGGAGTAAATATTGTTTATATAAACGACTCTCTCATTCTATAATTGAATAACGCTTATTTATCTGTTTAAGGTCAGTATGGTTACTATAGTCAACAATACAGCTCAAAATGCACTATTAACGACCAGGCCTGGTAATTCTATTGATAGTTTATTAAAGGTAGGTCAAACGCTTACTGCTAACATTCAGCCTTTAAATAGTACTCAAGTTCAATTAACCATTGGTAGTCAAACGTTATTGGCAACAACCAAAACGCCTATTCAAGAATCTGGTTCTGTACAAGTTAAAGTAAGCCAAGTAACACCTGAATTAAAACTCACTATTATTGATAAACCCGTTCAAGCAACCAATTCCAGTAATATTTCTCAGACTGTGCAATCAGCATATAGGCAATTTATTCCATTACAGTCTCCTGTTACTCAAGTTTTTCAACAAATAAGCTTATTGCAATCTTTGCCGCCTAGTTTGCAAACATCGGTACAAGAGCTGATAAACTCTGTCACTAAAAACCAACAAGATGTAAATGGTCAGTGGTTAAAACAAAAGTTAATGGACAGTGGACTATTTTTAGAAGCTAAACTTGGTAAAAACCAATCGGCTACCGCCCCATCATTCAAGCAAGATGTTAAAGCACAAATTTTACAGTTACAACAACAAGTTAGCACTATTCAACAACAGTCAAATAATGCCAGTATTGGTAAATTATCCACTTTATTAGACCAAGCGTTAAGTCGCATTACTGTACAGCAGGTTCAATTGTTTGAGAATCCAAATATTACACCTTTAGAACTGCCATTTGAACGTCACAAAAGTACACACAATGACAGTGTTGAAATTAGAAAATCAGAACAAAAAGATGAAGAAAAATGGGAAGCCTATATTGATTTAAACCTCCCTCAAGGTATGCTATCCGTTAAGCTGAATTTAAATAGCGACAATCTGCTCGACTGCTTTGTCTGGACTGAAACGGACGACCTAAAAGAAAACGTTGAACAAAACATGAACTTACTAAAACAATCCCTGCAAATTGAAGACCTCACCCTTAACACTTTGCAAGTTGCGGTAAATAAACCCGTCAAAACAGATAAAACCAAAAAAATGGCCTTAATCGATATCAAAATCTAATTTTCATCCTTTTTGGCAACGTTATTGCTTGTTTCAAGAAAAGATTAAAAGTCGATTATTACTGTACAGTGGTGAATCCCTGTAACATTTATATTGATCTGCTTACAACAATTAAATTAACAGACATGTTTATTTTAATTGTTAAAAATAGGCTAACCAAAGAGAGACAACCAACATGGAAAACAGCTTGGATGCCATTCAAGAACACATTGAACAAAACGAATCGGTTGACGATCAAGTTTTGAGTTTTGTATTAGGCGCTGAAGAATACGGTGTAGATATCTTGCGAGTTCAAGAGATTAAAGGTTGGGAAAAGACCACAGCCATACCAAATAGCCCTGCTTATGTCATGGGGGTAATTAATCTACGTGGTTCAGTGGTACCCATTGTTGACTTGCGAGTACGCTTTGGCTTAGAAAATGTGACCTATAATGATTCTACAGTGGTAATCATTGTACGCTCTGAAGATAACAGTGGATCACAAAAAATTATTGGTTTAGTTGTTGATGGCGTATCTGATGTATACGCTTTAAACAAGTCGGAACTGCAAATTGCACCTGAAATGTCTGGCACAATTCATACAGACTATGTTAATGGATTAGCCACGGTTTCAGACAAAATGCTTATTGTTCTTCATGTTGATCAATTAATTAACGATGGCATCCTTGCATCGATTAAAAAAGCCTTAAATGTTGAATAGCCGTATGTATAATAAACGGCAATTAGCAAACATCCAAATAACAAATTAATCTAAAAGTGAGAGTATTAAGATGGCAAAGATATTAGCTGTTGATGATTCTAAATCGATGAGACAAATGGTAAGCATGTCGCTTAAATCTGCGGGGCATGACGTTACTGAAGCTGAAGATGGCGCGGTAGCTTTAGGTATTGCTCAACAAAATCAATTTGATTTAATCGTTACAGATATCAATATGCCAAATATGAATGGTATTGAACTTATTACAGCATTACGCGCTATGCCTAATTTTAAATTCACACCGATTCTTTGTTTAACGACTGAGTCATCTGGTGACATGAAAACTAAAGGTAAAGAAGCCGGTGCAACAGGTTGGATTGTAAAACCATTTAGTCCAGAAAAGCTTTTATCTGTTATTAACCGAGTATTGTAATTCACTCAACAATTTAATATAGAGTGCCGAGGTAAATATGAGTAATATAATTCAACTTCCTGAAAGCTTAACCATTCATCATATTGAAAGTCATTTCAATGAGTTAAATACAAAATTCAATGAGATAGACGATGAAATTATCATGGGTGCTTCTGCCGTTGAAAATGTAGATACCTCAGGCCTACAAACTTTACTTGTTTTAGTACAGACTGCCGTAAGTAATGGCAAAAGCATAACCTGGCAAGATGTTCCAGACGTATTAAAAACCGGTGCTGAAAAACTCGGCATTAAACAAGAACTCTCTATCTAATCTTTATTTAATAAAAAACGGCTTTAAGCCGTTTTTTTATATTCTTTTTTCACAACCGTATTTTTATTACCTAAAACTTTTACTCGTATTCATTTGTTCTAAAGGTAAATATGTCTCAAAAGAAAAACTTATCTGATTCATTTGCTGTTTCATTAGAATACCAAGGTTCTGGCGCGCCTAAAGTAACGGCAAAAGGTAGAGGTTATGTTGCTGAAGAAATCATTAAAGCGGCAAAAAAACATAATATCCCTATTCAAACGGATGCTGATTTAGTCAATCTTCTTAGCCAGGTAGAGCTTGACCAAGAAATACCTGAAGTACTTTATGAAGCCGTTGCTCAAGTGCTTATCTTTGCATATCAAATTAGTGGCAAATCACCATTAGACAACGTTAAAAGCCAGCCTGAAACACAATCCGAATAAAACCTAATTTTTGATTACGATAAAAAAGCCTTATTTAACTTAGTCATTTTAAACTAAGCTAAATAAGGGTTTTAAATGTAATGAATAAGGGTTACATAAACATATTATCAACATCAATTAAGATAATAACATTATCTTCAAAATGGGCTATTCCCTGAATATAAGGTGAAGTATGATCTTTAGTCGTCGACAAAGCTTCAAATTTATTTTCTGGGATATCTTTTACTTCCATAACAAAATCAACAAGCATTCCAACTGTTTTTTCGTCGTCTAACTCAACAATAATAATACGAGATAAATCATTGATTTCTTTACTGGGCATGCCATACATGACGCGTGCATCAATAACAGTAACAATGACCCCTCTCACATTAATTACACCAAGAATATTATGATCTGAACCCGCTACTTTTCGGATCGTACCAACTCTTAGCACTTCACGTATTTTTTTTACCTGAATACCATAAATTTCATTTTCTAACGTAAATAAAACACAGCGTGCACTCGGCCCGTTATATTCATCTTCATCATCTAAAGCAAGCGCACCACGCGAGGTAGATGAAAGTGATTGTTTAGCTAATGCCACTTTTTTCTCCTTACTGAAAACGTTGAACAACGCCTGGTAAATCTAAAATAAGAGCAATATTACCATTACCTGTAATGGTTGCTCCTGCGTAGCCGTATACATGTTTTAAACCAACACCTAATGGCTTAATCACCACCTCTTCTTGACCATTTACTTGATCAACCACCAAACCTGCACGCTGGTTTCCAATTGAGACAATAATAACCTTATCACCTCGATAATCATCTTTAACCGAACCTGGTGCTAGCCAATCGGATAAAAAGTATAACGGAACGCTTCGCTCTCGAAGCCTAACCATCATTGAACCATCAATCTTATTGGTTTTACTACTATCATAATCAAAAATTTCTTGCACGCTCGTTAGTGGAATGGCGTAACTATCGTTATCAAAAGAAACCATTAAGGTTGGTAAGATAGCAAGCGTTAAAGGCACTCTAATACTGATTTCTGTACCTTGACCTAAAACAGAGTGAATATCAATACTACCATTAAGCTTGGTAATCATATTTTTGACCACGTCCATACCTACGCCGCGGCCAGATATATCACTAATTTGTTCTGCCGTTGAAAATCCAGCCGATAAAATAAGCTCAAAAGCCGATTTATCATCCAATTGATTGGCTGTCATTTCATCCATCATGCCTTTCTCTACTGCTTTACGGCGCAACATGTCAGGATCCATGCCTTTACCATCATCAGTAATAGATAATAAAATATGATCACCTTCTTGTTGAGCAGAAAGCACAACCGTTCCATTTTTAGATTTACCGGCAGCCACCCTATCTTCAGGCATCTCTACACCATGATCAACCGAGTTACGAACTAAATGCACTAAAGGATCTGCTAGGGCTTCAACCAAATTTTTATCTAAATCTGTCTCTTCACCACGTAATTCCAGATCAATTTCTTTGCCTAATTTTCTTGCTAAATCACGTACAACACGAGGGAAGCGACCAAAGACTTTTTTAACAGGCTGCATTCGAGTTTTCATAACTGAAGCTTGTAAATCGGTTGTTACATGGTCTAAGTTGCCCACTGCATTTGAGATGGCTTCAATATCTGCTTCGCCACCTCTTAACGTGAGTAAACGGTTTCTCACCAATACCAACTCACCAACCAAGTTCATAATTTCGTCTAAACGTTTGGTATCAACTCGAACGGTAGATTCTGTATTATTTTTTGCTGGCGCTTTGGCTTCTGTTTGCATGGCCGATTTAGGTTGGCTTTGAGCGTGAACCACGGGTGCCTCAACTACTTTGGGCTCAATTTTAGGTTCTATATGAGGTATTGATGTTTCTGGTTCAGGTTCTGTTCCATAAATTTCAGCTTCTAAACTATCACGCTGGCCTAGAAGTGCTTCAAACTCTTCATCGCTCATATCGCCATCAGGATCAACCCCTTCTGCAAGAGTAAGTTCCTGCGTAGTTTCTTTTTCGGCTGAACCAGACATATCTCTTTGGTTTAGTAAGGCCTCAAACTCTTCATCGGTCATATCCCCATCAGGGTCAACACCTTCTGCTAAATGAAGAGATGGTTGTTCTACAGATTCTTCTGCCTTGTTATCACGCTGATTTAATAATGCTTCAAACTCTTCATCAGTCATATCCCCATCAGGATCAACCCCTTCTGCAAGATGAAGACCTTCTTCTTTTTTAGGTTCTTCAATAGGCGCTTCAGGCAAACTTTGCCCTTTTTTGGTCAGCGCATCTAGTTCGATAAGCAATTTCGGATCATTTTCAGGTAATTCGCGTTCGCCATCACTTAATAATTCAATTGAATCACTAATTACGTCAAATGCTCTTAAGATAACATCGGCTGCCACAGCATCGTAGTCAACGTCACCATTACGGATTTTGTCAAAAACGTTTTCTGCTCTATGGCAAACTTCAATCAGAGGAGTAATGCCTAAGAAGCCTGCCCCACCTTTTACGGTGTGAAAACCTCTAAAAACTGCATTGAGTAAATCGGAATCTTTAGGTGAGTGCTCTAGGTCGACCAACTGTTCATTAAGTTGGTCAACCAGTTCCGATGCTTCAACTAAAAAGTCTTGTAAAATCTCTTCATCCACAGCTTTTACCTCTTGGCTATTCTGGACACAATGCCTTTTAAAGCACCGCAATAATATTCAAGTAAAAGCAATCCTTATGCCATTTAGGACTGACAAATAGAATTCGGATGAGAAAGAAAAAGGCAAAGAAGTTTAAAATAAGAAATTTAGGTCTTAAATACCTAAATCACTTAATAGATCATCTATATCATCTTGCGATTCTACGATGTCTTTTTTAGAATTTTTTGTGACATTAGGCCCGACACCGTGCATTTCTTTAGACTTTTGTTCATCATTATTTACTGCACGATCAGGAATTGCATGATAGTCATGACCTGAGTTTTCGATTAATTGAATTAAGCTATGTTCAAGTGAGCTAATCACTAAAATAACTCGGTTTAAGACCTGGCCTGTTAAATCTTGATACGATTGTGCCAACATAATGTTGGTTAAAACTTCACTCACTTTATTGAGTTCTTCTTGAAGTTGCTGCATATCATTACTGGCTAACATTTCAGAGATTTTGTCTACACTTTGCAGAGCTTGCTCTGCAGCATCAAGAGTTTGGTTACTCGCTTCTTCTGTGGTTTGTATCACATACTCTAAACGTTCAGTTGCATCGGGTATATCATGTTTGGTTTGCATTAACAGTGAGTCACCGTCAATTTCATCAAGTGTTAGATGTAAATTAGTCGTTAATACATTCAGTTGTTGAAATAGTTCTGACTCTCTAATTTTGGTCATTTCATCAATTAATTTTGCAGCCTGCTCATGATCATTACTTTCAAGTGCTTCAACAAGCAGCTTGGCTTGATTAAGATCAATGTGGTTTGAGGTTGGCATATTGGCTGCTCCTTAAAAGGTATAAATATTCACTAAAAACTTAGTGGTTTTCTCTTTGTTTAAAAATACTATGAATTTTTTGATTCAATATGTCGGCGGTAAAAGGTTTTACAATATAGCCATCGGCACCAGCATCGGTTGCTTCTATAATTTGTGAGCGCTTTGCTTCTGCACTAATTAAGATAAATGGAATGTCTTTTAAAGAGTCTTTGTTACGAACCATTTTTAATAAGTCAACGCCACTCATATTTGGCATATTCCAATCACTAACGATTAAATCAAATTTGTGTTCATTTAACTTTTGCCAGGCATTTTCGCCATCGAATGCCTCATCAAAATGACAAAAACCAAGTTCTGACAACAAGTCTTTGACAATTTTTCTCATGGTAGAAAAATCATCTACAATCAAAATTTTTATTTCTTGATTAACTTGCACGGAAATTTTTCTCTTTTCTATAAGGATAGGTGCATAGAAGGTTTTGTAACATTAGACAATCAAATCCAATCAGTCATTCTTGAACGAATTCGTTTAATGGCTTGACTGTGAATCTGACTAACTCTGGATTCACTAACCTCAAGAACCTCTCCAATTTCTTTAAGATTAAGTTCTTCGTCATAATAAAGCGCCATTACAAGCTTTTCTTTTTCAGGTAAACTACCTATTTCTTTCGCTAAAGCGTCTTTAAAACCACTTTCTGAAAGCTCTGCAAATGGCGTGTGGCTTTTGCCAATAATTTTACCTTCAGAAAGTTCTTCATGATCTGGTTCGTCAATAGAAAGCAATTGTGCGGAATTAGTGTCTTGAAGAATCGTATGGTATTGTTCAATCTCTACCCCCATTTCAAGAGCTATTTCACTATCTTTAGCTTCACGGCCCTCTCTGGATTCTACACGTTGAATAGCACCACTTACTTCTCTTGATTTTCTATGAACAGATCTTGGTGTCCAGTCACCTTTACGCATTTCATCAAGCATGGCACCACGAATACGAATCCCAGCATAGGTTTCAAAACTGGCACCTTGATTGGCATTAAATTTTTGCATAGCTTCAATCAAACCGATAATACCTGACTGAATTAAATCATCTACAAACACACTATCGGGCAATCGCCCTTTAAGATGATAAGCAATACGCTTAACTAATGGCAAATATGACTCTAAATCAAGTAAGTCATTACTTGACTGTTTTTGAACCTGCTCATAAACGTGTGTACCACTCATGCTATTTTTGCCACCTTACTTAGTGCCCTGAATTAAACAGGTTTTCAACAAAAAACTGCAAATAACCTGTTATCCCTTTAGGGACAGGCCATCTTTCAATTTGTTTTGCCATTTGGTTAAATGACTGTGATGCAATACTATTAGGACGATAAACTGTTACAGGAACTTGTTTTTGTACAGATTCTCTTAAATCGTGGTCAAAAGGTACCGTTCCTAAAAAGTCGATACTAACATCTAAAAACTGCTCACAAACTTTAGCAAACTTTTCATAAAGCTGTCTGCCATGTGCCTGTGATTTACTCATATTTGCTAATAATCTAAACTGACTCAATTGATAATCTCTACTCAATACCTTAACTAAAGCATAAGCATCGGTAATTGAAGCTGGCTCATCCGTTACCACAACAACAACTTCTTGCGCGGCGCGACAAAAACTAATTACACTGTCGGCGATACCTGCAGCGGTATCCACAATCAAAATATCAAGATCATCACTTAGTTCTGAAAAGGCATTAATAATTCCTGCATTTTCCATTGCATTTAATTGTGCCATTCTGCGTACACCTGACGCCGCCGGAATAATTTTTAACCCACCAGGACCTTCAACTATAATTTCATGTAAAGTCTTTTCTCCATCAAGTACATGGGACAAATTATATTTGGTTTGCAAGCCGAGCATAATATCAACATTGGCTAAGCCCATGTCGGCATCCATCAACAAAACTCTATGACCTAATTTAGATAAAGAGACCCCTAAATTAACAGAAACATTCGTTTTACCAACGCCACCTTTACCGCTGGCTACTGCAATGACTCTAACGGGTTGCGTACCGCTTTTTGTAGGTGTTTTATTTGTTTGCATTGCACGTAATCCCGCTGCCTGATCATTGAGCATCTGAAACCTCCTTTCCCATTCCCAATCGGAAGGCTTGCTCATGTTTATTATGTTCTTTATTTTGTTGACCTAATACAATAAATCGATCAATAAATTCTCTGGTTCTCACCGATTCTAAATCCTCTGGCACTCTTTGCCCATTTGATAAATAGGCAATAGGCAACTGGTCTTCAATTAAAACAGTAAGCACATTACCTAATTGTACGGCCTCATCAACTTTGGTCAAGATGCAACCCTGTAAAACCACTTGGCCAAATGATTTTACGACATCTTTCATAACCGATAACTGAGTTGCCGCTGACATGACTAAATAATTTCTAACGGTTACAGCGCCTTCGTGCCCCGAAGTTACTTGTTGTGATAGCTGTAAATCTCGCTGACTGGTACCTGCCGTATCAATTAATATTAATTTTTTATGCGATAAAGATGCTAACAAAGCATATAACTCACCTTGTGTTTTGGCTACATGCACAGGTACATTAATTAAATCTGCAAACGTCTTTAACTGTGCTTGAGCGCCAATTTTATAACAATCGGTAGAGATTAATGCTAGTTCATTAGGGCTATTTCGCATAACAAATCGGCTGGCAATTTTTGCTATGGTCGTGGTTTTGCCAACACCTGTTGGCCCCACCAGTGCAAAAATACCACCTCGGTCAATAATGTCTCTATCTGCAGTCGGAATTTGTTCTTCCATTTGCATTAATATTGCTGACCAGGCCTGGTTATTTATGTGTGGTAATCCATTAACTAACTTTTCACTTAAATCCCAACCTACGCCTAATTTAACTAAACGTTTAATTAAATCAATTCGTGCAGGGTCATTTTGTTCTGTTTGGCTCCAAGCTAAACCAGAAAGCTGGTTTTCTAACATAGCTCTAACCGCTTTTAATTCTTCTGCCATTTGGCTAATATCAGGATTTTCTTGCTGTATTGACGAAGCATTAAACTGGTTTTGTGGCATGTCGGGCGCGTTATATGTGCTCCCTGCTGTACTTTGTTTTGTTTGTTGGTTCTGGTTTGAATCTGGATCTAAAGCCGCCACAATTTCAATACCATTACCAGTGTCTTTAGTCGATAAAATAACCGCATCATCACCGTGTTCTTCTCTGACAAGGTTCATAGCTTGACGCATGTTAGGAGCAAAATATCGTTTTATTTTCAACCTATCCTCCTTGCCCTACACTAGCAACCACACTAATCTGTCGGTTTTCTGGCACCTCTGAGTAAGCCAATATAGTCAAGCTGGGTAAACTGTATCTAAATAGCCTAGCTAACTGTGCTCGTATTTGCGGAGCGACCAGTAAAACCGCTGATTGACCAGACATTTCCATCTTTTGTGATTCTTCTTTTAATGTACTATGCAAACGTTCTGCCAAGCCTGGTTCAATTGCAAGTTGACCTTCGGGAGCCCCTTGAGTAGCTTGGAGCAATAACTGTTCCAAACTAGGCTCTAATGTAATGACTTTAAGCTCCTCATCTTGACCAACAAGATCTTGAATAATAGATCGCCCTAAAGCCGTGCGAACAGATATGGTTAATTCTGCTGCATCTTTTGTGGTATCTACTTTTTTAGTGAGCGTTTCTAAAATAGTACGCATATCTCGTATAGAGACTTTTTCTTGCAGTAAATTTTGTAAAACTTTGACTAAAATAGCTAATGAAAGCCTATCTGGCACCAGCTCTTCAACTAACTTAGGCGACACTTTTTTGAGCTTATCAAGTAATTTTTGTACTTCATCATGCCCTAATAAATCAAAAGCATAATCTTGAATAAGTTGACTAACATGGGTTGCTACAACGGTACTGGCATCAACAACCGTATAACCAAGTGCCTGAGCTTGATCTTGATCTGATGGAGTTATCCAAACCGCATCTAGACCAAACGTTGGGTCTTTAGTTTGAACACCTGCAATTTCGCCAAAAACTTGACCCGGATTAATTGCAAGTTCTTTATCAGGAAACACCTCGCCCTCACCTGAAGAAACACCCATTAACATGACACGATATTGATTTGGTTTTAAATCAAGATTATCTCTGATATGCACCGGCGGAACTAAGAAACCTAACTCTTGAGAAACTTTTCTTCTAACCCCTTTTACACGATCTAAAAGCTGTCCATTTTGTGCTTGATCAACCATAGGAATAAGTCTGTAACCAACTTCTAACCCCAAAACATCAACATTTTGTACATCATCCCAACTTAAATCAGCAGGCCTGGTATCTACTTCTTCGGGTATTTCTATTGGCTTTTGCTCCTCTTCTAATTTTTGATTCTGCTTAAAGATCAAAAATGCGCCGCCACCAGCCACACTAGCAAAAGCTAAAAAAGCAATATTAGGCATACCAGGAATTAATCCTAAAAAACCTACTACACCGGCAGCAGTAGCCAATGCCTTTGGATTTGCAAACATTTGAAGTTGAATTTGCTCACCCATGTCTTTCTTATCACCACCCGTAACACGGGTCACAATAATTGCAGTGGCAGTAGAGAGTAATAAAGCAGGTATTTGAGCAACTAATCCATCACCCAATGTTAATATGGTGTAAACCTGAGCGGCATCACCAAACGATAAATCGTGTTGTCCAACCCCTATGGCAAAACCACCAATGAGGTTAATGAAGAGAATAATAATCCCTGCAACTGCATCGCCACGAACAAATTTACTTGCCCCATCCATTGAACCATAAAATTCAGCTTCTGTAGCAATCTCAGAACGTCTTAGTTGAGCATCTTCTTGAGTAATTAAACCCGCGTTTAAGTCTGCATCAATTGCCATTTGTTTACCTGGCATTGAATCTAATGTGAAACGTGCTGAAACCTCGGCCACACGACCCGCACCTTTAGTAATAACCACAAAATTGATTACGACTAAAATGGCAAATACAACCAAACCGACAGCGTAATTTCCGCCGATAACAAATTCACCAAATGCTTCAATTACCTCACCCGCTGAAGCTGCACCTGTATGCCCTTCAAGCAAAATTACTCGAGTGGAGGCTATATTTAAAGAAAGTCTAAAGAGGGTTGCTAAAAGAATAATGGTTGGAAAAACCGCAAAATCTAATGGTCTTTTGGCATACAAAGTAACCATTAATACGACTAATGAAAGAGCGATATTAAATGTAAAAAATATATCTAATAAAAATGGGGGAAGCGGAATAGTAACCATACCCAACAGAACCAAAACCGCAATGGGTACACCTAAACTGCTCGAGAGACTCGTTTTAGCTTTATTGATAAGTTGAGTAAAGTTCATTAACGGATTACATTACCTGAGTGTATTAAATTCATTTATTCTGTTTTCATGTCAGGCGGAATTGGTAAATCACCAAAATCGACCTTGTCTGCTTTGCCAGATTCTTTAAGCTGATATACATAAGCTAGTACCGCGGCCACGGCTTTAAATAAATCAAACGGTATAGGCCGATCTATTTCTGCATTATAGTACAAAGCCCGCGCTAAAGGGGGGGCTTCTACTAAGGTAATATTATTCTCTTTTGCTATGGTTCTAATCTGGGCTGCCATAAAGTCTACACCCATCGCTAAAACAACCGGTTCTTGCATGGTTTCGGGGTTATATTTTAACGCAACAGCATAGTGTGTTGGGTTGGTAATAATCACATCGGCTTCTGGTACTTTTTGCATCATACGGCGTTGAGACATTTCTCTTTGCACTTGACGAATACGCCCCTTAACTTCAGGGTTACCTTCTTGTTGTTTATACTCTTCCTTGACTTCTTGCTTGGTCATTTTAAGTTGTTTAGTGTGATCCCATAGCTGAAAAGGAACATCAATAGCCGCCACAATCAATAACGATAAGCTTACAAAGATAAATGCTTGAACAATTAAACTACCTGAATGCGCCATTGCAAACTTTAAAGGTTCAATTCCAAGACCAATCACTTCATCAAATGTTGTATATAAAAAGTACGTTGCCATTATCATAACCAAAGAAAACTTAGCAAAAGCTTTTGTTAACTCTAACAAAGCTTTCACTGAAAACATTCTTTTTATTCCAGCAGCGGGGTTTAACTTACTAAACTTTGGTGCCAAGGCTTTAGTACTAAAAGACCAACCGCCAAGTAATGTTGGTGATAATAGAGCAATAATCACCATCACTAAAATAAAAGGCAGAATAAGAAAAATGCCTTGTACTGCTAAAGCAATCATTAAATCAATCATCTTTTGAGTATCAAACGCTACATTGCGGTCAAAACTAATACCCTTGGTGACCAAATCAATAAATTCCTGCATCATGACCCCACCATACATCAGCATAAAAATCGCAGCCGAAAAGGTCATTAATAACGTAGTTAATTCTTTTGAGCGTGGCACCTGCCCTTTTTCTCGAGCATCATCTAATTTTTTCTGGGTGGGTTCTTCGGATTTTTCACTGCCGTCAGCATTTTCAGCCATGATTTACTCCGTTAAACGTAATTGACTAAGTACATCAACTGCACTATGAATAAGTTCTTGAAGATGTGGCAAGACTAATGGGGTAGTCAGTGACAACATGACCAGGCCTGCTAATAATGTAACAGGGAAACCAACTGCAAAAATATTAAGCGATGGCGCCGCTCTGGTAACCACACCAAATGAAACGTTAATTAATAATAAAGCGGTAATGGCTGGCAATGCAATTAAGACACCTGCTGTAAACATGTAGCTTCCAAATTTAACCAATGTCCAAAGACTATCCGGGGTTAAGAAATTTGAACCTACAGGTAAATAATCAAAACTGTTTGCCACCACCTGTATAACTAATAAGTGACCATTTAAGGCCAAAAATAGCAAAGTAACAACAATGGTAAAGTATTGTGAAACCACAGGCGAGTTAACACCTGTACCAGGATCAACCATTTGTGCAAACGCTAAACCCATACCCATTGATATTAAATGCCCTGCTATAACAAAAGCTTGAAAAACAACAAGAAAGACTAAGCCCATGGCTAGACCAATAAGCACTTGTTGCACTATAAATAACACGCCTTGATTGGTAAAAGGATCGACAGGCGGTGGCAATGAAAGTGTTGGGGCAATAATTAGAGTTAGAAAAAAAGACAAAATAACTTTAGAGCGTACAGGTACGGAACTTAATCCATATAAAGGGATAATTGAGAGCATAGTCCCAATTCTGACAAATGGGTAAAAATATAGCCCTACCAGCTGTAAAAATTCTGGATAGCTAAATGACATATCGTTACCCAATCATGGCTGGAATATTTTGGTATAACTCACGGGTAAAAGAAATTAACGTTGTTAACATCCAAGGACCAGCAACCACCAAAACAACACCTACAATAGCAAGTTTTGGAATAAAACTTAAGGTCATTTCATTAATTTGTGTTGCCGCTTGAAACATACCGACTAATAAACCAATAATCAAAGCTGGAATCAATAAAGGTGCGGCTAACATGGCTGTCACTTCAAGCATTTTTTGACCAAGTGTTAATACAAATTCTTCTTGCATCATATACCTCCAGGTACAACAAAACTATTTGCCAAGGTACCAACAACTAAAGCCCACCCATCTATTAAAACAAATAACATGAGTTTAAAAGGTAACGAGATAATCATCGGCGATAACATCATCATACCCATGGACATTAACAAACTAGCCACAACTAAATCAATAATTAAAAATGGAATAAATAACATAAAACCTATTTGAAAAGCGGTTTTGAGTTCGCTAGTCATAAAGGCGGGTATCAATACTTTAAAAGGAACGGCCTCTGGATCCGTTAGGGTAACATCGGCCATTTCGGCAAACATGCCTAAATCGTCTTCTCTCGTCTGTTGTAGCATAAATTGATGCATCGGTTTTGCACCGAGCTCTACTGCTTTTTGAAACTGTATTTTTTCATCAAGGTATGGCGCAACAGCGGTGTCATAAACTTTGTCTAAAACAGGAGCCATAATAAAAAGCGTTAAAAAAAGCGACAAACCAATCAAGACTTGATTGGAAGGTGTTTGCATCGTACCTAATGCTTGTCTTAATAAGGCTAATACAATAATAATACGTAAAAAAGAAGTGGTGGCAATAAGGGCCGCAGGCAGTAATGTAAGCCCGGTCATTAAGAGTAGAATCTGAATGGTTAGGGTATAATCTTGATTACCAGTAGCATCTGTTTCTACTGAAAAAGCTGGAATACCAGGCATTGCCCAAGTCAATAGTGGAAATAATGAAAGAGCAAGAAATAGAGATGGTTTTAATATTTTCACGTGAAGGCCAATTACTTTCTTTTAGGTTTTAAGGCTTCTTGAAGCCGTTGTGAAAATTGACTTGATACAGGAATATTGTCTTTTACCTCTACAAGCTCTTCAAGCTGATGTAAACAACTGATTCGACTTGATGTCACACCGACCAATATTTGTTCTTTACCTACTTGTAGTAATAAAATACGCTCTCTTTGTCCAACAGATAACGCGCCTAATACTTTAAGATTACCATCAGCCACCCCCGGAAACCGGCCATAACGCCTTAGCAACCATGCCGCAATAAAGATAATAATCAATACTAAAGCTAAAGACAAAATAATCTGGCCAAAGTATTGGCTGGGCTGAGTTACTTTTTCTCCAATCATCGGTGCTTTATCTTCTGCAAACGCCCAAGTCATTTGCAATAATAAAAATAAAGTTAACCAACCCTGCTTAATTCGTTTCATTGAAAATCTTTGTTTAATAGAAACTTTACATTTTGGATAAAAAAGAAAATTAAACTCGCTTTAGCTCTTTTATACAAATTTGTTAATGCAAAATCTCTTAGTTATTTTAATTTTTTAATACGTTCTTGCGGACTAACGACATCAGTTAAACGCACACCAAATTTATCATTAATTACCACAACTTCACCGTGTGCAATCAAAGTGCCATTAACTAATAAATCTAAAGGCTCGCCAGCTAAACGATCCATTTCAACCACTGAACCTTGAGTATAAGACAGTAAGTTACGAATTGACACCTTTGCACGACCAATTTCTAGTTGCAAAGTGACTGGAATATCCATTAAGACATCCAAATCCACTTTATCTTTATTGCCACCACGTTCAGCATTAAGTTCATCAAAAGCTGCTGAGCTAATCGATTCGGCCTTTAATGCGTCAACGCTCGCTTGTTCAGATAACGCATCACCCCAACCATCATCTGCAGGTGCTTCCGTTTCTGCATCGGCTTGTTCTGCTAAGGCGTCGCCCCACGCACTTAAATCTTCTTCTTCACTCATCGTACCACTCCTTAACATTTTCTATCGTTCGCTCTTGATAAGCGGGGTGACGTAAAACTTGTTCAATTTTAACGGCTTTTTTATCATGACTTTCGCCAAGTTTGCCATGCATAATGGCAATATCTTCGGCTTTTACCGTGACTTGTTTTGGCATTTCTAATGGAATAATATCGCCTTTTTCCATTTTTAATAAATCATCAACATTCATTTTTAATTCAGCTAATGAAACACTTAATTCAATTTCAATATTTTTCGCTTCTTCTTTAAGCGTTCTAGACCAACGGTTATCACTTTCACCCTGAAGGTTTTGCATACCTTCTTCAAGTTTATCTCTAACAGGTTCAAGCATGGCGTAAGGCATAACAATGTCAACACGCCCTTCAACACCTTCAAAACGTACGTTAATTGGACTCACAACAATCATATCTGTTGGGTCAACAATTCCAGCAAACTTTGGATTCATCTCAGAATGCATGTATTCAATTTCAATATCCATTACAGGACCCCATGCTTTACGCATGTTCTCAGAAGTGATATCAAGAATACTTCTTACCATACTCATTTCAACGGGCGTATATTCTCGCCCTTCAATCTTAAATGGTAACAAGCCTGTTCCACCGAAGTAGATATCTACTGCGGTAAAAATAAGCTTAGAGTCCAGCGTAAATAAAGATACGCCATTTAAGGGGTTTATACGATAGATATTTAAACTGGTTGGAACAAATAGATTTCGTAAATAATCAATCATTTTAATGATTTTAACTTCACCAGCGGTTACTTCAACGCTGGCCATAATCATTTCATTAAAATGTCGTTGAAAACCACGAGCAAAGCGTTCATTAATAATATCTAAAGCTGGCAATCGCCCACGAACAATGCGCTCTTGGTTTGTAAAGTCGTAGACTTTGGCACTCTGTCCCCCTGAAGTATCATCACCTTCAGTTTCAACATCGCCGCCGCCCATTCCTTTTAAGAGGGCATCAACTTCATCTTGGCTTAAAATATCATCCATTTAAATCGCCTTACTGCATGACAAAACGAGTCATATATACATCTTCAACCAAATCTGGATAGATGTTATGTTTTTCGAGTACTTTACGCGTTACGTCTAAAATTTCTGCACGTAATTTATCAGGTCCATCAGGTTTATTTAATTCATTGTAGTGTTGATTTCTTAACAAACGTTCAATGTCATTTTTTAGAATTGGACGCAAGTTTTCCATTTCACCTGTATCGCCAACAACCTGTGGATAATAAGATAAGAACTTTAAATCAACCGCTAAAAATTTGGCTTGTCCATCACCATTGAAGTTCACAACAAATTTATCCATCGTAAAATAAACAGGATTAGCATCAGCGGCTGGTGGTTCAAATTGTTTATATTTTGGCGAATATTCTTTAGCATGCCCAACAGGTTCAGCATCACCATGCTCTGCAGAACCATGTACTTCTGCTTCAGCCGCACTAGCTTCTGAATGTTTATCACCACTTAGTAACATAAATGCCATTACGCCAATGCCTACCAATAGAAGAATAACAACAACAAGAAGAACTATAATCAGTCCCTTACCACCGCTTTTCTTTTCTGATTTAACTTCTTCTTCAGACATGGTTCATTTCCTTTATATTTTCTTCAGATTAATGAGGCGTAAGTTGCAATTGTTTACTTAAGTCTTCAACTGGAATAGCATCACTTAAACTTTTTAAACGTTGCTCTGCTTCTTTATTTAAAACAATAATACTAATTCTTCTATTTCTGGGATTATACGGATTTTCTTTATCAAACGGCACAGTATCAGCCATTCCTACTGCTTGTGCAATACGACTACCGTCTACACCGCCCTTAAGTAGCAACCTTCTTGCTGCGTTAGCACGGTCTGCAGACAGTTCCCAGTTAGTGTAATCGGAGCTATCATGATAACCCGATGAATCAGTATGCCCTGTAATACTAATTTTATTCTTAGTTGTAGACAAGACCTTACCCACCTCTTTTAAGAGTTTGGAAGCATAAGTTTTTGGTAAATCAACACCCGATTCAAACATAGGGCGCTTTCTATCATCTAAAATCTGTACCTGTAAACCATTAGGGGTTACATCTATTTTTAATTGGTCTTTAAGTTCATTTAAAGAAGCGTTTTCTGAAATTTGCTTTTCCAGTTTTTGCTTCATCGCTTCCATTTGAGCAATTTCTTCGGCCTTACCTGAACCATCTTCATCACCTTCTGTGCCTTTAGGGGAGTCTTTAAATCCGCCCATATCAATCACAGCATCTGAAGTACGTCCGGCTTCTTTTGATTCAACCAACGTCATTGGCGATGATTCTATTACCGATGGATCTCTAAAGAATTCAGCCATTGCTTTCATCTCTTCATCATTGGTTCCGCCTAATACCCATAACATTAAGAAAAATGCCATCGCTGCCGTCATAAAATCAGCAAAAGCGATTTTCCATGCTCCGCCATGTGCTGAGTGCGGGCACTTATTAAGGCGTTTTATGATTATGGATTGTTCATCACTCATGAATATTCAACTAACTTATTAATAACTATTTTTGACTTTGTAAAAATTCATCTATTTCTAAAAACGTAGGTCTGTCATGGCTTGGAATCGCTTTACGTCCAAATTCAACCGCTACTTGAGGAGCATATCCATTTAAGTTTGCCATTAAACACGTTTTAATTACCCCAAAAAAAGCACCTTCTGCATCCGCACGGTTAGCCAATTCTGACGAAATAGGCGCGATAAAACCATACGCAATTAAAATACCCAAGAAAGTTCCAACTAAAGCTACCGACATATGATGGGCTATTTCCATAGGCCCTGCATCTAAGTAGCTCATGGTTACAACAATCCCCAATACCGCAGCTACAATACCAAAAGCAGGCAGTGCTTCTGAGACTTTTCCAATGGCCGCACTGGGCATCATCGCTTCATGGTGGTGAGCATCTAATTCCATAATCATTAAATCTTCTAATTGATATGGGTTGCTTGCTCCACTGATCATTAATCTTAGATAATCGCAAATAAAATCTACCGCATGATGGTCAGCCGCGACTTTTGGCGCGCTATTAAAAAGCTCACTTGAATGTGGCTCTTCTACATCAGCCTCAATAGACATTAAACCTTCACGTCTGGCTTTGTTAAAAATCTGAAACATTAAACCAAGCAACTCCATAAAAAGTTCTTTATTCACATGATGTGGTTTTGCGAGCCCTAAACTTTTTGCAAAACCCGCTTTTACAACCCAGCCTGGATTAGCAATAACGTAGGCACCAATAGCTCCACCGCAGATAATAACCATCTCTAGCGGTTGAATCATTATACCTATACTACCGTGGGGCAAGTAACCACCCAATAAGGTACCAATTACGACTAATGTACCTACTATTGCCTTCATGTGTTTATCCTATTTTTACTGCTTAACATTAAGATTTTTGTCATTTAGCTACGTTGAATTACGCTCGCTAATTCTTCTTGAGCAGATTTTAACTCAGAAAGGTCTGCGACTATACCATTAAATATCTCATTTACACGGCTAGCTTGCTGTTGTGTTGAGTCAACTCGGGTTTGACCACTCTCCATAACTTGCACAGCATTACGAGCACGTTGTTGAAGTTCTTCAATAATCGTTTGAATTTCAGTCGTAGCTTGTTGTGTTTTACCAGCTAATATTCTTACTTCATCTGCAACAACAGCAAACCCTCTACCATGTTCACCGGCACGAGCAGCTTCGATAGCGGCATTTAATGCCAATAAATTGGTTTGTTCAGCAATGTCACGAATCAAGATCAAAACAGTTCCAATATTGCTACTATCTTCTTCAAGACGTTTTATAACACCCGAAGCATGAACAACTTCATCTGTGAGTCCACTCACTTCACTAATAACATTTCCTGCAGACTCCATCCCTTGACTTGAACCCATATTTAAATTTTGAAGTTTTGCAGACAATTTTTGAGAAAGAGCCACCAATTCACTATTATCAAAATGTGTTGGCATACTTGACGCTGACATTTCATTTTGTTGTGAATAACAAGCGGCTAAGGTTTCATTAAGCTCTTCCATTTGCCCTTCTAAATCCATAATTTTTGACTCGGCAGTAGATTTTTCAATCATCTCCTTAGTGATTTCGTTAGAAGCAAATTCTAAAAGGTCATTAATTACATTCAGTAATTTAGGATCGACACTGGCAAGATTTACCGTTGTTGCCAATTCTTTGTCATTGATTACTTTTTGCAACGCATTCACTAATTCTGTCTGATCGCAACTCCCCGCCTTAGCACAAGTTAATAAGTACACCAAAGAACCAGCAACTAATCCTGCAACCACCATTGCTATAGCCACAAAACCGCCAGTAGGAAGCCCGGCAATGGTTGAGCCTGCATAAGCATTTGTTGCTCCTAATGCAACAAATAAGGCAATACTTTTTACAAATTTCATTTCTCGCTCCTAGGCGTAAAAGTCAACGATATTATCGCTAATAATGGTAGTTTGGGCAGCTGGCTGTTCTATTAAATCGGGCTCAACATCACCTTGTGATAACTGAATATTATCAGAATCATTTTCTTGATTACTTTGGGCAAAGTTAGAATTATCTCCTACATCAACTGATGCTAAATTAATACCAGATTGTTCAAGCATTTCTCTCAATCGAGGAATGGCACTTTCCATCGCTTCTCGCGTTGTTACATGCTGTGCCGTCATTGTCACATGAGCTTGCTGATCTTTGTCTATATGTAATTTAACTTGTACAGGGCCTAATTTTTCAGGGTTAAGAGTAATTTCTGCTTTTTGAACTTGGTTATTGGCCATATAAGTGACACGTTGCCCCAAAGCTTGTCCCCACTGTGGCGATCTAACAGGGACGGCAATCGACTGTAAACCAGATGGCAATAATGAACGATTTTCTCCAGAAACAGGATTGGTAAGCAAACTTTCTTTGCCATCTGTTTTAGCAATAGAATCTGTTAACGTTTTAACCGCCATTTGCTGCTCTAAACCCTGTGCTCTCTTCTCTTGAAACTGATTAGATTGAACGGCAGCGACAAATTGCTGTAAACCACTTTGTGAATTATTACCTTGTGATTGACTATTTTGTGAACCTGTTTGAGCATTAGACTGATTATTTTGGCTAAAACTGGATGACTGAGAGGTATCAGAACCAGCAGTAGACCAATGTGTTGATGCATTCGCGTTAGTCGCACTAGAAATGGTAGGCGCAACTGTTTGAGCTGTAGGTTGAGTAGTAGGTTGAGTAGTATTTAAAGTTGCCGCTTGCTGTGTCGCTGCAGTATTACCGGTACTAGACATAGTGGCCTGAACCATTGATGTCGCGGTTTTATCCGAACTAATATTTTCAGCAACACTAGCAACAGAATTATTTTCTACCACTGTGGGTTGGTTACCCAATAATTCTGATGAATTTTGGCTAGCACTTTGCACTGTATTATTAATATCTACTGGTTTTAAATTTAATTCACTTTCCTCTACAGAAGTATCGTTAACAGTAGAAGTATCGTTAACAGTCGAATCCTTCGTCGCTTCTGTTAAAGAACTTGCTAAAGGCATTGTTTCAATTGCCATTTCATCGTTTGCAATATTATCAGTACCAAGCGGTGTTAATTCAGGGGAAAAAGGCTCTAAAGATGTTTGTGTTACAGATTCTGTTAGTTCTTCTGCCATTGGTGTATTAGCAGAATCTAGCTTAATTTGTTGCACTTTATCTACGGAGTTTTGAATAGGTATATTCAATGAAGCTTGGCTCAAACTTACATCTGTAGGTTCTGTACTAGGCAATTCAACACTCTGATTTTTAGCAAACTCTTGATAATTTAAATTTACCAGGCCTGGTAAATTAAGCGAATCATCTGTATTTTCTGTATTTAAAGAATCAAAATTAACGTTATCCGTCGAAGAATCGACTAATAAACTGTCTCCATTAAGTACATTTTCACCATCTATTGTTAGTGATGTTATAGGTGTTGATTGCAATAAATCTGAAGTATCGACAGGCTTAGTTAACTCTTCAATATTCGAATGTATCGATTTGTTTTTCAAGCTACTTACATCAACCGTTTTTGTTTCAGGTGACGTATACATTGAACTAAAAAGTTCTGAAAAAGACTTACCTTTAGGTAAACCTTGCTCAGCGCCTTCATCATTCATGACATCTACTGGCTGATATATTTGGGAAGTATTGGCATTAATAAGCATAAGCTGTCTCATTTATTTGCATTGCATCGTGAACTAATCAAAAGCAATTTACATGCCTAAGGGTAAAAAATGATTTGTAACAAGAGAAGACTAATGCGTATTTTGTTTATTTTGGATATATTTTTGTGCAGATAATTCATCAAGCATTTTTTGTTCTTGTTGGTTTAACTTAACTTGTTCACCATTAGAAATACGCTTAAACAAGGCTTCTAAAGATTTAACTCTAACCCGTTTTTCCATCCATGCTTTATTTGCTAACTCACACAATCTTTCAGATTCAACTACCTGTTTACCTTGGGCAACCAATGCTTGACTGAGTTTTTCTGAAAAAGCATTATAGGTTTGCAATTGAATCGGTGAAATAGACCCTTCAGAACTGGGCTTTTTAGCATAGTCTTCACAATAATCTTGTAGAGATTCTAACTGCTGTTGAGCGCTATTGAGTTGCGACTGCATATGACCATAAGTTTGCATCGCTTGGTCTAACTCAACTTGTGCAAGCTCTACCAGTTTTTCTACTCTTTGCAGTCTACGAGACACTATTTTTACCTCTAAAGTGATTAGATCAATAGCATGAAAAAATCTAATTATATATATCGTTCAGCTGAAAAAACCGCTTAAAAAAGTATTCATAACCAACAAATAACAATCGTTAGATAAGTACTAACTTAAGGCAAGTTTTAGCCCTTGTAGAGAAATATCCAAAGAAAATTGCTCATGAATTTCTTGCGATAAAAAAGCATTAAGTGCATCGTGTTTAGCAATGGCTTCATCAATACCTGGGTCAGCGCCTTTACGATAAGCTCCGACGCTAATCAAATCATGATTTTGTTGATAAGTTGAATAAATATTTTTAAATTTTCGAGCCAATAATAATTGTTCATTTGACACAATATCCACCATGACTCGGCTGATAGACGATTCAACATCAATGGCAGGATAACGACCACTATCCGCAATCTCTCTTGATAACAAGATATGGCCATCTAATACGCCGCGAGCAGAATCAACAATAGGATCTGACTGATCATCGCCTTCTGCCAATACAGTATAAATAGCCGTAATTGACCCACCTCCAGATTTACCGTTACCCGCTCTTTCAACCAACTGTGGCAATTTAGCAAATACCGAAGGTGGATAGCCTTTACTGGCAGGAGGTTCACCAACGGCTAAAGCAATTTCACGTTGAGCTTGAGCAAAACGTGTTAACGAATCCATTAACAATAAAACATCCTTGCCTTGCTCTCTAAAATATTCAGCAATAGCGGTTGCTAACATGGCACCATGCAAACGCATTAAAGGAGGATCGTCTGCCGGAGTTGCCACTACCACTGAACGTTTAAGCCCTTCTTCACCTAAATTATTTCTAACAAACTCATTGACTTCACGGCCACGCTCACCCACTAAACCAACCACAACAATATCGGCATTGGTATAACGAGTCATCATCCCTAACAACACACTTTTACCCACACCTGTACCAGCCATAAGCCCAATACGTTGTCCCTTACCAAGTGTCAATAATCCATTTATTGCTTTAATACCAACATCTAATGGTTCACTAATAGGATGACGACTAAGCGGATTTATTCGTTCTCCAGCTAACGCCACACTATCACTAACATCAATAGGCCCTAAATCATCTAAAGGCTCACCTGTACCGCTCACTACGCGACCCAGCATACCAATACCAACACCAACCCTAACACCGCCATCAATCGGCAAAACCTCTGCATTAGGTTCTAATCCATTCGTATCACCAATCGGCATTAAAAATAATCGTCCGTCATGAAACCCCACAACCTCTGCTTCAATAGGTGGTAAGCCGTGAGAACGCATTATCTGACAACGTGAACCAATGGGCGCAAAAGTTCCAACCACTTCTAATGTCATACCAACCATTCTCACTAGACGACCAGCAACCTTAAGCGATTTGGGCTTAATATTGTCCTTCATCAATCGAGCGAATCGATCGTTTAGATTTTGATTAAGTCGTTGAATGAGTTCCATATTTATCTTTTTAGCCTAATATAGAAAAAAGTGCATTAACCATGATCAGTAGCAGTATTTGAATTAGACTCTACTTCATCACTAACTTTGTGCGAGACTTGATTAACAATATCGTCATAACGAGCAACCCAACTATTTAAAATAGTTGAATAATCTTGCTTAACAATACACGTCCCTAATGCTAATTGAGCGTTTTCGTGGAGTGACCACTTTTCAGAAATGGAAGGCTGTGATATTTGTAAAAATGCTAAATCATCAGGGTGTAAATAGACTTTGATTTGAGAGGTTGATTCTGGCAAAGCGGCAATGGATTCAGTAATGGCATTCAAAATCCAATCTTTATCATTTTGCACTTCTTTTTTAATAACCGTTTGAGCTACATGTAAAGCAAAATCAACTAATTCTGAGTAGATTTTTTCTTCTATAAAATCGTATGGGGTTTTAAGAGAGGTCAGAATGGAATCAAACTGATCAATTTTAGGCTGTAAAGTAGCAATTAACTCCGCTTTTCCTTCTGATTCACCTTGACGTCGACCTTCATCTTGTCCTTGCGCCAAACCTTCTTGATAACCTTGTTCAAAGGCTTTATCGTAAGCATCTTTTTTTAAAAGCTCAGCCTGCTTTTGAATCTCTGGCTGCATCTCCTCTTTGATTTTATTATACATTTCATCGGAGATTTCTTTTTCATCTTGTTTATTATCATCTTCAAAGTTAGAAGGCTTCCAGGCATGGATATTGGGTGAATCTATTTCTGAAGATGGCACAAGAGGAGTAACCACCTCTTGATCGTCATCAGTAAATCCGGTACTTGCTTGAAAAGAATCATCAGCCACCTATACAAACTCCTCACCGCCACCAGGCATCATAATTTTCTCTTCATCTGCTAAGCGGCGCACAGTTTGTATAATACTACGTTGCGCATCTTCAACAGCACTCAGTTTAACTGGCCCACCTGTTTCTAAATCGTCACGCATAATATCGGCTTGGCGCTTTGAAAGGTTGGATAAAAACTTCTCTTTAATGGCTGTTTCAGCGCCTTTAAGGGCCACAATAAGAATATCACTTGGTACTTCAGCAACGATGGTCTGAATACCTCTGTCATCAATACCATCAATGTCATCAAAGACAAACATTTTGTCCTGAATGGCTTTACTGACTTCATCATGCTCAATTGAAATATCGTCAAGAATACGTGAATCGACACCACCACCCACTAAGTTTAAGATTTCAGCCGCACGTTTTTCACCACCAATCGTTGCAAGTTTACCGCCTTCACCATCGCTTGAAGCATTAACAAGAACATCATTTAAATCAAATAAAGCACGAGGTTGAATGGTGGTTAAAGTAGCAATACGATATATAACTTCTGCCTGAAAACGTTCTGGAATTCCTCGTAGAACTTCTGCCGCCTGATCTGAGTCAAAATAAGATAAAACAATTGCAACCACCTGAGGGTGTTCATTACGAAGCATATTTGAGATCGTAGATGGATGTTGCCATTTAAGTGCCTCTAAACCTTTAACCTGATCACCAAGCAGTGCTGCATCCATAAGATGACCACCACCATCACCCAAAGCATCTGCCATAAGAGATTGCGCGTATTCGCTTGGATCAACACCAAGTGCATCTTCGCCAAGTTCATTTAAAAAAGACTTCATGACAGTATGAATATCACTGTGTGACACATTATCTACGGTTGTCATCGCAGAACCAATTTGTTGCACTTCTCTAGGATTAAGGTGTTTTAACACTTTTGCCGCTGAATCTTTACCTAAAGAAAGTAACAATATGGCCGCTTTATCCAAATTGGAAATATCTTTTTCAGAACCCACTTCTTCAATTAGTGAACCAGCCATATTATTCTCCAGACATCCATTGCTTAATTACATGAGCTGCGACTTTCGGATCAGAAGCTACAATAGCTCTTACTTTCTCTAATAACTCGTGCTCTGCTTCTGACTCTGCTTCTGAAGCAACTGCAGTTTGCTCTACTTCCTCATTCATCTGCTCAAGCGCTTTAGAAATTTCATCTACGTTTTCTAGCTCTTCAACCTCTTCAGGTACATCTTCTGGGTACTCTAGATAGGTTTCTTCTTTCTTAGACAGATCTCTTAGCATTGGGCGTATTACACCTAAGATAATAAACAGAACAGCCAGGCCTGCTAAAACTTGTTTTACTAAATTCCAGAACCATGTTTCCTGCCAAATAGGCGCCATTTCGACTTCTTCAACCGGAGCAGTCACAAAAGAAGCATTCACCACACTCAAAGTATCACCGCGCGCCTCATCAAGACCAACAGTATCACTCACTAAACGTCTATAACGTAATAACTCTTCTTCATCGATTGGCTTTCTTACAATCTCACCATTTTCACCTAAGCTAGTTTTGTCATCCAAAACAACGGCGACTGATAAACGGTGAATATTACCCACTGAATTTTTAATATGGCTAACGGTACGATCTAGTTCATAGTTTTTGGTTTTTTTCTCACTTGAACTTTTAAGATTTGGATCATTACTTGAAGAATACCCTTCTTCAGGCGCTAATCCAGCTCGTGGAGGTTGGTTTGTTAAAGCTCCAGGGATTCCTGTTGGCCCTTGATCACGATTAATTTCTTTTACTTCTTGTTCAGATCGAATTGCTTCTGGATCTGGCTCATAATTTTCACGTGTTTGTTCTTGCTGAGTAAAATCAAGTTCAGCGGTAACCTGAGCTCTTACTTTGTTTTCACCACCAACGATAGGGGCTAATAATCTAATAATACGACTGGATAATGTTTCTTCTACTTGACGCGTGTAATCTAATTGCTTCATGCTCATATGAAGCATACCGCTACTGGCATTGCTATTCGTTAATAAGTTACCGTTTTGATCGACTACGGTGACAGATTTAGCATCCATATTAGGGACACTTGAAGAAACAAGATATGAAATGGCGCTAACCTGTTCTTCATTAAGTGTTCTACCAGGGTAAAGCTTTACAACAACAGAAGCTGATGGTTTTTGTTGTTTTCTAACAAAAACAGAACGTTTTGGAAGCCCGAGCATAACGCGAGCAGATTTTACAGAATTGATAGAAGCGACTGACTTGGCTAATTCACCTTCAAGAGCACGGTGATAACGAGTCGTTTCTTTAAATTGAGATATACCAAAGCCTTGTTCAACATCTAAAAGCTGATAACCCGTTGCGGCTTGTTTAGGATAACCTGCCGCTGCCAATTTAATACGTAACGAATGTACTAAATCATTAGGCACTAAAATTCCACCACTTGAGTTATCAATACGGTATTTCACACCTTCTTGCTCAAGAGTTTGTACAATTTCATTCATGTCTTTGGCATCGACACTCCCAAATAAAAGTGTGTAACTTGTATTTTGAGACCACAAAACAATCCCCACAACCAAAGCAAGTGATGCCGCTAAAGCAATGACCAAGCTGACTTGCTTGGCAACAGATAGTGAGGTGAGATTATTTAATAATGCAGAACCTGCGCCACTAGGAGGTGGTGTATTAAGGGTATTGTCGATAGACGCTTGTTGATCTGCCATATAAAATCTTCTTGTTTTTTATATTAATACGGTTAGTGAGTATGTAAAACACCCAACTAGATAGACATATTAATCACATCTTTATAGGCGTCAACGAGCTTATTTCTGACTTGAGTCATCGCTTGAAAAGACAGACTTGCTTTTTGAACTTGTAACATAACTTCAGACAGCTCCATTTCAGGATCACCTTCTTCAAACGCGTTTTTCATATCTCCAGCTTTATGCTGTTCACTATTTACAGACTGAACCGAATTAGCTAAAAGCTCGGCAAAATTAGCCGCTTTATCTTGACCACTTTCTGAAGTATTTGTTACATCAATAGCAGGCTTAGCTTCCGCTTGGGCAGCTAAAGATCGCATTTGCAACATTAAACTTTGTGTATCAATCGGGTTCATTTCTTAGTTCGCTCTATATTGGTTTTGGCCATTTCAACGGATTTATGAAAAAGTGAATTTTATTATCACACAGTTTCAAACCTCTTTCAGCAATTGATATGCCATTTTTGTGTCAAAAAATAAACATTTACCTAAACTTTTTAAAAACCTGGCCGTTAACCCTAGCTTTTTAGGGTACATCAACCCCTTGTTCTTTAAGTTTTGCAATTTTATAACGTAGAGTTCTTGGACTAATATTTAACGCTTCTGCCGTTTTTTGCCTATGTCCAGAATTTTGACGCAGTGTTTCTAAAATCATTTCAGTTTCGCGAGCTTTTAAATCCATAGGTAATTCTAGGGGTTTAAACTCTTTATTTTCTTCCGTATTTTGATGGCCATCAACGGGTTGCGATTCTTTCTGTTCTTCGCCTTCATTTTGCTCAGGATTCATTAAAGAATGCAATGAATCATAACCATCGTCCAGCATCACGTTCTGTGCTTGGATTGTATCTCCAGACATCATAACCAACGCGCGCTGAATGACATTATCTAATTCTCTAATATTACCAGGCCAGGTATATTGAATTAAACGTTTCATGGCTGGAGCCGATATCATGGGTTGAACTCTTGATGCACCACAATGTCTTTGAATTAAACGTTCTGCAATCGCAGCAATATCTCTTGGGCGCTCTCTTAAAGGAGGTAAATGCATTGGAAAAACATTTAATCGATAAAAAAGATCTTCTCTAAAATCGCCTGATGCAATGGCCTTTTTCATATTAATATTAGAGGCACTTAATACTCTAACATCTAATTTTACGGGTTTTGTACTACCAATACGTTCAACCTCTCGCTCTTGTAATACACGTAATATTTTTGCTTGTAAATCGGGTTTCATTTCACCGATTTCATCTAAAAAGATTGTGCCATTTTGTGCTTGTTCAAATTTACCAGGCATGGATTTAGCCGCACCGGTAAAAGATCCTTTTTCATAACCAAATAGCATGGCTTCTAACATGCTTTCAGGTATGGCGGCACAGTTAATAGCTACAAACGGTTGTTTTGCGCGGGGTGACTGCACATGAATATAACGTGCTAAAACTTCTTTACCTGTTCCGCTTTCGCCACTAATTAATACGCTGGCTTCACTTTCAGCTACTTTTTTAGACATGGTTTTTAGTTGCTGAGTAGCTGGATCTGCTACGACAAAGTCATCTTCTAAAGATGCATCTCGGTTAAAATATACTTTTGCTTTTTCTACCAAAACGCCTGCTTCAAAAGGCTTAACAATGTAATCCACGGCTCCTGCTTTCATGGCATCAACCGCTTGTTCAATTGTTCCATAGGCAGTCATTAACACAATGGGCAAATAAGGCTTAATCGCCCTAATTCTAGTCATTAACGTATAGCCGTCCATGCCATCCATTCGGATATCACTAAACACCATTCCTATCTCATCATTTAGCGCGGTCAAAGCTTCTTCTGCACTGCTTACGCTAATTACCTCAAAACCATTTAATGATAAGGTATCCTCCAAAGCTTCTTGTAGTTCTGAATCATCTTCTACCACTAATATTTTAGCAATGCTCATGAGATTTCCTTTCTAGATGTTATCGGTAAACGTAACCCAAATTGTGTGCCGTAGCCTACAATAGATTTAACCCATATCTCACCATTATGGGCTTCTGCTATGGCTCTTACAACAGCCAACCCTAGACCTGTTCCTTTTGCACGACTTGTATAAAAGGGTTCAAAAATCTTTTCTAGTTTACTGGATTCAATTCCTGGTCCTTTATCACTGACCACAATATCAATTCTGTCCGTTGATATTTGATTCACCGTAACAGCAATCTCTGCTTTTTGACCAACCACATCAATCGCATTACCAACTAGATTTTGTAGAGCCGTCATTAAAGCATCTTTATCACCGGTAATGACCAGGCCTGGTAAAAATGCATTAAAACGAATCTGACTTAAAGACTGGCTAACTTGACCTTCGACACTTTGTTGCAAGTGTTCAATCAAATCTTCAATTAAGATGGGTTTTTCACTGCCTTTTCCACCTTTAGCGTATTGAAGCATATCTTTCACTAGAGATTCTAAGTGGTTTAAGCTATTTAAAGCCTTACCGACAAACTTTTCTCTCTTGTCATCATCAAGATGTTCAGAGTTCATTTGTGATACATACAATAACGCTGATGAAAGAGGTGTACGAATTTGATGTGCTAAAGAAGCGGCCATTTCACCCATTGAGTGTAGGCGTTGATGACGGTTTACATGTTCTTGAAGTTGTCTAGCCGCAGAAACATCCTGAATTAATAAAACGCGACTAGAATCTTTATTGGCAGAGGTTTCTGATAGTTGATAAACCATTTTATTATGCGTAATCAACTCGCCGGCATCATTGGTCGTTAAAAAGACGTTTTTAATCACAATATCCCAATCACGATTCACAGCATCTTCACCCAAGATAGTTTGCGCACTCGGATTCATTTCTACAATAATATTGTTATCATTTAAAACAATAACCCCTGCTGGCAAAACGTCTAAAAGACGGCTTAATCGTTCTGCTACCCGTTTTTTTTCTTGATCACTTTTAGCAAGTTGATTTTGTAGATGTGCCGCCTGGTTCTGCAAAGCTTCATACGAAGTCGTAAGCTGAACAGACGTTTGATTAAACAGATTAAACGCAGCTTCTAACTCTTCTAAACGGGCTTTTTCTTGCATGTCACTCAAAACGTATCACTCACACTCGTAAACTATTATGAAAGGTCATACTTACGAATTTTTTCAACCAAGGTTGTTCTATTCGTTTGTAGTAATTTAGCCGCTTGTGAAACATTACCATCGGTCTGTGTCAGCGCTTTTTGAATTAATTGAACCTCCATATCCACTAAATAAGATTTTAAATCTAATCCTTCATCAAGATTGGGGGCTGCCATCATTTTTTCTACTGTTTCGGCATTATTATTCAATGTTTGAGATGTAGGCTGGATATTTTCATTTATAACAGCTATTTCAACGGCATCGTTTTCATTAGATTCATCTTCGGCAGCAACAATAAGCTGCGCTGAACCATCTATCTCTACCTGATATTTAGCGGGTAAATCATCATAATCCACGCCTAAACCTGGAAATAAAATTGATAAGCGTTCGGCCAAATTTCCTAACTCTCGGACATTGCCTGGCCATAAATACGTTTGTAAGGCAATTAACGCTTTTTCTGACAAAATCGGTATTTTTCTACCTTCGGACTGAATTCGATTGAACATATAATTTAGCAATTCAATAATATCTTCAGGACGTTCTCGTAAAGAAGGCATTTCAATTGGGAATACATTTAAGCGGTAATAAAGATCTTCTCTAAATTCACCAGCTTGAATACTATCTTCTAGGTTTCGATGGGTAGCAGCAATAATTCTTACATCACACTCAAAGCTTTTATTACCGCCAACACGTTCATATACACGTTCTTGCAATACTCTTAAAAGCTTTACTTGCATAGGCAAAGGCATATCACCAATTTCGTCTAAAAAAATAGAGCCTTTTTCTGCCATCTCAAAACGGCCTTTTCGAGCCGTAATTGCTCCCGTAAAAGCCCCTTTTTCATGACCAAAAAGTTCACTTTCTAATAATTCACCAGGAATAGCACCGCAGTTAATGGGTACAAAAGCACGATTTGCGCGTTCAGAAGCATTATGTAAGGCTTGAGCAACGACTTCTTTTCCCGTTCCAGATTCACCTAAAATCAGAACGGTCGCATCAGTTTGTGCTACTTGAAGAATGAGTTTTTTAACTTGTTGCATCGCAGAACTAGAGCCTACGAGTGAAGTAAAAATATCTTGGGACATTGAATTGCCATTTATTTGTTAATACCTGGTTAACCTTTATATACGGCTTTTCACCAGTTGTCAAAATATTGGCAATGTTTTTTGTAGGTTTATTTTAAATAAGATCGAATTGACGCGGTATTTTGTGTACTTTTTTCTAATTCACTAAGCATCGTTTTTTGAGATTCTATAATATTTTGCTGTATTTTTTTATTATCTGAAATTAATTCACTTGAAATAACATTTAAGTCACGACCGTATGCCATTTGGGCATTTTTTAACATACCAGGCCAACTTGATTCTAGCTCTGAATAACGTTCCCAATTATGGTTTTCAGCCGCTATCAACAAATTTTTAGAATAGGATAACAATACAATTTTTATTTTATCTAAGGTCATAACTTTATCCTCTTAGTCTATCTAATTGGTCTTTACTGGCATTTTTAATATTGTCTGGCATTTGCTGCCAAGCATTACTTACCGTTTGAATATGTTCCATAACTTCTTCAAGCATACTGAGATCATTTTCTACTGATGCTTTAAATAAAGTTCTATAGCAATATTCATATAAACCGTCTAAATTACGAGCAACCTCACCCCCTTTTTCTAGATCAAGGTCGTTACGCAGTGAGGCTAAAATAGCTAATGTTTTATTAATATGCACAGACTTTTTTTCAAAGTTCTTTTGCTGTATAAAAACTTTTGCCATATTCATATTTTTAAGAGCGCCATCGTAAAGCATTTGAATTAACTTATGTGGTCCAGCTTCAGATACTGCTGTTTCAACATAGTTATTGGCATATTGCTGAATAAACTGTTTTTTCATTGCCATATTCATAATCATTTACCTATTCAATCAATTCTAGCTATCACTACTTGAGAAAGTAGCGGTTAAAAAATCACTCGTATCTTGTGTACTAGATAATAACGACTGCAAAGTCGAAAACTGAAGCTGATATTTTAGTAATAATGCATCATAACGTGCATCTAATGTATCGGATTTATCATCATAATCCGACAACTTCGTGGTTAATGATTCAATTCTATCGCTTACTAAACCATTATCGTCGCTGAGTAAGTTTGAAATTGTCTCATCAACTCGACTAGCAAAACCTTGAGAAAATACAATATCACCGCGAGAGCCCGTTGTACCACCAAGAATATTAAATTCTAAACCTCTTACCGCAGCAGGTTCTGAAGCAATAATTGCATAATCTGAAATTTTAATTTTTCGACCATCTTCACTGTCGGCATAACCACCCAAACTTAACGTACCTGCATCGGTAGTGATTGTTCCGTCAACATTCTGACCTTGATCAGTTAAATCGGTACTAAATCCGGCATTTGCTGCATTACTAAAGTTGCTTAATGTGACATCAGAAGAAAACCCGTAACGATTAGAAACCACGCTTAAAACACCGCCATCTGTTGACACACTTACAGAAGCTCCACTTGAAGAAATATCCGTTATGCTATTAATTGATGTACGCATTTTTTCAGCAAATTCATTAAGTGTATATTTACCAGCATCAATGGTCGTTTGGGTTGCCGTTGAACCATCAATAGAAACATCAAAAGAAACTGCTCCACCAGAAAGATCCATCAGTTGTTCACTGGCATAATCAGCTGAACTAAATCCTTGGTTACCTAATAATGTGGCTGCCGATACATCAACGGTACCCGTTGAATTCGTAATTTCAAAACGCGCCTGCGACGAATCATAAGCCACTGTCACAGACTGACCCGTTTGGGTATTAATATCTGACTGCATTTGAGCGGCTACCAAATCTTTAGAGGCATAAGAGCCTTGTGTAAAGTTAACCTGTGTAGCTGCTCCGCCGTTAATAGAAATTTGAAACCCTGCTCCTGATTCAATATTTAACGCTTCTACAGGATCGTAAACATCACTACCCGCAAGACGATATTCATTTGCGGCAAATGTTGTAGCCCCGCCTGAAACAGTTGCCTTTTCAGCTAGCTGTGTAATATCAACCGAATAAGTTCCTGCTTGTGTTTTATCACTACTGCCACTAACAGTCATTAATGGATCTGTGGTCTGTCCATTTTTAGCAAAAACACTGGCTAAACCTTCTAAATTATTGGTTATTAGATTATTTAAAACCGTTGTATCAAGGCTTAATTGGCCTCCAGTATCAAACGACAAGCCTGCCGATGCCAACGTATTTGGATCCGTTAACTGAGGAATCGCGCCACTTAAAGATTCACGAATCTGACTTTTTAAGTCTCTTAATAATGAACTACCCGCTAAATCACCAAAATAAGCATTATCTTCTGATTCTGCTTCTTCATCCGTTAGTTCGCTATAAGAACCTAAATCATCCAAAATAGTATCGAGCTGATTATAAACATCCACAAAATCCGATATGGTATTGGTAATACCTTCAGAATCTGAAGAGACGGATAAGCTTTGCATTGATTGTGACGTCGATTTTAAATTGATTTGTAAACCATCAATCACACCATCAAACGTATTACTATTATTTGACACAACCAATCCGTTAATGCTCATTAAGGCATCTTGAGCTTCAGAGGTTGTGGTAAAACCACTGGTATCAAATTCTGTTAAACCACTGACACTGATTTCGGATGCCGCACCCGATTCTTTAGATGAAAACATCAACTGGTAATTACCACCATTATTAATAATGGAAGCACTTACGCCGTAATCACCGTTATTTATAATGCTCTGTAAACCCTCTAAGGTATTGTTAGAGCTATCAATCGTAATATTTTGTGTTTGACCACCAACCCCAATTGATAAAGTACCTGTTGAAAGTGTATCTGAAGCGGAACTAAATGTTTGATTGGCAACGAGCGTATGGGATTGCGCTAACTGCAATGACTGTACTTGATAAGAACCCGTTACAGGAACGCCATTAGATTGAACCGAAATAACGGAATCATCAGACGATTCAACCGAGCGGCTTTGGAATAACGTTGGCGAAGATAAGTCAGTTAAATAACTTTGAAACGCCTCTACATTAGACTGAAGATAACTCAACGCACTCAGTTCTGTATTAGCACTGGTTTGCTTATTTTCAAGAATTGAACGTGAACTGGCAACCCCAGCCTCAGCAAGCACCTTGGCCATATTTCCAGAATCAAAAGTACTGTTTGTTAATGTATTTAAAAGCGTTGTGCCAATTTCGTTAGCCATAACCGCCGCTCCTGGTCTTAGATAAGAATATTTTTATTATATTAGAATTTTTAGTTTAGGAAAGAACTAGCATCATAAATGCCAATTTTGCTTTCTTTATAATATATATAACGGCAATAAATAAAATACTTTAAGAAAATAACGATGATAGGTAAATATTAGACATAAAAAAAGCGGTCTAAAGACCGCTAAACACACAAGGGAAATGGTGCCACTATGTTATACAGTTTCGTTAGTAAACATACCAACGAGTGGCGAATTTTTATCAGAACTTTGCTTGCTCATATCTAAATATTGACTAATACTTGAAGATATTGCTAAAAATTCTTCTGTTGGAATCTGGCGAATAGTTTCACCAGTTTCTTTATCTTTAACAAAGATGATCATTCGTTCAGAATCTTCATCTTTTTCAAAACTTAAAGAGCTTTGAAGTTTTTGTAACTGTGAATTGGTACCCGCTAATTGGCTATCAATTCCAGTCGTATCAATTTGGCCATCAACCTCATTTGATTTGATTTCTGCAGTTTTTACATTTTGTTGCACGCTGTTTTGTGAAACATTTTGTTTTGCTGCATCACCCATTGCATTTGAGGTGATGGGAGTTGGTAGCTCACCAGAGGAGATCTTTATTGGGCTATCAGGTTGCACAGAATTTATCATTGCTATACTCCCTTCCTTTTATTCAAATCAATACCTATATGATTTCATTGAATAAGACGCCTGTCAAACCCTCTTTAGTTGTTGCTCTACTTTCTTGCACCGAATTTAGATAGTCTTGGATGTTTTTCATCATCTTTAACGAGTCTTCATTTGGGTATTGCTTAATTATTTCATCAGTCGTTTTATCAATCACTTTAACTACTGAAGACTGAGTATTTTCATCTACCGAAAAGGTTAACCCTAATCCAAGTTGACCCAATTGTGAATTCACTTGTTCAACTTGGTCTTGAATCGCCTGTTCGTTATCTTGCGGAGTCTTCATATTCGGAGAGACGACTGAGGCCTCGACCTGTTCTGACTTCACGCTTACAGCTACTGCCGGTGTTGCCACCGACTTCACTGTTTGCGTATCCATCACAGGGGATGACATAGAACTGTTAATATCCATTTCAATCCCTCCTTAATCAATGATGATCTTAACTTTATGATAAAGCGTTACTTAATTGTAGTTAGCTTATCGTAATAAAGTTAATACATTTTGTGAATCAGAGTTAGCTTGTGACAACATGCTCATACCTGCTTGCTGTAGAACTTGTGTACGAGCTAAGTTAGCACTTTCTGAAGCAAAGTCAGCATCTTGAATACCTGAACGTGCTGCCGAAACGTTTTCACTCACATTTTGTAAGTTAGCCACAGTGTGTTCAAGACGGTTTTGTACCGCACCCACACCAGAACGAGCTGAACTTAATACCGAAAGCTGTCCGTCTAAACCTGTAATTGCCGCTGCTGCATTAGCTGATGTATCGACACCCAGCGCTGTAACTGCTGATGCAATAGATGATCCACCAATCGTTGTAATGTTAATGGAGTCATTGGCATTGTCTTCCCAACCAACTTGCAGGTTAGTAGAAGTCGCTGTATCTAAAACAGATACACCATTAAATTTAGTGGTTGAAGAGATACGAGTTAATTCTGCTGATAAAGCATCAAACTCTTCATCCATAGACGCACGGTTAGCTGCAGAGTAGGTTCCGTTTAATGACTGCACCGCTAGTTCACGTTGACGTTGCATCATGTCGCCCATTTCTTCAGCCGCACCATCAATAGTTTGCGCCATAGAAATACCGTCATTTGCATTACGTACTGCCATATCAGTACCCATGATTTGTGAAGTCATGCCTGTTGCTACTGCTAAACCAGCTGCATCATCTGCCGCACTATTGATACGTAGACCAGAAGTCAAACGTTCCATAGAAACTGATTGTTCACGACTTGACGCATCAAGTTGGCGAGTTGCATTTAAAGAACTTACATTTGTGTTGATTACCATTGACATGATAAATCTCCTTTTTATAAAGAAATGTTAGTGTGTGCCTAGTTGGCTGCTAACTTTAAGTTATCCGCCAACTAGGTGGCGAATCCGGTTTGGGTTATCATTTCTTTATGAACCAATAACCTAAATTCTTTTTAACTTCTTTATATTTTCCAAGCCTTTTACCAGGCCTGGTAAATAATCTTCTACTGTAGAAGTTGTAATACGTTTTGTGAGTCAGTGTTGGCTTGAGACAACATGCTCATACCTGCTTGTTGCAGTACTTGAGTACGTGCTAAATCTGCACTTTCTGATGCAAAATCGGCATCTAAAATTGATGAACGTGACGCTGAAATGTTTTCACTTACGTTCTGCAAGTTTGCAACAGTATGTTCAAGACGGTTTTGTATTGCACCAACGCCTGATCGAGCTGAACTTAAGACCGAAATCTGACCATCCAAACCTGTAATGGCTGCGGCGGCATTAGCTGATGTATCTACACCAAGCCCTGATACAACACCTGCAAGTGCTGTTCCTGCAATACCTGTTACCGTAATTGAATCTGCTGCACTATCTTGCCAACCCACATGAATATCAATTTGTGTGGCAGTGTCTAGTACCGCTACGTCGTTAAATTTTGTTGTACTTGAAATACGTGTTAACTCTGCTGATAAAGCACTGAACTCTTCGTTCATAGAGGTGCGGTTAGCTGCAGAGTATGTTCCGTTTAATGACTGCACTGCTAATTCACGTTGACGTTGCATCATATCCATCATCTCTTCTGCCGCACCATCAATTGTCTGTGCCATTGAGATACCATCATTGGTATTTCTAATTGCCATATCTGTACCCATAATTTGGGTAGTCATTCCAGTTGATACGGCTAGTCCAGCTGCGTCATCTGCCGCACTATTAATTCTTAAGCCAGAAGTTAAACGTTCCATTGCTACTGACTGATCACGACTTGAAACATCTAATTGACGTGTTGCGTTTAAAGATGCTACGTTTGTGTTAATTACCATACTCATGATTTTTGCTCCCTGTACTTTATAAGTACCATTTGTGTGTGTTTTACTTGTATTGTGTTTTTTGTTATTTGAGGCAATGTGTCTTGCCTTCAATTAACTTAACGGAGCGTTTAAAAAAAACTTTAGATTTATTTTTAATTTTTTTAAAAATTTATTTCAGGCAAAAAAAAGCCATTCATAAAGAATGGCTTTATCCCCTTATTTAAAAGGGTTTGAGAGGGATTTTAGATTATTTATTAATTTTGAGAATTAAGAGAGTCTACATACTGTTGTATTGCAACTTGATCAAGCTGAGGATGATTTTCTACCTCATTTAATAAGATATTTGCAGGTTCTACTGATCCTAGTTCAATATAAAACTTAAGTAAATGAATAAAAGCCGCAGTATCTTGCATTAACAAAGGATACATTTTTAAAGCATCAATAGCCCCTTCTACATTACCCAATATAGCCAAAGACTCTGCAAAGGTTGGTACAAAACGAATATCTTGTTTGCACAAGTTCTCTAAACTTTCAATTCCAAGCTCAAACTCTTTTTGCGAAAACGCTAAAGTAAACAAACGTTTTAATATATAAGGCTTGGTTTTATTAGGGTCGGCTTCAAGATACTTTATAAGTGCCTTTTTAGGCTCATTTTGCATTTCAAGCAAAATACCTTCGGCATAGAGTTGAACCTCTTTAAACCTATCTTTTGGTAATTGGTTTAATTGAAGAATTACCTTTTCAATAGGATAGGTTAAATTTTGTTCACAAGACTTATCAACCTGAATAATATATTCCTGTGGATTTTTTAGACGTTCATTAAATCGAGCAACCAATTTACTGTTGTCGTGAGTCATTTCATCAAATGCTACTTTTAGCTTATTCACTTCATCAGGATAAGTATTTTGATAAAAAGCGTAATCGTGTTTACTTAAATGTTCTAACCAAACATAAAAACGACCAGGAATATTTTTGTTTAACCATATTTGAGCTAAATCCGTAAACTCGGTTGATTCATCTACCTCAATTTTTCTAAAGGCAATATCTTCTTTAACCAAACCAAGTTGTTCAATAAAACCTTCTGAACCTTTTTGTAACCCGCCAAAAAAACCTGACAAGGCATTTATCATCTCTTGATTAGACATAGACTCTTCAGAATCTACCGGGCTAAGAGATTGCATAAAGTCGGTGTAGGCGTAGTTCACCATAGTTTGATAATCTGTACCCACATCGTTTTCTAACTGCTCTTTTATTTTAAGCACTTCTTGAATTCTTTCAGACTGCTTTTTAGGGTCTTTAAATAAGATAGAGGTTAAATGTAAACCCTTCTTACCTTTTACCGCTAATTTATCAAGCCACTTAGTCGCAATATTTATTTCTGCTGTAAGAAACTGTAAAAACGATTTTTGCGATTGCGCATCATAATCAAGTAACGGCTTAAAGGCTTGAACCACATCAAACTTGTCATGGTTAAGCGACACCTCTTCTAAAGGTTGATAATCAATACCTTTTATCACTGCCGCGCATGAATTTAAATTAATGGCCTGTAAATTTGTCCAGGTTTTTGAAAGGTTATGTAACTGCTCTTCAAATAAGTTTCTTGCATCATAAAGCTGTATATTTGTGCCAACTTTTTCACCACGATAGTTTATGGCAAAGGTATCATTGTGATCTCTTATGCCCATATCCGATTCAATACTGCTCGACTCATGGCACACCCCTTCTAAGGTAAAGCAAAAATCGACACCAGCTAAATATATTTTTGAAACCCCTAAATACACCGCCATACCAAATACCGCATTGGTAACCGTTGGGCCATCTGATATAAAGTTTTCTTCACTTCTTTTTGCCCACGGAAAACGTCTACGAGTGTAGGTCTTTAACCCTTTCCATTGCTGAATCAATCGTGGATAAGGGTGCTCCCCTGTCAGTAATATGCTTTTATCTGCGAATTGATACATCTCTTTAGAGTATTCAAAAATTAAGGGCTGCGGATCTAAAGAGGCAATAAAGTCAGGCACAATGCCCTCTTTTAATAAACGATTACATATTCGACTAGCGGCAAAAATCCAAACTTTTTGTTGATTGTCTTTAAGCCAGGGAATCACATCATCTAAAGAAGGGCCACCGCCTAAAACAATACCAGGCACATCACCTTTTAATTTATCTTTTACAACGTGTAAAGGATGCATTAAATCGCAAACATTGGCCATTTGTTGGTCAAAGGCTTTTTTAAAATCTCGATTATCTACTCTATCGATTCTAAAACGATGAAAGTTCTCTTCTTCTCTGCCATAAATACCGTCATACAGCCCTTTACCTTCATCAACAATCAGCGACTTTAATAAAATAATCGCATTACGAATTACATAATCTTGGTGTTGTTCATAAAGCAGCTCAAATTCAAACTCTTCAAAACTATAAAACTCTATTTTATCTTCTGGCTTAATCTCAATTGTTTGACGTATAAAGGCAATCACCTCAGGAAAATCAACACAAACAAAACGTTGCCCAGAGGTCGCAATTTCTTGTAAGTATTTAACAAGCAAGCCTGAATCTGAGCCTAAAACAACATACAACTTATCTTCAGGTAAAGTGACACCCACATACTCTTTATAAATCGTTGTAGAAGCGGTTTGTTCTATTCGTGAAGGAAAGTACTCTTTTAATACAACTTCACCCGTTTGAGTTTTAATGGTTTGCATACCTAACCTTAAAATTGTGTGTTGCTAAATTTAGTGTTTGTTCTATTTTTTTAATAAAAACCAGTTAACGTCATCTAATGGAAAGCTTGAATCGGCATGATAAACAAATCCGTAATCAACGAGTTTTAAATCAGGATACAAAGCCATCATTTCGCCTGCAAAATCTCGTTTAAAGTATTTGCCGTCATTGCCACGATACTTTACCTCAACAGGCGTTGGGTTGTAAGATTCAGCAATTAAAACCCACTGTTGACTTGCTTCATAAATGTTTTTATACATTTGCGGCAGTTCATTCGGGTTAATGTGAATTAACACCCCTAAAATCATAGATAAATCATATTGATTTTTTGAATCAAAATCTAAAGCCGACTGGTGAAAAATCTCTTTACAACCGCCCCATTTTTCAAGCTGTTCTTTAGCGTAGGCATTAATTTCAATGGCTGATAATTCAGCACTAGGTAAAAGCTTTTGTATGCTTTGCAGGTTTAACCCAATATTAGAACCAAATTCAATGACAGAATTTACCTTGCCTGTGGTTTGAAAAATCTTAGAGAACAGAGCCGTTTTACTGATTAACAATTGTTCATCATTATTTCGTTGGCTGTATTCGTTACCAAATTCTCCCGCCCAAAAAGACTCTTGTTCCGTTTTATATTCCATCTTTTATTCCTAATATTAGGGTTATATTTCAAATCAATTAATTGTTTTTATTAATATTTTTTAAATTTACCAGGCCTGGTAAAACCATTTTTAATTCATCGTTTAACTATTAGCCTGCTATATGGTTAAAGCCAATCGTCATTAACAGGCGTACCGCGTTTTATATTTGTTGTGGCGGTTTGGCCAAGCACCTTATGCAAATACTTTGGTGCAAGCCCGTATCCAGGACGAATACTTTTAACGTGTTGCTCAGTAATCTTTTCGCCCGCTAAAACATCTTTTACAAAATATAAAGATCGACGAAACTGCACATTACCCTGCTCACTAGATTTTCTACCATAATCAATTTGACCTAAAGATTGCCAAGCGGTTTTCGCCCCCGTGCATAAAGCCGTTAATTCATTCTCTTCTAAAGAAAAGCTATCGTCAGGCCCGCCACCGTTGCGGTCTAAAGTGACGTGTTTTTCTATAATACAGGCCCCCAATGCCACGCTTGTGATAGCAGTGGTATTGTCTAAAGTATGGTCAGACAAACCAACGGGCAATTTAAAACGTGACTGCATATCTAAAAGCGTTTTTAAATTGTAATCGCCTGCAGGTGCTGGGTAACCACTTACACAGTGCAAAATAGCCAGTTCTTTACACCCACCTTCTCTAGCGGCATCAATCGCCTCTTGAATCTCTATTGCATCAGCCATGCCTGTAGAAATAATCATGGGTTTACCTGTTTGTGCTACATACCGAATTAAGGGTAAATCAACGGCTTCAAATGAGGCTATTTTATAGGCAGGTGCATTTAAATCTTCTAATAGGTCAACGGCAGTCGTATCAAAGGGTGAACTAAATATCGTTATATCTAATTTTTTGGCGTAATCAAATAGCGGTTTATGCCAATCCCAAGGTGTGTAAGCCCCTTCGTAAAGTTCATATAAACTTTGCCCATTCCACAAACCGCCCTCAATCATAAATTCTGGCGTATTCATATCCATGGTAATAGTATCGGGACGATAGGTTTGTAACTTAACGGCATCTGCACCAGCGCGTTTACCCATCTCTATAATTTTATAGGCATTTTCTATATTGCCATTATGGTTTGCTGACATTTCTGCAATGACATAAGGTAAATATTTTTCACCAATTAATCGACTGTTAATTTTCATAATTCAACACTTTACTTAATATTGCTTTTATTCTAGATAGAATATTCGAGATTTTTTATTGTAGTTTTTTATTCTAGCAACGTTGTTTGGTTAAAACCTAAATGGCTAATCGGGTCTACCCAAGCCAATTTATCAACAAATTGTTTACCTCGCTGCTGATAAACAGGTGGCTCCCAGTTCTGATAAATCAACTTAATATCTAAATCTTGAAAACGTTGTTCTTCATACTGTAAATAACTTTTTGAACCTTGGTTAGCCAAATACGAACTGGCATTCAATTCTGTAAGCAGATTCAGTAAAAGATCCGTTTTAATACCATTTATATTTAAATCTGAAGCTCTATAAAACGTTGTGCTTAATCCAAGTTTTTCAGAAACACGCGTAATTAAATGAATATTTAAATCAGCAAGATTTGTATGGCCTTCATCAAACGAGGCCTCAACCAACTCAAGCACTTCAGTTAAGAATGGTGTTTTACCTAAATAGGTTTTAATTGAATTGAGGTGTTTACGTTGCCAGTTAAATTTAGATGATGCAATTTTAATATCAAAAATTTTATCTTCTAACTTATGTGCCGCAAGCGGTACTGAAAGCCACAAATCACTATCTTGATTATCTTTAATACGATTTCGACTCTGCCAAGATTGTTTTTGAAACTGAACATTATCCAAAAACACAAATGAATCTACCGACTGAATCATTTCAAAATACCCCATCCAAGATAGGTAAGTTGGTTGACAAATTGCGACTTTAGACATGATATTTCACTACTGTTTTATAATCAGTTTTTCTCAATAAGCAGCTAAACTCAAAAGGAATTACCCCTGGTTTAATTTCATAATCATGATTGATTTGAACATGGGTTGTTATCTCCTCTTTACAAAAATTAAACACCCAACATGGATCAAAGTAATATAACCCTGGGCTTTGATAATCAACATAACAACTCAAACCATTAAAAACGATACCCTCTTTAGTATGAGCAAATAACTTTGAGATAACTTGTTGCATAAACTCTTGATTACAACCAATATCATTATTAAAAACACCGCTAATAAATACCCAATCAAATTTTTCTTCAATTGGCTCATCAAGAATGTTTTTTAATTCAAAGCGCCCTTGCGGATAACGTTGGCTTGCTAAAGCTAATAGCTCTTTAGAAATATCATAGCCAATATACTCTCCTTCAAAGCCCCTCTTCTCAAGTACAGATAATAAATGTCCGGTTCCACAACCAAAATCAAGAACCTTTTTTCCATCTAAATCATCAGCCATATCCACTAGAACATTTAACCGTTTTTCTTGTGTTTCAATGCTGCTTTGCTGTGTTGCATCAGGTGAATAGCCATGAATAAGACCCAACTTATCATAATGTTCGGATAACTCATTGAGCTTTGTCTCTAGGGTATTCATAACCTAAACCTCTGTTGTTTTTCTTAAATGAAAACAATCCAACACAAACTGTGCCGCCTTATCACTACTGTTAATATAAAAGTGATTTTGACAAGCTTTAAAAGCCTGCTGGCGAATGGCGATATTGTTCAATATATTATTTAGTTTTTTAGCAAAAATAATCTCTTCAAAATTATTAACGAGCCCAAAATCAAAACATAAATCTGCTTGTGCAAAATGTTCTGTTTCAATTTGTTCTGATTCAGTTAATGAAATCACGGCAGATGGTTTTCCTAAGTAGGCCGCCTCATACTTGGCTAAACCGCCACTTGTTATGCAGAAATCAGCCCAATCATAATGTTTATTAATCTCTGCTTGAAACGGTAATACATCAATTTGATGCGTTGATTGTTTAAGCCCTTTTTTATCCGTGATAACCCGTAAGTGAATTGGTTGTTGAATAGAATCTAGTGCCTTAATAATTTTGGGAATTAAATCAAATTTATCTCCGCTGCCAATCAGTATCAATATATTCTTTATTTCTCTGCAAAATTCATAAACAGGCTGAGACAATGACGGATTCGGTAAAAAGTATTTGGTCCCTAACGCAACAGTGCTAGCACCTTTTGATTGATAATCAAAGCTAGAAGCCATTAATGTAAAGTTAATAACGCCTGCAACAAGGTAATTTGTTAAACGGCAAAAATCATCTATAAGAACATAATTAAGATTAGGGTTTAAATCTTTAGCATCATATTGATAGCTATCTAAAACAACATTAGAGCAAGAAGGCAATACCGTTAATAACTCAGCAATATTCATTGAACTCTGCACAAATTCTAACTCGCTATTCTCTAACCACACTTGTCCTTTACTAGAGAAATCACCATAAAACTGAATATTTTGACCTGTTTTTTGTAAGCTTTTGGTTAAAGATATGCAACGTATTAAATGCCCTAACCCTGTACTTTCGTTGGATTGGCATACTATATAAATGGTTTCTTTTTTGTCAAAAGACATTAAAAATGTTCCAACTGCGAAAATACCATTTCGGCTAACTGCCAATCCTCTGGTGTATCTATGTCATGGGCTCGATATTTAGGTACTTGGATTGCCTTAACACGTTTATCATAAAATTCACCTGGGTTGTCCCATGCCGCTTGAGTACCAAAATAAAATTGCCCAACATCGTGATATAAAACCTCACAATCTTGGGTTCGATTATTCAGGTTTTTAATATTTTTCATTGCAAGCAGGTTATCACCGTTCATTTTCAATGCCTTTTCAAAAGGACAAGAATACGCAACGACAGGCATGACAAAATCCGCTTTGTCTTCTAACAAATACGTTAAAGCTTGTTGTAAGTTTTGAGGAGTATTAAATACTGCGGTTGGATAAATACAACAAGCCGTTTCTATTAAAGGGTCATCTAAAACATGTAAAGCGTGCTGAATCACAGGAATGGTCGGAGTGTAATCATTAGCGAGCTCTATAGGTCGTGTAAAGGGTACAGAAGCACCAAATGCTTTGGCAATTTCAGCGATTTCTGCATCATCTGTAGAGACCACTATCTTTTCAAAACACTCTGATTTTTTTGCAATCTCTATCGCCCATGCAATCATAGGTTTACCACAAAATTCTTTCATGTTTTTACGTGGAATACGTTTACTGCCGCCCCTTGCAGGAATAATTGCAATATTCATAATGTTTTTACCAACCGACGCTTAAACAACATAAGTTCTGAATGATAACCATCCACCGTTTTAAAACCATAAGGGTAAACATTCGTTTCTATCAAATCGTAATCTGGCAACATGCGTGCATAATCTTCCGAAAAAATAGGTTTATCCACACCAAATCGATTTTGTGAACGTAGCTGCTTACCTTCTCTCATATTGCGTAACAACACCCAATCAGCTTGTAAACGGGTCACGTTATCTAAATAATTTTGCACGATCTCTGGCTCCATCTCTTGAAATGAAATGAAATTTACAAATAAATCTATCTTTCCTTGAAGCTTTTCAATACACCAAGATGGCAAAATAGCTGCTTTTTTCAAGGTTTTCAGCTCAATCTGTTCAAGAGACTGTATATCTTTATAAGTTGAAACCTCCGCTTCTCCAAAAACTTGTTGAAGGTAATAACTTGAACAACATAAGGTTGGTGGAATATCAATGTCGATATATTGTGTTTTTGGAAGCGTTTGATACAAAATCTCTCCCAAGGTACCAAATCCGCCGCCAATTTCCATGACTGTTGTAAAAGAGGAAAGGTCTGCGTGTTTTTTAAGAAAGGATAAACCTGCCAAATAATTAAGAGCAGAACGGCTATAACGGTTGCCTTCAATCTCAAACTGTTCAAGCGGATTACCAAATTGGCTCTCACTAAATTGAGTTAATTTGGGAGCTTGATTAGCATTAAACTCTGATGCGATTAGAGTTCTGTAATCCGCTAAAGCAGCGCCATAACCAGAAGCAAATTGATTTAAATATGCAGTCTGCTTGTCGGGTAAATCTTGCTCTTTAATCCAGTTTTGAAGGCTATCCATTGTCTCTTCACTTAAAGCATTACCAGGATAACCGTAGGTTGGTACAAAAAAACTTAAAGAACTTGATAGGCTTCTAAACGTCTCAATCCCATGTTTATCCAAATCGTCGAGCATCACCTTTGAAGCCTCTTGCCAAAAAACGCCCGGCTGATAAAGCTTAGATTGTTTGGCCAATATTTGCATAAGCGTGTAACAATTTTGCATAGAGTTTCCTTTAGTAACCTCAGCAATATTTTTAAAATATTCAACTATAACGTTTACTTCTCTTTTTATTAATCAGAGGTATAACCGCTAAATAAACGTTTGTTTGTTTATTTTGATGTGAAGAGTAATAACTTATATAAAGATTACCCTCATGCTCAACTAATCCTGCATAACTGCAATCACCACTACTTGGCAATGTATGCCAAAGTTTAACGTGTCCGTTTTCTGGATTTAATTTATAAAGACGAGTATTTGCTGTCTTATATTTATACTTAATATGCCGAACTGCCATTACCCACTCGTTATTAGATAACTTCAAAAGTTTTGGCCCGCCAATCGCAATTGGCAACTTACACCAAGACCATATTTGATTATCATTATCGGATTGACCCAAAATCGATTTTGCTCCGCCAATCGCATCTCGACGACATAAACAGACTAAACGGTCACCGTCTGATACCAAAGTGCTTTCATTAGTAAAAACCTGTGTCTCTGGAAAAAATGGCTTTACCAAAGGTTTCCAATAAAGACCGTCAATAGAGCGATAAAGGCAACCATGTTTATCTAACCCCGAATAACCTACGCTATAAGCATAACGGTTATGCCAAGTGATCGACCAACGCCAAGTTCCCTCAGAGGTAGAGTCCATTATTGGAGGTGACCAGGACTGTAAATCTTTATCAAAAGGCCATGCGACTGAATAGAGTTTACTCGCAGTAGAACTTGGAATCGCCCAGCGAATACCCGCACTTAAAATCAATAGATTATCTGGAGTAATGCTTAATTTAGGGTCTCGTAAATCACCACCTTGCCAAGTTAAACGACTATGCTCTTGCCACTCTTTGCAATCCTTTGAGGTTAATACAATAATCGCTCCATCAAGTGACATATGGGTAGAGCCTTCACGAAATACGCAATACCAAACATGTTTGTATCGTATTATGTCTGTAAATCCTGAATGTTTTTCAGATTGCCAAAGTCGTTGTATTTTCAAACCTTGCCTCGAATGCTCAGTATATAACTCGCACAAATTTCACATGAATTTCCACTGATTTTATTCATCCACAGCTTCAATTTTTACTAAGAATTTTTTACCCTCTTTATAGAAAAAAGCTGGAAATCGATTAGGATCAGACACACGTAATAAATTAAATTGCTCATTAATGGTTTTATCTATATCTAACTCACTGTCTTTAGGGGTACGTTTTGGCCAATATGAAACAGAACGTTCTAAAGACTGCTTTACGGGTTTAACCGTATTAAAATTCTGTATAGCAAAATCCATTAACTGTAGTTCTGCTGAAAATATGAGTGAATTAATTTCATCATACAAAGCCGTTTTAGGGATTTTAATTTTTAATTTGCTCCAAATATCACCTGTATCCACTTTATCACCGGCTTCCAGTAAACTGACAACAATCTCTTCAGCACCTGCTAACAGTTTCCAAATATGGGGGCTCCAACCTCTTCCATTAGGCAAATCACTTGCATGTATTACTAATGTTTTTACAAATTTTTCTCTATCTGCAGCGGTAACAATTTCTTCACATGAAATTAAAAATAACAAATCACCACTTTGCAGTTGTTCTTTTGAACGTATCAAAGAAACTTGATGCTCACTATTTTGAGCAATCCATTTATGCAACCAAGGATTAATAGGATGTTGTTCTGATGTGTTTAAAATGCTTATTTTCACTGTAGTTTCTCAATAACTCTTGCAACGCCTTGGCCGTCAACAATATTAGATGACGCCAAAGTGATGGCTTGCCTGTTTTGTATAAGGTCCTCAAATGAGGTGCAAAATTTATCAAATTCGTGCGTTTCAAGCACTTTTACAGCACCTGCCTTTTTAAGGTTTTTAGCAATGCCCTTTTGATTTTCTGCCAATACAATAACTAAAGTTGGCAAACCTAAACAACATCGCTCCCAAGAGGTCGAACCTGACCCACCAATGGCTAAATCTGTGTTTGCCATGAGTTCAGCCATATTAGCTACATTTACTTTTACATTGACTTTAATATTCAACTCGCAAGACATTTGCTCTGATAACTCTGTAACGGCCTGTAAATGCGGAGCATTAGCGCCCATCACCACGGTTATTTTTAATTTCTCTGGTAAGTTGCATGTCTTTAAAGCTAATAAAACAGACGAAGTCACATTATCGGCATCAATACCGCCCAATGTTATAAGCAAGTGATTAAGATTCATTTGAGCTTGATGTTTAAGACTCAATTCTCGCCACTGAGAAAATTCTGGACGTAACAACGCATACTCGCACCCTATTAGTAGAGTGCTGTTTTGAGGAACTAAACCCTCATACTTTTCTGATGTATCGCCGTAAGTTTGATCTAATAAGATATCGCATAAATGTTGTCTATCACCAAGATCATCAATCACCATCAATTTTTGGTAATAAGGCTTTAGCTCTGATTGCCATTGCTGGTCAATGGCATAGTGATCAACAATTAACCAATTAGGTTTAATTTTATCTAAAATAGTCAGGCATTCCGCCGCATCTTGCTGTTGTGATACACCCAACCATGCTGAATGAAATAAGGATTTTTCAGATTTACCAGGCCTGGTAAAATGTTTTTTTTTGGTTTCGTTTACTATTGGCAAACTATGTACGTTAAAGCCATTTTCTTTTATATAATCAATCAAATGACCGCAATGCTCTCTGCAAATAAACTCAACCTGTGCATCTTGAATTTTTAAAGCATTTGCCAACGTTAAGCAACGCATAACATGGCCTGTGCCTATGTTGATTGAGGCATCAACCCTAAACACAACCTTCACTCAATATCGCCTGTTTTTTGTAACACTTGATACATCATTTCAGCACGAATCCAATCGTCCAGATTGTCTAAATCTTGAACTAAATAACTTGGCAAGATATAGGGTGAAGCGTCTTCAGAATAAAATCTTTGCTGTTGTTTAAATGCCTTTGCTGTGCCCCAATAAAATTGACCTGCATCGTGGTAGGCTTCTTCTAAATCTTGTGAACGAGTATTAAACATTTGCGGGTTAAACATCTCTATTCGATTGGATTCAGTGATTTTTATCGCTCTTTGAATAGGCGATGGATAAGCCGTTACCGTAAAACAAAATTCAGCTTGGCTGGTGATAAGCTGTTTATAAGCGGATTGTAATCTTTGCGGTGTTACAAAAGGTGCAGTGGCGTATAAACAACAAACGTAATCCACTTGTGTACCCTGTTCTTCAAACCATTCCGTAGCGTGTTTAATAACAGGGATTGTGCCTGCAAAATCGTTTGCCAATTCTTCAGGTCTTATAAACGGAACTTCAGCACCAAACTGTTTGGCAACCTTGGCAATTTCTTCATTATCAGTCGAGACAATCACTTTATCAAAACAACCGCTTTGTATTGCCGCTTGTATTGAGTAGGCAATAATCGGTTTGCCTAAAAAGTTTTTTATATTTTTTCTAGGAATTCTTTTGCTACCACCTCTAGCGGGAATCACACACAGTTTCATATTAAAACCAATCTCATATTAAAACCTGTTTGAGTATTTCTACAACACTGTCTTGCTGAAGTTCAGTCATCGCATGAAAAACAGGAATACTAATCACTTGTTGATAATAAGCTTCGGCAACAGGAAAATCGCCTTGTTTAAAACCTTGGTTTTGATAATACGGTTGAGTATGAACGGGAATATAGTGAATGTTGACCCCTAGCCCATTAAGACGTAACTCTTTAAACACTTGCGCTCGGTTTTTAAACGTTAGATCAGTTTGTATTAAGATTGGGTATAAATGAAATGAGGAATTTGTATCTTGATTTTGCAAAGGTAAAACCAACGGTAAATGCTGTAATAAATCATTGTAGCGTTGGGCAAAAGCAGTTCTTTTACTCACAAACTCATCAACACGCTGCATTTGGCTCACACCTAAAGCCGCTTGCATTTCAGTCATTCGGTAATTAAACCCTAAATCGACTTGTTGGTAATACCATTCACCTTCTAACTCTTTGGTCATTAAATGCGGTTCACGCGTTACGCCGTGGCTTCTTAATAATCGCATTTTTTCTGCCAGGCCTGGTTGATTGGTGGTCGCCATACCACCTTCACCTGTGGTAATAATTTTTACAGGATGAAAACTAAACACGGTAATGTCTGAATATTGACAACCGCCAATCGGCTGGCCTAAATACTTACCACCAATAGCGTGCGAGGCATCTTCAATAATTTTAAAACCGTACTCAAGACTTAATTCATAAATCCGTTTCATCTCGCAAGATTGCCCAGCAAAATGCACTGGAATTACAATTTTGGGTAATTGATTAGTCAGTTTGGCTTGTTTGAGTTTTTCTTCTAATTGAACAGCACAAAGATTGTAGGTATGCGGATTAATATCAACAAAATCGACTTTTGCCCCGCAATACAAACCGCAATTGGCCGATGCCACAAAGGTATTTGGACTGGTCCAAAGGTAATCTCCTTTGCCCAAACCTAAAGACAAACAAGCAATATGTAACGCAGAGGTTGCACTGTTTACGGCAACACCAAAATCCGCACCGCAGTAATTAGCAACGGTTTTTTCAAACAGAGGAACTTGCGGGCCTTGGGTTAAAAAATCTGATTTTAAAACCTCAACCACCGCATCAATATCGGCTTGTGAAATATCTTGTTTGCCATAGGGAATCATCAATTGAAACCCTATATCATTTGATTGTATTTTTTAACATCTTCCACACTCAAAAAGTCAGGATTAGTCCCTGAACAATAAGCAAAGCCTTGTTTTACAGGTTTACCTGTTTCGCCTAATGCATTTGTATTGTAGCTATTCCCTCTTTGAGTAAAGGTAATGGTGGGCGTAATCACATAAAAATCTTCAAACTCAATGGTGTGCATTGAATCATCTTCTGGGCACATCACTTCATGAAGCTTTTCGCCTGGTCTAATGCCAATAATATCAAGCTCTGCACCAGGTAACATAGCTTCGGCTAAATCGGTAATACGCATGGATGGGATTTTAGGCACAAAGATTTCACCCCCATGCATACGTTCAAAGTTTTTAAGCACAAAATCTACGCCATCTTGCAAGGTAATCCAAAAACGGGTCATTCTTGGGTCGGTAATGGGTAATTTAGTCGCGCCTTCAGCAATCAGTTTTTCAAAAAATGGTACCACTGACCCTCTTGACCCCACTACGTTGCCATAGCGAACGACTGAAAACTTAGTGGGTAAATCACCTGCGATATTGTTAGCGGCTACAAATAATTTATCGGACGCTAATTTAGTTGCACCGTACAGGTTTACAGGGTTAGCGGCTTTATCGGTTGATAACGCAATCACACTCGTGACCTTATTGGCTAAAGCGGCTTGTATCACATTTTCTGCCCCAATAATATTGGTTTTAATGCATTCCATTGGGTTATATTCCGCAACCGGTACATGCTTTAAAGCGGCGGCATGAATTACGTAATCAATACCTGACATGGCTTGTTTTAAACGCTCTGCATCTCTCACATCACCAATAAAATAACGCATTTTGCTTGATGAAAAGGTTTGCTGCATTTCATACTGTTTAAGTTCATCTCGCGAATAGATAACAATTTTTTTAGGGTTAAATCGCTCTAATAGGGTTTGCACATATTTATGTCCAAAAGAACCCGTGCCACCTGTAATTAAAATACTTTTATTATCAAACACAAAATTTCCCTTTTTTAAAATCGTAATACACCGCTAAGCTGCAAAATTTAAGAGTTCTTTGTAACGATTTTTTGCCTGCGTCACTTTTTCAATGTATTGTTTTGTTTCATCAGACTCATGTGAGTATCTTAAGGTACGATACACTTGGCTCGGGTGCAACCGATTAATGCGTTTTATTGCTTTTTCTGGTGTTTTGCCAAATAGTTTTAACACCGTCGATAAACCACCATTATATGCTGAGATAGCCACTAATTCTTTATTACTAGGATTACGAATATCTTTTAAGTACATATGATTTAATAAGCTCATATAGGCCGTGCCTACTCTAATGTTTTCTTTAGGATTAAACAATTCTGATTTAGTCGGTTGCCCTGCTCTTTGGTCTATATATTGATAAACATCTCTACCTGCAGCATTGGCTTTAACCTGCATTAACCCTAAAGCGTTAGATTGACTCACCGCTTTAGGGTTAAACGCACTTTCGACATGCATTATGGCAAAAATCAGTTCAGCAGAAACCTGATATTTTTTAGCATACTCTTTTACCCAGGCCTGGTAATTTTGAATAGACTTAGGTAATTGGTGTTCTGTTAATGGAATGGTAATAACTTTAAACTCGCCCTGCTCATCATGAATATTTTCAATATTATTTTGCACTAAATATTCTGCATATTTATAAGCTTGTGCCGGATAACGAATAGGATTTTTATATTGATCTAACGCTTTGCCATACAAATACGGTCTTAAACGTGTATTAATAACGTTGTTTGTTACTAAGTCATTCACATTTAAAGACTGAGACTGTACCAATAAGCGTGAAATCGCTTTTTCAATATCTCTATCAGTATAATCGGCCGTAAATTCAATAATGACCTCGTCTTCTAACTCAACCACTAACGGTAAAATTTTATCTGCCATAGGCGTTATAGATGTATTCTGATAAGCATTTGGTTTTGGTGGCGTTATTTCATGAATCACTTGAGGCTGGTATGTGACTTGATCTAAGATGGGTCGTGAATATGTGGATTGCTTAGTAAAAGACTCTTCTTGTTCTAGCGGTGTTTGTTTTTTGACAATCGCCACATTTTTATCCGCATCAGAGTTCTCTGGCAAAACAGACAACAAAGGTTTTGATAGATGATCTTCTGACACAATTGAACGAATACCTACCTGTTCAAAAACGTTAACAACCTGTTGTTCTTTATGGTTATTTAACGAGACTGAGTTTAAAGAAACCCAATTTTGAAATGGCGCAACATAGCTTGCACTGAGCAATACTAACCCAGACATAAAAACCGTTGTTGTTATCGTTTTGATTTGCTTATCCACAAAAAAACCTCCATATAGGAGGCTTTAGCAAAAAAAAGACCAAGTCTAGGTGGTTATTAGGTTTATTTTAAGTAATCAAATAAAGACATGCCTTGAACACGAGTAAACACTTGCTGAGCCATTTCTAATGCCGTTTGAGACTGTGTTAAATCTGTTACACCTTGAACCGTATCCATATCTTCTAATTCACTACGGCGCTCTTCTAAAGCGATTTTAAATTCTTCCCCAGCATCATATTGTGATTCTATACGATTTTGACGACCACCAATTTCAGCTCTAACTTGAGATAATGAATCAATTCCTGTATCCAAATCATCAGCGATACCCGCCGGCGGTTCATTACCTGCCATTAATGAATTTTTAAGCTCAACCAACACATTTAAAATATTTTGATCTGGTGTACCTGTAAACGTTGTTGTTGTGGCAAGGCCAAAGACCTTATCGCCATTATCAGAAATTCTTACGCGACTTGAATCGCCAGCATCATCGGCAGTAAGAGAGTTATCTGAATCAAAGCCGATTTGAACATATCTTGCGCCATAATTTGCTTGTGGATCTTCAACCGGGGTCACACCGTCAGATTCAACTTGCCCTGCTGCATTTGCGCTACCAATATAAGCATAGTAACCAGGGTTATTTACATCTTCAACAAAGGCTTGTTCTGCAAAAACACTATTGCCGGCAAACAAGAGTTCACCATCTGAATTTTTATAGTTCATGGCGTTTTGAACTTGCTGAATAATCTGATTAATTTCTTCACCCGCTGCTTGACGGTCTGAAGCGGAGTAAGTACCGTTTAACATTTGAACAGTTAGTTCTCTAGCTCTTTGCAGTGAATCAACGGTATCATCAATGGCCGTTTCTTCTTGAACCAGTTGCATATTCGCGTACTCACCATTTTTGGCGTATTGGTCAATAGTATTCATTGTACTATTTAATGAATTAATTTGAGTTGTGGCCACGGGGTCATCACTCGGTGCATTCACTTGTTTACCGGTGCTCAGCTTTAGCTGTGTATCCAAAACATCTTGTTGATGTTTTTGAATTGAGCTATACCCTTGATTATGAAACATACTGGTTGAAATTCTCATAATTTTATCCTCTGACCACGCCTAATAACGTTTGAAACAATGATTGTGATGTAGAAATAATTTGTGATGCCGCTTCATAAGCTTGCTGATATTTTACAAGATTGGTTGCTTCTTCATCTAAACTCACCCCAGAAATGGAATCATTTTGCTGCACTAACTGATCATAAACATTACTTTGTGCTGACTGCTGTATTTCTGAACTTCTTACATACATCCCCACATTAGAAGCCATTTTAGAATAACCACCCAACAAGGTTTCTGTGGCGTTTCCACCCTCATCGGAAAATAGTAATTTTGCAGACTGTAAACTTGCCATATTGGCAATATTTACATTATCACCATCTCCCGCAGGTGTAGGTGTAGTATCGGCAGGATCAGGAGATTGTCCGCGAGTGGCAAGCGATTTTTCATCTGTCATAGCAACCGCAAAATTTTGTAATATCTCTTGATGTGGTTTAACTAAAAAACTATCACCATCTACATTAGTGTTGGCACTTAAATCAAAGCTTAGTCCATCTAATTGATAAATATCTCCTGATACAGAAGTAGGTGTTAATTCTTCTTGTGTATTTTTATCATAAAATTTATAACCAGTACCATCGGCTTTTATTTCATATTCACGTGAAGCAAACTCACCTATTTGACTCATTGCATTATCTAAATAGGTTTGCTTATCTGCATAAGTTCCTGCTTCTGGTAAAGTATAAGGCGGTTCAGACACGCCTTGATTAGGGTTAAAACTTACCGAAATATTACTACCATCTTCTGTATTATTTTCTGACGCTAAGACGCCATCAATACTAAGAGGTTCAAATAAGTTTCCACCAGGCTGATCATTTGCATCATATCCCTGATAATTTTGCCAATTCATTGAGGCAACTAAGCCATTAAGCGTTACCCCCAAATCATTTTGAGCTTGGTCAAGCATATTGGTTCTAAAATCGAGCACGCCACCTAATTCACCGCCTGTAATACGGTCACTCACCACTTGAGTAGTCCCATTTACGGTCATATAAAGCTCAACGCGGTTTTCGTCTTTATACTCACTTAAATCCGCTTTAAGAGGAACAATTTTATTATCTGCTAATAAAGGTAAGCCGCCATCGCTTAAAAAAACATCCACCTGACCATCGCTATTTTCTGAGGATTTAATATCAATATACTGACTTAACTCCATTACGGCTTGATCACGTTCATCAAGCAAATCATTAGGGGCTTGTTGTGAATTATTTATAGAGTTGGCGACTTGTGCATTTATCTTTTGAATGGTCTCTAAGTGATTATTAATTTCGGTGGTTAAACCTGTAATTTGATTATTGACTTGATCTTGGGTGTCATTAAGCACTGAGGTTAGGTTTTCGATATGACTACTTAAACTACTCGCATCATCCAATACCAATTGACGACCCGTTGAAGAGGTTGGGTTATTGGCTAGATTTTGCAGAGAGTCAAAAAAGCTTTGCATAAACTCTTGAACACCACTGTCATTACCGGCAATAACACCTTCAACTTGATTAGATAAACTGACTTGAGAATCATAACGACTCAATATTGAATTACTATTAATTAGTTGAGACTGTAAGTAATCCGCATTAATTCGTTCGATTGACGTAACTGAAGAGCCACCACCCACATTTGCGCTGCTCGAAATTTCGGCACGTTGGCGACTGTAACCATCAGTACTTACATTGGCAACGTTATGACTTGTTACATCTAATGCATTTTTAAAAGCCATGGTTGCTGATGAACCTATCGTTAACATATCAGCCATAACGTACTCCTGTTTTAGTCAAAAGATATTCCATTCAATATCTGCTACTTTATATTTCTTAATTTTAGATTAGACTCGGTAGAAGCCTGTAAATCTAATTCTTTTAATTTTATGTTTTGTTGCGCATTAATTGATACTTCTTTCAGTTCACCTTGCTGCGGATAATGCTGAGTATTATTTAATGCTTTAAGCGATGGTTCTTGCCCACTTTCTGTTGATGCTTCTTTCGCATTTTGTGTAACAGGAAGACTAGGCAATAAATCCTCTACTATCTTATCGGCAAAACCTAAGGTTCCTTTAGCCGCTAAATCTTGAGAAAGCTGTTTATCGTGCCAATCTTTGTAAAAATCACCTTGATTTCCATCTAACCAACCATCGTCAAAACTCACTTTTCTGGCTTCTTTAAAAACCTGTTGAACAAACATCGCTTCAAACTGTTCGGCCACGGGTTTTAAGGCCGAACGTTGATCTTCTCGTGCTTGTTGCTTTAAATCATTTAGCCCTTGTATATTGGAGTAATTTTGATACGTTTTTGAAGCATCATTTTTAACGGGTAGATTTAATACATTGCTTGATATATCCATTTATCTTACTCCAGAATGATTAAATAATCATTAAATCGGCTTTAAGCGAACCAGCCTGTTTTAGAGCTTCAAGAATGGCAACCAAATCTCCAGGTGCGGCTCCCACTTTATTGACCGCTTGAACGATATCGTTTAAAGAGGCTCCTTTTGGAAACTTAAACATTCTTCCAGAACCATTTTGCTGAACATCAACAACCGAGTTTGGTGTAACGGCTGTATTTCCTCCAGCAAAGGCATTAGGTTGTGAAACCTCTGTATTTTCAGTAATTTTTACGGTTAAGCCACCATGAGTCACCGCAGCTGGGCTAACTCGAACATTTTGACCAATCACCACCGTACCTGTTCGCGAATTTACAATGACTTTAGCGGCACCTTCACCCGTGGTTACTTGAATATTTTCTAAAATTGAAAGAAATGCCACACGTTGATTTGGCAATCTTGGCGCCATAACTTCTACTGATTCGCCATCAAGAGCTCTCGCCGTACCAGCGCCTAATTCTTTATTCACGGCATTCACTAGGTTTGATGCCGTAGTAAAGTCTGCATCTTTTAAATTAAGGGTAATGGTATTGCCTAGGTCAAACCCGGTATTAACCGTTCTTTCTACCATTGCACCGTCTGGAATTCGTCCAACACTGGGTACATTAATCGTTATTTTTGAACCGTCTGCACCACTGGCATCTAAACCACCTACTACTAAATTACCTTGTCCTAATGCATACACATTTCCATCGACCCCTTTTAACGGGGTTAATAGCAAAGTACCACCACGTAAGCTTTTAGCATTACCTAATGATGAAACTGTAATATCAATTTTTTGTCCTGATTTTGCAAATGCAGGTAATTCTGCATGTACGGCAACCGCAGCAATATTTTTTGTTTTTGTTTTTTCTCCTGCCGGTAACTTTATGCCAAACTTATTTAACATACTAATTAAACTCTGTTCAGCAAAAGGCGTATTATCACCTGAGCCATTTAAACCAACAACCAATCCGTAACCAACCAGTTGGTTAGCTCTTACTCCGGCAACATCGGCAATGTCTTTGACTCTTTCCGCATAGCTACAACTACTCCACGAAATAAGTAATGTCAAAATGATGACTATCTGTTTACTGTACATTTCAATCCCCTGTATGCGGTTCTTTCTGGTTTTATGGCTTATTTTTATTTTATTTTCCGTTCAGTCTTTAATAAACGGATTTAGCTATTAATTATTAAGCATAGCCTATGCCAATAGAATCAAAAAATTAAAGAATAAATAAAGTCTGCCGATATCAATTTTTGGATTAATTTAAATCGATACGTTAATAAGTCTGTAAACACCAATTTACCAGGCCTGGTAAATCCTGTAACCATCTCTAAAAGACGAATATAATCGCCAGCAAATACATAAAGAATAATCGCGTAAAAACAAAAAAGGCTGTTAGTCCTAAAACTAACAACCTTAACAATGATTGATATTTTTTATTTTGTGAGACCTTTGCATGAGATAGGGTCGCAAGAAAAACAAGATAGAATCCTTTAGATTCAGGCTACCACTCTACAGTGGCCAATATTTATTAAGCCACTGTGTTGCAACACCTGGGCGCGCCGTATTACCAGTCATTCCTACATCTTTATAAACTAAACGTACATCAGCCACTTTTTCTGAAGTAATTGTGTTATCTGGCTGAATATCTTCTGGTCTAATAATACCCGCAAACTGAACAACCTCATCACCATCGTGAATCGTAATCCACTTTTCACCACGTATAACTAGATTGCCATTGGGAATAACTTCCACCACAGTAACCGCTATAGAGCCTGTTAAACTTGAGTTTTGTTTAACGTCACTTTTACCAGAAAAATCATTTTGAGACCCATAACCTAAACTTAACCCTTTTAAAGGTGAAGTTACTGCACTCACCGCATTACCCACAATATTATTGGGCGTGGTCACACTAAATGGCGTGGTTACCCCATAGTCTTGATTATTCGATTTATTATATTTTGCTTCATCTTTCTTTTTAGCTACCATACTTTCACTTAAAGCAATCGTAATAATATCGCCTACTTTATGGGCCCTGGCATCATTAAACAATGTCATTGCGCCATTTTGGTATAAAGAGCCATTTTTTGGCTGCGCTGGCTTTGGGATATTTAAAGGATAACTTGGTGCATAACTCATGTGTTGCATTCTTTCGGGGGTACTTGTTGTACAACCAGTTAACACCAAAGCACCAAGCAATAAACCAAAGGTAGCAATTTTTTTATTCATTAGCGTTTTCATTTTTCTCATCCTATTCTCTTTTACTCTAAAGTAAGTAGAGAGCTCTTTCGATCACTCCCTTATAAATTAGGTATTATTATTGAGATATTGCATCATGCCGTCAGCGGCAGAAATAGCTTTTGAATTCATTTCATAGGTTCTTTGCGCTTCAATCATGCCAATCAGTTCTTCAACTGTATTTACGTTTGAAGCCTCTAAAGCACCCTGCGTTACTGAACCCGCTTCTTCTGTTTGAGGGTTATTCGTATTAGGCGTTCCACTTGCAGTGGTTTCTCTATAAAAGTTATGCCCAATAGACTCTAAACCTGCTGGGTTAATAAAAGTAGCCAGCTCAATTTGACCTACTTCATTTTGGTCAACATTGCCAGGCTGAGATACCGTAACTACACCATCACTTGAAATAGAAATTTCGGTGGCATCTTGAGGTATGTTTATATTTGGCTCTAGTAAATACCCTGATGACGTCACAATGTCACCATCTTGGTTGACTTGAAATGAACCATCACGGGTATACATTAAGTCACCATTTTGGTCTAAAGTCTGAAAGAAACCTTTACCTTCAACCGCAATATCCAGTTGATTATCTGTCACCATCAAATTACCTTGAGTATGAATTTTTTGCACACCCACAGCTTTTACACCAGTACCAAGCTGTAATCCAGATGGCAAGGTATTTGCCTCATCTTGCGTGGCCTGAGCACCTGGCTGGCGAATGTTTTGGTACATCAAATCATCAAACTCTGCTCGCCCAGATTTGTAGCCATAAGTATTTGCGTTTGCTAAGTTATTAGAGATGGCGGCCAAACGAAATTGCTGAGCTTCTAAGCCCGTTTTTGCAACATATAATGCTCTATTCATTTTATTCCCCTAAATTAACTAATCGACAACAGTGAATCAGATTTTTGAGCATGACTTTTAGCCGTTGCCATCATCTTTACCTGCATTTCGTATTTTCTGGATAGTTCAATCATATTGACTAAAGCTTCGGCGGTATTCACATTACTGCCTTCTAAAGCACCGCTCACAATATTCACAGGTTCTTGGTTTAAAGCAGGCGCGCCATCTTTTAATCGAGCGTATCCGTCCAATCCCTTTTCTAAATCATCAACATTAGGTTTAACCAACCTTACTCGATCTAAAACAACCAACTGATTACTCTGTGAGTCTGCGGGTACGATAGAGATGGTGCCATCATCACCAATGGCAATACTTTTAACAGGAGGAATATTAATTGGTGCCCCCCCTTCATTTAAAATTGGATTGCCTTTTACATCGACCAAGCTTCCATCTTCCAATATTTGCATACTGGCGGTTTTTACATAAGCCTCATCACCAGCTGGTGATTGAACGCCAATAAACCCTTCTGAATTGGCCGCAATATCTAGTTCACGCCCCGTGACTTTTAATGCGCCTGCCGAAAAATCAGTAGCAGGCCTTTCATCCAGAGAGTAAGCACGTGAATCCCAGCCTGGACCTTCAACATCCTGCGCTCTAAAGATATTAAAATCTTTTTTAAAGCCATCCGTATTTGCATTTGCTAAGTTGTTAGCGTTGTTCGCCTGTGAAAGCATGACTTCTTTTGCGCCACTCATTGCGATATACAGCATACGATCCATGACATTGCTCCAAACTAGGTTGATGTATCTTTCAAAAAACTTTTAGTCAAAAAGAGGATGAGTATGTTTTACTCACCCTATTAACCTGAAACACATATATTTAGTTGGGTCTAATTGCCCGAAAGTGTTTCCCTTGTGCGTTAGCATTTTGACACGCTATTGCGCTCATCAAATTATTTAGCAGAGACTATGCCAAAATAATTGTTTTTATTACTCAAGTTTTTTAGAAAATGGTCGATAAACCTATATGTGGGAGTTTGAAGCGTAAATTTAAGATATAAAAAAGCCGGTAACAAAGTACCGGCAAGACCAGAAAACGAAAAACTTAACGCATTACAAGTTTAAAATTGTTTGCGTCAATGTTTGTGATGTTGAAAGAACTTGTGCAGAAGCTTGGTAAGTTCTTTGGGTTTGAATCATATTTACCAACTCAGCGGTTGTATCAACGTTTGAATATTCTAAAGAACCTGACACAATGGAACCAAATCCATTTTCTTCTGGTTGCCCTAATTGAACGGCACCAGATGAATAGGTTTGAGCATAAGTTTGCCCACCCAATTTTTCCATGGCATTTTTATCGGTAAACGTTGCTACTGCTAATTGTGCAACGGGAATTGAACGTCCGTTTGAATAACGCGCTTCAATCACACCACTAGAATCGGTTGTTAAACCAACTAAATCACCAATAGAGTAACCATTTTGAGTAGTACCACGCTGATTATAACTACCTGCAAACTGACTCATATCTCCAAAATCAAGAGATATCCCAGCGGCATCGCCCAATGGATCTGTTGCACCCGTTGATGGGTTATCTACCACAAAATCTAACGTTGGAGTAACCTTGACATCCGGTGTTGCACTTGTTGGGTCAAATGCACCTAAATACCCACCATTGGTATCAAAACGTAATTCATACACTTTACCCTGGTCACCGGTAGTGGAATCATGCCCAGTGTATGTTGTATTGCCCGAATCATCGGTTGCTGTTACCGTATACTGCGCCAACCATGAAGAGTATTTCACCCCTGAACCTGCGGCTACCGTATTACCATCCGCATCAATTAACGATGTGGCTTGTGGCTCTACTGAATCTTTATAAAAGTTGGCATTTAAAGTATGTTCACCCCCTAAACTATCATTAATCGTCATAGGGTAAAAATAGTCAGGAAAGCCATCATAAGCATTTGAATTATCATCACCAGGTGTCGTTAGTTGTGTTAAATCCGTACCAACAGAAACACCAGTAGAATCAACGTTATCAACTTCTTCACCATCAAGGTTAATGTCATAAACCATTTCAGAGGTTGCTTTTGGCTCTTTATTTAACGCATCTAAATCAATAGAAGAGAGAGCGGTACTAAATACAGGATCGGTTTCAGTTGATAAACTTTCATTTAATAAATACCCTTGAACTTCATTACCAGACTGGTCTGTCAAAAGTCCTTCTGAATCCAATTTAAATGAACCATTACGTGTATAAATATTGTCATATTTACCTGTTTGATCTTGTAGAACAAAAAAACCTTCGCCATTCATGGCCATATCTAAATCACGGCCAGTATCACTTACAGTACCTTGGGTAAAATCTTGGGTAATCGCTTCTACACGAACACCCGAACCTGGTGAGGTTTGTGCGCCAGAAAACATATCTGCAAATTCAGCACGAGAACTCTTAAAACCAACTGATTGCGCGTTGGCTAAGTTGTTAGAAATAACCGATAATCCGTTAGATGCTGCATTAATACCACTTAAAGCATTTAAATCAAATGAAGCCATGGTGACTCTCCCATTCTATGTGTTTTGTGTATTTATTTAGTTTGCATTTTCATAAATGCGTTAATTGTTTAACTTGTTCTATAGTTATAATTAATCAGCATAAAACAGATTAATTTACGGCTCTATTTACCCGCTAATCTCACGTACTGTATCCATAGCGACCTTCTCGCCAGTTGCTAGCGTTAACGTCATGCTACCGTCTGTATTTATGCCAATCGAATTCACTCTTGAAGGCACAACGGTATTGATAGACTGAAGATCTCCATCACTATTCGTTCCATAGGCCGTTAATGAATAAACACCTGATGTTTTAGCATTGTCATAATTATCTAAACCGCTCCAATCAACCACTTTGTCTCCAGCTTGCATATCACTCAAACTCATTTCTTTAACCACTCCATTTTCATCACTAATCACAACATTAACATCCGTTAATGGCTGGTCTGCAGATAATGTAAACTGAGAAATCGCGCCTTCTGTATGAGAAAAATCTTCACCATTGACTTGAACATTTTTACCAATAATTGAAGCCGCCTGCATAGTTTGTAGATTTTGAAAACCTTGAGTCATAGCCACAATCGAATCATTCATTTCCGTTGTTGCTTGAAGCTGACTCATTTGAGTTAAATCCGTAACAAATGAAGTTGCATCCATCGGATCAGATGGGTCTTGGTTTTGCAATTGCGTGGTTAATAGCGTTAAAAAATCTTCTTGCCCCATCACCGTATCGGTTCCTGAAAGACTTGAACTTGTGCTTTCTTGCAATGCTGTTAAGTAATCTGAATTACCCGATGTAATATCTGGAAAATAATCTGCCATAACTTACTCCTTAACCTATTGACCCAACTGAATGGTGCGTAGTAATAATTGCTTTGAGGTATTCATCACTTCAATGTTTGTTTCATACGAACGTGATGCCGACATCATATTTGCCATCTCTTCAACCACATTTACATTCGGTTTATAGATGTATCCATCCTTATCGGCCATTGGATGATTTGGGCTGTACTCCATAATAGGTGGCGCCTCGCTTTCTGCAATTTCTTTTACTCTAACACCACCAGTAGGTTCATTACCCTGGCCTTCTAAAATCGTTTGAAAAACAGGCTGTTTAGATTTGTATGTTTCATCTTTATTTGAACTCACACTATCTGCATTAGCCATATTAGAGGCAATGGTATTTAAACGAACAGTTTGTGCATGCATCCCCGAAGCGGAAATATCTAAAATATTGAACATTGACATTTTTATCTCTCTTTACTCATGGCTATTCACCACGAAGTGCTCCACGAATGCCTGAAATTTTGCCATTTAGAAACTCTAAGGTGGCTTGTTGTTGCAAGGCGTTTTCCATAAATTGTGCTTTTTCAATATGTGTTTCAACCGTATTGCCATCCAATGATGGCTGAGTAGGCTGTCTGTACATTAAATATTGTGATGTAGAGGTAAAACCACTATCACCACTAATATGACCAGAATCTGTTTTACTCATCTCTACTTCATAAGGGCTTTTACTTTGAGCACTGGCATCTTTCATCGCCGCTCTAAAGTCAATGTCTCTAGCCTTAAAATTAGGGGTATCTTCATTTGCCAAATTATTGGCTAACACCTGACCTCTTTCAGTTCTAATTTTTAAGGCGGCTTCATGAATACCAAAAATAGACTCTGACATTTAAGTTTCCTTATGATGTTTTAAGTGAAAGTATTTTTTGACACTTACACCCTTTAGTAATGTGAAGGTAGCAACAGAGATGCCAAACTGAACTTTTTTGCAATATTTACTTAAAAAAGACTAAAGTTTTTGAAAAAGTGTCGGTTATCGGCCGATTTTTAAAAACTTTAATAAAAAAGCGGAAAATATTGCCACCTACAATACGGCAAGAAAATATAACCATATAAAACAGGCAATTAGCGTAAAAAACAATTATGTAAAAAGTAATAAAAAAGAATTTTTTATCAATTTACCAGGCCTGGTAAATCCAATAGACATCTGCTTAATAACCACACATAATGCAGATAATAGCCCGCTATTATCAAGTTATTTAACGAATATTAGGTGATTTCTATCCATTTCTAACCGTGTTTTGATTCGTATAAATAGGCTCTTTTAGATATAAAAAAACCTGTTAAAAAACAGGCTTATTGATATTTATAAACTCTTACGTAGCTTCACCAAGCTCTAACTCTATCACCAACTTGAATTAGGCCTTTTTTGGCAGTTACCTCAGCAACAGCAAACTTTGGCAAAATACGAGTAATTTTTAAAAAGGCACCGGGTAATTGATCTGTCCCTAAGTCTTGGCCACCAAATCGTACAGGCCTACCTGTTTTATGATAAACCGCTAAATCATCACCAACCTTGGCTCCTGAGTTAGCATTAAGATAAATAATATATTCATTATCTCTAACATCAATCACTTCACTTTCAAAAGATTTACAATTTAAATAATCCATTGAATCAGTGACTTCTTGATTTAAAAGAGCATGAAATACCTTGCCGGTATTGGTTGCAAAAAAAGCATTAGAGCCAAAAGGTCGGTCTCTACCCACAACAACATCACCATGCACATCAAACCCACCTCGTGACTGATGTACAACCTCATTATTAATTAAATCTACCAGGTACCAATCGGCCTCAACAAAACGATCACTTGGTTTTACTTCTAAATCATAAAGACGTTTCATACTATTAAGAACAGTATCTTCTTGATGCGAAGAGATGGAGCGTATTACAGTTAACAATAAATACTGCGCGCCAGTTTGATTACGAATATTTAACAGAGATTCAGAATCTAAGTTAGGTGCTACTTGGATATTATCTTGCAAATCAACAGGTTCATTTAGTCGCGTATAGTTTTTATATCCTTGATTACGAATTCTACGCTCTAACTCAAGCTGATAGCCATTTAGTAAATTTGAGATATCATTGGCTTGATTGGCAAAAGGAAAAACAACTGGGGCAATAGCTAGACGTGTTTGGTATTTATTACCAGGTAGATTTGAACAAACACTACTGTCCTCGGTTAAACAGACCTTCATGGTTACTTCGTAATTTAACGGGCCTATTTTGGTTTTACCATACATATCACTGGCTTCTTCGTAGCCTTCTTTTAATACATCAAAACTTTTGACCTTACTGTTTGAAATGAATCGGCTGCTATCAAGCTTAAGTTGATACCCCTCAACAGACTGGTCTGTCTTAACCACTACATTATTTTTTAAACTGGCCTGCTGTAACGCATCTCTAATTGCCATTTTTCTGGCAAAAGCTTTACTTACACCGTCAGAACTAGCAGAACCTTTAACCACAACACACTGCTCTTGGCCATTAGCTACGGCAGTGTTTGCAGAACCGTTATTGGGATTTGATGAATTTGAAGACATTGAATTTGGTGAGTCTTGACCTAATTGGCCTGCTGAATAACCACCAGCATTATTATTTAAGCCGCCCGTTGAAGCATTAGCAGATCCGTTACCTGATTGACCGCCATTTTTATCGGCCGAGTTATTATCAATGCCATAATCTACAGCGCACTTATATTTTGGCGTATTGGGGTTTTCAATACAAACATCATTATAATTTAGCGCTGTCTCATCTGCATAAGACAACCCCATAAACATAAAAGTTATTGTTAATATGTGAATTAACGCTTTAGACAAATTCATTTTTAAGCCTGGTGCTGCTTCAGTTTATTCATTTCATCAATACGGTTAACAACGGTATTGGCTAACTCATCAGAATGCCATTTAGATAAAAAGACATTAGCCCCAACTTTTTCTGTTAAGGACTCATTAAAACCACCACTTAATGAAGAGTTTAGAACAACAAAAATATCCTTAAGGCGATCGTCCTTACGAATACTGGTCGTTAAGGTATAACCATCCATTTCAGGCATTTCGATATCTGATATCACCATTAATACACGTTCACTTACTTTGGACGAAATTCCCTTATCGGCATCATCAGCCCATTTTTTTAAAAATTCGAGTGCTAACTTACCATTATTTACTATCTTGTTGGCAATCCCCATTTTATCGAGAATATTTTTTAACTGACTACGCGCAACGGTTGAATCGTCAGCACCAAGCACAAAATATTCTTGATCTTTGGTTTTATCCATATGTGTTGAAATAAATTCATCAGACACCTCATTAGATAAACCTGACACTTCTGCCAAAACTTTTTCAACATCCACAATTTGTACTATTTGATCTTGGGCGCGAGTAATACCTGTCAAATAATTAACATTTTGTAAACTATCTGGGGGTGCCAAAATATCTTCCCAACGAAGATGGACAATTCGATCAACGTCTTCTACCAAAAAACCTTGAATAGAACTATTAAATTCAGTCACAATTGTTAAGCTTTCTGAATATTTTTTTGGGTCAACGGGCTCTAGATCTAAAGATTTGGCTAAATCAATCATTGGCATAGTATGGCCACGAATATCAGCAACCCCCACAACTCTAGGGTCTGCTTTAGGCACTGACGAGATCTCTGGTGTTCTAATCACCTCTCGTACTTTAAATACATTAATCCCAAAAAGCTGCTTGCCTTTTATTGTAAAAAGAAGAAGCTCCATTCGGTTCATACCTGCAAGAGATGTTCTTTGATCAACCCCTTTTAAAAAGCTCGACATGTTAAGGCCACCTTATTCCATTTAAATCTATTTGCATATCTATCGGTATTTCATACAGTTTATATTCAGTAACATGAATGATCTTGAATTAAACTACGTTGAATCTTTACCTAAGTTACTCTATCTTCATCACTTTCAAAGCCATTCACAGTCGTGTTAGACTGAGCGCATGAAAACAACTAAACTACTCACCATCTTAGTTATTACCACCAACATGCTATTGGTAAATAGCCATGTCCTAGCAAATCAAACAACAAAGATTGAAGCTTCACAACCCAAAACTGAAACACAATCATATCAGTCTTTAGATGAGATACACCAACTTGTTACTAAGCATGTTAAGCAAAAAATTGACCAAAAGATATTTGACCCTAAAATTCAGCTTAGAAAACTATCACCGCAATTGCATTTACCACAGTGCAAAACGCCACTGCAACTTGTTGACAAAGACCTAGAGAACATCGTTGGACGAATAACCATAAGCGTACTTTGTGAGCAGCCTAAATGGCGAGTTTATGTTCCTGTTATTGTTGAAGGCAATATGCCTGTCATTATTTCGACTCATGGAATTCTAAAACGTGCCGTTATAAAAGCTGAAGATGTACAAAAAACGTTATTAAATTATAAAAATGTACCATCAGGCGCGATGATTAATATCAACAAAGTCATCGGCATGAGAACGAAAAGTTCAATTGGACCAAATAGAGTGATTAAAATTAATGACTTACAACCTCAATTTTGGGTCTTTAAAGACAAACAAGTTGATATTATTACCCGCATTGGAGGTATTGAAGTTAAAACAAGAGGCACCGCATTAAATGATGCCGTTGCAGACGAACAAGTAAAAATTAAAAACAATGCCAGTGAAAAAATCATTAAAGGCATAGTTATTGCTCCAAACAAAGTCTTAGTTCCATAAACTTTTTTTAAAAAAAACGTATTTTTTTCTAAAGCTTTCAATTATTTGCCGTTACAAAGGTTAGAAAGAAAAAATAATACTGTTAAAATGACAGTAATTACTAGGTGAGGCTAGAAAATGGATATTAAAAATTTAACCGCTAACGTTGCTGCAAACAGAGCAAATGAATCGGTAAAACCAAATCTTAAAGGTATGGAAGAAGGCAATATGCAATCTTCTGGTACGACAGCAAGTACAGATAAAGTCACATTAACGGATGTGTTATCGCAAGTTATGGATTTAGAAACACAGTCTAAAAATGTGGATATTGATAATTCAGCAAAAGTTTCAGCGATTAAAGCAGCTATTCAAGATGGCTCTTATCAAGTTGATACTCAAACAATTGCAGAAAAACTTATTCAAACAGAAGCACTTTTTTCAAAGGCTTAATACTTTAGTATGACTGATCAAGTAAACGACTTACACTCTCCTCAATTTTCCTCACTCATTGAGGAACTGTGTCCGTTACTCGATCAGTTCTCTTCTACGCTCGATACCGAATCTGAGTGTATTAAAAAAAACCTTCCTGAACAACTTCTTGAAACGGCTAATATAAAAAACCAATTAGCGAACCAGTTAACAATTGTCACCACTAAAATTGAAAGTATTCTAACGCCTTCTGGTTTAAGTCTAAATACCCTGCAAAATAGCCCTGAATTTAATGCCTTAAAAAAAGTTACGCAAAATCATATTGCCGAAATAATGGTTAAACTTGAAATTTGTCACGATAAAAACTTATCCAATGGCATGTCTATCAAAATGATTAGCAACATCAACAAACATGTACTTGATTTAATTTCAGGCAAAAAACACGACGTAAAACTATACGGTTCAAAGGGTCAAAAAACCATTTCTAGCGGATCTCAAAGTTCACTGGGTAAAGCGTAACCTTTTCCCAAATACATTCTCTATAAATTCTTAAGTTAAATTTAGTGATAACTTTAGCCTGGCGTATTTAATGCTTAATATTCGATATTGTTTTAATCATCCCTTTTATTACAAGAGACTATTACACGAGTAAGATGCGCGGGAAATTGTGAAAAAATATGTAAATAAAAATGATTCCGTCATTTTGTTAGAACGTTTTAAAAATATTTCCTAACATTTATTTTGATTAAAGAGTTTTTAAATTCATACCCTTTTTTGTAATAAACTAACTTAATTATTATTGAGCTAATAATACATAATATTAACTCACATAACTTTGAAATGACTTAGAGAGACACCTTATGCGTAAAGACCAACGTTCTTATTATCGAATTGACGTCATCATGCCATGCAGTTACCGTATTTTGACAACAGAAGAAGCCGAAAACACATTGTTACCGACGTCACCTGATGCCAAATACATTGAAGAATACTTTATGGAAAACTTATCCCAACTGGATGAGCAAATTAATGAAGTTATCTCTCACATAAACCAAAAAAGTTCTTTACTCGCTTCTGCATTAACAGCCATGAACAGTAAAATCAATTTTTTACTGCAAACCGTTGATGAAAAGCAATTAACGAGAGCCATTCCTCAAAGATTGGTTAATTTAAGTGGAAGCGGTATTGCCATTGATGTTGAAGATGATGTGCAAATTACCGATAAAGTAGACTTACTAATCAAGCCTTTATCGAATGAAACTCCTATCTTAGTGCGTTGTGACATTGTTAAAATCACACCATTAGCAGATGGTTCTCCTGGCGTAACGATTGCACTTGCTTACCAAGCACTTTCTGAAGATGACCGACGTAAACTAGTGTATTTTGTTCAAGCTAAAGAGATTGAGTTTGCCCAAAAGAAACGTCATCAAGAACAGAATAAGTCGTAATTTGAGTCCTTTTTACGAGTGAGACACTTGTATAAAATCTGCCTAATTGCTACAAATAATGCCGATAACCGCCAGCTATTAACAAGTTGTTAAACCATAATCTGTTGAATTATAACCATTTTTAACGGTGCATTGACTCGTGCAAAAGTCTCAATTTCTAAATATTTGCCCAAAACACAACGTACATCACTCTCTTTTAGGTAAGTTAGTTTATGACTCACTTGCCTCCAAGATTTAGGCAAAAAAAAGCACCTTATTTCATAAGATAATGTATCTAATAAAATAAGATGCTTTTGCTAAAAATTTGAGTAAATGTCTAAATGCGTTAATCTAACTTTTGTGCGTTTTATCCATCTATGGATAAGCGTAACGCTTATCACTTCTTTCTGCTTTTTTGTTTGGAGACTTCTCTTCATCTATAAATTTAGAAAGCTTTTTTTCAAGCGCCTGTATTTTAGCCAAGCCTCTGTCAACTTTAACAGCACTTTCCTTTTGAGTTTCCGATGAATCTCTAATAACTTTATTTTGTTTGGCAACTTTACTTTCTAAAATTCTTACACGAGTACTAATACTTGCCGCATCAGCCACTCCTTGCCATACAAACATGGAAAGCATTAAACCTACAATGACTTTTTTGACTATCATACTATATTCCTTCTATCACTTAACTGATTACTAAATACATCATTGATGACACCTAGTAATTTGATAAATTTAGTATGAACCTATTTTATAAGCCGTTTCAGGATCAATAACATTTGTTCTTGAACTTGAATATACAAAAGCTTCTTCAAAGAATTTTTTGTCAACAAGTACCTCTAAAACGGTTTCATAGTTATGGTCAGCCATAGGGGTAACACTAACGACTTTTGCCCCTCTAACAACCGCATTAACACGCGCTCTAAAACTATCATTTTTGGCTGTTAACGTTGATACTGAAGTATTACTATCAATCTTAATACCATACAACTGTTCCGCTAAAGCTCTGTATGCATCAAGTTTAGAGGCACGAATTGCCATCAAACGTCTTTGACCAGATGTATAAGCGGCATAAGTACTTTCGGCACCGTAACCAATACCTGTAATTTTTAACAGTTCAGGCTTTTTTTCAGGTACTTTTTTAGGTTGCACAACCGTTGATGCTACGGGTTGAGCATGAACGGGTGTCATTGCCGTTGCATTTTGCTCATTTCCAACACAACCTGTTAGCGCAAAAGCACTGGCTAGTCCAGCAATTAAAATCGAACGCTTCTTCATGGTTTATACTCCACTTTTACTCAAATATTTACTCAAAATTTGTTTAATATTTATATTAGAAGGCTTTTTATAAAGCCTTTATTTACACTGTCCGCTCTCTGAACAGCTCATTTTATTTAGGTCGTAATCTTTACCGTATTCATAATCATTCTTTAACTGAGAAGTTGAATAATAATCTGGTTTTTTCATCGTATCTTCTTCAATCAACCCGATTGTTTCAGCCACGACTAAGGTTTTATTTTTTACCTTTGTTAAAAACGAATTTGAAGCACATCCCGATAGAAATAGAGATGTCACCACAATTATGTATAAAGTCCGCATCGTTTCATCCTTTTTATTAAGGATAAGAGTCGCCTACTGATTGGTCATAAAACCCACCATCTGGCGCTGTATATTGATATCTATTTTTATCCGCTGCTTTTTTGGCTTTTTCTTGTTTTGCCATTTTTTCAGCTTGTTCAACCAACACCTGCTTTTCTACTGTTTTAATGCTATGAATCAAAGTGGCATATTGAGCTTGTATCTTCTTCACTCGTGTATTCACTTCATTAATGCGTCTTTGCGCAGAAATTAATTTTTTATTTACCGAGCTTACTTTATTCATTAACTCTGAGTCTGCCACCCCAACCGATTTAGTTATTGCCGGTGACACTGGAGCACTTACAACGTTATTACCGGCATGATTTTTATCCGTAGCTGGCGCACTTAGTCCTAAAGGATCAATAATGCTATTTTCAGCAGGAGCCGCAACTTGACCTATTTTGCCAACATCTTCAGTTAATTGTTCTAATTGAAATGCCAAGGCATCTAACTTTTTCTCTACCGACTTAACCGATTTTTCGGCAGATTGTGCCGCTTGTCCATTATGTTCAGTTGAAACTTTAATGGTTTCTATTAATGTATGTGTATCTTCATCCATTCCTGCAGATGACGCCGATAAAGCGCCCCAAATACCAATACCTATTGCTATAAGCGCTAACACACTAAGAATAGAACCAAATATAATGATAAGTTTTTTTATAGAATCCATATCTTTCGCCGCTGCCTTAGAATTTTTTGATGATTGTGCTTTGCCACGCTTAACTAATATCTCTTCATTTGCCAATTGTTCAGTGTCTTTTTCTGGCTCTATATTCAGCTTTGGAATATCTTCTTTTGTGGCTTTGGCTGTTTTTACTACAGGCTCAGAAACACCGACTACTTCCGGCTCAGCATCTGGAGAAACCAAGTCATCTAACGAATCTAAAGAGTCCAATAAATCTTCATCCTCAGCACTTAAATTAGTTGATTCTTCAGGTATTTCTAAATTATCTTCTACTTGCTCACTGTCATCTAAGTTATCAGATACAGCCTCAAGCTCCGCCTCATCCAATAAGGCGTCGATACTTTCAAGATCGTTAGGATCAAATGTTCCGTCAGTAGTAGCCACTAAATACTTCCTTAAACATACATAGAGCAATCACTTTTCAGCAAAAAACTCAAAGTACAATTATTGTGGGTAAAAAAGGTGAAAGATGAAGGTTTGTTAGGTGCTTTATTCTGCTGAATTGCTAACAAATTTTTCAAAGACTCCATTATCTGCCCAGTAAACGTCTGGCAATAAATAGAATTGTCCATTGGCATTTCGAACATAAGTTCCTTTAGCCGTTTCAATCAGAGTATCTACCTGAGATGATTGATGCTCTGATTTAACAATTTCTATCGCCACACGTCCTAAAGCATAAAATAGGCCATTTTTGTTGGAGGATGGATTTTTTGAATTATTTTTAGATACATCAATCGCTAAACTTGCTGGCAAAATCGCAAATGTATCTTGCCATGCGTCTAAGTTATTTAACAAATAATATGCTGTGGGTGTTTTACTTGGATACCAAATCTGAGGAATCGATTTTGAATTAGAAATAAAGTTAATATACGGTGCAACTTGTATGGCCAAATTTTGCGGCACAAATGACACTATTGCTTCTATGTCTTGCCTAGGCCTTGGAGTAAATTTTAACGGAACATGTAAAACACTTTGTAACCAAGATTTACGGTCATTTGATTTATTAATATTTAACCCATTATCAATTGCTTGACCAACCGTTTTTTCTACATTTTGTGTAATATATTCTTTTGCTTGTGGGGTATTTGACCAGGCCTGGTCAAATGCTTGTTCAAGTTCTTGAGATGTTTCTTCTGGCTCTTTTAAAACGAGTATTCTTTGATAGAACGATTGATTTAATATTTGAAATACTTGCTCTAATCCTGCTTGTTTACTTGGTGATAAACTAAACTCGTATTGGGTATATGCGGTTATTTCATTAAAGTACAGTGTTGGTACACCCGTTTTAAGTGCTTGCCATTGGCTGATTTTATCTTTTTGTAAAGGCCCAAAAATAAATTGTGGGTCGTAATACTTTAGAATCTCCCAAGCTTCAAAAACAGAATCATAATTCGCTAAATCTATGGCGATAAGTTTTCCTGTAAACCCGGCTTGCTTTAACCCTATTTGCAATGATTTTTGAATGCTTTCGCCAGCAAAGCCATAAGGGCCAGAAACGGGCAACACAATAGCCACTACGGCATTTTTATCATGCATAGGAAAATCAATCGTTTTACTATGTGAAAAAAAAGAAAAAAAGGATGATTTTTGTTCGGGAATTGAATCTACATATTCATGTAAACGCTCTACCCTTCTTTTAAAGTCTGGTAAAACAAACTGTTTATCAAGCTGTCTTAAATATTGTCTAACTTGTTTTACAGCGCCATTTTTTTTAGACATTTCTGCACGTAAAATCATTATCTCTTGATCTAGCCGTTTTACTTGCTGAAGCCTAGAACTTGGTTGAACGTTATTTTGAGAGCCTCTTGAATCAATATTTTGATTATTTGCTCCACTAATAAGTTCATCCCACTCACCTGCATAGGCAAAGCTTGCCATAGGCAAACTGCATACAAAGCAAAAACTTACGACTGGCAAGATTCGCATATTTTTACTTATATTAAAACGGGGCTTACAGCGTTTTAGAAACAATTTCGTAGACATCTTTTGATAAGTTTTCAGTTTTTAAAATCATTTGTAAAGCTTGTTTCATTTTTATTTGACGTGCTTCATCATATTTTTTCCAATGCGTAAAAGGTGCCACTATTCTGGCAGCAACTTGTGGATTAATCGCATCTAGCTTACTCACTTGTTGAGCTAAAAATACATAGCCCTCTCCATCTGCTCTATGAAAACCTAGCAAGTTTAATCGCCCAAATACACCTAATACACTTCTCACTCTGTTTGGATTGGTATAACTAAAGTCTGGATGTGTTATTAAATCTTTAACATGCTCTAACGCGTGAATATGATGTGATGCCGCTTGTAAACTAAACCACTTGTCTAGAACCAAAGTGTCGTTTTGCCATTTTTTATAAAAAGCGTCTAAACTGGTTTGGCGCTGTATACCATCTGTATGCGATAAGGTTTCTAATGCAGCTAAACTATCGGTCATATTATTGGCTTGAGCAAGCTGATTGACCGCTAACTCTATATTATTAGCATTAACCATTAAATAACTTAAACAGACATTTTTTAATTTACGATTTGCAATATCTTCTTTGGTGTATCGATAAGTCTGCACTAATGCATTTAACTCCTCATACAGGCCTGTAAATTCATTGTTAAACTGAAGCGATAGCTCTGTTTTTAGCCAATGATGAACATGATAAATAGCGTCAACATTTACTTGTGAATATTGCTCACCAATATAAGTAAAGTCAGGCAGTGTTAACGCTAAGGATCGCAACGCATTATCAATAGAATTGTTGGTTAACACGCCTTTAAAAGCCGCTATAAAATGCTCTGAAATCTGCATAGCCTGATTTTGCTCATAAGCTAAGATATTACGTTTAATCTCTCTAAGCGCTAAAGTTTGCATGGATTCCCATTGCACAAAACTATCCGTATCAAACTGTACCAGGCCTGCTAAATCTGCATCGCTTTGTTGGTAATCAAGAATAACAGGAGAGGTAAATCCTCTTAACATTGAGACCACTGGCTCTAACTCAACGTTTTCAAAAACGACGGTCTGTGTATTTTGTGTCAAAGCAATTAAAGCTTCGTCATCAGAAACCGTAACAAATTCTGCACTCTCCTGAGGGAGTTTAAGAGGTAATTCTTGACCATCTTTAGAAAATAGCGCTACTTTAACTGGCATTAATAAGGGTTTAAACTTATTACCAAGTGCGGCAATAGATTGAGTAAGCTCTAACTGTAAACTTTGTGTCTTAGGATTATAAAGAGTATTAACCGTAAGTGTAGGCGTACCACTTTGTACATACCATTCATGCATTTGAGACAAATCAATATTATTGGCATCTGCCATGGCATTTCTAAAATCATTTACAGTAACGGCTTGGCCATCATGTCTTTCAAAATAAAGATTCATCCCCTTTCTAAAACCTTGCTCACCTAGCAAAGAGTGATACAAACGAACCACTTCAGCGCCCTTTTCATATACCGTCATGGTGTAAAAATTATTCATTTCTATATAAGATTGCGGCTGAATTGGGTGTGACATTGGCCCAGCATCTTCAGGGAATTGATTACTTCTTAGTCGCTTAACATCCTCAATTCTCTTCACAGCAGGTGATAACATATCCGCAGTAAATTCTTGATCTCTAAAAACCGTTAAGCCTTCTTTAAGCGTTAATTGAAACCAGTCACGACAAGTAACTCTGTTTCCTGTCCAGTTATGAAAATATTCATGCCCAATAACGGCCTCAATACCTTCGTAATCAACATCAGTGGCAGTATCTGGTTTAGCCAAAACAAATTTAGAGTTAAATACGTTTAAGCCTTTATTTTCCATGGCCCCCATATTAAAGTCATCTACGGCCACAATCATATAAATGTCTAAGTCATAAATCAGCCCAAAACGCTGTTCGTCCCACTGCATAGATTTCTTTAAAGACGTCATGGCGTGTTCACATTTATCGCTATTTTTAGATTCAACATAAATTCTTAAATCAACATCACGTCCATCCAACGTATGATATGTGTCTTGGATTAGCTCTAGATTACCCGCAACTAACGCAAATAGATAACACGGTTTTTTAAACGGATCTTGCCATACGGCATAATGTTTATTATTGGCTAAATCACCTGATTCAATTAAATTACCGTTAGAAAGTAAAACTGCGTTCTCAGATTTATCTGCAATTATTTTAGTCGTAAACAGCGAAAGTACGTCTGGTCTGTCCATAAAATAAGTGATTTTTCTAAAGCCTTCCGCCTCACATTGTGTGCAATAGTTGCCGCTTGTTCTATAAAGACCTTCTAAGGCTGTATTCTCTTGAGGAGCAATCTCTGTTTCAATCGTTAAATCAAAATTTACCAGGCCTGGTACTGGAACTTTCAACCCTTCTTCAGTCTGTTCACACTGTTGTGTAATATCTTGACCATCTATCATGACCGATAAGAGCTTTAACTGCTCTCCATCAAGCATCAGTTCCGTTTGTTCAACCAAGTTCAATATATTCATTTTATTCGTCACAACCGTTTGAGAGGGTTGTAAGTCAAACGTTAAATAAATTGAATTAATTGTAAATTCTGGTGCTTTATAATCAGATAAATGATGAACTAAAAGGGTATCGTTTTTCATAGGGTAACTCATGTAAATTTAAACAAAAAAGCCTTCCTGGCATTATGACAGGAAGGCTTCTAAAATACAGCCTGGTTTACTAAACGTTAACCAGTGATTTTGAATAGTGATTGTTGCAAAATAAAAATGGATTAATAATCAAACTCTGCACGACGGTTTTTTGCCCATGCCGCTTCATTATGTCCGTCATCAACAGGGTTATCTTCACCAAAACTAATTACCGTAATACGACTAGGACTCACACCTTCAGCAACTAAAGCATTTTGAACGGCTTGTGCACGTCTTTCACCTAACGCTAAGTTATACTCACGTGTTCCACGCTCATCACAATAGCCTTTAATTGTTACTTTAGCATCTGGCTCAAGTGATAAGAAATCAGCATTCGCTTTAATTACTTCATAGTTTGATGGGGCAATTTCTGATTGGTCAAAATCAAAATGAACAACTTTTCCATTAATCATTGCTTGTAATTCAGCTTTTTTGGCTGCTAAATCAGCCGCTGCTTGTTCTGCAGCTTGGCGTTTTGCCGCTTCAATATCTGTATTAACTTGCTCTGTTGCAACTTCTTTACTGTTGTCTGTATCTGTATCTGTTTTAGGGGTTGAACTACAACCAACTAAAGCAAAACCTAAAAAAACAACTAAAAATAACTGAGATAGATTCTTGTATGACATTTTATGCATCCTAAACTTTATAAATAATATTAATCATTAATATACCTAATTCTAGAACAAATAACCAATAAAATCATAAAAAAGTAAAAATTTAACAAAAATAGATTATTTGTACTTTTTACCGCATGGTTATATACAAAAGAAAATAGTCCTTTTTGTATACTTAAACGTCGTGTAAAAAATAAAAGGTAAACAATAGCGTTGTAACTTAATAAAAAACGGCAAGACTTTGCGCATCACTTAAATATTTAGATAGCAATAGTATCAAAATAGTTCAATAAGATTTTGAAACGAGGTATTAAATTTATTAAGAAAAAAAGACCCCAGTCAAAGACTGGGTAAATGGGCTACATTATGAAAAACGCATATCCAATTACAACGTTTCCATAGGTTTTATTAAACCATAGCCAACCCAAATACGAATTGATTGAAATCAATAATAACCACAAATTATATAGTCATATAAATTAAGTGGAGATTAACTTACCTCTTTACACTCTATACAACTGCTAATGCCCGCCACTTTTTTAAGTGCCGCTTCATTATAAATAATAACTTCTTTTTTCTTCCAACTGACAATCCCTTCAGCATTGAACTTAGCCAATATTCGAGATACTGTTTCTGGTGTTAAACCAAGATAAAGCGCAACATCTCGGTGAAGAATACTTAAACGAAACTCATCATAAGTATAACCACGGCTTTTATAACGGTCAGCCATATTCCAAATAAATTGTGCCACACGTTGATCTGCATTTCGCTTAATCAGCAATTCAGAGTGCAAGCGTCCATCCTGCATCTTTTTACTCATTACCATCATGATCTGTTGGTTAAGATTAGGGATTTTCATTGATAAATCACTAAGCTCATCATAAGGTAAGGTACAAACACTCGTACTATCTAACGCCATAGCATTATATAGATAATGGCCATCAACTAAACCATCAAAACCAACAACATCTCCAGGTAAATAAAAACCATGAACAATTTCTTCACCCAGATCAGAATAAGAAAAAAGCTTAATAACCCCTGCACGAATAGCAAAGATAGACTGAAATTTTTGACCTGCTTCGTAAACCAACTGGTTCTTTTTTAAAGGAGACTTTCTCTCCACAATAGTGTCTAAACGATCAACATCCGATTTTTGCAACCCCGTAGGGAAACAAATCTTTTGCAACCCGCAATTTAAACAACTTGCGTTAAACGCAGATTTAACTTGATTCATAGTAGCCCTAATGAATTTGAGATAGGATTATTATTTTTATATATTATTTTTTGATTGTATCGTTTTTAATTATTTTGTCATCTTTTACGGAATATTTTTTATTTTTTTGTACTTATAGGGGTATAAAAAATATATTTTACTTCTCTTTTTTGTCATAAAACAACGACTGCTTAATTTTTAGGCAGTCTAATGTTTTTTGGCTAATTTAAAGCACTTAAGAGATATTTACTAACTTTACACACAAAGTTATCCACAGGTTTTGTGGAAAAGAAATCAAATACTATGGTTATATAAAATAACGACATAAATTAAGCCTATACATTATATAAAACAATACCTTAAAAATTAAATATAATCCAAATTCTAAATAATAAAATCTAAGTATGGCTTAGAGGTTGTCAAGGTTTTTTTATATTTATTCACTTTTATTTAAAAAGACATCACCCACACACACAGATTAGCTATGTTAAAATTCTTGCCAATTTTATAGCGAACTTTTAAATCGTATTTATTACTTGAAACTGCGTGGTAATTAAATGACACTTTAATTACACTGTGAGCAGATATCACAAATTACGGAAGTAAAATATGTCAAAAATATTAGGCATTGGAAATTCAGTTTTAGACATAATCTTAAGTGTTGAGCATCACCCCCAAGAAGATGAAGAATTGCGTGCTTTAAACAAGCAAATTTCAACAGGCGGTAATGTAAATAATACTTTATATGTGTTAAATCAACTCGGCCATCAAACCGATATATGTACGACTGTTGCTGCTGATAGTGAGGCTAAACAGTTATTGACGGGACTGAATGAGCGCAATATTTCAACTGAGCACATACAAAAATTTATAAAAGGACGAACACCAACTTCTTTTATTACTCTCAATGCTCAGAATGGACATCGAACGATTGTTCATTATCGCGACCTTCCTGAAATTAGTTTTGATTTTTTTGCCAAGATTGAAATTGAAGAGTATGACTGGCTTCACTTTGAAGGCAGAAACATGCCTCACCTTCCAGGCATGATTAATATATCTAAAACATTTCTAACTCACCAACCCATATCTCTTGAAGTTGAAAAACCAAGGGATGGAATTGAGGCATTATTTTCGAGTGTAAACCTAATTATTTTTTCACACCATTATGCTAAAGCAAAAGGCTTTAGCAACGGTCATGAATTATTAGAAAGCCTAGACCTTGCTAACACCAACTTAGTTTGTACTTGGGGTACTGAGGGCGTTTGGCTACAACCTGCAGGTGGCACAATAGAACATATTGAAGCAGAAAAGGTAAGCCCAGTTATAGATACACTTGGGGCTGGAGATACTTTTAATGCTGGTTTAATTCATTCTCTAATTGAAAAAAAGCCATTAATAGATGCCGTTATTTATGCCAGTAAACTAGCGGCAAAAAAATGTATGCAACCAGGCCTGGGAAATTTATTAAAAGAAACTAAAGAAGAAAAGGCGCTGGCCAATATTAACCAATTAAGCAACGCTAAAGCTACCGTTGTGACGAGTGATAAAGGTCAATCGTTAGTGTTAATCAAATACGAAGATGGCGTACGTTGCTTTATAAACAATTGTCCACACCAAGACGTGCCTTTAAATGAAGCATATAAAATTGATGTAAACCCTTTTGAAAAAACAATGAAATGCTCAGTACACGACGCTTATTTTAATATAGACGATGGACTTTGTATTGAAGGCCCTTGTTGGGATGAATCGCTGGTAAGCGTGGCAATAAAATTGGATGAAAATGGAGACGTTTTTCTAGCTTAGATACAAAGAAAAATACTTTAATCGAACATCAAATAAAACAAAAAGCCATTTTACCCTATGCTCACACGTCATAGACGGCCACAGGGCTTGCCAGGCCTGGTAAAATGGCTTAAAGCAATAAATGGCACGTTTTATTTTAAATTGGCTTTTATTGCTCTTTGTCTAAAGGCCTCATATACCGTTACACCTGCGGCAACAGAAACATTTAAACTTTCTACTACGCCAACCATTGGAATCGCCGCTAAGTGGTCACAAGCTTCACGTGTTAAACGTCGTAAACCACTGCCTTCAGCTCCCATAACAACACCAATTGAACCTGTTAGGTCATGATCGTAAATTGTTCGATCAGTTTCACCCGCCAAACCAATCATCCACATACCTTCTTGTTGCATCTCTTTTATCGTTCTAACTAAGTTAGAAACAACAATCAATTTAACATTGTCGGCAGCACCAGAAGCCACTTTACGAACCGTTGGGTTCATGCCTACTGAATTATGTTTTGGAATAATAACGGCGTGAACGCCTACCGCATCTGCGGTTCGCAAAATAGCGCCTAAGTTATGTGGGTCTTGCACTTCATCTAAAAAGATAAATAGCGGATTTGAGACATCATCAATAAGTTTCTTTAAATCTGATTCAACTAAGTCTGCTTGTTTGGCAACGGTTGCCATAACACCTTGATGATTACCATCGATCTTGTTAAAGGCAGACTTACTAACCAATTCAATATTTAAGCCAACTCTTTTAGCTTGATCATGCAATGCTTGTTGACGATTATTTAATCGGCCTTTTAAAAAGCTAATGGTATAAACTGATTGAGGAGATTGTTTTAAAAACTTTTCAATCGCATGTAAACCATATATGACTTCTTGCTTCATTTAGTCAGCCTTTGGTTTTGAACCTGAACGTTTTTTCTTACGATAAAAACGCTTTTTGCGAGCTGGTTTTTTATCATCACCTTGATTCTCACCTGATTCATTTTCTTCAGATTGTGCTACTTCAGGCTCTACATGTTCCGTTAGGCTCTCAATAAAACGTAAATCGACCTTACGATCATCTAAGTTTACTTGCGCTACTTGAACTTTAATGCGATCACCTAAACGATATGTTTTACCTGTACGCTCACCTTTTAAGCAATGACGTGCATTATCGTAATGGAAATAGTCTTCACCCAACTCAGTTATGTGCACTAAACCTTCAACGTATAAAGGTTGAAGCTCAACAAATAATCCAAAGTTAGTTGCGGCTGATACCACCGCCTCATACTCTCCACCAATTCGGTGTGATAAGAATTCACACTTCAAGAAAGTTGTCGCGTCACGTGTCGCTTCATCAGCACGTCGTTCAGTATCAGAACAATGCTGACCTAAATCAACCATTTGGTTTTCAGTGTATTCAAATTTTTCAACACCCGATTTAGTCCATACATGACGAATAGCGCGATGAACTAATAAATCTGGATAACGACGAATTGGCGAAGTAAAGTGAGCGTAATGCTCATAGTTCAAACCAAAGTGGCCTTTATTTTCGGGCTGATAAACAGCCTGACTCATACTTCTTAGTAAGACGGTTTGCACTAGGTGCTCATGTGGCTCACCACTTACTTTAGCTGAAACTGCAGCATAATCATGTGCTGTTGGCTCATCGCCACCTTCTAACGTTAAACCAAAGTCAGATAAGAACGTTCTTACATTTTTAAGACGCTCTTCCATTGGTTTTTCATGCACACGATAAAGGATTGGCATCTTATGCCACTTAAGGTAACGAGCTGTCGCTACGTTAGCCATTAACATGCACTCTTCAATTAACTTGTGAGCATCGTTACGGGTAACAGGCACAATCTCTTGAATCTTACGTTCTTCATCAAAAACCATGCGTGTTTCAGTGGTTTCAAACTCTAAAGCACCACGTTCGGCACGTGCGACTTTTAGTACGTTATAAAGATCATGCAAGTCGTGAAGTAGAGGTACTTGTTCAGCAAATTCTTTACGATATTCACTTTTTTCATCTGTAAGAATCTCATTAACTTGAGTATAAGTTAAACGTGCTTTTGAGTTCATTACCGCTTGATAAAATTGGCTTCGCTCTAATTTACCGTCTTCAGTTAACGATAAATCTGCAACCATACATAGACGATCAACTTTTGGATTTAATGAGCATAAACCATCAGACAGTTTAGATGGCAACATCGGTACAACTCGTTGTGGAAAATAGACAGAGTTACCACGTTTAAATGCTTCTTTATCTAATTCAGTACCTGGTTTGACATAATGTGAAACATCAGCAATTGCAACCACTAAACGCCACCCATTTTTACGGCGTTTTGCAAAAACAGCATCATCAAAGTCTTTAGTATCTGCGCCATCAATAGTGACTAACTGAAGCGCTCGTAAATCCTTACGATCTTCTAAGTCTGCTTCAGTCACTTCATCAGGAATACTGGCCAACTCTGCTTCAAGTTCAGCAGACCAATCATTTGGTATACCGTAAGCATGGATAGCAGAATCAATCTCCATACCGGCGGCCATATAGTCACCAACCACTTCAATGATTTTACCAATTGGCCCTGAACGCATTGATGGCTGATGAATAATTTCAACTAAAACAATTTGCTCTTCTTTTGCGCCTAACAAACCATCTTGTGGAATAAAAACATCTTGCGTAATACGATTGTTATTTGGACGAACCCAAGAAAGACCATCTTCATGATTTAAACGGCCTAACACTTGTTGTGTATTGTGTTCTGTAACTTCTATGATAGCGCCTTCTTGGCGACCACGACGATCTTCACCAATAACTGAGGCAATAACGATATCGCCATGTAAGGCTTTATGCATTTCTTTTTCTGACAAGAAGAGATCTTTACCACCCTCTTCTGGTACTAAAAACCCGTACCCATCAGGGTGCCCTAAAACACGGCCTTTAATAAGGTCCATTTTTTTCAGTAAACCAAAAGCACCGCGACGGTTACGAATTAATTGTCCATCACGTACCATTGCTTTCATACGTCGCGATAGAGCCTCAAAACGCTCTTCATCGTCTTCTTCTACTTCAACGGCTTTAGCAACTTGATAAAGTCTTAATGGCTTTTGAGCCTTTTCTAAAACTTCTAAAATAAATTCTCTACTAGGAATTGGGTTTTCATACTTTTCAGCTTCACGCTGTGCATGTGGATCATGTTGACCCGATGTATTTTCTTTACTCACGAATACCATCTAAATTTAAAAACGCTTACACTCAATTATTTACAAATTCCACAAATAAATTGAGCTTGGAGCGTTATATTGAAAAAAATCATGCCGTATTATAGCAAATAGTTACTCAACATTATTGCATTACTGTCAACTCTGCCTTAATTACTCGTTCCTCCTCTGAATATAAGGCTTTGTAAAGCATATATAAGGCTGATTGAATCGCTTCTTCAAGCACGGGATGATAAAACGGCATTTTTATCAACTCTAAAACGGTCATTTCTTGCTCGATAGCCCATGCTAATAGATGTGTAAAATGTTCGGCATGAGGCATTAACATTTCACCACCAATCAAACGCTTACTTTCTTTATCTCCATACAATGAAATAACGCCATGATCTTCACCCATAACAATAGCTCGACCATTTTTACCTTCTAAATCGAAATTAACCACCTCGATTTTTTGTAAATCAAGATTTCGGTAGTTTTCTCCAAAAAAGCCAATATCTGGATCTGTAAACGCGATACCCAATGGCGTTTTACGCTTATAGGATGTTATTAATGGATAGTCCATTGCATTAAGCGTTGCAATTTTTCCTTCGTGACTAGCCTCATGTAAAATAGGTCTAAACATATTTACATCGCCAGCTATAAATATTGGTTTATCTTCAATTTGCATTGTATTTATACTAAAGAGTGGCATACCTCGTTTATCTAGCTGCACACCAGCTTTTTCTAGTTGTAGATTATCGATATTAGGACGTCGTCCTAAAGAAGCTAGAACAATATCAACCTCAAAACTTTGCTCTTCTAGATTTACTTTAACGCCATTATCCGTTTTCTCTAATTGTGCGGCCGCACCAAGGTGAATAGGAAATTCTTGACCAAACAATGCCAAAGCTTTATCAATCACGTCCGGTGAACTTAAACCACCAACCGTTTTTTGCATTTCAAAACCAATAACCTCTACACCTAAACGAGATAATGCCTGACCAAGTTCTAGCCCAATAATTCCAAGACCCACCACAGCAACACGTTTTGGCAAACCTTCCAGCTCAAAAATCTCATCACTGGTTAACAACCTATCTTGCAAAGCTTGCCATGGCGCCGGCACAACAGGCCTGGAACCTGTTGCAATAATAATTTTTTCAGCATAAATTTTTTCACCGTTAACTTCTAACGTATTTTCACCAATAAATACTGCATAGCCCTCTATAAACTGATTAGACTTTAAAGTCTCTGTTGACCCCATTTTTAAACCACCAGTAAAACGATCACGCAAACGTCTTATTCTTTGCATAACCTGTACAGTATCTACATCAAGATTTTCGCCACCATTAAGACCAAACTCATTTAAATGATTCTTTTGATGATATAAATTGGCCGACTGAATCATTGCTTTAGAAGGCATACAACCAACACGTGCACAAGTAGTGCCTAAAGAACCTCCATTAATAATGACAAAATCATCAGTTTGCTTTCTTATTATTCCTAATGCCGTTAAACCCGATGTTCCAGCACCTAAAATTGCATATTTAACTTTTCGCATTTAAGACTCCATATTTTTATACGCTTTAATTTTATATATTTTGATTTTAGCTTGTTTACACGATAAAAACGCATTTTAAATATTATAATTTTATGACTTTTGCTACAGAAAATGCTTTTATAAATAGCTATGACAAATTTTAAATAGAACACCTAGTTTTTTTTGGGTTTTATTAAAGCAATAACTCAACTAGAATAATCACTCGTTATACGCTATAGGAAAAGCTTTTGCGCAGCCCTAAATTTAAACCTAACCTTACAAATACAACACTGATGATTCTCATCAGCGTAATACTGTTTGTTAGTTTTAAAGCCAATGCAATTCCCTCTACAACAACATTAACCAAAGCCAAATCGATTAGTGAGCGTATAAACCAACCTTTTATTGGCGACCTAGACAAAATAAAAGAACGGAGAATCTTACGTGTTCTAGTAAGTTACAACAGAACCAATTTTTTCCACACCTTACGCGGTGACAGGGGTATTGAACACGATTTAATGAAGGAGTTTGAAAAATACCTCAATCGTGGCCCACTAAAAGAACGCTATAGAACCCATATCGTTTTTTTAGCACACCCATTTGAACAACTAATACCCGATTTAACAGCAGGTTATGGCGATATTGTCGCGGCAGGTATTACTATCGCTCCAGAGAGAGCGGCCTATATAGATTTTACAAAACCTTACATTACCAACGTCTCAGAAATACTTATCTCTAATAAAAACAAACCCGCTCCCAAAACCATTCAAGAACTCGCTGGCAAACAAATTATTGTAGTGAGTAACAGTAGCTATATTATCCATATACAAAGGCTCAATCAAGAGCTTGGTCGCTTAGGACTACCTGCTATTGAAATCGTAAAAGCTGATTCTCTTTTAGAGGCGGAAGATATTCTTGAAATGGTAAACGCAGGGTTATTTGACTACACCGTTGTAGATAACCATATCGCCGAAATATACCAAAATGTCTTTACCAATCTAAGATTACAAAAAAACTTTGCTTTTCATTATGGGGGAAACATTGCCTGGGCAATCAATCAAAATCTTCCTAAATTAAAAAAAGTGTTGAATGATTTTATTGTTAAGTATGCCATGCCGGGACGTTTTTTAGGAAACAGCTTATATAGAAAATACTTTAAAAACCCATATTGGATCAAACAACCATTATCGTTAAATGCGCTCGACGAAACCCCATGCTTACAATACTATTTTGAAAAATATGCTACGTTTTTTGATTTTGACTGGTATCTAATTGCTTCTCAAGCCTTTCATGAATCGGGTTTTAAACAAGACCTAAGAAGTCATGCAAATGCAGTGGGCATTATGCAAATTAAACCCTCTACTGCTCGTTCAAAAATCGTCAACGTGCCTAATATTTATAATTTAGAAGACAATATTTTAGCAGGTGTTAAATACCTAGCTTTTATTAGAGATTTTTACTTTGACAAACCAGAATATTCAAAAGAAGATAAAATTAACTTTACCTTAGCTGCCTACAATGCAGGGCCAGGTCGTATTAGAAAACTACAACGAATGACCGAAGCAAGAGGCCTTAACCCCTATAAATGGCATTACAATGTAGAAGTACTTGCAAGACAAGAAATTGGTCAAGAAACGGTTAACTATGTAACCAAAATACAAAAAACCAAAATCGCATTAAAACTTGCAAAAGAATTGGCTACAAAAAAACACCAATTTAAAGAAGAACAGCTAGAAGAATATCAAGAAACGCAGGCCGAAAATTCTGACTCAAATAATTAACGACCTCACTCAAGTTCTATAAATTACTTGAGGTAAAAACCGGACTTGCATTTACAGTGAATCAAACAGGTCTAAAAACCTTTACATTTTCAAACCCTGCATCACGCAAATACTGAGCATGCAATTGGCTCATGACCCCTTTATCACAATACAAAATATACTCATTTGATTGGTCTAACGTTTTAAATGTACGGTTTAATTCAGTAAAAGGGATATTTATATTCTCAATATCTAAAGGCGCATGATTCGCTTCTGATTCACGACGAATATCAATAACAATTGCCTGGCCAGGTGTATTCACAATATCTACCGGCGCAGCACTATTTACATCTTCAATAATTTTATCTACAGGAATACTGATTGACTTTTCAATAGCCGCATCCAACACTTGATAGTCAAATGCCTTGGCTTCTCGTTCCATTCGATTAAACGATGCATTGGTAACAGGGTTTTTAGAAATGACGCCACAATATTCTGGCATGTTTTCAGCATATTCACGTGTACCAATGTTATCGGCTATTTTTATAATTTCAGATTTATTCATCGTTGCCAAAGGTCTTAAAATTAATTTGTTAGACACTTCGTCAATTACCGCTAAATTTCGCAAGGTTTGACTACTCACCTGAGCCACACTCTCACCAGTAACAAGCGCATCCACGCCCATAGCGTCCGCCACTTTTTCTGAAGCCATAATCATCAATCGTTTTAATGTTACGCCCATATAGCTTTCGTGTGTTGATCTAAAAATTTCTTCAACAACCTCTTCAAAAGGTACAGTAATAAATTGCACTCTATGAGATGCACCAAACTGGCCCCATAAATAAAGGGCTACTTGTTTAACACCAACTTCATGCGCCGCACCACCTAGATTAAAAAAGATAAAATGCGTTTTTATGCCACGTTTCATGGTTAAAAAACTGGCCACGGTTGAATCAAACCCACCTGACATTAATGACAAAACCTCACCTTGAACCCCGATAGGGAATCCACCTAACCCCGGTTGCCTTTTTGTAATAACGTTTAATGTATTGTTATCAAGCTCAAATTCAACTTTTACTTCTGGTTTGCGTAAATCCACGCCTTTTGGCTTACCTTTATTAAATAAATGGGAGCCGACATAACGTTCAATGTCAAAGGAAGTCAAGCTATGCTCACCAGTTCTCTTAGCTCTTACTACAAAGGTTTTACCTTCAATTGAAGATAACTTATGTTCTGCCACAATTTGAGCAATCGCCTCTAAATCTTCACCCGTTTCATATTGAATAACTTCTAAATATTGCTCAACACCAGGAGTTTGTTTAAGAATTTTACGCACAGATTCAATGTTCTTTTCATCCGTCTGAACTTCAATTTTGTCAAAAAAACGTTTTATTTCTATTGTGTCATCTACTCTATATAACAAGGTGCGTAAGTTATCCGTGAGCATATTAATCATGCGCTTTTTAACTGGACCACCTTTAATCATAATTTCAGGAAACAACTTAACAATAAACTTCATTTTTTACTCTTTATTTAATACATTTCAATAAATTACCAGGCCTGGTAATTCAATAATTATTTGTTTGTGTTATGTAAAACACTATATGGGCAAGCGAATATAGCGACATTATATTTTTTTGTATTGTACACCACTCGTCACCTTGATTTTAAAGAGGATTAAAGTTCAATTTTATTCTATATAAGGTTGGCATCGTGGCGAATAAAGCAAACATCAAAATAGATGATTCATGATATTCAATTGATAAATGAACCCTGTGCATGTTAAAATCCAAAAAGTTTACTATTTCAATTTAAAACAGAGAGACCCTCGATGAAAAGATTAGATCAAGTACTAGCCGCTGATGGCATAAATGCTGAATTAGAGCTTGTTATCAAAGACATAATGGTTGCGTGTAAAGACATCGCATACAAATTAGGTCAAGGTGAATTAGCTGGTATCTTAGGCGCAACAGAAGACGAAAACATTCAAGGTGAAACACAAAAGATGTTAGATGTTATTTCTAACGACCTTTTAAAAGATATCTTGGTTGCTAACTCATTCGTTCGTGGTGTTGGTTCTGAAGAAGAAGATTACACTATTGCGGCTAATGCAGATGGTAAATACCTAGTAACATTTGATCCATTAGATGGCTCTTCAAACATCGACGTAAACCTTTCTGTTGGTACAATCTTCTCAGTTTTAGAAGCACAAGACAATACGCCTGGCGACAACCAAGAAGTGTTTTTACAAAACGGTCGTAAGCAAGTAGCTGCAGGTTATGTTCTTTACGGACCATCTTCACTATTAGTAATGACAACAGGTAATGGCGTTAACCTATTCACTTTAGACACAAACATCGGTGAATTCGTTTTAACTAAAGAAGCGCTTCAAATTCCTGCAGACACTGCTGAATTTGCAATCAACATGTCTAACCAACGTTTCTGGGAACCAGAGATGAAAGAATACATTGACCACTGCCTACAAGGTGAAGAAGGTCCTCTTGGTAAACGTTACAACATGCGTTGGGTAGCCTCTATGGTTGCTGAAGTTCACCGTATTCTTATTCGTGGTGGTATTTTCATGTACCCATACGACAGCCGTGACCCTTCAAAAGCAGGTAAACTTCGTTTAATGTACGAAGGTAATCCAATGTCAATGATTGTTGAACAAGCTGGTGGTGCTTCATCTACTGGTCGTATGGATATTATGGACGTAGCTCCAAAAGGTATTCATGACCGTGTACCAGTCGTTCTTGGTTCTAAAAATGAAGTCGCTAAAGTAGTGGCTTACCACAATAAATAAGCGTATTTAGCTTACTGAACTTAAAACACCCGCAAAAGTTAACCAATAAGGCACGAAGACACAAAGTTTTTGTTGTTTAAACGGAGAATTACTGCGGGTGTTTTGCGTTATAAAAACGATAAAACCACTCTAATAAAACACCACTGACCGAATCACACTTTTCTTTCTTCGTGTCTTCGTGTCTTCGTGGTAAAGACAAAAGGAAATAAAACATGGGATATTCAGCAGTTCCTGCAGGTAAAGACGTTCCTAATGATGTAAACGTTATTATTGAAATTCCTGCTTTTGCAGCACCAATAAAATATGAAGTAGACAAAGACACTGACCTTGTTTGGGTTGACCGCTTACAAGGTGCAACAATGTCTTACCCTGCTAACTACGGCTACATTAATGACACCCTATCTGATGACGGTGACCCTGTTGACGTTTTAGTCGTCACGCCACATCCTTTAATGGTTGGATCAGTGATTCGCTGCCGTCCAATAGGCATTTTTAAAATGACGGACGATGGCGGAGAAGATGCAAAAGTTATTGCTGTTCCTGTCGATAAACTTTCGCCAATTTATTCAAAAATTGAAAAAGTTGAAGATATTCCTCTTTTAAAAGAGCAAGTAGAACACTTTTTTAGCCACTACAAAGACCTTGAACCTGGTAAATGGGTAAAAGTAGAAGGCTGGGGTGATATAGATGCTGCACGTGAAGAAATTCTAAACGGTGTAAAAGCTTACCAAGCAAAATAAATTATTGCTCGTTTTAGCAAAGCACTATTAAAGCCCACCTTTTGGTGGGCTTTTTGTTTTAGAATTAAAAAGCAATACGAAACAGACATCTACACCTTTATTTTTTTATATTCACTGCTATGTGCTTAATTCATTGAAAATATCTGCTATAATTTGTTCCAATTTCTTTTAAAAATTGAGAGTAAAAATGGCAGCCAACATTCGTGATAAGCAGTTAAGAGCACGCGTCAAACTTCTAGGAATAATCCTCGGAAAAGTCATCACTTCACAAGTAGGTGTAGAGACTTATAATGCAGTAGAAAAACTACGTAAAGGCTACATAAGCCTACAAAAGAACGATGACCCAGAATTACGCAAAGAACTCACAGCTTTCATTGAATCCAGAAGTGCTGATGAATTAAATCTTATTATTCGAGCCTTCAATTTATACTTTAGTCTTGTCAACTTAGCCGAAGAAGAACATCAATATCATGAAAGACAAAGTCAATTAAAATCAGACGGCCCACTTTGGATGGGTTCAGTATTAAATACCATCGGTGAATTTAAAGAACAAGGCATGCAAGCCAACCAAGTTCAAGAATTACTAAACAAACTTCACTACATCCCCGTCTTTACAGCTCATCCTACAGAATCAAAACGCCGTTCAGTTATGGACAATTTAAGAAGAATCTTCTTAGACATAGGCACTCTTAATGAAGCCGATACCTATAATAATGAATACCGTAAAGAATCTCTTTATCAGCAATTAGAATCTCAGATTCAAGTACTTTGGCAAACGGATGAAGTACGTCGTCAAAAGCCAACCGTAGAAGATGAAATTCGTAATGGTATCTACTATTTCCGTAAATCGTTATTTAAAGCTGTTCCAACCGTTTATAGATACATGGAACGCGCGTTAGACAAACACTATCCTGAAGCAAATATTGCGACACCAGATTTTTTAACCTTTGGTTCTTGGATTGGTGGTGACCGTGACGGTAACCCATTCGTAACCCATGACACAACAATCAAAGCTCTTCTTTTACAATCACGATCCGTGATTTATGAGTACAAACAACGTGTATTTGATTTAAGTTCTAAATTAACGCATTCTCGCTATCTGTGTAATATTTCACAAGAAATTATCAACCGTACAACTATCGTAGATGCTGACCTAATTGAAGCCGTATTTAAGAAACGCCCAGAACGTTTTAGAGATGAACCTTATCGTCGCTTCTTATACATTATGGAAGGTCGATTAAATAAAAACTTGCAGTATGTTGAAGCTTGGTTAAATGACGAGAAAATCGAAAAGTCTTCTTTTGCTTATGCCTCCGAAGCTGAACTTCTTGAGGACCTTGAACTCATTCATAGTTCACTATGCAATCATGGTGATGAAAATGTTGCCAATGAGGAGCTACAAGACCTTATCCGTTTAGTTAGAACTTTTGGTTTCTATCTAATGCGTTTAGATATTCGTCAAGAATCTAACGTACATAGTGATGCTGTTGCGGATCTTTTATCTCATCTAGATATCGACTACAAAAAGTTAAATGAATCTGAAAAGCTAACATTACTTGCGAAACACGTAGCATCTGCAACCATTATTGATACCCAGCACCTAGCTTTAGACAAAATGACAACAGAAGTACTTGAAGTATTTAATGTTATTCGTCAAATGCGTAAAGAAATTAGCCCTAAAGCCTTTAACAACTATGTCATATCAATGACCCACGAAGCTAGCCATGTAATGGAAGTGCTATTCTTGGCGCATCAAGCTGGGCTGGCGGGATATAACGCAGGAAAACCTTACTGTGACCTTGAAATAGCACCATTATTTGAAACCATTGAAGATTTAGAACATATTGTTCCGGTCACTCAAGCACTGTTTGAAAACGCAACCTACAAAGCTTTATTACAAGCCTCTGGTAACCAGCAAGAGATTATGTTGGGTTATTCTGATTCAGCCAAAGATGGTGGTAATTTATCTTCCGCCTGGAGCCTATATCAAGCTCAACAACAAATTATGAAATTAGCCGATACTCACCAAGTGGATTGTCGTTTATTCCATGGTCGTGGTGGAACAGTTGGTCGTGGTGGAGGCCCTACTCACTATGCGATTTTATCGCAACCAACAGGCACGGTACGCGGTTCAATTAAATTTACCGAACAAGGTGAAGTACTTTCTTATAAATACAGTAACTCTGAAACAGCTATGTATGAGCTATCACTTGGGGTTACAGGCCTTATGAAAGCAAGTACTTGCCTTGTTTCAGACATTACTGAAGACAATCCAAAGTATCTAGAAATCATGAAAACGCTTGCCAAAGATGGTGAGCACAATTTCCGTGAATTAACCGACCATACTAAAGGATTCTTTGAGTTTTTCTATGAAGCCACCCCTGTTACGGAAATTGGTTTACTGAATATCGGTTCTAGACCTTCACACCGTAAAAAAGGCAACCTATCCAAATCTTCTATTCGTGCGATTCCATGGATATTTGGTTGGGCGCAAGCACGCTTGACGTTCCCGGCTTGGCAAGGAACAGGTTACGCACTTGATAATTGGATTAATCAGCATTCTGACGAAGAGCTTAAAGATATGCATAAAAACTGGCCTTTCTTTAACTCATTTATCAGTAATATCCAAATGACGTTATTCAAAACTAATTTAAAAATTGGTAAAGAATATAGCAAGCTTGGTCAAAACCAAGAGGAAGCTCTTAAAATCTACAACATGATTGCAGAAGAACACGAGCGTGCAGTAAGACGTGTATTGGAAATATCTGGTAATGAATATTTAATGGCAGACACCCCAACACTTGCTCTGTCTTTAAAAAGACGTAACCCTTACTTAGTGCCGTTAAACAATATACAAATAGCTTTAATAGCACGTTATAAAGCAGTAGATGCAACGGACGAAGAACGTGAATTATGGTTAAACCCTCTTCTTAACAGTATTAATGCTATAGCGGCTGGTATGCGTAATACTGGTTAAGCTGTTAACTTTATTGACTTTTAACCCTCGTTTATCGGGGGTTTTTATTGTCTATTAATTAGATATAATTTTATTTATATGTCAATAAACCACACTTAATAGTAAAAAGCTTAAAAAATAGCAGTATAATATCTGGCTGAAAATTATTGTTTTGCAGCTTACTGTTTACAGAGCTTTAAACTGATAAATGGCGATCCCATTCTTCAAACTAAAGAGAATACTATGCAAGTCACACTACTAAAATCAAAATTACATCGTGTTACTACAACACACGCCGAACTAGATTATGAAGGTTCTTGCGCTATAGATGGTCACCTGTTAGATGTAGCAGGCATTCGTGAATACGAACAAATTCAAATATATAATGTCAATAACGGTAAGCGATTCACCACTTATGCAATTCGTGCAGAAGATAACAGTGGAATTATTTCTGTTAATGGTGCCGCTGCACACAATGCAGACCCTAATGACTTATTAATTATCGTTACTTTTGTTTCTATGGAAGAAGCTGAAGCAGATACCTTTAAACCTAAAATGGTTTATTTCAACGATAAAAATGAAATTACCCATACGCGCAATACTATCCCGACACAAATGGCAGAAGCGACTAAAGCAAGTTAATTAGCTTTGGATTGTGTATAGATGTAAAAAAACCGGCAATATAATTTTTTATATTGCCGGTTTTTTTATTTAAAGACTCATAAATCAATATTTTATTTAGGTCTAAATTTCTCAGGTGTAATCAATATTTCAACCCGTCTGTTCTTTGCATAATCTTCTTCGGTTGTACCATTAGAAATAGGTTGAGTATCCGCTAAACCAATTGCTTGAGCCTGTTCAGGCCTAATTGCATTATCACTCACCAACTGCTCAATAACACTTGCCGCTCTTGCGCTAGAAAGCTCCCAATTAGATTTAAAACGCCCTCCAAAAATTGGTCGACTATCCGTGTGCCCCACCACTTGTAATGCAACTTTTTCATCTCTAAACTGAAAAAACTTGTCAAGCAACTCAATAAATCTTGGTTTTAAATTAGCACGCCCAGGATCAAAAGCAATTTGTTCTGGGAACACCAATCTAATTTGATTATTCTCACTATCGTAATGAATTTTTATTTCACTTTTTTTACCCGCTTCCGAGTAAGTCTCAATTAGATTTTCATAAAGGGGATGAAGATTATCAGTTACGGTTTCTTGACTATCCTTAGACTCTGGAGGCAGAGTTACTTTAGATTCCGAATCCATTGATAATTGAAGAGATTGAAAAAACTGTTCTTGTTCTGGAGTCAACTCACTGCCATTACCGAGTGCTTCACTTAATGATTCAACCACCGCTTTATATTTTGGTACATCGGCACTCGACATGGCATATAAAAGTACAAATAAAGCCATTAACAGGGACATTAAGTCGGCAAAAGTTGCCAACCATGCAGGACCACCCCTAGCCTTCCTGGCCACGATCTTTTACCTTTTTATTCATCTGTAAATAAGGGGCAAGTAAATCCCTCATAACAGAAGGGTTGTGACCTTTACCAATACTTTCAATTGCCTCAATAATTAATAACTCTCTTTCCGATTCATTTTGTGCCCAAGACTCAATTTTATCCGCTATTGGCAGAGCAAAAAGGTTTGCAATCATGGCGCCATACAAGGTTGTTAACATAGCAACGGCCATAGCAGGTCCAATTGCAGATGGATCACTGAGATTTGACAACATTTGAATCAAACCCACCAAAGTACCAATCATACCAAATGCAGGTGCGGCTTCACCAATTGAGCGAAACACGCCAGCACTGGTTTCAGCCTTTTCCATTAATAATTTATTTTTCTCTCGTAGCGTTTGTCTTACTAAATCAACGGAATATCCATCCACCATCATACGAATACCGGTTTGATAAAAGCTATTATTTACTTCATAGCTTTCCATGGCTAAAACACCTTTACCACGCACCAATCGTAATAAATCTTCTGTAACATCAACCAATTCATTAAAGTCTTTTATTTCTGAAGATACTTTTAATACATTAAATGACATGCCAATTGCTTTAAAACTGTCCGCCATAGAATAGCGGATCATGGTGGCTGCAACGGTTCCACCCACAACAATCATCATACCTGGTAAGTTTATAAACATACCAATAGATGACCCCATTGCCATGGCCAAAAGCACAATGACAATACCCGCAACTAATCCGATTAATGTTGAAAAGCTCATATATAGATTTTAAATATTGAATGGTTAATAATTAAATGTCCGTTGGTGAATAAACATTGATAAATAGCAAGCATAAATATCTCAAAAAGAAACAATGAAATATAAAACAGTGGTTGACTTACTAAGGTTCTAGCTATTTTTTAATAGCAAAATATTATCCAATAAACGGGTTTTACCCAAAATAACGACACCAAGAATGACAATATCTTGTTCATAATTAGTTACTGGAGCCAAAGTCTTAGCATCACGAACGGTTATATAGTCAACTTCATCAAATCCTTCCGCCAACAAAGAGTCAGTTGCCGCTGAACATAAATCAGAAAACTGGGTATTCCCTGATTCAATCGCATGGGCAATATCTTGCAACACTGTGTGAAATTTAGGTGCAACTTTTCGCTGTTGCACAGAAAGATATTGGTTTCTAGAACTTAATGCCAACCCATCTAAATCACGACCAATAGGAGCTGAAATAATGCCTATTGGTAATGAAAGCTCTGCAACCATTGTTTTAATAATCGCGAGTTGTTGATAATCTTTTTGACCAAATATTGCTTTATCAGGTTGCACAATATTAAATAGCTTACAAACCACCGTTGTTACACCATCAAAATGACCAGGTCGGATAGCCCCTTCCAATAAACCGGTTAAACTTTCAGTTGCTTGAACACGTGTTTGTTGAGTTCCATTTGGATACATTTCTTCAACAGAGGGATAAAAAACCGTATCTACCTGTGACTCAGAAAGTTTTTTTTGATCGAGTTCAATCGTTCGTGGATAGCTAGCATAGTCTTCATCAGGACCAAATTGTATGGGGTTAACAAACACACTTACAACCACTTTATCACAAGATTGCTGAGCCAATTTAACCAAGCTAAGATGGCCGTTATGAAGGTTTCCCATCGTGGGTACAAAACCAATAGAATACCCCTTCTTTTTCCACTCTAAAATTTGAACACGCAAAGCGTTAACTTGTTCAAAGACTTGCATACAAACTTATCCCTCTAAATTAATGTAAAATTAACCATCTAGACGACTACGCGACTACATGCTCTACGGAAGGAAATTTTTGTTTTTTCACTTCACTCACATAACAAGCCAATGCCTCTTGAACAGATCCAGTCTGTGCCATAAAGTTTTTAGAAAACTTAGGTGCATTCCCCACGGTTATACCCAACATATCGTTTAATACCAATACTTGTCCACTGGTATTAACACCTGATCCAATACCAATTATAGGTATAGAACAAAGTTCTGTAATTTCTTGAGCTAAAGCCTGCGGTACACATTCGAGTACAATCATGTCTGCACCTGCATTTTGTAATGCAAGCGCTTCATCACGTAAACGTTGCGCAGAAGAGTCATCCTTGCCTTGCACTTTATAACCATATTTTTCAACCGATTGCGGTAACAATCCAAGATGCCCACAGACAGGGATTCCCATTTCTGATAATGCTGTTATTGTGTTTACAACACGCATACCACCTTCAAGCTTAACCATATTTGCCCCGCCTTCTTTCATTAAGCGTGCGGCACTTTGTAGGGTTTGCTCAACAGAACAATCAGACATAAAAGGAATATCTGCAATACACCAGGCCTGGTAATTTCCACGTTGTACCATTTTAGTGTGGTAAACCATCTCATCTAAAGTAACAGGTAACGTTGTTGCATGACCTTGAACCACCATTCCTAATGAGTCACCAACTAAAATCACCTCTACACCAGCTTGTTCAATCCAATGCGCAAAACTTGCATCATAAGCTGTTAGACAGGTTATTTTTTCGCCCGTTACATGCATTTTTTTAAGCTTAGATAGCGTAATTGACATAGATACTCCTATTAGTAAAAGCCACTTTTATTCACAAGGCGTAATAAGGTTCAGGCAGATTGCCATTATATTGTTAGATTCTTTGAAAGGGTTAATAAACAGGAAAAAAAACTAATTATTCACATCGGCTAGAGCAATCAAATAAGACTTTTCAAGATTACCCAATAATGCTCTAACTTCACCTTTATTTGGAATTACCAGGCCTGGTGAAATTTCAGCTAACGGAACAAGTACAAAGTCTCTAACACTCATCTGTAAATGTGGAATCGTTAGGTTTTCTTCTTCAATGAGTTGGTCGCCATAAAGCAAAATATCGATATCAATTAACCGCTCACCCCAATGGCGTTTTTTAACTCTTCCCTGCTCTTGTTCTATCTTTTGTACAGCGTTAAGTAAAACCAATGGACTTAATTCAGTTTGAATTTTGCACACTGCATTCACAAAATCAGGTTGATCTTGAGGACCTAAGGGCTTAGATCCATAAAAAGAAGAAGATTTAACAAGTTGAGTTTGAGGTAATTCAGATATTGAATTAAGCGCCGTTTTTAGCTGCTCGACCGGGTTTGATAAGTTACTTCCTATCCCTAAATAAGCCGTGGTTTTTAGCATACAATTGACGACTTACTGACTAGCTAGCTGAATCAGCAGATTGACTGCGTTTTCTATAAAAATTACGGTTACGACGAACACGTTTTTTACGTTGTGGCTTTTCTACAGAGTTAGCAAAAGCAACTTGCTGAACCGGATCTTTTTCTTGATACTTTGTCCACCAATCAAATACAGAAGCCATTTCATCATCACCCGCTGCAACTCTAATACCTAAAAAGTCATATGCCGCTCTAAAACGAGGATGTTCAATTAATTTTTGAGCCCTATCACCATGTCGTTTAGGTAAACGGTGTTGTAAATTCCAAATATCACGCATTTGTGCCGTAAAACGTTTAGGAATTGCAGTACGCTTAATCTGTTGTTCAATAACATCATTTGCCGCTGCAAAAAATGCATCTTGATGGGCGAAACCTTCATCTAAAAAGTCTTGCTTACGTTTTAACATCGGTTCCCAAAGCATGGCTGAAAATAAAAAGGCTGGATTAACCGATTTACCATCTTGAATTCGACTATCCGTGCTTTTTAGCGCCTCTATAACCAACATTCTAGGAAAACCGTCTTGCTCTTCGGATAACACCTGTTCAGTAAGAGGAAATAAATGCTCAAACAAATCATAGTGACGAAGCTTTTCAAAAACTTCTACCGCAACACCACTATGAAAAAGCTTTAAGACTTCTTCAAACAAACGCGCATTTGAAACGTCTTGCATAAGAGGCGCTAATTTAACAATAGGTTTTTCTGTTTTTTTCTCAATATTAAAACCAAGTTTAGCAGCAAAACGAATGGCACGAATCATTCGTACAGGGTCTTCACGATAGCGAGTTTCAGGATCGCCAATTAAACGAAGTTGCCCTTTTTTAATATCTTCTAACCCATTTACGTAATCGGTAATCGCAAAGTTTCTAATATCGTAATACAACGCATTAACAGTAAAATCTCTACGCCATACATCCTCTTCCATTGTTCCGTAAACATTATCTCTTAATAAACGCCCGCTATCGTCAACCTGTCTAGCAGGGCCAGATAATTTTCCGTTGCGGCCAAAACGATCTTTTCGACCATCTCCATCACCTTGCCCTCTAAAGGTGGCCACCTCAATCATCATGCGACCAAAACGCACATGCGCTAAACGAAAACGGCGACCAATTAAACGACAACGCTGTTTAAAAACGGTTTTAATTTGATCTGGTTCCGCACTGGTCACCACATCAAAATCTTTAGGTTCAATACCTAATAATAAATCACGTACACATCCACCAACTAGGTAGCTATCGTAACCACCACGTTTTAAACCGTACAATACGTCTAATGCCGCTTTATCAATTTGTTGACGTGATATACCGTGTTTTTGACGGCTAACAACCACAGGTGAGTTTTTTCCAATTGAACCGTGTTCAGGAAGCGCTTTTGACCTTGAAAAAAAGGAACTGATTTTACGAATGATTCGTTGCATATAGGAATATAAATTTGTGTTCAAAGAATAGAGTTTCATTTTAGCGTGTTTTAGAGATACTGCAATGAATTCAACCTTTTTTTGACGTATTAAAACGGATTTATTAAATTGTTTGCATTATTAGAATGCTCATTCTAGAATATGTATTCTAAATAAAAATCATTACTACAAAGAAATAGATGATCAATGAAGACCTTTCTAAAAAACGACAACCTGTCCAAAACCCAATTACACATATTACAAAGTGCTTTAGAGTTATTTGTAAAAAAAGGTTTTTTTAACACATCTATACCTGACATAGTTGCACATTCAAACATCAGTACTAGTTCTATTTATCACGCTTTTAAAGACAAGCAAGCAATTGCTGAAACCTTAATGCAAACCTTGCTTAGTCAAGTTTTTCAAGAACAACAAGATATTTTAAGCCAGCACAACTCAAGCTGGCAACGCTTTTACGCCTTATCAAAATCGGTAATTGAAACCGCCGACAAACACCCTGCCGTTATGCAATTTATATTATCCGCTCGCCACAGAGAATTTATGCCAGAACTTCCACCCATCTGTTCTTCACAACCCTTTTTAACGCTTCGTAATGTTATTGCTCAAGGTATGCAAGAAGGTGAAATCATTGAAATGGATGTTATGGTCGCTACGGCGAGTAGTTTTGGTGGCGTTTTACGATTAATACAGCTTGGCTTAGACAATATGCTTGAAAACCCTTTACCAACCTATTTAGAACAAATTACAACAACAAGCTGGCGAAGTATTGCCAAGCAAAAAAATTAAAAACTTTAATTCGATATTTTATCGAAACCCATTAATGGCAGAGTTCAACAGTCAAAACAACCTCAATATGAAAGGATTTCATCATGAAAAACACTCTACTTTATAGCTCTCTCGTCTTTGCATTATCAAGTGTAAATACAGCTCAAGCACAAGATGTCTATACAGAAAGCTTTGCCAATTACGCCAAAGAAATGCAAGCTTTTCCTGGAGGAGATGGATTTTCTCAAAGCGTGACAAGCTATCAAAAAGAGGTCGAAAAAGTCACACAGAAAAAAGGATACATTGGTAAACAAATTACTCTGCCACAACCAATAAAAGTTGCCGATGGCGTGTACACCATTGTCGGAAGTATGATTTGGCATAACCCAGGTAACTTTGGTTTAAATAACAACCTTACCTTTATTGAATTTGAAGACGGTGTTTTTGTTTTTAATGCTGGCCCCAACCCTGCTGTTGCCCATGCGCTTCACCAAGTGATTAAAAAACACACCAATAAACCTGTTAAATGGTTAGCCGTAGAAAACAGTCAAGGCCACGCTTATTTAGGGGCAAGTTACTGGGTTGCTCAAGGAGTTAAAAACCTTTACTCACATAAAGTAGCCAATGATGACTTTAAAAACGGATTTAAACACATTAAAAAAAGCTGGGGAGATCGGGTTGGCCATGTAATTACAGATTCTGCAACCGATGTATCTGATAAATTCACCACCTTTGATGACAAACTAACCGTGGATGTTGGAGGTGGAGAAAAAGTTGAAATCATGAACTTTGGCGCAGGCCATACTCCAGGCTCAACTATTGTGTATCTACCTAAACGCAATATCGTTTTACCTGGTGATTTAGCCTACAACCAACGTATGATTGCTCTTTTTTCATATACCGACACTCAAAAATGGGTTACTACATTTGAAAAACTGATTCAAGCAATGCCTAAGGATGTCATTGTTATCCCTGGGCACGGTTCACCAACAAATATGCAAAAAGTAAAACAAGATACTTATGATTACCTTAAGTTTATGCAAAAAGAAGTTAAAGCCATTGTTGATGCTGGTGGCACACTTGAAGACGTAGATAAAATTGACCAGTCGGCCTATAAAGACCGCCCTGTTTTTGCCCAAACACACAAAAACAATGGCGTGCATATTTATAAAGAATATATGAAAGTAGGCTTTGACCAAAGTTATGAGTAAAAACTTAACCAACAAAACCTAAATATAAAGTTAAAACACTAAGCTCATATTTCATCACTCATTTACCGCCTCAATAGATATAATCTACTGAGGCTTTCTTTTTTAAAGAACAAAGCCCAATACAGACGCCCTTAACTTTATAAAGAGTAAAATCATGACAACAATGAAACATCCTATAGTTTCTTTTAGTTTAGTTGCCTTACAATTTGGCTTAATTGCACTTTTATTATTATTGCTTCCACTCAGCCTTAATGCCATTGTATTAACCGTTGAAGCTATTGCCGTTTTTATTGGTTTATGGGCTGTACAGACTATGCATTTAGGCCACTTTAATATTGTGCCTGACCCAATGCCCGATATTGAACTAGTTACCCATGGTCCTTACCGTTTTATTCGCCATCCAATGTATTTTTCAATTATTCTTTTCTTTTTGCCATTAGTTATTTTAGACCTTAGCTGGGTAGCTCTATCTCTTTACGCAGCTCTTTTTATTTCGCTATACATTAAACTTAGCTACGAAGAGTCACTCTTAGTCGAAAAACTACCTCACTATGTCATTTTTCAAGAGCGTACAAAAAAACTGATTCCCTTTTTATTATAAAGATTCATGCTCAATCCCCTTTGCACGCTAGTCTTTACGCACATAAAATGCGAAAATAACACACATTATTAAAGCAAATACAAAGATAACAAAAGAATGACAAACTCAAAACCTATACTATTTAGCGGCATTCAGCCTTCTGGCGATTTAATGATTGGTAACTATATCGGCTCAATTAAAAACTGGGTAACGATGCAAGACGATTATGACTGCCTTTTTTCATTAGTAAACATGCATGCCATAACCGTTGAACAAGACCCTAAACAACTTTACAACCGTAGTTTAGATTTTGTTTCACTCTACTTAGCCTCAGGCATTGACCCTGACAAAAGCAAAGTATTTGTTCAATCGCATGTACCCGAACATGCCGAGTTGGCTTGGGTACTAAATTGTTCAACCTATATGGGTGAACTCAACCGAATGACGCAATTTAAAGACAAGTCTCAAAAACACGCACAAAACATCAATGTAGGGCTTTTTGATTACCCAGTATTAATGGCCGCGGATATATTGTTATACCAAACCGAAATGGTTCCAGTAGGCGCTGATCAAAAGCAGCATTTAGAATTAGCACGTGATTTAGGTACTCGTTATAACAACCGTTTTGAAAAAGAAATCTTTAAAATTCCAGAACCGTTTATTCCTACAACAACATCGGGTGGGCGCATTATGAGCTTGCAAGACCCTCTTTCTAAGATGTCAAAATCAGATGAAAACAAAAACAATTTTATTGCCTTGCTTGATGACCCTAAAACCATTATTAAAAAGTTTAAAAAAGCCACAACAGATTCAGGTTCAGAAATACATTACGACCTAGAAAACAAACCCGGTGTCTCAAACCTTTTAACCATTTATTCAGTAATTAGTGGCAAAACCATTCCCGAAGTCGAAAAACACTTTGAAGGTAAAATGTATGGTCATTTAAAAGTAGAATTGGGTGAATTGGTTGTGGACTACCTAGAACCTATGCAAAAACGTTTTCATGAGATGCGTAGTGACGAAACTGAATTACGTAACATCCTAGCTAAAGGGGCTGAACAAGCACGTGAACAAGCTCAAAAGACACTTAAAAGCGTACATGAAGCCATTGGTTTTGTCTTACCTTAAATAACATCTTTGCAACAGCAAAAACCAATAAAAAAGCCTCAATAAACTGAGGCTTTTTAACATTATTCTCTTTTTACCAGGCCTGGTAAAATCGTTTTTTATTTATTCTGGTTGTGCTATTAATAAATTATACGCATTCTCATAAGCCAATTTTTTAGAGACTTCAGGCGGCAAATCGGCCAGCCAAGTATGTATATCCTTTATAACTGAATCAAATGTATTCCAGCGATTAACACTAAATGTATCTACCGCCACCATAAAATTATTTTGATAATCAATAAACAACTGCTGCCACTCTTTTGACAATCCACCATTTTCTAGCAACTGCTTATCGCGAACTGAAGTATCAATATACAAATTATGTGAGTATTTATTAAGCATATCCCTTAAAACCTCAGGCAGGGGTTTGGTTCCCATGTGTGCCCACAATATCGTCACATTAGGTGCTTGGGTAAATATTTCATCAATCACCTCTGGGTCACCATGCACTTGTAACATTAAATTATGTTTAACCGCAATCTTAACCAGTTTTTTTAACACCGGACTTTTACGCTCTTTAGCAAAAATATGAAACTCGCCTAACCCTCGGTAAATCCCTTTTTGTAAGGCTTCTTCAACCCGAGGAATCACGCTCATATCCCACATCCAATCACGTTTGTCACGTAAGGAACGATACAATCCTAAAAACGGAATAATTCGTTTAGGTGCATAATCATATAAAGCCACAGTGCCATCATTTATCGTACTAGAAACCAATGCATACTCTATGTTATTGCGGTCAAATATCTCAATAATCTGTTTAGGAGTATAGTGTTTTGCATCCTCAGTACCATAATGAAGGTGACTATCAAACAAAGGCTGTTGCGCTTGTGCAAGACTGGTAAACATTAATAACACGGCAAATAAAATCGTTTTCATAAAGCCAATCCTTTAGCTAAATTTACATAAACAAAATTCATTTTACCAGGCCTGGTAAAAGCGTTTAAAAAAGGTTGATTGACAAAAAAAGAGTAAGGCAAGAAATGGCAGACAATAAAAAAGGCCTGTAATGATTTCTCATTACAAGCCTTTAAAATATGGTGCGCCCGAAGGGAGTCGAACCCCTAACCGCTCGGTTCGTAGCCGTGTATAGTTTTTATATTAATTAATAACTTAGTTAATTTTTTTACCAAAACAATTCTTATTTATTAAAGCGTTTTTACAGGGTTTTAATGTTTTCTTTTGGTAAAAATTTATACCTAGTATATAATTTTATCATTTAAGTAAAGGTGCTAATTTTAATGTCTGATTTCAAATACATTTATAGATGTCATAAGTCCTTGTTTACACCTACTGAAATTCACTTTATGAAAATTCTTGAAGAATTGGCTGGCGATTCTTTCAAGGTTTATGGAAAAGTTAGAATTGCTGACATTCTTACACCTGCTGTTAATAAGTTTCAAAAGGGTAGTGGCTGGCATAAAATGTTCTCTCAAATTTCGCAAAAACATGTTGATTATGTTTTGTGCGATTGTGACTTAAAGATTATTTGTGCTATTGAACTTAATGATCCAAGTCATAATAGGCCGGATAGAATTTGGAGGGATGAATTTGTAGATTCCGCTTTTAAGTCTGCTGGTTTGCCACTTGTATGGGTTGAATCTGATTATTATTATAATATTGAGCAAGTTTCCAATCACATAGCTCGTGTAATTGTTGGGGATTTTTCAGAACAATCTAATAAAACAACTTCTACACCCCACCCTACTTCACCACATGGTTCAAAATCAAATTTAAAACTTACCAATGATTCAGATCACTTTAAAGACTCAGATAAAATTAAGTTAGGTATTATTTTTCTTTTTATTTTTTCTTTTATATTATTTATTAATTAGTACCATTTATTTAAAATTTTCTTTGCCATCAACTAACTTTCTGTTTTTCAGATTCTAGTTTAGTCATTGGGCTTATGTGCCCTTTCTCTTCGAATTCTTCTCCTGTTAATAACCAAATTCTATACTCCGGGTATTTTTCTCCAATTTTTTCTAATGTTTCATTAGACGCCTTTTGCTTTCTGTTTTCTAAACTTGATATTTCATTTCCTTTAAGTCCGCAAAATATTGAGAACTCAGGTTGGCTCATTTTTGTAGTTTTTCTAATTTTTTTAATTCTTTCGTAGATGTCCATAAAAAATCTTCATTTTTCATGAAATATTTCCTTGAAAATAATTTCAATGTGTTATATATTTAACCCATGAAATTAATTCATGAAAATATTCCATGCTTTATATTTTATTTATATATTTTGTTTCTGTTTTATCCCGATTATCTCATTAATCGGGCTTTTTCTCAAAATTACGAATTTTTACGAGGTACGAAAAAAATGAAAAATCAAGAAATTCTAAATCTTTATATTGATTCTCTAAAAAAAGCTGAAAAATATAGAGAAATGTTAGAAATAGAATTTACATCTGTTCCTGGCTATTCATCCCTCTCTTACGTTTACAATGAACGTTCCCATTGCATTTCTGTCTGTGACTTTCAGAAAGACATTACATACCCTCGCGTTAATTTTATTTTAAGTCCTGAAGATAATTCTATTTTATCTATTGAAAATGAAATTAATCGTGATCGATTCTTTTTTGATGATGATCTTCAAATTATTGAATCTTTACTCATTAACCAACTTGATACACCTGTTAATATATTCAAAACCTTTCTTTATGAAAATGACATTGATTTAGATGATCTAAGCTCTATTAGTGGTCTATGCACGTTTGAGCTTGAAGGAATGTTTGAAGATGAAAATACATTCCTCTTTGATGCTGTTATTGATAGATACAAAGCTGAACAAAATAATAAACAAAATATTGAGCGTATTCATCATTATCAATTATCGCAAATTGGTGATATTGAAGAGGAAGCTTCTCAAGTTACTGAGGGGGTTCAATAATGCAAATTGTAACTCAGGAAGTCCTTAAAACAGCTCATGTAACTAATCCTACTATCGAAGCTCTAACATTGGCTAAACAGCAAATTGAACGCTATAAAACCGAATGCCAACAAAACCCTAGGGTTAGATTTGGTTTCCAGGTTGTTTTTAAACTACCAGTAAGTAAACCATTCACAACAAGCACTTATTCTTTTCCTGATTCAAGTGCCATTACTCAATTTTTTAACAAAATGCCAGTCAACTTAAAACCGCGAATAGTGGGGTATGATCCTGTAAATCGAACAATCACATTAAAAGGTTTCTTTGTTGATTTTTTACTAACCATGATGATTCAAGATTTTAACCAATTCAATCAACGCAAATTTACTTATTAAACAAAAGAGGTGCGAAAAATGAAAATGCAAATGCAAGCTGAAGTTATTAACGTTCAATTTGGAACATTTACCCCAACTGATGAAAACGGAAAAACAACGGGCGATCCTATTATGTACGGTTCCGTTCAATACTTAGAACCTACTGATCCCAATGAAGGTTTTGCTGGTAAACGTGTTTCTAAAATGAAAATCATTGGTAATGAAAAAGAGGATTCAACATTAATAGCCGCTCGTATTCAAAGTGAAATAGCCCAAAAAGGTAGTCCTTTAATTCTAGATTTAGAAGGTGGTCAAAAGTTGGAACAAATTCATAAAAATGGAAAAACTGAAACAGTTCCTTTACTTGTTGTAACGGGTTTCACACCCAAACCAAATACCACTAAATAACAGGTTATAAAACTAGGTCGGGATTAGAAACAGAAAGTCTTTTTATTCTGTTTTTAATTCTGACCCGACAAACGAGAGTGCGTCAGTTTACTAAGAAAAGGAGTTAATTAAAAAAGCGGTGTTTATGGGGTCGAGTTTTTCTTGATTCGTACCTCGTCAAATTCGGGGCTATGAATGCCGCTCTTTTAATTAATTGAGGTACTAGAAATGGAACTACAAGTATTAACAGAAATTCAATTTAAGGAATTGCTTGAATCACTGATTTCTTTTTTTGGTGTTTTTATTTTTGCAATTTTGGTTATTGGTTGTTTGGTTAAAGAAGTTTTGTTAGATGTTTATTTCGACTATGTCAGACCTAAATTTTTTACTGATGCGCGTTTTAAATCGGACGATGTTGTTTATGTTGGTGATGATGAAAATAGTGTGCATTTAAATGCTTTGAAAATAATCCATTCAAAAGGTAATTACAAATGAAATTAAGAGTTCTTTTTTATATCGTTGTTTTAATTTTCGCTTTTTATGAATTTTATAAAATTTTTAAAGGTTGATTATGAAGTATTCAATAGTCTGTAATGTTGCAAGTAGTACAGATATATCTATTAAAACTATTTCTAGTCAAGATGTTTTATCTTGTCCAGTTGGCACACTTCAAGTTATTGAATATTCCCCCAGTATTTCGGAATTATCATCTTCTGATCGTACTGATCTTGTTGGTCTTTTCTTTTTGTTTATTTTGTTGGGTTATATAGCTGGCATTTCTGGTAAAGCTATTATTTCATTTATTTATAAATCACTTGGTTGGAATTAATCTCTTAAAGCATTTTTAAAGTGTTTTAAAAGATTCATTACGAATCATTCAATCATGTTTTAAAAAGGAGATACAACATGAAAAACTTACTTAAAAAAGGGCTGTTAGCTGTTTCTGCTTTCGGTGCTGGTTTAATGGCTACCGCTTCGCAAGCGGCTTTTGATGTTACAACAATTGCGGCTGAGAAAACTGATTTCTTAGCTAACGTTGATGTGGCTATTTTATTGGGTGTAACTTTCGCTCTTGTTATTGCTGGTGGTGGTGTGATCATGTCATTCATTCGCCGTGGTGCTCGTGGGTAATAATCCATGTTAACGCCTGAAGACGTCATTTTATTAGGTCAAATTTTAGGTATTTATCTATTTTTTAAAGTCCTTATTGGTCGTCTTTAGGCACTAAGGGCGTAAGCCCTTTTTTTATATTTAATTTTAAGAGTTTTAATCAAAATGAAAAAACATATTAATAAAATCCTTATGGGTTCAATTCTTTTTTTTATTTCGCTTAACGCTTTTAGTTTTGTTCCAGCCATTGCTTATGGTTTCACGGCTACTCAAGCATTAAAAGAAGCTATTGTTACAGCTGTTAAAAATCCCGCTTTAATTCAAAAAGCTAAAACGGCTGTTTTTGGTGGCGTTGAATCGGGAAAAGTCGGTATAGGTTTAAAAGGAGCGGGGATATTTGCGGGTACAACTGCGGGTTCTGCTCTTATTGCAGATGGTGTTTTTAGTCCTTCGACTTCTAATACTTTAAATGTAGCACCTGGTACGGTTATTGATTCAACTCCAATCTATCACCCTGATACAGGTGAACATTATTATGATGGTAGGGTTACGTATGTTGAAGAAAATCCAGGTGAGGGTTCATGCCTTTTTGAAAGAGTTAAGTTAGATGGCACCGTACAAAAATCTGTTGGTGTTTTTCCCTTAGGTTCATTTTATGAAGAGTCTGTTTATATAGGTTCTTATACCTGTCCTGGTGCTTCAGGTACTTTTGATTTTTCTAATTCAACTGCGGGCGATTATAATTTAATAACTGATTCAAGCGGTAATACTGGATATCTTGATTCAAGCGGTAATTTTGTTCCGATTTACATGGCAACTCCTGCTGAATTAGCTACTGCTTATGGCGATGAAACAGGCCAAGCTCAAAATTTTTTAAATAGTCTTTGGGATTCTGTACAAGATAAGCCAACGGAATATAAAGGTTTAACTTATTCTGAAGCTTTAGCGAAAGCTAATGGTTATACGGGTGAAAATCGACCTTCTTTAGATGATTACCCCATATTACCTACTGCCTTAAATCCTACTGGTTCAACTGATTATATAGACACTTCTGGCGATGGTTCTGCTGTTGTTCCTGATGTTCCCGCCGATGTTGCACCCGTTGCTCCTTCAGTTCCCCGAACATCAACGGGAACTACTACAACAAATACAACTATAAACAATGTGGATGGTTCAGTTACTACAAGTACAAGTACAAGTACAACTACTACTACAACGAATGAACCTGAAGTGATTGATTATAGGGGGTATTTGACCGGTATTTTGAATAATACGGGTAAAACTGCTACACATGCAAATGGTATTAAACAACTTTTATCCCAGCCTCCTGAGCAACCTCCTACACCTGATTTTACTGATCTTGCTTTAAATTTCGAAACTGAAGCTACAAAACAAGAAAATGATTTTGAAAAAGATGAAACAGGTATTGATTTAGATTCTTTTACTTATGAATCTAATTTAATTCCTGACACTCCATGCTCTAATTTAACTGTTCAAGTTACAGGGACTAATTTCACGATTAATCTTTTGCATATGTGCATTATTTGGCAAATGTTTTCTGTTTTTTTAGTTGGTTTTTCTTATCTTTGGGGTTTTGAAATTATTTATGGTGCTGTGAGGGGCTAATTATGAAAAGTTTAATTTCTGTTTTAGGTACTTTTTTAGTTTCAATGTGGAAAAGTTTAATTTCTACAAAATTAGTTAAATCTATTATTACTTTTTTTACCGTCGGTTTTTTATCAAAAATTCTTTTTGTATTGGGTATTAGTTTTATAACTTATCAAGGTACTCAATTTACTTTAGATTTTGCCTACAACGCTATGTTGCTTGCTTTTCAATCTATGCCTGATGCCCCTAGCCAATGGTTAACAGTTTTATTTATGGGTGCTAGTGAATTACGGGTTGATGATGCCTTAACAAATATCCTTACAGCTTATGCTGCGGCTTGGTCTATTGTTACAACTAAAGCATCATCGGCTTTGGCTCTTAAGTCAGCGAGTGCTTAATTATGGCTATTAATTTGATTACTGGAAATATGGGGAGTGCAAAAACGCTTTATGGTATTACTGAAGTTATTAGAATTCAAAAAGAATCTATTAAAAATGGAAAACCTAGAAAGGTTTATTATTCTAATATTATTAGGTTTGATCAATCTCATTCCTTATATTCCGATGTTTCAGAATGGATCCCTTTAAGTTTTAAAGAAATAACAGATATTTATGTTACACGTGAACAATTGTTAAGTGGTGAAACTAAATTAAATCTTGATTGGTTTGAAAATGGCTCCCTATTATTAATTGATGAAGCTCACATTCTTTATCCTCAAAAACACCACTCCGCTAAACGTTCTGAGCATGACGAATGGCTAACTCATTCAAGACATTCAGCAATTGATATCTATTTATTAACTCAATCCCCAACTTTTGTTGATTCTAAAGTCCGTGATATTGTTCAAACCCATAGGCACTTTACAAGACTTGCAAATTTAGAAGTTTCTAATTATTTAGAAAGTAAAGATAAGACTTTAGATAAGACTGAAGATTCAGCAAAAACAGGAGGGCAATTTAAGTTTCCTAAAGAATACTATGGTCTATATGAATCTTCTGTTGAGCACACTCAAAACAGAACTTTTACAAATCACCTCAAAGAATTACCTCTAAAAATAAAAGTTTTAGGCCTTGCAATACCCATTTCAATTTTTACGATTGTTTACCTTTTATACGGCTTACTTAACCCTGATACACCTGAACCTAAAGAAAGCCCCACTCATTCAATTGAACATAAAGAGCAACCTAATATAGCCCCTTCATTATCCTTTATGGGGGGCAAAGATGGCGAAGATGAACCCCATATTTATTTGGCATCAATCATCAAATCAAAAGATGTTGAGTTAGTCCTTTTTAATTATGTTAATCCCGATTCAACAAAAATTACCCTTACTTATCAAGACTTAATAGATATAGGCTTTAATTTAAAAAAAATTAGTGATGGTGTTTATACCGTAGATAACAACGTTATAACGTATTCACCTAAAGAATTTGAAGGTACGAAAAAAAATGAAAAAGATAATTAAAATTTTACTGTTATTAACAATATCAATTAATGCACATTCTGAAGGATTAAAGACTAATTACGAAAATGTACCAGTTTCTAGGCTTGTACCTATAATTTCAGACTTAACACAAAAATCTTTTACTTACTCACCCGATGTTTCAGATATTTCTATATCTTTATCTGTACCCAATGACAAATCAATAAATGAAACTTACGCTTTATTTAAAGACGCTTTAAGAGCATCGGGTTTAAAGGTTTATGAAGATTCTAATAATTTAGTAACAATTGTAAATCAAGACAATGAATCTTATTATTCTGCACCTGGCCATTTTAAAACCTTCATTATTTACTTACGTAATGCCAAAACAAAAGATGTTCAATCCGCCTTATCTCATTTAATTTCTTATGAAGGTTCTATTCAATCTGTTGGTGATCACTTAATTTTAATTACTGATACACAAGAAAACTTTAATACTCTTAATTCTATTATTAAGAAAATTGATTTAGACAGAGATGAATCAATTGTCACCGAGATACTTACGCTTAATAACGTTAAACCCTCTTTAATTAAACCCGTTGATGGTGTCACGATTGAACCTTATGACACCCTCCATAGGCTTCAAATAACAGGCAAAAAAAGCTTAATTCACACTTTTACTAAAAACGTCTATTCCCTAGATCAAAGTCTTAAAACGCTATCGGTAAAAATGCTCATAACTTCCGTTACAAAATCAAAAGACAAAGAATTTAATATTGTTCCTATTCTTTCTAATGGTGCTGTTCAATTAACCGGTACAGGCTTTGCCATTAATACAATTAAGGAGTTTACTTCTGGAATCAGTTTTCTTTTTAACTTTTTAAAATCAAAGCAAGATGTAACTATCCATAGTCAGCCCTTTATACAGCTATTAGAGGGTGAACAAGCATCTTTTAATGTTGGTCGGGAAGTACCTATTAGAACTAGCCAAATAGTCCAAGAAACTGGCCAAATAATAGATAACATAGAGCGTAAAAAAGTGGGCCTATCTGTTGAAGTATCTGCAACTGTTAGGCCTGACAATCTAATTTATTTAACACTCAATCAGAATTTTAGTTCAATTTCAGAAACTCAACTATCAACCGTTAGTGACATCATTACAGATGATCAAAGCCTATCTACTACTCTGTTGGTTTCTCCAGGTACTGTATACGCTGTTGGAGGGATTATTGATAAACGAAAAACTAACTCAGATTCAGATTTAGCTTTCTTTGATATTCCTATTTCTTCTAATGATTCTGATCTTTCTCAAGAAATTTACATTTTTTTACAAGTTGATGCAATTGCACCAAAGCCAATGTAACGCCGACGCAGTCGGTGTACATGGCTTGCGTCTTTGTAACACGCATTAACAAAAATACATAAATAAGAATAATTATTATTTGGAAATAAAAAATGACAAGACAAAAATATATTTTATCTGATAGAAAATCATTAAATTCTGAAACGGGACGTTTTGAAAATAATGATCATGGTTTTTATTTTAATAATGAATGTACCCCAAGAAACGAACCAGCCGATTTAACCAATTTTGAAATACTCCATACAGGAGTTGATACTTTAGAACCTAAATTCAAAGGCCTTTTAAAGCCTGAAATTGTTAATCAATTGTTTGTTGAAACCCAAATAGATGATTATTACGGCACAAAAAAAGAAGTTTTTAATGAATACCCTCGTAAAGTTATTTCATTAAATGGCTTAAAGTTTCGTTTTCATCGTGCCCCTTTCGATTCTGGTTACCGCTATCAACTTCAAAATGAATCTGTTGGCATTCTTATCTTTTTCGGCTATTTAAGTGACACACAATGGCTTATAGAGCAAACAGGACTTAAAATTAAGCTTTCACCCCAATTAATTTATAATGAAGGTTTACCTCGCTGTGCTGAAATAACAGACGATTTCGCAAATTTCTTTTTTGATAACTTTGAATATGCAGGTTTAAGGGGTGATTTATGCATGGACGTGCAAGGCTGGGAACCTGAGAGAGATTTTCTTTATAATTTACGCACTCGTTCACGTGTAAAGCGTGCTATTCCTTCGGCTGGCTCTTCAGAGGGTTTTATAGACCTCACAAAAACCGAATTAGATCATTCTGACATAGCTATCCGTTATGATCATGAAAAGTCCTTTCTAATTGGTAAACAAGGGGTTCAAACTCGTATTTACAGCAAGCTTGAAGAGTCAAAAAGGAGTAATAAATTTAAGTTTTGGGATTCTGTTTACAGCCAACATTTATGTTTTGATAAATCTAAAGATGTATTTAGGATAGAAGGCTCTTTTCCTTCCAATGTTCTTTTAAAATTGGGATTACCCGCAAAAGGCGGGGCAACTATTTCACATGAAATTAAATCAATCGCCGATTTTATACCTCACATACCCTCTTTGTGGCGTCATATGCTCTATGAACAATGCCGTTATGTTTACCCCGATTCAAAAGTTATTCGCCCCGAATGGCAATATTTAGCTGAATCGCCTTTTATGAACATAGAAGATGAAAAATATCAATATCAACGTTTAAGAGTTACTCATTCTGGCAATGATTCAGACCGTAACATTGCTCAATTATTAGGTCATTTAGCTTCTTATTGTGCAAAAGAAGACGTACCTAATGAAAAAATAGAAGAAATGCTCTATTCATTTCCTCAAATATCCGTTATTAACAAATATTTCAGGGAGAAAGGTCAGGATTCTGAGCAATGGATAAACGCATTTATTGAAAAGGTTGATGATAGAAGATTAGATCTAGCCCCTATCTATGAAACTCCTTTCAAAAATATTAAAAGTAAGTATCCCCAATCTTTAACCAAACCTGATGATGATTATATTCCAGGTTGGGAATAATTTTAAAAGGCTAAATTATGTTTAAACGTAAATTATTAAAAATTCTTGAAAAAAATGGTTCTGTTTCATTCACTGAATTTTTTAAAAATAAAGATGGTACCTTAAATAAAAATTACCTATCATCTCTTCAGCAAATTCAGTATGACAATATTGTTTCTTTATACTCCTCTCGTTTCGAAGCTGAAAAACATATGCTTTTTGTATTAGATTTCTTTGGTGATGATTTTGAAATTGTACATACTGAAAAAGAAAATCAAATCATTCTTAATTTTGATAAAACAACATTAAGGTCTTGATTATGTCTTTATTATCTTTTGAATCTTTAAGTGACTGGGTTGGTTATAAACGACCTTCAGACGTTGTTAAATTTCTTGATTCTATCGGTGTTGGTTATTTTTTAGATAGGCACAAACGTCCTATTACTACTACTGAAGCCTTAAATATAAATTTAGTTAAGAATAAAATTCAAAATGAAAATGAATGGGAAAAAGGTTTTGATTAATTGTAAAAACCCGCCTAAATATTGTTATTTTAGACATGGCCGTTGGGTTTATGTAGATTACAAAACAGGCCAAAAAATGAAAGAGTTCCCTTTAAGAGATGGTAGAAAACTTTTAAGAGAAGATTGCCCTTGTTCTGTAATCCATTCAATTGTTGAATCTATTGGTGAAACTCCTAGTGATACTATTACATTTCTGCTAGATCGCTATTTAAAATCGGATTATGTTCAAGGTTTATCACTATCAACTAATAAAGGTTACAGCTATTACTATCAGACTTTAACTAATATGCCAATGAAGAATGGTAAAACATTCGGTGATATGCCCTACGAGCTTGTAACTCCTGGAATTATTAGGTTATATTTTGATAAAAGATTAACTCAAGGCGTTACTACTGGGGCGAATCGTGAAATTGAATTATTAAGTGCTGCTTTTAACTGGTCTAAAGAGCGTGATTTAGCAACAAAAAACCCTTGTTTAGGTGTTAAGCATATTAAAGAAACAGCAAAAAAAGTTTATATTTCAGATTTTCAGTATTCTAAATTACTTGAACTCACAAAAAATACACCTTTATACTATGCCATTGAAATAACTTATTTATGTCGTGCTCGTGGTGCTGAAGCTTGGAATTTAACACTTTCTGACATCGATTTAGATAAAGGTGTATTTATTGAGCGAACAAAAGGTAGTTTGCCTGAATGGACTATTTTCACTCCACGATTAAAAGAAATTATTGAATCTGCTTTATCATTAAGAGAAGAAACTTTAACAGGCCTGGTAAATCAAGGGCATGTTGTTTTAAAAACAGATCATTTACTTTTAACCAAGTGGGGAAAACCTTATTCTAAAAATGCTCGTGATTCAGCTTGGCAACGTGTTTATACAAAAATGGTTTATTTGGGTTACGCTTCTATGGATAAAGATAAACGTTTTAGTTTTCACGATTTAAAAGCTAAAGGCGTTAGTGATCACGAACTCAATGAATCAGGTCATAAAAGTGAAAAAGCTAAGGCTGTATATTTAAGAAAAGTTAAGGAAGTTAAGGCTACCAAATAGTTTTTTTGGTATTTCTTTTGGTAAACAATAAAAAAGGCCTGTAACGAAAAACGCTACAAGCCTTTATATATATGGTGCGCCCGAAGGGAGTCGAACCCCTAACCGCTCGGTTCGTAGCCGAGTACTCTATCCAATTGAGCTACGGGCGCTTGGTTTGTTGAGGCGTATTATAGAGTGAATTTGCTAAGAGTCAACTCTTAATTTAATACAATTTTTCAACAAGTAGAAATGGCGGAGACGGAGGGATTCGAACCCTCGATAGAGCTACAAACCCTATACTCCCTTAGCAGGGGAGCGCCTTCAGCCTCTCGGCCACGTCTCCAATTTCTGTGGCGTATAATACAAGGTTAATGCTTTGTTGTAAACGAAGAATTGGCTTTTTTTGGTATTATTTATTTATCAATTTTAAATAGACGTTTGATTAGTTGAAACCAAGGGAATATTAATTGGATATTTGATTATTTAGACAACGTTTTTACAAACATCTATTTATCTACATACCAAGTAAATATACAACCTAACCTATCGCTTTATCATCACGAGAATCTAAAGTTTTATCCTCTTCGGACTTTAGTAACAATTCTGCACGATGAATAGGCACATCAACTGGTGCATCTATTCCTATGCGTACTTGACCACCTTTAACTGCCAATATCGTTAACTTGATATTATCACCAATGATCAGAGACTCGTTTTCCTTGCGAGTAAGCACCAGCATCATTATTCCCATAATATAACTAATCGAATTCTTAGTATAAAACTTTTATGACTTACGCATAATTAGTTATATTTATATCCATTCATTAGTATTTATAAAAACTTTTTATGGCTACATAAATAAATATCAATTTAGACGCCAAAAAAAACCTGCAAAAGCAGGCTTTAAGTAATAAATAATACTTGGATTTTATTTATCTAATTCAAAAGCTTCATGCAAAGATTGAACAGCAAGCTCTAAATTAGGCTCATCAATGACTACAGATATTTTAATTTCTGTTGTGCCAATCATTTGAATATTAATATTGTTATCCGCTAATGTTTTAAACATTTTACTGGCTATTCCCGCATGTGATTTCATACCAACACCTACCATTGAAATTTTAACAATACTATCATCAGACAAAATTTCACGAGCACCTAGTTTCAAAGAAATGCTTTGCAAGAGTTCAAGCGCAGTTTCCATATCATTACGGCTAACGGTAAAGGTAAAGTCAGTTGTACCATCAATACCTTGGTTTTGGATAATCATATCAATTTCAATATTTGCATCTGAAATAGGCCCAAGAATTTGAAAGGCGACACCGGGTTTATCTGGTACACCTAAAATCATCAATTTTGCCTCATCTCGGCTAAAAGCAATCCCTGAAATGAGTGGCTTTTCCATATCATTGTCCTTAAATTTATCTTCTAAAGTAATTAGAGTTCCACCGCCCTCTTTCATAGAGGACAAAACTCTTAACGGTACATTATATTTGCTGGCAAATTCTACCGAACGAATCTGTAAAACTTTTGCTCCTAAACTGGCGAGTTCAAGCATTTCATCATAGGTAACGGTATCTAAACGTTTGGCTTCTGGTACAACACGAGGATCGGTTGTGTAAACCCCATCAACATCAGTGTAAATTTGGCATTCATCAGCATTTAAAGCCGCCGCCAAAGCCACCGCAGTTGTGTCAGACCCACCACGACCTAGCGTAGTAATATCACCTTCTATTGAAATCCCTTGAAAACCGGCAACAACAACGACTTTACCTTGACTTAGCTGGCCTAAAATTTTAGTACCGTCAATCTTATCAATTCTGGCCTTTGAATAAGATTCATCGGTTTGAATGGGTACTTGCCACCCTGTATAAGAGACAGCAGGACAACTCAAATCTTGTAATGCCATACTTAATAAAGCAATAGTGACTTGCTCACCCGTTGTTAACAATACATCCATTTCACGTTTAGAAGGACGAGATTGCATCTCTTTGGCTAATGCCGTTAAACGGTTGGTTTCACCACTCATGGCAGAAACAACCACCACAATTTGATTGCCTTCGCTAACCGATTTAGCCACTTGTTTGGCTACGTGTTGGATTCGTTCTACGTTTCCAACAGAGGTACCGCCAAATTTTTGAACAATTAATGCCATTTTTTATTTTTCTTACTTAAAGAGCCACTGACTCTAGAATTTATATTATTTTGATTCTGCCCACGCTTGTACAGAGGCTAATGCTTCTGCAAGTTTGCTTGGATCTTTACCACCAGCTTGCGCCATATCAGGACGCCCGCCCCCTTTACCACCAACTTGCTGAGCAACATGATTAACTAACTCGCCCGCTTTAAATGTGCCTGTCACTTCTTTAGAAACACCGGCTACTAAAGACACTTTGTCACCATCAACCGCTGCTAAAACAATGGCGGCTGGTGCAAGTTTATCTTTTAATTTATCAAGTGTTTCACGTAATGTATTAACATCAGCACCTTCAAGTTGAGCAGCAAGAATATTCACCTCACCCACTTTTACAGCTTGGTTCGCTAAGTCATCCCCTTGAGAAGATGCCATTTTTGATTGCATTTGTTTAAACTGTTTTTCGAGCTCTTTGTGATCAGCAACCAACTGTGCGACTTTGGTTTCAACTTGGTGTTTATCAGATTTAACGGATGTAGCAATATTTAATAAGGTTTTATCATCTTCATAAATTGCTGCCCAAGCACCTTCGCCTGTTACCGCTTCAATACGACGAACGCCTGAGGCAATCCCTGTTTCAGAAAGTAATCTAAATGGACCAATTTGCCCCGTTGAACAGACGTGTGTACCACCACAAAGTTCAACCGAGAAGTCCCCCATATCAACGACTCGAACAATATCACCATACTTCTCACCAAACAGAGCCATTGCCCCTTTTTCTTTGGCCGATTCAATATCCATTTCATTGGTGCCAACTGGGTTATTAAGCATGATATTTTTATTGACTAACTTTTCAATTTCTAATAATTGTTCAGGCTTAATTGGCTCAAAGTGAGAAAAGTCAAAACGTAAACGATCAGGGGTAACTAAAGAGCCTTTTTGTTGAACATGCGTTCCTAAAGTTTCTCTTAAAGCAGCATGTAATAAATGTGTTGCCGAATGGTTACGTTCTGAAGAGCGACGACCGTCAACATCAATTTGTGAATGCAGAATTTGCCCAACAGAAAGCGTACCCGCTGTCACATTCCCCATATGCAAAAATGTTTTAGATTGTTTTTGAACATTATCAATATGAAAACTATTCATACCTTCAGTCAAACTACCTGTATCACCAACTTGTCCACCCGACTCGGCATAGAAAGGAGTCTTATCAAGAATTACAATCGCCTGAGTGCCTTCAGTAATGGTATCAACTGAAGTACCATCAACAAAAATAGCCATTATTGTTGAATCAGCATCATCATGGTTATAACCTACAAACTGAGTTTCACCAGAGTAGTCTATTTTACCTGCCGATTGCGCACCAAAATTACTGGCCGAACGTGCACGTTCACGTTGTGCTTCCATTGATTTTTCAAAACCAGCTTCATCTACCGTTAGGCCTTTTTCTCGCGCAACGTCAGCGGTTAAATCAAGTGGAAAACCATAAGTATCATAAAGTTTAAAAGCAATTTCACCATCAATGGTTTGCCCTTGCATGGTTGAAATATACTCTTCTAGTAACTTCATTCCATTTTCAAGTGTTTCAGCAAAACGCTCTTCTTCTAACTTTAACGCACGTTCTACATTTGCTTGTTCTTTGACTAATTCTGGGTAAGCTTCACCCATCTGCTCAACCAATACAGGCACTAATTTATAGAAAAAGGCATCGTTCATTCCTAACTTATAACCATGACGAATGGCACGACGAATAATACGGCGCAATACATAACCACGCCCTTCGTTTGAAGGTAAAACACCATCTACAATAGTAAAGGCGCAAGAACGGATATGATCGGCAATCACTCGTAAAGAGTTATGCGTTAGATCTTTTTGATTGGCTAAACGAGCAACTTCTTTAACAATCGCTTGAAACAGATCAATATCGTAGTTGTTATGTACGTTCTGCATGACCGCAGCTAAACGCTCTAAGCCCATACCTGTATCAACGGATGGTTTTGGAAGCGGTGTTAAAGTACCGTCTGACGCACGGTCAAACTGCATAAAGACTAGGTTCCAAATTTCGATATAACGATCACCGTCTTCGTCTGGAGACCCCGGAGGCCCACCAGCAACATCAGCGCCATGATCATAAAAGATTTCAGTACAAGGTCCGCAAGGTCCAGTATCGCCCATTTGCCAAAAGTTGTCTTTTGCACCACAACGAGAAAAACGTTGTGAGCTAATCCCCATCTCTTTTAACCAAATATCTGCGGTTTCGTCATCTTCTTCAAAAACGGTTACCCACAGTTTTTCTTCAGGTAGCTTTAACTCTTTTGTTAAAAAGTCCCAAGCAAACTTGATGGCTTCTTGCTTAAAATAATCACCAAAACTAAAGTTACCCAACATTTCAAAAAACGTATGGTGACGTGCGGTATAACCTACATTTTCTAAGTCATTGTGTTTACCACCAGCACGAATACAACGTTGCACACTGGTTGCACGTGTATAGTCGCGTTGTTCTTGACCAAGAAACGTCTCTTTAAACTGAACCATTCCAGCGTTGGTAAATAACAACGTAGGATCATTACCAGGCACAACGGGACTTGAATGAACGGCTGTGTGGTTTTGCTTAACGAAATAATCTAGAAAAGCTTTTCTGAGTTCGGCACTCGTCATAATGAAAATAACCTTAAATATAATAAATTTTGTAATTCTGTTTGATTCAGTCTTTGTAAACTAAAATCGACTTATTTTTAGATTTTAATTTTGTACGTTTTAACGAAACGCTTTCCAAATCGTACTAGGAGCAAACCCACGACTTTGTAAAAAACGCATTCGTTTGGCTTGCTCTTTTTGTTCTGTTGGCTTTTTACAATCACCGTATTTTTTTTCTAACGCTTGTTGAGCCAGTTCTGCCCAATCGGATTCATCCCAATCTAAAGCGGCAGAAATCAAATTATTGTCATAACAAGTTTGTTGTAATTTTTGCCTAATTTTTTGCGGGCCATGCCCTTTATTAACGTAATTACGTACAGCTTGTTCAACATAACGCTCATCGCTTTGCCAGCCATTTTTTTGGCAAAGTTTTAAAACATCGGCCACCATCCAATTTACCAGGCCTGGTTGCTCGCCATATTCGGCTAGTAACTCTGGGGTTTCTGGTATTTTGGTTAATAACTTTTGTTTTAACTCTTTAGAACCATGCTCTCGCATTGCAAGCAAAGCAACCGCTTTGGCCTCAATTTTTTTAGCTAACTCATCCAGTGTTTTAACTTGATGGTTTAAAGAATCAGGATTTAAAAAATCTGGCTCCCTGAAAGCAGAATGCGGACTAGGTTCTACACCTAAATCCGCGCCTGATTTCATATTCAATTCAGCTAAAAATTCTTCTGCACTTTTCAAGTTATCTCCTAGAGATTAATCAAGAAAATTATTCAGCCTCGTCTTCAGCAGCCGCTTTAACTTTTGGCTGTGGCATAGTCGCTATTTTAATTTTATCCATTAATTCAGCGGCAATTTCAGGGTTTTCAATTAAGTATTGACGTACGTTGTCTTTACCTTGCCCAATTTTGGCGCCATTGTAGGCATACCAAGAACCTGATTTATCAATGAATTTTTCTTTAACACCTAAATCAATGATTTCACCTTCGCGTGAAATACCTTGGCCATAAAGAATGTCAAATTCAACCTGTTTAAATGGCGGTGAAACTTTGTTTTTAACCACTTTAACACGCGTTTCGTTACCTAGAATTTCATCCCCTTTTTTAATGGCACCAATACGACGAATATCTAAACGAACAGACGCATAAAACTTAAGTGCATTACCACCGGTTGTGGTTTCTGGGTTACCAAACATTACCCCAATTTTCATACGAATTTGGTTAATGAAAATAACTAAGGTGTTTGTACGTTTAATATTGGCGGTTAACTTACGCAAAGCTTGTGACATTAAACGCGCTTGAAGCCCCATATGAGAATCACCCATATCACCTTCAATCTCAGCTTTTGGCGTTAAAGCGGCAACAGAATCCACTACCACCACATCTACAGCACCAGAACGTACTAATGAATCTGTAATTTCTAATGCTTGCTCACCCGTATCTGGCTGAGAAACCAATAAGTTATCCACATCTACACCCAGTTTTTCAGCATAGATTGGATCTAAAGCGTGTTCAGCATCAATAAAAGCTGCTGTTCCACCCATTTTTTGCATCTCTGCAATAACATGTAATGTTAATGTCGTTTTACCTGAAGATTCTGGACCATAAATTTCAACTACTCGACCTTTTGGTAATCCGCCTATGCCCAACGCCATATCAAGCCCTAAAGAACCTGTCGAAACCGCTTCAATATCACGTGGTACAGTGCTGTCACCCATACGCATGATAGAACCTTTACCAAATTGCTTTTCAATTTGGCCTAGTGCTGCTGTCAGTGCTTTTTGCTTATTTTCATCCATTTGATGCTTTTCCTTTTTGGTTTCGGCGTTGGATTTGATATTTCTATTACTTATTCTATTTTTCAATAAAAACCCCTTGTTTGTCGCGCTTTCATTTTTAACAACAAGCTACGCTCATTGCAAAACAAAATAGCCTCTAAAAACAAAGGGTTAAAATATTCATAACTTTTTTTAATTGCGTATAACAATGCTTAGCCAGGGAGTCATTTAAGATAACTCAACCGTTCAGCCCTCAACGTAAAATCAGTTTAAAAGTTAAACTAAAGTTCAAACCGAAATTTGAGCGCTAAATTATCCCATAATTTATTATTAAATCCTAGTCAAACTCGCGAGATATCAATAGATATTAAAAGATAATTTACGTTTTGAGAGTGAAAGGTAAAACAAATTAAACCTAAGTTAAACTAACACGCTTCTTTACCGTCTTTTATTGTCTTGTCTACAAATAAACAGATCTTAGTTTAATAACTTCATAATTCCCATTAATGCTACTTCGGTTGTTTTTTCACGCACGGCTTGACGATCGCCCTCAAAGTGACAAAGTTGCGAGACAACATCTTGCTGTCCTTGCACTGCCCAAGCCAACCAAACAGTGCCAACGGGCTTATCTTCAGAACCCCCTCCTGGGCCGGCAATACCGCTACAAGCCACACTCACTTTTGCATGCGATTGCTGTAATGCGCCTAAAGCCATCTCTTCAACACACTCTTGGCTTACCGCGCCATTTTTTTGTAAAGTAATTTCTTTTACGCCAAGCATTTCACGCTTAGATTCATAACTATATGTAATATAGGCTCTATCAAACCAGGCGGTACTGCCAGCAATAGAAGTTAATGACTCTGCAATCATGCCTCCCGTACATGATTCTGCTGTCACCACCATAGCATCATACTCAGCCAAAGCTTGTCCTACTTGCGAAACCAACAATTCAAACTTCACAAAATCACTCCTCGTTGCTTACAAACCTAATAATAGAGGCCTTTTAATAAACTCTCTGTTAAATAATACAGATATTTTTAGTACAATTTTTCAATGCTTTTTATAATGCACTTGCATACCTAATTAATAAGCCATAGCATACCTCTTTTTAACGGCTATTAAAATTCTAAAAACAGACACCCAAAACTCACTATGACAAAACCCACGCACACCCCAATGATGCAACAGTTCTTAGCGATTAAAGAACAACACCCAAATCATCTTCTGTTTTATCGAATGGGGGATTTTTATGAACTGTTTTTTGATGATGCAAAAAAAGCATCAGAACTCTTAGAAATTACCCTAACTGCACGCGGAAAATCAGGTGGCAATCCAATTCCTATGGCGGGTATTCCACATCATTCTGCAGAGGGCTATTTAGCCAAACTCGTTAAATTAGGTGTATCGGTCGCCATTTGTGAGCAAATCGGTGACCCTGCCACCAGCAAAGGGCCAGTAGAACGTAAAGTGGTACGCGTGATTACACCTGGTACTTTGGTTGAAGAAGCGCTATTAGAAGACAGACATGAAAACTTATTAGTTACCATTACTCAACAAGAACAGCACTACGGCATTGCCTATTTAGAAGTGTCTAGCGGTCGTTTTGAAACTGCACAACTTGAGTCTATTAACCAACTTTTATCGGAAGTTGAGCGCCTAAAACCTTCAGAACTATTAGTGCCAGATGATGACCATTTTAGAGAACAGTTACCTGAGAATATTTTAAATTTACCAGGCCTGGTAAGATATCCAAGCTGGCATTTTGATGTCGCCAGCTGTCGTAAACGATTAATTAGCCATTTTAAAACGCAAGATTTAGTGGCTTACGGTTGCAATAATCACCCTGCTTCAATCAGTGCCTCTGGTGTTATTTTGCATTATGCCCAAAGCATGTTGCAAAGCGATTTAACTTATATCTCTAGCTTACACAGCTATCAAACCACCGACACTTTGGTGTTAGACGCCATTAGCCGCCGTAACTTAGAAATAGATACCAATTTAAGTGGTGGCACCAATAATACCCTAGCCGCAATTTTAGATAACACCGCCACCGCAATGGGCAGCCGATTATTAAAACGCTGGCTTAACCAACCGTTACGCAATCGCGACATTATTAACCAGCGTTTAGACGCCATTGAAATCATTCTTGCTAAACATCAAGACGACGATTTACGCACAACCCTAAAACAAGTGGGTGATATGGAACGTATTTTAAGCCGTGTGGCTTTACGCTCTGCTCGTCCTCGCGATTGTTTACATATTGGCCGTACACTCAATGCCCTGCCTGAGTTTCAATCGCAATTAGAGCACCTGCAAGATTCTGCAAAATTGACCGAACTGGCTCAACGCATGAGCACCTTTCCAGAACTCGCTGAATTATTAGATAAGGCACTGGTAGAAAACCCACCGATGTTAATTCGTGATGGTGGCGTGATTGCTGAAGGCTTTGATACCGAGCTCGATGAACTGCGTAACTTAAAAAATGAAGCGGGTGATTATTTACTGGCTTTAGAACAACGTGAAAAAGAACGTTCGGGAATACAAGGTTTAAAGGTCGGCTATAACCGAGTACATGGTTATTACATAGAAATCAGCAAACTGCACAGTGACCAAGTACCCGCTGACTATATTCGCAGGCAAACCTTAAAAGGCCAAGAGCGTTATATTATTCCTGAACTTAAAACCTTTGAAGACAAAATATTAAGTGCGGGTGAAAAAGCGTTATCAAGAGAAAAATGGCTTTATCAAGAACTGTTAGAAACCTTAAACACTCAACTTGCTCAACTGCAAGCGTGCGCCAGTGCGCTGTCTGAATTAGATGTATTAGTCAATTTAGCGCAACAGGCCGAACGTTTAAATTTAACACGCCCCGTTTTAACCGATTTACCAGGCCTGGTCATTGAGCAAGGCCGCCATTTAACGGTTGAAGCGGTATCCAGTGAACCCTTTATTCCTAACGATGCCTTATTTAACGATGATCGCCAACTGCATATTATTACTGGGCCAAATATGGGCGGTAAATCCACCTATATGCGCCAAACGGCGTTAATTACTTTAATGGCATTTATGGGTAGTTATGTACCAGCAGACCACGCAGAACTTGGGCCAATTGACCGAATTTTTACCCGCATTGGCGCATCCGATGACTTAACATCTGGGCGCTCTACCTTTATGGTTGAGATGACTGAAACCGCTAATATTTTGCATCATGCTAGCCAAAATTCCTTAATATTAATGGATGAAGTTGGCCGTGGAACCTCTACATTTGATGGACTCGCCTTGGCGTGGGCTATTGCCGAACACCTGGCACAAAATGTGAAAGGTTTCTGCTTATTTGCCACGCATTATTTTGAGTTAACCACCTTGGCCGAACAGTTTAAAAACACCGTTAATGTGCATTTAGATGCCATAGAACACCAAGACAGCATTGTGTTTTTACACCAAGTACAAGATGGCCCGGCTTCACAAAGCTACGGTTTACAAGTTGCCGCTTTAGCGGGTGTGCCACAAAATGTTATTCAGTTAGCACAACAGCGCCTTATGCAATTGGAAAACCAAGCGGTGAATCAAAAAACAACCGCACAACCTTCGCAAGCCGCCGAACCTATACAACAGTTTGATATGTTTAGCTACCAAGCCAATCCTGCGTTAGAAAAAGTAGAGCAACTTCTGCAAGATATTGACCCAAATGAACTGACCCCTCGCATGGCTTTAGATGCGATTTACAGCTTAAAATCAACGCTAAAAAACACACAATAAAACCACTGAATAGATCACAATAGATTATAGAATAATAAGGAACAGCTCATGGCAGAAGCGATGATTATTGATATTACATTAAATAATGTCCAAGAAATGGTAATGCAAAATTCGCATCAACTACCGGTCTTAGTCAGTTTTTGGTCGCCACTTAATGAAAAAAGTAAACTCGCAAATACCATCTTGGAAAAACTTGCCCATGAATTTGCAGGTAAGTTTATTTTGGCCAAAATCAATACTGGCCAACAAACCGATTTAACCGCCAAATTAGGTTCGCCTAACCCGCCCTTTTACAAACTCATTAAAAATGGTGATATAGCGACTGAATACGAAGGCCTGTTAAGTGAAGACGCTTATCGTTCTATGCTTAATAACTTTATTCAAGACGACCCTTCTGAAATCATGCGCAAACAAGCAAACCAAGCGTTTGCCGATGGCGAATTTGACCAAGCGGTACAAATGCTGGGTGAAGCGGCTAAACTTAATGCAAACAACTTTCAAATACACTTAGATTTAGTACAAATGTATTTACATACAGGCCATTTAGAAAATGCCAAAAACCTATTTTATAAATTACCTGAAGAAGCGCAAAAAGACCCTAAAGGTAAAGAGTTGGATGGTATTTTGTATTTTTCAGAAGCCGTTGCCAATTCACCAGATATACAAACATTGCAAGCAACCTTGGCAGAAAACCCAAATGACTGCGTTGCGCTGCACTTTTTAGCAGGCCTGTTAATGTTAAATGGTCAAGCAGAAAATGCTTTACAAACGCTTTTAAAACTCTTTAGCATTGACCGCAGTTTTGAAGACGGGTTACCACAAAAATCGATTATAAAAGCCTTTGAAATGCTTACTGCAAAAGCCCCTGAATTGGTTACAATGTACCGCAGAAAGTTTCAAAGCCTTTTATATTAAAACTTTACATAAAATAATAAAAAAAGAACTAAAAAAACATAACCTAGAGGAGCATTATCATGCTAAAAAACACTGAAAATAGTTACGGCTTAATTTCTCGTGCCAACCACTGGCTAAGCGCTATTTTATTCATTGGCCTAATCGCTCTCGGCTTGTATATGAGTGATTTAGAAAAAAGCCCTGCAAAATTTGAATTATATGACCTACATAAATCACTAGGAATTGGTGTTTTTATGCTCATTATTTTGCGTTTAATCTGGTTAAAAATCAGCCCAAACCCAGAACAGCTTTCAAAAAATAAATTTGAGCACATCCTTGGGCACGCCGTAAAAGGTATTTTATATCTAGCCCTAATTATGATGCCGCTTTCTGGTTGGATAATGTCAAACTCAGGCGGTCATGACGTAGCGTTTTTTAACTTATTTACCCTACCTAATTTTGTAGGTGAAAACGATACCATTCATGAAATCTCCGAAACCTTTCATGGTCTTGCTGGAAAAATAATGATTGCCGTTATCTTATTACATTTTGCAGGTGCTTTAAAACACCACTTTGTTTACAAAGATTCAACCCTATTACGCATGCTAGGCATTAACAAACAAAAAGACTGAACTTATGAGCTTCTATCCCATCAATAAAAAAATGCTAAAAAACCTGGTTGGTTTAGGTGTTGCCGGCAATTTTGCTGGCCACCTTGAACAAGCCGGTGAAACGCCTGACTTTGAAAATGTGCAAACTAAGACAGCCGACTCACCCAAGGGGCTTTTCCCTTACTACGTCTTAGATTCCAACAAACAGTTAGGCCAATACCCTCTTTCATCAACAGAGATTCACTACCCTAAAGACCTAGAAGATAATGCTCACCTTCAAGCTGAACCTGAAGTTTGTATATTGTTTAACGTCACCTACGATGAAGGGCAAGTAACCCATTTAACACCCAAAGCGTTTGCAGCCTTTAATGATTGCTCTATACGTAAACCCGGTGCCAAAAAAATTAGTGATAAAAAGAATTGGGGGCCTTCAACCAAAGGCGTTTCAGAAGATTTTATTGAATTGAATAGTTTTGAACCAGGCTGTGAACTCGACACGTTTAGAATTGCCTCTTTTTTAAAACGTGAAGGCCTAATTCACGCTTATGGTAAAGACAGTTCGGTACTGAGCTACTCTTATTTTCATGAAAAACTTAACGACTGGATGATTGATAAAATCAACACTCAACAAGATTTTGGACCTTTAGAAAACTTACATCAAATTTTGCAACAATCCGGGTATCCGCAAAGCATTATGATTAGCTTAGGCGCAACCGCCTATACGGAGTTTGGTGAACAAGTATTTTTGCAACCTGGCGACGAAATAGCCATCTACGTTTACGATGCTGCTCAAAACAGTGCCGAAGATGTTTTTGCAAACCTAATTGGTGAACAAACCCCATTGATTAATAGCTCAATTCTTAAACAAACCATTGTTTAAGAATAATAGGAAACATGATGTCTAACCAAACGAATGAATCCATTATTAATAGCGTTAATCAATGGTTAGACCAAGTTGTCATTGGTTTAAACTTATGCCCATTTGCCTCTAAACCTTTTAGAGACAAACAAATTCGCTTGTCCATCTCGCAAAGTACCAGTGATGCCAACTTGCTAGAAGACTTGCAAACAGAGCTTAATTTACTGGCCGAAAGCAAACCAGAAAACATTGAAACCACCTTATTAATTGTACCCAAAATGCTGGCCGATTTTTACGACTACAATGATTTTTTAGAATACGTTGACGCCCTAATTGAAGACAACGAGTGGGAAGGCACGTTTCAAGTCGCCACCTTTCACCCAAACTATCAGTTTGGCGGCACAGAGCCAGAAGATGCAGAAAACCTAACCAACCGAGCCCCCTACCCAATTTTGCATTTATTGCGTGAAGAAAGCCTAGAAAAAGCCATCCAACACTACCCAAATCCTGAGCTCATTCCAGAACACAATATTGAAACGGTTTGCGGTCTAAGCCAAGAACAAAAAGCGGCTTTGTTTCCTTATTTATATAAATAAAACAATATTACTAATATTTCAATTACTGTGAGAATTTAATTTATGTCAAATTCATTAAACGCTTTTAACTCCGCAATATCAGATGCAAAAGAACTTATAGAATGTTACGACTACTTAAATAAAGATGAAAACTTTAAAGGCTCTGATGCTCTCAAAAGGTCAGCACTAATAATGGCATTAACAGCATGGGAAACTTATGTAGAAGATGTGGTTATTGAATTATTTGAATTAAAATTCGGTGTTTTACGAGGCTCTCAAATAGGTAGTTTTATGGAAAAGCAACTCGAAATCAAATTAAAGACCTTTCATAATCCAAATTCAGCCAAAACTAAACAAATATTTGAAGAGTTTTTTGGTTTTGATGTAACTAAATATTGGGAGTGGGATAATTTCAATCCGCCTTCCGCTAGAGAACAATTGAACAAATGGATAAGCAAACGTGGAGATGCCGTTCATCGTGCTCAAATTGATAATACTCAACCTCATATAGTAAAAAGAGAAGATCTAGATAAATGCGTTAGGTTTTTCGTAAATATTGTACGAACAACAGATAAAGCTCTCAATTTATAAATACGTCAATACGATTAAGCACATTTAATAAGGTAGCTTTCAGAAATGAACAGTAAATAATACTGTGTTTATTTACCAGACCTACTCATGTTAAACTCGCTTAAATTATCTTTTGTTAAAAAGACAGTCTAAACTTCATTTTTCATGATTTACCAGGCCTGGTAAATCTATTTTATTTGGCTGATGTAGCAATCATTTTCTGGTAACTAGCACCTAAAACCATACCAAAAATAAGATGTAGAATTAATGTCATTACAGGTGCCATCATGCCCATATTAACGGCAAATAAACCTTGTCCCATCATTGGCATAATAACAACCATCATCATTAACCATCCTAATAAACCTAATACCATGCCTTTTTTTAGACCACAATTAAATGGTATTTTATTAAACAATAAAGCCATTAATACACCATAACCAGCACCTATTACAAAGTGCATAATCCAACCCATTTGCATTGAGCCATCCATTTGCTGAGATAACATGGCTATAATATTTAATTCAGGCATTACCTGCATTTTTGCCTTAATCACCATCATGATTGAAAGTACAATCGTCGCAATAATTCCCGCTAAAATTCCTTTTAAAATATTCATTTTCATGTTCCTTTTTATTTTGAGACCTTTGCACGAGTGAGGTGCGTGGAAAATGCGATAACATTTAGGTGAGTTTTAGCCGTTTTTAACCGTGGTTTGACTCGTGCAAAGGTTTCATTTTGTTTACACGCTTTTCAAAAAAGCGTTGTATTTTTAAGTTCCTCATATAGTAGACCCGCCTATTTTTTAAAATCTTCCCTAATCAAAAATATTCCTAAATACATTTAACTCAAATTTTCATTTCAATGAATCCATTATTAATAGCGTTAATCAATGGTTAGACCAGGTTGTCATTAGTTTAAACTTATGCTCTTCTTCCTCTAAACCTTTTAAAGATAAACAGATTCACTTATCGGTTTCTTACAGCACTACCGATACAAATTTACTAGAAGACCTGCAAACTGAACTTAATTTATTTGTATTGGTCTAATAAAAACGGACACAGACTCCAGTTTTTTTCATTAACTCGCATATTTATAAATAAATTACCAGGCCTGGTAATTTATCTTTAAAGATTTACAAGTCAAAATAGAGTTCTAACATCTTAATAATCAAATAGATGTTCTAGCGCAAACCCACGATTTTCAAGTTCTTTAAGAAATTCATTCAACCTAGAAACATCAACCAACATAACTTGTCGAATCATTCCAGGTTTTGACACGATCTTTGAATCAAATAATAACTTACCGATACTTAAACGCTCCTTTGCTTCAATAGAGCCTATAAATGAAACTGCGATCTCTTTATTACCTGAAATCTCACTAATTTGTATTCCCTGTTCAAGCAATTTTGGAATGTTTTTAGTAAATTCTCCCCATCGTGGAACGGAAAGAATAACATTGTCAGAACCTCTATAAATCACAACAACGTTTTCAGGCAACTGGTTCATAGTTTTTTCTGGAAGAGAAGTGACTAAATAGATAAGACCATCACTTTTTTCATAAGTTGCTTCTGCTGCATTTTTAATTAAATTGGCATACCAAGATTTAAACCCGAATTCGAGAGTAAAAAATAATTTTCGCTCGATTTTACGCATTGCGTGCTCTCCCCAAAAATCGGTTTCTTGCCAAATACGTTCAACCCATTCATTGAAATTAAACATATACCAAGCTTCGTCAAATATTAAATTACTATAGGCTCTTTGAGCTTGAGCGATAATTTTGTCTTCTGGTGTATATTGGCCATTGGCGGTCCATAGAGTAAAACGGCCAATGGTATTTTCATACAGGCTTTTGTACATGTATTCAATGGTAGTGCTAATGCCAATCACTTTTAACATAGTCATATATTCACCATTCTCCTCTCCCATAGTTTGACTAATGGTTACTACACGATCGTACAAAGTCCAGTATTCATTCAAACTGGCAAGAAAAGGAAAATTACTTGGGTTTTGACCAGACTCTAAAAATTCAGCGTACTCTAACGGATTAAAGACCAAATACCACTCAGGAATGGTTAAAACGGTTTGGGCTTCATTTCGATAATAATCTTTTATCGCTTTTTTTCGTTTTGATAAATTGCTAGCAAAAGTATCTGCTTCATTAGGGTAATATTTTTTCCATAATTGATTGGTGAATCGATTGTCTGGATCTAGCTTAGCTTTTAATTTAAAAAACTCGCTTGCTCTCGGATAAGCCTTTTCAAACTGTTCTGCTGTAGCATATATCTGATATGGTAAATAGTATGTACCTCCAGCGGCAATCACCGCATCAATCATTTCTACGCTCCATTTTTTAACTTTTTCTTTAGACTTATTATCAGTACCCTGCTGATAATAAACCACAAAAGCAAATACATCTTTCCTTGCCCAAGAGAGTAAGTTTTCTGGTGCGGCCTTGGCGTGCCTAATTGAAACATTAATAATATTAGCCTGATTTCGATTAAAGATATCTTTCATAACGGGCACAAACTGATCAAAATTTTCTACAGGAATAAAGTACTCCCGCAGTACATAAGTTTGGTATTTACGATTGCTTGGCTCTAACTCTCGAACATCATAACTGGCTTCCCAGTTTCGCCACACCACGCGGTCAAAGGAATAGTAAACAGGGTCAATAATGTTTTTTCGAATGCTTTTACCAATATCATAATCCGCTACAAATTCCGCAGCTAATGGCCCCCACTTATAGTCATCATCACGCTTAATTAATCTATCTTCAATAGTCAGATTTTTATCGCTCTTTACCCAGGTAACATTTAAAACTTCGTCATAATTAGGGGGGTATAAATCTCCATTATGAAAAACTACATCCTGATTTCCTTCAATATTTTTGGTAAAGTATTCCTGGTATTCTGAAGCTTTTATAAGAGAGGTTTGCCTCTCCACTTTAACATTATCTGTCAAACCTAATGTTGCTTGGGTAATGACACCTAAACCACCATAACCGCCAATCACTCCATTAAAAATTTCAGGATTTATAGTTGGTGTTGCGGTAACTTCATCGCCATTGGCTAAAACTACTTTGAGCTCAAGGACTGATTTAATTAGAGGTCCTTCACCAATATAACGGCCATGCACATTCACACTCAAAGAACCGCCAACAGTAAAGTTAGCATAGGTTTGCATAATGCGTACGGAAAGGTTGTATGGGTCGATATACTCCTGAATATCACGCCAGGTAATACCTGGTTGCACCGTTATAGTTTTTTCTTTTTCATCAAACGCAATCACCTTATTGAAACTGCGCATATCTATATGCAGACTATCTTTATAGGCGATCTGCCCCCCCATACTATAGCGACCGCCGCCTATTGAAATTGGGCCCGTAGAATCTTGAATTGCTTGTATGATTTGTTGTGTTTTTTCAGGTCGAATCACCTGGTTGACGTGAATTGGATTTAGACCTGTTATATCATTAACCACCAAGTCATTCTTTGGTTGATATTGATAATCTGCATCGCCACTCAATTGAATAATGGCCGTAGTCGCTACGCCAGTTAACAAGACTAACACCCCCATCAACTTCAAAAAGTTCAGTGTGATTTTTTTCAATAACCGTTTCATAAAACCCTTTATTTATCATTAGATATAAAAACACTTGTATAATAACATCTACTTATAAAATTGAAATACATCACTTGTTAACACGTATTCAAATTAACTGTTTAAGGAGGGCCTTAAAGTGACAACAACGAGAAGAGAACTACTTTTAACAATTGGCGCAGCTCTAGCAAGCTTACCTTTAACCAACGTTATTGCCGCAACAGAAAAATTTAACTTACCTAGTGATGTCATTGGCAACTTTCAATACATCTACAGCAACAATGGCTATCGGCAAGAATTTTACGATTTTTTAGTGAATGTTTTTCACCTCTACCCAGAAGATGAACTGCACTCAGTTATTCACCTGCTAACAAAACAAAATAATAATGATCAAGAGATCTACAAAAAATTACAACAAAACCTAGCTCGAATTAAACCCCTATTAGCCGATATCACTTACGCACTGCCTGCCCTATCAAAACAAAAACAACTGTTGGCGCAACAAACTACCCAATTAATTGACACAAAAATTCCTTATGAAAACTACTTGGAAATTGGTTCAACAGGGCGCTATTTAGATACTTTAGAAGAAAAATTCACAATTCAAGGTGAGCGTTTTTTTCTAACCAACAAACCTGCCGGATACACCCCCGTGGAAATATTAGATAGAGGGCAAATTTTTAAAGCCGGAATCGATATTGATCTCAACAACTACCAAACAGATTTAGCCAAAACAATTCCAAATCAATCACTTGATTTGGTGTCCGTATTTATTGGTTTTCACCACTGCCCTGTTGATCAAAGAGAAGCGTTCATTAGTTCGATTAGAGACGCAATGAGCCACAACGCGATGCTGATTTTAAGAGACCACGATGCCCATAACCAAAAAATGCGCCGTATGGCCGCTCTGGCTCATGATGTATTTAATGCTGGCACACACGAAACCTGGCAAACCAACCAAGAAGAACTCAGAAACTTCTACTCATTAGCACAACTTGAACAAATGATGATTCAGTTTGGCTTCAAACCACTTGGCAAAAAACTCTACCAACCAGGCGACCCAACCTTAAATGCCCTAATGGCTTTTCAAAAAGCCTGATAATGAGACTCAAACAATAACATCCAACCAATAAAGGACAAATGATGAATAACTTAGAATATGCTGGTTTTTGGATTCGAGTCAGTGCATCGCTGATTGATACTGTGATTTTGTTATTAATTACCACCCCCTTATTATTCATGATTTATGGTGATACCTATTGGGATTCACAATCCTTTATTTTGGGCTCGTGGGATTTTGTTATTAGCTATATATTCCCTGCTATTGCCGTGATTGTTTTTTGGGCTTATAAATCTGCCACCCCCGGAAAAATGGCATTAAAACTCACTATACTTGATGCAAAAACTGGCCAAAAACCCTCTACTCAACAATTTATTATTCGTTATTTGGGGTATTTTGTTTCTACAATTCCACTCTTCTTAGGTTTAATTTGGGTAGGTATTGATAAACGCAAACAAGGCTGGCACGACAAAATGGCTGGTACAGTAGTCGTTAAAGATAACACGGTTGAACCGGTTGAATTTGAAGGGTAATTACCTCTATCGAGTTTTAACGTTGCTATAAATGCAATTAACTAATTTTTTATTAAACTTTATAAATAGAAAGGCTTGCAAGATTTACCAGGCCTGGTAATTTCTATTATTTTTTGGCTTTTGAGTACAAAGTCAATTCAGTAATAATAAACCCTATGAGACCTTTGCACGAGACAGTGGCACAAGAAAAACAAGATAGAATTCTTTAGATTTAGGCTAAAAAATACGCATAATAACGAGTTATTGGGCGGGTTTTTTAGCTTGAAGATAGAGGATTATAGCTGTTTTTATGTGTTCATTGTCTCGTGCAAAGGTCTCCCTATATTCTAATAAAATGCTTTGCGGTTTATAGTCAAATGATAACCACCATTCATCTAAATTCTTGTGTTATTTATGCTAATATTCTCCCTTAATTTTTATTCTATTTTTAACTTAAACAGGGCTTTTTATTATGTCTAATAACTACACAACTTCTGCTGACATTGTCAGTTACGGAATTGGTCGCCAAATGGGTGATCAATTAGCTTCTGACCCTTTTGATGGTGTAAATGCTTCAGCCGTAGCGGCAGGATTACTTGATGCTTTACAAGGGACTGCTAGCCCGATTGACGATGCGACCTTTGGTAAAGCATTTCAAGAAATTAATGAAATTATGCAAGCACAACAAGCTGAAAAGTCACAAGCCACTGCGGCTGATGGTGAAGCCTTTTTAGCTGAAAATGCTAAAAAAGACGGTATTTTTATCACTGAATCTGGTCTGCAATATGAAATTCTTACAGAAGGCAATGGCGATAAGCCAAGTGCTGAATCTACGGTTTCTACACACTATCACGGTATGTTAATTGACGGTACAGTGTTTGATAGCTCTGTAGAACGTGGTGAACCAACTCAGTTCCCCGTTAATCGTGTAATTCCTGGTTGGACAGAGGCTCTACAATTAATGCCTACGGGTTCTAAATGGCGTTTATATATTCCACAAAACCTAGCCTATGGCGCACAAGGTTCTGGCGGTAAAATTCCTCCTTATTCTGCATTGGTATTTGATGTAGAGTTACTAGAGATTGTTGCTTAATTCACATCGTTTTTTGTGACAACTCTTTTTCAGGCAAAGCGTTCTGTTTTGCCTGTAATTTAGATTTTTTATTCTAAAACTTCTCTGCTTAACCCTCTAGCTTTGCGCTCATAACAGATATTTTTATAAAGTCATTTTTGGTTTTACCAGGCCTGGTAAAATGATAAGCTCTTTATGATTAATTGCACTTGCTATGTGAATTCAAGTTAAGGTAAACAGCATGTCTTTATTTAAAAACAATTTTTTAGCTTCAATTTTAGTTTTACCAGGCCTGGTAATTTCACTGCTATTTTCTATGAATGCTTATAGTGATACCAGTGTTTTACCCATAGCAACCAATTTACAAACTCTAGGCCAAAAAGCCATTAAACAAAATATTCCTATTGCCATTTTATTTTCTGCAAAAGGGTTAAAATCAACCTCAAATTTAAAAGATGAGGCGATTGTGCCAACGCTTTATTCTGGTGCTTTAGATGGTTTTGTACTAATGACAGAAATCAATGTAAACGTGGATGAAACCACAATTGATTTTTATGGTGATAAAACGCCAAATAAAGAGTTTAAAGATTTGTACAATTTAACCAGTTTACCTGTGGTTGTTTTTGTAAATGGTGAAGGTGAAGTGATTACCGATCAACTACTCTCTGGTGCTTATGACTTTTATCCATATTACTTAAAACAGTCTATTAATAAAGCCCTAAAAGCCTTGAATAATACCAAACAAATTCCTAATTAATCTTAGTAACGCTTATTTAAAACCATCAGTCATATCATCCAAAAAGGGAAACTGGTGGCGTATTTGATTGGTTTGTTTAAGATCAATATTTGCCCACAAAATATCAGCGGTTTCATTTGCGTAGGCAATCACCTCACCCAAGGGTGAAATAACCATTGAACCGCCTAGATAATCTAGATTATTGCCGTCTTGCCCTATGCGATTAACACCTATCATAAAACATTGGTTTTCAATCGCTCTAGCCTTTAATAAAACCTCCCAATGCATTTGCCTTTGGGCTGGCCAGTTGGCAATCACAATTATGCCTTTTACTTTTTTAGCCACTTGCCTAAACAGCTCTGGAAACCGTAAGTCGTAACAGACAAACAAGGCAAAAGGTTCATTATTTATTTGAATAATTTGCGGTTTATAACCTGGCTCGTAAACAGCCTGTTCTTGTGCAAAACTAAATGGTTTTTGCTTAATATAACGACCAATATTTTGCCCTGTTTTATCAAAAGCTAAAGCCGTATTGTAATAGGTGACTTGTTTACCTTGGCAGTTTGAGCGCACGGTTTTTTGTGCCACGCCAGCCACAATATTACATTGATATTGTTGGGCTAAACGCATTAGACATTGGCTAACGTCGCCCTCTATAGATTCCGCAAAATAGCTCGGTTGCATTGAAAAACCGCCATGAAAAATCTCTGGTAAGACAATAACATCAGGTTTATTTTGAGCAACGATTTGACTTGGGTTCATTAATCTATCTATTGACTGCTTCAGCAAGGCCAAATTAGCGCTACTATCTTGCCAAATGGCCTGCCATTGTAATGCAACAATATTCATTATTAGTCTGACAAGTAGTATTCAACAGTAGAAACTACTCGCACTTTTTTAATTTGTGGATTATTTTTATCTCTTTCAAAAATACTAAATTGACCTTGTCTGGCTTTTTTAATTTTGCCTAGCTGACTATTTGAGTCTTTAGCAAACTTTTGCGCCACTTCTCTGGCTTTTCTGGTGGCTTCTTCAATCATCTCTGGTTTTACCGCATTTAAACGTGTAAAAAGATATTCTGTTTGGCTTTGATACCCGTTACCTGTAAAAATAATGCCTTGTTTACCCAATTCAGATAATTGAGTTTTAACAGCTAATACGCCATCTATATTTTTAGAATACACCGTAACGGTTTGATTACCTGAATAACGAAATTCTGGCTTATTGGCGTTGCTATATTGCTCCGCCGTTTTATCAATGATGTTGGGAGAGGCAAAGGTAATTTCAGAAGGCTTTATGCCATTTTTAATTAAAAACATTTTGATTTTTTGATTATTTTGCTCAATTTTACTGTATAGGTTTTCAACATGATTACTGGCAACAATAAAGCGAATTGGCCAGATAACAATATCAGCAGTAAATTCACGTTCTGATAAACCTTTTACCGTTACGGTTCTATCTAATTGCTTATATTCAAGTGCGGCATTGCCCAGTTGATAGCCTAAGGTACTCAAACCTAAAAAGATAAACACACCTAATAATAATGCGCTAATTTTGCTGTTAGTTTGCATATCCATCCTTCTTTTTATGTAGGTTTTTATCTTACCGTAAACTAAATTATAAACACAAAAAAACCGCCGAGCATAAGCATTGGCGGTTTTGTGTTAAACCCATTAAGGTTAAATAAACTTTTAAATCTTTGGGTTTTAGTCTTGAGTTGCTAAATACGACTCATAGTCGCCTCTAAAGTCTTCAACACCGTCTTCATTTAATACTAATAAACGTGTGGCAATAGACGATACAAATTCACGATCGTGAGAGACAAATATCACCGTACCAGGAAAATCTACCATGGCTTGGTTTAAAGATTCAATTGATTCCATGTCCAAGTGGTTTGTAGGTTCATCCATAATTAAAACATTTGGTTTTTGTAACATTAGTTTACCAAATAGCATACGACCTTGCTCACCACCCGAAAGCACTTTTACCGATTTATCAATGTCTTTTTGTGAGAACAATAAACGTCCAAGAACCGCACGGATTGCTTGTTCATCATCACCCTCTTGCTTCCACTGACTCATCCACTCCATTAAGCTCAAATCTTCTTCAAAGTCATGAGCATGATCCTGTGCGTAGTAACCTATTTTTACGTTTTCAGACCATTTAACTACACCTGTTGTTGGTTTTTCATCGCCCACAAGCGTTTTAAGAAACGTTGTTTTACCCACACCGTTTGGCCCAATAACCGCTAAACGTTCTTCAACTTCTAGCATAAGGTTTAGGTCTTTTAATACCTCATTCTTCTCGTCTTCGTTGTCATAGGTTTTACCTAACTTTTGTACTTCTAAAGCTAAACGGAACAATTTTTTATCTTGTTCAAAACGAATAAATGGATTAACACGACTTGAGGCTTTAACTTCACTTAATTCAATTTTATCAATCAATTTAGCACGAGATGTGGCTTGCTTGGCTTTTGATGCATTGGCTGAGAAACGACTCACAAACGCTTTAAGCTCATTGATTTGCCCTTGTTTTTTGGCATTATCAGACAATAATTGTTCGCGCACTAAGGTGGCTGCGGTCATGTATTCATCATAATTACCTGGGTACAAACGTAATTCACCATAATCTAAATCGGCCATATGTGTACACACACTGTTTAGGAAGTGTCTATCATGCGAGATAATAATCATGGTGCTTTTACGCTCATTTAACACGTTTTCTAACCAACGAATGGTATTAATATCCAAGTTGTTGGTTGGCTCATCTAATAACAGAATATCTGGGTCTGAAAACAGTGCTTGCGCCAGTAAAACACGCAATTTCCAACCTGGTGCTACTTCACTCATTGGACCAAAATGTTGTTCTACGGGTATTTCTAAACCCAATAGCAATTCACCGGCTCTTGATTCAGCCGTATAACCATCCATTTCGCCAAACTTAACTTCTAAATCAGCCACTAACATACCTTCGGTTTCTGTCATGGCTGGTAAGCTATAAATACGATCACGCTCTTTTTTTACTTCCCAAAGTTCAGGTTGCCCCATAATAACGGTATCAACAACACTAAATTCTTCGTAAGCAAACTGGTCTTGCTTTAATTTACCAACACGCTCATTTTCATCTACGCTAACCACACCACTGGTTTGCTCTAAATCGCCCCCTAAAATTTTCATAAAGGTAGACTTACCGCATCCATTGGCACCGATTAAGCCGTAGCGTTTACCGCCACCAAATTTAACGGAAATGTCTTCAAAAAGAGGTTTTTCACCAAACTGCATGGTGATATTAGCTGTTGAAATCAAAATGTTTGTCCTTGAGTGTGTGGGCTATACAAAAGAAAACTTTTAGGATGTATAGCGCTTAAATTTTGGCGTTATTGTGCCATAAATGAACTTATTTTTTTGAATATATTCATTAAGTTAAGCATTCGCCTAAGCACTGAGTTAGTTAATAAGTTAAGAATAGGGTAAATAGAGTTATTAAGAAAACAAAAAACCCAATTTACCAGGCCTGGTAAATTGGGTTTAATTTAAACAAGATTAAACAAATACATGTTTAATAAAGCTTAGTAACGCTTAGTAACGCTATTAAATCACTTCACTTAATAAAGTATTCATACGTTTAATAAACTCGGCAGGTTCTTCTAGCTGATCGCCTTCTGCCAACTGAGCTTGCTCAAGCAAGAACAATGACCATTCTTTTAACTTGGCTTCATCATCAATGTTTTCAAGCTTTTTAACTAAAGCATGGTCTGGGTTTAATTCTAAAACCGGGTTTTGTTTTGGAATTTCTTGCCCCATTTGCGCCATCATTCGTGCCATGTGGGCAGACATAGCGCCTTCTGCACTCACAACACACGCTGGTGAATCAGTTAAACGATGAGTGATACGAACATCAGAAACTTTATCTTCAATGGTCTTTTTCACTTTTTCAGTTAAGGCTTCACGTGCTTGTTTTTCATCTTCAGTAATGTCTTTATCCGATTCATCTTCAAACTCTTTTAAGTCTGCAGAGGTAATTGATTTAAGCTCTTTACCATCAAAATCGGTCATGTGAGACACTAACCACTCATCAATACGATCTGAAAGCAGTAGAACCTCAATACCTTTTTTACGGAACATTTCTAAATGCGGACTACCTTTTGCCGCCGCATGTGTATCAGCCACAATATAGTAAATCGCTTCCTGACCTTCTTGCATACGATCAACATAATTCTCTAATGAAACACGTTGTTCAGGCGAAGAGTTGTTTTCTGTTGAAGCAAAACGCAGTAGTTTTGCAATTTTTTCTTTGTTTGCAAAATCTTCTACCACACCTTCTTTAATAACTTGACCAAATTGATCCCAGAAACCATTGTAGGCTTCTTGATCTTCTGCCTTAGCTAATTTAGTTAACTGATCTAAAACACGTTTAACGGATGCTGAACGAATCTTATCGACCACTTTATTGCTTTGTAAAATTTCACGCGATACGTTTAGCGGTAAGTCCGCTGAGTCAATGACCCCACGTATAAAACGTAGGTAAGTTGGCATTAGGTGTTCTGCGTCATCCATAATAAAGACACGTTTAACATATAATTTAAGGCCATAACGACGCTCACGGTCATATAAATCAAACGGTGCATTCTTAGGAATATACAATAAAGAGGTGTACTCTAAAGTCCCTTCTACTTTATTATGAATATGCGCTAAAGGCTCATTAAAGTCATGCGATATGGTTTGGTAGAAGTTTTTATAATCTTCATCAGACAATTCAGATTTTGACTGAGTCCAAATAGCGGTGGCTTTGTTAATTTGTTCAAACTCACCAGTGGCTTTTGATTCTTTAGCCTCTTCATCCCATTCTGTTTTTTCCATTTTAATTGGAAAGTTAATATGGTCAGAATAAGTCGTAATAATGCTTTTTAAGCGAGTCTCATCTAGGAATTCATCCATGTCTTCTTTTAAATGAAGCGTGATTTCTGTTCCTTTCTGGGCTTTTTCTACGGTTTCTAAAGTAAATTCACCTTCACCTTTAGAGATCCATTTTGTGGCTTCTGCTTTATCTGTACCCGCTTTACGAGTAACTAGTTCAACTTCATCTGCCACAATAAAAGAGGAGTAAAAACCAACACCAAATTGACCAATAAGATTTGAGTCTTTAGCTTGGTCGCCAGTCATAGATTCTAGAAACTTTTTAGTTCCTGAATTTGCGATTGTACCAATGTTTGCAATTACTTCATCACGTGTCATACCAATACCGTTGTCGGTAATCGTGATAGTACGCGCTTCTTTATCAAACTCTAATTGCACGGCCAGTTCTTCTTCGCCTTCAGTTAAAGCATCGTTTGATACAGCTTCAAAACGTAGTTTATCTAAGGCATCTGATGCGTTAGAAACGAGCTCTCTAACAAATATTTCTTTGTTTGAGTAAAGTGCGTGAATCATTAGTTTTAATAGTTGGTTTACTTCGGTTTGAAACGCGTGAGTCTCTGTTGCACTCATTTATACATCTCCTAGTTTAGTTAATTCAGCTTGTATAATGTGCCAGCTTTATAGGGTTTAAAATTTGGTTTTCAAGCTTTTAAAACAAAAAAAGCACAGAAAAATCTGTGCTTTTTATAAAACTTGAATAACGGTAAATTAAAGTAAGCTGTCTGAATCTTTTTCAATTTTTTGATTATTTGCAACTGCAGTTAATGCATCTTTAATATCGTCTGGTGCGCTTGAGATACTCATAAAACTTCCAGACCCCATCATAGAAAGACTTGGCCAGTTAATAGCAATTCTAAATTTACCATTTAAAGCCATAACCTCATCACCATCTACTAAAATTTCATATGGAAAATGCGCGGCATGTGAATGTTTAGAAAGATCAATCTGCTTATCAATGTTGTTATCAGCAGCCGCTTTATAGTTAAGTGCTACACCAAAAACTGTTACGTTTTTACCTGGTAAATCTATTCGATATACTTTTTGGCTATTGGCTAATTTCGCTTTTAAACCATTTTCTACCGCATTAACCGCTTGTTGATAAGAGTCGTATTCTGCAAGTTCGTCTTCATCATCAAAATAAGGCATCATCATTTTATAATGGTAATCTCTTAAATCATCGGCAGAAATTCCTTCATCCGCCCCAAATTCAGTTTGCTTACCGAGGGCTTTTTCCATAGCCGATTGAATTGGCGTAATATCGCCTTTCATTCTATAAATATTCCATAGGTACGTTGGGTTGGTATAACTTATTTCAATTTTGCCAGATTTATTGGTTACAGCAATACGCTCCATTGCACCAAACCCACCATGTTTTGACAGGCCAGCTATTTTTTTAAGCTGTGCATTGGTAACAACAATGACATTACTATTTTGAGTTGGCGAATAACTTCCTACAACATCAAAACCGTTTTCTTTTAACGCTTGTTGTGCTTTTTCTGACGCGGCTTTGACTGTACTTTCTGAAGATGGATTACCTAAGATAAATGGCATTAACCCTGCGGCCATTGCGTTAAGTGGGATAATTAAGAATCCTAATAAAAGGGTTGCCAAAGTCATCTTTTTAGCTGGTTGATTAAGAGCTAATTTCATTATTGCCTCATTTTCTATTTTGTGAATATTATTTTTATGAACAGCCATTATCATTAGAATTACTTATTAAGTGAATTCAATTATTTTTATCTGTAAATAAAACGACAACCAAACTTTTTAATGAGGCATAAAAAAGCCCGCATTAGCGGGCTTTTAACAAAAAACAGGTGTCAATTAAAAGAATTCAATTTCTTCTTCTACGCTTTCTTCTTGGTGCATACGGTCACGCATGCGTTGTTTCATAATATCAATCGCTTCATTGGTTGGCACATGCTGGTCAAAAATAAGTTCAAATAACTCCTCTTCTTCACGCATGGTTGTGCCTTTACGAACACTGCTTTTAAAGGCTTCCCACTCAGATTCATTTTTGACTTTCATTTCATGAGAAACAATTTCTGCCAGGCCTGTTAAACCATGAGATACATGCTCTAAACGCTGACTTAATTTATCGTAAAACTGAAAAGCAATAATGGCTTGTTGCATTTTTGAAGAAAGCTCACCAGCTTCACTTAATAATTGATTTTTATGTCCATCCACTTCGCTAGAGCTATCAATCATATCAACTAGCTTTCCACCAACTTCTTGAATTTGCTGTATATGCTGTGACATAAAAGTGAATGAGTCAATTAAGGTATTGACTGAATTATCGCCTTCGGTAATGGATAAATCAATTTGAGCAATAGACAAATTTAAGACTAAAATCGTCTGTTGGACTTCTTTTGAACCCAACACATAATCTGTTTTTTGCTGTGCCATAATTTTCCTTTAACTCACTCAACGCATTCAATTTTAACGATGCTAACGGTTACATCTCTTTATTATGTTAAGCATTATGCAACATTCATATTGGCATTACCACCTTTATGAGAGGTCACGGTCTCTGTTACATCAAGAATAAATGAAACGGTACCATCACCTAAAATAGTCGCTCCAGCAATACCTTCTATTTTCATAAAGTTGGTTTCTAAACTTTTAATAACCACTTGCTGTTGACCTAATAAATCATCAACAAAAACACCGGCACGTTGCCCACCATCTTCAACCACAACTAATAAACCGTCTGTTAAATCTTTTTTGGCGTCTTTTATGCCTAATTTTTTATGCAAACGAATCACGGGAATATAGCTATCACGAAGTTTATATAACTCAGTTTCACCTGCAATACCCTTAACATGTGATTTATCAACTTGTATAGATTCAATAATTGAGATCAGTGGGAACACATAAGTTTGACTACCTACTGAACATAACTGGCCATCAAGAATAGCCAAGGTTAATGGTAGACGAATCGTAAAAACACTGCCTACGCCAGGCGTGGTTTTAACATCAACTGAACCACCTAGTCCGCGTATATTTCTACGCACTACGTCCATACCAACACCGCGTCCAGAAATATCACTTACCACATCTGCGGTAGAAAATCCTGCATGGAAAATAAGGTCAACAATCTCGTCTCTTGTGAGATTGTGATCTTCTTCAATTACGCCTTTTTCAATGGCTTTAGCTTCAATACGTTTGTAGTCGATTCCTGCGCCATCATCGGTAATTTGAATAAGGATATTTCCACCTTGGTGGAATGCGGCCATTTTAACGGTGCCTTTTTCAGGTTTACCTGCTGCGATACGTACATCTGGATTTTCAATACCATGATCTATAGAGTTACGAACAATATGCACCAATGGATCGGTTAACTGCTCAAGCATGGTTTTGTCTAATTCGGTGCCCTCACCTTCCATGACAAGCTCAATTTGCTTACCAAGTTTTTGACTAACATCATGCACAATACGTGGCATACGATTAAAGGCAAAACTCACTGGTAACATGCGAATATTCATTACCGATTCTTGTAATTCACGTGTGTGGCGTTCTAAATGCGTTAAGCCCTCTTTAAGCTTATCCACCCACTCCATATTGGTTTCTTGGCTATTATCTGAACTTTGCTCTGCCTGTTCACCAAATTGGCTTAACATAGATTGGGTAATAACTAATTCACCAACCAAATTCACCATTTGATCAATTTTACTTAAATCAACACGAATAGAACCTTCTTGTTTAGGTGCTTTATTTTCTGTTTGAGCGTTTGGTTTAGCTGCTGGTTTAGCTACAGGCTTGGCCGCTGGCGTTGTGGCAGAAGTTGCCACTTGTGCAACTGGCTCTGCCACTTTTTCAAGAACTTCTTCTTGAGGCTGAACAGCCGCTTCTATTGGACTAATATTGATCTGTGCGCCATCACCATCAATCCATTCAAAGACTTCTTTAATATCATCTTCATTGACTGAATCACCCGAAAGCGTTAAATTCCAGCTTAAATACAATGATTCAGGGTCAAAAGTGGCAACATTAGGCAAGCTATCCCAGTTAGCTTTAACCTCTAACTTACCTAATGTTTCTAATTCTCTAAAAATGCGTAAAGGCTCATTACCCGTTTGCATCAATTCTTTTTCTGGCAATATTTCAATTGCCCAGCCTGTTACAGCTGTTGATGTGGCGACAGTATCGGTTTCAATTTCATTATTAGAAGACACTTCTGGCTCTTCACCACCTAAAATGGCTTCTAATACATTTTGAACTTCAGTAGCACGTTCTTCATCAATAGGTTCATGATCTTGTAATTTAGTTAACATGTCTCGTAACACATCAACTGCGGCTAACATAGCGTCTATTGACTCTTGGGTGACATCACGGCGATTATCACGCATTTCATCTAAAAGCGTTTCTAATACATGAGTAAACCCTGCAATTTCACTAAAACCAAATGTACCGCTACCGCCTTTTATTGAGTGGGCTGCACGGAAGATTTCGTTAATCTTTTCGTTGTCAGGTGTTCCTGGAGGAAGTTCTAATAAACCTGTCTCCATAACATCCAAACCTTCAAAACTCTCTTCCAGGTAAGTTTGGCGAAAAGTTTCCATCATATCCATAGCAATTTCCTCAGAAAAGTTCTACATCGCCTTCTACAGGCTTAGATTTAATATTATTTATATAGCGACTTTCTTCATCAGCCAATGTCTGATTATGCATCGCATTTAATCGTCTTACTCGCACTCGCCCACTTAATGGATAGTACAAAATTTTTCGGGGGTAAATGTCACCAATATCTTGTGACACAACCTTAAAACCTTCGGTGTATATATAATCAAATACAAAGCCAATATTGTACCAACCAACATTGGTCATTGAACTCATAATACGCCCGCCCCCAAAAACTTTAAATTCAAGCCGTTCTCGCCTTGCCCCAGAACGCAATAGCGCATTGACTAGGTTTTCCATGGCAAAGTTGCCATATCGATTAGCATCTGACAATTCAGTGCCACTATCGGCATTTTTATTGACTGGTAACATAAAGTGGTTCATTCCACCTACACCAGCCACTGGATCTCTAACACATGCTGAGATACATGAGCCAAGAACGGTATCAATACGCTCGTTTTCTTTGGTAACATAAAACTCACCAGGCAATATGGTGATGGTGTTTATGCTTTCTGCTGGGTCAACGTGTTTTTTCATAATTGAATTTAAGTTTATGTGACCGGAATTATTGGTCAATTTATTTCAAAAAAGTAAATTCAGTTTAATTGAAACAGATGACTATATAAATAATACGTTACATATTTTATGTATTACATCATTTCATGCATTACATATTCTGTGTTGAATAAAGCAATAGGCAAGCCAGAAGTTAAATATTTATAAGGATTTTATTAAGAAACTGTTTACAGCTTAATTTAAATTTACATCAATATCTTTTAGTTTATTACGTTTTTTAAGCTTTTTAGCCGCTCTACGCTTTTGAAAAAATTGACTAATCTGTTGAGAACAAGCGGCTTGATTTACCCCAGATGTAATTAACAGCTGATGATTAAGCTTAGAGTTATCAACTAAATTAAATACAGATCCTGCCGCACCCGTTTTTTCATCAAAAGCACCAAATACCACTCTTTTTACCCGAGCGTGAACCATAGCACCAGCACACATAGGGCAAGGTTCAAGCGAAACATAAAGCGTTGTGTCAATTAAACGGTAGTTGTTTAATACCTCTCCCGCTTTTTTTAAAGCCATAACTTCCGCATGTGCGGTTGGGTCATTTTGAGTAATCGATTGATTCCAACCTTCCGCAATAAGTTGATTATCTAAAACAACAATTGCTCCCACAGGCACTTCTCCAATTGCCTCTGCTTTGGCGGCCACCGTTTGCACATAGTTCATCCAAAACTCATCTTGTTGATTTTGGTTTAAGTTTTGTGGGCATTCAATTGTCTTTATCATGATTTAGCATTATTACTCGTTGAAATTTTTACATAAAAAAGGCCTTAATAAATAAGGCCTTGTTTCTTGCTAATAACTTACTTCTTATTCCCATTCAATGGTAGCTGGTGGCTTACTTGAGATATCGTAAGTCACACGAGAGATACGCGGAATCTCATTAATAATGCGACCAGAAACATGTTCTAAAAAGTCATAAGGTAAATGTGCCCAACGTGCTGTCATAAAGTCAATCGTTTCAACTGCTCGTAATGCTACAACATAATCATAACGGCGAGCATCACCAACAACACCTACCGATTTTACAGGTAAAAATACAGTAAAGGCTTGTGAGGTTTTATCATATAAATCCCATTTAATAAGCTCTTCAATATAAATATTATCTGCTAAACGTAAAATATCAGCATACTCTTTTTTAACTTCGCCTAATATACGCACACCTAATCCTGGCCCCGGAAATGGGTGACGGTACACCATATTGTAAGGTAAACCTAAGGCAACACCCAATTTACGAACTTCATCTTTAAAGAGTTCTCGTAAAGGTTCAATTAAAGACATTTCCATATCTTCTGGCAGCCCACCAACATTATGATGAGACTTAATCACTTTTGCTTTGCCTGTTTTTGAACCGGCCGATTCAATAACATCTGGATAAATAGTCCCTTGAGCTAACCATTTAACCCCTTTTAGCTTAGCTGATTCAGCATCAAACACCTCTATAAACTCACGGCCAATGATTTTACGTTTTTTCTCAGGATCTACTTCACCCGCTAAAGCCTCCATAAAACGATCTTCAACGTCGGCTCGAATCACTTTAATCCCCATGTTTTCAGCAAACATGGACATAACCTGATCACCTTCTTTATAGCGTAATAAACCGTGGTCAACAAATACACAAGTTAACTGGTCACCAATGGCTTTATGCAATAAAGCGGCTACAACCGAAGAATCCACACCACCTGAAAGACCTAACATAACTTGATCAGTACCAACTTGTTCACGCACACGAGCAATACTGTCATCAATAATATTTTCCGTTGTCCATAGTTTTTCACAACCACATAGGTCTACTACAAAACGCTCAATCATGCGTAGACCTTGTTTTGTATGGGTAACTTCTGGATGAAACTGTATGCCATAGAAATTTTTATCTTCATTTGCCATACCTGCAATTGGGCAACTTGGTGTACTTGCCATCAATTTAAAGCCATTTGGCAATGCATCAACTCGGTCACCATGTGACATCCAAACATCTAGCATGCCAAAACCTTCTGGCGTGACTTCATCTTCAATATCCACTAAAAACTTGGTATGTCCATGAGCACGAACCTTGGCATAACCATATTCATGTTCAGAGGCATTAATAACCTGGCCACCCAATTGCTGCGCCATGGTTTGCATGCCGTAACAAATACCCAATACTGGCACATTTAAATTGAAAACAATTTCGGGGGCTGAAGGGGCATCATCACCAATAACGGTTTCAGGACCACCAGATAGAATAATACCGCGTGCGCCAAAAGCCTCAACATCCTTTGCATCAATATCCCAAGGCTCTACTTCACAGTAAACGCCAATTTCGCGAATGCGACGAGCAATTAATTGTGTGTACTGTGAACCGAAATCAAGAATAAGAATACGGTGGTCATGAATATTTGCTTGTGTCATAAGTTTTCCAAATCTGAAAATATTTATTAAGAGAGAGTTTTTATAAGACTCCTAGAGAATCTAATATATTTCTTCTCATAAAACAGAAGGCCTTTGCAACAAAGCAAAAGCCTTATAGGTTTACGCTGTTATTAAAACTAAACGCGGTAGTTAGGTGCTTCTTTAGTGATTGTAACGTCATGTACATGGCTTTCAGCCATACCTGCTGAAGACACTTTAACAAATGATGGTTTTGTTTTCATGGTCTCGATATCTTTACAGCCGGTATACCCCATACTAGAACGAATACCACCTACTAATTGGTGGATAATTGCAGACAGTGGACCTTTATAGGCTACTCGACCTTCAATCCCTTCTGGTACTAATTTATCTTCTGCATTTGATGCCTGAAAATAACGGTCGCTTGACCCTGAAGGTTGTGCCATTGCACCTAAAGAACCCATACCACGATAGGATTTGTAAGCACGTCCTTGCAAGTATTCAACTTCACCAGGTGATTCTTCAGTACCGGCAAACATAGAGCCAATCATACAAGAAGATGCGCCTGCAACAAGTGCTTTAGCTACATCTCCAGAAAAACGTAGACCACCATCAGCAATCAATGGAACCCCAGTACCTTCTAAGGCTTTTGCCACATTAGAGATGGCAGTAATTTGTGGAACACCCACACCCGCTACAATACGAGTAGTACAAATTGAACCTGGTCCAATACCAACTTTTACGCCATCTGCACCAGCGGCAACTAAATCTAAAGCGGCTTCACCGGTTGCGATGTTTCCACCAATAACCTGAACACTTGGAAAGTTTTGTTTAACCCAAGAAACGCGATCTAAAACACCTTGAGAATGGCCATGAGCCGTATCGACGATAATAACATCAACACCAGCTTTAACTAAAGCCGCTACACGATCTTCTGTTTCAGCACCTGTACCAACCGCAGCACCCACACGTAAACGACCTTCGTCGTCTTTACATGCATTAGGGTGATCTGATTTTTTCATCATATCTGAAACGGTAATCATGCCTTTTAACTGAAAATCGTCATTTACAACTAAAACACGTTCAATACGGTGGTCATGAAGTAAATCTAATACAACTTGTGGGTCTTCTTTCTCTTTAACCGTAACCAGTTTTTCTTTTGGTGTCATAATTCTTGAAATAGGTTTTGACATATCGGTTACAAAACGAATATCACGACTTGTCACAATACCAACTAAATCATTACCATCCATGACAGGAGCACTTGATACACGATTCTTTTTAGTCTTAATTAAGACCTCTTCAACGGTGTCATTCACTTGAACAGTAATAGGCTCTAAAATAACGCCGTGCTCATATTTCTTAACTTTACTCACAACATGAGCCTGCTCTTCAACAGTCATATTTTTATGAACAATACCAATACCACCTTCTTGAGCCATTGAAATTGCTAAACGTGCTTCTGTAACAGTATCCATCGCAGCAGAAACAAACGGAATATTCAAAGAAATACCTTTTGTTAGTTTAGTTTTCAAAGAGACATCTTTTGGCAACACAGTTGAGTGTGCTGGAACCAATAAAACATCATCAAAAGTTAATGCATCTTGCAAAATTCTCATTTTTTTCTACCTTATATAAAACTTATAGGCTAATCAGTTATTTTTCTAAAAAAAACCAAAAAACTTCAGTAAAAAGTCAATTACGTTATATTTCATAGAGTTAGCTATAAAATCACCCTATTAATATTAGAAAAATAACGTTATTTTCATCCAATACTGGGTATTATAAAGATTGACAGGACTGGGGTAAACTTAATAACGTATACATCTATACGAAAACAGTAAAAAAAGTGTTCGTAATAAGCTTTAACATTCTGTCAATAGCGATTACAATGATAGCGACAAAATAAAAACATATAAAATATATAACAAAATATATAAAAGCTTACTTAAAGCTAAAAGCTCTTAAACCTGGAGGATACCCAATGAAAAAATTATTTATCGGAACAGCACTTGTAACAGCACTAGGCATGGGTGGTTGTACAGCAAATGAAACAACACCTACAAATTATGCAGATATTGTCAGCAGTGCTAAAGCGGCTCACGCTAAAGCCGTAGCTGTTAACGATGTTTGGAAACAGAAAAAAATGAAAAAACCTTATGTTGATACTTATTTAGATAAAGCTGAAGCTGCTAAGAAAAAAGGCGATGACGCTACAGCAATGAAATATGCTAAAGAAGCATACAAAACAGCAAACGCTGAAGTATCACAAATGGAATCGTGGAAAGGTATGAAGCCTGCTTGGGAAAAATAATCCCAATCAGTTAATTGTTATACCTTAACAACACTTTCTGTAAACCGATGCATCTGAATAGAGCATCGGTTTTTTTATATCTAAAAACCGTCTTGTCTTCCGATTATTATCTGCTTTTCCACACTCAATAAAAAACACACAATCTACAGCAAGATTAAAACACTTTATTAAAACAATTGTACTTAAGCATTGCGTTACAACAGGTATAAATTAATTTTACCAGGCCTGGTAAATCCCATACTTTTATCTAAATATTAAAAACATAAGATAAACAAATAACATCTATCAAGCCATCCAATATCAACTCAAAATTAAATCTGGTGATTCATTCACATCAAACAACTTTTATTTAATTGTTTAATTTAACCACCAATTAAGGTTTATTTATTTTCCATTGATATAAGTTGAATCATGAAACGTTGCCACCCAAGTCGGTTTTAATAAAACAAAAGCCCCTAACAACATGCCGTTTATAAATCCTTCTGGCGTTGCCATAAGAGGGATGTACATAATAAAACTCTGTTTCAAAACAGCAAAACTATGCACCTCGTTTATCAACATGATTATGGCTCCCAAACTTAGAGAAACAACCACCCCAACCGCTGCAGATAAAAAACCGTTATAAAATAGGTAAACAAAAAAATTGGCCTCTAAAAACTTAGCCCCTATTCGGTACATAAACCAAGTAACAAAGATAGGTACAACGCCCATAATGAGGGCATTGACCCCCAATGAAAGCCAGCCTAAATCAGATTCAAACACCACTCCCATTAATGCCAACAACATGGCTAATATGGCAAATTGTGGGCCAAACATGAGCACCATTAATGTCATTAACAAAAAATGAAATGTAATACCATCATGTAAACTGGCACCCATTTGCCAAACCCAAAAAACAACAACGGCCATGCCTAGCAATACATGCTGAGCACCTTTATCGCCGTCTACCTTATGCCAAGGTGCCGTTTTTAACGCCCAAATCACAATCAGTGCAAAAAATACCCAACCGCCTACAAGTGTGCCTATACCAAGGCTTTGTGCCAATAAATTCAAGAAACTTACCTCTTATTTATTTCTTTTATCATTCTTATTTGTGTCTAAATTCGTAACGATTAAAGCTTTAATAACCTATTATTGGATAAGCGTTACCGTTACAATAGGACGCATTAATTAACTATCAATAACCGCAATTATAAGCCCTAATAATAATGATTGGATTCAAAATACTCTTTGCTAACCTATATGACCTTATTTTGCTGATTGCAATTTGGTTTGTTTTTGCTATTCCATTTGTTTTATGGCAAGGCAAATCCTTTGAAGATAATCCCGTAATGGTTTTTGCTTTTCAAGTCTATATTTTAGGCATAACTTACATATACCTTACTTACTTTTGGACACAAGGGGGGCAAACACCTGGTCTGAGAACGTGGAAATTACGAATCGTAAATAAAGACAGTAGCGCCATTACCCGATATAACGCCAATTTACGTTTTATTTTTACCATTATCTTTTTTCTAATTGGCTGGATTGGATTGTTTTTACCTAAAAACCAACTTTTGCAGGATCGTTTTGCAAAGACTAAAATAGTGATTGTTGAATACAATCAATCATCACATTAAATTAAAATACCCGGCAACATCGCACTATTTTTAGCACACTTTTTTATAGGATATCAAATGGCCACTCTAATTATTCATAGCAACACACTAAACTTTGAACAGATTAAAGTCATTGAACGCTCTTACGGCCAACAAGGTAAACCCACTAAAATCAACAACCACTTTCGTATTGAGTTTGAAGAAACCCCATCACGAGAAACAGCACAATCTCTTTCAAAAGAGATTGGTGTAGATATTACTCTTTTACCAAAAGACTTTAATGCGAATGAAATTAAATTAGTGATTAGCGACATGGACTCTACTTTTATTAGCATTGAGTGCATAGATGAAATTGCTGACTATATTGATGTTAAACCAGAGGTTTCTAACATTACAGAAGCCGCCATGCGTGGTGAACTCAACTTTGAAGAGTCTTTAATAAAACGTGTTGCCTTATTAAAAGGCTTAGACACTAGCGCGTTACAATATGTTTATAGCGATCGCTTAACTCTTAACCCAGGGGCTGAAAAATGTGTTTCTGCATTACATGATTACGGCATTAAATTTGCACTGGTCTCAGGCGGTTTTACCTTTTTTACCGATCGCCTTAAAAAAACCTATAACTTAGATTACACTCGTGCAAACGTACTAGGCGAACAAAATGGTAAATTAACGGGTGACGTAGTTGGTTCGATTGTTGGCGCACAAGCCAAAGCTGATTTTTTACATGAAATATGTCAAGAATTAGAAATACAACCACATCAAGTCATTGCCGTAGGTGATGGCGCTAATGATTTAGTTATGATGAAAGAAGCAGGCTTATCGGTTGCTTATCATGCTAAACCAGCTGTTCAGCAACAAGCAAGTGTTGCACTAAATTACGCTGGCTTAGATGCTATTTTAAATTTCATTGATGGTTAATTACCCTGCCTGTAAAAAGCAAAAAGCCGAGATTTTATTCTCGGCTTTTTTGTAAGTCTTTTTAAACTCAATCAACTTAGTTTAAACGGTTACTCGTGCACATTAAAACAAGTTCTGCTCTACTTCAGCAATCGCTACCACAATATATTTACCCATTGTTGATTCAAAACCTGGCCACTGGCTAGCAACGTTTTTCATAAACGGCTTATCCATAATGATTGGTTTCATTTCAAAATCAGATAGTCCTTCTTCGTATAATGCTTCAACGCTCGTATAAAGTGTTTCCATAAACTCTTTACCTTCGTTAATTAACTTCACACTGTCTGCCGTACCATGCATAGGAATGTAATGAGTCAAGTTTAAGTCTGCTAATGCTTGCAAGCCTTTAATACTGCCTACAAAAGAACCGTCTTCCATATTGGCAATTCGACGCATTACCATATCACCGGTATACATTGTTTTATGATTGACTACTTCTACTGCAATATCCGAAACAGTGTGCATTTTGCCATAGTGGTGAATTTTAAATGTGGTGTCACCTACTGTAATTTCTTCACCCCCATTTACCATTTTATTTGGTAAAGTCATTACCGTACCAGTAATTTTGTTATTGGTGCTTTGCTGCATAAAGTCAAACCAAAACTTGTCTGCCCCATTTTTTAGGGTTGATAAACAAGTAGGGTGTGAAATAATTTCTACATTAGGGTTGGCGGCAACAAAAGCGTGGTTACCTAACCAGTGATCACCATGAAAATGGGTATTAATTACTTTAACGACAGGTTTATCAGTCACTTTTTTAATTTGGCGTAAAACCATCTCACCAATTTGAACCGAGCTACCCGTATCAATCACCACCACACCTTCTGATGTTACAACAAAGCCTGGGTTACTAAACAATCCAAAGTTATCGGGTGTTGGATAAGGCCCTAAAGCAGGAATCATATAACAATTATCAACCACTTTAACAGCGTCTACATCAGGAACCGCTGGGCCTTTAAACTCAAGATTATCCATCGCATAAAGAGGATTTAATGCCGACATTCCAGCTAAACCTACAGAAAGCCCTAAAGCAGATTTTAAAAGATCACGACGTTTCATAATTACCTCAACTCATTAAATTTTATTTCTTTATTCTATAACGTGAATATTCTATCAATTTTACCATTATTTTTAATATATTATTGCTTAAGGCATTATAAAGCACTAAAAGTTAATGATTACTATTTTAAATAGCTTTAGAATAGATTTGCTCGAAAAGATACATAAAACTTTTTAATACTTTCTTAAGTATCTATACGAATATGGTATTAAAATAACCCGTCAAACTTAACGTTAAAATCATTCAATTTAAGGGATCAATTCAAAATGGAAATACTAAAAGCCTATTTAGACATCACTATTTTTGGCATTTTAGGCATTATGGGCTTTCTTGCTCTTTGGGTAACCATTGAAAGAATTCTTTTTTATCGTGCTCTTAAACTTAATACTTTTGCGAATGCAGAACTTCTTAATATTGCACTGACTCGTAACCTAACCGTTTTATCCATTATTGGTTCTAATGCCCCTTTTGTTGGTTTACTAGGTACAGTAGTGGGCATATTAATCACTTTTTATGATATGGGCCAAAATCAATCGCTTGATACTGGCTCTATAATGATGGGGTTAGCTCTGGCACTTAAAGCTACGGCGGCAGGTATTGCCATTGCCATTCCTGCTATTGTGGCTTACAGCGCCTTACTTAGAAAAGTTGATGTCTTTAAAGCGCTATATCGTTCACAGTCAGTTAACTAGGAACAGTAAATATTATGATGGATTCTGCTCCAAAACGGTTTGACAGTATGAACGTCATTCCACTTATTGACGTTATGTTAGTTTTACTAGCCATTGTTCTTATGACTGCCAGTTTTATTGTTAAAGACAATTTAAACATTGAGCTGCCTGAAACGGCTAATACCCAAAGCTATGTACCTCAAGACAATGAAAAAGTCATGCACTTTGCTATCAATGAGAGCAATCAATTTTTTGTAGATGAAGAACCGCAAAGTTTAGAAAGCATTCAAACCTTACTCGGTACACTAAACAACAAACAAGCTATTACCTTACAAGTAGATAAAAAAACAGATTTTGGCACATTTGTTTCACTGGTTGATGCCTTTAAAGGTCACGACCTAAACAACCTCACCATACTCACCAAATCGCAAAGTGAATGAACTCACCATCTAAACTTTCTTTTATTATTGCTTTTCTCTTATACGGCTTATTTATTGCCGTAGGTTATTGGATATGGACAGAAGAGCCTTTTAAACCGCAAACTAAACCTGCTCTTACTAAAGTGCCGGTAAATTTAGCCATGTTTGCCGAACCCGTTGTACAAGAAAAACCACCCATAGAGCAACCCACGCCTAAAGTAGAGCCCGTTGTTGAAGAAAAACCTATAGAAGAAAAAGTCATAGAAAAACCGGTGGTTAAAAAAGTAAAACCTGAAGTAAAACCTAAGCCTGTGCCAAAGCCAAAACCTATCAAAAAACCGGTTAAAAAAGAAATCAAAAAGCCTATCAAGAAGCCTATTGAAAAACCACCTGTTAAAAAGGTGGTAAAACCTGTTGAGCAAGTAAAACCGAGCCCAAAACCAATTGTAACCAGTAAAGAACCTGTTAAAAACGTACCAAAAGTTGAGCCAAAAAAACAAAGTGCTCCAAGTTATAGCAAGCAACAAACCGCCGATGCAGAACAAATATATTTAAGCGCATTACGCCAAAAAATTGTGCAGTACGCTCACGATACTTATCCAAGAAGAGCTAAAAGACGTCATTGGGAAGGCGATGTAACCATTGAGTTTAACTTAATGCCTAATGGCAGGATTACGGGATTAAAAATTGTAAATAGCTCAGGTCGCACTATTTTAGACCAGGCAGCCTTAGAGATTTTTCAGGTAAAAATGGCCAATAAATTCAAACCTTTTCCTAAAGAAGTAAACCGAAAAGTTTGGCAAATTAAAGTCCCTGTTTCTTACAATTTAAGATAATTCATTTAACAGGTTTTAATGACGCATGTCACCCATCTCTTTAGCAACCTTTTCTGCCGCTCGGTTAAATAGATGAAAAACATTGTACTTAAACTCATCAGGGTTAAAGCCATATTGAACAGGATAATAAAGGCTTAATACTATTTTACTAGGCGTTTTCATCGCCACTTTTGGCATCATATGATTTGCATTCCATTCATTTGCATACACAACTAAATCATCATAATAACTCGATTTAGTCGCAAACTGCGTACGTACTTGAATACTCCACAGGTTTTTATCTTTACCAGCCATGTTAAATATCACATAGCCTATCCAGCCTTTTTTGTTCATGGTATAGAGTAAGTCGCCGTCTTTATCTACCGTATATTTAACTTTCATTTTATCTAAGGTTTTCATAACGGCCGTTTTACTTGGCTTATATAATTTTGCAGATAATGATTTTTCGCCATGCAAAGTCATCGCAACACTTGGTTGGGCAATTAACATCAACCCGCAAATACAAACTCTAATAATGACTTGTTTCAAATGTCTAAACCTTATAAATAAAATAATAAACCTAGCAACGGTACCCACTAAAAATACGTAGTTAGATTACTGTATTTGAGCTTTTATTGCTATGCTTAAAAAGAAATAAACAACACCCTTTTGTAGCAAATACAAAGCCCTTATAATTTGGTAAACTATGCCGCATTAAAAATAAAAAGGACTTTCTTGTGGACTACACGGTTCCTGAAAAAAGCATTGAAGAAGTGCAAGCAGATTTAACTAAACGCTTTATGCACTTTGAAAACCCAAAAGATCGATATAAATACCTCATTGATATGGGTAAACAATTACAAAACTTAGATGATAGCTACCAAACTGAAGAAAACCGTATTCACGGCTGCCAATCTCAAGTGTGGATTCACATTGAAGAAAACAACGGGCGTCTATTTATGCAAGCCAAAAGCGATGCCGCCATTGTTTCTGGATTAATTGCTCTACTTCTCAGAATCTACAACGGTAGAACACCGCAAGAAGTCGCCACTGCCCCATTAGAATTTTTAGGTAAAATCGGCTTATTACAACAACTGTCACCCAATCGTTCTACCGGACTTTATCACATGATCAAACGCATTCAAGCCGAAGGTCAAAAACGCATCTAAATAACGCGGCTAAATGCAATTAGCCGTTTTTAACGTTTCTTTTTACCAGGCCTGGTATATCCTGTGAGTCTTTATCATTTAAAAACACAGACAAAAGAAATACCCTCACTTTCACCCTCAAATAAAACTATCTACCTTTTAAAACACCTCTAACTGACCAACACTCATCCCGCTTTTTACGCATTTATCACCCTACTTCAACCATAAACTACATAGCAATATCACATAAAAATATAACCACTAATCCTATTTATTTACCCTTTGTAATAATCATTTTTTGTACTATTTCGTTAAAACTCACTCAAAACAAAAAATAATAACTTCTAAAAAGCCATTTAAAACAGCAATATAAGCATTGTCATAAATAAACTAGATACACTCATAAATAAAACTTGAACTTTAAAAATAAAACCTTATACTAAACAAGAATTAAATACTTTTATAAGTACATAAGGAATAATTATCATGTATAGTCGCAATAAACAAAAAGACAAGAACCCAATGGGTGGATTTTTATCAGTTAAACTATTATCAGCTGGCGTACCAATGTCAGTTTTAAGTATTATTTACACATCTCTTTCTGCCTCTATCGGTAGCGCTGTTTAATTTAAATTCTCCTCAGTCTTAATTAAACTCCTCAAATATGGCTTATGATTCCTACTCTCTTAAGCCATATTCCTAATTTCATTGCAGTCTTGCATTTACAATTCAATTTCTCCTACTATCACGATTATTCGTTCACAATATCTATTGCTAGTCATTAACTGACCAGGCCTGGTAAATTATTTGAGAACTCTATATCTCATCCACAAAGACCTGTTAGCCAAACCACACCACCAAAAACCGTGTTATAACTTTAACTATTTTTTTAAATTTCTTACTTAAAGCGAATTTAAGCTCTTTCGTTAAAATTATTTTGTGTGTATCCTAGAAATCATTGTGATTCGTTATGTAAAAAAATAAAAAGGAGTTAAACGAATGTCTTATTTGAAGGATTTTCCCAATCAAGAAGGTTTTTTTGGTGATTTTGGTGGTGCGTTTTTACCGCCTGTATTAATCCCACATTTTGCAGAAATTAATAAAGCCTATATGGAATTAGGACGATCAGCAGACTTTCTAAACGAACTCAAATACATTCGTAAACACTACCAAGGTCGCCCAACACCTGTTTATTATGCCCACAACTTAAGTAAAGAATGTGGCGCCCATATCTACCTAAAACGTGAAGATTTAAACCACTCTGGTGCACATAAACTCAATCACTGCATGGCTGAAGCCTTACTTGCCAAACACATGGGCAAAACCAAACTGATTGCCGAAACCGGTGCCGGTCAACACGGTGTTGCTTTAGCTACCGCCGCCGCCTATTTTGGTATGGAGTGTGAAATTCATATGGGTGAAATTGACATTGAAAAAGAAGCCCCAAATGTAACCAGAATGAAATTATTAGGCGCAACCGTAGTGCCAGTTTCTTTTGGTGGCCGCAGTTTAAAAGAAGCGGTCGATTCCGCTTTTGAATCGTATGTACCGCAAGCCGATACCGCTTTATTTGCCATTGGCTCAGTGGTTGGTCCACATCCGTTTCCAATGATGGTGCGTAATTTTCAATCGGTTGTTGGACACGAGGCGCGTGAACAATTTTTAGAAATGACTGGTGAACTACCCGATGAAGTCGGTGCCTGTATTGGTGGCGGTTCAAATGCAATGGGTATGTTTTCAGGCTTTATTGAAGATGAAAATGTCAGCTTAAACGGCGTAGAGCCTTTAGGCAGAGGAACCAATATTGGCGAACACTCCGCCACCATGACATACGGTAAACCCGGCATGATTCACGGTTTTAAATGCTTATTACTCGAAGATGAAGAAGGCAACCCAGCCCCAGTACATTCTATTGCATCAGGTTTAGATTACCCAGGCGTAGGGCCAGAACATTCTTACCTAAAAACCATGGGCAAAGTAAATTACCATGCAGTAACAGATGATGAAACGTTAGATGCCTTTTACAAACTTTCACGCATGGAAGGCATTATCCCCGCATTAGAAAGTTCACACGCTGTTGCCTGGGCCATGAAACACGGAAAAGCCAATCCTGGTAGCACCATTTTAATCAACCTATCAGGCCGTGGTGATAAAGACATTGATTACGTAGCCGAAAACTTTGGTACAGGTGAATAAACACCGTTCAATTTAATAACTAAGCCCCTTAATTGGGGCTTTTTTATGTCTTAAATTTAGTTGCTATTTTAAAGTTACCAGGCCTGGTAAACTTGATTCTAAGGTTTAACTTATCTTATATGTTGAGAAGCCTTTACAGATATTTATATTCCTTTGTTATTGGCTTTTAGGCTTCCCGTTACTCTTTTTACTTGCCTAAAAAGAGTAACCAAACGAAGAACTTGGCTGAAGCGAAGCGGATAGACAAGACAAAAAAGGCACCCCACTCCATAAATTGGCAAGTTCTAAACTTGTTCACTCAAATCCCAAAACTCGCTTCGCTCAAACAGTTGGGATTCTTAACCGTTCACTATGTTAAGAACATTGCACAATTTATTCCAAGGGGAATCTTGGCGTTTGTGGTTAGCTTCAACTATTAAAAACACAAATTACCAGGCCTGGCAAAACTGGAAATTCACAGCTCAAAATAACTAAAATGAAATACTGAGATAACGTAGAAAAAGCCTCCCCTCTGTAAAAAATCGCTCTTTTACTTAGCGTAGGATGCGGTTAAAGATTCCCATTGTTTGAGCGAAGCCTGCGTAGCGAGTTATGGGAATCTGAGCAGACAAGCTTAGTAAAATCGATTACGTCAGCGGGGTTCGTTTTTTGGTTACTTTTTGCCGAACAGCAAAAAGTGACGGGAAGCCAGAGCTTTGAAATTAAAGACCTATAAATATTAAAAAGGCTTCTCAATCATTGTCGTTTGAATTTTTACCTTAACACCGATTTTCTATTTTTAAGATTTACTCATTACTTTTAAATTTTGGCCATCGATTATAACCAATCTCAGGGTCGTTTGATTTATACCCCTTTATTATTTCAGCTTCTTTTTTATTTATTTCTTCAATACTGTCAGAAATTAACAATATTTCTCGACGTATCGTCGTATCCATTCTATCTTCAGGAGAGAAATCATTTTCTATTAGTTCGCTTTTTGCACTACCCCAATAATTAATACTATTGGTCAGATCTTTACCTATATATATTTTTCCATTCGGATACGTAATTTTATAGATTATTTTACTGTTTGCATTCATTTATCCATCCTACTTGTAACTTTTCTCAAAAGATATTATTACCTAGTTAAGACTTACTATAAGTTTAAACGAGCCAATTGTTCCACACAATAAAAAAGCCCCGCTAGGAAATCCTATGCGGGGCTTTGATTTAGCTTTATAAAGCGGCTAAATTAAGCGACTTTTAACTGCTCTTGTGAAGTGGCTTCTAAACGTGCGATACGGTCTGACAAGTCTGGGTGAGACTTAAATAGATCGCCGAAAGATGATTTTTTAGCCGAGATACCAAATGCTGCTAACTGCTCTGGTAATTCACCAGGCTGCATGGTTTGTAAACGACGTAAGGCCGCAATCATATTCTCTTTACCCGCTAAATATGCCCCACCATTATCGGCATGGTACTCACGGTAACGAGAGAACGCCATGGCAATCATACTGGCCAAAATACCAAATAAGATTTGCGCAACAATATCTACAACGATAAATGCAATACTGTGACCTTCTGATTCGTTTTTAAGAACGACACGGTCAACAATATAGGCTACGATTTTAGCGAAGAAGATAATAAATGTATTTAAAACACCCTGTAAAAGAGCCATAGTTACCATGTCTCCGTTTGCAACGTGAGCCATTTCGTGACCTAAAACGGCCTCTACTTCATTTTGACGCATGCTACGTAACAGACCTGTTGAAACAGCAACCATTGAGCTGTTTTTAGTCATCCCTGTTGCAAACGCATTTGGCTCAGGTGAATCATAAATTGCGACTTCCGGTGTTTTAACTCCCGCTTTCGCAGCTTGCTTTGCAACGATGTCTAGCAACCATTTTTCATCTGCATTACGTGGTTCTGTAATGACTTTTGCACCTGTTGACATTTTTGCTAAAAACTTAGACATTGCCAAAGAGACAAAAGAACCTGCAAAACCAAAAATTAAGGCAAACATAAACAAGTTGCCTAAATCTAGGCTGGTACCTTGCATATAGTTGCCTACACCCAAGATGTTCATTACTAGCATAGCAACAGCTATAACCGCAATGTTTGTTAGTAAAAATAAACCAATACGCTTCATTATTTTCTCCTTAGAAGTGTTGTGTGGTATTTATCATTTTCTTAGCTATCAATATAAGGATTTTTTATAACCTTTCAAGCTTTATTATTGTTTTTTGTATAAAAAAATATTTTGTGTTTGAATTACCAGCTCCTATAACCTTTTAATAGGTATGGAAATCCAAAAAAAACCGCATAAATTAAGCCATAATTTAAGCGGTTCAAAAGCTTCTTTAAATCGTTTCATTATTAACTGAACTTATTAGAAAGCCACTTTATTTCTTTTTAAATGCGTTTTATTTAATTTAACTCAGCTTGTCTTTTAGCATTTTATTTACTTGACCAGGATTGGCTTGGCCGCCTGATGCTTTCATGATTTGACCCACAAAGTACCCCATCATTTTCTCTTGTCCTGCTTTATAAGCTTCGACTTGTGATGGGTTATTAGCCAAGACTTCATCCACTAAAGCTTCAATTGCGCCAGTATCGGTAATTTGTTTTAGACCTTTGGCTTCAATAATTTCATCAGCGGTACCTTCACCGTTCCACATAGCTTCAAAGACTTGTTTAGCAATTTTACCTGAGATGGTGTCATCCATTAATCGGTTAATCATACCTGCTAACATTTGTGCTGAAACAGGAGACTGTTTAACCGTTAGGTTATCTTTGTTTAGCGCTGCGGCAAAACCAGATGTCATCCAGTTGGCACAAAGTTTGGCATCTTTACCTTGGGTTTCAATGACTAATTGCTCAAAGAATTCGGCCATTTCACGCGAACTGGTAAGTACTTCAGCATCGTAATCACTTAAGCCAAAGTCGGCTACAAAACGTGCACGTTTAACATCTGGCAGTTCTGGCATGGTGGCTTTAACTGCGTCAATATCCTCTTGCGTGATAATAACAGGCAGTAAGTCAGGACATGGAAAATAACGGTAGTCATTAGCTTCTTCTTTTGAACGCATAGAACGAGTAGTATCGTTTTCTGAATCGTAAAGACGCGTTTCTTGAACGACTTGCCCACCGTTCTCAATCAGCTCAATTTGACGTTCAATTTCAAACTCTATCGCTTTTTCAATAAAGCGGAATGAGTTGATATTTTTTAATTCAGTACGTGTACCAAGTGGTTCACCTGGTTTACGAACCGATACGTTAGAGTCAACACGGAAAGAACCTTCTTGCATGTTACCGTCACAAATACCTAAGTACTGAACCAGTTCGTGCATTTTTTTGGCGTAGGCCACTGCTTCTTTAGCCGATGACATATCTGGATCTGAAACGATTTCTAATAATGGTGTACCTGCGCGGTTTAAATCAATTCCACTCATGCCTGGCACAATACCGTGATTGGATTTACCAGCATCTTCTTCAAGGTGAGCACGGGTAACACCAATGACTTTTTTAACACCATCAACTTCAATTTCTAATGAACCTTGACCCACAATTGGAAACTCTAATTGTGTGGTTTGATAACCTTTTGGTAAATCTGGGTACATATAGTTTTTACGGTCAAAAACAGACTTTAAACCAATTTCAGCATTTAACGCTAAACCAAGGCTAATGGATTTATTAATCACCCCTGCGTTTAATACTGGCAACATACCTGGCATACCTAAATCAATATTACAGGCCTGGGTATTTGGTTCGGCACCATAAGCGATTGATGATCCCGAAAATATCTTTGATTCTGTGGTTAACTGAGTGTGTATCTCTAAACCAATTACAACTTCCCAACTCATTTTGTTAACTCCTATTATTGATACTGTTCTGGCATTTGTTTATGCCAAGCCGTTGCTTGCTGATATTGGTGACCGATATTTAGCAATTTTGCTTCGCTAAAATATGGCCCAACAATGTGCAATCCAACTGGGCGATTATTTACAAAACCTGCAGGAACTGACAGGCCTGGTAAACCAGCTAAATTAACAGGAATAGTATATAAATCAGAAAGATACATACTTACTGGGTCATCTGATTTTTCGCCAATATTAAAGGCAGCACTGGGTGCGACTGGCCCCATAATGACATCACATGACTCAAACGCTTTGGTAAAGTCATCACGCACCATACGGCGTAATTTTTGTGCTTTTAAGTAATAAGCATCGTAAAAACCGGCTGATAAAGCATAAGCGCCTACCATAATACGGCGCTTAACCTCTGCGCCAAAACCTTCATAACGTGAACGTTTGTATAGGTCTTCTAAATCTTTAGGGTTTTCGCAACGGTGACCAAAACGCACACCATCAAAACGAGATAAGTTAGAAGAGGCTTCTGCTGGTGCTAGTACATAATAAGAAGGCACGGCCAAATCTTTATTTGGTAAATGCACTTCTACAATTTCAGCGCCCATCTTTTCAATTTCGGCAATGGCGTTAAGAATAATAATTTCTACGTCCGGATCTAAACCTTCTTCAAAGTATTCGGCTGGTACACCTATTTTTAAGCCTTTTAAAGACTGACCTAACTCTGCGGCGTAATCTGGTGTTTCACGTTCTAAGCTAGTTGAATCACGCTCATCAAACCCTGCCATGGCGTTTAGCATCCACGCGGCATCTTCTGCCGAACGAGTCATTGGCCCTGCTTGGTCAAAACTTGAAGCATAAGCCACAATACCAAAACGTGATACGGCACCGTAAGTTGGTTTAATACCGGTAATACCGCAAAAAGAGGCTGGCTGACGAATTGAACCACCAGTATCAGTACCCGTTGCTAATGGCGCTAAACCCGCAGCAATGACCGCAGCCGCACCACCTGATGAACCACCAGGTACTGCGTTTAAATCCCAAGGGTTTTTAGTTGGGCCGTAGTAACTGCTCTCTGAAGTAGACCCCATGGCAAATTCGTCCATATTGGTTTTACCTAAAATAGGCATACCTACTTTTTTTAGCTGACTCACAACATGCGCATCGTAAGGGGCAATAAAGTTGTCTAACATTTTAGAACTACAAGAGGTTTTAATACCGTCAGTACAAAAAATGTCTTTGTGGGCAATCGGAATTCCCGTAAGAAAGTCACCCTCACCTGCAGTCAGTTTTTTATCGGCCTCTTCAGCCATTGCAATCGCAAGTTCTGGGGTTACCGTAACAAAGGCATTAATATCCGCATCGTATTTAGCAATGCGGTCTAAGTAGTGTTGAGTTAACTGCACACTGGTAATTTCACCGGCGTGTAATTTCTCGCTCATCTGTTTAATTGTTAATTTATGCATTTTTGTGTTCTTCTCACTCAATCACTTGTGGCACTAGATACAAACCATTTTCAGTTGCTGGTGCAACCGATTGTAGTTTTTCACGCTGATTTTTTTCAGTCACTACATCAGGGCGTAAACGCTGAACCTGATCTAAGGGATGCGCCATTGGCAATACATCATCAGTATTAGCGGCTTGCATTTGTGAGAATAAATCTAAAATATTAGATAATTTAGCGGCAACATCATCAACTTCATTTTCTTTGACTTCAATAGCGGCTAAACGAGAAATGTATTCGACTTCAGTTTTTCCTAAAGACACACTTTACTCCTAATCGGATGCGGGATACGGTTGGCTACCCGTTTTGGTTGTTTTGATAACGTTTTGTACCGATGTTTTGTAATTGAGATCTTTTTTTACTACAAAAGCAAAAAAGCTCTCCATTGATCGGCATAAAAGGTCTATAACGGAACCCAAACCAGTAGAAAAATTTTGACCGTATAAAATACCATATTTACGGGTTTTTCTAAAGACTATTTACATTTTTTAGTGTGTATTTGTTGTTTTAAACACCAAAAAATCACTAAACATTCACGCGAAAACCATTGAGAACATTTTATCTTAAACATTGAGAAAGAATGGATTACCCCTTTGTCTTATCTGAGTTGATAATTAAAAGAAAATTAGTCTTCTAAGCGCCCTTAGAATAAGTTAAAATGCCAGGATTATTTTTAAGTCTAATTTTAAGGACCGCACTCAATGTTTCGCAAATTCATGGGACTATTCTCAAACGACCTCTCTATTGATTTAGGTACAGCAAATACGCTGATCTATGTACGTGGTAAAGGCATGGTACTTAACGAGCCATCCGTGGTTTCAATTCGCACAAATAAACGTGGAAGCAACAGCCGATCAATTGTAGCGGTTGGTGAGAGCGCTAAATTAATGTTAGGTAAAGAAAACCAAGATATTCAAACGGTTCGTCCAATGAAAGATGGCGTAATTGCCGATTTTGAAGTCACTGAAAAAATGCTACAAACTTTCATTAAAAAAGTACATGAAGCTAAGTTTTTTCAACCTAGCCCTCGTGTTTTAGTTTGCGTACCATGCGGCTCTACTCAAGTTGAACGACGTGCCATTCGTGAATCTGCCGCAGGTGCAGGTGCCCGTGAAGTCTACTTAATTGAAGAACCAATGGCAGCCGCTATTGGTGCTGGCATGCCGGTTTCTGAACCAACCGGTTCTATGGTTGTTGATATTGGTGGTGGTACAACGGAAGTTGCTACACTTTCGTTAAACGGTATTGTGTGGTCTGATTCAGTTAAAGTGGGTGGTGACCGTTTTGATGATGCCATTATTAAATATGTTCGTCGTAACTACGGCATGATTATTGGCGAAACTACCGCTGAAAAAATTAAAAAAACCATTGGTACGGCTTACCACGATGTAAATCCTGACACAATGGAAGTGCATGGTTCTAATATTGCAGAAGCGGTTCCTCGCCGTTTTACATTAAACAGCAATGAAGTATTAGAAGCTTTACAAGAACCTCTTTCAGCGATTGTGAGTGCGGTAAGAACGGCTTTAGAAAATACGCCACCTGAACTTGGGGCGGATATAGCTGAACATGGCATTGTATTAACGGGTGGTGGTGCTCTTCTTCGCAACCTAAGTACGCTTCTTTCTGAAGAGACTGGAATCCCTGTTATTATTGCTGATGACCCTTTAACTTGTGTAGCACGTGGTGGTGGCCGAGCTTTAGAGCTTATGGATGAAAAAGGAATTGATCTTTTCTCTTTTGAGTAAAAGATACTTTAATTTAACCTTTATTCGCTTAGGAGAACAACAATCAATCTAAACAGCTCATCCTCACAACAAGAAGGAATGCAATTTATTATTGCATTCATTCTTGCCATTGGGCTGATGGCCGCCGATCACTATGGTCAAATTTTAGACAATGTGCGTAATGTTCTTCTAACAACCTTAAGTCCCGTTGAAAGTGTTGCCACTTTTCCTAAACATGTTTATAAATTGGTTACCACCGATTTCAGCTCGATTAATTCACTTGAAATAGAAAACCAACAACTTAAAACTGAAGTGCTTTTGCTAAAGGCTAAGCAACAGCAACTCACAAACTTACAGCTACAAGTTGAACGTTTAGAATCTCTTTTAGGTACAACGGGTAAAATCACCAATCAAACAGTACAAATTGCTACCGTAACATTTTACAGTAGCAACCCTCTATCCCAATTTCTTACGCTAAATAAAGGCAGTTTAGATAACGTAAAAAAACATCAAACCGTTATTGATTCTCAAGGTATTGTGGGGCAAATTATTCAAACCACACCAAATACTTCGCGCGTATTATTAATTACTGATCCTGACCACCAAATCCCAGTAAGAATACAACGAACAGGACAGCGTGGAATCTTAAATGGAACTGGTCATGATAATGTTCAACTCAGTTTTATTCCCGTAAATAGCGAGGTTAGATCGGGTGATATTATTGAAAGTTCTGGGTTGGGTGGCGTTTTTCCTTCTGGATACCCTGTTGCAAAGGTAACCCAAATAGCTATGCAAGGTGATAAACCTTATCTAAATATTAGCGCTACTCCCATTGCTAGATTGAATCAGTCTCACAAAGTACTCATCATCTCGCAACAAGAAGATGAAGATTGGACCAATAATTTTGACTTGGATTTCAACTTAAAAACGAAAGACCAATCAATCAAACCAGGAGCTACCCCATGACGGATAAATTTGTCAATGTTCGCTCTAAACAAGCACGCTGGTTAATTCTGTTTTCTTTCGTTTTTGCTCTTATTATTGACAGCATGACTCTGCTTAATAGCACCTTACAATTTATTCCGCCAATCAGTCTAATTGCCATTCTGTATTGGAGCAGCCATTACTTAGATAAAACGTATTTTGTATCTGCTTTTATTTTGGGTATTTTGGCAGATGCTTTATACCAAACTACCTTAGGTGCTCACGCTCTTTTATTCTGTTTTATTCTGTTTATGATGATTCGTAATCGCTTAAAATTTAGAAGTTATCCTATTTGGCAACAAGCTTTTATTATTGGTATTTATCTTATGATTTACCAAGTTTTAAGCTATATTTTCTTTCATCCTGTTTTAACAGATGGCGTATTTGTTCCTTATTGGAGCATGCCGGCCGCTGCTATTCTTATTTGGCCTTTTGCGTCAATTACCCTGAATAAAATTACACAAAGCATTAGCTAAAGATGCAGGCCTGGTAAAAGCGATGAAAGAAACTCTAAACTTTAACAGTGACGCTGAGACCCACCAGAAGAAACGTTTATACCGTTTTAGACTGTACTTTGCCTATGGTTTTGTACTGTTATTATTTGCTTTTTTAATTGCCCGAATGGCGCAATTACAATGGTTTGATTACGACCGTTATCACGGACTAGCCGAAGGTAATCGAATTTCTGTTGAAACATTACCTCCTACACGTGGCAAAATTTACGACCGTAACCATATTTTATTAGCCGATAACCAGCCAGTTTATGCTTTAACAATGATTCGTGAAAACATGGATGACGTTCATGCTTTTGAATTGGCATTAATGAAACTACTCGACAACGTTAAACCCGAAAAAATTGAGGCCTATTTCAAAAAATTTGTAAAAAGAAACCGCTCTAAGTCTTATACCTTGCCATTTACTGTTAGCGAAGAACAAGCCGCTCGCTTTTCTGTTATTAGCTACAAATATCCAGGAGTCACTTTAACAGCCCGTTTAAAACGCGTTTATCCGTTTAAAAGTACGGGAGTACATGCCATAGGATATGTAGGCCGAATCAATATCAAAGAATTAAAAGGTCTTAACGAAAAAGAGTACTTAGGTACAAATATCATTGGTAAATCTGGCATAGAAAAATACTATGAAAGTGATTTGCATGGTTCGCCAGGTATTCAACAAATAGAAACCAATGCGCGTGGTCGAATTTTACGTAAATTAGAAACAATCCCTGCTATACCGGGTAAAGATCTACACCTTACTTTAGATATTAAACTGCAACAATATGCCGAATCTTTATTAAAAGGTAAACGTGGGGCTATGATTGCGCTTGACCCACAAAATGGTGAAGTTTTAGCGTTTGCCAGCATGCCAACCTTTGACCCTAACTTGTTTGTTGACGGTATAGATCAAAAAAATTATAGCCGTTTACTCAATGACCCTGATCGCCCTTTTATTAACCGAGCGATTAATGGACAATACCCTCCTGGCTCAACCATTAAACCTTTTGTTGCATTAGGTGCAATAGAGAATAACTATATATCGCCAACCAAAAAGATTTTTGATCCGGGTTATTTTGAGTTTGCCGGACACCGCTACCGTGACTGGAAACGTTGGGGTCATGGATTAGTTGATATGAACGCCGCCATTGCACAATCGTGCGATACTTATTTTTATGAACTTAGTTTAAAAATGGGTGTAGACAATATTCATGATGCCTTAGCACCATTTGGTTTTGGTTCTAAAACCAATATAGATATTAATGGAGAATCTACGGGTATTTTACCTTCACAAGCCTGGAAGCAAAAAACCAAAGGTAAGCCTTGGTACCGTGGAGAAACCATTATTTCTGCTATTGGGCAAGGTTATAACCTGGCAACGCCACTGCAATTAGCAAAAGCCACTGCAATACTGGCAAACCGTGGAAAAATCATTCAACCGCATTTGCTTAGAAATGACTTGAAAGATTCATCTTCGGAACAAATTCAAATTAATAAAATCTCAAACTGGGAAGCCGTAATCCAGGGAATGAAAGACGTTATGCATGGAGCAAGAGGGACAGCACGTAAAGAAGGTAAAGGCTTGCCATTTAAAATGGCGGGTAAAACCGGTACCGCCCAAGTATTTAGCTTAAACCAAGGTAAATACAATGCATCTGAATTAGCCAAACGATTACATGACCATTCATTATTTATTGGTTTTGCTCCGGTAGATAAGCCACAAATTGCCGTGGCTATTATTGTTGAAAATGGAGGAAGTGGTGCAGCACCATTAGCCGTAGACCTTATTAAAAGATACCTAAAAGATAAGCTTCCAAAAGAAGACGATGATTCCGATAATAAAAATAAGTCCGCTTCAAAATGAAATTAGAAAATACGCAACCACAACAAGTTTATCGTCGTAATAAAGGGCTATTAGAAGCACTGCACATTGATGGCTGGTTACTGCTGGGGATTTTACTTCTATTATCTGCAAGTATTGCCGTGGTTTACAGCGCTTCTGGCGGAAATGAAGATGTAATAATACGTCACATTATACGCATTGGATTTGCCTTGGGCTTAATGGTTATTTTTGCCCAAATCCCCCCCAATGTTATTTATATATTCACGCCTTGGCTATTTTTATTGGGCATACTCATGTTAATAGCGGTTATTCTTGTTGGTGATATCGGAAAAGGTGCACAACGTTGGTTAGACTTAGGAGTTGCTAAATTTCAACCCTCTGAACTTATGAAACTGGTTCTGCCGATTACCGTTGCTTGGTTATTTGCACACAGTCAATTTCCACCAAGCTATAAACGCTTATTACTCGGCATTATAACCATAGGTTTTACGGCTAGTTTGATTGTGGTACAGCCTGATCTTGGAACCTCTTTGTTAATTGCTATGAGCGGATTATTTGTTTTATTTTTTGCCGGCCTACCTTGGAAAATAATTCTTGCTGCCATTACCGCTGTCGTTGCTAGTGCCCCTGTTGCGTGGCATTTTATGCACACTTATCAAAAACAACGTGTTTTAACTTTTTTAAACCCTGAATCAGATCCTTTGGGAAGTGGTTACCATATTATTCAATCTAAAATTGCTATTGGTTCTGGCGGTATTCATGGTAAAGGTTTTTTAGGAAGTACCCAGGCTCACTTAGACTTTTTACCCGAAAGTACCACCGACTTTATTTTCTCTGTACTCTCAGAAGAATTTGGTTTAATTGGTGTCATTGCACTACTTTCTTTATATGCTTTTGTTATTGCACGTGGTTTATACATAGCATCGCAAGCACAAGACAACTTTACCCGTTTAATGGCGGCCAGCTTAACCATGACATTATTTGTGTATATTTTTGTAAATATCGGAATGGTAAGCGGACTGTTACCCGTTGTGGGTTTACCACTGCCATTAGTCAGTTATGGAGGCAGTTCTTTAGTGACTCTAATGATTAGTTTTGGCATATTAATGTCAATTCACACCCATAAACGTTTACTAATCGACTAAAGACCTCTATCTCATTTATAGATTTACCAGGCCTGGTATACCCTTTGGCCTTTTCTGCAGTGCGCGCGCAGAGTAAACCTATAAATGCGTTGGTAAACCATTCTTCTCAATAAAAATCTTTTAAATAGAAATCGCCAGAGACGTAAATTATAAGCATAAGACTTTTATCTTAGTTTGATTCTGCTTTTACTCATATATGACACAGTCATGCTTTCTCCCTAGTTCATAATGGATTTTAAGCCTTTTTGCCATTTAGATTTTACATAAAATATGTTAGATTAGGCGTCTTGAAAATAATTTACATATTCTTGTACATCATACCAACCACCAGGGAATCTAGACTCAGCCATGCTTACTCTAAAACAGACATTAACGCTTTTAATATTAAGCTTTTTTAGCCTATTCAACGTTGCTTATGCAGACAATCTGCCTACACCAACAGCCCCTACACCACACGTTATTCCGTCTGCGCCTAATATCGCTGCTAAAGCGTATCTTGTTCTTGATTTCAACAGTGGAGCCACTTTAGCCGAAAAAGATTCTCATGGTCGAATTGAGCCTGCAAGCTTAACTAAGATTATGACAGGGTTTGTTGTAATCAATGAACTTGCTAATGGCAATATTCACCTTGATGACATGGTAACCATAAGCAAAAAAGCCTGGCAAATGCCGGGTTCTAAAATGTTTATCGAAGTGGGTAAAAAAGTTTCTGTAAAAGACTTAATTAAAGGCATGGTTATTCAATCAGGTAATGATGCCAGTGTTGCACTAGCAGAACATATTGCTGGAAGTGAAGAGGTTTTTGCTGAACTTATGAATAAATACGCCAAAAGCTTAGGTATGGTGCATACTCATTTTGTAAACGCTACTGGTCTTCCTAACCCTGATCATTACAGTACGGCTTATGATTTAGCTTTACTAACAAAGGCATTAATTTCAAAATTCCCAGAAGAGTACAAGTGGTACTCACAAAAGAAATTTACTTTTAATGGTATTACCCAATACAACCGCAATAAACTACTTTGGCAAGACCAAACGGTTGATGGTTTAAAAACAGGTCATACTGAAAGCGCAGGCTACTGCTTAGTTTCTTCAGCCAAGCGCGAAGCAGATCGCTTAATTACAGTCGTTTTAGGCACAACTAGCTCTAAAATGCGTGTTCAAGAAAGTCAAAAATTACTTAATTATGGTTTCCGTTTCTTTGAAACACACAAACTTTACTCTGCAAACCAACGTTTAAACGATGTTAAAGTTTGGGAAGGAAATCGTGATTTAATTGGTGTAGGACTAGCCAAAGATTTATATATCACTATCCCACGTGGTCAATATAAAAACATTAAAATTCAAAGTACGGTTAACCCTGAAATCAAAGCCCCAATTAAAGCAGGAGCTCCTTTAGGCACTTTGCATATTACCTTAGGCGATGAAACGATTGCAGATGAACCTTTATTAGCTTTAGATGACGTTGAGGAAGGTTCTTTCTTTAAAAAATTATTAGACCAAGGTAAACTATTCTTTAACTCTCTAATTAGCTAATACTCCCTAATTTACAACCAGGCCGAATTATCCAATTACGTTTTAATTCGTTTAAACTGTTTAAGCCATGTCCATATTATTGGGCATGGCTTTGTCATTGCAGGAATCAAAAATGACCGACATTCTAAATCAACAAATCGCCTACTTAAACGGCCAATTTCTTCCCATTACAGAATCACAAGTTTCTACCCAAGATCGTGGTTTTTTATTTGGTGACGGCGTGTATGAAGTGATCCCCGTTTACAATCAAAAACTATTTCGTTTTAAAGAACATCTACAACGTTTTAAAAACAGCTTGCAATCCATCAATATTGTTAATCCATTAACAGATGATGAATGGCTACAAATGCTAAATACCTTAATTTCAAAACACAACTGGAAAGATCAGTTTGTTTATATTCAGGTAACCCGTGGTGTACAAATGCAGCGTGACCACACCCCTGCTGCGAATTTAACGCCTACCGTGTATGCTTACACCAATCCTCTTAAACCTGTGCCAGCAACCACACTTGAAAATGGTATTAAAATTATTACATTAGAAGATATTAGATGGTTACGTTGTGATATAAAAGCCATTACACTTTTACCCAACGTTATGATGAAAATGGCCGTAAAAGCACAAGGTGTTGATGACGCTATTTTAATCACTAAAAAAGGATTAGTTTCAGAAGGTACTGCGAGTAATGCTTTTATTGTTAAAGACGGTATACTCATTACCCCACCAAACAGCAATAAAATATTACCTGGCATTACACGCATGGTCATTGAATCCATCGCTTCTGAACACAATATGCCACTCATTGAACGAGATATCACCGAAGAAGAGTTAAATAATGCTGATGAAATTTGGTTATCCAGTTCTACCAAAGAAGCTTTACCTGTTACCCAAATGAATAATCAGCTTATAGGTAACGGAAAGCCAGGACCTGTATGGTTAAAAATGCGTGAGCACTATCAAGAACATAAACAACAATTTTTACAATCACAACAGTTAACTGATTAAACTTCATGTAACATTCAATTAACCACTGCGGAAACACAAGTGGTTAAAAAAGCATGAGCAAATAATGGACTCGTCCCTTACAAGACCGATACATCAAGGTTAATACATGACAAAAGATTTACACACCCCCGATAATGAATCGCTCATTGAATTTCCGTGCGATTTTAAACTTAAAGCCATGGGTAAAAACACAGATACATTTGTGGATGTGGTATTTGAGATTGCCTGTAAATATGCACCAAATACACCACGCGATAATATAAAAATCACCCCCTCAAAAGGAGATAAATTTGTTTCTGTCAATGTCACCATTTATGCGACTTGTTTAGAGCAAATTCATGGTATTTATGGCGATTTAAAAAAACATCCTGAAGTATTGATGTCGCTTTAAAAAGACGTTTAATTCATTTACATGACAATACTTATTAAGCAACTGGGTATACAACCATACGAGCAAACTTGGCAAGCGATGCAAGCATTTACTGATGCCCGTAATGAAACCTCTGCCGATGAACTATGGATAGTAGAACATCCAGCTGTTTTTACTCAAGGGCTAAACGGAAAGGCTGAACATATCTTACAAAGTTCAGATATACCTATTGTGCAAACAGATCGCGGTGGGCAAATTACTTATCATGCACCAGGGCAACTTATTGTTTATGTTTTAATTGATCTAAAACGTGCCAAACTAGGTGTTAGAGCTTTAGTCAGTAAAATTGAAAACAGCATTATTGAATACCTTGCCTCTTTTGATATTCAATCTCAAGCAAGAGCCGATGCACCAGGTGTGTATGTTAACGGTCAAAAAATTGCCTCTCTAGGCCTTAAAATTCGTAAACAAAAAAGTTATCACGGTTTAGCTCTCAATGTAAATATGGACTTAAGCCCCTTTCAACAAGTAAATCCATGTGGTCTTCAAGGTATGAAAATGACTCAACTTGCCCATTTATTACCACTTAAAGACACCCCAAACATTCAAGAAGCCGGATTGCAATTGTGTGATATTTTAAGCACACATATTCAAACCCCAATCGACTAGATTCGATTGCTAAAACGTCAGATTGCATAATCCTTTATAATACGTCTTACTCAAATTTAAGCGCGCGAGCAAACAGTATGTCTAACCCTCCACAAATTCAAGAAATTGGCCTAAATGATATTGGTAATCTTTCGAGCTTAAAAGCCAAAAATGATGCCATGCCTAAAGGGCAATACAAAACAAAATCTTTAAAGCACCGCCCTGACCCAACGGCTGAACGATTAAAGAAACCACGTTGGATCAAAGCGCAGTTACCTAAAGCCAAAGACATGCACCGTGTAAAAGAGCTTAAAAATATTATGCGGGAAAAGGGCCTACACTCAGTTTGCGAAGAAGCCTCTTGCCCAAACCTTGGTGAATGCTTTGGTCACGGTACCGCTACCTTTATGATTATGGGCGATATTTGTACCCGTAAATGCCCATTTTGTGATGTCACTCACGGCCGTCCAAAAGCACTAGACACCAATGAACCTAAACACCTAGCCGAAACCGTTAAAGCTATGAATTTAAAATATGTGGTCATTACTTCAGTGGATCGTGACGATTTACGAGACGGTGGTGCGCAACACTTCACTAACGTAGTGACTGAATTACGTTCTAGCCTGCCTAGCTTACGTATTGAAACCTTAGTGCCTGATTTTAGAGGGCGTTTAAGTGTTGCTCTAGAAACCCTGTCAGAATCTGCACCCGATGTACTTAATCACAACCTAGAAACCGTACCTCGTTTATACGAAGAAGCGCGTCCAGGAGCTGATTACCAGGCCTCTTTAGATTTATTAAAACGTTTTAAATCTATGAATCCAAACGTGGTCACTAAATCAGGTTTAATGGTCGGTTTAGGTGAAACGATGGACGAACTATTGCAAGTTATGCGTGATTTAAGAGCGCATAATGTTGAAATGTTAACGGTGGGCCAATATTTACAACCAAGTGAATACCACATCGCCATAAAAAAATATTGGACACCTGAAGAGTTTAAAGAAGTTGAAATAGCTGGCTATGAGATGGGCTTTACCAATGTGGCATCAGGGCCTATGGTTCGCTCGTCTTACCATGCCGATATGCAAGCCAAAGAACTTGCCCACTAATCAATAAATAAACAAATCAACATAATAATTAAGAGAATACGAATAGATGAATGCTGTACAACGTTTTTTATTTAAAGAATTAAACATTCGTGGCCAACATATTCAGTTACAAGAGAGCTGGCAGGCCATGATAAAAGACCGCCACTACCCTCAATCTATTATAAAATTATTAGGTGAATTAACTGCGGTTTCTATTTTGCTTGCTAATGGTATGAAACATAAAGGCCGAATTACCATGCAAATTCAAGGTTCAGGGCCTATCACTTTATTAGTGGTTGACGTCACTCACGATCTTAAAATTCGTGGTGTTGCCAAAACCAATAAAGACATTACTACCGAAAGCACTCTTGATGAATTACTGGGCGATGGTCAAATCTTAATGACCTTAGAAAATACCCAAACAGAACATCACTTTCAATCCTATGTAGAGCGTCAAGGTGATTCGGTTGCTCAAGCGTTTGAAAGCTATTTGAGTCAATCAGAGCAATTGCCGTCAAAATTATGGCTTGCAGCAGATGAAAATGCATTGGGTGGGGTGCTTATTCAAAAAATGCCCGAGACCGATGGCCACGATGAAGATGGTTGGGAACGCATTATGCACATTGCCACCACTGTACAAGAACAAGAATTAACTGAGCTACCCGCTCAAGAATTGTTACACCGACTTTTTCATGAAGAGGTAATAGAACTTTTTAACGCTGACAACGTTGAATATGAATGCCCGCAAGACAAAGAACGTGTTACTAATATGCTACTCTCTTTAGGCGAAGACGAAGTACGTAAAGTACTAAAAGAACAAGGCGAAATTGTTATTCACAATGAAATGTGTAACTACCACTTACGTTTTAATAAAGAAGATATTGACGAACTGTTTGCCAATAAAAACCCTGAAACCATACAATAATAATGGGGTTTTATTGGCATACCGCCATATTCAGTTAAAGATAAGTAACCATAATTTATTTCGCTTTATTTACTCATGTAAAATTCACTTTTAGGAGTTTCAATGAAACCTATACAAAGCGTTAAAAAAAGTCTTTTCATTTTAATCACAACATTCTGGTCAATGACCGTCTTTGCCAACCAAGATAAAACACAAATCATTGTCAGTGACGTCGGTTTTGAGACACCAGAATCTGTTGAATATTATGTGGATAAAGACCTCTATTTAGTCACCAATATTAATGGTAGTCCGTTCAATAAAGCAGACAATGGTTTTATCTCTAAACTGAGCCCTGATGGAAAAGTCATAGATCTAAAATGGATTGATGGTGCAAATAAAAATGTCACCCTAGATGCCCCTAAAGGCATGACGATTATCGGAAATAAACTACTGGTTGCCGATATTACTCAAATACGAGTGTTTGAACTGCCAAGCGGCAAGCAGCTTCCATCTATAGATGTAAAGGGCAGTAGTTTTTTAAATGGCATTACAGCCGGTAATGGTGATTTTGTCTATGTTACGGATTCGGGTATGAAGCCTGGATTTAAACCTGCAGGTAGTGAGGCTATTTTTAAAGTATGGACAAATGGTAAAATTGAAACTATTTTAAAAGCTAAAGAAATGGGTAGCCCAAATGGCATTCTTTACGATAACGGAAATGTTTACGTGGTTTTCTTTAATGTCCCTAAATTGATTAAAATTAATGATAAAGGCCATGTCACTGAAATGCCAAAACCCTTCTCAGCAAGACTTGACGGCCTAGTTAAGTTAAAAGATGGTAGTCTCGCTATGTCTAGCTAGGAAAGCTACTCTATTGAAACCTATAAAGATGGTGAGTACGAAACCATTGCTGAAGACTTAAATGCACCAGCAGATATGGATGTAGATACAAAACGTAATCGTTTGTTAATACCGCTTTTTAATGCCAATAAAGTTGTTATTTTGCCACTCTAGGTTAATAGCAATAATCTTTAGAATAACTTACGCCTTAACCAAGGCGTAAGTCTCAACAATCTGTATTCAACACTTCTTGTAAATCTTCAACGGCTGGGGCAAAAAAGTATGAACCGCTTATGGCTTTTGAATAATTAAGCAGTTGGTCAATCATGCCGTCTTCGGTTAGACCGTACATACTTTCTAATTGACTGCTAAAACGTTTAAGCTCGCAAGCAAAGGCTAAAAACATTAAGCCATTTTCTTGTACTGTTCCGTATGGAGCAGAACGGCGGTAGATTTTCATGGCAACGCCGTCTACTTTTAAATCGGTTCGACTTACGTGTGAATCAGCAGGCATAGCATCACCTTCTAACTCCTCGTTTTCAATTTTAGTTCTACCCACAATCGCTTCTTGGCAATGTACAGGAACGCCGTTCCATTTATCCATATCATGCAACCATTTTTCACTTAATACCAAACTCCCACCCTCGCCAGGTTGACCTTTAGGTATAACCGCCGCATCAATTTTTAATTCATCGGTTTTTGGATTGGCTGTACCGTCTTCAAAACCAATTAAATCTTGTTTATGATGATAATCAAACCCTTGCTGTTCTAAAACTAAATCTGCGACTGATTTCATACTATGATGAATTTTCATGGCTTGATCAAACACATCACCCATATTTAGGCCTTGTAACCAAAAGAAAATATCGGCCTGTGTACTTGGTGCAACATGGCCTTGCTTGCCATTTATGGTTGTAAAGTCTTCTAAGGTAGCGGGTGACCAATTAGGCTGTAATATTTGCCAGACACGCTTACCAAAACTCACAACTAGGGCTACCTCTTCTGGGTTATTGTCTTTCATTGCCATTTTTATCGCTTGCTTTAGCAATGTAATATCGTCAGTAGCCATGTTATATTCTAAAAAGTGCATGTGACGTTCTGTTTCGTGAAAAATACCTGCTTGCGGTGTTTTATGACTCATCTTTATTTATCTCAGTTTAATCATGATTAATCTTCAATTTTTCGGGTAAATAACCAATCCGTTTCAGAGGATAGTTCGGCATTAAATTGATAGCCATCTGTATCAAAATATTTTAAATCCTCAGCATTTTCAACTTGGTTATCAGCGGCATAACGCGCCATTAAACCTCGGGCTTTTTTTGCGTAAAAACTAATAATTTTATATTGACCGTTTTTCCAATCTTTAAAAATCGGTGTAATAATTCTGCCATTAAGCTCTTTCTTTTTTACCGCTTTAAAATATTCATTAGACGCTAAATTCACCAAGGTCTTGCTCCCTTGTTCTGCCATAATTTTATTTAACTGTTCGGTAATTTGGCTACCCCAAAATGCGTATAAATCTTTACCTTTTTGATTGGCAAACTTTGTTCCCATCTCTAAACGGTACGGCAACATATCATCACACGGTTTTAATAAACCGTATAGCCCCGATAAAATGGCTAAATGATTTTGAAGGTAATCAATGCCTTTTTCATCTAAAGAATAAGCATCTAAGCCTTGGTAAACATCCCCTTTAAATAACCACGCCGCTTGTTTAGCTTTATCTGCGGGAAAAGGCATCTTCCATTCTTGATAGCGCTCATAATTTAATTCAGACAGTTTTTCACTAATGTGCATCATTTGTCCAATTTCAACTGGGCCAACACCTTTTAGCTCATCCATTAACTCCGCTGCTTGTTTTAACAATGCGCCTTGTGTATGCAATGTAGTTTGCACAGGTGTCTTTTCATCTAAAGCTTTTGCGGGTGATACAACCATTAACATGTGTCTATCCTTTTGTGTCTGTACGAATAAAACTGATTATAAACGATGCAAACCCAACTCTGGTTTGTAATGATTCATTATGATGATAGTTTTTTACGTTTAAGCGTTTTCTAATGCGTTAGATTTTTTACTGGAATGCCATACAATGCCAAGCAACCATTCATAAACTTAAAGTTTACTTTTCTATTTATAGGATAAAAACATGTCTCCAGATGTATTAACCAAAGTTGTTTTGCCATTATCACTTTTCTTAATTATGTTTGGCATGGGCTTATCTTTAAAACTTGCTGATTTTAAAAACGTTGCTAAATCACCCAAAGCGGTCGCCATTGGCTTATTAGGGCAAATCATATTACTGCCTATTGTTGCCTTTATTATTGCCATTACTCTAAAACTACCTCCAGAAATTGCCGTTGGATTAATGATTATTGCCTTAGCCCCAGGTGGGGCAACATCCAATATGTTTACCTACTTATCAAAAGGTGACACCTCTTTATCCATTAGCTTAACAGCGGTTGTAAGTATCATTACGCCATTTACCTTACCTATCATAGCGGCATTAAGTATGGGTTATTTTATGGGCAGTAGTGCCGAATTCAGTCTGCCTATTATTAAAACCATTATTCAATTATTAGTCATTACCTTAGTTCCAGTGGCTTTAGGAATGTTTGTGTTTTCTCGCTGGCCCAATGCTTCACTTAAAATAGAGAAATTTTTAAAATGGTTTTCTATTTTATTTTTAATGCTCATCATTATGTTAATTGTGCTTAAAAACAAAGACAATGTTTTAGACTTTTTTGCTCAAGCAGGCTTTGCGACTTTACTGTTAAATGCACTGGTTCTCATAATGGGTTATCAATTAGCTAAGATGGCTAACCTCAGTCAACCACAAGCGGTTTCTATTGGCTTTGAAGTGGGAATTCAGAATGGAACTTTGGCTTTATTGGTAGCAGGTACACTGATTGGCAACGATGTTATGATGATTCCAGCTGTAACCTATTCATTAATTATGTTTCTAAGTGGTGCTGCATTTGGCTGGTGGGTAAAAAAACAAAATCTTAACAATAAGATTAGTGATTAAATTCAAACAGTTAAAATTTTAAAAGCCAATTTGAGAATTGGTTTTTTTATTTTTATATTGTCATTTTAATTTCACTTTAATTCTTTATAAATCTGTATATAATGATTTTTGTAAGATTTAAATGCACTATTTTTTGTTTTCCATTTCGTTCGTTAACGCTACGGTCTGATTTTCAATAAGTAACTGCTAAATCTAACAGAATGTCTGCCTGAATATTCAGGCAAGTTTTACTTATTAAAAGACCTTTGCAAAATAAATTGCACAAAGGTCCATGAAAATTTAGGATTAGATTATGTCTACTACTGGCACCGTAAAATGGTTTAACGAAACAAAAGGCTTTGGTTTTATTGCACAAGATTCAGGACCTGATGTATTTGCTCACTTCAGTCAAATTACAGGATCTGGCTTTAAGACTCTTGCAGAGGGTCAGAAAGTTAAGTTTACTGTTACTGACGGTCAAAAAGGACCTCAAGCAGAAAACATTGAAGTTATCGAAGGATAATCCTTTATACTTCATGGCATAAAAAAAGGCCTGAATGGTTTTCCATTCAGGCCTTTTGTTTTTGTGTAGACTTATTTTTATTAGTAACAATAATCAACACAACCTACCAACTGTTTAGTAAAAACAACATCCTTGTCATTTCCACTAACAGCTGATTAAACCGTTTCTGGTGTTAAGCTTACCGCTTCTAAAAAATGACGTAGCTTAGTAATTTCTTCTTTATCTGCCAATTCATGTCCGTGGTGAGGTAACCCTACAATTAATTCTTGATCTTTCATAAAGATTTTAGCTTTATTACTATTAGACAATTCAATCGTGGCACCAAAATGCTCTAAAGTATGCTGCAATTTTTTCCAATCCACGTTAGTAGCGATTGGGTGGGCAAATACTTTTTCAATAATGGCTTTATGTTTATGGCTCATGTTTTTTCCTTTTTTATATGAGTTCTTGATTTATTGAGACCTTTACTGATCTCTATTGGCTTAATTTCATTTTAAATCTCTAGCGAATAAAACCAACTGTTTTTTACTCAAAAGTTATCTCAAGTTAACCATTAACTGCCATCTTGACTTAACGCCTCTTAAAGGTCTAACAATGTAAGTAAATCGTGGGTTTGTTTATCCGTTAAAAGGTGAGTTTGTCCTACGGGAATTTGCTCCAAAGTAAAGTTCATAATCTGTATTCGTTGTAAACGCATAACTTGATACCCCAAAGCTTTACACATCCTTCGTATCTGCAAATTTAACCCTTGAGTTAACGTTATTTCAAAACACACATCACTGATTTTTTTAGCCTGACACGGCAAAGTAACCGTATCTAAAATCGCTACACCAGATTGCATGTGGTCAATAAACTCTTTACTCAGAATTTTATTTACCCAAACCCGATAAATCTTGGGTTGTTTATTTTCTGCACGCATAATTTTATTGACCGCATCACCTTGATTAGTCAATAAAATTAACCCTTCGGACTCTTTATCAAGCCGCCCTACTGCAAACACTCTTTGCGGGTAATTAATGGCCTGTTCTATATTATTTTTAACACTTAAATCATGGGTACAAACCACGCCAATAGGTTTGTGATAAAGCAAAAATATCGCTTTTGGGCGATTATTTACAACCAGACCGTTCACTGCAACAATATCTGTTGGAGAGATTTTTTGCCCGACAAAAGCGGGCGTATTATTAACACTAACACGCTGTTGGGTAATCCATAAATCAGCCTGTTTACGCGAACATACGCCCATTTCGCTTAGCCATTTATTAATACGAATTGCTGTATTTGAAGTCAAAATAAATTTACCAGGCCTGGTGTTTTATATAAACAAGGTAAGCCGTTCATTATGTAAATAATTATGGACAAACAATGGCTTCAGTTGCTTGCAGTCTTTCAATTGTGCCTATGTCTGACCATAACGCATTTTCTAACTGCCCAGTTATTGTTTGCTTTTGCATGGCTTTACGTAAGATGGGAGCCAATGGAAGAAAATCAACCGCAAGTCCTGCAAATAATTTTGGGTGCAAAATACTAAAACCTGCAAAGGTATACTCACCATGTTCAGTCACATATTTGTGGCTGTCTAAACCAAAATCGCCTTTGGCATTATGTTCTGGACTCGGCACTAAAACTAAATGCCCAAGTCGTTTAGTATTTGGTTCTAATTGCATTTTTATAGCCTGTTTTACCAGGCCTGTATAATCCATTTCGGAATAAATATCGCCATTAATCACTAAAAAGGGGTCTGACCCTATTAATGGTAAAGCGTTAATAATACCGCCTGCGGTTTCTAGGCCACCTTCTGGCTCGGGTGAATAGCTTATTTTAATATTCCAACGTGAACCATTGCCCAAGGTTTCTTCTAACTTATGGCCAAGCCAAGCGTGGTTTATAACAATATGCTCTACACCTGCTTTGGCCAGTTTTTCAATATGATATTCAATTAACGGTTTACCGCACAATGCCACCAAGGGTTTGGGTATTGAATCGGTAATGGGGCGTAATCGTTTGCCGCGCCCTGCCGCTAAAATCATGGCCGTTACAGGTGCTGTCGTTAAAGATTTTGCTAAAGACATTGTTAACCTTTTTAATTAAATTTTGGTAAAACTCTGTTTTCTACCAAATCGACCAGACTGTGCATTTCTGAATAATGAGCGCCTACTTTGGCAATGTAATTAAGCGTTAACGGAATATCCTTTAAATAGCCGTCTTTACCATCACGATGATATAACCTAGCAAAAATACCCGATGCTTTAAGATGGCGTTGAATTCCCATTAAATCCATACTTTTTTGAAAACGAGACCACTCATCACGTTTCATTACGTTTTTATCACATAACTGTAAAAAATAATTACGTTGCCATTCTGTTACTTGCTGTTCTGGCCAAGAGATATAACAGTCTCTTAGTAAAGAAACTGCGTCGTAACTTATTGGTCCTTTTACCGCATCTTGAAAGTCTAAAATACCCGGATTATCATCCTCAGTAACCATAAGATTACGGCTATGATAATCGCGATGTACATACGTTTGAGGTTGCTTTAAAGCTGATTCAATTAATATGTTTTGTGTATTTTGCCAGGCCTGGTGTTCTAAAGTGTTTAAACCAATATTTAAATGCTTATCTAATAACCAATCTGAAAACAGTGACATTTCAGTGCTTAAAAGCTTTTCATCGTAGACCGGTAAATTTTGTGCCGCTTTATCACCTTGAGTTTGCAAAGTGACTAATGCACTTAATGCATCGCCATAAAGCTGGTCTGTTTGGCTTTCATTACGTTTGGTTAACTCTGACAGATAGGTCACATTACCTAAATCACTTAGCAGTAAAAAACCTTGATCTAAGTTTTGTTCTAACACTTTAGGTACATTTAATCCCATCTCAACCAATTGGTTAGAAACGGCGATAAATGGACGGCAATCTTCATGTTCTACAGGGGCATCCATAATAATATAGCTTTGCGAACCTGTAGCGCATTGCGCTTGGATTCTAAAGTAACGCCTAAAGCTGGCATCGGCTGAAGCAGGTTCTGGATGTGTCACATCACAGCCTTGTAAAAGTGGCAATGTATCAAGCCAATTTAACATCATTTGAAATCTTTCATTCATAAGGTAAATACTCGGTTAAAATAAGCGGTTCGTGAATAATTAATGATTCTCTATTAGATGTCAAATCCTGAGTCACATTTTGTAATGCAAAAAAATCCTAAACAATGGCTTATTAGGCTTCAATACCTATCTAAAAACAAGTCAACAAACCCGTTAAAAGCATTACTTATTGTTTTATGTTTAACGCCACACCAGGCCTGGTCAAATTCCAGTACACCTTCAGCCGCTATTAACAACGATAAATCATTAAATCCAAATGCGCTGCAATTAAATAATAATCCCTGCGCACCAGCATTAATTGCTGAACCACAAGTGATTCCGCCTTTAATCAAAGGGGCAAAATCAAACGCACCTTCTGAACAACACCTTGAAGCGGATAAGTTAACGCAGCCTAATAGTAATCAGTATTTTTTATCTGGCGCAGCCGTCTTTACGCAACCTGGGCTTGTGGTATTAAGTGATACCGCCACATTTAATAAACAACAAAAAACCGCTCAATTTGACGGCAATATAGAATTACATCAACCCGAAATTACCATTCTAGCCAAACACGCCCACATCAATAACAACAGTAAAACAGCGGTATTGGATGAGACTCAATACCAAATGTTACCGAGTCGTGTTCATGGTAAGTCTAAACAAATTACCATTAATGAAAAAGACCAACAAGCGGCATTGGCAAAAGCGTCATTAACGACCTGTAAAATCAATAAAGATCAATCAACCGATTGGGATTTAAAATTTGATGAACTTAAAATTGACAATAAAACCCGTAAAGTAGTTGGTAAAAACACCATTTTATACTTTAAAGATATTCCTGTTTTTTACACGCCTTATTTTGAATACCCTTTAGATGATAGAGCGAGCGGTTTGCTGTTTCCAGAAATTGGTAGTTATAAATCATTAACCCAAACCTCTACCAATCAATATCTTAAAATTCCATATTACTTTAATATTGCGCCGAATATGGATGACACCTTAACGGCGATTCCTATGACTCAACGTGGTTTAGCCTTAGAGAATGAATTTAGATATATTCGTCAAGATTACGGTGTAACCCATCAAGCACAAATTACTTTAACAGGCCTGCAAGATCAACTTACAAAATCAGAAGGCCTGGTATCAGCAGACACAGATGGTAATTTGGTTTATGGTGATAAAGTCACCGACCGTTGGCGTGCAAGCATTAAAGCCCAACAAAATTGGGGGTATGGTTTTAGCAGTAATATTGATTGGGACGAAGTTTCAGATGAAAACTTTTTTGCCGATATCCCAGTGCAAACTGAGTTAAAAACCGCCACTCAAAAACTGAGAACTGCACAGCTTAATTACAATGACGGTAACTTTAGTTCTTATATTCAATTATTAAGTTATTTACGTCTACAAAATGCCGAAGTTAACTATGAAAAACGTCCAGAGATTGGCGCCACTTACAGTAAATACATAGGCAACTTTAATTTCGATTTAAATGGTACAGCGACTGAATTTGTAAACCCCGTATCTTCTGCCGGCAAAGCAGAAGGTACACGTTTAAATTTTTCACCAATACTGACACATAAACTGCAAAATAATTATGGTTACCTACAAACCTCCATGGTCGCTAATGCAACGCAATACAACATGAAAGACAATGGCTACAACCCTTCCAATAAAACAACCATAGACCGATTTATTCCGCAATTTGCGGTACGTGGTGGTTTAACGTTTGAACGTGACATAAATTTAGCAGGTCAAAGCTATACTCAAACCTTAGAACCAGAAGTTCAATACCTTTATACCCCTTATCAAAATCAATCCGATATCACCTTATTTGATACCGATAATAGCAGCCTTGCTTTTAGTAACTTGTTTGCCTTTAATCGTTTTACAGGTTACGACCGCATTGGTGACACATCACAAATTTCTGCCGCCTTAACGACCAAACTATTAACGTCACAAGGCTTGCAAGTTGCCGAAGCGGGTATTGGGCAAATTGCCTATTTATCTGATCGTAAAGTCACCCTTGATGACGTACCAGAAACAAATGATTTTTCGGATATTTATGTAAAATTTGGTTTAACGTTACAAGATTGGTATGCCTCTTCGACCATGCAATTGGATCGCACTGATTACACTTTAACCAATGCCAATAGCCGTATTAGATGGCAACCAACTAATAAAACCACCGTATTAATCAACCACTCGTTATATAACAAATATGAAGACGATGAAACAGAGATGCTTTCAATGGGCGGTTACACCCAAATCAATGACACATGGAACCTGGGTATATACAGTAGTTACGACATGCGTGAAAAAGATTTATATGAAACGCAAATCGGTTTACGATACGACTCTTGCTGTTGGGCGGCAGAAATTATTGCAGAACGCACACAACTTTCAAATGGCTTGTATAATGACGGCATTGGAATCCAATTTGAACTTAAAGGGCTAAGTTCAAGCGGTAGCAAATTTAAACAAGAACTAAATGATAAACTTAATTTTTAAACATTCTTCAATACAAAAGCTTTAAAAGGCAAACGCATGAAAAAAACTCTACATTCAGCACTCTTTTCGCTCTTTACGGTTTTAGCAACCTTGTCATCGGTAGGTTTATACAGTGCAACCGCTAACGCCAGCGAAGAACTTTTAGATAAAATTGTCGCGGTAGTCAATGACCATGTTATTTTACAAAGTCAATTAAGCGAAAAAATGTATCAACAAACGCGTCAAATGGCGGCACAAAATATCCAAGTTAATGATGTAGATGACTTAAGAAAAAAAGTCCTAGACTCTATGATATTAGAAGAACTTCAAATTGAACGTGCTAACGAGTTAGGCTTAAAAGTGCCTGATGATGAAATTAATGCACGTTTAAAAAGTGTCGCCGATAAAAACAATATGAGTTTAATGCAATTACGTAATCGTTTAGACATTGAACAGCCTAATGGTTTTCAAAAAGCGCGTGAAAGTATCAAAAAACAAATCCTGATTCAAAAATTACGTGACGAAGAAGTGATTAGCAAAGCCTTAGTCACAGAAAATGAAATTCAAAACTACTTAAAACGTCAACAATTAGCCGATAAAAACGTAGAAGTTAGACTAAACCACATTTTAGTTGCTCTACCTGAATCTGCTACGCCAGAACAACGTCAGCAAGCTTTAGATAAAATCACCAAACTTAAACAGCGTATTCAGGAAGGTGAAGATTTTTCACAACTAGCGGTACGAGAGTCTAATGGTGGTAAAGCTTTACAAGGTGGTGATTTAGGCTGGATGAAAGAATCTGAAGTACCGACCTTTTTTGCAAAAGCCATTGAAAATATGAAAGTCGGCCAAGTGAGCGATATTATTCAAAGTGCCAGTGGGTTTCATCTAATTAAACTGGCTGATAAAAAAGACACCAGTCAAGCAGATGAGATTACTGAATATCATTTATACCGTTTTATTATTTTAAGCGATGATGTTGATAAATCACTGGTGCCTAAAGATCTAATGACATTGACGCAATCGATTCATAGCATGCAAGCATTTCAAGCTTTAGCAACAAAATATCCAGATATTCCAGCGCAGGTAAATGCCGATAGCGATTTAGGTTGGCGTACAATTGATAAAATCCCAGAAGTGATTCGTGAGGATGTAAGACAACAAGCTAACAAAACCGCTTTACCGCCGTTAGCAACCGATAAAGGTTGGATGATTCTATACCTTGATGATAAACGAGAAATCAGTAAATCTGATACAGACCAAACTCAAAAAGCCATTCAAGCAATACGTATTCGTAAAGCAAATGAAATGTTTGATGTTTGGTTACGCCGTTTAAAAGATGAAGCCTATGTTCAAATAAAATAGAACTCGGGTGGTGGTTTATAGAATAAATTCCTTTTCATTCTATAAACTGCCTACACTAGAGCATGTCGCAGAATACTTAACCCTCTCCTTTTACGAGAGTTGATAAAGGTTCTGCTTTTTATTTTTAGTACCTTTCATTTTCAATCAACATAAATATCAAACTCAATATAAAAACCATCACCAAGCATTAAAAAGTGAACCTATTATGACTCAACGTTTAATTATTACCTCTGGCGAACCTGCTGGAATTGGTCCAGATCTTGTTTTACAACTTGCCCAAAAAGACTGGCCTATTGAGCTGGTGGTTATTGCCGACAAGGCCTTATTGCAACACCGTGCGCAATGTTTAGGTTTAGAAGTAAACTTTATTGACTATGATGCCAATAAACCCGCTCAACCTAGTAAAAAACAACAGATGGTAATAGACGAAATCAAAACGCCTGAACCAGTTATTGATGGCCAACTTAATACCGCAAATGCGGCTTATGTCATTAAGATGCTAAAACGCGCTATTAAAGGTTGTATGAATCATGAATTTGCAGGCATGGTCACAGGGCCCGTGCACAAAGGGGTGATTAATGAAGCAGGTCTACCGTTTACTGGGCATACTGAATTACTGGCTGAAGACAGCAACACCAAACAAGTTGTTATGATGTTGGCAACCCCCGGTTTACGAGTCGCTCTTGCTACAACCCATTTACCATTAGCAGATGTATCCAAGGCCATTACCAAAACCTTGTTAAACGATGTGTTAACCATTACCAATGATTCACTTAAAAACCAATTTGGCATTGAGAAACCACATATTTTTGTAACGGGGCTTAACCCTCATGCAGGCGAAGGCGGTCACATGGGACGTGAAGAAATTGACGTTATTGAACCCGTTTTAGAAACATTACGCTCTAAAATGCATTTAACAGGCCCATTACCAGCTGACACTTTATTTACCCCAAAATACCTAAAACATGCCGATGCTGTTTTAGCCATGTACCATGACCAAGGGTTACCAGTGTTAAAGCATATGGGTTTTGGTAATGCGGTTAATATTACCTTAGGCTTACCGTTTATTCGCACTTCGGTTGATCATGGAACAGCTTTAGATTTAGCAGGGTCTGGCAAAGCCGACGTAAGAAGTTTTGAATACGCTATAGAAGTGGCATTACAAATGGCACAAAGCCAAGCGAATTCTTAATCTCTTTTTATAAAAGACCTTTACACCAAAATATCTCTACAATAATCACACCCAAATTAAAGAGCACAACAATATGGCACAACAAAAATCAGGTCGTTCTTCAGGGCACAAACACAAGAAACAATTTGGGCAAAACTTCTTAAATAATGGCCGAGTTATTGATCAAATTGTAGCGTCTATACGCCCTAAACCTGATAATCACATGGTAGAAATTGGCCCTGGTGAAGCGGCACTAACGACACCGTTAATAGATGTCGTTAAACGTTTGGATATTATTGAGATAGACAATGATTTAATTGGTCCACTAAAAATACGTTTTGCTAGCAAGCCTGCATTTCATCTTCACCATACTGATGCCTTAACCTTTGATTACAGTACCCTCTTAGAATTTGAACCCGAACAACCGCTGCGTATTGTGGGCAACTTACCCTACAACATATCTAGCCCGTTGATGTTTCATCTATTAAATTACAGTGATCATATTCTTGATATGCACTTTATGTTACAAAAAGAAGTCGTTGATCGTATTACCGCAAAACCTGGCATTAAAGCTTACGGGCGTTTGAGTGTCATGATTCAATATGCTTGTGAAACTGAATATCTATTTACCGTTGGGCCAGAGAACTTTACACCTCCCCCTAAAGTAGAATCGGCCATTGTGCGTTTACTACCCTATAAACAAAAACCGTTTATTGCGGATAATGAACAGGCGTTTGCAGATTTAGTTAAACAAGCTTTTAGCCAAAAACGTAAGACCTTGCGAAACACATTAAAAGGCACTTTGGATGCAGAGCAAATTGAATCTTGCGGCATTAACCCAACGGCACGAGCAGAAACATTAAGTGTTGAAAAGTTTGTTGAATTAGCTAATCTTTATCATCAAATTACATTACAATCTGCACAATAACAATTCAAAAATCAACCTAATTTAATGGCGAACTTTTCTTATGACAACCTACGTAATTGGTGATCTACAAGGCTGTTACGATGAACTTCAACAGTTATTAACCCAAATTAATTACCACCCCGATCATGACCATTTATGGTTTGTGGGTGATATTGTAAATCGTGGCCCTAAATCACTAGAGTGTTTACAATTTGTTAAGAAATTAAGCCAACAAGGTAAAGCCAATATTGTTTTGGGTAATCATGATTTTCACCTACTTGCGGCTTACTGTGGCTTACAAAAATTTGTTTCAAAATCAGACACCTTGCAACCTATATTAGAACATCCACAAGTGGATGAACTTATGGACTGGCTACGCAAACAACCATTGATGGTTACCCACCCTCTTTTTAATTCCGTTATGGTTCATGCTGGTATTCCGCCACAGTGGTCTATTAGTGAAGCTCAAACCTACGCTTTAGAAGTACAAAAAAGACTAAAAAAGGATGACTGGCAAGATTACATCGTCAACCATTTATTTGGTTCTGAACCTAATAAATGGAAAAACAGTTTAACTGGCCATAAACGCCTACGTTATATTGTTAATGCTTTTGCACGCATGCGTTATTGCGACAGTAACGGTAAATTAGATTTTGACTTAAAGTCCGTGCCTTCATCTTCTAAAAATAATGAGTCTGAGTATCAACCTTGGTTTGTTTTTTCAAACCGACGTAATAAAGACTATGAAATATTTTTTGGGCATTGGTCAACGCTTGGTGCGATAGATGCTTATCATGTACACTCCACTGATACAGGGTGTTTATGGGGCGGAAAAATGACCGCCTATGCAATGGAAAGCAAACAGCGCTTTACGCTTGACTGCAAACAACAATGTAAACCTAAACTTAAAAAGAAAAAATAAGACTAAAAAAACCTATGGAAGAAGAGCAGCAATTAGACGTTGAACAAATGCAACATATCCCTTCCGCAGAAGAGATGATTAGACGCCTAAAAAATGTAGACGTTCAACAATTTAATATTCAGACAATTGCCACCGAACTGAAAGGCAATAAGATTTGGGTATCTATTTTAACCATACCTGTTAGCACCATTATTTTGGTTCTTATTACCCTACTCGGTAGTTTTATTTTTGACCAACCTATTGCTAGCTTTATTGTTGGCGCTGTGATTTTATTTTGGGTAAGTAAAATGTTTGAAGGCCAAGAACGAAATTACAGAATTGCAGCCCGTCATGAAGTCATGCTGCGTATTAAACAGACTGAGGGGGATTTTGGACTTATCCCGCACTTTAAACATTTTTTACCTAATAAATATCGACATCTTTGGCAGTCTTTAAAAAAAGGTCACTATCAATATATTGAACAATATGTACAGGCAATCTTACTTTTGCAAAATAAATTAGACTCCGAACACTTTAGCCGAATTTGGTATTTAACGTACCCAGAAATTGATCCCGAAAGAGAAGAAAACTTTCAAGATCCTGTCGCTTAAAACACACTCTTTTACACTACGTTAAAATCGTGAATTTATCGTTTTACCAGGCCTGGTAAAACCGTTTAATAATGTAAAAAGAAGATTCAACACCCTTCAAATCACCTTAAAACCTTAATATTAATGACCACCCGTGCACTTAGGTGATTTAGGCGCATTCTGTTCTGCTTCAAGCCATTCTGCTGGAGTATAAGTGTGCAACGCCAAAGCATGAAATTGTGGCATTAAATCAACCAATACTTTATATATTGCTTGCTGTCTTTTTACCTTATTTAAACCATCAAAACTCGTCGACACTAATGTGAGCTTAAAATGTGATTCAGGCGCTGGCCCAGAATGCATATGACTTTCATTTAATAGTTCCATAAACTGAACATCAAAATGCGTATTGATGGCTTGCTCGATTTGCGGTTGAATCATTTTTTAAATCCTTTAAACGTTTTAATGGTGAAGTTTATAATAAACTCAGCTAATCATAGATATAAACAATTTTATTACAAGTTCGCTTTTTAATGTGAGATTTCAACATACAATAAAGTCGTTCACACATTTTAACAACGTTATAAGCTAAGGGTGAAAGCCAAGCGGACAAACCCAAACCTTACTTTTTAAAGTATAGACCAACGTTGTAAACCAAAGTTATAAGGAAAACCTATGCGTTTATTTATTACAGCAATATTGAGTTTTAGCGTGTTTTTTTCTAGCTTTGCGGTTTATGCCGCAGATACAGCAAAAACAGACACCACTGCAAGTCAACACACATTAAAGTTAACACCTGAAGTGACTGGACCAACTAAAGATCGTTTTCCGGGTGATCCTCCAACCCACAAAGCGGTTTATATGTTTGATAAATCGGATGCCGATTACCAAACTCATATCTTAAACTCAATTCAAGCGTTAATTCAACTTTACGGGGACGATGTGTCTATTGCCGTTGTTGCTATTGGGCCAGGCATACATGTGTTGGCTAAAAAACCATTACGTAAGGTTGACCCACTCACTTATGAACGCGTTGAGAGCTTAGCTAAAGATTATAATGTTCGCTGGGTTGCCTGTGGCAATACCATGAAAACAATTGGTTGGACAGATGCGGATATTCGTCCATTTGCAGAATACGCTGAAGTTGGTGCGGCGGCATTAATGACACTGCAAGAAAAAGGCTATAAATTATTAGTTTGGTAAATAACACCCTCAAAACACTATTTACTCACTGCTTTTAAATCAAGAGAAACATCATGACAAAGCCCATGAACAATGCAGATGATTTAAATGAACATCTTATGACGGAGCACTACAGCCACCGAATGGGTTGGCTTAGAGCGGCTGTTTTAGGGGCAAATGACGGCATAATTTCCGTTGTTAGCCTAATTGTTGGGGTCATTGCTGCTAATGCAGAACGTGACTATATTTTACTGGTCGCCATTGCCGCTTTAGTGGCAGGCGCATTAGCAATGGCTGCGGGTGAATATGTTTCCGTTAGTTCACAATCAGATACCGAACAAGCCGATTTAGAAATTGAAAAAAAAGCCCTTGAGGAAGACTGGGAAACTGAGAAAAAAGAGCTTGCTCTCATTTATATGCAAAGAGGTGTTAGTAAAGAAACGGCTATGCAAGTGGCTCATGAATTAATGGAACACGATGCTTTAGACGCACACCTTAAAGATGAAATTGGTTTATCAGAGATTCATAGCGCCAACCCAATTCAAGCAGCTTTAGCCTCTGCAGTATCGTTTATGACAGGCGGTATTATTCCTGTTATTTTGGTGGCCGTATTACCCATGTCTAACATGGGTACAGTCATTATTATTTCCTCTTTAATACTGTTAGGTATTTTAGGGGGATTATCCGCTTGGGTAGGCGGAGCTAACAAAACAAAAGGCGCTTTACGTGTTGTTATTTGGGGAAGCATTGCTATGGCAATGACCTCATTAGTCGGCTCGTTTTTTGGCGTTGCGGCTTAATTTTTATTTAACATATTTTCTGCTAACGTAAAAATAATTAACCTATCGATAAGCAAGCAAAGTTAAATCAGCTATAAAAAAGGCCATTAATTTACATTAATGGCCTTTTTATTGTTTATAACACACGCGTTTGTTTTATTTATTTATAGATTGTTGCGCTAACAAGGTATCCAGTTTTTGATGTAACAAAGCAATTTCAGCCTGCATTTTTTGTTCATGGTTTTGAATGTCATTAAACTCTTCAGCAACAAGCTTATTTTTCGATTCATTTTCCGCTTCCATTTTTTTATGCTCTTCATCAAGCACTTCTACGACAATGCCTATCATCATATTTAAAAACACAAAAGCCGAGAAAAAGATAAAGGTAATAAAATAAATCCAACTAAGGCTGTATAAAGTCATCGCTTCATACATAACATCAGTCCAATCTTCAAAGGTCGCCACCCTAAACAACGTAAGCAGGGACACACCTAAATCGCCCCATAAAGTAGGATTAAGTTGCGAATACAACATGTTTCCAATAACGGCATATAAATAAAAGATAATAAACATCAACAGTGCAACATAGCCCATTCTTGGTAAGGCTGAAATTAACGCACTCACTAATACTCTCAGTTCTGGAATAAATGAAATTAAACGCATGACACGGAACAGTCTTAGCATACGTGCAACTAACGCGTATTCAGAGTCATCAAGTGGGATTAAACTGACCACCACAATAACAAAATCAAAAATATTCCAACCCTTTTTAAAGAAGTCTCTAAAACGATCTTCAGCGGCCATTCTAATTGTAATTTCTATTACAAAAAATAGCGTGACGGCGTAATCTAAAGCAATTAAAGCGGTTTCTAAGGGGCTAGGTAAATGATAGGTTCGTATTCCAATCATTAAGGATGAAAAAATAATAACGGAGATAACAAACAGTTCAAAAACTTTATTGTCTCTAATTTGTTGAAAACGGTTTTGAAAATCTAACCAAGTCATGGCTACGCTTACTCACTTATTAAATGAATGATATTTTAGGTTTATTTTGGGTTTATTTTGGGTTTTTACCAGGCCTGGTAAGTCCTATGGTCTTTTTTGCTATATAGGATAAAACTCAAATTTTAGCTATTTTACTGTATTCATTAATTTTTTTAATCCTTTAAATAAAAAATCTTTGGCCAAAACATATTCAACTTTCAAAATTATTAGAGAAACCTTATTTTCTTTACCTTACGCTCACGTGCAAATAGAGTATTAAATTGCTAAAATAATTTTTTTAAATGAATTTAGGAAACGTAACGTCATGGCAAAAATTACAGTAGTAGGACAAGGTGAATGTGAGTTTGATGGTCAATTTTCAATGTTAGAAGCGTTGGATGAAAATGGTTTTGATATGCCCTACAGCTGTCGTGGCGGAAACTGTGGTGCTTGCACCGTACGCCTAATTTCTGGAGAAGTTGAAGAGATCCAGAGCCCGGCCTATGAATCTAGAAAAGGTGAAATTCTCACTTGCAGTATGATTCCTATTACCGATGTAGTTATTGAATTAATCTAATCATTTTTACCAGGCCTGGTAAATTTTTTCCTTTTCACAAAACCTAAAAAACCCCGATAAACGGGGTTTTTTATTGTGCTTTAAAACTAAATCACATTAGTTTGTGGTTAAAAAAATTTGCACTTGTTTAACCAAACCAACTTAATTTATTTTAACTTAGCTAATTCTTTAGCCGCAAAGTCTGCAGGTAGAGGGATATAACCATCTTTAACTACCGCTTCTTGACCTTGTTTAGAAAGAACTAATTTAATAAATTCTGCAATAACAGGTTCAGCGGCTTTGTTTGGCGCTTTGTTTACATAAACATAAAGCACACGTGAAAGAGGGTAAGTACCATTTAAAGCGTTAGCAGGTGTTGCATGAACCGCTTTTTTACCTTGTTTTTTAGAAATCGCAAGTGCTTTAACGCCCGCAGTTTTATAACCAATACCAGAGTAACCAATACCGTTTAATGAAGCTGATACAGACTGTACAACAGAAGCAGAACCAGGCTGTTCATTTACAGATGACTTGTAATCACCTTTACATAATGCATGCTTCTTAAAGTAACCGTAAGTACCTGATACAGAGTTACGACCATAAATTTGAATGGTTTTATCTTCTAAAGCGCCTGTGGCACCAACTTGTTTCCAGGTAGTCACGTCTTCTTTATCACCACATTTACGTGTTGAAGAGAAAATAGCGTCAACTTCAGGAATTGATAAACCGTCAATTGGGTTATCTTTGTTTACATATACGGCTAAAGCATCAATCGCCACACCAACTTTAGTTGGTTTATAACCATATTTAGATTCAAACATAGCCACTTCTTTGCTTTTCATCTGACGGCTCATTGGGCCAACATTAGAAGTCCCTTCTGTTAACGCTGGAGGTGCAGTAGAAGACCCAGCAGCTTGAATCTGAATATTTACATTAGGGTAAGTGCGCTTAAACTCTTCAGCCCATAACGTCATTAAGTTTGCTAAAGTATCAGAGCCTACTGAAGATAAGTTTCCAGAAACGCCCGATACTTTTTGGTAAGTTGGTAGCTCAGAAGCTTGAGCCGTTGTTGCAGTACCAACCGTAGCGGCTAATCCCATTGCAAGTATAAGTTTTACTTTTTTCATAATAATGACTCCGATATTTTTTGCATGAATTTGTTTAACACCTGGCAAATTATAGAAATCGTTCGTAAAACTAAATTGACACAAATATGACACTTTCGTGACATGCAATATACGTACAAAATCGTAAACCAATCATACTCTTAGTACATAATCTAGCGATTACAAGCACCTGATTAATCATTAATTAAAAGTCATTAGTAAATTTTCTGTAATAAAATCTCTTTTACACGTCTATTTTTAATACAATGCGCATACCATCCTAATCCAAAGATATAGAGTTAAAGCTATGGAATTTCGTGATATTAACGAGTTTGAAAACGCCACCTCTCGTGGCAGAAAAGAAATGTTTCGTTTTGGTAGTGCTTTACTATTCATTATTCTGATTATTTTGTTTGCATCAAACATCCAAACAGGAAGCGGAACAGTTAGCATTGAATTAGTGGTAGCCGCCATGATTGGTGGTTATATGGCTATTAATATTGGTGCTAACGACGTTGCCAATAACGTTGGCCCAGCGGTTGGCTCTAAAGCCTTAACCCTAACAGGTGCTATTATTATTGCCGCCATATTTGAATCTGCTGGTGCATTAATAGCCGGTGGTGATGTAGTAAGCACCATTAAAAAAGGCATTATTGACCCTGCCCTTATTGGTGATAGCGACACTTTTATTTGGTTAATGATTGCCGCCCTACTTGCTGGTGCTATGTGGCTAAACGTAGCAACTGCAATGGGCGCACCAGTTTCAACTACACACTCAATTGTAGGTGGTGTACTGGGGGCAGGAATTGCGGCCGCTGGATGGAATATTGCTAACTGGGATCAAATGGGTGCTATTGCAGCAAGCTGGGTTATATCACCAGTTATTGGTGGAATCATTGCTGCTGCTTTTTTGTACTGGATAAAACGAACCATTACCTACCGAGACGACATGATTGCAGCATCCCAAAAGATGCTTCCCATACTCGTGGCTATTATGGCGTGGGCTTTCTCTACGTATTTAATTATGAAAGGCCTTAAGCACATTTGGAAGGTAGACTTTCTTACCGCTACTCTTATTGGTTTTGCCATTGCTTTACTAGTTTACATGGTTATTAAACCTATTACGAAACGTAAATCTGCAACATTAGAAAATACCAAAGCCAGCGTAAATACACTGTTTACTGTACCGCTTATTTTTGCAGCCGCTTTATTAAGTTTTGCCCACGGTGCTAACGATGTGGCAAATGCCGTTGGGCCTTTAGCCGCCATTAACGATGCTGTACAAAATCACGGCGTTTCTACTAAAGCTGAAATTCCGCTTTGGGTCATGCTAATTGGGGCTGTTGGTATTTCATTAGGTTTATTATTATTTGGCCCTAAACTTATTCGTACTGTGGGTTCTGAAATTACAGAACTTGACCAAATGCGTGCCTTTTCTATTGCAATGGCAGCCGCAATTACGGTTATTGTTGCCTCACAATTTGGACTACCAGTAAGCTCAACACACATTGCTGTTGGTGGTGTATTTGGGGTTGGTTTCTTGCGAGAATACCTAAAACGTAGTTATGCCAAAACCATTCAATCCATTCGTGATCATCATCAAGGTTCTGATCAACAGGAAGTTGAAGAATACATAATTCGTTTTGAAAAAGCATCACTCATTGAAAAGAAAGATATGCTTGCGCAGTTAAAAGCAAAAGAAGCTGAAGTTGATTTAAGTAAAAAAGAACGTAAATCATTAGATAAAGTTTATCAAAAAGAGCTTGTAAAACGTTCGGCCTTCTTAAAAATTGTTGCTGCTTGGGTCATTACCGTACCAGCGTCTGCAATTTTGGCGGCGTTAATTTACTTTACGATTAGAGGCATGATGTTACCTTAGTAATCTATCGCGTTTAACAGCCAATAAAAAAGGGCGTGTGACTGATTCACACGCCCTTTTTTTATTCTCTTTACAGATAAAACCATTAATCTCAATTGTTTTTACCAGGCCTGGTAAATTGTAATCTATAACTTTATATAGAAATTAGCACACACCATTATATTGTACATAACATTAGCCAAACTTAACTTTAGAAGACCTTAAATAAAACAAACGCTATCACGCTTAAATACCGCTCTGTGTTGGTAAACACAACGGCCTTTAATTTTACTTTTTGGCAAACACACAACGAAAGGTACTTCCCTTACCCAAAACACTATTTATTGTTAGCTCAGCATCGTGTTTTTCTAATACATGTTTTACAATTGCTAACCCTAAACCTGTACCCCCTGTTACACGAGAACGGTCTTTATCTACTCTATAAAAACGTTCTGTTAATCGTGGGATATGCTCAGAAGAAATTCCTAAGCCGTGATCTTCTACTTCAAAAATTACACTCTTTTTCTTAGCGTACCAGCGCACATAAATATCGCCCCCGTCGGGCGAATACCGTACAGCATTTGAAACAAGATTCATAAAAACACTTTTTAAGGCTTCTGGATAACCTAATATTTTGAGATTTTGGTCAACTTCAAAAATAAAGTGGTGATTGTCGCCCCCTAATTGAACAGCTTCCACTTCAAGTTGTTGTAATTTTTTAGGAACATCCACTTTCTCTTTATGTGCGGTAATCGAGTCCGATTCTATGGTAGACAGTGTGAGCAAGTCTTCAATAATTGATTGCATTCTATGCGATTGCGTTTCCATATGCTCAAGCGGTAGCTTCCAGTTTTCCAAATGCTCACCAGGGGTATCCAACATGACTTCCAAGTAACCTCGTAATACCGTCAGCGGAGTGCGCAGTTCATGAGAAGCATTGGCAATAAAATCACGGCGAACTTGAGCAAGTTGATAAAGCTCTGTAATGTCCTTAACCACTAATAACTTGTGGTTCTCAAAATAAGGAATTATTTGCATTTGATAGGTACGAGATGGCCGATAGGATGAGTTAACCGTGAGCGTTTTTGAAAAATCTTTTTCTTTAAGATATTGAATAAATTCAGGCTGTCTAATAACAGACTCTATCTTACTGCCTTGATCTTGTCGTCTAATACCTAACAAGGTTTTAGACACCGTATTAAACCATTCAATATTATTATTTTGTTCTAACGATACAATGGAATCAGGAATAAGCATTGACGCCGCTTTAAACTGTTCAGATTTATATAAATGAAGGTCTGCGTGTTTTTCTAAAGCGCGTTGTTTTTTTGAAACGAGATAGGTTAATTCACTCCAAAATCCAGATGTTGGAGGGTAGGCATTTAACTTACGTGCATCCATCCAGTTTTCAAAGCGTTTAATGCTCCATAACTGACGAGCAATATAGACCATAATAAATAAAAATAGGGACACTAACCAAAAATCAGTTACCCAAGCAAAAAATAGCATTAACCAAGCGGTTGTTATCAGCCAGGTTAGCTCTCGTTTAATACCATTAGAAAACAATGTTAAGCCTCAACCACAGAAAAACGGTAACCAGAACCTCTAATTGTTTGAATGTAATCGGCCACGTTGGTTGGCTCTAATAATTTACGAAGTCGTCTAATATGCACATCAACGGTACGCTCTTCAACCACCACATTTACACCCCAAACGTGATCTAAAAGCTGTGTTCTTGAAAATACACGATTTGGATGTGACATAAAGAAGTGCACCAAATTAAACTCTGTTGGGCCTAATTTAACCTCTTGATCACTGACATAAAAACGGTGCGATTCTAAATCTAAACGCATATTGCCTGCCGTAAACTGGTTATGCTCAACTTTATCGTTAGTTTGACGTCTTAATAAGGCTTGAATTCGTGCAATAAGGGCTCTTGGTGAAAAAGGTTTAATGACAAAATCATCCACACCTGAATCAAACCCTTTAACTTGATCTTCTTCTTCACCACGTGCGGTTAACATAATGATTGGAATCGCTTTGGTTTTATCATTTTGTCTAAGTCGTTGAGCTAACGCAACACCTGGTGTACCGGGCATCATCCAATCAAGCAATATAAGATCAGGTGTATCATCGAGCGCTAATTTCCAACCTTCTTCGGCATTACTTGCTTCACTGACAAGGAAGTTTGATGCGGATAAAGTGAATTTCAACATATCACGAATAGCCGCTTCATCCTCAATCACTAAAACTTTACTCTGCCCCATAAACACTCCTTAATGGTTTTATATAATACTTAATCGTTGGTTAATGAATTTAAAAAAGACTCAAGCTTATCATTATTCATATAACGGACTTGTTTGCCTTTAACCAAATAAATCACACTTTCTGCAACATTAACAATATGCGCTGAAATACGTTCACAGGCTCTAATTGAGATAAACATCTGCATAATATACTCAGCTAACTCATCTGTATTATTATTCAAAGATGCATTAATTTCTATTAATGCTTTCTTTTTTATCTCTGAAATACGTTCGTCATCATCAAACACTTCAGACAATTCACTTAGGTCTAATTGCGCAAATGCATTTAAGGTTTTTTTAAGTATATCTAAATTAATGGCAACCATTTCAATAAGAGCGCTATAACCAGGCAAAATATCACAAGGTACTTCTTTGGTTTTTGACATTTTAGTTGCTAATTTTGATGCGTTAACCGCTTCATCACCAATGCGTTCTAAATCAACCGCAATACGAATAGAGCTTACAATTAAACGTAAATCTGAAGCCGTTGGTTGCTGGCGCGCTAAAACACGTGCGCACAAGCTGTCAATTTCAAGTTCTTCTTTATTAACAATTTTATCAATTTGCTTAATCTCTTTTGCTAGGCTTTTATCTTCACATTTAATTGCCTCAATTGTATTTTTGATTTGTGCTTCAACCAACCCACCCATAGATAAGATTTGATTAAATAACTCTTCTAAATTTTGGTTGTACTGCCCTGAAATATGGCTGTTAAAATTTTTTCTTTCCATTGTAATTTCCTATTCAATTTATTTATAAATAAACGCTTTTGTACAACCAAAAGGCTTAACCATAACGACCTGTAATATAGTCTTCGGTACGTTTTACTTGGGGGTTGGTAAACAAACTATCTGTATCGGTGTATTCAATTAAATCGCCCATATACATAAAAGCGGTATAGTCCGAAACACGCGCGGCCTGTTGCATATTATGAGTAACAATTAAAATCGTAAATTCTTTTTTAAGTTCAAAAATTAACTCTTCAATCGCTAAGGTTGAAATAGGGTCAAGTGCTGACGTTGGTTCATCTAGTAATAAAACTTCTGGCTTAATCGCAATGGCGCGAGCAATACACAAACGCTGCTGTTGACCACCAGACATACCTAAAGCATTTTCATCCAAACGATCTTTAACTTCTTCCCAAAGGCCTGCGCCTTTTAACGCCCACTCTACGGCTTCATCAAGCACATTTTTATCTTTAACGCCTTGTAAACGTAAGCCATAACAAACGTTTTCATAAATCGATTTAGGAAACGGATTAGGCTTTTGAAACACCATGCCAACACGACGACGTAATGCTGATACATCCATGTTTTTGGCATACATATCATCACCATGCAATTCCATTTTTCCATCAACATTGACAATATCAATTAAGTCATTCATGCGATTAAAACAGCGCAACAAGGTTGATTTACCACAACCAGAAGGACCAATAAATGCTGTTACGCGATTTTCTGGTACATGCATATTAATTGAATTCAAGGCCTGCTTTTTACCGTAGTAAAGATTCCAGTCTTTTACTTCAATGGCTATTTTTTCATTGGTTAAAGACATAGCTCGGTCTTCTCTTTCTAATGAAATGGATAAGCTTTTATCGCTCATAAAATATTCCTTTTAGACGTATTTATTAAATAAATCGCCCTATCGTATTTAAATATTAATTGGACATAAATGCATTATGTCCACTTAGATTTAGTTAAATTTGGTTAATGTTTTAATGTTCAAGCGCTTTGTATTTTTCACGTAAACGGTTACGAATCGTAATTGCGCCAATGTTTAGGCCAACAATAATAATGACCAACAGTAATGACGTGGCATAAACCAAAGGCTGTGAAGCTTCTACGTTAGGGCTTTGGAAACCGACGTCATAAATATGGAAACCTAAATGCATAAACTTACGGTCTAAATGAATAAACGGCGCAATTGAATCAACAGGTAATTCAGGTGCAAGCTTAACGACACCTACCAACATTAAAGGCGCTACTTCACCCGCAGCACGCGCAATGGCTAAAATAAGCCCTGTCATAATGGCTGGCGTTGCCATAGGTAAAACAATTTTCATAATGGTTTCAGACTTAGTTGCCCCTAATGCCAAACCACCTTCTCTTAATGATCTTGGTATACGAGATAGACCTTCTTCAGTTGAAACAATTACCACTGGTAACGTAAGTAGTGCCATGGTAAGTGACGCCCATAACAGACCAGGGGTACCAAATGTGGGGCTTGGTAGTTTATAGCCGTAAAACAGTTCATCAATGGAACCACCGAGTATATAAACAAAGAAACCTAAACCAAAAATACCAAAAACAATAGATGGCACACCTGCCAGGTTATTAATAGAGATTCTGACCATTCGAAGTACAGGACCATCTTTAGCGTATTCACGCATATAAATGGCTGCTATAACCCCCATAGGTGTCACTAAAATCGTCATTAATAGCACCATGGTGATGGTTCCAATCATTGCAGGGAAAATCCCCCCTTCTGTATTGGCTTCACGTGGATCATCTAATAAAAAGCTACTGATTGAATGTCCAAAAAATCCTATTTTTTGAGCAAAATTCATATTATTAGGTTGCCAAATATCAACGACTTTTTTAAACGGAATGGTCAGTTTTTTACCACCACTAATAACAAGCGTCATATCGCCATATTGCTCAAGTTGCTTATATAAAATTTGGGTTTGAGTTTGATATTCTGCAAACTGCTTTTGATAAGCATCTCGTTCAGCCTTTAAACGCGCCGCTTCTGCATCCGTAAATGCATTTCTAATTTTTAGTTTTTTCTCTTCAAAACGAAGTTGCTCAATTTTGTAATTAATTTCCCCTATTTTCACTTTTTCTATATGGTGAATTTTGTCGTGGGTTTCTGTACTTCGTTCAAGTTGAGCTTGAATTAAGGGCAATAACGTCGCTTGATCTGTCTCTTTTTGACCATTAATGGTTGCACTCACTAAATGGCCAAAAACATTACCATATTCATAGCGTTCAACCACCATGACATCTTTAGAAAGTTCACTAACCGGTCCATCTAGATCATTACTGTTAATCCATCTAAAATCTACACCGTATACATCACGGTTTCCGATTTTAATCAGATACTGATCAACAGGTGTCTCTACGCCCGTTATTGGATCCGTTGCATGACCTTTTTTCTGGTCTCTTAATTCACCAATAATCGTCTGTTTTTGACCATTTTCATCTAAGTGAATTTGATACACAGCATGTGGCCAAAAATGCACCGCACCTTTGTATGTAATTAATCCCATCAAACCAAGTACTAACACCACGCTAATACTTACCATGGCAGAACTCATCCAAATCCAATGTTCGCCTTTATTAAACCAATCTTTCATCTCATAGCTCCTATAGTGAACCGTATTTACGACGCATACGTTGGCGAACAACTTCTGCAAGGGTGTTAAAAATAAAGGTAAATATAAACAGTACCAGGCCTGCTAAAAATAGCACTCGATAATGCGAACTGGCGACTTCAGCCTCTCCCATTTCAACCGCTAAGTTGGCGGCAAGCGTTCTCATTCCTTCAAAAATATTCACTTCCATTAATGGCGTGTTACCTGAAGCCATCAATACAATCATGGTTTCACCAACCCCTCGCCCAAAACCGAGCATAATGGCCGAGAAAATACCTGGACTGGCCGTTGGCAAAACCACACCAACCAATGTTTGCCAACCACTTGCTCCTAAAGCTAAAGAGCCGTTAACTAAGTAACTTGGTACGTTATAAATTGCATCTTCAGTTACTGAGAAAATTGTCGGTATTAACGCAAACCCCATGGCAAAGCCAATTACCATGGCATTACGTTGGTCAAAATCAATCCCTGCTGAGGCGGTTAACCAGTGACGCATATTGCCGTCAAACATTAGGTTTTCAATTGGCCCGCTCATTTTTAAAGAGAACCAACCTAAAAAGATAACAACAGGAATCATTAAAACGGCGCGTTTACCCACAGGCAGCATTAAACGAATGTGCTCTGGCAATCTAGACCAACCAAAACCAAAACCGATAATGCCGAGTGGCAACACAATGAGAATGGCAAAGAATCCTGCTAAGTTCGCCTCCATATAAGGGGCTAACCACAGGCCTGCTAAAAACCCTAAAATAACAGTGGGTAAAGCTTCAATCATTTCAATGGAAGGTTTAACCCATTGGCGAGTGGCTTTATCCATAAAAAAGGCAGTATAAATCGCTGCTAAGATCGCAATTGGAATCGCAAATAACATGGAATACAATGCGGCTTTAATCGTACCGAAAGTTAATGGCATTAAAGAAAATTTAGGTTCAAAGTCGGCACTGGCTGAAGAGGACTGCCAAGTGTAAGAAGGTTCTTCATACCCTTCGTACCACACTTTGCCCCATAAGCTGTGAAAAGATACGTCAGGATGTTCGTTATCAATTTCATAATGTGTTAGCAAACCATTGGTACTTTCGACCAAGGCACCATTTGCACGCGGTGAAATTGTCACTAAATTCGTATCTGCATCTGTCACTTTTACAGAGGCTAAATGGCGTTCTGAGGTTGAGTGATACAAATTAAAATTACCATTTAAATCTGAGGTAGCAAACCCTTTACGAGATAATTCAATACCAATAGATTCAATGGGGGAATCACTTACTTTAAATTGACGAATTGATTGTAAAAAGAAATCATTATGCTGATCTCTTACTGGGAACCATTGATGAACGACCCCTTTATCCGTACCAATCAATAAGGAATAGTCACCTAATAAAAAGCGAATTGTGGTTGGCGTTTCATTGTCTGGAACAAGATTAACCAATTGAATTAATTTAGGGTCTGAAAAATTCGAAACATCATAATAGTTGGTAACCCCTTTATCTGAAATTAAATATAAATTTCGGCCACTTCCATCCAACATAAGCCATTTAATCGGTATATTGCTTTGAAAGTTTGAAGATACGTCCTCTTCTAAAGAAACATTGTCTGATAGCATTGACACGGTTTTAGAATAAGACTTAATAAAAACCGTTTTTTCACCTTGTAATTGATAAGCCAATTTAAGTTCAGAGTCATAAGATTTTACAGCAAGTGCCGTAATGGCTTTATCGGCAAGTTCAATACCATCCTCACCAAACGGATACGTTACCTTAGGGGTGATTTTACGTTTATCATTTGGGTAAGTTACGTCATAACCATACTGAACAAATAAAACGCGCCCATCTGATAAACCAAAAGCTAAGATACGCTTGATTTCATCAACCACTTTATACGTTGTAATCTCAGCACCATTAAGTGGCAATGTACGATTAAAGGTTACTGCACCATCCTTAACATTAAAGCCAATTAAATCCCCTTTTTGGGTAAAACGAATAGCGGTAGTTTGATATTCGTCAACGCCGTAATACAAGGTTTTTTCTTGCTGACCACCTGGAACAGAGTATTGTGCCGTTTTATCTACGGTTGCCGGTACAAATAATGGCAATACCACATAAAGTAAAAAAAACATAATGAGAAGAACCGCAAATATAACGCTCAACCCACCGATTGAAATACCATATTTAGAAACAGTATCTTTTATATTTCTTCGTCGGATTCGCTTATCAAAAGCTTTTCCGCTCAAAGCCGCATCTAACTTAGTTTGAATTTTTACAGCCATCTTTTCATTAACCTGTTTATAATTTCATTTAATTTTTGCACACACCATTTGAGGCTATAACACCTTTAAAATGAGGCGTGCTTCAATATTTAAACGAATATTAACAAGTGAATATGACAGGCAAATTGCATTTTTAGTCTTTCAATATACTGGCTGTAATAAAACTGTAATACTGAGACAAAAAAACACATTGATAGTAGCAGTCAATAAACGCATTATTGCACCAAGTTTTTTAATGAATTGCACCAATTTAATTCATTTTAAAATTTAATTGCCATTCATAGAAATACCATACCCGAACATAACCTCTTGATAAAAAAGGTCTTTAAAACATTCGAAAAAATTATTGGATTCCTGGCACAGTTCACGCTATTATCATCATGTTATAAATTTTATATTCACTAGATGAAAAAGGACATTAACAATGCCACAAGCTATTTTTGACATGATCAAAGAAAACGACGTTAAGTGGGCGGATTTACGCTTCACAGATACACACGGTAAAGAACAGCATGTAACAATCCCTGCTAAGAGCATCGACGAAGATTTCTTTGTGGATGGCGAAACATTTGATGGTTCATCTATTGAAGGCTGGAAAGGAATTAACAACTCTGACATGATTCTTATGCCACAAACTGACGGGTATGTTTTGGACCCTTTTACTAATGACCCAACAATCATCATTCGTTGCATGATTATTGAACCAGCTACGATGGAAGGTTATGAAAAAGATCCTCGCGCTATCGCTAAAAAAGCAGAAGCTTATTTAAAATCTACTGGCGTTGCAGATTCGGCATTCTTTGGTCCTGAACCAGAATTCTTTGTCTTTGATGACGTTCGTTGGGGAGCCGACATGTCTGGTTCTTTCGTTAAGATTGACGCTGACGAAGCCGCTTGGAACTCTGAAAAAACATTTGCCGACGGTAACGTTGGTCACCGTCCTAGCATCAAAGGTGGTTACTTCCCAGTTCCACCAGTTGATCAACTACATGAACTACGTGCTGATATCTGCGCAATGGCAGAAGCAATGGGGCTAGATATTGAAGCTCATCACCACGAAGTAGCGACTGCTGGTCAATGTGAACTTGCTGTTGCAGGTAACACATTAACAGCTAAAGCGGATGAAGTTCAAATTCTTAAATATTGTGTGCACAACACAGCACACGCTTTAGGTAAAACGGCAACATTTATGCCTAAGCCAATTGTAGGTGATAATGGTAATGGTATGCACATCAATATGTCTTTATCTAAAGAAGGTAAAAACATTTTTGCTGGTGATGTTTACTCAGGCCTTTCTCAAGAAGCTATTTACTACATTGGTGGTTTAATGAAACACGCTCGTGCATTAAACGCATTTACTAACCCTGGTACAAACTCTTATAAGCGTTTAGTTCCTGGTTTTGAAGCGCCAATTTTATTAGCCTACTCTGGTTCTAACCGTTCTGCTTCTATTCGTATTCCTTACGCACCTTCAGAGCGTTCGCGTCGTGTAGAATTGCGTTTCCCAGATCCTACTGCTAACCCATACCTAGCATTTGCAGCGTCAATGATGGCCGGGCTTGACGGTATTATCAATAAAATTGACCCAGGTGCACCTTCTGAAAAAGATTTATATGACCTTCCTGCAGAAGAAGAAGCAACTTACAAAACAGTTTGTGCTTCTTTAGAAGAAGCTCTAGACGCTCTTGACCAAGACCGTGAGTTCTTAAAAGCAGGTGGTGTTATGACAGATATTGCTATTGACGCTTACATTGAACTTAAAATGGAAGAAGTTACGCGCTTACGTGCTACAACTCACCCAATTGAGTTTGACATGTACTACTCTGCATAATCTAAGATTATCTTAGTTATAAAAAAACCGCCAAAACAAGGCGGTTTTTTTATGTCCTAAATTTATGCATTAAAAGAAAGAATCAAGCCTTAATCACAAGGCTTTGTCATTAAGACATAAGATTCCTTTATTCAATTAACTGCTTCCATATAGAACTTACAGCTTCTCTCTCTTGTAAATAACAGGTTTGCTTAACAATCGCTTTATCATTTTGCAGTGCCACTCTATGATATTTTGAACGGTATGTTTTATATACTGTCGTTAACTTTTCAACCTGATCGGGCTTTAACAAACCTACAGAAGCAATCGTCTCTAATATTCTAATATTATCTGAAAACTCCGTAATAGCTTCATATTCGTGCGCATAGGCCAAAACTAGATATTGCACCATAAATTCAATATCAACAATTCCTCCAACCCCCTGCTTTAAATCAAATAGGGTTTCGGTTGATTTATCTAGAGACTCACGCATTTTATTGCGCATATCAACCACTTCTAGTTTTACCGCATTTTTATCACGCGTCTGCTGTAAAAAGGTCTTTTTAAATGTATCAAACGCTTCTCGACTTTGCGAATCACCCACCACCGCTCTTACACGAGTTAACGCTTGATACTCCCAATTCCAGGCTTTATTTTCTATATAAGACTTATAACTCTCAAAATCCGTTACCATCATCCCTGAAGCACCATTAGGCCTTAGACGTGTATCTACCTCATAGAGAACACCTGCTGGCATTAATGTCGTTATGAGTGAAATAATTTTTTGCCCCATTCGTACAAAAAATAAGGAATTTTCTAATTGTCGACCACGCTCATTTGTGGCTGATGCACTTGGGCTAAGACCTTCATACAACATTACAATGTCTAAATCAGAACCATACCCCAATTCGATACCGCCAACTTTTCCATAACCTAAAACTAAAAAAGGGTTTCTTGGTTGTTTGGGATCCAAACCTCCTGGCAAACCATTTTTATCAAGCATAAGTTGCCACGCAAATTCTACAACCCCATTTAATACAGCTTCAGCAATCCAAGTTAAGTAATCACTTACCTTCATAATTGGCACATTGCCTGTTACGTCTGCAGCGGCTACTTTAAAAACTTGTGCATGTTTCCACTGCCTAATTTGCTCCATAAAACATTCTTCATCACCACTACAGCCTTTAAGAATAGCGGATACTTCACTATTTAAAGAATCTAATTCTAACGGTGCATACAAAGAACGTTCGTCAATAAGCTGATCCATTAAGGCTGGATATTTTGCCAGCATATCGGTTAACCAGGGACTGACCTCAATTAACATAACCAAATTTTTCAGAGCCTGTGGATTTTCATTTAGCAACACTAAATACACACTTCGCTGCACCACATTTTCTATGATTTTTAATGCTCTAACGAGCATAATTTCACTGTAACCTTGTTCAAATAATTCGTTAAGTAACAAAGGCATAAATGCATTTAAACGCTCAATACCTTCTGTTCCTAAATGTGCAACAGATCGACTTTGTTTAAAAGATTGAATGTGCTTAATAAAAGCACTTGGATCATCTAAATTAAAATCACTAACATCTTCTTCGCTATCAATTCCACTTAGCCAAATTTTGCTCCAGTTATTTACTTCTAAACTCGTTTCTTCTACTGCAAAGACTTCTTTAAATTGCGCTTCAACAAAATGACGATGTTTATTTAAAACCTCTAAAAAATCCTGGTAATTGGCAAACCCCATTGAATTTGCTAAACAGGCTTGCTGATATTCATCTGAAGGTAAATCATGCGTTTGTTGATCATTCCATTCTTGCAATCTATTCTCAGCTCTACGCAAGAAAATATAAGCCTCTAATAATGCATCATGTTCTTTTTTCTCAATAAACCCTCGCTCTAAAAGATGAGCAAGAGTCGGAATTAATCGACGGCCTTGAAGACCATGATCACGCCCGCCATGCACCAACTGAAAAGCCTGAACAATAAATTCTACTTCCCGAATCCCACCTGGCCCAAGTTTGACATTTTGTAACATACCCTTCTTTTTAACTTCGGCCATAATCATTTGTTTTAATTCACGTAATGATTCCATGGCACTAAAATCAACATAACGGCGGTAAACAAACGGCCTAAGAATTTGAAACAGAGATTCACATTCATCTTTATCGCCGGCCATAGCACGGGCTTTAACCAAGGCATAACGCTCCCATGCTCGCCCGTGAATCTCGTAATAATGCTCTAAACCTGAAAACGTAATTGCTAAAGGCCCCGCGTCACCAAACGGGCGTAATCGCATATCAACACGATAAACAAATCCGTCTTCTGTGTAGTCGACTAATGATTTATTAACCGCCTGCCCTAAACGGATAAAAAACTGATCATTTGGAATGCTTCTAGTCGTTCCCTGAGTTCTACCCTGTTCGGGATAGGCAAAAATCAGATCAATATCAGAAGAGAAATTTAATTCTTGCCCACCTAGCTTACCCATACCAATAACAATCAATTTTTGCGGCAAACCAGATTCACTGCCTATCGGCGTACCATAACGTTCGCAAAACTTAGCATAATGCCAATCCAACGAGGCATTAACTAATGAGTCCGCTAACTCTGAAGCGGCCAACATAACTTCTTCTAACTCAGATAAGCCCATTAAGTCTCTTAAAGCAATGCGTCCCATTTGCCAATTACGCTGTACACGCAACCTTTTTACCAACTCTTTGTCATCCTGAGCCTGAGTCGCATCAGTATAAACCTGTTGATATAACTCACCTTGTGGCCATTGATTTATATAATTTTCTTCTTCTAAAAGTTCAGGAAACTTTTGTGTCAAACGTTCCGTAAAAGGGCTCCAAGACAAGGCTTCGGCAACAGAATAAGTCATTTTTTCTCCATAAAATCAATTCTATTTTGATTCATTTAACGGTTTTACCAGGCCTGGTAAAACCGTATTTATATACAATTTAATGCTTTTTTAACTGGTGTTTTTACTATTTTTTGTATGTTTTTTACTGTTTATAAACTGATCTGCTAAATAATTTAGAGTAAATGTGGCGTTTTATAATGAATAAAACACAAATTCTACACAGGCCGAGCTCTTAAATTTTTGGCTGATTTTCCAATACTGAATAATTCATCACAGTATATAAATACACATGACTTCTTCCTATAACTTCATAAACGATAAATATACAATATTGTTTTACGTTCGTCAGACAATTCCCATATCTCACTTGGTTCTACTTCTGGCACAGCAAAACTATTACTCACAAAGGTTGAACCGGGCAACATTTCATCTTTTACTTTTTGCCATAACTTAGGCATGGGTTCTGGTGAAAGAAAAGCATACACAAGATCATAATATGCAAGCTCCGTTTTCCAAATATCCATCGCGTATGTTTGCCCACCTCTGAACATCGTAATCCATTTTGAAACAATATAGGGCAAAGGAGCGGTTTCTACACCGTGAGACTCAACCACGGCCTTTTGCTGTGACATAAAAGCAACATTACCTCCTAAACCACAACCCAAATCTAAGAATCGAATATTTCGGCTTCGTTTTACCAACGTTTTTAATGCTTCTCTGGTGGTTTGATTCGTTAAATATAGTGGGACTCTTTCTTTTAATGTATTAGCAAAAATAAGCCAAATTAACACAAATAAAACCAAAGCCCAAAGTGGATTAAAATCAATTAATACACCAATATAAAGCCCTATTGGTAATAAAAACTGGATCCATCGCCACCAACAAGGCAAACCCAATTTACAACTGATTGTCGCTGCTATAGTTGCCTGAATAAGAACCAACAACCAGTAAGGATAAGGAGGAGCGATAAAGTATTGAACCACATACACACCACCTGCAATAAATACCAACACGAATAATTGAATAAATATAGCCAAAAAAATTTTAGGAAATTTACGCAAAAAAACCACCATTATTAAAACGCACCAAAATAAACAAGATAAGCACCACAATTAAACCAAGAGCGCTTAGCATTTTCGTTAAATGACAACTAAAAACGCCCCAATTACATTATAAGTTGTTGTAAATATTCTACTTTAAAATAACTGGCACACCTAACGCTATTACACTTACGAACATATTATATTTAATAAATCCGAGGGGTTAGTATGAAACTGGTAGTTGCAATTATCAAACCTTTTAAACTCGATGACGTACGCGAAGCACTTCATGATATTGATGTGCAAGGTATGACAGTAACAGAGTCTAAAGGTTTTGGCCGTCAAAAAGGTCACACTGAAATTTATCGTGGAGCTGAATATGCGATTGAATTTCTTCCAAAAATCCGTTTAGAAATCGCCGTAAGTGATGACAAACTTGATAACGTTATTGAAGCGATTAGCACATCTGCTAAAACAGGCAAAATTGGTGACGGTAAAATCTTTGTTATGCCTCTAGAACAAACTGTGCGTATTCGTACGGAAGAAACTGGCGACATCGCTCTTTAAGAAAGGAATTTGATTATGGAACAAATATCACAATTAAGTTACGCACTTGATACCTTTTATTTTCTAATGTCTGGTGCATTAGTTATGTGGATGGCAGCTGGTTTTGCCATGCTAGAAGCAGGTCTTGTACGTACAAAAAACACAACCGAAATCTTAGCTAAGAACGTCGGTCTTTTTGCCATCGCTTGTATTATGTACATGCTTGTTGGTTATAACATTATGTACCCTGGTGAAGCAGTAAATAGTTTCTTCCCTGGTATCAGCTTCCTAATTGGTGGTGACAACACAGCAGCAGCAGTAATGGCTGGTGGCGATGACGCTCCTTACTATTCAGGTATGTCTGACTTCTTCTTCCAAGTAGTGTTTGTTGCTACTGCGATGTCAGTTGTTTCTGGTGCGGTCGCTGAACGTATGAAGCTTATGTCATTCTTTGCTTTTGCCATTGTTTTCACTGCATTCATTTACCCAATGCAAGGTTTCTGGAAATGGGGTGGTGGTTTCTTAGATGGTCTAGGTTTCCTTGACTTCGCAGGTTCTGGTGTTGTTCACATGGCTGGTGCTTCTGCAGCTTTAGCGGGTGTATTACTACTAGGCGCTCGTAAAGGTAAATATGGTCCAAACGGTGAGTCTCGCGCTATTCCTGGTGCTAACCTACCTTTAGCAACTTTAGGTACATTTATCCTATGGTTAGGTTGGTTTGGTTTCAACGGTGGTTCTGAGCTTAAAATCTCTAACGTTGACGAAGCAAACGCTGTAGCAATGGTTTTTGTTAACACTCTTATGGCTGCCGCAGGTGGTGTAATCGGTGCATTAATCATGTCTAAACTTAAGTTTGGTAAAGCAGACTTAACAATGATGTTAAACGGTGCTTTAGCGGGTCTTGTTGCTATCACAGCTGAACCACTAACTCCAACAGCCGTTGAATCAACTCTAATCGGTCTTGTCGGTGGTATCATCGTAGTATTAGCTATCTTATTCATCGACTCTAAACTTAAAGTTGATGATCCAGTAGGTGCTATCTCAGTTCACGGTGTTGTTGGTATCTTTGGTCTTATCGCAGTTACTTTCACTAACCCTGATGCAACTCTTGTTGCTCAGTTAACAGGTATGGGTGTAATCTTTGCATGGGTATTCATTACAAGCTTAATTGTTTGGGGAATCATCAAAGCGGTTATGGGTCTGCGTGTTACTGAGGAAGAAGAGTACGAAGGTGTTGACCAATCTGAATGTGGAATGGAAGCTTACCCAGAGTTTACAAAATAACATTCAAGATTCAAATAAACGATATAGTGTTTATCTAAAAAACACAGTCTCTTTATTGACTTAAATCAAACCCCGCTCCCGCGGGGTTTTTTTATATCTAAACTATCATAAATAAGCACTTCTAAAGCAACGTTAAGCAAGTTAAAATACGTTAATTACACAGCTTGCCAAATCAAAAGCAACTTAAATTAGAGCATATTAAATGAATCAACAACTCCTAACATCAAGACCTTTAAAGCAAGTATTTAGCATTTTATTACTGTCTATCTTTTGTTTATTACCTACTTACAGCCAAGCAAGCGATGAAGCAGAAGCAACCCCTTATTCATCTAAATACAAGCAGTTTGAAGCACCTGAAGAAAAAGTGCCTAAATATTTTTCGATGGATAAAATCGTGGTGAATTTTAGAGGTGAAGGTAAAGCCAAATTTTTAGCGGTCGACTTTAAATTTATGACTTACTATCCGCAACTGATTGAAGAAATGGAGTACTTACGCCCTATTTTAAAAAATGATATTGATCGTTTATTACGCAACCAAACTTACACAAAACTTAAAACACCAGAGGGTCCCGATCAATTGAGAGCAGAGGCACTGGAAGTGGCTAAAAAAATATTAGAAAAACACAACTTATATCCTGGATTACTAGAAGACGTATATTTAGACCGTTTTGTTATGCAATAACCGCACAGTAAATCAATCATCTGACAATACTTAATAAAAAAGCCCTCGTTAAACACATGGTTTAACGAGGGCTTTTATTTAGAAACTTAGCCATTCTGGCACTTTATCAATTTTTAATATTTTACCAGGCCTGGTAAAAATTAATAAATAGGTATTTAAACAAAAGTTTAAAGCGTCCTTAACTTATATAACCACTTTAACCAGATCATTTTAAGGCTGGGCTTTACTTCTATAGGGTGATTAAAATGCAGTAAAACTGCAGTTTCATTCTCGTTATATAAAGGGTGATTTTTCCAAGCCATTAAATCTTCATAAGAAAACCCACTGTCAAAAGCAATAATCTGCCAAGGGTAGTCTTTATATTGGCTATCCCCTACTGGAACAGGCCCATTTTCAGTGAAGGTTAATACAATTTTTTCTTCTAAAAAAACAGGTTTAGCTTGGCCATTTTCCATCCAAATGCGTACTGTTTCACCTGGTTCTAATAAAGTGCCATAGGGTAAAAATTGATAGGTTGCATTTAAATTAGTCACCGCATTATCCACCAAAGGCGGACCTTCTGGAAATTTAAACTGACAGTAACTACCTGAACAACAAGACATTCTGCTTTCCTTAATTCTGTAAAAAGCGTAAACTTAAATTATATATAACGTTAATGAAAGGAGATTTTAGCATGGCAATTAGCGGTTATTCTTCAATTTCGTCAAACATGTACACGCCCAACGTCAGTTCTACGGCACAAAGCCTTGCGAGTGGGCAACGCATCAACCAAGCGGCAGATGATTCTGCAGGCTTAGCGGTTATAAATGCTTTAAACACTCAAATTAATACACAAGATATTGGTGTACAAAATGCCAATACAGGTATTTCTATGCTACAAACGGCAGACAGTGCCAGTAACTCTGTTAATAGCTACTTGCAACGTATGAATGAATTAGCCATTCAAGCATCAAACGGCACCTTAAACAGTAGCCAACAAGACAGTCTTAATCAAGAGTTTCAACAAAATTTACAAGCGATTGACCAAATTGCACAATCAACCTCATTTAATGGCCAAAACTTATTAAATGGTGACTCCAGTTCAATAAGTTTAGCTTTGGGTGATTCTACTACAGATGTAAACTTGCCAACCTTAACCTCTAGCGGCTTATCTCTTTCTGGTTTAAACATTGGCAGTACAGGTGACACCAGCACCGCTTTGCAAAATCTGGGATTGGCTATTGAGCAGGTTAGTAATCAACGTAGTGAATTTGGCGCTCAGCAGAATGCATTGAGTTCTTATATTGATAATGGGCAAAATCAATCTGTAAACAGTTCAGCTGCTAGCAGTCAAATTAGCGATACTGACTATGCTAAAACCGTTGCGGATCAAGTTAAACAAGATGTTTTACTAGACAGTTCTATTGCTATGCAAGCTCACACGAATCAAGCACGAGCATCGGTATTACAACTTCTTAATAGTTAATATTGCTTTAGTGGCTAATAACAACCCTCGTCATTAGCCACTAACCACCTTGTAACACCGTTATTAAATATTCCTTAGTTATCCAAAAACACAAAACAATCAAACATTTTATTTTTCCGAAATTACCAGGCCTGGTAATTTACTTTTATACCCAATCAATAAGCTTTGTTTAGTATAAAAAATTTATTTCTAAGCATTAAAGTAAAAAAATCCCATTAACCTATTCAGTTAGTTAAGACAATACGTTCCTCGATTGCTATAATCTTTCGATTATTATTTTTTAAAAATTACAAGCAGATTAAGAGTTCTATGGAAAAGCATTTCGACCCCAATACAATCGAGACAAAATGGTATCAGACCTGGGAAAACCAAGGTTACTTTAAACCTCAAAATCCAGACGCCGCACCTTATAGCATAATGATTCCGCCACCTAACGTGACGGGCAGCTTGCATATGGGACATGCTTTTCAAGATACCATTATGGATACCTTAATCCGCTACAACCGCATGAAAGGCAATGACACTCTGTGGCAACCTGGTACAGACCATGCTGGTATTGCAACGCAAATGGTGGTTGAACGCCAATTAGCCGCACAAGGGTTAACACGTCATGATTTAGGCCGCGACAAATTTATTGAAAAAATTTGGGAATGGAAAGAAGAGTCTGGTGGCACCATTACAAAACAGTTACGCCGCATGGGTGCTTCACCAGACTGGAGTCGCGAACGCTTTACTATGGATGACGGTCTTTCTGAAGCCGTTAAAGAAGTCTTTGTAAAACTGTATGAAGAAGACTTAATTTACCGTGGTAAACGCCTAGTGAACTGGGACCCTGTTTTACATACTGCAGTTTCTGATTTAGAAGTTATTTCTGAAGAAGAGCAAGGTAATTTATGGCATATGCGATACCCTCTTACCGATGGTTCTGGTTACTTAGTGGTTGCAACCACACGTCCAGAAACCATGTTTGGTGACCAAGCCGTTGCAGTAAATCCAGAAGATGAACGTTACCAACACTTAGTAGGTAAAACCATTACCTTACCTTTGGTTGGTCGTGAAATCCCAATTATTACGGATGATTATGTTGATTTAGAATTTGGAACAGGTTGTGTAAAAATCACCCCTGCACACGATTTTAACGATTATGAAATGGGTAAACGCCACAACTTACCTATGCTAAATATTTTTACAGCTGACGCATGTATTAACGAAGAAGCCCCAGAAAAATATCAAGGCCTAGACCGTTTTGAAGCGCGTAAACAAGCTATTGCTGATCTTGAAGCATTAGGCTTAATGGAAGACATAAAACCGCATACATTAATGGTACCTCGTGGCGACCGATCGCACGCGGTTATTGAACCTTTTTTAACTGACCAATGGTATGTAGCCGTTGAATCTCTAGCCAAACCAGCCATTGATGCCGTTAAAAACGGTGACATTGAATTTGTGCCTAAAAACTGGGAAAACACCTATTTTGAATGGATGAATAATATTCAAGACTGGTGTATCTCTCGTCAAATTTGGTGGGGTCACCGCATTCCAGCCTGGTATGACAATGACGGCAAAGTGTATGTTGGGCATGATGAGGCAGCCGTTCGCGCTAAATACAATTTAGATGCCGACTTTGAACTAAATCAAGACAATGATGTATTAGATACTTGGTTTAGCTCTGCACTTTGGACTTTCTCTACTTTAGGTTGGCCAGAAAAAACGCCTGAGCTAGAAAAATTTCACCCAACATCGGTCTTAGTGACTGGTTTTGACATTATTTTCTTCTGGGTAGCCAGAATGATAATGATGGGCTTAAAGTTCACGGGTGAAGTACCGTTTAAACAGATTTATGTACATGGTTTAGTACGAGATGCCGAAGGCCAAAAGATGTCTAAATCAAAAGGAAACGTTTTAGACCCGATTGATTTAATTGACGGTATTGAATTAGAAGACTTAGTTTCTAAACGTACATACGGCATGATGCAGCCTGAAAAAGCTGCCAAAATCGAAAAAGACACTCGTAAACAATTTGCCGATGGTATTCCCGCTTTTGGTACCGATGCGATTCGTTTTACCTTTGCTTCACTTGCCTCAACAGGGCGTGATATTCGTTTTGACTTAAACCGTGCCGAAGGGTATCGCAATTTCTGCAATAAACTATGGAACGCCACACGTTATGTGTTAATGAACACCGAAGGGTTTGACACAGGTGTTGATGAGTCTTTAGACATTGAACTCTCTTTAGCAGACCGCTGGATTACCTCTCGTTTACAAGAAGTTGAAACAGAAGTTGCCAAACATTTTGCAACTTATCGTTTTGATTTAGCCGCAACCGCATTGTACGAATTTACCTGGAACGAATACTGTGACTGGTATTTAGAACTGGCTAAACCCATTCTAAATAAAGAGAGTTCAGATGCGGCGAAACGTGGCACACGTAAAACACTGGTTCGTGTTTTAGAAACCTTATTACGTTTACTGCACCCTATCATTCCATTTATAACTGAAGAAGCTTGGCAAGCCGTTGCACCTCTAGCTGGTAAACAAGGTAACACCATTATGTTACAAGCCTACCCAGAAGCGGATGAAAGCAAAATAGATACCGCCGCCATTGCAGAGCTTGAATGGGTTAAACAGTTTATTGTTGGTGTACGTAAAATACGTTCAGAAATGGATATTGCACCAAGTAAAGCACTTAATGTATTACTTGCCGGCTTAAATACAAATGACCAGGCCTGGTTAAATAATAACCGCGTGTACTTACAGTCTTTAGCTAAGCTAGAAACCATTACTGTTCTTGAAGATGAAGCCAAGGCACCTGAATCTGCCGTGGCTCTTGTTGGCGAAATGAAAGTATTGATTCCTATTGCTGGCTTAATTGATAAAGATGCCGAACTTGCTCGTTTAAGTAAAGAAATGGGTAAACTTCAAGGCGAAATCAAACGTCTAAGTGGTAAATTGAATAATGCTGGTTTTGTTGCAAAGGCGCCAGAAGACGTTGTTGCCAATGAACGCAAAAAATTAAGCGATTATGAAACCGCTCTTAAAAATCTAGAGGCTCAAAATGACAAAATTCAGCAGCTATAACCCTTTACACAAAAGCGCTCTTAGCTTAGCGATTATTGCCGCTATTGGCTTTAGTGCACCTATTTCTAGCGCAAATGCCGCAGAAAAAGGCTATACAAACTACATTAGTGACTCTTTAAAAGTCCCTATGCGACGTGGTGCGGGTTATAAATACAAGATTTCTCGTATGCTTAAATCTGGTGAAGCCGTTAAAATTCTTGAAGTAGATAAAGATGGCTGGGCACAAGTACAATACAAAAAATCAGGTAAAACGTACCTTGGCTGGTTACCTTCTGTTGTCTTGCAAAGCCAACCTGTTGCAATAGATCGATTAGCGGCTCAAATTAAAAAAACAACAGATGTTGAAGAGAAATATCACGGACTTCAGCAAGAATTAGATACTTTAAAAACACGCTATACCGAAACAGACAGCGAACTTTCTACTACCAAGCAAGAAAAATTTGAGTTAAGTAAAGAGCTAGAACGTCTTAAAGCGATATCAACCAACGCGGTTGAGCTTGACCAACAAAACCAAGATATGAAAGCACGCCTTAGCCAATTAGAGAACCAAAATGCCATTATGAAAGAACAAATTGACGAAGCAGGCGACTCTGTAAAACGTCAGTGGTTCTTAACAGGAGGTGGCGTTTTACTTCTTGGTTTAATATTAGGACGTTTCTTTAGAGCTCCTTCTAAACGTAAAAAATGGGGTGAGTTATAACTCAAACATGTCATTTTTCTAGTTAAAAAAGCGGCTTTATGTCGCTTTTTTAATATATCTACGCCCAATCTTACCCTCTACTTGTTATTAAATGTAATTAATTGTTTACATTTAATAACAAACAATACCTGAATTTACCTTTAAAAACCCTCTTTAAAACCTTAACCTACTGATTTTAATAACCTTTAATTCATCTGGTTCAAATACTGCAATGTTATTGGTCAGTAGCCTCTCTTTATATACTACTAAAAATTTTAGCTCATCTATTTAAGGTTAACCCGACAACGCCGTCATTCAACCTTTTCTTTCTACAATAAAAGGATATAAACCATGTCAAATTCGTTGTTAATTAATGCTGCAAACTTAGAGCAAATCTGCCAAAACGAAAAAGTAGTGCTTATCGATACTCGTTCACCAGAAGCATATTCTATTGGTCACATCCCAAATGCCGTCAATATCCATGACATCTTTACATTTTTAGCAAGCTCTACTCCTGAAGGTGTGCTGGAACTTAAAAGTAAATTTGCAGAGATGTTTGGCGCGGCGGGACTATCTGGTGAAGAAACCGCTACCCTTTATGAAGATTCACTCGACACAGGATTTGGCCAGTCTTGTCGTGGTTATTTTCTACTGAGTTATTTAGGTTATGAAAAAATTAAAATTCTGCAAGGCGGTTATCAAAGCTGGGTTGCTGAAGGTTTAACAATTAGCAAAGAACCTTCAACGCCAGAACCTAAAACCTTTCCTGTTAAAGACAGTGGTAGTGAATATATGGTTGATAAAGACCAGGTACTTGAGGCTTTAGGCAGTGAAATAGCTCTATTAGACGTACGTGACGTAGATGAATGGATTGCCGAGAGCTCATCCCCTTATGGTAAAGACTTTAGTCCAAGAAAAGGCCGCTTACCTGGTGCGGTATGGATTGAATGGTATAGAATGATGAAGCCTGGTGCAGTGCCTATGTTTAAATCACCTGACGAAATTTTAGCGGAATGTAAAACCGTAGGCATTACTAAAGATACACCTGTTTATCTTTATTGCTTTAAAGGTGCTCGTGCATCTAACACCTTTGTTGCGTTGAAATCTGCAGGTATTAAAAATGTTAAGATGTATTTTGGTTCTTGGAATGAATGGTCAGTAGATCCTTCATTACCAATTGAAGAAGGCCTGCCTTTCTAAAACAAAGAGTACATTTATGCAGTTAATTGACCTGCTTGCCATATCCATTCATATTATTTCCGCTACCCTATGGGTTGGCGGTATATTTTTAGTTTATCAAGTCTTTAGACCTGCGGTAATGCCCATGCCGTCCAATATTAAATTACCGTTATTTGTTGCTATCTTTACTCGGTTTTTTAAATGGGTTTGGTTGTTTATTGTACTGTTAATTATAACGGGCTATTTAGACTGGCAATATCGATTTACTGCTACAGACACGACCCCTTTATACCTTCATTTTATGCACATTTTGGGTTGGGTAATGATTATTCTCTTTGCTTGGCTTTACTTTAAACCTTATCAACAACTAAAACTGGCTGTTGACTCCTCTTCTTTTCCTGAAGCAGGAAACATCATTAACACTAAAATGCGTCCCATTATTATCATCAATCTTTTTCTAGGAATCTTTGAAGCCATTATTGGTGTTACAGGACCTTACTGGTAATAGCAAAAAACCAGCGTTAAGCTGGTTTTTATCGTTTTAAATATATTACTTTTGTCAGTTAAGATACATTTAACATCTGAATAAGCTTTTTAGCAGGTACATAACCTGGTAATAAATCTCCACTTTCTAAAATAATATTAGGCGTACCATTTACCTCAAAAATTTCAGCTTGTTTAATGTGCTCTTTTATAGGATTTTTACAGGTTTTGCTCTGAATTGGCTCACCTTGCATCGCCTTATCCATTGCGGTCTTTTTATCGTCCGCGCACCAAACAGATACCGATTTTTTATACGATGGCGAATCAACACCATCTCTTGGAAAAGCAATATACCTTACTGTGACTCCTGCCGCATTTAACTCTGGTACTTCTTTATGCAGTTTGCTGCAATATGGGCAGTCAATATCTGAAAATACAGTAATAGTATGCTGGGTTTTACCGGCTTTTCCGGGATAAATAATCATACTGTTCTCAGGAATGGCCGTTAATGCAACTTTACGGGCTTTAGCTTGCGCTTCACGAGTCAGATTAATTTGTGTATCTAAATCTACCACATTACCATTAACTAAATACTTACCATCTTTAGACATATACACAACAGTCATTCCCAGCTGTATTTGATAAAGTCCATCTATTGATGTTTTAGTAATCACAGCATGCTTGGCATTTGTCGGAATAATGGTCTGTAAGCGTTGCTTAATTATTGCAGTATCGTCAGCAGCTTGGCTTAAAGGCGCTCCTGTTAATAAAACGGCTCCCGTTAAAACGCCTACCCATATTTTTTTTTGCATGATCTTAATCATCGACTGTGCCCTTAATAAATAATTAATTAGTTTTATTGGGTATGTAAATTTTGTGATGGTTAGCTTTAAAACTAAAACTTAATAACTCATCAGGATAGTAATTGAGAAGCCTTTTAATTAAAATTTCTTTGCCTTGCATTTCAATAATAGGCTTCCCGTTACTCTTTTTGCTTGCCCAAATAGAGTAACCAGAAAAAAGGCACCCCACTCCATAAATAGGCAAGTTCTAAGCTTGTGAACTGAAAACGCTGAACTCGCTACGCTCAAGCAGCAGCGTTTCTTAACCGTTCACTACACTAAGAACCTTGCACTTTTTATTCCAAGGGGAAATTGCCGTTGCTCGAAAGTTCATCATTTATATTTATAACTCTAAAATAATCACGAAATTTACATACCCGTTTTATTTAACCATAATACAACAATCCGCTAAGCCAATACTTGCGCAACTCTTGAAACCCAAGTGTATAAAGTTTTAACCGCGTGGATGATGTTGTTGATGAAGTTTGTGTAGTCGCTCTTTAGCGACATGTGTATAAATTTGCGTGGTTGATAAATCGCTATGCCCTAATAACAACTGAACCGTTCTTAAATCGGCTCCGTGATTAATAAGATGTGTTGCAAACGCATGCCGTAATGTGTGTGGTGAAAGCTTGGTATGAATACCTGCATCAAAGGCTAAGTTTGTTACCCTATGCCACAAGGTCTGCCGAGTCATTTGACGACCAATGCGCGATACAAACAAGCTATGAACCCATTTATTTTTTACCAAACTAGGCCTAGCTTCTTTAATATATTTTTCTATCCACTCAACCGCGAGCTCACCAATTGGTACAATGCGTTCTTTATTACCTTTACCTGTAACCTGAACCAGTCCTGCTGATAAATTAACCTGTTCAAATGGTAACTCAACAACTTCAGATACTCGTAAACCACTGGCATACATTAACTCTAATATCGCTCTATCACGAATACCTAAAGGCGTATATTCATCGGGAGAAAACAACAAAGCTTCAACCTGTTCTTCTGTAATCGTTTTAGGGATACTTTTAGGTAACTTAGGGCCTTTTACTAAAGCGGTAGGGTCAGCATCAAAATACTCATTCATTCCACCCCATTGATAAAAACGCTTAAGCGTAGAAAGCAAACGTGCATTACTTTTCTCTTTACGTCCTTCTGTTTGTAAATACAGCATAAAAGATTCTATGCCTTCAGTAGAAATGTGTTCAACGGTTGTTTGTTCTACATCAAGTAACCAGGCCTGGTAAAGTTTTAGATCTGTTTGATAAGCAGAAATTGTATTCGTACTTAATCCTTCAGAAAGAGCCAAGTATGTTAAAAACTCAGCCATTTTAGGATGCAGTACGGTTTCAATTTTTTTAGGCTTTGGTTTTATCATGTGACATAGTATAGCGGAGACGGCTTAACTGCGTAACACTCTTAACTTGCATAGCATTAATATTCTGTTACTTGTTACATGTTTCTTATTTATTCATCCGCCAATTGTAGATAGGATAAAAAAAACAAGTTATATAGGGCTATAAACCTCATTAAGTTGCTTTAATAATTCAGAATCAACTTCTGGTAACGCTTCATAACCTGGCTTTGCAAATAGATATCCCTGTAACAAATACACACCTTTACTTGCAAAATATTGAGCTTCAGCAAGGGTCTCAACACCTTCGGCCAAAATGGTAATTTTTAATTGACGTGCCATCTCTAACATACAACCAACAACAATTTGTTTTACCTTATCTTGGTCAATATTTTTAACCAACTCAATATCAAGCTTAATGATATTGGGTATAAAATTAACCAACATATTTAACCCAGCATGCCCGGCACCAAAGTCATCTAAAGCGGTTACAAAACCTTTGCTTTGGTAATAATCAAAAATCTTTTTCATGTGTTGCACATCATAAACCTTTTCAGATTCTGTCACCTCAAACATAATTTTATTAAGAGGAAATCCACAAGATTCTGCAGCACGAATCGTACTTTGTATACAGTGCTTAGGTTCATAGACGGCATTAGGTAAAAAGTTAATACTCAATACTTTATCTAAACCAAGTTGATTAGCAATAGAAATCGCTTTTACACGGCAAGTTTGATCAAACGAATAACGGTTTTCAGCATTCACCTTATCCAATACGGCTCTTGCAGTTTTGGTCACTCGATCTCTAACTAATGCTTCATAACCAAAAATTTCTTGTTTACGAATATCCACAATTGGCTGATAGGCGAAAGTAAAATCTGAATCTTTAAATGTGCCACACTTTGTGCAACCTTCCTCTATCTTTTCTATTTGAAATACCGTATCCATACTAAACACTCTATTTGAAGGTTAAACATATTTAAATATAAAAAACCGATTACTCTAATCAATATATTTTTTACATATTAAAGCATCAATTATTGTTTTCAAGTTTATTCATTTAAACAAACAAAAACGCCCCGTAATCAAAAAGATTACGAGGCGTTTTTAATACAAGAAAAATCTTGAATCGACTTCGAAGTAAAACTTCTAAACGATTATACTTTTTCTTTAATACGTGCTGCTTTACCAGATAGATCACGTAGATAGTATAGTTTAGCACGACGTACAGCACCTTTACGTTTAACTTCAATGCTATCAACTAATGGGCTAAAGGTTTGGAAAGTACGTTCTACACCAACACCGTGAGAAATCTTACGCACGATGAAGTTAGAGTTAATGCCACGGTTTTTCTTAGCAATAACAACACCTTCATATGCTTGAAGACGTTCGTTTTTACCTTCAACAACTTTAACTTGTACTACAACTGTGTCACCAGGAGCAAAAGAAGGAATTTCCTTAGTCATTTGCTCTGCTTCAATACGCTTAATGATATCGCTCATTTTAAGCTTCTCCATTTATATGGCTCGTTCATTTAAGATTATGAGCCTGAGACATTTTTGTCTCTTAACTTTATCCAACATTACCTAACTGAGTTAGCCAGAGGTTGAATCCGAATTTTTACTTTTTGGTTCCAGACAGTAAATCTGGCCGACGTAGTTGTGTTCTTGCTAATTTTTGTTCTTGTCGCCAAGCGTCAATTTTAGCGTGATTGCCTTCTAATAAAACCGAAGGAACCGTCATTCCATCAACCACTTCTGGTCGCGTGTAATGCGGACAATCTAACAAACCGTCAGAAAATGAATCTTGTTCTGCTGACTGGTTATGCCCTAATGCACCTGGAATCAGTCTAATCACTGCATCCATTAACATCATGGCTGGGAGCTCGCCCCCACTCACAACAAAATCACCAATGCTGATTTCTTCATCTACCGATGATTCAATCAACCGCTCGTCCACACCTTCATAGCGCCCACAAAGCAAGGTAAGATTTTTATGCTGAGTTAACTCAACCACTTTTTGCTGAGTAAGAGGTTGACCTTGTGGTGATAAATACACCACGTGCGGCTTAGAGCCATTATCAACCTCACATTCAGCTTCAATCGCTGTCAGCGAATCTTTTAACGGTTGATACATCATGAGCATACCTGGCCCGCCCCCGTAAGGACGATCATCAACCGTTTTATGTTTATCTAAAGTAAATTGACGCGGATTCCAGGTTTTGAGTTGGTACAACCCAGATTGATTTGCTCTACGACTGACACCTGATTCCGTTAATGCTTTAAACATTTCCGGAAACAGGGTAATCACATCAAATCTCACTGTCAGTTTCCACTTCCCAATCCACTACAATCTGTTTTTTATCAGTATCAACGCTCAAAATAAAACGATCCATGACAAATGGAATCAATTCATTATGTTCGCCAGTAACACGTAAAACATCATGTACACCCGTTTCTACCAATTCACTAACAGTACCAATGACTGTGCCGTCTTGTAACAACACTTGGCAACCGATTAAATCAATCCAGTAGAGTGAATCTTTGCGGTTTTTTAATTGAGATTCTTCAATCGCAATTTCACACCCCATATATTCACGGGCTAAATCTCGGTCATCTACTTTATCTAGCTTGGCCACCAAGGTTTTACCACCTTGTTGAACCTTTGAGTCAACAATGCTGACTTGTCGCCATTCGCCTTTGCATTTAATCCACCAAGGCGAATAGCTAAGAATATTTTCGCGTGGGTCGGTATGAGAAAAAATCTTTACCCACCCATTTACGCCAAAAACACCATTTATTGAACCGACAATCAGTTTTTCTGCAGACATTTATCTACTCCGTTGTCGGTTAAACAATTAGGCTTTTTTAAGAACGTTTTTTACACGTGGGCTAACTTGAGCGCCTTGAGCAACCCAGTAATCAACTCTCGCCTGATCAACACGGATTTTTTCTTCTTGTCCACGAGCGATTGGGTTATAAAAACCAACTTGCTCAATGAAACGACCAGTAGCACTGAAACGCTGATCAGCAACAACTAACTTGTAAAAAGGACGCTTTTTAGAACCACCACGGGCTAGACGTACAACTACCATAATAATATTCCTTATATTTATCAGGCGATGAGAGGAATTCCCCCCAACAATTTCTTTTGTTTAATATATTCACCAACAAGACTTGGCGAATCGCGGGATTATACAGAACAAACTCCCGGATATCAATTATTTACCTAAAATTAGTTTATCAGCTTATCTCTAGCACCGAGTTATAAACACAAAAGCCTTTAGTTAAAGACAAATATTATTAAAACAATGACTTAACTAAAGGCCTTTTTACTTTTACCAGGCCTGGTAAAAGCAGATTAACTTTACGTTTACTTTACATTTAGCGCATTCCTGGTGGTAAGCCACCCATGCCGCCCATACCTGGTGGTAATTTTCCTGCTAGACCACGCATCATATTTTTCATGCCGCCGCCTTTCATTTTTTTCATCATTTTTTGCATTTGGGTAAACTGTTTTAATAGCTTGTTTACATCTTGTACAGATGTACCAGATCCCGTAGCAATACGACGTTTACGAGAACCTTTAATGACCGCAGGAAAACGACGTTCTTTTTTAGTCATTGAGTGAATAATCGCCTCAAGACGTTTAAACTCTTTGGCAGCAACATCTTCATCAACCTGGCCTTTAAGTTGTCCCATTCCTGGCAACTTGCCCATTAAACCGCCTACACCACCCATGCTGTTAATTTGTTGTAACTGTTCTAAAAAATCTTCTAAATCAAACTCGCCTGATTTTTTAATTTTTTGGGCAAACTTTTGCGCTTTTTTATGGTCAATTTTAGCTTCGGCGTCTTCAATTAAACTTAATACATCGCCCATGCCCAAAATACGGCCAGCCATACGATCTGGGTGAAACGGTTCTAAAGCATCGGTTTTTTCACCGGCACCAATAAACTTAATCGGTTTACCCGTAATTTCGCGAATAGATAAAGCCGCACCACCACGTGCATCACCATCTGTTTTGGTTAAAATTACCCCCGTTAATGGCAAGGCATCATTAAAGGCTTTGGCCGTATTAGCCGCATCTTGCCCTGTCATTGAATCAACAACAAACAAGGTTTCACATGGGTTAATGCTAGTGTGCAGTTTTTGCACTTCTTGCATCATCTCATCATCAATATGCAAACGACCTGCTGTATCTAAAATTAAAACGTCAGCAAATTGTTTTTTGGCTTCTGCATGTGCGTTTTTAGCAATCGTAATTGGGTCTTGATCTGCCGTCGATGGAAAAAACAACACATCAACTTGCTCAGCCAAGGTTTCTAACTGTTTAATCGCTGCGGGGCGATAAACATCGGCAGAAACCACCATAACTTTTTTCTTTTCGCGCTCTTTTAACCATTTAGCCAGTTTTGCAACCGATGTGGTTTTACCTGCACCTTGTAAACCTGCAACCATAATGACCGCTGGTGGCTCAACATTAAAGTTAAGTGGTTCGGCTTCTTTACCCATAACATCGGCAAGTTGCTCACGCACCACTTTAATAAAGGCTTGGCCAGGGTTTAAGCTAGTAGAAACTTCTTGGCCAATGGCGCGTTCTTGTACTTGGGAAATAAAACTTTTGACGACAGGTAGCGCGACATCAGCCTCTAATAATGCACGGCGAACATCTCGCAAGGCATCTTTAATATTTGCTTCGGTCAAACGCCCTTGGCCACGAATGGCTTTAAAGGTTTTGTTTAGACGATCCGATAAATTGTCAAACATGAAAACTCCTAAAACAGACCTCTAGCTTATAGACCAAACGTCCTGCTGAAGCCGTCTTGTAAAAAACGAAAAATAGATTCGCATTATTATAGCGGAAATAGAAGTAAGAATCTTCATTGACTAACTTGTAACAAAAAAACCACCTTAATCAAGTCACTCAAAATAGAAATTACACGAAAAAAATGCTACAAACACTCTTTAGAGAGTTTATTTACGTATTCACTGAGTTACAATAGGTTTACACTTAATTCCTGTCATTTTATACATAAGGTTTACATTCAATGTTATTAACCGAATTTAGTTCAGTCCTTGCTAGCTTATTTTACTTAGTAGCTAGTGCAATTATCTGGAAAAAAATTCAGTCTCCTACTCAAAAAGACATTCGACCAACTATTATTAAAATTGTTGCCATCGCGATTATCTTGCACTTTTTTGTGTTAAGTCATTCTATTTGGGTTGATTCAAGCATTTATTTTGATATTGGTAACGGCTTATCTTTAGTCATGCTTTTAGCCGCCATTATTTTACTGACCTCGCATTTAAATAAACCCACCGAAACCTTAGGAATATTTGTTTATCCCATTGCCGCCTTTAGCACGCTTCTACCGTTATTAATTGATGAACGTATGCAATTGCCATTAACATTAGGCAGTCATATTCTTATCTCTATTGCGGCATACAGCATTATGGGGATTGCCACAGCGCAAGCTATTTTATATGGCGTGCAAGAACGTAACTTTAAAGCGAAACGCTTGACCAAACTTATGAAGGCCCTACCACCATTACAAGTAATGGAAAGCACTTTGTTACAACTCGTTAAAATTGGTTTTATCTTTTTAACCTTTGCTTTAATAAGTGGTGCTTTTTTTGTAGAAAACTTATTTGAACAACATCTTATTCACAAAACATTTTTTGCGATTTTAGCTTGGGTGGTTTATGGCGTATTTTTATTTGGACATGCTAAGTATGGTTGGCGTGGGCAAACAGCGGCTCGATACACAATTTGGGCATACTTTTTACTCATATTAAGCTATATAGGCACAACCATTATTTTGGAATTTATTAACGCTTAATTTGTATTAACGCAATACATCACAAACATCATAAAATGAATTTACCAGGCCTGGCATACCCTGTGGCCATCTATACATTGCATGCATAGGGTAAATTCATTTTTTATATCCTTAAATTGTCTAAAATACTGTTAAGAGTTGGCTATTGAAACGTTTTAGAACAAAACAAATAACTCAACGTTCTAAGGGCTAAGTCGAGAAAGGTAGTGAATTTTAGCCACGTTTACTTGTTTGTAACTTCAGGCAAAAGTTTCTTATATAACAATTTCTTATAACTTTATTAATCTTTGGTTGGTGCAAAAGATTTTGAAAAGGTATAATTCTCTTTCATTCATAACACAACCGAAAGACATTGAATTCTTTAGATATTCCTATCCTTTTTGGGATTTTAGCCCTTCTTATTATTCTTTCTGCTTTATTTTCAAGCTCAGAAACCAGCATGATGGCGCTAAACCGCTATCGTCTTAAGCACCATGCTAAATCTGGAAACAAAGGCGCTAAACTCGCTCAAAAATTGCTCAAAAAACCTGACCGTTTATTAGGCGTTATTCTTCTAGGAAATAACTTTGTTAATATTTTTGCCTCCTCCATTGCCACAATTATTGCCATGCAATTAATGGGTGAAGCCGGCATTGCTTTAGCCGCTGGTTTACTGACTATGGTGGTATTAATTTTTGCAGAAGTTGCGCCTAAAACACTCGCCGCTCTTTATCCTGAAAAAATTGCTTATCCAGCGGCATTTGTTTTAACCCCTTTATTAAAACTTTTATCGCCTATCGTTTGGTTTGTAAACTTTTTTGCAAATGGTTTTTTAAAAATATTTGGTGTCAATATTCACAACGTTGAGGATGCACACGCCCTGTCTCATGAAGAATTGCAAACTCTTATCTATGAAGCAACCAGCCAATTACCAGAGCAGTATCGCTCTATGCTATCAAGTGTATTATCTTTAGAATCAGTCACGGTAGAAGACGTTATGATCCCTAAACAGGACATGTATGCTGTTGATGTTGACCAACCAATTGAACAAATCTTAAAAGATATTCAAAAATCACCCTACACTCGCGTACCCATTTATCGCTCCTCTTTAGACGAAGACTTAATTGGTATTTTAAATTTACGACGTGCTTTACCTATTTTAATGCGTGATGAAGTTACCCTAAAAGACATTATTAAAATTACACGCCCTGCTTATTTTGTACCTGAAACAACCTCGCTTAACGTGCAACTTGGTAAGTTTAATGAGAACAAACGCCGAATGGCATTGATCGTAGATGAATATGGCGATTTACAAGGCTCTCTAACTATGGAAGATTTACTAGAAGAGATAGTCGGTAAACTTTCTACCGATGCTAAAGCCAAACCCATTGAAGACACTGTTGCATTACATGACGATGGCAGTATGACCATTGATGCTTCTGAGTTTATTCGTGATTTAAATAAAGAATACGATTTAGAGCTACCAACCGATGGCCCAAAAACCTTAAATGGCTTAATTCAAGAAGTATTAGAAGAACTGCCGTCACCAGGTACCTGTATTAAGATTGAAGAGTACGTTTTAGAAGTAGTAGAAACCTCTACCAATGCGATTGAATCGGTAAAACTTACTACTTACGCCTCTAAAAATAAAGAAAAGGTAAGCCATGACTGACTCCTTAAAAAATAACCATCCATTTAGCCAAGAAGCCGAATGGCAAAAATTACTTTTAGGCATAAAAGAAATGGCAAAAACCGAAGTTCTCGCTCGGTTTGAACAAGTTACAGCACAAGAAAAACCAGACGGCTCTCTACTCACAGAAGCCGATACAGAAATGCAAATTAAGACTCAGGCTTTTTTAGCAAAGCACTGGCCACAATTTGCTTTTTTAGGTGAAGAATCCACTCAACAAGAACAAGAAACAGCCATGAACAGTGATTCTGGTTGTTGGATTCTTGACCCTGTTGATGGCACCAGTAACTTTGCTATTGGTATACCTGTGTATTCAGTTTCTTTAGCCTTAATGGTTAAAGGCACCATTTTAGCAGGCCTGGTCTATGACCCAAGTCGAGATGAAATGTTTTCAGCCCGTATTGGTCAAGGTGCAAACATAAACAACAAACCGCTAAAAGTCAGCACACCTAAACAAGCATTAAAACAGTGCAGCGGCATTATTGACTTCAAACGTCTTGCTGCGCCATTAGCCACTAAACTGGCCACACAATGTCCATACTCTTCGCAGCGTAGTTTTGGTTCTGTGGCCTTAGACTGGTGCTGGATTGCCGCAGGTCGTGGACAAATTTATTTACATGGCGCACAAAATATTTGGGATTATGCCGCAGGTTGGTTAATTTTGCATGAAGCAGGCGGTTATAGCTCTACATTAGAAAATGAATGTGTTGTTATTGCTAAAGTTGAAAAACGTTCCGCCGTTGCCGCAACGACCCAAAACTTATTTACAGAATGGCAACAATTCTTAGGAATTAAATAATAAAATTTTAAATAGCGACTTTAAAAAGCAAATTTACATTTACTATTGCCGAAAATTTGCATTTTATGACCACTTTTTTAACATCGCCTTTAAGTCGACCACATTTATTGGTTTACTTAAATAATCATTCATTCCCGCCGCTAACACTGCTTCATGACCTTCCTCAAAACTATTTGCCGACAAGGCAATAATAGGAATATTATTCATACTGGAATTAAGCATTCTTATATGTTGCGTTGCTTCTATACCATTCATTTCTGGCATTTGCATATCCATTAAGACTAAATCAAATTGAGTATTGTTGGCTTTCAATGTTTCAAATGCTTCTAATCCATTATTTGCGATTTCAACGGTATAACCTAATTTATTTAAAATGGTCTTTACTAAAAACTGGTTCACTTCATTGTCTTCGGCCACTAAAATTGTAAGCGGTTTTATATGATCCGTTTGGCTTTCGTACGAGTTATTTAATTCAGCCGGCTTATGGGTTTCTATAAAAGGGATTTCAAACCAAAAAGTACTGCCTTGTCCTTCTTTACTAAGCACACCAATTTGTCCATTCATGGCTTCTACTAATTTTTTACTAATAGATAAACCCAACCCTGTACCACCAAATTTTCTTGATGTTGCGGCATCGGCCTGCGCAAACTCTGTAAACAATTTTGAGATGTTTTTTTCTGCTATTCCAATACCTGAATCTTTAACTGCAAAGCGAATCATTTGACCTGATTCAGTGCTATCAACACAAGTTACCTCAACAAACACGCCGCCCTGTTGAGTAAATTTAATGGCATTACCGACTAAATTTAACAATATTTGTCTTAGACGACCTTCGTCTCCTAAATAGTATGTCTGTATCTTCTCTGCGATTTTATATTCTAAAGAAATGTGTTTTAACTTAGCATTGACTAATGACATTTCAATAACGGTTTTAATTTGTTGAAGCAAGTTAAAAGGCTTTTTCTCAAGTTCAAACTTACCCGCTTCAAGCTTATTAAAATCTAAAATATCATTAATCAAAAATAATAAATGATCACCAGAACGCTTAATCATTTCAACTTGTTCTGCTGACTGTTGATCTAAATTTTCACTTAATAAAAGGCTTGCATTACCAATCACTGAGTTCAATGGCGTTCTTATTTCGTGGCTCATAATTGATAAAAAATCAGATTTTGCTTTTGTGGCTTGTTCGGCCATGTTTCTAGCCGTTTTTAATTCCTCTTCAAATTGCTTACGTTCAGAAATATCTAAAGCAAAACTTAATAGCCAGGTTTCATACTTATCATTTAGCTGTTTAACATGCATAGGTACTTTGCCGTTATATAACCATATATTTTTTTGGTTAATAACCGTTTCTTCTTCATAAAACAAAACCAATTCTTTTTCTTGTACTTCTTGGTCTTTTGCCAAACGCGATTGAAGTTCTTTAATAGGAAAAACCTCAAAATCAGTACGACCTACTACCTGACCACGCAAGATTCCTTGTAACTTCTCGGCTTCTTTATTAAAAAAACGATAACAGCCTTGAGCATCTTTTACATACAAGCTAATCGGCAAAGCATCGAGCATTTGTTCAATTAACACTTCACGCTGTTTTAATTGTGCAGAAGCTTGTTTTCGGTCAGAGATATTATTTAATATACCAACCAAACGTATGGCTTCTCCATCTTGCCAAATAGCCTGGCCTGTCAGACTAATCCATTCATATTGCTGATGAATATTTCGTATTCTAAATTCAATATTTAAAGGCCATTTATGCAGTAAATGATCTTCAATGGCATTTTCAACGGTTTCAACTTCACTTGTATGAATTCTGGACAACAGCCCTTTATAATCGGGTGATAAATCACTCCCGCTTAAACCAAGCACCTCATAAGCTCTTTGGTTATATTGAATAAAATTTTTTTCTACATCCCAGTCAAACACACCAAATTCAGCTGAATCGATTATTAAGGAGTTTATATCCAAGCTTTTTTCAGTTACCGTTTTGTCTTCAAAGCGAGTTTCTTGAGAATAGGCTAAAAACTGAACAAGCACCGCATCTTTATGTGGCGTAGCAATAAAACGAAAGGTATCAAGAGCGCCGGGCACTTGATAATCAAAAGTGGATGGAGCGACCTTAGACAAAGCATCCATTAATTCGAGTTTAAAACGAGGATTTTGAGTTAAATCAAATTCGTTCCAAAGGGCTTTTGCTGAAGGATTTTGCCATAAATTATGCCATAAACCATCATCATCTCTTTCAAATAAAGCGGTAGCCACTGGGAGTGAAACATACAAGTCTTGAACTTGTTGCTGAAATGATTGCATAAAGGGCAAAACTCTTTTTTGTAAAAGCTTGGTAAAGGGATTTACACGCTTTGTAGGTTGAATAATTTATTTTAGCTTAACCACTCGCTTTTATCCAATTATGCTTTTTTCTCGGTTTAAAATACAAAAAAGGCCTGTTAAAAATTAACAAGCCTTGCTAAAAATAAAGAATTTACCAAACCTTTTTTTAAATTTACCAGGCCTGGTACTTTTTATTGATTAAGAATTAATATTTCCAAACCACTTGGGCACTAAAGATATCAACCGATGCGTTGTAACTACCTACTAAATATTGAACTCCATCAGTAGTGTAATTTACCTTTGTCTTATCCGCAAAAAGATGACTATAGCCTACATCTAAATCCATTGATGGTGTTAATTTATACCCCAGACCTAAAGCGATCCATTTACGATCTGAATCTGGTGTACGTGGGCTACGATGCGTTTCATTAGAAACGGGTGTTTGGTCAAATGCCACACCCGCTCTTAATTTCATGTCATCATTTAATTGGTAAATACCCCCTAATGATAAACGCCAGCTGTCTTTAAGTTTTTGATTTGTATTCGTGTTAGCCTGACTAGAATCATAGTTAATAACTAAGTCGTTATATTCGCTCCATTTTGTCCAGGTTGCACCAGCTAAAAGCTGTAATTTACTATTATATTGATGTGATAAAGATACTATAGCGGTTGCGGGTAAGTTAACCGTTGATTTAACATTGGCATTAATAAGCCCTTTAACCGCAGCATTTTGAAGGACAGGATCGACATTTTTGTACTTAATCTTTCCTTTGGCAAATTGAGTTACCGTTGAACGATAAGACGCACCGAAGTTAGTACTTGGCGTAATTTTATACAACAGACCTAAGTTATAACCAAACCCCCAACTATTTGCCTTAATTTCCCCTTCACCATCGCTAGTTATGGTGCCCATACCGTTGTATGGAGCAGGAAGAAATCCAACTAAAGAGTTGTTAATTTTACTTGATAAAACTAAGTCAACATATTGCGCATTTAAACCAAACCCTAAAGAGAGTTTATCATTTATTTTTTTAGCAATATTAGGGTTAAAATTAACCGTTTTTAGATCGGTTTCTGTCGCTTGATAACGTCCAGCCCAGCCATCTTTGTAAGAAATATGTTGTCCAAAAGGCGTATTAATTCCAAAACCAATATCATAGTCTCCTACTTTAGTCTTCCAATAAACATTTGGAACTACGCCAATCGTAGCACCATCGTCACCACCACCGCCAACCTTGTTAAGAGGTGAAGCTGCATAACTTCCATTATCACTAAATTTTGCTGTTGGAGAAATAATATGTGCGCCCACAATCACTTGACTGCCTTTAATTTCAGTTAACCCTGCTGGGTTAAACCACATTACACTGGCATCTTCTGTATTGGCAGCTGCACCAGCATAGGCAGTTCCTTGACCACTTGCGCTTTGTTCAATTAATGCAAAGCCTGACGCATTGGCGGCCTGTGAAGCTAGTGCAAATAAAAGTGCACCTGTAAGCTTGTTTAATGACATATATATTCCTACCTTCTTTCTATGCTACTTATAGACGAGGCTCATTCTAACACCTGTTAATTAACACAAACATTAAAAGTAGTAGGGACTATGATAAGTAAATTAAATTACCAGGCCTGGTAATTTATGTTTGAAGTTTATAAAAAATCCAACGCTTGCTGTAAGCTTTTAACGCCCATAATTTCCATACCTGAAACGCCGTTTTTAGGCACATTACCTATCGGAACAATAGCGCGTTTAAAACCATGTTTAGCCGCTTCAATAATGCGTTCTTGTCCACTTGGTACAGGACGTATTTCTCCAGCAAGCCCTACTTCACCAAAAATAATTAATTCTTGAGATAAAGGTTGGTTTCTCATACTGGATAATATTGAGCATAACACAGCTAAGTCGGCACTGGTTTCTGAAACCTTAACACCACCAACCACATTCACATATACATCTTGGTCACTGGCTTGAATACCACCATGTCTGTGCATTACGGCCAACAGCATGGCCATTCTATTTTGATCTAGCCCTACCGTAACACGCTTAGGTGCACCGTAGGGAGAGTCATCGACCAAGGCTTGGATTTCAACTAATAAAGGTCTTGAACCCTCCCAAACAACCATTACCACAGAGCCTGGAGCTGGATCTTCCCCGCGTGATAAAAATATTGCCGAAGGGTTTTTAATTTGTTTCATACCTTTTTCAGTCATGGCAAAAACACCCAGTTCATTCACTGCACCAAAGCGGTTTTTTATGGCTCTTAAGGTTCTAAAACGACTATCAGATTGACCCTCTAAAAAGACCACGGTATCCACAATATGTTCTAACACTCGTGGCCCCGCAACCTCACCCGATTTGGTCACATGACCTACCAAAAAGATAGCCACGTTATTTTGCTTGGCATAACGCGTTAAGTAGGCCGCACTCTCTCTAACCTGTGACACGCCACCCGCTCCACCACTGACTTCTGCCAACTGCATGGTTTGAATGGAATCCACCACCATAACTTTGGGTTTTTCATTGTCTGATGCCACTGTAATGGCTTCAACATCCGTTTCGGTAAATAACCTTAGCTCTTCATCAGGTAATTGCATGCGTTTCGCTCTTTGAGCGACTTGTTGCAAAGATTCTTCGCCCGTGACATAAAGCACTTTTTGCTGGGTACTTAAATAACACATCACTTGTAATAAGATAGATGATTTACCCACACCAGGGTCACCACCAATTAATACCACCGAACCCGGCACAATGCCACCACCTAATACGCGGTCTAATTCTGACATACCTGACGTAATACGTGGCACTGTTGAAAGGTCAACATCATTAATACACTGTACTTTATTATCGGTAGTACCGGAGTAGCCCTTAGATCCCGTTGTAGTGGTTTTTTTGGCTGGTGATACCTTAAACTCTTTTAGAGTATTCCAAGCATGGCACGCTTTACACTGCCCTTGCCATTGTGAGTATTCTGCACCGCAATCTGTGCATACGTAAGCTGTTTTATTTTTTGCCATAATTAAGAGTATTTAACCTAATGAATGTAAGAGAATAATACTATTTTTCATCGATAGGTATTCCCTTAAAAGCTGAATTTTGTGAACGAGAAATGGTTTCTGGGTGAAGTTCAGCGTAGGATTTTGATAAACCAGAAGTTTGTACTTTACGAATCTCGTTACGGCTAAGTTGCCTTGCTTCCTGTACGCCACAAGAGTGGGCAATAAGACTGACTTCTTTCACGAGATTATCATGATAACTGGCCACTCTATTTGATTTTCTTTTAGGGTCTAAGCCACTATGTAATCGCTTATTATGAGTCGTAATACCTGTTGGGCAGCGATCTGTATGGCATCGCATAGACTGAATACAGCCCAATGAAAATAGGTAACCTCTTGCTGAGACAATAAAATCTGCCCCCATTGCTAATGCCCAAGCCACCATGGTTGGATTAATTAACTTACCAGAGGCAATGACTTTTACATTTTCTTTTAATCCAAATTGATTTAAAGCATCTATAGCATAGGGTAATGATTCAGAAATAGAAAGACCAACATCATCCATTAAACCAACAGGCGCTGACCCTGTACCGCCTTCACCACCATCAATGGTAATAAAATCAGGTATATATTCATCTCCCATTGCAATCATTGTTTCGCAAAGCATATCAAACCAAACAGGATTACCCATTACGAACTTAAAGCCTACCGGCTTGCCTGTTACTTCACGTATGTGATGAACCATTTCTAATAACTTTTCATTACTATCAATTTCAGGATGTCGGTTAGGACTAATAGAATCTTCACCTTGTTTAATTCCCCGAATTTGTGCAATCTCTTCATTCACTTTTATACCAGGTAAAATTCCACCTTTACCTGGTTTAGCGCCCTGACTAAGTTTAAGCTCAAACATTTTTACTTGTTCATGAGCGGCGACCTCTCTCAATTTTTCATCACTCAGGTTACCGTTTTTATCTCTGTAACCATATTTAGCAGTACCAATCTGGGCAACCAGATCTGCTCCACCTTGTAAATGATAAGGAGAAACACCACCCTCTCCTGTATTCATCCAACAACCGGATTTTTTAGCGCCTTTACTTAGGGCGAGTACTGCGGGTTTGGAGAGCGCTCCGTAGCTCATCCCTGAAATATTAAAATATGAATGTGCCAAAAAAGGATTTTTACAATTCTTACCAATGATGACAGGTGGAGAGTTCACACCATCTTTTTGAAGAGTTGGGAAAGCACAATTGGTAAAAATAATTCTTCCCGTAGAATTAATATTTTTGGTTGATCCAAAACTTTGATTATTGGGTATGTTTTTTGCCGCTCGATAAACCCAGCTTCTTTCAGCACGATTAAAAGGAAATTCATCTTGATCTGGGTCAAATAAATACTGTCTAAAAAATTTACCTAGATATTCCAATAAATATCTAAAGTGCGCAATAACAGGATAATTATGTCTAAGAGCGCTACTGGTTTGAGTACGGTCAATAATAAAGGTTACGATTAATACAATCATAATTAGACCGATCAAAAAGATAAACGTAATTGAAAACCAACTTAGCGTTAATTCAATCCAGTTTTCGTGCAAATCTTTCATTAAAGCGCCCTCTGTGCATTTTGATTTAATCTATTTGAGACCTTTTACGAGTAAAGCGCGTACAAAAATTACAATCAATTTGCCTGGTTGTGGCGAATAGCCAGCCATTAGCAAATTATTCAACAAAAAGCAGGTGAATTTTAGTCATTTTTAATCGTATTTTGACTCGTGCAAAGGTCTCATTTATAAACATTTTTAGTCAATTGAAATACATATAATCTATGTAAAAGACACTTATCCACAATAAAATCTTTCAAACAAATAAAAAGACCCGCAATTGCGGGTCTTTAAATTAGGCTTAAATTAATTAGTGTTTAATATCTCGCCAATACTCTTTTTTAAGCAAGTAGGTCAACAGCAATAACACAAGTAAGAAAGCGATAACTTTCCAACCTAAATCTAAACGTTGAAGTTTAGCTGGTTCACCAACATATTCCAAAAAGTTAGAAATATCACGAGCAGCTTGTGCATACTCTTCTGGTGTTGAGTGACGCTGAATACCTTCTAGAACATTTGGCATAGAAGTGCCTTTAAGCACGTGATTATCCCATTGGCCTTTCTCATTTTGATAATAGTCCGTTAAAAAAGTATAGATATAATCTGTTCCTTTTAAACGTGCCATTAAAGACAAGTCTGGCGGAGTGGTGCCAAGCACTTCTTGCGCAACACCATCAACCATTCTAGTTTGTACCGTATCAACCACTTTATTTAGTCCGTGAGCCATCTTTTTAACAACTTCATCGTCTGTCCACCCTAAATCACGCGCAATTCGGTTATAACGCATGTATTTAATAGAGTGACAAGCCATACAGTAGTTTGAAAACAATACTGCTCCACGTTGTAAAGAATCTTGATCACGTAGATTATTTTCAGCTGGTTTTAATTCAATTCCGTGTCCCCCTGCTGCTTGCACAGGTGAAACAAATGGCAATAACATTAAGCTAAATACAGTCAGTAACTTTTTCATTATTGCACCCTCTCTGGAACTGGCTTGGTTCTTTCATGTTTAGAGGTAAAAGGTAATACCAAAAAGAACATAAAATATAAAGCGGTAAAAATTTGTGCTAATTTTGTTAGTTCAGGTGTCGCTGGTTGAGTACCTAACCAACCTAATACAACAAAACTGATAACAAGCATGGTTAATAGCAATTTAAATGATAAACCACGGTAACGTATCGACTTCACTTTACAACGATCTAACCAAGGCATAGCAAATAATACAGCGATTGCGCCTCCCATTGCGACCACCCCTAAAAACTTATCTGGAATAGCACGCAAAATGGCATAAAACGGTGTGAAATACCACACTGGTGCTATATGATCTGGCGTCTTTAATGGGTTTGCCGGTTCAAAGTTAGGCGGCTCAAGGAAATACCCGCCACCTTCTGGCATATAAAACAGCACTATGGCAAACAAAGTAATAAAGAACACCGCACCCATTGAATCTTTTACTGAATAATATGGGTGGAATGGAATACCGTCCATTGGTAAACCTTTCTCATTTTTAACTTTTTTAATTTCAACACCATCTGGGTTGTTTGACCCAACCTGATGAAGTGCCACGATATGCATAACAACTAATATCAGCAAGACCAATGGTAAAGCAATAACATGCAAGGCAAAGAATCGATTTAAAGTTGCATCAGAAATAATAAAGTCACCGCGTACCCACAAGGCTAAATCAGGACCAATTCCTGGTATTGCGCCAAATAGGGAAATAATAACCTGCGCACCCCAATAAGACATTTGTCCCCAAGGTAGTAAATATCCCATAAAGGCTTCTGCCATCAATACTAAAAACAGCAGCATACCAATAATCCACACCAACTCACGAGGTTCTTTATAAGACCCATAAAGCAAGCCGCGCATCATGTGTAAATACACCACAATAAAGAAGGCTGACGCCCCCGTAGAGTGCATGTAGCGAATGAGCCAACCCCAATTGACATCACGCATAATATATTCTATTGAGTTAAACGCTTCTGCCGCGCTTGGCTTATAACTCATGGTCAGCCAGATACCCGTGACTAATTGGTTAACTAAAACCAATAGAGCCAAAGAGCCAAAGAAATACCAAAAGTTAAAGTTTTTAGGTGCGTAATATTCACCTACATGCTCATTCCATGTGCTTACTAATGGATAACGGGCATCAAACCACGCAAGTAAAGTTCCCTTTTTAGGTTGCTTACTATCCAATTCATTCATATTGTTTTCAGACATTATGCCGCCCCTTGTTTTGCATCTTCACCAATACGAATAATGCTATCAGTAAGATAATGATGAGGAGGAATTACTAAGTTAGTTGGTGCTGGAACAGATTGAAATACTCGCCCAGCTAAATCAAATCTTGAACCATGACAAGGGCAAAAGAAGCCACCTTGCCAATCTGCGCCCACATCGGGCGAACCAATTGCAGGACGATATAATGGAGCACAACCCAAATGCGTACACACACCCACTACAACCAAATATTCACTTTTAATTGCACGATCTTCATTCTGACAATATTTTGGCTGTTCCGATTCTTTTGAATGCGGATCACGAAGTTCTTTATCTAATGGTGGTAAACCATCAAGCATCGCTTCTGTACGGCGTACAACCCAGACAGGTTTTCCACGCCAAGCTACCGTCAACATTTGACCTGGTAGTAATTGGCTGATATCGGCATTTACAGGTGCGCCTGCCGCCTTAGCTTTTTCACTAGGCTGCCACGAGCTTACAAACGGAACGGCTAAAAACGTAGCGCCCGTTGCACCCACTACTCCCGTTGCACCCGTTAAAATCTTACGGCGCTGGAGATTAACACTAGGTGCTTTTTGTTCTTCTGTCGACATAGGTTCGTCTTCCCTTTATATGCAAGCAAATTCTGATTATTTTACCTAACCTTGCGGTCAACTTAAATCAGTATCTTCTTATACTGCCATCAATATCTACTTATGACACGTCATAAAAAACTTATTAGCATTATATATCAATAAGTTATTTTAAAAATAAATCCCACATAAAAATAAATTTAATTTATACAGGGTTGTTAATATCCACAAAATGACAGGTTAAATCAAATTTTTGTGCTAAATGTTCACCCAAAGTTTTGATTCCTAATCGCTCTGTGGCATGGTGCCCAGCGGCTAAATAATGTATACCGCACTCTTTGGCTAAATGCGTCGTTTGTTCTGAAACTTCACCGCTAATATAGACATCTGCTTGCCACTCAATAGCTTGGTCAATATAACCTTGCGCACCACCACTACACCAAGCAATGGTTTGTACTTGTTGTGGTCCACCAGGAAGATACAATACTTCTCTCTTTAAACTGTGTGAGACTTCTGTTTTAAAATCGTCTATTGATATCGCTTTGGGCAATTTACCTAATTTTACCAGGCCTGGTAAAGGGGTAATATCTTGTAAATTCCATAACTTACCTAATAAAGCGTTATTACCTAATTCTTCGTGCGCATCTAAAGGTAGGTGATAACCAAATAGATTAATATCATTGAGTAACAGACTTTTAATACGCTTTTGTTTAAATCCGGTAATCACTTCTGGTTCACTTTTCCAGAAATAACCGTGATGCACTAAAATAGCATCGGCATTTAACTTAATGGCTTCATCTATAAGAGCCTGACAAGCAGTAACGCCAGTGACAATCACCTTAATATCTTCGCAGCCTTCAACCTGTAAACCATTTGGTGCATAGTCTTTAAAATCGGCCACTTTTAAATAATTTTTTAAGTAGCTTTGTAATTCTGAACGCAACATAATTTGGCTCCATTTATCAGCACGGCAACTTTAATTACCAGTCTATCTGTAGGGGATTCGAAATCAAAACGGGTTTATTCTTTCATAAAACCAGAATCATAAAATTTCATGCTTATGAGTGCGTTTTTACGAATCCAATCAATGAAAAATAATATGTTAGTAAAATCTTTGTTTATTCACCATAAAAAAACCACCAGGCCTGATAAAAGCCATGGTGGTTTAATATAAATGTACAACTAGGATATAAAGAAAACGTTAATCCTTCACTCGATAACGGGCTGACATAGCATGTGCTTGCAAACCTTCACCATCCGCTAAAATACCGGCAACCTTACCTAACATATTAGACCCTTCTGGAGAGCACATAATTAGGCTTGAACGTTTTTGGAAATCATACACGCCTAATGGTGATGAAAAACGCGCGGTACGAGATGTTGGCAATACGTGGTTTGGCCCGGCACAGTAATCACCTAAAGCTTCAGCCGTATAACGTCCCATAAAGATCGCACCCGCATGACGAATCTTTGGCAGTAAGGCTTTTGGATCATCAACCGATAACTCTAAATGTTCTGGTGCAATCAGATTAATCATCTCAATCGCTTGTTCTTCGTTATCCACCACAATAATGGCACCACGATCTTGTAGCGCAGTACGAATAATCTTTTCACGTGGCATAGTTGGTAATAAGCGATCCATACTTTCATAGACTTTTTCTGCAAATTCAGCGTCTTGAGTCACGAGAATAGATTGTGCATCTTCGTCGTGTTCTGCTTGAGAAAATAAATCTACCGCAATCCAGTCTGGGTTAGTTTGGCCATCACAGTACACCAATATTTCAGATGGACCCGCAATCATATCAATACCAACCGTACCAAATACCATGCGTTTTGCGGTTGCCACAAAAATATTACCAGGCCCTACAATTTTATCTACCGCAGGCACCGTTTCAGTACCATAAGCAAGTGCAGCAATAGCTTGCGCACCACCTAAAGTAAATACAGCATCAACATCACAAATAGCGGCCGCAGCTAAAACCATGTCATTCACTTCACCATCTGGTGTCGGTACAACCATAATCAATGTTTCAACGCCTGCAACCTTAGCTGGTACGGCATTCATAATAACCGATGACGGATAAGCCGCTTTACCACCAGGTACATATAAACCAACACTATCAAGTGCCGTTACTTGCTGACCTAACATCGTGCCGTTAGCTTCTTCATAGCTCCAAGAATTTTGTACTTGTTTTTCGTGATAGTCGCGCACACGGTCAGCAGATAATTGAAGTGCATCGCGTTGCTCAGCTGGAATACGGTTTAAAGCTTCATGCAGGCGCTCTTTAGAAATTTCTAATTCAGAACCTGACTGCAAGGTTAAACGGTCAAAACGGGCGGTATACTCTAAAAGAGCCGCATCACCTTTAGTACGAACATTATTAACAACTTCTTTAACGATATCGTTAACTGAATCATTAGAGACCGTTTCCCAGGCGAGTAAACGATCTAATTCCTCTCTAAATCCTTCTGCATTGGCAGATAAACGACGAATATTAAGCATTTTCTTTCTCTATCACTGTTTTAAACTGTTGAATAATTGTATTGATTTGATCAAACTTTGTTTTATAAGCATGCTGGTTCACAATTAAACGTGAACTAATATCAGCAATATGCTCCATAGGCACTAAACCATTGGCTTTTAATGTATTACCGGTATCAACCAAGTCAACAATACGATCTGCTAAATCAATTAAAGGGGCAATTTCCATTGAGCCATACAGCTTGATTAAATCAACCTGCTCACCTTTTTCAGCGTAATAAGCTTGTGCCGACTTTAAATATTTAGTGGCTATTTTAAGACGATGGCCGTGCGCTTTTTCAATTTCTGGCCCTGCTACCATCAATTTACATTTGGCTATCTGTAAATCTAATAACTCATAAAGGTTATCACTTGGTGCTTCCATTAATACATCTTTTCCTGCCACACCAATATCTGCAGCACCATGTGCTACGTAAGTAGGTGCATCAGTAGCACGCACAATCAACAAACGTACATTAGGTTGATTGGTTGGTAAGATTAACTTACGACTCTTACTTGGGTCTTCTAAAGGTTCAATACCCGCCGCTTCAAGAAGTGGCAAGGTATCTTTATAAATACGCCCTTTAGACAGCGCAATGGTTAATTGGTCTTTCATAGTTCGGTAAACTTTTTAATCATTATAAATAAGGTTATTGTAGAGAGCATACTCCGTTTTGCATAATTGAAGCAAAACATCTGTAAATTCACTACAGTAAAATTTGTTTTTTTGGTTTATTTAATCGTTGTTAATTAGACAAACGATAAATATGCGCGCCAATTTTATGAAACTTTTCTTCAATTAACTCATAACCACGGTCAATATGGTAAACGCGGTTAACCACGGTTTCGCCTTCAGCAACCAGGCCTGCTAAAATCAAACTAGCCGATGCACGTAAATCCGTTGCCATTACTGGTGCGCCACGTAATGTTTTAACGCCTGTAATATGCGCAGTATTGCCTTCTACACGAATATCGGCACCCATTCTGGCTAATTCTGAAACGTGCATAAAACGGTTTTCAAAAATCGTTTCTTCAATGGTTGATTCACCATCGGCTAAAGCATTCATGACTAAAAATTGCGCTTGCATATCGGTAGGAAACAATGGGTATGGGTCCGTCACAATATTAACAGGTTGTAACTGTCTATCACGCATATCTAAAGTAATACTGTCTGCTGTAGTGGTTACTTCAGCACCCGCTTCTTTAAATTTATCCAACACAGCACCCAAATGACTTGGGTTAACTTTGGTTACCGTAACTTTGCTGTGTGTTACTGCGGCAGCCGCTAAATAAGTACCAGCTTCAATACGGTCAGGAATCACTTCGTAGTTCACACCGCTTAAACGCTCAACACCCTCTATCACTAAAACATCGGTGCCAATCCCGCTGATTTTTGCACCCATTTTAACTAAAAATGAAGCCAAGTCGGTAACTTCTGGTTCACGAGCTGAATTACGTAAAGTGGTGACTCCATCAGCTAAAACAGCAGCCATTAATAGGTTTTCAGTACCCGTCACAGTAACAGGTTCCATCGTAATATCAGCACCTTTTAGGCGACCGTTTGATTTAGCAACAATATAGCCTTGCTCAACCTGAATATCCGCACCCATTTTTTCCATACCGCTAATATGAATATTAACGGGACGCGAACCAATGGCACAACCACCAGGCAATGAAACTTTGGCTTCACCAAATCGACCAAGTAAAGGCCCTAATACTAATATAGAAGCACGCATAGTCGTCACTAGATCATAAGGCGCTTCTTTGCTCGTTACATTTGAGGCATCAATTTCAATGTTTAACTCTTCGTCAAACATGATTTCAACGCCCATAGAAGCGAGTAACTGAATGGTTGTGGTTACATCCATTAAATGCGGAACATTTGACAACTTAACAGGTGTTTCGGCCAACAGACACCCCATTAAAATAGGAAGTGCGGCGTTTTTTGCCCCTGAAATTTCTACACGGCCAGAGAGTTCTTTTCCCTGATTATCAATTACGAGTTTATCCATTAGATACTGCTTTTGTTTCGTCTATTTTGAGTTTTTAGTACGTCTCTTAAGACGAAACTAAAATGTATTTATTAAGGCGTTTGAGCTTTAATTGACAAAGCGTGTAGCTCACCAGTTGCAAACTGCGCTTTAAAGATGTCATTTACCATTCTATGACGCTGAATTGGGCTTTTACCTTCAAAAGCACTACTAATTACAGTAATAGAAGACGTACAGTCTTCACCACTTAATTCAACAACAGCACCTGGAATCTCGGCTTCAATCATCGTTTTAATTTGATCTGGAGTCATTTTTTGAGCTTCCTATAAAAATTTATTGGCGTATTTTAACGCCTTTATTCAATAAAATCAGATTTATCGCTGAAACCAAAACCACAAACATGCTTGTAACCGTTAAACTTAGGTAAACAGACACATCTGACTGTTCAAAAAAACCGTAGCGGAATCCATCGACCATATAAAAAAATGGATTAAAATGCGAGATATCTTGCCAAACTTGCGGTAAAGCATGAATAGAATAAAACACGCCGCTTAAAAACGTTAAAGGCATAATAACAAAATTTTGAAATGCCGCTAAATGGTCGTATTTTTCAGAAATAATTCCAGCAAGCATTCCTAAGCCCCCCATCATTGCTGCACTTAAAATAGCAAAAACAATAATCCATAGAGGCTGAATCCAAGTTAAATCAAACCAGATAATACCAACCAATAAAATACCCAATCCAACCGCTAAACCACGCACAATAGAAGCCGCCACAAATGCCATATACAGTTCAAAAGGCGAGATTGGGCTTAATAAAACAAAGGTTAAATTTCCGTGCATTTTTGATTGAATCAAACTCGATGAGGTATTTGAAAACGCATTTTGTAAAATCGCCATCATTACCAGGCCAGGTATTAAAAATTGACTGTATGAAAGTCCTGTATAAACCTCAATCTTAGAATCTATAACCTGTCCAAACACCAATAAATATAACAAAGTAGAAACCACAGGAGCAAAAACAGTTTGCACCACAACTGAATAAAAACGGCGAACCTCTTTAATAAAAAGCGCCCAAAACCCAGTAAAATTAAAACTAAACATTGAAGACATTATTTATCCCCCTCTGCCGTTAGGTCTAAAAAGACCTCTTCTAAAGTGGCATCTCGGCTACTAACATCGGTAACATCTAATCCCTGCTTGTCAATTAACCCTAATACATCCGTCATTGAACTCTCTTTGTCTATTTGAAACACATACCCATTATGTTCTTGCTCAACAAGCAAGTCCGCTAAAGCGCCGGTAAGCTTGGGCAGTATTGTAGATACATTGACACGTAAATAACGATATGGATGTTTTGAAAGCAGTTTTTGCGTATCATCCAGCGCTTTAATTTGGCCTTTTTGCATAATCGCCACACGGTCACACAAGGCTTCGGCCTCTTCTAAATAATGCGTGGTCAAAATAATGGTATGCCCTTGTTGATGAAGTTCTTTTGTAAAATCCCAAAGAGTACGTCGTAAATCAACGTCAACGCCAGCAGTTGGTTCATCCAAAACCAATACCTTAGGTTTATGCACCAAAGCCATCGCAATCAATACTCGACGTTTCATACCGCCCGATAGTTGACTGGTATTTGCATTCGCTTTATCGGCTAAAGCCAACCTTTCCAGTAACTCGTCAATCCACTTTTTTTGTTGTGGCCCTTTCATTCCAAAATACCCAGATTGAAGTTCCAGCAATTCTTTAATAGAAAAGAAAGGATCGGCAATTAACTCTTGAGGCACTAAACCTAAAATACGGCGCGCTTGACGATAGTCATGAATCACATCATAACCATGAACTTTAATATCACCCGACGTCGGTACAACTAATCCAGACATCGAATTAATAAGCGTTGATTTACCTGCTCCATTTGGCCCTAACAGACCAAAAAAAGCGCCCTCTTCTACATCAAAAGAGACACCTTTAAGCGCTTGTAAATCAGCATATTCTTTAACCACATTGTTAAATTGAACCGACAATGCCATGCAAAATCCTTTTTCTTTAAAATAAAAATAGGGCTTTTAAAGCCCTATTTAAAATGCATTCTAGAATGAATGAAAAATCTTGTTTATAAATTGAGTTAAATATACTTGGAGTGAACTTGCAATCATTAACAAGCAAGCCTATTACACCAACTCAATAACGTCCTCTAAGCCGTAAAGAGTAATTAACGTTTTTAACTCTTCGGGTAACTGAATAATTTTTAGTTTGTCGGTTACGTTTGCTGACCAAATCAATAATACAGCCAAAATAGCACTATCGGCCTTAGTAACCTTAGAAAAATCAACTTTTTTAACCGGTAATAATAACCACTTATTTTGTTTAAGCACTTCTGCCAACACATCAATACTGATTGTTTCTGGCAACACCAAGGTCGCTTCTGATTCAATCCAGTTTTCAGAGGTTTTTACGATATTGTTAGCCACAACTATGCTTTTCCGTTAAATTCAGCATTTTTAGACTGCATTTCTGTAATAACGGCATTAAGACCTTTTTTAGAGATATCCGAATCATACGCTTTACGATAGCTCAGCAACATGCTAATTCCTTCAACTGAAATATCGTATAACATCCATTTATGTGTTTTTTTATTCAAATAAAGTCTATATACCACTTCTGAACGGTTGCCATCTGACTGTAATACACTTGAGGCCACCGTTGCTCTACCAGGCTTTTCTTCTTGTGCATTTTTAATATCAACAGAGTCGATATTTAACTTAAGTAAACTCTGTGAATAGGAGCGAATTAACGTATTGGTAAACGCATCAACAAATTGTGTTTGCTGTTGATCATTAGCACTACGCCAGTGTTTACCCATTACATAACGCGCCATTTTATCGGTATCGATATAAGGTAAAACATAAGCTAAAGCAAACTCTTTAATCTTAGCGGGATTACCCTCCAAAGCCTCACGATTTTGATTTAATTGGGTAATAACAGTATTTGAAAGATCTAATACCATTGTTTTAGGATCGTCTTGTTTAATAACCAGTGCACTCGCAAAAGTTAAACTGCTAAACAAACTCATAAAAACAGCGGCTAAAAATAACTTAATCGTATTTGAATGAACTAAAGGCATAGATTGCATATTATTTATCTCCACTATCACTAAACTTGACTAAAAATTGACTGATTAAGTTTTCTAAAACAAGTGCAGATTGTGTTAGTTCAATATCATCACCGTCTTTAAGCACATCTGTATCTCCACCAATATCTATTCCAACATATTGGTCACCTAATAACCCTGACGTTAAAATTGAAGCCGAAGAATCTAATGGCAAGTCATTATAAGTTTCATCAATTTTCATATTAACTCGTGCTTTAAAAGATCTTGGGTCAACAGTAATATCCGTTACACGACCTATAACAACACCACTCATTTTGACTGGCGCTCTTACTTTTAAACCACCTATATTGTCAAATAGCGCATGAACATGATAGCTTGGTTTTTCTTTAAATGCGCTGAAGTTACTCACCTGAAAAGCAATCATCACCAAGGCAAGAATGCTCATTAATACAAACGCTCCTACCCAAATTTCAATTTTTGCTTGTCGTTTCATGGGGATTTCCTTAAATATCGTAAAAATATGTATTGAATTAATTAAACATTAACGTTGTTAAAATAAAGTCTAAACCTAGAACACCAAGAGAGCTATGAACCACAGTTCGAGTGGTTGCATTACTCACCCCTTCAGAAGTTGGAATGGCATCAAAACCTTGGTACAAGGCAATAATTGAAATCAAAATCGCAAATGCGACAGATTTAATAATGCCGTTCATTACATCTTCACTCCAATCAACATGACTATTCATTTGTGACCAAAAAGACCCTTCATCCACACCTAGCCAACCTACCGCAACTAAATAACCACCAATAATACCTAAAGCAGTAAACAATAGCGTTAATAAAGGTAAAGCAATAATCGAAGCGGTAAGACGTGGCGCGTAAATGTATTTTAACGGGTCAATAGCCATCATTTCTAAAGCAGAAAGCTGTTCTGTTGAGCGCATTAAACCAATCTCTGCTGTTAAGGCTGAACCCGCACGGCCTGCAAATAATAAAGCCGCCACTACAGGGCCAAGCTCACGCAATAAAGAAAGTGCGGTCATGGTACCAACGGCTTCTGCAGAATTATAATCAACTAATACATTGTATCCTTGCAAACTTAATACCATGCCAACAAACAAACCTGCGGTAAGAATAATTGGCAACGATAAAACACCCGTAACATAGATTTGTTTTGTTAATAAATCCATACGCCATAAAGAGTACGGTAATGCAGGAATTAAAGACAATAAGAAAAATGTTCCACGGCCAAAAGCGCCGAATATTGACAATGTATCTCTACCCAACGATTGTAAAAACCCCAAACCAAGCATAGGCTTAGCTGTTGTTTTATTGTGATTTGATTGGCTCATTGTGATTAATTCATCTCTGTATTAAATATGTTGGTATTTCAATTTTAAACTGGGCAGAATAAAGCCTTACTTAGACATATCATCCATATAAGATTCACTCGAATAATGAAATGGAACGGGGCCGTCAGGTAATCCATGTATAAATTGATTCACATAACCTGTTTTTTCTTTTAACAAGTCGTCTTTAGTTCCCTGAGCAATAATTTTACCTTCAGAAATCACACAGACATAGTCAGCAATAGATAAGACTTCATTTACATCATGTGAAACCACAACGCTAGTGAGTTTTAAGCTGTCATTTAATTCACGAATCAATTTTACTAACACACCCATTGTAATAGGATCTTGACCAACAAAAGGTTCATCATAAAAAATCATTTCTGGGTCTAAGGCAATGCCTCTTGCTAATGCAACTCGGCGCGACATTCCGCCAGAAAGTTCAGCTGGCATTAAATCTTTAGCACCACGTAAACCCACGGCTTGCAACTTCATTAACACCAATGGATAAATAACCGATTCTGGCAATTTTGTGTGTTCTCTTAACGGAAAAGCCACATTATCAAATACGTTTAAATCCGTTAATAAAGCACCACTTTGAAACAGCATGCCCATTTTACGTCTTAATTGATATAGGTTTTTGCGAGGCAATTTATGTACATTTTCACCTTCAACATAAATTTCACCTGAATCTGGCTGTAACTGACCCGCTATGAGTTTTAGAAGCGTTGTTTTACCTGAACCACTTGGCCCCATAACCGCCGTAACTTTACCTTTGGGAATACTCAAAGAGATATCGTCAAAGATTTTTCTATCACCGCGCGAAAACTTTAAGTTTTTAATTTCAATTAATATCTGTTCTTGCATACTTAATCATTATTAGAAATCATTACATTTTTTCTTATGTAAAAACTTCTATTCAGCCTTATTTTAAGCCTTTAAACATAAAAAATATTTTCAAATTCCTATGCTAAGGTTGCTATATAAAAAGCATTTTTAAATTACCAGGCCTGGTATTTTATCGCATTTAATTAATGCTTAATATAAAGATAGCCAATTCTATTCAATATATTTTTTATCACTCATCTTTTTTTAATTTTATCTAAGCGTTTTAACTAAAGACTAATGAATTAATACCCCAAAAACTCACCTATAGTCTTAAGATTAAAGGTTTGCTTCATATCTATTTCATCTGCTTTAATTAATAAAGGTGCCCCTGTAATCTCTTTAGGTAAAGATTCCATAAAACTTTGCAATACTTGCGTTTGCTGTTTGGGTTCTAATTCTTGCTGTAACAACACACCGCAAATAGCACCCGAACAGGTTGTTTGATTATACGTCCACTGCCAGCCTGTTAATTTTTGTGTATTTGAAACCTGCGTAACGGGTAATGGACGATACAAATGTACATCAACTTTATCTTCAGTAAACACCACCACGCCACATGCACGCTCTTTAAACACATCTACAATGTGTGCTAGTTGCTTGGTTAGCATTTCATTTGCACCATTAAAGCTTGCTAAAACTTCAAAATAAAAACAAAACTCGCCTTCTACAGCATCACAAGTTTCTTCCATTTCATCCTTATCCCAAGCTAGCCATATAGATTCTGGAACAAGTACCGTTCGATAAGTATTACCGTAAAAATCTAACATCCATTCCATTGGTAGCTCTTCGGGATAAAAATAACCTCGCCAACAATCATATTGCCAACCGTAAGTACCTATTTGTAGATTTTCTATCTTTTTATTCATATTGCCACGCCCATTACTCGCTCATTGAATTTTGTTTTTACCTAGCCCACCAACACTTAATCTTAAACATTGTAAAAAGCCCTGGGAATCATATTATGAAGCCTTTAAACGAAAATAAAACATTATCAAATGAAATTCTGTATAAAATCAAATGATGGAGCAACCATAAACAAAGTTTATTTCCATAATTATTTTAGTTATAATCCTCGCTCAGATTTTTGACGAACACACAAAAAGGCAGATGGGTATGTTATCAACACTATTGCTACCAAGCGTCCTTCTTATTATTGGACTTATACTCCTTGTTTGGAGCTCCGATATTTTTATTGAAGGCGCTGCAAGCACAGCAAAACACCACTCAATATCGCCTTTAGTTATCGGGGTTGTTGTACTTGGCTTTGGAACATCAATGCCTGAAGTTGTAGTCGCAGTTCTTGCTTCACTAAACGGTAGTCCCGGCCTGGCCATTGGTAATGCCGTAGGTTCTAATATCGCTAATATCGGTTTAGTTTTAGGGGTTACCGCTCTTTTAGTACCTATCGCCGTTAAGTCCTCTATTATAAAACGTGAACTTCCCATTTTGCTTGCCATTTCAATTGGTGCTTACCTCTTAGTTCTTGATGGTGAATTATCCATTCCAGACGGTATTATTTTAGTTTCTGCGTTAGTTATTGTGATGATTTGGATGATTAAAGCCAATAAAACCGTTGATAAAAATGACCCCATAGCAACAGAAACGCAACACGAATTAGATGACTTACCAGAACTGGGTAAAAACAAAGCGCTTATTTACCTGATTGGTGGGTTAATTATTTTGATGTTAAGTGCAAAAATGATGGTATCTGGTGCAGAAAGCATTGCTCACTATTTTGAGGTGCCTGATGTGGTGATTGGTTTAACCATTATCGCTATTGGCACAAGCTTACCAGAGCTGGCCGCTGCTATTGCAGCTGCACGTAAAAACGAAGCCGATTTAATGATAGGTAATATTGTCGGTTCTAACCTATTTAACATTTTAGCCGTTTTGGCCGTGCCAGCCTTATTAGCGCCATCGGTTCTAGATACTGACGTATTAAATATTGATTTACCCATTATGCTTGGCTTTACTTTGCTTATGCTAGTAATGGCTTTACCTAGAAAAGGCTCTGCTGTCATTTCTAAAGGTAAGGGGTTATTACTACTTGCTTTATTTATCACTTACCTCATCACGCTTTACTTCCGCTCAACAGGTGTTTAAAGTATAAGCCAAACTTAATGAGTCTCTTGCAGATCAGATGCAATAAAACTCATAATAACTTACTTTAAGGGGATTAAAATCCTCTTAAGGCATGCAAAAGGCTTACTATGAACATTCCTGAACACCTAATTGAAAAAGCACAAAAAATTAAACTTCTTATTTTAGATGTTGATGGTGTCATGACCGACAATCGCTTGTTTTATAGCGATGACGGCATAGAATACAAATCATTTAATACTCGTGATGGTCATGGCATGGTGCTTTTACAAAAAAGCAATGTCGATATAGGCATTATTACCGGTCGAAAATCTCAGCTTGTTACTAACCGCATGAATGACTTAAAGGTCAAACACGTTTATCAAGGTGTGCCAGACAAGCTTCCTACCTTTTTAAAACTCGTTAAAGAACTCAACTTAGAGCTTGATGAAATTGCCTATATTGGTGATGATATTCTCGACTTGCCGATTCTATTACGAATTGGTTTAGCCGTTACCCCTGCCGATGGCGATAATGAAGTAAAATCAAGAGTACACTACATTTCTCAATTTTGCGGTGGTCAAGGTTGCGTAAGAGAAGTTTGTGAAATCATTATGCGCTCACAAAATACATGGCAAAAACACATGGATTTCTTTTTAAGAGATCTTAGCTGATAAATCAGCGGTAATCATTCATGCGTTTTTCACGGTTAAAAATCATACTTTTTACTCTTGCTCTGAGTGCGGTAGCTTTATGGCTAACAAATCTACAGCCGAAAAATACAGATAACTCAAATCTACACAGTAAAAAAGCGCTCGGCTATAGTTGGCAAGCAACCAATACCACTGTATGGAACATTAAACCTACCGAACCAAACAAACAATCTATTGTTCAAGCACAACGAATTGCTTATAAAGACAATGAACAAAAAAGCGAATACACAAAACCGCATGTTGAAATCATTGATTCAAATGGCTTATCAACCCTTACAAGCCTCTCTGGCGAAAGCCGAGAAGATACTATGTTAAAGTTTAAAGACCAAGTTATTATTAAACAAATACCCAACGATCCTACTCAAAACCCAACCACTCTCACCACCGATACCATAAATTACAATTTGCAAACTAATGAACTAACAACAGATGCAAATGTCATCATTACACAATACAATGGGCAAACTACGGGAACAGGGTTAAAAGCAAATTTAAAAACGTCTAACTTAGAACTTTTGTCTAATGTTAAAGGCACTTACTACCCACAAACAATGCAAAAAAACGTTCAAGAAAAAGAGCCATAAACCCATGAACACATCGCACAATCCAATATTTCGTTTTACACTAACGGCCATTTTAGCCCTGGCTAGCCTTGCTATATCGCCATTTGCTATGAGTGAAACAAACAGCACTTTGCCTGACGAACAGCAACCAGTGAACATCATTGCAGACAGCCTTCTTGCCAGTGAAAAAACAGGTAAAAGCGTTTATACAGGCAATGTGGTTATTACCCAAGGAAGCTTAACGCTTAAAGGGGATAAGGTTAATATTTCACACCCCAAAAACCAATTAACCCGTGTTATTGCCACAGGAAACCCAGCCACATTTAAACGTTACAGCCAAGTTGACCAGGCCTGGTTAAAAGGTAAAGCTCAAAAAATTGAATACAATGTACTCAATAAAACGGTTTTACTTATTGGTAACGCCTTAGTTGAGCAGCCAGGCAAGCATCTTATATCTGGGCCAGAACTGTTTTACAATATTGATAAACAAACTTTACAAGCCCAAAGCACCAAAACTGAAAAAAAACGTATTTCGGTCACGCTTAACCCTGCAACGACAGACAAAAAAAACGCCGTTAAAGACAAGACCACAAACGACACTAAAAACACCCCAACACAACAACCCCCATCAACCGAAGCACAGGCACAATAAAATGGCTCACTTTTACGCTCGCAAACTTGCCAAAAGTTATAAAAAACGCCATGTTGTTACCTCAGTTGACATTGATGTTTTTAGTGGTCAAGTTGTTGGTTTACTTGGCCCAAATGGCGCAGGTAAAACCACGACCTTTTATATGATGACAGGCCTGGTAAAAAACGATGATGGTCAAATATTTTTAGACGATCAAGATATCACCAGCTTAGCCATTCATGAGAGAGCCAAACTCGGTATAGGTTACCTTCCACAAGAAGCATCCGTATTTAGAAAACTCACCGTTACAGAAAACATTATGGCCATCTTAGAAATGCGCCCAGAGCTCTCTCGTGATCAAAGAAACGCCTTATTTGAAAACCTAATTGATGACTTACAAATTGGCCATATATTAGAACAACTAGGCCAAGCCTTATCCGGCGGAGAACGTCGTCGTGTAGAAATTGCCCGTGCGCTAGCCATGGAACCCAGTTTTATTTTATTAGATGAACCCTTTGCGGGCGTTGACCCAATTTCAGTAAAAGATATTCAAAATATCATTACGCATCTTAAAGAAAAAGATATTGGTGTACTCATTACCGATCACAATGTACGTGAAACATTAGGCGTTTGCGATAATGCCTATATTTTGCATGCAGGCACCATTTTAGCCGCTGGCACACCACAAGAAGTGCTCGCTCATAAAGAGGTTAAACGTGTCTACTTAGGTGAGAACTTTACCTAGTATAATTAAGTCATAAAAATAAATGATAATGAAAGAAAACCCCATCTTGTTGTATCTATTCATTTTTATCAACTTAGACTCTTTCTCTTCAAATTTTCTTAATAATTCCCTACTCACATTTTAAAATCTTGGTGTTATACTGAAACTGAACTCAGGGAATTTAACAGATTAAAATTCATTCTCGGGCATGAAAATGATTACGCCCAAACCTGAGCAGAATCGCAAAGACACAATATAAAGGAGCGATACTATGCAAATAAATATTACTGGCCACCATATCGATGTTACCGATGCTCTTCGTAACTATGTTTCAGAAAAAATGGGAAAACTTTCAAGACACTTTGATCATGTAACCAATACACACGTTATTCTTACCGTTGAAAAACAGTCCCAAAAAGCAGAAGCGACTGTTCACGCATCAGGTACTGATTTATTTGCACAACATGACTCAGAAGACATGTACGCATCAATTGATGGTTTAGTAGATAAGCTAGATCGACAAATTGTGAAACACAAAGAAAAAATTACGAGTCACAATAGAAAATCAGGCGGCGTGAAAAGCATGCCCGCTGAAGAAGCTTAACGTTAAAAGCCAATATTAAGCTCATTCATAGAAAACGTCCTAACTTTTGTTAAGGGCGTTTTTTTATATCTAAAATTCCCTCTAAATAACACCAAATACAAACCCCAAATACCTAACCAACTGCTACAATATTAACCACATAGCGTATTACGTTTTATTCAAGTGGTTCATTCATTAATTTTACTTGAATAATCAATTAAATTGACCAACGTTAGCAATATTACTGTTAACCAATAAAGTATATTTGTTATGTAAATTTTCTTAAATTTGATTGAATAAGCTTGCACAACTTACCATCACAGTAAACGAATGGTAATTTAGAGTTATAAACTCTGCAAAATCTAATCAATCTTGTTTTTTAAAGATTTTTTCATCAGCCGCAAGGAGATGGCTATGACACAAAACCATTCTGCCATTGATAAAGCCAAGCTGACTGAGCAGCTACTTGCTGCCGTTGAATCAAAAAACAAAGTACAAATTGATGACCTCTTCTCACAATTAGTTGCCGAAGAGATCGCTGAAATTCTAGAGTCGACGCCTTTAAAAGAACGTCAAATTTTATGGGAAGCCGTTAATAAAGATCGTCAAGGTGAAATCCTTACCCACACCAATGACGAAGTAACCGCCAACCTTTTAGAGTCATTAAAACCACACGAAATTGTTGATATCACCGAAGACCTAGAAACCGATGATATTGCCGACATTGCTCAATCTTTAGATTCATCAGACCAACAAACCTTATTATCCGCTTTAAAAGAAGAAAGCCGTACCGCAGTAGAAACCGCCCTAACCTACGCCGAAAACACCGCCGGTGGTTTAATGAGTACGGATTTAATCACCGTACGTGCTGACGTTAGTTTAGATGTTGTATTGCGTTACCTACGCTCTTTAGGCGAACTACCTGAATCTACCGCTGAACTCTTTGTTCGTGACCGTGAAAGCAAATTTGTAGGTACTTTAAAACTCACCGTTTTACTTACCCATGATGAAGATACGCTTGTTCAAGATGTTTTAGACTCACGCATTCCTGGTATTAGAGCTTTAACATCGGCTAAAGAAGTAGCACATATATTTGAAAAAAATGACCTATTATCCGCTGCCGTAGTCAATGAAAACAACCAGATTTTAGGGCGTGTCACTGTTGATGACGTGGTTGATATTATTCGTGAAGAAGCCGAACACGCACAGATGGCCAGTGCGGGTCTTGATGAAGACGAAGATATTTTTGCCCCTGCAAAACGTGCAGCAAAACGTCGTACCTTTTGGTTAGGTATTAATCTAGTCACTGCTATTTTTGCCTCTTTAGTTATTAACCTATTTGACTCATCTATTGAAAAGGTAGTGGCATTAGCGGTACTCATGCCCATTATTGCCAGCATGGGTGGTATTGCAGGTACACAAACGGCCACCATTGTGATTAGAGCCTTGGCAACCGGTAAACTTGCTCGCAGCAACAGTCGTTCACTGTTAATTAAAGAAACAACGGTAGGATTATTAAACGGATTAATTTGGGCGGTATTTACAGGTCTTGGTGTTTATTTGTGGTTTGATAGCACGGAACTCAGTTTAATTTTTGCTTTTGCAATGATGATCAATCTTTTAGCGGCGGCCTTTGCTGGGGCGATGATACCAATTATGTTACAACGCATGAAAATTGACCCAGCCCTGGCTTCGGGGTTAATGCTAACAACAGTAACGGACTCATTGGGCTTCTTTGTCTTCTTAGGGCTTGCGACTATTGTGTTGCTCTAATTAGAGTAAATACAACCTCTTTTTAAAATAGTCGTTTTAATTTTACCAGGCCTGGTATTCCTGAAAGCAATGCCTCTCAGTTAAGTATCAAAATCGACTTAATCACCTAATCACTTGAAAATCTATATCATATCCACTATAACTATCCATACTATAAACATTACCTTACAAAATAAAAGACGCTGAATAAAAGCTCTTTTAACGGTAAATATGGATAAATATGATTTAATAAATCGTATTTAAATAATGGAGATTCATTGAAATCGAGTTTGGGCTACTCAAAATTTCCTTATTTTTTTCATATTTCGTGTGTACCCTATAATTACGTAAAGAATAAAAAAACATATAATTAATCCCTCTAATTGGAGATGGAACCATGAATAAAAAACTTATCGCCGCTATTGCAACAGCGTCACTTATTTCTATTACCACCGGTTGTACAACTATGAATGATCCAAACCGCTCTGTGCAAGAACGTGAGCAAGAACGTAATGTTCTAACGGGTGTAGCGGCTGTGGCTGGTGCTTTAGCAGCCAATGCCTTAGGTATGGATAATAACGTGGGTAAAGTGGCCGTGGGTGCTTTAGCAGGCTATACCGCTCGCCAGGTTTATGGTGATGTAAAAGCAGGTACCGCAAACGATCCAAATACTGATGTTTCTGCCGTGCAAATTGGTGGTCAAGAATATGTTCAGGTTCAGGTAAAAGACGTAAACTTCCGTTCTGGTTCAGCACAATTAGAACCTTATGAATTAAGTCGCCTAAAACCTGTTTTAGATACAATGAGCAGTCATCCAAATACAAAAGTATATGTAGAAGGTCATACTGATTCAGATGGTTCTACAGCCTACAATCAACAACTATCTGAAAACCGTGCTAAAAATGTAGCAATCTACTTAATGGATAATGGAATTGCATCTAACCGTATCGTAACTTATGGTTATGGTGAAGAACGTCCTATTGCCAGCAACCAAACTGCCGAAGGTAAACGTTTAAACCGTCGTGTAACATTCTTAATCAGTGAAATCTAATCTGTTTTAAGTTACCAGGCCTGCAAAATCTGTTTTTACCAGGCCTGGTAATTTTAAAATACGAGAGTTAATGCAAAAACGATTAAAATTTAATCAATAAAAAAGCCAAGCAATATCATTTGCTTGGCTTTTTTATGGGTATGCTTACTTGGCTTACTCGACTTACTCGGTTTGAGTAATCATTCATTTAAAAAATAAACATTACATCATGTTTATTTTTTAGATTACTCATCTCACAAAAAATTAGTGCTCACGAGTAGCAACAAATTGTAAGTTAGGCCAACGCTCTTCCGTTAAGGCTAAATTTACACGAGTTGGTGCAATATACACCAATTCATCTGCCGCATCATACGCTACGTTTTCACGTACTTTTGAAGTAAATTTTTCAATCTCTGCTTTGTCGCCAATCACCCAACGTGCGGTGCTGACGTTAACGGCTTCAAATAAACAGGTAACGTTATATTCATCTTTAAGACGCTGAGCCACCACTTCAAACTGAAGAATACCCACCGCTCCTAAGATTAAATCGTTATTATTCACAGGGCGAAATAATTGCGTTGCACCCTCTTCTGATAACTGAGTTAAGCCTTTTTGCAATGCCTTCATTTTCATTGGATCTTTTAACTGAGCACGACGAAATAATTCAGGTGCAAAGTTTGGTATGCCAGTAAACTTAAGGTCTTCACCTTGCGTAAAGGTATCGCCAATTTTAATGGTTCCGTGATTATGCAAACCAATAATATCACCAGGGTACGCTTCTTCAGCTTGATCACGTCGGTTAGCTAAAAAGGTAATGGCTTTAGCAATTTTTACGTCTTTACCAATACGTACATGCTTAAGTTTCATACCCTTATCATACTTACCTGACACTATGCGCATAAACGCCACGCGGTCACGGTGAGCGGGGTCCATATTGGCTTGAATTTTAAAAATAAAGCCAGTTAAATTCGTTTCTTCAGGTTTAACCGTACGTGTTTCTGTTTCACGTGCCATTGGCGTTGGGGCATATTTAGCAAAACCATCTAATAACTCTTGTAAACCAAAGTTATTTACCGCAGAGCCAAAGAAAACAGGGGTTAAAGTACCGGCTAAAAAGGCCTCTAAATCAAACTCATTACTGGCGCCTTGAACCAATTCAACTTCTTCACGCAGTTCTTCGGCTTGATCGCCAATTAATTCATCTAGGCGTGGGTTATTAATGCCTTCAATTAACTCACCTGCAGAGGCATTTTGACCATCCGCCACTGAAAACAAACGGATCGTATCATTATATAAATGATATATACCTTTAAAACGTTTACCCATACCAATTGGCCAAGTCATTGGAGCGCAATCTATTTTAAGAACGCTTTCCACTTCATCCATTAAATCAATTGGATCACGACCTTCACGGTCTAATTTATTTATAAACGTTAAAATGGGCGTAGTACGTAAACGACAAACTTCCATTAATTTAATGGTTCTGTCCTCAACCCCTTTTGCAACATCTATTACCATTAAGGCCGAATCCACTGCCGTTAAAGTACGGTAGGTATCTTCAGAAAAGTCTTCATGCCCTGGAGTATCTAGCAGGTTTATCATTACGTCTTTATATGGAAACTGCATAACCGATGAAGCAACCGAAATACCACGTTCTTGCTCCATTTTCATCCAGTCTGAGGTTGCACCTCGGTCGGTTTTTCGGCTTTTTACCGCACCCGCCATCTGAATCGCACCACCATATAACAGTAACTTTTCAGTTACCGTGGTTTTACCTGCATCGGGGTGGGATATAATCGCAAAGGTACGACGTTTGCTACTTTCGAGTTGTAATGACATAACGATTCAATGTGTCTCTGTAAAATGTGTGGCGATTATACAAGCTGTATGATATTAACGCAAAAAACCAATTTCAATATGAGAGATAAAATGTTTGTATTCTCACTAAAACACAGTGTTAGTCAAAAACTATCAATTTCTTCATTTTAATTGATTAGACATTAATCATTTTGGGCACTATTCTAAAGGCGCTGGAATAACACTTTTTTTGTTCGCTTAAACATGATGTTTCAGCCAGGTAATAGCGGGTTTACTTCATTTCCCAATATTGCTTGTTGATTGAGTTGTTATGATGAGTATCACAACAGTTATTGCTAGAAATTCATTATGACAACAACATCTTTAATCCGCCTACTCTCATTAGGCGGATTTCTCCATCCAAAACATTCCACAATATAATTCCAACTCATTTTATTCTAGCGTTTATTTTAATAAAACAATTTAGATACCTTTATCTATAAAACAAAATGATGATATTTGCGCATAAAAAAACCAACATTAAGTTGGCTTTTATAATTTACCAGGCCTGGTAAATTTAATGAGATGAATATATAGCAAGCTTTAAAGCAAACTTATAATTCCTCTTCATCCAATTTTTTACCTTGCTTGGCTAACTTAGCTTCACGCTTGGCTTCAGCTTCTAAAAATGCACGTTGCATTTCTGCTTCTTGCGCTTCACGATCAATTTCTGCTGAAGGTGCTTTCATTAAGTCTTCTTTAGAAACACCTAACCATAATGCAATGGCACTGGCTACATAAGTCGATGAGAAAGTACCAACAAAGATACCCACAATTAATGCTGCCGCAAAACCGTGAATGATTTCACCTCCAAGAAAAAACAACGCTAATAATACAATCAAGGTTGTCATAGAGGTCATTATGGTTCGGGCTAACATTTGGTTAATGGCTACGTTAGTCACCTCAACCGGGCTACTATTACGCATGGTTCTAAAGTTTTCACGCACTCGGTCAAAAACAACAATCGTATCGTTAAGCGAGTAACCTATAACCGCTAGTAAAGCCGCCAGCACGGTTAAATCAAACTGCATTTGGGTCCAAGCAAAAACCCCAACCGTAATAATAACATCGTGCACCAAGGCCAAAACCGACCCTACCGAAAAACGCCACTCAAAACGTAAAGCAACATAGATTAATATACCAAATAAGGCATATAAAACCGCTAAAGCACCATCTTGAGTAAGTTCGTCCCCCACTTGCGGACCAACAAACTCAACACGGCGTAAAGTAATATCTTCATCCGTAGAGGCTTTAAGTGTGTCCATAACATTATTACTTAACTGTGCTGAATTTAATCCTTCACGCGGTGCGATACGTATTAACACGTCTTCGGCTGAACCAAAGTGTTGCGCAACCGCTTCACCATAATCTGCCTTAACTAAATCAGCACGTAGCTCTTTTAAATCAACTGGGCTTTGGTAAGACAGTTCAATAATTGTACCGCCTGTAAAGTCGATACCAAAGTTTAGCCCCTTGTACCATAACCCTACAAAAGAGCCGATAATCATAATAATTGAGAAAGCCACGGCAATACCGCGCTGTCCCATAAAGTTTATATTTGTTGTTTCTTGCATTTCATTACTCATAACGTCACCTTAAATTGAGATTTTCTCAACACGCTTATTGCCATACAGCAGGTTAATAATCGCACGAGTTCCAAGAATCGCAGTAAACATTGAGGTAATAATCCCAATCGTTAAGGTAATGGCAAATCCTTTAATAGGTCCTGTACCAAAACTAAACAACACAACAGCCGCCAATAGCGTGGTGATATTGGCATCGGCAATCGTTACAAAAGCTTTTTCATAACCAGCATAAATAGCCGTTTGAATTGAGCTATTACGCATCTCTTCACGTATTCGCTCAAATATCAGCACGTTGGCATCTACTGCCATACCGACGGTAAGAACAATACCTGCAATACCTGGTAGGGTTAAGGTTGCTTGCAGCATAGAAAGTACCGCCACAATAATAATTAGGTTAAGCAATAACGCCACATTGGCGACCATACCAAACACTTTATAACGCCAAGCCATAATCACCAGCACTAATAAGAAACCAACCACAACTGACATAAAGCCTTGGTTAATGTTGTCTTGCCCTAAGCTTGGCCCAACGGTACGTTCTTCAACAATTTCCATTGGTGCGGCTAAAGCACCGGCACGCAGTAGTAAAGCTAAATCTTGTGCTTCTTGTGGTGAATCTAAACCTGTAATTTGAAAACGATTAGCAAACTGGCCACGAATGACCGCCGCATTAATGACGTCTTTAGTAACCACACGTTTTTTAACTTTTTGGCCATTCACTTCAATGGTATTTACGCGGTTTTCGATATAAACAACCGCCATGCGATTGCCCACGTTTTTCTTGGTGGTTTCTAGCATTTTATTACCGCCAGCACCATCAAGTGTTACGTTAACCATGGCAGAACCATGCTGTGAATCAATGCCCGATTGTGCATTAATAACGTTGTCACCACTTACAATAATGTGTCGTTGCAATAAGATTGGTCGGCCATCACGAAATTGGTAAAGAATTGAACCATTAGGAGCGTAACCTGTTTTTTCTGCTCGGTATGGGTCACCCTTTTCTTCAACTAAACGAAATTCTAATGTGGCTGTTGCCCCTAAGATTTCTTTAGCACGAGCGGTATCTTGCACACCAGGTAACTCTACAACAATACGACGTTCGCCCTGTTGCTGAATAACAGGTTCAGCCACACCTAACTCATTAATACGATTACGCAAAGTGGTAATGTTTTGTTGTAAAGCGTATTTTTTGGTTTCTGCTATTGTGGCTTTAGATAAAGTCAAAATCGCTTTAGGCGCCGCAGTTGTTTCATCCGTAGTAATGGTAAAGTCTTTACTATAATCTTCGTTTAATTTAGCCACACCTGCTTCTAAAGTGGACTTATCTTTAAACTGAATATCTAACACACCTTTTTCAATTTCAACCGACACATAGCGTATTTTTTCTTTACGTAATGAGGTTTTAATTTCATCAACATAACGTTGATAAACTTTATCAACCGCCGCTTCCATGTCCACATCCATTAAGAAGTGAACGCCCCCTCGTAAATCTAAACCAAGATACATAGGTGAAGCATATAAATCTCTTAAAAACATAGGGGTAGCTGGCGCCAAGTTTAAGGCAACAACCGCTTGACGACCCAGTGCACTTTTTAATAATGATTTTGCTTTTAACTGATCTTCAGTCTTGTCAAAACGAATTAAAAAATTACCGTTTTCAAAAACAGATGATTTTACTTTTAACCCTGCTTTGTCTAAAACACTAGCAACTTGCGTTTGCGTTTCCGCATTAAAGGTGACAGATTTTGCTGGAGAGATTTGTACCGCTGGATCATCACCAAATAAGTTTGGCATGGCGTAAGTCAAACCAATAACGGTGACGACAACCAATAAGATATATTTCCATGCAGGATAACGATTGGCTATGATCTTTTGTTGATTTTGAAACATAAGTTCGATTCCGATTTCTAAATAATATGAGGCTTTTGTACTAAATAACGTGTATAAACGAATTTTAGTACAAAGGCCTCTGAGAGATAAAGCACCTCTCCTAGAAGCACAAAAGGGGCATTAAAACCCTATTGGCTCTAATGACCCCTTAAGGAAAGCGTATTAAGTTCGCTTTCCAATTAAAAACGAATTATTCGCCTTTAAGTGTCCCTTTTGGCAGTAAGCGAGAAATATTTTGACGCTCAACTTTAACCACAACATTGTCAGCAATTTCTACTTCACAGAAGTTATCACCCATGTCGCGAATTTTTCCCGCAAGTCCGCCGTAAGTAACGACTTCATCGCCTTTTTTAATGGCCGCAACTAAGGCTTTATGCTCTTTTACTTTTTTCTGTTGAGGACGAATTAATAAAAAGTAAAAAACAACAAATAATAAGACTAATGGAATAATACCTTCCCATCCGCCGCCCGCTGCCGCTGTTGTTCCTTCTGCCATTGCATCGCTAATAAAAAAGCTCATATGTTTTACTCCTAATATCAAAAAAATCAATCGTTGTATTTTGGCACAGCTAGCTTAAAAAATCTAAGCTAAATACGTTCAAAAACGGATTAAGTAACTATTATGTAACGATTGAATCAAATTCATATCGCACTCAACCTAAAATATTGCCTAAAACCCTGTAAATAACCAAGTACACAAGCTTTTTACCAGGCCTGGTAATTCATTTATTCGCCATGTTTTCGTAGCGTAACCACTTATCTATAAGGGGTTTTAATGCATTTTAAAGTGTAAACCTTAAATTAAATGTGTTTTTAATCATTTTAGCCAAACATTTTTAATCTAATGGCGGTACTGGACGCCCTATTCCATCATAAAAATTTTGTACAAACGCATCTAACGCATTGGCAGCAATCGCATCACGCATCCCTTGCATTAAATCTTGGTAATAATGTAAGTTATGAATGGTGTTTAAACGTGCCCCTTGAATCTCTTTGCACTTATCTAGGTGATGTAAATAGGCCAACGTGTAGTTTTGGCAGGTGTAGCAAGTGCACTTTTCATCTATCGGTTTTAAGCTGGTTTTATGTTTGGCGTTACGTAGCTTAACCACGCCTTCTCGGCTAAATAAAAATCCGTTTCTAGCATTACGCGTTGGCATAACACAATCAAACATATCAATACCACGGCGAACCGATTCGACTAAATCTTCTGGTTTACCCACGCCCATTAAATAACGGGGTTTGTCTTTTGGCATATGAGGTTCAGTAAAATCTAAGGTAGCCATCATCTCTTCTTTAGGCTCACCTACCGAAAGACCGCCAATGGCATAGCCATCAAAACCAATGTCTTTTAAGCCTTTAATAGATTCAATGCGCAAGTCTTCATACATACCACCCTGCACAATACCAAATAAAGCGGCTGGACTATCACCATGCGCCGTTTTTGAACGTTCTGCCCAACGCAAAGATAATTCCATAGAAACACGTGCGGTTTTATGGTCAGCAGGATACGGCGTGCATTCGTCAAAAATCATCACAATATCCGACCCTAACTTGCGCTGAATCTCCATTGATTCTTCTGGCCCTAAAAAGATTTTGGCGCCGTTTACCGGGCTATTAAAAGTCACACCCTCTTCTTTTATCTTGCGCATTTTACCCAGACTAAACACTTGAAAACCGCCAGAATCCGTTAAGATGGGGCCTTGCCAATGTGTAAAGTCGTGTAAATCACCGTGCAGTTCAATAATGTCGGTACCAGGGCGTAATGCTAAATGAAAAGTATTACCTAAAATGATTTGCGCCCCCGTTTCTTTAACTTCTTCAGGGGTCATACCTTTTACAGAACCATAAGTACCTACAGGCATAAATGCTGGGGTTTCAACCACGCCACGTGCAAACTTTAAACGCCCTCTGCGCGCACGGCCATCGGTATTATCTAATTCAAATTCCATTATTGTTCCTATTTAATTCTGTATAAACATTCATTCTTAAAATTATGATTGGCTTTTGGGAAAAACTAACATCGCATCACCATAACTAAAAAAGCGATATTGCTGTTCTACGGCATGTTGATAAGCCGCCATGGTTCTGTCATACCCGGCTAAAGCGGATACCAGCATAATTAAGGTGGATTCTGGCAGGTGAAAATTAGTTAACAAAACATCCACTTCTTTAAATTGATATCCAGGGGTAATAAAAATATCGGTTTCACCTTGGTAAGGCGCAATGTGGCCGGTTTCGCTAAACTTGGCGGCACTTTCTAAACAGCGTACAGACGTTGTACCCACCGCAATGACTCGGCCACCGTTTTTACGTGCGGTCTCAACCTGTTTTACCAGGCCTGGTAAAACCTCTAAATGCTCTGAATGCATAACGTGTTCAGCAATATTATCTACCTGAACAGGTTTAAATGTACCTGCGCCTACATGCAAGGTTACAAAACCAATATCAATACCTTTGGCTTTAATATCAGCCATTAACTCATTATCAAAATGCAAACCCGCTGTGGGTGCCGCTACGGCTCCAGGTTTTTGCGAATAAACGGTCTGATAACGCTCTTTATCGGCTTCTTCATCTTCTTGGCGCTCAATATAAGGTGGCAATGGCATATGACCATGCGCCTCAACCAGTTCTAAAGCGGTTTTTTCAGACAAAACTTTAACAATAAATAAAGCGTCTTGGCGGCCAAGCACCTCAACATCAAACGCATTTTCTATGGTTAAAATGGTGCCGGGTTTGGGCGAGCGACTTGAGCGAATATGCGTTAATAAGGTTTGGTGATCCACCACTCGCTCAATTAACAGTTCAATTTTACCACCCGATGCCTTTTGCCCAAACAAGCGTGCAGGAATCACTTTGGTATTATTAAAAACCAATAAATCATTAGACTGTAAATAGTTTAGTAAATCTGGGAATTTAGCGTCTACTAACGCATAATCCGCCTGGGCATCCGACATCACTAACAAACGACTATCGCGTCGTTGTTTAGGTGGTTGTTGAGCAATCAGATTGTCAGGAAGGTCAAAAAAGAAGTCTTGTCGTTTCACAAAAGTATTAAATCAGCGGTTTTTTAGTGGTTTTAAATAATGGTTCAATCACTTAAACAAAAAACGCCCATTTATCCATAGAATAAAGGGGCGCTATTTTCGCTGATTGTGTCTTTATTTTCAAGCTGTTATATTGCCTAGGCTCAACAAAACAAGGTTATTAAACAAATCGTAGCTATAAAAACTACACTAATATTAATTTTGCCAAGTTATTTGGGGCAACAGGGCGACTAAATAAGTAACCTTGACCAATATCGCAACCTAGATCAAATAGCACTTGACGTTGCTCTTCAGTTTCTATGCCTTCTGCTACCACCACCAAGTCCAAATCATGGGCTAGATTAATAATTGATTTTGCAATGGCAAATTGACGTTTATCTTCAATAATATTAATCACAAATGCCCGGTCAACTTTAAGCGTATCAAACGGAAATAACGTTAAATAATGTAACGATGAAAACCCAGTACCAAAGTCATCAAGCGCAATCATAAACCCTTGAGACTTTAACTCTTGAATTTTCTCTAAACTGCGCTGAGTATTATTAAGCAAAACACTTTCGGTTAATTCTATTTGTACCGTTGTAGGATCTACGCCAATACTTTTAAACTGTAAAATGGCTTGGCTACAAAAATTATCATCCGCAAACTGTCTAGCGGAAACATTAATAGAATATTTAATTTGAATACCCTGGTTCTGCCAAGCCACAATATCTTGTCCAGCTTGGGTAATCATACTTTCGCTCAGCGCCCAAATTAACCCTGTTTCTTCTGAAACCGGAATAAAAACACCTGGCGATGGTGCCGCACTGCCATCTTCTGTTATCCAGCGAGCCAGTACCTCTACCCCAATTATTTTGCCTGTTTTTAAATCGACCAAAGGCTGATAATACGGCTTAATTAACCCCTGAGTTAAAGCGCCGCGTAAGCGACTTTGTAAATCTAACATTTCAGCGGCGTGAGAAGTCATTTCTTGCGAAAAGAACGTCATGCTTAACCCTTGGCTTTTGGCTTTAAACATGGCGGCATCGGCATTTTTTATTAATTCTTCTGGGGTTAATCCATCTCGTGGATAAAGCGCCACACCCGCGGTAACACCAATACTTAAACGGTGACCTTGAATTCTAAACGGTTTTTCTAACAAACTATTCATGTGCAACACACAGTTTTGCACATCTTCATTGGTCACGCTATTACGCGTTACTACAACAAATTCATCGCCACCAAATCGTGAGATCATCGCTAAATTAGAATCAACACAACTTGTTTTAAATCTTCTGGCCACTTCCTTAAGAAGTTCATCACCAACTGTATGGCCGTGCGCATCGTTTACATATTTAAAACGATTTAAATCAAGAAAGAAAACTGAAAAACTCTCCTCCCCTTTTCGCACTTCACTCTGAGTAATTAACTTACTCATATAATCATTTAAAAAACGGCGATTAGGCAAACTTGTTAAAGGATCATATAACGCTAAGTCTTCAACTTTTTGAGCCTCGACTTTTCTATCCGTTATATCAATATTAATTGACCTTACCCCAACAACTTCACCGTTATGATTGTGAAACGGGCCACATAAATGCTCTAACCAACGAACCTTACCTTGTTTGGTTAAAATTCTAAATTCAATCTTCTCTGGCTCCCCATCATCATCCACCAAATGCACATGAGAAGACCAAAATTTTCTATCTTCTGGATGAATAATCGCATCCATAAAACTTGGCGTATTGTAAAAATCTTGTGCCGTATACCCTGTTAAATGCAATACTGCGGGTGAAACGTATTCATAATGACCATCTAAAGTTCTTACATAAGTAAATTCTAGTGATAAATCGACAACGGCTTTAAATATACGGTGCTCTTTAAACTTAACGCGCAATAACTTAAATGTAAAAGTAACAACTATGCCAATAATCATTGAAGCAATAACGGCCGTTAACCATTCAGTCCAATACATAGTCATATCTGTAGCCATTGTTTTTAACAATACGTAAACAATAAAAAGCACCATCCCCCACAAAAAGGGCCTTATTAACTGCTTTATTAATGATTCACGTCCAAACACCCTATTCACAAAATAACACCCAATAATAAATAAAATTTGGCAGAGTATTCGTGATTTCAATCCTCACGTCAACACAGCTTTTTTTATCATGCACATAAAAATATAAATATACGTAATTTATCAAAACCCCAAATCGCACACTGGCTTAGTTGCTTTTCTGCATTAAAATTAAGATAAATCACACCATATAAAACCAACAAGCCAATACCAATTCAATCAACATTTAAATTTGACAGGCCTGGTATAACGCCCTATAATTCGCGACCACAAGTCAATGCCAGTGTGATGAAATTGGTAGACATGACGGATTCAAAATCCGTTGCTAGTGATAGCGTGGCGGTTCGAGTCCGCCCACTGGTACCACATTTACTTGTTCCCTATATTGTACGACCGTAGCTCAGTTGGTTAGAGCACCACCTTGACATGGTGGGGGTCGGTGGTTCGAATCCACTCGGTCGTACCAATCACTTATCCTTAAATGACCTCACAGAACACCTTTAATCTCTATAAAAACCTTAAATATTGCAAAATCTTTGTAAGCTTTACCTGTATCTAATATTTATATACTTTTTCTATTCTTACTTTGTTATTTATTTAACCTTAGATTTATATTCAGATTTACCAGGCCTTATATGTTGAAAGTGTTCTTCAGAAATGGAGAATTTACTAGGGACGCTTAGTAAAGGGATAGAGAGATCTTGTTACCAGGCCAAGGACACCGAAGTGATCCAGGTTATCAGATTAAGACCTTTATCCCCACACACTATAAACTGAACAGTATCTTAGGCAAACCGTCGTTTAGCCTGTATTCATAAGGTTAGTCTGCTCATAGTGTGATTTTACCAAGCAATAATTACCTTATCACAAAACATAAAGGTGGTAAATTATGACAACATATATTGGTGTTGATATAGGAAAAGAATACTTTGATGTCGCTATTGCTCAAACAAACGATGTTAAACGCTTTTTAAATGATGAACTTGGCTATAAAGCCCTAATCCAATGGATGCCTAATCAAAATTGTGCCATTGTCATGGAAGCCACTGGCAAATACTCGCTTGGCTTAGCTTTGGTACTTTATGAACAAAAGATTTCGGTTAGTGTCGTTAACCCAACCCGAATCAAGCGATATGCACAATCGCAACTGAATCGAACCAAGACCGATAAAGAAGATGCCAAACTTATTGCTGACTTTGCCATGACACAACGCCCAAAGCCATGGCAACCACCGTCGCCAACACTGCGTAAACTGCAAGAATGGCACAGAGTACAATCTCTACTAATAAAACAAGAGATTCAACTTAAAAATCAAATGGGTAGCAGCCTAGAGTTAGAGATTCAAGAGTTTGAACAAGAACAGATTGCGCATTTGAGTCAACAACTTAAAAAAATTGAAACCAAAATAAAAAAGTGCTTACGCTCAGACGATGAATTGCTGAGCCAAGTTAAGCTACTCGAAACCATACCCGGTATTGCTGAAGCCACCGCCACTCGGTTGTTAGTTGGAATTCGTGATATAAAGTATTTTGACAAAGCCAAGCACATGGCCAGTTTTATGGGACTTGCTCCGTTAATTCGTCAGTCAGGTAGCTCATTGAATAGCTCAAAGATGTCCAAAATGGGCGATGCCGAACTCAGAAAGGCATTGTATATGCCAGCATTAAGTGCCATTCAGCATAACCCTGTCATTAAGCGTTTTTCAGAACGGTTAAAAGCCAACGGCGTAAAAGGAAAGAAAAGAGTGGTGGCAATAATGAGAAAACTTATTCATATTGTGTTTGCCGTATTAAAGCACGGCAAACCTTTTGATCCAGAATATAAGAACTGTGCTTGACATCTAATGTTGAACACAGTATCTGATAAAAATAGATAAAAGCAGTTTAAGCTTTAAAAGAGATGCAACAGAAACAAAAAAGCCCCAGTCTTGCGACTAGGGCTTTAGAATTTGGCTCCCCAACCTGGACTCGAACCAGGGACATACGGATTAACAGTCCGGTGTTCTACCAACTGAACTATTGGGGAATAGTTATAAAGAGCGTGCTCTGTATGGGTGCGTATTATAGGGATTTATTTAAACGGTGCAACATATTTTTTAGTTTTTTTTTAAGTTTATAATGATAAAAAACAACCTGTAAATAAATCAATTAGTTAGCAGTGCTTAATATTTTGAATTATTTTCATAAAAAGTTAATTCTCTATTTTATTTAAACAACAACTACAAACAAAAGAAAAAACAGTACTATTATAATGTTTAAGGAATCAAGCTTGGTGCAAAGCACTGCACCAATAAAAAACAATAGACCTTGTTAAAACGCAACTTTATTTATTTTTTATTGGTTTTCTTGTTGTTTACGGCTGTTTTTTATTCATTTATTTTCAGACAGTTAATAACTTTTGTAGCCAATTTAGATTTACACTGGCTTGCATATTGCTACTTACTTGTTACTTGTATTATGCAAATATACTCGATTATTTGGTTCAATTTGATTGAACATAAAGCGCTCTTAATACTTAATTTAGAGTTGAATTTTAATAAAGTTTCACTAAAACTTCATTTACTTAAGCCACTAATCGCAGTAAAGTACGATTCATTACTTATTTAATTTTTTACTATAAAATTCTTAGGATTTATCTATGCCATCACTTCGTAAAGTTATTATTCCCGTTGCAGGACTTGGAACCCGTTTTTTACCTGCTACTAAAGCTATTCCAAAAGAGATGATTACGTTGGTTGATGAACCTCTTATTCAATATGTCGTTAGAGAAGCCGTATCGGCTGGTTTTACAGACATTATTTTGGTCACCCACTCTTCTAAAGGTGCCATTGAGAACCATTTTGACCATAACTTTGAATTAGAGAAAACCTTAGCGTTTAAAAATAAAACCGATTTATTAGAAAAGGTTGGCCATATTTTACCGAATGATGCCAATATCATTTCAGTACGCCAACCGCAGGCGTTAGGTTTAGGGCACGCGGTATTATGTGCAGCCCCTATTATTGGAGATGAAGATTTTGCTGTTATGCTGCCGGATGTCATATTAAATAATGAGTCGATCGATTTACGTAATATGGCGGCGGCCTTTAGAAAATCTGGTCACAGCCAAATAATGGTAGAACCCGTTCCTAAATCTGAGGTTGATAAATACGGAATTGCAGATTGTATGGGTGAAGAATTAAAACCAAGTCAATCAAGCAAAATGGCCGCCATTATAGAAAAACCTAATATTGAAGATGCGCCATCTAACCTTTCTGTTACTGGACGTTATGTTTTAGAAAACAATATTTTAAACCTGCTTAAAGTCACACCAAAAGGCGCTGGGAATGAAATTCAATTAACCGATGCGATTGCCCAGCTGATGGAAATTTCTGACGTAGATGCCTATTGCTTAGCTGGCAAAAGTTATGATTGTGGTGATAAGCTAGGTTATCTAAAAGCCTCCGTTCAATTTGCTGTTCAGCATCCAGAGTTGGGTGAAGAATTTAAAGCATGGTTAAAAGAGTACAGCCTATGAAGAAACTTGCTTCTTTCAGCACATTACAAGCACTGAGTGAGGTTGCCAAGCAACGTCATTCAGCCAGCCTTTTTACCGAAAATACCAACCGATTTGATGATTTTAATGTCAAATTACCAGGCCTGGTACTTGACTACTCTAAACAAAACATCACCATTGAAGAGCGTGATCACTTAATTAAATTGGCTGAAGAAGCCCAATTAAGTGAGTGGATTGAAAAGCTTTTTACTGGCGAAAAGGTTAACCAAACCGAAGGCCGTGCCGCAGGGCATACCGCCTTACGTGATGTAAAAAACCCTAAACCCGAAGTAAAACAACAATGGCAAAAAATGCAAGAAATTGTTGAGCGTATTCACAACAAGCAATTAAGAGGTTATTCGGGTAAAGCGATTACTGACGTGGTTAACATTGGGGTTGGTGGTAGTGATTTAGGCCCGTTGATGGTGACTCATGCGCTAAAAGGCCAAAGAACACAACATGCTCCAGAGTTGCATTTTGTCTCTACCTTAGACGGTAAACAGTTACAAAGAATCTTACGCACCCTTTCTGCAGAAACCACCTTATTTATTGTGGCTTCTAAATCTTTTACTACCATTGATACCTTATCATTAGCCACTACGGCTAAAGAGTGGATTGAAGAATATTCATCAACTCACGCTGGCACAATGCAGCACTTTATTGGTGTATCAACCAATGAACCAATGATGAATGAATGGGGTCTTTTACCAGAACATCAGCTTCTATTTTGGGATTGGGTTGGTGGTCGTTTCTCTTTATGGTCTACCATTGGATTAACCATTGCTTTGCAACAAGGAATGGAAGGTTTTAATGCCTTTTTACAGGGCGCAAATGAAATGGATATTCATTTCAGAGAAACGCCTTTTAAAGACAACGTACCTGCCATACTGGGTTTAATTAGTGTTTGGAATATTAACTTTTTAAATTTAGCAGGCCAGGCTATTTTGCCTTATGACTCACGCTTAAAATATCTCGCTAGCTACCTAGAACAATTGGTTATGGAAAGTAATGGTAAACACGTTAACCGCCAAGGTGAAAAAGTAGATTACCGTACCTGCCCTATTTTATGGGGTGAAGTTGGCCCTAATGCTCAACACGCTTTTTACCAGCTCATGCACCAAGGTACCGAACGCGTAATGGCTGACTTTATTCTTTATGCTCAAGCACATGGATCAACCGAAAGACATGTTTTTCACCATAACTTAAATGTGGCTAACTGCTTAGCGCAAAGTCGTGCCTTAATGGTGGGTCAAAAAGGTGAAGATCCACATAAAGACTACCCTGGTGGCCAGGTTTCTAACACCTTATTATTTGATAAACTCGACGCCAAACACCTAGGAATGTTAATAGCACTTTACGAACACAGCGTGTTTGTGCAATCGGTTATTTGGAATATCAACCCATTTGACCAATGGGGTGTGGAACTAGGTAAAAAAATCGCCATGGAAATTTTACAAAAAATTGAAGTTAAAGACTCAGCCAACCTAGACTCCTCTACTCAGGGCATTTTAGAGACAATATGGAGCCAACAAAATGAAAATTAATGTATTTGGAGATACTATCAGCGCCATGGTAAGTGCGGGTTGTTTAGCCGAAACAGGTAACAACGTTACATTAATTGGTAAACGCATTGGCGATCAAGCCGAACCAGGCCTGGTAGAATTATTGGACACTCAAATAGAATCTGGCCGTTTAACGATTTCTGAATCATTCAATGATCAAGCGGAATGCCATATTATTGCTTTAAGCCCAGATGATTGCTATAACGCAAGGTTAATAGCCAAAGAACTCGGCAAAAAAGCCTTAGCCGATAGCACCATGATCGTCCGGAGTAACTTTACGATTGGTTTAGCTAAAGAGTTAGCCCAAACCGCTAACTTAGAGTTTGCAGTAAATCCCGACTTTGCTGCAGATGGCCATGCAATTCAACGTTTTACACGCCCAGATAGAATTATTATTGGTACTTCAAGCCTTAAAATTAAAGAACAGCTTAAACAAATTTTTGCCCCTTATAACCGCAACCGTGATGTAATTATTAATATGTCACCCGCTTCTGCCGAATTAACTAAATATGGCACTAACGCCATGTTAGCTACTCGCATTTCTTTAATGAATGAGCTCGCCTCAATTGCAGAAAATATTGGCGCCGATATTGAAGAAGTTCGCTTAGGTTTGGGGGCTGATAAACGTATCGGTCGCGCTTACCTTTACCCTGGTATTGGTTTTGGTGGTGATAACTTTACCCGTGATTTAGAACGTATTCAGCTATTATTGCCTACGGCTCATCAATACGGTGGGCAAAGTTTATTGCAAGCGGTGATTGATATTAATGAAACGCGGATTCGGATAATAACTGCAATTTGGAAATAGGAAGAGCCAGTTGAGCTAAACTCACAGGCTTTTCCCGACCAAGAGAATTGCAAAATGAGTTATAGCCAACTGACTGAGTGTCAAAGATACCAGATTTACGCATTATTGAAAGAGAGATTGTCACAAAAAGCGATTGCCGAAAATATTGGATGTCATCCTTCTACCATCAGTCGAGAATTAAAGAATAATCGTGGTAAGCGTGGTTATCGCCCTAAACAAGCTCATTCCTTGAGTGTGAAGCGACGTAAAACCGCAAAAAAACGAATCAAATTGATTCCAAAGGTACAAGAAGCGATACGAAGTCTCATTAAACAAGACTTAAGTCCAGAACAGGCGGCAGACTACATTAAAAAACAGCTCAACATTTCGCTTCATCATGAAACTATCTACCAGTTCATTTATGAGGATAAGGCGGAAGGTGGACAGCTCTACAAGCACCTGCGTATAGCCAATAAACCCTATCGTAAGCGTTATGGAGGTTATGATTGTCGAGGTCAAATTGTTAACCGAGTCTCGATTGATGAACGACCTAAAGTCGTCGATGAAAAGATTCGAATTGGAGACTGGGAAGGCGATACGATCATTGGCAAAGGTCATAAAGGTGCACTATTAACCCTCGTGGAGCGAAAGACGCTTTACACCATTATTGTGCCATTACAGGGTAAGTTCGCAGACAAACTCAAAGAAGCCGTTATTGCTGTATTAGAACCACTCAAAGAGCGTGTGCATACGATAACGTATGATAATGGCAAAGAGTTTGCAGAACATAAGGCCATGGCAGAGGCATTGGACGCACAAGTGTTTTTTGCCCACCCTTATGCCTCATGGGAAAGAGGCATAAACGAAAATACGAATGGATTGATACGGCAGTATTTTCCTAAAGGCACTGACCTAAGGAGCATCACTCAAGAGCAAGTTCAATTTGTGATGGACAGATTAAATAATCGTCCTCGAAAAACACGAGGTGGTAAAACACCCAATGAATTATTTATGGGGCTGCAGGTAGATTTACTTGCAGCATAATTTAGAAATTGCGGTTATTACTTGAATCCGCGAAAACCAAAAAGAGCTATTTTTTAGAAAACTTTGGCAACATTTTGATTGCGATTTACAAGGTAAAACCATCTCACTTTGGGGGTTAGGTTACAAACCCAACACCACATCAATACAAAGCTCTGCCAGCTTAATGTTAATAAAGGCATTTATTAGCCAAGGTTGCTCGTTAAAACTGCACGACCCTTTTGCGTTAGATGCCGTTAAAACCTGGGTACACAAACACCTATCACCACACGATCAACATAAAGTCTCTTTTCATACCGAAATGTATGATGCAACCCACAATGCGGATGCACTTTGTGTGTTAACCGAATACAAAGCCTTTTGGTCACCTGACTTACAACAACTAAAAGAAAACATGAAAACTCACATTCTTTTAGATGGTCGTAACCTTTACAATAAGTATTGGGTTGAAGACAATCAATTTGCTTATTACGGTGTTGGCCGTTAACAGTTAAAATCACTATTTTTTGGTTTTACCAGGCCTGGTAAAACCAAATCAATGCTAAATTAAACGTTAATACATTTACAGAAACCTCTTAAACATCACCAATCTACCTAAAGAAAATACTGCTATGAAAAAACTACCTGCTTTTAAAGCCTATGACATTCGCGGCATTGTGCCACAAGACTTAAATGCTGATCTTGCCTATAAAATTGGTCGTGCATTTGCCAGCGAATTTACCCCCCAAAACATAGTCATTGGGCATGATATTCGTTTAGAGAGCCCAGAGTTGTCAGACGCCTTATGCAAAGGTTTAATGGATTCAGGCGTAAACATTATTCATTTAGGTTTATGCGGTACTGAAGAAGTGTATTTTGGCACATCACACTACCAAGCCGATGGCGGTATTATGGTAACCGCAAGCCATAACCCTAAAGGCCATAACGGCATGAAAATGGTCTCCAAAGGTTCACAACCTATTAGCGGTGACTCGGGTCTTAAAGCCATAGAACAGCGCGTATTAAATGAAGACTACATCGACCTCGCCAAAACAAAAGGCACTTTGTATTCAAAAACCGATAAAAGTGCCTATATTGATCATTTATTAACCTATATTGATGTAGAGAATTTACCTGAATTTACCATAGTGGTAAACGCAGGTAATGGTGCTGCAGGACCAACATTTGACCAGCTCGCTGAAAAACTGCCTTTTAATATTGTACGTTTACACCACGAAGCGAATGGCGACTTTCCACACGGTGTGCCTAACCCAATGATTGTTGAAAATCGAGCCATTACTTCACAAACCATTTTGGAAAGCAAAGCCGATTTTGGTGTGGCTTGGGATGGCGATTTTGACCGCTGTTTTTTATTTGATAAAGACGGCAATTTTATAGAAGGTTACTACCTAGTTGGTTTGCTTGCTGAAATGCTTTTGAAAAAACACCCAGGCGAAAAGATTGTGCATGATCCACGCTTAACCTGGAACACCATTGAACAAGTTAAACAAGCTGGCGGTGTACCCATTCAGTCTAAAACCGGTCATGCCTTTATTAAAGAGCGAATGCGTTTAGAAGATGCCATTTATGGTGGCGAAATGTCTGCCCACCACTATTTTAGAGATTTTGCCTATTGTGATAGCGGCATGATTCCGTGGCTATTAATTGCTGAATTAATGAGCACAACGGGTAAAAGTCTTTCTGATTTAATTACAGAACGTATGCAAGCCTATCCATGTAGTGGCGAGCTAAATTACAAAGTAAAAGACAGCGCTAAAATTCTGGCCGAAGTACAGCAAAAATACCAGGCCGAAAATCCAGTATTAGATGAAACCGATGGTATCAGTTTAGAGTTTAGTAACTGGCGAATGAATATTCGTTTGTCGAATACAGAACCGTTATTACGTCTTAATATTGAATCGCGTGGTGATGCAGAATTGGTTCAACAAAAAGTCAAAGAAATTGAAGCGATTATTTACAGTGAATAATGATTCTCTAGGGCTTTAAACTCAACTAAAACAATTCATTCTCCAATTCAAAATAAACCCCGTCATTATCCAGCTTGACTGGATAATCTTGCTTTTGTCGTTCAAGATTATCGGAGCAAGCCCGATAATGACGACTAAGGTTAGTTTATGGCTTCTACTGTCAGTATTAATTTTAAGCAAATTTGTTTTTACCAGGCCTTATATGTTGAAAGTGTTCTTCAGAAATGGAGAATTTACTAGGGACGCTTAGTAAAGGGATAGAGAGATCTTGTTACCAGGCCAAGGACACCGAAGTGATCCAGGTTATCAGATTAAGACCTTTATCCCCACACACTATAAACTGAACAGTATCTTAGGCAAACCGTCGTTTAGCCTGTATTCATAAGGTTAGTCTGCTCATAGTGTGATTTTACCAAGCAATAATTACCTTATCACAAAACATAAAGGTGGTAAATTATGACAACATATATTGGTGTTGATATAGGAAAAGAATACTTTGATGTCGCTATTGCTCAAACAAACGATGTTAAACGCTTTTTAAATGATGAACTTGGCTATAAAGCCCTAATCCAATGGATGCCTAATCAAAATTGTGCCATTGTCATGGAAGCCACTGGCAAATACTCGCTTGGCTTAGCTTTGGTACTTTATGAACAAAAGATTTCGGTTAGTGTCGTTAACCCAACCCGAATCAAGCGATATGCACAATCGCAACTGAATCGAACCAAGACCGATAAAGAAGATGCCAAACTTATTGCTGACTTTGCCATGACACAACGCCCAAAGCCATGGCAACCACCGTCGCCAACACTGCGTAAACTGCAAGAATGGCACAGAGTACAATCTCTACTAATAAAACAAGAGATTCAACTTAAAAATCAAATGGGTAGCAGCCTAGAGTTAGAGATTCAAGAGTTTGAACAAGAACAGATTGCGCATTTGAGTCAACAACTTAAAAAAATTGAAACCAAAATAAAAAAGTGCTTACGCTCAGACGATGAATTGCTGAGCCAAGTTAAGCTACTCGAAACCATACCCGGTATTGCTGAAGCCACCGCCACTCGGTTGTTAGTTGGAATTCGTGATATAAAGTATTTTGACAAAGCCAAGCACATGGCCAGTTTTATGGGACTTGCTCCGTTAATTCGTCAGTCAGGTAGCTCATTGAATAGCTCAAAGATGTCCAAAATGGGCGATGCCGAACTCAGAAAGGCATTGTATATGCCAGCATTAAGTGCCATTCAGCATAACCCTGTCATTAAGCGTTTTTCAGAACGGTTAAAAGCCAACGGCGTAAAAGGAAAGAAAAGAGTGGTGGCAATAATGAGAAAACTTATTCATATTGTGTTTGCCGTATTAAAGCACGGCAAACCTTTTGATCCAGAATATAAGAACTGTGCTTGACATCTAATGTTGAACACAGTATCTGGTAAATTTGCCCTGTCATTCCTGTCATTCCTGTCATTATCCTGCTTGACTGGATAATCTATCTTTGTCGTTCAAGATTACGGAGCAAGCCTGATAATGACGACTATGGTTAGTTTATGGATTTGTGGTTCACTCAAAAAACCAATTCTCTTAATCTACCCTTCTTAACCACCACCAAGAACCCACCAATAAAATCAAAGAAGGCCCTATTGCGGCTAAAATGACTGGGAACTGATATACCACGGCAACATTTCCAATGAGTTGGTTAAGCAAATGAAAGCCCATGCCTATCATGACCCCTAAAAAAATTCTTTGCCCAACACTCACTTGACGCATTGAGCCAAAAATAAGTGGAAACACAACCACGATCATGGCCAACACCATGATTGGCGTGTCTACTTTGCGCCAGAAAGAGAGTGCATAGGCACTGGAATCTAATCCATTTGCTTTTAAAAATGAGATGTAATGGTATAAATCCCAACCACTTAAATAACGGGTTTCAATATCAAGATTGGTTAAATCTTCTGGTTTTAACGGAAACGTTTTACTTAAATCGTCAAAACGTTTAGTGGCGTAATGCAAAGAATCTAACCTGTTTTCTGGTTGCTTAGTTAAAGCTAAGTCTACCTGTTTAACATTGTGAAACTTCCAGCCATTATCAAAATTTGCAGTTTTAGCTTGAACTAAACTCTGTATACGACCTTTATTTAAGGCATAGATTTCAATATTTCTTAACTCTGTGCTCGAAAGAATGCGCCCAACATGAATATATTGCGCCTCGTCTCTTATCCATAAACCATCTGAAGAACCTACCGAAAAGGTTTGATTTAATGCTTCTGCACGCATTTTTTTTGCGTAGGCTTCACTACTTGGTGCAACAAACTCTCCAACTAAAGCCATAACTAACCATAATAAAAAAGCCGTTTTAATCACCGCCCATAAAATTCGTCTAATGGACCAACCCGTCACTCTTAAAACAGTCAGTTCTGAATGATTTGCCAGGCTTCCTAAACCCATTAAGGTACCGATTAATAACGCAATGGGAAAGACTTCAAAACTGTAAACGGGTACTTTTAATAATGTATAAAACGCCCCCAAACCTAATGTATAGGTGTCGGTTAATTTGCCCACTTGATTCATAAATTCAAAAAAAGAAAAAATGACCATGAGCACTAACAACACCAATAATGTGTAACTAAGCACAACGCCGCCAAGATAACGTTCTATTCTGTTCATGCTTTTTTACTCCCAGCGGGAATGAATTTACTTAAAGTTATTTGTTTAAAGTCTGTTAATGCAACCCAACCAAATAATAAGACAACTGGCCATAATCCTAACCATACAGGCCAAGCCCCGTTTTCTAATCCATCTCGTCCAACCACCAGTAATTGGTTGTATAAAATATACATAACCAATGCAAAAAATATTTTGCCAAAACGCCCTTCTCTTGGGCCTGTTTTACTCATTTTTAAACCCAACAAGCCAAGTACCAAAATTCCAAATGGCGTCACTAATCGCCATTGCAACATAGACTGCTCTTTTAAATCATCTGATCCAAAAAGTTCGATTGTCGGCTTTTCATAGATTTTGGCGTGTAATTTAGCGGGTGTTAATTCAGGTAAATAACCTTCAAAACGTTGATATTTTTGTACCGTTACATCTTCATTACCATGTAAACCGCTGTAGCTATAACCATTTTCTAGAACTAAAACCACTCGGTTATTAATCCATTCAAACTGCCCTTTTGGCGCAACCAAAAGTAAGTCATCATCTTTAGATTCATATTTAAGCCAAACCGCTTTCATTTGGCCTTTGTCATTAATAGACTTGGCGTACAACACGCCTTGGTTATTAGGTAACGGATTAAATTTACCAGGTACCAATCCCACTAAAGGTGAGATAGTTTGAGCTTGAGAAATAATTTCACGTTCTTGTTGATAAGACCAAGGTGTTAAAAACAGACTAATGCCTGCTGTAATGAAAGCCACGGGCAATAAAAAAGCAAAGGTCATTTTTTTAAAGTACTTGGAGCCTATAGCACAACTATTTAACACCACCATTTCTTGATCTTGATATAAACGTCCCATGGCTAACATAACGGCTAGCAAGGCCACTAAGGGCAAAATAATTTCAAGAGCCGCGGGTATTTTTAACAATAATAATTGCATAACGACAGAAGCAGGTATATCGCCCTTCATGGCATCAGCCAAGAGCTTTGTGGCCTCGCTTCCAAAGGTAATTAACAACAATACCAGCAGCACAGCAATAAAGGTAAAGCCCAACTCTTTAAAAATATATTTATCTAGAATTCGCAAAAACTCGTCCACTCAATTAAAATAACTTAAATACGCACAGTTGAGACCTTTGCACACACCACATTCGTACAACGGTTTCAGTTAAAACGCTTTTACTTACGATTTTACTTAATGCCAGCCATTATACCTAACCTAAGATTAACGGCTTACATATTCAAAGTGAATCAAACGTAATCAAAGCAACTCACAATACACGGTAAAAAGGCAACTTATCCATGAAATCTATTCAATTTTCTTTTGCAACAGACTTAAATACTATCGACACATTGATTTTACCAGTAACCGATAATGGCACCTTGCCACAGGGTATTGATAACATTCCTTTTCTGCCGCAACTTGAATCTTTTATAGAAGAACTGCATCTAGCAGGCGATTTTTCTGGCAAGGTAGGCTCAACGTTACTGTTAGTTAAACCCAAAGACATTGCTGTAAAACGTCTTATTTTAGTGGGCATGGGCAATGCTGAAGAGCTATCAACCAAAAGTTATTTAACTGCTTTACAAGCGGCCGCCGATTCTCTTGATCATTGTGGCACTTTAGAAGCCATTAACGCCTTAATCTTTGTGGCTCCAAATACTATTGGTACAAATTTCCAGGCCTGGTCAGTCATGCAAAACGCCCAAGTCTTTCAAAGAAGTTTTTACGACTATGATCACCAAAGCCGTGGTGAACATACTGCCAAAGATCCTAAATTAGCAAGCATGATTTTTCCGTGTGCACCACAAACTGAAGCGCTTGAACAAGGTCAAGCTACCGCTTTAGGTATGGCATTAACTCAAGATTTAGCCAATATGCCAAGTAACTTTTGTACACCAAGCTATTTAGCCGACACGGCAATTCAATTAGGAAAAGACTACGGTTTTGAGGTCAATATTTTAGACCGTGAAGAGATGATTGAAATGGGCATGGGTTCATTTATGGCCGTTGCTCAAGGGGGTTCTACTCCGCCAAAAATGATTTGCATCTCTTACAACGGCGGCGAAGCTAATGATGCGCCAATTGCTTTAGTGGGTAAAGGGGTTACTTTTGATACAGGTGGAATTTCTCTTAAACCTGGCCAAGCAATGGATGAAATGAAATACGATATGGGCGGTGCCGCCACCGTGTTAGGTGTGTTTAAAGCTCTTGGTGAATTAAAACCAAACATTAACGTGGTTGCGGTCATTCCATCAACTGAAAACATGCCTTCTGGCGAAGCCATTAAGCCTGGTGATGTTGTGACTTCTTTATCAGGACAAACCATTGAAGTGCTAAATACCGATGCCGAAGGTCGTTTAATCTTATGTGATGCTTTAACCTATGCACAACAAACTTATAAACCTGCAAAAGTGATTGATATGGCCACCTTAACAGGCGCTTGTATTATTGCATTAGGTCACCATGTTTCTGCCATTATGGGTAACAACCAACAACTAGTAAGCGATTTATTAACGGCGGGTGAAAACACTTATGATCGTTTTTGGCAAATGCCTTTAGGCGAAGAGTGGGACGAGCAACTAAAATCTAACTTTGCAGATATGGCCAATATTGGTGGGCGTCCTGGTGGATCAATTACTGCCGCACAATTTTTAGCTCGCTTTACAAAAGAAGTCGATTGGGCACATTTGGACATTGCGGGAACGGCTTGGGTAAGTGGTGCAAACAAAGGCGCAACAGGTCGTCCTGTGCCTGCTTTGGTTGAATTTTTGTTAAATGAAACGCACAAAGCATAATGGCGTTAAATGAATAACACACAAACCAAAAACACAACAAATCAGGCTAATAACACGCCAGAAACACAACCCGCTGATGTGCTGTTTTATGTATTAAGCACCACTCAGCCTTCTGAGCGAGAAGCATTTTTAAGCAAGTTGCTAAACACCATTTGGAAACAGCAACGGTTGTGTGATGTGCGTTTTGCTAACCAGCAAGATGCACAGCGTTATGATTTAACTTTGTGGGATGCCAAACCACAAAGTTTTATTCATCACAGCTTAGAAAACACAGTTAAAGCCCCTATTCAATTATTTGGTGAAACCGTTCATTCAAAATGCAAAGACGTACTAATCAATCTACACCCTGAGTTTCCGACTATTTATAATCAATATCAAAGAACTATTGAAATATTGGACCAGTCTGACTATTTAATCAAAATGGGTAGAGAGCGCTGGAAAGCTTATAAAAAAGCCGGTATAGAACCCACTATTCATAAAATATAATTTTTTTAATGCCGTAACCAAAGTCTGTTTTAACAGGCCTGGTAAACCTTCTATCTGTCTATATTTTTAAGTATAGGGTAAATTGGCATTAAACAAAAAAACATAGCCTAAAACGACACTCTCTATTATGATAGCTAAGCAAATTACCTATATAGTTATACGTATAAAGAACTTTGTGCAAGATGGCGACACAGAGTCTTGTGTATTTTTTATGAACTGTTCTGGAGTTAAATTTACATGGATATTACCCAATTACTTGAATTTAGTGTGCAGCAAGGTGCATCGGATTTACACCTATCCGTTGGTCAACCACCTATTATTCGTAAAGACGGTGACGTACAACGAATAGAAGCACCTAATCTTGAGTCAGAACAGCTGCAAACCATGATCTACGACATTATGAATGATGAACAACGTCGTGGTTTTGAATCTGAACTAGAATCTGACTTCTCTTTTGAACTTCCACAAATTGCTCGTTTCAGGGCAAATGTATTTATGCATAACCGGGGTATTGGGGCGGTCTTTCGTACCATTCCTAGTAAAATAATTACCCTAGAAGAGTTAGGTGCACCTGAAAGCTTTAAAAGTATTGCCAGTTTTCCACGTGGTTTGGTTTTAGTTACAGGGCCTACGGGTTCGGGTAAATCGACCACCCTTGCGGCCATGATTGACTTTGTAAATAAAAAAGATGCCGCACATATATTAACGGTTGAAGATCCAATAGAATTTGTTCACCAACCCATTCGTTGCTTAATTAACCAACGTGAGGTGCATCGTGATACTAAAAGTTTTACTAATGCCTTACGTTCAGCCTTGCGTGAAGATCCAGACGTTATTCTAGTAGGTGAGATGCGTGACCTTGAGACCATTCGATTAGCCCTGACTGCGGCCGAAACCGGTCACTTAGTATTTGGTACTTTGCACACCAGTTCAGCGGCTAAAACCATTGACCGTATTATTGATGTGTTTCCTGCTGAAGAAAAAGAGATGGTTCGTGCCATGTTATCGGAGTCTTTACAAGCCGTTATCTCACAAACACTTCTTAAAAAAACGGGTGGTGGGCGTATTGCCGCACATGAAATCATGTTGGTCAATTCCGCCATTCGTAATTTAATACGTGAAGCCAAAATACCGCAAATGTTTTCCGTTATACAAACTTCAAAAGCAATTGGTATGCAAACCATAGATCAAAACTTGCAAGACTTGGTTGCGCGTAACGTAATTTCACGTGATGATGCCCGTGCTAAAGCGGTAAATAAATCGCTATTCCAATAGTCTATAAATGGCCTCGTAATTAAATATGGTAATAAAACATGACGAATGATCACGAAAACTTAACTGAGCTACAAAAGTTATTGATATTTTTCACCAATAAGGGAGGTTCTGATTTATTTATAACCGCTGGCCGCCCCGCAACCATGAAAAAAGATGGTCATTTATATACCTTAACAGAAGACAAGTTAACCGCTGATACAGCTCAATCTCTAGCCTTTCAGGTTATGAATCATGATCAATTGACCACATTTCAAAATACGCAAGAGAGCAACTTTGCCTACCATATTAGTGGTATTGCTCGTTACCGTGTTAACGTTTTTATGCAACGTGGCACCCCTGGTATGGTTATTCGTTCTGTTCATACTGAAATACCAAAATTTGAAGACTTAAACCTACCGCCAATTTTAAAAGAAACGGTTATGGACAAGCATGGCTTAGTTCTTATTGTGGGTGGAACAGGTTCTGGTAAGTCAACAACACTAGCAAGTTTGGTTGATGTACGAAACTCAACTCGAGATGATCATATCATCACCATAGAAGATCCAATTGAATTTGTACATCGCCACAAAAAAAGCATTGTCACTCAACGTGAAGTGGGCGTTGATACCGACAGTTACGACAGTGCGCTAAAAAACACCTTGCGACAAGCGCCTGATGTTATTCTTATTGGTGAGATTCGTAGTAGAGATACCATGCAACATGCAATTGCGTTCTCTGAAACAGGTCACTTATGTTTATCAACCTTACACGCCAATAACACCAACCAAACTTTAGACCGAATCATTAACTTCTTTCCGGCAGATCAGCGCCAACATATATTGATGGATTTATCACTTAACCTTAAAGCGGTGATTTCTCAACGCCTTATTCCTAAAATAGGTGGCGGACAAATTGCCGCCGTAGAAGTATTAATTAATACCCCTCGTATTGCTGAATTGATTTTTAGCGGTAAAGTTAATGAAATTAAACAGCTTATGCAAAATTCAAATGCATTAGGTATGCAAACCTTTGACCAAGCCTTGTTTGATTTATATGAAAATGGTCTTATTACCTATAAAGATGCCTTGCGTGGGGCAGATTCAATGAATGATTTACGTTTAAATATCAAATTAAATAGTAAACTACCGCAACCTCAAGATAGTAGCAATAATGACTCAGCTGCTGATTCAATTTCATTTAGTTTAAAAACGGATGAAACGTAAACTAAACCTTAAAACAATAAAGAATTTACATGCTTTCAAAAACACTTTGGTTATCACTTTTCGCATTTTACCAGGCCTGGTTCGTTTATGCTTCGGCCAACACAACACCCAGTACCCAGCCAAACAATACAGCAATGACCAACGGTCAAACCGCTAAAATTGAAACGAGCAATAACCAAGCAATAAAAGACTTTTGTTTAGACTTATCTAAAAAATTACGCACCGTAAAATATCAAGGATGCTTAGATTTAGATTTAAAAGAAACCGGTTATAAGAGTGTACAAGGCAGACTTTTAACTGAGCGTCACTTTAAACCTAACGCAAAATTTAAAGACTTACCTAAAGGCCGCATTTTATTTATTAGTGGCATTCACGGTGACGAATATTCGGCAATAAGTATTACCTACCTGTGGATGCAAAATATGATTAAGCATCAAGCTGACACGCGTCAACATTGGTTGTTTTTTCCTCTGGTGAATCCTGATGGTCTATTTAGAAATCCAGCCACTCGCATTAATGCCGATAATGTTGATTTAAACCGTAACTTTCCATCACCCGACTGGGATGAATTAGCAATTGATTATTGGACAAAATATTATAAAAAGAATAAACGACGTTACCCAGGTAAATCCGCTAATTCAGAACCAGAAACCCAATGGCTAGTTAAAACCATTGAAGAATTTAAACCCGATGCCATTATCTCTATTCATGCCCCTTACGGCTTACTAGACTATGATGGACCAGACCATGCCGTACCCAATAAAATTGGCGGTTTAAAACACCGAGAACTTGGAACCTACCCGGGTTCATTAGGGCGCTATGCAGGCGAATACTTAAATATACCTGTGTTAACCTTAGAACTACGTTCTGCGGGCTCAATGCCTAGCCAAAAAGAGATTTATACCATGTGGCAAGATGTTGAAAAATGGACTATGACTAAAATTCAAGGATTAGATGAAAACTCCATTAAACAAACTTACCGTGTTGGCGATGCACCTAAAGGCATGAAATACCAATCAAAGTAATTTAAAAATACACATAAAAAAGGCCTGGTTTCGCATTCGTGAAACCAGGCCTGTAATTTTAATAATTTAAAACTTTGTATAAAATGGCTTATACAACATAGAGCCAAAAGCTAAACGTTTATTTGGTTGCCATTTGAATATTATTTTTAGACTGTACCAAAACCTTCCAATCACCATCTGAATCACGTTTCCAGTATTGCTGTACCAAAGTATTTTTTTCAGTGCCAGGAAAGGTAATATAGTATAAATTTTCTTCATCAGGATAGCGGTAAACACTAACATCTTGCCAATTTACTACGTGTTCATTATCAGCCAACCACCCTTTTACATCTTGCAGTAACTTTTGCTTACTTTCTACAAAACCAGAATTGGCATGTTTTTGATCTACAATAAGTACAGGGGTTGAGTAAGGTAGTTGGTAATCAGCTAAGAGTCGTTTCATTGCTGTATTATTTAATACAACACAGCCACGGCTGGCTTTTGGGGCTCGAATATACGTATCGCTAGGTACACCGTGCAACCAAATTCCAGACCCTGTTTTACCGTGTTCTTTATCCCAGTCATTAGGATAATTTAGCGGTAAAGCCCCCACGCCATAAAGATCTGGCAAACTAGAATCGGGTAATAAGTCAACAACATGATAAACACCAATAGGCGTTCGGTTATCCCCCTCTTTTTGTTTACCACTGCCTTTACGTCCCATGGTAACGTAATAATCTGCAACGCGCACCATTTGCCCTTTACTGTTACGCTCAAATAAATACAAACGACTCTCTTGAAGAGAAACCAAAACAATATTTTTTTGGTGGGCTGTTTTTAATACAAAGTCATCAAAATGGGCATTGTTTTTTAAACTTTCTTTAGAAAACTGCCAACGCACTTCCGCTTCAGCCAATAAACTATCTACGGATTTTGGATTTTTTTTATAAACGGCTTTTTGTAGATTTGTTTGACCCGTTTTAGCCGCTAATAAATCGGCTTTAATCAATTGTGCTAATTTATATTTTGGATATTCTTTTTCTAATTCAGAAATATTAGATAAAGCCGTATCTAACTGTAAGTTTTGTATATCATTTAATGTCGATAATAGCTTTTGTTCTGCTTTAATTACCTCATCTGCCAATACGTTATGAAATAGCGTTGAAACAAACGATAAGGTCACCCCTGCAGACATCGATAAAACCGATTTACGAAATGATTTACGTCCTGGCTTACTTACCGACAATACTGAGATATTACTTTTGGCCATACATCACAACCTCTTGAATGATCTTCCAAGTACCTTCTGTCTTTTTCCAAAGTAAAACTTTATATACATCGTCTTTAAAACGGTCTGAATGGTAGCGCTGTAAAAAGCGTGTACGCATCATTGTTGATGAAATTGGGGTGATTTGAATATCGTCTAAAAATACTTTAATAAACTTAGGGTTTTGTAGGCTACGGTAACGCCCTTTTTCCCATGTAGAATAGCGCATACCGTTTTTAGGTAAAAAATTATTTTTATCATAAAAAGATAAATACGATTTTACGTCTTGATTAGCCCAAGCATGTCGCCATTGTTCTAACGATTTTTTAACCACTCGCAAGCCATCTGCATTTTTTGCATCAGTGATTACATTGTCTGTTGGTAAGGTAGCTTGTTTAACATCAAAATATAGCCATTTAGCCGAAGGTTGTTTTACCGCCGTTTCTTTAAAGATTTTTTGATACGCTTTCTGGGCGTCGTATGCATAAATTTCATTTAAATTATTTAGGGTAACTGCGACTTGTGCATCAGCCTGTAAAGCGGTATCTAAACGTTTTTTAGCCTCTTCATACTTTTTTTGCTTCATATAAATAACGGCAATATTATTTTCAATTGCACGTTTTAACTCTGGAACTAATTCACTTGAATCACTTAATGTTGTCCAGATTTTTAAAGCTTGATCATATGAACCTTTTTTGGCTAAATTTAAACCATTTTGAAACTGTTCCGCCTGGTTAACGAGTTCATTTTTAACAGGCTCTTTAGCGAATACAGAGAAACTTAACGTCAATAAGAAACACGCGTTTAACGCAATAAAAATATCGCGTATTTTGTTTGTTAATATAAAATTTGAATTTGTATTTTTATACATAAAAATGAATTTAAACCATGCGTTAAATAGATAAAACCTTACAGGTAAAAGTATTGCATAAAATACCGAACTTACTCTTTTAAACAACTTTTTAGTAGAGACTTTATAAATTATATTGTAATTTTAAAATAACGGGGTATTTTAGCGTAAATCTCCAATGCCAACCATATTAGTTTTGAGTGTTTTTAGTTCATCACGTAATTTTGCAGCTAACTCAAAATCTAGTTCCTTGGCCGCTTTATACATCTGTTTTTCTATTTTTTTAATTTGAGTGGCTTGTTCTGCGGGTGATAGCCTTTTTTGTGGCTCATAATCCACATTATTTTCAGCCACTTTTTTAGATTTACCAGGCCTGGTAGATTTAGCTGCATAAGGTGAATCATCTAAGATATCACTGACTTTTTTATTTAAACCTTGTGGTGTAATACCACGCTCAAGATTATATTGAATTTGTTTTTCTCTACGCCGTTCAGTTTCGCCAATTGCACTTTCCATCGACTTGGTAATTTTGTCAGCATATAAAATGGCTTTACCTTCTACATTACGTGCCGCACGGCCAATGGTTTGTATTAGCGAACGTTCAGAACGTAAAAAACCTTCCTTATCGGCATCCAAAATAGCCACTAAGGCTACTTCAGGAATATCCAACCCTTCTCTTAATAAGTTAATACCAATTAAGACATCAAACTCACCTAAACGTAAATCACGAATAATTTCTATACGCTCTACCGTATCAATATCTGAATGCATATAACGAACACGTACACCGTGATCTTCAAAGTATTCGGTCAGATTTTCGGCCATACGTTTGGTTAAGGTAGTTACTAAAATACGCTGCCCTTTTTCTGCCCTCCATGTAATTTCACCCAATAGGTCATCTACTTGCGTTAAGGCTGGACGCACTTCTATAATCGGGTCTAACAAACCTGTTGGTCGCACCACTTGCTCAACCATAGTGGAACAATGTTCGGCTTCATATTTACCCGGCGTGGCAGACACAAAAATACTCTGCGGCATCGCTCGTTCAAACTCTTCAAACATCATTGGGCGATTATCTAAGGCTGAAGGCAAACGGAAGCCATAACCTACCAAGTTTTCTTTACGAGAACGGTCGCCTTTATACATACCACCAATTTGCGGGATGGTCACATGGCTTTCATCAATCACTAGCAAAGAATTTTTAGGAAAGTAATCCATTAAAGTCGGTGGTGGTTGCCCTGCTTCTCTGCCCGACAAATACCGAGAATAATTTTCTATACCCGTGCAGTAACCCAGCTCTACCATCATCTCTATATCAAGTTTGGTACGTTCTTCTAAACGCTGGGCTTCAACTAACTTATTCATGGTTCGAAGTTGTTCTAAACGTTCTTTAAGTTCAACCTTAACCTTTTCTACCATCTCCAAAACACGCTCTTTGGGGGTAACGTAATGCGATTTTGGATAAACCGTTACTCGAGTTGGTCTTGTTAACACTTCTCCGGTTAAAGGATCAAACCAAGCAATACTTTCCACTTCATCATCAAATAACTCAATACGTACTGCGTATTCTTCCGCCTCAGCAGGGAAAATATCAATCACATCGCCACGTACTCTAAAGTTACCACGCCATAGTTCAATATCGTTACGGTTATATTGCATTGAGGTTAAGCGAGTAAGAATATCGCGTTGCGTAATTTTATCGCCCAAACGTACTTGCAAAATCATCTTGAGATACATTTCCGGATCACCCAAACCATAAATCGCGGAAACGGTGGCAATTAAAATCACATCTTCACGCTCTAATAAGGCTTTGGTGGCCGATAAACGCAACTGTTCTATCTGTTCATTAACCGAGGAGTCTTTAGAAATATAAGTATCTGAAGCGGGAACATAAGCTTCAGGCTGATAATAATCATAATAAGAAACAAAGTATTCCACCGCGTTATTAGGGAAAAACCCTTTCATCTCACCATAAAGTTGCGCGGCAAGCGTTTTGTTATGCGCCAAAATAATGGTAGGTCTTTGCACGGTTTTAATGACGTTAGCAATGGTAAAAGTTTTACCCGAACCCGTAACCCCTAAAAGGGTTTGATACGCCTCTCCATCTTCAATTCCCTCAACTAATTGAGCAATTGCAGAGGGTTGGTCACCATTGGGTTTATACTGTGAAACTAATTCAAATGCTTTTGACACATTTTTTCCTTTAAAAATACCTATAAAATCCAGTAGAATGGAAGGCATTAACTATTTATGAGCTCTAGTGGGGTTTTTGCGCAATTTTCGCAAAGATTTCTTTATTATACCTGCTCAACCACCTGTGGAGAAATTCAATCAATGGCCAACTTATCTGACCGTGTCAATCGTGTAAAACCCTCTCTTACGCTTGTTATTACAGCCAAAACTCAAGAATTAAAACGCGCAGGTAAAGATATTATTAGCCTAGGAGCGGGTGAACCTGACTTTGACACCCCCGAGCACATTAAAGCTGCTGGCATTGCCGCCATTCAAAATGGTCAAACCCGTTATACGGCAGTGGATGGTACGGCCGATTTAAAAGAAGCCATTATTGCAAAATTTAAGCGTGATAACGGTCTAGACTACCAAATGAATCAAATTTTGGTTTCTTCTGGTGGTAAACAAAGTTTTTATAATCTTTGCCAAGCGATATTAAATGATGGTGATGAGGTTATTATTCCAGCACCTTATTGGGTCTCTTATCCAGACATGGCATTGTTGGCGGGTGGCGAGCCGGTTGTAATTGAAGCGGGCATTGAGCAAGGTTTTAAAATCACTGCTGCACAATTAGAAGCCGCCATTACACCTAAAACCAAAATGCTAGTATTAAACAGCCCATCCAACCCAACAGGTGCGGTTTATTCTGCTGATGAATTAAAAGCCATTGGCGATGTGCTGGTAAAACACCCAAATATCATTATTGCCTCTGATGATATGTATGAACACATTATGTTAAGTGATGTGAAGTTTACAAACTTATTAGAAGTTAGCCCAGAACTTTATGACCGCACAATCGTTATGAATGGCGTTTCTAAAGCGTATTCAATGACAGGTTGGCGTATTGGTTATGCCGCAGGTTCAGTAGAATTAATTGCTGGAATGCGCAAAGTGCAATCGCAAAGTACGTCTAACCCGTGCTCTATTTCTCAAGCCGCCGCAGTAGAAGCGTTAAATGGTCCACAAGAATGTATTCAAACCATGTTAGTTGAGTTTAAAAAGCGTCATTTATATGTGGTTGATCGCATTAACACTTTACCTGGTTTTGAGTGTATTCATGCAGATGGTGCGTTTTATGCGTTTATGGATATTTCTGAAGCCATGCAAATGAAAGGTTACCAAACAGACACCGACTTTGTAGCGGCACTGCTTGATCAAAAATTAGTCGCCGCTGTACCAGGTTCGGCGTTTGGTGCTGATAAACACATGCGTTTTTCTTTTGCGACCAGTATGGAAAACTTAATTAATGCACTAGATCGTGTTGAAGCGTTTATGAAAAGTTAGACTAAGGTTGAACTCACCATATTTTCATAAATACCCAGGTCAGGCATGCCCTGTGACAGGCTTATATTTTATGAGATTAGGGTAACCTTAGAAATAACGTCTAATAACAACCAGGCCTGTTATTTTTTTAATTTGTCGTTTAAAATAATTTAACAGTACGACCTTAATCACGCCATATTTGGCTAAAGTCTATACTTAAATCACACTCTTTAATTTTAAAGTCAAACTGCTCATTGCTAAAATCGGCTTCTTTAATAAATCGCCCTTCATGTAAACGATACACTTTAGCCATCTTTTCATTTGGGTATGCCAAGATATAAAACTTCACCCCTTCTTGCTGATAAAGTTCAAACTTAGTTAACTCATCACGTTTTGCCGATGTAGGTGACACAATTTCAACAATTAACTCTGGCGTTTTTGTGAGTTTTTCGCCCTCAATATTACACGCAATTAATATATCAGGGCGAACCACAGTATCATCTGAACTTTGCCAGTCAACCTCACTTAATGCCTCACAAGTTGAACAATTTTTTAATCCATTATAAAGTTGAACAGCAATTTCTTGTTCAAGTCTTTGATGTGAAATCGTCGGGGACGGTGCCATAGCGTAAGGCGCTCCATGAATCAACTCCCAATCACCCTCCCAAAGTGCATAGTCTCTAACGGTATAGTGCTCTGAATAGGCTAATGCCATGACAACTTCCTTTTATAATTCATTACTATCATACACTTAAATTGTAATTTTGTTAAAGCGAACAATGCAAGATAAATACTCACTCCTGCACAACTCGCTCTCTTAAAAACACCGGAAAACGTGGCAAGCCTTTTTTGGTTAAACCGATATACTGAAAAGTTATCACACTGCCTATTTTTGGCGGATGCAATCTTTGATAATCGCTTAATCCGCTTCCCACTTTAATGATTTGTTGCTTTTTGGTTTTCATTCCATTCAGCGTACTCAGTTCATTCAACTTTGGAAACAACCTTGTTACCTGCTCTGGAATTAATTCACACTCAATGGCCCCTACCAGGCCTGTAAATTTTCCCTGACCTTTTGTGTAAGACTTAACAACACATTCTGCATCTTGTTTTTGTTTGATCTTTAAAGCCGTAGATAAACGCCCTGTTTGATATGCCATGCTTGGGTTTCTCACCACTAGACCTTCACCGCCTAACGCCAATATTCGCTTGAGCTCTTTCTCTATATCTTGATTAGATTTGATGCTTTTTTGTTCTATGATTTTGATAAACGAATTTGGGGTGTGTTTTAAAAAGGCCTTTAATATCGATAATCTTTCTAACAAACCGCCTTTTTGATTGGGTACTTCAAAAATATTATAAGTAATCTGCTTCCAGCGATTATCTGGCGTTTGTTGACGAACAATCGACACCGTTTCTTGAAACTGCCCTCTTGCTAACCAAAGCTCACCGTCCAGCTCAAACGGCGGAAAGTTTTGAGTAAACCACTTAGGCGAAGCATACACATTACCTTGACGACTAATGAGATGTTTACCATCCCAATAAGCACGCACGCCATCTAACTTTTCGCTCATTAACCAACCTGTAATGTCTTGATTAGGCTGATACGTTTTTAATAGCATTAAATTGGGCTTAAGGCTATCTGCTTTAGCCGTGAGTGAAAATAACAAGAACACCATAAAAAGAAATTGGCAAAATAGCAAAAAGCCTGGCAATTTAACCAGGCTTTTGTATCTTGTATTTTTAAGAAATTTTGAAGAAAAAAACATCAATTTTGTTTCTTTGTTCAGTTAATTTTATGATGATAAATACGATTATTTAAATCGTAAATCAGCAGATATTTTGGCTAGTGTTTTTTCACCAATGCCTTTTACAGCCAATAAATCGTCTGCTTTTTTACATTTCGTTTTTTTACAATGTGTAGAAATAGCCATGGCTTTGGCAGGCCCAATTCCTGATAATGAAGAGGCTATTTCTTCTGCCGAAGCCTTATTAACATTAACGGGTGAAGCTGAAACAATAAAACTAGCTAGAGACAAAAGCATTACGGCAAAGATAGAAGTTAAATTCTTAATCATTTTGATATTCTCCAAAGGTTTAAATAAACACAAAAAATTTACGTTAAAAAACATAAACTTAAAAAAAGAATAACATAATTAAACTAACTACTTAAGTAATTTTATATATACTGGTATAAATTTATTCTTATTTATACAGTAAAAAACACAAAAACAATAATTACCCATACCCAAGCTGGATAATAATGGTTGTAGCGTTTGTCATCCTCGGGCTTGACCTGGGGATCTCCAGCCGCAAAAACAGATTATCGGATCAAGTCCGATAATGACGATTATACGGTCTGTCATCCTCGGGCTTGATCCATGATCTCCAACAGAAAAAACAGATTATCGGATCAAGTCCGACAATGACGATTATACGGTTTGTCATCCTCGGGCTTGACCCGGGGATCTCCAACCGAAAAAACAGATTATCGGATCAAGTCCGATAATGACGATTACAGTTTTAGATTGTTAAATTAAGTCTGATAATGACTACTATCGTTTTAGAGTATGAAATCAAAACTAATAATTACGATTATACGGTTTGTCATCCTCAGGCTTGACCTGGGGATCTCCAACCGAAAAAACAGATTATCGGACTTGATCCGATAATGACGATTACGGCTTTAGATTGTTAAATTAAGCCCGATAATGACTACTATCGTTTTAGAGTATAAATCAAAACTAATAATTACGATTATACGGTTTGTCATCCTCGGGCTTGACCCGGGGATCTCCAACCGAAAAAACAGATTATCGGATCAAGTCCGACAATGACGATTACGGCTTTAGATTGTTAAATTAAGCCCGATAATGACTACTATCGTTTTAGAGTATAAATCAAAACTAATAATTACGATTATACGGTTTGTCATCCTCGGGCTTGACCCGGGGACCTCCAACCGCAAAAACAGGCTATCGGATCAAGTTCGATAATGACGATTACGGCTTTAGATTGTTAAATTAAGCCCTATGTTTGGAAGGGTTATTGCAAATAATCCACAATCTCTGATGAATGCCTAAAGCCTGAAACCAATTGCTCTAACTTTTTAGATACACTTTTATACTCATGATTTTCAAGAAGTTTAGAGATTGAATTCAGCTCCTGTTTTAAAGTCTGATAATCAATATAATCTTCATGTGCCTTCATAATTCTTGGATGATCTGTACCGTCAACATTTTCGCCTATCAATAGCTCTTCAAATAGCTTTTCTCCAGGCCTCAAACCCGTATATTGAATTTCAATATCGCCATGCCCTTCGGAATCTATAATTTCAAGTCCAGAAAGTTTAATCAATTTTTCAGCTAGATCAGCTATTTTGACAGGCTCTCCCATATCTAAAACAAATACATCACCACCAACGCCCATAGAACCCGCTTGAATCACCAATGAAGCGGCTTCAGGAATAGTCATAAAATATCGGGTGATTTCTTTATGTGTCACCGTTACAGGGCCACCGTTAGCTATTTGTTGTTTAAATAGTGGAATAACGGAACCAGAGGAGCCAAGCACATTGCCAAAACGCACCATTACAAAACGAGTATTTGGGTATTCATCTTGTAACGCTTGCAAACTTAACTCTGCCATACGTTTACTTGCGCCCATAAAATTGGTGGGGCGCACCGCTTTATCGGTAGAGACCAAAACAAAGTTTTTAACCTTATTTTCTGCCGCTACTTCTGCAACGGTTAAGGTGCCAAAACTATTGTTGTAAATACCTTCAGCAATATTATGTTCAACCAACGGCACATGTTTATATGCTGCGGCATGATAAATCGTTTCAACTTGATATTGTTTAACCAAATTATCTAACTTAGTTTTGTTTTTAATATCACCTAAAATCGAGATTAACTCTATCTGCTTATTAGATTTAGCATTAAGCCCAATAAGTTCATGTTGAATGGAGTACAAAGCAAATTCACTCAGTTCAAAAATAATTAACTTTTGCGGTTTTTGTCGAATAATTTGCCTGCAAAGCTCTGAACCAATTGAACCACCACCACCTGTTACCATGACTACATTATCGGTAATACATTCACTTAATAAATTATCTTGTGCAGGAACGGCATCTCTACCTAAAAGATCTTCAATGCTCACTTCTCTAACATCAGAAAAAGAGACAGTTCCATCCACAATTTCTTCCATACTTGGGAGTGTAGACACTTTAATAGGAAAAGGCGCCAACCAATTTAGCACGCCCTTACGCTCTTTTGATGGCATACCAGGCGTAGCAAGTAGAATTTCTTTAACTTGAAAACGGTTGATTAATTCTTGTAAATCCGCACGTTCATAAACCTTGATAGCACCAATTTTTTGGTGATGTAGACTTTTATCATCATCAATAAACGCTACGACTTTTTTATGTGCAATTCCAGAAAGAGCCTGCATTAATTGACGACCGGCATCACCCGCACCAAAAATCACAATAGAATCACATAGCTCATTATCACCATTTAATCTAAGCAAAAACCACCGAATAATTAAACGAGACCCCGTTATATACAATATCGCCATTAACCAAGCAATAATTAACGCCGAACGCGGATAAGCTAAATCGAACATTAAAATTGCGGTTGACCAAATTAAAAAACTTAACGATACGGCCGTAAATACAACAAACATAAATCGATGAGTAATGTAACGCACGACTGCTCGGTAAAGACCTAATTTAATAAATACTGGCAGGGCTAAAAATGGCAGAATAAAAATGGCAAATGCAAACTGATGTGGCAGGTCTACTGTGCCTAAACGCAACCATACCGCTATTAAAGAAATGAAAATAAGGCTAACAAAATCCGTTGCAACAGAAATTATTCTTTTTTGCCAACGCGGTAATGGAATTAACCAATCAAAACTAAACATTAGTGTGAAACTCCATCACGCTTAACGACTTTTAAAAAAGTAAGCCAAATAATATAAATATCAAACCAAAACCCCTGCTTAGACATATATTCAACATCTAAAGCGACTTTTTCAGGAATCGGCAATTCATCACGACCATTAACCTGTGCCCAACCCGTTAACCCAGGAATTAATTCATGCACCCCTTGCTGAGTTCTTAATTCTATTAAATCATCTTGATTAAACAACGCTGGGCGTGGCCCCACAAAACTCATATCACCTTTTAAAATACACCAAAGTTGTGGCAACTCATCTAAACTCGATTTACGTAAAAAGTTACCAATTGGAGTCAATACACTTTTAGGATCTTGTAAAAGATGAGTCGCTACGGCAGGAGTATCAATTTTCATACTACGAAACTTAGGCATTTTAAAAATTGTATTATTTATACCAACCCGATCAGACCAATATAAAACAGGCCCTTTTGAAGTCAGTTTAACCAATAATGCCACAATCACAGCGGGAACAATTAACAGGCTAAAGGCAATGAGAGCCAAAAAAATATCAAAAATTCTTTTCATTTAACAGCCATAACTAAGTAATTACACGGTGATTATAAAGGTGTTGGGCAAATTAGGAGATGTACGGTAAGGAACCTAATAGACTTCGTCATGTGTACCCACATCAATAGGAATAATTTCTTGCTCTGTGAGAATAAAATCAATCACAATCCGATAATTCAAGTTGATAGATACACTATGAAAATCATGAAGCTTACCCTGCAATTTATGCAGCCTTAGTGATGGATGAAATGGATCAACCTCAAGAATTTCAATAGTTTTAACATAACGTTCAAGTGCATCTGGATGCTTTTTAATAAACTTTTTCAGCTTCTTAAAATAGGTATCCGTTTGAATGATTTTATAAGGCATCCATCAACTCTTTAACATGGTCGGCAGACGTTTGCTTTTTGTAACGCCCTTCTTGTATATCTTGCATCACCTTAAAGTGTGCAAGCTCGAGTTCGTTTTGTCTAAACTCATTGTAGCGTTCAATATCCAGTACTACATACTTGTTTTTTCCACGCACATTAATAATGAGTTCATCGGCTTTATCAAGCACCTTACCAAATAACGAAACCCCTTTGGTTTTGATTTCATTAGCTGCAATAATCATAATCGTATCCTTTAGAGTACTATTAAAAGAATTTTAACACGATTATGTAAACAAAGCCCAATTATTAATTTCCCGTAAAAATAAATAGTCTCCAGAAAACATAGATTACCCCGACACTACGTTTTCGACTTCCCCCTTCTAGCGTAGAGTAGAGTAAAAAAGGGTCGGTATCTTTGGGTACCGTCCCTAATTCTCAATTCTCAATTCTCATATTATTCGTAATGACTCCAAAGACGTAAAATTTTTACTATGTTTTGCTCTTCAAAAACTTCATATACAATTCGGTGCTGAATATTAATTCGTCTAGAATATGCACCAGCTAAATCCCCAACAAGCTTCTCAAAATGTGGTGGATTTTGAAAAGGGTATTTTTCTATAAGACTTAACAATTGTTGTGCCTTTGGTTTTAAACCTCCTGCACTTAATTTTTTAGCGTCTTTCTGTGCCTGCTTTGTATAGACCAAAACCCACTTTTCTGGTTTATTTACCATTCAGTAGCTACCATTCTAGACTTTGACTACACTCATCAAGAGGTGTTTTCATACCGTCAAGAATCGATTCACGCATGCCTTTAATATTTAAAAGCGATAACGTTTCATTTATGGCACTCCAATCGTCTTCAGAAATTAGCACCGCATTACCTTTTTTACCCGTAATCGTCACTGGTTCATGAGATTCATTAACTTGAGCAATTAACCCATAAAAATTTGAGCGTGCCTCAGTAGAATTTAATGTTGTCATAATTTTAACCTCCAATTCTAACGATAATTATCGTACGTTAATCCGTTCGCTTTTACAAGATATCGTTTTTAAAGCGTAAAATTACATATCGACCACTACGTCACTTCTTTCTTCATAACCCCAACGTCATCCTCGGGCTTGACCCAAAGATCTCCAAAGGCAAAGCAGAGTATCGGATGATCGATATTCTCACAATAACTCACCAAGCCTGGTATGCCATCCGCCATTTTTTTGAAAGCATGTATTTAAAAACTTCGTGACTTAGTGTCTTCGTGGTTATCTTTAAATAAATCTGCGGTTTTCTTTAATTGCTCATCCATTGTAGTGACAGGTTTCCAACCAAGTAAATCACGGGCTTTAGAGCTATCAACTTGCAAAGAACCAAACAGTCTATTAACAACAACCCCTTTCCCTAATAACTTAGCCATAAAAGTCATTAACCAAACAGGAATAGGTAGTAGCATTGCTTTTCTATTAAAGGCTTTAGCGACTTTTTGTAATAGCTGAGTAGTAGAAACATCCTCACCATCCGAAATCAAAAACACCTGATTCGCCGCTTTTGGTGATTTCTCTCTATCTGCACACAAAGAAATAAAATCGACCAAGTTATCTAAAGCAACTAAAGAGCGTTTATTGTGCACAGCACCAAATGGCAAAGGAACACCCTTATTAACCCAATTCATCATAGAAGAAAAATTGGCCTTAACACCTGGTCCATAAACCAATGGAGGACGAATAATCACGACCTCCATGTCTGTCTCTTTTGCAATCTTTAATAAACCCTGCTCAGCCTCATATTTAGATAAGCCATAAGGGTCAGTAGGAATGTATTTATCATCAGGTAAAAAAGAATTACCAGGCCTGGTAAATTCACCATTCACCTTAATCGAACTCAAAAAAACAAAACGTTTAACACCAGATTCAGCCGCCATTCGCGCCAAAACCAACGTCGCATCCCGATTCATTTTACGATATTCCTCTAAAGGATTAGCTGCTTCCTCTTGCATAATATGAGCTCGTGCAGCGGTATGTACTAACACATCAACACCCTTTAAAGCAGATACCAGCTTACTATGTCTGGATTGCTCCAATACCTCATCTACTAGCTCTGTCAGATCACAAATTACCTGGTCAACAACATGAGGTAAATCTAATGAAGGGGAACGAAGTAATGCGCGAATAGAATAATCATATCCAAGTAATGATAAGACTAAAGCTTTCCCAATAAAACCAGTAGCACCTGTTAATAATAATTTCATCAAAATACACCAAGTAGCAACATCACTAATAATGCATATGCATCTCTAGTACGTCTTCTTAACTGCCAAAAATGTTTAATTAAAAAATTTCTGTCTAGAGTAATTTCACTCTTATCTGATTGATTGGTCAAATTGGTAATTTTTTTAACTTCTGAACGGTACCATTTATCTTTGACCATTGTAATTCGTTTCAAGTATGCCTTTAAACCAGAATTAAAACCTACTTGATTAGAGCTATGTTGTCTGTACTTCATCAATGGTAAATTATCAATATGCCACGTCATGTCATTAGAACGACAAAAGGCATAAATCATCCAATCATGTAAGGCCACCTGATTAACTTCTTCCCAATTTTCAATTAAAAATGTCTTAAATTTCTGTAGTGTTTGACAAGAAAAAACATAAGTACATCCAGGACCCGCTGCTTCAAAATAATAGTCAAATCGCTTTTGCGGATAAGATTTCTTAACAAGCTTTGAGCGACCATTTTCCCAAAAAGCAACAACATCACTAGAATAAGCATCTACTTTTTTAAGTCTAATGACTTCACAAGCTCGTAATAATTTACCGTCTAGCCAAATATCATCGTGATCTGATAATGCAATGAAATCATATTTCGAAAAGTCTACATCTCTGATAAGACGAAAAAAATTTTTAGCCGCCCCACCAAAACGCCCACCGTAATTCAGAATATGAATATTTTCATGTTCAGCTTCAAGTTTCTTACAGTATTCATAAGTACCATCATTAGACAAATCAACGCTAATAAATACATCAACCACAACACTTTTCTGGTTTAAAATAGATACTATTTGTTCCTTAAGCCAATTACCCGCATTATATGCAGCGAGTAAAACAGCAACAGAAGGCAATGCATTTAAGTTAGTCATTTACTTCCCAGACGTTCACGCTGATAACTACCATCTTGCACATGTTTACACCAAACCTGATTATCTAAATACCATTGCACGGTTTTTCTAATCCCACTCTCAAAAGTTTCTTTTGGAGACCAGCCCAATTTTTTTTGAATTTTAGAAGCATCAATTGCATAGCGCATGTCGTGGCCTGGGCGATCTTTTACAAAGACCTTTAGGTCTTTGTAATGCTGGATGTTGGATGTTGAATTTTGAATGTGTTTATTTTCTGCTATTGGCGCAAGTTCATCTAAAATGTCACAAATTGTATTTACCACATCTATATTTTGTTTTTCGTTGTGGCCACCTATGTTGTATGTTTGACCTATTTTTCCTGTGGTTGCCACTAAAATTAAAGCACGTGCATGGTCTTCTACATATAGCCAGTCACGGATTTGATTGCCCTTGCCATAGATTGGTAGAGGTTTGCCTTCTAAAGCATTCAATATGACTAACGGAATCAGTTTTTCTGGAAAGTGATAAGGACCGTAGTTATTTGAACAGTTGGTAACAAGCGTTGGTAAACCAAATGTTCTGTTCCATGCTCTTACTAAATGATCACTACCTGCTTTACTGGCTGAATAGGGTGAACTAGGCTCATACGCTGTTTCTTCTGTAAACAGTGGAAGACTGGCTTTTTCTGAATCTGCCAAATAATCTGGATGAGGAAGATCTCCATAAACTTCATCAGTAGAAATATGGTGAAAGCGGAAGTTGGCTTTTTTATCGCTTTCTAATGAATTCCAATAAACTCGTGCTTGATCAAGCAACGTGTAAGTACCCACAATATTAGTTTGAATAAATTCACCTGGGCCATCAATAGAACGATCAACATGGGATTCTGCAGCTAAGTGCATAATGATATCTGGTTGATGTTGTTCAAATACACGTTTTACTTCATCTGCATCGCAAATATCGACTTGTTCAAATTGGTACCTTGGATTTTGATCAATTGTAGATAAGGACTCTAAGTTACCCGCGTAAGTGAGTTTATCTACATTCACAACATGGTGATTTGAATGATTGATGAATTCACGTACTACCGCAGAACCAATAAATCCTGCTCCACCAGTGACAATAATTGTTTTAGCTTCCATTTATGCTTGTTCCTGTAGCTTTTGTAGACAAACCTTTAGTGAGTCTTTCCAATAGGGTATTTCTAAATGATAGGCTTGTTTAATTTTTGCCTTATTCATTAAACTGTAATGTGGTCTTTTTGCCGGTGTTGGATAGTCTTTGGTTTCAATTGGATTAACATTACACTCAATGCGACTTAATTCAAAAATGGCTTTGGCGAAGTCATACCAACTGCAAACGCCTTCGTTTGAAAAATGAAAGACTTCATTTTTAGTGAGTACATCACCCTCTGTCATCGCGAGCGTAGCGTGGCGATCCATCTTAAACCCACTACTGGCTTCATAGATTGCCACGTCACTTGCGCTCCTCGCAATGCCAGTGCGGTCTATTATCTGCAAAATAGCTTCTGCCAAATCCCCTGCATAGGTCGGTGTGCCTACTTGATCAAAGATGATTCCTAGCTGGTCTTTTTCTTTGCCTAGTCGCAACATGGTTTTAACAAAGTTATTACCAAACTCTGAATACACCCAGCTTGTGCGAATAATACAACCTTTAGGGTTAATGGCTTCTATCGCTTGCTCGCCTTTTAGCTTAGTTTCACCATAAACGCTTTGCGGATCTGTTTTATCTGATTCAATGTAAGGTTTGTAGTTTTGACCATTAAACACGTAATCAGTACTGATATGAACGAGCATTGCATCTTGTTGTTTGGCAATTTCAGCCAGTTGTTTTACGGCTAAATGATTGATTTGATTTGCCAGGCCTGGTTCGGATTCGGCTTTATCTACTGCAGTGTAAGCGGCACAATTGATAATGACATCGTATTCATTATTCGCAAAATAGGCTTCGATTGATTCTGTATTAGATAAATCGAGTTCGTCTCTTGCTACAAAATCAAAAGTGAGATACGGGTAGTTGGTAGAGAGTTGTTTTAAACTCTGACCCAGTTGACCATTTTTACCTGTGACTAACACTCGTTTACTTTGATTAGGCATAGTAATCAATACCGTATTCAAAACAACTGCCTAAATTTACCAGGCCTGGTTGTTTTTGGTCTTTATCCGATAGTTTTAGGTCTTCTGCTGGTATTTGCCAATCTATGTTTAATTCAGCGTCATTGAACGCTAACCCTCTATCGCATTCTGGAGAGTAGTAGTTATCAACTTTATAAGCAAATATGGCGGTTTCACTTAATACGACAAAACCATGTGCAAATCCTCTTGGGATAAACAGTTGATGTTTGTTTTCTGCACTTAGTTCAGCGATCACCACTTTACCGAAAGTTGGACTACCTTGGCGGATATCGACCGCTACATCTAATACCTTACCCTCTATCACTCTCACTAATTTGCTTTGTGCATAAGGTGGTAACTGAAAATGCAAGCCTCTTAATACACCTCTAGTAGACTTAGATTCATTATCTTGTATAAAGTTAACTTTATGGCCTACGGCTTTTTCAAACTTGTCTTGACGAAAAGTTTCTACAAAATAACCTCGGTCATCACCAAAAACTTTAGGTTTTATCAATAAAACGTCTGGAATGACTTGTTTAATAAACTTCATTACGCACGACCTTCTTGTGCACGTTTTAGTAGGTATTGGCCATATTGGTTCTTTTTGAGCGGTTGTGCTAGTTCGATGAGTTGTTCTTTGGTGATATACCCCATCTCAAAAGCAATTTCTTCTATACAGGCGACTTTTAGACCTTGGCGTTTTTCAATGGTTTCAATAAAAGATGAGGCTTCTAAAAGACTTTCATGGGTTCCTGTATCTAACCAAGCATAACCTCGCCCCATGGTTTCTAGTTTTAGGCGACCTTCCTCAAGGTACATTTGGTTTACAGTGGTGATTTCTAACTCACCACGATGCGAAGGTTTAACGGCTTTGGCTTTTTGAATCACATCATTGGGGTAGAAGTAAAGACCTGTTACCGCGTAGTTAGATTTTGGTTTTTCTGGTTTTTCTTCTAGAGAGATGACATTTCCGTTTTGGTCAAATTCAGCCACACCATAACGTTCTGGATCATTTACGTGATAGCCAAAAACGGTGGCTTTGTTTTCTTGTTTGGCATTTTTTACCGCATTGGCAAGTGTAGAGGTGAGGTCATGACCGTAATAGATATTATCGCCTAAAACTAAACAGGCATCTTCATCACCTAGAAACTCATCACCTAAAATAAAGGCTTGGGCTAGACCATCTGGTGACGGTTGTACAATGTATTCAAAAGACATACCGATTTCTGAACCATCGCCTAATAGGCGTTGAAAAGAGGTTTGGTCTTCTGGCGTGGTAATAATTAATACTTCAGAAATTCCAGCCAACATTAAAACAGACAAAGGATAATAGACCATTGGCTTGTCATAAATTGGGACTAGCTGTTTAGAAACCCCTTTAGTAATTGGGTATAAACGTGTGCCTGATCCGCCTGCTAAAATAATGCCTTTCATAAGAGTGAACCTAAATAAATTAAGATCTTATATAATATCGACATTCTTCATTGATAATCGATATCCATATAGCTGGATCATTTGTTACAAAACCTGGAGGTATGGATTCAATGCCACTAAAAGCATCCTTAGTTCCAAGAACTGGCAAACCTCTAACTAAACAATCTATAACTTTAACTTTTACCCCCTGACCAGTAAACATAGGAGCTACAGCTAAATCATAGTTTGTAGGAAGAATATCTAAATCATCAACAAATCCAATATAATTTATCAAAGGATGCACTATCTTTTTTTTACTATGCCCGACAATATCAAGTGAAACAAAAATTCCATTAATTATATTATTGACAAACCAACTTATCGCCTCGTAGTTTTCTTCACGATCTAAAGAACCAATAAAAACTAACCGCTTGATTTTAGGCAATACAATATCTAAGTTAGCTACCGCTCCAAAGATGGGTTCAAAGCTATTTACCACTTTAGGGGCTGGTAAATTGTAATATTCTGTTACTACACGGTAATCTCTATTGCTTAAAACATAAACTTTTGATGCTCTTCTTAGTAAATATCCCTCACTCCACAGTACCCATTTTTTAAGCTTAAAAGATCTATGAAACTGCAAGTCATGACAAATTAAAACTGCGTTTTTATTATAAAAGGCTAACCCAAAAGACTGGCTAAAATTAGCATAGGTTTTTTTTCCAAAAAAATAAAAAGAGCTATATCTTGTAAAGATTGGGTGAATAAAAGGAAGCGTAATAAAACCTAATATTTGAAATAGAAGCTTCATTAGATACGACTCTTTACGAACAATAAACTTATAATCCCTCCCTAAATAATTCAAAAATTTTCTTGTAACAAATCCACCACCACATTTTGATTCTACTGGCACAGCCGTTACAAAATATTCTTTATTTAATTTCACTGTAAACCCTTTTATTTTTGAAGGTACTTGTTTAGGGCTTTTGCAAAGCGAGCTTCACCTCCAACAAATGGAGTGTTAACCGTTTTTATTACTAGATTAAGCATGTTGTTTAAGCTCCGCTTTAAGTGGAAACGTTAAAGTTTTCTTGAACATGACTCTTTACTTAAATAAATTAGAGGTGTGCTTTATATTTCTATACTTAATAAGTAACCTTTTACTTATTAGCAACTTTACTAAATGTCTAAAACTTTCTACTACATAAAGTTTACAAGACAGATAAAAATTGTAAAAGTTATTAAGCTTGCCAATTCTAACTGTATAGTGCTCAATAGCTCTTTGTAAAATGGAATTATAGACTTCTGAAACGCCGCCTAACTGCATTTTCACGAACATAAAATTAGAAAAGTAGAAATCTACTCCAAAATGATTCAATCTGTAAATCAAATCATAATCACCACAAATTTTATATGAATCATCAAACCTACCCCAAACCTTGTAAACTAATAGAGGTATAAAAGTAGATGGATGGTTACAAGGCATAGTATAGTCAATAAGTTTATTAAACGATTCATTATTAGACTCTAAAATAAACTCATGTGCTTCATCATATTTTATAACACCGCCAGTTAAAATAGCGGTTGGTTTATTCGATAGAAAAAAATCACCTACTTTAATTAAAGCATTATCTACGAAATAATCTCCGCAGTTAAGAAGTGATAAGACTCGTCCAGTAGCCAATAAAATACCTCTATTCATTGCATCGTAAATACCTTTATCTTTTTCACTTACCCAATAATCAATGGCATGTTCGTATTTACGGATAATATCTAAAGTACCATCAGTAGAGCCACCGTCGATAATTATGTATTCGACATTGTCATAAGTCTGATTGATGACACTAAGAATGGTTTTTTCTAAAAATTGTTCACCGTTGTAGACAACCGTAACAACGGTGACAAGTGTTTTATCTTCTTGTTTTTTTTTGAAGTGGCCTTGAGTACGCAAACCACCCTCGCCTTGTCGACCTTCGCCTTCTGGTAAAAAAAGCACGGTTTCAAATTTGTCTTCTGGCTTATATGCTGCTTTTATTTCTGCTATGACTAACTCTGCGTCCATCTTTTGCACGCGGCGGGTAGTGCTGTAATTTTTATTAAGTTCTATCATAGGGCCAATCATTTTTATCTTTATTTAAATACCCAATTCAATTAAGAATAACAAGTATGTTTTTCCAGGATTTACCAGGCCTGGTAATTTTAATTCAAAACTTCTTTATAAAGCTGAATGTACTTTTGTACAACCACCCTGCAATCAAAGTCACGCAAGTATTTGTCACGAGCGTTTTTGACGACTTGCACGCGATGTTGTGTTGCAATATCAAATAATACCATTAGCGAGGCCTTGAGTATCGAAAGGTTGTACAAGGTAGCCGGTTTATTGGTGATCGACTATTCTAAGTAAACCCGTTTCACCAAAGGCAACCACAGCGAACCGCACGCCATCGATTCAGAAGCAGTTTGTACCAAATGCTTCCTGCAAACTAGGGAGCACCATCACATCCACTGCACTGTAAAGCACATTATCATGCAAATACCCAAAATAATGGATTTTGCTTAAAACCTTTTATGCGAAATCAACTATTTAAACCATATAAAGGCAAAACCCTCGAAACAGGTGAAATTGAAGTCGCACAAAATAAATTAACCCCTCTTTTTTTTAAACAAGCTTTTAACTCAGGAACAACCTCCTTCATCCCTGCATTACCGCTTGCAGTTGGATGCACAGAGTTTTTTTTAGTTATACCGTAGAAACCGCCTTCGGGTTTCTTATCCGGTATATAAGTTGAGTCAACTTGAAAACCATCCACTTCGTAAAAATACCGCCCACCAAAATCCAAACCGTGAACTACAATTTTTTCAAAACCTGCTTTATATGCCAAAATGATTGAAGTCACCACGCTCGATGTCAGTTGCGGCAAATAATCGGTTCGATCAGAAAGCATTGCTTCAATAACGGAGTCAAGATACTTTTTGTCTAACATTGGATAAATTCTATCTTTGATTGGCGTGGCAATGCCTAACCAATTATTGTTCACAAATTCCATATCGTTTTTATCTTCCCATAAGTTTTTAAAGAAGATTAAGTTTGTATGTTTTGATACATAGTCTTCAACAATAGACAAATGTTGATGTGAAATATTTTTTACCGTGTCGCCACCAAACTCTACAAAATAAACATCAAACGGTATGCCTATAAGCCCTGCATAATTGAAGCCTATTACAAAGTCCTTATCAGAAATAACCGTGACAGATTCATGTAAAGACCAACCAGAGCCGATGATATGACAAACCTTCGATCCTTTGTTTACTTTTGCAGATGTAACTTTGGATACTAATTCTGACTGAGCAAGTATTTTGCCTGATTTAAGCTTTGATGTTTTTTTACCGAAGTACAACTTACTTCTAAAAAGCTGAAACTTTATATAACTCATATAAAAATTTTTATTTAAAAGTAGTAGTTTTTTAATAAATTCTTTCATGCTAAATCACACTTTTGAGATTCAATAAACTATGGATCTCTTTACTTTGGCACCAGGCCTGGTTGTCTTTGACTTCGGTCCATTGGGTAAGAAAGATGAAGTCTAGAGCTGCGGCTTGGGCAGCTTGGTAATCGTATTTGCTGTCGCCAAGGAATAAAGCATGCCTGGTGATATTGCTGCTTTTGATTTCACGTGCAAGTATGATGTCTTTGGTGTCTGGGCTACCGTAGATACCGCCATCAAAATAATGGTCTAGACCACGGGCTTTAAATACCTCACGCAATTCTTCTTGATCGCCGCCGGAAACAATTAGCCAATTGGCGTGTTTTGTTTGCTCACGCAGTTCATCTAAACCATCGGCTACTTCACAGGTCATTAACGCTTTTTTTACCTCATCTGCAAAGCTATCCAATAGTTGATTTAACTCCGTTTGATCAACTGGTTTTTTAAGAATCTCGGTCAGCAGGAATTCAAATTTTACAAACCGTGAAATTCCACCATTTTGCACGTGAAAATCTTTTAAGGCCTGCGCAGGTTCGTGACCGTAAACCTTGGCGACATCATAAAACGCTTGGGTTTTGATTTTATTGGAATTCAGCACCACGCCATCGCAATCGAAAACGATGGTTTGGTATTCGGTTATTGGTTTATTCATGCCATAACGCCTTTAATGCGATTTCTACTTTCGCCACATCTTCTGGCACATCCACAGCTAAACTGCCTGGCCGAGTTGGTATCATTCTGATCGGTTGATTCCATTCTAGGTAGCGAATGATTTCGATATCCTCTGATTGCTCTAATGTACTTTTTTTGCCGCATGCACCAAAGTCTAATAGTTCTTTTCGGTTAAAGGCGTAAATACACACTTGCTTGTAATAATGTTGTGGTGCGTTTTTTTGATCTTTAAAACCGGGTAATGCTTGTCTTGACATATAAACAAGTCGTTTGTCTTCGGTAAAAATCACTTTAGGAATATTCACACTGTTCGGGTCTTCATTTTCTCCAATAATGGCATAACCGTTAATAACTTCATTGGGGTAAGCTTTTTTGGCTTCAATAACCTTAAGAATATCATCTGGATTAACCAACGGCTCATCACCTTGGACATTGATATAAATATCCGCGTCGACTTGTTGCGCGACTTCCGCGAGGCGGTCAGTTCCGGTTAAACAGTGTTCTGACGTCATCACAACTTGGTAACCCATGTCTAATACCTCGGTTTGGATTTTTATGTCATCGGTGGCGATATAGACATTTTCTTGGCCTACTGTACGAGCACTTAGCTCCGCCACCCATTGAATCATAGGCTTACTAAGTAATTTCACCAACGGTTTGCCTGGAAAACGACTGGATTTATAACGTGCGGGAATAACGATAATGGTTTTCATGTTAAAAGTCCGTAAATCGATTGGGTTTTAAGTTCATAACGTGTCGGGGTAATCGAGTTAATCTCGATGGCCTTAGTTTGCGCTTGATAGGTTTTGATCAAGGTTTCCATTTCTTTATAGCGTGGATCGTCAGCACAGTAACCATCAAAACCGGCAAAGTAAATTTTATTGGCTTGCCCTGTCGTCGCAATTGCTAAAGCATAGGCCACAACCAATGAGGTTGGAAGTTGCGCATAACATTCGTGGAATTCAAAGCCTGCGTTATTTACCGCGATACCAAAATCCAATAGGGTTTTGGTTTTGAGTTCTTGCTGTACATCTTTGGGCAACATGTTCGCTGGCGTAATCAGTGGTTGAGGCAATTTAAGATGTTCGTGGCAATCGGCGAGTAAACGCACAGGGTGACAAGCGGCACGGGCATCGATTAAATCTTCACGCAGATTTTTTTGGGTATTGAGTGCGATCACATAAGGCTGTTGCTGTTCAATAAAAGCTTCAATTGCATTGCGGTATTTAGCCACACCAGGGCCAGTTCCGACAATCAACACATCTCGCCCCTGCATCACAGATTTAGGTGACCAAGTGCCACGAGGTTCGCCTGAGTAGAAATGACGTGCGGCTTCGAGGGTATCAAGACTGAATTTTTTACCACCTTCGATTTTTAAATGGTCAATCACCGCAAGAATGTCTTCATCGCTGTAGCGCGAGTCTTGCAGCATTTCTTGGATATAGCTCGGGTGAATGCCATATTGCCCCGCCATGTAGTAATAGGGATTGGTTCCCCAGCCATAGTGATTTTGCATCGACTTAAAGTGTTTGCGAATCAGTTCAAATACTTTGGTGGGGTTACCTTTCGATTGGCGATAAGGTTCGAGCGCCATCGCTAGGTATTCGGTTTGGGCATTGCCTGGCCCGCGTCCCATGCCTGTGACAGTCGAATCTATACAAGTTGCTCCATCTTGAATGGCTTGTAAGCTATTGGCTATTGCTTGCCCCATATTATCGTGGGTGTGAATACCCAGTGCACCCTGCCAACCTGCTCTAAAGGCTTGAATTATCTTAGATACATCATTTGGTGACAAACTACCCATTGAATCAGCGAAATATAAGGCATCAATCGGGTATTCGCTGGCTTTTTGCGCGAGCTGAGTGATTTCTTCAGCCGAACGATCTGCGACTTGCATGAGGTTAAAGCCGACTAAATAGCCCTGTTCTTTTAGCCAAGTGGCGGCGGGTAAGCAGACTTCAAACTCCTGAACATGGCAAGCGATACGCACTAAAGTGACAGGCGATTGGGATTTTGGGGCAAAGAGTTTTTCTAATGTGTAAACCAGGCCTAGTTGTTGGTTGGTTAATTCAGAACCATTGATCATTACGCCGATTTTGGTGCTGAGTTCCGATGGAACCGGCAAACTGTTGATAAACGAATCAGTGCTAAAGGCATAGCCGCCTTTAAAACCGTCATTTTTTAAACTGCGGAAACCGATTTCGACAAAATCGACTTGCAACGCCGCCATAGCTTGCAAATAATCCGCCACCAAGTCGGGGGCAAAATCCCAATCGTTGTAATAACCGCCATCGCGGAGAGTGCAGTCAAGATGAAAAGTATTTTTCATTAAAAGACCTTCATTATTAGTGCCCTATTGACAACTTTTGCAAGCTGATTTAGATCTTTATCGAAGTAATTCATAAAATAATTTGCAACAATCAATGAAACCAAGGTAGCTATGGCTGCCCCTTCAATCCCGTAAATAGGGAGTAAAATATAGTTCAGAACAACATTTAGTGACATTGCAACAATCATTCTAACTGCAAGCTTCTTTGCTTTATTTTCAACAGTTAAATATCGTGCTGAAACAGACCCTAGTGCAGAGAAAGCTCCAGCCCAAATAATCAAAATTAAAACCATAGCAGATTCCTTATAATTTGGACCAAATGTTACGTCAATGATAATTTGACTCGTGAACGAAACGAATATCGCTACGGTTATTGAAAGCCAAAAAACAAAAGCAAATAGTCTGGAAAGATCTCTTTCATAAACCATTCGATCAAGAGATTTTCTTTTTACAATAGCTGGCAATAATGACATGCTAATGGTAAAAGGTATTATTAACCAAGCTTCATAAATTCTAACAGAAGCCGCATATAAACCTACCTCCCTACTACCTAATAATTCGTTAATCATAATCTGGTCAACTTTCATATACACCATTGTTGCGAGTAACGTAAATATCATTGGCCAAGAATCTTTGAGTAGTTGTTTGGCGCTGCTGAGGTCAAAGTATTTGTAGAACGCCGGATTTTTGCAGAGCTTGTAGGCGATAAAATAGCTGACCGCGAGGCTGAATGCGTCAAACGCAGTTACCAGCACAAACCAAATTAAGTCCGCCCCAGTAAGCACGAGATAAATTTTAATAACAGATGAGAGTACTAACTGGATGACTTTACATATGGAAACGATTTTTGCAAGCACTTGCGATTGAAAATAAAACTCCACAACCTCAAAGCTTTGAAAGACTAAGCCTGCGGCAATGATGAAGATAAATGTATTGGTCGTAGTATCATTTGAGGTAAACGGCACTATTGCCGCCATTAAGGCCATGACAATAAATGCACCAATAACTTTAAGCCAAAAGGCTGTGCCAAGATAGACGTCTCGTTTTTCTGGATGGTTAACCAGTTCACGCACCATAATGCCGTCTAAACCCAGTTTGGCGATACCACCAAAAATTGCGGTGAAAGCTAATACATAGCTAAACAAGCCAAATTGCTCTGGCCCTAAATAACGTGCCACCCAAATCCCAACAAACAAGCCTGCAAGTATGCGCAGAAATTGTTCAGCCATCATCCAGCTTGTATTTTTAAAATAACGAATAAAACCATTGTGATTTTTAAGAGATTGGAGTTTAGTTAACATGTGTTACTTACGATACTCATCTTGATGAGCTAAAAACCATTCATAAGTCGCAGTTAAACCTGCTTCTAAACTGGTGTTTGCTTTCCAGCCTAAACGCTCTAATCGAGATACATCCATCAATTTGCGTGGTGCACCATCGGGTTTGGTGGTATCCCACTCAATTTTGCCAGGATAACCAACCACTTTTGCTACCGTTTCGGTTAACTCTTTAATGGTGCAATCAATACCTGTTCCCACGTTAATGTGTGACAGCATAGGCTGAGTTTCTTTTTGATAGGTTTCATTATCTAAATTCATCACAAAGATAGACGCTTGTGCCATATCATTTACATGTAAAAACTCACGCATTGGTTTACCTGAACCCCAAGCCATGACCACAGGATCGTCATTTAATTTCGCTTCATGAAAACGTCTTAACAATGCAGGTATTACATGCGAATTCTCTGGGTGGAAGTTGTCATTTTCACCATACAAGTTGGTTGGCATTACCGAACGATAATCACGTCCATATTGGCGGTTATAACTTTCACATAGTTTTATTCCAGCAATCTTAGCAATGGCGTAAGGTTCATTGGTGCATTCCAATTCACCCGTTAATAACGCCTCTTCTTTCATTGGTTGTGGGGCTAGCTTTGGGTAAATACAGGAAGAACCTAAAAACAGCAGCTGTTGCACATTATTTAGATGTGCAGCATGCACAATATTGGCTTCCATCATTAGGTTTTCATAAATGAATTCCGCAGGGTATTCATTATTAGCGTGAATACCACCCACTTTAGCCGCCGCTAAATAGACTTGGTCAATGTCATTTTTAGCAAAAAAATGATTTACCGCTTGTTGATTGGTTAAATCCAATTCAGAACGGGTAGCGGTAATAATAGTGTTGTTTGCATCTTGTTCTAATTGACGAACAATAGCTGAACCTACCATACCTCTATGGCCTGCTACAAAAATGTTTTTCATTATTCAGCCCTCATTATTCTGGAAGTTTTTCAGTAAAGCTTATTGATGTTTTATCTAATCTAGAAAATGCAAACCATTTTTTCCCGAGATCTTTAATACTCGCACCTATATGATAAATGACATCATCTATTATTAAAAACCGATCATGAGATTCTTGAAAAAGGATGATTTTGATAGGTGGATATTGTTGGTTGTGTTTTTCTAAGTCAAGCAATAGTGATTTATTAGCGTTTTTTGTGTAAATTTTAGCGGGAATATTAGGCATTCTCTTAGAAAGAATGACCAGAACACTTTCATCTATATAGTTATCGATTAATACAATAGATTTTGTAGCTGATTTAATTAAATCGACTACAAAAACATAGGCATCAAATATCTGTCCATTAAAGAATACGCCCTGTTTTGTGTTACCTATTGGACTGGAATCCAAAGCATTAAATATCTGATTAAATTTTTTATCAGTTTCTAAAATGTGTTTTCTTTGTATACTTTCTAAGTAGTCAATTTGCTCAAAAAGGCTTGCATTGTTATTAATGAATCTTTTCATTTTTACAAAGCTTTTAATGATTTCAATACTTACTTGAATCGCGGTTTCACTCTTTAATGCAGCACTTAGCATTGAGACACCTTGTTCTGTAAAGACGTTAGGAAGCTTTCTCAAACCAAGTAGCTCTTTATTGGAAGTCGCATTTTGCGACTTCCAATCTTCTAATTCCTTTTTTGTAAGTTGAAACATAAATTCTTCAGGAAACCGTTGGACATTTCTTTTAACTTGCTCATTTAAACGCTTCGTTTCCACACCATACAAATCAGCCAAATCCCTATCTAACATTACTTGAACGCCGCGAATGGTATAAATCTTATTTTGAATAACGTTTTTATCAACGAGCATTAAAGATGTCAAAGCCTTTACTCCACAGACACAGGAACATCATGTCCGTGTTCTTTTAGTAAGGCATGGCGTTGTGCGATTTTTAAATCGGTTGCTACCATTTCTGCACACATTTCTTGCACGGTAATCTCTGGTGTCCAGCCCAGTTTGGCTTTGGCTTTACTTGGGTCACCCAATAAGGTTTCAACCTCAGCAGGACGGAAGTATCTTGGGTCGATTTGTACAATCACATCACCCACCTTTAACGCAGGGGCTTTATCACCCTTAATGGCGACAATCGTGCCTTTTTCATCAATACCTTCACCAGTAAATTCTAGCGTAATCCCTAACTCTTCAGCAGACCAGGCGATAAACTGACGAACCGAGTATTGAACACCCGTTGCAATCACAAAGTCTTCAGCTGTGTCTTGTTGCAACATCATCCATTGCATACGCACGTAGTCTTTGGCGTGACCCCAGTCACGTAATGCATCAATATTACCCATATATAAACACTTTTCTAAACCTTGGGCTATATTGGCTAACCCACGGGTGATTTTCCGGGTAACAAAGGTTTCACCACGGCGAGGGGATTCGTGGTTAAACAAAATACCGTTACAGGCATACATGCCATAAGATTCACGGTAGTTCACCACAATCCAATATGCGTACATTTTTGCAACCGCATAAGGTGATCTAGGGTAAAAAGGCGTGGTTTCTTTTTGTGGAATCTCTTGTACTTCACCATACAGTTCAGAAGTAGAGGCCTGGTAAAATTTTGTTTTCTTTTCTAACCCCAACAAACGAATCGCTTCTAACAAACGTAAGGTTCCCATACCATCGACATCAGCAGTATATTCTGGCGATTCAAACGAAACGGCTACATGAGACTGTGCACCCAAGTTATAGACTTCATCTGGTTGTACTTCTTGCAAAATACGCGTTAGGTTAGATGAATCCGTTAAATCACCGTAATGCAGAATAAAGTTTTTATTATCGACATGTGGATCTTGGTAAATATGATCCACTCGCTGAGTGTTAAATGAAGAAGCACGGCGCTTAATACCGTGAACCTCATAGCCTTTTTCTAATAAAAACTCGGCTAAATAAGAACCATCTTGGCCGGTGACACCTGTTATTAGGGCTTTTTTCTTCATAATTATTCTACCGTTACTGATTTTGCTAAATTTCTTGGTTGATCCACATCCGTGCCTTTAATTAAAGCTACATGGTAACTCAGTAGCTGCAAGGGGATATTAAAGGTGATTGGTGCGGTAATTCTACCAACATTAGTCGTGGTTTTTACCACTTTAAAGTCTTTATCTGAACTAATATCAGACTCTTCATCTTCAAAAATAATCATTTGCCCACCACGCGCTTTAACTTCTTGTAAGTTGGATTTAAGCTTTTCAAGCAAGTCATCTTTTGGCGCGATAGCGACGACTGGGATTTCATCATCAATTAAGGCTAAAGGTCCATGCTTTAACTCTCCTGCCGGATAAGCTTCGGCGTGGATATAGCTTATTTCTTTGAGCTTTAACGCTCCTTCCATTGCTATGGGATACATGGTTCCACGGCCTAAAAACAGTGCGTTGTTTTTATCTGCAAAGGTATTGGCTATTTCTTTGATTTTATCTTCATGTTCTAAAGCGCTTTTTACCAGGCCTGGTAATTTTAATAGTCCGTGAACAATTTTTTGCTCTTGCTTTTCATCCATTAAATTAAGTGTTTTACCAATTGAGGTTAACAATAAGGATAAAGCAACCAACTGTGTCGTAAAGGCTTTGGTAGAAGCCACACCAATCTCTGGCCCTGCATGAGTTAAGAAGGTTAAATCACTTTCTCTGGTTAGGCTTGATTCCGCTACATTACAAATCGTTAGAGTTGGGATATTTTTTGTTTTTTTCAGCTGTTTAATTTGTTGTAAAGCGGCTAGCGTGTCTGCCGTTTCACCTGATTGGCTAATGGTCACAAACAGGGTATTATCTTGAACAACTGGGTTTCGATAGCGATATTCACTGGCCACTTCTACTTGGCATGACATACCAATAATATCTTCAAACCAGTATTTTGCTACCAAACCTGAGTGATAAGAAGTACCACAGGCAATGATTTGAACTTGCTTAATGGATCTAAAAAGAGATTCGGCATTATGGCCAAATGCTGAGGTTAGAACCGAATCCTTGGTAATTCGCCCTTCTAAGGTATCTATTACCGCTTGAGGTTGTTCAAAAATCTCTTTATGCATGTAGTGACGGTGCTCACCTAGTTCTACTGCATTAGCTGATAATTGTGATTGTTTAACAGAACGTTCGACTATCTCGCCATCTACGTCATAGATTTTAACGTCATCTCGTGTAATTTCGGCAATATCGCCTTCTTCTAAAAAGATAAAATTTTGGGTGACCGGTAATAAAGCTGAAACATCTGAGGCAATAAAGTGTTCGCCGATACCTACGCCAATAACCAGAGGGCTACCTTTTCTTGCGGCAATCAATATTTCTGGAAATTCAGGCGAAATAACACCCAGCGCATAAGCGCCTTTAAAAAGCGCAACGGCATTTTTAACGGCTTGTAATAAGGTATTGGATGATTGAAGCTGGCGATGGATACAGTGAGCAACCACTTCGGTATCCGTTTCTGAAGTAAAAAGGTACCCCTCTTCAATTTGAGTGGCTTTTAAGCTTTGATAATTTTCAATGATTCCATTATGAACAACGGCAACTTGGTTATTACAGATATGCGGATGGGCATTGTTCTCGGCTGGCACGCCATGCGTGGCCCAACGAGTGTGGGCGATGCCTATACTGCCACTAAACTCTGTATTTTGAGATTGAATTCTATTCTCTAGATTAACAATCTTACCTATAGAACGAATGCGTTGAATATGAGCATTAGCATCTAAAAGAGCAATTCCAGAAGAGTCATAACCTCGGTATTCGAGGCGCTTTAATCCCTCTAACAGAATAGGAACAATATTTCTTTCTGCTACACCACAAACAATTCCGCACATAACCCAACTCAACACAAACAAAATAAGGTTGGTATTTTATCTTAAAAGCGATGCTTTCTGTATTTATTTCCAGGAAAATACGTACTCCTCTCCCCCAAAAAAACATTGAACCACGAAGCCACTAAGACACGAAGTTTTTAAAGATTTAATTTAAATAAGCCTATCCATCTCTTCCAGCTTTTTAAAGTTATCTTGGCCTAGAGTGGCTCGAGATTATCGGGTCGATGCCCGATAATGACGATATTTTTTTGTTTTTCTTCGTGTCTTTGTGCCTTAGTGGTGAATGTTTTTACATTTGGATTGACCAGGCCCGCATTGCCATTGCGAACGGCTGGCGAGACAATCACTCGCTTGTAACCTTGCATTTATAGCTTCATACAAAGCTGAGAACCATTTAATGTGTACTCAACTTCTCCGCTTGATCTTGAGCCTTCATCTAATTGCGATTCTATTGCACTGGCCAAGTTCACATTAATATCAGTAATACACAACTGATTTTCACCCGCGATTAAGCCATAGTTTGCTCCACTACTGCCACCCCAAGTTGCTTTAAACGCTTGGCCTATTGATGGCTTTGGGTTCACTTTTTTACTCAACCCCGCTTGATAAATATCATAGAAAAAACCTTCGGTTGGAGAATTGTCTGATGATAAAACCGTTTTGAATCTTCCTGGTTTATCAGTGTCTTCGCCGGGTAATTGAGACAACTTATCTTTATACAAAAGAGTAATTACTTTAAATTCTTTAAGTTTTTTAATGTCAGCATGTATTTGAGCATTTTCAATCATAGCCTGTGCTTTCAAGGTTGCGCCAAGCAACAACCCAACAATCATAAGGACAATGCTTAACTCCACCAAAGTAAATCCAGACTGTATTCGTAACATATTTCTTCCTTAACTCAAGGCATTAAATGTACGTATTTAATCTAGCATAATAAGAGTTTTTATACAAAATTGGATTGTTATCCAAAACTGAGATATAAAAAAACCACCAAAATAAGCGGTTAACTTAAATTGATGGCTTTTCTATAGAGAATAAGGCTAAAAAAACTGTAAAAAAGGGTTAGCCTTTAATGGTAATTGGCTCTAATTTCCAAATATCATCGTTATATTCTTTCATCGTTCTATCTGTTGAGAAGATACCGCTACGAGCTGAGTTAATAATACTCATACAAACCCAATGCTCTTTATCTTGATAGGCTTGTGCAGCATGTTCTTGCGCTTCGACATAACTTTTAAAATCAGCCAAGGTCATCCAAGGGTCATTTGCACTTTTGATTGAGTTGATAATGTCATTAAAAATTCCGGGTTCAAAATGATTAAAGTGCCCAGACTCCAACAAGCCCATTACCGCTTGTAAATCAGTGCTTCCATTAATGTAACTTTGTGGCTGGTAATGATGACGCAATTCTTCTACTTCTGGTGTTTGTAGCCCAAACAGGAAGAAATTTTCATCCCCTACTGCGTCGCGTATTTCAACGTTTGCACCATCTAATGTTCCAATAGTTAAAGCACCATTCATCATAAATTTCATATTACCTGTACCAGACGCTTCTTTACCTGCAGTAGAGATTTGTTCTGATAAATCGGTACCAGGGCAAATTACTTCCATTGCAGAAACGCGATAGTTGGGGAAGAAAACCACTTTTAGCTTGTCGCCTACATCTGGATCAGAATTAACGATTTGTGCCACGTTGTTAATTAATTTAATAATATTTTTGGCCATTACGTAACCAGGCGCGGCTTTACCGCCAAAAATAACACTGCGGTTTGTCCAGCCCGTTGTGTCGCCACGTTTAATACGTGAATACAGGTGAATAACATGCAGTACATTTAATAATTGACGTTTATATTCATGAATACGCTTAACTTGAACATCAAACATTGAATCAACGCTTAATACAACCCCGGTCTCTTTTTTAACCAAATCCGCTAAACGTTTTTTATTTGCTTGTTTCACGTCATACCATTTGGCTTGAAAATCTTTATCGGATGATAGTGGTTCTATTTGTTGTAAATCCGTTAATTCTGTTATCCAATTTTCACCAATATTTTCTTTTAATAATGCACGCAATTTTGGATTACAACCCGCTAACCAGCGACGTTGCGTTACCCCATTCGTTTTATTATTAAATTTTTCAGGCCACAACTGATAAAAATCATTAAACAGACCTTCTTTTAATAGCTGAGAATGCAAAGCAGCCACACCATTAACAGAATGACTCCCCACTATAGCAAGATAAGCCATACAAACGTTATTATGCTCATCAACAATTGACATACGTCTTAAACGATCATTATCAGCTGGCCATTTCATCGACACTTCGATTAAAAAGCGGTGATTAATTTCATAGATAATTTCAAGTGGACGTGGCAGTAATTTTTCAAATAAACCGACCGACCATTTTTCTAAGGCCTCTGGCAATAAGGTATGGTTGGTATATGCCATTGTTTTAGAAACAATTGACCAAGCTTGATCCCATTCAAGGCCTTCTTTATCAATAAACAAACGCATTAACTCGGCTACCGCCAAACTTGGATGCGTATCATTAAGCTGAAAAGCATTACATTCGGCAAAATCATCAAAGCTTTTATATTTTGATTTCCACTGCTCAACCACGTCTTGCAATGACGCTGAAACAAGAAAGTACTGTTGTTTAAGACGTAATTCTTTACCATTTTCACTGCTATCATTTGGATAAAGAACCATAGTGATATTTTCAGCTTCGGATTTTTCTACCACCGCTTCATGGTATGAACCGGCATTAAACTCAGATAAATTAAACCCTTCTTGAGCCTGCGCAGACCATAGGCGTAAAGTGTTAACGGTGCTATTTTTAAAACCTGGGATTGGCACATCGTATGGAACGGCCTCAACCACCTCTGCATGTTCCCAATGCACAATAAGTTGCCCAGTGTGTGGGTCTGTATACTTTCGAGTTGTACCACCAAACTTGATAACACGAGTATATTCTGCTCGTTCAATTTCCCAAGGATATGGTCCTGTTCCTAACCAATGGTCTGGTTCTTCAATCTGAAAACCATTTTGAATAAGTTGTCGAAACATACCGTATTCATAACGTAAACCATACCCCATAACAGGTAATTGCAAAGTAGCGCAACTGTCCATAAAACAGGCGGCAAGTCTGCCTAAACCACCATTTCCTAAACCAGCATCACGTTCAGCTTCCTCAATCTCTTCAAGATTTAAGCCTAAGTCATACAAGGCTTCTGCGGTTTCATTTTCGACCCCAAGGTTTAATAGGTTATTTGTTAATGAACGACCAATCAAAAACTCCATTGAAAGATAGTAGGCTTTTTTAAGTTTTTTATCGTTATAAGCTTCCCAGGTCTTTTTCCAATGTATCATTAAGCGATCACGCACTGCGTATGAGAGCGCTTTAAATAGATAGTAATCTTCTGATGTTAAATTTCGGCCTAATGTATGGCATAAATAACGTAAAAAATCCGCTTCAACATCTTCTTTTTCCATACCAATATGCTGCAGCATATCGGCTATAATTTCCATTCTTCTTGCTTCCGTGGTCGTTGGCATTTATTTACTCTCCGAATAAAGTTCTACATATTTTTTTGCACTATTCTTCCAATCCAAAGACAGTTCCATACCTGTTTTTTGAATTTTTTGCCAAGTACGTTTTTTTCCAAATAAGTGCAAAGCATGCAGTATGGTTGATTTTAATGCGTGGCGACTTGGATCATAGAATACAAACCCTGTTGCTGTGCCCGCTTTAATATTTTCATCCGTGGCATTAACAACGGTGTCAGCCAGTCCACCAGTATGATGAACAATCGGAGGCGTGCCGTACGCCAAACTATACATTTGGTTTAATCCACAAGGTTCAAAACGAGAAGGCATTAAAAACATATCCGCCCCTGCTTCTACTCTATGCGCTAAGGATTCTGAATACCCCATAAAAGCCCAAATTCTGGTTGGAAACTGTTTAGCTAACTGCTTAACTTGCGCTTCATAATGTTTTTCACCGGCTCCAACAATCACAAAATTGGCATTGGTTTGTTGAATAATCTCTGGCATAACGTCTAAAACTAAGTCCATGCCTTTTTGCCCAACCATGCGACCTACAAACCCAATTAATGGTTTATCTAAACAGTTCGCTAAACGGGCGTTTGATTTCTTTTCTTTTTCACCGCGATACAAGCATAACTCACTTAATAAGGCTTCTTTGTTTGCTAATTTAGCGGCCATACGCCCTGTTTTGGCCGAATAGTTTTGCACAATTAAATTATCTGTTTCAGGGTTCCAAACTTGATCATCTATACCATTGAGAATACCAACCAAACGCCCTTCTTCATCGCGTTTTTGCAGAACCCCTTCTAAACCATAAGCAAACTCTGGATAACAAATTTCTTTAGCATACGTTGGACTTACTGTCGAAACCCAATCCGCCTTAATTAAGCCCGCTTTAAGCATAGAAAAATGTCCGTAAAACTCAACACCTTCCATACCCCAAAGCTTCCAAGGTAGATGTAAATTATCAAATAATGATTTTGGAAAGTTTCCAGGGTAAGCCATATTATGAACCGTAAACACCGTTTTAGGCGCATCGATTTCTAAGCTTAGCAATGCAGGTACTAACCCCGTTTGCCAGTCATTAGCGTTTACAACATCTGGCTTCCATTTTAAGCCTAATCGATTCATAGCAATTTCATTTACCACCATAGAAAAGGCCGCAAAACGTTCGCCGTTATCCCACCAATCCGTGCCATCTTCAGCTAAATACGGATTACCAGGCCTGTCAAAAAGTTCTGGGATATCTACAAACCAAACGGGAAAATCTACGCCTTTAAATGCACCAACCTTAAGCTGTAAAATATGTGCTGTTAATGTTTTTTTACAGCCATTAATGGTTAATTCAGCCACCTTTTTAAGTGTTTTAGGCGGTATTTTTTTCATTACCGATTGATACGCTGGCAAGACTAAACGTGCTTTGTGTTTAAGTGCCACTAATGCATTGGGCAAACTACCCGAAACATCTGCTAAGCCACCTGTTTTAATAAATGGGTGGGCTTCAGATGAGGCAAAAAGAATTTTCATGCAATTTCCTGAGTTTTCTAATATTTACTATGAATGTTTAAATTTAACCACGAAGACACTAAGGCACGAAGTTTTTTATAAATGTAAAACGGTTATTCACAACTATTGAGACCGTTTAATGAAAAACGATTACTCACCCTTACTCAAGCCTTAAAACCAAGACACTAAGTGGCGGTAATGTTAATTCAGCTGAATAAGGTTGATTCATCCATGGTTGCTCTTCACTTACCACTAATCCCGCATTACCAATATTGGCCCCGCCAAAAATTTCAGAATCTGAGTTTAAAACTTCAATATAATTACCCGCTTGTGGTAATCCAATTCTGTAATGATCTCTAGGCACAGGCGTAAAATTAAAGACACATACGACCTTTTGGTTCTCTGAATGCCGTATAAAACTTAATATAGATTGTTGATAATCATGGCAATCTATCCATTCAAAACCATTTGCATCAAAGTCACGTTCATAAAGGGCTGAGTGTGATTTATATAATTCATTCACTGACTTGGCTAACAGCTGAACCCCTCTGTTTAAAGGTTGATCACACAAGTACCAATCTAAAGAACGTGATTCACTCCATTCGCCCCATTGAGCAAATTCACAGCCCATAAATAGCAGTTTTTTACCTGGATGCAGTGCTTGATAGGCCAACAACAAACGTAAATTGGCCGCTTTTTGCCAATTGTCGCCTGGCATTTTTTCAATTAAAGAGCCTTTTAAATGCACGACTTCATCGTGCGATAAAGGTAATACAAAGTTTTCGGTATAGGCATACATCTGGCTAAATGTCAGTTGATTATGATGATACTGCCTAAAAATAGGGGCTTTTTCAAAGAAATCTAGAGTGTCATTCATCCACCCCATATTCCATTTCATAGAAAACCCTAAACCGCCCATCCACGTTGGTCTTGAAACCATTGGCCAAGAGGTAGACTCTTCTGCCATAACAACGGTACCTGGGCACTGAAAATGCACTTGTTCATTGAGCACTCGTAAAAAATCAATGGCTTCTAAATTCTCTCGGCCACCGTGTTTGTTTGGTAACCACTGACCTGCTTCTCTTGAATAATCTAGGTACAACATTGAGGCTACGGCATCGACTCTTAAGCCATCTATATGCAACTCTTTTAGCCAATATAATGCATTGCTAATTAAAAAATTACGCACTTCATTGCGGCCAAAGTTGAAGATATAAGTTCCCCAATCTTGATGCTCACCTCTGCGTGGGTCTTCGTGTTCGTATAAAGCACTACCGTCAAAACGACCTAAAGCAAATTCATCTTTTGGAAAATGGGCAGGCACCCAGTCTAAAAACACACCAATTTCATTTTGGTGACAATAATCAACAAAATATTTAAAATCATCAGGCGATCCAAAACGACTGGTTGGCGAAAAATAACCTGTGGTTTGATAACCCCACGACTCATCCAATGGATGTTCTGAAATAGGTAACAATTCAATATGGGTGTAACCCATCCATTTTACGTATTCAACCAAACGGTGTGCTATATCACGATAATTTAAAAACTCACCATCATCCGCTCTTTGCCAAGAACCTAAATGCACTTCATAAATATTAATCGGAGATTTTTGCCAATCAAATTCGGCCAATTGATTTTGCCAGGCCTGGTCATTCCATTTATGTTTTGATTCATAGACCACACAGCCTGTTTTTGGGCGAAATTCCATAGACATGGCATAAGGATCTGTTTTGGTAAAGCAATGACCCGTTTGGCGATTACGAATTTCAAATTTATAAATATCACCTGCTTGTAAGCCTGGAATAAATAATTCCCAAACACCAGAACCGCCATTAACACGCATTGGGTGACGTAAACCATGCCAGCCATTAAAGTCACCCACAACAGAAACACGTTCAGCCGCAGGAGCCCAAACAGCAAACTCTACACCCGAAATACCGTCAATTACCTTAGGGTGCGCACCTAAAACATCATATAAATTCCAATGTTGCCCTTCAGAAAACAGGTGTAAATCTAACTCGCCTAATTGTGGCCAAAAAGTATAAGGAGAAACGGCTTCATGCTGAGAATTATCTGATTCAATCCACTTTACCGAAAAGTGTTTTGGCAAGGCTTCTTTTTGTTTATCGGTAATAAAGGCCATAAACATATCCGAGCCTTCTACTCGTTGTAAATCAATGCCTTCTATACTTGCTGATTCTGCCGTTGGTAACCAGGCACTTAATGTCCAACCGTTTTCTTTATGGTCTTGTTTTTCTGCAGGGTCAACAGGATGACAACCTAAAAAGTGAAAAGGGTCATGGTGTCGGCCTTCAGCGAGTACCCGAATGTTTGTTTGTAACAATTTATTCAGTGTTTGCCAGCTTATTTGCATGTATCGTTTACCATTTTTTTGTTTTGACTTAATTTTTTATAATGACTTAAAAAAATAGAGTCTATAAATTCTATAAATAAAGTGAATTTGAATTTTATTTAGCGCCCTGAAGCTTCAATTAAAATACGAATATTAGGTGCTAAATTCTCAGGTACTTGAGACCAGCTAAACTGCCAGCGCCAATTACCTTCGCACACGCCTGGAATATTCATTCGGTTTGAGCTATCTAGCATTAAAAAATCTTGCATTGGCACAATAACTCTTTGTGCAACCGATTCAAAAGCCGCAATAATTAATGGCCAAGGCATAGTATGAGCATACTCCTCTAATAATTCAGTTTCTGCTAATTTTTTCTCTGCTAATGGCATTAACTGCTGCATTACCCAAGATTTTGTACCGTCATTTTCGTTTTCAAACCAACCTAAAGAGGTATCGTTATCATGTGTTCCTGTATAGGTTACAGAGTTTTCAACCTGTTCATTTAAGGCATGTGGGTTATCAGGCAAGCCATTAAAACCAAATTGCAAAACGGACATACCTGGTAAACCATACTTTTCTTTAAGTGCAACGACTTCATCGGTAATAATACCCAAATCTTCGGCCACTAAGGGTAAGTCCGGAAAATCTTCTTTTAATGCGGCTAACAATTCATCGCCGGGAGTTTTAACCCACTCACCATTTATAGCGGTTTCTTCATTGGCATTAATCTCCCAAGAGGCTTCTAAGCCTCTAAAGTGATCGATTCTAACCAAGTCAAATTGCGTTAATGCTTCGGCAACGCGCTTACGCCACCAGCTAAAACCATCGGCCAACATAACATCCCAATTATAATGTGGGTTACCCCAACGCTGACCTGTTTCAGAAAAATAGTCAGGCGGCACTCCTGTAACAACCGTTGGGTTTAAATTCTCATCCAATTTAAACTGTTCAGGATTGGCCCACACGTCTGCGCTATCAAATGCCACAAAAATTGGCATGTCACCAAAAAGCGTTATTCCCCTCTCATTGGCATCTTGTTTTAATTTTGCCCACAGCATTTTTAATGCAAATTGCTGCTTTTTTAACGCCAAGAGTTCTAAGGCATGGTTCTCTGTAAATTCGGTTAAAACGGCAGGCTCTCTGTGTTTTAAACCATGCGGCCAAGAAACCCAAGTGGCGTGTTGCTGACTTTCTCTGATTGCCATAAATAAGGCATAGTCTTCTAACCAATGTGGTGGCTGATTTAAGTAGTCAGCAAAACCGACTTCATCAAAATTAGCTGACCAATTATTGGGTAAAAAGGCTGGGTTTAATGCAAAAGCGGAAACCGATTGGTAAGGCGAAAGATCATCATGAGGTTGAGTTAAAGGAAGCATTTGCCATATTGACAAGCCTGCTGTTTGCATCCAATCCAAAAACAACCAGGCCTGGTCATTTAACTGGCCTGGTTGATTGTTCTCATTTGGTAATGAGGTTGGATGAAGTAGAATTCCACCTTGTCTTTTATTCACACAGTTATCTCTACACTATATATTTAAAAGCTTAACCACGAAGACTCAAAGTCACGAAGAAAAGTCCCGTTACGTCTAAAAACATAAAATCTTCACAACACCATTTGCTCAAAGTACTTTTAACCAAAAATGAACAGCATTGTCTCAATATTGAAAACTTTTTAATCTTTGTGTCTTGTTGTAACTCTAAACATCACAGTCATTGCGAGGTCGAAGGCCGTGGCAACCCTTTGCTCTCGGCAAAGCACCGTATCAAACCTTAACCATGGGTTACTTTGCTTTGCTCGTAATGACCAATAACTTGGTTCTCGTCTCTTCAGTCGTGTGTTTTATTTCATGTTCATTTAATGACCATGAATACCTTTCAATATCAATTACGACGCATGGTGCCAGAGTTTTCCATATCGCCACCACCGAAAGAGATTGGTACATTTAAACTGTCTGGTGGCATCTGTTTTAGTAAGTCATACAGACGCGTTAAGTGTCTACGATACAGCTTATCAAAGTCCTGCACACTACCTGATGGATTATAACCACCAAACCACCAGAACCAATCTGAACCTTCACAAATGGCTAACTGTTCAGTGGCTTGTTTTATCTCTTCTTTAGACAAAACCTTGGAATCCATTACTTGATCAAAACACTGTTTGGCCTCGACCAGTAAATCCCATGCTTTATTTTTATCTTCGTCGCCAATCCAGGTAGAAAAAGAACCATAAACCCAACTACCTGCTTTTAATACCGGTAAATGACGAGTCTTAGCACCGTTTTCTAATGACTCAGAAAAAGTGGTCATTTCAATATGTGGGTGACTAGATAACTTGTCATATAAAGCGGTTAAAAAGTGATTGGCATTTTCTGGATAATATTCCCAAGCATTTTCACCATCTAAAATAACAGAAACAACGTGTTCTTCAACTTCACTGCTTAAAAAATTGGCTATATTATCCATGTGTTGCGCAAAATCATTAGCCGCATCGATTGGGTTCCAATCTTTATATTGAAAGCCCACCATATCTGACAAACCATCATCTCTAAAAAACATCGCGCAGTCTTGGGACGCGTGTTGCAATGGTTGATATAACGCTCTTTTACTATGTAAATCGTGCTGATTAATACACGAAGCTTCACAGGAATGACGCCAAACCCCTTCACCTGAAGCCGTCCATTTAATACCGTATTCATCAAGTAAACCGACTGCTTCACTACTAATAGCCCCTTCAGACAACCAAACCCCTTTAGGTTTTGTTCCAAAATGGTGTTTATACACTTCAAAGCCGTGTTCCATATGCCATTTTGAGCGTTCATATCCGTCAGGATAACTTTCATACGACGGAGCAGGCGCATCGGGTAAAGCGTCTCTCATTGAAGTAAAATCTATGAGTAATGGGACAATTGGATGACCATAAGGCGTCATTGAAATTTCAATTTGACCTTTTTCCATTAAACCGCGATAGCGAGGAATAATACTTTCCAAACAGTCGGCCATAATTTCAATCAATATGCGTTGATCTTGCTTTGTAAAAGAGCCTTTTTTAGAAATTAGTGACTTTAAACGGGCGTCATTTTCTCGTAAACTTTCCCCCATCCAAGCTAGGTGATACCAAACCAAAATATCGGTAAAAAATTGTTTGTTTAAATAGCCTAATTGATGATTATCACCAGGCGCTAACTTGGGATTATAACGAGCAAAATCAAGGAGTTTTTTGTATTCTGGCAATACATCAATCATCGTTGGGCCATGCGCTCGCAGGCAATCACTAACAATTTGCTCTCGGCCTTCAATCGTTGTTGGTATAGACGTTTGACCTGCCACAAAATTAAGTAAAGGATCTTGCATGGCCGCATTATTTGTTAACCAATTACGCATCTGCACGGCATAATCATCTAGCTGCTCAAGTAAAACAGGTGCAAAATTTACAACCACTTTAGCCGCTGGGCATTTTTCAAGGTGCCAAACCATATCGGCATAATCTTTAATCGCATGCAAATACACCCAAGGTAATCGGTAAACGCCATCTAACCCATCTCTATAATGGGGTTGATGCATGTGCCAACATAAAACAACCTTTAACTTTTTCTTTTCCATAGCCCTTTCTTTGAAATCGTTGCGCTTTAGCGGCAAAGGTTTCTTATCATTTTTATTTTAAATTTTTAGCTTCGTTAACTTATCGTAAAGTATGTAGTTTTTGCCCTAGCATTTCTGGTGTAACCAATACAATGCCTGAGGGTTCTTCAATGTAAAAACGTTTTGCATCTTCAATCGGATCTTCTCCAATAATCATGCCATCGGGAATAATAGAGCCTTTGTCAATCACGGCATTTTGAATTCGGCAGTTACGTCCAACCTCAACTCTTGGTAGCAGTACAGAATCTTTAACATGTGAATAACTATGCACGCGTGATCCACTACTAATCACCGAACGCTTAATTCTTGCCCCAGAAATAATACAACCACCCGCCACCATAGAATCTATTGCTTCACCACGACGTCCTTCGTCATCAAAGGTAAATTTTGCTGGAGGCATTTGTGCTTGATAAGTCCAAATTGGCCAATCACGATCATATAAATTCAGCTCAGGTTCAATAGAACATAAATCTAAATTGGCTTTCCAAAAAGATTCAATGGTTCCTACATCACGCCAATAAACAGGTAGATTATTATCATCTACAAATGGATACGCCTGTACATTTCTGTGTTCTATTATGGATGGAATAATATCTTTACCAAAGTCACGGGATGAATTTGGGTTATCACTGTCTTCAATTAACTTTTGAAATAAAAATTCTGTTGAAAAGATATAAATCCCCATTGAAGCAAGCGCTTTATCTGGCTTACCTGGCATAGAATCTGGGATTGCTGGTTTTTCGGTAAACTTAGTAATTTTAAAATTTTCATCCACTGACATCACACCAAAACCAGTGGCTTCTTCTTTGGGTACTTCAATACAACCTATGGTTACATCCGCACCAGAATTGGCATGATTAACCAGCATTTGACTGTAGTCCATAGAATAAATATGGTCACCACCCAAAACCATGACATATTCCGGTGTATGACGACGCAAAATATCTAAGTTTTGATACAGAGCATCTGCGGTGCCTTTATACCAATCTTTATCAACTCGTTGTTGTGCGGGAAGCAGTTCTACAAACTCACCCACCTCATAACGCATAAAACTCCATGCACGTTGAATATGACGAATTAATGAATGCGATTTATATTGAGTTAACACGCCTATTTTACGAATACCAGAATTAACACAATTTGATAATACAAAATCAACAATACGGTATTTACCACCAAATGGCACAGCAGGTTTAGCACGCCAACGCGTTAACGCTTTTAAGCGACTACCTTCACCCCCAGCTAATACAATCGCTAACGTCTTACGAGTCAATTCTGTTGCTGATTTAGTTTCGCAATAATATTTCATATAGCATTCCTCATACCAATTAGGGAAGTTAAAAACCTTTTAAAAACAAGAAACAACTTTAACTCTACTATTTTTAAATAAGAATTCACTTCAAAAAATAAGATAATGTCTTCTGACTTTATTTAGTCATGTTTTTTTGAGCCGCTTGCATAGCACCTTTAAGACCCAAAGCCTCATTGGTTACTAAATAAATTGGCATATTTTTCACTACTTTAGACATACGCCCTTTTTCTAAAAAAGCGGTAATAAAATAATCGGTTTTCATCCAACGAAGTATTTTTAAAGCAACTCCTCCTGCCAAGTAAATTCCACCATTAGCATTCCAAACAAGTGCAACTGACCCTATAAACGCACCATAAATTGTCACCAATTCAATTAAGGCTTTTTGTGCCACAACATCTCCTGTTTCAGCAAGCGCTTGAATATCAGATGCGGTTAGCGGTGTAAATGGCTTATTTAAACACTCCGCTCTATAAGATAAGCCTACCTCTTTATTTAGTGTTTTGGCCATCTTATTTATATGAATATTTTGTGAACTTGCTTGAGAATAAGTATTGGGCAAATCATGCTTAAAAAAGAACTCATATAAAGTTTCCAGGCCTGGTCCAGAAAGCACTCTTTCGTAAGAAACATGTGGCCATTTTTGCCAAAGCCAGCTTAACAATTGTTGTTGAGTTTCAGAGATGGGGGCAAAGTCAAAATGCCCGCCTTCCGATGCTTGAGGAAGGAAGTTTTTACCATCAAAAAACACAGGCGCCACGCCTAAACCTGTACCTGCGCCAATCACTAAGCGATTTGCATTTACATTATTGAGTGTATTTTCTGGTTGATAAAGGGTTAGCGTTTCTTCTGACGTTAAAGCATTTACACCTAAGGCGGCAGCATAAAAATCATTAACAAATGTCACTTTTTGAATATTACAGGCCTGTTGAATAACATCCGCATTTACTACCCAAGGTAAATTCGTTAATTCAACCACTCGGCTATTTACCGGGCCTGGTAAACCAAAGCAGGCTGAAGTAATTTCGGTGCTAGACCAATCAATATCGGGTACAGAACTTAGAAAGGTGTGAATAATGGATTCAAGCGAATCGTATTCGTTGCATAAATAACGCTTTTCAGCAAGGCATTGTGTAGAGAGGGTTTGTTGAGAAATCTGCGAATTTGAAGTAGAGGCACTAGATGATATTTGAACCAGTTGAAGTAATGCTTTTGTTCCTCCAATATCTCCAGCCAAATATATCATTTACATGCCCTTATATTTGATGACAAATGCGATTCAGCCTGTTGAATCGTTTGCGGTTGCAATAAATAAGATTGCCAATATTTTGCATATGGTTTTTATTCTGCATAAATCGAATCCAACCCTTCGCAAACAAGATGGTTAAAAAAGCTATGAGCTTCTTGAATACGTGCCGTGGCCAAGGCATCTACTTGTAAACAAAAATCGGCTTCAGCACTCATTCTACTTTGTTCTTTACCTGTAAGTGCCACGCTAATGCAGTCGCATTGTTTTGCCATTTCAATCGCATTAATGACATTAGCACTATTGCCCGATGTTGACATGGCAATCACAATATCACCAGGCCTGCTAATTCCTTGAATTTGTCGGGCAAACACTGTATCAAATTCATAATCATTAGCATGCGCCGTTAAAATAGAACTGTCGGTTGTTAAGGCAATAGAGGCAATGGGTTGTCTATTTTTAACATAGCGTACCATTAATTCAGCGGCCATATGCTGTGCATCTGCAGCACTGCCACCGTTACCTAGCCAAATCACTTTACCACCGGCATCCACTGATTTTTGAATCGTTTGAACAACCGTTTTTACCAGGCCTGCATTTTCTATTACAGACTTTAACGCCTGCTGACTTTCTGCTAATGCTTTTTCAAATTGAATAATCGGCTGTGATGACATAAATTCTTAATTTCTTTTGTTTATTGTGTTCTATATTTTAATGATTAAAAATGACAATAAAGAGTGTCACTCATTTTCTTCCGCTTGAATTTTATCCACCAAACGGCTCGTTGAATAACCATCCCAAAAAGATAACACGGCGACTTGACCACCAGCATCCCAAACACATTGAGAGCCCGCTATTTCTTCAGGTTTATAATCGCCGCCTTTTACCAGTACATCGGGCAACAACTTGCAGATCAAACGCTCTGGCGTTTCTTCATTAAACGCCACAACCCAATCTACGCAACTTAATGCAGACAATAATTCCATTCGGCCCTCTAGTCCAACAATCGGTCTAGAATCGCCTTTGAGTTTTTTTACTGACTCATCGGAATTAACCGCAATAATTAAGCGTTCACCCAGTTTTGCGGCTTCATTTAAGTAGCGTACATGACCACTATGCAATAAGTCAAAACAACCGTTAGTAAACACAACTTTTTCACCGTTTTTTTGCGCTAAACGAATCAGTTCTAATAACTCGTCTTCACTCATGGCCACATAACCTTTATGGCGCATGTCCGCTTTAACGGCTTCATCTAATTCGGCTTTAGACACCGTTGATGTACCCACTTTACGCACCACAACGCTGGCGGCCTGATTAGCTAAATGCACTGAATTTTGCCAAGATAATCCACTGGCAAAACCCGTGGCTAACGCCGCCATAACCGTGTCACCTGCTCCTGTAACATCATACACTTCTTGCGCTTGAGACTTTAATAAGTAAGGCTGGTCGTGTTGCGTAACTAATGCCATGCCATGTTCGCTGCGTGTAACCAATATGGCCTCAAGTGACAAATCGTTAATTAACTGATTGGCTTTTTCTACTACGGTTTTTTCATCCGATGCTTCACCTACAATCGCTTCAAATTCGCTTTGGTTGGGTTTTATTAAGGTGGCGTTTTGGTAGCGTGAAAAATCTAACCCTTTTGGATCAACCAAAACGGGTACATTATTTTCAACCGCAATAGCAATCATTTGCTCAACAAACTGCAAAGCCCCTTTGGCGTAATCTGACACCACTAAAACATCATAATCAGCAATATGTTTGTTAACTAAATCAACCAAATTTTGTGCAGGTGCTTCTGGCACAGGCTCTTCAAAATCCATGCGAATCAGTTGTTGATGGTGACTTAATACTCTTAATTTACAAATCGTACCGCTTTCTGACAAAGACCAATCGGTTTTAACACCTGCTTGATGCATTAATTGGGTAAGTTTTTGACCATGAGAATCTATATCGCCCGTTTGAGTCTGACCCACCACACCCAAGATACAAGTTTGCGCACCTAAAGCGGCAACATTTAATGCCACGTTAGCCGCACCGCCCGCTCGCATCTCTTCATTTGCCACTTTTACTACTGGAACTGGCGCTTCTGGCGAAATTCTGCCTGCACGGCCATTCCAGTATTGGTCTAACATCACATCACCCACTACAAGAATTTTAGATTGTGAAAAGTCGTGCATAAGATTCCTTGTGTACTAAAAGTTTGTAAATAGCAGTAAAAATAAAGCTCAATAGACCCCACAGAACATTAAAAACAAAAGTTTTTGTAATTTTGTTCTGCACACTCTCGTGCTTAAGGCTTATATAGATTAAAATGTGCCAACAGTTTATCAGGAATCTTTTACATGCAAAATTCAAAAACCACTTTTTCTCTTGTTTTAAGTCTATTAATTTCATTTTTAACGTTGCTACCTTCTAGCTCTTTTGCCAGTAACTCAAATAATGGCCCAATGTCTTTTGCCATTTTAGGTGCCATTGGCTCTTTGGGTTTTGCTTGTTATGAAGGCAAACCGCCTTGTGTTTTAGGCTCGCAACTGAATACCGACAAACTTACCTTTAGTGCCGACATGGGTGAAGATAACACCTTAAAACATCAACGTATTGCCATTGGTGCGGATTGGAACCAAAAAGTGTATGAAGCAAAAAACTGGGAAATCGTTGGTCGTTGGGATTTAAGCTTTCATCACTGGTACTCTGATAAAAAGAATATAGTGAACGATTCTGGTTATATTCTTGGTTTAACACCCGTATTTCAGTACCAATTAAAAAACCTTTCTTATACGCCATTTATTGAAATGGGTGGTGGGCCACACTTATTAAGTGATATTCACTTAGAAAATGACTACAAATCAACCCAGTTTCAATTTGGTAGCATTTTTGGTTTAGGGGTTAAACGTGGTAATTTTGAAGTGAGTTATCGCTACTTGCACATTTCTAATGCTGGAATTGAGATGCCAAATCCAGGCACAGACATTCACAACTTGCATATTGGTTACCATTTTTAATAACACGATAATTAACCAAATAAGAAATAAATCGCAAAAAACAAACAACAAGGTTCGTACAGATTATGTCTATTGACTATAAAGCCATTGCAAAACAAGTTTTTGATATTGAAGCCGAAGCCGTTTTACATCTTAAAACCTTAATTGATGATAATTTTTCTGGCAGTGTTGATGCCATCTTCAACACACAAGGTCGAGTGGTTATATGTGGCATGGGTAAATCGGGGTTAATTGGTAAAAAAATCATGGCCACCTTTGCCAGTACAGGTACGCCTTGTTTCTTTATGCATCCAGGTGAAGCGTTTCATGGTGACTTAGGCATGGTATCACCTAAAGATATCTTTTTAGCTTTATCAAATTCAGGTGAAACTGAAGAAGTAATTCGCCTACTGCCTTTTTTAAAAGACAATGGCAATCTTGTTATTTCGATGACCAGTCGTACCGATTCTACGCTGGCGATAAATTCTGACTTTCATTTAAATATTGCCGTTCCTAAAGAAGCTTGCCCACACCAACTTGCTCCCACGTCATCGACTACAGCAACTTTGGTTATGGGTGATGCTTTAGCGGTTGCTTTAATGGAAGCGAGAGATTTTCAACCACACCAATTTGCCCGTTTTCACCCAGGAGGCAGCTTAGGTCGTAAGTTATTAACCCGTGTTAAACACGAAATGACCAGTAAAAATTTACCTATGGTTGCGGAAAATGCATCCGTTCAAGATGTGATTCACACCATGAATGAAGGCCGCTTAGGTTTGTGTATTGTAGAAAACGGTAAAGGCATTATTACCGATGGTGATTTACGCCGCCACATGGAAAGCAATGCCAACAAATTTATGCAGTTAACTGCTCAAGACTTAATGGGGTTAAATCCAAAAACCATTGATGCAGAAGCACGTTTAAATGAAGCGGAAGATATGATGAATGACAATAAAATCACCTCATTACTGGTAACGGAAAACAGCCAAGTCGTTGGCGTTATTCAAATTTATGATTTAAATGGTTAAACAAGCACATACTCATATGTTTTATGAATTAGAGCGGCTTTACCCTAGTTTGGCAATCGACGTAATATTGCCAAACTTAGTCGTCACTTCACATTTACCAGGCCTGGTATGTCCTGTGGCCATATTTTCAGTGAGAGCATAGGATAAAATGAACTTATTCGGCTATCGTCTTCTAACCACTCTTGCAATGCCCTTAATTGCTTATTCGGGTTGGAAACGGTGCCGTAAACATAAGTTACAACAAAAACATAACCCTGACTTACCTGATTTACCGGACTGTTTCAAAAGTCGCTTTGGCTTTAATTCGCAAATCTACCAAACGGGTGGCGTATGGATTCATGCCGTATCGGTTGGTGAAACGCGTTCTATATTTCCTTTATTATCGGCATTAAACCAACAGCACCCAAACCTAGCCTTAACCGTTACTAATGGTTCTACACAAGGTGCCTTACAAGCTCTACAATTTTCACCCGTCCCCATTCAGCATCAAATGCTACCTTATGATTACCCTTTTGCGGTTAAGCGTTTTTTAAATCAAATCAAACCTAAATTAGTCATTATGGTCGAAACTGAAATCTGGCCAAACCTATACCAGGCCTGCAAAAATCAAAATATTCCTGTGGTCTTAATTAATGCACGTTTAAAAGTTTCATCCTTTAAAGCTTATAAAAAATGGGGCGGAAAACTGATTGCCAATGCACTTAATCAAACTGAATTTATTGGCGCGCAATTCCCTGCTGATGCAGACCACTTTAAAGCTTTAGGCGCACAAACATCTAAAGTAAAGGTGGTAGGAAATCTTAAATTTGATTTAACTATCGAGAATGACTTAGTACAAACCGCGCAACAGTGGCGTACTGATAACAATCTAAATAATCGCCCTATTTGGGTAGCGGCCAGCACACATGCGCACCCTAACAGTGATGACATTACACTTAGCGAAGAACAGCTTGTTTTAGATGCGCATAAAAAACTATTACAAAGCCAGCCTGATGCATTATTAATTCTTGTACCCAGACATGCCGACCGTTTTATACAAGTGGCCGAATTATTAAATAACAGTGAATTAAATTGGCAACAACGTAGCCAACAGCAAGAGCCAAATGAAACAACACAAGTCTATTTAGCCGACACCGTGGGTGAATTAATGCAATGGTTTGCCACAAGCGATGTGTCTTTTATTGGTGGTAGTTTAGTACCATTTGGCGGGCATAATATTTTAGAACCTGCGGCACTTAATACGCCAGTTATTTCTGGTAACCACTATGCCAATCTTAAGGCTTTATTTGAGCCATTTATTGAAGCCAATGCCATTACAACTGTTAACAACAGTAATGAGCTTGCACAGCAGTTAAATCAATTGATTCAAAACCCACAACAAGCTCAAGGCTTAGCTCAAAAAGCACATAACTGCTTTGCCCAACAAACAGGCGCATTACAGCGTACTTTAGGCCTAATTAAACCTTATTTATAATAATTTTGTACGCGGTTTCGAATAATTAGTCAGTTTTGTAAAGAATCAACCACGAAGACACAGAGTCACGAAGGTTTAAAAAAGAGTAAAAACGACTCAAAACGACATCATTCAAATATTTTAATTCATACATCTTAAGTAGCTTTTTTATATGGATTTATAACCTATTTCACATAAACGTTACTTCTGATTATTCACTCAAATAAAACAGGTGTTAGATTATAAAATTCTTCGTGCTTTCGTGTCTTCGTGGTTATTTTTTTGTTTTTATCAATCATAAAATGCACTTCCCCAACCTTTCTTACAAAGAAATATTAGGCACAAAAAAGCCCAATTTAAATTATTTAAATTGGACTTTTTACTGGCTTATTTTTTTAGGCATTAAATGCTAATTATTCAAAACCTAGCTAATATATCTAATTGATAACGCTAAAAACTTAATGTTTTTCATACGCTTTATGCGATAAATATAACGCCAAAGAAACCATCATAATCGCCAATGAATAATACAGTAATTCAAGTGGTGCGGTTGGTTTTAAGAAAATGGCCTGTTCAAAAAACATAACAATTAAAATCAACACAATCACTTTAGCCAAACGGTCTTTTAAATCGTCTAATGAATTAATAAATAAAATATTATTAGCGCCATGCTTACTGCCTGCTATATCAATTTTAGAGATAAACAATTCATACAGACCTAAAGAGAAAATTAATAAAATCGCCCCCAGTAAATAGCCATCAACCGAACCGACAATATGCGCAACCGTTTGTGCTTTTAACAAAGCACGGCCATCATCATCCAACTCATGATAATGAATCAAATGGGTAATGGTGTAATACACATCTACTGTTGTAGTGTAAAAAATAGCAAAGGCCGCAAATAAACTGGCTATAACAGCAACCATTACAATAAAACGGCTATTCCATAATGCCGATTCAATTACCGTTTCTGCCATACTTTGATCTTTAACCGTACAAACCAATTCTGGTTCATTACTGCTGTCTTTAACTTCATGACTAGCCATAAACTCTCCTAAATTTTAGATTTACCAGGCCTGGTAAAATACTAAAATTATATTTATTTAACTTAACTCTTCAATCGTTAAATTATGGTTGGTGTAAATACATAAATCACCGGCAATATGTAACGATTTCTCAACCACATCTCTTGCTGATAATTCTGTGTTATCCATTAAAGCTTGGGCTGCAGAATGCGCATAACTTCCGCCAGAACCAATGGCAATAAAGTCATCTTGTGGCTCAATAACATCACCTGTTCCTGAAATTAGTAGCATATTATCTTTATCAGCCACCAACATCATCGCTTCTAATTTACGCAAGGCACGATCAGTGCGCCAGTCTTTAGCCATTTCTACAGCGGCACGCATTAACTGACCATTATGCGTTTGCAAACGCCCTTCAAAACGCTCAAATAACGTAAACGCATCGGCCGTTGCACCAGCAAAACCAGCAATGACTTGACCATTATATAAACGACGCACCTTACGTGCATTGCCCTTCATAACAATATGACCCAAAGTCACCTGACCATCGCCACCAATAACCATCTGGCCACCGCGTTTAGCACACAAAATTGTTGTTCCGTGAAAAGACATATCTTTCCTTTTTATTTATTCTAAATTTTAGTTGATGCTATTTTAAATGAATTTGATTTAGATAAAACAGAATTTGTATTTTTTGAATATTCCAGGTTTACCACGAAGTCACGAAGACACGAAGTTTTATAGACAAAAAACCATTTTACGATGTACTCGCGAACTAAATTACCAGGCCTGGTAAAAAGAGTAAAAGGCACTATCTTGGTTTAATAATTCTTCGTACTTCACGTTTTTTAATTCACCACGAAGTCACGAAAGCACGAAGTTTTATAGACAAAAAACAATTTTACGATGTACTCCCAACTAAATTGCCAGGCCTGGTAAAAAGAGTAAAAAAACACTATCTTGGTTTAATTATTCTTCGTACTTCAAGTTTTTTAATTCACCACGAAGTCACGAAGACACGAAGTTTTAAAAGCAAAAACCATTTTACGATGTTCTCCCAACTAAATTACCAGGCCTGGTAAAAAGTGTAAAAGGCGCTATCTTGGTTTAATTATTCTTTGTACTTCAAGTTTTTTAATTAACCACGAAGACACGAAGGCACGAAGTTTTATAGACAAAAAACCATTTTACGATGTACTCCCAACTAAATTACCAGGCCTGGTAAAAAGAGTAAAAAACACTATCTTGGTTTAATTATTCTTCGTGACTTCGTGTCTTCGTGGTTCAAAACAAGGCTTAAAATACAGAGTTTGACGTTCGCAAAACCGTTACTTAACTAAAAGCGTCACGAGAACCTCAAAATCAGCTCTCCAACAAAGAGTTTGAGGTTCGCAGTAGCTTTTATTTGGTTTTGTAAAAATAACATAGGAGCGTAATGAGAAACCTAAAATCAAGGCAAAAATCTATTTTTGCACGGAGCGTACATAAAGTACGTGAGTACAAAAATAGATTTTTAACGCAGAGGTTGGGTTTAGCACAATATTAGCTTAACTAAAAGCGTAGCGAGAATTTCAAAATCGCGGCGGAGGGCTGATTTAAAAGCGGAGTTTACTTTAGTAAATGAGCATTTTAAATTGGCTCTCCAACAAAGAGTTTGACGTTCGTAGTAGCTTTTATTTGGTTTTGTAAAAATAACATAGGAGCGTAATGAGAAGCCTAAAATCAAGGCAAAAATCTATTTTTGCACGGAGCGTACATAAAGTACGTGAGTACAAAAATAGGTTTTTAACGCAGAGTTTGGGCTTCGCAATAGCTCCTATTTTATTTTTTTGGCTCTGGGATGTGCCTTGTCATACACCTGGGCTAGGTGCTGCATATCTAACTTGGTATAAATCTGTGTAGTAGAAAGGTTGGCGTGCCCTAAAATTTCTTGCACGGCGCGTAAATCACCGCTGGATTCTAAAACGTGTGTTGCGCAAGCATGGCGTAATCTGTGTGGTGACATTTTGGTTGGTAGGCCTGCAGCAATAGTGCGTTTATCAAGCTGAGTTTGAATTGAACGTACACTTAAACGACTACCACGTTGGTTAACAAATACGGCTTGCTCATTGTCTTGTGCATATTCATGTCGAATTTGTAACCAATTTTGAATAGCGGTTTGGGCTTTTGAACCCACTGGCGCTAAACGTTCTTTCTGCCCTTTACCTAAGACCCTTACCCAACCAGATCCCATTTCATCCAGGCCTGGTGAAATATCTAATTCTGCGCATTCGGATACACGCAAGCCTGCTGAATAAAGTAATTCAAAAATGGCTTGATCTCGTATATCGTGCCAGGTTTCTAAAGGTTGATCTAATAAACGTGACATCCAATCCACATCAACACTTTTGGGTAGTGGTTGTGGTTGTTTTGGGGCTTTAACGCCTTTAGCTGGATTTTTTAATACAATATTTTTTTGCAGTAAATAGTCGTAAAAAGAGCGAATGGCTGAGAGTTGTCTGGCCAGGGTTCTAGCGCTTATACCATGTTGAACACGATAAGATAAAAAAGCGCGAATGGCTTGGGAATCAATCACTGCCCAATCATTAAAACGTTGAATCATTTCATGCAAAGCGATAACAGCATTACTCTCGGTTGTTTCAATATCATCAGCCAAATAGAATTTTAAAAAATCTTCTATATCTCGGTGATAATTTGAGACTGTATGCACAGATTTATTTTGTGCTTGCAGGTGACGAATAAAGGATTCTAGCGCAGTAAAAGTCATGATAAAAACATCACTTGGTAAACAGGTGGTTTAAACGAGCGGTTACCAATTCTGACATCATATTTAAAAAATAAGTGCCTAAATCGGGGTGAAAACGATCGGTTTTACTGCCTAGAGCCAATACACCCCACACACGTTCTGATCCTAACGGCAATAAACAAACGGATTGCATGGGTTGATCTGTATGAAACAAGCCTTTTTGCCAAGAGTCTTCTAGTAATCCACATATAGGTTTATGCACCACTAATGCGTTTTTTAGCGCCTCATTCCAAGATTGACTAACCCCTAATTGATGTAAGCCATGTAGGCTTTTTTCTGGCACATCCCAAGAAACCATGGCTACTTGGTCAACATCAAACACGGTTTTCATTTGTTCGTAAACCGTATCAACCGTTGTTTGGTCAGATTGAGCCGCCATTAAAGCTTTAGTAAATTGCTGAACCTTGTAAAAAAGCAGACCGTTTTCTGAAGCAATATCCATGAGATTATCTACTTCAATCTGCATAGCATCTCGCTGTTCTCTCAGTTGATAAACTTGTCTTTCTAATAAAGAAACCGCCTTGCCCGATTTTGGGTGCGGAATACTTAACTTATCTAATAAACGGGGAAAAACATGAAAAAAAGTTGGATTATTATTTAAATAATCCACCACTTCTTCGGCTGTTAGCTTGGTTTTACTTAAGGGACCGCTTACTGCTTTCATGTTCATACTACAATCTCTCCTTCAAATACCGATATTGCAGGCCCACTCATCCAAACGGGCGAATTTTCATTACCGTCCCATTTAACCAATAAATCCCCCCCTTTTAGAGAGACTGTAACCTCATCATCCACTTGCTGCCATTGTCTTAATACCGCCATGGCCGCGCAAGCACCTGTGCCACAAGCCAATGTTTCTGCCGTACCGCGTTCATAAACACGTAATTTAATATGTGTTCTATCAATCTTTTGGGCAAAGCCCACGTTAACACGCTCTGGAAAACTAGGATGCGATTCTATGGCCGCCCCCAATTTACTCACTGGTGCAGTATTGACATCATCCACCGTTAAAACTGCATGAGGATTACCCATTGAAACGGCACCAATTAATAAGGTCTCGCCTAAAACATTAAGAGCATATTCGTCCGCTTGTTCATCAACTAAAAACGGTAAATCAACCGGGTTAAAACGTGGCTTGCCCATATTTACTCTAACCAAACCTAGGTCTTCAATATAAAGCACAATAATGCCTGATGCGGTCTCTACGGTAATTTCTTTTTTATCCGTTAGACCTTTGTCATACACAAAACGCGCAAAACAACGGGCGCCATTACCGCACTGCTGAACTTCTGAACCGTCTGCATTAAAAATGCGATAACGAAAATCCACATTGTCTTGAGTGGCATTTTCAACCACCAAAAGTTGATCAAAACCGATACCAAAATTACGGTCTGACCATTCACGAATCTTTGAGGTTTCTAATTTCACCGATTGATGGATAGCATCAATCACCATAAAATCATTACCTAAGCCATGCATTTTAGTGAATGCAATTTTCATATTTACCTCTAAAATCAACAGACTTGATTGTTTTTCCAATCAAAACCAATTCACAATCTAACATAATCAATTCTGCAAATTATAACAGAATTACAAACAATCAAACGGACTCAGCACCCCCAGCCCGCCCTGTTTTAAAACATGCATGTAAATCATGGTAGTTTGCAAATTAGTATACCTCTTACCAATGCAATCGACTACGCACTTCATCTAGTCACACTAGATATTTTAAGGTATTATTCGTAAAATGCTTTTTTATAATGACAGGCTATCCAGTCAAAGCAACAAGCCTAAGAAAAACAAAGGCAAAACAGCCCAAAAAGCACCGCAATACAAAATAACAAGGCAATAGTGCCTTATACTAAATGTTATGCTCTATAAAATAGGAAGGATGTATAAATGGTAAGTAATACAGTTAAAGTCTTATCTGTTTCTCTATCGCTACTGATGGCTGGCTGTGCTGTTACCACAGCAAAGCAACCTTATCAACATCATAATGCTGAAGAAATGATGATCTATGGGAAAATGCAGGGGGGTCAACTCGATATTTATATCAATGCGGAGCAGGTTATTGATAGCTCAATCCTGCACTTTGATGAAGTAATGACAGGAAAGTACAAAGAGCATGATGTAAAGGCTCAGTGTAAACACACAAAACACTTTTTTAGTGTAGAAAACGAATGTGATGTATATATTGATGGTAAGTTTGCAGCCAATTTATATCTACGTTAGAAAAAGCATAACCAAACGCACCAACGGACTCCGTAATATTTATAGGTTAAAGGTACAGAAACCACCTCAAACATCACGCTTTAACAAAGCACTTAAGCGGACTGCGCTAAAGCGCAGCTTGCTTAGTTTAATCGTTAGAAGACCTGAGATACTTCAGTAATGGAAGAAAGCAATAAAATAGTCGCCACACTTGGAAACCTGTTTAAAAGAGAAGGTCTGCTACCTGAGTTTGAGGTTTTGTCAGAAGGTGCGTGTGTGATCGAACAAACCGGCTACGATAACTGGGATGGAGGAACCGATATATATGGAATATTTTGTAGGGTGCCTCTTGATGTTTATTCCAAGTATGAGTACGAACTAAAATCTATTGAAGAGAGCATCAAGAATAAGGCAGAAAAAATCTTTCGTACATTCCCTGGTTGTTGGATTGGTGAAGTTGTAATTTCACCTGAGTTATCAAATGAAATCCAAGGAAAGACTTATAAAATTTCAAATGAAGAATTGCTAAAACTACTAGAGGCGCAAAAAGCTCTAATGGTGTCTGTATCAACTGGCGGCCCACAAATTAAAAGCGTAAACGATCAATATCTGGAAAGAGTTAATGATATTGACGTGGGGCTATCAGAGCGAGGAATTAGTAATACTAACTCATTCAATGATCTTTGGGCATGGTATGGAAAATGGAGTGATGGAACATTACCTAAGTACAAAGACAGAAGGTTGTTTATATCAGATATATTTGATCCATTAGTAGGCGCTATCAACAATTCAAATAAGAAGAGTATTAACCCAATATTTGAGGAGCCTACAGGGTGGGCAAGAGTGGACAGAGGCTTAGGTGAAGTAAAACTTAGACTAGTTCAGGCTTCGACCGAGGAACAATTTCAGGCAATTGGGCTGCTGTGCAGAGAAGTCTTAATATCATTGGCTCAAGTTGTCTTTATAGAAGGAGAGCACAAAACCCTCGACGGAGTAAAGGCAAGCAAAACTGACGCTAAACGTATGTTAGAGGCATATATATCTCATATATTACCAGGGAGCCAAAATGAAAACGTTCGCAGGCATGCCAGAGCCTCATTATCATTAGCTAATGATTTAACGCATAAAAGAACGGCTGAATTTCGTCTAGCTGCAATGTGTGCAGAATCGACGAATGCAGTAATGAATATAGTGGCGATAATTTCTGGAAGGCGAGATCCAAGATGAACGGCCTTCTAACAAAGCAAATCAACTCAGACGCCTACAGTCGCTGCGCTCCTCTCGGCTCCGGTTATTTGCGGCATTATATATTTGGAAAAATATGGAATCAAAAGTAAAGCAAAAACTAAATAATTGGGATCATATATGGACACGCCCTAGATTTCAAGCAATAAAATTCCATTAATGCATTTTTCAGCATTTTAAATTCACTAGTTACCTTTTTGCGCAGCTTCGCCGGCTAGGGTTAAAAGCGAGTTAAGCGGTCGTATATTCGGCTCTTAAGTGTCGGGCTTAAGGCACCCGGCTAGCCATCATGTTATCCGCACCTTGGCTCCTCATCAGACTCACGAGACCTATGTCTCAGACCCCAAATTCAGGCCTTGCCAAGGTGGGATTAACCCGTTTTACCATGAGCTTTGCTTTTCAAGGTAAGTTGTTAAAGTGAAGTAGTCTAGTAACAGAGTTTAACTACATCACTTGGTACTCTTTATTGTGTGCCATTAATGACCACATAATTCTTGCTGTCTTATTCGCTAGGGCAACCGCGGCTACTTGAATACATTTGGCTTGCCGTAACTTTTTGGCCCAAGTGACTTGGTTATCATTGCCTTTACTTCGAGCAATCGCAGTTAATGCGCCTTGAACTAACAGCCGCCTTAAATAACCATCACCTCGTTTGCTTATACTAAGCAAGACATTTTTGCCCCCTGTGGAGTTTTGTTTTGGAACGAGACCTAGCCATGCAGAAAATTGGCGACCGTTTTTAAACTCCAGAGGATCACCGACAGAAGCCGCAATGGCTGAAGCCGTTAAAAAGCCCACCCCAGGCAGTTTTTGTAATTTAGATGCCACCGGATCTTGCTGTGCTAAACGTTCAATTTTTGCACTTTGTTCACTAAGACGTTGATCCGCTTGTTTTAACTCCTGATAAAGCAGATAAAACTGCTCCCTTGCTAAAGGAGATAAACCATTTTCAGGATCTTCCAAGGTAAAAGGCAGTTCGGCCATCAAACTTTTAGCACCACCTTTAATCACAATGCCGAATTCGGCCAATAACCCTCGAATTTGGTTGATGAGTGCGGTTTTCTGATTGACCATACGTTCACGAACGCGATGGAGCATCAGAACATCTTGCTGTTCGGTGGATTTTGGTGAGACATAACGCATAGTGGGTTGGTTTGCGGCCACGATAATGGCAGTCGCGTCATTAAAGTCATTCTTATTGGACATCACAAACGGTTTTACAAAGGCAGGGTTAATGAGCTTTACCTCGTGGCCTGCCTGTTGAATGGTCCGAGCCCAATAATGACTGGTGCCACAGGCTTCAAGAACAAATGTTGTTATCTCATGAGTTTGGATGAGTTCTTTAAATTTTGACCGATTCAATTGCTTACGCTGAATCGGTTTACCTTGTTGATTAGCAAAGACTAAATGAAAGGTATGTTTTGCAATATCAACACCAATAGTAGTAATATCTTTAGTCATGGGCACGCTCCTTTGTTTGAGATTACACCTTTATCATACTGGCTCAATGCATTCGTAAAGCCGTTTTGTATGATGGGCGTGTCCATACCATCAGAGTAAAATTAAAACCATAACCGTATAATATTTATAGTTAATTCAACAATAACTTTACTCTGCCCCCATTTAAATCGGAGATAAACTGAATGAGTGTTACAGGTTCTTGTTTATGTGGAGAGGTTAATTTTGTCATTGATGGTGCTTTTGAAAGTTTTTATCTTTGCCATTGTCAGTATTGTCAAAAAGACACAGGTTCAGCACATGCTTCAAATTTATTTTCTTCTGTAGCAAAACTTGTATGGCAATCGGGTCAAGATAAAATAACAACGTATAAATTGCCTTCAACTAAGCATGTCAAAAGCTTTTGTTCTATTTGTGGTTCGCCCGTGCCAAGTTTACAAGCCAATGATAACCTGCTCGTTGTTCCTGCCGGCAGTCTCAATCAGGATTTATCAATCAAACCTAATGCACATATTTTTACTTCTAGTCGCGCTAGCTGGGAGAGTGAATTAGAAAACATTAAATCATATGAAAAGCTACCACAATAGAATGTGCGTATCTATTTACTCTTGTATTTTCTTTAAATAAAGCAACTGAGCAAGCTGGCCTTTGGTTTGTCTTTAATATTCATCCAAATTTAACTAGACTTTAAGCCATCGACGTAAACTGGTTAAGCGAGTGTTACGTTATCCCTTATGACTTGAATCATGCAACCATCAGCACACAAAGCCACTATTTTTCCTTTATAATGCTTCTTTATTTTACATATTTGTTTAAGGACTATTTTTTGATGATGACGCCAAAAGAAATCGTTCACAGTTTAGATTCTCACATTGTTGGTCAAGCCGACGCTAAACGTGCCGTAGCCATTGCTCTTAGAAATCGTTGGAGACGTAGCCAACTGGGTGATGATTTACGCTCAGAAGTAACGCCAAAAAACATTTTAATGATTGGCCCAACAGGTGTCGGTAAAACTGAAATTGCACGCCGTTTAGCTAAATTAGCCAATGCCCCATTTTTAAAAATTGAAGCCACTAAATTTACAGAGGTAGGTTATGTGGGGCGTGATGTTGATTCTATTATTCGTGATTTAGCTGAAAGTGCGGTAAAAATGACGCGTGAAAACGCCATGCAAAACGTGCAACGCCAAGCAGAAGATAAAGCCGAAGAACGTATTTTAGATATTCTTTTACCTCCTGCGCGTGGTCGTGAAGAAGAGAGTTATGACAATATGTCAGAGACTCGTCAAAAATTCCGTAAACGTTTGCGTGAAGGTGATTTGGACGATAAAGAAATTGAGTTGGATTTATCTGCCACCCCTGCACATGTTGAAATCTTAGGCGCGCCAGGCATGGAAGAAATGACTCAACAGCTGCAAGGCATGTTTGAAGGCATGGGCAAAGACAAAAAAGAGAAACGTAAACTGCCTATTAAAAAAGCCTTAAAAGCCTTAACCGAAGAAGAAGCCCAGCGTTTGGTTAATGAAGAAGAGATTAAAACTCAAGCCATTGAAAACGTAGAACAAAATGGTATTGTGTTTATTGATGAGATTGATAAAGTGGCCAAACGCCAAGATGCTGGTGGCGGCGATGTTTCACGTGAAGGTGTTCAGCGTGATTTATTACCGTTAATTGAAGGTAGCACTATTTCAACCAAATACGGCATGATTAAAACTGACCATATTTTATTTATTGCTTCTGGCGCATTTCATTTGGCAAAACCATCTGATTTAATTCCAGAACTTCAGGGGCGTTTGCCTATTCGTGTTGAATTAAAGTCATTACGTGTTGAGGATTTTGTACGAATTTTAACGGAACCTAAAGCGGCGTTAACCACGCAAGCCATTGCTTTATTAAAAACCGAAGGGGTTGATTTAACCTTTACGGAAGACGGTATTCAACGTTTGGCAGAAATTGCTTACCAAGTAAATGAAAGCACAGAAAACATTGGTGCTCGTCGTTTACATACCGTGCTTGAACGTCTGTTAGAAGACATATCCTTTGAAGCTCCCACTATGTCTGGCGCTAAAATTGAAGTAAATGCCGCTATGGTTGAAGAGCGTTTAGGCGAACTGGCGATTGACCAAGATTTATCACAATATATTCTGTAAAAAATGAGATTGTATGCCGCATCCTACTGACATTAAATTGCATCAAAAATCAAAAGCCCTAGAAGTGGCTTTTGATACAGGTGAAACCTTTACCTTTAGCTGTGAGTTTTTACGTGTGTATTCACAATCAGCGGAGGTTACAGGGCATGCACCTGGCCAAGAAGTATTGCAATTAGATAAACAAGATGTGAATATTGACGATATTACTCCGGTAGGAAATTATGCCATCAAGCTCCACTTTAATGATGGTCACGATACTGGCCTTTACACTTGGGAACGCCTTTACGATTTAGGCAAAAATCAGCAAGATTATTGGGTTGATTATTTACGCCGTGTAATGCGTGCGGGTCATAAACACCCTGAATTAGAAAAGTTAAAACAATCAATTAAGTCAAACGTTTAAATGAATCAAAAGGTTCTGTTATGAGTCAAAATAAAAACACCATCGATTTTGGATTTACGGAAGTTCCGTTAGAAGAAAAAGTCAAAAAGGTCAAAGGCGTATTTGACTCGGTAGCGGGCAACTACGACATTATGAACGATGTAATGTCATTAGGCATTCACCGTTTATGGAAACGTAAAACCATTGAGTTAAGTGGCGTACGCCCTGGTAATACGGTTTTAGATTTAGCCGGTGGCACGGGCGATTTAACCAAAGCATTTGCTCAGCGAGTAGGTTCTGCAGGCCAGGTAGTGTTAGCGGATATTAACGAAAGTATGGTGCGTGTAGGTCGCGATCGTTTAATTAATGAAGGCATTGCAGGCAATGTAGATTACACCATTACCAATGCCGAAGCTTTAGGCTTTCCCGACAATACGTTTGATGTGGCAACCATTGCTTTTGGTTTACGAAATGTCACCAATAAAGACAAAGCCCTAGAAGAACTTTACAGAGTGTTAAAACCAGGCGGTCAACTATTGGTTTTAGAATTTTCTAAAGTCACTCAACCACTATTAGCTAAATTCTATGATTTTTATTCGTTTAATATTTTACCTAAAATGGGTAAAGTCATTGCCGATGACGAAGCCAGCTATCAATATTTAGCCGAATCGATTCGTATGCACCCAGATCAAGAAACGCTGAAACAGATGATGTTAGATGCTGGGTTTGATAAGGCGGAGTACATAAACATGAACGAGGGAATCGTAGCCTTACACCGTGCCTGGAAGTTTTAGTTATTTAGAGATGCCTTTAGACGCAGTATCTCTTTGTCTGGGTTCGGTCATGTACATTTGTACACTCCCTCGCCCATCCTTGACCTACTGCACCTAAATGCCCTCTAAATTAACTAAAACCATTAAATTAATAACACTTATCTTTATCAATTTACATTGGGATTTATGTCATGAATAAACAACCAGGCCTGGTAAATTTGGGGTTAACCAAATCATTTGAAGTCGCTATGAATATGGCTATTTATTTAGATGATAACAAAGGACGTGCTTTTGAAAAGCTTGATGGTAAGGTGGTTGAGCTGTGGATTGCACCTTCAAAAACGCCGTTGTTTTGTTTAATTAACCAAGGAAAGGTTTCTACGCAAGGCGTGTTAAATGGCGAGGCTGATGTCACTTTAAAAACAGGGATGCGCCAACTTATTGCTTTAAGCCAGGGTGAACCTTTTGAGCATAAATTTATTAAGGGCGATAGACAGATAGGCCAAGATTTTGTAAATGCCATGCAAAATTTAGAAATTGATTGGGAAGAACACTTATCGCATTACACAGGCGATTTAATTGCTTTTAAAGTCGGTCATGGTATTCGCTCTTTTATGGAGCGTAAGCAAAATACAAAACAACAAGTTGGCGACACTATTCGTGAATACTTGCATTTTGAAATCAATACCTTACCTACTCGCAATCAAGTAGAACATTTTGTAAAAGACGTAGAGCAAACGCATCTTGATATTGAAACTATGGCTGAACGCATTAATCAACTTAGTGCTCAACTCAAAAAATAAACATTACTTATAAGACACTGACTTCATGAAGCTATTTAAAAAACTTGCCCGTATTATCAAAATCAACCGAGTGCTAACGCACTATCAAATCGATAAATTGATTTTGACTGACACCAAATATTCATGGTTAATTCTGCTTAATAAAATTTTTCCATGGAACTGGCGTACGGGTTCAAATGCTTCACGTGGAGAACGTATTCGTTTAGCTTTAGAAGAATTGGGACCTATTTTTATTAAATTTGGTCAAGCGTTATCTACTCGTAAAGATTTAATGCCCCATGACATCTCTCTTGAACTTGCCAAATTACAAGACGACTGCCCTCCTTTTGACGAAAATCACTCATTACAGCTCATTGAAACAGGTTTAAAACAATCGGTAGAAGAGGCTTTTGCTACATTTAATCCTGTACCAATGGCATCTGCGTCTATTGCTCAAGTTCATGAAGCTACTCTGCATTGCGGTACAGAAGTTGTGGTAAAAGTGGTTCGTCCAGATATTAAACCGGTTATTGAGCAAGACGTTTCAATTATGTTTAGTTTGGCTAAACTCATAGAATCCGCAGTAAAAATAGCGCGTCGTTTGCACCCTGTTGAAGTGGTTGCCGAGTTTGAAAAAACCATACTTGATGAACTTGATATGATTCGTGAAGCGGCGAATGCTGGTCAATTAAGACGTAACTTTGAAAACTCTGAACTACTGTATGTGCCAGAAATTTACTGGTCTCACACGTCTGAAAGTGTCATGACCATGGAGCGTATTCGCGGTATTAGAATTAGCGAAACCGAAAAGCTGATTGAAGCGGGTATTGATTTAACCGACTTAAGCGCTAAAGGCGTTATTATCTTTTTCACTCAAGTTTTTAAACATAACTTTTTTCATGCCGATATGCACCCAGGCAATATATTTGTACTGCCTGACGGCCGTTATGCCGCCATTGACTTTGGGATTATGGGAACGCTTACCCCTGAAGATCAACGTTATTTAGCCGAGAACTTTTTGGCGTTTTTTAACCGTGATTACTTACGTGTTTCAGAACTGCACATTGAATCAGAATGGGTACCGCATGATACACGTGTTAATGAATTAGAATCTGCCATTCGCTCTGTCTGTGAACCTATTTGGGATCGCCCTCTTAAAGATATCTCTTTTGGTTTGGTATTAATGCGCTTATTTCAAACCGCACGTCGTTTTGGTATGGAAGTACAACCTCAGCTGGTTTTACTGCAAAAAACGCTGCTTAATATTGAGGGTTTAGGCCGACAATTGGATGACGAACTCGACTTATGGGATACCGCAAAACCTTTCTTAGAAGATTGGATGCAAGAACGTGTTGGCCCTAAAGGTTTAGCTAAAAAGATTAAAAGTAATTTACCTTTTTGGATGGAACAAGCGCCAGAATTACCAGGCCTGGTACATAGCACTTTAAGTAAACTATCTCACCAAGGGTTAAGCATTCAATCACAACAAATTGCTAAAATTGAAGCCCAACTAGAACAGCAAAACCGCCAACAACGTCAAAGGGCCATTGGTTTTGTACTCATCTTATTTGGATTGCTTCTGCCTATTGAATCTAGCTATCAAGATTGGATTCAACTAGGGTTACTGATTTCTGGCGGACTGTTTTTAATTAAAAAATAACCGCTTACTTTGAAATATTTAATCATATTCAGGGTCTTTTTTAATACTACCAGGCCTACTAAATTGGGTAAAACAAAGGATTTTTAATGAGAACCACATTATTTATATTGGCCTTATTAAGCTTTTTAACAGGCTGTGCAAGTACGTACCCTTTAGGTATGAGTGAAGAACAGTGGAAATCTATTACTCCAGAAGAACGGCAAGCGCTGTTATTAAAACAGCAACAATATGAAGAAGAGCAACGTACTATACGTATAAAAGCCGCTGCCGAACAACGTAAGTTGCAGCAACAACAAGATATGGCTGAAAGAGCGCGTTTAGAAAAACTCTATAACCAACCTCAAAACGGTAATGTCATTATGATTAACCTGTTAGGGGGTAATTATCTACGTGGTAAAACCGTAAAACGAGTGGTTGAAGAATCTTATCAAATTGCCCGTGGTGAAACTAAACAGATTGAATTAGTACTTGAAGATCCAAAAAAACACTACAACACAACAGAAAGAGCCTATTTACAATACAGTTTAAATGGCAATGCAATTTACCTATTTTTGGACAATCCAAGCAGCAGTAACTATAAACGCATTGCATTATTAAGAGATGGTCGTTGGAACTGCGGTACGGACTATATTAAAAATTTAAACACCTCTTATAAATCTCTGCACAAAATGCGTTTTTTTGTAAAAGAAATCGGTAGCTCTTGTAATTCACAAAGACGCCACCATTAATATCATAAGTAATCACTATTTAAACGAGGCATATAAAGATGCACACTAAACTTATCAGTATCGGTATCGCACTATTTTTGTTATTTACTTCAGTAAATTCAAAAGCAGGTGCCATTTTACCTCTTGCGGTTGACCTACAAAAAACGGGCGCTACAGCAGAAAAATTCAATATTCCAGTGGTTATTTTTTATACCGCTACGTGGTGCAACTATTGTAAAAAATTAGAAGAAAACATCATCTACCCGTTAATAGAAACGACCGACATTGAAAGTTATGCCGAGTTTAGACAAGTTATTTTGGATCGACCACACTGGGAGATGAAAGACTTCTCTGGTAAGAATATTGAGATGAAAACACTAGGACCATCACAAAAAGTTATGGTCGCTCCAACAACCCTAATATATAACTCTAAGGGTGAGCAAATTGCAGAGCCCATTATAGGACTCACCCTTGAAGAGTTTTATCCTGGAAACCTAGAAAAAGCCATTAACCAAGGCTTAAAAGCACTAGGCAATGAAAAACGTTTAGACATTTATAAAATGGTAAGAGAAAGCAAAGTTAAATATTAACCACTGTTTAATTAAAAACAAATGCATTTTAAAAAGGCCTCAATTCAAATTGAGGCCTTTTTTATACTTTTACTTCCTCTCCCTTGGCTCACTTAATAACGGTAAAGCCAGCTTTACATCTTTATCTCTATCCAATGTTTGAATTAACAAATCATAAGAATCGGTTGTGCGAACTTCTACAATCATAGATTCTGGATTAGGCAACGGACTAACGGGTAAAAAACCATAACGCTTAACCACCTTTTGCAAATCACGTTTGTGATAAACCTTAATTATAAATGTGCCTGTTACCACCGCATTATGCCCTGTTTTTTTATTTAACAGCACAGGCATAAACAACACATTTGAATCATCTATTAAAGACTTTTTAATTAAAGGCGCGCAGGTTTCTTTTGTAAACCAAGGCTTATCTGCTTGATACACATACCAAGCACCGTGGTTTTCTAATAAATCTAAATTCCATTGTTTAGGAATATCCGCAGGCGTATTTAAACTCGCTATGCGATTAGGCTCTTGCTTATATTCTTTATTACCAGCCATTTCAGCCACGAGTTGACAAGGTTCAGAAAAAGACCAGGCCTGGTAACTTTGAAAAGATAAACCCAACAATAAAGCTAAACGTAATTTATACACAAACAAAACCCCAAAATAAAAATAATCATAACAGAAGTTTTAAATAGCAAACTAGAACTATAGAGTCGCGGATTCAAGTAATAACCGCAATTTCTAAATTATGCTGCAAGTAAATCTACCTGCAGCCCCATAAATAATTCATTGGGTGTTTTACCACCTCGTGTTTTTCGAGGACGATTATTTAATCTGTCCATCACAAATTGAACTTGCTCTTGAGTGATGCTCCTTAGGTCAGTGCCTTTAGGAAAATACTGCCGTATCAATCCATTCGTATTTTCGTTTATGCCTCTTTCCCATGAGGCATAAGGGTGGGCAAAAAACACTTGTGCGTCCAATGCCTCTGCCATGGCCTTATGTTCTGCAAACTCTTTGCCATTATCATACGTTATCGTATGCACACGCTCTTTGAGTGGTTCTAATACAGCAATAACGGCTTCTTTGAGTTTGTCTGCGAACTTACCCTGTAATGGCACAATAATGGTGTAAAGCGTCTTTCGCTCCACGAGGGTTAATAGTGCACCTTTATGACCTTTGCCAATGATCGTATCGCCTTCCCAGTCTCCAATTCGAATCTTTTCATCGACGACTTTAGGTCGTTCATCAATCGAGACTCGGTTAACAATTTGACCTCGACAATCATAACCTCCATAACGCTTACGATAGGGTTTATTGGCTATACGCAGGTGCTTGTAGAGCTGTCCACCTTCCGCCTTATCCTCATAAATGAACTGGTAGATAGTTTCATGATGAAGCGAAATGTTGAGCTGTTTTTTAATGTAGTCTGCCGCCTGTTCTGGACTTAAGTCTTGTTTAATGAGACTTCGTATCGCTTCTTGTACCTTTGGAATCAATTTGATTCGTTTTTTTGCGGTTTTACGTCGCTTCACACTCAAGGAATGAGCTTGTTTAGGGCGATAACCACGCTTACCACGATTATTCTTTAATTCTCGACTGATGGTAGAAGGATGACATCCAATATTTTCGGCAATCGCTTTTTGTGACAATCTCTCTTTCAATAATGCGTAAATCTGGTATCTTTGACACTCAGTCAGTTGGCTATAACTCATTTTGCAATTCTCTTGGTCGGGAAAAGCCTGTGAGTTTAGCTCAACTGGCTCTTCCTATTTCCAAATTGCAGTTATTATCCGAATCCGCGAGTTAAATTAATGCAAATTTCAAAAAAAGCACAAATGTAATAATGCATTAAAAATAACTTTGAGCCATTTAATCCAAAAGAATTGCGATGTTTGCAATCTACAATATTGAAGCGCGAGGTTTTCGAGATAATTAGAAACTCTAAAATGTGTACATTCACTCCACGAAACAGAGCATATGGGTTCTCATAAAAATATTGCTCAAAGTAAAACAGTGATCATACAAGCTAGCATTAATTAAAAGTAAATAGCACAGGTTTAGATATGTATTGAAAAATGCTTCATGTATATGAAAATGCCTAAATCTTTCATTCTTTTTAATTTATGAGACATCCTGTAATCACCTTACCTATTGATCCCCCAATACAAGCCGCCTACTACCTCATTAAGATACACAAAGTAATTTAACTGCCTTTATACATAACAATTGTCCTAGTTACCCTTAATGACCTTCTGGCTTTTACTATTGAAGGTGGCAATCAAATTGCTTTTGTAAAAAAGAAAACAGTACAAGATGCCATGTAACCATCGTCAACCAACAAGATCACCTCGGTCAAGAAACGACCCCTAACTCAAAACCATGCTAGAAATTACTCTATTAAGCCTGTGAGGATAAACAAGCTACATGTTATTAACTCGTTTACAAAGCAAATAACAAAAACCAAAACAAATTTACCCTGTGATTACATAATTAGAACAGACACAGTACATTCCAGACCAGGTAGATTATTTTTCTGACACAAAAAAGCCCGCTCTTAATAAATAAGTGCGGGCTTTAAAATATGGTGGCTACACCGTAATCCAAACAAAAACGATTTCATAGGGTTTATAGGCCATTTTTTAGCCTATTTACTGAAATCGTATACAAATTGTATACAGAGCACCTAATTTATTCGATATTTAATATAAAGTGATATATGACCTATCATTAACGACTTATAACAAATAATTTGTTATAAAGCCCTCATACTCTAACCACACGCCACAATGTGATTACTTTTTCACAAAGTAATGCTCTTTACCACTTTCATCAATAATGACTGGAACTCCATTATTATTTGATGCTGGTAAATAGAGGTAAAACGTCATATTTGTTCTTTTTTGAACCATAATCGCCAGAACTTCTTTTAAGGTCTGAGTGTTATCTACTATGTACCCTAAATCTGTTTTTGGATCATATTTTTCAAATTCAATAAATCTTACCTTGCCTAAATCCAATCCTTTTTCAGATTGGTTAACAGGTTTAAGAAGGGTTGGAAAAGACTCATAAGATAAATTGTATGTGAAGTCATAACCTCCACTAGAAACCAAAAGACAATCTCTTTTTTCTAGTGAACAATTATTACCATCAATGTAATACCTTCCATCAACCAACTTTACTTCTTTATCAATACCAAGTTTTTTATAGGCCTCATTATAAGAACTTAAAAAATCATCATTAACCGGCCAAATATTTTCATGATGCTTATAATCTTCTTCACGGAAAGTGACTATAAAGTTAGGCTTATTAAGTTTGTTGTAATCGTCTTTATACTGAGTAAAGGCATCATTTTGTAAGATACCAAGAGAAACCAACCCTCCAATACCCCCAGCCATATAATTTATAATATGACGGCCAGAAGAAGAATTGAATTTTTGTAAAAGGCTTTCTGGAACACCGATTTTTGCAGTTTCTGGTGAATTACCATCAACTAAATATTCAGTATGATTTTTAACGCCAGCAATTTTCATTAATTGTTTAGCATCAGAATCTCCAGTTTCTTGTTTAATTGTTTTAACACCGCCACAACCCACTAACGAAACAGCCAACAACGCCGCTCCTGATATTTTTAAAATATTTTCAAAGTAATAACTATTCCATGGAGAATAAGGTCTAGTACCCTTTATAATTTTTGCAACCATTCTCATTCCCCCACTGACACGCTCTCTTAAACAAACTTAATCCTTTAGTTTTGTCTCTCTGCACGCCACCTTGACCGTTATAGTAAATGACACCTAAATTATTTAGCGCATTTGAAAAACAAACGTTATCATCACTGGTACGATCTGGATTCTCTATTGTAGCTATGTACCATCTAACTGCCAGAGAATAATTTCTTGTTACTCCATAACCATGTTTATATAAATCGCCTAAACGAGCTTGTGAACAGATTTCGTTGTGTTTTGCTGCCTTCTTATACCATTCAAAAGATTTCTTAGCATTTTTTTCAACTCCTCTTCCTTTATCGTATAAGACACCTAAGCTAGCTTCAGCAAAGACAACACCTTGTTCTGCTGCTTTTTTATACCACTTAAATGCTTCATCGTAGTTCTGTTTAACCCCATCACCTTTATCATACATAGCCCCTACATTATTCTGGCTTAATGAATGTCCTCGGTCAGCTGCTTTTTTAAACCAGCGGTAAGCAACAGCTGAATTTTGAGAAACACCAACTCCACGATGATACATATCACCAATTAAAAACATAGCTGTTAAGTCATCCATCGAAGCCGCTTTATTATAAAACTTCATAGCTTTTGTATAATTTCGTTCTACAAATTTCCCTTCAAAATAAATAATACCTAGCTCAATGGTTGCCTTTATACTTTGCAGCGCAGCGGCAGATCTAAAGTGTTTTATAGCAACTTGGTGATTTCCTAAATTTTGATTTAAAACCGCTATTTTATATTCATAATCAGACTTTGCTAACGTACCTTTTTCATAAGCTAATTGAATTCTTTTAGAAATTTCTTCTTGTACCAACTGCTTCAACTTAGGCATATATGCAAACTGTTGCAACAAAATATAACCATTATCATTTGTGAGCTCAAGATTAGCTCCAGCCTTAATTAAAAATTTTGCAAAATCAACATCATGATATTCAGTTAAAAAGGATAAAGCGACTAAGCCATCAATATTGATTACATTAATATCAGCACCCAACCTAATAAGCTCCTTTACAGAAGCTAATTCACCGTTCTTAACAGCTAACATCAAAGGAGTTACATTATTGCTATCAATATCATCTAGATCGTAACCAGCACCTTTAAAAAAGCTAATTAAGGATGTTTTTTTATTCGTAATAGCATAATGCACAGGATACCTAGATTCATTTTTTCGAACCATTCTAGTACTTATATACCCTCTACTCTCCATTTCTTTGAGACTATCAAGATCGTTGTTTTGTATAGCTTCTAAATATCGCTCTTCATACAAAAGATTATTATCGTTTTTTACTGAGCTACTTTTACCACAACCGAACAAAAATAATGTAGTGATAGCTATCAAAAAAAGTTTAAAAAAATGCATCAATAGGCTCCAAAATTTGATTTTAAAACCAACTTTTAGAAACAAGGGGATTCAAAACTACAAGATTAGCTTTGAGCAACCTGGCAATCTTACTTCTTTGTAAGACCCATGGCTTTCCGTCCTTATTTCACAATAAGTTTGGCCGTTGATTTGATTACGCTATAAAGCGTACTTGACTCTTATAATACACATTTTTTTAAAAAAAATATTTTTTTAACAATTTATTTTGAAATTATTTTTTTAGGCGTTTTCTTCTAACTGACTAGCAATGTATTCGAGTATTTCATCAATTCTCACTGTATCAACTTTATCATTGAGATTTCGATAATAATCTAATCTTTTCAATAACCGTGATTTTTTGCGCACAACATCAAAAAGACTATCAAATTCAGAAATCACATTCCACTCTGATTCAAAGGCTCCCGTAAAACTACTCTGTGTGTACCCTAATCTTTTGTTGTATTTTAAGTACCTACCTTTAATTTTTTTTCGTTTAGCCTCAGATAAATGTATTGCTTTATTCCTAACAGAGTAATCTTTCCAATAGATATAAACACCATCATTCTTAATCGTAATGGAAGGGTAAAACTTGGGAATAAAATCATTATTCCGTGCCACAATTTTAATCACCTCCTCATATTGTTCGTACAATAGTAGCGCAACGTTATATAGTTCAACCTGTTCAATCTCTTGGATTTCAATCAACATTTCATTTAATTCTTTTTCTTCTAATACTGTAGTGGTCTAATAAAACCGGACACAAACTTAGGTGATAAAATTCACCTACAGAAAGAGGTGTTCAATGAAAAAATCAAGACGCAATTACACGCCCGAATTCAAACATGAAGCAGCAAAACTAGTTTTAGATGAAGGCTACACAATAAGTGAAGCCTGCCGTTCTCTTGGCGTGGGCGATACTGCTTTAAGACGATGGGTGGAGCAACTCAATAATGAACGAGGTGGCATAACGCCTACCAGCAAAGCTCTTACACCCGAACAACAACGCATCCAAGAGCTTGAAGCTCGTATAAAACAACTTGAACGAGAAAAATCCATTTTAAAAAAGGCTACCGCTCTCTTAGTGGCGGACGAAATCAAACCTATGTACTGATTGAGGCATTAAGAGAGCATGAGCCAGTGGAATTACTTTGCAAACTCTTTCAAGTACCCAAATCATGCTTTTATGAACATAAGCAACGCCATAAAAAAAATTGATGTTGAACGCCTGAAATTGCGTGCTGTCGTAACTGAAAAGTTTACGCTAAGTCGTCATTCAGCAGGTAGTCGAACCATTAAAGCCATGCTCAATGAAGACGGTATTACCATTGGCCGTTTTAAAATCCGTCGGCTTATGAAAGAATGTGGACTGAACTGTAAACAACCTGGTTCTCATTCCTACAAAAAAGTAACAGAAGAACGTCCAGATATACCAAATAGGTTAAATCGAGAATTCGATGTTGAAGAACCGAATCAAATATGGTGTGGTGATATAACCTACATATGGGTTGGTAACCATTGGAGCTATTTAGCGGTAGTCATCGACTTATACTCTCGTCGAGTAATTGGTTGGGCTATGTCAGAACGGCCAAACACCTCATTAACCCTAAAAGCATTAGACCACGCTTATAGCGAAAGAGGTCAACCTAAAGATGTCCTATTCCATTCAGATCAAGGTGTTCAATATGGGAGCTTGCAGTACCGCCAGAGACTCTGGCGTTACCAATTCAAACAGAGCATGAGTCGTCGTGGTAACTGTTGGGATAATGCACCAATGGAAAGAGTCTTTAGAAGTTTAAAAACAGAATGGATACCCACTACGTGGTATTGTTCGATTAACGAAGCACAAAAAGACATTAGTCGTTATTTAATGGATTATTACAACTGGAAGCGTCCCCATAGCTATAACGATGGAATTGCTCCAGCAGTTAAAGAAAAGGTTCTTAATTTATCGTCCGGAAATAGTTGACCACTACACCCTCCTTGTCTGTTATTTCCTCCTAGAAAGAAATGTATAGTTAAAATTTTGTATACAAGAAAAGCTTTTGATTTTGTGAAAACTCATTTTGTATACAAAAAATATACAGAAGGGCCCCTTTTTTCTCTATTTAATTCAGCAAAAAAAGTACAAAAAAAGTGTGTTTTTTAGACATAATTAAATTGACAAGCGATATATAGTTTTATTGTAAATAGGGGCGTTGGGAGAGAGGTGATATATAAAATAAAAGGAAATAAAAAAGCCCCAACGATGTGGGGCTTTTAAAATATGGTGGCTACACCGGGATTTGAACCTGGGACCCCATCATTATGAGTGATGTGCTCTAACCAGCTGAGCTATGTAGCCAAAATGTGCGCGTATTATAAAACCTAGGGGAAATATGTCAACCTAAACGACTGACTATTTGACACTTTTTTTACAGAGGGTCTTGTGTTTGTACCAGGCCTGGTAAATTAAGGTAATAAATTAAAGAGCCTTTAGTTTATAAAACCCAATTTTGTTGTTATTGGGAGCTTGAAGTCGCTCAAGACAAGGCAGAAAACTTGAGCTTACACATGTAAGTGATGATTTTCTAACGCCGTATTGGGTTAGCTGAAGCTCTGAGGAAGAGTAAAATTTTAAATTTAGAGTTTATTGTTTTCTAAGTAGGTGCTAGGCAAGGTAGGAAATGCGAGCTTACGAATTGTAAGTAAGCATTTCCTTAACGCAGAATAGTGTCTGCTTAGGAAGCAATAAAACTAAATTTTAGACGTTGAAGCGAAAGTGCATCACATCGCCATCTTGCACAATATATTCTTTACCTTCTAGACGTTGTTTACCTGCGGCTTTTGCCCCTGCGTCACCTTTGTTATCTACAAAATCTTGATAGGCAGTCACTTCGGCACGAATAAAACCTTTTTCAAAGTCGGTATGAATCACACCTGCGGCTTGTGGTGCTGTGGCACCTTTTTTAACTGTCCAAGCACGTACTTCTTTTACACCAGCGGTAAAGTAGGTTTGTAAACCAAGAATCTCATAACCGGCTCTAATAACACGGTTTAAACCAGGTTCATCCTGCCCCATTTCTTCTAAGAAATCAGCTTTATCTTCATCATCGAGTTGGGCTATTTCTTCTTCTAAAGAGGCACAAATTGCGACTACAGTGGCATTTTGTTCTTCAGCTAACGTTTTAACCGAGTCTAAAAGCGGGTTGTTTTCAAATCCATCTTCATTAACGTTGGCAATATACATCATTGGTTTAACAGTCAGTAAGTGTAAATCTCTTAATTCTTTAATCTCGTCATCCGATAAGCCCATTAAACGAACTAATTTACCTTCTTCTAGCTCTTTTAAAACTTTTTGCAGTATTGTCATGCGTGCAGTGGCTTCTTTATCACCACTTTTGGCAATACGTTGTACTTTTGCTATGGCTTTTTCGATGGATTCCATATCAGCAAAAATAAGTTCCATATTGATAATTTCAATATCAGAAAGCGGATCAACTTTACCTGCCACATGCACAATGTCATCGTTTTCAAAACAGCGAACTACCTGAACAATGGCATCTGTTTCACGAATATTTGCTAGAAACTTATTACCAAGCCCTTCACCTTTTGATGCGCCTTCTACTAGGCCTGCAATATCCATAAAGTCTACAGTTGCAGAGAGTACACGCTCGGGTTTTACAATTTCTGCTAATGCCTCTTCACGCGTATCGGGAACAGGGACAACACCTACGTTTGGCTCGATAGTACAAAACGGGTAGTTGGCTGATTCAATACCTGCATTGGTTAATGCATTAAATAGAGTGGATTTACCTACGTTTGGTAAACCGACGATACCGCACTTAATTGCCATGCTGTGTCTCCTGGGAACAGAATAATAATGAGATAAACGTTTAGTTAAAATAAATAAACGTTTAATTGTTATGTTTAAAACTTATGCTTTAGTATGCAGTTCTTGCATTGCGTTTGCTAGATTGCCTTTAACTAAATCAGGTACCACTCTAGTGGCCTCGTAACTCGCATCATCAATAAGCTGACGATCACTTTTTGAAGGATTTTTTAGCACGTAATCTACAACCAAATCTTTATGACCTGGGTGCCCTACTCCAATCCGTAAGCGTACAAAGTCTTTACCCATTGCTGCAATAGTGTCACGCAAACCATTGTGCCCGCCATGACCACCACTTTTTTTTAATTTGGCAGTTCCTGTTGGCAAATCAAGCTCATCATGAGCAACTAGAATTGATTCAACGGGGATTTTGTAGAATTTAGCTAGGGCTTGTATAGATTGACCACTACGGTTCATAAAGGTGGTTGGCTTTAATAGCCAAAAATCTAAACCGTTTGATTGAACCCGTGCCGCTAATCCTAGAAATTTGGTTTCTGGACGAAACTCTACACCGTATTGTCTAGCAATTTCGTCCACAAACCAAAAACCGGCGTTATGTCGGGTCTGTTCATACTTATCGCCTGGATTTCCCAGACCAACAATTAATTGAACAGATGACATAACGCCGGCTCTCTTTTCTGTCTTGAATAAAACGATCTTAATTTAGCAAGCTAAAGAAAAATCGTATTAAACATTACTTACGCTTAGGTGCGCCAATGTTAACAACGGCTTGGTCATAGTCAGCATTACCGTGAGATAGAGCTGTAATCACTACACCTTTAGGCATAACTAACTGAGAAAGACGCATACTTGTTGAAGCTTCCATTGCTGAAACATCAACTTCAATTTTAGTAGGTAAGTCTTTTGCTAAACAGCTTACTTCAACAGTAGACTGTAAGAAAGACATTAGACCACCAAGCTTAACACCAGGTGACTTAGCTTGACCAACAAATTGTAAAGGTACTTTTTTAGTTAATTTGTTATCTTTACCTGCGCGCTGTAAATCGATATGAGATACTTCACCAGTTGATGGATGACGCTGAATATCTTTAACAACACAAGACTCTTTCGCTCCACCGTTAACATCAATAGTTAAAACTGAGTTAAAGTTATCACTGTTTTGAAATGCTTTTTTAACGAAGTTTCCTGAAAAAGATACAGATACTGCATCTTTACCAGCACCATAGATAATTGCTGGTACTTTACCCGTATGACGAAGGCGGCGGCTCGCACCTTTCCCTTCTTCTGTACGGATTTCTGCTGTCCAATTTTGGCTCATTTGCTTTCTCCAAATATCGTAGTTTTATATTTTTAATATGGTTTAGAGATTAATTCTTAACCAAAACTACTGAATTAATAGGTTCTCACGTTCGCGACCAAACATGAGGGAAGCGGGCATTATACTTAAAACTCAACAATTTACCAGTATTTTTATCTGTTTTGCATACAAAATATTTAGCCTATAAAGTCATCTAAAGACTTTAGTAAGATTAAATAAAATGCCCTTTTAGAAACAAAAAAACACTCTTAAAGAGTGTTTTTAGTTACCAACTTCAGTAAATAGGTTGGTAATTTAGTGCTGCATTAACGCAGTAACAGATTCAGCTTTATTTACACGACGAATTGTTTCACCCAACATATTTGCGATAGACACTCGACGAATTTTGGAAGAACCTATTGTTTCAGCACTTTCAGGAATTGAATCAGTTACAACCAATTCTTTTAATACTGAATTTTCAATATTTTCAACGGCTGGGCCAGATAATACGGCATGAACAACATACGCAGAAACACTTTTAGCACCACGATCCATCAAGGCAGAAGCGGCTTTGCATAATGTACCAGCTGTATCGACCATATCATCAACAATAATACAATCATGACCTTCAATGTCACCAATAATATTCATAACCTGAGCAACATTTGCTTTTGGTCGACGTTTATCGATAATGGCCATATCGGCATTAATGGCTTTTGCAACGGCTCTAGCACGCACGACCCCACCCATATCAGGCGATACAATTGTGACATTATCCAAGTTATAATTTTTTTGCATATCCTCTACCAATAATGGCGAGCCGTAGATATTATCTACAGGAATATCAAAGAAACCTTGAATTTGATCTGAGTGCAAATCAACCGTAATCACACGGTCAGCACCAGCTGCTGTAATCATGTCTGCCGCTAATCGTGCAGTTATTGGAACTCGTGCAGAATAAGGACGACGATCTTGACGTGCAAAACCATAATAAGGTATTACCGCAGTAATACGGGCAGCAGAAGCACGTTTAAGTGCATCAATCATCACAAGCATTTCCATCAAATTGACAGCTGGTTCGGGTGTACACGTAGGTTGCAACACATAGACATCTTGTCCACGAACAGATTCTTTGATTTCGACCATGATTTCGCCATCACTAAAACGGCCAACATCAGCTTTACCTAATGGTAGGTCTAGATACTGTGAGATTTTTTCTGCGAGACTGACATTTGCATTCCCTGCAAATATCATGACATTTTTGTTAGCCATTTAAGGCGCTCCTGTTCGAGGAAAAAATGACTTGAGAATTCGGTAGGATATTGGCAGGGCTGGCAGGATTCGAACCTGCGGTACACTGGATCAAAACCAGATGCCTTACCGCTTGGCTACAGCCCTTTAATATCATTGTCGTTAAAGACAGGTGCGTATTATCCATTTATTTTTCATAAGTTCAAGTCTAATTTTAAAACTTTATTAAAAAAATAATTAATCCACATCCTTACTTTGTTGTTCCTAGTTCCAACTCATTGATTAAGTTCTGAACTCTGTCATTTTGTAAAAAATTCTTGTGATATTTTTTCCATAATGATTTTGCTCGGTTGACTTCTTTATTTTGCCAATAGGCACTGACTAGATGAATTAACACCTCATCATCTTCTTTAATTGAAAAAGCTTTATTCAGATACTCTAAAGACTTATCAAATTCTTTAACTTGATAATAATACCATCCCAAACTATCTAAAATGTAATAACTCTCTGGTTCTAACGATATCGCCTTATTTAATAGGACTTTTGCTTGGTCTAGTTTTATTTTTTGTTCAACATAAAAATAACCTAAAGCATTTAACGCATCAACATCATTATTATTAACCTTTAATATGGTTAATAAATTAGCTTCATAATTTTCATATTCTTTTAAATTATAAAAAATCAAAGACTCAGCTTTTAAGATTTCTAAATTTTCTGGTTCAATTTCTAAAGCCTTATCATAATAACTAATCGCTTTTGTAAACTTACCTTCTGCGGTATTAAAGATAGCATTAGCTCGTAATAGCTTTATTTTTTCATCGTCATTTTTTGGTGTTATTTTATTTAAGACAGCAAATGCTTTTGTAATATCTTTTTCAGAAAAATAGATTTCAGCCAAATGTAATTGTGAATCTAAAAAGTAATTGCCTTTTTCTATTTTTTCAAAGGCCTGTACGGCTTTTTTATTTTGATCACTTTCTTGATACAACACACCTAAATAATAATTAGCAACCGATTGATAGGCTTTATTTTCATTAATCAGGTTTAAGTTCTGCTCTGCCTGTTTAAACTTACTTCGCTCAATTTGAATTAAAGCTAAAGATAATCGTGATGTTAGCGCATTGGGTTGAGACTTAAGAATTTTTGTATAGCGTTCCTCTGCTGCGTCATATTGGGTTGCTTGAACCTCTAAGCGAGCAATGCGTTCTTGAATTAATAAATCTTCTGGATGCTTATTTGCATAAGGCGTTAACGCTTTAATTCCGTTCTCGGGTTGATTATCCATAAGATAAAGCTGTGACAACAGATTATAAAAAACGGGCAATGATTTTTCTTCATCATCACTAGGCAGAAGCGGTTGGGCTTTATGCATGGCAACAATACCCACTGCAGGGTTGCGATATACCGCTGAAACCATAGCTAAACCATAGAATGAAGCCCATTCATTTGGATATTTTTCTGTTAATGCTTGAAAAAACTCAGTTCCAGACTCTTTAGGTACCGTGCTTGACACTTTACTTGCCGCATTAATCAACTCTGAAGACAAGCTTTCATCACTTAAAGAACGATAAGTATCCCATTCTTCTAGCGCTCGAACGACCTCATTATGTCTTAATGTTAATAAGAATGAAGCGCGCCAAGCCACGGCTGATTTGGGTGAGACTTCTTTCCATAGAGCGGTGGCTTTTTCTATATTACTTACATTAAAACTTTCCATTGCAACTTGAAAAGTTCTTTCCGCTAAATTAGGATCTCGGGTTTTTAGGGCAAGTGGGTAAAGAACCTCAAAGGCCTGAGCTGGAAGCTTCTTTTGTACCATCATTTCTGCGGCCAAAATATTAAACATCGTTCTTGAGTCTAACTGTTCTGCATGACCAACCACCGCAGTCTGTTTACTATCGTCAGAATTTTCTTGTGTTAGAAGCGTGGCTGGGGAATCTTGATGATTTGCTTTTTGTTCATTGGATATTGAAGAGCACCCTGATATAAAGAGCGACCCACCCAAGACAGAAACAAAAATTGTATTTTTATTCAAAAATAAACGTTTAGCGGTATGCACAAACGTGAACGACTTTACTTTGCTATCTAACATTGATAACCATTTTTGAGTTTTTAATTCATTTAGATCCACAGTCTAAAGACCCTTGTCTTATTGCAATAAGTTGCTAGAGATTTATTCTAGGCGATTTAAAAGTAAATTTGCGAAAATCTCTAACCTTTTAAATATAAAGTAATACTTACAATTTTTAACTAGGGCAACTACCGCTCTTAGTTGAGTATATTTTTACCTCTAAAAAATAAGGTAAAAATACCCATTTAAACGTATTATTCAGATTGAATGCACTAAAGGTGACTCCTTTTTACGTCAAATACTTGCAATTCTCTAGTTTTTTTAGCAAAATTACGCCTCTTTAGTTGCAGATATTTCCTGCCAAATCTAAATAACGGTAAAGCCCTATATTTTATGAAACTATGTACCCTTGGCGTAAATCACGAAACGGCACCTGTCGATATCCGTGAAACAGTTTCATTTTCAAGCGAATCAGCTCTGCAGGCTATCGAGCAACTTAAAGCTCAAGACCTGGTTTCTGAATGCATTATTTTATCAACCTGTAATCGCACAGAGTTGTATTGCATACTTAAAGAAAGTCATTTAGAAGAATCTGTTCATAATTGGTTACATTCTTTTTTTGATCTTGATACAAAATCACTAACACCTTACTTATATATTCACCATGATTTAGATGCCGTAAAACATATTATGCGAGTGGCCAGTGGACTTAACTCCCTAGTATTAGGTGAACCACAGATTTTTGGGCAAATTAAAGAAGCCTATAACTCCGCTCATAAGGCGAATAGCATTCATCAAGTTTTAGAAAACTTATTTCAGCACATATTTAAAACCGTTAAACAAGTCAGAACTGATACAGCAATTGGTAACAGTCCAATTTCCGTTGCTTTTTCCGCCGTTTCTCTTTCTAAGCAATTTTTTGGTGATTTATCAGAACAAACAGCACTTCTTTTAGGCGCAGGAGAAACGATAGAATTGGTTGCCCGCCACTTAAAAGAAAACAATATTGGTAACTTAATCATTGCTAACCGTACGTTTGAACGCGCCCATAAATTAGCTGCGAGTGTTGGAGCTTATGCTATTCCTTTAGATGAAATTGATGCACATTTACATGAAGCTGATATTGTCATTGGTTCAACGGGTAGTCCACAAGCTATTCTCATGCAACACTCTGTTAAAAATGCATTAAAAAAACGTAAGAATAGTCCTATGTTTATGGTCGATATAGCAGTCCCCAGAGATATTGAAGCAAACATTGGTGATTTAAATAACGTTTATTTATATACCGTTGATGATTTACAAGAGATTATTGAAAGCAGTAAACAGTCTCGCCAAAGTGCTGCATTAGAAGCTGAAGAAATTATTGAACTACAAGCCCAGCATTTTGTTACTCAGTTGCAGGCTACCCAACAAATCAAGCCAGTTATTCAAGCCTTTCGCCAACAATCTATGCAGATCAAAGAAGCTTCTTTAGAGCATGCCCTTCATCAGTTAGAACAAGGTGTAGATTCAGAAGAGATTATTAAACGCTTGGCGAATCAGCTAACAAACAGATTGATTCACACCCCAACCAAACAACTCAACCAAGCTGGAATGCAAGGCGATAAAACCTTAATTTCAGCGGCTGAAACCCTTTTAATTTGTGATGAAGACCCTAAAATTCTAAACAAATAAATTCTAAAACATTGGTTATATAAGACCAGTACAGATAAATATTGAGAAAAGCCCGTGAAAGATTCAATTCGCACAAAACTAGAACTTTTAGCGGAACGCCTGGATGAAGTAAATGCACTTATGTCTGATCCAGCAGTCATTAGTGACCAGAAAAAATTCACCGCTCTAAATAAAGAATATGCTCAGATCACCCCCGTTGTAGAAACCTTTAAAGCTTATATTAATACCGAAAGTGATATTGATGATGCTAAAGAGATGATGCAATCGGATGATGCTGACCTAAAAGAAATGGCACAAGAAGAATTGCCAGAATTAGAAGCTAAAATTGCACAGTTTGAAATTGATTTGCAAACCATGATGTTGCCAAAAGATCCAAATGATGATGCGAATATTTTCTTAGAAATTCGTGCCGGAACTGGCGGTGATGAAGCCGCTATTTTTGCAGGTGATTTATTTAGAATGTACAGCCGTTTTGCAGAAAAAATGCGTTGGCAAGTTGAGGTAATTAACACCAATGAAGGCGAACACGGTGGTTACAAAGAAATTATTGCCCGTATTATTGGTGATGGAGCTTATTCTCAACTTAAATTTGAATCTGGCGCACACCGCGTTCAACGTGTACCAGCAACTGAAACTCAAGGGCGCGTTCATACCTCTGCCGCTACTGTCGTAATTATGGCTGAAGCCCCTGACGTTGAACAAATTGAACTAAACCCTGCTGATTTAAAAGTAGACACCTTTCGTGCATCTGGCGCAGGTGGTCAGCACGTTAACAAAACCGATTCTGCGATTCGTATTACCCATATACCAACAGGTACGGTTGTTGAGTGCCAAGATGAGCGTTCTCAACATAAAAACCGTGCGCGTGCTATGTCACTATTAGCTGCACGTATTATGGATGCCAAACAGCAAGTACATGATGCTGAAATCGCACAAGAACGTAAAAGCTTAGTGGGAACAGGTGATCGTTCAGATCGAATTCGTACCTATAACTATCCACAAGGCCGTGTTACTGATCATCGTATTAACTTAACCTTGTATAAGTTGGATGAAGTGATGAATGGTGGTTTAGATCAAGTGGTTGGTCCTTTAGTTCAAGAACACCAAGCTGAACTATTGGCTGCATTAAGTGGTGAGCTTTAATTGGTCAATTAAGACCAATTAATGTAGTTTGCTCATGTTAAACATTCAAGAAACCCTGCAAACCGCACAAGAAAAATTAAAATTAGCAGGCCTGGTAGATTCCCCAACCATTGATGCTGAACTTTTATTATGCGAAGCTCTAAAGGTCAATCGCACCTACCTCTTTACCTGGCCTGAAAAAAACCTTGATGCTAACCAGACTCAAAAATTTAATCAATTATTACAATTACGATTACAAGGCAACCCCATTGCTCACATACTTGGGCAACGAGAGTTTTGGGGGTTAAATTTACAGGTTACCACCGACACACTCATCCCTCGACCCGATACTGAAACACTCATTGAAGCCGTTTTAGACTTAAATTTTTGTAAAACAGCACACTGTAAAATCCTAGATTTAGGAACGGGTAGCGGAGCCATTGCTTTGGCACTTAAAAGTGAATATCCAAACTGTGATGTAACAGCCATAGACCAAAGCCAACCCGCTCTAAAAGTGGCTAAACAAAACGCCCAAAATTTGGGTTTAGAAGTATCATTTTTAGTCAGCAACTGGTTTTCAGCCGTCGCGAATCAACAGTTTCAATGCATTGTTTCCAACCCGCCTTATATTGAAGAAAATGACCCTCATCTTTCGCAAGGTGATGTACGTTTTGAACCCATTACCGCGTTAACATCGGGTAGCGATGGTTTAGATGATATTCGTTTAATTATTTACCAGGCCTGGTCTTTTTTAGAAACGGAGGGTTGGTTATTTATAGAACATGGCTATAATCAGGCTGAAGCTATTAAGCAAATTTTTACAGAATCGGGTTATCAAAATATAACCTTAAAACATGATTTAAGTGGCAATCCAAGAGTGAGTTTTGCACAAAAAATTTGATTATTGCATTAATGGCAATCCATAATCACTAACAAATAACACTATAGAGTAATCCTATGACATCAAAAACAGAATTAAATGATGAAGAGTTATCACGTTATAGTCGTCAAATTTTAATGCCTGAAATTGATTACACTGGTCAGTTAACCCTATCACAATCACATGCCATTATATTTGGATTAGGTGGACTGGGTTCTCCTGCTTCTTTATATTTAGCTGCGGCAGGTGTTGGCAAACTGACTTTGGTTGATTTTGATGAAGTGGATGACTCTAACTTGCAACGCCAGATTGTGCATCGTGAAGCGAATATCGGTCAAGCTAAAGTTGAATCTGCAAAGCAAAATCTAATTAGCTTGAATCATCATATTGAAATAAAAACCATTGCCAAAAAGCCCAGCGAACAAGACGTTATAAACTTAGTCAAAACTGCCAATGTCGTTTTAGATTGCACTGACAATTTTGCTTCTAGATTCGCACTGAATCGCGCCTGTTTTCAAGCTAAAGTTCCACTGATTTCAGGTGCCGCTATTCGCTGGGAAGGCCAGTTATCTACTTATGATTTTCGTAAAGAAAATAGCCCTTGCTATCAATGTCTGTATCCGCAAGATTCAGGGCAAGAACTAACTTGTAGCCAAAGTGGTGTATTATCACCCGTTGTAGGTATGATTGGCTCAATGCAAGCCATTGAAGCCATTAAGGCATTATTAAACTTGCCTACTTTAACAGGTAAGTTAATGATTATTGATGCCTATACAATGATGATTAGAACATTAAACTTAAAGAAAGATGAAAACTGCAAACATTGCAGTTAGTTACCATAAAAACAAGATTACAAATTGAACACTCGCTATTGAGTTTGTCCATTAAAATCAAGTGCCGATTCTGGTCGTTTATCCACTAAAATAATCACCCTGCGATTTAGCGAACGACCATAAGCCGTTGCATTTGAGGCCACTTCTTCATTATCCCCCTTACCTTCAATTGTTAATAGACGCTTATCTAATCCCATATAAATAAAGGTTCTAGCCACGGTAGAAGCACGTGCTGCAGAAAGTTCCCAATTGGATGGAAACTGAAAATTATTAATCGGTACATTGTCGGTATAACCGGTAATAGTAATCGGTTGATTTCTACCCGCTAGAGTTTCGCCGAGTTTTTCTACATTTTCTCTAGTTTTATCACTAATTGTGGCACGTCCACTTTCAAAAAAGCTGTCTGACTTTAAGGTAATTTTGGTGTATTCAGGGGTTTCTTCAATCTTAATATCTTTTGGGTCAACATCTTTCATTGCCTCTTCAATTTCATTTTTGCTCGCAGGTGGCTTTAAATCGAGCTGTATAACGGCCTCTTGTGGAGGCAACAGTTTTTCATCTTGAATCTCCGCACCAATTGGCGGTATACCCACAATACTGTTTACAAACGATTGACGTTCAACTGGATCTACAACAGAAATCAGCCACATAACAAGAAAAAACACCATTAAAACGGTCATTAAATCCGCCAGGGCTATTTTCCAAGATCCACCATGTGCACCGCCCTCATCATGCCCTCTTCTACGCGACATAAAGAACCACCTTATTTAGAGAGATATTCATTTCCTTCTTCCCTCTTATTCTTCTTCACGTGGAATTTCAAATTCTGGCGGAACACGTTGTCGACCTATTTCGACAGCAAGGTTAGGAGAAACACCATTAGCATAAGCCGATAAAAAAGAGGCTGTCATCTCAAATAATGATTTATCTTGGCGAATCATGACTTCTACAGCATGAACAAAAGGAGCTAAAACTGCAAAGGCAAAAAATACACCTGTTAATGTACCTACTAAAGCGGCACCAATTGCCGTACCTATCTTAGCAACATCCATGTCACCGCCAAGCAGTTCCATAGTCAAAATGACCCCTAAAACAGCCGCTACAATACCAAAGCCTGGCAACCAGTCAGCCACTTTACCAACCGATTTTGGTACTTCACTCATTGAGTCGTAAATATCATAAATTTGATTTTCAAGATGGTGGTCAAACACTTGAGATTGTGGTGGGTTTAGCAAAAGATAACTAAAATTATCAACAATAAATTTCTTTAAATCTTTATGTTTTAAAACTAAAGGATATTCTAAAAAAATAGAGCTATCATCAGGAGCAGTAACATGCTTTTCTAAAGCTAAAACACCCGATGATCGAGAGAGCCTTGCCAGCGCTTCAAGCAATCCAAGCGTTTCTGCATAAAGGTCTTTAGAAACTTTTTCACCTGAGAAATATCGCCCTAAAAATCCAAGCGTGCGCCACCAAACAGATGTTGGAGTCGCAGACAAAAACGTACCTAATGCAATTCCTAAAATAACAACCAATTCGGATGGATGCCATAAAGAAAGAAGGTTTCCTCCCATTAATAGGAAGCCACCAAAAAAGCTTAAGGTAATAACAAGAATACCAATAGGTTTTGCAAACATGAGTTTCACTTATTTGTTCTATACACAAGCCATACGATAAAATTCACCGTAAACTGAATAGGCATGAGACTAGAGAAAATTTAAATTTTTTAACAATGGATTGCGACAGTTTCCTGACGCAACATTGAATTGAAATTGATAAAGCAACAGCTATACCAACTAATTGACATGAATCGTAATAACTACTCTGAAAGAGTTATTTGTGTAACATTTTTTAATGTTCTAGGTAGCACAATCCCTTTTTTAGCACGTGCTGCAAACGCTTCTTCTATTGCTGTTGGGCCAAATACTTTTTCATATTTACCTGCCTGAACGACAATTTTAGAACCTTCATTAAAAGCAAAAATAGCTTTAACATCCTCACCCTTAGGCAATTGGATTAACTTATTACCTTTACCTTTGGCAAGTTCGGGCAATTCTTCAGCTTTAAAGACCAACATACGTGGTTCGCTAGTCACCACCACAACCCATTGTGTACTCTCAACCGTTGCAGGTGTAAGTACCCGACTACCTTGTGGCAATGAAATCGAGGTTTTACCCGATTTATTTTTAGAATACAGGTTTTCTAATTGAGTAATAAAACCATAACCTGCACTAGAAGCTAAAATAATTTTTTCTTCAGGAGCCCCTAATAACACATGTGAGAATTGACTTCCCGCTGGCGGATTTAAACGTCCCGTTAGTGGTTCACCATGTGAACGTGCCGACGGCAAACTGTGGCCAGGCAATGCGTAAGCACGACCTGTATTGTCGATAAACACAGCCATTTGTCGACTCTGACCCATAGCTTGTGAACAGAAACCATCACCTGACTTATAACCTAAAGCTCGTCCATCAATATCGTGGCCCTTAGCTGCACGAACCCAACCATTATCTGATAACACAACAGTTATGGCTTCCGATGGTAATAAATCTTGCTCACTCAAGGCTTGCGCAGTTCGTGCTTCAACTAACGGTGATTTGCGGTCGTCACCATACGCTTCGGCATCGGCCATGAGCTCTTTTTTAACCAAAGTTTTAAGTCGTGCTTCACTCCCTAGCAGTTTTTCAAGCTTATCTTTTTCGGCTTCTAACTCTGCTTGCTCGGTTCTGATTTTCATCTCTTCAAGACGTGCTAAGTGTCTTAATTTAAGCTCTAAAACCGCTTCGGCTTGAATATCCGTTAAACCAAATCTCTCCATTAACGCTGGCTTTGGCTTTTCTTGTTCACGAATGATGGCAATAACTTCATCTATATTTAGAAAAGCAATCATCATCCCGTCTAAGATATGTAAACGAGCCAAAACTTTATCTAAACGATATTGCAATCTACGACGCACTGTTTCAACACGATACACCAACCATTCGGTTAACATCATCTTTAGATTTTTAACTTGAGGCCGGCCATTTAAACCAATAACATTAAAATTTGCACGATAACTTTTTTCTAAATCCGTAGTGGCAAAAAGGTGCAACATTGCCGTTTCAACATCAACTCGTTTTGAGCGTAATTCAATAACAAAACGTACCGGATTTTCGTGGTCAGATTCATCACGCAAATCAACAACCATTGGCAGTTTTTTTGCACGCATCTGTGCGGCCACTTGTTCTAATAACTTTGAACCAGAAACCTGGTATGGTAAAGCATCAATAACCACATTTACGCCATCTTCAACACGATAACAAGCACGTTGTCTAATAGAGCCATGACCCGTTGTGTAAAGTTTTTCTAGTTCGGCTTTAGGGGTAATAATTTGAGCTGCATTTGGGTAATCCGGTGCAGGTATAATCTCTATAAGTTCTTCTAAAGGCAGGTTGGGATTGGTTAGTAATGCAATACAACCCTCAATCACTTCTCGTAAATTATGTGGGGGGATATCTGTTGCCATACCCACTGCAATACCCGATGTACCATTTAATAATATATGCGGCACTCGTGCAGGAAGCACAAGGGGTTCATCAAGAGTACCATCAAAATTGGGTGTCCAATCGACAGTACCTTGGCCAACCTCTTCTAACAATAATTGACTAAATTTAGATAATTTTGCTTCGGTATAACGCATCGCGGCAAACGATTTAGGGTCATCCATTGATCCCCAGTTACCTTGCCCATCAACCAAAGGATAACGAAAAGAGAAGTCTTGAGCCATTAAGACCATCGCTTCGTAACAGGCACTATCACCATGTGGATGAAATTTACCTAATACATCCCCTACAGTACGAGCGGATTTTTTAAACTTTGCAGAGGCCTTTAAACCCAACTCAGACATGGCGTAAATAATACGTCGTTGAACGGGTTTTAAGCCATCACCAATATGCGGTAATGCTCTATCAAGAATGACGTACATGGCATAATCTAAATATGCCTTTTCTGTAAATTCAGCTACACTTTTTTGTTCAATACCTTCGTAGTTGATTGTTTGCTGGGCCACTCATCCTCTCCTGAATTGCACATTGGAACTTTTACAGGTCAAAAACAAAGAATAAACGAACACGTTTTTCAGATTTTGGTTAAAAACCACACCGAATAGTTGAATTATTGGGCAAAGTTTCAAGCCTAAAGATGGATAAATATGGCCGTTTCTAATTGTTCATAGACTCTTGCAAAGTCTCTCAATACTTATTTTTTTACCTTTGTGCTAACAAAATCCAAGCATTGGATTATTCAAGTTAGCTTAGTTTTTATTTTTATCTGCGTTTGAATTTTACTTTATTTATCTTCCGTAGATGAAGAATCGGTCATTTTTCCTACCGCGCAAGAAACAAATGACTTTGCCTTAGCGCTCGCTGCTTTTATACCTGCAACACTGCCTACTTCAGGGTAACCCATCGCTTGAAGTTTTTGCTTTACCTTAGTTAAGGCCAAATCTTTATTATTATCTGCAAATTGACAAGTAACCTTACCGGCTTCCACATCCACTTCTACTTGAGATACACCGTCAATTTTGTTCAGGTTTTGCGTTATTCCATTAGCACAACCGCCACACTTTATATTTTCAACAAATATATTTTCCATCTATTTACTCCTTTTGGCTGGCGGTTTTTAAGCATAAACAAGTACAGAATGTAACCTATTGTTTAAACGCTATTTTTAAATGCCACCTGAATCTAATTAGATAATTTACCATATATTTAACTATTTTTAATGTGATGCAAAGCAGAAAAGATTTACCAGGCCTGGTATGTTCTGAGTACATTCACTTTTAACCAGTAAAGAAGAGGCTTAAACGCCTAATCTCATAGCAAACTACTTGGTTATTATTTACATTCGCTTAACGTTGAATGTTAAGATTTAAACTCTCTTTCATTACTATCATTATAAATTTTATGCCTAATACACAACCTGCTATTTTTAGCCAAACATACACCACCTTACCCAATCATTTTTACAGTATGGTAAAACCAGAAAGTATGCATGGCGCACAATTACTGCATAAAAACCAAAGTTTACTCGATAACTTTGGTATTAATATACCAGATGAACTACTACTTGATATGACGTCAGGTCGCTGTTTTCCAGAGGGGTTAACTCCCCTTGCTCAAAAATACACAGGTCACCAATTTGGTTATTACAACCCTGATTTAGGTGATGGTCGTGGTGTCTTACTTGGTCAGGTCAAAGATAAAGACGGTCAAAACTGGGATCTTCACCTTAAGGGTTGCGGTAGAACGCCTTATTCTAGACGAGGTGATGGTCGTGCTGTTTTACGCTCTGCCGTACGTGAATATTTAATTGGCGAGGCGCTTACCGCTCTAGGCGTACCAAGTACTCGCTGTATTAGTTTATGCGCCAGTTCAGAACCCGTAAGGCGTGAACAAATTGAAGCACGCTCAACCTATATTCGTCTAGCAAAAACACACATTCGGTTTGGTCACTTTGAATGGCTTGCTCAACAAGGCGATATTGATGACCAAAAACAGCTTGCCGATTACGTTATTGATACTGTTTACCCAGAATTAAAAAGCCACTTAGATGATGAAACTCGCTATGCCGAATTATTAAAAACCATCACCACTAAAACAGGGCAACTTATTGCTGGCTGGCAATCCGTTGGATTTTGTCATGGTGTAATGAATACCGATAATATGTCTGTAGCCGGTGAAACATTTGATTTTGGCCCTTATGCGTTTTTAGATGATTGCAATCTACATTACATTTGTAACCACTCTGACACCGAAGGACGATACGCTTATAGCCAACAACCTAATATTGGCCTATGGAACTGCCAAGTATTGGCACAGGCATTTAGTCAATTGGTATCTGCAGAAGCAATTGAAACCGCTATTGATTCTTACATTAATACCTTTAACCAACAATACTTATTAAAGATGGGCTACAAATTTGGCTTTGTTCAACCTAAAATTCAAGATAAACATTTTATAGCTGAGACGCTGTTATTAATGGACAAATCTCAACTAGATTTCCATTACTTCTTTTATCTTTTGGCATTTTTTGAAAATGAAAACCATCCTAGAGAACAGGAGTTTCTCTCTTTTATTTTAGATTCAAAAGAGTGGCAAGAATGGCAACAGAAATACCGCAACCGTTTGGCCGAACAAGATAATGATCAGCGTAACAATCATTTAGAGCAGCGACCTTTACCCATTATTATTTTAAGAAACTATATTGCACAACAAATTATTGCCGATATTGAACAAGGTGATTTAAGCTCTTTAAACAATTGGATGTTATGGCTACAAGACCCAAGCAACCCCAAGGAAGAACTCATGAATCATTATAACGATCTCTTACTTCCTCCAAACTCTTGTCAAAAAGGGTTAGCATTAAGCTGCTCTTCTTAAGACTCCAATTATTTTGCATACAGATCGTTAAATTGAACTCGATTTTTAGCGAGATTTAATATGTTAATTTAAAAAACTACCCCTACATAAATACGCCCTATATGGGTATTTTCTTACTGTCAGATGTACTTACTATACAAATAAGTACATTTATGTACCAAATAATTTACATTGTATCGATATTCAATTAAAATCAATTAGATAAATTCTCTTTAAAAAAATAAAAGAGTAATTTCCATTCTAAATTAAGGTTATTTGTGTCTAAGAATGTTGTGCTTTCCCTCAAGTTTACCCCTGTATTAATTGCGGTAATCTTATCAATACTGCTTGTAAGTGCTGCTATATTATGGCCCGTTCTTCAGCAATATAAAGCCAATACTATTCAAGACCTAGATAACCAAACAACCACACAAATTAACACCCTTAAATCGCTATTAATTCCTGTTGAACAAAATTCTACCGAATGGTCAAAAAACCGTTTACAAAAAGAAGTCATTAATCAAATAAAAATGCTCTGGGAAAATAATACAAATGATTTTTCAAATATTCGATATTTCTTAATCGCCAAAACAGGCCAATCTTCTACGCCAGAAATACTATTAGATATTGGTGAAAACAATATAAATCTTAATCAAGAGTTCTTTAAACCAGTGCTTAAACGTGTATTTACCGAAAAAAGCACATTCAATATTTCTGAAGATTATTATTTATCTATCTCACCTATTCTTAAAGATCGTTTTAGCTTAATGATCCTTTATAAACAGCCTGACATTAGACTTGTAATCTTTAGTATTGCGCCCTACTTAGGCATTGCCTTTTTGTTTGCTATCTTTGTGTCTTGGGTTTCATTAAAACTGTGGCAAAACATTATGGGCGATAAGCTAAGTCACTCTCAATCACGATATAAACAGCTTGCTGAAAGCTCAATGGATTGGGTTTGGGAAACCGACCAACATGGCAACCTCACTTTTTGCAGTGATCAGTGCTTCAATCTTTTGGGATATTTGCCTAAAGAGATGATTGGTAAACCGATTTTTTATTTTTTGCTCAAAAATCAGGCAAAAGAATATGAACAAGAAATCATGAAATTCATGAAAAGCAATGACGATATTTATAACCTAGAAATCCCGTTTGAATCAAAAACAGGCTCAAAAGTTTCGGTATCAATGCAAGGCCAAGCTTATAAGAACAAAAAAGGTAAAACCATTGGTTATCGTGGCATTAATAGAGATATTACCAAGCAAAAAGAAAAACATGAAAACATTCTTAATATGGCGTTTTTTGACCCTCTAACAAAACTCCCAAATAGAACCAACCTAATTAATAAACTAAATCAACATTATGATGACATCAGCAAGAATAAAGAAGTACCACTCTCTGCCTTATTGTTTATAGATTTAGATGGTTTTAAAGAAGTTAATGACACTCAAGGACATGAAGCAGGAGACCAACTACTACAAACATTAGCCCAACGAATGCAAGCTCTGTCAGGTGAATTTAATCAAGTTTTTCGTTTAGGTGGTGATGAATTTGTTGTTTTAATTCGCTGTAAAAGATATCGATTTATGCCTGATTTTCAAAGCTTATTACAAGAGTATCTTAAACGCCTTCTCCTTAGCATTAACAAACCACTTATTATTGATAATCATAATACAATGGTTTCAGCCAGCATTGGTATTGCCATGATTCCTCAGGACGGCAAAACCAGCTCTGAAGTTTTAAGCCATGCCGACAGTGCAATGTATCAAGCTAAACGAGACGGTAAAAACTGTTTCCGTTACTTTGATGCCAGTATGCAAAAAATAGAAGATTTGCGTAAACAAACCATTGCTGAAATAAAAAAGGCTATTGAAAATAATGAGTTTGAACTTTATTACCAATTACAAATCGATTCTCAAAATCAAAAAATATATGGAATGGAAGCGTTAATTAGATGGAATAACCCTTCTCGTAAAGACTTAATGCCTTCAAGCGATTTTATTTCATTAGCCGTTGAATCCAATAATATTCAAGCTATTGATGAATGGGTAATTCGTCAATCGACTAAAGATATCGCGCAAATGCAGCTTATTACACACCGCTCCATTCCGGTGTCTATCAATTTATCTGCCAAAACATTAGAAAATCCAAAACTACCTGATTTAATCAATCAATCAATTAAAGAGAATTTTTTAGTGCCTGCAGATTTAAGGCTCGAGGTCACGGAAACCAGTTTATTAAAAAATCTTGAAAAAGCAGTCTCCTCGCTTCAGACTTTAAGAAATCAAGGAATCGAAACCAGTATTGATGATTTTGGAACAGGTTATTCTTCTTTATCTTATTTACAAAACTTACCCGTTGATACACTAAAAATAGACAAATCTTTTATTGATAAAATTGTAAACAGCAATAGCGATTTAAAAATCTGTCGATCCATTATTCAACTAGCCAAATCATTGGATAAAACCATCATTGCCGAAGGTGTTGAAACAGAAAACCAACAAAAAATTCTAAACACTGAAGGGTGCTATATTATTCAAGGTTTCTTATATTCAAAACCCCAACCTATGTCTGATATTATTAAACTTCTCATGAATCCAACAATTAAAGATAACTCAAAAATAACAGACAAAAACGCTAATTTAGTCGACACGAATGAACAACACACACCAACAAAGCCTAAACTTAAATTAATCAAAGACATTTAGACAGTCTAATCGGGTTACACTGAGTTAATACAGATTATCATTAAGGAATAATGGTATGAAACAACCATATAACCGCCAAATTAATATCAATCTAATTATTTTGGTAATTGTTTTTGCAATTACCTTTGTAAGTTTGTTTACCTATTTTCCTATCTATGCAAATACGCTTGAACAAAAAACTCAAGAAATGAAAGAAGATACGGAAATACAGGCCATTTTGCTTAAACAAATTCTTAGCCCTGTGATAAAAGCCAAAACTCGCTATTCCAAAGAAAAAGAAACAAAAAGAGCGTTAAAAGAGATTAAAACTCTCTGGCTTGAACTTGAGTATAAAAACCCAAATCAAGAGTTCTTTTTAGTTCGCAAAAACCCTAATAATAACAAATTAGAATTGCTTCTCTCCTCCAAAGGAAGACCACCACTATCTGGCCATGTACGCCTTATAAAACCAACCATGTATATGGCTTTAAGTGGCCAAAATGGCGTGCAAAGCATTACCGATATTGCCGATAATACGGTTTTGGCCTCCTATGCTCCAATTATTAATAACGAATGGGGAGTCGTTATTATGTTTGAGCAAAGTGCGATTAGACCTTTTTTAATAGAAAATCTTGCCTATACGGTTTTTTCTGCATTACTCATCACCTTAATCATTTGGCTGGTTTTACGCATAACCTTACGCAACCTAAATAGCAGAGTTACGGCTTCTGAAAAACGTTATCAACAACTGCTTGAAACAACCCCTGACTGGGTTTGGGAAACCGACAATAACGGCAATATTACCTATTCAAGCCACCAAGTGTTTGACTTACTGGGCTATAAAGTAGAAGAAGTACTTTCACACCCTATTAGTGCTTTATTTGCCAATATAGATACAAAAACAAGCAATCTTGTTTGGCAACAAAAGTTGATGCTATCCGAACCCTTTCACGATCTACAAATGGACTTTAAAAGTGCAGACCATCAACGTATTAACCTACAATTAAGCGCACAACCTATCTATAACAAGCGTAATAAAATGTTAGGTTACCGTGGTATAGCGCGAGACATTACCTCTCTTAAACAGCGTGAAGATAAAATCATTAACATGGCTTATTTTGATAATTTAACGCTACTTGCCAATCGTAAACTTTTTGTTGATAAGCTTCATCAGCGTCTTCAAAGTAAAATCGTTAACGAGCAAAAACCTAATGCGGTTATTTTGATAGATTTAGATAACTTCAAAAAAATCAATGAAACCCAAGGCCATTCAACAGGTGATAAATTAATTAAAATTATTGCCCAACGCATTCAAGCACAAATGCTAAAAACCAATATTTTGTCACGCTTTGGTGGAGATGAATTTGCCATTTTAACCAAAGAAACAAAAGAGATTATTCCGTCTGAGCATCACAACCAAATAACCGCTTATGTCACTCGAATACTTGAATCAATCAATGTACCTATCATTATTGAAGATAATACGGTTCATTTAAGTGCAAGCGTGGGAATTGCCATGATTCCTAAAGATGCGAATAGCGTTGCAGATATTCTAAAATGTGCTGATAATGCCCTTCTTCAAGCTAAAAAAGCGGGTAAAAATGGCTTTCAGTTCTACAGCCAAGCAAATCAAAATAAAGCAGATGAACGTATTAAAAATGCCAAACAACTTACGCAAGCACTCGCAGAAAACCAGTTTGAAATCTATTATCAATGCCAGTACGACACCTTAAATAATAAAGTTATTGGTATGGAAGCTCTATTGCGATGGCATCACCCAGAGACCCACAAAATATTGCCTGCTTTTGAATTTTTAAAAAATGCCTATGAATATAATAATATTCTTAAAATAGATGAATGGGTCATAAAAACAGTCGCCAGAGATATATCTCGTTTTAGAAAAACAGGCATGGTTGTTCCACCAATTTCTATTAACTTATCCTCTCAAAAGCTTGAAGAGGTCAATTTACCCAAAATGTTTGAAGAGACAATAAAACGCCACTTTATTTCAGCCTCGTCCATTAAGGTAGAAATTACAGAGAGCAGTCTTTTACATGATTTAAATAAATCCATGAAAACATTGCAGCAACTTAGAAACTTAGGCATTAAAGTCTGTATTGATAACTTTGGCACAGGCTACTCAAGCTTATCTTATATACAATCATTACCAATTGAATCCATTAAAATAGATAAATCTTTTATTGAAAATATTGCTACCAGTAAAAGTGATATTCAAATTTGTCGAACATTTATTCAATTGGCTAAATCATTACAACTTTCTGTTATTGCCGAAGGTATTCAATCTGAAGTTCAGAGTGAGATTCTTAAAAATGAAGGTTGTCATATCCAACAAGGTTATCTTTATTCTCGACCAGAACCTATTGATAAAATCATGGCTGAATTAAACCAAAACTTACTTTCAACTTAGCCACAAGCTTTGCTTAAAAAAAGGTAAAAATCTGTAAATTAGAATATGATATTAATTAAGCACTAAATATAAACTTACCTACCGTGCACGATAATTAGCGATACGATCAATTTTAAGCCATAATCAACCATCGCATTTTTACCGACTATTTCGCTTATTTAAAGGCCTTTTATGGAAACATCTAGCTACAAAACCAATCGTAAAGCTAAATTGATTGGTAAAAATGGTTCTGCCGATGTACAGCTGGCCGAATTATCCATTAAAGACGCTGGTGTAAGAACATTGCGTGGCGCTAAAGAAGGCACTGAACTAGAGCTTGAATTTGAGATTCCAGCCTTTGGTGAATTTACTAAACTTTGTATTGCTACCACGGTTACTCAACGACACCACTCGGAAGATAATATTTTTTTAAAACTGCAATTCATTCACCTAAGCGATTTTGAATTTTCTGCTATTAATGATTTTTTAGAATACAAAGCACGGTTAATTAAAATGGGCATTCATAACCATTCAAGTTAATGACTTTAACCACCTTATACTTAGATTTATAACCATCCTAAAATAAAAAAGGATTTACCAGGCCTGGTAAATCCTTTAAAGAAGTTCTAAATTAAACGCTATCTTACGTTTAATAACGCATTATATTCTTCTACAATTTATTGCAAACAATACATTAAAAACATAGCGATTCGTTAGGCTTTAATAAATCACCCAAGCCATTTAATGAAAACTTGATTATTTTAGTGTCTAAAGTTCTATGCGATAGCTGTACCTTTATGGCTTGCCCTTTTTGCATTTTATCAATCAAATTGTGGTACTGCTGTTCCAATACTTGCATAGATGAACCTCTTTTAGCCACCAGTTCTATGCGTATTTTATTAGAGAGTTCATCCACGGTATCTACCGCTTTGAGTATGGCTTGTAGAGCCATTTTTTGTTCAACACCATCAATAAATAGTTTTGCCGACAGTAATTTAGGGGTTTCAGACATGATGTTATCATCAAACAAAATCACTTGTAACATTGGAAGCGGTGATTGACTAGAGCACGTTAAACCAAAAAATATACGCTTATCTTTTTCTTTAGTAAACAACTCAACGCCATCCAATGAACCTTGTGCATCTTGATACATTGTCATGTGATAATCTTTAAGCATTTTACTTTCATCAGAAAATACCAGGCCTGGTAAAAAACTGATGACCGCAATCAACATCGTAATAAATGCCTTAATTCTTGTTACATTTAACATATATAACGTTTTAACCCCACTTGCATAAAAAAGGCTCTATTTTTATAGAGCCTATAATATTGAATCTTTCAAATATGTTTAAAATTTAAGCTAAATAACCTTATTCTTTTATATAATTTTGTGATTATATTTCAGCTAAATCGCCTTTGTCTTCTAACCAAATTTTACGATCTCCCGCACGTTTTTTGGCTAAAAGCATATCCATTATTTCATTAACGTCTTGTGGCCCTTCTAAATTAAGCTGAACCAAACGGCGCGTCTCTGGCAACATGGTGGTTTCTCTTAGCTGTGGAGGGTTCATTTCACCCAAACCTTTAAAGCGTGTTACTTGAACTTTACCAGGCATTTTGTCAACGGCAATACGGTCTAAAATACCTTGACGTTCTCCTTCATCTAAGGCGTAAAACACTTTTTTACCAACGTCAACACGATATAACGGCGGCATGGCAACGTATATATGCCCTTCAGCCACGAGGTCTGCAAAATGTTTAACAAATAAAGCGCAAATTAAGGTGGCAATATGTAAACCATCAGAGTCGGCATCAGCCAAAATACAAATTTTACCGTAACGTAAACCGCTTAAATCATCTGAACCTGGGTCAACACCAATGGCTACGCTAATATCATGTATTTCTTGCGAAGCAAGAACCTGCCCCGATTCAACCTCCCAAGTATTTAAGATTTTGCCTCGCAACGGCATAATGGCCTGAAAGTTTTTGTCTCGTGCTTGTTTGGCTGAACCGCCCGCTGAGTCACCCTCAACCAAAAAGAGTTCAGTACGAGTTAAATCTGTTTCCGTACAATCAGCCAATTTTCCTGGTAACGCCGGGCCTGATGTAATTTTCTTACGAGTAACTTTTTTAGCTTTTTTGCTACGATTTGTAGCGTTGTTAATGACTAATTCAGCAATTTTTTCGGCCACTTCAGTGTGTTGGTTTAACCAAAGACTTAAAGCATCTTTTACAACGCCAGAAATAAATGGCACACATTCACGGGACGACAGTCTTTCTTTAGTTTGCCCAGCAAATTGTGGCTCACGCACTTTGGCCGATAAAACATAGGCCACATTTAACCAAGCATCTTCTGGCGTAATTTTTACCCCTCTTGGTATTAAATTACGAAACTCACAAAACTCTCTAATAGCATCTGTTGCCCCAGCTCTTAAACCGTTAACATGAGTTCCACCTTGTGGTGTTGGTATTAAGTTAACGTAGCTTTCCATTAGGTTTTCATTTGGCTCAATTAACCACGTTATAGCCCATTCAACCCCTTCGTTATCGGTTTGACTGCTGCCAATAAAACCTTCCAAGGGTAAACGATCTTGACCATCTAAGGCGTCATTTAAGTAATCTTTTAATCCATTTTCATAAAACCATTCTTGCGTTTCATTGGTGGTTTCATCGGTAAAAATTATTTTAAGGCCTGGACTTAATACCGCTTTAGCTCTAAGTAAATGTGTTAAACGACCAAGTGCATATTTAGGTGAATCAAAAAACGAGGCGTCTGGCCAAAAACGTACATAAGTTCCCGTGTTCTTTTTGCCAACTTTGCCTATAACTTCTAATGGTTCTAGTAAATCACCGTTTGCAAAACTAATGGTATGTAATTTAGCATCACGTTTAATTTGAATTTCTACTTTTTTAGAGAGCGCATTAACAACCGAAATACCCACACCATGCAAGCCACCCGAAAACTGGTAAGCTTTATTAGAAAACTTACCACCTGCATGCAAGCGCGTCATAATGACTTCTACGCCTGGTACGCCTTCTTCAGGATGAATATCCACAGGCATACCTCGCCCGTTATCTTGAATACTCATTGATCCATCGGCATGATGAATAACCGTTATTTCATTTGCAAAGCCCGCTATGGCTTCATCAACACTGTTATCGATGACCTCTTGAGCTAGATGATTTGGGCGGGTAGTGTCGGTATACATCCCTGGACGCTTGCGAACTGGGTCTAAACCGGTTAAGACTTCTATTTCAGATGCGTTGTAGTTTTCACTCACAGAGAAAATTCCTGGTGATAAAATGGTATGGGTACCTCGACTAACCCTTGATGAATTCAGGCAACGCCAAGTTAGCCATATCAAGGCGTGAAGATGAAGGAATGTCTAAACCTTGCAAATCTTCACAACGTAGAGATGGTTAACTTGGCTAAGCCCCTTCGGGCGGGACTTAAAGGTCTCTTCTTCTTTGTTATGAATCTTGATCTTAGAATACTAAGGTCGGCGTTTCATGCCTTGAATAAGAGGTCTTTAAATCCCGCTGAAACATAGAACTCGGCGAAGAGCCGAGAATTTCATCAGGGGTTAATCGAGGTGCCCACATAACTTTTAATTCAAAATGATATCACATTATTATGCCAAATCGAGACTACCATCAAGAACGCCGTGAATACGAGTTTACTAAACTCACTAGAGAAGAGCTTTCATTAGACCCAATAATGCAGTTTTCACAATGGATGGATGAGGCTGTAAGCCAAAAAATCATTGATCCAACCGCCATGTCTGTTTCTACCGTGGACAGTAACAATAAACCTCATAGTCGCATTGTTCTGTTAAAAGAATTAAGTGAAACTGGATTTGTTTTTTACACCCATTATGACAGTGCCAAAGGCCAACAGATTGAATTAAACCCGCACGCTAGCTTGCTGTTTTTTTGGCCACAAATGGACAGGCAAATTCGCATAGAAGGCGTCTTACAAAAAATCTCTAGAGAAGAGTCACAAACCTACTTTCATTCTCGCCCAAGAGATAGCCAGTTAGCAGCGGCAAGTTCAAATCAGAGCCACATTGTTCCTGGTCGTAAAACTTTAGAATTAAACTATGCTCTTCAGCAGGCTGAATATGAACATATTGCTATTCCATGCCCAGATCACTGGGGTGGCTATCGTTTGATCCCTAATCAATTTGAATTTTGGCAAGGTCGTCCAAATAGATTGCATGACCGTTTTAGCTATACCTTAGAAAAGAATCATACAGATTCACTATCCTGGTTAATTGAACGCTTAGCTCCGTAATATTTTTTGGATAAAAACCATGAACAGTGACACAACATTCTCAGTCGATAAAAGCTGGTTACCTTATTTGCAAGATGAGTTTACTCAGCCCTATATGCAATCCCTTAAAACATTTTTGGTAAATGAAAAAGCGGCCGGCAAAACCATTCTACCTAAAGGCAATCAATGGTTTAATGCTTTAAATAGCACGCCATTAACGTCCGTTAAGGTGGTCATTTTAGGCCAAGACCCTTACCCAACTATTGGTCATGCACATGGTTTGTGTTTTTCTGTACAGCCTGAAGTTAAACCTCTGCCTAAATCGCTATTAAACATAAACAAAGAACTGGTGGAAGATTTAGACGTTAATAACCAACATACTGGATTTTTACAGCCTTGGGCAGAACAAGGCGTGTTGTTGATTAATGCCATATTTACCGTAGAAGCTGGCAAGACCAATGCACATCAAAATAAAGGCTGGGAACAGTTTACAGATGCCGTCATTCAAACCGTAAACGATCAAACCGAAAACACCGTATTTATTCTTTGGGGTGCTTACGCTCAAAAGAAAGGCAAAATTATTGATAGAAACAAACATCTCGTGATTGAAAGCCCACACCCATCGCCGCTGTCGGCATACCGTGGTTTTTTTGGTAGCAAACCCTTTTCTAAAACCAATGATTACCTAATTAAACATCATAAAAGCCCTATTGAATGGCAATTACCTTAATCTACAAAAACTGTTTTTTATTTTTACCAGGCCTGGTCTTTTTGAAAAGACGCGCTAATTAAGACATTAACTCGTCTATTTAATGTTTTACCTTGTTCAGTCTTATTAGAAGCAATAGGCTGCCATTCGCCAAAGCCTAAAACCGAAAACAGATTGGCGGGTAAGCCGCTTTGTTTATATAAAGCCTGCATCACCTCTTCTGCTCTTAAGGTACTTAAAAAGAAGTTATTTCTTAGTCTTGATTGCGGGTCTATTTTGTCATTATCAGTATAGCCTTCAACTACGACTTCTGGCAGCCAAATCATGCCATCTTGTTTGGCATGTTCAACCACATTGCGGTCTTCCTCAGACTTTTCAATATTAAGCAATGGGGTTTTAGCCAATAAACCGCTGATGACACTAAGCTCTTTTTGTAACTGTGCTGTTGGGGTAAATTGACCACTTTCAAACGCATTGTCGCTTTGTAAAGTTAACAACACACCTTTTGCGGTTCTTTGAATAGTAATGACTTTTAGATTTTGTTCTTTGGCTTGGGTTTCTAATACTTGGTAACTCTCGGTAATTTTTTGATCTACCCATTTTTCGATTTTTGTTATCTCACCTTTATTTAAGGCAATAGTCATAATAAAAAAAGTAATTAACAAAGTAACCACATCACCAAACGCCAATAACCAGGCCGATTTAGCCCGCTCCATCACCACATTCATTGGGTAGTTTCCGTGGCAAGTGGTTCATTTACTTTAAGCTGAGAAGCGTCTTTTACAAGCGGTTGCAGGTAAATTTCAATGCGTCTATTTTGTTGGTCTTGCGGATTTTGGGTTAATGGATGAAAACTGCCATAACCCGCTATGGCAAACATGCTTTTTGGTAGGCCTGTATGAATTCGTAACCATTCCATCATGGCATAAGCTCTAAAAGTACTGAGTTCTACGTTATTTTTAAAGCGAGCATTTTCGGCCATGGGGTAAGAATCTGTATGACCTTCAATTCTAATAATAAAAACCACTCTATCACCTGTCGCTTCAATTCCTTGAATCAGTTTGCGATTATGCTCATTAAAATGCTCAACGTCCAAAGCCAAAATAAGATTGGCGATATTCTGTAAATAGGGTAGAAATCGAGGATTAATTTTGGCACGTGCCGATTCAAATAATGAGGCATTGGCAATGAGATTTGTTGGCAAACTCAACTCTATGCCCTTACTTAAGGTGTGATTTACTTTTAACCAAGTATTGCCTTCTTTATTAAGTTCTACATTGACCTCTTGATTAAGGTTTTGTATAAGTTTTTGATAATTGCGTTTTGAGGTAGAACCTTCAAGTTCTATTAAACTGATAATCAAAATAAAAAAGGCTAATAACGAGGTAAATAAAGAGATATAGGTCAATAGCCATAAACGATTACGTTTAACTTGTTGGGCATCGGCATTATTTGAATTTACCAGGCCTGGTAAATCTGATTTTGAAGATTTGTCTTTATTAAGTAGAGAGATTAGAAGCAAGGACATAATCGCACCTTACTTTAAGGTTTCTAATTTTTGTTTGGTTTTTTCATTTACAAATGCCAGCAATTGCTCTTTAACTAATAGAGTAGATTCGGAGCCTTTAAGCGTTAAAACACCCTGAATAATCATTTCATTTCTAAGCACTTCGGCATCAGTTAAAACTTTAAGCTTGCCTGCTATAGGCAAAAAAACCAAGTTAGAAAACAGTACGCCATAAAAGGTTGTAACCAACGCCAACCCCATACCACTTAATAAACTGCCCAGCATATCTTGGCCTTCACCACCATAAGGATTGCCTGCATCGGTTACTTGGGTGGTCATCATAATAATCAACCCCATTACCGTTCCCATCATGCCAAAAGCAGGCGCATAAGAGGCCATATTGCCATACACTTCTTGGCAAGAAAGGTGACGTAATCGCATATTAAATAATCTGTTTTCAAGGCTTTGTTTTAGTACTGAAACATCTTGATAAACCAACATTTCTGTTAACGCAAATTGAAAAAATCTGTCATCAATAAAATCAATTTGATTCTCAATGGCCAATAAGCCTTTTTGTTTTGAAAGATGACTCAAACGCACCATCTCTTCAACCACGTCAGTATAGATTGCAGGTTCTGAGGTAAGGACTTTAACAAAGCCTTTAAAGATACAGCCAACTTGGCTGAAAGGATAGTTAATGAGAATAGCGGCAAAAGTGCCCCCTAGAACCAGAGCCAATCCTTGCCAGTTAAGAAAGGCATAGATAAATTGACCTTGCTGGTAATCAATCATGCTCAATATCAACATAATTGAGCCAATTAATATGCCTAAGATTGTCGCTAATTTACTCATTTATGATTATTGGCGGGCCTCCTCTTTCTCCGCATCACGCGTTTGTGATGATGATAAGTGTTGACTCAACCAGCTCTCTACCTGTTGGTTAATTTGGGAAGCGGTCATTTCTGCCACATCTATTGGCGCACTGATATAAACATCAATGCAACCTGGTCTTTTAATAAAACTGTTTTTTGGCCAAAATTCACCGGCATTATGCGCCACTAAATACACCGGCGCTTTTGCTTTTGAAGCCAACATGGCTCCGCCAATATTGATTTTGCCTAATTCGCCTGCAGGCATTCTTGTACCTTCAGGAAACACCACCACCCAATCGCCTTTGGTTAAACGATCTTTGCCTTCATTGACCAATTGGTTTAGCGCTTTTCGGCCAGCCCCTCTATCAATAGCAATAGGGTTTAATAACGCCATACCCCAACCAAAAAAAGGCACTTTTAATAGTTCTTTTTTTAAGACGTAAGCTTGTCGTGGGAAAATAGCCTGAAAGGCAAAGGTTTCCCATGCTGATTCATGTCTAGCAAGGATTAAGCCAGCCTGTTTTTTATCTATCGTATCGGCACCGTGAACCCGATAGGTTACGCCACAAGTCCATCTTACCCAAACCACCACAAACTTTGCCCAACGGTGCATAAAAGCATAGCGAGTAGCAAATGAAAACGGTCGGGTTAACTGACCGAAAACTGAAAACAAAATGAGTGTTGTTATTTGCCCAATTGCAAACAAGACTGAACGAAAAAACCAAATGATTTTCATGCTAATAAATCCTCTACAACCTGCTGTAAACTTTTAAAAACGGGTACTTCTTTTAGAATATCATGCCCGCTGTCAAGTGTTCTTTGACCTTTACCTGTTTTAACCAATATGGGTTGCATACCCATTGCTTTAGCCACTTTAATATCTGCTAAAGTATCACCTACCATTGGCGCATTTTTTAAACAACAATTAAACCGTTGTTCAATGGCTTTTAGCATGCCTGTACCTGGTTTTCTTGCTGGTGAATTATCTTCTGATAAATACGGTGCGTAACTTATCCAATCTATTTTTTCACCGTCTAATAACTGCATAAACTTTTGGTGCATTTCACTTAAGGTTTGACGAGAATAGTAACCCCGTCTGATACCCGACTGATTAGTGGCTACTGCTACAATCCAACCGGCCTTTTTTAGACGCTTTAATGCTTCAATACTACCAGGAACAGGTAACCATTCATCGGCCGATTTAATAAAATCATCCGAATCCTCGTTAATAACGCCATCTCGATCTAAAACAATAATTTTAGTCATTTTTTACCTGTCGATTTTGTGAGACCTTTGCACGAGTCAAGCCACGGTTAACAATGGCTAAAATTCATCTGATTTTTGTTGAATAACTTGCAATAACTAGCTATTGGCTGCTTTATTCGCCGCAATCAGGCAAATTTTTTCGCATTTTTCCCACGCACCTCACTCGCGCAAAGGTCTCTTATATAAAAACTCCCGCAAAAGCGGGAGTATAAACATGCTGTTTTTTTACAAAAGTGTTGTTAATGAATAATAAACAAATCACAAACGTGAAACATCAGCCACCTGCATAAACAAATTATAAATTTGATTTAACAAGGCTAAACGATTTTGTTTAACCGCTTCATCATCCGCCATAACCATAACATCATCAAAAAAGGTGTCTACTTCATTACGAATTGAAGCCAGTTCAGAAATGGCCGTAACGTAGTCACGAGCAGCAATATAATTACTTACCGTTTCTCGCAAGGCTTCTAAGGCATTCCAAAGATTGGTTTCAGCTTGCTCGGTAAACAGATCGGTATTGACGGTTTCTGCAATCGGTGTTTCTACCTTTTTAAGAATATTGCTAATACGTTTATTGGCGGCACTTAAACTGTCGGCACCTTCCATCTGACTAAATTGCTTAACCGCAGCAATACGCTTTGCAAAGTCAATGGGGTGTGCAGGACGACATACACGTACCGCTTCAAACTGTTCTGCAGAAATACCTTGATCAGCATAATAGGCACGTAAACGACTCACAACAAAGTCGTAAATATCATCAACCAACTTATCGTTTACGTCTACTTTTTCATGCAGTTCTAAGCTGAATGTAATTAATAAACGTAAATCTAAGTCTAGATTTTTTTCAATCATAATACGCAATAAGCCCAGTGCTGCACGGCGTAATGCAAATGGGTCTTTATCACCCGTTGGCACTTGTCCAATACCAAAAATACCGGTGATAGTATCCAGCTTATCTGCAATCGCTAAGGCTTGTGCCACGCCTGATTCTGGTAAATTATCGCCCGCAAAACGTGGCTGATATTGTGCATCAATCGCTTCGGCAACTTGCGCATCTTCATTTTGTGCCGTGGCGTAATAACGCCCCATAACACCCTGAAGATCTGGGAATTCACCTACCATTTCTGACATTAAGTCACATTTAGAAAGGCGGGCTGCTCTTTCACATAAAGCACCATCTACACCGAGTGGTTTGCCAATTTTTACCGCTAAAGTTTCAAGTCGTTCTACTTTGTCAAACAACGTACCTAATTGCTGTTGAAAGACAACGGTTTTTAAACGGGGTAAAAAATCATCTAATGGGTTTTTACGATCTTGATCCCAAAAGAACTTAGCATCCGCTAAACGTGGACGAATAACACGCTCATTACCGTATTTAACAGAAGCTGGATTAGAGCTTTCAATGTTACTAACTGTAATAAAGTTAGCCATTAACTTGCCGTCACGATCTAACATGTGAAAGTATTTTTGGTGACCAGCCATTGCTGAAACCAAAGCTTCAGAAGGTACGGCTAAAAAGGTCACATCAAACTCACCCACTACAGCAGTTGGCCATTCATTAAGTGCTGTGACTTCTTCTAATAAGTCAGCATCAATAACCGCAGTACCGCCTGTTTTTTGAGCAACTTCATTCACTTGTTGTTCAATACGAGCAGAACGTTTTTCAAAGTCGGCTAAAACATAACCTTCTTTTTCTAATTTGGTGACATATTCACTTGGCTCAGTGATTTTTAGCAGGCCTGGTGCATGAAAACGATGCCCTTTAGTGGTATTAGAGGTTTGATGTCCTAGGATTGTGGCTGGAACAATATCACTACCCAATAACATTAACGCCCAGTGAACAGGTCGTACAAACTCTACGTCAGAACTTCCCCAACGCATACGTTTTGGAATCGGCAATTTGGCTAAAGACTGATTAACAATGTCGCCTAAAAGTTCGGTAGCTGGCTGACCTTTTTGTTCAAGGTTATAGGCCATCCACGTACCTTTGTCGGTTTCGATTTCAACTAAATCTGCCACTTCAGCACCACAACCACGGGCAAAACCTTGCAACGCTTTGGTTGGATTACCGTCCGCATCAAAGCCTGCTTTTTTGGCAGGCCCTTTACGCTCAACCACTTTATCGGCTTGTGTTAATTGCATGTTATTAATCATGACCGCTAAACGACGTGGTGCGGCATAGATCGTCACATTGCCATAAGCTAATTCCGCTTCTTGCAGACCGCTTTCGATACCCGAGGCAAATGCGTTAGCTAATTTTTTTAAGGCTTTTGGTGGCAACTCTTCTGTACCAATCTCGACTAAAAAATCTTCGGTATTCATGCTCATTATTTAGCCTCCTTAACATTGGTCTCTTTTTCTTTATTGTCTTTAACGAGAGGGAAACCTAATGCTTCACGACCTTCGTAGTAAGATTGAGCAATTTGTCTTGCCATAGTACGCACTCGGCCAATAAAGCGGGCACGTTCTGTAACAGAAATGGCATGACGTGCATCTAGCATATTAAACGCATGCGAGGCTTTAAGCACTTGCTCATAAGCTGGCAGAGGTAATTTATCTTCAACTAATTTAGCAAAAATTTGTTCACACTCATCAAAGGTGCGAAATAATATGGCTGTATCGGCTTTTTCAAAGTTGTAAGTAGACATTTCTACTTCATTTTGATGAAACACATCGCCATAGGTGACTTTGCCGCCTGGGCCATCTACCCAAACCAAATCATAAACCGAATCGACACCTTGTAAATACATGGCAATACGTTCTAAACCGTAAGTGATTTCACCGGTAACAGGACGACACTCTAGGCCTCCAACTTGCTGAAAATAAGTGAACTGAGTCACTTCCATACCGTTCATCCAGACTTCCCAACCTAGACCCCAGGCACCTAAAGTGGGTGATTCCCAGTTATCTTCTACAAAGCGGATATCGTGCTCTAAAGGATCAACCCCCATCACTTTTAACGATTCTAAGTACAGTTCTTGAATATTATCTGGCGAAGGCTTTAACATAACCTGAAACTGGTAATAGTGCTGTAAACGGTTTGGGTTTTCACCATAACGGCCATCGGTAGGACGACGACAAGGCTGTACATAGGCTGCTCGCCACGGCTCTGGGCCAATGGATCTTAAAAATGTAGAGGGATGAAAAGTACCCGCCCCCATTTCATTGTCATAAGGTTGCATAACAACACAACCTTGCTCTGCCCAGTAAGCTTGAAGAGACTGAATTAGCCCTTGAAACGTGCGAATATCTGTTGCTGCTTTTGCCGACACCGTCAAAACCTCTTTAAAGAATATCTTTGTCTTTTAATCGCTATTTTTCTTTATACAATTCAATGTAAAATTAAATGTATGAAAAACACGATTTTGGTTAAAAAATTCGCATAATTATAACGTATTTTGCATAATCATTAATGACCAAAAAACGGATAACAGCAACTTTTTTAACGAAAAATTCCGTTGACTGCTTAACAAACCTAAATAACACGAAATGAAACACTCTCAATAGGCTTTAATATGACTGACAAACTAAATGAAGAAAACCATAAAATCGCGGACTTTGTTATTGAACATACCATAGATGCTAAAGGGCTAAAATGTCCAATGCCAGTCATTAAGCTACAACAACAAATAAGAAAGACCAGGCCTGGTAAATTAGTATTAATTGATTGTACCGACCCTGGAGCTGAAAAAGATATTGGCAGTTGGTGCCGAGTAAATAAACATAATTTATTACAAGTTATAAAGACAGATACAGGATGCCAAATGATTATTAAAGCAAAAGACGATAATGCTTAATCTTACCTAATTGTTTGCGACTAAAAACACAAAAATACATAGTTAAAATAGTATTAAAAAAACGGTTGTTTCCCTGGAAGATGCGCCCTATTTAGTTATAATGAATTTCAAATTTCCACACTCACCACAATAAGACATCCCATGAACAATAGACATCTGTCTCATAAAATTTCAAAACTTGCTATGTCCTTAAGCATCATAGCCAGCTCTTTTATGTTTACGCCAAGCGTAACCTTTGCTAACTCATCATTAAAAACAACAATACTTCCTCTTCCAGAACTTAAAAAACCAATTGCTAACCCATCCGACAACAAGCAGATGGATAACGATACTCAAGAGACATCATGGCAAGAGCATACGGTAAAAATTGGTAAAAATGATTCTTTAAGCACCGCTTTAGACAAGGTAAAAATCAACGCTTCTACCACCTATACTATTGGTCGGTTAAAAAACAGTAATCTGATTACTAATTTAAGAGTGGGTGATGAGCTAAAAATTTGGGTGGATAAACACGATAATCTTCAAAAAATACTTTACCCAAAAAGCAAAACCTTAGCCTATGAAGTTCTTAAAACCAGTGATGGTTACCAAATCAAAGAAAAGAAAGCTCAAGTAGAAATTCGCACTGAAACCGCTTATGCCACGATTAATGGTGCGTTTTATATCTCCGCTCAAAAAGCGGGGCTAAGTGCTAAAAGCATTATGAGCATTGCTGATATGTTCGCTTGGGATATCGATTTTATTCGTGAACTTCGCAAAGGCGATACCTTAAAAGTCATTTATGAAACACGTTACTTAAATGGTGAATATTTAGGTGATGGTGATATTTTAGCCGCTCAAATCACCACTGACCACGGTACAAATGTACACAACGCTTTTATCTTACGTGACAAAAAAGGGGTTATTGGTTTTTATGACGAAAAAGGCCACAACCTTAAAAAAGCCTTTTTAAGAGCTCCTGTAGATTACGTTCGCATTACCTCAAAATTTACTAATCGCCGTTTTCACCCCATTTTAAAAAAATGGCGTTCACATCGAGGCGTTGATTACGGTGGCCCTTTAAATACGCCTATTCACGTGACTGGTAACGGTAAAATAATTGCTCGTGGTAAAGCTCATGGTTATGGAAATTATATTAAGGTTCAACATGCGGGTAAATATATGACCGTATACGGACATCTAAATAAATTTGGTAAATACAAAAAAGGCCAATTTGTTAAACAAGGTGATGTTATTGGTTACATGGGACAAACAGGCTTAGCGACTGGCGTACATTTACATTATGAGTTCCGTATTAATGGTAAACACGTTGATCCGCTAAAGGTTAAATTCCCTGCTGCAGGCCCTGTTGATAAAAAATATAAGGCAGAATTTAACAAAAAAAGTCATTTTTTGCTAACACAACTTAATCGTTTAAATGCTCAAACACAAATTGTTAGGAGTTTTGAGTAATGAAGCAAAAGCACTACTTTGTTGGCTTAATGTCTGGCACCAGTGCCGACGGAGTAGATGCGGCTTTAATTGAAATAAATCAAGACAAACTCACTCTAATTGACTTTATTTCAGAACCCCTACCTATTGAACTTAAAAATGCACTCATTGCTTTAAATACCCAACCCACCGTCCATTTACACGCACTTTGCGCTTTGCAAAAACAAGTAGCTGATATTTTTAGCCAAACCACTTTAAAACTGCTAAACCAATGTAAATTAGAGACAAAACAAATCACGGCAATTGGTAGCCATGGGCAGACTATTTATCACGCGCCCGATATTCCCATGTCTATTCAAATAGGCCATCCTGCTTTTATTGCAAAACAAACAGGCATTACAACCGTTGGTGATTTTAGAATTGATGATATGGCCTTAGGAGGCCAAGGTGCACCTTTTGCCCCTGCATTTCATAGCCAATTATTTGCCTCAGATGCTCCAACCTTTGTTGTAAATATTGGCGGTATTGCTAATATCAGCTACCTTGCTCCAAAACCTGACGATATGCAGATTTTAGGTTGGGACACAGGCCCTGGCAATGCGTTAATGGATGATATTTGCCAAAAACAATTACATATCGCCTATGACCCTTGTGGGCAAAATGCCAGAAACGGTTCAATCCATACAGCATTACTCAGCACATTGCTAAACCATCCCTATTTTGAACTGTCCGCACCCAAAAGCACAGGCAGAGAAACCTTTCATACGGACTGGATTCAAACCATTATTGTTGAAAACAACTTAAACATTAGCACCCAAGATTTACTTGCCACTCTATGCGAACTAACAGCAGTCACCATTGCCCAGCAAATCCAAACTGTAACCATAGAAGAGCCAACTGATAAAACGCCTGTATGGATTGTAGGTGGCGGAGCATTTAATGATTATTTAATCAGTCGAATTCAAGCCCATTTACCGCAATATAAAGTGACTAGTAGCACAAAAAACCAGGTTAACCCAGATGCGGTTGAAGCTATGATGTTCGCTTGGCTTGCACATCAACGCTTACAGCAAAAAACTGTACCACTTGCTCTTGTAACTGGAGCAAAACGTAATGGTGTTTTGGGGGCTATTTGGCATTCTTAACGTATCATTCATAGCTGTACCGTTTTAAAACTAAAACAACATTCAACAACAAAGCGATTAATACAATGTGCTAAAACCAAAAAGCCTGGTTAAATTATATTTAACCAGGCTTTTTGGTATTTGTTTTTTATGCTTAAGCTGTTAAGCCAAGTAATTATAAAAATTCGTGCTCACCTTGTCCACGTTGTTCAACAGGGATATAACAGGCTTTACCTGCACCTGTATAAACTTGCGTAGGTCTAAAGATTTTATTATTTTGTAATTGTTCACGCCAATGCGCCATCCAACCTGCAGAACGAGCTACCGCAAAAATTGGCGTAAATAAACCAGGATCAAAGCCCATTTCTTTATAAAGAATACCTGAATAGAAATCAACATTTGGGTAAACACCCTTATGCCCTAAAAGTTCTTCGCAAACTTTTTCAACTTCCATAGCCGTTTCAAATGCCTTACTTAACTTACCTGCATTTGATTTTTTTTCTAATAAATTCATAGACAGTTTTTGCAGAATAGAGGCGCGAGGATCTTTGGTTTTATACTCTCTGTGACCCATACCCCAAATAACTCTTTTCTTAGCTAGACGATCTTCAATATAGGCTCTGGCATTTTCAGGCGAACCAATTTCATCTAACATTTCAATGACTTTTTGGTTTGCACCACCATGTAATGGCCCAGATAAAGAGGCAATAGCAGATGAAATAACAGAACACGGGTTAGCTAGGGTTGAACCTGTCACCATTGTGGTAAATGTTGAAGCATTAATCGTATGCTCTGCATGCAAAATTAAAATCGCATCTAAGAGTCGAGCCCAATCTTTATCTGGCTCTTCACCACTAAGCATATATAAAAAGTTTTCTGCGTAATTTAAATCTTTACGTGGCTGAATAGGATCATAACCATTTCTAACGTGCTCCCAGTTAGCGACAAGCGTACCCATGTGGGCAATAATTTTAACGGTTACATCATTAATATAATCCTGGTTTTCTGACGCCCCTTTCATATATTCTGTGCTTGGATAAAAACTCGCTAAACTGGCTACAACGACTTGCAACATGTGCATTGGGTGCGTTGTTGAAGGCAGGTTTTGCATTATTTGACGAATATTAAACTTAATTCGGCGATTATTTCTTAGTAAATGATCAAAGCGCTCTAATTCATCTGCCGTTGGTAAATCGCCAAATAAAAGCAATAACGTGGTTTCTTCAAATGAAGAGAACTCCGCTAGCTCTTGAATGTCGTACCCACGATAGGTCAATAACCCTTTTTGGCCATCGATATAAGAAATTTTTGATTCAGTTGCTGGCACACCAGCTAACCCAGGAATGTATTCCATAGACCGCCCTAAAAATAAGTAAACCTCAATCGGAAAATTGAGGCAATAATACAATAAGAAATTTTGTGGTTATTCAGCTAGCTGATTAAACGCTAAAAGAAGAACCGCACCCACATGTCGTCGTTGCATTAGGGTTTTCGATTACAAAGCGAGCACCTTGTAAGTCTTCTAAGTAGTCAATTTTGGATCCAACCAAATATTGAAAACTCATAGAATCAACTAATAAAGTCACATTACCTTTAGTGACCACTGTATCGTCATCTGCTTGGGTTTCATCAAAGGTAAATCCGTATGAAAACCCTGAGCAACCACCACCTGTTATATAGACTCTTAACTTTAAGTTTGGGTTTTGCTCATCTTCAATTAATCCGCTAACTTTACCAGCTGCTGCTTCTGTAAAATCGAGAGGTTGTGGAATATCAGACATTTCTGTTTCCTTTTATTTTATATTTTTGGTTCAACTAAGATTTAAAAATCTTGTTTAACTCAAATTATTAATGTAGCCAAGAAAATATTATAACAAAAAAACGCGAATTCACTCTTTGTAGTTTTCTTTTCTAAATTCCTGAACCAAATATTAAAAATGTTTAACCGAAATTAAGGTAACAATGCCACTTGATTTAAACCTGCGTCTTCGTCAACATCAAACATAATATTCATATTTTGTACGGCTTGACCGGCAGCACCTTTCACTAAGTTATCTATAACCGAAGTGACCACAACCACATCACCACCTTCTGGACGATACACGGCCATACGACACATATTTGAACCTTTAACCAAACGCGTATCGGGCAGACTATTGGCGGGCATTACGTCAACAAAAGGTTCTTGTGCGTAGGTATCTTCAAATAATGTTTGCAACTCTTCTTGCGAAATATTTTTGGTTAATTTACCGTATAAAGTCGCTTCAATCCCACGGATAGTTGGTATTAAATGAGGCACAAAGGTTAGATTTACTTGTGTATCTGACATCAGTTCTAAGCCCTGTTTAATTTCAGGTAAATGACGATGCCCATTAACACCATAGGCTTTAAAACCTTCACTTATTTCAGCCGCTAAAGAACCTACTTTAGCACCACGACCTGCACCGCTCACGCCCGATTTAGCATCGGCAATTAGGTGATCAACATCAATTAAACCCGCTTTTAATAATGGCTGAAAACCAAGCTGAACAGCCGTTGGGTAACAGCCTGGATTGGCAATGACTCTGGCGTCTTTAATTTTTTCACGGAACAATTCAGGCAATCCATAAACCACTTCATCCATAATACTTGGGCAAGCGTGTGGCATGCCGTACCAGGCCTCCCAAACATCTAAGTCTTCTATACGAAAATCCGCAGCTAAATCAATAACCTTAACACCTGCTTCTATTAAATCTGGTGTCATACTCATTGCCACACCATGTGGTGTTGCAAAAAACACGACATCACACGTTTTAAGAACTTCTAAATTTGGTTCTGAAAAAGCTAGGTCATAAAATCCACGTAGGTTTGGAAACATCTCCGCAACAGGTGTACCTGCTTCACCACGTGAAGTAATTGCTTTAACCTCTGCATTTGGATGGTTGGCCAATAAACGTAATAGTTCTACGCCGGTATAACCTGTACCACCTACGATGCCGACTTGTATTTTTGTCATGTGTTTACTCTGTGTTCAATAATTAAGATAATTTCTATTTTACAAGCATCTCCTTTTGAATAAAAACTTTTGAACGCTTATTTGGTCCCTTAACTCAGATTAATTAGCAACTTTGGTCAGCTTTGCTACAAATTATTAGAAAAAATACTTAAACGAACTAAGAAACCTAGCTTAAAGTCATTTTTTAAGTGGATAATTGAAAGAAGTGCATTGGGTGATGTGTCACAACAATAAATAAGTGACAAAGAGATATCTCATTTGTACTTTAAAGAGAAGTTCGGCGCTGAGTTTTCTCTTGATACATATTTTTATCTGCCTGGTTTACTAATGTTTCTACGTCTTGGCTGCCATCAATTAAAATACGACCAATACTTGGGTTACAGACAATTTCATGTTTAGTAAATATATAGGTTTTATTCAATGCTTTTCTGTAACGTTGAATCGTTTCGTTTAATGATTCTTGGGCGCTGTTTTTTTCTTTACCTAAATGCTTTAATAAAATAATAAACTCGTCTCCTCCCATTCTTGAGACAACATCAACCTGCCTAGAAAGTCTGGTTAGACGGTCTGCAAATTCTTTGAGCAAGGCATCTCCAACATCATGACCATAGGTATCATTTACATGTTTAAAACCATTAAGATCCATATATAAAATAGCGCTACATTCTCCTTGTTGTTTTGCTTCATCAATCGCAATGCTCACTTCTTTAAATAGTTTCCTACGATTTGCCAGGCCTGTTAGCATGTCATGTTGAGATTCATGTCTTAATTTTGAAAATAATCTACCTTGTTTAGCTTGGCTATGTAAACCAAACCACAACACGGCTAGCCAAAACACAAATAACACCGTAAAAACCATAACGCCATCTAGCATTCTTTTTTGTTTAAAAATATTCATCACAGCGGTATTTTCGACAACGACCACCCTCCAACGACTATTAGGTACATCGGCACTCACAAGAGCGTACTTAATTTCATTTTTACTTAATCTTGGATTACGTTTTAATGTATCACGTACGCCATCTGAAGAGACTTCGATTAAATTAGGAATATCTTTTCGCACTAAATAAGAAAAGTGTTTAGAAATAATATTTTCTTTAAGGATTCGACTTAAAACAATCGCTTTAAAACTCATGTAAAAAACCAATTCCTTGCCCTGTACAAGCATAGGAATCATGACATCAAAATGGTAAGCACCAGCTTTGGCATGTAAGTAAGGTTTATAGTCAAAGTAAGCAACTTCAGGGTCAAACATACTGGCCACACGTTTAATATCATGTTTACATGCTTCACTAACAAATAGATCTATATCGCCACCTAACTGTTCACCCTTATCGGATGAAATTGAATAGGCATACATCGTAGGAAAATACAGTTTGAGTCGGTCACGCATAGATTCTTGAACAGTCAGAAGCGCGTTAAATTGAGAAAGGTCTGTTAACCATGAGCCGTCTAAACTAATGGCTGACATTTGATTACGAATAAAATTAATGCGGTTATTTATGTGTTTAGCTGACTGGGTAGCTTGTTGTTGCATTAAAGTCTGCTGTAAGTCTCTATACTGCGTTATTTCACTCTGATACCTTTGCCATAAAATAAAACTTAAGGCAAACAAAATCAGTAACATAGTTACAGTAAATATCCATTTTGAGCGAAACATAAAAGCCATTTTATTGATCCTTCAACAAAACCGTGCATTTGCTTTACTTACAGCATTCACCATGCCACATTCAAACACTTAATGTCAAAACGGATTTACTGATACGCTCAACGTCCTATTTTATGATTAAGCCAAACGTTCTTTAAAAAATGAAAAATTACACCACGCCTTGTGCTTTAGCTGTAAATTCATTTTTATTTACCAGGCCTGGTTCGTTTACCCATAAAGCGTTGTGGCTTTCTTGCCAGACTGGGCGGTTTTTCATTATCGCCTTAAAAAAATCGGCACTTAACAAGCCATTAAGCCAAGCCTTTAGGTATGGGTAATTAGCTTGTTCAAACCACACTTTATCTACATTAACAAATTGGCGTATAAATGGAAAAATGGCAATGTCAGCCACCTACCACAGTTCTCCAATTAACGATAGCGGCTCAATATTTTGATTTGTCTCTTGATGATTGTTAGCTAAGGTCGTTTCAATTGCATCTAAAAATTGGCAACCTTGTTCTCGGTAATACGTTTGCGTAAACTCAGGAAACCGATCAGCGTATTTATAATGATCTAAATGGGGTTTAAAATCAGTATCACAACAGTCTATCCAATCATTTAACTTTAGTCTTTCAGCTGAATTTTCAGTAAATAACCAGGCCTGGTAAATTGATTTACTGGTGGAATTTTTAAACGCCCACGACATAATATCCCGGCTTTCATCAATCACGGTACTATCTGGCAAAACGAGCACAGGCACGGTACCTTTAGGTGACGCTTGCAGCATAGCTTGTGGTTTATCCCAAAACACAATTTCACGTTGTTCAACCTGAATTTGAGATAAATAAATAGCCATACGAGCGCGCATAGCATAAGGACAACGTCGGTAAGAATATAAAACTGGATGTGTTTCCATAACTTCTATTCACTTTAATTAATTTATCAAAATTACCAGGCCTGGTAACTTGAATACGTTTGTAACGTATAAAAAAGGGCTTTGCACGAGTCATGGACAAAAGAAAAATGTAAAAAAACTTACTGATTCTGAACTTACCCATTCGTGCGTCAAGCTCTTAGTTTAAGGCTTAAAATACAGCTAATAACGAGAATTTTTGACAAGTTTTAGAACAAAAAGCAGTAAGATTTTAGCCTTTTAATCTCGGCTCTTCGTCGAGTTCTTGTTTTTTTATGATCTCGTGCAAAACGCTTAAAATTTATTAAATACAAAAAAGCCCGCATTTAACCAGTAAATGCGGGCTTGTAAGATATAAACAAAATGATTTTTTTGGTTATATCACTTCCAAGTTAATCTTTAAATAAGAAAAATATTTCATCTATTTACAAAATTCATCTAAAAGTGATAATCAAACAAAATTACATCATTCCGCCCATACCTCCACCCATACCAGCGTCTGCAGGTGCAGCATCTTTAGATGGAATATCTGCAATAGCGGCACCTGTTGTTAATACAAGACCCGCAATTGACGCTGCGTTTTGAAGAGCTGAACGTGTGACTTTAGCTGGATCAATAATCCCCGCTTCAATCATATCTGTGTAAACTTCTTTAGAGGCATCAAAACCAAAGTTACCTTCGCCTTCCATTACCTTGTTTACAATAACAGACCCTTCTAAACCACAGTTAGCGGCAATTTGACGCATTGGTTCTTGCATTGCACGTAGAGCAATTTGAATACCGACGTTTTGATCGTCGTTATCACCCTTAACTTGTACTTTTGATAAAGCACGTACTAGAGCAACACCACCACCAGCGACAATACCTTCTTGAACCGCTGCACGTGTAGCATGAAGCGCATCGTCAACACGGTCTTTTTTCTCTTTCATTTCCATTTCAGTAGCAGCACCTAATTTAAGTACGGCAACACCGCCAGAAAGTTTGGCTAAACGCTCGTTCAATTTTTCAGAATCGTATTCAGAAGTAGTGGTTGCAATTTGAGATTTAATTTGCGCACAACGACCGTCAATATCTTCTTTAGAACCTGAACCATCAATCAGTTTGGTTGTGTCTTTACCCACTACGGCTGATTTTGTTTCACCAAGCATATCTAAAGTAACAGATTCTAAACTTAACCCTACTTCTTCAGAGATAACCGTACCGCCAGTTAAGATAGCCATATCTTGAATCATCGCTTTACGACGCTCACCAAAACCTGGTGCTTTAACGGCTGCAACTTTAACGATGCCACGCATATTGTTGATTACCAATGTCGCTAATGCTTCACCATCAACATCTTCAGCAATAATCAATAATGGACGACCCGTTTTTGAAACTGCTTCAAGGGTTGGTAGCAAGTCACGAATGCTTGAGATTTTTTTGTCATATAAAAGTACAAATGGGTTCTCTAACTCTGCAATCATTTTTTCTTGGTTTGTTACAAAATATGGAGATAGGTAACCACGATCAAATTCCATACCTTCTACAACAACAAGTTCATCTTGTAGTGAAGAACCTTCTTCAACCGTAATAACACCTTCAGTTGAAACACGTTCCATTGCTTCGGCAATCATTTTACCAACGGCTGCGTCTGAGTTTGCAGAGATAGTACCTACCTGTGCAATTGCCGCAGAAGTTGAACAAGGAACAGCCATTCCTTTAATTTCTGCAACAACCGCTTCTACCGCTTTATGAATACCACGGTTTAAATCCATTGGGTTCATACCAGCAGCAACTGACTTCATACCTTCGCGTACAATTGATTGTGCTAATACGGTTGCAGTTGTTGTACCATCACCAGCAACATCATTGGTTTGAGAAGAAACTTCTTTTACCATTTGGGCACCCATGTTCATAAACTTGTCTTCAAGTTCAATCTCACGTGCAACGGTTACACCATCTTTAGTCACTAAAGGTGAACCAAACGATCTTTCTAAAACAACGTTACGCCCTTTAGGCCCTAAAGTAACTTTAACGGCATCAGCAAGGACATTAATCCCTTCCACCATTTTCTCACGAGCATCTATACCAAATCTAACGTCTTTTGCCATGTTTCTAATTCCTTAATTAATTCGTTGTCTGACTAAAATATTATTCTACGATTGCGATAATGTCGTCTTCACGCATAATGATTACTGGCTGACCTGCGTCATCTTTCACTTCTTGGCCAGAATACTGTGCAAACATTACTTTATCGCCTACCTTTACAGTCATTGCGATAATTGAACCTGAATCAGAGGCTTTACCTGGTCCAACCGCAACCACTTCACCAATGTTTTGTTTTTCTTGTGCAGAACCTGGTAATAAAATACCACTAGCTGTTTCTTTCTCTTCTTCTACACGACGTACAACAACACGGTCTTGTAATGGTTTAATATTCATAGGTTTCTCCTAAAAGTCTGTTAAATTTCATAGTCGTACAAACAGAAAAATTGCACTTAGTTTTTTATAATTCTCACAAACCAAGCTGCAATTTTTCATAAATTAGCACTCTTACGTTTAGAGTGCTAACAATTTTAGCCATCTAATTGCTTGTGTCAACTGAATATAGGTATGAATCTTTACAATTCAAGCTGTTAATCTAAAAAATATAATAAATGACTCTTACTTATACGTAAAAAAACAGACTGACCAAGGCGATTTTAAATTTACCAGGCCTGGTAAATTTAAATAAAATTAAGCAGATGCTCGACTGATGCACATGTAATTTATCGTTTAAAACAACACAAAAAAAACCGTTAGCTGCCGAAACAGACTAACGGTTTGATTATATTAACCAATGTAATTTAAGAAACTAGCGGTTAAACAATAAACGCTGACCTGGCGTAAACTCAGCAAACTCACCTTGGTAATATTTTATTTGACCAGACACAATGGTACTCACAACACTTGATTTAAACGTATGCCCTTCCCAAGGTGACCACTGACACTTATATAAATTGTGCGCTTTATCATCCGTGTGTGGTTTATTCATATCAACCAAAACTAAATCAGCCCAATACCCTTCACGAATATAACCACGGTCTTCAATTTGGTAACGAATCGCCACATTATGGGCAATTTTTTGCACAATGGTTTCAATATCAAATACGCCATCATGCACCATATCTAACAATGCCGTTAATGATTGCTGAACTTGCGGCAAGCCTGCTGGCGCCATAAAGTAGCTATTTTGTTTATCTTCATCACTATGCGGAGCATGGTCTGTAGCAATAATATCAATGCGCCCTTCTTTGACTGCTTGACGAATCGCATCTCTATCCGACTGTTTTTTAATGGCTGGATTACATTTTATGTAAGCACCTTTAGTTGCATAATCTTCTTCGGTAAACCAAAGGTGATGCACACAAGCTTCGGCCGTAATTTTTTTACCTTCAACCGGGCCGGGTTCAAACAAGGCCATTTCTTCAGCTGTTGTAAGATGCAGTACATGTAAATCTGCCCCTGTTTCTTTGGCCAATTCTATTGCAAAAGAAGAAGATTTATAACAGGCTTCACGACAACGAATTTCTGGATGCGCCGACATAGGAATATCATCACCATATTGTGCTTTGTATTTTTCTTCTTGCACCTTAATCATTGGCGTGTCTTCGCAATGCGTGGTAATTAGGGTTGGGCTATGAGTAAAAATATCTCTTAAAGCCTGTTCTCTATCCACCAACATATTCCCCGTAGACGCCCCCATAAAGATTTTTACGCCGCAAACATTTTTAGGGTTTACTTTTTTCAGCTCGTCAAGGTTGTCATTAGTGGCACCGAAGTAAAATGAATAATTGGTCCAAGCTTTTTGTGCACCAATTTCATATTTGGCTTCTAGGTTTTCAATAGTTGTTGTTGTTGGCTTAACATTAGGCATATCCATAAAACAGGTTGTACCACCTGCAATAGCCGCTTTAGATTCTGTAGCAATATCACCCTTTGAAGTTAGCCCTGGATCTCTAAAATGCACTTGGTCATCAATAAAACCCGGCATAAGTACCAATCCTGTCGCATCAATGACGGCATCTACTTTAACTTCAATTTTTTCTGCTATTTTTTGAATTCTACCGTCTGCAACCAACACATCTCCTACAAACTTTTTACCCTCATTAACAATCGTTGCTTGCGAAATAAGAAAGTTTTGTGTTTTTGCATTCAATAAAATAGACGATAAACTCGACATAATAATTCCCTTAAAATTCGTTAAACCAATACCTTAACTAGACGTTATTGAATTACTTTAAACTGATTTACGCTGCGGTACTTAAAAAAATAAACCGCCAGCCTTTGTTTATTTGCTATTCTAGCGTGAATCATTGTAATATTTTGTATAGTTTTTACAGACCAAATCCAACTAAACCATTTGTACTAAGCGAGCATCCAGACTGTGTTTATTAAAAAAACCACTCAAAATATTTTGCGATTAGCTTGCTTGCTTGCTTGTTTTTCTGGATATTCTTATGCAAATGATGAACCCCCTCAAACTAAAGCCACCTCAAATCCAACCTTACCGGTATGTGTCTATATTGCATCTTACTCTCCAGATTATATCTGGCAAAGTGGTATCGAAAGAGGCCTAAAAAAGGTATTAGATGGCAAATGCCATTTAAAAACCTTTTTTATGAATACCAAAAAAGTCTTTAAAAAATCGTCTCTGGATAGCATAAGCCTTCAAGCCGTCGACTATATCGCGACCAACAAACCCAATATTGTCATTGTCTCTGACGATAATGCCGTTAAGTATGTTTTAGAAAGATACTATAAAAACAGTGATATTCCGTTTGTGTTTTGTGGTGTAAACAATACGGTAAAAAACTACGGTCTACCATATAAAAACACCACTGGTATGGTTGAAAAAAACCCCACTAAGGCTGTTTTAAAGCTGTTATTTGATATTACGCCATCAAAAACACGCGTTGCGATGATAACCACTTTTGGAACAACCGCCAATTCAGACGCTGTTGAGTTTAAAAAACTCACTCAAAAGTTAGGGTTAAAAAGCAAAGTTTACCAAGTTAAAAATGAGCAAGAGTGGCGTAAACGCTATAAAGAAATACAAGAAGGTGATGATTTTGACATTCTATACCTTGCTAATCGTTCAACCTTCAATAGCTGGGACCATAAAAAGAATTATCAATGGGCGTTAAAATACAATCAAAAATTTTCATTTACATTACAAGATTGGATGGTGCCTTATGCAGCAATTGGCCTAACAAAAATACCTGACGAACAAGGTATTTGGGCTGCCAAAGCTGCTTTGGATATTTTAAACGGAACCAAGCCTACTGACATTGCGATAGTTCCAAATCAAAATTTTCAGTTTTGGATAAATAAACAAATAGCCAAGCGGTTTGAAAACTTATTACCTGAAAATATTTTTTCACAATCACTGATTTACAATGAAAAGCCTTCTAAATGAAAACTAGAACGCTTAAAACATTATTTAAACTGTCTTTTACTCAAAAGATCTTAGTCACTGTTATTGGTTTGATTTGGTTATTATTAGTTAGCGCCTATGAAATCCGTACCCAGTATGAACATCAAAAAGAAGTTTTTCATGAACATATTGATGAATTTACTCAAGCAGAAACATTAGACCAACAACGCTCTGAAACCATATTAAACGCATTGACGGAGTATTATACTTCTCAAGCAATTAAATCAAATTCAGATTTTAGACACTTTGCTCAAGGATTATTAAACAAAAACATTCCTGATTACGGGATAGGGTTAGCTGAACTTGTTGCTCGTAACAAACAAAAACAAATTGAAGCTAATTTACATGAACTGGGTTTTGAATCTTTTCATATTTCAAATTCAGGCTTATTTCGTGAACAACAAGCCAACGATAAATTAGGCTTCTTGACCATTACCAATATTGCACCACTTGACCCAAAACATTCGGTATATCTTTCAGAAGATCTTTTTAGTATCCCTAAAATTGTCACCAAATTCACACACGCTTTACGCAATAACAAACCACAAGTAATCTTATTGACCAACAATAAAACGCAACAACTTCAAAAGTTAATTTTTACTCCTGTATATTTAAATTCACCAGATACGCTTAATATTAAACAACGATTACATCAAGTTAGAGGGATTGTATTTATATTACAACCCGTTCAAGCAACCTTAAAACAACAAGCCGCTAAGTTTTTTAATCCAGAAAACACCACAATTATCGTGACTCATCACGATAATAAAACCATTATTCAAAACGCTGACTTAAAAACAAATAACTTTTTAGACCACTGGCTACAGTTAAAAAACTCAGCTCAATTTATTTTTTCAGGATACAACGCAAAAGACACCATTGAGGTTCAATCTCTTTGGCATTTATCGGAAGTAAATAAAATTGAATTATTTAAAGCTCTTTTAATTAACTTTTTTCTTTTTTTATTATCAATTAGCTTAATCTTAACGTTAAGCCGGTATACAACAAGCTTACTTATTACTCAAACCCGACTTTTACAAATATTAGAAACCTCGCAAGATGCCGTTATTATTACCGATGAAAATGGCTATATTTTAGATTGGAACCCTGAATCAGTATCTTTATTTCATCATACAAAAGACCAGGCGATTGGTAACTGTATTATTCAATTGATTTTTGATACTCCAGACGACTTAACGGCCAGTAACTCTCAATCAAAGTATATTGACTACTTTTATCGCACCCTACAGTTATATGGCAATGGTCCCTCCCATAAAGTAGAGGTTACATTAGTAGACCGCGATAAAAATAAAATAACGGCAGAAATTGCTACCTCAATTTTAAAGGTACAAAATAAAACTGAAATTAGCCTTTTTATTAAAGACATCACCTATCAACGTCAAACCGAAGATGCCATGACTCAAATGGCATTTTTTGACCCTTTAACACAGCTTGAAAACCGTACTTTTTTTAAACGAAAAGTTAATGAATTAATTAACACAGACCCTAATGGTCATTTTGCGATACTTTTTTTAGACCTAGATGGCTTTAAACAAGTTAACGACACTCTAGGCCATAATATAGGAGATGAACTCTTAAAAGTGGTTGCTAAACGCATTCAAAATACCTTACGTAGCAATAATGATGAATCTCATATATGTCGATTTGGTGGTGATGAGTTCGTTGTATTATTAAAAAATAGTAAAGAAAAAACAGGGTCTCAAATTTCATTAAGGTTGCTAAATCAAATTGAGCGCATTATTAAAATTGAAGACGATGAATTACAAGTTTCTACCAGTATTGGTGTCGCTCTCTACCCACAACATGGTAAAGACATTGATACTTTATTACGCCATGCTGATACCGCAATGTATCAATCTAAATCAGTAGGAAAGAACACCTACTCTATTTATCACGATGCCATGGAAGAAAGTGTTGCTGAAAGAAGTTTACTTGAAAAACACCTCCGAAAAGCGATTGAGCACGATGAATTTCATTTAGTTTATCAACCACAAATGAATTTACAAACCGGTAATATTATTGGTGTTGAAGCCTTAATTAGATGGAATAATCCTGTATTAGGTTTTGTACCACCCGATAAATTTATTCCCATCGCCGAAGAAAGTCATTTAATACTAACCATTGGAGAATGGGTAACCAAAACGTGCATTGCTCAACTTGAAGCTTGGAAAGGAACAGAGTTTGATTCACTGCATATTGCAATGAATGTGAGTAGTGTGCAATTTGAAAACCCATATTTTATTGGCTTTGTTAGAAAACTTATGGAAACAGCAGGCGTACATAACCATTTACTAGAAATTGAATTAACTGAACGAACGGTTATGAATAACGTTAATGAAAACATTTCGCGTTTTAACCAAATCAGATCAAGCGGTTTTGGTTTATCGGTGGATGACTTTGGTACAGGTTATTCTTCGTTAAGTTACCTTAAAAAATTCCCGTTAAGTATTTTAAAAATTGATAAGTCGTTTATTGATGGAATACCTCAAGATGATGAGGATATTATTATTACCTCGGCTATTTTAAATTTAGCCCACAGTTTAAGTATGCAAGTAGTGGCCGAAGGTGTTGAAACAGAAGAACAGCTAGATTATCTAACAAAAGCTAAATGCAACTTTGCCCAGGGTTATTTAATTAGCCGACCATTGACCATAAATGATTTAGAAGATTGGTTAAATGACAACCATTTAAACTTTTATTCAAACCATAACCTTTTACTTTTTAAGGAAGATGATGCGTAACCCTCTTAGCTGGCTAGTCATTGGCTTAGTCCGTTTTTATCAATTATTTATAAGTCCTTTATTAGGGCCTAGATGTCGTTTTTATCCAAGTTGCTCAACTTACACCATTGATGCCATAAAAACGCATGGATTAATTTGCGGTTCATGGCTCGCCATAAAACGTATCAGCCGTTGTCATCCCGCCAACCCTGGCGGCGTGGACCCTGTTCCTACTTGTGGTTGCAAATCTTCTTGCAAAGAACCTAAAAGCAATTCAGATAATGACGCTGACAAAGATTAATTGATTTGTCACAATAAATTCTTATTAGTAACCTGCTTTCCCTCTTTAAAAGAGCTAGAATAAAATAATTACATTCTAGTTATCTATAAATTAAAAACTGAGCATTAAAAATGTCTGAAAACCAAACTATCGAGCCTCTACCTGATTTAGAAACCACGACTGAAACAACTGAAACTTATCCACGTTATATTAACCGTGAAAAAAGTTTGCTCGAATTTAATAGACGTGTCTTAGCACAAGCCAAAAATGATGACATTCCATTATTAGAACGCTTAAAGTATTTGTGTATTTCTAGTAGCAATATGGATGAATTTTTTGAAGTACGTTTAGCGAGCTTGCTTGAACTTGCTAAAGATCCAAATGCGTTAACATTTCCAGATGAGCTGAGCGCGAGCAGTGTTGTGGATTGTTTGTGTGAAACAGCCCATGACATTGTTGAAGATCAATACCATACACTTAACCATATCCTTATCCCTGCATTAGAAAAAGAAAAAATTCGTTTTGTCCGTCGTAATCACTGGACGGAACAACATCAAGAGTGGTTAAGAAACTATTTTGAACTCTCGTTGCAACCTGTATTAAGTGCCGTAGGGTTAGACCCATCACACCCGTTTCCAAAAGTACTAAATAAAACACTTAACTTCATTGTTTCTTTAGAAGGTAAAGATGCCTTTGGTCGTTCAAATGGTTTGGCCATAGTACCCGTACCACGTTCTCTACCACGTATTATTAAACTACCACCAGAAGCGACCGATGGCGAAAATGATTTTGTATTTTTATCATCCATACTTCACGCCAATGTTTCTAGGCTATTCCCTGGAATGACAGTAACAGGCTGTTATCAGTTCCGAGTAACCAGAAACACCAACCTCTTTATTGATGAAGAAGAAGTTGACGATTTAATGAGTGCCTTACGGGGTGAATTGAGCAGTCGTCAATATGGCGGTGCTGTGCGTTTAGAAGTGGCTGACAACTGCCCACAACACATAATTGAATATTTATTAGATCGCTTTAAATTAGATAAAAAAGCACTTTATGAAGTGAATGGCCCGGTTAATTTACACCGTTTAGACTCGGTACCAGGCATGGCAAATCGTCCTGACTTACTATTTACACCGTACATTCAAAAAAATATATCCATGAAGCAACGGCCGTCTAAAAGCGCGTTTAAATTGTTTACTCGTCATAAAGAAACTAATAACTTATTTGATAAAATCAAACAAAAAGATATTTTACTGCACCATCCCTATGATTCATTTACACCCGTTATTGATTTTTTAAATCGTGCGGCAACCGACCCGAATGTGCTTGCTATTCGTATGACGTTATATCGTACAGGCCAAGATTCACAAATCATTAAAGCCTTAGAAAAAGCGGCGCAAATCGGTAAAGAAGTCACGGCCGTAGTAGAACTTAGAGCGCGTTTTGATGAAGACAATAACATCTTACAAGCCACACGTTTACAAGATGCGGGTGTGCATGTAGTTTACGGTGTGGTTGGCTATAAAACACACGCTAAAATGATTTTAGTTGTACGCCGTGAAGGTGATTTAATTCGCTACTATACGCACATGGGAACAGGAAACTATCACCACATTACTACGCGTTTTTATTCTGACTTTGGTCTAATTACCGCTAACCAGGCGATTGGTCGAGATGCCTCTAAAATATTTCAGCAATTGACCAGCTTAGGCGACACCAAAAATTTAGAAGTATTACTGCAATCTCCTTTTACCTTAAAAAGTGGCATGATTGAACGCATTAATCGTGAAGCTGACAGTGCGATACAAGGCAAACCAGCTAAAATTATCGCCAAAATGAATGGGCTTGAAGAGCAAGGTGTCATTGATGCCTTATATCGAGCATCTCAAGCTGGGGTTAAAATTCAGTTGATTGTTCGTGGTATTTGTAGCTTAAGGCCTGGTATACCAGGCCTGTCAGAAAACATTACAGTCACCTCAATTATTGGTCGTTTTTTAGAACACCACCGCATCTATTATTTTGAAAATGATGGCCATAAACCTGAGCTATATTGTTCTAGTGCTGACTGGATGAGACGAAACCTGTTGGCTCGTGTTGAAACCTGTTTTCCTATTTTAGATCCAGATTGTTTTCAGCAAGTTTATACCGAAGGTTTAGCCATGTATTTGCAAGACAATACGGGGGCTTGGATTTTACAACCTGACGGGTCTTACCAACTCAAACAAGATGATATAAATCCACCTTACAGTGCACAAACACTTTTAATTGAAAAATACAGTCATTAATTTTTTACTTAGTGCCGTTTTCTCTCCGTTTAATGTGGTTACACAGGACATGGACGAGTAAAAACGGTAAACTAACGCAAAATTATGACACCAAAGATTTACTCAGAGCAAAGCTTACAGCTTGCATGCATACCAAATTCAATACATTGAACCTAATATGACAGATAAAACGCCCACCTCAAACGATAACCTATTTGCTGCAATAGACTTAGGTTCTAATAGTTTTCACATGATTGTTGCCCGCGAAGTTCATGGGCAAATGCAAGTTATCGATAAACACAAAGAAATGGTTCGGTTACGTTCTAGCTTAGATAAAAACGGAAAGCTCACCGAAAAAGCGTTTGAAGAAGGCATTGCTTGCCTTGAACGATTTGGTCAACTCATTAAAGATATCCCTAAAGAAAACATACGAGCAGTAGGTACAAATACCTTACGCAACGCCCGTAATAGTCGTGAATTTTTAAAACAAGCCCGAGAAGCGCTAGGCCACAGTATTCAAATTATTGCTGGTCAAGAAGAAGCCCGCCTAATATACCTTGGTGTAGCACATGCATTAGCCAATAGTGAAGAGCAACGTTTAGTTATGGATATTGGTGGTGGTAGCACCGAATACATAATTGGTCAGCAATTTGAAAACAGTCACTTAACAAGCACAGAAATGGGCTGTGTTAGCATTACACAAACCTATTTCCCTAAAGGTAAAGTCACTGAAGAAAACTTTAATTTAGCGGTCGCTAAATGCCGCCAAATACTGCGTCCACACCGCCGAACTCTGCGTAAAAAAGGCTGGGATATTGCTATTGGCGCATCAGGCACCATTAAATCAATAGGCACTATTTTAGAAATTAACAGTTGGTCAGAATCGGGCATTACCTTGCAAGGTATGTTTGATTTAAGTAAGGCGCTCATTAAAGAAGGTTCTGCTCAAGCAAAAATTGCAGGGTTAAAAGAAGAACGTCGTCCAGTATTGATTGGCGGTTTAGCAATTTTAATGGCCACCTTTATTGAGCTAAATATCGAACATATGCAGGTGTCACAAAATGCCTTGCGTGAAGGTTTAGTGTTTGACACACTTGGACGTTTAAATTCAGAAGATGTGCGTGAAACCAGTGTTGTCGCTATGCAAAAATGGATGAAAGTAGATATTGAACAAGCTGATATGGTTGCTAAAACCGCCAAATCGCTCTTTAAACAAAGCCATAATCTTTGGCGACTGCATTCAGATGACTACGATTTAAGACGCCTTTTAAAATGGGCTTGCCGTTTACATGAAATAGGCATTGCAATCAGTTTTAAACGAGCACGTCATCATGGTGCCTACATTATTGCACAAGCAGATATGGCTGGGTTTAACCAACAAGAAAAAATGATTATGAGTTCTTTGGTTTTAAATCAACGGGGTAAATATTCAACTGAAAGTCATGAAGAACTGGATGATAACATTGCTGCTGTAATGCCTTATTTAACCGTTCTTATGCGTTTATCCGTACGAATTCACCGTGGTCGTGATTTAGAACATGTTGATCCAACTCTCGTTATTTCAGAAGACGACACATTATGTTTAGAGTTTGAAGATAAGTGGTTAGATGAGCACCCTTTAACTCGTTTAGATTTAGAGTCTGAAGCCAAACATTTAGCACGTTTTGGTTTTACTCTATCCTTTACCTAAAAACAAAAAAGCAATTTACCAGGCCTGGTAAATTGCTTTTAGTCTAGACGTACTTTTGTGTAAATACATAAAACACAATAACGTAAATTAATGCTAATACACATCCATTTGCAAACGCTTTTGCTTTCTTAATTGATGCCAATAGCTATCTGCTGTTTCAGCATCAAAACCACCAAACTCTGCAAATATCTCAAGCAAAGTCAGCTTAACCGACTCAGCCATTGTTGTTTGACTGCCACAAATATATAAATGCGCACCTTCATTAATTAAACGCCAAACCATCTCTTTGTTTTGTTTAATTCTATCTTGCACATAAATTTTTTCAGTTTGATCTCGTGAAAACGCATAATAAGTTTGCAATACACCTTGATTTTGCCATGCCTCTAGTTGGTTGCAAAGCAGACAATTGGTTGCTTGATAGGTTTCACCAAAAAATAAAACATTAACGCCATTATTTTCTGACTCTACAGCTTGTTTTGATCTTTGCTCCATAAAACCGATAAATGGCGCTAAACCAGCCCCTGAACCAATCATAATAATAGGTGTAGAGATTTTTTGCGGTAATTTAAATGTAGGGTTAGATTTAAATTCCACCTCTAACTCTTGACCCTCCTTAACATCTGCCAACATACTGCTAGCTACGCCAAAACGCTGTCTTCCATTTGTTTGATAGACTACTTTTCGATATAAAAGTGATACGGTGTTATTTTTATCGGGAGCAGAAGCAATAGAGTAATAACGAGGTGCTAAAGGCGAAAGTAAAGCCAAAAAATCAACACCCATCTTTTGTAATTGCGGAAACAATTCTAATAAATCAACAATATCTTTACCGTAAACATACTTTATCATTGCATGACGATCTTGCCATTCATCAAAACCAAACTGCCTTTGCAGTTTATTTAAAATGGCTGGATTTATTTGCGTTAACTCTAAGTGAAATTCTAGTGCTTCGCTAACCGTTACTAGCCCTGCTCGTCTAAGTTCAATGCTTTCACGCCCTGTTAATTCCAATAAATTAAGAACGCTATACACCATATCACCGTGATTTTTAGCTCTAACCGTCAACCAATCACCTGGCGCATAAGTATGCTGTGCATCCATATTTTTAGGCAGTTTAAAGGTTAGATAATAAACCTCTTTATCTATAGAATCAGGTGTAATACAAGCGTTTTGGGCGACTGAAATAAGCATAAAAATAAGAATCTTTAAGAATGATATATTTATATTTTAGCATGCTATTTATCAAGACATAAATAACGTCAGAGTCAACAATATTGGCAATAAATACATCTGCCAATAAACAGTAACTATTTGTTAATTCATAAGAGAAAGTTTAAAAAAATCAAAACAATAAAAGTGAATCAGAAATCATTCATCATAAATTAAACCTTATAAGAACAAGCCATAACGTGCAAATTTGAGCTAAATTCAATCCGTCATTCGCCAAAATTTCAACACTATGTAATCCGTAATAAGACTTTCGTTTTTACTTAAAAAGGCGGTGATTTAACGTAAGCTTTCCATTAACATCGTCACCCACGGTGCTGTTACTATAATCGTTACTGCCGACATTAAGCCTGCCATTAAACCAATACCAATTTGTGGTACTAAATTATTTTGTTTAATTTCTACGGCAGCCATTTGACGTTCTACTGAGGCAAAAAGATCAACCTGTCGTTTTAATAAAGAGTTCAAAGTTTTGATTTGTTTAAAAAGCAATTGCTGCTCTTTTTCAATGGTTAAACGTGATTTTTTAGATTGTTCATCCAGAGTTTTCATTTGATTCGCTAGCTGGCCAATGGAAGCATCCATTTGCTTAACCAAACTTTCTATGGCGGTTTTATCTTCTTTTAACCAATCAAAATCGGGGGTAATCATGTCAGACATATCTATATCATCAAATTTATCTTGCCCGTTAGCCGTACGTTTTCTACGCATCGCTTGTTCAAGCAAAACACTTTTTGAACCTAGAGGTTCAACCTGTCTTAAATCAATGGCCATAATTTATCCTTGGTGTCGTTGCGATATCGTTCGTTAAGAAACCTAACGTTGATCGTCATTATTTTGTCGATTGGTATCTCTACCACTCTTTTTAAGAATTTAATGCATAAAATGTGCCAACTAAGTCACAGATTTATTTTATTTGTTAAAATCGCCACATAATAGAAATTAACACCAAGAAATAACAAAGGTAATTGCATTATGAAATACATTGGCGCACACGTTTCAGCCGCAGGTGGAGTAGAAAACGCCCCAATTAGAGCCCATGAAATTGGAGCCACGGCATTTGCTTTGTTTACTAAAAACCAGCGACAATGGGTAGCAAAACCGCTCACTGAAAAAAGCATTGATGCCTTTAAAGAAAACTGTGAAAAATACCATTATGGTGTCAATCAAATTTTACCGCATGACAGCTATCTAATTAATTTAGGGCATCCCGATTTAGACAAGCGTCAAAAATCATTAGATGCCTTTATTGATGAATTAGAACGTTGTCAACAACTTGGCATTAATCGCCTTAACTTTCATCCCGGCAGTCATTTGCGTGAAATTTCTGAAGAGCAGTGTATGGATTATATTGCCGAATCGATTAACTTTGCTTTAGATCAAACGCAAAGCGTAATTGCCGTATTAGAAAACACCGCAGGGCAAGGCTCTAATCTAGGTTACAAGCACGAACAGCTTGCCTATATTATTGATAAAGTGGAAGATAAGTCACGGATTGGTGTCTGTATTGATACCTGCCATGCTTATGCCGCCGGCTATGATTTAAAAAATGATTACACAGGTGTTATGGCTGATTTTGAATCCGTGGTGGGCTTTGAATATTTAAAAGGCATGCACCTTAATGATTCTAAAGCCAAGCTAGGTCAAAAACTTGACCGTCACCACAGCTTAGGAGAAGGCGAAATTGGCTGGCCTATGTTTAAACAGCTTATGCAAGACACTCGCATTGACAATATCCCTATGACATTAGAAACCATTAATCCAGAAATATGGAGTGAAGAAATTAAACAACTTAAAGCCTGGTTACCAAAGTAATATTTTACGGTTTATTAAGATAGAACTTGCTACATAGAAAATGAATGGAGTAAGATAATCTTTCATTCATCAAAAAAACACTGCTCAATGAACAAAAACCAATTTATTGAATTCGTAATGCAAACTGGCGTTTTAAAACTCGGCGAATTCACCCTTAAATCTGGACGTATTAGTCCTTACTTTTTTAACGCTGGCTTATTTAATACTGGCGGCCAACTATCTCAACTAGCAAAAGGTTATGCAGGTGCTATTGCGCAATCTGGTTTTGATTTTGACGTACTATTTGGCCCAGCTTATAAAGGGATTCCTTTAGCCGCAACCACCAGCGTATCATTGGCCAATGATTTTAATATTGATAAACCTTATGCGTTTAACCGTAAAGAAGCCAAAGATCATGGTGAAGGCGGTAATATTGTGGGCCATGCCTTAGAAGGTAATGTGCTTATTATTGACGATGTAATTACCGCTGGTACCGCCATTCGTGAAGCAATGGATATTATTACTGCAAACGGGGCAAAACCCGCTGGCGTTGTGATTGCACTTGATCGTATGGAAAAAGGCAAAGGCGAATTATCAGCCATTCAAGAAGTTGAACAAGAATACGGTATTCCTGTTATGAGCATTATTACTCTAAACGACATTATTGATTATTTAGCACAATCTGATGACCCACAAAGTCAACACTATTTAGATGCCATGAAAATATACCGTAGCCAATATGGTATTGGTTAATTCTGGGTTTAATGATCTAGTCATAGGATGATTTTTAAATGGGGTTTAATAAGATTGCAAACAATTCAATCGCTTTGGAGGTATATAAATGGCCAGTAAATTGCGTGAATTAATGTTGCTTAGACATGCTAAATCAGACTGGAAAGATGCAGATTTGGCGGACATAGATAGACCTTTATCTGACAAGGGTAAAAAGAACGCCGCTAAAATGGGGAAATGGCTAAAAGATAAAAACCTCATGCCAGACCTTATTTTAGTTTCCCCCGCCGTCAGAGCTCAACAAACACTAAAGCGTATTTGTAACGAATGTTCTGCCAACGCCATTACGGTAGACTCTTTATACCTAGCTGATCTTGAACAATTACGCCAAGTTTTATCTGATGCACCACAAGCAGAACGCATTATGCTCATTGGTCATAACCCTGGTTTAGAAAAGCTGTTTAATTTGCTTATTCCAAAAACCGACCCTTCCCATGTTCAATTATTCCCTACTTGTGGTTTAGCACATTTAATTTTACCTGGTGACTGGAGCAATATAGAATCTGGAGATGGTAAGCTGCAACAATTTATTACCGCAAAAGACATTAAGAGTACTGTTTAACCCTTATTCAATAAAATCGTTTTTACCTTTGAAAATTCAAAAAAATCACATCAAAAATACTTAATCTGTTGTAAAAATAACACAGATTTTATTTAATGCAGTAAAAACCCCACAATTCCAGTTTGCTCGCTACATATCCCTATGATTAAGTAAATATACATGTTATATTTTATGAGTAAATTAAATTTTATAGCTAAATTTAAAAAAATAATAAGGATATGTTCATGAAAACAAAATTACTTCCTCTGGTTGCGGTTATCGCTATGGCGTCTGCAACAGCTGTTCAAGCCCATTCATCAGTTCCAGAAAAAGGTGACATTATGGCAGAAGGTACTTCTGCATATGTTGTCGATTCTTGGGGTCGTATCGTTCGTGACAACGAAAACCGTTGTGTACGTTCTATTGACTGGTCAAAAGACACTGCTATCGCTAAATGCGAAGGCTGGAAAGAAGAAGCACCAGTTGTAGCTGCTCCTGTTGTAGCTGCTCCAGCTCCAGTCGTTGTTGAAGAAGAAGTTGTTGTAGTTGAAACACCTGCTGCACCAGCTAAATACATTGGTCACTTTGATTTTGATAAAGCAAAAGTTGATAACGTTCCAGAACTAAACACGTTTGCTAACTACATGAAAGAAGTTGATGGTAGCAAGGTTTCTATTACTGGTTACACAGACAGTACTGGTCCTGAAGCTTATAACCAAACACTTTCTGTTAAACGTGCTCAAGACGTAGCTGATTACCTATCTTCAATGGGTATCTCTGCTGACCGTATGATGGTTTCTGGTGGTGGTGAGTCTAACCCAGTTGCTAGCAACAAAACAAAAGCTGGTCGTGCTGAAAACCGTCGTGTTGAAGTTGAGATTGTTCAGTAATTTACTGATCTGTTAGTCTGAACTAAACGAACAAGCTTTACTAAAAATACCTGCACTCATTTGAGTTGCAGGTATTTTTTTGTCTAAAAGAAATGATTACTAAAATCAAACATCTCTTTTAATGCATTTAAAGATTAGAATAAAACAATTTACCAGGCCTGGTAAAACCCAAAGAACAATAAAAAGGTATCTATCTTAACCTTAGCCAATCAGGTGAACGCTTTTATGATTAATGAGATTCCCACCAATACAGTAATGATTTCAAAACTGCGTTTAACTAAACGGTTACCTTTAACAATGGCATAGTGTGCACCCAAATAACCGCCTATAAGCGAACCTAAAATCAGTGCAGGTAACCAACTCCATTCAATATTACCTAAAAATCCTAAGGTAATCGCCCCAGATCCGTTCCAAAATATACCCACTAAAATGAGCGTATAGCCTACCGCGGTTTTGTAGTCTAAACCAAACCAACGCACCAACCATAAAGTAACAAACAAACCTGTTCCAGAGGTTAAAGAGCCATTTAAAGCACCTATAAAAAAGAGTACTAGACCACCAATGACCAGGCCTGATAAATCTCTGTGCTGTATTGCTTCTATTTGCCCTAGCTGTGGTTTAAACCAAGAATACAAACCCAACCCCAAAGTAAGCAAACCCAATAATCCTTGAGAGATTCGATCATCAACTTGCAAAATAATACTCGCACCCAACACAACGCCTGGTAAGCCTGTGGCTAAAATTAGGGCCGAGAATTTCCAATCAAAGCGAGATGATTTTAAATGCCTTGCGGTTGCGCCTAACCCTAAAAACACACTTGCTACTTTATGTGTGGCTAAAGCGGTGCCAAATGGTAAACCTAAAAAAAGTAATGCAGGTAATTGAAGTAAGCCAGCGCCCCCTCCCGCTAAAGCAGAAAACAGGTTGGCGACAAGTGAAATAATAAATAAGATGAGTTGTTGTAATAGATCCATTTGACTATTGTATGCTACAACGCCCTAGTACACTGAATTTAAGGCATAAAAAAACCACTCATAAGAGTGGTTTTTTGTTCTAGCGTTTTAATATTTAAACGCTAGATGACCTAAACAAAAACTTAAGCTTCTGTTTTATGTAGGTGAACATCCATTTGTGGGTAAGGAATCGAGATTCCCGCTTCATCAAATGACATTTTAACTTTTTCGTTCATATCCCACAGTACCGCCCAATAATCACCAGACTTAACCCAAGGACGAACGACAAAATTAACACTGCTATCACCTAGCTCTGATAAAGCAATCACAGGAGCAGGATCTTTTAAAATACGCTCATCTGCGGCCACTAAATCGGCAAGAATTTCTTTTGCTTTACGAATATCGTCGTCGTAACCAATACCAAATACCATATCAACACGACGTGTATCACGTGCTGAGAAGTTGGTAATAGCGCCACCATAGATTCCACCGTTTGGCACAATCACTTCTTTATTATCACCAGTACGCATCGTTGTGCTAAAAATTTGAACCTTTTCAACAACACCCATTACACCACCAGCATCAATAAAGTCGCCGCTTTTAAATGGCTTAAATACTAAAATCATAACGCCCGCTGCAAAGTTTTGCATTGAACCTTGTAATGCTAAACCAATAGCTAAACCGGCTGCGGCAATAAGCGCAACAAGTGAAGAGGTATCTACACCTAATTGATTTAACGACGCAATAATGACAAATAACAACAATACCGCGTTAACAATTGAACCAATAAAGTTAACCAGCATTTCATCAACAGAGTCAGAACGCGTAAGTAGTTTTTTAACCAAATTAACAATAATTTTGACTACCCATTTACCAATTACAAAAATGGCAATCGCTAGTACAACTTTGATCCCCCAAGGAATGGCGTAATCATTTAATAGAATGTCCAAATCCATCATAAATATCCCTCATATTTAAATATTAACCCCTCATTTAGAAATCATATATTTAGAATTGAATGAATCCAATTGTAAATAATCAAGATTTCTAACAGTAGATATGTTCAGTAGATTTTCTTAATACATAACTAAGTAAATTATAACATTGTATAAGGATATACCGAATTATTTTATAATAAGAGGTTTATGTGTTTTTTTAAAATCAAGGCGCTTAGACAGAATAGAGATCTTTTGATTTCTACAGAAATAATTACTGAACAAGACATAATAGAAAATAAAAAACGTTGCTGTAAACAACGTTTTTTTAGTTGGAATAAATGTGTATTACTAAACTTAATTACCGAGAGGTAATTAAAGTACCCACACCTTCATCGGTAAAGACTTCTAACATAACGGCATGTGGTACACGGCCATCAATAATATGTGAGCTTTTAACGCCACTTTGTACGGCATCTAATGCACACTGAATTTTGGGTAACATACCACCATAAATAGTACCATCTGCAATCAAAGCATCAACTTTTTCGGCATTTAACCCCGTCAGTAATTGGCCTTGTTTATCTAGCAAACCTGCTGTATTGGTCAATAACATTAACTTTTCTGCTTGTAAAGCTTCGGCCACTTTACCCGCCACAAAATCGGCATTAATATTATAAGAGCGACCATCTTCACCTACCCCAACAGGGGCGATAATAGGAATAAAGTCATCCTTAATTAACATGTCTAATACTTTGGTATTAATGCGAGAAACTTCACCAACATGACCTAAATCAATAATTTCTGAGGCTTCTAAATCTTCATTAAAAGCTTTCATATCTAATTTACGAGCACGAATTAAATCACCATCTTTACCCGTTAAACCAACGGCATTACCACCATGTTGATGAATTAAATTTACAATTTCTTTGTTTACTGAACCACCCAAAACCATTTCAACAATATCCATAGTTTCAGTATCGGTTACACGCATTCCTTTAATAAATTTAGTTTTTTTGCCCAACTTTTCAAGTAATTCACCAATTTGAGGGCCACCACCGTGAACCACAACCGGGTTCATGCCTACCAGTTTCATTAAAACGATATCACGAGCAAAGCCATTTTTTAAAGACTCTTCTGTCATGGCATTACCGCCATATTTCACAACAATCGTTTTACCTGCAAAACGTTGAATATAGGGTAAAGCTTCAGATAAAACACTGGCAATATTATGGGCTTGTTCTTTGTTTAGGTTCATCGATTTTTGGACTCTCATTGAATGTTGGCCTTAATCTCTAAAATTATTAAATTGTAAAGGCATCTCTAAATCTTCCATGCCTTTTAATAGTTGCATCACTTGTTGTAAATCATCACGTTTTTTACCTGTTACACGCACGCTATCACCTTGATTAGCGGCTTGTACTTTGATTTTTGAGTCTTTAATCGCTTTGATAATTTTTTTCGCTAAAGGGGCATCCAAGCCCTCTTTCATTTCAATAACCTGCTTGGCGGTTTTTAGCTGAACATCAGGATCTTTAACCTCCATACACTTCACATCAATACCACGGCGATTGGCTTTTTGTACCAAAATATCAAACATTTGATCCAACTGAAAATCCGATTGCGTGTTCATAGTCACGGTGGTGCCTTTTACGTCAAAACTAGAATCGGTTCCTTTAAAGTCATAACGGGTTGTCACTTCTTTATTCGCTTGATCTAACGCGTTTTGCAGTTCGTGCTTATCTAATTCTGAAACAATATCAAATGAAGGCATGTTTTCTCCTTATTTTTACCAGGCCTGGTAAAGTGCCAAGCTAGGTATCTTAATGTAATCTTATATAAATTTATGGCGTATTTTACCACTTGCTTTTCCTGGCAAAAAGAATAGATTCTTTTGACTAAACTCTTTTTACTATTCTCTTTTGAGTAATCTGTTTTTACTTAGCGTTTTAGCTTTATAATTTAATGAAATAAATCAAAAGTTTCTTACTATGACAAACACGCACAGTTCAAAATTTTCACCCCAAATTTCTACCCTTTCTGCCGCTATTCAACCGTTTCATGTTATGAAAATATTGGGTGAAGCCAAAGCATTAGAAGCGCAAGGCAAATCGATTATTCATATGGAGATTGGCGAACCTGATTTTGCCTCATTAAACTGCGTGCATGATGCGGCTTATGAGGCCGTTAAAAAAGGTTTTACCCATTACACGCCAACACTCGGTTTGCCAGCATTAAGAGATAAGCTTGCAGACTTTTACAACCACTTTTACCATGCCAAAGTGGCTAGTCAAAACATAATGATTACCCCTGGCTCATCTACTGCATTGCAATTGGTATTAACTGCCATTCTTAATCCAAATGACAAAGTCATTTTATGTGATCCAACCTATCCATGTAATCGCCAATTTGTGCATTTATTACAAGCAGACCTGCTTTCAATCCCTGTTTCACATGAAACCAACTACCAATTAACCTTTGATTTGCTACAACAGCATTGGCAACAGGGTGTTAAGGCGGTTATGGTCGCCTCTCCTGCTAACCCAACAGGCACGATTATTGAGCAGGCAGAACTGGTTAAAATGGCAAATTTTTTAGCCCAAAATAATGCTTATTTTATTGTCGATGAAATTTATCAAGGCCTGGTTTATGATCGCCCAGCTGAAAGTATTTTAAGCAACCCAAACTTGCCTGAGAATGTGATTGTGATTAACTCATTTTCTAAATTTTTTGGTATGACAGGTTGGCGTTTAGGTTGGACGGTTGCCCCAACACATCTCATGCCTATTTTAGATCGCTTGGGGCAAAACCTATTTTTAGCCGCTCCCACGCCATCGCAATATGCGGCACTGCGAGTGCTCGATGCCGATGCTTTGGTACAGCTAGAAAAACGTAGAAGCATTTTTGAACAACGCCGTAATACCTTAACCAAAGCTATGCAAGCGGCGGGCTTTACCTTAAAAAACCAACCACAAGGTGCGTTTTATTTATATTGGGATGTGTCTAGCTTTACAGATAATGCCGCTGACTTTTGCAGTCAATTACTCCAAAAAACAGGTGTCGCTATTACGCCAGGTAAAGATTTTGGTGACTACAAAGCCAATCAACATATTCGTTTGGCTTACACCACGGATGAGTCGCAACTAATTAAAGCGGTAGATAAAATCAAAAACTTTATTGATAACGATTACTCAAACTAGAAATTTAGCCACCATAAGTTCAATATATGTGACAGCCATTATTTAAATTTACCAGGCCTGGTAAATTTAAATAATTATGCCGTTTCTGTTTGTTATATGTTTACTTTGTACCCGTTGATCCAAAACCACCTACGCCACGTTCGGTAGCATCACCAAACTCTTCTACTTGAGTAAAAACAGGTTGAAGCACTGGTACTATCACCATTTGGGCAATGCGTTCACCTACTTCTACTTTATAAGGCGTATCACCACGATTCCAAACCGAAACCATTAAGGGTCCTTGATAGTCTGAATCAATTAAGCCCACTAAATTACCTAAAACAATACCGTGTTTATGTCCTAATCCAGATCGAGGTAAAAGCATTGCTGCTAAGCCAGCATCGTCTAAGTGAATCGCCATACCTGTTGGTATTAAAACGGTTTGTCCTGGCTCAATGGTCATATCGTCTTCAATACAAGCACGTAAATCTAGGCCCGCAGAGCCTTTTGTGCCGTAATGTGGCATTTCAATTTCATTGCCTAAGCGTTTATCTAAAATTTTGTATTCCACTTGAATCGTCATGTATTCTCCTTAAAAACGGTATTACTATTTCAACGTTATTATTTTCTGGCTATTTTACCTGACTCACACTTTTAACAAGCAGCCTTTTTTGGTACTGTTTGGCTTACAGAAAATAATCCTTTAGACTGGCTTTACATTACTGTTAAAAAACAACCACCAAGGAATAGGTATGTTTAAAGTTCACCCTCCCGAAACAGCCCTAAACCGGCTACAAACCTTAGGCGAAGAAATTGCCAATAGCCTAAGTCATGGCTTTGGTTTGCTGGCCATAATCATTGGTACTCCTTTTTTAATTGTTCATGCCGCTCACAGTCCACACACTGGTTATTTGGTGGGCGTTTGTATTTTTACTGCCAGCATGATTTTGCTTTATTTAGGTTCAACCCTGTATCACGCCGTGCCCAATGGTCGGTTAAAAAATGCCTTTCAGGTCGTTGATCATTCTATGATTTTTATTTTAATTGCGGGTACTTACACCCCGTTTACTTTAGGCGTTTTATATGGCGGTTGGGGTTGGACGTTATTTGGTATTACTTGGGGGTTAGCCACCCTTGGCATTTTATTAAAAATATTTGGTGGCGCTATGAATCGGCCTATTTTTGATAATGTTTTGTATTTGGTAATGGGATGGATTATTGTCATTGCCATTGAACCTCTTCTTGCTAACTTATCTAGCATTGGACTGTTTTGGTTGGTAGCCGGAGGTATCTCTTATAGCTTAGGCATCGTGTTTTATCTTACCGATACTCGACTTGCTTACGGTCATTTTTTATGGCATTTATTTGTTTTAGGCGGAAGCATTAGCCATTTTTTTGCTGTTTGGTACGCGATTCCTGCGTAGCCAAAACTCTCACCAGGAAATTAAATGAGTCAACATATAAAAGATTCAGAACCGACATTCATCACTAAAACTTACGAACTTCTAACGGGTGATGAAGATGCTCGTGTTTGTAAAGAGATACCCGAACAATCCTGTCAACATCAACCTCGTAATTTTTTTGGGTATTTAATGGCCAATTTTTTAGGTAAAGTGGCCGATGAATTAGCCAGCGCCAAACTCATTTTACCCTGGTTAATGGGAGCCTTAGGTGCGCCTGGTGTTTTGGTTGGTTTTTTAGTTCCAATACGTGAATCAGGCGTGCTGTTACCCCAATTATTTGTGGCCGCCGCTGTACGCCACAGACCTAAACGTAAATGGGTTTGGTTGTTAGGTGCGGCACTGTCTGGTATGGCATTATTAGCCATGGCATTGACCGCGATTACATTAACCGGAGCCGCTGCGGGCTGGGCACTCATTATTGCATTGGTGGTTTTTAGTTTAGCGCGGGGTTTATGTTCCGTTTCCGCAAAAGATGTACTGGGCAAAACCGTATCTAAGGGACAACGCGGTCTTTTAATGGGTGTAAGTGCAGGTTTAGCAGGCCTGGCAACTTTAGCAGTGGGTCTTTATATAGAATTTTTTAACTCTACACCTCCCGTTAACCTACTTGCCTTACTGCTATTAATTGGTGGCATATTATGGTTTATCGCACTGTTCTTTTTTAACACCATTAACGAACATGATGGTTCAACTCAAGGAGGTGGCAATGCGTTTGCCGTTGCCGTTAAAAGCTTTTCTTTACTCAAAACCGACCGCCCATTTAGACAATATGTGATTGGCCGTATATTGCTATTAAGCAGCGCTTTAGTCCCGCCTTTTTATATTTTATTAGCACAACAATATAGTGCCCAACAACTTACAGGGTTGGGCATGCTCATTATAAGTAGCGGTATTGCCAGTATGCTCAGTGCGCCTATATGGGGTAAGTTAAGTGATTATTCTAGTCGCCTAGTTATGAGTTTAGCCTCTTTAGGCACCGCCGTTATTGGTATTGCTTTATTTATACTGGTTGAAATAAATAGCGAACTGCTAATTCACCCTATTATGCATGCACTCTTTTTCTTTGCCGTTACCATATTTTATGGTGGCGTTAGACTGAGTCGTAAGATCTATTTGGTTGACTTAGCCAATGAACAAACTCGCGCCAGTTATGTTGCGTTAAGTAACACTGTGATTGGCATTGCCATGTTGGCGGGTGGTTTAATTGGGATTTTAGCCGATATTATCTCAATACAATTTGTCATTTTATTTCTCAGCATTATCGCCATTTTAGCCGCAGTATGGAATGCTAAACTGAAGGAAGTAAGCAATTAACCTTGTTAGACGTGTAATCAAACTCTATAAAGAGCAATACAAAATCAATAATAGATTGTAGACAATTTTATATTTTTACTCGACATTACCTCTAAAGCTAGGTAACTTAATGGACACACACAAATTTTAAGGGCACATTGAGTTATGGAAAACATTAACGGCATACTTTCAACCGCAAGTAGTTGGGCTTGGGGCCCTGCTATGCTTATACTTTTATTAGGTACAGGTATTTTCTTAACCATTCGCCTAAAGTTTTTACCACTTCGTCACCTGTTTTATGCTTTTAGTCTTCTTTGGAAAAGCCGAAAATCAAAAGAAGATGGTGACATTACGCCATTTAGTGCCTTAATGACCGCCATGGCGGCTACGGTTGGTACTGGTAATATCGCTGGGGTTGCTGCCGCTCTATTTATCGGTGGCCCTGGGGCTATTTTTTGGATGTGGGTAACAGCCATAGTAGGTATGGCAACCAAATACAGTGAAGCGGTGTTAGCCGTAAATTACCGCGAAATTGATGAAGATGGTCGTCATGTAGGTGGCCCAATGTATTACATTAAAAATGGTATGGGCGAGAAGTGGAAACCACTTGGATTTGCCTTCGCTTTATTTGGAACCATCGCCGCTTTTGGTATTGGTAATATGGTTCAAGCCAATGCTGTTGCAGGCGCAATGGAAAGCGCTTTTCACATAAACAATCAAATCACAGGTTTAGTTTTAATGGTTTTGGTAGGCCTGGTATTATTTGGTGGAATTCAACGTATTGCTAAAACCGCCACGGCATTAGTGCCAATTATGGCACTGTTTTATATTCTGTTTGCTTTATATATTTTAATCACCCATGCTGACGCTTTACCAAACGCATTTAACACCATTGTACAAAGTGCCTTTACAGGTAGCGCCGCTGCGGGTGGTTTTGCTGGTGCAAGTATTATTTTAGCCATTCAATTTGGTGTCGCTCGAGGCATATTTTCAAATGAAGCTGGTTTAGGAACCGCCCCTATTGCCCATGCCGCTGCAAAAACCAAAGACCCGGTACAACAAGGGCACATCGCAATGTTAGGCACATTTATTGACACCATTATTCTTTGCACCATGACCGCCTTAGTGATTATGGTTACAGGTGTTTGGCAAAGTGGAGAAACTGGCTCGCCCTTAACCGCATTAGCCTTTTCAACCGGTTTAGGCTCAGATTTTGGTGCAATAGTGGTTGCTATTGGCTTAGCTATTTTTGCTTTTACTACCTTATTGGGCTGGAGTTACTACGGTGAACGTTGTGCTGAATATGTGGCGGGGGTCAAAGTGATTACAGGCTACCGAGTGTTGTGGGTTATTGCGGTTTTTGCTGGTGCGGCACTCTCAGACTACTTTAATACCGTTTTAATATTGGCTGATATACTGAATGCCTTAATGGCTGTTCCTAACCTCATTGCCTTACTCGTTCTTTCACCCATTATTGTAAAGTTGAGTAGGCAAGCTAAACGTTAAAACACTCCAGCTCTTAGCATGTAGCTATCTAACTTCAATTTAACGTAGCGCCGTTAATAAAATGAACCAACTTTTTGGGGTTACTTCAAACCTGCTTTTTTGCAGGTTTTTTATTTTTAAGCATTTCAATCTCAACGCTATGTCATTGTTATAGAGACTAAATCTCAACTTTACAATAAATTATAGTAACTATAACGCTTTGTTCTACTAAACAGATTTATAACGAGTAGTATAGAAAGTCTATTTATTACTAAAATTGATAAGTTTTTATTATGTTTATTAGCGTTTTTGATATTTTTAAAATTGGTGTAGGCCCTTCTAGTTCACACACTATGGGGCCTATGATTGCGGCTGAAAATTACATTCAACGCGTAAAAGAACAACTGCAACAAAACCCTAATCTAAATATTGCTCGAATTAAATGCACTTTAAAAGGCTCTTTAGCATTCACGGGGCATGGTCATGCTACGGACTCTGCCGTTTTATTGGGTGTTCATGGTTACAAACCAGCTGATTTAATTGATGTTGATATCCCTATTTTATTGGGTCAGTTAAAACAACCTACCTTAATTTCTCGTTTATCAACTCAAGTTGTTTTTGATTTTGAACGCGATATCTTTTTTGATTTTGGTGATCCTTTATTTCAGCATCCAAATGGCATGATTATGGAATGTTTAGATAAAAATAATCAACGCATCGATATGGAGATTTACTTCTCAATTGGTGGAGGATTTATCACCACGATAAATGAAATAAATTCAATCGAAGCACCGATAATCGGGGAACCTGCGCAACTATTCCCATACCCATTTAACAATGCCGAACTCATGTTAACACTCGCGAATGAAAACCAAAAAACCATTGCCGAGATGAAATTAGTAAATGAAAAAAAGCATCTCTCAGAAGCCAAAATTAATAAAAACATTGATGCAATTTGGCAAGCGATGGAACGCTGTGTAGAAAATGGCCTAAATACTGAAGGTATTTTACCTGGTGGCTTAAATGTAAAACGTCGTGCAAAAAACCTTTACCGTCAGCTAAAAAATGAACCTGAAACAGGCAATGTAAATGACTGGCTTTGCGCCTATGCCATGGCAGTAAATGAAGAAAATGCCGCTGGCCACATGGTTGTTACCGCCCCCACAAATGGGGCTGCTGGTGTCATCCCCGCTGTTTTATATTACTTAGTACACCATGAAAAAGGCACCACTGAACAAATTAAAACCTTTTTGCTTACTGCGGCCGCGATTGGCGGTTTAATTAAGCACAATAGTTCAATTTCTGGTGCTGAAGTGGGTTGCCAAGGTGAAGTAGGTTCAGCATCGTCAATGGCGGCAGCGGGTTTATGTGCCGCAAAAGGTGGTACGCCAGAGCAAATTGAACAAGCCGCAGAAATGGCTTTAGAACATCATTTAGGCATGACCTGTGACCCCGTAAAAGGTTTAGTACAAGTACCATGTATTGAACGTAATGGTTTTGGTGCTATAAAAGCCTATACCTCTTCATCTATCGCCTTGCGTGAAAGTGGTGTACATATTATGCCGTTAGATAGTTGTATCGCCGCAATGAAAAAAACAGGCGATGAGATGTCTCACAAATACAAAGAAACCTCTTTAGGCGGTTTAGCAGTAACCTGGGTTGAATGTTAATTAGACATGTATTGAGACCTTTGCCTAAGAACAATGTACTCTCGATACTTAACAAGCTTAGCTAAATCATAAATAATGATTGGAAATCAAGCCAAAAAAAAGCCTCAAGTCACATTTAACTTTGTGACTTGAGGCTTTTTTCATTCACTTCTCATAACGAGTTTTATTTAACTCGCTACTCACACTCTTATCGTAATACGTGTAAGAAATGCATGTGTTTATGGTAGTGATCAATAATGTCATTAATAATCGCGGTTTTTGACCAACCCATCACATCGTAATCTTGACCACCTTCACGTAAGTGAATCTCAGCACGATAATAGTGTGCGCTTTCATCCATTTCTTCTGATGGAACTTCTACTTGTGTGAATTCAGGACGTAAATGTGAACGGCTACGTACTTCATAAATAAAGTCAACCTCTTCACCGTGACGAACAATTAAACGAATACGATCAAGCTCTTTTTCATTTTCAATTTCAACAACTAAATCCTGTTCACCTAATTCTTTCGCTACCTCATTAAATGCCGGACTAACCGTTTTTTGAATATAACGTCCTACCGCTGCACGACTTGGATAATCGACAATATTATGCAAACGTTCTTTCCAACTGTTGTCTCCATTTTCTGTGGGTACAGGTGTGGTATTGGTAAGCAAACTATCGCGTTTGGCAATATCAACCCTTAAGGCTTTAATTAGCCCGTAGGTGGTCATTAATAACACAATCGAAAATGGCATCGCACTGGCAATGGTCATGGTTTGTAACGCAGCTAAACCGCCTACTAACAATAAAATAACCGCAATTAACCCAATACCTATAACCCAGTACATACGTTGCCACATTGGCGTGTCATCACGACCATTTGAACACAACATATTTACCACTAAAGCCCCAGAATCGGCCGAGGTTACAAAGAAAATAACCACCATAACAATAGCGATTCCTGATAACACCTCACCAAACGGAAACTGATTTAAAAAGACAAATAATGCAACAGAAACATCGCTAGAAACTTGAGTACCTAAACTGGCTAAACCTTGGTTTAAAATCATATCAATGGCTGAATTACCAAATACCGTAAACCACATCATACTAAAACCAACGGGGACAAAAAGCACACCAATAACAAACTGGCGAATACTACGACCGCGAGACACTCGAGCAATAAACAAACCAACAAACGGAGCCCAAGCTAACCACCAAGCCCAATAGAATATAGTCCAACCACCAATCCAATCGGTTTTCTTATAAGCGTACAAGTTAAAAGTCGCACTGACAATATCCGATAAATAGGCGCCCGCGTTTTGAATTAGTGCTTGTAATAAAAAGACCGTTGAACCTAGAGCGAGCACCAAAAACATTAATATAACGGCTAAACTCATATTGAGCTCAGACAAGCGGCGAATCCCTTTATCTAAACCTGTGGCAACTGACACAGCAGCTAATGACATGACTGCTACAATTAATAACGTTTGTGACAATGTATCAACTGGCACACCAAACAAATAGTTTAAACCAGTATTCATTTGTAAAACGCCGTAACCTAAAGAGGTGGCAATACCAAACACCGTACCTATAACAGCAAAGATATCTACCGCATGACCAACTGGGCCATATATTTTTTCACCAATTAGCGGATACAAAGCAGAACGTAATGTAAGAGGTAAACCATGTCGATAACTAAAGAAGGCCAGAATTAATGCCACAATAGCGTAAATGGCCCAAGCATGAAGTCCCCAGTGAAAAAAGGTAATTCGCATCGCTTCACGTGCAGCCGCTATAGTGCCGGCATCGCCAACGGGTGGTGCTAAAAAGTGCATTACAGGTTCTGCAACACCAAAAAACATTAAACCAATACCCATACCTGCAGAAAACAGCATAGAAAACCAAGTAATATTAGAATAATCTGGCGTAGCATGGTCTGGCCCTAGCTTAATTTCACCGTAGCGGGACAAACCTAAAAACACAACGGTAATAAAAAGAATAGCAACCGTTAAAATATAAAACCAACCACCATTATCAACCAATATAGCTTGTAAACCCTTAAAAAATTCACCTGCCTGAGTAGGCAAAAATGACGTGTAAACTAACAATAAAACAATAATAGCTGATGCGCTATAAAACACAGGGGGATTTAATTTTGCAGGTTCGATATTTTTGGTTTCACTCATAAAAAATTACCTTTGAGTCTTACATTTTGACTTGAGGGCTTACGCCCCCGTTATAAATTTTGCCTAGATTGACCATTAAAAATAAAGCGTTTAAAAGTTATGGTTTAAGTTCTTTGCATGAATCAAGTTCGTGCAAAGGCCACACTTTAGTAATACCAATCCATAGAAAGGTAAAGCGCTTTAAATTCATAATCATCATTTACTACGTCACCATAACGATCGATATACCCGTTTTGTGTTAAGTATTCAGCATAAATCCAACCTGGGCCATAGTCATAACTGACGCCTGGTGCATAGGCGGCAATCATATTATTGTTATTACCTTTGGTACTAGAATCCGCCCAGGTAGCATCAAGATAGTATCTCCAGTTACCCGTAGTACGACCTACTTCAAAAGCATAACGCATGGTTTTATGTTTACTGGCAATACCATCAACGGCAACCAAATCACTAGGCATTGAACGCTCAGTCTGAATCGCTTCTGCATTGACAAACGTTGGGCCAAATGTCCCTTTATAGTAAATAGCCGCCGCCGTCTGGTCACCGTCTGATTCATTTCTATTATTGAGTTTTGTTAAAGGATTAGAACGCTCGCCAGTTAAATCTTGTAACTGACCCGTTTGCAATGACACGCCCACTGTATGGTTTGGTGTAACCGCCATATTCACGTCGGCAACAAAAGTATTTTTTTTGCTATACGTGGTTGAAGAACCCCAGTGACGGTTGTCGTCGGTGGTATCGGTACTGGTTGCCCACCAGTCATCTTGAAGATAATAGGCTAAGTTATAGTTTAATTTACCTTGCTTGGATTCGAGTTTTAAACCCACATCCATTTGGTCGCCATAGCCTGCTTGATACATATCACCAGGCCAAAAATTGGTGGTTTTCCAACCAAAAGGAACTTGGCTTTTACCAATAATCAGTTTGTAATTATCATTAAAATCAAAACCAATCCAGGCTTTATGTAGTGATATTTCATCACCTGTTGAGTTATTAAAAGTATCTGTAAAAGAACCAGGGCCAACTCGTAATTCGGCCGAATATGACCAATTACCTTGACCTTTTTCAGCCGCACCATCGGCATAAAGAATAACCGCGCCATTTCCAAAATCACCGTTCGCCGTGTAACTATTACCAGGAAGATTATCGTTTTCATTGGCATAGTTATACCAAAGGCCTAATGTTAAATCATTAGAAGCCAAAACTTGATTGGCAAACAGTGCTGATAAAATCCCTGCTGAAACGGAGGAAATATGATTGAACTTCATGAAAACGCTATCCCTAATTTTGATTTATTCTTTTTACCATAACAAATCAAAACTACAGATACAAACCGCAAAACTCTCACTTTTAAGGCTTTGCGCCCTAAAAATTGCCGTTAGGCAGTATGGAAGCGTTATCTAAGAGAAAGTTGGAATATCTTATATATTTTCAGAAATGATGCTTAACAATGCAATCGCTTGTTGAGCTTTAGATGAAGTTGGAAATGTTTGTTGTTGAGATTCTGTTATCACCGTTAACGAATTAACATCAGTTTCAAAACCTTGATTTTTACCTACTTGATTAGCGCAAATCATGTCTAACTTTTTACGCTGTAACTTGTCTTTAGCGTATTCAATCACATTTTGTGTTTCTGCCGCAAATCCAACAATAAAAGGTTTATTTTCTTGTTGAGCCACCCAAGCCACAATGTCTGGATTTTTAACCAACTCAAGCGTCATTTTGTCACTTTCAGCCTGTTTTTTTATTTTTTGCTCAGCAACTTCTGCCACTCTAAAATCGGCCACCGCTGCGGCACTTATAAAACAATCGGCACTTGCATAACTTTGTTGTACAGTCGCAAACATTTGTAAGGCAGAACGCACATCAATTCGTTTAACGTTATTAGGCGTTGCCAACTGAACAGGCCCCGCAATTAATGTCACATTAGCGCCTAATTTAGCGGCAATCTCCGCAATCGCAAAGCCCATTTTTCCTGAACTTCTGTTACCAATAAATCGTACGGGATCAATATCCTCATAGGTTGGTCCTGCGCTAATTAACAATGATTTACCTTGCCAATGTTTTTTTGAATTTTGCCAGTCCTCGTCATCCGCTTGTTGCTGCATTGCCACAGCCATAACGGCATTAAAAATATCTTGCGGTTCAGGCATTCTGCCCTCGCCTACTTCACCACAAGCTTGCTCACCAGAACCGGGTTGTAATAATGTCCAACCTCGCTGTTTTAAAACCGTTACGTTTTCTTGAGTGGCTTGATTGTTCCACATTAAACGGTTCATAGCGGGGGCTAATACAATGGGTTTGTCGGTTGCCAAAACCAAAGTAGTTAACAAATCATCTGCACGCCCCATCCTAAATTTGGCAAGCGTTTCTGCTGAGGTTGGTGCAACCACAATCACATCTGCCCAGCGTGCCAATTCAATGTGACCCATACCCGCTTCTTGATTGGCATCAAATAAACTGTCGCGCACAGGGTTCCCCGACAAGGCTTGAAAAGAGAGTGGTTGAATAAACTCTTTTGCACCCGCCGTCATTACCACTTGCACTTGATGCCCCGCTTTAATAAAAAGCCGAGTCAGTTCTAACGATTTGTAAGCAGCAATGCCGCCTGTAACCCCAATCAGTATTTTCATATTTGTTCAGATTTAAAATAGTAAATTACGTTTATGATACCGAGATTTGCTCTTTATGACTAAATTTCTAAAAATATTAAAAACAAAAAAAGCCAATCCGTCATTTTAACGATTTGGCTTTTTATAATTGCGTGTTCTATATATTTAAAGGCCTAAAGACTTTTGCACGAGATTACAAACAAGTAAAAATGGCTAAAAGTTCAGCCAATCAATACTAATTTTTAAATTTACCAGGCCTGGTAAATCTTAACCAAAGGTATCGGCAAAGAGGTTATTAGCCCATTTCAACATGGGTTTAAGATAAACCTCACTAGGTTCTGGCGCCACATTACTCGCACTCACAACCATTGTTTGTGTGCCTGAATCATACCGCCAAGCTTTACCCGCCCAATTAATTTTGGTTTGGGTCACTGGAGCCGAGCAGCCTACCGTTGTAATTGGTGTGTCATAAGGTAATTGACCTGCCATTATTCTTAAAATAGCATCCGCACAAATTTTTGCTTGCGCATTAGCAGTTTGCCCTCCTTTTACTTGCGCTGTAGCTTGAGAGTCACCAATAACGTAAATATGTTCTTTACCCGATACGGTTGATTCATAAGTCAAAGGATTAATTGGCGCCCAATTATCAACATTTAAACCCGCAGTAAAAATAATAGAACCAGCTTTATGATCTGGGATTAAATTAATCACATCCGCTTCAATAGTTTGATTTACACCACTAGATTGACTAAAAGTAATAGAACGACCATTGCCTTCTGCATCGCCAGAATTAACACTAACCACTTCTATATTAGGGCGATAATCCACACCAAACTCACTATATAAAGCTCGAAACATATCCGCTTCAATAGAAATGTCCGGTTGAGCATCTAAAACAATCACATTTGCTTTTTTATTATTTACTCTTAAATAATCGGCTACCGTACTCGCACGTTCATAAGGTCCAGGAGGACAACGATACGGCAGTTTTGGCACTTTAATAACCAAAGTTCCACCTACTGGAAAATTAACCAGTTGTTGTTGGAAATTAACCAGTTGATCTCTTCCACTCCAAGCGTGCGGTAATTTTGTTTTATCCCAACCTGGTACATCAATAAAATCAATTCCAGGAGCTAGAATTAAATGGTCATAATTCATGGTTGTTACACCATCGGATAAAGTTACAGTTTTAAGAGCTGAATCAACCGCTATCACTTGATCTTTAACAAGGTTTACACCATGAATACCCGTTAAACGACTGTAACCAAAATCTAATTTTTCAACCTCTAATTGACTAGTAACCACCATGCCGCTCAAGATGGGCGAACTAAACTTAGTATTAGGTTCAATCAAAGTCACATTAACTGTATCTTTGCCCCAAATTTTTAAATATTTAGCGGCGGTAGCGCCACCAAAACCGCCCCCCACCACAACAATTTCTGGAACAGCAGCAAAGGCTTTTACACTAGTCAATCCTGATAAGCCCGCCAATACTCCTGCACCCGTTTTGAGTAACTGACGACGAGACCAAATGGCTTGACTGACTTCTAATCTAACGGTTGATTTACTCATTTCTAACCTCCTACCGGGTTGTAATTTATTTTTGAATAGTAGGTTTTTAGTAAATCCACTTCAGCAGAGGTATAAGCCAAAGCATGCATATGCATCAGATTATCAATATATGACAAGTCTTGATAATCTGTCATAGCTGTTCCCACTGAACCCGGTCCATATAAGTCAGGCCAAGATGCTACGGCAACACCAAAAGTTCCATGGCATTGTGCGCATTGTGAAGCTAATAATCTTGCACCGGCGTTTAACCCTGATGCACTTGCATCTAAACTTATTGCACTATAATCAACACCATCAATTGGAAAATAAATACCACTATCACTCATTTCTTCAGAAGATGATGATTCAAAACATCCCGAAATAGATACGGACATAATCAACACGCCTAACAATCTCATAAAATGAATGATGTATTTGCTTGTTCCCTTCATGACTCCCCCTCTTTTTTATTTGTACTCAAAGTTCCATTACATTTCTGACCAGATACGGTAAAAACCTTAATGCACTCATAATATTACACAGAGGAAAAAAACGTCTTCACCCGAAATGATTAACTATTTTTGTATGAATTGAATAGATGATTTAAATCAAGAATTAAACAAAGTTAAAGTACAGAATAGAAAACGTCGTGCCCAAGATTTTGGGTATAAAGGAGTCAATAAGAATTAAAACGGTGAAAGAAAAAGCCTCTTTATTCAGAGGCTTTTAATATTAGATTTGAATTAGAGTAAAAGAGTTAAATTCGCTTTTAAGGCATTATGCGTTTAAGCGTATCGTCTTTTAAAAAGTAATGATGAAACAATGCGGCAACAGCATGCAAGCCAATTAACCAATAACCAATCGTACCAAGGGTTTCATGAATTTCTTTTAATGTGTGTGCTAGGTCTTTGTCAGGATTGATTAGTGCCGGTAAATCAAAGCCATAAAAAGGTGTGACCTTATCGGCACCACTTAAAATCAGCCAACCCAAAATAGGCATAGCAAGCATAAATAGATATAGAACCACTTTCATTGCCTTGGCAATTTTTTGCAAGGTTTTATTTGGCGTTGGTGTTATTTCAGGATTTTTTTGCGGTAACATAATCATTAAACGCGCAATCACTAAAACAAGCACTGTTAAACCTAAACTAAAGTGAATCAACTTCATTAAATCTCTAGCGTCAGTTCCTTTTTCAAATAAGCCCTTAAGCTCTATACTGGCAAAAGTCATGGCAATCACCAAAAACATGAGCCAATGCAACCATATTGATAAAGAACCATAACGTTCATTGTTGTTTAGTAAAGCCATGAAACCTCCAAAAATAAAATATTAACCATAAAAAATATTGTTTAATTATGCTGTCAACGATACAACTAAAACCTGAAACGAAAATGAATTTTGCAAAATATAACTATGAATTTGATTGGGTTATCGGTTTAATAATACATTGAGACCTTTGCACGAGTGCATCTACGTTTAAAAATCGCTAAAATCTGCGAGTTTTTTTCACATTTTTAATTCGCACCTCACTCGTGCAAAGGTCTCACATTCAAATATTTAAGAGGCTAATTAAATGCGACTCACCCTAATTATTGCAGGGATTCTAGCCATTTTGTTTTTTGGGCAAGTTGCAATGGCCACAACAGTAACAACGCCATCATCTTCTACAATAGACACAACCTCTTCAAGTACTGCCATACCAGCGTTAACCCAAGCTGTGAATCAATCGAGCTTATCCGATGAAGAAAAAAACGATCTTATCTTGCAATTACAGCAAGCTTCATCTTGGATTTTATCTAATAGTAAAACCTTAGATACATTAAACACTCAACAACAAAATGTTGAATTAGCTGATAAACGAAAAATCACCCTAAATGATAATCTAGCAGGCCTGGAAAAAAGACTTGAAGACATTCAAAACATTACGCAAGACTCTATGTCTGATGAGCGTCTAAACCAGCTATTAAATGATGCTCAAACTGCGTTAGATTTAGCAAACAGTAATTATTTAAAATGGGATCGCTCTCTTAATCAATTACAAGGTTTAGCCGCTAATGGCGCAAATCAAAAATTTACTTTAGAGCAAACGCTAGAAACACTTACTGAAGTTGTTTCTAAAAAGGTCATGAACAAATCAAATGACATTACTAGCCGAGTTTCTAACTTAAGCCTTCTAAGTCGTAAAGAGCTATTAAAAAATAATTTAAAACTACTAGATTTTCAGCTTGATAACTTAGGTGATTTATCTAAAAACGCCCAGATTGAACGTGATTACTGGCAAAAAGATAAAACGATTGAACTTCAAATAGTGAACCACCTGCAAAATATTTTACAAGTTCAAAAAACACAACAAGCAGAAAGTGAATTACAACAAACGGTTAAGGAACAGCTTGATCCATCTAGCCCACTTTACTCTATTCAAGAAAACACGATTAAAGTTCAGCAAGAAAAAGCTAACTTAATCAATCAAGAGCAACAAATTCAACAACGAATAAACTACATTATCAGTACCAATAATGCCATTGAAGCGGATTTTAGCCGCGACAAACAAATTGTGGCTTTAGAAGGTTCAAGAGAGATTATCGCCCAGGTATTGCATAAACGTGTTGAAAGCTTAGCCAATTATAGTGTTAAAGAATCGACCATATTAAAAATTAAAGACCAGCTAAATAATATTATTTTATCTCAAATACTGTTAAGTGAAAAATTAAGAGAAGCAAATCAACAAAGTGCAGCTGCTCTTATTGCTAAAACCCTTTCTACACACGATTTTAAAGACCCTATTGCGCAACATAAAATAGAATCACAATTACTGACAATTCAAGCAAATTACATTGATTCTGCTAATGAATTACAAAGTTTGTATCCCGACTTTATTAGCAAACTTTCTGAATTAAATTCGTTGTATAACAAACGCCAACAATTAATTGGCAAATACTCCCATTTTTTACACAACAACCTATTATGGCTACCTAATGTACAAGCCAGTTCACTTTTGTCTGTTAATGCATTAACAAGTAGTATTAACTGGTTTTTTGACCCAAAAAACAGTAACGCCCTTTTCTCTGATCTTAAAGAAGGAATCAATAAACAAAAGACCATGATTACTGGTTGGTTGCTTTTTGTTATGGCTCTAATCTTTTTAAGAAAACGTTTTATACGAGGCTTAGAAGAAACGGCATCTCAAATCATCTCTGTTCGTACCGACTCATTTATTTACACGTTAAAAGCGGTTGGCTTTACATTAGCCATCTCTATAACAGCACCCATAATTTTTGCGGGGTTTGCTAGTTTACTTAATGATTTAAGCAACCCTTCAGAATATTCTCAACGGCTTATTAACAGCTTTTTTAATGCGAGTATTTTGCTTTTTATTTTGGGTGGTCTACAACAAATTTGTCGCAAAAATGGTTTAGCACAAAAGCATTTTCGCTGGCAACAAACCACCTATCAATCCATTTATAGAGTACTAAAATGGGTTGTACCCATTGCAGCAGTACTTATTATTTTAATTGGTTTAAATACCGACTCTACGGGGCCATCCGATAGGCAAGTATTAGGGCGTCTTGGCTTTATTGGCTTAATGATTTTAATAGCGATTGCATTGTTTAAAATATGGGGATCGTCAAGTAACATTGTAAAAAACTCTTATTTACAAACACCTAGAAACAGCTTAATGCAACTGCATTTTATATGGTTTCCATTGTTATTATTAATACCTGCCTTTTTAATTTGGAGCACCATATCAGGGTATTACTACTCGTCATTAATGATTGCAGAACGTCTAAACTGGACAATTGGTCTGATTCTTACCACTTATATTTTTAGAGAACTTCTACTACGAAGTATTTATATTTCTGAACGCAAACAACACTTTTTAGAAAAGGTAAAACAGCAAGAAGCTCTTTATGCCACAAGACAAGCTGATGACCAAAACAGCCCTAAAGAGAGTGCCGATATTCCTCCCATTGAAGTGGATGAAATTAATTACGACAAACTCAGCAATCAAATTAGACAAACCGTAAATCTAGGATTTATTATCGCTTTATTTGTTGGTATTTGGTTAGTCTGGAGCGACTTATTATTGGCGCTAAACTTAGTCAATGACAGCACTTTACCACTCACCAAATCACAAGTCATTGATGGCGTAATTCAACAAGTCCCCCTTACTTTGGGAGACCTTTCTCAAGGACTTATACTTGGATTTGTTACCTTATTATTAGCTAAAAACTTACCGGGTATTTTAGAATTTACTCTGCTTAAATACCTGCCTATTAGCAACGCCGCACGTTACGCTGTCAGCTCACTCACTCAGTATGTTATTGCCATTATTGGTTTTGTGCTTATTTTTAGAGCGATGGGCATTGAGTGGTCTAACATTCAATGGTTAGTGGCAGCGTTATCGGTTGGTTTAGGGTTTGGTTTACAAGAAATTGTGGCTAACTTTGTAAGTGGTATTATTTTATTATTTGAACAGCCCATTCGAGTTGGCGACATTGTCACCGTAGACGGTGTTACAGGTAAAGTTTCAAGAATTCGTATACGCGCCACCACCATCGTAAACTGGGAAAGACAAGAGTTGGTAATACCCAATAAACAAATCATTACCGGACAATTAATTAACTGGACACTTTCAGACCCTATTAACCGCGTAAAAGTAGAAGTAGGTATTGCTTACGGCAGTAATGTTGAACAGGCGATGAAACTGATGCTAGAAGCCGCTAATGAACATCCTAGCGTATTAACTGATCCAGAACCTACGGTTGTATTTGATGCATTTGGTGATAATTCACTTAACTTTATATTGCGTTGTTTTGTTGATGACCTAGACCAAATGATTATTACGCGTTCGAGTTTGCATGAAGTCATTAATAATAAATTTTCAGAAGCAGGTATTGAGATTTCGTTCCCACAAAGAGATGTACATTTAAATACCTCGAGTCCATTAGAAATACAGGTAACGCAGCAAGAAAAACACGCTAAATAAAAGCACTTTTTTGATTTTACCAGGCCTGGTATGACTCAAAAGCATTACACCGCGAGTGGTATAGATTCAAAATAAATATAGCGATTGTTGAAAACGTTTAACGGAATTTTATAGCAAACGTTCTAAGGCATCAAAAACGGTTGGACGACCCTTTTCATTTAAAGCCACACCTAATGTACGTGCTTTAAGCATAAGCTTATCGTCTGATTTTCTATAAATATGTTGAATAAAAGCATATTTAACACGTGATTCTTTTTCGACTTCAACGGTAATATAAAAATGATGACCTGGTGTTAAAGACTGCTTATAGTCAAGCTCTGCACGCACCACCACTAAATGAATGCCTGCATGAGTTAATTCTGCAAAATCAATATTATTTTCCAATAAAAATTCATGTCTACTGAATTCTAAATAATTTTGATAAACGGCGTTATTCACCACGCCCTGCATATCACATTCATAATCACGAACTTTCATTTCAACTTTAAACATTGCTTTACTGCGTCCTTATACGTAATATAAAAATCAAGATTACCAGGCCTGGTAAATTTAAGATTCGATATTATCAAAAACATCGATAAAGAGATAGACAACCATGGCAATAAGCGATTGGCACGAAAACGACCGACCACGAGAAAAACTCATTAAATTTGGTGAGCAAAATTTAAGTGATGCAGAACTGCTCGCTATTTTTTTACGCGTGGGCGTTAAAGGTAAAAGTGCGGTAGATTTAGCCCAAGACTTACTGAATGAGTTTGGCAGTTTGCATAATTTGCTTAATGCTAATGAAACTGAATTCTGCAAAGCAAAAGGACTTGGTCAAGCTAAATATGTGCAACTGAAAGCGGTATTAGAAATGTCACGTAGGCATTTTCAATCTGGCTTAGAAAAAGGCAATGCTTTTACTAGCCCAGAACTGGTCGCACAGTATCTTGCTCACGAACTGGCGCATCAACAACGAGAACGTTTTGCCCTATTATTGCTTGACCAACAACACCAATTAATAGAACTGCAGATTCTCTTTGAAGGCACGCTTAATCAAGCTGAAGTACATGCTAGAGAAGTGGTAAAAGCCGCTCTAAATGCCAATGCCGCGGCGGTTATTTTGTCTCACAACCATCCATCTGGTGACCCAACGCCCAGCCAAGCAGACATTCAACTCACACAATCACTAAGCTCTGCTTTAGAACTAATTGAAGTAAGAACCCTAGATCATATTATTATTGGTGATAAAGGTCGTTGGCACTCTTTAGCACAACATAATCAAATGCCATAAAATAAAACGTTCAATGACTTACCTCAACCCATTATTAAGCGATTTGATAGCCTTCTTTATGCCATATACCAATCACGGTTGAGCGTGCAACATTTCCGTAAGGAAAGTTTGAATCACCTTTTTCGCCAGGATGTTGTATGCCCACAAAAAGGGTCTTTTTATCATGGCTATAGGCAAACCCTGTCACTTCACACTCTTTGGGACCAACCATAAAACGTTTTATTTCTCCCGTTTCAGGATTTGCTAACAACATCTGATTATTGCCCATGCCTGCAAAATCGTCTTGATTAGAATATTTGCCATCTGTTTGAATCCAAAGCTTGCCTTGGCTATCAAAATGCAAGCCATCGGGTGCGTTAAACATATTACCGCTATGCACATTGTTTGAGCCCGCCAACAGCCCTTCTTTATGCACTATTGGGTTTCCCGCTAAGACAAACAAGTTCCAATTAAAACGCTCTGCGGCGTGATTACTGTTGGTTGGTATCCAGCGCACCACTTGCCCATACTGATTTTTTTCACGTGGATTAACACTACTCACGGGTTGAGTGTCACCCCCTTTATTGGGTTTTTCTCCACGATTTTTATTGTTGGTCAATGCACAAAACACCTCAGACTTATTTGGGTTTACAGCCACCCACTCAGGTCTATCCATTGTGGTTGCCTTTACCTTAGAAGCGGCTTGTCGGGTATGAATACAGATTTCGGCTTGACTCATCCCTGTTGTTTGTGGCGTTAATGCGAGCCACTCTCCCAAACCGTCATCATAAAACTTTGCGGCATATAAAGTACCATTGTCCATAAGGTCATCAATATCTGCGCCCTCTTGGTAGATATTTTTTGAAACATAGCGATATAAATATTCACCACGCTCATCGTCTCCTAGGTAAATGACCACATGCCCAGTTTTGGCAATAACAATTTCCGCATTTTCATGTTTAAAACGCCCTAAAGCGGTTCTTTTTTTAGGTTGACTTTGCGGATTTTTTGGATCAATCTCCACCACATAACCCGAACGGTTTGGTTCATTTGGTGTCACCGCTAAATCAAAACGTTCATCATACTTTCCCCAAGCATAACCTCTATCTTGGTGAGACACGCCATAGCGTTTAAGTTCATCACTTATCGCAAACTCAGGGTTAGAACTCAAATAAAAACCGTTAAAGTTTTCTTCACAGGTTAAATAGGTTCCCCACGGGGTTTCACCGCTACCGCAATTATTCCAAGTTCCTAATGATTTAACCCCCTTAGGATCAGCGTGAGTTTGCATAAGTTTATGCCCTCTTGCAGGCCCCGTAATTTGCATTGGAGTAAGTGCATGAATACGGCGATTAAATTGAGAATCTTTAACAACCTGCCAACCATTTTCAGCTTGCTTAATCTCAACAATCGACACCCCCACAGCCAATTTTGCTTTTAACGTATCCTCTTCATTTTCAGGCAATCCAGAGGTGCGATTACTATAAAAAGAGCTAAAGTTAATATATTCATTATTAATCACCAATAACTCTCTGCCCTGAAAACTAAAATGCTTCATACCATCATTATTATCCCCAAAAGCCAAAGCTTGCGACTGGGCTGATACTAACGTTTTTGAATCAAATTCAACACCAGTTGACCATAAAGGGTCGCCCCAACTGACTAAAGGTTTCCAAGCATAGCCTGTAGGCAAGGTAATCGTGTCGTCACTATTGGCTTGAACATCCTCAAAAGCGTACATATTAAAAGATTTTGAAACGATTTGAGATTTGGCCGAAACGAATGTAGATTGCGCAAATAACCCGCTTCCAAATAATAAGGCACTGCCCTTAAAAAAGTCTCTACGGCTCATGCCTGAATCAACAATCCCCTCAAATTCAACCTGTTCAGCAGGCGGACGAACGACTTCATCAAACTCATCACACGACAATTCAGACAAGGCTTTAACACTCTTTTTATATAAATGAGACATTTTGAAAATTCCAAATAAACAATTTGACCAATTATCTAAAATTTAACACAACCAATTATTAATCTTTAATGACAGCCTACGATAGACCTTTACATAAGTCAGAATCAAAACAAAGCTCTCATCACAGAGCTCAGAAACAAAGAACTCTGTGAAAAGCAGAGAAAGAAAACCCCACCTTTGGCAATCATTTTTAAATTAAATGTAATTAAACTTGCAATCACATCGAGTATTGTGGATAATTCCGCTTCTTATTTTTAACGTTACCCACATAACGTTATGAATATAGAAATATTCGAATATTTTTATTTATTTGGGTCCCTTTTGGGGTTCAAAAACTGTTTTTAAGAAGGATTGTGAAATGTCTAAAGTATGCCAAGTTACAGGAAAACGTCCTGTCGTAGGTAACAATGTTTCTCACTCTCACCGTAAAACTCGTCGTCGTTTCTTACCAAACTTGCATACGCATCGTTTTTGGTCTGAAGCTGAAAGCCGTTTTGTTAAGTTACGTGTTACCGCTGCCGGTATGCGTATCATCGACAAAAATGGAATTGACGCTGTGATCGCAGATATGCGTTCACGTGGTGAGAAGGTCTAAGGAGACTAACCATGCGCGATAAAATCAAATTACAGTCAACTGAATCTGCTTATTTTTATACAACGGATAAAAATAAAAGAAACATGGCTGGAAAATTCGAGATCAAGAAATACGATCCAGTAGTTCGTAAACACGTCTTGTTCAAAGAAGCAAAAATCAAATAAATCTTATCCAGATAAATTTGAGACCAACCCGGTTCAAAAGACCGGGTTTTTTTATGTCTAAAGAAAGCCGAGTTCAAGCTTTTCGCCTTCTTGAATTGGCATTGAATAATTCTTGAATTACAGTTAAGTTGCTGTAAACCGCTTTAATTAATCCAATTACCAATCATGTTCGTGTTAAGAATCCTCTTTTTGTGAGTGAATCATGACTTGGTTTCGGCCATTTTGTTTTGCTGAATAGAGCGTTTTGTCTGCTTGTTTAAATAATTTTTCAGCATGTAATTGTTTACTATCTTCCACATAAACACCCCCAATGGAAATAGTCACAACCCCAATTGGTGCTTGTTTATTTTCAATCTTCAGTTCTTCAACTTTTTGGCGAACTTGCTCTAAATAAACTTTAAATTCATCTCGTGTTTTAAAACGACAAATCACAACAAACTCTTCTCCTCCTACTCTAAATACATAATCAGTAGCGCGGTTAAAATGATCTTGTAAAAGCTGCGAGATTTGTTTTAAGACTTTATCTCCGTGAGGATGTCCGTAGGTATCATTAACCATTTTAAACAGATCAATATCAAGCATCACCAACCCTAATGACAATCCTTCACGCTGACTACGCCTCACTTCAAGATCAATAATATTATTGTAATGGCGGCGGTTATACAGACCGGTTAAAACATCACTAATAGAGAGTTTTTCTATCCGTTTTTTATCGGTGATATTGACACGGGTTGCTAAAATTTTGGTTACGTTACCCCATAAGTTTTTAGTGGGCGACAAGGTGAGTTCAACCCAATAATGTTCACCTGTCTTTGTTCTGGCTTCCATTTCACCAACCCAAGTTTTACCCGACAACATCAGTTTATTTAAATACTCTACAAACTCTGCAGGAATATCTTCACGAGCCAATTTTAAATAAGGCATACCTTGCATTTCTTCTTTGGTATACCCCGTTAATGCTAAAAAGGATTCACTTGCCCATAAAATGGTGCGCGTTCGCAAATCTATTTCTGTGGCTAAAGAGAGTTCATATATTTGTCGGAGATACGCTTTATGTAAACGTTTTTGGTAGATGTAAAAAATGAGCAACGCCAGTAACCCTAAAATAATAGATAGGGCTGGTAAGATAATTTGTAATAACTGCTTTTTATCTAAATTATTAACAACCTTAAATTGTACCCAGCGAGAAAATATCTCTGCCCGCTCTTCATCAGTAATTGAGTTGAGTGTTTTTTCGATAATTCCAAACAATATTGGATCAGTTTTTTGAACCCCTATAGCAAGTTCATAACGCTCTTTAAATTGCCCAACAATTCGAATACCTTCTAGGCCATGTCTACGCATAGTAAAATTTATTACCGCTAAATTCCCTAAATACCCATCGGATCGACCATCCACAACCGATGACAGCCCATCCTTAACAGATGACACCACCATAAGCTTTATGTTTGGATAATTATTTTTTAAAAACTCATAAGCCCAATAGTCCCTTACAACAGAAATGGTATGCCCTTCTAACTGTGAATATTCACCAACATAAGATGTTTTTTCGGTAGCGGCTAGTGCCATTGGAAAAGAGAGATAAGGTTGGGTAAAGCGCATATATTGGCTACGTTCAGGCGTTGCTACAGCACAAGAAAAGAGATCAACTTTTCCTTGTTCTGCTTCTTTAACAATCCTTGTCCAAGAACTTGAAAACTTCGCTTTAAAATGTACACCCAACTTGGCTTCAAATAATTTGAAATAATCAGCAGCCATTCCCTGATAGCCGCCAGTTGTATCGTAAAACTCAAACGGTGCCCAGTTACCGTCTGCTGCCATTGTAATAACGGGGTGTTTGTGTAAATATTCTATTTCTTGTTTGGTAAATGAAGTGCGTTCCACATCAAATACAAATTTTTGCATATTGAGCTTTTTTAACTCCTCTCTGGTGATTAAGCCTATATCTTTGGCTGTTATGGCCATTGACATGAGTTTTAATGGTTCTACCGTACCAATAGGTGTGTCTCCTGTCACAACGTATTGAGTTGTGAGCCTTGCTTCATCTATCAACGCATTTCTACTTTTAACCACTTGATAGTGTTGCATTATGTAGTCAACCATCTCTTCTTGATGAGAAATAGCATACTTCCAACCTTGGATACTAGCCTTTTTAAACGCCTCTACCATTAAGGGATGTAAATTGGCATTTTTTTCGGTTGTAATAACAAGATCACCATAGTTTTGAATACCGTAGGCTTTTGGGTCAAGAAGGTAATAAGGAATATTCTCCTTCTTTAATCTATAGGGTTCATTAGTGGCGTAAGCCGCGTAAAAATCAACTTTGCGACTGATAAAATCATTTATATTTCCAGACGATTTTTGCTCAATAATGGATTCTTTAACCGAATAATCGGCTTTATTAACAATGCCACTTATTTGCATCCCATTGTCATACATTACCGTTTTGCCCGAAAGTTGAGATAGATCTTCAATACGCTCATGTGCCAATAACACTAGAGGTGAATATTGAAAAGATGCCATCACTAATGAAATTGGGCTGCCTTTGGCATAGGCGGCTAATGCATTGCCTTTAGCCACACCAAAATCAGCACGACCTTCCACAACTTCGTCAACAACATTAATACCTTTATGCCAATTTTTAACAGTGACATCTAAACCTGCTTTTTGATAATAACCTTGCTTAATTGCGGCGTAAAAACCTGCAAACTGAAATTGATGTTTCCAATTAGTTTGTACCGAGATAGGCGTTAAAGACGTGCTGATTACAGAATTATCTTTGTCTGTTTTTAGATGTGCTTGTTGGGAGGCTAACGCTAAGGTGATATTAGAAAAGAATAAGAAAAAGACTAAAAAAACCCTTAATGGCTTACACCAATGAATGATTTTATAAGTTAACGTTCTATTTAATAATTTACTTTTCATTTGTTTAGTATATGTAAGATTTATTACAAATGACATCAGAAAATGACAAAATGTATCTTAAACAGAAACTTACAACGCTTTTTGACCTGCATACATCGCTTTTGCAGCTCTAATTGCCGGAGGCGTTTTATCATAAGCACTTAAAACTGGCCTATCTTCCAACGAGCGTTTAGCTTTAAAAGCTTCTTCACTACTGGCAAAAGCTGCAATCACCCTTACCCCAAATAAGATTACATAGTCACTGCCATTATATTCAACAATATAATGCGTGTTAGAAATAGAGTTTGGCATAAAGTCCTCCCTTACTTTTCACCTTAATGTATAAAGTCGTTATCGGCCAAAAATCCAATAACTGATTAATAATATTTAAAGACCTTTGCAAAAGTAAGGTATCTGGGTGTGGCAAATAATTCAAACAGTAGCCAGCTATTAGCAAGTTATTCAACAAAAATCGATAGAACTTTAGACATTTTAACCATGCCGAGCCTTGAGTCGTGCAAAGATCTCTTAGACTAAACACATTCTATGCCTAAACGGTAATCTTTAAGTTTACGTTTTTCTGACGATGGATTAATTGATTGTTTACAATATGGCCAATTAAACCTATTTAAAAAGTTCGTTACCATGCCAGAATTACCAGAAGTAGAAACCACCCGAAAAGGCATTACCCCAAAAGCCAATCAACAAATCATTACTGAATTTATTGTGCGTAATGCACGTTTACGCTGGCCTATTGATTTAACGTTAAAAGACAAATTACCAGGCCTGGTCATTCAATCAATAGACCGTAGAGGCAAGTATTTATTACTTAAAACAGAATTAGGTACTTTATTAATTCATTTAGGCATGTCTGGAAACCTACGAATTTTACCTAAAAATACCCCACCACAAAAACATGACCATGTAGACATTGTGTTACAAAACGGTTATTTGGTTCGTTTAAATGACCCGCGCAGATTTGGTTCCGTATTATGGCACTCTGCGGACAGTGGGCCAGTTGAGCAACACAAGCTATTAGCCAAACTGGCACCCGAACCATTAAGCGACGCTTTTAATGGCAATTATTTTTTTGAAAAAATACATCACCGTAAAGTAGCCATAAAAACCTTAGTAATGAATAGTGCGGTGGCAGTGGGAGCAGGTAATATTTATGCAAATGAATCTCTTTTTATGAGCAAAATTCACCCACAAACGCCAGCGAATACATTAACTAAAAAACAGTGCACAACATTGGTAAATAATATAAAACAAGTTTTACAAGCGGCTATTGAACAAGGTGGAACCACCTTAAAAGATTTTATGTCGCCCGACGGCAAACCCGGTTATTTTGTACAAAAACTCAATGTTTATGATCAGCACGGAAAACCTTGCCCAGTATGCGGTACAACAATTGAGCGAATGATATTAAATCAACGCGCTTGTTATTTTTGCAATAAATGCCAAAAAATGAAATCTCAAAAATAACGCTCACAAACAGTCGCTCTATGTCTTTAAAAAAGATTATGATAACAGTTAAAATATCTTATTAATAACAGCGTAAATCATGCGGATGCATCATGGATAATTTAAGAGAAAAACACTGGCATCACCATCCTTTAGCAGAAATGGATAAGCTGTTAGAAACCAATACTGCTGAAGGTTTAGATAATTTAACGGTTAAAGAAAGACAGCTTTTATATGGTGCTAATAGATTAACACCGCAAAAGGGCAAAAGCCCTATTACGCTTTTTTTATTGCAGTTTCACCAACCACTTGTTTATATTTTATTAGCGGCCGCTATCGTCACCTTCTTATTGCAAGAATGGGTAGATAGTGGTGTTATTTTTGGTGTTATTTTTGTTAATGCGATTGTTGGCTTTATTCAGGAATCCAAAGCACTAAAAGCGATAGAAGCTTTATCTAGAAGCATGGAAGGCTCTGCAACCGTTATTCGTGCTGGCACAAAAATAACCATTCCCTCTTCTGAATTGGTTTTAGGCGATATTGTTCTATTACAATCTGGTGATAAAGTGCCTGCCGATTTGCGATTAGTTCGTTGCCGAGAACTTCAGGTGGATGAATCGGCATTAACAGGTGAATCTGTCCCATCACAAAAAAACTTAACCGCCTTACCATTAGAAACCCCTTTGGCAGATCGCCATAATATGACCTACTCATCAACCTTAGTGACCTATGGCACTGCCACAGGTATTGTGGTTGAAACGGGTGATGGTACAGAAATTGGGCAAATCAATACACTGATTGCGAATGCAACCATATTAGCGACTCCCTTAACTAAAAAAATATCCGAATTTAGTGAACTGCTTCTTAAAATTATTTTAGTTTTAGCAGGCCTTACTTTTGTTGTAGGTTGGCTTCATGGACAACCTGTTCTAGAAACCTTTATGGCGGCCGTTGCTTTGGCTGTTGGTGCTATTCCTGAAGGGTTACCTGCCGCCATGTCTATTATGTTGGCGATTGGCGTAAATAAAATGGCTAAACGTCATGCTATTATTCGCAAAATGCCTGCTGTTGAAACCCTTGGCAGCACAACAGTTATTTGTTCTGATAAAACAGGCACGCTTACTCAAAATCAAATGACGGTACAGCTAATATTTGCTGACCAAGACTCGTATGATGTAACAGGGACGGGCTATATACCTAAAGGTGACATTCTACTCAACAATCAAAAACTAGATTGCCAGCCTGATTTTCAGCTTGATATTCAACAAAACACATCATCACCAGCCCAATTTATCGCTTTATATGAAACCCTTAAAGCAGGATTATTATGTAATGATTCAAGACTACTTGAACAAGAAGCACAATGGAAAATAGATGGTGACCCAACCGAAGCGGCACTAATCTCATCGGCACTTAAAGCCAACTTTAATCCTACTGAACTCGACCAAATATTCCCAAGATTAGATACCCTACCTTTTGAATCGCAACATCAATATATGGCTACTCTACACAAGCCAGCAACAGAATCTTCCACTGAACCTGAAAATTCAGTCATCTATATAAAAGGTTCGGTCGAAAGTATTTTAAAGCGCAGTACAACCGCTTTAAATAATCAAAATCAACTCATTGATATCGATACTGACCGTATTTTTAAAGAAATTGACCGTATGGCGGCAAAAGGCTTACGAGTATTAGCGTTTGCCCGAAAAATAGTGCCAGCCAATACTCAACAAGTCACACACGAAACTGTTGATAGTCAACTCACCTTTTTAGGCTTACAAGCCATGATGGACCCACCAAGACAAGAAGCGATTTCTGCCGTAAAAGCCTGCCAAGCGGCCGGAATTCAAGTAAAAATGATAACAGGTGACCATGTTGCAACAGCGGCGGCGATTGCTAAGCAAATTGGGTTAAAAGGTTCAGCACACAATACTCCAGAGCAATATGCTTATAGTGGCCATGCTCTGGCCGAATTAAGCGATGAAAAATTAGTAGAAGTCGCCGAAAATTCAGCGGTATTTGCACGAGTAACACCAGAACAAAAATTACGTTTAGTAGAAGCGTTGCAATCTAAAGGGCATATTGTTGCCATGACAGGCGATGGCGTTAATGATGCCCCTGCTTTAAAACAAGCTGATATTGGTATTGCGATGGGCTTAGGCGGAACAGAAGTCGCCAAAGAAGCCGCTGACATGATTTTAACGAATGACAACTTTGCGACCATTGAAGCAGCGGTTGAAGAAGGCCGTTCCGTTTTTGATAACCTGGTTAAATTTATTACCTGGACACTTCCTACTAATGCAGGCGAAGGTTTGGTTATTTTAACCGCTATTGTGTTTGGCTTAACCTTGCCTATTACGCCTGTGCAAATACTGTGGATTAATATGACCACGGCACTATTACTAGGCTTAATGTTGGCTTTTGAAAACAAAGAACCCGGGTTAATGAAACAACCGCCACGCAAACCTGGTTCACCCATTATTAATTTAGAACTTTCATTCAGAATCATCACCGTAAGTGTCTTAATGCTGGCTGGGGCTTATGGGCTATTTAACTGGGCACTGTATACTCAACACAGTTTAGAAACTGCCCGTACTTTAGCGGTAAATATGTTTGTCTTTGGTGAGATTTTCTATTTATTTAACTGTCGTTCACTGCGTTTTTCTATGTTTAAAATTGGATTCTTTTCAAACCGTTGGCTACTTATTGGCGTAACGGCCATGATTGCACTGCAAGTGTTGTTCACCCATTCTACAATTATGAATAGTACCTTTGGTAGCGCGCCTCTCAGTCTGTCACAATGGGCGGCTGTTATTGTATCTGCACTCACAATATACTTCGTTGTTGATATAGAAAAACGTTACCGAAACCGCAAAAACGTACAAAATCTTAATTAATTGTATCCTGTTTACAACCGTAAAAACCTACCTCAAAACAACAAACTACCGGCACTAACACCTTAGTCAGTGCTTTTTTTTCAAAAAATATAAAAAAAATCTTGAAACAAACAATATCAATATGCTTTAATACACCCATCGATATGTTTTTCAAAACATATCGAAATAGAAGCCTTATTTGATTAAGGTTTTTTAAAAAGTTCGATATATACAAACATATACTTAGAGCTTGTTTTAACTACTTAAATAATTGATACCAGGCCTGCTAATCTTAACAAGCCTGATTTTATGCAACCTTTTGTTTTCTGTCATTTAGCAAAAGCGCATGGCTCAGAACTTCAGATACTCTGAGCCTTTTTAAGTGTTAAATAAAAAAAACCTTACATCAAATTTAGTGCACGCAATCACATTACCGACTCAGTCAAAAGCTTTCATAATGATACGGTTAATACACACATCATTATTAAAGTCGTACTAGAGATCGAAATTGCATCTATGCTCGCCAAATGTTCAGCCAAAAACTTGGCTAATCATTGGTAAACCTACGCTTTTCAACAAGCTGTAGTGTTATATGTTTGCGGTTGAATAAACCCATTTTTCTTTGTTGCTTTAACACCTTAGCCCGACTTAAATCGGGCTTTTTTTTGTTTGCTAATAGCCTTCTTAAATACGCTATAAGCACAATATTTTCCTTTTATTAAACATTAAAAGAAACAACATGATCTATTTTCAAACACATGAAATTGAAGCCTGGATTAATGAAGATGCCCCACTCATTGATTTAACCAGTCATTTATTAGATATTAACGACCAACCCGCCCTGCTTACCGTACGCTCTAGACACAAAACAACACTTACCTTAATGGAAGAAGCCGCACGTATTTTTGAATTATTAGGTGCCAAAGTAGTTATGCAACTCCCATCTGGAAAGGTCGTGGATGCTGATGAAATTATTCTACAAGTTAGTGGACGTGCAGATGCCTTACATCGTGGGTGGAAGGTTGCGATGAACCTATTAGAATATTTTTGTGGCATTGCCACTCAAACAACTCAAATGGTAGAACAAGTGGCCAAAATAAGCGATATACCACTATTAGTCACTCGCAAACACCTACCAGGCCTTAAAAAACCAATGATTAAAGCCATACTTTCTGGTGGCGCACACCCCCATCGTTTAGGATTATCCGAAACCATTTTAGTTTTTGAAAACCACCTAAATATAATTGGTGGACGAGAGAAATTAGCACAAAAAATATCGGCGATAAAAGTAACGGCGTGTGAGAAAAAAATTGCCATTGAATGTGATAATTTGGATCAGGCACTACAAGCTGCACAAGCGGGTACAGACCTAATTCAATTTGATAAAGTTGAGGTAAACCAACTTGCTTCTTGGGTAACACAGTTAAAAATGCAATACCCATTACTGACCATTATTATTGCCGGTGGCATTAATGCTCAAAATATTCAAAGCTACGCTAAAACTGGAGTAGATGGCATTGTTCTAAGCTCAGTTTATCACGCTAAACCCGCAGATTTGGGTGTAACAATAGAGCCTACCTAAAAAGAATCATTAAACAAAATAAAAGCTCATCGCTCATTTATTCAAAGCGACAACGCCTTGTATTTATGATCTCTTTATTGACACCTTAACCATTGAAAAAGTTAGGTGTCACTTTTTAGTGCTTTGAATAAAAGCTTATTCCGTCATAGCGACTGTTTTAATTAAAGCAAAAACGACCAGGCCTGGTAAAAGATGTAAACGTTTAACTGACTTTTTAGTAATTTCGGCAAATAAATGCTGTCCATCGTCTAAAAACAAACGTACTAAAACACGATGTTCTCCTTGTGGAATAAGCTCGCCTACTTTAACTTTTAAATGATTAATAATACTCAAGTTCTCAGGATCAGCTAAACCGATACTGACATCTCGCGCTAAAATTCGCACTCTGACTTGTGGTTTTTGAACCAATAGATGCTGCCCAACCCAAAGTGAGTGCTTAGTTATACCTTGGCTATTTTGATTAATTTCTATTCGTTGCAAACCATCTTCAACTTGTTGTGGCGAACCTAATAAAACCGAAACAGCACCCTGCTCATCAAATAACGGAGAATCTGGTCTTGCTAAAGCCTCTTGTAGAGTTTCCATGCGCTCTACTTTGCCTTCTTTCATAAATAAGACTCGGTCGGCTAATCGTTCTACCTCTGCTGGTGCGTGAGTAATATATAAAACAGGTAATGAATATTGCTCAATAATCTCTTCTATTAAAATAAGCAATTCAGCTTTTGAGCGCCAATCTAATGCTGATAATGGTTCATCCATACAAAGTAACTTTGGTCGCATTAATAAAGCACGAGCAATTGCCACTCGCTGTCGTTCTCCACCAGATAAATAGGTGACTTTACGATCAAGCAATTCCAAAATACCTACGCGGATAACAATGTCGTTAAAGTCCGCCGCTTCAATCTGCTTGTCTAAACGCTTAATGCCATATTCCAAATTTTGACGAACCGATAAATGAGGGAAAAGAGCGGCATCTTGAAATACAAATCCAATATCTCGTTTTTGTACAGGCAAAGATTTATTGTCTTTTTGCCAAAACTGACCTTTTACGACTAAGCTGCCACGTGTTCGTTTGTCTAAACCAGAAATAGCTCGTAATAATGTGCTCTTACCACTGCCAGAACGTCCAAATAAAACGGTCACACCTCGCAGTGGAATATTAAAATCGCCACTATCTAAAGCAAAACCGCCTAAATCAAGTTGTAAATTTCCATGTAACATCTATTTACCCTACCTTGACGCCAAAACGACGGTTAACACCATAAACTAACATTAATACCGCCAGCGAAAAGATAAGCATCATCGCTGATAAAATATGAGCTTGGTCATATTCCATACTTTCTACATGATCAAAAATATCAATCGATACCATACGAGTTTCGCCAGGAATATTCCCCCCCATCATCAGCACAACACCAAATTCGCCCACGGTATGGGCAAAGGTCAAGGTTGCAGACACTAAAAAACCTCTTTGAGATAATGGCATCACAATTGTAAAAAACCGATCTAAAAACGATGCACGCATAGTGGCTGCGGCATCTAATAAACGAGATGGAATCGACTCAAAGGCATGCATTAAAGGTTGCACGGCAAATGGCAATGAATAAAAGACTGATCCAACAACTAAACCCGCTTTACTAAAGGTTAGCTGCCCTTCAAACCCTAATAGGTGCATGGTTTCAGTAACCACTCCATTAGGATTAAAAATAATAAGCATATAAAAACCTAATACCGTTGGCGGTAACACTAAAGGCAAGGCCACTAATGCTTCAAGAAGTACTTTGTTAGATGAACGCATTTGCGACATCCACCACGCTAAAGGCGTGCCTAAAACTAATAGAGCAACCGTTGTAATACTTGCAACTTCTAATGTAAGCCAAATGGGATTTAGGTCAATCTGAGTGCCTAAAATTTCTAGCATAAAACAGTCCTTACACAAATAAAAAAGCAGGTGAATCACCCGCTTTATAAGCTTAAAACGGCCTTTGATTTATAAACAAACGTAGCCGTTAATTTAGTTAAATGACACTGACATTATCAGAAACTGCGCATCTGTCATATAAGCGGGTATTAATTTACACCGTAACCATAACTTTCAATGATTTTAATCGCTTCTGGACTTTTCATAAAGGCCATAAAGTCATTAATTGCCGCATTGTCTTTACCACGTTTAGTAATCAGTGCTCCTTGGTTAATTGGCTTATAGTCCGCTTGTGGTACAACCCAGTATTCACCTTTTTTATAGACAGGGCTTTGTGGGTCAACAATTTGAGATAAGGCAACAAATCCAATAGCGGCATTACCCGTTGCAACATACTGAAAAGCATGCGAAATACTTTCGCCATTTACAATTTTAGCTTTAACGCCATCATATAAACCCTGGCTTTTTAAAAAAGCTTGAGCGCGTTCACCATAAGGTGCTGTTTTTGGATTAGCGATGGCCAAGTGATTAAATTTAGCCGCTTTTAGTACTTTAATTGGTTCTTTGGCAACAGGGAACTTACTGCTGTATAAAACGATTTTACCTTGCGCATAAACAAAATAAGAATCCGCTTTGCCCATGCCTATTTCCATTGTTTTTTTAGCGCGTTTTTCATCTGCGGCAAAAAAGGCATCAAACGGTGCGCCATTTTGAATTTGTGCAAATAACTTACCCGTTGGCCCAAAAGAGAATTTAATGTGGTGTTCAGGATGATGTTTTACAAACGCTTCGTTGACCACTTCAATTGTTTTGGTAAAGTTAGCTGCTACTGCAACAGTCGCATTTTGTGCATAACTTTGTGCACTGAACGTTAAGCCTAAAAACAAACCCGCAACCGGCATGATTTTTTTCATTGTTTTTTTCATTTTTTCCTCCGTAAAGGCACTTGTGTTTTTAATCACCCAAGTGGCCAACTAAATAAACCTTAATACATATAACCTTTTATACATATCGATAACTAAAAAAACAGGTTATTTAGATATAACCAAACAACCTAGATTTATAATCTTTTAGCGCAAATTAATCTGAAACAGCCAATAAAACATGACTTGATTTAATTAATGCACAGCAACGGCCGCCAACGACTAAATCAAGCATTTCTACACTTGGGTTAGTTATAACAGCCGATATTTTTTGTCCGCCACCCACATCCATTGTGATATCGCTATTTACTGCCCCTTTTTCAATGTGCGTAATCTCACCACAAAATTGGTTGCGTGCACTGGTTTTCAAAGCGCCATTAATATCTTCAGTTAAAATAACAAAGCTAGCTTTAATTAAAGCATAGGCATCGGTACCTACCTCTAATGCTAAACGCTCTACACTTTCTGGGGTAATGTGTGCAACCACGGTCATTTCATGACCAATCGCTAAAATAACCTCACAGTTCACAGGACCTTTGGTAATTTTAGTTACCGAACCGTGAAATAAATTTCTTGCACTCGTTTTCATGGATACCTTCCTCATAATTTCAAGCTGACTTAAGACACCTGGAGAAATATCTTCTAACTCTCTCATCCAATGCTGCATCTGTTCTGAAAATAGTTGGTAAGCGGATACTAAAGATTCACCAGCTGCCGTGAGTACCATGCCGCCACCGCCAGCACCACCTTTTTGTGCATTCACTAAAGGGGTTTCGGCGGCTAAATTCATAGCTTCTACTGCTTGCCAAGCCCCTTTATAACTCATACCACACGCCTTAGCCGCTGCAGAAAGAGAGCCCAAAGAAGCTATTTTATTTAACAATTCTAAACGTCTTTGCCCTGATCGAGATTGTTTAGAACCCATTAAAAATGACTGAACAAGTTGTTCTGGATGTGAGTCGTTCAATTCGCTATTACCAAATATACATATTGAAACGAATTATAACCCGACTGAATTTATTGTCAACCATGTTCAAAATGAAGGTTTTTTATAAAATCTAATTTTTAGAAGTAGTAACGTAATCTTGCATTACACAAATTGATAAGCCTTTTTAATCTACTGATTTTACCTTGCTTTTCCTCGTCTCTACGGTGGAGATTCTTGTAAATTTAAAGACATATCACCCGTTTTCTACACTCTAACTTGGTTGCATTTATTCCAAAAAATTAGAGTAATTGTAGGTGTCTTTACTCCAAGCTTAAAGCTTAATAATGGCTTATAACCTTACAATCGATATATGCGTTTAATGCCTTCAATAACGCTCATCACTCATTCTTAATAAAGGATAAAATTTAATATAATAAGTGGTTTAGCATAATGAATTTAATGATTAAAACATGGATATATCGTTAAATTACCAGGCCTGGTATTTACAGGGCTAACAATAGATGTAACTATAGTGAACAATATTAATTGACTACTAAAATATGAACCTAAATTTTGACCGTTTTTCAACAATGGCAAAGATTGTCATTTCTCAATTTAACCGCCCGGCAAGCCACAGTGAAAAAATAATTTCTGCCGTAGGTGGGTTTATCGCAATTTTTGCTGTCATGATAATTAGTGAACGCTTTTTAGGTTTTGATGCTAGCTGGGGAATTATTGCATCCATGGGCGCTTCTGCCGTACTGTTATTTGCTGTGCCTCATGGCCCTCTTTCGCAACCATGGTCCGTGTTTGGCGGTCACATGTTTGCAGCCTTTATTGGTGTAAGTTGTGCTTTGCTGATTAAAGACCCGTTTATAGCGGCCAGTGTCGCTGTTGGCTTAACCATTGCTGTTATGTATTACTTAAATTGCATTCATCCACCAGGTGGCGCTACAGCCTTAACTGCCGTGGTAGGCGGTGAAACGATTCACCAAATGGGTTATGCTTTTTTAATTACGCCCGTATTGCTTAATGTGGTGAGTATTTTATTTATTGCCGTACTCTTTAATGCGCTTTTTCATTGGCGACGTTACCCGGCTTTTTTACAGAAAAATCTATCTACTGAACCAGCTAATATTCAGGCTGAAACCATATCTCACGAAGATTTTTTATCTGTATTAAAAGAAATTGACACCTTTGTGGATATTAATGAAAACGAGTTGCGTCGTATTTTTGAACTACTGAATTTAAACACCCATAAAATTGAACTTAAGGTGCATGACATCCAACTAGGTAAGGTTTATAGTAATGGGCAAGTAGGTAAAGATTGGAGTATGCGTCAAATAATTGATGAATCTGCTCATAACCATCCTAATAAAGATTTTGTCATTTTTAGACAAATTGCAGGCCAAGCAAAAAAACGAAGTGATTGTGTAACACGTGAAGAATTTGCCCGTTGGGCCAAGTATGAAATGGTTCAGCAAGAAGGAAAATGGGTACGCAAAGACTCAACACCGCTGTAGCCCATAAAAGTAAACTAAATAACGGCACTATAATGAACAAAACGGGTTAGATTAAATAAAAATTTAATGAACGTTAAATAAGAAAGACAACCATGACAAAACCTCTAAATACAATCTTACTACTCTCTTTTTTTGTAGCCACGCTTTTGTTACAAGGCTGTTCAGATTCTGGCGATAGCAATATTACACAATGGCCAATATCAAAAACATGTAATCTACACAAAGCCAGTTGTGAGTCTCAAATGGGTGATGCAGTGGTTTCTTTAAAAATCAGTCCACACCCTATTCCAATCGCCCGTCCATTAGGTATAGAAGTACATGTAAAGAATCTTGATGTTCAAAGTATGGAATTAGATATTTCTGGAATTAATATGTACATGGGCTATAACCGAGTAGAGTTAACAAGAATTAATGCAAACCGATTTGTAGGTACATCTATGCTGGCATTTTGTACAAACCAAAAAATGGATTGGCAAGTAACGCTAATGATTCACCAAAAAGATGGAAAACAAATCCAAATACCGTATTCGTTAGTCACAGTAAACCGTCGTTAAAAACGACAACGCACAAACAATAAAATTACCAGGCCTGGTATACCCTATGACGATTGCTGCTATGTAAGTATGGGGTAAAATCCACACTTTTCACAGACATCAATAGCATTACACCATTTATATAGCGCAATGATTGTTTCTCTATAAGCCTTGTTTTTCTTTTAAAGCTTTGCCCACAACGGGGTGCACAAATTCAGAAACATCTCCACCTAAGGCTGAAATTTCTCTGACCAAACTCGATGAAATAAAAGCATATTGTTCCGCTGGTGTCATAAACATAGTTTCAACTTCTGGGGCAAGTTTACGGTTCATAGACGCTAATTGAAATTCGTATTCAAAGTCAGATACCGCACGTAAACCACGCAATAAAACATTGCCATTAATTTCTTTTACAAAATCAACCAGTAAGCCACTAAACCCAATCACCTCAACATTAGGTAAGTTTTGCGTTACCTCTTTGGCTAAAGCGACACGTTCTTCTAACGTAAATAATGATGACTTATTGCGATTATCCGCAACAGCAATCACTAAGCGATCATAAAATCGAGCGGCTCGTTCAATCAAGTCAAAATGACCACAAGTAATTGGGTCAAAAGTCCCTGGATAAACTGCTGTAATAGACATAATTGCCCTTTGATATTAAAAGAAGCCCTTTAATGTTGCGCTTCTTATACGTTTAAAATTAATCTTTTTCATGGTTTAAGGAACCAGAAGAATATCTCTATTTAGTTCATTATTTTTACACGCTAGAAGGCGGTAATGGTCAAGTAAAAACAGCATTTAATCAAACTCTTTTTTAAAAAGTCCAAACTTAACTTGAGAAGTATTTTTTTCACGATGAACAATCCAACCCGCTGGCAAAACGGGCCAATCAAGTTGTTTTTCTTGTTCTAAATAGAGCCAAGAGTGATCATGTATATAACCATTTTTAAATAACAAATCAATTGATTTTTGCATGAATTCTTTATGAAAGGGGGGATCTAAAAACACCAAATCATATGCTTGGCTACATGGCTGTTGTAACCAAACTAAACTATCTGCTTGTTGTACGTCAGCATTAACAACCTTCAATGTACTTAGATTTTTTTGTAATTGTTTGGTATTTTGCGCATTGAATTCAAGCAATGTTGTCTGTTTTGCTCCACGTGAAATCGCTTCAAAAGATAAAGAGCCAGAACCTGCAAAGACATCTAAACATTTAGCCCCTGCAATTTCAAACTGTAACCAGTTAAAAACGGTTTCTTTTACTCGGTCAGAAGTTGGTCGTAACCCTTCTGCAGACAATACAGGGAGTTTACGACCTCTAAACTCTCCGCCAATAATACGAACTTCACCGGTAGAAGCTCTGTTACCTTTATGGGTATTGATAGGTGTTTTTAAAGCGCGATTCTTAGCCATGTTTAATCACTTTTACTCTATTTCTGCCACTCTCTTTTGCCAAATACATGGCTTCATCTACTCTAATAAGCAAAGAGCTTATATCGTCTTCATGATGCGATTCAATCACGCCAAAACTTGCGGTAATTTGACCAACCGGTTCAAAATGTGTACTGGCTATTTTTTTGCGGATTTTTTCTGCAACAATCTCAGCTTCATCATGACCTTGCATGGGGAGCAAAATAATAAACTCTTCACCACCTACTCTAAAAAGTCTATCAGTACTACGTATTTGTAAACGGCTGGTTAATGCGATATGTTTAAGCACTTCATCCCCTACCGCATGTCCGTAGTTATCATTCACTTGCTTAAAATGGTCAATATCAAACGAAATTAAAGAACAGTTAAATCCATTACGTTTGGATAACATTAATTCTCTTTGTAAAGTTTCATTAAAACTTCGGCGGTTACCTACTTGGGTTAATTCATCAATAAGACTTAACTGGTGTAGTTTCTGATTAAGGGTTTCGCTTTCCGTAATATTGTTTAATACAACCACATATTCATTGCTTGCTTGTTTAAGCAGTCTTGCTTTAACTTGAAAAACAATATTTTTTCCATTGTGGATAATTGAAATTTTATTTTGTTTCTCGGTGTTTTGAATCAAATAATCAATCCACAAAACGCCATTCATGTTTTTTTTGTAAAAACCCATCACCATCTTCAAAGAAATCGCAAATACAGCATTCTCGACTATTCATCAAGCTAGGAAAATAAGAGAGTAACTGCGTATTTGCATCTGACCATTGTTCTCCATTAGTGACCAATACGGCTTCTTCTTCATAGTTAAAGATATCTTGATAATATTGTTTTTGTGAGCGAACAAAAAAGAGTGCTAATCCCATCAACAAAACGATTGTAACAATCACACAGGCCATCACAATGTAGTTTTTTGTGTTTAAAAGAGAAATATATTCTTCTGTTTGGCTGGTAAGCTCTGAAACGGAAGAGATACCGAAAACATAAGCATGTATTTTATTATCAATCGACTTCAACGGATATTTAACAACCAATTCCCCTTGCCATAACCAATAGTTTTCAGGTCTGTTTTGCCAGTCATCAATCAAGCTTTCATTTAATTTTTTTACTAACGAGCGATTAGGGTGCAAATTTGAGAGATAAAAAGAACCAATATGATTTGGGCTAAAGGGAGTGGTGACTAATTTAGATCGTTCTTTTGTCGCAATAACAAAAGAGTCAATTTTTTTGGTTTCTAAACCAACTTGAATAGAGTTAAATTCTGAAATAAAGTCTAAAAAACCCACAATCTTATTCTGTTGAACAATAGGGGTTACGGTTTTTAAAACGACACCAAACTTGCCCGATGCAATGGTATTTATAACGCCGTTTTTTTGTAAGGCTAAATTAAATTCGGGATGAACTTTAGATAGGTCTTCATGTAAAGACGTCCATGAACGATAAAGAACCATTCCGTCTTTATCGACAACTTGTACTCTAAAATTTTTATAGGCAGAATGTTTTTGAATTTTGACAATCAATGCATTAAATTTAATATTTTGAGCAAGATTCTTTTCTGTTAACTCCAACTCTGAAAGATCGTGAGTTAAAGCAAAAGCAATGGCCATTGTGGCCCTTTGTTTGTTTAAAATGCTTTGGTTAATTTCATTATCAATTTTTTGGGCTAGGCTCTGTAAATGCTGTTGCTTCATCATTGATGAATATTTTGAAGCAATATAAAACGTCGCTACTTGCAATAGCAATATAAAGCCAATTGCTATAAACCAATATTTATATTTTATAAGAAATTTATACATAATCTGAGTTTATCAAAATTCTGAATATAAACCTAAAGCAATGTAATTTTATCAGGCGTAATATCAATTTTTTTCGCCTTATAAAGTCGGCCTAACGCCTTTTTATAACTGGCTTTACTCACGCGATAACGATCAAAAATCTGCTCTGGGGTACTTTTATCCGTTAAGTTAGATTCACCATTATGTGCTTCTAATACTGCCAGAATCATCATACCCAATTCATCTTGCGCTTCTTGGCCGCGCTTTTGCAATGTGAGATTGATTTTATGGTCGGGACGAATACCTTTGATATAACCCTGCATTTTTTGCCCCATGCGTAAAGGTTGTAAAATATCAGAGTTATGAATCAACCCTAAATGCGTTCCGTCAATTAATGCGGTGTATCCCAAACTACTTCTGCTAACGACCATCAATTTAACGGGCTGACCACTTTTAAAGTTATCGTTAGTTTCTTTAAGATGTAGACTCAATTTACTTGAAGCGGCAATACGACCACTTAAATCAATATAGAGAAAAACGCAGTATGACCTTCCTTCTTCCATAGGTACACGTTGTTCTGCAAACGGAACAAATAGATCTTTAGGCATTCCCCAATCCATAAACGCACCAGTACGATTTACATCAGTAACTTTTAAATAAGCCACTTCGCCAATCTCTGCCAAAGGTTTGTCCGTAGTCGCTACTAAACGGTCTTGGGAATCTAAATGTATAAAAACCTCTAACATTTGACCCACTTTTGCTTTAGCAGGCACATAACGCAATGGCAATAAAATTTCGCCCAACTTACCACCATCTAAATACAGTCCAAATTCGACTTCTTTTACAATTTTTAATTGATTGATTTGTCCTACATTGACCGACTGTGACATGTTAATCCTTAGCGTGTTATTTACTGACACGAGTTACTAAAACGAGTTATATTTGCTCGTTACTCGCATTGGCTACTCTCTTAAGTAACCAATAAAAACGTTATTCTATCAAGGCTAGCGTAAATACGCTTTTATTTATCCTTAACTTTGGCTATTCGTCTTTTACTCTTCTTGATGTTTCATTTAGTTAATCTGTAATAACTACTGTGCACTATCCCCTCTTTGGGTGAGTGTTATTTAAAAGTGTTTTGCTAGACTAATAAGTAGTTTTATATATTCATTTAGTCTAATCATTTCTGGAGCTTCGCTATGAAACCAATTCTACTTTTACTCTCGTTCTTTTTAACTTCCGTCGCTTTGGCTCAAGATAACCCTTGGGATCAAAAGTTACCCTTTAAACAAGCTACCATTAGTTATGATTTGAGTGGCATGTTAAAAGGCCATAAAACTTTATACATTAAAGATTACGGTAAAACAACCGCACTGCATATAGACACTGCAATGACGGTTTTTGGCATGAAGCAAGTGCAAAAAGAGCTAGAAATTACTACGCCTGACTGGGTATATTATTATGATTTAACTTCAAACACAGGTAGTAAACAAGCCAATCCTATTAAATTTTTTATTGCAGAATTTGAGTCTTTATCTTCTGCTGAACAGAAAATAGTTGCCACAAATGCTGAAAAGTTTGGCGTGAATATGATGGAAGGTTTAGATGGAGAGGTCGTAAAAAATGCCGCAACCATTCTTGGTTTTAAATGCGACAAAACCAAAGCGATGGGAACCGAAGTTTATAGCATAAAAGATAGTGGTATCCCTTTAAAAATAATAGGGAATACAATGGGTATTAAATACAGTGAAGTGGCGACAAAGGTAGATAAAAGTAATGTGTCAAACAGCTATTTTAAAGGCCCTGAAAATATTACACTGCGTTACGATCCTTATGCTGATGAAGTTTTGAAAAAACAAGCAAAATCAGTTATTCAAAACTTACTTGAAGGCAAGCCTCCGGCACAGAATAGTCAAACAACACCTCAAGAAGAGAAAATTAGCCCAGAACAACAAGAACAAATGAAAAAGATGTTAAAAATGTTTGGCGGTTAATTAAACGGTTAAATCAAACGATCAAACGGTAAAACCTTAAACCAATAAAGGCCTGCTTATGAATATAAACAGGCCTTTATACAAACTTAAAATACGTGTTATAGAGACTATTTAGGTTTACCCACCATAATTTCTACCATATCCTTAGGGTGAATATGTTTTTGCCAGGCCTGTAAAATATCTTTTTTGGTTACTTTGGCAATCAACTTTGGAAAGGCATCTAAATAATCTAATGGTAAATTATAAAAACCTATCATTGAGATATAGCCTAAAATCTTGCCATTGTTGTCTGCTCTTAATGGAAAACCACCAATTAAATTATCTTTAATCGCTTGCAGTTTTTTATCTGAGAAGTCTTTTAAAAAGCTATTCAACGTTTCTCTTACCACTTTATCTGCTTCGTTTGCCGTCGAGTTTTTGGTAGAAAGCCCAATAATAAAAGGCCCGGTCACTTTTTCTGGTGCAAAATAACTGTATACGCTATATACCAAACCACGCTTTTCACGCACCTCTTCCATTAATAATGAACCAAACCCTGCCCCACCCAATAAATGGTTACCTACAAACAAAGGTACGTAATCTGGATTACCGCGTTCTATTCCTAATTGCGCTAAGGTGTAATAGGTTTGAGTTGAGTCAAAATCAACTTTAATCGTTTGCTTTTTAGGTTCTTTTGTAGGATTTACCAGGCCTGGTGGTTTTGTTCCACGTGGCAAGTTTTTGGTTAATTGATTAGCTAACGCTTTGGCTTGGGCTTTATCTACATTACCCACAATGGCAATAACCGCATTACTGGCCACATAGTATTTTTTATAAAACGCATTAATTTCATCTAAATTGATTTTATTAACCGATTCAAGTGTTCCCGAAACAGGATGTCCGTATGGATGATTGCCATAAAGACTCTTCCATAAAAGTTCATTAGAAATTACTTGCGGTTTAACCGATTTTTGTTTTAAAGCGATTTTTAACCGTTGTATTTCTCGGTCAAAAATGGCTTTTTTAAACTGCGTATCACTGACTAAGTTGGCAAAATTATTCACTGCCGTTTTCATTATTTCAGGTCGTGTTAAGGTACGTAATGAAAGTGATGCATTATCACGTGAAACATCAGAACCAATTTGTGCACCAATATTATTAAAGGTTTCTGAAACCTGTTCTTCGTTTAATTTAGAAGTCGCAGTTCCCATTAACGTAGATGTCATTGCCGCTAACCCCCAAACATCGCCATCTCTTGCGGATCCCGCATCAAAGGTCATTTGTATATCGAGCATAGGCAATTGTTTAGCTTGCACATACATAACTTTAGCGCCATTGTCTGTTTGCCAACTTTGAATATGCACACCAGCAAAGGCTGACACACTTACCAACATAATCGCTGCAACAGACCAGGCCTGGTAAAATGATTTTTTTAGAAATAATGCCATTAGTGTATATCTCCTAAATGCATACCCGCTCCAAATTTTCTTTGTATGGTTTTACCATTTGGCAATAATGTCGCCACGGTAACTTTATCTTTTTGTAAATACTTTTTAGCGACTGCCTGCACTTCTTGCGGAGTCACTTTACGTAGTTCATCAACCCAATTATCAAGCGTATCTGCTGGTAACCCTACACTTACTAAAGAACCTAAAACAATTGCCTGTGACTGCACGGAGTCTTGATGATAAATATACTGAGCTTCGGATTGAGCCAAGACTCGATCTAACTCCGCTTGCGTAACAGGTTTGGTTTGCAGGTTTTCAATCTCTTTCCAAATAGCTTGTTCGGCCTGTTCGGGTGTTACGCCTTCAGACGGTGTGGCACTAAACATAAACAAGGTCATTAAACGATCCGTACCGTCATAACCTGCCCCTGCATTTGCGACAATTTGCTGTTTTCTCACTAAATCTTTCGTTAAACGAGAAGAATCATCTCCGTCTAAAATTGAACTTAATACTTCTAAAGCAAATACTTCTTTGCGCTGTTCTGCCGTTTTTGCGGTAACTAACGTTGGCGCATGAAAGCCCATTAATAAACTTGGCGTTTTGGTTGCCCCTTTTAACACAATGCGTCTTGGTCCTTCTTGTTTAACCTCCGTTTGCGGTTCTGGCGGTGTAATTTTTTCTTGCTCTATATGTCCATAATACTTTTGCGCCAGCTTATAAACTTCTTGTGGATTAACATCACCCACAACAACAAGTGTGGCGTTATTAGGTGCATACCAGCGTTTATACCAATTACGCACATCATCTGCTGTCCAGCTTCTAATATCTGGCATCCAACCAATTACAGGATGATGTGGCGGGCTATTCATAAACGCGGTCGCCATAAATTGTTCATATAATTTTCCAGAAGGCTTATCTTCTGTACGCCAACGACGTTCTTCGGTAACCACGTTACGTTCTTTTTTAAATTCCGCATCCGTTAACACCACATTGCGCATACGGTCGGCTTCTAATTCCATAACTTTTGCTAAATGTTGTTTGCCAATGACTTGGTAATAAGCCGTGTAATCGGTAGAGGTAAACGCATTTTCTTGACCACCCATTTTTGAAACAATTTTAGAAAATTCACCAGGCTTCAGTTTTTTAGTACCTTTAAACATCATGTGCTCAAGCATGTGCGAAATACCGGTTTTACCACTATGTTCAAAGTTAGACCCAATTCGATACCAAACTTGGTGAACCACAACAGGCGCACGATGGTCTTCTTTAACAATCACTTTCATGTGATTATTTAGGGTAAATTCAGTTACCTTAGCAAACGTGGGTAAACTGATTGTAGCAAGCACTAAGGCCGATGCCATCGTGACTGCAAACCTTTTTATAGCCATGTAAAAATGCCCTTTAAATTGTTTATTTCAAATTAATAAATACTGTTTTACACAATATTATGAAAAAAAGCCCCAGCAACAGATTTTTACTGAACTTTTGTACAGAGATTGTGCGGTCTGTTAAGCCAAACTCTATATGATTTCATTTATAATACCGAGAGTTTTTGTTTTAAGTATGAATAAAACTTGGATTTATAGAGTAAAAACCCCATAAAACCAAAAGATGCTCTACACTTAATCATTCAATAATTATTCCACTCAGTTTCAGGAAAATGCATGTTTAGCTTTTTGCGCCGTAAGAAAAAAAATGAAGAATCTTCAGATATTACAGCTGAAGACAATAATCAAAGCTTTGAAGAAAACGCCACACTTCAGTCCAAAGAAAACGTACTGCCACAAGATGAGTCTGAACAACAAAATGAAACCGATGAGGTAAGCAAGCTCACCGAACAGCAAAAAGAACAAACAGAATCACTAAACGAGATGATTGCAACTGCTCAAGCTTTAGAAAATTCTGAAAACACAAAACCAACCGACACTGTTACTGAACTTGAAACTGAAGTTCCAGTTAAAACGCCGCTAGAAACAAACCATCAAAATGAATTGGTCGCGATTGAAGAACCAAAAAATGAAACGGATATAGAAGCTGAACCAATTAAAAAAGAAAGCTTTTTTACTCGTTTAAAAAAAGGGTTAAGCAAAACTCGTCATAGCTTTACCGAAAGTTTAGCAGGCCTGGTACTTGGCCGTAAAGAGATTGATGAAGACCTATTAGATGACTTAGAAATGGTGTTATTAACTGCTGATGTAGGTATTGATGCTACTGATAGAATAATTAAAAATCTAACTGACCAAGTCTCACGAAAAGAGCTTAAAGAACCAGAAGCGTTAATTCATGCGCTTAAAGTTCAGTTACAAGACATTATTGATCCAATGTCGCAAACTTTGGATATTGATGCTCACCTTGCTAAAAATGTAGGGCCATTTGTTATTTTAATGGTCGGTATTAACGGCGTAGGTAAAACGACCACAATTGGTAAATTAGCTAAAAAGTACCAGCTTGAAGGTAAATCAGTCATGTTAGCTGCAGGTGATACATTTCGTGCTGCGGCAGTAGAACAGCTACAGACTTGGGGCGAGCGTAATAATGTACCTGTTATGGCTCAAAAAACGGGGGCCGATTCTGCTGCCGTAATTTTTGATGCGATTCAGTCAGCTAAAGCCAAAAAAATTGATGTTTTAATTGCCGACACGGCCGGCCGTTTGCACACCCAATCAAACTTAATGGAAGAGTTAAAGAAAGTTAAACGTGTTATTGCTAAAGTCGATGAAAGCGCACCACATGAAGTGATGTTGGTCATTGATGCCGGAACAGGACAAAATGCACTAAACCAAGCACAGCAATTTCAAGAAGCCGTTGGTGTTACAGGTATTACATTAACAAAGTTAGATGGTACGGCAAAAGGTGGAATTGTGTTTGCTTTAGCTGAACAACGTCAAATACCCATTCGTTTTATTGGTGTGGGTGAATCCATTGATGATTTACGTAACTTTGACAGCAAAAGCTTTACAGAAGCTTTGTTTGACCAATCCAAAAGCAGTTAATCAATAGGCTACATTTCTCGCTATGCAGATGCCCGATACGGACAATATAGACCATCAATACGCTTTTAAAAAAGGCTATAGAATGGCTATTGAAGGCAAAAGAGTTACAAGCATGCCAAGTAATATCCGTAGAGACATGGGTATGCGTGATTATTTTCAGCAAGGTTGGGAACAAGCAATTGATGATATGACCATTGCTAGCCAAGAAGCGAATAAACCAGAATGGCGTAAACGATTTGTGTGGTTTATGTTTATGATTATTGGTGGTCTAGCTACTGCAAGTTTAATGATACATGATATTGAAGAACGTCAAGCTGAACAGCAAGCACTTATTTATAATGATAAAAAGTCTCATCTATCTTTACCAGAAGCAACTAACACCACGAAAACGGCTGCAACCCAAACGAGTCAACACATTCAATCCTCAGCTAAACAATTTTCTCCTGACCTTGCTCTATTATCATCAAACCAAAGAAATGATTTAGCGCTTACCAAACAAAATCAATCTGAGCATACACCGATTCCTCTTCCCCCTATTGTTTCAAGCCCTATTACGGTTAACAATGCCGTGATAAGTGAATCTGTGCAAGATCAAACGCCTATTAAAGTATTGGCTGATGATATTCCAAAATATATTCGCAAAATATATTTTTATACTGAAATTTCTCATGCAAAAGGGCAAAAAATTTATCATCGTTGGCGAACTAATGATCAAATTTTAGCAACCATTGAGTTACCTATTACAAGCAATAACTTTAGAACATGGTCATCAAAACAACTGACCAGCGCTTGGTTAGGACAGTGGTATTTAGAAGTGCTAGACAGTCAAAAAAATGTAATTTACCGAAAAACTTTTAACTATGGGACAAAAAAATGATGAGCCTTAAACGCTACACTCTTATTGGACTCAGCTTCATTGCTTTGATTATGGCTGGCTGTAGCAGCACTCCACCACCTAAAAGTACCTATGATAATTTATGCTCTATTTATTATCACGACGATGACTGGAAAGAAGCGGCTAAAAAATCTTATAGAAAATGGGGTACGCCGCCTTATGTATTAATGGCGATGATTCATCAAGAATCACGTTTTAAACCCGATGCTCAAGCACCAAGAGAATACGCTTTAGGTGTTATTCCTTTGCCTAGAAAATCATCAGCATATGGTTACCCACAAGCCAAAGATGGCACTTGGCATGATTATATGAAAGCCACTGGTAATTGGGGGGCTTCGCGCTCTGATATTGAAGATTCAATGGATTTTATTGGATGGTACAACTACCAGTCTTATAAACGATTAAAAATCTCGCGTAAAGACACCTATAAACTATACTTGGCTTATCATGAAGGACAAGGCGGTTACTCGCGAAGAACTTACTTAAAGAAAAAATGGCTACTCAAAGTCGCCAAAAAAGTATCAAACCGTGCCCGTATGTACCAAAGACAATATAGAAAATGTGGCTAGTGCTCGCTTAAAAAATCACTCTACGCTTTTATTCAATAAGAAATAATAATTTAAGAATATTAGACATAAAAAAACCGAGAAGAACAGTTGTTCAACTCGGTTTTTTTATTTACCAGGCCTGGTAAATTAACTTAATTAAATGCTTATTAAGCAAAAAGCATAATTAGTCTTTATAGCGTTCAAATATTACAGATGCGTTTGTACCACCAAAACCAAAACTATTACTCATAATGCGGTTCAAACCTGCATTATCAATACGCTTAGTTACAATTGGCATACCCTCACACTCTGGATCAAGATTGTCGATATTAATTGAAGGACAAATAAAGTCTTTTTCTAACATTAATAGACTATAAATAAGCTCATGAACACCTGCCGCACCTAAAGAGTGACCAGACATTGATTTAGTAGAGCTGATTTGTGGGATCTTATCACCAAACACTTCACGAATTGCAGCTGCTTCTTTAGTATCTCCTACCGGAGTTGAAGTTCCATGTGGATTAATGTAATCAATCTCACCATCAACAGTATCTAAAGCCATCTTCATACAACGTACAGCACCTTCACCAGATGGCGCTACCATATCGTAACCATCAGAGTTTGCACCATAACCAGTAATTTCAGCGTATATTTTTGCACCACGAGCTAAAGCATGCTCTAACTCTTCAACAACAACCATTCCGCCGCCACCAGCAATAACAAAACCATCACGATCAACATCATAAGCGCGAGAGGCTTTATCAGGGGTATCATTATATTTGGTTGATAATGCACCCATTGCATCAAATAAAACAGACATTGTCCAATGAAGCTCTTCACCACCACCGGCAAAAACAACATCTTGTTTACCTAACTGAATTTGTTCAACAGCAGTACCAATACAATGCGCCGAGGTTGAACATGCAGAACTGATTGAGTAGTTAATCCCTTTAATTTTAAAAGGTGTCGCCAAACAAGCAGAAACCGTTGAACCCATAGTACGAGTAACCATATAAGGCCCAACACGTTTAACACCTTTTTCACGAGCTGTTTCTACCGCTGCAGTAGAGTTTGAGTTTGAACCACCACCAGAACCAGCAATTAAACCAGTACGTGGATTAGAAATTTGATCATCAGACAAACCTGAATCTTCAACTGCCTGCTTCATGGCAATGTATGAATATGCAGCCGCATCACCCATAAAGCGTAATTGTTTACGGTCAATGTGATCTTTGAATTCAAGATTTTTTACTGCACCATGTACCTGAGAACGTAATCCGTTTTCAGCGTATTCAGGGGCAAAGACAATTCCAGACTTACCTTCATAAAGTGATTCTAAAACCTCTTCAGAATTGTTTCCTAAACTCGAAACAATCCCAATACCTGTAATGACAACTCTTTTCATAATTAAAAACTATCCGTATTAGTAAATAGGCCAACCTTAAGGTCAGACGCACTATAAATTTCACGTCCATCAACAAACATTTTAGCATCACCCATGCCCATATAAAGTTTACGTTTGATGACACGTTTCATATCAATGACATATTCTACTTTTTTAGCTGTTGGTAGAACTTGGCCATAAAACTTAACTTCACCTGAACCTAAAGCGCGCCCACGTCCTGGACCACCAGTCCAACCTAAGAAGAAACCAATTAATTGCCACATAGCATCTAGTCCTAAACATCCAGGCATAACAGGGTCTTCATTAAAATGGCATTCAAAAAACCATAGATCTTCTGAAATATCTAATTCGGCACGAATCTGGCCCTTGCCATAGGCACCACCCTCTTCTGAAATATGAGTAATGCGGTCCATCATTAACATTGGAGGTAGAGGCAATTGTGCGTTGCCTGGCCCAAAGAGTTCTCCACGGCCACTTGATAAAAGTTCTTCTGTTGTATAACTAGACTGTTGTTCCATTCGGCTTACCAATTTCAGTATCAAATATTCTGCATTATAACAGGTCGTTAAAGCACAGTACAATTCGTGTTTATATAACAAAAAAGCCCGTAATTTAAGAGAAAATTACGGGCTTTAAAATATGGTGCCGACATCAAGACTTGAACTTGAAACCTACTGATTACAAATCAGTTGCACTACCAGTTGTGCTATGTCGGCGAAGTTGCTGCGTATTATAAGGAGATATTAAAATGAGTCAATAACTTTTTATAAAATAATTACTGTTTTTTTACACTTTCTTCAACATTAACCATTCCTTGCAAAACAAGATCAGGAATATAGTCAAATTCATAATCAATCAGACGGCATATATTTAAAGCTTCACCACCTGTAATAATCACTTTAAAGCGTGTTTCTAACTGATTATTAAGATCTAAAATGACTTGGTTAATAAAAGAAGCCATCATATATAGAGTACCGCCTAATATACCATCTACAGTATTTGTGGCTAACACTTGCGTATTATCGATATTTGCACTCATACTGCTTTCATTAACCATTGGTAAGGAATTTGTGTTTAATGCCAATGAAGAACGCATTGAGTGTAAACCAGGGACAATAAACCCACCTAAATGCACACCATCTAAAATGGCGTCAATCGTTAAAGCCGTTCCTGCATCGACAATAATAACCGGTTCATTATATATCCCTACTGCACCGAGCATTGCAAACCAACGATCATCACCTAACTGACTAAATTCTTTATATCCTGATATTAAATTACAACACTCTTTTTGAGATGTAAGTTGGGTCGGTATAACTTGCCATGTTTTTTGAATTAATTGCTTTAGTACATCAATACGATGAACATCTCCAACAGCAGAAAAATAAACTACATCTGGCGCACCGTTAATTTCAAATAAACCCAACCCAACTTTATCAATATCATCAAAAGAAATTGCATCATACACTTCATAGGTGTCATTAATAACGGACGCCCATTTTATATAACTGTTACCAATATCCAAAAAAAGCTTATACATAACAAAATTAACCAGAGTGATAACTAAAAGCAGTATCAATATTAAATAAAGCAGTAAATACAAACTGCAAAGTAGCCAATATCATACACGATAGCCTTCAAAAAACAGTACTATATTTACGAAAATAAACAGGTATATCCCTTGAGTTTAGCGGATTTACTCAAATATTAATCCATTCAAAAAAACAAATTTTTAAACTTAAAAAAAGGCAAAAAAAAACCCGCTATATCTAGGATATAACGGGTTTTTAGAATATAAGCTTGGCAATGACCTACTCTCACATGGGACCTCCCACACTACCATCGGCGCTAAGACGTTTCACTTCTGAGTTCGGAAAGGGATCAGGTGGTTCCATCTTGCTATTGTCACCAAGCAATTTGGTGTTACGGGCTGATTGGTATCAACCTCGTAAAATTCTTTGGAATAGATCGTCTATTCATAAACCTGATTTCTCAGCCTTACTTTAATTTGGTTTCATATATATTCTTGAATACTCAAGGTATACCATAACTACTTTAAACTCTTAGTTACGTTCTCTTCTTCACTTTTACAAAAGTTACTTTTGAGTTGTATAGTTAAGCCTCACGGGTAATTAGTACAAGTTAGCTTCATACATTACTGCACTTCCACACCTTGCCTATCAACGTCATAGTCTTTAACGGCCCTTCAGAAGACTTATAGTCTAGGGAAATCTAATCTTGGGACAGGTTTCCCGCTTAGATGCTTTCAGCGGTTATCCTTTCCGAACGTAGCTACCGGGCAATGCTATTGGCATAACAACCCGAACACCAGCGGTTCGTCCACTCCGGTCCTCTCGTACTAGGAGCAGCCTCCCTCAAATTTCCAACGCCCACGGCAGATAGGGACCGAACTGTCTCACGACGTTCTAAACCCAGCTCGCGTACCACTTTAAATGGCGAACAGCCATACCCTTGGGACCGACTTCAGCCCCAGGATGTGATGAGCCGACATCGAGGTGCCAAACACCGCCGTCGATATGAACTCTTGGGCGGTATCAGCCTGTTATCCCCGGAGTACCTTTTATCCGTTGAGCGATGGCCCTTCCACACAGAACCACCGGATCACTAGAACCTGCTTTCGCACCTGCTCGACGTGTCAGTCTCGCAGTCAAGCACCCTTTTACTCTTGCGCTCATTGCACGATGTCCGACCGTGCTGAGGGTACCTTCGCGCTCCTCCGTTACTCTTTAGGAGGAGACCGCCCCAGTCAAACTACCCACCATACACTGTCCCTGACCAGGATTCACTGGCCTAGGTTAGAACCTCAATAATATCAGGGTGGTATTTCAAGATTGGCTCCACTCTAACTGGCGTTAAAGTTTCAAAGCCTCCCACCTATCCTACACAGATAGTATCAAAGTCCAGTGCAAAGCTGTAGTAAAGGTTCACGGGGTCTTTCCGTCTAGCCGCGGGTACGCAGCATCTTAACTGCGATTTCAATTTCGCTGAGTCTCGGGTGGAGACAGTGTGGCCATCATTACGCCATTCGTGCAGGTCGGAACTTACCCGACAAGGAATTTCGCTACCTTAGGACCGTTATAGTTACGGCCGCCGTTTACCGGGGCTTCGATCAAGAGCTTCGCCTAAGCTAACCCCATCAATTAACCTTCCGGCACCGGGCAGGCGTCACACCGTATACGTCATCTTTCGATTTTGCACAGTGCTATGTTTTTAGTAAACAGTTGCAGCCACCATTTTATTGCAACCCTCTAGAGCTTACGGAGCAAGTCCTTAACCTAAGAGGGCGTACCTTCTCCCGAAGTTACGGTACCATTTTGCCTAGTTCCTTCACCCGAGTTCTCTCAAGCGCCTTAGAATTCTCATCCTGACCACCTGTGTTGGTTTGGGGTACGATTCTTTATTACCTGAAGCTTAGAAGCTTTTCTTGGAAGCATGGCATCAATCACTTCGTCCAAAAGAGGACTCGTCATCACATCTCAGCATTAAAAGTCCGGATTTACCTAAACTCTCTGCCTACTTGCTTAAACTTGGACAACCATCGCCAAGCTGATCTAGCCTACTCCGTCCCTCCATCGCAGTAATAAAAAGTGCAGGAATATTAACCTGCTTCCCATCGACTACGCCTCTCGGCCTCGTCTTAGGGGTCGACTAACCCTACGTCGATTAACGTTGCGTAGGAAACCTTGGTCTTTCGGCGAGGGAGCTTTTCACTCCCTTTATCGCTACTCATGTCAGCATTCGCACTCGTGATACCTCCAGGACACTTTACAATGCCCCTTCGCAGGCTTACACGACGCTCCTCTACCATGCCTTACGGCATCCGCATCTTCGGTATATTACTTAGCCCCGTTAAATCTTCGGCGCAGGCCGACTCGATCAGTGAGCTATTACGCTTTCTTTAAAGGGTGGCTGCTTCTAAGCCAACCTCCTGACTGTCTGAGCCTTCCCACATCCTTTCCCACTTAGTAATATTTAGGGACCTTAGATGGCGGTCTGGGTTGTTTCCCTCTTGACTACGGACGTTAGCACCCGCAGTCTGTCTCCCATGATTGCACTTGTTGGTATTCGGAGTTTGCAATGGGCTGCTAATCCTTGACGGACCGCTAGACCATAACAGTGCTCTACCCCCAACAGTGATACATGAGGCACTACCTAAATAGTTTTCGAGGAGAACCAGCTATCTCCGGGCTTGATTAGCCTTTCACTCCGATCCACAGCTCATCCCCGCATTTTTCAACATACGTGGGTTCGGTCCTCCAGTACCTGTTACGGCACCTTCAACCTGGCCATGGATAGATCGCCCGGTTTCGGGTCTACACCATGCAACTATTCGCCCATTTAAGACTCGGTTTCCCTACGACTCCCCTATTCGGTTAATCTCGCTACATAATGTAAGTCGCTGACCCATTATACAAAAGGTACGCAGTCACAGAACAAGTCTGCTCCTACTGCTTGTACGTACACGGTTTCAGGTTCTATTTCACTCCCCTTCAGGGGTTCTTTTCGCCTTTCCCTCACGGTACTGGTTCACTATCGGTCAGAAGAGAGTATTTAGCCTTGGAGGGTGGTCCCCCCATGTTCAAACAGGATTTCTCGTGTCCCGTCCTACTCGATTTCACTGATAAAAGAATTTCGCATACAGGACTATCACCTTGTATCGTTGGACTTTCCAGACCATTCTACTATTCTTATACCAGCTTAAGGGCTGGTCCCCGTTCGCTCGCCGCTACTTAGGGAATCTCGGTTGATTTCTTTTCCTCCGGGTACTTAGATGTTTCAGTTCCCCGGGTTAGCCTCCTGCAAGCAGGATATCCATAAATGGATGGGTTTTCCCATTCGGAAATCCAGGGATCAAAGTATGTTTACTGACTCCCCCTGGCTTATCGCAAGTTACTACGTCCTTCATCGCCTTCTTCTGCCTAGGCATCCACCGTGTACGCTTAGTCACTTAACTATACAACTCAAAAATAACCTTATGCCTTTTGTTCACTCCACATGCTCTGGTAGCTATACCATTTATTGAACATGCTTCTGTGTATAAGGTCTGATGAGTGTACGTAACTAAAAGTTTTAAAACGAACGACATGACTCGTTCGTTTTCGCTGTCATGATATACGCTTGAGTATTCTCAATTATATATTTTACCTATACTTGATAATTTCTAAGCCTAAGCTTAAAAACTATCCAGTTTTGCGTGGTAAGCACCTGGAAGGGATACTTACCACACTCACCTCTCAAATTGTCGGCTGAGAGGTGAGCTTCTCATTGATTGAGTTTTTAAACCAACTACATCTTAAATAAATAAGAAGCTTGTATCTAAATGCCTCAATCGAGAGATCTATTCCAAATTGTTAAAGAACTTTTCAGTTTTTTCAGTATTGTTTGTTTACTCAACGTAAACATCCAATGCTACTGTTAATAAACTCTCAATTGAACCAAGAAGGTTTCTTCTTCATCCAACTAAAACTCATTAAGAGTAGTATTGGTGGAGCTATGCGGGATCGAACCGCAGACCTCCTGCGTGCAAGGCAGGCGCTCTCCCAGCTGAGCTATAGCCCCAATAGGGTAATTTTGAGATGGTTTGGATATTTTTAAAATCGAAGTTTGTTATTTACAAACGAGGTTTTTAAAAGATTCAAAACAGCCAAAATTGGTGGGTCTGGGTGGATTTGAACCACCGACCTCACCCTTATCAGGGGTGCGCTCTAACCAACTGAGCTACAGACCCGGGTCGTTCACTATACTTTCATGTAATTCAGAGACAATTTATGTGAAAACTCACTTAAGCTCGTAACCATCTTTATCTTAAAGGAGGTGATCCAGCCCCAGCTTCCGCTAGGGCTACCTTGTTACGACTTCACCCCAGTCATGAACCACAAAGTGGTAAGCGCCCTCCCGAAGGTTAAGCTACCTACTTCTTTTGCAATCCACTCCCATGGTGTGACGGGCGGTGTGTACAAGGCCCGGGAACGTATTCACCGCGACATTCTGATTCGCGATTACTAGCGATTCCGACTTCATGGAGTCGAGTTGCAGACTCCAATCCGGACTACGAAGGGTTTTTTGAGATTCGCGCACTGTTGCCAGTTGGCTGCTCTTTGTACCCCCCATTGTAGCACGTGTGTAGCCCATCCCATAAGGGCCATGATGACTTGACGTCGTCCCCGCCTTCCTCCGGTTTATCACCGGCAGTCTCATTAGAGTTCTCAACTAAATGGTAGCAACTAATGATAAGGGTTGCGCTCGTTGCGGGACTTAACCCAACATCTCACGACACGAGCTGACGACAGCCATGCAGCACCTGTATCCAAGTTCCCGAAGGCACGAAACTATCTCTAGTAACTTCTTGGTATGTCAAGGGATGGTAAGGTTCTTCGCGTTGCATCGAATTAAACCACATGCTCCACCGCTTGTGCGGGCCCCCGTCAATTCCTTTGAGTTTTAATCTTGCGACCGTACTCCCCAGGCGGTCAACTTATCGCGTTAGCTTCGTTACTAATCTTTTTAATAAGACCAACAACTAGTTGACATCGTTTACGGCGTGGACTACCGGGGTATCTAATCCCGTTCGCTACCCACGCTTTCGCACCTCAGCGTCAGTTTTAAGCCAGGAAGTCGCCTTCGCCACTGATGTTCCTCCAGATATCTACGCATTTCACTGCTACACCTGGAATTCCACTTCCCTCTCTTAAACTCTAGACTACCAGTATCAGATGCAGTTCCCAGGTTGAGCCCAGGGCTTTCACAACTGACTTAATAATCCGCCTACGCGCGCTTTACGCCCAGTAATTCCGAATAACGCTTGCACCCTCTGTATTACCGCGGCTGCTGGCACAGAGTTAGCCGGTGCTTCTTCTAAAGTTAACGTCAAACAATATAGGTATTAACTATACTATCTTCCTCACAATTGAAAGTGCTTTACAACCCTCGGGCCTTCTTCACACACGCGGTATGGCTGCATCAAGCTTTCGCTCATTGTGCAATATTCCCCACTGCTGCCTCCCGTAGGAGTCTGGGCCGTGTCTCAGTCCCAGTGTGGCTGATCATCCTCTCAAACCAGCTAGAGATCGTTGCCTTGGTAAGCCATTACCTTACCAACTAGCTAATCTCACGCGGGCTCATCCTATAGCGATACCTTCCAAGGAGAGGGCACCTTTACTCCGTAGAGCATATTCGGTATTAGCATACGTTTCCATATGTTGTCCCCAACTATAGGGTAGATTCCCACGCGTTACTCACCCGTCCGCCACTCGACGCCTAGAAAAACAAGTTTCTCTATCGTTTCCGTCCGACTTGCATGTGTTAAGCCTACCGCCAGCGTTCATTCTGAGCCAGGATCAAACTCTTCAGTTTAATCTTGCTGATATATTTTAATTCCATCTCTGGAAATAAACACTCGGAATTGACAAAGTGAACATGATAAATAAATAATAAATTATTTATTACCAAATACATAATTTGTCAAAAATCGAGATTTTTTATTTGGTTACTCACTCAAGGAGTTTCCACATAAATTATCTCTGAATTACCTGATTTTTAAAGAACTTAGGTCTCTTCGAGAAGACTAAACAAGGCGACTCAGTCGCTTGCTTTTCCTTCTCGGTAAGCCGCCCATTATAAGTTGTTTTCTAATTCGTTGTCAACAATTTATTTTAAATTATTTTCAACTCGTTTTCTTCTCAACTTAAATAACGTTGTGCTTAACACGCCGTTATTTGGCGGTGTTCTCAACCACTTCTTTCTTCCTACTTCGTAGGTCGTTTTCTGTGTCTGCGTTGGAACAGGTGCGTATTCTAGTCATTTCCACAAACAACGCAACCCTTTTATTCACTTTTTTATACTTTTTTTACGTTTTTATTAAAATATCCTTTTAACCCCACCTTACCCACTACTTATCCACAGAGTTATTCACATTTTGTTGTTTTTTGCTGGATTTTGGATTTAAGAGATTCTGTAGATGCTTATTTATATAGATTGCTTTTATCTTAAATAATGAGTCTTTTATTTATTCAATAGCACTCATTAGGCACAAATCAAAAAGGCGATGTCTGTCGACATCGCCTTTTATTGCTTTAACCCTATAAAGATTTCACTCTTTAGATAGAGTCACTATGCATTTTATCTAAGCAGTAATTGTAATTTTGGCAAACTTGCGTTTACCCACTTGATAAACCGCTGTGGTATCTATTGGCATGATTTGACGACTATCGTCTACCTTTTCACCATTAATCTTGACGGCACCTTGTTTTGTCATTCTGTGCCCATCAGAGGTTGAACCTACCAGGCCTGCTTCTTTTAATAAGTTAGCCAATGGCATTTCACCTGTAATGGTTAATTCTTCAATATCATCTGGGATGGCATTTTTTGAGAATTTGGTTTCAAAATCTTTTAATGCATTGCCTGCGGCTTCTTGAGAATGGAAGCGAGTTATTAATTCTAACGCCAGCTTAACTTTTACATTACGTGGGTTTTCACCATTAGCGATTGCTTCTTTAAGCCCTTCAATAGTTTCAATTGACTCAAAACTCAATAATTCATAATAACGCCACATCAAATCATCAGAAACCGACATAACCTTACCAAACATATCATTTGGCTCATCTTTAATACCTATATAGTTATTTAAAGACTTAGACATTTTTTGTACACCATCTAATCCTTCAAGAATAGGCATGGTTAATGTACATTGTTGCGGTTTACCGTAAATACCTTGTAAAGTACGCCCCATTAGCAGGTTAAACTTTTGATCTGTTCCGCCTAGTTCAATATCGGCATCCATGGCAACTGAATCGTAACCTTGAACTAATGGGTATAAAAACTCATGAATGGCGATTGGCGTATTAGAAGCATAACGATCCCCAAAGTCATTACGTTCTAACATTCTGGCCACAGTTTGTTTACCCGCTAACTGAATCATATCGGCGGCAGACATTTTAGACATCCACTCAGAGTTAAACATAACTTTGGTTTTAGCTGGATCAAGAATTTTGAAAACCTGTTCTTTATAAGTTTCAGCATTTTGAGCCACTTCTTCAGCGGTTAGCGGAGGACGAGTTGTACTTTTACCTGTTGGATCACCAATCATAGCGGTAAAATCACCTATAAGAAAAAGCACTTCATGACCTAAATCTTGAAATTGTTTTAACTTATTAATAAGTACAGTATGCCCTAGGTGCAAATCGGCTGCGGTTGGATCAAACCCTGCCTTTACGCGAAGCGGTTTACCACTCTCTAACTTTTCGATTAATTCTTTTTCAACCAGAATCTCTTCTGCACCACGTTTAATAACGGCTAATTGTTCTTGTACTGTTTTCATATTACTTTCTTTTTTAAATCTAAAATTCTTTTAATTTACCAGGCCTGGCAAATCTTTAAACGACACCACACAATACTGTATCGGTATTTAATTGTAACTGACCTGTCATTTGTGAAACCGAGGTATAACCATTAGCTTGCATATATTGTGCAATACCTTTATTCACTTTTTTAACCAGTAGCGGATCTTTTGCGATAGCCGTACCAATAGCAACCATTGAAGCGCCTGCTAAGAAAAATTCAATTGCATCTTCTGCACTGGCAATACCGCCTAATCCAATAATAGGGATATTATGCTGTTTGGCGACTTGATAAACCTGATGTACTTTTAACAAGGCAACAGGCTTTATAGCGGGTCCAGACAACCCACCTTGGTTATTCCCTAAGGTTGGCTTACGCGTATTGGTGTCAATTTGCATTCCCATTAATGTATTAATAGCGGACAAAGCATCGGCGCCCGCTTCAATCACTCGTCTTGCGCCTTCGGCAATATCGGTTTGATTAGGTGATAACTTAACAATTAACGGTTTAACGGTACTTTTTCTACAAGCTTCAACCACTCTTGCAGCCATATCTGGATCATTACCAAAAGCAGCGCCACCCTTTTTAACATTTGGACAAGAGATATTGACTTCAATAGCGGGTAAATCTGTATCATTAAATAAACGCACTACTTCGGCATACTCTTCAATACTTGAGCCCGATACATTAATAATAAAGCGTGACTCACTTAAATCCAACTTAGGTAATAAATCATTAATAACCGATTGAGCCCCTGGATTTTGTAGACCAATAGAATTTAATAAACCGCTTGGTGATTCCATGACTCTATCAGGCTTATTGCCTAATTTTGGCTCTAAAGTTGTGCCTTTTAAAAACACAGCACCCACATCTCTATTGGAAAAGCCAGAAACAGCCTGGTATTCTATGCCATAACCAGCGTTTCCCGATGCCATGGCTACTGGGGAATTAAAATGAATACCACAAATATCAACTGATAAATCAACCACAGAAACTTTCCTATATGTTACATATTATTCTTTATGAACCTGAAATCCCACAAAACACCGGGGCGTTAATTCGCCTAAGTGCCAATATGGGTGCTCATTTACACTTAATTCACCCAATCTCTTTTGATTTAAGTGAAAAAAAAGTAAGAAGAGCAGGTTTAGACTACGCTGAACTGGCACATGTTTACGAGCATGCAAACCTTGAAGCCTGTTTAAACAGCATTAAACCTAATCGAGTTTTTGCGTTAACCACCAAAACAACTCAATATTATACCGAGCCAAAATTCGAAAATGGGGATGCTTTTATGTTTGGCCCTGAAACTCGCGGACTGCCTGCAGATGTTATTGCAAGCCTTCCAGAAGAACAGCGCTTAACGATTCCGATGATGCCGGGCGGAAGAAGTTTAAACTTAGCCAACGCAGTATCTGTAGTCGCTTATGAGGCTTGGCGTCAGCTTGATTTTAATATGACGCTTTAAATACTTTCATTTAAAACAAGGCTTTAATTGGCTATTGCCACTAATATCAAGATTTACCAGGCCTGGTCATTATCCATTTTTACCAGGCCTGGTAAATCTTGAATATAACTAGTTTATTCAGACTTACCAGAGCGTGACATTAAAGCATAAACAGCTTGTTTAGGTGAAATGGCCTCTGTAACCAATAAATAAACCTGTTCCATTATAGGTAAATCTAAATTTAGCTTATCAGACAATTGTTTTACGGTTTTAACCGCTTTAACCCCTTCTACCACTTGACCAATTTCATTCATCACTTGTTCTGAAGACAAAACTCCACTTGCCAAACCAAAGCCAAACCGACGGTTTCGAGATAAGTCATCGGTACAAGTCAACACCAAATCACCTAAACCAGCCAACCCCATCATGGTTTCAGTTTGCCCGCCTAATGCCTGACTAAGACGCATCATTTCAACCATTCCGCGCGACACTAACGCCGCACGAGCATTTGCTCCCATACGCAAACCATCACTCACTCCAGTAGCAATAGCCATAATATTTTTATAGGCGCCGCCAACTTCTACGCCAACCATATCAGATTGCGTATACATCCTAAAGACATCATTGTGAAACAGATCAGCCCAATATTGAGCTTCTTGCTCTTGATTTGATGCACTTACCATGGCGGTTGGCAAACCTTTAGCCACTTCATTTGCAAAAGTAGGCCCAGATAACACCGCCACACTGGAGGTTTCACCCAAAACTTCAAAAGCCACTTCATGCAATAACTTCTGACTCACAGGCTCAAACCCTTTGGTTGCCCACGCAAAATGGCAATGATCATTTACCAATTTAGTTTTTACAGCAACCAACGTTTCTCTAAAAACATGACTTGGCACCACAAATAGCACCGCATCAACATCAATTAGAGCCAAATCTAAATCCCATTGGGGATTTAGATTTGAAGGCAGAGCAACACCAGGCAAATAACGTGCATTCTCGTGATTTTTGGCCAGTTCTTCAGCCTGCTCTTTGCGGTGAGTCCATAAGTTAACCGAATGCCCAACCTTAGCAAGATGTATCGCTAATGCTGTACCCCAGGCACCTGCACCCAAAACCGTAATTTTTTGACGTTTGCTCAATCTATGCTTCTTTTAATTTATTGCTCTGTTGCTTCCGCATTAGCCTGAGCCGCTTCCATGTGCTCACGATAAATCATTTCAAAACTCACTGGTTCTAGTAATAATTGCGGGAATCCACCACGTGCCACTAAATCTGAAACCGCTTCACGCGCATAAGGAAATAACGCCGTTGGGCATTGAACACCAAGCATATAACCAAGTTCAGCATCATTAAATCCAGAAAGCGTAAAAATACCCGCCTGCTCAACTTCACATAAAAACGCGGTTTTATCTTCCATCTTAGTGGTTGCAGTAACACGCAAAATAACATGAAAGATATCACCTTCAAGGTGCTTACTTTCCACATTTAAATCCATACCTAATTCTGGTTGAAACTCGGTAGCAAATAATTCTGGCGTATTTGGTGATTCGAAAGAAATATCTTTAGTGTAAATTTTTTGAATAACAAACGCTTGCTCTGGTGCTTCAGACATTTTGATTCCTATTATTTTTTATAATCTTTTATATTTATTGATGAGACCTTTATACAAACTTATTCAAAGATCTCTTTTAAGGTTTTTAGGCTTGTAGTAAAGGGTCAATTTCGCCACGTTTATCTGCAGCTGAAAGATCATCAAACCCACCTATATGATGTTCACCAATAAAAACTTGTGGCACGGTATTTCGACCTGTTTTCGCTTCTAAATCGGCCCATTTTTGAGCATCATTACCAATATCAATTGATTGGTACTCAACGCCTTTTGCGTCAAATAAACGTTTTGCCATATTACAGAATGGGCAAGTCGCGGTGCAGTAAATAACAACTTTAGACATTTTATTTTCCTTTGCGGGTAAATCGACCACACTCTCAGCTTGAGCGGCTGTCGATTTCACCTGCTTCACTTTTTTTTGTTTTTTTTTGACTTTTCACGCCCAACAGGTAAACCTGCGGCTTTCCATGCATTAATTCCACCAGATAAATTATTAACATTGGTGTAACCATTTTTAGCCATTGTTGATGCAACTCTTGCAGAACGCGCACCACTTAAACAATAAACCAACACAGGCGCATCTTTATCTTTTGGGAGTTTTCCCATATTTGAAGCGACTTCTGTAGAAGAAATATTGACAGCATTACCAATATAACCATCTTTATATTCACTGGCCGAACGTACATCTAAAACAAAAGCATCATCATTATAAAGTCGAGTTGCTGCGTCAGTATTGACTGACTTGTAACCGGCTATCTTATCGCCAACATAGCTATAAACAAGCATGGCTACAACCACAACAACAGCAACAAATAATGGCCACTGCTCTTGAAAGAATTCATTAAACATTTATATTCCTTTAGTAAGCTAATTTTTAAACCTAATGATTTTAACAGCGAAAGTCGATACAATAAACCGAATTGACTAATTATTTATATGGTAGAAAAAAATGTCTCAGGATTTAAAACCAAAGATCAAAATCAAATATCGTCCAACTGGCCTACTCATTCTTGATGGTTGGGGTTACAGAGAAGAACGTGAATACAATGCAATTGCTCAAGCCAACACGCCTGTTTGGGACAAGCTGGTTGCTAACAACCCTAATACATTAATCAGCACATCTGGTTTAGATGTTGGTTTACCGCACGGTCAAATGGGTAACTCAGAAGTGGGTCACATGAACCTAGGCGCTGGCCGCGTGGTTTATCAAGAACTCACTCGCATTCAAAAAGACATTGACGATGGTCGCTTCTTTAATAACAACGCGTTATTAAGCGCGGTTGACAAGGCCACCGAACGTGATCGCTCTGTTCACATTTTAGGCCTACTTTCTGATGGTGGTGTTCACTCACATATTAGCCATATTAAAGCCGCATTATCTTTAGCGGTTGATCGTGGTGCAAAAACCTTTTTACATATATTTACCGATGGTCGCGACACCTCTCCACAAAGTGCTTTAGAGTATATTGCTGACGTTGAAGCACACATTAAAGAAATTGGTGGAAACTGTACAATTGCCTCTGTAATTGGTCGTTTTTACGCCCTAGACCGCGATAACCGCTGGGAACGAATTCAAGAAGCGTACAACTTAATTTGTTGTGGTGAAGGCAAGTATAAAGCCGGCAGCGCTAAAGAAGCAGTAGAAATGGCTTATGAACGTGGCGAAACAGATGAATTTGTTGAAGCAACCGCAATTTTAAACAAAAAAGACAAAGCCACTAAAATCAAAGATGGTGACTCTATTATCTTTATGAACTACCGTTCAGATCGTGCGCGCCAAATTACAAGTGCATTTATTATGCCTGACTTTGGTGATTTTCACCGTTGTAAAGCCCCTGTTTTATCTGCCTTTGTCACGCTGACTGAATACAATAAAAACTTTGAAAACTTTGGTGCTACGGTGGCGTTCCGCCCAACTAAGTTAAAAAATACCTTTGGTGAAGTTATTGCCAAAAACAAATTACGCCAGCTACGTATTGCTGAAACAGAAAAATATGCACACGTTACCTTTTTCTTAAACGGTGGTGTAGAAGCGCCTTACTTAGGTGAAGACCGAATCTTAGTGCCATCACCGCAAGTTCGTACCTATGACTTACAACCTGAAATGAGTGTAGGTGAGCTAACTGAGAAACTTGTTGAAGCGGTTGAATCTAGTAAATATGACACCTTTATTTGCAACATTGCAAACCCAGATATGGTTGGACATACAGGTAACTTTGAAGCCTGTGTTAAAGCCGTTGAAGCAGTTGATGAAGCCTTAGGTAAAATATTAGACGCTATTGAAAAAGCTGGTGGTCAAATTATCGTAACGGCAGACCACGGCAATATGGAGATGTTAGTTGACCCTGAAACAGGCAAGCCATTAACATCCCACACCACGTGCCCTGTACCATTAGTTTACTTTGGTCCACAAAAACTTGAGTTAAGAACAGGTGGAGCATTACCAGATGTTATGCCTACGCTTCTTGATTTAATGGAAATCAAACAGCCAGAAGAGATGACCGGTATTTCGCTTCGTAAGAAGTAATTCCCAATCTATTTTTGCAATATAACCAGGCCTGGTAAATTCTAAATTTACCAGGCCTGGTGCTTTCTGCTTTTTAAATTTCTTATTGGTCTTTTATAGACTATTTGTATTATTCATCTTATTCTAACGGCATCAACTTTTCCATTGGAGTTCTGAATGACGATACTAAGTGACTTAGATCACCTATCTGTTTGGCTATTCTTGTTATATACCTTTCTGGTAATCAGCTCCATACTGCATATTCTTTACCAAAGACGTTCACCGCAAAATTTAATGGCCTGGTTATTAACCATTTTATTACTGCCTGTTTTTGGGCTTATTCTTTATGCCGTACTAGGTTCACGTAAATTTTTTAGCAAACACAAAAAACCCATTATTAAACTCCCCGACATTGAGAATGACACACCTCATGGGCTTCTGGGTAAAAGCATTAATAACATCCTTACAGCTAACAACCTACCTGGAGCAACTCAAAATAACAGCATTCAAACATTTATTACTTCAAATGCGGCATTTGACGCTTTTATGGATGAAATTGAATCGGCTAAAACGAGTATTTACATACAAACTTATATTTTTGAACTCGATGATACGGGACAAGCTATTTTTAACGCTCTGATTAAAAAAGCAAAAGATGGCTTAGACATTTGTTTATTAATCGATGCTATTGGTTCCTTTGCTTTATATCGGAATCAAAAAAAGCTGCTTCCTTTTATAAATGCAGGCGGAAAAGTTGCTTTTTTTCAACCGCTATTCAAATCGGCGATAAATAGTCAAATCAACTTAAGAAACCATCGCAAAATTTATCTGTTTGACAGTCATACATTACTTACTGGTGGTATGAATATTTCAAGCGATTATCTAGCACCAGAAACTTCTATAAAACCCAATAAACAATGGAAAGACTTACTGTTAAAAATAACAGGCCCGTCAACATTACTGTATCAAAACATTTTTAATGCCGACTGGGCGTACTCAACCAACACAGAAGTTAAACCTAGTATTTCAGTAGACAGAAAACCCGCTAATGTCTTAAATAAAAACGAAATCATTCAAGTCATTCCTGCAGGCCCAGACATTGAAAAAGATGTACTTTTTGAAGCCATTTTACAAAGTATTTACTCGGCAAAACATCGCATAGACATTGTTAGCCCGTACTTTATTCCTGATAACTCACTCATGAATGCCATTTTAGTCGCCATAAAAAGAGGGGTAAACGTCAACTTAATTACCCCAAACCAATCTGACCATATTGTTTTTGATTTAGGTCGCAGCTCTTATATGAGAGAGCTCTACGAAAATGGTGGTAAAATTTATTTAGATCAGTCTGTTATGTTGCACGCTAAATTAATGATGATTGATGATAATTGCGTTGTTATTGGTTCAGCTAATTTAGATTACCGATCCATGTTTATTAACCATGAAATTGTTAATTTTATCTATTCAGCACCCCTAATTAGTGAAATGAAAAACTGGATTAATGAGTTAGTCAGTCAAGCTAAACCTTACAAATCTAGCCCCAAAAAACATCACCGTTTATTAGAAAACTTAACGCGTATTTTTGCCCCTATTTTATAAAAAACACTCATTATGCTAAAACCTAAATACACACCAATCTCTCAGTTTCACACAAGCCAAAATACAACCGATGTATTGCCAAAGTGCTTTACCGTTTTAGCCTGGAACCTTCATAAAATAGATTTTATTCACTTTACACATCGCAGTATTAATGAGTTACTCAAACAACCCATTCTTAACCATGAACCGCATATTTTGTCACTACAAGAAGCCAACACCCTGCCCTACCAAACTTCTTTTTTTAATCAATCTTTTGTTATGGCGCCTAATATACAAACCAAAGAAAATCACTATGGCGTACTAACCGCCTCAAGCACCATAATAAAACCGCTGCAACAATGTTTAACGCATAGTCGAGAATTTGGCTGGGCAACCCATAAAACTGCTCTAATTACTCAACACAAACTCAACAATCAAGAGGTTCTTACGCACATTAACATTCACTCTGTTATTTTTGTTTCACACAGTGTATTTCAGCGTGAACTCTCTAAATTGTTACACTACTTAGAACACATAACAGGCCCGGTGATTATTAGTGGCGATTTTAATACTTGGAATAAAAAAAGAACCAAAACACTCACACAAGCCACTCACAAACTTGGCTTAGAAAAAGTCTCCTATACTGACCCACGTGTCATTAAATCCATTTTAAAACAGCCGCTTGACCACATATTTTTTAGAGGTTTGACTCTTCAATCCTCAATGGTTTTAGACATAACACACATCTCAGACCACAACCCCATACTGGCAACCTTTTGCACCAATTCAAAGCCTTAGCAAATAATCAAACACAAAATGTACCATACAACACAATAAACCAACGTAAACGGGCTAAAACAATGGTAAAATTTGATTCTAATTGCCTTAATAAAGTATAATTCCGCTCTTATTTTTACTACTTGAACGCGCTGAAACGAGACAAATCCCTTGCATATCAACAGGTTAACTAAATTTAACCAAGATTTGTTTGTGCAAAATTTGATAGACAGGAAACCGAATATGAACCCAATACAATCCTCAAATGGTCTTAACATCACTGGCCTATACTCTCCCGAGTTTGAAAAGGAGAACTGCGGTTTTGGTTTGATTGCCAATATGGACGACAAACCAAGCCATTGGCTTGTTAAAACGTCTATTGAATCACTCGCCAACATGACCCACCGTGGTGGTGTTGCCGCTGACTGTTGTACAGGGGATGGTTGTGGTTTATTGATTAAAAAACCAACTGCCTTTTTAGCGTCTATTGCCAAAGAGCACGGTTTTGAATTAGCCGACACTTACGCTGCGGGTATGGTTTTTTTAAACCAAGATACTGATAAAGCACAAACAGCGCGTTCGTTTTTAGAAAAAACCTTAACAAACAAGGGCCTAACAGTAGCAGGCTGGCGTAAAGTCCCTGTACGTTCAGAAGTGCTTGGTGCACAAGCGGCTGGTATGGAACCCGTTATTGAACAAATCTTTGTTAATGCTCCTGCTGATATGGACGAAGCTCAGTTCAACCGTTTACTATTTACAGCGCGTCGTAAAACAGAAATGGCTATTGAACCAAATGACAACACATTTTACGTTGCTTCATTAAATTCACAGTTATTAGCCTATAAAGGCTTGGTCATGCCTAAAGAACTTCCAGAGTTCTATCTTGACCTTAAAAATGATGCTTTTGCATCATCATCAATCTCTTACCATCAGCGTTTTTCTACGAATACAACACCACAATGGCGCTTAGCGCAGCCGTTTCGCTTTTTAGCACATAATGGTGAATTAAATACCATTCGTGGTAACCGTAACTGGGCACTGGCTCGTCAGAAAAAGTTTGCAACGCCTTTACTACCAGATTTAGGTGAACTTAAGCCTTTAGTAGCTCAATCAGGTTCTGACTCAAACTCTTTAGATAATATGATGGAAATTTTAATGATGGGCGATATGCACATCTTCCAAGCATTACGTCTATTAGTACCACCTGCTTGGCAAAATATTCCATCTATGGATGCCGACAAAAAGGCTTTCTTAGAGTACAACTCTATGCATATGGAACCTTGGGATGGACCAGCAGGTATGGTTCTTAACACAGGTAAATACGCTATTTGTGGTGTTGACCGTAACGGCTTGCGCCCTACTCGTTATGTGATTACCAAAGATCGCCATATTACATTTGCTTCTGAAATCGGGGTTTATAACTATGCGCCAGAAGATGTAGTAGAAAAAGGTCGTCTAAAACCTGGCCAAGTGATTGCTGTTGATTTAGAAAACGGTACTTTAATTAAACCTGAAGACATTGATAATCAGCTAAAAAATGCGAAACCTTATCGTAAATGGATGGACGAAGGTTACATGCATATCGAAGAAAAACTTAAGCAAGAAGAAAAAACGCTAGGTTGGGATAGTAAAACGGCTGATATTTATCAAAAATACTTCCAAGTTACCTTTGAAGAACGTGATGCTGTTATTCGTATATTAGCTGAAGACGGTCAAGAAGCAACGGTATCTATGGGTGATGATGCACCTTTACCTGTGTTTTCGCATAAAGCACGATCAATTTTTGACTACTTCCGTCAAATGTTTGCTCAAGTAACAAACCCACCAATTGACCCATTACGTGAAAACATCGTTATGTCTTTAAATACCTGTTTTGGTAAAGAGCTAAACATGTTTACTGAAGGGCCAGATCACGCAAAACGTTTAGAAGTTCAGTCTCCAGTTTTAAGTCCATCAATGATGGAACAACTGCTATCAATTAAAGTAGACGGTTACGCAAACTGCAAAATATCACTGCATTATAACCATGAAGAAATGGGCTTAGAAGCAGCTATTAAAGCGGTTTGTGCACAAGCAGAAGCGGAAGTAAAAGCCGGTAAAACCATTCTAATTTTAAGCGATTTAGACATTAAAAATGGTCATACAACCATTCCTGCAGCCATGGCAACAGGTGCGGTACACCATTACTTAATTGATAAAGAACTTCGTACAGAAGCAAATATTGTCGTTGAAACGGCAACCACTCGTGACCCACACCACTTTGCGGTGTTATTTGGTTACGGTGCAACTGCGGTATTCCCATATATGGCTTACGAAAGTATTCAAGACATGCTTCGTACCAATGAACTTAGTAAAGATATTTCTGTCACTAAATACATTGGCAATTACCGTAAAGCCATTAATAAAGGGTTATTTAAAATCCTTTCTAAAATGGGTATTTCAACCATTACCTCTTACCGTGGTTCACAATTATTTGAAGCCGTTGGTTTAAGTTCAGAGATAGTTGACCTTTGTTTCAAAGGCACACCATCACGTATTCAAGGTACAAAATACGAACACATTGAACTAGACCAACGCCGCCTAGCCTGGGAAGCATTTAACCCACGCAAGCCTTTACAGCAAGGTGGTTTATTTAAGTATGTTCACGGTGGTGAATACCACGCCTTTAATCCAGAAGTGGTTAACAGTATTCGTGAAGCGGTGCAAAAAGACGATCAAGCCAAATATAACCAATTCCGTGAATTGGTAAACAACCGTCCAGCAATGACGATTCGTGATTTATTTACCTTTAAAGAGGGAATTAAACCGATAAACTTAGATGAAGTTGAGCCAATTGAATCAATCTTTAAACGTTTTGATTCTGCAGGTATTTCATTAGGTGCACTGTCACCAGAAGCACACGAATCACTTGCTACAGCAATGAACCGTTTAGGCGCACGCTCAAACTCAGGTGAAGGTGCTGAAGACCCAGCGCGTTACGGCACAGAAAGAATGTCTAAAATTAAGCAAATTGCCTCTGGACGTTTTGGCGTAACCGCACATTACCTACGCAATGCTGAAGTACTACAAATTAAAGTTGCACAAGGTGCTAAACCTGGTGAAGGTGGACAGCTTCCTGGTCACAAAGTAGATGTAACCATTGCTAAATTACGTCACTCTGTACCAGGAGTTACCTTAATTTCACCTCCACCGCATCACGATATTTACTCAATCGAAGATTTAGCCCAGCTAATCTACGATTTAAAACAAATTAACCCTAATGCATTAGTATCGGTAAAACTGGTTGCAGAACCAGGCGTAGGAACTATTGCCGCAGGTGTGGCTAAAGCATACGCTGACCTTATCACTATCTCAGGATATGACGGTGGTACAGGTGCCTCACCAATGACATCGGTTAAATATGCAGGTAACCCATTTGAAATGGGTCTAGCAGAAACACACCAAGTATTACGTGCTAATGACTTGCGTGGCCAAGTTATCGTACAGGCAGATGGTGGTCTAAAAACAGGGCTAGACGTTGTTAAAGCTGCTATTTTAGGTGCCGAGTCATTTGGTTTTGGTACCGTACCAATGATCGCGCTAGGTTGTAAATACCTACGTATTTGTCACTTAAATACTTGTGCAGTAGGCGTTGCAACACAAGATAAGCGTCTACGTAAAGAACACTTTATTGGGATGCCTGAAATGGTCATGAACTACTTCAAGTTTGTTGCCGAAGAAACCCGTGAGTGGATGGCTAAACTAGGTGTATCGAGTTTAGAACAACTTGTTGGCCGTGTTGATCTATTAAAAATGATCGATAACCCATTAACTGAAAAACAGAAAAATATCGATTTATCTGCCTTTATTACTGATGCAGGTATTCCGGCTGATAAACCACATACTGTTCAAGTTAAACGCAATAATCCTTGGGATCACGGTGATATCGCAGAACATATGGTAAGAGAAACCTTACCAACTATCGAAGCGAAAACAGGGGGTACTTTTGAATTTAACCTTGTAAACACAGGCCGTTCAATTGGTGCTCGTGTTGCTGGTGAAATTGCAGAACGTTATGGCAATACCGGAATGAAAGATGCGCCAATCACCCTAAAACTTACAGGTATTGCGGGGCAGTCTTTTGGTGTATTTAACGTTGATGGCTTAAACCTACACCTAGATGGTGATGCTAACGATTACGTTGGTAAAGGTATGGCTGGTGGTGAGATTGTTATTCGCCCACCTGCTGGCAGTACATTTAACCCTAAAAACACGCCAATTGTTGGTAACACCTGTTTATACGGTGCAACAGGCGGTAAATTATTTGCTAACGGAACTGGTGGTGAACGCTTTGGTGTTCGTAACTCTGGTGCCACGGCCGTAGTTGAAGGCTTAGGCGATCACGGTTGTGAATACATGACGGGTGGTACCGTTGTAAGTTTAGGTGAAGTAGGCGTGAACTTTGGTGCCGGTATGTCAGGTGGTATGGCCTTTATTCTTGATGAAACTACATCACTACCTGATTGTCTGAATACAGAAATGGTTGAAGCCATTCGTATTGACACTGAATGCACCGAAGCATACCGTGTTTATTTAAAAGAGTTAATAACAGAATACGTTGCTAAAACCAACAGTGCCTGGGGTCAAGAAGTGCTTAACAACTTCAGCGCCTTTATTGGCCAATTCTGGTTAGTTAAATCGCGTGCTATTGACGTAGATAAACTCTTCGACCTATTTGTTAAAGCTGCTGACTAAGGAAGACTGAAAATGCCAAATGTTAGACAATTTTTAGAATTAAACCGCCAGCTTCCTGAAAAGAAAGCGGCGAATACCCGAAACAAAGAATTTACGGAAATCTATTCTGCATTCAAATTAGAAGATGCTATTGCGCAAGCAGATCGTTGTTTGCACTGCGGTAACCCATACTGCGAATGGGCTTGTCCAGTTCACAACTACATTCCAAACTGGTTAAAGTTAGTGGCGGAAGGCAACATTATGGAAGCCGTTGAGATTTCCCACAAATCTAACTCACTTCCAGAAATGTGTGGTCGTATTTGCCCGCAAGACAGGCTGTGTGAACAAGCTTGTACCTTAGAAGACACCAATTTTGGTGCCGTAACTATTGGACAAATTGAAAAATTCATCACCGATACCGCCTTTGCAGCCGGTTGGACTCCTGATATTTCTGACGTAGTCATGACCGATAAAAAAGTCGCTATCGTAGGTGCTGGTCCAGCAGGTATTGCTGCGGCTGATATTTTAATTCGCAACGGTGTTAAACCCGTTGTATTTGAAAAACAACCAGAAATTGGTGGCCTACTTACTTTTGGTATTCCACAATTCAAACTAGACAAAGACATTGTAAAACGTCGTCGTGAAATCTTAGAAGGCATGGGGATCGAATTCCGCTGTAATACTGAGATTGGTAAAGATATCTCTTTCCAATCATTAGTAGATGATTACGATGCCGTTTTCCTAGGAATGGGAACTTACAAGCCAATGGCAGGTCGCTTCCCGGGTGAAGATCTTCCAGGTGTTTACAAAGCATTAGACTTCCTAATCGGTAATGTTAAACACGAACTTGGCATGGAACAAACACCAGAACCATTCGTAAGCATGGCAGGTAAAAAGGTGGTTGTACTTGGTGGTGGTGATACCACAATGGACTGTACACGTACCTCAATTCGTCAAGGTGCTGATGATGTTTACTGTGTCTATCGTCGTGACGAAGCCAACATGCCTGGTTCACGTGCCGAAGTACAAAATGCTAAAGAAGAAGGTGTTCAATTCAAATTTAACCTTGCGCCAGTAGAAGTTGTTGGTGATGGTAAAGTAGAAGGTCTTAAAGTCATTCAAACTCGTATGGGTGAGCCAGATGAAAATGGTCGTCGTCGTGCAGAGATGGTTGAAGGTTCTGAAACTATTATTCCATGTGATGCGGTTATCGTCGCATTCGGTTTCCAACCAAATCCACCTGCTTGGTTTAAGGATTATGGAATCGAAATCAATAACTGGAATGGTGTTGTAGCATCTAACAAGTCTTTATACCCTTTCCAAACCACCAACCCAAAAATCTTTGCGGGTGGTGATATGGTTCGTGGTTCAAGCTTAGTAGTAGAAGCCATTGCCGAAGGTCGTTCAGCCGCAGAAGGGATTTTGGACTACTTAGAAGTTTAAGTTTTTTTCAAACTCACCAGGCCTGGTAACTTTATTCAGGCTCAAATAAAAAGCCCGCAAGGATTTCCTTAGCGGTTTTTTTAAGTTTTGACTCTAAACTTTTGCAAATTGTGTAGCTTTCCATTTTTTTTAATCAATCCCAACCTTACATTATCATGTTCAATAAGCATGGAATACCTTTCTTTTATTTCATCATTATCTTTTAAAAAAACTTCAAGTCCAGAAGAGTCTCTATTGCGCGGATTCAAGTAATAACCGCAATTTCTAAATTATGCTGCAAGTAAATCTACCTGCAGCCCCATAAATAATTCATTGGGTGTTTTACCACCTCGTGTTTTTCGAGGACGATTATTTAATCTGTCCATCACAAATTGAACTTGCTCTTGAGTGATGCTCCTTAGGTCAGTGCCTTTAGGAAAATACTGCCGTATCAATCCATTCGTATTTTCGTTTATGCCTCTTTCCCATGAGGCATAAGGGTGGGCAAAAAACACTTGTGCGTCCAATGCCTCTGCCATGGCCTTATGTTCTGCAAACTCTTTGCCATTATCATACGTTATCGTATGCACACGCTCTTTGAGTGGTTCTAATACAGCAATAACGGCTTCTTTGAGTTTGTCTGCGAACTTACCCTGTAATGGCACAATAATGGTGTAAAGCGTCTTTCGCTCCACGAGGGTTAATAGTGCACCTTTATGACCTTTGCCAATGATCGTATCGCCTTCCCAGTCTCCAATTCGAATCTTTTCATCGACGACTTTAGGTCGTTCATCAATCGAGACTCGGTTAACAATTTGACCTCGACAATCATAACCTCCATAACGCTTACGATAGGGTTTATTGGCTATACGCAGGTGCTTGTAGAGCTGTCCACCTTCCGCCTTATCCTCATAAATGAACTGGTAGATAGTTTCATGATGAAGCGAAATGTTGAGCTGTTTTTTAATGTAGTCTGCCGCCTGTTCTGGACTTAAGTCTTGTTTAATGAGACTTCGTATCGCTTCTTGTACCTTTGGAATCAATTTGATTCGTTTTTTTGCGGTTTTACGTCGCTTCACACTCAAGGAATGAGCTTGTTTAGGGCGATAACCACGCTTACCACGATTATTCTTTAATTCTCGACTGATGGTAGAAGGATGACATCCAATATTTTCGGCAATCGCTTTTTGTGACAATCTCTCTTTCAATAATGCGTAAATCTGGTATCTTTGACACTCAGTCAGTTGGCTATAACTCATTTTGCAATTCTCTTGGTCGGGAAAAGCCTGTGAGTTTAGCTCAACTGGCTCTTCCTATTTCCAAATTGCAGTTATTATCCGAATCCGCGTTGTTTAAAGACTTAAACTTATTGATATATTTTTCAATTGTCTCTCTTGCACATGCAATTTCATCAACCATTAATTCTCTAGTTTGAATGTGGACGTCACTTAAACAAGTTATATATATTCGCATAGACTTTAATAAATCAATGCTTTCAGGCAACTCATTTAAAACTCTTTTATTAAAACGATTGTCTTTTAAAAGTTCTTTTTTTCTTGCGTAAAAAGAACTGTGATACTCGGTAATAGAAGCTTCTTCATTATCAATATGTTTAATCCCATTACTCCATGAATGGATTGGTAAATTATGATGCTGCACAGTATTCCTCAAGGCCTCGATAAATCTATATTCAATATTACTGTCATATTGAGCAGACAAAAACTCACGAATATCAGCAGAAACATCACGTCTACCCACGCACTTTTTAGCATCAGAAGCAATGCTATCTATGTATAGCCTTGCCATAGTTAGTACCGCCAAAAACCTCCTATTTATTATTGCTCTTCGTTGGTAAAACATAAAAAAACTACAATCCCAACTTACAATATTTTCTAGTGTTAATCCAAATATATCTTTTTCCAAATCGACGTAATTAGAAATTAATAGGTCATATTTTTCTTCAAATTTAAAAGCACTATCTAAAACAGATTTAGAGCTCTTTAATAAATTAAACTCTTCAGAGGTTAAATTTATTTTTTCATGTGTTCCATAACAATCAATATCAAGATAGTATTCCAAAAGTATCAACCTTATTTAGCATAAACATTAGACGATTCATTAAAATTCTAATGTAATATTATCCCGATGTAATAATAAATTTAATCATTTTGTTAAATTAAAGGGGTCAAAGTGAAGTTCCCCCAATAAACTGGACGCTTAGACTTTATCATAAAAAGAAAAACAGGGACGCTACCCAATGCCATTAAGTTAAGCTGTAAGTCGTTGTTTTATAGGCATGATTTATACTCAATTGGCAGTTCTAATTTCTCTTTACTTCTCAAAGTCCTATTGAATTTTCGACCTTTTCTAATGGCCGTTACTGATAATGCTATCTTATTAATTAGCCTTCGAAGTTCTTTATCTAATTTACGAGTTGGTCCGTGAGCCAAAAAAATAAACCTGACTAGTGAGTGTTTCATTTTAGAAACCGTCTGTGCAAAATTAACTCGATATTTGAGTTTGCGTTTTTTATCTTTTCGGTTCACTTTTTTCTGTGCTACCCAGCTGTGTATTTCTGTTAGATTAGCTGCTAAGATTTTGGCAAAAAAATCCTGTCTGATTGACAACGCAGTCTTGCCTGAAAAGTTGGTAATTTCTAGCCATTGTTTTAATCGCTTATAGTTTTCTTCAATGCCCCAACGTAAAAAATAAAGATGTTTAAAGCAACTCGTTGGATAATGTCTTTCATCCATTAAATTGGTGATTAATACCTCAACCTCTGAGTCTAGGTCTACCCGAATTAAACGCAGTGTAATAGGGGCAGCATCCAATTCATTTTGTTGACATTGATTGGCAGAGTATTTTGAGGGCTTAAGCGTGACCACTTGTTGTTTAGCACCGCTCTTTACAAAAGCTTGAGCGATCTTGAGTTGGTTTACCTTTACTCTTGCACAAAACTTTCTATTGCATTGTTGATGATAAGCATAAATAGGGAAGCCACCATAGCCTCGGTCATATAACACTAAATCTTTGTTGGTTGAGTAATGAAGGTGTTCAATTGCGCAAGTTCTCTCTGATGTATGAATCGATTCAATGGTTGAATCGATCACTACGCGGTTTAAAACATCATAAAATACAGAACAAAGTGCCATAGGGCAGCCCTCGGTTGAATTCTGTCCTTTATGTACGCCAAAATTATCGACTATATTTTTTGATTTGGGTAGTCGCATCATAGAGCCATCAATGGCTGCTAATCGAAACCCTTTCCAATGCTTTAAACGTTTAGATTCAGCATAAACATGATTGACCAAGTGGTTGTTTAACGTTTTGAAGGTCAATGAGCATAACTGACTTCTTGCCTGAGTTAAAGCAGACTGCGAAGGTAATCGGCGAGAAGAACTAGACTGAACATGTTCAAAGAACTGATTGAGTTCTGTTTGCCCTGTTTGTTTTCTAAAATTGAGTAGAAAAAGAACTAAACTGGAAAAATCTAAGCTGCGATTTCGAGTGAAAGCAGTTTTGGATAGACGGTGTTGTTTTATGAAAGAAGGTCTAGATAAAATATTATTAATAAGGGTATAAGTGTTTTTAAATGAAGTTTAAAGATGACATTTGTTAATTCCTTTTCTATAACCAAAATGTAAGCTTTATCTTAACATAATCAATGCGTTACAGCTTAACTTAATGGCATTGGGACGCTACCCTTTTATTTCGGATATTCAGTTAAAACATCTTTTTGATTTTATTGCTTTGCCTTAAAGCCATACTAATGGTTTACCTTATTCTCGGCTCTACGCTACAACTGGAAACAAGGTAAGCCAACAAAGTCATTTCTATAAGATACACATACATTAGAAATCAATGATGCTTGCATTTATGTTTTTGTTCTCTGCTATGCTTTAAGTGTAATTACACTTTAATGGGAGGGAAAGAGATGAAAACGCTATTAACAGCTATTCTATTGATTTTTACCTTAGCACCAGCTTTAGTGCTTGCCGAAAAGCCCACAGACTCTCGCGCCATTGTAGGTATGCAAACAGGAAAAATTCTTTGGGATATCACACTTGCTGATCCACAGAAATTAATTTCACGTTTGAATGTTATTGAAGAGACCTATCAAGATATGGTTCGTCAAGGTTTACAACCCAAAATGGTTTTTGCATTTCGCGGTGGCGCAGCCGGTTTAATTACTAAGAATATAGAGAGTTTAAATTTAGAACTTGCAACCGATGTTCTGATGCTACACGAACGGATAAAACAAATTCAGAAACTTGAAGGCGTACACATGGAAGCCTGTACGATTGCTACTCGACGTTACAATCTTGAACAAAAAGACTTATTAAGTGGCATTACTATGGTTGGTAACACCTTTTTATCCATTATGGGTTATCAAAACCAAGGGTTTGCAACCATTAAAATTGACTAAAAAAGACAGAAACAAAGATTAACTTTTGGTTCGTTTAGATAACCGCAAGACTTACCAGGCCTGGTATGCCCTGTGATCAAATCGTTTTGTGGGCGTAGGGTAACTTTATCTATAAAGTGGTTATGAGCTGTAGAAAATTAAACTTAATCTGACAGTACAGGATTAATTAGTCGTTTTCATTAGAAGCATTCTTCAGTTAAAAACCTATAAGCCACAATTAAGCTTTGTTCTTTAGAAAGTGCTTGGGCAAATACCCAAACTCCCCTTGGAATAAATGGCGCGAAGTTCTTAGCGTAGAGAACGGTTAAACAATCTCGACTGTCCGAAGCTGAGCTTGCTCAGCAAGTTGCGAGATTGTCAGTGAACAGCTTAGAACTTGCCCATTTATGGAGCGGGGTTTGTTTTTTGGTTACTTTTTGCCAAACTGCAAAAAGTAACGGGAAGCCTGATAGAAAATATCAAGGCGAAGTTATTAGATTAAAAAGGCTTCTCAACAACTGTGTAATGTAAGATTAAGTTGAAATTTTTATATATGAGCCTAGTTTTGAGGAATTGCCAGCCCTAAATTATTTATCTGTGGCGTTTTTGACGTGATGCTTGGCGTTGTTTTTCTTTTTGTTCCTGTTTTTTAAGTTTATTTATAATAATGCTTGAAGCCATATCAGCACCAATGTGATTTTCGCCGCGCTGCTCTGCTAATTCCATTTGTTTTTGACGTTCTTCAAAACGGGCTTTTTGTTCTGGTGTTGTATTATCAAAACAATGCGGGCAACTTACGCCATGTTGGTATTTTTCACTTAATTTATCTTGCTCGGTAATTGGCATACGACAACCATTACACAACTCATAAGTGCCTTTTTCTAAGGCGTGATTAACGGTAACACGTTCATCAAATACAAAACACTCCCCTTCCCATAAAGTATCTTGTTCTGGCACTTCTTCTAGGTATTTTAAAATACCGCCTTCAAGGTGATAAACCTCTTCAAACCCTTGTTCTTTTAAATAGGCCGTTGATTTTTCGCAACGAATACCACCCGTACAGAACATGGCGACTTTTTTATTTTTACTTGGATCAAGATTGTCTTTTACGTATTTGGGAAACTGTCTAAAACTTTCGGTATTTGGGTTTAATGCATTTTTAAAAGTACCCACTTGCACTTCATAATCGTTGCGAGTATCCACCAAAACAACATCTGGGTCACTGATTAACGCATTCCAATCTTTAGGTTTAACATAAGTGCCAACCGATCGTTTTGGATCGATGCCTTCCACTCCCATTGTGACAATTTCTTTTTTGAGTTTTACACGAGTGCGTAAGAATGGCATCTCATCAACAAACGATTCTTTAAAACTTATATTAGCTAGACGTTCATCCTTTTGTAAAAAATCTAATAGGGCATCAATGTCGGCCCGAGAACCTGCAACGGTGCCATTAATACCTTCATGGGCAAGTAACAAAGTGCCTCTTACGTTATAAGCATGCATAAAACTCAATAATGGAGCCTGTTTTTCTTGGTAATTTTCTAGCGTGACAAATTTATACAAGGCACACACAACGATATTAAACATAACTTTTCCTGAATTTTTAGCGTATTGCGTCGTATTTTACGTTGAATGAGTAGCTTTGTCTTAAGTAGTTAAGAGTGAAACTGAATTACGAGTTTATTTGGGATAGGTTCGGGTAAGAAAGGTTTGCCTTTACAAGGCGTAATAGACATAGAATATACCAGGCCTGGTAAATATTCGGGAGCAATATTGTGTAAGCAAAACAAACCTTACTCTAGCCAAACATCATCTTTATATTGCTCTGTTTTGGCGTTAATAAGATGGTAACCCGCCGTACCAATATCGGTACTGGTTTGTTGCAATGTAAGTTTACCAGTTACTTGAAATGGAAAATCTACCATGTGCATTTTAATACCCTCTCCAGGTGCGGTAGTTACCATAATAGTTTGATTAACAGGTGGGGCTGGCACGTGAATACATGCGCCAAAATATGGCACTAATAGAAACTGATTTACAACGCCATTTTTTATACCAACTGGCGCTATAAACCCCGCAATAGAAACCGTTTGACCATCTAGCTTTTCATTAACGGGCGAACTAGCAATAATGTTTTGTAATTTTTGCAGTAACGCTAACCCCTCTTCACTATTGTCGGGCAATTCATTTATGCGATTAATATCGTCTTCGTACTGTTCTAATAGTTTTTCAGGTTCATAGCCTTCTGGAATAAGATTACTCCAGTTTATTTTTTTAACCTCGGTATCTGCCGCCCAAACCGAACCAGAAAACACCGTAAAGAGTAATAATATTGCTAAATTTTTAATTAATAGTTTGTAAGCCATTACCTGCTTAACCCTTTATTTAAACTGGTTTTGTAAGCCATGATACCTGGAATTAAACTAATAATCACACCTAACAACCAAGCAAAACCAATAAAGGCCATTTGTTGTCTATCCAACCAAGTTAATGAAATAAACAATCCATAATGCTCGGCTAACCAGGGTGATAACAACGCAAGGCCACCATAAAGAGCCAACACACCAAATAGCGTACCAATCACCATAATAAACAGCGCTTCTAATGCAAAAAGAAAAATCACATCATAGCCATGAATACCTATGGCTCGCAAAATAGCAATTTCGGGTTGGCGTTCTTTTAAGGTACTAAATAAGGTAATTAACATACCAATTAACCCTGCCAACAACACCATAGCCGCAATGGCTAATAAACCTTGTTCAAAAGGCGCCATTATTTGCCATAAACTGGCCAAGGTTGCACCAGGTAAAATCGCTAATAATGGCTCTGCGGCAAACTCGTTAAGCTTACGTTGCATTTTAAAGGTGGTAAGTTTGCTTTTTAAACCAACCAATACCGCAGTAATGGTTTGAGGTTGTACAATGAGTTTTCTAGCAAGATCCGCTGAAATTTTTAAAGGCGATTGCATACCGCCTTGCCAATCTATATGAATAGCTTCAATGGCATCTAATGACACTTGTAAACTGTTATCTATGGGCGTACCTGTGGTTTGCAAAATACCGCTTACTTTAAACGGTTTGTCGGCGTGCTTTGGCCCCAAACCATTACTTGAAATACCGTGCGCTAGTACAATTGGGTCACCTATTTTATAGCCATATTTTTGTGCTACTTTTGCCCCCAAAACTACATCATATAAATCCGTAAATGCATGCCCTTTTTTAAAAGCGAGTGCTTGTTGATCACCGTAATGATAGTGTTGGTAAAAGTTAGGCAAAGTACCAATTACCCTAAACCCTCTATGTGAATCACCCAATGAAATAGGCACAATCCACTCAATTTCAGGCATGTTTTTTAAACTTAAATACGTTTTGTAATCAATATTATTGGTGGCATTACCAATATGAAACACGCTATATAACAGTAAATTTACAGGCCCGCTACGTGCGCCAACAATTAAGTCCGTTTGTGATAAGGTGTTTAAAAAGCTGTTTTTGGTTTCTTTGCCAAGCGTATCCACCCCCAGCAATAAAATCACACTAATCGCAATTGAAAAAGTCGCCAATAGTAAACTGGTTTTACGGCTCCAGGCACTTTTTATGGCAAGAGAAAAAATATGCATATTGTTACTCCTTACCTTTGTGTGCTATTGCTTGCTGATACTTGATTGAGTAAAGATAAATCAAGCTGTTGTGTAAAGTGTTTAGCCAGGTGAGAGTCATGGCTTACAAAAACCAACGTGGCATTAACGGCATCTGCGGCAGAAAACAAACATTCAATAAAGCGATCTCGGTTATCTGTGTCTAAAGCGGATGTGGGTTCGTCAGCAATAATAAGTTCTGGGTTCCCCATTAAGGCTCGTGCCACAGCAACCCGTTGTTGCTGGCCAATACTCAGTTGATTAACAGGGCGTTTTATTAAGGCTTGAGGTAACTGTAAAAGTGCAAGAAGTTCTAAAGCACGCTCTTTTGGATGAGGTTCACGCTGTTGACGTCGTTTAGAAAAACTCAGTGGCAATAGAATATTTTCTAAAGTGCTGAGATAAGGCAGTAAATTAAATTGTTGAAAAACCACACCAAGATGGTCGCCACGAAATTGATCACGTTTAAGCGCCGACAAACTAGAGAGTTCCGTATCTAAAACTTTAAGCTGTCCTTTTTGCGGGGTAAATATACCCGATAACAAATTTAACAACGTAGTTTTACCACTTCCGCTTGGCCCTTTTATAAATAAATGATCACCCTGCTTAACGGTTAAGCTAGGCAGGTTTAGACAATCTTCAGTTTGTGTTGGCCAGCGAAAATGTAAGTCTTTAATATCAATGACATTAACGGCGGTCACTTTAATTTAACCTGCGCCTGTTGACGAGTGGCTGTAGCACTAGATTGCAGATTGCCAATAACCCATTGGGTTCTCACTTGCTCTAACTGTGGCCAATTTTTAAACAGTGGTTGCAAATTAATTTGTGATACAGCTTGTGGGTTTTTGCATGTAAACGTGTATTCCACATGAATATCTCGATGATTATAATGACCTTCATGGTCATGGTCTTCATGGTCATGATGATCGTCAGCAAATGGGTTTTTAAGCTTTGTTTCTTTAAGCTCGCAGTTTGCGTCCGTATCAAACAGAACCAAACCACCGCTATTCATGGTTTTTAAACGGGTTTTAACCAGTGCTTTTTCTTGTTCTGTATGTGGCTTGTGTTCAAAGCCAAAAACATTAAAAGCTGGGCTGGTAACTTCCAACACTACATTGCTCTCAATTTGCACAAGGTTCATTTGAGCCACACCATGCTCATGCGCGGCATGGGTTTCAGCAAAAGCGTCAACAGACATTAAGCAAGCACTCGAAAACAAAGCCGTTCGCAAAATACGTTTTGATGTCATAAAACTTCCTTTTTAAAATTCGTTTTGAATAGCTTTATAGCCACTCACTAACTGATTATTTGCTTGAACAACCGATTCTGAAAACTCCGATAAACTCACCGTTTTTTCTGGAAACTGACTTAAATCCGTATGGCGGTCAATATGAGCTGTTGAAGGCACATAAAATCCGTGTGGTAAATCACAGCCGTCAACAACAGAATTATGGCGAACCACAACGTCATTGCCTACCTTACAATTAAATAACACACTGTTAAAACCAATAAACACCCCGTAGCCAATTTCACAGGGGCCATGAATAATAGAACGATGTGCAATTGAAGTCTTTTCTCCAATAATAACGGCTGCTCCAGCTTTAGAGTGAATAACAACACCGTCTTGAATATTAGAATGAGCTCCTATCGTAATAGGTTCCATCTCACCTAATTCATTCACTTCATCCGCTCTAATAACGGCATAAGGACCAATAAATACATTTTCGGATACAATCACTTTTCCGCATAAAATAGCCGTTGGATCAACAAATGCAGAAGAATGGATTTGGGGTAAATCCCCACTTGGGTTACGTCTAATCATAATTTAATCTCTAATCAATTAAGCTGACAACTTTGACAAATACCATGTATCTCCAAATTGGGTTGTTCAACCTTAAAATTCGTTTGTTTAGCTCTTTGTATCAGTGTTTTCCACAAAGACTCTGTTATAGGTACTTCTTCAATATGCCCGCAGTGATCACATATAAGAAATTGAGTGTATACACTATGATGCTCATCTTCTAAATGATGACAAGCCACATATTGCCGTGTAGAAACAAGCTTATGAATAAATGATAAATTCTCAAGAAAACTCAGCGCCCTGTAAATAGTCATGGGTTGTGAGCCACTTTTTTCACTGGCTTTATATTTTTCTAATAAATCATAAGCACTCAGTGGTTTATCAGCCTGCAAGAGTATACGTAGCACTTTTTCTCTAATGGCCGTTAAGCGTAGCCCTTGTTGCTGGCAAACCATTTTTGCTTGTTGAATATGGCTATCTAAAGTATTCATGCTTTATCTCTCATTACGTTTTTGGCATAAAATCAACCTGCCTTAGGTTCAATTTTAGGTTCGGCAAAAGGGTCTGGCATTTGCATCCAATATTCTACGCCAGCATACAGTTCATCTTCGGTTAATAAACAAGATTCTAACTGATTTATGGTTTCTTGTTTGTCTAAACCTTGCCCTATAAATACCAATTCTTGACGCATATCACCAAATGGTTCTACCCATTTGGATTGTATGAATTTTCTGGATTCCTCATCGGTTGGCCAACGATCTTCTGGTACAGCTTTCCAAAACATACCAGCCCAGTGATGATGTGCAATACCACCTGCTTGACTCCAAATACCCGCCATTTGTGGTTGGCTTGCTAACCAAAAATAGCCTTTTGAACGAATTAGCTTACCTTTTGCCCAAGGTTCGGTAAGAAAACGGTGAAATTTAAGTGGATGAAATGGCTTACGTGAAGTAAACGTAAAACTACCAATACCGTATTCTTCTGTTTCTGGTACATGTTCACCACGCATCTCTTTTAGCCAACCGGGGGCTTGTTGCGCTTTTTCAAAATCAAACTTTTTGGTATTGAGTACCTTCTCTAACGGAACTTGCCCTTTTTGCATGCCTACAATCTCAGCATCTGGATTAAGTGAATGTAAAATAGCGTGTAGTTCTTTAACCTCATCATCGGTCATTAAATCGGTTTTACTAATCAGTAATATATTGGCAAACTCAATTTGATCAATCAATAAATCGGCAATACTTCTCTCATCTTCTTCGCCTAAACTTTCGCCAGCGTCTTGTAGAGATTGAGCTTGTCTAAAATCTTTTAAAAAATTAATCCCATCCACCACAGTCACTAAGGTATCCAAATCTGCAACTTCGGACAATGAAGAGCCATCTTCGTCTTCAAAAGTAAATGTTTCGGCCACAGGTAAAGGTTCTGAAATCCCTGTTGATTCAATGACTAAATAATCATAACGCCCAGACTTAGCCAGCTTAGAAACTTCAATAAGAAGATCTTCTCGTAATGTACAGCAAATACACCCATTAGACATTTCAACCATTTTTTCTTCAGAACGGTTTAGGCTCACTTCACCCTCAACCAAACTGGCATCTATATTAATTTCGCTCATATCATTCACAATAACGGCCACCCTAAGATTTTGACGGTTATTAAGCAAATGATTCAGTAAGGTAGTTTTGCCTGCGCCAAGAAAACCAGATAAAACCGTAACAGGTAATTTTTTCATAATACAACCTCTTTTAAAGAAGTTTATTATGTTACAACATAACATTTATAAAGTAATCTTTTTTGTTACAACATAACAATAATATTGCACGCTATTTCATACTTTACCGTTTGCGAGTTATTTTTAAGTCACTCAGTCTGATCAGTCGCCTGACTCGCGTTATGTTGTAAACATTGAATAGCCAGAAATGAGTAAGCTCTCAACGAACAAACGCACGAATCCAGTGAGTGTTGTGCCCCAGTTCGGGCAGTAACATGGATAGAGGTCTAATAATGCAATCCTGCTCGGCAAGATCTCTCCATTCAATGGTTGGAGGTAAGGTTTCTATTGCCAGCTTTGATACTAAGGCAATGCCTAAACCGACTCTTACAGATTCTTTTATTGATTCGGTACTGTAAAGCTCTATTACAGGTTCAATTTCAAAATCCAGCTTTTGTTTAAATGCCAACTCTATCATTTCACGTGTACCAGACCCCGATTCTCTTAGTATGATTGGATACTCAATCAATGATTTAAGCGTTATGTCTTTAACGCCTGTTAATGGGTGGTTTTGCGGCATAATAACAATCAATTCATCCTGTCGCCACGTTACTGGATAGAAGCCTGTATTTTTTATACCTCGCACTGGCCCTTCTACAAAAGCCGCATCTAAGGTGGTGATATTATTTAAAATCTTTTGAGTATTTCCTACCAAAACATCTACCTTAATCATAGGATAATTTTTATGAAATTGCGCAATTAGCCTTGGCAAAGCGTAATTGGCTATGGTGGTTGACGCCCCTACTTTTAAAGTGACAACTTGATCATTTTCTATTTGCGAACGAAACGTTTCGGCATCAATTAACAATTTGGTTTGTCGCTGTGCATAAGGCAGTAAAGATAGCCCTAATTCAGTTAGCTCCACCCCCATTCCTTTGCGTTCATACAAGGGTTCAGAAAACGATTCTTGCAAACTTTTTAATTGGCCTGATACGGCGGGTTGTGAACGGTGCAAGGCTTCTGCAGCAAGTGTAATGTTTTTTAACTCCGCAACCTTGGCAAAGGTGAGTAGATAGTTAGCCTTAATCATCAGAAATTCCGATAGTATATATAAATTAATAAGATTTTATTATATCTAGACTTTTCTAAAATGAAACTTGAAATCCATTATTCATCAACCTCTTATCCATCAACCTAATGAGAAAAGTTATGACACTATCCACTCCATTCCCTAGACTAGACACCTTAAAAGGCATTTTACTGGTCGCCTTATTTGCCATTGCCGCTCACTCTATTGCTCAAACAGGATTTATTACCCAATTAGGTTTAAGTCCATTAATTGTGGGTATTTTACTGGGTGCTTTGTATGGCAATACGCTACATCAACACATACCGCAAGAGTGGCATTCTGGTATTAGCTTCTCTGCACGTAAAATCTTGCGTTTGGCAATCATTCTTTACGGATTTGCGATTACCTTGCAGGAGATTGCTTCTATTGGATGGCAAGGGATTTTATTGGCGGCATTAGTCGTATCAACGATTTTATCGGTTGGTTATATGATTGGTACTAAATTCTTAAAAATGGATTCAGAAACGGCATTGCTTACCTCGGCAGGCAGTGGTATTTGTGGTGCGGCGGCAGTATTAGCATTAGAACCTGTCACCAAAGCGCAAGGCCACCAAACATCTGCCGCAGTTGCTACGGTAGTGGTTTTTGGAACCATATCGATGTTTTTATATCCTATTTTAGATGGCATGCACTTTTTTCAATTAAGTAACGAAGCAAAAGGACTCTATTTTGGCGCTACCATTCACGAAGTGGCTCAAGTGGTCGGAGCTTCAAGCATTTTGCCTCAAGATGCACAAGACTATGCCGTCATTGAAAAAATGACGCGAGTTCTTATGATTGTGCCAGCCATCCTAGTCGTCAGTTGGTTTATGAGTCGTAAAAAATCAGAAAACCAAACAGAAAAATCTTCTTTTGTCGCAGCGATCCCTTGGTTTGCCATTGCCTTTTTAGCGGTTGCCGCATTTAATTCATTACATCTATTACCACAACACATTGTTAGCTCTATTCATGAAGTAGATACTTTTCTATTAACCATGGCCATGGTCGCTTTAGGCATGGAAACCCAAATAAGCAAAATGAAACAAGTGGGTGGTAAAGCGTTTATTTTGGCAGCAATACTGTTTTTCATGCTGTTAATTGGTGGTTATTTCTTGGTTAAATTACTTGTTGTGTAATCTCAGTTATCGCGACTTACCCTATGCATACAAAACATGAATAACCACAAAGAATACCTGGCCTGGTATATTCTATAGATTCCCCAGGTTCAAAAAGGAATTGAAGTGGAAATCATAATTTTAGTAAAGAAAATACTGATTCCATTCAATTAATTAATTAAAAATTTTGGTGTCGAGGGCGATGCCTATACTGGCACCACAATACAACACATTTAATTACTTAAAAAAGATGCGACTCGAAAAACATTCGACAAATTTATTTAATTCAAATATAAGCGCTTAATTTACATACTTGGTACTCAATCGCATATTGGAAAACAGGCGGTGATTCAATTGATGGCACTGCGCTTTCCCTGCATTCAAATTGAAAAATTTCAAAAAGGCATGATAAAAGAATTAGTTAAAAAGGATGACCAAGGTAAGCTTATTCGTAAGCTTGGCGTGATGGGAGTTGTATTAACCAATGCTGTGACTACTCCCCGCCCGTCGCTTAAAGGCTATGGGCGGGGAGTAGTCACCCAAATACTTTTTGCATCACTTCTTCAAACTCAACTTTATTAGTAGGCTTAGATAATACACCACTCATACCAGCGGCCAAACAATCCTCTTAAAAACTGAGACTATCGTTGCTACTTAAAGAGACTATTGGTACAGAAACGCCCTGTTCTTTGAGATTTTTAGTACACTCCAGACCATCTACTTCTGGCATAACCATATCCATTAAGATCACATCAAAATCCTGTTTACTTAATAATTCCATAGCTTCCCTGCAGCCTTCAGTAGCAATAACATTATGTCCATAGCTACTGATTATAGGGATTTGTATACGTCGAAGAACCTCATTATCATCCACCAATAAAACTCTTAATGAATGCATTATTTTTTATTTAATCCATATTTTTCAAACTCAAGAGTCTGACTAGGCCCTGTATCAAAATACGCCATCTCTTTTTGCAGAATTTCTGCTTGTTGTCTGAGGTTATCTGCCGATGCACTCGTTTCTTCTACTAAAGCCGCATTCTGCTGAGTCACACTATCGATTTGATTAATAGCAAGGTGCACTTGGTGCACACCTTCTGCCTGTTCTTTAGAGGCTCCAGCTATTTGTGCAATCATATTTGCTACTGAATCAATTGATAGATTAACCTCATTTAACATTTCTCCCGATTCACTAGCCAAAGAAGAACCTTGGCTTACTCGTACAACCGTTTCATCAATTAATTTTTTGATGTCTTTTGCCGCCTCGGCTGATTTTTGTGCCAAGCTGCGAACCTCACCGGCAACCACGGCAAAACCTCTACCATGCTCCCCTGCTCTAGCCGCCTCTACTGCAGCATTTAACGCCAATAAGTTCGTTTGGAAAGCAATACCATCAATAAGTGAAACAATGTCAGCGATTTTATGGCTAGACTCTTCAATAGCACTCATGGCTTGGATGTTCTGCTGCATAATATCCATGCCTTTATCAACTTTAGATTTAACTTGAGTAGAGACATTACTGGCTTCTTGAGCATTGCTACTACTGCTTTGCAACTGGGCATTCATTTCTTCCATTGTCGCCGATGTTTCTTCTATCGCTGCAGCCTGATCTTGTACACGACCACTTAGATCTAATGAACCTTGAGAGACTTCTGCAGCGGCGTGGCTTACCGTACTTGACACCTCTATAGCTAACGCCACTACTTGTTTAATTTTTGTTGTTGAGAAATTAATCGCACTTTTCATGTCATGAACTTGGCCTTTAAAAACACCAGGCGGTAATTCTTTAGTTAAATCACCCGACGCCTGAGCCATCATCACCTCACTGATTGAACTCATGACACCACCAAGCGTAATCATGGTGCTATTAATAGCATGCCCAAGCTCTTCTAAATCGCCAGGAAATACTTCAACACGGTAATTAAAGTCACCTTCTTCAATGTGTTTAAGCACTCGGGTAATATCGTTAATATTCTTGATGATATTGGTTTTATCAAGCCACTCAACCACATAACCCATTTTGAGTTTATTACGAATAATAGGTACAACGGTCAATTGTAAGACCAAATCACCTACAATTAGATCTCCTGTCCAAGGCTCTTGCAAAGCTTGAACCATTTTTCGTTGGTGAGCAGGATTTTTATGAAACACATCCATATTTGATCCCACTACATCCTTAGCTAAAAAATTTGGTAATTCTTGTTGTATGCTTTTTTCGTTGCGCGAAAACATTTCCTCTAAAGAGCTGTTGATACTTTTGATATTAAAGTCTGAGTCCGCCACCATTAAATTGGTACTCGCACTATTCATGGCCGTATTTAAAATGGCAGAAGATTTGGCTGCATCGTAATTTTTTGCCGCACTTTCCGCAACTCTCGAACGAACCATGTTCATTAAAAAGCCTAATTCCGTATTATCTTGAATACGTTCTTTAAATTTACCGTTGGCGAGGTTCTCAATACCTACTTGTAAATTTTTAGACAATGAAGAAGATTTATAAACCGACCAAGCCGCAACTAACATGGCTAAAATTCCAGTCCCTAAGAAGGCATTCACCGTTGGCGTCAATTCAGCTTGTGTGGCTAAACCCAAAAAGGCTAACAAGCCAACAAAAATGCTGGCGTAAGGTAAAAATAATTTTTTCAATTTAGATTGCTTGCGCGTCCAAGGAAACGTAGCGGAACCCGATTTAATGGCTGCGTAAAGCTCCGTGGCGTGTTGCTTTTGTGCTTGAGTAGCAGGGTAACGTACTGACAAATACCCTGTTACTTTACCATTTTCAATAATTGGACTGGCATTAGCCATAACCCAGTAGTATTCACCATTTTTGCGTTTATTTTTGACCATTCCTTGCCAAGGATCACCATTTTGTAAAGTGCTCCAAAAATCTTTAAACGCTTCTTTTGGCATATCAGAATGGCGCAAAACATTATGTGGTTTACCTTTAATTTCTTCATCGCTATAACCAGAAGCCTCTCTAAAGCCTTCGTTATAATCTAAAATATTACCTTGCAAATCGGAAGTTGAGAGGATGACAAGGTCATCGGGTAGCTGATATTCATTCATACTTATGCTCTTTCTGATGTTTTGCAAAGATGTCTTTGCAATTTTTTTTGTAAAATCTTTTAAACCGAAATACTGACAATATTCTAAATATTAATAAATAATTCAATTTAGTTAAGCTATTCTTCAAATAATTAGTTCAATAACTACCTGGTATTGCGTTTAATTTTAAAAAAGCAAAATTTATACCAATAAAAAATAAATAATGACCTTGTCATATTAATCCGTATAACACCATTTGCTACCGTACAATATACAGAATGACGTCACCTCCTTGGTTAAATTCGATTTATGTTAGCTACATTTACTATTCTGTTCCCTGTTTTTGCGTTAATCGCCACAGGTTATATTAGTTATAAAACCAAAATTCTGGGCCCTACCTCGGCAACAGAATTAAACCGTTTTGTAATTTGGTTGGCTCTGCCCGCTTTATTGTTTGAAATTATGGCCGAAAGCGATTGGAACGCCATGTTTCAACCTGACTTTATAGCGGTTTATATTATTGGCTCTTTTGCGGTATTTTTATTGGTTCTGTTTTGGCGACTGAGCCAAGGCAAAGATTTGGCCGAATCTAGCATTGATAGCATGGCCGCTTCTTACGCCAATACGGGATACATTGGTTTTCCACTTATGTTTTTAATATTTGGATCGGCCAGTGAAGTACCTACGGCTATTTCTAGCATTATTGTGGTTTCGCTGTTATTTGGGTTTGGAATAATCTTAATTGAAATTACCTTACATGCTACGTTAGGTTGGCGCTTACGCACCATGAATGTTATTAAGGCGGTGTTTAAAAACCCATTAGTTATCGCCCCCATTGCAGGAGCCGTATTTTCAGCCACACCTTATACCTTGCCAAAAAGCATGGAAACATTTTTAAGCTTGTTAGCCGATGCCGCAAGCCCTGCTGCATTGGTCAGCTTAGGCTTGTTTTTAGCACACTCGTCCGCTCAAGAATCGTCACATTCGGCCAAAGTTCGCAACACGGCAATATCCTTAACCATCGCAAAATTGATCATACAACCATTATTAGTTGCTTGGCTTGCATTTAAAGTTTTTGATATGCCAACTGAACTCGCAATGATGGCAGTAATGTTAGCCGCATTACCTACCGGTACAGGGCCATATATGCTAGCTGATTTTTATAAAAAAGATGCCTTAGTCACCGCGCAAACCATTATGTTTTCAACCGTGTTTTCACTACTGACTTTATCGTTTTTATTACATTACGTGAAGCCTTAATCTTTAATCACCACGCTAAAATAGCTTTTTTTCAGTTAATTACGGTAAAGATTAACCAATCCATAATACAATAAAGAAATAGGGTTTATATTCACGATTTTAGGTGCTTAGGTTTCATTATGTTACAGCTATATTTTGTTATACAAAAACATGCACAATACTAATTTTATGTTATTTCTATTTTTAAACACCGCGTATATTCACGCCAAATGAACGATTTGCGTTGCCACTCTACTTGGTTATCAATAACGGTACTTTGCTTAAGCTTTTTACTGTTGCCTTATAATGCCTATGCTGAAGAGGTTCAACCTAAACCGGTTAAGAGTATTAGTAAAGAAGCGACCAATAAACCCTCTGCCACACACCCCAAATTAGAAGTAACCATTAAATTTACCGACAGTAGTGATAACAAACTAAAAGAGCGTTTAATTAGTGAGATTTCATTAGGTAATTTAAAGCGTGATGAATACCCTGCGCAAACAGACTTTTTATTTAACCGTGCTCAACAAGAAATTTTAGATACCTTACGAGCATTGGGTTATTACCAAGCTAGCCTAACCAAAACTTTAAAACGTACTGCTAAACAAACCTTAGCCAACTTTTCTATTACCTTAGGTAAAGCGGTAAAAATTCGTAAGATTGATATTGTTATTGAAGGTGAAGGCAAAAGCTTAGAGGCTTGGAAACAGTTTAAAAAGTTTCAAATGCCACTTAAAGTTGGCGAACGCTTTACCCATGAAAACTATACCGATACCGTTAATGCTTTAAATAATTTAGCCTTAAATGAAGGTTTTATGGATGCGGCGTTTACAGAACGTAATTTTAAAGTTTACCCACATTTACATGCCGTAGACATACACTTACATCTTGACACCAAAACTGCGTATCAATTTGGGCAAGTCACGTTTCATGGTAATCAAAAAATAGAAACCGCTTTTTTAGCTAAATTTGCTGAATTTAAGCCTGGTGATACTTTTAAAAATTCCGATATTGTCGCTTTGCAAAAAAGCCTGATTGATAGCCATTATTTTGGTTCTATTCGCGTTATTCCGCAATTCACTGAACAAAAGAATAAACGTATTCCAGTATCGGTAGAAGTTGAAGAAAGTTTAAAACATCATTACGACACGGGTATTGGTTACGGAACCGACACTGGCGCACGTCTTTTATTTGGTTTTGAAAACCGGCTCATAAACAAGCAAGGTCATAGTTATCAAGTAGACAGCCTGTTTGGTGAACGTTCTCAATACTTTAATTTTAACTACCATATTCCTGGTGACCGACCTGCGGTACAACATTGGAACATTGGTTTTGGTTATGAATCAACGCAATCCGACACACTTGACCTCACCCAAAAATCGGTAACCGCTGACTATAATTTTCAGGCAACGCCAAGATGGTTAATTAACCCCTTTGTCTCATTTGAATCTGAAAACTATCGCTACACAAACAGCTCAGAAGATATTATTCAAACCTTATTATTTGGTATTAATCTTAAATCACGCTGGGTAAATAACGACGCATACCCTACGTCTGGTTATAGACACAGCGCAACCTTGCGCGGAAGTTTTGACGGCATTGCTTCTGATTCTCAGTTTGCACAAATCGAGCTCGCAAGTAGTGGCGTTTTATCCATAATGGATTTTTGGCGTCTACACGCCAAAGCTAAAATGGTATTAACTGCCGCCGATAAAGATGAAGTCGTACCAGCATCTTATCGCTATTTACTCGGTGGCGAAAATTTACGAGGTTATGGCTTTGAATCCATTGGTATAACTTCTAGCACAGGCACGATTGAGGGTGCAGAAAACATGGTATTAGGCTCTTTAGACACTGACTACCGCCTGAGCGAATATGTTGGGGTCGGGGCGTTTGTCGATGCAGGTCAACTTTTTAACCTTGAAGAGTCAACAGATGTAAAAGTAGGCGCTGGTTTTGGTTTACGAGGTTACACACCCGTTGGTATCGCTAAGTTAGACATTGCTTGGCCTGTTTCTGAGCCTGGTAGACAAGATTGGCGATTGCACTTCTCATTGGGGTTTGATTTATGAAAACAGATCCTAACCAATCAAGTGTTCAGTCAAATATTCCGTCAAACACAACAAAGCCTGAACAAACGGCAAAAAACGCGCAACTTAATAGTCTTATCGTTCGTTCTTATCTTTGGTTTAGCCTGGCTTCATTAGGGTTATTTCTCATTGTCTTTTTTACACTTGGTATATTGTTAAGTTTACTGCTTTTTAACTCAAATACCGCGCAAAAAGCCCTACCGTATATTTCAAGTTGGACAAATGGTCAATTACAAATCGAATCCGCTCAAGGTCGTTTAATTGATGGTTTAACGCTGCACAATATACAGTTTAAAAATGACAATACTGACCTACAAATTGACAATATTAGCTGGCATTGGCAACTTAAAGACTTGTTTACAAACCGTGTGCAAATTGATCAATTAATCGTGTCTAACGTTAACTTACAAACAATTAGCACACCAAATCAAACTGCCAGTACAGAAAGCCCGCTGGCCGCTCTTTTTGAATTGACTAAAAACTACCACACTCAACTACATATAGACGATTTTCAGCTTAAACAAGCTAGCCTACAAATTGATAATCAGCCAGCAGAAGAAATTAAGCAACTGCATGCCGCTATACATTGGCACAACCAACAACTTAACGTAACCAATTTAACAGGCCTGTATCAACATTATAAAATAGCCACCACCTCTGATTTTACCCTGTTAAACGCTCGTAAATTTTCAGCTAACTTAGCTGTTGAGTTAACCGATTTAAGCTCCACTGACACCGCAAAAAAAGTGGCTGCACCCTCACCCTTTAAATCATTACAGTTTACAAGCCAAATACAAGGTAGCCTTAATTCGGTTCAAATTCAGCTAAACACCACATTACCTTATGTTAGTCGTTCGCAACACACGCTAAATATTCAAGGCAATCTCATTCGTGTTGATTCACACTGGCAAGAATTTAAAGCTAAACTTAATAACCAATGGCAACTTGAACAGGCTCAAGGTAAAACTCAAACTCAATATGACATTGATAGCAACAAGCTCACCACTCATGGTCAGTTAGATATTGGATTTAAAACCCGTCCGCAAGCCAAAGTAATTTTTGATGTAACAGCACCTTTATCGTCATTAACAATCAATACAGCATTACCACAAACAAAAGCGGCTAAACCCGAAAACATGGTTTTTACGCTACAGAGTCAATTTGCCAATATGGGTTCACTGCAAGCGCAAGGTACTGGCAACTTAACCAATAATAAACTTGATATTCATTTCAACACTCAACAGCTCAATTTACAGTGGTTTAATCCAGAAAATAACTATCAATTGACCAGTCAATTTAACTGGAAACTAGTCAATTTAGACCAACGAAAAAGTCAATTTAATATTCAACAATTTGATTTAACAGGCCTGCCAAAACCGCTCTCTTTAACTGGGCAAATTAACACCCAACTTAATTCAATGGCTCAAAACACATTAGCAATAAAAGACGCTAAAACCACGCAAGCCCATTATCGTATTGATATTGCCAACACACATCTTAAATACGCCGAACATGCTGGTACGATTCAAGCTCAACTCTCATTAGCGGACGATTTCTCGTCCGGAAAAATACAACAAGCACATTTAGTCTTAGGCGATAACCAGGCAGATTTATCAGGACAATGGGCAAAAAACTTTGACATTAACCTCAATGCAAACCTAAACCAATTAAAGCAAATTTATACGCCTTTAAGCGGTTCTGTTAAGCTCAATATGAGTACAAAAGGTCAATTTAAAAAAGACTTTTCTGAAATTTACCAGGCCTGGTCAACGGTTAAACTTAGTGCCAATAAAATAGGTTATCAATTACCCGCTATTAAAAATAAACCGGCTCAAACTCTGTATGCTAAATCGCTTAGTTTCAATGGGCATATTCCATTGCATCAATTAGCGCAAAGTGAACTGCATTTTCAAGCCAAACACATTGAACAAAAAACAGGGTTATATCAAAACCAGCTATTGCTTTCTGCTCTTGATATAAACAGACAAGGCAATCAAAAAAATAACGCTACGACAAATGGTTTTATAAGCCATATTCAACTCACACATCCAAACTTAAGCATTCAAGCAAAAACGGTTGAGAATAAACCCTCTTTAGAAAAACAAACCATTCAATTACAGCAGTTTGATATTAAACAAACCAATACAAATAAATCCAATGTGGGTGATTGGTCATTAAAACAAGCAACCGACATTCATTGGAAAAGCCCTAACCAACTGCAATTTAATAACCTTTGTATTGCATCGCAAAAAAACCCAAGCTCTGATTTTTGCATAAATAGTGACACAAATCAGGCACATTGGAGCATGCATGACCTGCCTATTTTTAACTGGTTAGAACCTTGGTTAAATTCAAATATCACTCTCAAAGGACTGTTAAATGGTAAAGGCCAAGCTAACTGGAAAAACACACTGGTTGCCAGCCAATCGTTAAGCATTCCACAGCTTGATATTGCGATTATAGAACAAGGTTTTGTGTTTCCTATTAACGTTAAAAACTGGCAAGCACAAGCCAAAATTAACAACAATAAAGCCAGTTTAATAAGCCAAGCACAACTGAATGAAACGGGGCTTTTAACCGCTAAAATAGACAGCCACAAAAAAGCCAATCAGACCTGGTCAAATGCTCAATTACAAGGTGATATTACAGCTAGCCTTAATGATTGGACATTAAATAAGCGCGCATTAGAGTTTGTAAAACTGCATAAAACCGCCCTAAAATTACACACACAACTTTCTGGGCAATTAAATGCTCCGCAACACAATACGCAAGCCACTTTAGATGTAAACCTTGACCTGCCGTTGCTAGGTCTATCAGATCAAGACATTAACCTTACCGCCAATGTTACACCTGAAATTATTGCTGCCACAGGCCTATGGTCACAACCTAATAATCGACACGCTGACTTAACCGTTAATCTGCTAGATTTTCAAACCCAGCCTAAACTGTTAGCCAATTTCAAAACGGACACCATTGAATTACTTAAAACCCAATTTACCGAACTGAATACCGCAGCAGATATCGACGTTACATTACTAGAAGGCGCCACCCATATTAAAGGCTTTGCAAAACTTCACGACAGTAGCCTAAATTTAGACAAAATGCCTTTACATGAACACACTGCAACCAGTGATGATGAAATCATTATTGATAAGCAGGGCAATGTTGTGCCCAAACAAGAAACCATTAGTCAATTAAGCTACGATATAAAAATTGGTTTTGGCAAAAATGTAAAAATCAACGTGCGTGATGCACAGACCTTTTTAGGTGGCGTACTGCAACTGGTTAAACAAGGCGACAGCCCTGATCTTCAAGCTTTGGGCGAAGTTAACTTACTGAATGGCTATATTAACCTTGATGCACGTAACCAAGTACAAATAGCCAAATCTAGCTTTACCTTTAATGGCGCTATTGCCAACCCCGCTTTAAATGTAAATTTATTTAGAGTGGTCGGTCAAACCACCGCACGCCTTAATATTACAGGCAGTGCTACCCAACCGCAGTTTGCCTTTTATTCAGACCCATCGGCCTCACAAGCTCAAGTAATCAACTACCTGATATTTGGTCGTGCCAGTGATTCATCACAAGAACCCGACTACCAATCTCAAGTATTAAGTGCTTTCTATAAATTTGGGATTCAAAACAACACCCCTGTACTCAATACCCTAACCCGAACCTTAGGAGTAGAAGATGTGTACTTTGATGTTAAAAACCAAAAAGTCAGCAACCTATTAGTTGGTCGTGCCTTAACGGACAAACTGTATGTTCGCTACGCCAAAGACCTAACCGGACAACAAAATAACGCCGTACAATTTTTCTATCAACTTACCCAAAAGCTACTGCTTAAAAGCAATAGTGCTGACGACAGTAGTTCTATTGATCTAATTTATCGATTAGAACGATAAGATAGCTTATTTCTGTTTTTATCAGGCCTGGTATAACTTGCTAATAAAGACAAAAATCAATCTAATCAAAATGATAGGTTTTGAAATACCCACCAATTGCAGTAAAATTCTTTAAGAGTGGCTTTTCGTTTTAAACCACATCTTTAAAAAGGCTGTTTATCATGAGTTTTCTACGCGCAGAATGGATAAGTGTTTTAGTCATAAACCTGCTCGCTTTATCTGGATGCGGCAGTAACGATGATACGGATAAACTGTCACGCACTGAATTAAAAGTTACCGCAACCGCTTACACCTCTCACGAAGCACAAACCGATAAAACGCCTTTTTTGGCGGCATGGAACAATCCTTTAAAACCAGGAATAAAGTCCATAGCCGTTTCTAGAGATTTACTTAAAAAAGGCCTTAGAAATGGCTCTAAAGTCAAAATCGAGGGGTTGCCAGGTGAGTATTTAGTGCTTGATAAAATGCACAAACGTTGGAAAAACAAAATCGATATTTATATGGGTACTGACTATAAAAAAGCCAAAGCCTGGGGTAAACAAAATGTCGTCATCAGTTGGAACACGCCCACTACGGCCTTAAATTCAAAATAGAGTACAAACAGCCTTATGAGACACATTGTAATTACTGGGGGCAATAAAGGTATTGGCCTTGCCCTAACGCAAAAATTTGTAGAAGCGGGTGACACCGTGCAAATTATTGCCCGAGACTTTACTAACCAAGAAGATTTTGATTACCAAAACCATCCACAAGTCACTTGCACCGAGTTTGATTTAACCGATATTGACAATTTACCAGGCCTGGTAAATTCGATTCAACAGATTGATGTGTTAATTAACAACGCGGGTTTATTGCAACCCATTACCGTAGATAATTACCCAGACGATGATCGTGATTATTCTTTGCAGTTAAACATTATATCGCCAGTAAAACTCACGCAATTACTTACCGACAAACTCAAAACCACCTCAAATTACACGCCAAGAGTGGTGAATAACGCCTCAATTGCGGGGCAAATTGGCCACCCTGATATTTGGTACGGCATAGGCAAAGCAGGCTTAATTAACGCTACCAAAAGTTTTGCCAAGTTTTTTCAAGGTGAAATTATAGTAAATGCGGTAGCGCCCAGCCCGGTTGAAACCGAAATGCTGAATAATATTCCGCAACATCGCCAACAGGCTTTTTTAAGTAATACCATTGATGGCCGCTTTGCGACTGCTCAAGAAGTGGCAGAAACCATGTACTGGTTAGCAACCAGTTCGCCCGAATACATTAATGGCAGTTGTATTGATATTAACAATGGGTCTTTTCCACGTTAAATAAACGAGGTATTAACTAAAGCCATGATTAAGTACAACCATGATTAAGTAAGCCGTTCTAAAATGGTTCTAAAATGCTTCTAAAACAGTTTTAAAGTAGCTTTAAAAGAGAGCTTAAGATTTACGGGATTCAGCACGTTTTGCCCATGATGAGCTGTTTTGGTTTGATTCTTTAGGTTTATCAACCATTTTTATTACGGGTCGCTGTAATACTAGGTTATTTGGGTAGGCTATGATTTGATTGTCTTCATCTATTAATAAGACTTGAAACAGAGTAATTTCTGTAATGGTGCCTTTTATACGCTGCGCGCCATCCACAATTTCTACGGTATCGCCAATACGCGCGGGAAACGCAAAAAATACAATCACCCCTGCGGTAATGTTGCTAAGAATTGACCATTGAGCCACCAACGCCACACCGATTACGGCCAATACCGATGATAAAAACACCAGCATCCCTTGGTAATCAACGCCCCAAACCATCATTAGGGTTATAAACAGCATAAGAAACAGAATCAAAATAAAGTAGTTGGTTACATTTTTAATTCGTACTTCGGGTACTTGTTTGGCTTGCCCGAGTTTGGTTAAAATTTTAACCAAACTCCATTTACTAACAAAATACCCAGCAATTAATGCAAGAGTTAACCCAATTTGAACATAATAACTTTCCATGAATTTCCTTGTTATCTAGCGCCTTTTATACAGACACTTTTGCACTGACATGGTGTAACGATAAACTAAATAAGATTAAGTGAATATAGGGAGGATCTAAATTTAACGGCTGATTAACCATCTCAACAAGCCTTAAATTTTAGAAATGGTATTAACCTCTTTCATGGCTTCAAAATAAATCACGGCAAATTCTTGATATTGATCAGCACGGTTTATTTCAAAACTTTTTGCAGCCTTGAGTAAACGTCCGTATTCACCTTCACCTTTAAGTAAACCTTGTTTAATTTTAGTGTTAAGTGGAATTTGCTCTAAAGCTTCTTTTAATTCTTGCCCTAAAATAACATCAATCATAGAGAACAGGCCTGCTAAATAATAACTATCAACTAAAGGTAAGCCCTCCTGTTGTGCAGCATTGCGCATAAAAATTGCTCGCAAACGAGCTAAATTAAACACTTCAGGTAAAACGTCTTCTAAAGCGGTCATAGAAATCATGGTTGCCCAAGACTGCACTCGTTTTAAACCAAATAACGTCAAAACTTCTTTTAGTGAACTGAAGTCTGGCATCGTTTGTGTTCTATACTGTCTGGCCAGCTTCATGATTTTAATGCTTAAGCCAATATCTTTTTCAATAATGGCGGTTAAGTCATCTAAGTGCAGGGAGTCATCAACCACTTTTTCTAATAACTCAAGCAAATTGAGTTTTGCTACACCCAGTTTTTTGCCTGTTACCACCTCTGGCTTTGCAAAATAATAACCTTGAAAAAGGTCTGCTCCCGCTTTTTTACAGCGCTCAAAAACGTCTTTTGTTTCTACTCGTTCGGCAAGAATCGTAATGTCTTTTATTTTTTTTATTTTTTCAAATAACGGTTTGATATTTTCAGGTTTAATGTCGAGTACATCAAATTTAACAATGTCAGCAAGCTTAATAAAAGGAATAAATTTTTTGTTAAATATAAAGTCATCTAAAGCAATCATAAACCCTTGCTTTTTTAGATGCTTAACCCCCTCAATAACCTCTTTGGTTGGCTCTACCGTTTCTAATATTTCAATGACCACTTGGGAGGGATGAAAAAAAGGGTCTCGCATATCTAAAAAAAAACGATTCGGGGAAGTTAATAAACGCTTTATCATTACCAACCAATTGGCTTAAACCTATATGCATCATCGCATTACACACTACGGTGGCGGTTGCCTCTCTTGCCGATTCAAACAAAGCTTCATTTGGGTTTAAACCACCTCTAAATAGCAATTCATATCCATATATATGATTCTCTGAATCTAAAATAGGTTGTCTACCAACAAAATAATCTTCTTTCGTATCTAGCTGCACTTTTCACTCGGTCCCAAATAGTTCATCTTTTATTGTAGTCTATATTTTGATGTTATCAATATCGCTCATTACCAAAAAAATGACTGTTTCATGAATCGTTTTAAAACATACGCTATTTTGGAAAGCATTGTTTTACAATTAACTAATTCACATATTACTCAAATTTATTATCAAGAGGTTTTTATGAGCAATTTACGTACCGATGCCTTGCATTATCATGAATTACCCAAGCCAGGAAAATTAGAAATTGCTCTTACTAAACCGTGTGACACTCAGCGAGATTTAAGCCTTGCGTATAGCCCTGGCGTGGCAGAACCGGTGCGAGAAATTGAAAATAACCCTGATGATGTTTACCGCTATACCGGCAAAGGCAATTTGGTTGGCGTGATTTCTAACGGCACAGCCGTTTTAGGTTTGGGTAACACCGGTGCTTTGGCGAGTAAACCGGTTATGGAAGGCAAAGGTATGCTATTTAAGCGTTTTTCTAATATTGATGTTTTTGATATTGAAGTCAATTGCACCGATACTGAAGAACTGATTCAGACCATTGCCAATATCGCCCCCACATTTGGTGGCATCAATTTAGAAGATATTGCCGCACCGCAATGTTTTGAGGTTGAACAAGCACTTAAAGCCAGACTAGATATCCCCGTATTTCATGATGATCAACACGGCACCGCCATAGTGGCGTCTGCGGGATTAATTAACGCTTTAGAATTACAAAATAAAACCCTTGAAAATGCCCGTATTGTTTGTGTTGGTGCAGGTGCAGCAGGTATTGCTTGCATGAACTTATTAATGGCAATTGGTGCTCAAAAAACCAATATTACGTTAGTGGATAGTAAAGGTATCGTAACCACGCACCGCACAAATTTAAACCGTTATAAAGAGGCTTTTGCACAAGACACCACAAAAACGACTCTAGCCGATGCCATGGTAAATGCCGACGTGTTTTTTGGCGTGTCTGGCAAAGATATTTTAACGGTGGACATGTTATTAAGTATGGCCGCTAATCCTGTTGTATTTGCTATGGCTAATCCAGACCCAGAAATAGACCCTAACCTAGCACATAAAACAAGAAATGATGTTATTGTCGCCACAGGTCGAAGTGATTACCCCAACCAAGTAAATAATGTTTTAGGGTTTCCGTATATTTTTAGAGGTGCCTTAGATGTAAGAGCTTCTGAAATTAACTTGCCAATGCAAATTGCGGCGGTAGAAGCCTTGCGTAAGCTAGCACACAGCTCGGTACCGCAAATAGTTCTAGAGGGCTATGGTTTAACCGATTTGTGTTATGGCAAAGAGTATATTCTGCCCAAACCCAATGACCCAAGATTGATTAATGTCATACCTGCAGCCATTAGCCAAGCGGCTATTGATTCTGGCGTTGCACGTATCACGGGTATTTAATATCACTATTTTATATCTCTATGTAACCCTTATTTTAGCCTGTGGATAACTATGTATAAAACTCAATTAAACTTAAAACTCAATCCTTTATTTATCGGTATGTTTTCTGTATCTTTTTTACTTAGTGGTTGTAGTTCTCAATCTGTACAAACCACGCCTCTGGTTACAGAGGTTAAATCAAGCCAAGTTGCAATAACTCAAACACATACAAACAAAATACAACTTGCCGATGCTTATGACTACTATTTAGTCAATCAACAGCAACAACCTATTTCTTTAAAACAACTCATTAGCGAGTTAAAAGACACGGATATTGTGTTTATTGGTGAGTTTCATGGCAACCATGCGTCAGCATTATTAGAAATGCAGGTTTTAGCAGGCCTGTATCAACAAAACTCTAATCTTATTTTAAGCATGGAAATGTTTAACCGTGATCAACAAGAGATTTTAAACCAGTATTTAGATGATGAAATTGGCGAGGTTCAACTGATTAAAAAAGCGCCTGCCTGGAGTAACTACGTCGCCAGCTATCGTCCGTTAGTCGAATTTGCTAAACAACATTTTATGCCCGTAGTTGCGGCCAATGCCGCAGCCGATATTGTGCGCTGTGTTGGAAGAGAAGGGCAAAGCTATATTAAAAAATTAAATACACAAGAACTTAACACCATTGCTAAACAGCCATTTGCAGAAATACCCGAATACGAGAACAAGTTTGAACAATTATTAAGCAAAATGCGCAAACTCACTAAAGAACGCAAGCACAATAGCTATTTAGGGCAAATAACCCGTGATAATACCATGGCCGAATCAATTTACCAGGCCTGGTTAAATAATCCACAGAGTAAAGTCGTACACGTTAATGGTAGTTTTCACAGTGAAAACCATCTAGGAACCGTAGCCGCTTTACAACGTCTTGACCCTAACTTAAAAATAAAGGTAATTACCCCAATTAGGGTTGAGAATACAGCGCAAATTAAAACCTTTAATAACAAGACGGATAACGCTAAAGACGACTATCTTTACTTTATAAAACCGCAACCCGAACAATATGTAAATGCGGCTTATAAAATGAAAGACCGACAAGCGATGTTTAAAAATGCCGATTCAAAAAAATGTAAATGACTACCTCGCTAAGCATAAAAAACTAAGTGTATTTTATGATTGAAAGACAAGAAAGTTCACCACGAAGACACGAAAGCACGAAGAAATCAAAAACTAACACTCGTTTTATTTGGACGAATAACCAATTTAAATTCAATACATTATTGGTTATAAAACAAGTACTGATTAACTGCTGACTAACTGCTGATGGCCTATAAGTTAAAATATATAATCTTCGTTATCAAATAAGTTCTTAATTAATTGTTAACTCTTCGTGCCTCCGTGTCTTCGTGGTTGATTTTTTTTACAATACTGAAAGATCAATCACAAAATATGAATATCCATAAAAAATTTACTGCAAATACAAGTAGTACATACCTGATTTAAGTTTGAGTTGGTCTAGCAAAGGAATATCAACAATTTTCCAGGCCTGGTCTGGCGTGTTTGCTTGCATAGTGGGTGAATAACTTGTGGCGTTGGTATTTTGTTTAAAACGATATGTCACCACTTTGCAGTCTTTACTGTTTGCCAGTTTACAAGCCTTTTTAGTGGCATCACTTAAATAGCCTAATGAATCAATTAATCCGTTTTGTACCGCTGTTTTGCCCGTAAATACCCTAGCCGTTTTTAGTACCGCCATTTGTGAATCTGACAGCTTTCGTTTGCTTTGTACAATGTCATAAAAACGGGTGGCCATTTGATCTACCAGGCCTTGAAAAACTTGTTTATCGGTTTGGCTTGCTGCTTTAAACGGTGAGCCCATATCTTTGTTTTCACCCGTTTTATATACATTGACCTTAGCCCCTATTTTTTGCATAGTGCCCGATAAGTCTGGATTAATAATAATTACGCCCATAGAACCCGTAATGGTGGATGGGTGAGCCTGAATATGGTCGGCGGCCATGGCAACATATAAACCGCCAGATGCAGCCACATCCATCATTTGTACATAGATTTTTTTATGCGTACGCTCTTTAAACGCCATTAACTCATGATACAAAATATCGCTCACGGTTACCCCGCCACCCGGGCTATTAATTTTGAGTAATACCGCTTTAATATTTTTGTCTTTTTCGGCTTTTTTAAGCTGCATCATCACCGAATCTAGCAAGCTAGGTGCGGTAGATAGCAAACCTGTTTTTGGGCTATCGCTTAATAGACCGTTAATATTAATTATCAATACTTTATCGTCACTTTTACCCTCTTCAATCACTTGTTCTTGAATGGGTTTATCGTAAGATTGGCCTAACTTAATTGTGGCACAACCAGAGAGTAAAACCGAACTTAGCAAACCGATAACGAGCAGACTTGATAATTTGTAGCGCATGATTCCGAGGCTAAAGTAAGCCAAATTAATGTGTTTCACAAGTAACCTCATTTTCTAAACAACTCGTGGTTTCTGGGTTATTGAGATATTCATGAATATTTGCGGTAGTGGTTTGTGCAATATGGGTAAGTGCTTCTTGTGTAAAGTAGGCTTGGTGTCCAGTAATTAAAACGTTTGGAAAGGTCAGTAAACGTTCAAAAGCGTCATCCTGAATAATTTCACAAGAGTGATCTTCAAAAAACAGAGCGCCCTCTTTTTCATAAACATCCATACCCAAGTAGCCAATTTTTTTGCTTTTTAAGCCCGCAATTAATGCCGTGGTGTCCATTAAGGCACCGCGACCAGTATTGATAAGCATAACGCCATTTTTCATTTGCTCGATGGTTTGTGCGTTAATAAGGTGATTGGTTTCTGCGTTTAACGGGCAGTGTAGTGAAATAATGTCCGATTCAGTAAACAGCTCAGTGAGCTTAACCTGTTTAATACCTAAATCTTTACAGGCCTCGCAGATGTATGGATCGTAAATCAAAACGTCACAACCAAACGCTTGCAACATACGCCCCACTAAACGACCTATTTTACCTGCACCTACAATCCCTACGGTTTTGCCATACATATCAAAACCTAACATGCCGTTTAAAGAGAAGTTGCCCTCTCGTACTCGGTTATATGCTTTGTACAGTTTGCGGTTTAAACCCAGCATTAAAGCCACCGTATGCTCCGCCACCGCATAGGGTGAATAGGCAGGCACTCTTACCACCTTAATACCTAACGCTTTGGCGGTGTCTAAATCAACATGATTAAACCCCGCACAACGTAGGGCGATAAGTTTGGTGCCACCCTCGGCAAGTAACTTAAGTATTTTGGCATCTAAACGGTCATTAACAAAAACAGAAACCACCTCGGCTTCTTGCGCATAGGCAACTGTATTTAAATCTAAAGGTACTTCTAAATACAAGGTTTCCCATTGATGATGAAACTCTCTACACAAAACCTGTTTATCGTATGGTTTGGTACTAAAGGCAACAATTTTCATTCACAAAGACCTTCTTTATTTTGAGGTAAAATAATGTGCGCTTGATTTCGTCCATTGTTTTTAGCTTCATACAACGCGCTATCCGCAACTCTATAGATACAAGCTAGACTATCAAAGTTTTCTATTTTGGCTGAAAAAATACCAATTGAAATGGTGATGTATTTTTCAGGTGCTTTTGTTGAATGAACAATTTTTAAACCCTCAACCTCTTCTTTAAGTTTAGAAATCCATTCGCTGGTTTCTTGTGGTGATTCAGTTACTAACAAGCCGCCAAATTCTTCGCCCCCTAGTCTAAAGACTAAGTCATCTTTACGTTTAATATAGTTGTGCACCGTTGCGGCAACTTCTTTTAAAACTTCATCACCTTGCTGATGTCCATATTCATCGTTGTACAATTTAAAATAGTCAATATCTGAAATAAAAAACGTTAAATACAAATCGGTATTTTTTAATTCTTGTAATTTTTTTCTAACACTTCCTGCAAATAATGACGGTTATATAATTCAGTTAATGCATCAATGGTTGATAAACGCTTCAACTTTTTTACATACACTTTTTCAGTTTCTCGTTGTTTAGAAATCTTACGATTCAATCCTGTGTTATTCACTTCTATTAATACGGCTAAAACAACACTTGTTAATGACGCTAAAATAAAACGAAACAAACTCGTTTCTGTCCAGTAAAGATCATTCCAATGGCTTAATCCCCAAGTTACCATTGAAAACATAATGACATAAAAAACAAGAAGATAACGTAATCCGGTTTTTAAACCAACCATTGCAATAGTCATAAAAGGCACAAATAAGCCAAAGATAAGGCTATATTGAGCCCCTTTATTCACATAAGTAAACACCAAAAAGTAACTGATAATCAGCACAGTCATAATATGTCCTTGACTGCCCATTTTTTTGGTTTTATACAAACTAAACAATAAAACAATGCCAATGAATCCCACAACAAAATTGAGTATGGCAAGTTGATATAACCCTGTTACAAAAATGTGTAATAACAAAAAGGCATAAAGAGCGATGACAATCATCACCATTATTCCCGCACTCAACAACTGCCTAAAAGCCTCATAAGGACTATTCACTAACATGTCTGGGCTAACAAACAATCCTTGTAAATAACTTTTAACTTTATCTAAAGATAACACCGTATTTCCCTTTATCTTTATGCACTTCAACTGGATAATAATTGATTAAGCTATCGATTTTTATCAATAACAAAGCGGTTTCTGCCATCGTGTTTAGCTTTATATAACGCATCATCCGCATTTTTATATAATTCTTCCATACTGACTTGTTTGCTTGATTTCATTGAACTCACGCCACCCGAAATGGTTACCCAAGGCAAACTTACGTTTGGTGCATGTTTTATTTTAAGGGCGGCAATCTCATCTGATAGCTTCGCTAACCATTCTTCCATTTGTTGCGCATCTCTGGCCATCAATAAACCGCCAAATTCTTCACCACCTAATCTAAACACCAAGTCGTTTTCACGGTGAATATAGTGCTGAATCGTTGCGGCTATTTTCTGTATAACCTCATCCCCTGCTTGATGTCCATAGTAGTCGTTATAAGATTTAAAGTAATCAATATCTACTATAAAAAACATCAATGAATGAGAAGAGTTTTCAAGTTCTTTTACTTTTTCTGCAAAAATTTGGTTGAAATAATGACGATTATATAACCCTGTTAATCCGTCCGTTCTTGACATGATTTTAAGTTCATCCAAATACAAAAGTTCTTTTTTACGCAGTTCTACTTCGCGCTTATGACCACACACTTGGGTAAAATCAACTAATAATGCAATGATTAATGCCAATGTTAATGTGGCAATAAAACGGTATGCATGAATACTGTTCCAATCACCTGATTCCCATACGCCAATATTAAGATACGCTAACGGAAATACAACCGCGTAAAACGAGAGTACATACCAAACCCCCTCTTTCCAGCCGTTAACCAAAATAATTAAAAATGGTACAAAAATCACCCAAATTAAACTCATGTTTTCATTTTGAGTAACGACCATAAATAAATAGTAAAGAACCACCGTACCAACGGCCATAATATGACCAAACAACTGTATTGATTTTTTAATTCTTAAGTGTATAAAAAGCCCTACAATAAAGCCCAATGCCACCACATCGATTAAACCGATAAGATACATCTTTGTAAAAAAGAGATGGTAGGTTGCAAAAATAATCATCAATAAACCAACAACAACCAAAAGCGCATTAGCAAACAGCAGTCTAGAAAAAACCTGTGTATCTTCTTCTTCAATGTTTAATGTTAATAACTTTAACCAAAAAGACTTTTTATTAATGTCTTTTAAGCAATGAATCATGCTCTGTCTCCTATACCCATTTGTTGGGCGGTGGGTAACTTATCATTCTCTCTTAATTTCAGTATAGTCTTTTTACGGCAATTAAAAACATCATAAAAGGCTCAAAAACGCTCACTGGCAACCTATAAAAACCCTAAGCTTACCAGGGTTTAAATATAGACCATTCTATCTGTTTTATAAAGGGTTTAAATACGTGCTATCAATTATTGATTTGTGTCTTAATGATAAGAAAGACTTTTGCAATAACATATAGCAAGATCAAACAACCTCTTAATCATGCATCAATAACTAAAAAACCACGTTATTTAACCTCGTTCGTTAATAAAAATTTAGGCATAAAAAACCCACTTTACCAGGCCTGGTAAAGTGGGTTTTGATTTAGAGACCTTGACTCGTACAAAAGTCTCAATGAATACACTTGTTAAAATTGGTAAAGCACATTTTAAAGTGAACGTGCTCTTACAAATGCTTGCTCTGAAACCGCTGTCCACTGCATCACTTGTTCTTTAAAGGCTTTTTGCGATGCCCAAACTTTAGTCGACAATGGATCTTTGGCTGCTTCTTCATCAATCACTTCTTCTGATAATTTTTTAAGTTCTTTTAATACATCATCAGGGAAGTTTCTTAGTTCAACATGGTGTTCATGAATTAACGTCTGAAGTGCTTGCTCATTACGTGCGGTGTATTCTGACAACATATCTGCGTTAGCCACTTTCATGGCGTTACGTACAATGCTTTGTAAATCCGCCGGCAACTCATTAAATGCCGCTTCGTTCATCATACATTCCATTGTAGTTCCTGGCTCGTGCCAACCTGGTGTGTAGTAGTATTTAGCCACTTTGTAAAAACCAAATGCCAAATCATTGTAAGGGCCAACCCATTCAGACGCATCTATTGCACCTGATTGCATTGATGGAAATAAATCTCCACCTGGCAAAGTAACAGGGATTCCACCTGCACGTTTTAATACTTCACCACCAAAACCTGGCATACGCATCTTAAGACCTTTTAAGTCTTCTAATGAGTTGATTTCTTTATTAAACCAACCACCCATTTGCGTACCCGAGTTTCCTCCCGCATTAGGAATTAAACCAAAGGGTTTATAAGCTTCTTCCCACAACTCCATACCACCGCCATAAAATAACCAAGAGTTCATTTCTTGAGCGGTTAAACCAAACGGTACGGATGAAAAGAACGGCGCTGATGGGATTTTGCCTTTCCAATAATAGGCTCCAGCATGACCAAGTTGCGCATTACCACGAGAAACCGCATCAAAAACTTCAAAAGCACCAACTAACTCGCCAGCTCCGTAAACTTTAACGTCAATACGACCACCAGACATTTCGTTAATTAGTTTGGCAATATTATTTGCGCCGGTACCTAAACCTGGAAAGTTTTTTGGCCAAGTGGTGACCATCTTCCATTTATAAACTTTTTGCGGTTCAGCTACTTTGGCAGCGGTGGGTGAATCTTCTGTACCACATGCCGTTAAAGCCGTTGCCGCCGTGGCACCAGCCATAGCGCCAATAAAATCTCTACGTTTCATTATTCAATATACTCCTTGCTTATGTATTTATACATTTTAAGCAAAAATGGTAAGTCAGATGGTCTTTTTTAAAATACTAACCTAAGTTCTTTACCTTGGTTGCTTTGTCAGCTTTGACAAAAACGATCTACAAAACTGTAAATAAGCCAAATTAAAGGCCACTAAATTCTATTTTTTACCTAAAAATCAACTCTTGGATTAAATGGCATTTGCTCGGCCATTTTTTCATATAACGCTTTATCTTCGTCAGTAGCCACTGGTGGCGTATGGATTTGTACAATCACATACTGATTACCTGGTGTCGCGCCTAAACCACGACCTTTAATACGCAATTTAGTACCCGATTGTGTACCCGCTGCAATGGCCATTCTTACCTTGCCTTTTAGGGTTGGTATATCTACTTTTGCACCCAAGGCAGCCTCCCACGGGGTAACAGGTAAATCTAAATAAACATCTTTACCATCTACTTTGTAATGTGGGTTTTTCTCTAGCTTAATTTGAATAAACACATCGCCATTTGGCCCGCCATTCATGCCAGAAAAGCCTTTGCCTTTTACTCTAATTTTTTGGTCTTGAATTACGCCTGCAGGAATACGCACTTTAAGAGGTGTTGTATCATAAGAATAACTGCTCGAATGCGGATTACCTGTCTGAACATTAATGGTTCTTTCTGTTCCTTCAACCGCTTCAACCAATGTAATCATAATATTAACGGTTTGATCTTCACCTTTGCGCGGGCGTGCTTGTTGTTGGCCAAAGCCACCAGCTGCACCGCCAAAACCGCCACCACCGAACATATCGCCAAAAATATCGCTGTAATCGGCACCGCCACCAAATCCGCCAGCACCACCGCCAAAACCACCTGCACCACGCTGTTGGTAATCAGAACCAAACTGGTCATACATTGATCGTTTTTCAGGGTCACTTAACGTTTCATAAGCTTCGCTAATTTCTTTAAACTTGGTTTCATCACCAGTTGGTTTATCTGGGTGATATTTTGCCGCCATTTTACGATAGGCTTTTTTAATTTCTGCGTCACTCGCACTGCGAGAAACGTCTAAAATCGCATAATAATCTTTGCTCATACTTTTCCGCGTCTCTTAAATTCTTTAATTGCCTTGTAAATAAGGACTTTAATCGCTGTTTTCAAGGGCTAACAAATAATTTTTACCATTTTACCCTGTGCTCACAAAAATAGGTATGGCCACAGGGCGTGCCCTGTGCTCACAAAAATGGGTATGGTCACAGGACGTGCCCTGTGCTCACAAAATTAGATATGCCACAGGGCGTGCCCTGTGCTCACAAAATTAGATATGCCACAGGACTTGCCCTGTGCTCACAAAATTAGATATGCCACAGGACTTGCCCTGTGCTCTCAAAAATGGGTATGGCCACAGGACTTGCCCTGTGCTCACAAAATTAGATATGCCACAGGACTTGCCAGGCCTAAACCTAAAAAGGTTTTACCCATAAAACAATAAAAAAAGGCCTGGGATTTTTACAAATCACCAGGCCTGGTAAAAACTAAATTCGCTTTCTTTTTAAATCATTAAAAATCCAAGCTGCCTTTTAATTGAATGTTTCTACCTAAGTTAAGCGTATAGCCTTTGTAGGTATTTAAAAAATCAACATACGGTGTGTCAAACACGTTTTCTACTGCGGCACTTAACTGCAGTGTTTGTTTGTCTAGTTTTACTGCCGTTTGGTAATTTACGTTCCACAACGCATAGGCATCGGTAGATGATGTACCAATGGACATATTGTCAAACTGTGAAAACGGTTCATACAAACCTGGCGAGCTTTTCTCAGCAACCATTTTTACGCCAACGGTGAATTTTTGTTGGGTTAAACCTGCAAAATCTTGCGGATGATAATGCACATTTACCTTGGCATTATTAGCAGGCATTAATGGTAAACCTTGGTTATTTTTAGTATCTACCCCATCAATTAACTCTAAGGCTAAGTCAGTTGACCAGGCCTGGTTAAATTCATGTTTTACACTAAACTCAAACCCTGTAATTACGGCATCGGTTTGCTGAGCCTTCATTTCAGGAATCATTCCTGCGCCTTGTGTAGAATATTGTACGGTTTGATCGCCATTACCTTCAGAATAACGGTAATAACCCGTATTTGCCAAATAGATATAGTTATCTATCCAGTTTTGGTAAATCGTCGCCACCATTTGCGTTTTAGGTGCCTGCCAACGTAGAGATAAATCGGTATTAATAGCCGTCTCTGCGTCTAAGTCAGGGTTACCAATTTGGTAAGCCTGTACTCCACCGTGCTCTCCCCCTGCATATAAATCAAATATACTTGGTGCTCTAAAGCCTCTGGCAATATTACCTGCAACACTCCATTGGCTATCTACTTTATAAGTTGCACCCAAAGAACCTGTAAATACATCAAAATCACGACTATTATTACTCCCATCAAAAATGCCAAGGTCAACAAAGTGTGTATTGTTTCCGTCTAAATCTGCATTGACTTCATGCCAATCATAACGTGCGCCAAATTGTACTAGCCATTTATCGTAATCGGCTTCTTCAAAAATATACATGGCACGTTTGCTTTCATGTGCGGTTGGCGTTAAATGTCCAGAACGTAAATCTTGCTGTTTTTCAGTGGCTTCAAAGCCAATTTCACCTTCAAAATCACCCACTTTTGGATGTTCTAAAGCCAGTTTAAAATCATCACGTTTAACCAATAAATCCAAATATTCATCACTACCTTTATCTTCAGACATGGTTTCATAAGGCAAATCATGCGCGGCTTCACGACTGTTACGAGTATGAGTCCAACTTGGTTTAATGACCCAATCGTTATCGGTATAAAATTCAGCACTTAACTGAGTTTCATCATTTTGCAGTTTTTGCCCAGTGGCTAAAGCTTCAAATTCAGATGTTGAGTTGGCCGCTTCTACACCTAAAAAGTTTTGTTGAGATATCCATTGCGTGTGGCGCAGTTCTATTTTGCCCCAGTCATCTTGATAACCTAAACCAATATTACCTGCGCGGTTTTTAAAGTTGGTATATGGCACTTCACCATCAAATAATGGCTTATCACTCACAGCGCTACTCGGCGTAGCGCCTGAACTCGTTGAGGTATTTGGTACGGTAAAGTTATCCGCTTCACGAATAGCAACACCGGCATTAATCGCAAACTTTTTAGAACCCGCACCGACTTTAGCACCCACCATTTTTTCTTGGTTATTGCTGTTATATTCACCCGCTACCTGGCCTTTAAACTCTTGACCATAAGGCAAATCAGGCTGAATCAAATTCACCACACCACCCATGGCTTCTGAACCATAAAGTACACTTTGTGGGCCACGAATAACTTCAACACGTTCAGCCAAATACGGTTCTGTATTTGGGTTATGACGTGTACCGTATGCTTGATAATCGGTTGATTGACCATTTGAGAGAATCTTAACGCGGTCACCTGTTAAACCACGAATAACGGGTTTACCTGCTTGCGCACCTGCCGATTGATTATTTACTCCAGGAATACTTTCAAGCATTTTCCCTAAAGAACCGCTCTCTTGAACCATTTTTTGATCACCGTTAATACTGTCAATTTGCGATGGTACTTCAAATGCCTCGTGTTCGTGAATAGGTGAGGCCGACACGGTAACTTCAGGCAATACGGTATTATTAGTTTGTGAATCTTGAGCTTGTGCCACGGCACCTAAGCTGTAAAGTCCTGTGGCGCAATATATGGCCACGGTTAACTTCTTTAATTTCATGATTTGTCCTTTTTACATTATTTAGCTTAGGCTAAATATCTTGAATTTATAGTCAAATGGTTCTATTTAATTCAGCATGCTTTACACGTAAATTAGCCAAAGCAACAAACAGACATAAAGCCTACTGAATTAACACACTGTGATGAAATTAAAGAGAAATAGGCGGAGCACGCCCAAAGAAATGCGCAGTAAATCGTGCTTTAAACACGGAAACCAAAGCAAATTCATAAGGAATAATCAGATCGAGTTTAAAAAAACTAAATTTGTATAAGTAACCACTATCAACAGGATGAGCAAGTTGTTCAAAGTGTTCACAGCTAGCGGTATGTTTATGAAACGGATGAATTTCAGCATGCAACAATCCTGCCGTTTGCGATAGCGCAAATAGCAAAATAAGCCCAGCAATCCAGCGACCTAAACTGGACACCTTTAAGATCTGACTGGCTTTAGCATTTAAAACACATAAAGGATAAAACAAAATTGAAAACTCGTTGCCCGTAAATATACGGCTAATTGTTATTACATAACATTATATAGAATTATTACGCATTCATGTTTTTAGAATCATTAAATTCTCAAACAAAATAAGACTTAACCTTTGCTTTACAAAAAACTACTACAATCCCTTACTAAAAAAACGTAATATAGATTTCAATAAAGAGGTTCAGTATTCACTTTAAAATACGAACTCCGTTTGCATAAATACCTCATAAAAGCGAGAAAATCATGGCCAACTCTCCATACGCAGGCAAAAAAGCCCCTTACAGTCTTTTAGAAAACATTCCGTTATTAATGGCAAACTATTACAACTTTACGCCAGACGCAAGCAACCCTGACCAAGCCGTAAGTTTTGGAACCAGCGGCCACAGAGGTTGTTCAAGCAAAACCACTTTTAATGAAAACCACATTGCCGCTATTTGCCAAGCCATTGTTGAATACCGTCGTTTAGAAGGCTTTGTTGGCCCTATGTTTATTGGTATGGACACCCACGCATTATCCGAAGCCGCGCATGCCACGGCCATTGAAGTATTTGCCGCCAATGGTGTTAATGTCATTATTCAATCAAATGGTCGTTATACACCAACCCCCGTGGTTTCTAACGCTATATTAAGTTACAACAAAGGCCGCCAAGGTGGATTAGCAGACGGTGTCATTATTACGCCATCACACAACCCACCTCAAGATGGTGGCTTTAAATACAATCCACCAACTGGTGGGCCTGCTGATACCGATGTAACAACTTGGATTCAAGAACGTGCCAATGCCATGATTGTAGGCGGCATGAATGAAGTTAAGCGTATGTCGCTTAAAGACGCGATGACATCAGACTTTGTTACCCCAACCGACTTAATTACCCCTTATGTAGAAAACCTAGATAAAGTCGTTAATATGCAAGCGATTAAAGAAGCAGGTTTAAAATTAGCCATTGACCCAATGGGCGGTGCGGCGGTTGATTTTTGGCAACCGATTGCTGACCATTACGGCTTAAATTTAGAGATTGTTAACCCGCAAGTGGATGCCACTTTTTCATTTATGCACGTCGATAAAGATGGCAAAATTCGCATGGATTGTTCGTCACCTTATGCTATGGCGGGGCTAATTGATTTAAAAGATAACTATGACTTAGCGTTTGGTAATGACCCTGACGTAGATCGCCACGGCATAGTCACAAAATCAGTCGGTTTAATGAATCCTAACCATTATTTGGCAGTGGTCATTCAATATTTATTTAGCCATCGTCCAAACTGGCCTAAAAATGCGGCCGTGGGTAAAACATTGGTTTCAAGTTCTATGATTGACCGCGTTGCAAATGCCATGAACCTTAATTTAAACGAAGTACCCGTTGGTTTTAAATGGTTTGTAGATGGTCTGCAAACTGGTGACTTTGGTTTTGGTGGCGAAGAGTCTGCTGGCGCGTCTTTTTTATGTTTTGATGGTTCGCCATGGAGTACCGATAAAGACGGCATTATTTTAAATTTACTGGCCGCCGAAATCACTGCGATTACAGGCAAAGATCCTGGTGTACTTTACCAAGAACTCACTGAAAAATATGGCAACCCTATTTACAGCCGTATTGATGCCCCTGCCAACCGTGAAGAGAAAGCGATTTTAAGTAATCTATCGCCAGAGATGGTTAAAGCCGATACTTTAGCGGGTGAAGCCATTACCGCTAAGCTGACTCATGCTCCAGGTAATGGTGCGGCCATTGGTGGTCTAAAAATCACCACCGAAAACGGCTGGTTTGCCGCGCGCCCTTCTGGAACAGAAGATATTTATAAAATATATGCAGAGAGCTTTAAAGGTCAAGCGCACCTAGACGCTATTTTGGAAGAAGCTAAAGCGATTGTTTCTGACGCATTAAAATAATTATCGCCAAAAATTTACAGGCCTGGTATGTCACGTTATACAACCAGGCCTGGTAAAAACTGGATAAACCAACATGACATCAACACATAAAAAAAGCGTGTCACTAGTATTAGGCAGTGGCGGTGCCCGTGGTTTGGCACATATTGGTGTTATTCGCTGGTTAGAAGAGCATAACTATGAAATTCACACTATTTCAGGTAGTTCAATTGGTGCCGTAATTGGTGGTATTTACGCCTGTGGCAAGCTAGATGAATATGAAAATTGGCTTGCCACTATGGGCAAAACCGATTTTTTAGCTTTACTCGATATTGCTTGGAACCGCAGTGGGTTAATTAAGGGCGATAAACTCATGACGGCTTTAACCGAAATGATTGGTAACCCAAACATTGAAGACTTACCCATTCCATTTACTGCCGTGGCAACTGACATTAATCAAGAAAAAGAAGTTTGGTTACAAAAAGGCTCCTTGCTAGATGCTATGCGTGCCTCTTTTTCTTTACCCATGATTTTTATGCCACATAAATATAATGGCTTAACGCTTATCGATGGTGGCGTATTAAACCCAATACCTATCGCGCCCACTTTTGGACAAAACTGCGATTTGACCATTGCGGTTAACCTGGGAGCAAAACCAAAAATTAAGCCCTCCACAGACAACACCGACACGAAACAAAGCCAACACGATGAAGGTTGGCTGGTCAGTTTTGACAATTTAATTGGTAATGTTAAAGAGTACTTTACGGATGAGGCCACTGAATTAGAAACGCCGTTTAGTTGGGATGTTTATGATATTAGCAATAAGGCTTTTGATAGTATGCAAAATAGTATTGCTCGTCAGCAATTAGCCGCTTACCCACCCGATATTACCGTAGAAATACCACGTGATGCTTGTGGCATGTTGGAATTTTCACTTGTTAAAAAAATGGTCAAACTCGGCTACGATCGTTGCCAAGAAGAACTGGGCAATAAAGATTAAAACCTACAAATAGCTCGATTTATACTTGCTTTCTAACCCCAAAATACTGAAAATATCCTCACTTTTAGACAAGCTGTTCTAAAGATGTACATGTAACCCTTTTTACACAATCTTGTCCCTCTTTTCTCACAATTTTCTTATGCAAGGAACCCCACATGCCAAAAATTAATGAACTCAAAAAAGGCAGTGTTGTTGAAATCAATGGCGTACCACACATTGTTAAATCTTATGACGTACGCAACCCATCCTCTCGTGGCGCATCCACCATGTATAAGGTACGTTTTAACAACCTTAAAACAGGGCAAAAGGTAGATGAAACCTTTAAGGGTGAAGACATGATTAAAGAGGTCGAAACCACTAAAGTTTCGGTTATGTATTCATACATAGATGGCGATAACTATGTATTTATGAACAATGAAGATTACACGCAGTACTTGTTAAATGCAGATGAACTAGAAGACGATAAAAAGTTTATTACCGAAGGTTTAACCGGTATTACCGCTTTATTATACGAAGACCAAATTTTAGCGATTGAACTGCCTACCAATGTAGATTTAGAAGTCATTGAAACAAACCCAGGTACCAAAGCAACAGGCGCTGGTCGAACCAAGCCTGCCGTATTATCTACAGGTTATGAAATTCAAGTACCCGAATTTATTGAGCCCAATGAAGTGGTTAAGGTAAGCACTCTAACAGGTAAGTTTTTATCACGCGCGTAAACTCAATTCTTTATATTTTTTAAGTTTCATGCTTGCAATGATGCTTAATTACCCTTATTTACTTAAAAGTGTGATTTTGTTAACCAATAATTAACCTGTAATGCTTTATTTTAAAGTTAGCAAACAAAACCATTTTTACAGGCCTGGTATATTCAATGAGACCTTTGCACGAGTAGGGTGCAAAGATCTCTCAATGTTAATTCCTTTTTATTTAAAGGTATTAATAGGCTCAAATAACATGTAATACATTGTAAAAATAGTACGTTGTTAATAGACTTTGCCGTCATCATCTCTTTTAAAAAACCGATTACGGTCAAACAACTACCTCAGCAATTCTAAAGGAAAACACAATGCTTGAAGCGGGACTCATGATTATCGCCTTAATGGTTACGGCTCTAATCATTCAAGAAAAACTTAAAATACCGTTACCTATTAGCTTAATCAGTATTGTTTTTCTGCTTTCCCACTACAACATTCACCCAATCGATATTAATGCCGAACGTTTTGACCAGTTGCTGTTATTACTGCTGCCCTTAATGTTAATTGGTGATGTACTGCAACTTGATACTGAGGATTTAAAAAAACATTGGTTAAGTATATTTGGTACAGCAGGTATTGCTGTGGTGTTGTCGGTTTTGGCAGGTGTACTATTGCAAGACGTGATGTTACCCGGTTACGCCATAGGTATCCCTGCTATGGTGGCTTTAATGGCCATGGTTGTCGCTACTGACCCTGTTACCGTTGGCTCTGTTTTCAGTACCACTAAAATTCCACATAACTTAAAGTTTTTGGCTGAATCTGAATCGTTATTTAACGATGCCAGTGCTTTTGCCATCTTTAGTGTTGCCATTACCTTAATGCACCAACCACTTGGTACCTTAGACATTGCATATAGTTTTGTATTTTCGGCTGGTGGCGCTTTAATGACAGGCGCGATTATAGGAATATTGGGCATGTACGCCCTAAAATTATCTGACAACCCTGTAACCGAAACCGGTATTATTTTAATGATTGCTTACAGCGCATTTTTACTGTCAGAACATTACAACTTTGCGGGTATTTTTGCCATTGTGGTGTCAATGGTTTTAGCCAAGGCCTTAATCACCTCTAAAGAAAAGTTATTTGAAGAACCAGAGCTGGTTACAGACCACACAAATCAATCGATATTTAATGAACGTAAAGAAATTACACAATCTAAATTTCGTACACTAAAACAGTTTATGAGTTTAAAACACTTAAAGGCAACACATAAAAATGGTCAAGAAATCATTGGCTTCATTAGCTTTACCGCCTTGTTTGCTAATGTGATTCTATTTGTCTCTATTTCAGAAATTATAGACCTAAATTTACTCCACACTTACTGGAAAGAAATTCTGTCTGTCTTTATTGTTACAACCTTAATTCGAGCTTTTGTTTTAGGGCAATTTGCATGGGTCTCTAATCGTTCTAAAACCATGCAAAACGTGAGCTTTGATTGGTGGGCAATACTACTTTTTGCAGGCGTAAAAGGTGGGCTTTCTATCTTAATGGTCCACATGATTCCAAGCAGTTTTGAATATAAAACCATGTTTGAAGCGATCGTAGTGGGTAATATTATTCTGTCAATATTTGTTTACGCCCCCATAATGATGCTTGTCATTAAAATCAGAAAACAAGCATTATCAAGCTCTTTTGAAGCACATTAAACAAACAGAAAATGAAACTGATGATGACAGATAAAGACTCCTATTTGAGCGCCATGCTTTATTTGTCGTTACCTAATAATTGATTTAACTCTTCTTGAGTCAGTATAGATTGAGGATTATAAAAATCTGCATTACGAGGGCGATGACGCCTATCATCGCCTTTGCGACGATCTAAGCCAATACGTGGTTTAAAAATAGATTTAATCCAATGTTTTATTGAACGCACACGCCAAACCGACTCGCGAACATCTTCACGGCGTTCATTGGCGGTACGTCTATCAGGCCCTCTATTTACCATTTTAGATGGGTCACGCCGCTGTTCTTCTTTATGATCACAGAACTTTTGACTTACTGACATTTACTTCTCGATTAAATATTACAATTAAAGGTCTTAGTTATCCTAACCTATTAAAATTACATTTAACCAAATATATACCTTTCTAGTAAATAAGCAGTTATTCGCACTATCAAGAATCGTTTAAAAGGGAATTTATTACCTTAATATGCTCTGGGTCATCCCATTCTGTTCCGCCAAATAAAGCAAAACGGATCTTACCGTTTTTATCAATTAAATAACTACTTGGGTAGGCAAACACTTTCCACTGTTTGGCAGTCATAGTGCCTTTATCTAATAACACTGGAAAATTAACAGGGTGTTCTTTTAAAAATGCTTTAACCTGGCCAGCGTCTTCACCCAAGTTTGCGGCCAAGATTTCAAAATTTGCATGGTTAAAATGTGATTTTAAACGTGCCATTGAAGGCATTTCGTGCACACAAGGCGGGCACCAACTTGCCCAAAAATTAACCAAAACAACTTTGCCTTTATAATCCTTTATATTATGTTGCGTACCCAACATATCATTTAGTTTTAATTCTACATTTTGTGCACCTTGGTAGCTAGCTAACCCAGTCGATTTTTTCTTTTCAGCGTGTTTATTAGGTTTAACAACAAGAGCATGTAACGTTCTTTGCTTAGCCATATACGGTAATTGCATTTGCATGGCTTGTCTTAAATGATTGGCGAGTTTTTGAGCTTTAGCTTGTTCAATCGGTAAGGCGTCTGGTCTAAAATAAAAACGGTCTCTTACATTGGTAATTAACTGTGTAAATACATTACTTCCTGCCACACTAAGACGCTGACTTAAATTGGCCACATTAAACTTCCATGGCGACAGTTCTGACTGAATAATGGTAATTGGCAAGTTGATATTATTTGTTTCTGGCCAATACTCTGCTGTTAAACCAGGAGCAGGTGTTTTTATATATAAATTAGGGTTAATCAATATCAATCCCATGTTTTTACCAGGCCTGGTAAAAAGAGTTTGTACCCCTTTTACAGCTAATTGCGCCGATCTATTTGGAGCAATAATCCATATAGGTACATCACTCTTATTTTGAGCCAGTTTTATAATTTGTTCTGTCCATAACGGATTTACTTTATCTACTGCGCTGGGTGTAGGTGCTAGAAACATCGCTTCATAAAAATCCGGAAACCACGTTTCTATCCCATGTTTAGCAAGCTGGTGTGCGATGGCTTTTTCTTGAGGTAAAACACCGTATTCTGAAGGCAGCCAAACAATTCGTGCTTTTGGTGTTAAAAAAGTATCTTTAGGACTTGTTGCTTGAACAATTTCAATATTTATTGAAGTACTATCAAGGTCAATGGTTTGATTTTTTGCAAAAACTTGATTAGAAATCAATACGGTAAAAATAACTAAAAAAATAGTTTTCATAAGTACTTAAAGGCCTTTGCACGAATAAAGGGACGGTAAAAAATAAAGTTATAACAAGGGTTTATAATAGAACTAGGGTAAAAACAAGCTATTTTAGCTTGGTAATTGTACTTTTATTCTAGAGACCTTTGCACGAGTGTAAATTAGGCTCTTTTTCTTTCGGTCTCGTTTATTCTATTCTTCCAACATTTTGGTACATGCCAGCTGTTTAACCATTTTGGCATAAGTTCTGGCGCCATAGGTTTTGCTATAAAGTAGCCTTGACCATAGTTACAACCTAATTCTGCTAGCATACAACCATGTTCTTCGGTTTCAATGCCTTCGGCTACCACTTTACGATTAAGCGATTTTGTTAAACCAATCATTCCTTCTAATAACGTAATGTCTTCGGGGTCATCAAACATATTGCATATAAAAGATTGATCAATCTTAATGGTATCTATTGGCAGTCGTTTTAAATAAGACAATGAGGCAAAGCCCGTTCCAAAGTCGTCTAAAGCAAAGGATATTCCTTTGCTTTTGCAGTCTGTAATTAACTCTTTAACCGACATCACATCTTCTAAAGCAGAGGTTTCTAACACTTCAAGTTCAATCATACTATGTTCAACAGTTGGGTGTTCTTCAAGCAAGCCGACAATCCAGTCAACAAAGTTTGGTTTTTGTAATTCCATTACCCCAATATTAATACTAATAGGCAGTTTAATACCTTGTTTTTCCCATTGTTCAATCTGCGTTAACGCTTTGTTAATCACCCATTCACTCATTTTTATCGACAATTGAGTATGTTCTACACAAGACAAAAAGTCCCCTGGGTACAACAATCCACGCTGAGGATGCTGCCAACGAATTAATGCCTCAACACCAATGACTTCATCTCGGTGCATAGACACCTTAGGCTGATAGTGAAGTATAAATTCGTCATTCAATAAAGCCTGTTCAATATTGTTTAAATTTCTTATTAAATCACGATTAGAAGCATCTTTATCAACGTCAAAAACGTGATATCTATTTTTGCCAGACTGCTTGGCTTGATACATAGCTTGATCTGCTTGCCTAATCAGTTGCTCGCCGTCTAAATTATTTTCTTGAGGATAAAATGTAACCCCCAAACTGCCACTGACTTGAAGCGTTATATCGCCTTTCTCAATAGGGGTTGCAATAGCGTTTAATAACTTATTTATAATAGGATATGCTTCATCAGCTTGATGCAATCCACCAACCGCTGCAACAAACTCATCGCCACCAATACGCGCCACGGTATCGGTTGATCTTAATGCGCTTTTCATATCTTTTGCGATATTGACTAAAAGGTAGTCTCCCATATCATGGCCATAGGTATCGTTTATCTTTTTAAAACCATCTAAATCAATAAACACGATAGCTAACACATGTTTATTTCTTCTGGTTTCTTTCATGGCTTGTTGAATACGGTCATTCAATAAAAAGCGATTTGGCAAGTTAGTTAGCATGTCGTAATGTGCTGAATTCTGTAAACGTTTTTGGTACTGTTTTTCTAAGGTAATATCATTAAACATCCACACATAATGCCAACTGTTGCCGTGCGGATTATTCACTCGAGTAATGGTTAAAAAAGATAAAAATAACTCACCTGTTTTACGGCGACTCCATACCTCTCCATACCAATGATCTTTACTGTGTAACTTTTCAAATAAATCTGTATAAAATTCTTCAGAATGCTTACTAGATTCAAGCAAGCTCGGTTTTTTACCTAAGGCCTCATCATGCGTTATTCGAGTAATCAATTCAAATTCATTATTAGCATCAATAATTAAAAAATTCTCGTCGGTTAATATAATGCCTTCATTCGCATGCGTAAATACAGATGCCGCCATTTCTAACTGAAATGCGCTCTCTTTTTGCGTTGTAATATCACGAATAAAAGCACAAACTTGTTGAGTCGCTTCAACGGGCATTAAACTTATTTCTATATAGTATTGAGCATCCCCAATATTGGATTCAACTTCTAATTTTCTGTAACCCGTCGTAAATAGGTTGGTGATAACATTAGTAATTTTTTCATCTTGCTCGTAACTAAAGATTGACCCAAGAGTATGGCCACCAAGGTAGTTATCGGTACTATGCAATACATGGTAAAAAGCGTCATTACATTCCAAAATAAGACCATTGCGATCCATTAAAGCAAAGCCATCCATAGAACAACTTAACACACTGGTATATCGTTCTAAACTCTCGGTCAACTCAATTTTGGTTAATTCTTTATCATAGTTTTCTTGTTCAAGTTTTTGCAGAGTTTTGTCTAATTTTTCATTGGTTTCTTTTAATTCTTGTGTATGAAGTTCTTTTGCCAAACGTGCCCGCGCTAAAAAAAATGCCCCCAGCACAATAACGATAAAACTAATAAACACCCCCATATAAATTGGAGCTCGTGCTGAACGCATCAAACTTACAACATCTTGTTTAGGGGTAAAATAAACAATTTTCCAAAAGTAAGGCGAAGAAGAACCTTTTTGATTAGGCGCCGTGTTTGCATCTAGCGTTACTGCATCCGTGACAATGCTCTTTTTACTCTTAACATTAAAGCGCGACGACTCTTTTACAGGATTAATGGTATCAAAATGCCACATACCATTTTGGTCCGTAAAATGACCTTTTTCTAGAGCATTTATTTTTGACCAAGCGTTAGGATAACGGTGAGCCAGAGTTAGGGTTGGTTGGTTATACATAAACCCCCATTCATCCCCAGCTGTTTCACCTAATAACCAGTAACTTTGGGCATTATTTACCCACAATTTTCGCTGAGTGTTGCTGGTAATCTGTTTAATATTTTTCAACATGTTTCCGCCAAGGTAATTTAATACTATGACGCCACGTTGATGTCCAAAAGAATCTACAACAGGTTTTGCCAAACGAATCATGGGTTTTCTAGGTGTTTCAACAACCCCGTTTTCGATATTTAAATCAAAGGGTGAAAAATAAAACTGGTCATTTTTTAGCTTCATGGTTTTAGAAAAGTAATAACGATGACTTTTATTTTGCAGGTTTGCCTCTGCAACTCGCTCAACTTTTCCATTAGCGTGATTAATACGTAAACGCTCTTGTCCGTTAGAATCAATCCAACGAATCTGATCATATACAGGGGAACTTTCCATTAAAACAGTCCAATCCTGGGCGAGTTCATTTAGCGCTTTTTTAACTTTTGAGGGGGAAGTAACCGAAGAGTCTAAAACTTTTTTTAATAACTCACTTTGCGAAATATACAAGGTATCACGAACCATTAAATCTAAATTACTTACAGCCATAGATTTTGCCGCAACGACTTTTTCGTTTGCATCAGCATGTAATGTATCGATTTTTTGTTGTTGAGCTTGTTTCATACCAATAAACGCCACCACCGCGACCAATAAAATCGCGGGCAAGAAGTAGCGTAAAAAGTATCTAAAAAACAGCATAGTTGGCATTTTCAGCATAAATAAATAACAAAATTTAATGTTAATAGTTTTATCATACACCTAGCCATAACCGTTAACAACTAAGTCACAGCACCCTTTCACACATAATCTTTATTGTCTGTAAAAATTCTTTTATATTAGAAAAGGCTTACTTAAAATGCGTTTTCGTTTATTTAAAAACCATCATATTTTTGTCATCTAACGGTCACCAAGGCTTCACCCTTACTTGTAACAATGTTGTTTACCTTTTTTAGATTGAGACAACTGCTAACATGTTGAATATTGAAGCCGCTATTGCCCAAAAACACCCTGAATTACTTACCAAAAAAACCGGTAAACTTGCCATAAGTTTAATTAAAACGCTTGCTCATGAAAACGAAATAAATCAATTCATTGACAGCAATCAACATCTTAAGGGATTTGCTTTTTTAAACGCTGTATTAGACTACTTTCATTTTAGCTACAACATCAGCTCTAACGCCATTAAACGCATACCCGCTCATGGTCGAATAATTATGGTTGCTAACCACCCTATTGGTTCTTTAGATGGTCTTGCATTATTAAAAATGGTACGCACCATTAGACTAGACGTAAAAATTATAGCCAGTGATGTACTAAATCATATTGAACCACTTAAGTCTCTGTTTTTAGGGGTCGATAATCTCAGTCAAAAACCAAATCACAAGCTACAATTTAAAACAATCGTGAAAGCTTTAGAGAACGAACAAGCGGTGATTATTTTTCCTGCGGGAGAAGTATCTCGTATTCGTCCTAATGGTGTTCGCGATGGTAAATGGAAAGGCGGGTTTTTAAAGTTAGCCAAAAGAACCAATGCACCCATCCAACCCATTTATATTGATGCCAAGAACTCATCGTTATTTTATGCGTTATCCACTCTTTATAAACCGCTCGGTACCTTAATGCTGGTTAAAGAGATGTTTAATAAAAGCCATCAACAAATTCAGTTTTTTGTGGGCAAACAAATCCCCTGGAAATCCATAGAAAAAAATGAACTTCCAACCAAACATTTAGCCAATCAGTTTCGCAAACAACTCTATTTATTAGATAAAGAGAGTAAACACGCTAAAAAAGGAAAACATGCCTATTTTAAAACCATAGAGACCATTGCCCACCCTGGCGACAAACAAGCTTTAAAAAAAGCACTTAAAAAATCCCCTTTATTAGGGGAAACTCAAGACGGCAAAAAAATCTACTTATACGATTTTGAAGACGATTCACCTGTTATGCATGAAATAGGTCGCCTAAGAGAACTTACCTTTCGCATCGTTGAAGAAGGAACGGGCTCAGACATAGATTTAGATCAATACGATGTACGTTATCGTCACTTAGTTCTTTGGGATGATGAAGAGTTGGAGATTGTTGGCGCTTATAGAATTGGCGAATGCAAAGAAATTGTTGCCACGCATGGCAATAAAGGCCTATACACCAGCACACTCTTTCACTTAACACCTAAAATGGACGATTATTTACCGCATGCCCTTGAATTAGGACGCAGTTTTGTACAACCAAAATACTGGGGAAAACGTAGCCTAGACTACTTGTGGTACGGCATTGGCGCTTATGTTTCGCAACATCCCAATATTAAATATCTGTTTGGCCCTGTTTCATTAAGTGACGCCTACCCGCAAAATGCCAAAGAATTAATTATTGGTTTTTTTGAACAACAATTAGGCTCAAATCAAGATTTAGCCAAAGCTGTTCGCCCGGTATCCTTAAGCAAAAACAACCAACATATTGCCCAAGAAATATTTAATGGCGAGTACAAAGAATGCTATAAAAAACTCAATGCTCTACTTGAATTAGAAGGCGTTAAAGTGCCAACACTGTTTAAACAATACGCCGAAGTCACAAACAATAAAGGCTGCCGTTTTATTGATTTTAGTATAGATCCTGAGTTTAACGCCTGCATTGACGGTTTAATTTTGGTGGAACTCGACAAACTCAAACCCAAAAAACGTGAACGCTATATTGGCAAAAAATAAAACGCCAACCGCCGTCATTACAATTCAAAATCAAACACCTTCATTAAACATCAACTAACGTCATTAAACATCAACCCACGTCATTATCGGGCTTACCGGATAATCTCAGTGTCTTATTGAAATTTCCGTGTTAAGCACGGGAATGACGGTGGACGTTTATGAATCGTTATGACAATTCAATATAAAGCACTCAAAATCGAAAAAACACCATCATTAAAAGCCAATCATCGTCATTATCGGGCTTACCGGATAATCTCAGTGTCTTATTGAAATTTCCGTGTTAAGTACGGGAATGACAGTGGACGTTTATGAATCGTTATGACAATTCAACATTCAACATTAAATATCTAGTATAAAAATTCAAATTTACCAGGCCTGGTATGTCTATATGCCCCTACTTTTTACAAAAACGCATAGGTTATTTTTTATTTTTTTTGAATAAAGCCCTTGTTTTAAATAAATTTTGCACACTTTTTGCTTAATATACTCAATCATTATTATTTATTGCTTGGTAGGAGAAACCTAAATGCAAGAATCCATTCGCCTTATTGCTCGAGTTGATGCCAATGGCATTATTCAATACATCAACCAAGAATACATCGCTTGGCTTGGCTATTCAGCAGAAGAATTAGCTGGAGAATCTACTATCAAGCTACGTGCTCCCAACTGGGAAGAGGCAATTCAAGAAGCGATTGTTGATCAATGTTCAAAGAACCTGCCCGTTAATATACCCATTTGTGAAATGAAAAAAAATGGCGAAACCTACTGGGTTGATATGCGCATACAGCCTATTCATGAAAATGGCACTTATCAAGGCTATACTTCGGTAAAACGTATCATTACTGATTCAGCTAAAATTCAACAAGCAGAAGCGTTTTATCAAAAAGTAAACCAAAAGAAACTGGTCTTTTTTAATGGTGAATGGGTTAGCAAAACCAAACATACATTAAGCACGTTAATTGGTTTTCATAAAGCATCATTAAACCAAAAAATTATGATGATAACGTCCTTTGCATCGCTATTTATATTGGCATTAACTTTTGCCTATATGCAAGCCAGCAAAACCTCCATTAAAGAGCACGCTGCAGAAAACTATGTGGAAGGTATTGCCGATGTTATTGATAGTGAAATGCGTAAAAAATCACAACTTGGTTTAACCAATGCCGTAGGGATTACGCATTCAAAAGGTATACAACAAGCCGCCATAAACATGGATCAATACGCTTTAAGCCAAGAACTACAAGGCATTAGCGCAAACTATAAAGCCATGAGCCCACTTAACAATGTTAAGTTGCACTTTACTAATGCGAATGGCCTCTCTTATTATAAATCCTGGAAACCGCTTGATAAACAAGTGATTGATGACATATCCAGCCGTAGTTACCTAAAGAAATTGGCAACTGAGCAAAAGCCTCAAGTCGCTTTAGCCGTAAGTTCATTAGGGTTCAATATTAAATCTATTATCCCAATTATTTATCATGGCCAATTTGCCGGTGGTGTAGAGTTTATTCAAGGCGTGGGTTCTATACGTAATGATTTAGCCACGAGTGGTCGTGAATATTTAATTGCCTTATCAAAAGACTATATTTTAGCGGGCGATAAATACCGCCAAAAGAATGCTGCAAACATTCCTCTTTCTGCCAATAAAAACTGGGTGGTTGGAAATAATGATCACTTTTCAATGGAGAAGTCAGGCAAACAAATCAACGCGTTACGAAAAATTGATTTAAATACGTTATTTAAACAAGGCTACCTTATTACTGATACGCAATTTCACTTTGCCAAACCTATTTTTGATGGCACAAATAAGCTGATAGGATATCACGTCATTTCTGAAAATATTAGCCGTTTCAACACCATTCTTCAGAAACAATATAACGTAGCAGACGCCGCATTTTATCAAGTTATTTTAACGTTGGTTTCTATCATGATAATCATGCTCACTCTGCTATGGTTTATGATTATTAAACCCATTAGAAAGTCACAAGACACAATGGATGCATCGGTTGCCGATTCGGATCTTTTTGCCCGTGTAAATAGCTATGGTAATGATGAAATTGCACAAATGGCAAAAGCCTATAACCGCCAATCAATGTTATCTCAAGTTGCAATTGCCGAAACCTCTGCCGCTATGGAAGAAATTCTTGCCGGACGTTTAGACTATGTTATTGAATACCCATTTAAATCTGACTTCGGCATATTAAAAGGCCGAGTAAATAGTACCAGCAGTTCATTAAAACAGACCTTTGAAAAAATTGGTGAGGTGATGACTGACTTGCAAAATGGTGAATTTAGCAACAAACATCCAAATGACTTACATGGTGCTTATGCCAAAGTTATTGATGATTGCTTAAACTCAATGCAAACGATGTCTGAGTCTTTTGCCGAAATAAATACCGTTATGGAATTTGCCGCACGCGGTAAATTTGACGAACGTATTCAAAATATCGCCAAAGGTGATATGGCAAAATTACAAGAAACACTTAATGAAACGTTAGAACATATCGAGACAGGGTTTACCGATATTGTAAATGCTGCAGAACGTATTGCACATGGCGATTTAACGCAACCGATTACCCACCAATATGAATACACTATTGACCAAGCTAAACAAGCCATTAATGAAAGTATTAATAGCTTAACAACAACACTCTCTCAAGTAACCAGTATTGCTTATCAAGTCAAAGACGGTGTTTCAAGTGTGGCCGAAGGTGCTCACAATTTAAACCAGCGTACTCAAGAGCAAGCCGCAACACTAGAAAAAACCTCTGCCGCAATGGAAGAAACCAATTCACAAATTCACAACAACCTAGACAATACACGCATGGCCAGCTCAATTGCAGAAACACAAAACACCATGCTAAATGAAGCCAATACAGTAATGGGCGATACTAAAAATTCAATGAACAATATCCAAGATGCCTCTAATAAAATTAGAGAAATTACAGGATTAATTGATTCCATTGCCTTCCAAACCAATCTACTTGCGCTTAATGCTGCAGTAGAAGCCGCTAGAGCAGGTGAACATGGGCGTGGATTTGCCGTAGTCGCTGGCGAAGTTCGTAATCTAGCAGGTAAATCAGCAGATGCCGCCAAAGATATTAGTAACCTAATCGCACAAACCTCAAATGCAATTAATATTGGAGTAACGCAGGTCGATAAAGTCGGTACATCTTTAACCGAAGTGACCAGTGAAACCCAAAAATTACTAGAAATTGTAAGAGAAGTATCAACCGCCTCTCAAGAACAATCTCAAGGGGTGAGTGAAATTAACGATGCGATAACATCCATTGATAACAATACACAACAAAACGCCGCGCTTGTACAAGAAACCACGGCCACTGCTGAAGCCTTGCTAGAATCATCTGAACAACTGCAAAACTCAGTCAGTGAATTTCAGTTGCAACGTAAATAAAACTGAAACAAGTTTACACAAGCCAAATCAATACGATTTGGCTTAAACCCAACACCAGATTATCAAACTCAATTCCACACTATCAAACTCAATTCCACACTATCAAACTCAATTCCACACTATCAAACTCAATTCCACACTATCAAACTCAATTCCACACTATCAAACTCAATTCCACACTATCAAATCCAATTCCCTATTATCAAACCCAATTCCCGATTATCAAACCCAATCCGTCATTATCGGGCTTGACCCGATAATCTAACCGATTATTGGAGATTCCCGTGTCAAGCACGGGAATGACGTTAATATTTAGAGTGACGTTAATATTTAGAGTGACGTTGGGGTTTAGAATGAATTTGGAGTTTAGAATAACCTTGGGGCGTGATAGTGTTCTTTTAACCACCTATTCTTTTCTAGAATGTCATAAATTCAATTATTTTTACTCTGGTTTTTAAGATTTACCAGATACTGTGTTCAACATTAGATGTCAAGCACAGTTCTTATATTCTGGATCAAAAGGTTTGCCGTGCTTTAATACGGCAAACACAATATGAATAAGTTTTCTCATTATTGCCACCACTCTTTTCTTTCCTTTTACGCCGTTGGCTTTTAACCGTTCTGAAAAACGCTTAATGACAGGGTTATGCTGAATGGCACTTAATGCTGGCATATACAATGCCTTTCTGAGTTCGGCATCGCCCATTTTGGACATCTTTGAGCTATTCAATGAGCTACCTGACTGACGAATTAACGGAGCAAGTCCCATAAAACTGGCCATGTGCTTGGCTTTGTCAAAATACTTTATATCACGAATTCCAACTAACAACCGAGTGGCGGTGGCTTCAGCAATACCGGGTATGGTTTCGAGTAGCTTAACTTGGCTCAGCAATTCATCGTCTGAGCGTAAGCACTTTTTTATTTTGGTTTCAATTTTTTTAAGTTGTTGACTCAAATGCGCAATCTGTTCTTGTTCAAACTCTTGAATCTCTAACTCTAGGCTGCTACCCATTTGATTTTTAAGTTGAATCTCTTGTTTTATTAGTAGAGATTGTACTCTGTGCCATTCTTGCAGTTTACGCAGTGTTGGCGACGGTGGTTGCCATGGCTTTGGGCGTTGTGTCATGGCAAAGTCAGCAATAAGTTTGGCATCTTCTTTATCGGTCTTGGTTCGATTCAGTTGCGATTGTGCATATCGCTTGATTCGGGTTGGGTTAACGACACTAACCGAAATCTTTTGTTCATAAAGTACCAAAGCTAAGCCAAGCGAGTATTTGCCAGTGGCTTCCATGACAATGGCACAATTTTGATTAGGCATCCATTGGATTAGGGCTTTATAGCCAAGTTCATCATTTAAAAAGCGTTTAACATCGTTTGTTTGAGCAATAGCGACATCAAAGTATTCTTTTCCTATATCAACACCAATATATGTTGTCATAATTTACCACCTTTATGTTTTGTGATAAGGTAATTATTGCTTGGTAAAATCACACTATGAGCAGACTAACCTTATGAATACAGGCTAAACGACGGTTTGCCTAAGATACTGTTCAGTTTATAGTGTGTGGGGATAAAGGTCTTAATCTGATAACCTGGATCACTTCGGTGTCCTTGGCCTGGTAACAAGATCTCTCTATCCCTTTACTAAGCGTCCCTAGTAAATTCTCCATTTCTGAAGAACACTTTCAACATATAAGGCCTGGTAAATCGTAAAATGGGTTATGACAAACAAGTGGTATATGACTGTTTATGGCTGTTTTTGGTTATTTTTACCTGAGTTTTTAAATAACCAAGTCACCGCAAAATGCAGTAATAAACTCACTATTAATGAACCCCCAGCCACTAACCATAAATGATCTAAAGCCCAAGCTGACCAACCCATATTTATTCCTTTTACTACTTAATACCTTTGCACGAAATCATAAAACTTAAACTAAAAAGTATAATTTACCAGGCCTGGTATGCCCTCTAGTAATCAATTTTTTGCAAGCATCGGGTAAAAACTTTTTAAGTTGATATTCATTAAATCAAACAATAACACCAACCATTATTTCTGTTTTTGTAACACGTCTAACTTTAAGCGTTGGCGTGGATCAAATAATTTTCGGCAGGCAAGCCTAACGGCAATTAAAGTACCAAATCCGGTAGAGCCCGTCATTAAAAGCATAATCATGATTTGATATTTCACGGCATCCATTGGATCTACACCCGCTAAAATTTGCCCTGTCATCATGCCAGGTAACGAGATAATGCCCGCAGCAACCAACATATTCATAATCGGTATCATGGCCGCATGCAAACTCTGCTGACGAATAAAACTCATGGATTGTTTAGCCGTTTTTCCGAGGGCTAATTGCGCTTCTATTTTAGCTTTAGATTGCACAGCACTACGGTTCAAAGTATCTAATCCCAACCCTATGGCTGTCATACTATTACCCAATAACATGCCTAAAAGAGGAATGGCATATTGCGGTTCATACCAAGGCGTAGGTTGAATAATAATGGTTAAAACACCAACCAATAGCACTAAAGTGGTCATGGATAAGGCTAAAAACCCAACTAACCAGCCATTTAGTTTTTTAAAACGATATTGTTGGCGTTTGCTAATTTCGTACCCTGCAGCGGTAAGCATGACCAGACCTACTAAAATAATCCAAATAGGATTATCGGCATAAAATACATAGCTTAGCCAAACCCCCATAAACAACAATTGCACAATCATTCGTGCGGCTGCTATCCACAATTGTTTGACTTTATTAAACCCGTTTAGCCACAAAAATACGCCTAATAAAAACACCAAAATAGATAGGCTGGCTAAATCCCAATAACTGATTAAAATCATAAACTCGCCTCACTTATTTGGGTGGCGTTTACTGGTGTTCTTTTATTGAATTGAGCTTGAATATAAATATCCGTCTTAGTAAAGACCATCGTTTGATCTGCCATACGGGAAGTTTGCGCAGGATTATGACTAATCCATAATACTGAGGCATGATTTTTCTGAACATAATCAGCGACCATCTGCTCAACCAGCTGTTCACTTACTGGGTCTAAATTGGCGGTAATTTCATCCAGTAATAACACTTTGGGGTGATACTGCAAACCGCGCAACAACGCTAAACGCTGTTTTTCTCCTGAAGAAAGAGCGTCTGGATTGGCGTTTAATAAATTGGCATTTAAGCCAATTTTTTGCAACATTTCGGTTGTGGGTAAAGTGTCAAAATGCAAGGCAACTTGGTCGTCCCACCAAGCCGTTTCAGCAGAAAAATACATCACTTGTGAGCGCCAAATTTCTGGACTGCATTCTTCCATAGTTTGTTGTAATAATTGCACTTGGCCTTGGTGCTCTATTAAATCAGCAAGTGCTTTAAAAAATTGCGATTTACCGCTACCCGAAACACCTGAAACCATGCAAATATCTTTTTGATTCAACTCAAAACTTACCGCTTTTGGCATGCCTTGAGCCTTAAAATTTTGCACACTTAAGTATGTATTGGGAGGATCGGTTTGCAGCATTATTTAGCCTTTTTTCTCTAAATTGGCATAAGCGGTTACCAACCATTTTGAACCGGCGTGGGTAAAGTTGATTTGAATACGAGCATGATCGCCACTGCCTTCTGTGGCCACAACCATGCCATCGCCAAATTTTTGATGAAACACGCTTTCACCCACATTAAAGCCCGTTTCATTCACGCTGGCACTTAATCCAAAAGCCGGTTGTTGTGAATAACCACCAAAAGATGGTGCAACACTACCCGACATACGTACCACTTCTATACAGTCTTGCGGAATTTCTTTAATAAAACGTGATGGCGTTGGAAACAGCTCTTTACCATGCAATCGACGGCGTGTGGCGTAGGTAATCATTAATTGTTTTTCAGCACGCGTTACGCCTACATAGGCCAAACGGCGTTCTTCTTCTAAGCGACTAGCATCCTCGTGCGATTGCTGTGATGGAAACAAGCCTTCTTCAACACCAATCATAAACACCAGCGGAAACTCTAACCCTTTAGCGGCATGCAAAGTCATTAATTGCACCGACGACTCCCATTCATCAGCCTGACGTTCGCCCGCTTCTAAAGCGGCTTGTGCCAAAAATTCGGACAATGGATTATCAAAAGTTGGTGTAAGCATAATGGTATTGCCATCTTCATCTATGCTTTCAACCGTATTTTGCGTGTTTTGCTGAGTAAATGCTTGTTGTTCAGTTTCTACACCCTCGGCATTTTGCTGTGCATTGGCTTGTTTAAATTGGCTGGCGGCATTAATAAGTTCGTCAATGTTTTCTAAACGCCCTTTACCTTGTTCTGAACTGTCTTTTTCAAAATGCGCTTGCAGTCCAGATTGTGATACCACTTTAAGCATCTGGTCTTCTAAATTAAGCGTTTTAGTCACGTCATCTAATTGTGTAATTAACTCTAAAAAACTCAACACTGAACTCTTGGCTCTAGGTGTTAAACCGCTTTCAACCAATTGTTGGGCGGCATCCCAAAGGGATATTTGATTGTGTTTTGCGACTTCACGAATACTGTCTGCGGTTTTTTGGCCAATGCCTCTTGGTGGATGATTATAAGCTCGCTCAAAGGCGGCATCGTCTGCTCGGTTAACCAATAAACGTAAATAACTTAAAACATCTTTAATTTCAGCACGATCATAAAAACGTAAACCACCATAAACACGATACGGAATTTGCGCTTGCATTAAGGCTTGTTCTAAAATTCGAGATTGGGCGTTTGAGCGATATAAAATAGCGGCTTCATTTCTTGCGCCACCGTCTTCACACCATTGCTCTATTTGGTTACAGACATAACGGGCTTCGTCCATTTCATTAAAGGCTTCATACACCTTAATAGGTTCGCCCTTTTCTCCTGCGGACCAAAGTTCTTTACCCATGCGCGAGGTATTATTGGCAATTAAGCCATTGGCGGCGGTCAAAATTGTTTCGGTTGAACGATAATTCTGTTCTAAACGCACCATTTTTACATTGGCAAAGTCTTCATCAAACTGACGAATATTTTCGACCTTAGCCCCACGCCAACCGTAAATTGATTGGTCATCATCACCTACCACAAACAACTTACCAGCACCACCTGCTAACACGCGTAACCAAGCGTATTGCAAGCTATTGGTATCTTGAAACTCATCCACCAAAATGTGCTTAAAACGTGCTTGATAATGCGCTAAAACCAATGGTTGTTTTAACCACAGTTCATGCGCTCTTAATAACAGTTCGGCAAAATCTACCAGGCCTGATCGTTGGCATTGCTCTTCATAGGCTTTATAGACTTGTACCATTTTACCCACAAACGGGTTATGCCCAATATCAATGTGATGCGGACGTCTGCCTTCCTCTTTTTCACCATTTATAAAGGCTTGAATTTGCTTATGCGGCCACTGAGCCTCATCTAATTCCATTGCTTTTAGTAAACGTTTAATCACCCGTTTTTGGTCATCAGAATCTAAAATTTGAAAATCTCTTGGCAAGCCTGCCTCTTGATGATGCTGACGCAAAATACGGTAAGCAATTCCGTGAAAAGTTCCCATAGTCAGTCCACTGGCTTGTTGACCAATAAGCTTTTCTATACGGCCGCGCATCTCATTAGAGGCTTTATTGGTAAAGGTTACCGCCAACACATTATAAGGAGAATGCCCCATAACTTGAGTTAACCAGGCAATACGGTGTACCAAAACACGCGTTTTACCACTGCCTGCACCCGCTAAAATTAAGGCATGAGTTTCATCAGCCGTTACCGCTTCACGCTGTGCATCATTTAAGTCATTTAATATAAAAGAGATATCCATCAAAAAGTCCGAGTTCATCATTTAAAGTATTTTAGCCATTTTGATTAGAATTCTATCTATCAACTAACATGGCATTAACGACCACTGGCTCAAAACTTTAAATGCAAAATATAGCCTAAAAAAACCGTAAACACATAAATAAACGGTTAAAAAATTCAGGCTTATTCAATAAAAAAATTATGCTCATATCGTACGATAATTCTTCTTTCATTTGGCAGTTTTCGCACTTTAAAGCAGCCTAAAACCACCTTAAATCACACAAAGTTCTTTTTTAGGTATTCAAAAGATATACGCCCACAAGACACTCAAAGCCTAGTATTTTTTAAAAAAATATTTATATTGATAAAAAACATCACCTTTTTCTAATCTTTTTAGCATTAATGCTTGATATTTAAAATTTCTTGCTGTAATGTTTGTTCAATATCAAAAAACAATATAATTTTTGTCAAAGCGAATTTTAGTTGGTACCAACAAGTTCGATATCACATCAAAAAAATCCGTACAGCTCCTACACTTTCAATCTGACGCAATCTACTCCCAAAAGAGTGTTCGTAATTAAGTGTATCTGTATGATAATTAGAGTTAGGAGAAAACATGATCTCAACAAGCGATTCAAACTTTGAAGCAGAAGTATTACAATCAGACCTTCCAGTATTAGTCGATTTTTGGGCAGAATGGTGTGGCCCTTGTAAAATGATTGCTCCAATCTTAGATGACATTCTTACTGAATATGAAGGCAAATTAAAAATTGCCAAGTTAAATATTGATGAAAACCCAGCAACACCACCTAAATATGGTGTACGTGGTATTCCAACTTTGATGCTATTTAAAAACGGTGAAGTAGATGCAACCCAAGTTGGTGCTCTATCTAAATCTCAGCTAACGGCTTTCTTAGACGGTAACCTGTAATATTTAACTCCTAAATAGCGAGTCTATTTAGGAGAAACACTCCCCCCATCGTTTTAGTCACTAGAACTTCAATAAGAAACTCAAAAACTCAATAATTGAACGAACTTAGATTCATTCATCACATCAAGAAACCACCAAAAAATATAAATTATGAATTTACTCGATTTAAAAAAACAATCTGCCGCTAAACTTCTCGACCTTGCAGCCACGATGGGGTTAGACAATTTAGCTCGTTTACGTAAACAAGACATTATCTTTGCCATCTTAAAAGCACACTCTAAAAAGGGTGAGGACATTTTTGGCGAAGGTGTTTTAGAAATCTTGCCTGATGGTTTTGGTTTCTTACGTTCTGGTGACGGCTCTTACTTAGCTGGCCCTGATGATCTTTATGTTTCTCCTAGTCAAATCCGACGTTTTGGATTACGCAAAGGGGATACCATTCAAGGTAAAATTCGTCCTCCCAAAGAAGGTGAACGTTATTTTGCATTGTTAAAAGTTGAAAAAATTAACTTTGAAGATCCAGAAGTCGCTCGCAAAAAAATTGCCTTTGAAAACTTAACCCCTTTACACGCTCAAGAGCGTTTAAAAATGGAAATTGGTAACGGCAGTACGGAGGATATTACACCTCGTATTATCGATATTGCGGCACCATTTGGTAAAGGTCAACGTGGTCTAATCGTCGCACCGCCTAAATCGGGTAAAACGGTTATTCTTCAGCAAATTGCACAATCTATTGCTGAAAATCATCCCGACGCTTATTTAATTGTATTATTGATTGATGAACGTCCAGAAGAAGTCACCGAGATGGAGCGTACCGTTAAGGGTGAAGTCATTTCTTCTACCTTTGATGAACCTGCTACTCGTCACGTTCAAGTTGCCGAAATGGTGATTGAAAAAGCCAAACGTTTAACAGAACATAAGACTGATGTAATTATCTTATTAGATTCTATTACCCGTTTAGCGCGTGCTTATAATACGGTTGTACCTGCTTCAGGTAAGATTCTAACAGGTGGTGTAGACGCCAATGCTTTACACCGTCCAAAACGTTTCTTTGGTGCGGCACGTAACATCGAAGAAGGTGGTTCTTTAACCATCATAGCAACCGCATTAGTTGATACCGGTTCTAAGATGGATGAAGTTATCTTTGAAGAGTTTAAAGGTACGGGTAACATGGAACTGCATTTATCTCGCAATATTGCAGAAAAACGCATCTTCCCTGCTATTAACCTAACTAAATCTGGTACGCGTAAAGAAGAACTTCTTACAACACCAGAAGAACTACAAAACATTTGGATTCTTCGTCGTTTCCTACAATCAGTGAATGAGGTTGAAGCCATTGAAACATTGATTGGACAAATGAAAGTATCCAAAACAAACGAAGCATTATTTGATGCAATGAAAGGCTAATTTGATTTAAAAATCAATATGAGAGCTTTGCACAAGATCATAAACGAGTAAAAATGGCTAAAACCTCACTGCTTTTCGTTCTAAAACTTGTCAATAGCTAGCTATTAACTGCGTTTCAGGCCTCAATCAGTAAAATTTTTTCACATTTTTCATTCGTCCATGACTCGTGCAAAGCTCTCAACATGCAAATCAATGCATTAAACCTTGATAAAAGTTAAAAGCAAGTTTATATAATTAAGCTTGCAATTCTTATTTTTATCAATATAATGCTCTTTTTTTATAGAATTAACTTATTATTGGACCGTCATCATGAAAGCAGGCATTCATCCAGAGTACAAAGAAGTAGTTTTCCAGGATATCTCAACTGGCGAAACATTCATTACTCGCTCAACAATTGAAAAGACTTCTGGCGACACAATTACTCTAGACGGTAAAGACTACCCGCTAGTTCGTGTTGAAGTTTCTAGCGCATCTCACCCTTTCTACACTGGTAAACAAACTCTTGTAGATACTGAAGGTCGTGTTGAGAAATTCAAGCAGAAATACGCTCGTCGTTAATCAAATCTTTTTGGTTACACGTAAAAGCACTACAGGTTTATCCTCTAGTGCTTTTTTTATATCTAAATTTTACCTCTAAACACTTTAATCGTTTCTTTCCTATTTGGCGCATCAATTGCTTGGTATTTATTCTTAAACTCATTACAATCAATGCCATGAAACTAAATATATTACGCCTACTCTTTTCGCTTATTTTAGCCAGCTCTACGTATTCATTTTCTGCCTTTGCTGCAGACGAACAAAGCTGTAAAGTTGATACCAACAAATTAGTATGGACTAAAGCCGAATATGCTCTGTCTGGGGATACCTTGGTTATTAACAAACAAGTGGTTAGGCTTATTGGTATTCATGCACCTAAAATAGCCAAAGAACAAAAGTTTAATAGCTCTGGCGAGCCTTTGGCTAAAGAAGCCAAAACTTTTTTAAACAAGTTATTGGCCAATAATGACTTAGAAATTGGTGTTGAGTTTGACACTACGCGTTTAGACAATCGTAATAGGCAACTGGTTCATCTATTTTTAAAAGACGGCACCAGTGTTCAGCAAAAGATTTTAGCAAGCGGTTTTGCAGTTAACCGCACTATGTATAACAACCTAAAACATGCAAAATGCTATTATCAAGCTGAACAAAAAGCTCGCAAAAACGGTTACCAAATCTGGGATTATTTAGCCAAACACCCAGAAAGTCATTTTCCATTGGTAGACAGTTCAAAACTCAATACGCTAGATACTGGGTTTAGAATTATTAAAGGCAAAATACTTAAAGTTGATAAATCATCAAGCAACTATATTCTTAATATGGATACTACGGGTATTCGTATTCCCAAAGAATATTGGGATCGTTTTGACTATCAAAAACTCAAAGCTCTTGAAGGACAAACGATTGAAGTCCGAGGCTACGCCTATCTCTATAAAAGAGTCATGTACATGATTATTAAAGAGCCCTATGCATTCTCTAACTTTAACCCTCTGGGAAAATAGTGCTGTATTACGAGACTTTATCCCTTATTTCAACACTTTCTAACCACTCCTATTCACCTAATCCCTTGCTTTAAGGCTACTTTCCGCTAAAATAACATCCTTATTTTTAACGTGTTAATAGAAAGGGCCTAGCTATGGCAGAGTTACAAAACGATCGTTTTTTACGTGCACTTCTTAAACAACCTGTTGACCGCACGCCCGTTTGGATGATGCGTCAAGCAGGTCGTTACTTACCTGAGTATCGTGCCACTCGTACCAAAGCTGGGTCTTTTATGGACTTATGCAAAAACAAAGAACTCGCTTCTGAGGTTACTTTACAGCCGCTTGAACGCTACCCTTTAGATGCAGCCATACTGTTTTCTGATATTTTAACCATTCCAGATGCTATGGGCTTAGGTTTACGTTTTGAAACAGGCGAAGGCCCAGTGTTTGATAAACCAATCAAAACTCAAGCTGACGTAGATAAACTGTTTGTACCAGACATGGGTTCTGACCTTAGTTATGTTATGGATGCGGTTAGCACCATTCGTAAAGATTTAAACGGTCGCGTACCTTTAATTGGTTTCTCTGGTAGCCCGTGGACTTTAGCCACTTATATGGTTGAAGGTGGCTCAAGTAAGCAGTTTGGTAAAGTTAAGGGCATGATGTTTGAACAGCCTAAAATGATGCACCAAATTTTAGACGTATTAGCAGACTCAGTAACGGCTTACTTAAACGCTCAAATTGAAGCAGGCGCACAAGCGGTTCAAATTTTTGATACTTGGGGTGGTCTATTAACACCTCGTGACTATAAAGCTTTCTCTTTAGACTATATGGCTAAAATTGTAGATGGTTTAATTAAAGAAAAAGATGGTAGAAAAGTGCCTTGTATTCTTTATACCAAAGGCGGAGGCCAGTGGTTACAGGCTATGGCGGATGCCGGTGCAGATTGTTTAGGTATTGACTGGACAATGGACATGTCTGATGCACGAGCTCAAGTAGGTGACCGCGTTTCTTTACAAGGAAATATGGATCCAACCGTTCTTTATGCTTCTCCTGAGCGTGTTCGTCAAGAAGTGAAAAGTGTATTAGATAGCTACGGTAAAGGTGAAGGTCATATCTTTAACTTAGGCCACGGTATTCACCCTGGAATTGATCCTGAAACGGTAGATGCCTTTATCAATGCCGTTGTAGATTACAGCCCTGAATACCACAAATAGTCAGCCTGCAATTTACCAATAAAAACGCCCTCAATTGAGGGCGTTTTGCTTTGTGACCTATAATTTCAATAATGACTGCTTAACGTCGTTTACCAGCTCACTTTTTAGTTACTTCTTTTTCCCCACATCAACGGTTTCAGCAAACTTCATGGCTTGTAAATACATCTTAGAAGCTTCGGTTGGTGTAAGCCCTTTTGGTACTAGAAAATCCGTTCTACCTCGCTCTAAACCTTTCACCATAGTCAACACTTGACCTAAATCACCTTGCTCTTGCAATAAGGCGGCTTCAATACGCGTTTCTAAGCCCAGTTTTTTAATTAACACGGCAAGATCAGTATCCATAACCGCATCTAAACATGAAAACAAACCAACCGTAAAATAACTATCAATTGAGGAGCTACCAATTTTAGCCCCTACAAATTCACAAAATTTAGCTCTCGTTAATGCCGTAGTAAACAATTCAAAAGGTTTATCATCTACACCAGACAATACCAACATACTGGCCCAGCTCTTTAGGCGATTTAAACCAAAACGCAAAACGGCATCATGTATTGAGGCTATTTGCACACCTGTATGATTTGTTTCCGCTACAAATTTAAGCAGTTTTTGGCTAAGTGATACATCTTGTTTAATAATATCCGTTAAGCTGTGCATATCAACATCTGGGTTGTATACATTAGATAATAATTCAAGAATCGTAAGCTTATTGTTTGCTAATCTTTTGCCTTCAATAATTTTAGGTCTCGCAAAAAAGTAACCCTGAAAATAATCAAACCCAAGCTTTGAACAAAACTCAAATTGTTCACGAGTTTCTACTTTTTCAGCTAATAATAAAATACCTTGAGCCTTTAATCTTGCTGCATGTTCTGCTAGTTTTTTAGGGCCTACTTGAGTAATTTCAACTTTGATAATATCCGCAAATACCTCAAGAGGTTCAAGCTCGGGATTAAAGATGTAGTCATCTAAAGCAATGGTAAACCCCATATCTTTGAGTTTACCTAAAGAATCCATAAGCTCTGGGGTCACTTTAATGTCTTCTAACACTTCAATCACAATTTTTCTTTTCGGAAAAAACGGATGATATTCTCTAAGCAATAAGCCTTCCGTAAAGTTAATAAACCCTTTATGACTCCCTAGAACTTCATCCAAGCCCATTTCACCAAAGACATTCATCATCACTTGAGCAGAGGCGGCATCACCCCCTAAAATAACAGCATGATTATTTTGTGAACCTGTGCGAAATAGAAGTTCATAAGCAATGACTTCTAAATCCCTATTAAAAATAGGTTGACGACCAACATAGATATCTACAAAGTGAGTCACTAACTTTTCCTTAAGGCTTATCTTTAAATAAAAATCATTATTAACTTATTTAAAATAACTTAACCCAAAAACCCGATTAAACAGACTTAAATTCTTCAGGCATTTCAATATCCTGATCATCAAATAAAAACTTTTGCATCTCTTCTAATAAAAAAGTACGCGCTTTTGGGTCTAAGCTCGACAAACGGTATTCGTTAATTAAAATCGTTTGCTGACCAAGCCATTGTTTCCAAGCTTCTTTAGACACATTGTCATACACTTTTTGACCTAATTCACCAGGGAAAGGCATAAAATCTAAACCGTCCAGCTCTTCACCCATTTTTACACAATTTACTTTTCTACTCATAATTTACTCCGTAACCCATAACAATTTATTTTATATTTTTAGCTAAATTGAACCATCACATAAACGCATATCTAACAGTGTAATCAATTTACTAACTGGGGCTGGCAAGCCCACTTCTTTATTTTTTAGTGCCTCTAACGTATACCAAGTTTTTATGGATTTACTACCATTTTTATTAGCTTGATTATCTAAATTATCGACTAAATCCAAGGGTAAGTCAGTGCCATACAACACACTATTTTCGGCAACTTTAACGGCCAGATTCTCGTCATTTTCTACCTTTAGATACATTGGATGAATATCTAAATGATAATGCGAAAATGTATGCCTGAATACATCCCATTCTATCAAAGTATGCTGGCTTATGGTTTGGCTTTGTGCAAATTGCTCACACAAGCTCATACTTGTAAACTCTGGCAAACTCCATAAACCTCCCCAAATACCTTTTTGAGGGCGTTGTTCCAGCAAAACTTCATCACGTTGATTTGTATAAATAAGTAACCAGGCCTGCTTAATTGGCTTATCTTTTTTAGGTTTTTTATACGGAAAATCGGCCACTCTATTTTGTTTAAAAGCTTGGCAATTTTCTTGCTGAGGACAGGCCTGGCAATTTGGTTTACTGCGTGTACACAGTGTTGCCCCCAAATCCATAATCGCTTGCGTGTAATCGGCAAAACGTATTTCTGGGGTTAAATCCTCTGCTAATAACCATAATTTATTTTCTATGGCTTTTTCACCAGGCCAACCTTCAACCGCGTAATAGCGACTTAACACTCGTTTAACATTGCCATCTAATATGGCCTGTTTTTGTTGCAAAGCAATGGCTAAAATAGCCCCTGCGGTTGAACGTCCAATACCTGGCAAAGACACAATATCATCAAATTTTGCCGGAAAAACGCCCCCATATTCATTCACAATTTGCTGTGCGGCTTTATGTAAGTTTCGGCCTCTAGCGTAGTAACCCAAGCCAGCCCAGTGTGATAGCACATGCTCTTGGCTAGCATTAGCTAAATCTTGAACAGTCGGAAAACTCTGCATAAATTTAAGGTAATAAGGAATCACCGTTTTAACCTGAGTTTGTTGCAACATAATTTCTGATACCCAAACTCGATAAGGGGTTACATTTTGTTGCCAAGGTAGTTCATGGCGACCGTATTGGTCAAACCAATCGAGCAGTCGAGTTGAAAATGAGGGAGTCTTTTGTTTTGACATGAATATTTTTAACCTAAGATAAACGTGTTAAATCACGCTTATAGAATTGTATTTTTTGATTTACGTTATACTATACGCATTCAAAATTAACTCAAGCCAATAACTTTAATCATGAACCGCATCATCTCAAAAGGTTCACTAAATACTCTAGAAAAATTATGACTGAAAATACCAAACCAGAAGCCGCTCAAGACAATAGCCAACCGACTATGACACATCGTATTAAAAGCTTTGTTTTACGCCAAGGACGCTTGTCTGCCGCACAACAAAAAGCCATAGATACACAGTGGCCAAAATTTGGTTTAACGGTCAGCGATCAACTTTTAGATTTTACTGAACTATTTGGACGAGATGCCCCTACTATTGTAGAAATTGGTTTTGGTATGGGTAAAAGTTTGGCTGAAATGGCTGAAGCTAACCCGCAACAAAACTATATTGGTATTGAAGTTCACCGCCCTGGTGTTGGTGCTTTATTAAAGCTTGTTGAAGAGAAAGGGCTAACCAATATTCGGGTGTATAACCACGATGCGATTGAAGTATTAGAAAAATGCATTCCCAAAGATTCTTTAGCGGGTGTTTATCTGTTTTTTCCTGATCCTTGGCATAAAAAACGTCACAATAAACGTCGTATTGTACAACCAGCTTTTGCACAAACTATGGCAATGCATCTTAAACCAGGTGGTCAGTTTCACATGGCGACTGACTGGGAAGATTACGCGATACACATGATGGATGTCATGAGCCAAGCGGAAAATTACCGCAATATTAGCGGTGAGGGGCAATACACCCCACGCCCAGATTATCGTCCGCTCACTAAGTTTGAAGTACGTGGGCATAATTTAGGACACGGTGTTTGGGATTTAATTTTTGAACGAATCTAAAAACTAGCGATACATAACCGTTACTGTAAAAGCGACTGTAAAGCTTTTAATGTTGGCGATTTTTCTATCGCCTGCGTACTTAAATCGGCAAGGTCAACTGACCAACTTGGTTCTCTTATATTACCCTTAAACACTAATGGCACGGTAACGCCTTTTAGCCCTGACAATGAATCGGACGGTTTTACAATCAGTAATCGCAATGTGCCTTGTACTTGTTGAGTTGCTAAGTTAAGCAAGCCGTTTCCAGACCCTTTAAAACGTTCAGCAACAGCGGCTAAATGTTTAGGGGTAAAAATACCGTTTACAAACTGCCCTTTTACCGTAATTTGATTAAAAGCCGTAAAGGTATTTTGAGTATCTTTTAAATTAAATTCGCCTTGCAGTATTTTATTTAAATCTAAGCCATACACCTTGGCTTCAAGTAAATCTGCATTAAGACTACCTTGTAAATTCTCTGCCCACTGTTCTGGAGTGTACCCATTGGTTTTTAAGGTAAAGTAGCTATCTAACAAACCGCTAACCGATTGCTTGGGTATAAATTGTGAAGGGTTTTCTACTGGCTGTTTCGATACATTCGCTAACTGTTTAATTGCTAAAGATTTGGTTCTACCTTTCCATAAATAGGCGGCATTAGAACGCGACAAATCCGCCAATAATTTTGACTCAATCAGCCCATTCGCTACCTGAATATCAAATGGCGCAAGCTGTAACTGACCGTTATGGCTTTCATAGTTTATAGTGACTTTTTTAGCTTGAGTATTTAAAGCGGTAAAGTTAGTTAAGGTTAATAAACCTTGTGCATTAAGAGTTTGTAACAAATCTAATGGAATCGGATATACCGTCTGTTTTAAATTAGCAGGCCTGGTCGGTAGAGTTTTTTTTTGCGTATTTTGAGCCTTATCGCTACTGGACAACGGTTCAGGAGCCTGAGAATTTTTTATATTGTTTTGACCTTGTGGCATTTGCTCAGTAAGAATTAAATAATTCTGTAAGTTTAAATCCTTAACCTTCAAATCAAATTTAACAGGCCTGGTAGAGTGTAATGGCACAGTTAACTTTCCTTGAATTTTAGCGTCATCCACTTGGGCTTTTACTTGGTCAAGTAAAAGTTCTTTGCCATCCCATTCCCAATTAAAAGTACCATTTGCCTTAGACAAGGCTTTTTTATTTTCCATTTTAGGAAAAGGAAAACCTAAATGCTCTACCCAAGATTTTAGATCTAATTCATTTGCTTTAAAGTCCCCTTTATATTTAGGCGTTGCGCCAAAGTTTCCATCAAAACTTGTTTGAACTTGAGAGTTTAAACCTTCTAAAACGGCATTTTTAACGTAGATTTGTTGTTGCGAAAAATCAATCATCAAATTTTCACCGTGCGTGGTTAAGCGAACATCTGGACGGTTTTGTGTTTTAGGTAATTGCATACGAAACACACCTTGCCAATTAGATAAATGCAATTGACTAAACTGTTTGGCTAATAACATATTTGCGTTGATTTCAAAATCAAACACCCTATCTGATTGACTATGTTTATAAACAAAATCGCTATTTACCTGAAAAGGTTTATTAGGCTCAATATCAAAAGAGAGTAAATTTACCTTATTCAAACTCACTGAATAATTTTGTTCTTTATCGGTGTAATCGATTTGGCCATTTTTAATTAATAGACTTTTTAAACTCCAATCATTATTTACTACACCTAGGTTTACACTTTTAGCATGCGTATCACTGGCCGTTTTTACCAGGCCTGGTAAATTGTCATTGCTATTTACAGATGAATAACGCAGATTTTGCGCGTTAAAAGTCCCACTATGAGAACTCAATTGGCTTAATGTTTGTGGCCGATTTTTAGGCAAAATAGTCGCTAAAAATTGAATATCGGACCAGTTATTTTTGTTAGCCAATTGTACAAAGTGTATTTTGGGTTCAATGAGTTCTAAACTAATGACTTTAATTTTTTTATGCAAAAATAACGCTTGTAAAGAGAGCTCTATTTGCGCTTCTTTCATGGTCATTAGGTTATTTTCATTGCTCGCGTCAGAGGTTTTACCATCAAAATCGGCTTTATTTTTTAATTTCATGTCTCCCAAGTGAAACATAAACGGCAAGATAGAGACTTTGACTTCACCATCAATTTTAAAATTACGATGCGTCAGGTCTGCCACCTCTTTTTCTATTTGAGGTTTATATTGATTAAAGTCAATTAAACTTACCGCGCCAGCAAAGCCTAAAAACAACAGTATTGGAATAATTGCTAATATTAAAATGGCTCTTTTAAACCATTTGGTTGTAGTTTTGGTTTTGCTCACAAATTCACTCTTATACAGTCTAGTTTTTATCACCAGTTACTGGTATCAAAAAAGTTAATCCTAGTTTAATTACTAGTTTTATTATACGTATTACTCGTTTAAAAAAGCACTGACGACATCATTGAGATATTGTTGTCCTTTTGCCGTTAATTTTAGCCAATTTAAGGTATTGATAGTAATCAAACCTTGCGTTTGTAATTGCTCTAAAGTTTGAGTAATTTTATTTTGTTTTAAGCCCGTTCTTAATGCAAACAAGGTTAAATCAAAGCCCTGTTGCAAACGTAAGGCATTCAGCATAAATTCAAAAATGGCATCTTCATCTTCTAACCAATGGGTGCGCCCTGCATTGGGTGATTTCATTGCTTCAATATAACCACCTGGCGATGCGGGCATTTGGGTTCTAAAGATTTTGCCCTCTGGCGCCATGGTAATTTTGCCGTGCGCGCCAGCACCCAAACCAATGTAATCACCAAACTGCCAGTAATTTACATTGTGTTTACACTGGCGATTTTTTTGAGCATACGCCGACACTTCATAATGTTCATAACCCGCTTCTGCAATGATTTGTTGGCACGTTTGTTGAAATTCCCAGGCCAGGTCATCATTAGGTAATACAGGCGGATTTTTATAAAACGGCGTATTAGGCTCTAGCGTTAATTGATAATGCGACAAATGCGGTGGCTGATAACTTAATGCTTGTTTAACATCGGCAACGGCCTGTTCTAAGGTTTGATTTGGCAAAGCAAACATTAAATCTAAGTTAAAGTTTTTAAAGCCCGCTTCTTTAGCGGCCATAATCGCTTTATCGGCTTCATTGGCCGAATGAATACGTCCTAACGCGTTGAGTTTTTCATCATCAAACGATTGAATCCCCATCGACAGCCGATTAATTCCTGCCTCATAAAACCCTGCAAACTTTTCAAAATCAACCGTGCCTGGATTGGCTTCTAACGTAATTTCTATCTCTGGCGAAAAACCTAATAACGCACGTGCTTGAGATAAAAATCGGTTTAATCCTTTTTCAGAAATCAAACTAGGCGTACCGCCACCAAAAAAAATCGACACAATTGGTCGCCCCCAAATTTTCGGCAACAATTGCTCTAGCTGTCGCAACATAGCATCAATATAGCCGGCTTCATCAATCTCTTTTTTTAAGGTGTGCGAGTTAAAATCGCAATATGGGCATTTTTGAACACACCAAGGGTAATGCACGTACAAACTAAGTGGAAGCGGTTGAGTAAAATTCACACAGTCATCTCTCTTAAGGGTCTTTTAATGAAATTACCAGGCCTGGTAAAAACCTGCCTGATGTTACCAGCCCCATATTCTACCGTTTTATCGTATTTTATTAGTGTAAAAACAGATTATGAATAGAGTAAGGAGAAAATTTCTTTATTACTTTAACTAGACCTTGCCTAACTATTATCAATAACGATTTGTATTGAATATTGAGCAAGTATTAAGAGATACTAATATCTAAACTAGAGGGAATACATATGCTTTATAAACGCACGATAACCTTAGCCATCTCTTGCCTTAGCTTGGCATTTTTAAGCACTCATAGTTCCGCAGCAGAACAAACCCGAGCCATTTTATTAACCCCCATTCAAGGCCAACCAACTCAAGCCAACCCTTCCCCAGTAAATCTCATGATTGTTAACGGCCAAGCTAAAGGCTGTAAAGCGCAGGGTACAGCACATCTTAATAATCAGCGTTTACGTTATGAATATAAATTGCAACCCCTTAACTGTATTAAACAAGGCCAGGTTATCCCAGTTGGCACGGTTGTACGCGGCCAACATAATATAAAAGGAACAATGGCAAATAGTGGTATGGGCCGAGATTATTTAATCACCAATAAAGGGGTAACGGTCACACTTACTTACGAATAGCACATGTTTACAGCCCGTTTTTATAGTAAACCGTAAATAACGTTATTGATATTGATTTAAAGTATGTGTTTCTTTTAATGACTATGATAATCTGAAAAACTACTCCATCAAAGAAGAGGAATTTATCATGGTTGCTATTCAATCGTTTGGTGCGGCAGAAACCGTAACAGGCTCATGTCACTTTTTACAACTTAAATCTGGGCCAAAAATGCTCATTGATTGTGGTATGTTTCAAGGTCATACCGATCACGATTCTACTGACCCTTTTGGCTTTAATCCTCAAGATGTTGATATTTTACTCATCACTCATGCGCATTTAGACCATGTTGGTCGTATTCCAAAACTGGTAAAAGAAGGTTTTAGCGGTCGTATTATTGCGACTAGAGCCACAATGGATTTAGCTGAAGTGGTGTTGTTAGACAGTGCAAAGATTGCGCAAGAAGACTATAAAACATCGCTAAGAAAAGCCAAACGCCGTGGTGATGAAAGAGAAGTGCCAGAACCAATCTACGCCATTGATGATGCCCATGCCGTTTTTGATATGAATATTCAATATGCTGAATATGACAGCCCTATTCAATTAGCGCACGGTGTTTCTGCAACCTTTAGAAATGCTGGACATATATTAGGTTCATCCACCATCCAAATTGATTTTAATGAAGATAACCAAAATAAAACTGTCGTGTTTTCTGGCGATTTAGGTGGCTGTATAGACACGGTTATGCAAGCCCCCGAAAACGTACCTAAAACCGATGCCTTATATATAGAATCAACCTATGGTGACCGTAATCACCGCGCTTTAAATGACAGTGTAGAAGAGTTTAAATCCGCCATTTTACAAACCCTAAAAAACGGTGGTAACGTCCTTATTCCTTCATTTGCGATTGAGCGTACTCAAGAAATTTTAATCTTAATAAAACAAATGTATTACGACAAAGAATTGCCAGAATGTAAGGTCTTTGTTGATTCACCTATGGCCATAAAAGCCACCGCAATTTACAATCAAAATCATCATATTCTAAACAAGGCCGCACAAGAGTTATTTAATAAAGACGGCTCTGTATTTGATTTTCCGTATTTGGAATACACCATAAGTGGTGCAGATTCTATGCAAATTAATGAGGTGGAATCTGGCGCTATTATTATTGCCGGTAGTGGTATGTGTAATGGTGGGCGAATTCTACATCACTTTAAACACCGCCTATGGAACGAAAAAAACACCCTAATTTTTGTAGGTTACCAGGTGGAAGGCACACTTGGCCGACATCTTGTTGATGGTGCAGAATTTATTCGCGTATATGGTGAAAAAATCAAAGTGCGAGCCAATCGCTTAATGATTAACGGTTTCTCTGCCCATGCAGATCAAAAAGACATGCTTAAATGGATGGGTGGATTTGAAACCCTAGATAAAGTCTTTTTGGTACATGGTGAACGAGATAAACAAGAAATCTTTAAAAAAGCCATAGAAGACCAATTACATAAAACCGTACATATTGTGGAATACGCTGAAGAAATTTGGGTTTAGTCTGTCCAATCTTTTGAACCACGAAGACACGAAGTCACGAAGAAATAAAAAGTTTAATCATTACTCATATTGTAAATATGTAGCTTGCAAATAATTAACTGTTTAAGGCTTAAAGTCACCTCCTCAAATTAAAAAAACTTCGTGCCTTCGTGACTTCGTGGTTCAAAAAACCTGTTTTAATATTCTCAAGCACCACGTCTTAATTGCATAACCAAGCCATTTAAGGCTTGGGCTCTATGACTTACTTGGTTTTTTTGTGTTTTAGGCATTTCAGCCGCTGTTTTTCCAAACTCTTCTACCCAAAAAATAGGGTCATAGCCAAAACCACCGTCACCGCGTTTCTCGGTCAAAATCTCACCATACCAGCGCCCTAAACCAATAATAGGGGTTGGGTCATTAGCGTGCTCAACATATACCATGGCGCAGTAATAACTGGCTTGTCTTTGGGTGGCATCTATTCCTTCAAGTTCATTTAATAATTTTTGTAAGTTGGTTTCATCACTGGTTTTATCGCCATAAATATCTTGTGAATAGCGTGCTGAATAAATTCCGGGCTTACCCTGTAAGGCAGAAACCTCAATACCTGAATCATCCGCAATGGCGGGTAAACCTGTTTTTTGTGCAGCGTATCGTGCTTTTAAAATGGCGTTTTCTATAAAGGTTAACCCTGTTTCTTCTGCTTCAGTATCAAAAAAATCAGACTGCACTTTTACTTGCCAACCATGAGGTTGCAAAATATCAGACATTTCTTGTAACTTACCTTTATTACCCGTAGCCAATACAACCGTTTTTGCCATGCTATTTCCTTTTACGCTTAGTCTTGCTAAATTACCCATATTATAATTCAACCACTACTAAAAAATTAGGCGTTAAAAATGAGCAATCTAAATTACCACGTAAACAGCATGACAGCCTTTGCTCGTACTCAACAGAATAGTGATTTTGGCCAAATTAGTTGGGAGATTCGTTCGGTAAACCAACGCTATTTAGAAATAACGCCACGTTTACCCGACTCTTTTAGACACCTAGAAGCCGATATACGCAACCTAATTAAACAACAGATTGCACGAGGCAAATTAGAGATTTCATTACAGGTTGATATTGCACAAAATTCACAGGCTATGCAGGTTAATCAATCTCTTTTAGATTCACTAAATATCGCTATTAACCAAGTACAACAATCGCTTATTGAAGCCACACACGTTAATCCTTTAGAAATTTTGCAATGGCCAGGGATCTTGCAAAAAAACACTCAAATTCAAGATCAAGAATCTATGGATAACATTGTTTTGAATGATTTAAAAAATGCGCTTAAATCATTTTCTGAACACCGTTTGCGAGAGGGACAAGGTCTGGCGCAAATCATTAACCAACGTTGTAAAACCATTAGCGAACATATTGCGCAATTAGAAAAACAGCTGCCTAACATTTTAGAAACCCATACCCAAAACTTAAAAATTCGCATTATTCATTTAACCGAGGGACTTTCAGATAATTTAGTAGACGAATCTAGCCAACAACGCTTTTATCAAGAAGTGGCCTTTTTAGCCCAAAAAATGGACATTAATGAAGAAATTGAACGCATTAAAATACATTTAGATGAAGTTATGCTCATAATAACCAACAATCCAATCAAACAGACTACCCAAAACACAGGCATACTTAACCCTATTGGCCGACGTTTAGACTTTTTAATGCAAGAATTAAACCGAGAAGCTAATACGCTTGGTTCTAAATCAGTGAGTGCCTATACCTCACAAATCAGTGTGGAGCTAAAAGTGTTAATAGAGCAAATGCGTGAACAAGTACAAAACATAGAATAGTCTCATATTTAGCCACCTTATTTTTTAAACGGAATACCTTTTACTTACAGTTCTGCTAATAGGTGTAAATAGATAAAACCGATATTTCTAATCTGTCATAAACGGTGTCACCAAAACCATAAAATAATCTTGCTCAAATGTGTTCTGTAAACTTGATATAAATCAATATTAAAAGGCTAATTTTATTGAAATTTAGGCATAAAATCAGTATAGTTCAGGTTGATATAAAAAATATAAAATTTTGTTGAGGCTTTAAATCATGAGTATTTTAGTACAAATGTTAATAACACTTACCATTGCCGTGGTTATTCCATTAGTGGTTCTTTTAGGTATTTGGGCAGACATCATTCCGCAATCAGTACAAATTGCAATTGGTCTTGCTGGTGTTGCATTGGCAGCAGCTTATATTGTAATTGGTAACCTATATCTGATGTATAGCGATATCAAAACTGGTCGTTATAGCAAATAATCAAGTTTGTTATTGATTACGCTTAAAACCCAGCTTCTGCTGGGTTTTTTCGTTTTAAAACGAATAGAAAACACACTTATCTGAGCCCTTTTTAATTAAGTGCTTTTAGTAAGCCTCCTCTTTGTATTTACTTCCTCATATTTCTTCAACAATTCAATCGTAAATTGCCTATCTAATTAATACGCAAAAAAGCTATAATAGATCACTATTTAAAACAAAATTATTTAGACCTTTTTACATAAGCAAGCAAGCCATTACAAATAGCATAACAAAACGTTAAAAGCATACGAGCAGAGTCGATTCATGAGCGAAGAAAACAATCCAACTATTGAACTAAACAATGATATGGCTCAACGCCCTACTCAAGAAAGCTCCACTTCTCAAGAACCACCCACACAACCGCCTAAAAAACCTTTTAAGAAAAAGCGCCGTTTCTTTTTGTGGTTTTTTGCTATTAGCTTTGTTATTTTTGGCCTTATTATCCCGGCTATTAGTGCAACCTATTACTACTTAACGATATATCCAACGCTGCCAGATGCATCGGATCTTAAAGATGTTAGCTATCAAGTTCCACTTAGAATCGTTACTAAAGACAATAAGTTAATCAGTGAAATTGGTACAAAAAAACGCCTGCCATTAGAGTATTCAGAAATTCCAGAGCGTATGACTCAAGCCATTATTTCAGCTGAAGATGAACACTTTTTTGAACATGGCGGAGTCGATTTTCGTGGTTTAGGACGTGCGGTTTATCAGTTAGTAACCACAGGTAAAAAACAATCCGGTGGTTCTACCATTACCATGCAGGTTGCTCGTAACTTCTTTTTAACCAAAGAAAAAACTTACCTACGTAAACTGAATGAAATCATTTTGTCTTACAAAATTGAACACGAACTAAGCAAACAAGAAATATTAGCGCTTTATCTCAATAAAATCTTTTTAGGTTACCGTTCTTATGGTGTTGCTGCGGCTGCCCAAACTTATTATGGCCGCCCAATTTCTGAATTAACTCTAGACGAATACGCAATGATTGCCGGTCTACCAAAAGCCCCATCGGCCTACAACCCTATTGCGAATCCTAGCCGTGCAAAACTACGCCGTGATTATGTGTTACGCCGCATGCATGAACTTAACTTTATTACTGAAGATGAAATGAAAGCGGCGCAAGCCGTTGAAGTACATGCGGATAAACATGCTGCCATTGTAGATGTTGAAGCGGATTATGTAGCGGAAATGGCACGCTCTTTTGCACTCGAAAAATTTGGTGAAGAGGCATTGCAAAATGGCTTAACCATTGTGACGACCATTGACAGTAAATTGCAAGATCAAGCAAACCGAGCTGTGCGTGAAGGTTTACAACGTTATGAGCGTCGTCATGGTTACCGAGGGCCTATAACCAATATAGATTTAAGTTCTTTTGAAGATCAAGATGCCATTTTAGAAAACCTAAAAGACACATCCAACTATGGCGATTTACAAGTTGGTGTGGTTACTGATTTTAATAAAACCGATACAAAAGTCTTAATGGAAAATGGGGATTCAATCACCATTCCTTTTAAAACAATGGAATGGGCGGCCGAATTTAAAACAGTAAACTACAAAGGTAAATCACCTAAAAAACCACAAGATGTACTTAAAAAAGGTGATGTAATTTATTTAGAATTACTGGATGGTCAATGGCAATTGGCGCAAAACCCGGCAACAGAATCTTCTTTAGTTTCAATTGACTCTCATGACGGCCATATTTTCGCTTTAGTGGGTGGTTACGACTATTTTAGAAGTAAGTTTAACCGTGCAACTCACGGTCGTCGTCAAGTCGGTTCAAACATTAAACCATTCCTCTATTCAGCGGGATTAGATAGCGGATTAACAGCGGCATCCACCATTAACGATGCACCCGTTGTATTTCATGATAAAAACCTTGAAGACGTATGGCGTCCAGAAAACTACTCTGGACGTTTTTACGGGCCAACTCGTTTACGTAACGCACTCGCTTTCTCTCGAAACCTTGTGTCCATTAGACTTTTAAGTAAGCTTGGTATTAGTACCGCGTCTGACTATATAGAGCGATTTGGCTTCCCTAAAGAAGAGCTTGATAAACACCGTGATTTATCGCTTGCATTAGGGAGCGTGCAGTTTACACCATGGGAAATGGTTCGCGCCTACTCTGCTTTTTCAAACACAGGTTATTTAATAGAACCGCACATTATTGATGAAGTTCGCGACTTTAATGGTGATATTCTTTACAAAACAGTACCTAAACTGGCGTGTACTGACAATCAATGTGTTGCCGGTGATGAACAAAATGCCCCACGTATTATTGAACCACGTAATGCCTATATTATGGATACCATCATGCAAGATGTTATTCGCATAGGTTCGGGTAAAAAAGCTCTGGCACTTAAACGAGTTGATATTGCAGGTAAAACGGGTACAACCAATGATCAAAAAGATGCTTGGTTCTCTGGCTTTAACTCAAATATGGTTACAACGGTGTGGGTAGGGTTTGATAGCCCAACAACCTTAGGTCGTAGTGAAGTTGGTGGTCGCGCCGCATTACCTATATGGATGGACTACATGAAAGTGGCTTTACAAGCCTATCCTAACGTACCGTTTACTCAACCTGATGGCATTGTAAATATTCCAATCGATAGAGAAACTGGGCAGGCTGTTCCGGTAAATACGCCAGGTGCTTTAATGGAAATTTTTAGAACTGAAAATGCGCCTGAAATACCAAAAGTATCGCAAAAACAAATTGAAGACATTACTGACGACCTGTTTAACTAATTGAGTAAAGCAAAGTGAGTGATTTAAAATCACACCACTCACTTTGCCTTTATACATGGTAACCTTGGCACAAAGCATTAATGTTTTGCACCAAGGTTTGGCATTAAACGTAAGCAGAGAATCATTATGAACTGGCATGACTTTTCACAACACCTGAGTGAACAGCTTAGCGAATCAATTGAAATTATTACCACACATTCTGTTACTGGTGGTGATATACACCAGGCTTACCAATTACACACCAATCAAGGCAATCTATTTTTAAAAATAAATCAGGCTGGCTTGTTTCCTCTTTTTGAAACCGAATCTCACAATCTTCAGGCCATAAATCAATCCAATACCGTACGTTGTCCAAAAATAAAAGGCGTGGATGTTTATCAAAATAACCTGGCCTGGTTATTAATGGAAAACCTGCAATTAACCCATGCTGGCGATGACTACCAACGTGGCCGTGACATTGCCTTTATGCATCAACAAATTCACTCAGCCAGCCAACCTTTTGGCTGGTTTGAAGATAATTACATTGGTCACACTTTGCAAAAAAACCAATGGCACTTTAATTGGATTGATTTCTATGGCAACCAACGTCTTAAACCACAACTAGAATTGGCGCAACTGCGAGGTGCCGATAACGCTCTTTTTGATTTAGGCCACCAACTTATAGAAGCCCTACCATTTTGGTTTACCGGCTACACACCAAAAGCCTCTTTATTGCATGGCGACTTATGGGGTGGTAATAGTGCTTTTGCGTTAGACAATAACCAACAACCCGAAGCCGTTATTTATGACCCTGCAAGTTATTATGGTGACCGAGAAACCGATATTGCCATGACCGAATTATTTGGCGGTTTTAGCCCCGATTTTTATACCGGCTATCACTCAGTTTTTCCATTAGATTCAGGCTATTCCAAAAGAAAACCGCTCTACAATTTATACCACGTAATTAACCACTTTAATTTATTTGGCGGTGATTATGAGCAACAAGCCCTTCAAATCATTCAAAAGCTATTAAAACAAAGTAAAAATGCCTAAAACCATCATTAAAACAGCCATATAACAAGCCAAAATAGCACCTAAAAATAAGTATTTTTTAGATTTACCAGGCCTGGTAAAAGCAAAAAACAGCTAAAACAGGCATTAGCTTTTATGCAACTCAGAAACACCGTATAATATTGCCAACTTTTTTCTAAACATTAGGATTTGCAATGAAATTTATTCTATTAGGCGCACCAGGTGCAGGTAAAGGAACTCAAGCCCAGTTCTTAACCAAACAATTCAATATTCCACAGATTTCTACTGGCGATATGTTACGTGCGGCAATTAAAGCGGGTACAGAACTTGGTAAACAAGCCAAAGCGGCTATTGATGCAGGCCAGCTTGTTACTGACGAAATCATTATTGGTATGGTAAAAGAACGCATTGCAGAACCTGATTGTGCAAATGGTTTTCTATTAGACGGCTTTCCACGCACCGTACCACAAGCCGATGCCGTTGCAGAAGCCGGTGTTGAAATTGATGCCGTAATTGAAATTGATGTACCTGATGAAGAAATCGTAAATCGTATGTCTGGTCGTCGTGCTCACTTACCATCTGGCCGTACATACCACGTTGTTTATAACCCACCAAAAGTAGAAGGTAAAGACGACGCAACAGGTGAAGACCTAGTGCAACGTGATGATGACAAACCAGAAGTTGTTAAAGACCGTTTAAATGTCTACCACGCACAAACAGCACCTCTTATTACCTACTACACAGAAGTAGCGGCTAAAAACCCAGCGTTAAAATACATTAAAGTAGACGGCACACAACCTATTGACCAAGTAGAAGCCGCGATTATTGAAAATTTAAAATAAAATTTTCAATAAGACTTGCTTACCAAGCCCGTCAAGTATTTGCTTACGGGCTTTTTTATTACCTTTTTTTTCATGCCACTAAGGGTTCATTAAACACAAAATCTAATCTAGATCTGCTTAATCTTTGTACCTTTTTAACTTACGCAGGTAACAAAAAAACCACGTCATTACCCGACTTGATCGGGTAATCTTTTCGCAACATTAGATTATCGGGTTAAGCCCGATAATGACAAGAAATCAATACTGCCATACCATGACTTGACTAGAGAACATCCCAAGCAAAGTTAAAAATAGGGCTATCGACTTTCTTCTAGTTCTTGTACTTTTGCATACACATTTATCCACAACAGTACGCCTACAAACCACATTAATAGCATTGACAACGCCATGAGTTTTAAAGAGTCGTGCGTAAGTGGCACTATAACAATAGCAACAAGTGCCGCAGCGCCCATTTGCATAAAGCTTTGTACCGAGGTCGCCATGCCTCTTTTTTCTGGCAAACAATCTAACGCAAAGGTAACCAAAATAGGCAAGCCAAACGATAACCCAAACGCAAATACACTAATAAATGGAATCACACTCATAACAGAGGGTTCAAACAAAAAATCGCTTATTAAACCTGCCATAGCAGCCAAACCTGTAATTGTAAATGAGGCCGTAATCATGTGCAGTGGTGAATATTTATCCGTCATTCTATGAGCTGTCATTGAGCCTAAAATCATACCACCCACCATAGGCACAAATTGTATCCAAAAATCTTCTGGGCCCAGATTTAAATGATCAAATAACAGACTTGCTGAACCCGCAATATAGACAAATATACCACCAAAGATTAAGGATTGAGAAAGCACTAATCGTAAAAATATGGGATGTTTAATAGTATGTAAATACGATGCCATCAACTGTTTAGGCTGAATAGATTGCACCGTATCTTTATGCTGAGTTTCTTTAATAAAAAACAAAACCACAATCAATGTAATAAATGCATACAGTGTTAAAAACCAAAAAATGCTTTGCCAATCAAAATGCGTCTCTAAGTACCCGCCAACAATAGGCGCAAGCGCAGGTGCAATGGCAAAAAGCATCATAACAACCGCCATAGTCTTTTGGGCTTCTTTGGGTGAAAAGACATCTCTAATCATCGCTCGGCTACCAATAATCACTCCGCCCGCTAAAACACCTTGCATAACTCTAAACATCATAAAACCATCAAAGGTAGGTGCTAAAGCACAACCCATTGAGGCGATTCCAAACCCAAATAAAGAGATAATCGCCACAGACTTGCGACCAAACCTATCTGCAAACGGCCCCCATACTAAGGTGGTAATGGCAAAAGCCGCTAGATATACACCCATAGATGACGATAAAAGTTCACGCGAAACTCCGTAATAACTCTCTATTTCAGGAAAAGAGGGTAAATAGGTATCCGTTGAAAAAGGGGCGATCATACCTGCTAAAGCGGTAAAAGTGATTAATAAAGCTCTGTTCATTTAGTCCTACAGGTTAAAAAGAAATACAGAAATGTTAGGACAGTAAAGCCCTGAATATGCAGTAACAATTTACCGCAACGATATAAAACAATTATGTATTGTAATACAGAAATCTTCACTCAAAAAAGGATTCCGAGTGCGAGAATGGAGAACTTCTTATTTTTAGAAGCCAAAAGTAATAATAACAGAATTTTACGGTTCTGTTTTATAAACGCCCTTGCAATCTACTTACGTAATTTGTGGCTGATTTTTTACGCATTAAAAAAGCCCAGTCCGGCATAACGGCTTCGCTTTGTGTATTAAGGTTGAAATCAACAGTATAAATAAGCTGCTGAGTTAAACTGCCCACTCCGTTAAGCGACCAATTGTGATGTTGACTGCTAATACGAGCTAACACCTTTTCTTTTTCAAACTCGGTTTCAATTTTTATAGCAGAAAAAACATTGTTCATTACCGATAAATTATCAACTTGCAGATCGGCATCTAACGCTGTAAACCAGTGTTTATTTAAAATATAAACACCATTAAGCTGGTTCACACTAACCAGGCCTGATAAATTTTGTAAAACAGGTAAAGTCGCTAATTTAGGTAGTTGTATAGTTTGACTAAGCTGACTTAAATTGGCCTTGCCCGTTACCTCTTTAAACAGAACAGAACGTGATTCTTGCGATCTAAATATTTGAGTAGATACCAGGCCAGTTAAATTTGAACTCGCCAAGTTCCAGTTAAGCTCCATAGCCAATTTATTTAACAATAAAGAGCTTAATTGCCAGTTCCAATTTACAGTACCAATAGAAAAATCATTTATAACTGAATTGGCTCTTTGTTCCGTTTTACCAGGCCTGGTAATTTTAGTTTGAATCGCTAAATCAACCTCTCCGTGCCAAATCGTTCCACGTGAAGCCAATATATGAATATGATTTGATTGCGTGGCTGTTTTATTAAACGGCTGTTCAATAAGTTGTTTAACGCTAGGCTGAGACAAAACCCAACTGGCTGGCAGTTGTATCAAAACAAACAGCAAAAATGCCATAACAAACAAAAAACCGAATCCAATCCACTTATTTTTATTCACATTTATACCAATTAGTTTGTTTTAAACTGCATATCTGCTTTTACCAGGCCTGGTTCTAACCAAACCATTTGTAAGGTTGCAGGCACCGCCCCTTGTTGTTCAATAAGACTTAACCACTTAAATAAACGTGTGGCATTTACTTTTTCAAAGGTTACATTGCCCCCTTTTGCCACGCCTTCTAACGTTTTAACATCCTTAAATAAGTTTTGTTCACGCAAACTATTTTGTAACAAGCTCATTAGGCTATTTTGTGACGTCACTTTTATTTGGTTTACACCACCCATTGACGATTGCAATGCTTGTGCAGCGGGTACTTGTTGATTAAGCCATTGCCATTCTTGTTGGCTATTTTTCAATTGTGTTTCTGCTTGTTTTTTATGACTCGTAATGGGCGACCAAATAAATAAATACAGCAGTACCAGCAATAAAAAACCTGCCAAAACTTTTAGCAGCATTTGCTCACGAGCATCTAAACTTAACCAGGCCTGGTTAATTTGCATCCACATAAATCACCCCTTTTGCCTCTTCATTTGACACGCTTTTTAAGCTTAATGTCATAGTCACTTGGCGGTTGTTAGATTCTTTATATAAGCTAATCACTTGCTCTAACTCTTTAGAACTTGGCGCAGTCACATTTAAGGTTAATGCCTTTTGTTTTTTATCGGCTTGCCATTGAAGTTGTTCAACTGTAACCGTTTTAGCCTGATTAAACCAAGGCTCTATTACTTGCAGAACAGCCATAACAGATTTTGTATCTGTCGCCGTTTTATTGGTTTGTTTTAAATACGTTAAGGCTTGCGATTTAATATTTACAATACGTTGAGCCTGCGGAAACATTGCCTTAAATAAATGCGTATTTTGAGCTTGCACATAAGTCGCTTGCTGCTGTAATTGCTGTGTTTGTATAACCTGAGTCACCAAATACACACCTAAAGTAATTACAGCCAATCCAGCAACCCATCGCCATTCGTACCAACTTCCTTTTTGACTGGCATTGGTTTTATAGGCAAGCTGACTCAAACTTAAAGGCAACACCTTAATAAGGTTTTGCGCATGGCTCGTCAATAAAGACGGTTCATCTACTTTTGTTTCATTAATTTCAAAATCCATCTCTTTATTTTTTAGATAATGTTGATGAACAGCCTGACCTTTAATCGCCTGATACCAATCTGCATTACCTGCAAAACCTTGGTAAGCACTGGTGCGAACAACCATGCAATTATCTTGTTGATACACGGCCCAGTTCTGAGAATCTTCGGCTAATTCACCATTTTTATTTTCTAACCTAAAACAGTCAGGAACCAACTGTGCATGTTGCAAACCAAACGATTCAAGCACGCGTTTCCAGTTTTTCATGTCTTCATGACTGGCCACCGCTACTGACATTAGGCCGTCTTGTGCGCGGTGATAATGAACAATGTGATAACTCTCAATGGATTCCGCCAAACTCTCTTCTAATGCAAACGGCAATGCTGCCATCCAGTGAACTTTACGCTTACCTGGCACAATGACTTCTGTCATAACAATTTTTTGAGTAGGCACCCATACAATCGCAATTTCTTTGGCCAATCGGTGGCTCGAACTCAATTTAGCAATCACCTCTTCGGCTTTGAGTTGTTGTCCATTTTGCGAGTGAACAAGCAACTCTCCCTTTAAAGAGAAGCTGACTACAAGCGAGTTGGATAAGATTCCATCTGCGTCTGCTGGTTGTAACTCACTTTTATTTTGGCTATGACCCAACACTTAACCACCTTTGCACTAATATCACTTCTTTCTCGCTTTTACGATTAAAAATGGATGAAACAACTTGTTCTACATCGCCATAATCGACTTCGGCTTGTAATAAAAAATAACTACTTTTCACATCTAATACCTGACTAGGAATATCAGTCTCAATCTCAGCTAAACCAAACCCGGTACTTTCTACTAAAAATGCCAAAAAAGTATGCACATCTTCCGCGGGTTCGGTTTTTCTATGCTCAATCCATTGTTTAACAATATCTTCGGTTAACCAATCGGCCAAAGACATTAATATGGTGCTATCTGCCGTATTTACATTAATCGCCGTTATATCAGGTAATGCGGTTAAATCACTCTCTATTGTTGCCAAGTTGCGAGCACTCATTTTTTGCATGCCTTGTAACTTTTGCAACTCACTTGGCATTACCATCGGTGTATTTGCGGCTCGATAAGCCGGGTCATTTAATAAATACGATTGGCTTTCTGCACCAGAATCTTGAATATCGTCATCGGCATCAACCCAATCTTGTAATACATCACCAAACCCTGCAAAGTTTTCAGTTGGCAAACGTATTGCCAGGTAGCGCTCCAGCATTTTTTTCCAAAACGCACGAATCTTGGCGTCTTTTTCTAACACATTGTTTACATTAAAACGTGCTTGTAAATCTAATAATCGCCCACTTACCGTACCTTGTGCAAATGGAATAGGTGCTAACGGTTGCGCCCACTGTTCATTTAAATTATCCGTTTTATTATTCTCTAAATCGGCCATTAAGCCTTTTTTTACCCAGCCTTCAAAGCCATAGGCTACCGACATTGAATGCGCCTGGTGAATCATGTAAGTGCTACGCTGAATATGCACTTGTTGGTCATACAATAGCTGGCTAGAAACCATGCTCACCAAAGCCACAACCAATAACACCGTTAACAAAGCAAATCCCGATTGAGACTTCGGTTTTTCTCGGTTTTTAGCCTCTACGTTTTGTTGGTTATTATTACCGTTTATTGGCATTATCCCACTCCTAAAAACAGGCGGGATATTGTGCCTAAGGTTTCGATTTTTATTGTCACCTTAACGGCTTTAGGCAAAGCATCCAAAGACTGATTAGGCGCAGGCCAAGATTTAACCCATTGGCTACTGCTATTTAATAATTCAATATCAAATGCTGTTACATTGTTTAGCAATACTTTCTTTTTAACTTTGGTGTCTGGCGCTCTATCCATTACCGGCCAAGTTAATCGATACAACACCTTATCTTCTAAAAAATAGCCAACTCGTAATAATCCACCATTGGCATTAGGCGTTGTAAATTGTGCATTTCGACTTAGCTCTACTCCAGTATCGTCACGATAAGTAAATGCCGCTAATTCAGACCCTAATTCATCGGCAATCGGTCTTGGTACTAACTGAATAAAATCTTGCTCCATCCACCACATAGCACGTTGCAATTTTTCAGTTTGTGTTGAATGTGCCTCAACACGGGTTTTTACATTTACCATGCTATCAATGGATTGGTAAGCCAATACAGCAATAACAACTGACACCCCTAAAGCCACCAATAATTCAATCAGTGTAAAACCCTTTTGCGTTTGAATTCGCATCTGTTTTTGATTGGCTACGGCTTGCGATATACGAACCAATGATTTAGTCATCTTGGGTCACAACGCTAAATAAATTGGCGGATACTTCATCACTGCCTTGTACTGTAACCTTAACGGATAACCTAAAAATATCAGATATAAATGTGGATTCTGTTTCAGTTTCTACTGACCATTGTCTATTAAGCATATCAACAGTTTGCTTATTTGTATTATTGCTTCCAGGTGCTATTTGCTGTTGCACAATGGCATTTTCTGCAACCCACGTAGCTATTACTCGCGACTCTAAATGCGATTGGTTAGAAACCGTTACCCCCAAACTCCGACTTACAGCAGATAACGCAATGGCCACAATGGCCAAAGCCACCATAACCTCAATTAAAGTAAAACCAGCTTGGCCTCCACCTTTTTTACTGTTAAACATTTTAGGGTCATTAGCCATTACTTCTCTAACTCCCGCGTAAAGGTTAAGTTTTCATCCCAACTCAAAATTAGTGTCTGGTTTTCTGTTGAGTGACTTGAGTCCTCATTTAAGCTCGTTAAACTAATTTGACCTGGCAATACATCGCCACTCGGCCAAAATACCCAACCTGACTTAGTTAATTTTTGTTGTTCCGCATATTGTGTATCCAGAGACCAACTCACTGTAAAACCCGACTGCCAAATTAAATTTTCAATTTTATCGGCAGGCTGCCACTCATAGTCTTGGTAACGGTACGCGGTTAAGCCTTCATTAGAAGGTTCAATTAAATACATTTTTTGGGTAAAAGCCGATTGATCAGCCACTTGTTTAAAATAGCTCTCAATTTTAGCCTGTTGGTTTTCTGCTAAATCTTGATTAATTCGCCCTAATGAAAGCACCCCAACTGAAACAACTACGCTCATAATAACCACAACAACCATTAACTCAATCAGCGTAAAACCTTGTTGTTGGCTTCTCTTTTTACACTGACCCAATGTCGTTGTTGTTATTAAAGTGGCCGAACCAGTCATGGCACTTTTCATTTTATTTAATGACTCTATTTACTAAAAACTTTATTGAAGATTCCATTGGCCAATCGTGGCATTAATACCTTCACCACCATCTACTCCATCGGCACCATAAGTAAACACGTCAAAAGCCCCATGTTCACCAGGCGACAAATATAAATACGGATTACCCCAAGGATCAAGAGGCACATTATCTAACAGATTTTTCCAATTTTTAGGCACAGGATCTGAATCCGGTTTATGCACTAAAGCCTCTATACCTTGATCGGTAGTTGGGTAAACAAAATTATCTAATTTATACAGTTTTAAAGCCGATGAAATCGCCGAAATATCTTGTTTAGCTTTTACAATACGCGCTTCATCAGGTCTATCCATTAAATTAGGGACTACCAGGCCTGCTAAAACCGCTAAAATCACGACAACCACCATTAATTCAATGAGCGTAAACCCTCTTTGAAACGTTAATTTTGGTTTATTTATTAATGTTTTCATAAATACTGTTCTCATAAATATTGCCTTTATTAATCTCATGATTTGTATGGATTTTTATATAAACCTAACTGCCAACCATTTGGTTCATTTCAAAAATAGGCATCATAATCGCCAACACAACCGTTAATACCACGGCCCCCATAATAATAATTAAAAGAGGCTCTAATATACTCACCAAAGTATTGGCGGCAGTTTCAACAGAAAATTCATAATGCTTTGCACCTTTTATTAGCATGGCATCAAGCTGTCCTTTACCTTCACCCGTTCTCACCAAATTTAATAAAAGCGGCGGAAAAAACCCTGCTATTTGCATAGATTTTGCAACCGATTCACCTTCTCTAACGTCTGTGACCATTTTTAATACTGCTTTTTTTAGCGGTTCTAAAGTAACCACCTCAGCAGAAATTTTTAAAGCATCTTGAATTGCTACCCCACTTGAAAGCAATACCCCCAAAGTTCTAGCCCAACGTGCGGCAGATGAGTAAATTAAGAACCGTTTAACACCAGGCGTTTTAAGTAGGTACGAATGCACTTTATAGCGACCTTTTTCTTGGCGCATAACCCAAATAAAAAAGCCCCAAATTCCAACCGCAAAAACTAACAACCAACCCCATTGATGTTGAATAAAATCGCTAAAACTCAGCATACCTCTTGTTAGTGGTGGCAGCGTTTGGTTCATATTGTCAAATACCTTAACCACTTTGGGCACCACGTAAATCATTAAAAAGAACACTATAACCACCGCAACTACCACCATTAAAATAGGGTAAATAAGCGCCGTTTTCATTTTTTTATTTAATTGGTCACGCTGTTCTATGGATTCCGCTAAACGCGATAAAACTTTATCTAAATAACCACTCTCTTCACCCGCTTGAATGGTTGCAATGACATCGGCAGGTACTTTAAATGGCGCTTGATTCAATGCGCTTGCCAAGCCATGCCCTTCAAATACCTTGGTATGTAAACTGGTCACAAACCGTCTCATTTGTTTTGTTTCCGCCTGCTGCGCCATAGATTCTAAGGCTTCATTAAGGGGGGTACCCGCATCAAGCAATGTATAAAGTTCACGAATAAAAAGCGATAAATCTGCTGTTTTAATTGGCGACAAAAATAACGAACGATTACCAACCAAGCCCGTTTTAGGTGTTTGGGCTAGCGCCTCAATCTCTGTGGGCACTAAACCTTGATCTCTTAACATTTGACGAATCTGTTTTTCAGAATCACCTTCTAAAAACCCTTTTTTGAGTTTTCCTGTTGCGGTTAATGCTTTGTATTCAAAAGCTGGCATGTAAAAAATCCATAGTCTTACTAAACCTGTGTAACACGTTGAACTTCAGATAAATTGGTTTGGCCATTTAGCACCGCTTGATACCCGTTTTCTTGCAAAGATTTTGTGTGTGTTCTTAAAACGGCTTGAATCTCATCTTCTGTCATATTGGAATAAATCATCGAGCGCAGTTTTTCGTCCATTAAAAACATCTCATATAAACCCATACGCCCTTTGTAACCGGTAAAACGACATGCTTCACAGCCATTAGGTTGGTAAATAGTAGCTTTATCAACGCCTAAAATTTCGCACTCCACTTTGTCTGCCTCATGCGGTGTTTTACAATCACATAACTCACGCACTAAACGTTGTGCCAAAACCCCCACAATACTGGATGACAACAAAAACGGCTCAACCCCCATATCTCGTAAACGTGTTACCGCCCCCACCGCAGAGTTAGTATGTAAGGTAGATAAAACCAAATGCCCGGTTAACGAGGCCTGCACGGCAATATTGGCGGTTTCGGCATCACGAATTTCACCCACCATCACCACATCAGGATCTTGACGCAAAATAGCTCTAAGCCCTTTTGCAAAGGTCATATCCGCCTTGGTATTGACTTGCGTTTGGTTAATGCCGTCTATGTGATATTCAATTGGGTCTTCTACTGTCATGATATTCCGTTCTGAATCATTCAGCAGACTTAACCCTGCATATAAGGTGGTGGTTTTACCCGAACCTGTTGGCCCAGTAACTAAGAAAATACCGTGGGATTTTGACAAGGCTTTCTCTACGCCTTTTTCGACTTGCTCTGGCAGTTTGAGTTCTTTTAGATTTAAACGTCCAGCACTTTTGTCTAGCAAACGTAAAACGACTCGTTCACCGTAACTCGAAGGAATGGTTGAAACCCTTAAATCGACCGCACGACCACCTAGCTTTAATGAAATACGGCCATCTTGTGGTAAACGTTTTTCAGCAATATCTAAACGCGCCATAACTTTAATACGAGAAACCAACATAGAGGCCAAACCAATTTTAGGTGTAAGCACGGTTTTTAAAATACCGTCAATTCTAAAACGAATACGTAACTGGTTTTCAAAAGGCTCTATATGAATATCCGAAGCACGAGAACGAATGGCTTCACCTAAAATGGCATTAAGCAGTTTAATAATAGGCGCTTCATCAGCGCTATCCAATAAATCCTCGGGTTCGCCTACCTCGGCAAATACCGATGCCAAATCTTCTGTTTCAATGGCCTCAATCGCCTCCATTGACTCTTGTCCGCGTGATGAGTAGTTTGATTGAATTTCCATATCAAACTTGGCTTGATCAATTTTATTAAGCTTAATTTCACAACTGGCAAATTGTCTTTGCAGTTCCAGTAAAGCACTAACTGGCGTTTGGTCGGTATATTCAACCAATAAATCAGCCTCTACATTTTTAAGTAGCACCCTGTTTTTATTTGCAAAACTAAACGGTAAAGTAACATTCATTTTTTATGGCCTTACAGTCCCAATAATTCTTCAGTACTCATGTCTTGAATCAAATTATCGTTTGTTTTAGAGGGTTGAGTTTCTTTTGCTTTAGCCGTTTCTTTAACCTTTTGCTCCTTATCAAACGGTATGGCAGGCTCACTGTTTTTCCACTGTTTTAAAGTCGGTAATCTTGGGCGTAAACCTTCTAACAGTTGCCCCTCTTTTTTATGCAACATGTCATCTTGTTCTTGATAAATATAATTATATTTTCGGTTACTGTAATAATCACTCATCTCATTATTACGAATAATAATTGGGCGTAAAAACACCATTAAATTTACTTTTTCACGTGTGTCTTTAGACGAACTAAATAAGCCTCCAATTCCGGGTATATCTCCCAGGCCTGGTACTTTTGATTTTGACTGACTGGCTTTTTCACTTAGTAACCCACCTAACACAACCATCTTGCCATCACCCACAATGACTTTTGTTTTAATTTGGCGTTTAGAGGTTTGTATATCTACAGCCTGGCCTTTATCTATGACATCAGAAACCTCTTGATCAATATCTAAATAGATTTCATTACCTTCATTAATTTGTGGTTTAACTTTTAGTTTTAGCCCTACGTTTTTACGCTCTATGGTACTAAACGGGCTTGTAATTGAAGTTCCTGTACTGGCGTAAGTTCCCGTTTGAAAAGGCACTTCTCTACCAACCAAAATTTCAGCTTCTTCATTGTCTAACGTTAGTACAGAAGGCGTTGCTAAAATATTGGACGATGAATCTGTATTTAAGGCACTTATTAAAGCTCCCCAACCGTAACCATCAGAATCTACACTACCGCCAGCTAAAGTAATACCTGAACCAATAACACTTGATTGAGCCAAGGCATCGCCTGAATTACCAATTAATGCCGGTATTGCACCCGAAAAGTTAATAACGCCCGCACCGCCTTCTCCATTTAAGCCCCATTCAACACCCAGAGCCGCCGCTTTATCGGCCGCAATTTCTACAAATATCGCCTCAATTAAAACTTGAGCACGGCGAATATCTAATTGCTTAATCACTTTTTTTAAGCCATTTACCACTGCCGTTGGCGCACTGATAATTAAAGCGTTCATACGCTCATCGGCTTCAATACTAATTTTTTCTTGTAACTCATTTTTACTAAAAACAGACATATTTAAACCAGTCACTTGCTCTGGAATCCCCGCAACCGTTTCTGTTGTATTAACCGCAGGCCCATTGGTCGTAGTCGTTTCTTCACTTATCTGAACCGCCTGATTACCTGATATTTTTTGTAATATGGGTGCAATATCAGTCGCTTTTGCATAACGTAAGTAAATAACTTGCACACCACCTTCGGCGTCCATTGGCACATCTAGCTCAGCAATTAAAGCACGTAACATCATGCGTTTAATTTCATCACCACTTAAAATAATACGGTTAGAACGTGCATCAAAACCTACTGTGGCATCAATACCACCCTGGTGTTTAGGCATCACACTTTTAAGTGTTTTTGCTAAATCAACCGCCGATGTATTAATTATAGGAATGACTTCAAAAGCCCCTTTTGAATCGACATCAACACGTTTTAAAATGCTTTTTAAGCGTTTAATATTTGATACTGTATCTGAAACAATCAATTTATTACTTTCAGCCAAGGCAACTAAATGCCCTTCTTTTGCCACTAAAGGACGCAATACCGCCACTAGCTTACTGGCATCAACATTGTTTACACTAATAACTTCCGTTACCCAGTCCTCGTCATATTCTGTCCAACTGCGGTACGGTATTTGATCTCTAGCTACATTAGCTGGCACAACTTTAATAACGCCATCACCAGGTACAGCCACATAACCATAAACGTTAAGTACCGCTAATAAAGAATCGTAAAGTTCATTTGGTTTCATACCCTCTGGCGCAATAAAGGTCACATTACCTTTAACACGCGGGTCAATAATAAAGTTTTTGCCTGTAATTTTAGCCACGGCTTCAATAACGGTTTTAATGTCTGCCTGCTTAAAATTTTGTTTTAACGTACCTTCTGCCATTGCCATTTGGGTGCTAGCCATAAATAACGCTAAACTCACCAAAAGCGCCACAACCAATTGCAAAATAGGCTTTATGAACCATCGATTTTTAAACAACACTTTTGTTTCTGTGCAGCTTATATTGTGTGCCATATTCATAATCTAATCCTATTCATCTAATCCAGTTGAACCAACACGCTTTGTGTTTGGCCATTTCTTATCATCGTTAAATCTAAATTGGTTTTTTTCAACATCGTTTGCCAAAGTGCTGGCGACTGTGTCAGTTCTGCTACAGAATGACCATCTACAGACGTTAATTCATCGCCAGGCATTAAGCCTAGAGAACGAAAAATATCAACCTCTTTTCGAGGCCAAACCTTCACAGAGGTAACCTTGCCTTCTTTTTGAATCATCTGAAAACGTACGTAACGCATAATAGAAATTGGATTTTTTAAGGCATTTTCTTTGGCATTTTGAAGAATGGTTTCTTGTCGAGGAGTCAATTCGGGCGACGTTGTATCGTGTGTAAACACGCTCTCATCGGTAATCATTTGCAGTTTTTCTAATAAACCATTGTGGCTAATAACAACATAATCAGGATAAACCTCTTTTAAAACCACACCCTGTTGAATGGTTTCGTCCAAGCCGTAACTTTCAGATTTACCCGCATTTTCAATAATAGCTACACCCCATTCTGGGGTCACTAAAACGCCTAATAACTTAAGATTTAAACGGGTTTTTTGCACATTTTCATCAGATTTACCAGGCCTGGTATTTTGCTCATCAGCAGTACGCCCAAACAGCGTAATAGGAGCAATAACATTAGCTTTTGATTCACTGATTTTAGAATATTGGATAGCAGGCACCACCAGCTCTTGTTTAGAACCATCCACAACAGTCCAAAACAAGCTGCCTAGCATCCATGCTATAAAAATAATCAATAGAACTAACAACGTGTTGATAACTCTATTTCTAACAAAAGTATCCAAATAAACCTCAAAATGATTTTATATTTTTTGGGTGCTATGTTTTACGGTCACTTAAATATACAAACCCTAACAACCCTTTTAAATAATTCAAAGAAACTCTAAATCACTATTATTTACCCTAAGCCGTATTAAATAATTTTACAATTATCATATAACCACACGCCCTACGACTCAAAACTAGCGTTGTATAAGTTATTTGAAATCAAAAATTTAGACTACAAAGTAACCAGCGTAGCACATTAGATAAATGTTTAATTCAAGGTTAAATAAATCGTAATAAAACCGACACAACCCAACTGCCAAAAGAATACTAGTATATATACGAAAAACAAATCCCTCAATCACCCGTAAGGATGAGGAAAATTCAAGTTAACATGACCATAAAAAACCAACTAAACTTAGCATGTAACTTATTAAAATTATTAAAAATTAATTGAACGTATAAGGAAAAATGTATATAATTGCGTATAACAATGTCTACTTTCAGTACAAATACGCATCGAGGTGTATTGCATAAAAGCACCCCTTAGGCGGTAAGTTTAGGCCTTAAAGACATAATTAAAATTCACTATTGTAGGAGCATATCGATGCGTAAAACAGTAACCACACTAGCATTAAGTTTAAGCTTAATTGCACCATCTGTCTTTGCAGATGAAAGCACATTATCAGCATTGCAAGCAGCAGGCGTAGCCTTAACAGATGCTCAAGCAACGTCAATTCAAGGCGCCTCTTGTTCTGCAGAAAGTTGTGCAGAATTAACAGAACAAATTTCAGCACTTATTGCATCAAACCAAACAAACGATGCAACGGTTGAATCTATTTTAAGAGCAGCCTCTTCAGCACATCCTGAAAACGCAAACCAATTTGGTGACGCGGCAATGGCAGCAGCACCAGATCAAACTGCCTTAATCGCAGGTCTTATGTCTGAGTTAGCGCCAACAGCTGCAGGTGGCAACGGTCCAATTAGAGCTCGTATCCGCGCTAACTTTAATAACAACATTCCAACATCTCCAGGTGGAGGTGGTTCATCTAGCCCAAGCTAATAAACTATTAGTGGCTTCTTATAGCCTGGCAACATCTCGCCAGGCTACAAATTTAATGAATAAAATTCAATCTCGTGCGGGATTTCTTTCTCGTAGCTTCATTGTGGATAAAGTATTATGAATAAGTATAAACAAGTACAACTAGCAGTGGCTTTAGCGACAATAAGTAGTGCCGCATTTGCAATCGACCCTGCTTCACTTGACTTTGAAGGCATAGAAGTAACGCCTACTCTCGAAGTAAGCGGAACATATGATGATAACTATCAGGCAACCAGTGAAGAAAAATCGTCATGGATTACAAGTATTACACCTGCTGTAAACGTTGCAATTTATGGTCGTAATGCAGTCTACAACATCAACTATGCTCTAAATCACCAACTATATGAAGCTTCAGGTTCGCAAAACTTAACAAACCACCATTTAAACGCCACAGCAGACTATCAATTTGATATAAGAAACGCTTTAACCGTTGAAGCTGGATACAACAAAACCGAAAGTGCAACATCTACCTACACCCCTGGTGAACTAAACAGCTTTAGTACAAAAAACCTAGGCGCAAGTTACACATACGGTGCTCCAACAGCAACTGGCAACCTTGAGCTAGGTGCTAACTATGAACAATATCGTTCAGAAAACGGAGTCAACTTAGACCAAGAAAGAAACTCAACTTCTGCATCAGCAACTTTTCTTTACAAAATTACAGACAAAACTAAATTAACCGCTGAAGTTAGAGGCACACAATTTGACTACATTGAAAGTACAAGCTTACTAGACAGTACTAACTTAGGTTATTTTGTGGGTGCACGTTGGGAAGCAACGGCAAAAACAGAAGGCCATATCAAAATCGGTAAAGAAAATAAAGACTTTGACAGCTCAAGCTTAAAAGACACCGACCTTAACTCATGGGAAGTCAGTGTAGATTGGGCACCACTCACTTACTCAGTAATAACCTTAACAAGTAACCAAAAAATTGATGAAGGTAGCTACGATTCAAGTTACACAAATACAACAAACAACGAAATAAAATGGGTACATGATTGGGGGCGCGGTTACTCTTCAAATGTTAACTACACAAACACAAATAGAGATTATGTCACCACCAATCGTGAAGATACCATTAACGCCTATGGTATTGGCTTAACATACGAAGCTAAACGTTGGATGGACATTGCATTTGATTACCAAGCAAGCCATCAAGACTCAACAGACACAAACTATGACTTTAATCGCAATATCTTCCAGCTAACTTTAAACATTAGCTTGTAACATTAAGCTTATAATAAAAACATCGGAACCACTCCATTTAGAGTGGTTTCATTGTTTTAGCCTAAAAAATCCAGGAGTTGTGACTGCATGAAGTTTTATGCCCGTCTATTAATCAGTTTATTCATCCTCATTTCATTAAACACCTATGCAAGCGGTAGCACCACGAGTAGTAATGCCAAATATGAACTTTCATCTGGAGATGTTATCTCCATTACCGTATTTGCAGAACCTGACTTAAGCATCGATGAAATTAAACTGAATGAAACGGGTAGCTTCTCCTACCCTTTTATAGGTGAAATTAAAGCTCAAGGCTTAACTGCACCAGAACTTCAAAAAAAGATTACAACGGCCTTATCTGGCGACTATCTAATCAATCCAAAAGTCACTGTTAGTATTCTTAAATATCGCCAATTTTATATCAGTGGCGAAGTCAAAAACCCAGACGGCTACCCTTTTCAGCCAGGCTTAACCGTTCGTAGAGCAATAGCTCTAGCGGGAGGCTTAACCGAGCGTGCATCTGAACGAAGAATGTCCATTATTCGTGAGACCGACCCACGAAAAATACCAAAAACTGTCAATATGGAAGATTTAATCATGCCAGGGGACACCGTTACAATTGATCAAGGTTTCTTTTAATGGAAAACACATTGCCATCACAACAAAATAAAAGCATTGCAACAAACTCCCTATCCGCTCCAACACAAGAAAATAGCGATGTCATTGACTTATTACCGCTTTTTAAAACCGTATGGCGTAAAAAGTGGAGCATACTTGGTCTAGTCTTTATCGTTATGCTATTAACGACTTTAGTGGTTATGAGCATTATCCCAACCTATCGCGCATCTACAACCATGCAAATAGAGCAACAGCAATCAAAAGTTGTTTCGTTTGAACAGATTTACGGTCTTGATTCAAGCAGTGAATATCTACAAACCCAGTTTGAACTATTAAAATCACGTGCTTTAGCTGAAAAAGTCGTTAAATTATTAGACTTAACACACCATAAAGAGTTTGATCCAGCTCAACAAGAGCCACCACTAATAGACATTAAAGCCTTTATTCGTAGCCTGCAGTTAAGCAAAACATTACCAGGCCTGGTACCCGAAAGCTTTGATAACCCAACACCTCCAACAAAAGCAGAAATTCTAGACAACGTTGTAAAAGCCTTTAGGGATAGAATCAGTATCTCCCCGATCAAAAAAAGCCAATTAGTCGTTATAAATGTTGATATGGCGGATGCAAAAATGGCTGCAAAAGCAGCAAACATGATTGGTGAAACGTTTATAAACAGCCAACTTGATGCATCTATGGAAGCCACCGTTAACGCTTCTAAATGGATGAATTCACGTTTATCTGATCTCAAAAAGACCCTTCAAGCAGCAGAAAATAAACTTCAAGCATTTAAAGATAAAGAAGGCCTGATTGATGTTGACGGAATTGTTACCGTATCGGCAAATGAACTTTCTGCTATCAATGAACGTTTGGTTGATGCAAGAACCAAACGTGCCGAAGCCGAGAGCCAATACCGTCAAGTAAAAGGCATCCGAAAAGATGATTGGAAAAAACTAGCCTCTTTACCAGCCGTGTTAAGCAACCCTTTAATTCAAACCTTTAAAACTGAAGAAGCCAAAGCACAAGCCAAAGTCGACGAACTTTCTAAACGTTATGGTAAACGTCACCCAGCAATGCAAAGTGCACTTAGTGACCTAAAAGCCTCTCAGGCTAGCTTAAAATCTCAAGTTTTACAAATTGTCGCAGGTATTCAAAGTCAATATCAAATTGCGAGCGCAAATGAATACTCTCTAAATAATTCAGTAAAAGCAAACAAAGAACAAATCAAAGACATTTCTAAAAATGAATTTAAACTGCGTGAATTACAACGTGAAGTAGATTCAAACCGTGCTATCTTTGACACCTTTATGACTCGTCTTAAAGAAACGACCGCCACTTCTGACTTAGATACCACCAATGCAAGAATTGTTGACCCAGCAGTTGTGCCTAATGCACCCATTAAACCTAAAAAAGCCTTAATCATTATTATTGCTGGATTCTTAGCTGGTCTATTTGCGGTATTTTTAACCCTACTGTCTAATGCGTTAAACAATACCTTTAAATCGGCTGATGAAATTGAAGCCAAACTCAATCTACCCGTATTAGGTATTTTGCCATTGGTTAAAGCCAAAGACAGAAGAGGAGTTGCCGAACTATACATAGGCAATGAAAACCGCCCCTTTACCGAGTCAGTTAAAACTATTCGCACATCCATCATGTTATCCAGTATAGATAACCCACATAAAGTCTTAGTGGTTACCTCCTCTATACCTGGCGAAGGTAAAACAACCGTTTCAACTAACTTATCCATCTCACTGGGTGAAATGGAAAAAGTACTACTAATTGAAGCCGACATGCGTCGCCCAACTATGGCCAAAACTTTTCAATTACCGGTAGGCACACCAGGCCTGGCAAATCTTATTGCTGGTACATCCGAGTTAGAATCATGCATTCAACAAGTCGATGGTGTCGATCTAATGGTGGCAGGAATCGTTCCACCAAACCCGCTAGAACTTCTATTAACAGAAAAATTTAAATCCATTTTAGAAGAACTAATGACTGTTTACGATCGTATAGTCATAGACTCACCTCCAGTACATGCCGTAAGTGATGCTCAAGTACTCTCTACCTTTGCAGATTCACTCATCTACGTGGTTAAATCAGATTCAACGGTAAGAGACAATGTAGCAAAAGGCGTGGGGCAATTACTCCAAAATAATGCACCAATAAAAGGCATTGTATTAAACCAAGTAGACATTAAAAAAGCCCAAAAACAAGGCTACTCTTACAGTGGATACTATGACTACTACGGTTACAGCAATGGTAAAAAAGGTTAATGAAAAGCACTGAGAGCAACTAACGTGTATGACTTACACAACCATCTTCTCCCTGGTATTGATGACGGTGCACCCGACATCAATACCTCAATTGAGTTGGCAAAAATAGCCATAGAAGAAGGGATTACCCACATGGTATGCACACCGCATATTCATTCAGGGCGGTTTGACAACAACCTATACATCATTAATAAAGCATTAAATAAATTTAAAACAGCACTCTCGCAAGAAAACCTAAATTTAAAAGTAGCGGCAGCAGCAGAAGTCAGAATTGGGCCAGAAATCATTCAAGCCGCAAAACTCAACACCCTACCCTTTTTAGGCGAATGGAATGGCAAAAAAGTTCTGCTACTAGAGCTGCCCGCCACAACCATTCCTGTTGGAAGTGATAATTTAACCAAATGGTTAATTTCACAAGACATACTACCCATTATTGCGCACCCCGAGCGTAATCAAGCCATAATAGACAATCCCAATAAACTTAAACCCTTTCTAGATCAAGGTTGTTTAACACAGCTTACCGCAGGTGCTTTAACAGGAAACTTTGGCCAAAGCAGTAAACGCATAGCAGAGCAATTACTAAAAGAAAACAAAATTACCATTATGGCAACAGATGCACACAACCTTAAATACAGACCACCTCATTTAACAAATAGCTTACAAGCAGCAATAGAATTAATAGGTGAAGTCAAAGCAAAACAACTGGTAATAGACAACCCAATGGAAATGACTAAAAACATATTTTAAAAAGCAGAGATTACCCGATCAAGTCCGATAATGACGAATTTAGTGCAACCGTCATCCCCGGGCTTGACCCGGGGATCTCAAACGGCAAAACATAGATTATCCTGTCAAGCTGGATAATGACGTAATTGAAGATATTACCCGATCAAGTCGGGTAATGACGTGTTGGGCTGAATAATAACGTAACGGGAAAGATTATCGGATCAAGTCCGATAATGACGAATTTGGTGCCACCGTCATCCTCGAACTTAACCAACACCGTCATCCTCGGGCTTGACCCGGGGATCTCAAACGGCAAAACATAGATTATCCAGTCAAGCAGGATAATGACGTAATTGACGAGATTACCCGATCAAGTCGGGTAATGACGTGATGAGTAATCACAAACCATCCATCGTCATCCTCGGGCTTGACCCAGGGATCTAAACAACCAACAAACATAGACCAGTGACTAAAAATGAATAACAGCCAAACTCACATAAGTAATAAGATCAAAGCGGCAAGCCTACTATTAATAGCAGGCCTGGTAATTTATCTCAGTGTGCAAATGTTTCTGTCTAGTCTTTATTCATTACAAACCAACCTATTTTTAAACGACTGGCAAAACAAAATAAATACATCGCAAGAGGTTACATTTAAACCCAGTGATCAAGCCTGGTTAAATGCCAACCAAGCCAGTCAAAAAGCCATTAACAGTTATCCCGTTAACAATGGATTTTTACAAGAACTAGCCGGCAAAGTTTATCAATGGAAAACGTACGACCAACCCATTGCAGACAGTAACGCTCAACAAAACCGCTTACAAGCATTACAAGCGTATCGCAAACAAACCACAATAACTCCGTTATGGCCAAAGGCCTGGTTAAACCTATTAAGTATAAAAATTGAACTTAACCAATATGATAACGAGTTTTATCACGCCTACAACCAAATAAAACTCACATCAAATCACAATCCAGAAATTACCCCGTTATTTATTCAACTTGGCATACAGGCCTGGCAAAATCTAAATAACAAAACCCAAAGTGATATGCTTAAAATAATCACCCAACAAGCCACATCAAGCCAAACAAATGCGCTAACACTTAAACCCATTTTACAAGCCAACAACCTACTTGCGCTTACCTGTGTTTATGCTAAAGCCACAAAACAAAACACATATAACTTATGCAAAGAGTAAACGCCTTACAAAAAAGGCTACACAACACCGCATTAACACATTAATTTAAATCCATTTAATTACGCATTTTTATTTACCCAATGCTATTTACTGGTAAAATAAACGCAAAAAAAAACGTAGGGAATTAACATGAAAATCGCAGTCGCTGGAACCGGATATGTAGGCTTATCTTTAGCTGTTCTATTAGCCAAACATCATGAAGTGGTTGCACTCGATATCGTGCCCGAGAAAATAGACCTACTTAAACAAGGTATCTCTCCCATTCAGGATGATGAAATCGAAAAACATCTTGCTGAGTTTAAAACGGCGGGCAAATTAAACAATGGCAATTCAGCATCTCAAGCTGGCCTAACCGCCACATTAGACAAAGACCAGGCCTACCAAAATGCCGACTTTGTGATAATAGCCACGCCAACCGATTACGACACCGTTACCAATACGTTTAATACTCGCTCAGTAGAAGCCGTTATTGCCGATGTATTAGCCATAAACCCAAATGCCGTTATGGTCATAAAATCCACCATTCCTGTTGGCTATACCGATGACTTAAAAAAACAATTAAAAAGTCAAAACCCATCATTAAACATTAAACTCTTCTTCTCACCAGAATTCTTAAGAGAAGGTAAAGCCCTTTACGATAATCTTTATCCATCACGCATTATTGTGGGCGAAGAATCTGATCAAGCCAAAATGTTCGCAGACTTGTTAGTTGAAGGTGCAAATAAACCCGCCGCCGATATTCCCGTTCTGTTTACTAACAGCACAGAAGCTGAGGCCGTTAAACTTTTCTCTAATACTTACCTAGCCATGCGTGTCTCATACTTTAATGAACTAGACACCTATTGTGAAAGTCATGGTTTAAGTGCCAAACAAGTCATCGAAGGCGTAGGATTAGATCCGCGTATTGGTAATCACTACAACAACCCCAGTTTTGGTTACGGAGGTTACTGCCTACCAAAAGACACCAAACAACTGTTAGCCAATTATCAAGATGTACCTAATAATATTATTAGAGCCATCGTCGATTCAAACACCACCCGTAAAGATTTTGTAGCAGAACAAGTTATTAAAAAACTTCAGAACGATCCTAGCTTTGATATTCAAAATCCAACCACAGGCAATGGCATAGTGGGAATCTACCGCCTAGTAATGAAACAAGGTTCAGACAACTTTAGAGCCAGCGCTATTCAAGGCATTATGAAACGCATTAAAGCCAAAGGGATTGAAGTTGTTATTTACGAACCCGTTTTAACCGAAGAAGGCAAAACCGAATTCTTTCACTCTAAAGTCATCAGTGACTTCAATGAATTTAAACAACAAAGCAACGTCATTATTGCCAACCGCATGATTGATGATTTATTAGATGTAGCGGATAAAGTCTATACTCGTGATTTGTTTGGGAATGATTAAATCTCATAACCCTAAATTACCAGGCCTGGTAAAAACTTAGAGTGTAAATTATGTCTTTAAAAAATCAATACTAGATGAATAGTTTCAAGATTGGTGCAATAGCAATGCTTAGTGAAAAAGTTGTCAAAATGGCAACTCAACTAGGCATGCTAGTTTTATTAGCTCACTATTTAGGGCCTGAAAAACTTGGCATACTAATGTACTGCTTTGCCATTGCATCAATTTTTGTTTTTTTAAACAATCTTGGCCTAGACACACTTCTTGTAAAAAGATTTGTAGAATTCACAAGTAAACAACACTCCTATTTAATGCATGCATTTAGTATGCGTTTAATCGCGGCATTACTTAGTATTGTGCTAGTAAATACTGCTGGCTACTGGCTTATAGATGAAGAATATAGATTACTGCTATTCATTATTTCTCTTTACCACATTTTTTTACCTATTAACTTGTTTGAGTGGCTTTTTCAAGCACAAGGCAAAAGCACTTTATCTGCAATAGGGCTAATAACAGGACATCTGTTTGGTTTTGCTTTCAGGGCCTTTATTTTATATTTAGGCGGCGATTTGATATGGCTTGGATTAGCATATTCAATTGAACTAGCGGTAACAGGCTTTGTTTACCTATATTTCTTTAATCAACAAAAAAACAAAAAACAACTGAAAATAATCTCTAAACAAAGAGCTCTAAAATTACTTAATGAAGCCAAGCCTTTAATTATAAGTGGTGCCATTGTTTTGCTTTACATGAAAATGGATCAAATCATGTTAGGTTTAATGGTTTCACCAACTGAAGTTGGTATTTATGTGGCAGCAACAAGGCTAAGTGAAGCCTGGTATTTTGTGGGTTTAACTGTTATTGCTGTATTTTATCCAAAGTTTTTAATGCTCAAAAAGAACCATGGTGAAACGGCCTATGAAAATGAAATTGTCAGAATTGGTCGATTAATTGTATGGGGTGCAATCATACTAGCTTTCATTACCAGTTTTATATCACCCTACATAATAAACATACTTTACGATAAAGCTTTTGCACAATCAGCCCAAGTTTTAACCGTAGCAATGTGGGCAATCCCTTTTGTTTATTTAGGCACCATTTCTACAAAAATGCTGGTAACCGCTAATAGGCAAGATTTAGTCTTGTGGAGGAGTGTTACAGGTTTAGTCGTAAATTTAATATTAAATTTAATATTAATCCCTAAATATGGGGCTTTGGGTGCCGCAATCAGTACAGTTATTGCACAGGCCATGAGTGGTTTATTGTTCAATTTACTTGGCAAGACAAAACTGATATTTAAGATACAACTAAAAATCGTTAGCCTTTTATGAAACCAAACATTTTAAATCAATAAGAAACCTAACTTAATATGCATAATTTTAGAGTTTATTTGTATACCTTATATTACATTACGAATGTAGTGATTGCTTCAGATTTAGAGCTCTTTGCTTACACTTTGCCTGTTTTTATGGCTGTAATACTTGGTGTAGCGAGTATAAAAAGTCAACGCTTTCATCTATTAGATATATTTTGGTTTGTATCCTATTTAATGTTTGTTATACGCCCGCTTCAGATGGTTAACTTAAATGTCTACAAATTTATAGATGGCCCAACAGCAGGCTATAACTTTAATCAATCTGATTTCATTACCGCTACATTGATTCTGAGCTTGTTTTATTTCATTGTGTACTTCATGACGAGAAAACTTGCCAATACAAACCAACCACGTAGTACAACAGCCACCATATTACCCGTACAAAAACTAATGATTTTATTGTTCGGCTTTATCCTAACATATGTAATTTACATAAAAATGGCTGGTGGATTTTCAAATGTACTCCTCCCAAGAAGTGAAAAAATAAAAGATAATATCTCTCAGGGTGCTTTTGCACTCTTTGGCTTATTAACAGTCGTATACTTCTATTTTTTTTATATATATTTAACATTAGGTTTAAAACTTAAAGTACAAATTTTTCCTATTATATTAATATTAACAGGATTGCTTTTAATAATATCTAACCCTCTTAACACCCCAAGATTTTTCCTGCTAGCCACATGGGTACCAATATTTTTCTTGCTCATGAAAGACAATCTTTCTGTTACTAAATCGTATCTTTCAGCGTTTTTTGTAATAATTTTTATATTTCCCATATTAAGCCTTAGTACACGGTTTGGATTGGAAAGAGCATCAACAATCGACATAAATAGTCTGTTTTCTAATATGTGGAAACTACCTTATATTGATACGTATGACATGCTAATTTATCTAATTCATCGGCTCGCTGATATAGGATTCAGATACGGAGAAAGCTTAATTGGTATGATTTTCTTTTTTGTACCACGTGCCATTTGGGAAGGAAAACCTACACTAATTGCCTTAGATCTCGGTGATGAACTATTTTATGAGGGATATGCAGGCACACCTAATCTATCAATGTTTTATGCAGGTGAACTATATATGGATTTTTGGTATTTTGGTGTTTTACTAGCTGCTATTGCAACAGGCTGGATCCTTAAAGTTCTCCATGCTAAAAGTCAATTTGATAAAGAATATAACTCAATATTAGTGTTAATTATACTAAGCTCTGTCCCCATAATAATTAGAGGCCCTTTTGCCGCTGTAATCGGCTTAGTATTTTTCCAAATCCTTTCATTTTATTTAATTCGTAAGTTTTTACAAAAGGGCTGGCTACTTAAATGACAACAAGAAATAAACTTACAATAGTTCAACCCTATCTAACAAAATACCGTCTGCCTGTCTTTAAGGTTTTGGCCGAAAAATACGATGTTTGTTTAATTGCATCTGAATCTAAAGACTATGGTGAACTTGATTTACCTGACAATATCAAAACTGTAATTCTTAAACAGAAGTCGGTATTAAGTAACGCTTTATTTTGGCAAATTGGCTTAGTATCGAAAATTTTAAAAGAAAAGCCGCAACTTCTATTTATTACCGCAAATCCCAGGTACCTAAGCACATGGTTAACCATATTTATTGCGAAGCTTTGCGGTGTAAAAGTACTTTTACACGGACAAGGTCTTTACAGAAAAAAAACCATTAGTTTTTTTAATAAAGTGGTTTATTTTTTATTTAACCTTTTATCTGACAGATATATCGCTTATACAGAACTATCTAAGGATTCATTATCAAGCCTTCCTATTTATAAGAAAACACGAGTCGCTGACAATTCAATCGTTAATCAATATCCCGTCCACCACAAAAACACTAATGCAAATGGTATTTTATTTGTTGGTCGGTTAAGGAACGGCGCAAATATTGAACTATTAATTAATGCCGTTATTAACGTAAATGATGACACCTCTTTTAATAAACAATCAATAGAACTTTATATTGTGGGCGGCGGCACCTCACTTGAAACCTACAAGTCTGAATACAAAGAATACCCTTTCATTCATTTTCTAGGCGAAATTTACGATACAAAAGAAGTTTCAAATATTTCCCTAAACTGCTTTGCGAGCTGTTATCCAGGTGATGCAGGCCTCAGTGTTTTACACTACCAATCGTTAAGCTTGCCCCCTATTATCCATTCAGAAATGCATTCACATATGGGTCCAGAACCTAGCTATGTTGTTAATAATTTTAATGGTATTTATTTTAAACGTAATTCTCTTAAATCCTTACAGGAAGCTATTTCAAAATTAGTAAACAATCCAACTCAATTATCAAACATGCAGCACAATACTTTCAAAACTTACACCAAGCTCACCAATCCTTCTTTACCAGAACGCTTTGATGCAATAATTCAAGAGGTTTTAAACGAAAATGAAAATACTTAGAATTGTTCCATCCCTAGACCCTAAACAGGGAGGAGTTGCTGAAGCGGTTCGATTGTCGGCGGTTACATCCTACCCTGCAGATATAACAATTGATGTCGTTTGTTTTGATGAACCTACTTCAGATTGGATTATAAATGAAAAACATTTTAAGACATTTGCATTAGGAAAAGGCAAAACAGCTTACGCATTCCACTTCAAATATTTAACTTGGTTAAATCAAAATGTCAAAAAATATGATGCTGTCATTATTGATGGATTATGGATGTTTCATGTTTGGGGTGGCTACATTTGTCGCATGAAAAACGTACCCTACTTTGTTTATTCTCACGGCATGTTAGACCCTTATTTCAACCAGGATCATTTGAAATACCTAAAAAAACTACCTTTTTGGTTTTTAATAGAGCGTAACGTTCTTCAATTAGCAAGGTCTGTAATTTATACCTGTGAAGAAGAAAAGATACTCGCACAAAAATCATTCCCATTATTTAAAGCGAAATCTAGCATTGTTAGCTTAGGAATTAAAACACCTTCAGAAAAAAAAGAGGTATTAACAAATGCATTTCTAGAGGTATACCCACAATTCATTAATAAAAAGTTCGGCCTATTTCTGAGTAGAATTCATCCTAAAAAGGGAATTGATTTATTAATTAAAGCCATTGCAGAACTTGATGATGAACTACCTAATGAATTTATGATTGCCATTGCAGGCACAGGTGATGATGCATACATCAAAACTTTACAGAACCTAGCTGAAAAACTGAATATTGCTAAACGTTTTCAATGGCTAGGAATGATTACGGGTAACGTAAAATGGGGTGCTTTTAGTTCTGCTGATTTTTTTATCTTACCCTCGCATCAAGAAAACTTTGGAATTGTGGTAGCCGAAGCCTTAGCGGTAGGCACTCCTGTTTTAATCTCCGATAAAGTCAATATTTGGCGTGAAATTCAAGAAATGCATACAGGCCTGGTAAAAACAGATACTTTAGAAGGCACTAAAGAACTTATCCAGGCCTGGCTAAACCTTTCTGATGAACAAAAACAAACTATGCAAAAAAATACCGTTATTTGTTTTGAACAAAAGTTTGATATTGCTCAAGCCACTAAAAATCTAATTGGCTTAATTCAGGAAGATACAAAATGAAAATCGGCATATTAACTTTTCACTTCAGTAAAAATTATGGCGCTCTATTTCAAGCGTATGCCTTAAGAAAATGGCTACAAGAGCAAGGGCATGAAGCTGAATTTATTAATTATCAACCTGAACACTTGGAATCAGGTGGGAAAATTTCATTTAAAACCCTGTTTTCCAAATCAACGTTAAAGGTAGTTTTTCTAAAAACGATTGAATTACGTGAAAAGTTATTTGGTAATAAGAATGTTAAACAGGGATTTGATAAATTTCATGAAAACGTATTAAGTGTTAAAAGAACGGCTTTTAAATCCAAAGAAGAGTTAGAGGCTTGCAACTTTGAATTAGACCTTTTGATATGTGGCAGTGACCAAATTTGGAACCCTTCAGATCACTTTGGAGTCGATCCAGTTTATTTTTTAGATTTTAAGACACATAGTTCACCAAAAAAAATATCCTATGCTGCAAGTTTTGGGCGCTCAGAAATACCCAAATATTTTCATGATGAAATTTCAGCATTAATTAACAAACTAGATGCCATTTCAGTAAGAGAAAAATCTGGCGTCGAACTTGTTGAAAAACTTACTGGCAAAACGTCATCTCTAGTTCCAGATCCGACCTTGTTACTTTCTGATTACTCGCAGCTATTTGAGCCTTATAAAACTAAATCGGAAGATTTTGTATTCTGCTATTACTTGAGAAGTAAAAAAACAGTGGACAAAGTAGCTCAGCATGTCAGTGACTTTTATCAGTTGCCAATTTATTCACCACATAACCCACATCGACGTTGGACTGAAATTGGCGAAACCATCTACCCTTCACCAAAACAATGGTTATACCTTTTAAACAAATCTAAGTTTGTTGTGACGAATTCATTTCATGGTACGGCTTTAAGTATTTTATTAAATAAACCTTTCGTAGTGGTTGGTATTGGTGGCGGAAGAGCTAAATATAATGAAAGAGTTTTAAACCTTTTAACGCAGTTAGGATTGGAATCTAGAATTATTACTGAGTATTCAACTAAATCAGTCGCTGAGTTGATAAAGATCGACATTGATTGGGATTTAGTGAATCAAAAGGTACAAACCTTAAGGTCAACTGGTGAAGCATTTCTGTTATTTAATTTGGAACAAATAAATGAAGAAATTTGAAGGCCGAAGCTACATAGATACTATGCCGAAATCACTTAAGGCTAAGAGGTTAATTTGGGAACTGTGCTATTTTTTACTATTTCGACCTACACCACGTGTTGGCTTTAATAGGTGGCGAATATTTTTATTGCGATTATTCGGTTCGAAAATAAAAAAAGGATGTCGCGTTTTACCAACCGCTAAAATATGGGTTCCTTGGAATTTAACAATGGGTGAATATTCAGTAATAGGTGATTCAGTTGACTGTTACTGTATGGATAGTATATCTATTGGCGATAGAGTTACCGTGAGTCAAAGAGCATACTTATGCACTGGCTCACATGAAATTACTTCACTGCGACTGCCTCTAATAACAGCTCCGATTGTTATTGAAAACTATGCTTGGATTTGTTCAGAAGTTTATATTTCACCTGGTGTGACTGTTAAAGAAGGCACTGTTATTGGTGCAAGGTCTGTACTGGTAAAAACAACAGAATCTTGGTCTGTTTATGTTGGTAATGCCGCTAAAAAAATCAAGAAGAGAGAAATAACTGCCTTGGATGGGAAAAATGAATAGTTCAATTGATTCTATAAAAACTGTTGTTGAAAACAATTGCTGTGTTGGTTGTGGAGCTTGCGCTTATGTATCTAGTTCAAATATGACAATAAACCAATATGGGGAATACATTCCAAATAAACAAACTCTGAATACCTCTTTAGAACTTGCAAATGATGTTTGTCCTTCTCTTAAACCTGAACTAAATGAAAATATTTTAGCTGAAAATTTATTTTCTAATGATTGTAAGTATGAGCCTAGCTTTGGTTATTACATGGATTGCTTTGCAGGTTACTCTCTTGAAGAGGATATTAGAAATAAAGGGACATCCGGGGGAATGACAACCTGGGTAGCAGCCGAACTTTTAAGATCTAATCTAATAGACGGCGTTATTCATGCTAAACAGGTCGATCATAGTAAACCGACTGACCCATTTTATAAATATGGTTTGAGTTTCAGCGAAGAAGAAATTAAAGAGTCTTCAAAAACAAAATACCACGTAATGGAGATGAGCGAAGTCTTAAAGGAAATTGATGGAATAGATGGACGTTTTTTATTAATTGGCGTCCCTTGCATGATTAAAAGCCTTAGAAGACTTCAAAAATTTAACCCGTCTCTAAAAGAAAAAATACCTTATACAATCTCCCTCGTTTGCGGGCATTATAAGAGCATTAATTGGAGTCTGTCTTTAAGCTGGGGAGCAGGTATTGCACCAGGCTCATCTAAAGCAATTCAGTACAGAACAAAAGATTATGGTATTCCAGCTCGAGCATATGTATTCAGAGCAGAACCTAAAACAGGTGAAATTATTCAAAAAAATGCCGCTGAAGTAGCTGGTGGCAAATTCAATGCTGGAGCCTTAATGTTACCTGCCTGTGAGTTTTGCGATGACGTAATAGGTGAAACTGCTGATCTCACTATTGGAGATGCTTGGTTACCAAAATATGAAGCTGATGACAGAGGTACTAACCTTTTAGTGGTCAGAAATAAACAAATTCTAGAAACGTTATTAAAGGGTCAAACTGACCATAGAGTTTTTCTAGATCAAATCACTTCTGAAGAAGCAATGGCTTCACAATCAGGGGGGTACAGACAACGAAAAGAAGGTCTTTCTTACAGGCTGAGCAGGGAGAAAGACAAAGGAAATTGGGTACCCCAAAAAAGGGTAGCTCCAGGTGCTTACCTAGTCACTAAATCTCGAAAGAAAATCTATGATATGAGGAGTGAACTTACTACTCTATCAAGAGAATACTTTTTAGACGCTTTAGATAAAAATGATTTTTCAATTTATGAAAATAAGATAGGCGCACTTTCTAAAAAACTAAGACAAACGGAAATACGTAACAATTTTTTTAAACTCGCGCTAAATAGATTACAAAGACTTATTAGAAAACTACCTAATAGAGTGATGAAATCATAATGGAGATTTCCTCAACCAATATAAGCGTAATAATTCTTACATTTAATGAATCGTTACACATTGAACGAAGCATTAACGCCTGTTCAAATTTGAATGCTCGAGTTATTGTTGTAGATTCGTTTTCTACTGATTCTACCTGTAAGCTTGCAGAAAACTTAGGTGCCGAAGTTTTTCAAAATCCATTTATTAGCCAAGCCCAACAGTTTCAATGGGCAATGGATAATTGTGATGTCAATACCGAATGGGTTTTACGCTTAGATGCAGATGAAACCATTGATGAAAAATTAGTACAAAACATTAATACTTTTATTAATAGTGATGGTTTTGGCAATAATGGGGCTATTTTTCACCGTAAGCACATCTTTTTAGGCAAATGGGTTAGGTTTGGCGGTCGATATCCATTGGCTATGTTGCGTTTATTTAGAAATGGAAAAGCCCACGTTGAACAACGTTGGATGGACGAACATATTGTTTTGGATGAAGGTACATCAACCTTTTTAAAAGGTGGTTTTGAAGACAATAATTTAAACTCCGTTTCTTGGTTTATTGACAAGCACAACAAATACGCTACGCGTGAAATGCTTGATATTATGCTCAAAAAACATGGTTTTAGTTCTGATGATTCTATTTCTGAAGGAACAGGCCTGGCTATTCGATTAAAGCGCTTTTTAAAGCAGTCAATTTATATGAAACTGCCCTACTTTGTTCGCCCATTTATCTACTTTAATTTTCGTTATTTTATTCAATTAGGCTTTTTAGATGGTACAAGAGGTTTTGCTTACCATTTTATGCAAGGCTTTTGGTACAGAGCTTTAGTAGATTTAAAGTGCTTAGAAGTTGAAAGAGAGCTGAGTAAAATCACGTCTAGTAATGAAAAAATTCAAATTTTAGAGCAGTTTACTGGTTATAAGCTGGATGAATATAAACAATGAAAATCCTTTTAATCTCCACTAACTACTCTCCAGAGCTTACGGGTATAGGAAAATACTCAGGGGAAATGGCCCAGTGGTTATCTAAAAATGGGCATGATGTTCGGGTGATTTGTACTCCACCGTATTATCCTGAATGGAAAGTAAGTGAGGGTTATTCTGCATGGAAATATCAAAAACAGACTGCTGAAAACCTCACGGTTTACCGTTGCCCTATTTGGGTGCCTGCTAAGCCTTCTGGTTTAAAGCGTTTGGTTCATTTGGCTTCTTTTGCGTTAACCAGTTTACCTGTGGTTTTACGTCATATTTTTTGGCGAGCTGATGTGGTGATTTGTGTTGAACCACCCTTGTTTAATAGTTTTGGTGCTATTTTAACGAGCAAGTTATCGGGTGCTAAATCTATCTTACATATTCAAGATTTTGAAGTGGATGCGGCTTTTGAATTAGGTATTGTGAAAGCCAATTGGTTAAAACGTTTTATTTATGGTTTTGAACGTTTTTTAATGCGCCGCTTTGATAGGGTTTCGACAATCTCTGAAGCCATGTTAGACAAGCTTAACCAAAAAGGGATTGCTAAAGAGAAACAATTGTTTTTTCCAAACTGGGTAGATACTTCTTTTATTCACCCTTTGGACACCGTTTCTGAATATCGTGCTGAGTTAAACATTCCGCTTGATCAGCCTGTGGTTTTATATTCTGGCAATATGGGTGAAAAACAAGGTTTGGAGATTGTGATTGAAGCGGCTAAAAATCTAGCGGAAGACAATATTCAATTTATCATGTGTGGCTCGGGTGCAGCTTTAGAACGATTGCAAACTTTAGCAAAAGGTTTAGATAATATTCTTTGGTTACCTTTACAGCCTTTTGAACGCCTTAATCAGTTTTTAAACCTAGCCGATATTCACCTATTACCTCAACAAGCAGGTGCGGCTGATTTGGTTATGCCATCTAAGCTTACGGGCATTTTATCGTCTGGTCGCCCCGTTGTGGCCACCGCTCAGCAAGGTACTCAAGTAGCTTGTGTTATTGAAGGTAAAGGCATAGTCGTTGAACCAGCAGATAGCGAAGCGTTTACTGCAGCCATTAAAACCCTAGCAAATGACTCAAATATGCGTGCAGAACTAGGACGTAAAGCTAGAGCCTATGCAGAAAATAGCTTAGAATATAGCGCAATTATGCGTAATTTTGAATCCGAATTAAAAAACGAATTAGAAAAACCAATTTAAAACCCTTTTAGCGAGAAGATCAACATGAAGAAAAAAGCCCTAATAACAGGTGTCACCGGCCAAGATGGTTCTTATTTAGCCGAGTTTTTATTAGAAAAAGGCTATGAAGTTCACGGTATTAAGCGCCGAGCCTCTTCATTTAATACGCAACGTGTTGACCATATCTACCAAGATCCACATGTCGATAATAAAAACTTTATTCTGCATTACGGTGATTTAACCGATTCTTCTAACCTAACGCGTATTTTGCAAGAAGTGCAACCGGATGAAGTGTATAACTTAGGTGCACAGTCTCACGTAGCGGTTTCATTTGAATCGCCTGAATATACCGCCGATGTGGATGGTATGGGAACTTTACGTTTATTAGAAGCGATTCGTTTGTTAGGGTTAGAAAAGAAAACAAAATTTTACCAGGCCTCTACTTCTGAACTGTATGGTGAAGTACAAGAGATTCCACAAAAAGAAACCACCCCTTTTTACCCTAGATCACCGTATGCGGTTGCAAAAATGTATGCATATTGGATTGTTGTGAACTATCGTGAATCTTATGGTATGTATGCCTGTAACGGTATTTTGTTTAACCATGAATCTCCTCGCCGTGGTGAAACCTTTGTAACCCGTAAAATCACCCGTGGTTTAGCCAATATCGCCCAAGGTTTAGAACAATGTTTATACATGGGTAATATTGATGCCTTACGTGACTGGGGTCATGCCAAAGACTACGTACGTATGCAATGGATGATGTTGCAACAAGATGTCGCAGATGACTTTGTGATTGCAACGGGTGTGCAATACTCTGTACGCCAATTTATATCTTGGTCTGCAGAAGAACTGGGTATTACGCTAGAGTTTACTGGCGAAGGTCTTAATGAAAAAGGTACGATTGTAGCGATTAATGGCGATAAAGCCCCAGCGTTAAAAGTGGGTGATGTGATTGTACAAATCGACCCAAGATACTTCCGCCCTGCTGAAGTAGAAACCTTATTAGGTGATCCATCAAAAGCCAAAGCCAAACTAGGTTGGACACCAGAAATTACCGTACAAGAAATGTGTGCCGAAATGGTTGCGGAAGATTTAAAAATCGCACAACGCCATGCTTTACTAAAAGAACACGGGCATGATGTTCCAGTGTCTGTGGAGTAACTTTTACTACAAAGATTTTTACCACTAAGGCGCGAAGACACGAAGCTTTTTGAGTAAACCTAAAAGCCGTTATTACCCGATAGCACACGTCATTACCCGACTTGATCGGGTAATCTCATAATTTACCAGGCCTGGTAAAAGTGCTGGAGATCCCCGGGTCAAGCCCGAGGATGACGGTAGTTGTTGGCATGAGGATGACAGTAGTTATTGGAACGAGGTTAATAAAAAAGAATACGTTATTACCCGCGACCACAGGTTATTATCTGAGACCATAGATCATTACCCGATAGCACACGTCATTACCCGACTTGATCGGGTAATCTCTTGCAGTTTTAGCCATTAACGGTCTTAACCCTATAATCTTTTAAGGTAGAGTTTAAAACATGAAAAACATTTTTGTAGCAGGCCATAGAGGAATGGTTGGTTCTGCGATTGTTCGTCAATTAGAACAAGATGCAAACAACACTATTATTACCGCTACCCGTTCTGAATTGGATTTAACCAATCAACAAGCGGTAAACAACTTTTTTGCTGAAAATGACATTGATCAAGTCTATTTAGCGGCGGCTAAAGTGGGTGGTATTCACGCTAACAATGAATACCCTGCGGAATTCATTTATGAAAATCTAATGATGGAAGCCAATATTGTGAATGCAGCACATCTAAACAATGTACAACAGCTGCTGTTTTTAGGGTCTTCGTGTATTTATCCTAAGCTGGCTCCCCAGCCAATGAAAGAAGATGCACTTTTAACAGGCCTGTTGGAATGTACGAATGAACCTTACGCGATTGCGAAGATTGCCGGTATAAAACTATGCGAAAGCTATAATCGTCAATACGGCCGTGATTACCGCAGTGTCATGCCAACCAATCTGTATGGTGAAAATGATAACTTTCACCCAGAAAATTCACATGTGATTCCAGCGTTATTAAGACGTTTTCATGAAGCGAAAATAAACAATGACCCTGTGGTCATGGCTTGGGGTTCAGGTAAGCCCATGCGTGAGTTTTTACATGTAGATGATATGGCACAAGCCTCTATCTTTGTGATGAATTTAGATAATGCAACCTATCAAAAAGAAACTCAGCCTATGCTGTCTCACATTAACGTGGGAACAGGTGTGGATTGCACCATTAGAGAGTTAACGGAAACGGTGGCAAAAATGGTAGGTTATCAAGGTAAAATAGAGTGGGATACCACCAAACCAGATGGTGCGCCAAGAAAGTTAATGGATGTATCTCGTTTAGAACGTTTAGGTTGGAAGGCAAACACCAGTTTAGAAGCAGGTTTAACAGTTACTTATGAATGGTTTTTAGCACATCAAAATGACTATAGAGGATGAAAAATTCTTCACTTCGTTCAGAATGCCAAGATTGCAGACGAAACCGAAAGAATGGATTGGTTTAAAGCCAAAACCCTAGTTAGAATAAACTTAATCTTGAAGAATTAAACTTTCATTTAGAATGATAATAAATATGTCAGAAAAAAGGAGTTTTTGATGTTAATCGATACGCAAAAAATAGATAAACTGTCTTTAAGTGGTCAAATTGAGCTAATGGAAGCTGTGATGGGGGCTTTAGGTAAAAATCAACCTGACTTTAAATCTCCTGCTTGGCATTTAGATGAATTAGAAGCTCGCGCTCACGAGCTTAATGAACCTGAAAAATGGCTGAGTTTTGAAGAAGTTCATGAAACACTGAAGTCATGACTTTCACTATTCGCTTTGCACCTTCTGCACAAGAAGATTTGAAAAAAGCCAAGTCCTTCTACTCGCAGACAGATCCTGCTTTAGGTCAGTACTGCACTGATAGCTTAATGTTGGATATTGAACGCTTACGTTTTTTTGCTGGTACTCACCTTAAAATCCAAAAAAATTTTCGTATGGTTGCAAGAACTTTTCCATTTTCCATTTACTACCAGGTAAGAGGGGAACAAGTTTTAATCATAGCCGTACTGGACAATCGTCGTGATCCTGAGAATGACTTACAGCGACTTTCAAGTTATTAAATGCTTTCTGAAATAGACTTTAAACAAGTGGTACAAAACGCACCGCTGTTTGCCATTGATTTAGTCGTAATAAATGATAAAAATCAAATTCTAGTCGGCAAACGATTAAATTCTCCTGCAAAAGGCAGTTGGTTTGTGCCAGGTGGTAGAGTTTACAAAAATGAATCGTTAGAAAATGCTTTTAAACGTATTTCAAAAGCAGAATTAGGTTTTGAAGTAGAAAAACACCAGGCCTGGTTACTCGGTTTGTATGACCATTTTTACGATGATAGCTTCTTTAGCTCTGAAATATCAACACACTACATTAATGCCACACATGTTCTTAAACTTTCAAGTAAACAACTTAACTTACCCAAAGAGCAACACAATCATTATCAATGGATTGCAATCGATTCATTAAACGTGAACAATGACGTTCATCAATACAGTAAAATATTTTTACCCGAATTAAACAAGTGGATGAAAACCCATGATTAACATTATTTTATGCGGCGGTTCTGGAACACGCCTTTGGCCTTTGAGCCGTACTATGTTGCCTAAGCAATTTGTGCGTTTATTTAATAATCGCTCTTTGTTTCAAGATACGGTGTTAAGAAACCAGCCTGTATGTTCTCATGCATTTGTGGTGTCTAATAATGAGCAGTATTTTTTGGCGGTTGATCAGTTAGACCAAATATCAGAGATTGAGATCCCCGGGTCAAGCCCGAGGATGACGAGTGATTTTAGTCGTTCACAATTTTTATTAGAACCCGTTGGCCGTAATACCGCCCCTGCGATTGCGTTGGCGTGTATGGCGTTGGATTCTGACGATTTAGTGTTAGTCACCACTTCTGACCATTTAGTAAAAGATCAAGCCGCTTATGAAGCCGCAATTGCAGAGGCTAAAGCCTTAGCGGAACAAGGTCATTTAGTGACCTTTGGTATTAAACCGACTTACCCAGAAGTGGGCTTTGGTTATATTGAAGCCAATGGTCATGATGTTTTATCGTTTAAAGAAAAACCCGATGCTGATACTGCTCAATCTTATATTGACCAAGGTAACTATTATTGGAATTCTGGCATGTTTTGTTTTAAAGCGGGCGTGTTTTTGGACGAGCTTAAACAATATGCACCAGAGATGTACCAGGCCTGTGAAAATGCTTTAGATTCCCGTGTCAAGCACGAGAATGACGTAAAAGACAATACTACTAGCACCACCAACGTCATTACCCGACCTGATCGGGTAATCTTAGAACGTGAAATCCGCATTGATATGGATGCCATGAACGCCATACCAGAAGACAGTATTGATTATGCGGTAATGGAACAATCACAAAAGGTAAAAGTGGTGCCTTGTGATATGGGTTGGTCTGACCTGGGAAGTTTTGATGCGTTATATGATGAAGTAAAACAACCAGGCCTGCAAAATTCTGTTGTATCACGTTTAGATGATTCACCTGAACCGATTTGTGTTGATTCTACCAATAATTTAATTGTGGCTAGTGAACGCCAAATTGCTTTAGTAGATGTGGAAGATCTCTTAGTGGTGGATACTTCTGATGCGATTTTAATTTCTAAAAAAGGCAGTTCACAAAAGGTAAAAGCCGTTGTTGCTCAAATCAAAAAGAAAGATCCAGAATTAACGGAAATTCATCGCCTAGCTTTTCGTCCTTGGGGTTCTTATGAAGTCTTAGTAAACACCGAAGGCTATAAAGTAAAACGCATTATTGTGAAACCTGGTGGACGTTTATCGTTACAAAAACATTTTCACCGTAATGAACATTGGATAGTAGTTTCTGGTACCGCAACCGTTACGGTTGACGATAATCGTTGTTTAGTTAGACCCAATGAATCAACCTACATAAAAATGGGCCAAACCCACCGTTTAGAAAACGAAGGCAAAATCGATTTAGTCATGGTAGAAGTGCAAGTAGGCGAATACACTGGCGAAGATGATATTGTACGAATAGAAGATGTTTACGGACGATAAGCATTAAAGGAAAATAATGAAAGTATTGGTTGTTGGCGGTGCGGGTTATATTGGCTCTCACATGGTAAAAATGTTAGCTCAGTCTGGGCATGATGTGATTGTGTTAGACAACCTTTCTACTGGTTTTAGGCAGTCGGTTAAATATGGCAAACTGGTTGTGGGTGATTTGGCTGATATTCACCTTTTAGAAAACCTTTTTGCTGAACATGATTTTGACGGTGTTATGCATTTTGCTGCCAATAGTTTGGTGGGCGAATCTATGACTTTGCCTTCAAAATACTACCGTAATAATGTCGCCAATACCTTGAACCTGCTTGATGTGATGGTTCGTCATAATGTAAAACATTTTATATTTTCTTCTACCGCAGCGACTTTTGGCGAACCTGAGTATTCGCCCATTGACGAGAAGCATCCGCAAAACCCGATTAACCCTTATGGTTCTAGCAAGTTGATGGTTGAGCGAGTTTTAAAAGATTATGCCGATGCTTATGGTTTAAATTCAGTCTGTTTACGTTACTTTAATGCGTGTGGTGCTGACCCAGAAGGCGAAATTGGTGAGCTTCATGACCCTGAAACGCATCTTATACCGTTAATTTTGCAGGCCGCCTCTGGGCGTAGAAAATCAATCACCGTTTTTGGACGTGATTACGCCACCGATGATGGTACTTGTATTCGTGACTATATACATATTAACGACTTGTGTTCTGCTCATGCCTTAGCTCTAGAATTTATTCAGTCAGGCAAGGGTTTTGGTGCTTTGGCTTATAACTTAGGCAATGGACAAGGTTTCTCGGTGCAACAAGTGATTGATGCGGTGGTTAAAGTAGTCGCAAAAGATCGTTATAGCTTAACGGTTGAAGACGGCGAACGTAGAGCTGGCGACCCTGCTATTTTGGTAGCTGATGCAACTCAAGCTAAAAATTTACTCGGCTGGAAACCAAAATATGCTGATTTAGAAACGATTATTGAACATGCCTGGGCTTGGGAGAAACAAGTCTGTAATAGCAAATAATAAGATAAGGTAGGTGCGTTGTCATTACCCGATAACCCAACGACATTACTCGGCTTGATCGAGTAATCGAGTCGCAGCACCGTCATTATCGGACTTGCTCGGTTAATCGAGTCGCAGCACCGTCATTATCGGACTTGATCCGATAATCTCTCTTTGCCTTTTTAGATCCTCGGGGCAACCGCGAGAATGACGGTAGTGGTGAATCCTGGAGATGACTTATAAGATGTATTTCCCCTTTGCAAAAATTTTATTTTTTTACACTATCATTTAATTATATTCTTTACTTATTTTTACTAATTACTTATAACATCGTATGCTAAAATTTGGCTTTTACATCGATGTATATTTACGTTGTTAGTGAATTACTCAATTTCGTCTTCTGTATTCAATCAATTTAAGTGGGTTAGGAATGCTTCAAGGTACCACCGGATTACGGTCTAATGATAATGCGCCTGCAATTTTTCGCATATTTGATATCTCTATTTTGATAGTGACACTTATTATTATTGTTAGTCTGTACGGCCTAACTTTTGACAATAATTATGTAACGATTCTTACCCTTACTTTGGTATTTTTCTTATATTTAACCGAAGCCATGGGACTTTATCGTAAACTCCGTTTAGACCAATTTACTAAACGAGTAATGGTAATTTTTGCATCAACAACCTTAAGTTTTTTATTAGTTACCTCAACCTTATTCCTACTTAAAGAAAGTGAAACCTTCTCCCGTTTTGTTATTTTTAGTTGGTATATATTCTCTTTAATTAGCTTTATTAGTTGGCGAATCATTTATCGTCACACGAAAAGAAATTTATATAAACAAGGCATCAATTTAGAGTTAATGAAAAAAACGGGGGTCTGATACCATTATTTTTGTAAGGTATTTAGAAAGTCATCTATCAGCTTTTTTCTTAACTCAAAATTCATTCCTTTATGCGCACTAAGTAAGTTTTTTAATGGTGAAAATACCCCGCCATCAAGTCCATTTGTGGTGGTTGGGATTTGAAGCCGTTTGCGTTTTTGATAGGTAAATATAAATGCTATATTTGTTTTCAAACTTCGATAAGCGGATCTTACTCTACGATGTTTATAACTCCATCGATTTGAATGCTCATGAAATGTTTTTTCTTTTAAAAATGCTTCGTGTTTTGAAAACCATTCTTCCAACATTTCTTTAAATAAATCTTCGTCAACATATTGAATATATCCAGCGATTTCTTTTAAATCTTTTGCAGGCATTAGCTTGGGAATTTTTGTTAAATAACGGGTGATAGTCGCCTGTATGTGGAATAAACATAATTGAACAGGAATTCCTTCAAACGCTTGAATTAAGCCTCTTCGTCCATCCAGTACGACACCTTTTATATTGAATCCTTGATCCTCTAATTCTTGTTTTAAAACGATGTAATCTTGAATTGTTTCTGTTTGAATATAACGCCAGCAGAGTACCTTAGATGTGATGGCATCTTTAAACACAAGTACGCCAAACTTATCGATGCGTTTACCAAAAAAAGTCGCATCTGCAATGAGGATGATGTCACTTGGAATTGCGGTTGCTTTTGTTGGGGTATATTGTGAAATCCATGACCGAATAGTGGGGATGCTTACTTTGTATTTATCGGCCAAACATTGAAGTGTCTGTCTTTGATAGAAGTATTCCTTAAAGACTTTATCGATGTGTTTTTTAGGCTTTCGTTTGAGCTGGAATTTTGATTGGCAGACGTGACAAAAGTAACGCTGGATACCGTTACGCTTGCCTGCCTTTTTGGTTCTATTTGAGGTGCATTTAGGGCATTTTTTCGCAAACTTTTAAAACTCATTTTAAAACTTTACCTAAAAACCCTTTATTTTAAACAGGTTACATCTAAAAACAGACCCCTATTTTTTTCATTAACTCTCAATTTAAGAAAAGTAGCCATTATTGGTCTTAACCCTATTGGTCGTACATTGCTTAAAGAGGTTGAGAAATACCCTGAATTGGGTTTAGAGTTTGTCGGTTTTTACGATGACCGAAATCAAGAACGTTTAAAAGGCGATTTAAGCCAACTTAAAGGTAATGTAAATGATGCCTTAAAATTGGCTCAAGATGGTAGCTTAGACAGTGTTTATATTTGCATACCTTTAATAGCCGAAACCCGTATAGCACGCATTATTCACACTCTAAGTGATTCCACTGTAAATGTATTTATGGTGCCTGATTTTTTATTAAGCACCTTAATGCACGGAAATATTGGAACTCTAGGCAGCTTAGACACCATTAGTGTTTTTGAAGAACCACTCTCAGGCGGTAAGGAATTTTATAAACGCTCATTTGATATCTTGTTTAGTACAATGATTTTAGTTTTAATTTCACCGATTCTACTGGCGATTGCAATAGCCATTAAAGCAACCTCTAAAGGCCCTATTTTGTTTAAGCAAGATCGTTATGGATTAGATGGTAAAAAGATTGGCGTTCATAAGTTTAGATCTATGACCGTTATGGAAAATACCGATAAAGTAACTCAAGCAACCAAAAATGATACCCGTATTACCAAAGTGGGTGCTTTTTTACGTAAAACCTCTTTAGATGAACTGCCACAATTTTATGATGTATTAATCGGCAGAATGTCAGTCGTTGGCCCTCGCCCTCATGCCGTTTCTCATAACGAAGAATACCGTAAATTAGTTGATTACTACATGCTTAGACACAAAGTAAAACCAGGCATAACCGGTTGGGCTCAAATCAACGGTTGGCGTGGCGAAACGGACACCATTGAAAAAATGGAAAAGCGCATAGAATACGATTTACAGTACATTCGCAACTGGTCATTATGGTGGGATATAAAAATCGTATTTATCACCGTTTTTAAAGGCTTTATTAATAAAAACGCCTATTAATTAGCGATGCATGCTTTAGATCCCCGGGTCAAGCCCGAGGATGACGGTGTGAGATTGACTATCACCAGGATGACGAAAGAATCGTCATTGCGAGCCCTTAGGCGTGGCAATCTCTTCACAGGTTGTCATTACCCAATAATCCAACGTCATTACCCGACTCGATCGGGTAATCTCCCTGCAGGTCGTCATTATCTGACTTGGTCCGATAATCTTCCTTTGCCGTTTTAGATCTCCGGGGCAAGCCCGAGGATGACAAATAAAAAACGTTATTACTCAGTAAGCAACGACTCTTACTATTCGATTCCCATCTAAATCTTTCATTATTCATGCCGAAATCTAACAACGTAATTATTAACAAACCCTGTTTTGCTTATAAAATAGTTGTACAATAAACAGAACAACTAAACACTTAAATAAGAGAAATACCATGCAACAAGTAACCTTTAGTGATGCAAGATCCCACTTTAAAGAAGTCTGTTCTCGTGCGGTTGATGATCAAGATGCTTTATTGGTAACCCGTAGGGATGCAGAAAATGTGGTGTTAATGCCACAGTCCTTGTTTGAATCATGGCAAGAAACGATTTATTTACTTAAATCACCAGCTAATGCTGACATGCTTGCTAGGTCTATTGAGCAACACCAAAAAGGCCAAACCTTAAAGCATGAATTAGTCAAAACTGATGAAGCTTGAATGGACTCAAATTGCCTGGGAGCAATATGTATATTGGCAAGGTCAAGATAAAAAAACTTTGAAACGTATTAATAGATTAATACAAGAGGTTTTAAGAGCCCCATTTGAGGGTATTGGTAAGCCAGAACCATTAAAAGAAAATTTAACGGGCTATTGGTCAAGGCGTATAGACGATTCTCATCGTCTTGTTTATTTTGTAGACATTGAAAGAGTAACGATTATTGCTTGCCGATACCATTATTAATCACCTAAACGCTTAACAATCGCCCCCCCAAATGTCATTGCCCGACACTCCACACACATTAGCCAACACCTAACGTCATTACCCGACTCGATCGGGTAATCTTTTTCAACTTACGTCACTACTCGACACCCCTGCGTCATTATCGGACTTGATCCGATAATCTCGCTTTGCCGTTTTAGATCCCCGGGTCAAGCTCGAGGATGACAGTAGATGTTGGTATGAGGATGACGATAGGTATTGATACAAGGGTGACGGTGATTATTGGCACTAGGATGTCGGTTGGAAATTATCTGCCTAAGACATCAAGACGGTAATTGGTTTGCCATTACTCAACTTAATTGGGTAATCTTAATTTTTACTATACAATTACCAGGCCTGGTCATTTCTCTTTCCCTTTTCAGAGACCTTTGCACGAGTGAGGTGCGAATTAAAAATTGACGTAAGTACCCCTTGAGGGTAAAAAATTCCGCAGATTTTAGTCAAAAAATACACATAATAGCGAGCTATTGGGCGTATTTTTTGGCTGGAAGATGTGGGGTTTTAGCCATTTTTAAACGTAGATACACTCGTTCAAAGGTCTCTTTTAGTAGGCTTTAATGTGCACTTTCTATATCGTATTCGCTACTTTTTGTTTTTAGTTTGTTTAGCTATATTGCTTTACGGTATTTTGCGCCCTGAAAGCCCACCAAATTTATTTGCTTATTCAGATAAATACCAACATTTTATTGCCTTTTTTGGCTTTAGTTTAGTCACCCGTTTTGCGTTTTGTAATAAAGGTATTTGGTTAGTTTGGATTGCACTGTTTTTAAGTGCACCAGGCCTGGAATATTTGCAGCATTATTTACAAGCTAGCCGTGAATTTAGTATGGGTGATATGTTGGGGAATTTTAGTGGTGTTTTAACTGCATTTATTCTTTGGAAGTTGCTTTTAAAACGGCATTTTAACCGCTGTTTAAAAAATGTATAACCACTGATTAACCATTGTACAAAGCCTATTATTTAACATATAGCAAACCAGCAACTTTAAAAAACATAGGTTTTTAGATAATTTGTTTTCTTTGTTTTTTATTTTTATGCGTATTGGCTAAAACGGCAATGGCGGCTACAACAACGTAAGTCATGGCATTGGCTGGGATTTGTAAATTAAAGTCCGAAGCGGAGTGAATAATAATGGCTATCATCGCCATAGCGGCTCCAAACCCAATACCACTGCGGTAGTTGGATTGTTTGTTTTTTAAGGCTCTAAACGCTTGGTATAAAGCGATGAGTGTAAATATCACCAGTGGCAAGCTGCCAATAATTCCGTATTCTACCCAAAACTGAATATAGTCATTGTGCGCCTTGTCAAAATGACCACCAAAATTTGGCCCTGCGTGACTCATAAAGACAACTTCAAAACTGCCAGCACCGTGCCCTATCCACGGCTTTTCTTCAGCCAATGGTATTGAATTGGTAAATGCCAGGCCTCGTAAATCGTTTATATCAAAAACTAATTTACCATCGGCTTCTTGGCTTACGCTGACTTCTGTATTAACTAACCTGTCTTTTAGGCGTTCTAAACCAAAGTATTGGCTGATAACAATCATGTCGATAATGATAAAACTGACGAGTAACACACTATTGCGCAGGCGATGTTCTTTGGTGATTAATATAAAGATACTGCCGACAATAATTAAACTACTAAAAAAGCCTGCATTTCCCATTCGGGATTGGGTCATCACTAGACCAATAACCATAATCACTAATGCGAGTCGTAATTTAGTTTTTGGCCCTAATAACAGTTCAATAATATTGTGCCAACGAAAAGCTTTTCCATCTCTTAAAGCCAACATTAAGCCAATACCTAAGCCAATGGTCATCTCTAAATAACCGGCTAAATGGTTACGGTTTACAAAGGTTCCGGTGGCTTTGCCTAGGTAGTGTTCTTTGGGAATACCAAACAGCCATTCAACTTGAGAGAGCACCATTGATGCGCCCCAAAAAGCTTGCAAAGCCCCACTGGCGATTAAGACACTAATTAATACGGTTAAGCGTTTACGGGTGTTAAATAGACTAATAACCATTAAGAAGAGTAAGGTGTAACTAATGCCTAACATAAGGTATTGAAAGGTTTCACCAGGCCTGGCAGAAAGGTCAAACACCCACTGAAAACCCACCCAAACTTGAGTAAGAACCAACATAAGCAACATGACCAGGCCTGGTAATTTTAGTTTTTTGTTTGAAGCTTGGTTTCTAAATAACTGAATTGCCCATAAAAAAGCAAAAACACCCACCCACAAAATAAGTAACGAGGCCGACCAATCACGGTTACTGCCTAAAGGCAAAGGTGCCCAAACCATTAACGCCAAAAGCCCTGCAACAATAAAACGTTCTAATTTTGACTTTTCAACGGGTTCTATATGTGGCATTAATCTGTTTTCCAGAGGGCTAGAGAATTTAAAAAGATTAATTATTGTAAATGATTGAGATTTTTACGTAACAAAAACAACCAACAACTTCATAAAATCCATTAATCGAAGCTTTTACAGCTTTAAGCAAATCCTAAATTTATCTTGTATTCACAATGAAAAATATGCTCAAAATGTAAAAACAAGCATTAATATTACCAGGCCTGGTAAAAATTAAGTATGGATTATCAGGCCAAGCAAAGATGGTGGTTGGTTTATCATTACTCGACAACCAACGTCATTACCCAACCCCCAACGTCATTGCCCGACTTGATCGGGTAATCTCCCTGCAGGTCGTCATTATCGGACTTGATCCGATAATCTCTCTTTGCCTTATGAGATCCCCTGGTCAAGCCTGGGGATGACATGGGAGGTTCGTCATTACTCGACAACCAACGTCATTACCCGACTTGATCGGGTAATCTCCCAGTAGGTCGTCATTATCGGATTTGATCCGATAATCTCGCTTTGCCGTTTTAGATCCCCGGGTCAAGCCCGAGGATGACGGTGGTTATTTGGGTTTTTATACTAAATCAAAAAGCTTTGTACGAGTGAAGTGCGAATTAACAATGTGAACAATACGAATAATAATGAACTATTGGGCGTATTTTTTAGCTGAAAGATATGGGTGTTTAGCCATTTTTAACCGTAGATGCACTCGTGCAAAAATCTCTATACCGCTGTTCTACGCACGTATTGGTTATTGGCAATTAATGCTCCAATCACTAAACTTGCGCCTATCAGTTCGGCCAGGCTAAAGTGGTGGCCGTAAAACACGCCAATGATAAATGCGGTAATCGGTACAAAGTTAATAAATAGCACGCCATTTACAGCACCGATTAATTTAATGCCTATATTCCAGCTTAATACAGCCAATACGCCTCCAAAGACAATTAAATAGAACAGTGACCAATGCAAATCAATCATCGTTGCTAACGTAGGAACTTGCAGAGTACCTAGCACAGTTAATATCAAAGTCACTGCACCTACAGATAATGACCCTAATACACTGGTAATGGTTGTGTAGCGTAACGGCGACCAATTGCCAAACCACTGAGCGCCCATCGTATAACCCACCCAACATAAAGCACCCACTAAAAACAATGAATCCCATAAAGCAGTACCTTTAGAAAATGCGTGGCTAATATGCCCTTCTGTAATCACTAAAAATACACCCAAAAAAGCGGTTATTAAGGTGATTAGGGTAAAAAGTTTGGGTTTTTGTCCTTTTAAAAGCCAAGTTAACAATAGAGCCAACATGGGCTGTAACGCCATAATTACCGCACCATGTTCTGGTTGAGAATGCATTAAGGCGCTGAACGCCAATAAATTAAAGCCTGCAAACCCTAAAAAGCCCAAAAACAAAAGTTTTAAAAATTGACCATCCAGTTTTAAGGCTTTAAGCCCTTCAAACCCAATAAGCATAACAACAAAAATAACCGCCACTGCGCCATAACGAATAAGCGTCATGTAATACGGATCCATAAAATCCAAAACATGCTTAGCAACTGGAAACATACCGCCCCAAAACATGGTTGCCATTAACAAAAGAACAATCGCCAACCCAAGTTGATTACTTGCCATTATTTTCTTATTCCTTTTTAGATTTTTTAGTTTTTTACCAAACTCAACTGTTTAATTAATTGCATACCAAGACGTACCGTTAAACCGCTTGATGTTGCGGCTACTCCGGCTTTTTCTGCAATGGTTCCTAAGAATTTATGGCTAATTTCTTTAACCAGTTGTTCGGCCAGTGCATCTGTTGCGTTTTGTAGTAATACGTTTTGCCACATCATGGTGAGCAGTTTGATATTGCCCAACACACCTGGTCTTACACCGTAGAGCTGGCTTATTAATCGCAAAACTCTTAAATTGGTCCAAAGCAAGGTTAGCGTTTGAATGAACTCATTTGGACTTATAAAGGTAACGCCACCAGAGCGCATAGCTTCTTGTTTAAGGATTTCTTTGGCTTTTCTAATTAGCGGTTCTTCTACATTGCTTATGTACATATCGATAACATCATCGTTGTTGTGATGTACTTGTATACTGGCAAAAAACCGCTGGTTAAATGAGGTGGCCGTTTGGCTTTTATGTTGCGATTTTGCATGTTCTTTTAGTTTTTCTTTGGTGACTTTTAGGTTGTTTTGTTGTCTTAATTCTTCTAAGTGTAAAGTTTGCCCTAACTGTTTTAAGCTAAAAAAACCTAATACTTCTTTTGTAATGCCATAGCCAATTAAGGCAATAAATCCTACTGAACTCACCCCCATTAAAATGGCTAACGATGGACTACTTTTATAGGCTTCTAATACAGTTGTGCCTAAGGCGTAGCCGTTAAACAGTAAAAAGCTCATTGCTGCAAAAAATAACAACCAAAAAACCCAGGATATTTTTAGTTTTACTGGTGCAACATCTTCACCATTATTTTTGGTTAAACCTTGATCTGAAGAGCTGTTTTTTAAAGCGTCTAAATTTAGATCGGCTGAATCTTTTTGGTTTATAGAGCCAATATTGTAGAAATCAATATCGGCTTTAGTGTCCGTTGATTTTATATTATCTGTCATCTTTTAGACCACTCATCATATACTCCAATAACCGATCAATGTTCTGACTGGCTAGGATTTGTTGTTTAAACTCTTTAGAAGGTACAGGGTTTGGCGTGATGTATTTTTCGCCTTGCTGAAGTTCACTCATTTTTGCGGGTAGCGGTTCAACCGCAAAGAAACGAGGTTCGTTATTTTTATTAAGATAGATGACTTTACCTGGGTACTTATCATCTTCTTTAGTCACTCTAATTGAGGACAGTAAAAAATGGTTAAAGGTAATGTCTTGTTCTTCAAATTTAGACCGTGCGCCTGAACTGACGTCTTTTAATAAAGACAGTAAATTTTGATTTTGTGCGCTAGGTACCAAATCGACTTTTGTAGCGACAAAGGCGACTTTGGTCATAACCGATTTACCCAACATTTTTTGAAACCAAGTTTGACCATTAATAAAGGTGCCCGCTAAATTACTTAACGATTCTTTAAGCTGCATAAGGTGCTGGCGACTGTGTCTTAGACCTTCAAATAAATCGACTAAGATAACTTGGCTGTCAAAATCACTAAAATATTTTTGTTTAAGTTGTTCTAACCAGGTGACTTGATAAGCACTGTAATTGGCGCTCATTATTTTCATCCACGGGTGTTTTAAATCACAGGTTATTTTTGCTGGAAGTGGTACAAAACCATGTTTTTGCCAGTTATACGGTGTTTTATCGAGTAAATAACCGCCTGGTTGCAACATAGAAATACCCGCTGCCTTTGCTTGTACTAAATAGTCTCGATAGCGTAAGACAAGTTCTTTAACCAATGCTTCAGTTGGTTGTAAATCAAAATTATATGTCTCTAAAAATTTTAGCCATTCTGCAGCCAACGTTTTTTGTGGTTCTGTGGTTTGCTGAGCCGTAACTTTATGACACCATTGTTCAAAAGTTAAATCTAACATGGGTAAATCGGTTAACCATTCGCCAGGATAATCATAAAATCGAAAGCGCGTAATTTGATGTGAGCGGCCTAAAAGTTTTTTTAATCTTGCTGGTTGTTTAGAGGTGACTTTAAGTTCAAAACCATAAATTTGATCTGTCGCAGTTGGCCATTTTTGGTTTTCTAAGGCATCAATACAATCCGAAATAGGAAATAACGCCTCACCCAATATAGGTAATATGTCAAACGACACAATGGAATCCATTGGTAAACTTTTTAATAGCGGTAAGGTATAAGAGCCGCCTGATTTAACCTGAGCACGTTCATTTAATTGAATAATTAAAGAAGTAAATAGCATAGACTTACCACTACGGCTTAAGCCTGTAATGGCAATTTTGTGAATATCGGTGGCTATTTTTTGCTCAATAAAATCTCCTACAACTTTTGAACCTGATTCGATTTTATTAAAGGTATTTGTAAAAAATTGTTTCATAAACAGTACACTACTCATTCTAGACTTGGAGCGCTTTTTTAGCGGAAAACACAGAAAAACGATATCGTATTCATGACAATATCCTAACTTCTCTGGCTTTTGCTGTTCTACATCTGAACATATTAACGTTATAATCTCCTCACTTACTCATTTTTTTTAATCATTTAGACAGATAAATATGGCACCTAAACAACCACAAAGCTTAGATTTACACATTGGGAAAATTATTAATAATGCCCGAAAAAACCAAAACCTAACCATTGCTGATATTGCCCAGCAGTCTGGCATCAGTAGAGGTATGTTGAGTAAAATCGAAAACGGTCAAGTTTCGCCTAGTTTAGATTCTTTACAAAAAATATCTCGCGCTCTAGGTGTGCCTATATCAGCATTTTTTAAAGAGTTTGATAATGAAGAGAGCCAAGCACAATTAGTTAGAGCTAATGAAAAGCTAGAAGTTGTGCGCAGAGGCACTAAAGTTGGCCACACCTACCATTTATTAGCTTACAACAATGGCCCACATAAAACATTTGAACCATTTCTTATTTCATTAGATAACAAAAGTGAAGTCTTTCCTTCTTTTAGCCACGAAGGAACGGTGTTTATGTATTTGCTTGATGGTGAAATGGTTTATCGTCACGGAAAAAAAACCTATCATATGAAACCGGGTGATTCATTAACTTATGATGCAACCATTTCTCATGGACCTGAAGAGCTAATTGAAGTTCCTCTACGTTTTCTAAACATTACTCTTTACAACCAATCTGCACCAGAATAGAAAAAACACACTCACATCAAGGTGCAACTTTTATTCCTGTTAGGAATAAAATTGCGCTTTTTTTCTATAACCTACTGATTTTTAGTAATTTTTAATTACTGGTATTAAACTTCCTTTATTCTCCCCGGTATTTGTTCCATACCACCTTGAATCAAGCTATTTACGATTAATGGCTTGGTTCATTCTCATTTTGTTTGTCTTATTACTTAGGGGTCGCTACATGAAATTAATCAAAGCGGTCATAAATCCTTACAAGCTGGATAGCGTACGCGAAGCTCTTACCGAGTTTGGAGCATTTGGGCTTACCGTTACAGAAGCTAAAGGTTATGGTCGTCAAAAAGGTCATCAAGAAATATATAGAGGGGCGGAATATCAAATTAATTTTGTGCCCAAAGTTTTACTAGAAATTGCAGTATCAGATGACGTTTTAACAGGCGTTATCGACGTAATAATAAATAGTGCTCAAACTGGAAAAGTTGGAGATGGGAAACTTTTTGTTTTGCCATTAGAACAAGTCATTCGAATCCGCACCGATGAATCAGGTGATGTTGCATTATAGTTTTTAAAGATGGAGTAGATTATGGAAGGGAATTTTTTACAACTATCCTATGCATTGGATACGTTTTATTTTTTAATGAGTACTGTACTTGTAATGTGGATGGCCGCCGGCTTTGCCATGTTAGAAGCTGGGTTAGTTCGCAGTAAAAACACAGTTGAAATTTTAACAAAGAACGCGTTACTGTACAGCGTTGCTTGTAGTGTATATTTACTTGTTGGTTACAACGTAATGTACCCTGCCGAAGCAATTAATGCTTACCTACCGAACCTAAGCTTTTTATTAGGTGCTGACAATACGGTTGAAGCGGTTATTGCGGGTGGCGAAGACGCTCCATATTATTCAGCCATGTCTGACTTTATTTTCCAAGCCGTGTTTGCAGCAGCAACCATGTCAATTGTGTCTGGTGCGATTGCTGAAAGAATGAAGCTTTGGCCTTTCTTGATATTTGCGGTGGTTATGACTGCTGTAATTTATCCTGTTGAAGGTTACTGGAAATGGGGTGGAGGTTGGTTAGACCAACTTGGATTCCAAGATTTTGCAGGTTCTGTTGTTGTTCACATGGCTGGTGCTGCAGCGGCTTTAGCAGCTGTCATTATGGTAGGCGCTCGTAAAGGTAAATACGGACCAAAAGGACAAGTTAATCCAATACCTGGTGCTAACTTACCAATGGCAACATTAGGTATGTTTATTTTATGGATGGGTTGGTTCGGATTTAACGGTGGTTCAGAATTAATGGTTTCAAACGTGACTGAAGCCAATGCCGTTGCTTCAATTTTTGTAAACACTAACGCCGCTGCTGCCGCAGGTATGATTGCTGCCGCTTTGCTTAGTAAATTTATGTTTGGTAAAACAGACTTAACAATGGTTTTAAACGGTGCTTTAGCAGGTCTTGTTGCTATTACAGCTGAACCGCTTGCTCCAACACCTGGTCTAGCTATGTTCATTGGTGCTGTGGGTGGTTTAGTGGTTGTAGTCTCTGTTGTGATGATGGATAAACTAAAATTAGATGATCCAGTAGGTGCTATCTCTGTTCATGGTACTGCGGGTATCTGGGGTATCTTTGCGGTATTGTTCAGTAACTCTGATGCAACGTTCATGGGTCAGTTAATTGGAACCTTGGCAACTTTTGCTTGGATGTTTATTGCTTCAATGATTGTCTTGTATATCATTAAGAAAACAGTTGGTCTTCGCCCTACGGAAGAAGAAGAACAAGAAGGTATGGATTGGGAAGAATGCGGTATGGAAGCCTACCCAGAATTTACTCAAAAGTAATTTCTACCTTACCTTAGAGACCTTTGCGTTCCATACGTGCAAAGATCTCTTTTATAAAAAGGCCGCAATGAAAGCGGCCTTTTTTATTACTCATAATTCCTAAGACATAAGTTAGTTTGCTATTTAAGGATAACAATCATGAAAATTAGAGCGGCTGAACGCAAAGATATTCCAGAGATGATTCAGTTACTAAAAGATTTATTTGAAATAGAAGTTGATTTTGAGTTTTCGCCAGAGAAACACCACGCTGGATTATCCGCTATTATTATGGATAAAAATTGCGGTGCTGTTGTTGCTGAAAATGATCATAAAAACATTGTTGGTATGTGTATGGCGCAATGGGTTATCTCTACCGCAACCGGTCAAAAATCGGCCTGGATGGAGGATTTAATTGTTGCTCATGAATATCGTGGCAAAGGGATAGGAAAGCAATTAATCGAATCAATTCAGGGATGGGCGATAGAACAAGGTTGCAATAGAATTCAACTTGTCTATGACCTTGCTAACCAACCTGCCATTACGTTTTATGAAAAGGCAAAATTTAATCACACTCAACTGGGAGTTTTTAGCAAACCTTTATAAATTTTTAGGCAAAAAAATAGCCCATTTAAAGGCTATTTAATTCTAGGAAACTAGGTTTAGTTTAACAATTGTTTACTTTGTTTTTGTAATAAAATCGAGCATTTTTTCTAGCTGATTTTGAGCCTGCGCCACTTTTTTATCTACATCTACAAACATTTGTTCTGGGGTGTGAACAAACTCGCCTTGAACCATCTGTTCACCAATTTCATCCACCCAATCTTGAATAATTTCAGGCGTTACTTCAGGATGACATTGCAATCCAATGACCTTCTCACCATATTGAAAACCTTGATTTTCACAGGCCTGGCTTTTCATTATAGGTTCCGCTCCAGTAGGCAAAGCAAAGGTTTCTCCGTGCCAGTTAAAAATTGGCATTTGTTCAGGAAACTGAAATATTTTTTTATTTGATGTACTGTTTGAAACAGTATGCCAACCAATTTCAGTCTCTTTATTTAAGGTTACCGCTGCACCCAATGCATTAGCAATCAGTTGACCGCCTAAACAAAGGCCTAATATAGGCATGTCTAACAATAAAGCTTCTTTGACAAATTGTTTCTCCGGAACTAGCCATGGATACTCCTCTTCATCATTTACACTCATCGGGCCACCCAATAAAACAATTAAATCAAACGTTTTAGGGTCAGGAAAAACAGTAGATTCGTATAAATTAAGATACACAACCTCCGCTTGTTTTTTTTGCAGCCAAGCGGTCATATTCCCTTCTTTTTCAAAAACGGCATGTTTAACAATAAGAACTTTCACAATATATCCTTTAATCTGAGCGCTTTGCATAAACAATGAATTCAGGCAAAGTTCTTTATACACAAAAGCAAAAAAGCCGTATTCAAAATTGAATACGACTCCTTGAAAACAAACTAATAACCATTGTTTTATTTAATGCTTAAACCCCTTCACGACGCTCACATGACTTAAGCGTGTTTTCGAGCAAAGTCGCAATAGTCATAGGACCAACACCACCAGGCACGGGAGTAACATGTCCTGCCACATTGATTGCATTTTTATCAACATCTCCGGTTAGAGAACCATCCTCTAAACGGTTGATACCAACGTCCAATACAATTGCACCAGGTTTAATCCATTCTGCTGGTATAAAGTTTGGCTTGCCAACGGCTGTGACAAGTATATCTGCCATACCCACATGTAATTTGAGATCTTCAGTAAAACGGTGACAAACGGTTGTCGTTGCCCCAGCTAACAAAAGTTCTAATGACATAGGGCGCCCTACAATATTAGACGCTCCAACAATCACCGCATGTTTACCTTTTGCAGATAATCCGTAATGGTTTAGCAAACTCATACAGCCAAATGGCGTACAAGGTCTTAACGTTGGCATTCGCACGGTTAAACGCCCAATATTATATGGATGAAAACCATCCACATCTTTATCAGGGTGTATCGCTTCAATTACCGTTTCAGTATCAATATGATCTGGTATCGGTAATTGAACTAAAATACCATCAATAGAAGAATCTTCATTTAATTGTTTTATTAAATCCAATAACTCTGTTTGTGTTGCGGTATTTGGCCAATGCCAAGCTTTAGAAACCAAGCCTGCTTGTTCGCAGGCTCGTTTTTTACTATTTACATAAACAGCTGATGCCGGGTCTTCACCAATTAAAATAACCGCTAGACCAGGAGCTCTTAACCCCTGTGACTTGCGCATTTCAACTGTATTTGCCACCCTTTCTCTTATGGACTTAGCAACTAACTTGCCGTCAATAATTTGTGCAGTCATGATCTTATGAGTACCCTTGTTTACCTGGAATCCAATCTGTACCTGCTAAAGGCACACCTGCCATAGCCGCAGCTTCGACATTTAAGGCTACCAAATCTTCAGGCTCTAAATTGTGTAAATGAGATTTACCACACGCTCTTGCTAGCGTTTGAGCTTCTAACGTTAGTACGTGTAGGAAATTTGCTAAACGACGTCCAGCATCAACGGGATCTAAACGCGCAGCTAGCTCTTCATTTTGAGTCGAGATACCCGCTGGGCATTTACCGTCTTGATAGTCATCATAGTATCCAGCAGCAGAACCAATTTTTTTGTATTCTTCATCCCATTTAGGATGGTTACACCCTAAAGCGACAAGTGCTGCAGTACCAATGGCTACCGCATCAGCGCCTAATGCCATACATTTAGCTACGTCAGCACCACTACGAATACCACCCGAAACAATTAACTGTACTTTACGGTGCATACCCATTTCTTGTAATGCACGAACCGCTTGCGGAAGCGCTGCCATAGTTGGGATACCAACGTGTTCAATAAACACATCTTGCGTTGCTGCTGTACCACCTTGCATACCATCTAATACAATGACGTCTGCCCCAGCTTTTACAGCCAGTTTTACATCATAATAAGTACGAGTTGCACCGATTTTAATGTAAATAGGTACTTCCCAATCTGTGATTTCACGCAGTTCTTGAATTTTAATGGCTAAATCATCTGGTCCAGTCCAGTCAGGGTGACGACAAGCACTACGTTGGTCAATTCCTTTTGGTAGGTTACGCATATAGGCTACTCGGTCAGAAATCTTTTGACCTAATAACATACCACCACCACCTGGTTTTGCACCTTGTCCAAGTACGACTTCAATGGCATCGGCTTTACGTAAATCATCTGGGTTCATGCCGTAACGAGAAGGTAAGTACTGATACACAAGCGTTTTTGATGTTTTACGCTCTTCAGGCGTCATACCACCATCACCTGATGTCGTTGACGTACCTGCAATGTTTGCTCCGCGACCCAATGCTTCTTTTGCATTGGCCGATAAAGCACCAAAACTCATACCTGCAATGGTGACAACCGTATCTAATTTGATTGGCTTTTTAGCAAAACGGGTACCTAAAGTCACATCCGTTCCACATTTTTCACGATACCCTTCTAATGGGTAACGTGACATACTTGCACCTAAGAACAGTAAATCATCAAAATGCGGTACTTTTCTTTTAGCACCAAATCCACGGATATCATAAATCCCGGTATCTGCTGCACGTTGAATTTCATTAATCACATCTCGGCTAAACGTGGCCGATTCTCTCAAACCTGGTTGTTTATCAGTCATGATAGACTCCTTATTCTTTGTATTTAGTATGCTGAAGCGTTGTCGACTTTAAAGGTATAGAGCTGGCGAGCAGAACCATAACGAGTAAAGTCTTCAGGTTTATCATCAAAACCTGCTTCAGTTAATAAGGCTTGCAGTTCTTCAATATGCTCTGCACGCATCTCTTTTTGAATGCAGTCAGCACCTAGAGAAGCCACTTTACCTTTTACATATAGATGTGCTTCATAAAGTGAATCACCCAAGGCTTCACCTGCGTCACCACAAATAACCATGCAACCAGACTGCCCCATAAAAGCACTCATATGGCCAACAGAACCTTTAACAACAATATTGACACCTTTCATGGAAATACCACAACGAGCGGCAGCATCACCTTCAACAACTAGCATTCCACCATGTGCAGTTGCCGCAGCAGATTGACTAGCGTTACCCTTTACATGAACCTTTCCTGACATCATGTTTTCTGCAACACCTTGACCAACGTTACCGTTAATTGTGACGTTAGCATGCTGGTTCATACCTGCGCAGTAGTAACCTGCATGACCTTTCATTTCAACATTTACTGGAGCATTAAGGCCCACACATAAATTATGATCCCCACTGATTCCTTCGACTACAACAGATTCAGTAGAAGATTCAGGCAAATTATGAAGTGCTTGATTTAACTCTCTTACACTTTGTTCTTTTAGATTAAATTTCATAGTATTTCCTTTAACTTAAACCTTAAATGTTTACTCTTTACCCCAGTAATACACTTTGCCTGGATCAGGCTCCCAAAGTTTGGCATTTTCGATGCCTGGTAATGTTGATAAAGCATGGTATTCAGAAGCCATTGCAACGTAATCATCTGTTTCTGCAATAATGGCTGGCTTACAAGCAATAGGATCTCGAACCACTGCAAAACCATCTTTTGTACCAACAGTAAATGTAAAGAACCCGTCTAAATCATCAATTGCACTTTCTAAGGCTTGCTTAACCGTGTCACCTTCTTGTAATCTCCAAGTTAGGTATCCGGCGGCGACTTCAGAGTCATTTTCTGTTTCAAAAGTAATGCCTTTGGCTTTTAACTCTTCTCTTAAACGGTTGTGGTTTGAAAGTGAGCCGTTATGTACTAAACATAAGTCCATACCGGTTGTAAAAGGATGAGATCCTTCCATGCTTACACCACTTTCTGTTGCCATTCTTGTATGACCAATGATGTGAGAACCTTTCATGCCTTTTAAGTTAAATTTCTTAACAATTTCTTCTGGCAGGCCAATTGATTTTAGGATTTCAATAGATAAACCCACGCTCATAATTTTGACATCTGGAGCATACTCGGTAATGGCTTCTCTCACTAAAGCTTCATCACCTTTCATCTTAAACACAGCAGCATTGGCATTATGAAGAACAGAAACAGAAGTATTAAAATCTTCTTCTAAATGTCCTGCTAAGTTGTGCCAAGGGTAGTCTTCATCTTCATGTTGAAGCGTAACTTTAACCATATCTTGTTCTACTTCGTCACCGTAAATAGCAAAACCTGCGCTATCTGGACCACGGTCTGTCATGGCAATTAACATAGGTTCAAACAACTCACCTAGTTGATTTTCCATATTTTTATTTTTAAGGTATAAACCTACAATTCCGCACATAATTTTTTCTCCTTAAAAGAATTCCACATAACGGTTAATTTCCCAATCTGATACATGTCTTTGGTATTCAACCCATTCCATGCGTTTTATATCTATAAATTCTTTAACAAACTCGTCACCAAACTGCTCATGAAATACAGTACTATTTTCTAATGCCGTTACCGCTTCGCCCAGTGACTGTGGTAATGTTTCAATCCCTAAATCAGCAAGTTCTTCTAATGACAATGCATAGTGATTGATATTTTTAGGTGTACCTGGATCTAATTTTTTCTCTATTCCGTCTAAACCAGCAGCAATAATGGCGGCTGTTACTAAATAGGTGTTTGAACCAGAATCTGGCAATCTAAACTCTATACGACCTTTTGGAATACGTAACATCGCCGTACGGTTGTTATCACCGTAACTAATAAACGCAGGTGCCCATGTAGCACCAGACAATGAACGCCCAACTACAAGTCTTTTATATGAGTTAACGGTAGGTGCTGAAAAGGCACACAATGCTTTAGCGTGGTGAATAAGGCCACCCATAAAGTGATACGCCATCTCAGATAATCCAAGATCTTTTTCATCACTATCATCAGCAAATAAGTTTGTACCGTTTTCATCTGTCACAGATAGGTGATAGTGAAAACCGTTACCTGTTCTACCTGAGCTTGGTTTAGGCATAAATGAACAGGTCATTCCCATTTCATTAGCAATTTCACTGCCTGCCATTTTTACAAAAGTAATTCGGTCTGCTGATGTTTTAGCGTCGCTGTAGGTGTAGTTAATTTCAAACTGACCATTTGCGTCTTCATGGTCAATTTGGTAAACATCAAAACCAACCTGTTGTAATGAATCTACAAACTTTTCTAGAAACTGACGTGAACGAGACATACCTTTGTAGTCATAGCATGGTTTTTCTAAGGTATCTGAATCATCAAATGGAATCATCTGCCCTGTTTCGTCTTTTTTTAGTAAGTTAAACTCTGGCTCAATACCGGTATTAAGTGTCCAACCTTTAGCGCTCAGTCTTTCAATTTGCTTTAACATAATATGGCGCGAATCAAATGCATAAGGTTCGCCATTTACATGGCCTGTACAAGCTATTCGAGCGTAACCTGGTTGCCAAGGCACTAAAGATAATGTACTTAAATCCCCTTTTGCAATGTAATCACTCTGATGAGGTTCTAACCCTAATCCCCAAACTGCAAAACCTGCAAAACCTGCACCACTATTCACAACATCTTCTAAACAATGAACAGGAACTGATTTGGTTTTAGCTACACCATGAATATCAACAAATTGCGCTAAAATATATTTAACGTCATTATCTTTAAGTAGTTTTTTTGCTTCTTCTAAAGTCATTTGGGCACTCCTAATTTAAAAATGGGGATGTATGGATCTGTTTTTCTAAGGTCTCAATAAAATACTCACCATAAGTTGGGTCACAACCTATCGTGACGGGCTCTCCCTCTTGCGGAATCAGCATCCAGGCACCGACACCTGCTATTAAAACCATTACAAAGTCACCAGGTTTAGCTTGTCTGAAATCAAAGACACAGACTTCAGTCATTAATTTGCGCCAATCGCCTGATAAGGTAATCACCACATCCCCTCGTTGGAATGCATACTGTTGAGTTTCAAGTTGATCGTGTGAAAAGCTTGAATGATTAATAAGAATCTCTTCTTGCCCTAGGTTTGCAATGAACTCACTGTTATTACCCATCTCATATTTGAATAATTCTGGATGTGGTATTTCAAGTTTAGTAATTAATTGAGGCAAATTCTTACCTCTTAAAACCGTTAAGTTTGGATATTTTTTTTGCGTTAATTGAATACTCATGCGACTTCTCCTTCGGGTAGTTCCTCAGGGGTTTGCTTAGCACCTTTTGGATCATAAAAAGGTAATGCAACAACCTTAGCCTTAATAAAATTACCGCTGGTTAGTTTGATATTTAGCACAGTATCTATTTCTGAAAACTCTAAGGAAACATCGGCTAAACCAATGGTTTTTTGTAAAGTTGAGCTATAAGATACACTGGTAATTCTGCCGGCCATTTCGCCTTGTTCAATAAACAAGTTAGACTCAAGAGGTTTTTCGCCAACAGGTTCTTTTACAAGTTCAAAACCGACCAATTTACGTTTTTGTAAGGCCTTTAGTTTTTCTAAACTTGGCTTACCAATAAAGTAAGGTTTTTTAAGATGAACTGACCAAGACATGGCGGCTTCAAATGGGTTCATTAAGCCATCGGTATCTTGACCCACAATAATGTGACCTTTTTCAAGTCTGAGCATACGCTGAGCTTCTACACCAAACGGTTTGATATCAAAGGCTTGTCCTTTTTTCATAATTTCATCCCAAACTTCAGCCGCGTTTGTGGATTCAAGATGAATTTCATACCCCAACTCACCCACAAAACCAACTCTAATAAGGGTAGCTTTATGTCCACAGATTTCTGTTTCACGCATTGCTAAATAAGGGAAGGCCTCATTGCTTAAATCTAATGACGTAAGCTGTGACAAAATACGACGACAATTTGGCCCTGCTAAGTTCATAGCTGCGAGTTGACCTGTGCGGTTTAGCACTGTGACATCTAAGCCCCATTCAATAATTTTCATCTGAACTAATCGGTAAGCGGCATCTGAACTACTTGTTGTGGTTGTTACATAAAAATGTTCTTCGCTGTAGCGAATGGCAACACCATCATCAGTAATCACACCCGTATCATCAACCATTACGGCGTAACGACTTGCACCAACCTTCATATTTGACATACGCATGGTGTAAAGACGATCCATTAATTCTGCTGCATCTTTACCAAAGATTTCTAACTTACCTAAAGTAGAAACATCAATCAGTCCTACTGAACTTCTTACAGCATTAACTTCTGCATTGATACAGGCCTGTCTATCTGGTTGACTTTGATAATATTCTGGTCGTAACCAGTTTCCGGCTTCCATAAATTTGGCTTTGCTAGCAATATGCTGGCTGTGCATGGCTGTTAAACGCTCTGCTCTAAAACGCATACCTGCTAAATGAGAAACTGGAACGGGATGAAACATAGGTCTTGCCGTTGTTGAACCGGCTTCATCAATGGTTCTGCCAGTTAATTTAGCCAGAATACGAATACCATTCATATTGCTGTGTTTACCCTGACTAGGCCCCATACCAATGGTAGAAAAACGTTTCATTAACTCAATATTGTCAAAACCTTGAGCAATGGCTGCATTTAAGTCTTTAAATTGAACGTCTTCATCAAAATCAACAAACGCTTTGCCTTTAGGATGATTCCAAATAGGATAAAAATGAGAGTGTGCAATATTTGAAGTTAAATCTACAGTTGGTGTTAAAGTTTGATTTTTAACGTATTCAGCTGCATTTAACCCTGCTTGCTCACCGTCTTTTAATTGGTCTTCAATATCAAAAACCCCATTAATACGGCCACAAGAGAATAGACCTTCAGGTAACGTTTTAGGCGTAAGTTGGTGTACTTTGTCATCATAAGAAAAGCTACCACCTGATTGATAAATGGGTGCGCCAGCAGGTGCCCAACCCATACTCATAAGCAAGCCATCACAATCAATAGAATGATTTTTACTGTTTACCGTAAACATCACACCATCTAATGATTTTTTACCTAAAGCTTCAATATGTTCAATATTTCTATATACAGGTATTCCTGAAGCGGTAACGGCATCACACCATTCGCCTTTTGATTCCCCCGTATCTAAAACCGCTAAAACAAGAATGCCGGCTTTATGTAAATCAAGCGCTGCTCGATAACCTTCAACATTTGAGGTAAATACCACAGCTTTTTGACATGGTGCAACGGCGTAGCGAGAAATTAAACGTTGCGCAGCACTGGCGTTCATAACACCGGGTAAATCGTTATTACGAAATACAGCAGGCTGTTCAAATACACCCGTTGCTACCACAATAGACAAGGCTGAAAGTTTAATTAAACCTTCTTTAGTATTGACCGCTAACCACTTATCACCATACACACCCGCCACATAAGATGATGTTTGCACATCAATATTAGGCATGCTCGCAATAGTCTCTTTTAATGCTTTTCGGTTTTCTGCTTGAGATTCTTCATTGGCATATTGATAATCTAAAGAACCGCCTATATGAGCGTTTTCATCTATTAAGCAAACGTCTAAACCTTGTTGTGCTGCTTTAATTGCGGCTTTCATTCCTGAAGGGCCTGCACCAATGACAACCACATCACAATACTGATAACGTTTGTGTTTTCTTTTTTCTGTCCAACGAGTATCTACATTACCTAAACCCGCCATATGTCTAATTAGAGATTCCCATTTTGGAAATAAAAATTTAGGCGAATAAAAAGCTCTGTAGTAAAAACCAACAGGTAAAAACTTACCTATTAGTTCAACTAATGAACCGGCATCTTTATTTAGATTACCAAAAGTATTAACAGATAATAGACTTTGCTGATCTGCAACTTCAACCACATCACCACGAATATTTACCTCATCAGAAGATTGGTATAAGGCATTAATATCATGGTTAGCCATGGTTAAAACACCACGACGACGATGATATTTAAAACTACGACCAAGTACTTTGGTGCCATTAGCCCAAAGAGCACTCGTTATAACATCGCCTTTAAAACCGCTTACTTTTTGTCCCTCTAGCTGAAAGGTGAATTCCGTACTTCTATCAATCCACTCTAAAGGTTGTTTGTTTAATCTAAGTTTCATTTAACAATCCTTTTCTGCAATGCTGACATGGCTAATAACATCCGTTAACGTATTTCTTTCAAAGAAAAACCACATACCTGTTGAACGGTGATACCACCACTCTTTTTGTACCTGTGGGTGACTATGACGGTAGAACACATGCTCTGCCCATGCCTTTTCAGTTATGCCTTCAAACTCTGGTTCATTTTTAACCAAGCCGCCATAAGTGAATTCACTTAAGGCTCTTCTTCCAATTGGTGGACACGTTATAAATTTCATACAATCTCCTTAGTGGCCGACCGAAGCCGCCCCTTTTTCGCCAACAAGTTGGAATGACTCAAAACGATCCAGACTAAATGGTTTGATTAACTCATGCGTTTGATCTGTTGCGGCTGTATAAGCCATCGTTTTGCCACTGATTGGTGTGGCTTTAAACCCCCAAGTTCCCCAGCCACTATCTAAATAGAAACCTTCAACATTGGTCTTACCCATAATGGGTGCAAAGTCTGGCGTAATATCACTCATACCGGCCCACTGACGCATAATTTTTAAGCGACTGGTAAACGGAAATAAGTCCATCATTTGGTCCGTTAACCCCTCAACAAAATCAAGACTTGAACGGGTTGAATGTAGCTCGGCAGGGTCAACCGATGCACCCATAACCAATTCACCCCTTGAAGATTGGCTGACATAAACATGCAAGCTTCCTGACACGACAATAGTGTTCATAAAGGGTTTAACTGGCTCAGTAACACAGGCCTGTAAAGGAAAGACTTCGATAGGTGTTTTGATATCCAACATATTCGTAATACGAGGAGATGAACCTGCCACCATAGAAATAACTTTTTTAGCTTTAACAAAGCCTTTATTGGTTTCAACACCAACCACTTTACCGCCAAGGGTTCTGATGTCCGTTACTTGAGTTTTTTGGTGAATTTCAACGCCTCGCATTTGAGCACCGCGTGCGTATCCCCAAGCGACAGCGTCATGCCTAGCTACAGAACCTGGCGCGTGATAAAGTGCGCCCATAACAGGGTGCTGGCCATTACACTCAACATCCATATAAGGAATATCTTTTTGAATAGTTTCGGTATCAACCACTTCACTATCAATGCCGTGGTGTTTATTTACCTCAGATCTCCAGCGCATTGTTCTTAAAGAACTATCTGTGTGAGCTAAGGTGTAATGACCACGAGTGGAATAAAAAATATTTAAATCAAAGTCTTCACTTAAATCATTAAATAATTTAAGACTTTCATCGTAGAATTTAACGCCTTCAGATGTTAAATAGTTTGAACGGACAATGGTTGTATTTCGACCTGTATTCCCGCCACCGATATAACCTTGTTCTAACACTGCTACATTGGTAATACCGTGCTCTTTAGCTAAATAATAGGCGCACGCCATACCATGTCCACCGCCACCGATAATAACAACGTCATACTCTTTTTCTAATGGTTTTTCTTCAGGGAAAAAACGCAATTCATCTTCTGGTTTTTTCCAAGCGTACTTTATTAATCTAAGTGGCATATCAAACTCCTAACCAAATACAACTGTTTTATTACCACTTAAAAGAACACGGTCTTCTAGGTGGAACTTAAGACCACGAGCTAAAGCGTTCTTTTCAACGTCTTTCCCTAGCATTACCATCTCATCAGCTGTTTCACTATGTGAAACACGTCTAACTTCTTGCTCAATAATCGGTCCGGCATCCAAGTCTTCAGTAACATAATGACAAGTCGCACCAATTAATTTCACGCCACGATCAAATGCTTGGTGATAAGGTTTTGCACCAATAAATGAAGGCAGGAAGCTATGGTGAATATTGATAATTTGTCCGGGATATTTTTGACATAAATCTGGTGGAATGATTTGCATATATCTTGCGAGAACAATCGTATCCGCCTCATAGTGATCAACCCACTTAACCACTTCTGAAAAAGCATGCGGTTTATTGTCTGGCGTTACGGGAATATGCACATAAGGAATTCCGTGCCATTCTACAAGCTCTTTTAAATCAGGATGATTTGAAATAACACAAGGGATGTCATAATCCATTTCACCTGATTTCCAACGATATAGCAGGTCATGTAAGCAATGGTCTTGCTTGCTTACCATAATAATTACGCGCTTCTTTTTAACAGTTGAAGTCAGCGTCCAATTCATTTCGAATTCTTTTGCAATCTCACTAAATTCCTCTCTAAATTCCTCTTCTGAAATATTTAGGTTTGAAATTTCATTACGCATAAAAAACATGCCTTGCTCAGTATCGGCATGGTGATTTGCTTCATTTATCAAACAGTTTTTTTGAGCTAAAAAACTAGATACTTTAGATACAATTCCTGTCTTATCAGGGCAAGAAATCGTTAATATAAATTGGCCTTCGATCATAATAGTTTCCTCCAGTGAACTTTTAATTACTAATATACAGAATAATTATTTCATTACAAGAATTTTTTATTATTTTTAATAACAAATATCCAATAAAAACCAATTTTTGTTCAAAATACGCATTTAGGAATAAATTTAGATGAGATGAGTGTGATTTGACTTCGTTGCTATTGAATAAAATTTAAGGCTCTAAAAATAAAAACCGAGAACATCTCTTGCAACAACAAATAACTTTATGATTAGCTGAAATGATTATGAATGCTTTGGAACGATTTTCTTAAAGGATGAGGTAGTGAAGAATCAATTTAAGAGTTAGAAACGCTTTGCACGAGACCATAAACAAGTAAAAAAGCTAAAATTTCACTGCTTTTGTTCTAAAACTTGTCAATAACTTACTATTAACTGCACTGTAGGTCTCAAATAAAGAACTCGACGCCCTAAGGTCGTATTCGAGAGCCAGTATAAATTTTATACCTCTAAAGGGATGCTTACGTCTATTTTTCTTTTGTTCATGACGCCTACAAAGGTCTCCGCCAAAGAAAAAACAATATTGATATTGGGATATCTCGTTAAACAGTGTTCATTTTTTAAAACATAAGATATGTGCATAAAAATTATTCCGTTACATTGGCATAGTAACGAATATTTTCAGCGTAATACTTAGCCCCATAAAGCATTAAACCCACAAAAGAGTGGGTTTAATAACTTCTACACAGAATACTAGCTTGTTTTTAACTTAATCGAGAATATCGTGTTCATCAATATCAGTGACTAGCGTATCTTTTAATACAACTTCGTATATGGTTCCGTCAGCTGTTGATTTACCATTTGAATCGATGGTAACTTTTGTATCGTTACCATCTTGCGCAAATGATAAATACTCATTTAATGAGTTAGCATCCGTAATTTGATTTGTTCCTTCCAACACTTCAGAAAGATCTAATAAATCACTACCTTTGACAAAATCATTAATTGTGTCGGTTGTACCTGCATCATCGGTTGTCAGTTTAAAAGTATCTGCTCCATCGCCACCGATTAATGTATCAGCACCTGCACCGCCAGCAAGAATATCATCTCCTTGTCCACCGTATAAAACATCAGAACCAGCCGCACCATGAATCGTGTCTGAACCATCAGAGCCATAAAGCGTTTCGTCGGCACTCGAACCATCAATGTCACCAGTGGCATCAACGGTAAGGTTAATTGACACACTTTCGCCTGTTGATGATGTTGACGTATTACTGTCAATATCATAAACATCCGAATTGGTTTCACCAGTGCTTGTTAAGGTAGAAAATGCTTCTACATTAAAGCCATCAGTTTCTGTTCCGTCGGTTGAGGTGGTTATAAGTTTAACATCACCATTTTCAAGCGCCGTTAAAGCATCTTCATAATGTGCATCGGTTGGTGAACCTAAATCAATAAGCCAATCTGCTCCATCCTGAGTAGCTGTAACGCCTGTTGGTAAAGTAGACTCATCTAAGGTTACGCTTGAGGACAATCCTGAAATACGTACAGAAAGACTTTCTGAACCATCTTTATCTGCTAAATCTAAGTCCGATATGACTAATGGAATTTGATAACCTTCACCCGTAACATAATTTGCACTGTTATCCACATTTTGAGTGGTAACACTATAAGGTGTTACGCCACTTGCGTGCTCATAAAGTGTGAGTACAAAAGAACCTGTTTCTGGCGTAGTCGAAGTGTTGCTATCACCATCAACTGTCCAAGCAGAAACATCTATATTGATATCGCCTTTTAAGCCTTCAACGGGCTTGGCTACAATATCTTTTATGTCGTCAAACGCAACACCGGTAACAGTGTAGGTTCCCGTGTCTGAGTCATAAGTTACATCAGAATGTGGTACTCCTCCTACTTCAAATGTCATGCCTTCAGGCAGAGTTGTGCCGTTACCTGTTAATGTAAATGACACGGTTTCAGAACCATCAACATCATCCATTGAGATATTTAAATTTATTGGAAGCTCAGAACCTTCTGTTCCAAAAGTATTAGTAGGTTTAATGGTTAAAGGATTAGCTATTGGATCAATCGTGACATCCAATAGTGTTGAGTTTATTGTCATGTCATTAATTGCATTACCAGCGGCATCGGTTTCAGAGCTATATACACTCAAACCTAAGCTTGCTAGAGTTCCACTGTAGTATGTAGGCGCTTGAACATATATATCTGGTAAAACACCATCGACTAATGAAACACTCCATTTATTTGTCGCTCCACCATCCGTAGAACCGGTATTTTGTGCTAATTTATAATCACCATTTGAATCAACATAATAAATCAACACACCATCTGGAACTTCATCGACAGACGCTGAAAATATTTTTTCTGAACCATCAATATCAATCCCTGTTGTACTGAATACTAATGGAATTAACTCTCCTTCATTACCTATACTGTTGTTATTAGCCTCAACATCAAAACCATCGTTAACCGCTTGAATATCAATCGGAATAGTTTGAGTTTGGCTAACAATATTAGTGGCACCCGTTTCTTTAATATTTTCTGTAATACTAAACGTCACTTTGCCAGAAGCATCAGCTTCAGGCACAAATTGAAGTTTATCTAAATCAGCAACAGGTATTGTCCAGTCGCTTCCATTTAATGTGTAGGCAACACCCGTTTCAGAATTATATAAAGTTCCATCAACTTCACCATCCGTTGATAAAGTTACAGAAGATACCAGAGTTCCAGACGCATCAACATAATCAAATGAGCTGTCTGGCGTGGTCACTCCAATATTAATCTCTGTACGACCATCTTCTTGTGAACTGCTCACTTCATTTCCACCAGTAGCGGCATCGTAAGCCGTTAAATCAGGTGTTATTTCAAACGGATCAGTAATCGGAACAATGGTAATAGCTGCGTCTGTTTCTGGTGTTTCTGTTGTAGAACCATCAGGATTATTTGTAATGGTTTTACCGACTAAATCAAAACTTTCACCAGCATAATCATTTTGGTTGTAGTTATCAGCAAAAACAACCGTTGCAGTGTCAATTGCATCTTTGCCTACAACCCAAACAACATCACCATTATCCATAGTCTGTTTAAAACCACCCGTAACCGTTGCGTCATCAGGCACGCCAGACAAAATAAGCGAATAATCAGGATCACCATCCACAGGGTCTAATGTAAAGGTAAAGACATCGCTAAGTGCTAGCGTTGTATCTTCATTAATCATTACTGGACTTGCACTAATACTAACCGCGTCAAATGTTTCACCATCACCGCCACCAGTACTTTCTTCTCCGGTAAAGTAAATAGAGACAGGAGCTGATTGCGCTTTACTATTATCATGGTCAAGGTTATGCCCTACAACGGTAATCTCATTAACCGCTTCTATATCAGCCGCCGTTGTAAACTGAAATGTAACGTCTTGCGTAGACACGCCATTTGAGGTTGAACCGCTTGCTGGTAAGTACCAAACACCTTCTCCACCAAATGCGGCACCTTCAACAATTACTCCGTCAGGTACATTGGTAAAGATATAGTAATCTTGTACTTCAGAACCATCTAAATCATCTGATGCTAGGTTTAAGGTAACTGTGGCTGTGCGACTTGTTCCAAGATCATAAACCGTAACATCTTGACCAGCATCATTTTGAGCAATGACAGTATCCAAAGTTGACGATGGAGTAACTGTTGGTATATCTGCAACCGCTGTAACCGTTGCACTATAAACAGTATCATCCGATACGGTTGCTGTTGGTACATCTGGTGATGTATTTGTATGATCGGTTACTTCATACTTAACGGTTAAGCTGTAATCGTCATCACTTTGCGCTGTTAAGGTAGAAACAATGTTATTAATGGCTGAGCCAGTAATTTCATAATAACCATCGACTAAGTTAACATCAGCATTACTTGTTGCCTCTGTTGCTAAGTCAGAACCACCTGACACACTTAAGGTGACGTCCGAAGGAATTGAGGACTCTTTGATATAGACTTTAGTAAGCTCTTCATTACTATCGCCATTTTGATTGATTGAAAAATCAAGAACCTGAGGCACATCTTCAACCTGATTTAGTGTCGTGTTAACGACTGAATCTTGTTGAGGCGTAATCCAAACTGAAACCTCTTCTGTTCCTTGAGTACGGCTACTTCCTGTTTCTTCAGTTGTTATATATTGAACTGTAAATGGTAGCTCACCACTGTAGTTTTTAGGTACCGTAATTAGAACGTTTTCTATATCAGTAGCAGAGACACTCCAAGATCTATCCTCACCCGTTCCACCTATAAACGTAGCATTTTTTACTGCAAAACCAACAGGTAAATCACTAATAACAATATTCAACTGTTCGCTGTCAGAATCGTAAGATTTAATCTCTGAATTAGGGTTAGCGGCACTGTAAATATCGGCTAAATTTATGGCATTAGTCGCATCGACCTCGTTTTCATTGTAAACCGCTTCATAGTCTTGACCATTAATCGTAACCGTATTTAAATCGACGCCTTCAGGTACATCAGCAATACCCAGAACATCTACTTTTAACGTAACATTACTAGGTGTGCCCGTCTGATCACCATCTTTTGTTACAGCTGATACATCTAATGAGTATGTTCCATCACTGTTGTGTGGCGGAATAAATATAGGTTGATTATCATTGGTATAACCATCAATAACGACTGACCAAGTATCATCAGCATTATTTGTTACCGTAATGCCAGAGACTGTACCCGTTGATGAAACCGTACCTGTTTCATCTATTAATAGCGTATTGCCTGCGCCATAATCAAAATACAGTGCACCGCCGTCTGGTAATTTATCAATCGTGACTTCAAACGTTTCTGATCCATCAACCGAATTAACTTTAATATTTAAGGCTTGACCTGCTGAAGGATTATCAATAATAGAAGGATCTACCGAACCTTCATCATTATAGGTATTACCATTTGAACGCCCAGCATCTTCATTTACAACAACCTGAGAGACACTTAAGATGGCATTATCGGCAACGGGTGCCACATTAATCGTTAAGGTATCACCTTCAGAAATAACTGTAGATGTAGCTTCTGGATTACTTGCATCATCATCTGAATCGATGGCTTTAATTTGTGTCGTTAACTCTAAAGTTCCACTGTAGTTTTCTGGCGCTTTGACTTCTAGATTTTCTAATTCACTAGAAGGAATTTCTACAGCTGTTCCATTAAAATAAATCGTGGTATTGCCATACTTAAATATAGTTCCAATTAATGCGTTTGTACCATCTGTTGGTGTAAATAAGACACTTGTGGTTTCACCACTGTCTTCATTGGCTACCGATAATCCAAAATTAGTGTTATTTAAAGCAAAGTACACATCTTCTTCTGCGCTGACAGCATAAGTATGACTACCTTGCGTGATAATGTCATTTACGCCATCGCCATCAGAATCCGTTTGAGTTGACTCTGCTACAGGGCTTAATACAATAGTTTTATCTGCTGTTTTATGGCTGACAGCAGTATCAACAACTCCATCAATCGTTGCTGTATCTGTTGTTTCCACTAAATAGGTTAATGTAATATCTGCACTGCTATGTGCTGGTGGCGTAATTTGCGCATCGGCATTATCAAAAACGTAGTAATCCGTACCATCAAAATTAACGGTTGAATAACTTGAACCAGAGATAGTTGCACCATCCGCAAGTAGCGCATCTATTTGAGATTTTAAAATACCAAATTGAGAAATACTCTCTGAACCATCTGTATCACTTAAGGTGAAAATACTGTTGCCATTGCTTTGTTTAAACAAATAGACAGCTTCATCTTCAATTTTATTTTCAGGCGTTGAAATAGTGACATCAGAAGCAACGGGAGTCACATTCAAATTAAGTGTTACTGAATCAACGGTGTCATAAATAGTGGTATTACCAAGAGTTGTTGTGCCTACCGTTGAACTATCAGTATGAGTCGAATCTGTATCCGTATCATGAGACACTAATTTAACGATAATATCATTAATATCACCACTGAAATTTTCTGGTGGTGTAATTGAAATAGTTGGAAGATTGTTATTTCCAGTTCCTGTTAAATCAATCTCATAACTACCACCTGTAATGGTTTCACCATTTACAATCATGCCATCAGGCAGGCCTTCTAAAACGATTGATCTATTTTCACTACCGTCAATGTCATTAAAGACATTTGTGCTCAATAATGCCGATAAATCTAATGCCGAATCTTCACTAATTGTGGTGGTATAAGAGGTATCATCGCCATTAATTTTAAGGTCTACAGGGTCTGTTACCGCAAGCACATCTACTTCAACTTTAATATTGCTATTCGCTTTAGCAATACCCGTTAATGGTGTTCCAGCATCATCTACTTCGTAACTGTCTACCGATAGTTTTACTTTTAAATCTTTTGCACTGTCTGCCGCTGGCTTAACAACTAAAGATTCAAACTGATCGATAGTTAAGCTTAAATCCGTCGTTAAACCTGCAGTGTGGTAATCCGCACCCGCATCCGTTAATTGAATGGTGACATTATTGTCAGAAGCCGTTGCTGTAAACAGCACGTTACCTAAACTGTCTTTTATTTCTGTACCTTCAGTTAGTCCACTTAATGTAATGGCGCCTAAACGTTCTGGGTTATCTTCATTGGCTACGGTTGAATTATCAATTTGGTCTTTTAATACCGGTGTATTAAAACCAAGCGCGATTTCAGAGTCTTCCAGAATATAAACTTTAGCAGCATCTCTACTTACGTCTGGAGCATCTGCCACTGGTGTAACATTAACCGTTACTGTTGTGGTGGTGACAGTTCCGTCTTCATTCGTAGAATCATAAGTAAATGTATCTGTACCACTGAAATCAGGGTTTGGAACATAGGTTATCGTACCATTTTCGTTAACCGTTGGTGTTCCGTGACTAGCACCACCGATATTGGTAATACTTCCATCACTATCATCAGCAGTGGTGTTAAAGGTGATTTCTTCATCCTCATTCACCGTAATCGTTTTCGTGTCCTGAGGAACATCGTCCACAATCGTTACAGTAAAGTTATCTGAAGTATCGTTAGAGTTAACAATATCACCATCGGTATCACTGGCTGTAAAGCTAAATGGAATAACAATATTTCCAGATGAATCAATATCATCACTTGTATGATCAAGAGGCTTAATTAAAGTAAATGTGTAGTCTTTTCCGTCAACTGAAGCATCCGTTGGATCGTTAATGACAACCGTAAATACAGGATTTGAAATATCGCCAGTATATCCTGTGAGGGTATGGCCATCTGCACTCAAGCTAAATTTAACATCTTCTCCTCCAGATTGATAAATAGAGTTTCCAGAATTTACCAGGCCTGGTTGATTTGCATTAAATACCACGTCTGCAATATTATCTGTTCCTTGAATAACATCTAAATTACCAGTTTGACTTAAGGCACTGTTATCTGGATCTGAACCTAATACCAAATTAGCTTCGTACACAGTTTCATTTTCTGGTATACCAATTGTAGGGTCTGCACCATCTTCCAACGTAATTGTAAAGCTTGTTGTATCGGTATCACCATTTCCATCGGTTACCGTGTAATTAATAATGTCTTCAGGTAACGGTTCACCAGCAAGTTGCTGAACAGATTGATTTGGTGTGTATAACCAGGTTCCATCAGCATTTACTGTGATTTTTCCATATTGTGTGGTTGTTTCTTGACCAACGGTACCTGTCGCTGTTTTACCAGAAGTGTTTGTGTAGGTAAATGAAGTAATTTCACCTATTGCTGTACCTAAGTCATCGCCATTTAAAAGGTTACCCTCAACCGTATTTGAGTTTGTATCAACGGACGTTTCATCAACTGAACCTTGACCTTCTACAACGTCAATAGCATTTGGAATTAAGTCTGGATTAGCGTTCACTTTAATGGTTGAGATAGCCGTATTACTGTCTAATGCACCGTCATTAACCGTTACTTCGATAATACGTTCGGTTTCATCTGGCGTCTGTGAGCTATTGCTAAAAGTAATGGCTTTAATTGCTTCTTGATAGTCCGCTTTATTGTAGCTACCAGTTAGAGTCACAGTGATTTGACCCGCCGTTGATGTATCTACAGTAGCACCAAATTTAGGGTCAACGTCACCAACATTAAGGAAATCATTGGCTTGTGCATTGGTTAGTACGATTGTGGCACTCTCAAGATTACTATCATCCACATCAGACGCTTCAATATCACTGTCGGCAATGCTTACTGCAGCACCATCTTCATTAAAGATATTCGTATAGTTTTGACCTGAGTCTGTTGAGTTATCTTTATCTAGGTCAATTACAGGTGCATCATTGGTTCCAGTAATAGTTATGTCTACCACTTTAGTATCTGTGCCACCATTACCATCATTTACAGTTACATCGTAACTAAACGTTAAGGTTTCACCTTCTGCTAGAAATTGAACGTCTGAGTTGCTAACCGAGTAATCCCAGCTATCTGCATCAACAGTAAAACCAGATGTAATCGTTGCAATATCAGCAGCAGATAAACTTCCTCCACTCCAAACTAGATCACCTTTATATTCTGATGACATTGTGTGAGTGTCAGTAGTGTCTACATCAGTAAATGATAAAGTACCTGAATCAGTTAAGTTTGGTGTACTGTCATCTTCTGTTACAGCACCACTGGAATCAGCTGTTAATACTGGAATATCATTCGTTCCAGTAATGGTCATTTCTACAACTTTTGTATCAGTTCCACCGTTATTATCTTCTACCGTTACATCATAACTAAAGGTGATAGTTTCATCTTTTGCTAAGAATTGAACAAGAGAATTGCTCACTGAGTAATCCCAACCATTAGCATCTACACTAAAGCCATTTTTGATAGTAGCTATATCCGCGTTAGATAAAGTACCTCCATCCCAGCTAATATCATTTTTATAGGTCGCAGTTACAGTATGCGTATCATTAATATCTACATCAGTAAAAGAAAGCGTGCCTGAATCAGTTAGATCTGGACTACCCGCATCTTCAACAACCGAACCGATAGTATCTACTGTTAATATTGGGTTATCATTAGTCCCTGTGATGGTCATTACCACCACTTCTGTATCAGTTCCACCATTTCCATCATCTACTTTTACATCATAACTAAAAGTAATCGTTTCATCTTTTGCTAAAAATTGAACGGCTGAGTTGCTAACCGAGTAATCCCAACTATCAGAATCAACAGTAAAACCTGATGTAATCGTTGCTGTATCAGCAGCAGATAAAGTACCTCCACTCCACACTAGGTCATCTTTATACGCTGTTGTTATTGCATGTGTGTCTATAAGGTCTACATCGACAATAGATAGTGTGCCAGTATCAGTAAGGCTTGGTGTACTATCATCTTCTGTTACTGAGCCACTAGAATCTACAGTTAGTACTGGTACGTCATTGGTGCCTGTAATGGTAATAGTAACGGCTTGAGTCACTGTTCCACCTTTTCCGTCGTCTACTTTCACTTCGTAGACTTGGGTCAGTGTTTCACCAGCCGCTAGATAGTCTATGTCGGCATCTTCTACTGCATAGTCCCATTTAATTGTGCCTGCACCATCACCTGTTGAAACATCAGTAATGCTGGCCGTTAAGGTACCTAAATAGTTATTAGCATCTGGAGTAACAGTTAATGTGTGAGCATCACTTAAGTCAACATCACTAAACTCAATCGTGCCTGTATCGGTTAATGTTGTGGTGTTTTCACCTGCCGCACCATCAGCAATTTCTGTAACAGATCCTGTATCATCTGCACTTTCAATCACTGGTACATCATTGGTACCTGTAATAGTAATGGTTACAGCTTGGCTAACTGTGGCACCGTTATCGTCTTTGACTTCAACTTGATAGGTTTGTTCTAAAGTTTGACCTTCAGTTAGGTAATCAATCGCACTGTCTTCAACGGCGTAGTCCCATTTGATGGTACCTGTTCCGTCACCGGTTGCGTCGTCGATGATAGTTGCGGTAAGTGACCCTAGATAGTTGCTGTTATCTGGCGCAGTGACGGTTACTGTGTGTGCATCACTTAGGTCAACATCACTAAACTCAATCATGCCTGTGTCGGTTAATGTTGTGTTATTTTCACCTGCCGCACCGTCAGCAATTTCTGTAACAGATCCTGTATCGTCTGCACTTTCAATCACTGGTACATCATTGGTACCTGTAATAGTAATGGTTACAGCTTGGCTAACTGTGGCACCGTTATCGTCTTTGACTTCAACTTGATAGGTTTGTTCTAGAGTTTGACCTTCAGTTAGGTAATCAATCGCACTGTCGTCAACGGCGTAGTCCCATTTGATTGTGCCTGCACCATCACCTGTTGAAACATCAGTAATGCTGGCGGTTAATCCACCTACGTAGTCTGTGGCATTTGGGGTTACGGTTAATGTGTGAGCATCACTTAAGTCGACATCAGTAAACTCAATTGTCCCTGTGTCTGTTAGTGTGGTGGTGTTTTCACCAGCCGCACCGTCTGCGATTTCTGTAACAGATCCTGTGGCGTCGGCACTTTCAATCACTGGTACGTCATTGGTGCCTGTAATGGTAATGGTAACGTCTTGAGTCACTGTTCCGCCATTGCCGTCGTCTACTTTGACTTCGTAGACTTGGGTCAGCTGTTCATCTGCCGCTAGGTAGTCTATGTCGGCGTCATTTACGGCGTAGTCCCATTTGATTGCGCCTGCACCATCGCCCGTTGAGGCATCAGTAATACTGGCGGTTAATCCACCTACGTAGTCTGTGGCATCTGGGGTAACCGTTAATGTGTGGGCGTCACTTAGGTCGACATCGCTGAAGTTGATGTTGCCTGTGTCGGTTAACGTTGTGGTGTTTTCACCGGTCGCGCCGTCAGCGATTTCTGTAATGGCTCCTGCATCGTCTGCACTTTCGATTACCGGTACGTCATTGGCTCCGACAATATTAATAGTTAACGTTGTGCTCGCACTATCACCATTACTATCAGTAATTGTATAAGTAAATACATCAGTGACCTTTTCACCTTCGGCTAATCCATTGGTATCCGGATCAGAGTTATTTAATACATAGGTATAGCTACCATCACTATTAATAACTACGCTTCCATAAGTACCAGTAACCGAAGTAGCAACACCACCAACTACATCTGTGCCACTGGCTCCAGCTTTTACGCCTGTAACAGGAATTGCAGAATTAGATGCATCAAGACCTATATCATCATTTCCAAATACATTTCCGTAAACAGTATCAATTAAAGAATCTTCAACAACCGTATTAGGATTATTATCCGCAATCGCTTCTGGAGTACCATCAATCACACCAACATAACGTGGCGTATTTACAACAGCTTGATTTCCTACACCTGTATCAAAACCTGAAGTAACATTACCAGACAAGGCGATTCGCTCTACAGTCACACCCCCATCAGAAGCACTTCCAACAACTAGAGCCTCACCTGCGGCCGTTGCTTCAAGAGCATCAAAATTCCCTTCTAAAACGGCCTGTTGTAATGCGGCAACGTCAACAGCCCCTTCCGTGCCTGTATCAACCGAGCTCGACGGATTAGATACATCATCATCTAAACGCATCTGAGTATCTCGCCCAAGAGTCAACAAAGTACCGTTAGCCATATCCACAATCACTCCGCTCTTAGCGGATGTCTGTAATATTTCCCCCTGGTAAACAGGGCTACCAGCTTCTAGAATGCGAACCTCTCCAGTTACTGGATTGATTGCTCTAACAACACCTTCTATTTTTGAAACATTACCAACGATTATTGACATCTTGTACCTCATACTTGCCTTGACTTACAGGCTATTAAAATTCATAAGTACATAATACGCTCACAAAAAGGTACTAACTACTGTACCAACGGACAATACAACCGATGAATGTCCAAAAAAAAACACTAATTATATTGATTTCAAAGTGTCGATAACCCTCTATTTCTGGCGTTTTCTTGCATATTTACAAGATTAACTTTAATTGCAATATTTATTATCCCGGGATATAAAATTCCACATTTTCTTCACATTGTTGTAGAAAAAACTTTTGTCAATTTCATTAAATCTATCGCAGATTTGTATAAAAGTTTCTAATTAAAAACTTTAATAAACTCTTTACTCAATCATTATTAAGATGAAAGCATTGGGTTAAATGGAAGACAAATAAACAATATTGTTATAATTCTTATATACAATGAAAAGATATTAAAAATAAGATATATAAAAAGATGCCTAGCAATACACCTTTAGTGAACATGCCTATATTAGACAATATGGATGGCCAGCCTTTTAATGAACAAGACTGGATGTCTGTACTACAAGCTGTGGAAGATTCATACTCACAGTCTTTAGAGTACCAAACACAGGTTGAGCAGCAGAACGACGAATTACAAAAAGCACATCAGTTCATTTCAGATATTATTTCGGCCATGTCTGACGTACTTATCGTAACCAATAAAGAATTAATGATTACGCAGGTTAATGACTCCTTTTTAACCATGACCGGCTACGATGAACAGGATGTAATTGGTAAACCCGTTAGAGATTTTCTAACGTCCAAAGACGTTCCAGAAATGGAGCCAATCTTAGCCTCAGAACAGATTCATGACAAATTAATGACTTTAAAAGGTCGTAACCAAGAACTGTCCATAACAATAAATTGTAATTGCCAAATAGACAAAGCCAAAGCATTTGATGGACGAGTCATTGTTGGCCGTCCTATTGGCGAGATTTTAGAAGCTTATGATGCGTTAAAAAAAGCACATGAAGAGCTGGCTTTAACAAAAGAAAAAATGATTCATTCTGAAAAAATGGCGGCTTTAGGACGCCTAGTTTCTGGCGTTGCGCATGAACTTAACACCCCTATCAGTGTTATTCAGGGTAATTTGTGGTCTTTACAACAATACTTTCAAGATGTTGAAAACATTGTGCATCAAAATCAGAGTGTTCAAAACCAACTCGATACGACAGAACGTGAAACCTTTAATGAAATCATCAATGATTGTCCCGCCATATTTGAAGATAACAACAAAGCGCTAGACCAAATCTCTAGCATTGTTAAAGATTTAAAATCTTTTAGTCACCCAAACGGAGAAAAACAAGTTTTATTTAGTATTAATGATTCCGTAAACACAGCCATAAAATGGGTGGAAAGAGATACCGCGAATCAGCGCAATATTAAAATTGAGTTTCAACCAAGCCAAGATATTGATTACCTGGCAATGGGCTCCACCAATCAATTTCAACAAGTCATTATTAACTTACTGCAAAATGCTGTTGATGAATTACAAAATTTAAATATTAAAGATAAACAAATTAACGTAAAAGTCACTGAATCAGACTCTGGAATATCTGTTCAAGTTCGTGATAACGGTAACGGCATACCAGAAGGTATGCTACCTAATATTTTTGACCCATTCTTTACCACGAAAGATGTAGGCAAAGGAACTGGATTAGGGTTAAGCATGAGTCACCAAATTATTGAAAACATGCATGGTTCACTAACAGCCTGGAACAAGGTTGAAGGTGGTGCTGTCTTTGAAATTAAACTCCAAAAAAGTGCCCCAACATTATGAATATTCTTTGGATGCAGTCAGGCGGATGTAGTGGTTGTACGCTCTCTTTTTTAGGTTTAGAAGAGATGGATTTACTTAACTGGTCACAAGAAATGGACTTAAACTGGCTATGGCATCCTTCTTTAACTGAACACTCGTCCGACGAAACACAAGCCATTTTACAGGATGTAATTAGCGGCAAAATTCCTCTCGATATCTTCTGCCTAGAAGGTTCCGTAGTTATGGGTCCGAATAATACTGGCCGTTATCACATGATGTCAGGTATGAATATGCCTGGTAAAGATTTAATTGAACAACTCGCCAAACAAGCCCAATACGTTTTAGCAGTAGGTACTTGTGCGGCTTACGGAGGAATAACCGCTTCTGGCGATAATATTATTGATGCAACAGGCCTGCAATATAATCAAAATATCTCTGGTAGTCTTTTACCAAGCGATTTTCTTTCTCATGCTGGCTTACCGGTCATCAATATCTCAGGCTGCCCTATTCACCCTGCTTGGGTAGCTGAAACAATACAATTAATTACATTAGGAAAGCTAAAATCCTCTGATTTAGATCCATTAAGTCGCCCTAGGTTTTATGCCGATAAACTGGTGCATCACGGATGTAGTAGAAATGAGTTTTATGAATTCAAAGCAAGTTCAGTTAAATCATCTGACTTAGGTTGCATGATGGAAAATATGGGGTGTGTTGGAACCGTTGCACACGCCGATTGCAATGAACGACCATGGAATGGTTCTGGATCTTGCACTAGCGGTGGCTATCCATGTATCGACTGTACTTCTCCTGACTTTGGACATCTTAATCACTCTTATCAAGAAACCCCCAAAGTTGGAAATATCCCCGTTGGACTACCTACAGATATGCCTAAAGCTTGGTTTATTGCCTTATCTACTTTAGCAAAATCAGCAACTCCAAAAAGATTAAAAGAAAATGCAACGGAAGATCACATTGTTGTTAGCCCACAAATTAAAAGGAAAAAACTGTGAGCCGAATTATTGTTGGTCCATTTAACCGAGTTGAAGGTGACTTAGAAGTTCAATTAGAAATGGAAGGAAATCAAGTCGCCTCTGCCTTTATAAAACCAACTCTTTTCCGAGGGTTTGAAACCATGCTTGTTGGAAGAAATCCAAACGACACGCTAATTTATGCTCCAAGAATTTGTGGCATTTGTTCGGTTTCACAATCGGTTGCTGCGGCAAAAGCCCTCTCCCAAATCTATGGCATAACACCAACCGATAATGGCCAAAAAGCCATTAATTTGATGCTTGCAAATGAAAATGCGGCTGACTTATTAACCCATTTTTATCTTTTTTTTATGCCCGACTTTGCTCGAGAAACTTACCGTGATACGCCTTGGTTTAATAAAGTAGAGGAACGCTTTAAATCAGTAACAGGTAAAGCGGCAAGCAAAGCCGTTGAGGCAAGAGCCAACTGGTTAAAAATGATGGGCGTTTTAGCGGGCCACTGGCCACATACCTTAGCCATTCAACCTGGCGGCACGAGTCGCGCTATTTCAGAAAATGAAACCACTAAGTTACATTTAATGGCTCGTAAACTTAGACGTTTTTTAGAAGAACATTTAATAGGCGATAAACTTGAAACCTTTTTAAACCTTGAAAATGAAGGCGACTTTAATCAATGGCTTAATAATAAAAATGTCGCCCAGTCTGACTTTGGCCTTTTCTGTGAAGTGGCTAAATACCTTAACTTAGAAACATTAGGGAAAAGCCCTGGCAGATTAATGAGTTATGGCAGTTTTAGTCATGAAGAACATTTATCCTTTTTACCAGGCCTGTATATTGACGGAAAAATAAGTGACATAAATCCCAGCGCTATTACCGAAGATATTAGCCATTCTCACTACCAAGGAGCACCATCTGCAAGACCTTGGAATTCTACAACTCAACCAGATATAGATAAACCAAACACTTACAGTTGGTGCAAGGCCCCGCGTTTAGATCAAAAGGTCGTTGAAGTAGGCTCGCTAGCAAGACAAGTCGTTAATAAAACGCCTTTAATTGATGATTTAATGAAGCAATATGGCAGCACGGTTTACACTCGAATTGTGGCACGTGTTTACGAGTTAGTGAAAATCATTACCTTAGCCGAAACCTGGCTCGATACAGGATTTACAAATGAAAAAGCATTTTGCCTGCAACCTCAAGGCATTCAATCTAACCGAGGAATTGGTCTGGTAGAAGCCGCAAGAGGAAGTTTAGGTCATTGGCTAGAGCTTGAAAATGATGTCATTAAAAACTTTCAAGTGATTGCACCAACCACTTGGAACTTTTCACCTCGTGATCAAAATGGAATACCTGGCCCCTTAGAACAAGCTTTAGTAGGCGCTTTAAAACGTCAAGATGAAACCAGCCCAGTATCTGTTCAGCATATCGTGCGATCATTTGATCCGTGCATGGTTTGCACGGTGCATTAAGCCCGTTGTAACAACAATAAAAACTAATGAAATTTATGACTTACGGCTTTTATAAACGTGTCTAAAAACGCCTCCATATAAGAAGGTAAAAAACGTTTTTTTAAATACGCATAATAGGTAGAAGAATAACCAACTTCTGCCCCTAGCCGATAGGTCTTAAAATGTTTAGTATCCTGGTCTTCTAATGCCATTTCAGCAATGATTCCTATGCCAAAACCATTCTTTACATAGGTTTTAATCACATCCGCATCTGAAGCCACAATATCAAACTCAAATCCTGGCTGAACCTCTCTTAATGCATGTAATACCTTATCACTGTGGGTAAAGCCTTTTATATACGACAAAATAGGATAATTCACACAACTTTCAATAGATAAATTCCCTTTCCATATAGGATGATTATGTGGCGCAATCATAACGTGTTCCCACTCATAGGCTTTTTGAGAAACCAAGTCATCCTGTTTAGAAATTAACTCTGAACAAATTGCAATATCAATTTGGTCTCTCTGCAAAAACGAATATAGATTTTCTGGCGAACTCTCTTCAATATGCAATTTAGTTTGCGGATGTTTTGTTTTGTAATTCATTAATACATTTGGAAGAATATAACGTGCCTGAGTATGCGTGGTACCTAAACGAATACTGCCCTCCATATTTGGATTAAATGAATCAGATAACATTTTAATATTGCGTTCAGCCAAACAAATCATTTTTGCCTGTTCAAGAACCTGTTCTCCTGCCTGAGTAAATTCCGCCAATCTGTTCGCTTTTCTAATAAAAATGGGAAAACCCAATTCTTCTTCAAGTAGCTTTAACTGGCGACTACCTGCTGATTGAACGATATTTAATTTTTCAGAGGCCATCGATAAATTCAGTCCGTTTTTATACAACTCAATTAACAGCTTTACTTGATTTATAGTCACAACTTAAACCCTTATAGGTATCTTTTTATATTATTTATCATCTTAACCATCTCATAAAGTGATGGTTACATCTATATTCATCAATCACAAATGTGTTAATTACCCATAAAATCCTCTCTACATTAAAGAGGAATATAAAATGATTTTTACAATTTATCACGCAACGCCCTATAAAAAGTGGCTTATACCTATTTTTTTAATCACTCTATTTTTAAGCATTTGGCTATACACAGGTAACCAAGGCAAACTGCTTCTTACGGGCTTTTTAATTGGTTTGGTCTTTATACACTTTCACTTTGGCTTTACAGGTTACTGGCAAGATTTTTGGTTACACAAAAAAACCTTAGGCACTCGATCTCATTTATGGCTTTTGGCCTTAGGTTCTTTACTGTTTTTTCCTGCATTAAATCTTTTACCCCAATTTGGGTTTAATGTTGCAGGAGCCATTAGACCAATAGGCATTAATGTTGCACTTGGCGCATTTATGTTTGGTATAGGCATGACCATAGCAAGTAGCTGTTCATCAGGCACGATTCGCTTACTTGGCGAATTTAAAATACGCTATTACTGGGTTTTCTTATGGATGATTATTGGTGGTACTTTTGCCGCCTCACACATAGAAAAATGGTTAAACCTTCAAACTTGGGGCGTATTCTCTTTTGCGACCAATATACCTTGGGGATTAGGTCTTTTCGCTAACTTAAGTATTATCTCATTACTTTACTATGGCTTAGTTCAGTATGAAAAACATCATCACACTGTGGTTTCACCCTTATTTGAAACTAAAAACTCATTAAAAACACTTAAAATATCACCTGTATTTTGGGCTCCATTTCTATTGGTTGTGTTAAATTTTGTTGTTTTGTTATTGTCCTCTCACCCGTGGTCAATCAGCTGGATTTTCCCTAAATTAGGTATTATCGCTATCCAAGAAACGGGCTTGCCCATTGAATGGGATTTTTGGGAGTTCACGGCGATTAATGACGCTGCATTATCAAAGAACTGGACAAATGACAGCATCTTATTAACCACACTAGGAATGTTTCTTGGTGTAGCAAGCTATCACCTTTCAAAAAACCTAACGCATGTTAAATCCAGCGTTAAAACCCAAGGCGTTCGCAGTATTCGCTTCTCAAATACCTTAATTCCTATTATAGCGGGCTCTCTAATGGGCTATGGAGCAACCGTATCTTTTGGTTGTAATATTGGCGGCTTCTTCAGTGCCATTATATCTGGAAGCTTACATGGTTGGTTATGGCTGGTGAGTGCCTTTTTAGGCATGGGGTTCACGCTGTTAATTAAACGCATATTTTTGGTTAAATAACCTTGTTTAAACCATAAAAAAAGGGCGTATAAAACGCCCTTTCCGTTAAGCGTAATAAACTACACTTTTTCTGTCCAAGTATTTTCCGTTGATGATTGGCCTCTTAATGGCATTATCCACATCTGATATAAAGAGGTAAAAAGCATAATCGCAGATGCCAGGCTATATCCAAAACCGCCAATAATAACAAAGTAGGCAAAGTTTGGATTCATTTTGGTTAACCACCAAGAAGCGATATCTAAAATCAAGAAAGCAAACGGTATAAAAATAATAATGGCTTTAGTAATTCGATTAAAACCAACCGCCATTGAAAAAATTAACCCAACAAAAAAGAAGATAAACGAAATACCAAATAAATGAATATGTGAAACACGGGTTAAAGATGTGTAATCAGCCCCATGATCAACAGCAGCCACTTTTTCAAGCTCGTCAAATTTAGTGATATTAGGGATTGTTGGTATATGAGCATGACACATGGCACATTTAGCATCAACAATGGGTTTTATTGTTGTTTGCCATTCTGTTTTTTCTGCACCGTTTCGTGCCCATTTAATCATGGTTAAGCGTTCTTCTGGTGTAGCGTGTTCTTTCATAGAACCATTCAATTTACTTTCTAATTTAGAGCCATCGCGGTTTCCATAATAACTGTACACAATATCATCAACAGATAAACCAAACTTACCGTCAGCCATACCATGGGTCAGCATAATTTGAGCACCCGCCATCATTAAGCCTAAACCAACAACAAATATATACCCTGTAAACAAAGCCTTAACAGGCATTGATAAACTTGGTAAATTTAACCATGAATTCTCTTTCATAAAATATACACCCTAAATAAAATTAAAAATAAAATTAAAAAACACCATTAGCCAAGCAACATTTTGCTACCTACAAAAACCGATACCAGGCCTGCTAAAGTAAAAATATTGCGAACATTCTTTTGACTCGTAAGTAATTTTTCATTAATCGCGGCAATAAATAATCCAAAGACCATGAACACTACAAAAACGCCTGCAGAAAAGCTAACAACCATCCACAAACTCACAACCTGACCAGATAATGCTGCCAAAGTGATTAACATACCTCTTACACCGCCAATCCCCATTAAAGAACCAATAGAGATCGCTGATGCCAACATGGTTTTGTCTTTAGCCTGAACATCATGCTTATGTTTTTTACCAAACCAAATATGCACATGTTCTTTCTCTCCATGCATATGCTTGTTAAGGTGAATTCTATTCGTAAAAACCATAAACAACAAATAAGCGCCAATGCCTAGAATAACACTTGATGCAATCACATCGCCATAACCTAGAATGGTTTCAGATACTTCAAAGGTTTGTAAAATTTTGGCAAAAATAAATAACGACAAGCCATGTGCAATAGCAAAACTAGCGGTTATCATTAGGGTTTTTTTACGGTTTTTACCAATTGCAAAATCCGCAATTGCCGTTAAATGGTCTGGCCCAAAAGCATGCAAAATTCCGTAGTAAAAAATAATTAATAAACCAAATTCCATATCAACACTCCATTAACAAATTCTAGGCAATTGCTCGCCAACTAGCATGTCTACAACACGTTTACCACCAAAGTCTGACTGCATCACCACTCGGCCAGCATGATCTTCTACAATTTCAGCCACAATACAGCTGTTTTGTCCTGCTGGATGATTACCCATAACTTCAACCGCTTTTGCGGCATATTCAGCGGGTACCACAGCAGCCAACTTACCCTCATTTGCTAAGTAAAGAGGGTCTAAACCTAAGACTTCACAAACGCCTCTTACCTCGGTTTTCATCGGTATTTGAGCTTCTTGAATAAGAACCCCCAAATTAACACCTTGAGCATACTCATTCAGTACTGTCGCTAATCCACCTCGGGTAACATCTCGCATGGCTTTAATTGGAATACCTTCCGCTAACAAAGTCTGAATCAAACCATTTAAGGGCTGACAATCCGAAGTAATCGTTGTTTGTAAATCCAATTCACCACGAGCGGCTAAGATAGCTACGCCATGGTCACCGATATCACCATTAATAATGACTTTATCGCCCACTTCTATATTGGGAATTCGAATATTTAAGGAATTATTTACGACACCAACACCAGCCGTATTAATAAACAGTTTATCGCAACTGCCCCTGTCTACCACTTTGGTGTCACCTGTTACAATTTTTACTTTAGCTTGCTCTGCGGCTTCAGCCATATCGGCGATGACTTCAATTAATTCTTTGAAAAGCAGCCCTTCTTCAAGAATTAGTCCACAGGTTAAATACAATGGAATAGCACCTGAAACCGAAATATCGTTAACCGTTCCATTTACCGCTAAATGTCCAATACTACTACCAGGAAACTGCAAGGGCGTGACTACATAAGAGTCCGTCGTTAACGCAATAGAGTGATTAGGATAGGCCGATAAATCAAAAATCGCTTGATCTTCTAATGGGCCTTGGTTTGGTTGACCAAAGAATCCTAAAATAACTTGATCAATCAGCTTCTGCATTGCTTTACCACCACTTCCGTGTGCAAGCGTAATAATTTCAGATCCAATCTTTTCTATTAAGCTATTTTTTTTGTCCTCAATATCACTCATCTGCCAACCTCCGATAACGGAATCTCAATCTGCCCATAGTGATAGTGCGCTGCACACGCGCCTTCTGTTGAAACCATTAATGCGCCAATCGGCGTTTCTGGCGTACACGCTTTACCAAACAATTTACATTCATTCGGTTTAATCACACCTGTTACCACTTCTCCACACTGTGCGGAATCTGGGTCGGCAATTTTGAGTTTAGGTAGCTCGTATTTCAGTTCTGCATCATATTGAGCATATTTAGGTTTTATACGCACACCAGAATGATCAATAGAACCTAAGCCCCGCCATTCAAAAAACTCTCTTAACTCAAAGACTTCTGCAATAGACTGTAAGGCCACTTTATTGCCTTCTGGTGGCACAATGCGTTTATATTGATTTTCTACCTCACAACGCTTCTCTAATAGCTGTTTAACGAGCATATATACCGATTGTAAGATGTCTAAAGGTTCAAAACCTGCATTCACCAATGGTCGGTGATAATCTCTCGCTATAAATTCATACGGCTGTGTGCCAATCACCATACTGACATGACCAGGCCCTAAAAATCCGTCTAAACGCATATCTGGCGAATCTAACATGGCTTTAATGGTTGGAATAATGGTTATGTGATTACAAAATAAAGCAAAGTTATTAATATTTTCTTTGTCTGCTTGCAAAATAGTTAAAGCGGTACTTGGCATGGTGGTTTCAAAACCTAACCCAAAAAACACAACTTCTTTATCTGGATTATCTTTTGCTATTTGCAAAGCATCAAGCGGAGAATACACCATTCGAATATCAGAGCCTTCTGCCTTAGCTTGCAATAAACTTTTTTTAGACCCTGGTACACGCATTGCGTCACCAAACGTTGTAAAAATAACATTGTCTCTTTCTGCAATAGAAACACAATCATCCACCACGCCCATGGGTAAAACACATACAGGGCAACCTGGGCCATGAACAAACTCAATTTCATCAGGTAAAAACTGGGTTAAACCATAGCGAAAAATTGAATGTGTATGTCCGCCACACACTTCCATAAACTGCAGAGGTTCTTTTTTAGATACGCCTAATTCTTTAACCAAGGCGCTAATTTTTTTGGCGATTTGACGAGCTTGCTCACCATCACGAAATTCATCTACATATTTCATTATTTGTTTACCTGACTTTGTCGATCATTCGCAAGTAGTGAATGAACTAAATCCCATAAAATGTGATAGGTTGTTAAGTGGCTTTCTTGAATTCGATGAATACTACTTGAGCCAACAATTAAGTTAATATCCACAAACCGACTTTGAGCCATATCACCACCATCCATTCCAGAAAACGCAATGGTATGTAACCCTAATTCTTTGGCTTTTTTAAAACCATTCATTAAGTTTTCTGAACAACCACTTGTTGAAAAACCAATTAATACATCCCCTTCTCTTGAATGTGCAATAAGCTGTCTAACAAACGCATTTTTATAGCCTAAATCATTACTTGCCGCAGTCACCATTGTGGAATCTGCACCTAAATTTATAGCGGGCAATGCTGGTCTTCCTGCGGTAACGGGGTGTAAAAACTCAACCGCTAAATGAGAGGCATCGCAATTTGAACCTCCATTACCCATCGTTAACATTTTTCCTTTTTGACGGTATACATGGGCAATCAGTTTAGAAGCCTCTAACAGTGCCGTTTCATTCTCTTTAAAATAAGTCTTTTTAACGTCTAAACTTTCATTTACTTTTTCTTGAATTGACGTAATGAGTACCGAATCTTCAACTTCAAAATTACCAGGCCTGGTAATTTCATTTTGTGAATCTTGCAAAGTTTCTTTGCTACTTTCCTTTGGTTCTGCAAAAGGGTATAGCGCTTTAAGAATATCGGTTTCTTGAGACATCGTTCTATACTCTTAGAGATTCTTGGCTTTTATGCATCGCTTCTAACTCTTCTTGTACCTCGCCGAGCTCTTCAAGAATGGCCAATGTTTTTTTCGCTTCTTCTTCATCAATTCGGCTCATAGCAAAGCCAACATGAATCAATGCCCAGTAACCAATACAGCTTTCTACTGGCTGACCAGTTTCTACAACGCACGCAACATTCACCTCTCGCTTAACGCCTGAAACTTCAACCAAAGCCAACTGATTTTCTGAATCGGTAATTTCAATAATTTGTCCTGGAATACCTAAACACATGTTGTTCTCTCTTCTTTAAAGTAACCGTTAAACTGCAATAGCTTCTTGCTTGCCTTTAACTGAGGGCTTAGCTGTCTCTTCTATTCCAAAACGTTCCATTTTTTGTCTTAAACCAACACGAGATAACCCTAATTCTTCAGCCACTTTGGTTTTATTCCAACGAAGTCGAATTAAAGACTCTCTAATAATTTTTTCTTCTAGCTGTGCAACTTTGTCTTTTAATGAACCATTTACACCCGAAATCCAGTTCATTTCCATTTCCATTTCTTCTGGAACAGCCTGTAAAACTCTTGGCGTTAAAAACTCTGCTCTTAGTGGCTCATTGGCAGGTGTTAACATAAATGTTCTACCAATCTCATTTTGCAGTTCACGAATATTGCCAGGCCAGCGATAATCCATAAGACATTTCATGGTCTCTTCGGTAAAGCCGTGATTGTCGCGTCCATACTGTTGGCATAATTGCTCTAAGTAGCTTTTGGCTAATAATGGAATATCTTCTTTACGTTCATTTAATGAAGGTAAGTAAATAACGTACCCCACTAAACGGTAATACAAGTCTTCTCTAAAGCGACCCGCTTTAACTTCTTCTTCTAAATTACGATTGGTTGCTGCAACAATGCGAATATTTACTTTTCTCGGTTTTGATTGACCAACAGGGCGTATTTCTCCCTCTTGGAGTACACGCAATAATTTCACTTGAAAGGCGGGGGAAACCTCGCCGATTTCATCTAAGAAAAGCGTTCCACCATTTGCTTGCTCAATTAAACCAACATGGTCCATATAAGCACCTGTAAATGCGCCTTTTTTATACCCAAACAGTTCACTTTCAAGCAACTGATCCGGCAAGGCGCCACAGTTTTCCGCTAAAAAAGGTTTATTTGCTCTATGTGAGTTGTAATGTAAAGCTCTAGCAAACAACTCTTTACCCGTTCCTGACTTACCTGTTATTAAAATTGGCATGTCATAGTTAGTGACTTGGCAAAGTTTATCTATCGCTTTATCAAGCACGCCTCCTGTTGAACGAATAATGTCATCACAAGAATAGACTTGAGTCAGTTCTTCACGCTTACTTTCATTCTCTTTTTCTAATAAGGTCGGCGCTACTTTCAATTCAACAGAAAGTAACCGGTTTTCTCGTTGTAACTCGTAAAGCTCAATGGCGTTTTGAACCACCATGAGTAGTTGTTCTGGTTGCCATGGTTTTTCAATATATTGATAAATTCCAGCATCATTAATACCTGAAATAGTATCTTCAAGACTTGAATAACCAGAGATAAGCATACGAATCACTTCTGGCCATTTTTCTTTGACTCTAACGAGAAGTTCAACACCAGTTTCACCAGGCATTCTGTGGTCACTTATGACAACTTGAATATATTCTGCTCGTAAAATCTCTTCCGCGTCTTCAGCAGAGGTGGCTGTAAACACTTGATAATGACGTTTTAAAGTACGCTTAATAGTTTCAACCGACTTCATATCGTCATCGACAACGAGAACACTTGGCTTTTCTTGTAACATTTTAGGCCTCAATAGCTTGTTCTAAAGCATTCATTTGCGCTTTCATTTTTGATTTTTCTGCTTGCAAACGAGCTTTGCGTTTATTTAATAACCAGTTAACCCAGTCATCCATTCCTTCACCGCTCTTAGCTGATACTTGAATCACTTCAATTTCAGGATTCACTTTTTGTGCATAACGAATACACGCATCCACATCAAAGTCTAAATAAGGCAGTAAATCCACCTTATTCAATAACATTACGCTCGAAGCTGCAAACATATCTGGATATTTAATTGGTTTATCTTCACCTTCGGTGACAGAAAGAATGGCCACCTTATGATCTTCACCCAAATCAAAAGCAGATGGACACACTAAATTACCTACATTTTCAATAAACAATACACTGTAATTATCAAGGCCTAAATGTTCTGTAGCATGACCAACCATATGAGCATCTAAGTGACATCCTTTGCCCGTATTCACTTGAATAGCGGGAACCCCTGTTTCTCTAATACGATCAGCGTCATTAGCCGTTTGCTGATCACCTTCAATCACCGCTAAAGGCAATTTATCTTTTAGGCGTAACATAGTGTCTGTTAACAACGTTGTTTTTCCTGAACCAGGGCTTGAAACAAGGTTTAGGGCAAAAATACCTTTATGCGCAAAACTATGGCGATTTTGGTGAGCATACTCGTCATTTTTAGACAGAATATTTTGCTCAATTTCTACCATTCTGCTTTGACTCATTCCTGGAGCATGGGCATGCGCTGGACCTGCCCCGTAATTTAAATCACCATTTTCTTCTTGTGCATGGGTATGTTCATGACTATGTTCATGACTATGTTCATGACTATGTTCGTGATTATGATCATGTGAATGGTCATGATTGTGTGAATGATCATGATGATGAGCATGACTACCTTCAATTGAAACTTCGCCTTCACCGCATCCGCAAACTGTACACATAACTAATCTACCTCTAATTCTTTAATTTTAAGCTCTTCGCCACCCGTCACTTGAAGCATATGGCTTCCACATAAAGGGCAATCATCATATCTATTTACAATATCAACAGTGGTTGAACATCCAAGACACCACGCTTGACCCGCTATATCATTAATAATAAGTTCTGAGTCATGAGCAAGTGTATTTTTGGTAACCACTTCCCAGCCAAACAATAACGCCTGTTTTTCAACACCCGCAAAAGCCCCGATGTCTAACCAAACTTTTTTAACTTTTTTAAAACTTTGAACGCTAGATTGCTCTTCTAATGTGAGCAAAATCCCTTCACAAATCGACATCTCATGCATAACTTATTTCCTCAATTTCAATGGGTACACATGGGTCAATTAATTGTGCAATCAAACGAGCATTTTTATTCCATTGTGGCCCTGCATCGAGTTGAGATAACCACTTATGCGCAACCCCATTAGAATGAAAATTCCATTCTGTTGGCGCACAAATCGCATAGTCTTTTACAATATTTGTTTGCTTATCAAGTTTAGCTAAATGCATTAAACGGCCTCTTGCCGTTTCTACCCAACTTAATACAGCCTTTTCATTCTTAAGAACACCAAACAGATTACTATCAGACAAGGTGTTGTTATCAAATAAATCTACCTTTAATTCTTTAAAGATGTTTTGAGCATCAATGGCTTTGGCTAATACTCGGGCAAAAAAAGCATTTGTTTTTTCAATTTTTTCTATCCAAGCATGTCTGTTTTTTACTCTTGTAAAAACCGAATTTTCCATAGCAACACCGTCTAAACTTGGTTTAGCCACCCATATAGTCCAATCATTAGCATTTAGAATACTTTGCATAACCGTTTGATTTTCATAAAAAGAAACTACCTCAAATGCAATATTATTTAATTCATTATTATTCCAAATTTGTGCAAGTGGCCCTGTGTTATTAAGCAAAAATTTTAGTTCGTCATCAAAATCGACCTCAAAAACATCCATTTTTAATAAGTCATTAAATTGCACACGAATCTGTTTTAACAGCAATTCAAACTCTTTTGGTGTAGCACTTCTTTTTGCCGTTGCTGTCCAATGACCAACGCCTTTTAACGCTAAAGACAATTGTGCTGTCGTTAATATTCCCTGAGTATTAAAAAGTTGCGCGATGGATAGGTAGTGCTCTTTTAACACTTCAATACACACCAATTTTTTAAAGCTCCTTTTTTTACTCTCGGTAATGTCAAATAACGCTAAAGTAGATGCAAATTTTTGAGCTTCTCCGCACAAACTATATGCTAATCCCACAAATTCATTTACTTGTGCAGGGCTTTTCCCTGTAAATATTTTTTGTAACTTAAACGGCCTTCTTGATTCAATAGCCAAAGGAGAGCGTTCAATATTCACATGGCCTTGCATGATTATTCTCGGTTCTCTATTTCAGGGTTATCTTGACCTTTTAAACCAAACATCCCTCTTCTTGACACAGGTGTGTCTAATTTTTCTTGCACTGTTTTTGTTGGTTTAGGTTTAGGCTTATCGACAACTTGAATTTGACCATCTTGCGATTCCTCAATCATCGCTTGTCCCATTCTGATTTTTTTAATGGCTTGTTGTTGATTGGTTTGCTCTTTAGCCTCTTCATTAAAAATCAATTTAAAACACTCTAAAGCAAAATCAACAGCGACTTTATGGCTCTCTAGCGCGTGCATGTCAGACATTAAGGAGCAAGTATAAAAATAGCCAACCTCAGGTTGATAATTCACAATAAACTCATATTGACCAGACGGAAACTTTAACGTAACACATTCAGAAACTTTGGCGGTAAATTGCGTTTTATGAGCATCATTACCTTCTTTATCTACTAACTTAAATACTGCATTAATAAACCAAGGGGTTACAATAACACCTAAATAACGGCCATCGGCAAGCTGTTGTAATACGGGTATTTCAATTAAAATGGTTGAGTTGCAAATGGGGATTGCTTTCATACTTTTCTGATAAACAGAGTCGTAATGCTTTTGCATTAAATTTACCCATTCATTAGCATCAAATCCATTTTGCATAACTAATCCTTAATAACCATAAACTGGTCTTTTTCGCCATCACATTCAGGACAACGCCACTCTGCTGGCAACCGAGTAAATGCTGTTCCTGGTTGCACCTGCCAATAATCATCACCTTGTGCAGGGTCATATACATACCAACAGATTTTGCATTCCATTTTGGTTTCATCGGTTATTTGTGAATCATCACCAAGATAAGAACCCTCAAAGCTTTTACTTATCATTTGTCTTTACCGACTCAACCATTTCAGTTATACGCCCGCTACTCTCTCTAATATCTTCTATTGAGGCTTGAGTGACGATTGGAACATCTACAACTTCAAGAGTATTTAAAATTAATTTATCTTCTGAATTAAAATATTGAACCCACCATACATGTTTTAAATTTGTTGAAGTCACTCGGCAGCTACCATAACCTCGGCTTAAAAAAACTGTTGGTCCTTCACCAAGGTATTCGCCTAACATATCCAAATCTTCTGGAGACTGAGGTAACAGTGTTAGATTAACAACATGTGCTTCATCGCCAACAAGGTATGCAAAAGATTTATCGCTCAACTCGGTTAATAGAGACGGCGCATTAATTGTGCCTGCAGGCTGCTCTTTAGGAAGCGTAATAATTGAATTTGCCTTTGCAAAAGTATCATTTCTAATGGCAACAGGAACCGTTCCAACTTCAATAGCTTGAATAATATTGCCATCTTCATGCCCTGCAATACGCCAAACACCGGCTAAAACCGTTTCTTGAATTCTTAACTGACGATTCTCTTCATTAAAAATAACAGCAACTTCACCCTCACCTAAAAACTTATTTATAAACTGAATGTCTTTTTCTTCAAACGTTGCAAAATCAAAACGAACAGCATCATCACCTTCTTTAAAATGAGTAAGCGCATTCATTAACTGATTCATTAGGTCTTCAACAACAGGGTAGGATTCGATATTATCGTCCATAATAATTGGGGCATTAAAGACACTCATATCATTTGGCATTTTCATATAATCTAGCTGCATGCCATCTTCTTCACTAGGCTGTGTGCCTGGCCCTACAACACTGACTGGTATACTTAAATCTGTGTACTGACTCATATCATTAGTTCCTTTAATTGACTTCTACACTAATACCAATTGATGGCGCATAAGACGGTTCTTTCTCTAAAATAATAGGAATCTCACGCATATAATCCGACCAATCTTGAATACGGGTCATCATGTCGATATATTTCCCATTTTTTAAAAAAATAAGAGCAGGCCACATATTAAAACCATATTTTTTAGATAACTCTTGTTCATCGTCCTCTGAAACAACAGCAACGCTAAATTGGTTCTTAAATGCTTTTTCAAGCTCTGGTAAAACAACAATAACGTCATTTGATTCAGGGTATCTTTTTGGATCACCGCCAAAATAAATAACAGAAACTTTTTGATTGTTTACAAATTCATCGTAGTTATCGCTATTTAAAACAGGGTAACCATAATCGCTTGTGATTTGTTTAATTAAACTTCTAGGCATAGTCTTTACTCTTATTTGTTCTTTAAAAAATCTGGCAATTCAGGCTCTCGACCAACAAGATCAGCAAAATATGCATCTACATCACCACCATTTAACGCTGCAAACATAGCCTTTCTTGCCTGAAGCACCGATTCTAATAAGTCTGGCTCAATAACTTCTCGAGCCGCCCCCATAAAGACTAAAACCCAGTCGCCTGCTTTTTGTGTCCCTATCAGGGATAGATCAACAGTTTCATCTCTATTTTCTTCATCATTACGACAAACAGCGACCAATTCATCACACGATAAAATTTTCATTGGAACACCAATACACATTACGACTTACTCTCAAAAAGTTTACGCCCATCAATCGGTACGCTTTTAACATTGCTAATACCTTGGTGTAACGGCTGGTCTCTTAACTTAAATTGATCATCAACAAGCACGCGTTCATCACCAACACGTAAAGCCACGTCTTCAGCAGGTCGCTCCTGTTCATACTTTGTTTTATCTAATTCTTTCTGCACAAGACTTAACTCAGGTTCTGGGCGCTTAATAACATCTACCCCCCAGCTTTTAACAATCTCAACAGCTATTTCAATACAGTTTTCCAATTGCGCTTCTACTTTAGGCGTTAAAGACCCACCAAAGTCTTCAATCAATTCTGGCTGCACCCCAATAAGTGCTATATTTTTTGGATAACTTTCCATCAATTTTGCTGTTGATAGAACTTCTTGAAATCCTGTTTGATGCAAACTGACTTTTTTACACCCCATAAAATTAGGCACTTTATCATCACGAATCACCTTAACTTCGCCCGGCTCAAGTCCATAATCAATTGCATCAAATACAATTAAATTATCAGTATCTTGAACATGGTGAACTAAATAAATACCTTGGGTACCACCATCCATAAGCTCTACAGAGTCATCAAATTCATATAGTGCATCCATAGCTTCTACACAACGAATTCCAAAACCTTCGTCAGCCCAAAGCAAGTTCCCTATTCCGAGTATTAAAGTTTTCACTTTTATTCCAATATGTATACTTAGTTTTCACAATGATACGAATTAGTCTTTTTTTATTCCAATCAAAAGTTACTATACCCACATAAACAAAACTAAAACCTAAGTACAATTATAGAAATACAAAATTACGAATACTTAGTTACCGTTTAAAACAATAAATGGAAATAACTATCTCAATTTATTTTTGCCATTTTTACCATTTTTTAACCTATCTTATTGTTTTTTATAACTAAATGGGCTTTTGGCACTTCCACTGCTGGATTACCTCCAGATTTTCAGATTTCATTCTGGAATTAATTCATGAGATGTCAGCACAAAAATAAACCGTGACTGGCATTCTAAAAAAATACTAGAGGATTACTTATGTCATCATCTGTTGAAACATTTTACGAAGTCATGCGCCGACAAGGAATTACACGTCGTAGCTTTTTAAAATATTGCAGCTTGACTGCCGCAGCGCTAGGCCTTGGACCAGCCTATGCAAACAAAATTGCCACAGCAATGGAAACCAAACCTCGTACTCCTGTTATTTGGTTGCACGGGTTAGAATGTACCTGTTGTTCTGAGTCATTTATTAGAGCAGCTCATCCTTTAGCTAAAGATGTTGTGTTATCAATGATCTCTTTAGATTATGACGATACGTTAATGGCCTCTGCCGGTCATCAAGCTGAAGCGATTCTGAGCGAAATCAAAGAAAAATATAAAGGCAATTACATCTTAGCAGTTGAAGGTAACCCACCTCTTAACCAAGATGGAATGTCTTGTATCATTGGCGGTAAACCTTTTTCTGAACAGTTAAAATGGATGGCTGAAGATGCCAAAGCAATCATCTCTTGGGGTTCATGTGCTTCGTGGGGTTGCGTACAGGCCGCTAAACCAAATCCTACACAAGCAACCCCAGTACACAAATTTTTAGGTGCAGGCTATGACAAACCTATTATTAAAGTACCTGGTTGCCCACCTATTGCAGAAGTTATGACAGGTGTTATTACCTACATGCTTACATTTGACCAGATTCCAGAACTTGACCGACAAGGTCGTCCTAAAATGTTTTATTCACAACGAATCCATGACAAATGCTATCGCCGCCCTCACTTTGACGCAGGTCAATTTGTAGAAGAATGGGATGATGAAGGCGCTCGCAAAGGTTACTGCTTATATAAAGTAGGCTGTAAAGGCCCTACAACATATAACGCATGTTCTACTGTACGCTGGAATGAGGGAACATCTTTCCCTATCCAAGCTGGTCATGGTTGTATTGGTTGTTCAGAAGATGGCTTCTGGGATAAAGGCTCTTTCTATTCTCGTGACACTGAAATGAATGCATTTGGTATTGAATCTACTGCCGACAAAATTGGTACCGCCGCTGTAGGTGTTGTTGGTGCCGCCGTTGTTGCACACGCTGCAATGAGTGCAGTCAAAGCTTCTCAGAAAAAGGGAGATGAATAAGCATGTCTATTTTAAAAACACCAAATAATTATGAAATGAATAACGGTGGACGCCGAGTAGTGGTTGACCCTGTTACTCGTATCGAAGGGCATATGCGCTGTGAGGTAAACGTTGATGAAAACAACGTGATTCAAAATGCCGTATCAACAGGTACTATGTGGCGTGGTTTAGAAGTTATATTAAGAGGTCGCGACCCTCGTGATGCATGGGCTTTTGTAGAACGTATCTGTGGTGTATGCACAGGTTGTCATGCACTTGCTTCTGTTCGCGCCGTTGAAGATGCTCTAGATATAGAAATCCCTCAAAACGCCGTCTTAATTCGTGAAATCATGGCAAAAACATTACAAATCCACGATCACATCGTTCACTTTTATCACCTGCATGCACTTGACTGGGTTAACCCTGTAAATGCACTTAAAGCAGACCCTAAAGCAACGTCTGAACTACAAAAAATTGTATCGCCATCACATCCAATGTCTAGCCCTGGCTACTTTAAAGACATTCAAACTCGTATTCAAAAATTTGTTGAATCTGGTCAATTGGGTATTTTTAAAAATGGTTACTGGGATAGCACTGCTTATAAATTATCGCCAGAAGCAGATTTAATGGCGGTTACTCACTATTTAGAAGCGTTAGATTTCCAGAAAGAAATTGTTAAAATTCACGCTATTTTTGGTGGTAAAAACCCACACCCTAACTATATGGTTGGTGGTGTTCCTTGCGCAATTAACCTTGATGGTGATATGGCGGCAGGCGCGCCAATTAACATGGAACGTCTAAACTTTGTAGAAGCTAAAATTCAAGAAGGACGTAAATTCAACACAAACGTATATGTACCTGATGTTATTGCTATTGCCGCTTTCTATAAAGATTGGCTATATGGTGGCGGGCTTTCTGCTACCGATGTAATGGATTATGGCGCTTATCCTAAAGCGTATGGTGATAAATCAACTGATCAGCTACCTGGTGGTGCAATCATTGGTGGTGATTGGTCTACTGTTCACCCAGTCGATCCAAAAGATCCAGAACAAGTTCAAGAGTTTGTCACTCACTCTTGGTATAGCTACCCCGATGAAACCAAAGGATTACATCCTTGGGATGGTATTACTGAACCTAATTATGAACTTGGCGGAAATACCGTTGGTACAAAAACGGATATTAAAGAACTGGATGAATCTGCTAAATATTCATGGATCAAATCTCCTCGTTGGAGAGGCCATGCTGTTGAGGTTGGGCCTCTTGCTCGTTATATCTTGGCATACGCACAAGGTGTTGAGTACGTTACGAATCAAATTACAACGTCATTAGATCGTTTTAATGCTGTATGTCGTATTCTTGATCCAAACCATACTGACATCACTGATCTAAAAGTCTTTTTAGGCTCAACCATCGGAAGAACTTTAGCCCGAGCTTTAGAATCAGAATACTGTGGCGATATGATGCTTGATGATTTCAACCAACTTATTAGCAATATTAAAAATGGCGATTCATCTACAGCAAATACCGAGAAATGGGATCCTGTCACTTGGCCTAAGTTTGCTAAAGGGGTTGGAACGGTTGCCGCTCCACGTGGAGCACTGGCTCACTGGATTGTTATTGAAGATGGCAAAATCAAAAACTATCAAGCCGTTGTTCCAACAACATGGAACGGTTCTCCTCGTGATCCAGAAGGTAATATTGGGGCATTTGAAGCCTCTCTAATGGGCACTCCAATGGCTAATCCAGAACAGCCAGTTGAGATCCTTAGAACCTTGCATAGTTTTGACCCTTGTTTAGCTTGTTCAACTCACGTTATGAGTGAAGACGGCCAAGACATGGCAACAGTAACGGTTAGATAAAACGGATTGCTCTCTTAGGCAACTAAGAGAGCATAAAGGAGAATAAAATGTCTCATGAAAACTTAACAGGAGTTGAAAAGGTTTATGTCTATGAAGCTCCTGTACGACTATGGCACTGGATTAATATGCTTGCCATTCTTGTACTTGCGGTAACAGGTTACTTTATTGGTAATCCTTTACCAACTCTTAGCGGTGAAGCGTCGGACCATTATGTAATGGGAACCATCCGCTTTCTTCACTTCTCTGCAGCTTATATATTTGCCGTTGGCTTCTTAGGAAGAATCTATTGGGCGATTGTCGGTAATTCTCACGCTAGAGAATTATTCTACATCCCTATTTGGCGCGCATCATGGTGGGCCGGCTTTATTGACGAACTCAAATGGTATGCATTCTTAAAGAAAGAACCAACAAAACATGAAGGACACAACCCAATGGCGCAGTTTGCTATGTTCTTTATTTTTGTTTTAGGTTCAATCATGATGATTTTTACTGGCTTTGCTCTGTATTCAGAAGGTGCAGGCTTAGGCAGTTGGCAGGACACTCTTTTTGGCTGGGTAATTCCACTATTTGGTCAAAGCCAAGATGTCCATTCATGGCACAGACTTGGATTATGGATAATCACTGTTTTTGTCATTGCTCACGTTTACGTTGCCATTCGTGAAGATATCATGTCTCGTCAATCAATGGTTAGCACCATGATTAGCGGTTGGCGTTTCTTTAAAGATAAAAGATAGTCCCACATAATTAAAAATTAATAGTAGTACCCTCCCTCAGTCTTACCTCGTAGTTACTGCGAGGTTTTTTTATGTTTGATTTCAAATATTGGTATTAAAGATTTTACCAGGCCTGTAAAAAACAAACCTCACCTTAAAAAACTTACTTAACGGCTTGGCCTATTGCTATTGACTGATCATTAGCAGGCAAAATTCGATGTTTTAAAACAACAATCTCTTTTGGCATTGCGTGTTCAATTAAATAAATTAACCAACTGTTTTGGCAAACCCCACCACTAAATACAACCGAATCAAATTCATATTCATTTTTTAGTTTACTAATCATACTCACCATTCCATTAGCAAAACCAATATGAAAACGACAAGCAATATCCTCTAACAAAACGCCCTGCTCAATATCAACTAAAACCGCTTTAAAAATAGAACCAACAGAAAGCAGGTAATTTAATTCCGGTTCACTTTCGCGACTATTACCCACAATCTCACATAAATAACCCAAGTCTTTATTTTTAAGAACGCCTTCTTTTGAAACATAAGCCTCAAACTCTGTAGCCGCTTGGCCTTCATAACTCACTTGTTCAAAACAGATATTACATAAAGCAGAAACCGCATCAAATAAACGGCCCGCAGATGAAGACATTGGTGAATTAATAGACTGTTTAAACATCTGTTCCAATAAATCAATCGGCTTGTTTTTGAGTTTTACCAAACTTTGTGCCGATTTATATTCATTCAATAAAACATCTAACCCAGCAAAATCTTTTAAATCTCTTAAATAAGCATATAAATTTCGCCAAGGCTCTTTATTTGCTTTATCGCCACCCAATAACGGCTTAGCTTGAAGTGAAGCCACTCTGTTAACGGCATGATAATTACCATACAAAAACTCACCACCCCAAAAATGATTTTCTTCACCGTACCCCAAACCATCAAGAATAACACCCAAGTAATTTGTACTCGAATTTGGTATACCATTTTCAACCATACAAGCATTAAAATGCGCGTGGTGATGTTGAACAGGATTGTTTTTTAAACCATGATTTCGACTAAAATCATCCATAAATCCACTTGAAAAATAACCTGGATGCAAATCCGTTTGAATTTTTTCAGGCTTTAATTGATACAGCTTAGTCAAATCATCCAACGCTTCTTTGTATGCGGTTTGTACATCAAAATTAGCTAAGTCTCCCAAATAGTGAGACAGAATAATTTGCCCGTGATGCCTAATGGCTATTGAATTTTTTAAATCACCACCCGCAGAAATCGTAGCAGTATCTACTTCAAATCCTTTAGGTAAATTCACTTTAAAAGGCGAAAACCCTCTAGACTGCCGCAACACCAAAAAGTCATCATCTGGCGTAATTAAAACAACCGAATCTTCTAAACGTCTTACAATCGGACGATTATGAGTCAGTAAATGATCCGCCAAATCTAATAAAGCCTTTTCATGTTCTTGCAAATAAGCTTGCGGCATGCCAGAACGGTTTGCAGAAGTAAAAACCAACACTCCATGCCCCGACTCTTTTTGCCACTTTTGCATTAATAAAATATGCAATGGATTACTTGGCAACATAAAACCAAGTTTTGATTGATTAGGAGCAATGGCTTCTGAAAGGGAATATGGTGAAGTTTCTTTGGTTAACTTAGGCATTAAAACAATAGGCGATTGCACCGAACTTAACCAAGTTTTAGCGCTGTTTCCAACATCACAATAATGGCCAACACTTTCAATGTCTGCCGCCATTAAAGCAAATGGTTTAGCTGGGCGATATTTACGTTCACGCAATAGATTACAAGCTTGATTATTCATTGCATCACACACCAAATGATAACCACCCAAACCTTTTATCGCTAAAATTTTGCCTTGTTTTAAAAATAAGCAGGCCTGGTCAAACATTGAATCAGAATCTAAATCCTCAAATGACCAGGCCTGGTAATTTTGATTTTCTTTTATTTCGCCGTGTTTAGCCAAATACAATTTAGGCCCACAATCAGGGCAAGCATTGGGTTGTGCATGAAAACGTCTATCCGCAGGATTGTTATATTCAGCCAAGCATGAATCACACATCTCAAAATCAGCCATAGATGTCTGTGCTCGATCATAAGGCATGTTTTTAATAATGGAATATCTTGGCCCGCAAAGTGTGCAGTTGGTAAACGCATAACCATAACGTCTGTTTTTGGGATCATTTATCTCAGAACGACATAAATCACAAGTGGCCGCATCAGGTAATACAACCGTATTCATCACGCCTGTTTTACTTTCTACAATATCAAAACCACTTACCGTGTTTAGCTTTTCAATATGTTGAGGCCTAACAATATTCGTTACGACTACCGCTTCAACACTTGCCAAAGCCGGAGCATTTTTTTTAATCTCATCAACAAAGCGCTGTAACTGTACATTATGTATTTTGATATCAATCAAAACACCTTCCGAATCATTTAATACCCAACCCGTCGCTTCAAACTGTTTTGCTAACTGCCAAATAAACGGCCTAAATCCTACACCTTGAACACAGCCAGTTACTCGAATATTGCAAAAAGCAAACATCTAATAAGGCCTAACTATTGAACCGTTTGATGTTGCATACTTTCTATCAAACCAATCACTTCTTTAGCCTTGGCATTTTCTTTTAACGTTGTTGGTAACGCTTGAATAAGTTGGCTAGCCAAGTCGATAAGATTCATTTTTACCGCAATAGCTATTTCAATCAATTTTACTTCTTGATCTAGCGGGTATTTAGAGATGTAAATTCCAACAATACTTTGCGCTTCTTCAAACTGTTCTGAAGCCAGTAATATCTCAATTTGTTTTTCTAAAACATGAATACGATGTTGTTGCTCTGTTAAAACATAAGGCTCTAATAATTTATCTATTTGCGCCTTAGACAACACACCCTTAGCTTGCGCCACAAGTTCTTTTTTATGAAACAATTTTAAATCAGGAATCGACTCTACCTTACAGTCATCTAAAACTTGATCGACCTCTTTATCATCAATATCAATAACCGCAATATTAAGACGCTCTTCATATTCCTTGGCAACGGTTTCTAACAATGCATTCACTTCCTGACAAGGCTCGCACCAACTTGCCGTAAAAAAAACGGCTATGGGATTATGCAAAGAACTATCAATAACGGCTAGCTTAAAATCAGATGCTGGAATTTGTTTAATGCTCATAAAAAAACCTTAAAAAGTAAAAGAGCCTTAGCTAAAAAGGCACCATATTAATACAACAAAATACCCTTAAATTTTAACAGAAACAGCATTTAAAAGCGCTGCTTTCACAGCAAATAATTAATTAATTTTTAAGGATTTTTACCTCTCAAAACGACTGCTTCATAAAACAAATTTTAAGCCTTTAGTTTTTTCTAAAATTAATAAATACCAATACAATTCCAAGTTGTTTTTTTAAAAATAAGTAAACTCACGGCATTTAACTTAAGCTCAATATCCCTCCTGTCAAAGCCTTACATTAACAAAGTCCTTTGTTTTCAATTTGACACTGATTTGTCGCACAAAGAAATTTAAAGATTTCTTCAAATAAAATTTGACACTGGCAAAGCCCCTCTATACAATACGCCCATTCTATTTTGGCCACATAGCTCAGTCGGTAGAGCAAGGGATTGAAAATCTTTTACAGCACACCTTAATAAAATTATAAAAACCGACAAAAATACACTTAAACCTGCTTAATTGCGGGTTTTTTATTGCCTAAAAAATATGAAATGAAATCAGTTTAAATAAAATTAAACTTAAATAACCGGGAAGAATGGAACTTTTTAAGCGGTAGAAATAGAGATAAGGACTGTGCTATGATAAAACACGCACTAAGAAGATTTACGAAATAAGAGGAAGAACCCCAGGGCTCTAGCACTGCCGCATGGACAGGAGAAGAATACACTGGGTTTACACCTATTATTATATGGGTAGACTAGGATAATGCAAGATTGTAAATACCGACAGAATTATTGAAGTACTGTATCAAAGTTTACCAACAAGACCGTGCAAGCAATGAGACTGCACTTGCTCGTTATACCTTGAACATGGCTTTATGTCAGTCACTCGATCCCTTCCCTTCATTTGTGCGAAATAAGTATTAGGAATAGCATTCACTTTCATTTCACCAAAAAATAGTCATTAAAAATGTCGAAATACGATGAATTACGCAAGAATCTCTTTTATGCTGACTACTACTCGCTAAAGGCTAAAGTTGACTCTTCAAACCCTTTTCTATCTGCACCAAACGTGACTAAAAATGAAGCAAGAAAACTGTATGTTTTTTTTCATCCACCAACAAGAAAAAGTTTTTTACAGGATAGAAGAAAGCCCAATTTAGATGGAGAAAGAAAGAAGAAAAAATACTCTCCGCATACACTCATTTTTATTGTCGATGCACTAACCAAGCTTAAAGATACTTATTATGATTTACTACAATATACAGAGTTCGCTGAGAAAAATTCAATACATCCTGATTTAATTGAACTTCAAGAGATTGCCAACAAGGCGATTCCTTATTTTCAAAAACTCGCTGAAACACATCCGACACTTTCTTTTAAAAGATACATTAACAGCCTTCGAAAAGCACTTCCAGAAATAAATTCATCTGAGTCTGACAGACAAGTTAAAAAAGCCATTAGAGGCATCCATACAAACCATCCAAGATATTCTTGTTTCATTCATCCATTAATCGAAACCCCAAACAAAAAGCTACAAGAATTACTTATAAAACACCAGCTCATAAATGGCATTATTTGGAACACTTACCTACATAATCGCTACCACCTCTCAGCCCACCAAACAGTAGAGCAAGCACTTCGCTCTATTGAAGAAGCCGACTTAATAAACTTAAAGAACTTTGGGGAGTTAAGCTCTCATCATGGCCTCATATCACTATTACAAAAACATGGAAGTGACAAATTCAAAGAAATCATCAGTTTTTTAAAACGTTTAGATAAGATTGAAAAATCAAGCCCTTCAGAAAACCGTAAAAATAAAAGTACCAAGAAACATGCACCTCATCAGCATAATTACTGGATTGAAACGGTCGCTAACACTCAAATTATTCATGTTGGTGAAGAAGAAGATGGACTATTAGTCATTCGTAAACACCCATCAATTGAGAGCGAAGAGTTAGAAGATTTAGCTGACGATGAATTGATTGAAAATGAATTTATTCAAGAAATCCCTGGTGAAGAAACGTCAATGCCTGAAGCAAAAGTGGTGAACCTTGCCCACAAATTGAATCATTTGGCGAATTTCAATCAATTTCTAAAGGACGAACTCACGCCAACAGAAGTTAATACTATCCTTCAATACGCTGATAAAAAAAGTCTCCAAAAATCAACAACTGAAGCCGAGTTAAGATCCTTAATGTTGTTACTGGTTAGTTTAGCCTGTGGATATAACCTTCATCAAAGCCATTTTTTGAGATGGTTAAAAATCAACCCTACCCCTAGCTCTCAAATCGTTTGTATTTCAGAAGACTGTGATACCTTGTTTATTCCCATACCAAGATATGAATACCTAAAGCTACTCAATGAAAAAAATCAAAATCTTTACTACAAAGCAGATCGATTAATTGCCCTACCGTTGCCGCCTCAAATTCAAAAAATATTATTAAACTGCCTACAAAACTATTACCAAAACAAAGACAAGGCTGGGGATGCTGCTTCAGCAAAAAACAAAACAAAGTCTGTAAAAAATGCACTCAAAAGAACCCTTGCTAATATTGGGTTAGATAAAAGGGTCACCATCACTCTTATTCAAAATCATACGCCCTTTAAAGCCCTAAAATATGCAAAAGGTGATTTGTGGACAATCTCTTTATTTTCTGGTCGTGAAGATATCATGTCATCGACACATAAACACTATACAACCATAGATGTTTTCCATGCACTTAAGGTTTATCACAAAACAGTAGAAGAGGTCTTTGGTTTTTGTCTTTTCATAGACAAGCCTAAAAACCAAAAGGCCTATAGAGGTATCGGAAACCCTCTTCGCCCACAAAAACATCATGTTGTATCATGGCTTAATCGTGTATCAAAAGTGCTGTCAAACTCTATAAATTCGGACCCTAAAACCATACCAACAGAAACGCTAGTTCACAACATGAACCTAATCACAGGTTACTGTGAGACCTTTCTTTCTTTTTTCATTGCTACTCGCAACACAACTAATCCATATATATATTCAAGCCAAATGCTACCAAATGGTTTTGTCACCCTAAATGATAAAAACACAAACAACGGTTACAACACCCATTTTGTTTATGTACCTAGCCAAGTTAGGACATTACAGCAGCAATACGAATCTTGGGTATGGGAAGCGATTCGAGTATTACGAGCTCGAAAACTCATAAATATCGAAGAGCTGTTTAGCGAAAAACTTCAAACAGTCCACAAATGGAAAACACTACATAAAACAAATAGTCGTTTTCCGGGATTCTTTTTAATCGAATACTTGCTTAGACCAACACCAAAAGAGACCAAGTTAAAGGTAGTGATAAAACTAAAGCCCTATACTCGCGGCAATCTTCATAAAATTTTAGAGCAACAAGTAAACGAACTTGCTCCACCATTATCTTTTTTTGAAAAAAACATCAATCGACACTTCTTACGATCAAGCCTTTTGGAGCGTGGCGTTAATCCTGAATACATTGATGAGTACATGGGGCATAGACATTGGGGAACCGAGTCTTGGAATCGTTTCGGTTTATTCAATCCAATAGACTATCAAGAAGAAATAAAGCAAGCTATTGAGAAGGTTATTAAGGATTTTAAAGTCGACTCTCCGTTTAAGGAGAAAAAATGAAAACGCCTTTATTGCTACCCTATTACTACCAAAAACAGATTGAACATTTCTGGAAAGGACTTTTACCAGAGGCCCTAACAGATGATATCGATACGAAAACAATTCATTTCGTCTACACGTTATTAAAACAAGAAACTCGAAACAAAAAACAGTACAGTCTTGTTCATTTTTTACTCGGTTTAAACGAACTATCAGATTACTCTGCTCAATATTCGGTAAGGTTCGAAGACAGTCAAAACACTCTGCCAAAATTGCTCGGTAAATTAAAACTTAAGCTAGAAAACTTAATTGAAGCGATACAACTACTCAATGCCTTGATTGATTATGGCAATGTAAAGGGGTTTTGGAAGCTCAACCTGATTCTCAAAGTTGAAAAAATTCCATTGATTAAAAACCCAATGGGCTTAAACGATGATTGGCAAAAAATGCTCTATTGCAGTCAGCTTGTTGAGAAAACTCTGTCTTCAGAAGAACCAAATATCGGATCAATGACAACCTCTCAGCAATTAGGTTTAATTGTTATTAGCCTTATTTTTGATAGCCAGATTATTCGACACCAAAACCTATTAACGATACTTGGCAAAATACAGAGTGAAGATAACTTTAATTATCTGAATGGAAACTTGTTCTTTCTAGTACCGCCTGATGACTATAACCCACCTAAAAAAATCTTTATTGCCAAAAAGACTGAGGTCCTAATTTACCAAACAGGAATGAATTTAAACATTCCTAAAAACGCCTCCGAGCAAGAGATATTAAAACAGTTAAGTCTGTCTATTAAAGACTATTTAAAATCATTGAAAATCGCTTATAGCGCTCTACCCAAAACGCTATTTAAATGGTGTCAATGGGCTTATGTATTTCATCACCAAAACACTCCACCTTTGATAGTTAACTATCAATCTGGGTTGAACCAATCACACTCTCTAAACCCTTCTGCCAGTGCAAGAATCTATAGCATTGAGCAACATGAATCAGGCGAATTTAAGAGTGTAAAAGCTGTAAACAATTCAAAGATGCGCAACACGAGCTATGCTCTAAAAGTTATTCAACAGCTTTTTGATATCAAAGTTAAAATTAAAGATGCTTTCCACATCAAGCAGTCAATTGAAAGTTCTTCTGCAAAAATCATCCATCAACTTCCCAATAACCATCAACTCATACTTAACTGGGGGCTCTCACTATTAGAGATAAATAAAGCCAAAAAATTTAAAGTCGGTCCCTCGCAAATCTTAAATAAAATTTACAGTATCGCTCGCCACTTAATCGGTATAGCAAACCAAAATGCCATTCATTCATTAGTACCGAGCGAGCGAATGAGTTTATATGACACTGTAACAGAACAGGCCGTTTCTACCAGAAATCGAGAGACCATTCTATACAACTTAAAAGCCTTTAATACCTGGTTAGAAAAATCTTACAAACTCAATCCAATACCCAACAAAGAGGACTACTTCGGTCATCCAAAAGTGACTGACATGACGGTAAACGCCAATTTAATTCACTTTGATGAATTTGAAGAAATTAAAAAAACTATTTTGGATTTAGTTGAAAAAAATCCATTCAATCCTGTTTTTAAAATGATGTTAATGGCTTTAATACTGGGGTTTAGATGTGGACTAAGATCAAAAGAGGTTTTTCAATTGAAGTTTGATGACTTTATTTTTTGCGACACCTCACCACAAATTGCCATTAGAGAAAGTGAAAACAGAGAGCTCAAAACCAGCAACGCCAAACGATTTTTAAAGCTAAAAGATCATATGCCAATCGATGAAGTGGTTATGTTAAAAAACTGGTACTTAACAAAACATTCTGAAATCCAATCCATAAACACTTCACACATCAATCTTGAGGAAATTCAAGGACAATCATATTTTTTTGCCTTATCGAATCAGAATGATAAGCATATCAACTTTGAGAAAGTGAAAGCACCCTTGATGAATATCGTTCGACAAGTCTGCCAAGATACCTCTCTAAATTTTCATCATTTAAGACATAGCTTTGCAAGCTGGTATTTTTTGTCAGCTTGCATCTCTGAATTCGATATTAATACCTTTTCACTATTTAATCACTTACCAAAAACCAAAGACTGGTTAATGCAAGCTGACTTGAGAAAGCAACAGCATCTACCGACTCATTTAAAAAGCAAGAAATATCCATTCTGGATTTCTAAAAAAATGGGGCATGCTAGCTTTAACACCTCTTTTGAACATTATATTCATACAGCAGACATCGTTACCGCCAACCTATTGCAACAAGCATCAGAGCGTTACACAACCCAACAAGTCGCTTATTTTGCTAACCTTTCCATCAGCACGCTAAAAAAACAAAAACAGGCCCTAGAATACGCGCTTAATAGACATATCAAACAGTATAAAAAACTCAACAAAGCACGCTTAGATTCTTTAGTGCCCAAACAAGTTTGGCAAGCACCTAAAATAAACTTAGATGAATTCACCAATCCAATGGAAGAGTTCAGTATGTACAACATGATGGAAATATTTCATCTCGCATCTGAAAACAACTTAAGTGAAGAGCATGCTTTACATTTAGGGTTTTCACAACAACGCACTGATGAAGTCATTGAACTCTTTCAATCTAATCCAAAGTACCGGTTAAGACGCCCTTACAGCCAGGAGTTAATTGAACTACATCGCTTAACTGAGGTTGTAAAAAACCTATACAAAATCGACTTCAACTGCCTAAATAGTCATGTCGAATTTTTAAGTTTACTGAATACTTTTTCAAACAGATTCTTTCCGTACAAGAGAGATTTAGACAGCTTAAAAATTCAAGATAATTACCATCTAGTCTTTAATGATATGACAAGCGGTAACATTCTCATGAAGCTGATTAAAAAATTGAACATGCCATTTCGCATAATACTAAGACACACTAAAAAATGGGATAAAAAAGAATGTCAGAGCTCACGCAATTATTGGCGAACACAACTCAAGTTAACACCAAAGTTCAGAATAGAAATGAAACAAGACAGTAAAAAAGCCATCGGTCCAAACGGTCGTATCGAAATTGTTATTAATAATACAGCAGCACACAGAAACCACGCCTTTTATTACCTATTTGCGATGTTGGCGGCCTGGACTGAACTTAATCATGTCATTCGTTGATTCATATTTCCTATTATTGAAAACCGAGTCTATTTAGAAAACACATCTTCTTAAAGCAGTAAATTCAATTAATATGCGAATACAAGGAAGTTTATGATCTATACCAAGCCTAATAGTAAACATCCCCTAACATGAAGGATCAATTTATATTGATATCTATCCTGAAAAACGATTTCTTATTATTTCTGTTATGCCAGATAATAAATTCTCGGAAATACTCTATATTAAGCAAAAAGAAGTTATCAATATTGTTCCAATTACAGAAGTTCATATTAAAAAATGGTTTAGGCCAGCTTAAAATATGCTACTGTTTTTTAGACAAAATAATCCAACAGAAGGCCTCCTGATATGCAAAATTTTAGAGCCTCGTTTTTTCATTAACTCAACTAATTAGATAATTTATGTTTAATAACGACTTATAGAATATGGATTCAGCCTTTAGAGTTTACAGTGCTAATCATGGTTACTTTAGTGAAAGCATAGCAGCCACTGACATCAAAAGCAGCTCTCATGCCCGTAAACTTGCGCCCTTTGTTGACGACAATAATCAGCTTGTCTATTGGGTACGCTGGGGTAAGCGGAAAGCTGACGGAAAGACTATTAGAGCGCACTTTAGAAGCTATCCGAAACACACTACCCACTCCCTAAAAAAACAACTCCATGATGAAATTTCTTCCCGCCAGAGTGAATCCAGCGAAAGTTCAAAACACAAGGCGGCCAAGTTAGCAGTTCAAGCGGCTTTACAAGCATTGATTGATTCAGGAAAACATTTGCCTTGGTCAATTATTGATCCAGAAATTTCCGATTTTCCGATGACCGGTGATTTACTGGCCAATGTCGCTTCTATTGAAGTGGAGCACTCTCTTAAAACACCATTCGACAATCAAGAATACAGGCTGGATGTAGCAATCTTAGGAAGAACAATAAAAAACCATCCCATTGTTTTAGCCGGCATTGAAATTGAGTTTACCCATACCTTCGATTTCAGCAAGGCACTTATTTGCAAAAGCCTCGGATTTCCTCTGGTAAGCCTCAACATAACCGAATTAGAAGAAAGTGAAATCACACAGGAGTGGGCGAAAAAAGCCCTGATGGAAACGACTCATAACAGCTCGGACGGACTTAGACGAAACTACTTCTATATCCACCCCTTACTCTCCACTGTTTACCTAGATTTACCCAAAAATCCTCATTATGAATCGCGTCATCAGTATGTGATTTTCTGCCCTCAAGAGGATGAACTCTATAAATGGATCATTCTTTTAAGATCAGAACTAGGTTTAACGGATAAAGTGGACATTCATCCTGTTAAGGCAAAAAACAGCCAATTAAAAATGCAGGTTGAAAATGCAGGAGAACTCGCCGGAGAAGAATGGTCAAACCATAATCCAAACGGCTATATTCAGCTTAGTATTGATAAGCCAATTGGGAAATGCGGCGATTTGTACCTATATCATTTGATTTTGGCCAAGCTATGCAATTCTGTTTTTGACTGTTTGGTTGGTTACAAGTATCAAACAGGCGAACGTCATTACAAGGGTGATCCACCAATGTGGAAATTACCTAAATTTGATGAAAATCGGAACCTAGTCTCCAAGAAGAATCTAGCCGCGAAAAGAGTAAGTGAACCAGTACGTCAGATACTCTCTAAAGTCGATGATTTAAATCGTTAATTGGTGCAATAATATTGCCATTCCAGTAACCAAACCAATTTGTTCGGATTCCAATGATTACAAGGAAAACAGGTCTCCTTGGAAGCTTTCTATGCCATTCTTCTAAATCAATGCTTGAAGGGCTAGCAGAGACTTCTGGATGGGAGTGCCACTCTCCAACATAAGAAACAATTCCATCTGATTTATTCCAAACGCTAACGGCCTTATTGATATGTCCTAATGAACACCTTTCAAACCGATAACGGCTTCGTGTATCGTCTGGCTGAGGAATAGTATAATCAGTAATTTCAATATTTTTTCCTCTCATTGACCCTAATAGAATTCCACCGGATTCGGGTAAAAGAGCTGTACTTTGTCTGTATTTTTCCAATTCCAAAAGCAAGCGCTGGGGAAAAACTACTAACCCATCTTGCGTACTAAAAACTAAATCTGACAACAGGGACACCCTTTAGATTTTTTTACATCGCGTGAACGTAAATTTCTCACATCGCTTCCAACTGTGATATTTGAAAATCTTGGCTGTGAAAACCCTCCTATAAAAGATATAGCTTTACTTAATCCAAGCCCCGCAGCAGTCATAGAAACATCAGCAGAGAACTCAAAAAATGAAGAGCCTGCACAACTTCTTCGAATAGCTTTTGGATTGGCATCTTCCTTAAATGGTTTAAGTTCAGTTATATAATGTATGCAGTGATAACACGCCGCATTATCGTCATCAATTAATGCCCGCGCTACCTGTCCTGCGGCATCAATCCATACGTGTATTAAAGCAGCTGATCGAGATTGCTTATTTGATTTATGCCATTGATGACTCAACAAAGTCGAGAAGTTTCTATTACCCGTAGCATCCATGACTAAATCAACCGTGCCACCAGTATTTATGTTTTTGTAATCAAACTCACTAAACGCTTCTAAGTTTGCTTGAGAATAATGATAGTCTGAACCAATAAAATGACATATAGCTTCTGATTTATTCTGTAATAAATACCTTGTACCTAATATATGGCGACCAATATTACCGCTTGTGAGAACATCAGAGTCATAAATATGTAGATAACCACCGCCAAACCCAGCTCCGTTTTGGACTAACAAATGGGCAAGGTATCCCCCAATAGTTCCGGCACCAATTAATACTATTTTTTTACCAATTAAACTCGCTTCAGCATTGCGTCCCAAGATGAAATCAGAACTAGAATCCTCAACATAAATTCTCTCGAAATTTTCGAACGACTTTTTAGACTTTAATAAAGCTTCAAGGGCTGAATGAGATGACTTTCTCCTAATACATTCATCTATCGCTGTAGCTCGGTTTTTTGACTTCTTTAGTTTTATACCAATAATGTGTTCGCCTGAAAAACGAAAAAAAATGCTCAACCTTAGTTTTTGAAAATTTTTTCTTATTAAGAAAAACAATTTTCCATAGGCACTTGGGTCAATACTTTTATACCATCTTAAAAACTCTGAGAAATTATCAGGTGGCCAGAGTTCTCCAGGCGAAATTAATGGCATTTTATTAGATTCAATATAAATTGCATTTTCCGGCCCCTCAATACTATTGGGGTCAACAAACTCTGCTAAATTAGAAAACCACGACGACTTGGCTTCAATATCGTTTTTCGGCAAGTAAACTAAAAGTTTTTTAGCATTTCTTCCATCGGGCAATTGATCTCTTTCATATGTATAAACATGACCAATTTCCGCTCTAGATGCAAGGATTCCAATTGAACCGGCCGAATTCCAATATGCACTGAATTCATAAGCATGCTCTTCTGCATGCTCGTTAGCACTGCGATCAATAGTATCTCTAAAAGTCTTATGTAGTTGTTCTATAATCTGGATAGTAGAAGCTTTTAAATCAAAAGGGTCTAAGAAAACCCCTTCAACGTCCAAATAACAAATTCTGTTATTTGCCTCAAAATGAGGCATTCTTTCAGGTACTTGATCAGGCAATTTTATTATCACAACCTGCGGTGGCTTTATAAAATCAACTTGACCTTCATCAAACCTCATCTCATGGACAAAACGATGCCCTAAGTATTCATATACACCTCTATAACGGTGTTTATTAATTTTTGTATCAAAGAATAAATCGACATATTTATAAATCTTTAATACTTCATGAATATCTTTGTTAATCATCCTGAAACTAAGTTCTTCTCCATATCCTTAGAAGGATGGCTAAATTTTAAAGCTACTTCAGCTCTGACTTGTTCGGCTGCGACATCGCTATTAATTGAGATTAACTCAGGTGTATTGGGAACTCTATCACCAAATGCTTCAATTAACCTATTTACGGCATCCTGCTCATTGGTGGCACTCTCTAAAGCACAACAAACACAAAATTGAAGATTCAGTGCATCATCTTTTAATTTATTTTTATCTTCCTCAGAATTATGAGGTTTTGGATAAAGCTGTTCACCATTGACGGGAAGAGTAACTTTGTCGAGCTGAGAAGATAAGTTTTCAACAACGCTTTTCAGTGCTTCAGACAGGGTATCAAAAGGACCATGATTTTTAAATGTATCTACAGTACAGGCCATTAGCGCAATAGATGAAATGGAGCCATTATCCCAATGATAATCACGCCAAGCCTTTAAAAATCGACTCACTGTTTTTATATGTTGACCATGTTCTGAAACCTCAATCTTGAACCAATCACTAACCTCTCGAGGATCCGATTGTTTCCAATGCTCTTCATTTCTTACAGCTAGATAAACTTCATCAGGATTTAAAACAACTTGCCTTGCAGAGTCATACGCTTCCATTTTCTCAGAAAGCGCAACGGATTCGAGTGTTACGAACTTTTCTTCTGGAATCGCATACAGTGGAACATCAATATGAACTAAATCATCAACAACTATTCTAGAACATGTATTTTTAGTGCAATCGTGCTTCCAACCATTATCAGAACATAATTTACGAAGTGCACTATCTACAATCTTGAAAAAAGCATCTTTTGCAACAACAGGCTGCCCTTCAAAAACTTTCATTGGTAAATAAACACCATCGTCTATGTCTATTTGCTGCGGAGGGGTTTTTGCGGGTTGGTTTAAAGTTCCATAACTCATTGAACCTTGAGTCCAAAACCTTGGTGTCAAAGTTTTCAAAACCTGAATAGTTACATCTTCCCTATCTGTTGTTCCAGAGAAATCAATCTCCGTAATCATGGATAAAGCAGCATAATTTTTACTTTTAAGAGCGAGCTTTACCTCTGAGAACTCCTGCTTTACTGCTGTTCTTACCATTGTTTTATATTCTTGCAGCCTTTGCATATTTTCTTCATCAACAGAAATCCCATTTAAAAAGCTAATTTTTCGACCCGCTAACAGTTTGTCTGCATTGAACTTTAATGCCATGGTTATACCCCTCCGTTATCCATGATTGTTCTATCACCTAAATAATCAAATATTTTTTGCTTTTCTAACACCTGCATCATGTTTGATGCTGCATGAATTCCATTAGACTCTAGAATCTCCAGAGCGCTTGATGAAGCCTTATCTAAATCAATATTTTTTACTTGTTGCTCGTTTGGTTTTGCTTCAATTTCAATAAACCTGTCACCAATAATCTGCTTAGACATGAAGTTTTGCATTGCCTCATTAGCAGACATCGTTAATGAGATTAAGTTTTTTCCTCCCCTCCAAGTACCAATATACCCGCCAGAGGAACTTAAATTTTGATCTATAGAAAATCCTGAGCTCATTGTGCCAATGGATAAAACATGAATATTCTTGTACTCCACACCTAAACGATTAATAGCTTCATGAACTCCCATAAGCGCAGGCGAATTTGCAATCAAACCGCCATCAGCATACCGAGCTCCTTCCATTTTGTGCAAAGGAAAATATGTTGGGGCTGCACTTGTTGCTAATGCCACGTCAACCAATTTATATCGTTGATCTATTGTGAAATCTGGTAAGAAATTAGTTTTAAATGCTTTTGGATAGCCAGTGGTAGTATTAATAGCAGGTATTATTAAAGGTACTTTCAAATCAGCTATGGTGGCATCACCAAAAATTTCTACTAGAAGTGTTTTTAATGGCTCAGGGTCATATAAAGGGGCATAAAATCGACGAATAAAATTTCTAATAGTATTTCTAGGGGGAAAAATATTTGGCCCTGTGATTTTCAAGTGCTCTAATAATTCATTAGGTCTTAACCCATATGCCAGTCCTAGTGCAAGAATACCTCCAATAGATGTACCACAAATCATATCGAAGTGATCAATAACTGTTTTTCCTTCTTTACAGTATTTCCTTTCTAGCTCTTCAAGAACTTTAGCGGTAAAAACACCTTTTATACCGCCTCCATTCAAAGACAATATCTGAAATCTGCAATTGTTATTTATCATCTTTTCACCTGATCTTTCGATATTAAATCCAACATTTTTTATAGGTTCAAGATACATGAGTAATCGTAAAACTCAAAGAATCAATAAACACTTTCAACTCCGATTCTTCATAATCATAATCCTGAAACCCACCGGTCATTTCATTCAGAAGAAAGTCTAGTTTTTCCGGCTTGGAAAAAAGTGCATCATTCAGATAATCAAAGACTTCTTGATTTAACTGGATTGCTGCATCACGCCCTAAAATCGAAGCTGAAGCACGCTGTTCATCCCACCCTTGAGCTTCCATATCGCCTTCTTCATAAATACGATCAAATATCGTTGGAATTTTGGAATAAGTCCGCATCAAATAGCGAATATCTTTAGCGTCTTTTGAACGAATAGCAGGCTCTCTTTCCAGCCAAGAAATAAGTTTTAAAAAAGCCATACTAGCAGGTGCAGCAACCTTTATCGAAAATTGATTATCACTATCCCCTAACTGAACAGTTAAAGAATGCTCAAAAGCTTCATCAAATCCTAAAACAGACATCTCAATGGATTCATCTGGCGGCCACTTAATACAGCCATTTTCGTCAGCAAGCTCACCAAAGGGCACTATATCAACTTCCCAACGAATCCCATCTTCGTCATTCAAAAAGAAACGGTGTGCCAGTTTATCAGCCTTGGTAAACCCCTTTTCAATCAAGCCTGCTGACAAATCCTGAAATGCTTTCCAGTCTTTTACTTGCACCGCAAAATCAACATCACGAGTACCACGCTCTAGTCTTGCATCAAACCCATGAACTAACACTAAGTCTCTGGCCATTGCACCTACAACCAATGCTTCCAATTGAAGCTCTCCGGCAGCATCAAATACCTCACGGTAAATCTTCACTATACCTGAAGGCAATTTTCCAGTTACATCAATCAAGGTACTGTTCATAAATTCGCTTCGCTGTATCCAAGTTACGTGCATCTTTAGAGTGAATCAAATCGGCATACACCAATAAAGGCGGAGCCAAATCCCCTTCTCCACTTGCTGTACCCTCTGCCCAAAACGGTTCGATTAAATCAATACAAATCCCTTCATCATTGGCTTTGCGTTTTTTTAACCTTGCTGATTTCAGAAGAGAAGTCTTTTGCAGTTCGGGAATAAAAACGATCGCATCTTTCGCCTGCAAGTAATTGGTATAGGTCTCGGCGGCAATTTCACCACCCCACAAACCTTCAAAATTGGTTATATCGACCTCCGTCCACCATTTTGGATTTTCAGTCGTAAAACGCCCCAAAAAATGTTTCTGCTTTAATAGAGGATATTCCTCAACCCATCGTTGTAATAACCCTTTTCTGTCTTTAAAGATTCTTTCTTTACCGGTCATTTGGATATATCCATGATAAGTAAGGTCTTCCAATACTCCACCAACACTTCCCAAAGCAACACCAGCCTTCTCTGCTATTTCTCGGTAAGCTTTATGGATTAAGCTTGGATTCTGCAAAAGAGCAAAAACCACCTTCAAACCTGCATATTGGAACGCACGGCCTTTTTTGATTACCGTCGCTTCACTGGTCGGCTTATTACCTTTGATAAAAACATAAAGCGGCAGCTTTTGAATAAACACATTACCCGCTGCATCAAGACAGAAGACTTTTGCCTCTCTCAATTTCTCCATTAAATTCGGATTGATATATGGGGCTACCAATATTTTTAGTGCTCCATAGTTCTCTTGGGACATTTCGTAAATGACTGATGCAAGATTTTGCTGTGTTAATGTCGATTTTACATAGGCTTCAAAAGGCTCTCTTACCCCTTCTACAATTAAGAACATAGAATCCTTTGCAGAATTTTTATTGTCTGGATAGATTGATAGACCAGTTTGCTTACCAAAAGCAGTAACAGCCGCATCAATCAATTTTGCATTTTTTAGCACTGCACTCATCATCATTCCTAAAACACGTCTTGTTCAAGATAATAACATGTTCATTTTTATTGAACAATAAAAAATAATGAACAAGCACTTAGGTAAGTATATCCTCAGTATACAAAACTAGTTTTAAAGCCTTACTACCATACTTCAGGTTTTCCATCGCAAGTTGCAATAAGAACACACTTCTTTCAGGAGGTACTTTTTCCAGCTGACAGAAACGAGCTACCGTTTGCACCAATCTTAAGCGATGGTGAAATTCGCTATGCGTAGCTTGAATAGAACCTTCACGTCTCCTATAGACATAATTAACTGCTGGAAAAACAGTTCGGCTATAGCCATTGTTTAATAGCTGAAGCACCAACAAAACGTCACCATATACATTAGAGTCTAATGACATCGGATGTTTAAGTAGTATCTCACGCTTAACCACAATGGCATTACAGACCGAGCGTGGAGCTAGAATCAACTCTTCAATTGTTAACCCAACTGCTGGCTTCACCCTATCCAAACGACCAAAGCAAACATCTGTTTCCATAGTCGTTGGCAGAGCTAATAACTGGTCATCTGAGTCCACACGACAAATGTAATCACCCTGCGCTTCCTGCACTCCTAAATTAAAAGGTGTTCCGTCATAACCAGATTGATATTCTGTTTTTAGATAACGAAAACCACTAGATTTTGCATAATCAACCAGTTCATCTTCTGTAGAACAATCATCCACTAAAAGCACTTCAAATGGATTGAGCTTTTTTAAAGCCTCAACACATTCTTTGAAGTAGTCTAATGGCGGGTTATAGAAGGGAACTACAACAGATATTTTTAACATAAAAACGTCTTTATAAACTTATAAGCCATTTCTCTTTTAGCTAAATTTGCCAACCGGAAGTAACAATTTGCATCATCTGTTCATTGTTACGAATGTCGTTGTTATCTGGTTTCCAGATACCTTTTTCACTTGCAAACGCACTCATCTGTTGCACAATTAAATCAATATCAGCGTTTGTCATGTAGCTCCCATCATTCAACTCAATGCGTTCAATCTGATTGTCGTCTTTGGATTGACCAGCAATCGTCACGCTATCAGTATCGCTATATTGGAGATAAAGACGGGCGTTTTGCATGAAGAAACTAATATCTTCTTTTCCTACACCTTCTCCAAACTGAATCGTATCAAAACCTCCTGTATCACGAATTAGATCTATACCGTCTCCTTTAGTGAAACCATAAACATCATCGCCGTTACCGCCTTTTAAGATGTCTTGACCTGTGCCACCGACAAGAAGGTCGTTCCCATTTTGAGCATATAACTGATCATTACCCGAACCGCCAACGAGTGTATCGCTACCTTGACCTCCGTATAGGTAGTCAGCCTGATTATCACCATAAAGATTGTCATCACCAGAGTCACCATATATATAGTCTCTACCATTACCGCCGATAATAGTATCGTTTCCGCCAAAACCACTAATATCATCAGAACCCGAACTACCTAATAAAACATCTGATTGATTACCACCAAATATCCAATCACTATACGATGAACCATCAATGAGATTATTTACCCCATCATCACCAAATGTCCACCAATCCCAGGGAGTCATCTGTGTGATAACGTCTTTAGCTAGGCTAATGCTCCCCTGATCAGTAACAATCTCTTCAACACCCGATAGTACATCAACAAAATAGTTACTTAAGGTAACGGTTGCTTCATCTCTTACTCGAATCGATAAGGCATCCCCTTGGCGGCTAAATTGAAGATCTCTTTTTTCAACACCATTCATAACAAGGGTATCACCGCCACTATTATCATTGATGATCAAGTCTTGACCTTCATACTGATAACCTTCAACCGTAAAGTTTAAAGTTGTTGTTACGTTGCCACCATTACCATCGTCAATCATAATTACAGCACTGTCATCACCATTAAATGATGCATCGGCACGATAATTCCAATAACCATTTTCATCAATCACAAGCGAACCATTTTCTGGAGAACCTTGTACCGAATAAAGCAAACTATCTCCGTCAACATCGCTGGCTTCGATTCTACCACCCACATCTCGGATGTTAGTCAACGTAAAGCTCTCACTCTCGGTTGTCACAATTGGTGCATCATTCACCGCCTCAATTGAAAAACTTAAGTTTGAAGATGAGCTTAATCCATATTCATTAGTTACTTTAATCGTAACAGTATCTTCTCCGTTATAGTTTGCCGAAGGAGTGTAATTCCAGTGACCAGAATTATCGAACATTAGCTCACCATGTTCAGAGCCTGAAACCAACTGAAAGGTGAGTTCACCGCCAATAGGATTAATTACATTGAAAACACCATCTGTAGTGCCATCTTCTTCGAGAAAAATCGAACTATTCGCCAAGCTTGGTGAAGAGACATTAATATCAAAATTCAACGTTTTCGTGACTGTTCCACCTAAACCATCATCTACCGTGATAACCGCAGAATCTTGACCAAGATAAAGTGCATTGGCTTGATAGTTCCAATTCCCTTCAGAATCGAGACTTATAACACCATTAACCGCTTGTTCTGTAACGACATAACTTAATAAATCACCTTCTACATCAAAAGCATTCACTTTGCCTTGTGATGAGCGAACATCTTGAAGCAATACTGTTTCTTGGTCATTATCTAAAACAGGTGCGTCATTCACCGATTCAATATTAAAATTGAGTGTTGAAGTCGCACTTAAACCATACTCATTTGTCACCTTAATTGATATTGAGTCTGAACCGTTATAGTTATCGTTTGGTGTGTATTCCCAATTACCTACACTATCCAATGTTAACGCTCCATTAGCAGAGCTAGAAACTAATTCATAACTTAAATCTCCACCCACTGGATTGACGACATTAAAAGCACCGCTAGCTTGATTATCCTCAAGTAACATCACCTCATTATCATCAAATACTGGTGTTGAGACACTAACATCAAAATTCAGTGTTTGAGTAACAAAACCTCCTTGACCATCATCCACAGTGACAACAGCTAAATCTTGACCTATGTAAAGATCATCCGCTTGATAATGCCACTGGCCTTCCGTATCAATCGTTAAAGAACCATTTAAAGCTTGTGTGGAAACTGAATAATTTAGAGCATCTCCATCCACATCAGATACGCTAACAACCCCATTCTGTGAACGAATATTTTGAAGAAGGATAGACTCAGCAGAGTTATTTACTGTTGGAGCATCATTCACCGACTCAACATCAAAAGACAATACTTCAGTATCGGTTTGTCCTTTTGCATTGGTTACTTTTACAGTAACAGAATCCTGTCCGTTAAAATTTTCATTAGGAGTATAGGTATATTGACCATTTTCATCTATTGAGAAACTCGCAAACTCAGAACTATTCTCCACTTCGTAGATAAGTCCATTGGCATTACCGTTCACACTCAATTGACCAGAAAAAGATTCATCTTCAAGAAGTGATACCGAAACCGAATTAATATCAGGGACATCGTTATGATTTAACTGAATTAGTTCACCAGAATACAGTTCAATCTGTTCAATTTGAAATCCAGCAATAAATTGACCTTCAATACGAATCAAGTCACTCAATTCAGAAATAGACTTGCCTTCTTCTGTGATGCCTATCAACAAGTCATAACCATCTTGCTCAATAATGACATCTTCTTGTGTAATGCCCTCTCCAAACACCAAACGGTCATATCCAGAAAAATCTTGAATCAGATCTTTACCATCGCCACGACTATAAAGGTAGTAATCATTACCTGACTCACTGTATAAAGTGTCATCGCCTAAACCACCTTCAAGGGTGTCATTCCCAGAGCCAGCTAACAGATAATCATCACCAGACAAACCTCTTAAGTAATCATTACCGGCCAGACCTTCTAGCTTTTCCTCTCCCTCAGCACCATAAAGTACATCAGCAAAGTCTCCGCCCGCAAGCTCGCCATTCGTATCTAAAACTCGAGCATTTAATCCTTGAGATTCGGCGAGTGAAGTATATTGTTCATACAACGATTCACGGCTAAGAACTGAACCATCAGCAAACTCAAACGTCTCGATAGCACCGCTATCCTCAAACCAGTCATGAATTGCAATTTTATCTGTAACGTCATAAATGGATGATGCATCATCCGCACTTTCTTTAACACCAATAATCAAACCATTGTTGGTTTTATCCCAACGCACAATCAGTTGTTCTGGGGTAATATTTTCACCAAAGACTAATCTATCTGAGCCGTCACCATTATCGTTAATAGTAACTACGCCATCTCCAGAATTGAAAACATAGGTATCATCTCCGTCTTCACCAGATAGCAATTGACCATAAAATTTTGTAGATAAGGTATCGTTATTGGTAATGGTATCTAGGGCGTTATAAACAAAACCTACATCACGAATAATGCCTGTAGTGCCATCAACTCCCATGTAATTCGTCTCATTTAAAATCGTATTACCATTCTCTTGGCGTTGTTCAAAAGTGATACCGCTATCAGAATCAAGATAAATTGCAGTGACTTCACTCAATTGAATATTGGTCAACTCACCCGCTTCAGATTTACCATTTTGGTTATAATCTTGCCACAAAGATAAGTTCCCGAAGAGAACATCTTGACTATCAATGACACGGTCTCCATTGCTGTCATATTGTTCCAATGCTTCATAACCATTTTTCGCTCGTGAACCATCCGCTAATAGGGTGAAATCACCAAAGATTTCAGTTCCATCACTGATTTTTCCATCAAAATTCAAATCAGCAACAAGCTGAGCATCACCCTCTTCTTGCCAAGCAGTATGCTCACGATTGCCATCTCCATCATAATCAAAATAGGCATTTGACTCGTCAATAGAAATTGAGGTAGTACCATTGCCGTTCAGATCTAAAACTAAAGGGGTCAAAAGTGTTTGATGATTCTCAAACGTCAACGTTTGCTCTAAAACTCCACCATGACCGTCATTAACAGTAATTGTGAACTCATCATAGAAGTCGTAGTTTGAGCCTGCTATATAAGACCATGACCCATCTTGGTTAAGACTAAAATCGCCATCCAACACCGAGTCAACTTCAGTTGCTAAATCCCAACTGAAACTTAATGTATCACCATCAGGGTCATGAATATAATCAAAATTCCTTGAAAGAGTTTCGCCTGACCAAAGTATAAAATCGGTTTGAGGAGAAACCTCTTGACCAACTTTATTGCCTAATGCATCAAACTGCTGGTAGTAAACGCCATCATCAGCCGTAAAAGAAAGAGCATAGCCCCCATCATTTAACTGCGTAACATCGGCTGAATCAGGAGTCGCTTTCTTAAAATAGTTTGCCTTTCGTTCATCTCCCAACTCATGAAGTTCGCTATCAAATCTTTGTGTAAAGATGTCCGAGGTTCCGCCATAATAGCCATCACTTGATTCCCAAGCAATAACATACTCACCACCATCTAATAAAGTTACATCAACAATATTCAAACTATAGTTATCCGTGTTATTTACGCGATGTTCTTCACCCACTTTTTCAGCCTGAGAATCATGTCTTTGTAAATAAACACCTTCACTTGATCCATCGTCATTTATAGCAACCCATGCAGAAATAAACCCTCCATCTTCTAACGGAATAACCTTGGGTTTACTGGTGTAAATATTCACGACATAATCAAAATTCTGTTCTTGACCAACTAAAAGTCCATCTTGATCATATTTTCTGACATGAAAATGTTTTGTACCGCCGTCAGCTCCAATAAAGGTAACAGCAAAACCTCCATCGGAGAGTCCTACAAATTCACCAATGTATTGGTTGTCATCGGTATCCGTGTGAACGCGCTGCTCAGCACCTACTTTATTACCACTCGAATCAAATACTTGCATGTAAGCACCAGAACCGGAGCCATCCTGATCGTAAGAATTCCAGCCTACGACATAGCCTCCTCCAGCCAATGAGGTAATAACAGGTGAATCTTGATGGTTATCAATATAAGTATTAACTTGCGTTTCACTTCCAGATTTTTGTCCATCATCTGTAAACTGCTGAAGAAATACGCCGTCAAAAGAACCATCTTGACCTCTTGAAGCCCACACAACAACATATCCACCGTCTTCAATAGGGGTAATCATAGGCGCAAACTGGCTATCATCAGTATAGGTATTAACCTGAACCTCTTCACCTACTTTTACACCTGTACTGGTGAATTGCTGTAAATACACACCACTATTAATGCCGTCTTGATTGAATGAAGTCCAGAGACTGACATAGTCACCCGAGGTTAAAGTCACCATATCTTGAATAGTTTGATCATTTTCTAGATAAGTATTAACTTCAATATTTTCACCGACCTTTTCGCTGTTGCTATCAAAAACCTCTAAAAGAACGTCGCTATTCAAGTTATTGTTGCGAAAATACTTTAAATCCCAACCAATGACAAAACCACCATCGGATAGTCCGGTAATTTGAGAATTAGTTGCGTTATAGAAATTAACTGCACGTTTTTCTGGAACATCATTAACGATAACGGGTTCCCGGTTTTGTGATGACTGAACAATCTGCTCAACCTCATCTGCACTCAAAGATGACCCGTCATCAAACACAACAGCTTCAATTCGATACCCATTATTTGCATACCAGTTCTGTACCGTGAGCCTATCCTCACTGGAAATAGCAATAACAAGATCATTCTCCTCCTGCGAGAAAATGACAGAACCTGAATCAATGCCTTCACCGAAACGAATAACATCACTGTCAGTTAAATCTTCCGAGAAATCACTTATAACGTCATATCCGTCTCCTAAATTGAAGATATATCGATCACTACCGACACCACCCTCAAGATAATCGTTATCAACGCCTCCACTTAAGGTGTCATCGCCTTCACCACCAATTAAAGAGTCTTCACCGCTGCCACCCTGCAATTCATCATTACCTGCATTTCCTAGGACCGTATCATCGCCACCTTGGGCAAAAACAATATCGTCACCTGCTAAAGCATCAACATAATCAGCATTATTAGAGTAAATGAGAACATCATTATTTTCGGTTGGTTCAGGAGTCAAATAGTTTGCTATATCCAAGACGGTTCCATCTTGCAGTACAAAGTTTTCAACACGTGTATTTGCCTTAGTCCAGTCTTTCAGTAATAAAGTATCCTGAAGCCCATCAAGGTCTTTGCCTTCTTCTTTGATATAGACTTTTAAGTCTCGTTGATTTTCAGCAATTACAAAAATCAAATCATTTGCACCAATGCCATCACCAAACTGTAAAGTATCATTACCCGCATCATAATATGATGTGTCATCATCTTTTTGACCATAATCATAAACTGTGTCATGACCATCACCACGATTAAACACATAGGTATCATCACCTAAACGACCATAAAGCGAATCATTACCAGACAATCCTTCTAACGTATCGTTTTGGTTAAAACCATAAATCGCATCATTTTCAGAAGAACCGATGTTCGCAATAATATCAGCCATATTCCAAACGGTGCCATCAGCAAAAGAAAATTGCTCAACGGTATAGTAAGCTCGACTGTAATCACGAGAATTTTCTTGGTCATAGGTAGACCATTTTTTAAGCGTAATCTTGTCTGCTAACTGTTCAAAGGTTTTACCTTCTTCACTTAACCCAACAATTAAGTCTTCACCCTGTTGCACCAGAATTATGTCTGCGGAAGAAACTCCTTCTTTAAATTTCAGTGTGTCTTTACCAGTCGTACCCCAGTCATTAAAATTATCTTCAATAACGGTATCTTGGCCATCACCACGACCAAAGAGGTAAGTATCATTACCTTCTGCACCATATAGAGTATCAGTACCTGCATCGCCAGAAACAACATCATCGCCAGAACCGGCATAAAGCTGGTCATCACCGTCATTACCCGCTAATACATCATCTCCACCACCGATATAAATAGTGTCGTTGCCAGCTAAGGCATCAATATTATTGTTTTCATCACCATACTCTAAAGAGTCATCTTGCTCAGTTGGCTCAATAATTAAATCAGCGATTGATATAATATCCTGTCCATCTAAGGCCAAATATTCGACACGGCCATCTATACCTGTAAACCACTCTGTTAAGGTAACTTTATCCGATAATTCCGTAAAAGATTTTCCATCTTCGGCTAAAGCAATAACTAGGTCGTTATCAACTTGTTCAAATAGAACTTCCTCTTGTGTAATACCGCCATTTAAGACAAGTGCATCGACACCCTGAGAATCTATGATTATGTCTTGACCATCACCACGTTGAAACACATAAGTATCATTGCCTTCACCACCATTAAGCGTGTCATTGCCAGCTTGACCAACTAAACGATCACTGCCGTTATAAGCATTAACTACATCATTACCAACACCTGCTTCAATCACTTCAGAGAATTGAGAACCTGCAATAACGTTGTCTTCTGCACCATAAATGTAGTAACGACTGGTAATCCAGTTTTCATCAAAACTCAGCTTTCGATTAATCGCAGTTTTATCTATGGCAAGAATTTCACCATCGGCAAAAGAAATAGATTCAATTCCTCGATTAGCCTCTTGCCAATCACGAATCACTACATAATCTTTAAGTTCTTGATAGGTATCGTGTCCAGCATCAATTTTAATGATCAGGTCTCTACCTTGAATACCAAGAGTGACTTGGTCTAGAGTAATATCTTCAAACTGCAAGATATCGTTTCCAGCATTAATCTGAATATCTTCGTTGTAAACTCCATCATCAATAACGACAGTGAAGTCACCTTTTTTATAGACATAGGTATCATTACCCAAGCCACCGCGCATTTCCGCACCATTTTTACTGAACAAAGTGTCTGGATTTAGATTTAGAATTGTGTAGGCAAGTGCAGCAGAATCAACACTTATATCATTTGTAAACTGAAGAGATTCAATATTGGTTGCTTGATTAAACCAATCGATAATTGTAATTTTGTCAGAAAAGTCAGCAAAGGATTTACCGTTCTCTTGTATGGCAATAATAAGATTAGAACCATCCTGCTTAAAAGCTAAATCTTCATATACAATGCCTTCACCAAAGAAAATTTGGTCTGTGCCAGCTTCATCAGAAATGACATCTTTTCCGTCCCCTCTACTGTAGAAATATGAGTCATTCCCCACACCTCCACTAAGATAGTCATCTCCTTGGCCTCCGGTAATATCATCAGCCCCAGCATTTGCATAAATCCGGTCATTCCCAGAGTTACCCAAAATAACATCATTCTCTTGACCAGTAGAAACATCATCATTACCAGCTAAGCCGTCTATGACTATTGCCTCTTGCTCATAAGAACTTAAAGTATCGTCACCTTCTGATGCTTGCAACAACATATCATTTAACTTGATTTTTGTTCCATCGTTTAAAATGATACTTTCTATTTTGTCATACACATAATTTTTAATGATAACTTTATCTTTTAATGCATCAAAAGCAACACCACTTTCTTTTAATGCAACAATTAAGTCATTTCCAACAAATCTTGCTATTAACTGCTCAACACCAATACCTTCTGCTATCTGTAAAGTATCGTTTGCACTGCTATTAAAAATGGTTTTGACACCATCGGCATGATTAAGAATATAAATATTTTCTTGGCTATCTTGATCAGGTATAACTACATTTTCACCTAAAAACTTTAAAGCCATATCTATTAAATCAACGTTTGTGCCATCATCAAAAACGATGTTTTCAATCGCATTATTTGAATCTTCATAATTCTTAATAGTTATTGAGTCTTCTGTATTTGCAATTTTTATTACTAAATCACTGTCTTGAAGAATAAATAACAAATCTTCTGGTGTAATTCCTATACCAAATTTCAGCGTATCATTTCCTGCATTTGTTTGAAACCTAGAATCTCCTCCCCTAATTTCGTCATGATCATATATTGAATCCTTGCCATCCCCAAGGTTGAAAACATAGGTATCATTACCTCCACCACCTTCAAGCTCGTCATCGCCTTTACCACCGATAATGGTGTCATCCCCTAAACCAATTTTTACTATATCATTGCCCTCCAAAGCATCAAGAGTCATATCTTCATTGCTCGAAAGGTAGGTAATTTGATCATTTCCGCTGGTTATTTGGTTAACCATACTATCAATGTCAACCTGAGTACCATCACTCAAAAGAATATTCTCTATTTTATTTCTGCTATCAAAATAATCTCTTATCGTTACAGCATCTCCTACAATGTCTCCACTTGTGTTTCTAGCAGCAATTTGACCTTCATCATCTTTGACGTAAATAACAATATCTCTTGAACTACTAGAAAAACTTTTTGTTGAGATTTTCACTTCGATATCATCTAAAGCAATACCTTCTCCAAATACTAAAGTATCGATCCCTGCATCTTTTTGTGGCGTAGAACTACCGGTAATTTTTGGATAGGTTGTATACATGCCATGGTACATATTAGTATCTGGTACATAACCATCTCTGTTATCATCAAAAATCGTATTGTTTCCATCACCTCGATTAAAGATATATGTATCATTTCCATCGCCACCGAAGAGGTAGTCAATTCCTACCCCACCATTTAAAATATCTTCACCGTCTCCTGTGTGAATGTCATCATTTCCAACGTTTCCAAAAACATCATCATTTCCATTACCTGTGTGTATAAAATCATGACCTTGTAGCGTGTCTATTGATATATTTTCTTCAAAAAACAGTATATCGTCCCCAGTAGTTGCAACCGTAGCATAACCGTATGCACTTTCAGGGAGTGTAATGTCAACTTCATTTCCATTACTTAAAACAATATGTTCTATTTTATTTTTATCATCACCATAATTTTTAATTGTAATAACATCATTCAACTCACTAAACGGTTTATCTCCCTCCTTGATTCCTATCATCAAGTCTGCACCATAGTATTTTATAACGATATCATCACTGGTAATGCCTTCACCTAAAAGTAAAGAATCATTACCGGCATCCTCTTTTAATGTATTGTGGTAACCAAAGCTATAGTCGTCAAAAATAGTATCCTTGCCATCACCTCGGTTAAAAATATACAGGTCATTACCTCTACCACCTTCAAGAGTGTCATTACCTAGGTCACCTTCAAGTACATCATTTCCACCATTTGTAGAGATAACATCATTACCGTCATTACCATAAATTGAATCATCGGCATCGCTCGTTGTAACAGTGTCATTACCTGCAAGCAAGTCAACATCAACACCTTTATCAATGTAAATCAGCTCATCGTCTTCAATGGTTGGCTTATTTAATAAATCTTGAATGTTAACTCGAACAAAACCGTCCAAGAACACAGATTCGATAGAAGCGTCAGCATTGTTAAAGTTTTGAAGAGTTATTACATCGGCCAATTGATCAAAGGTTTTACCCTCTTCATTAATCGCAATTTGTAAATCAGCCCCTTTAAAACGTGCAACCAAATCGCCAAACTCAACTCCAGCCTCAAACTGCAAAGTATCATGGCCTTCACTGTCAACAACCGTATCTTGTCCATCTCCGCGACCAAAGTAATAGGTATCATTACCAGAACCACCAATCAAGCGATCATCACCTTCAGAACCCGTTAACTTATCATTACCACCACCCGCATTAATAACATCATTACCCGCTTTACCATCAAACGTATCATTACCGGAACTCAACTCAACAACATCAGTGCTATCTGAGGCTTCGTATTGTTCAAATACATCTTGCAGCCTCAGAGTTGAACCATCTGCAAATTCAATAACCTCAAGCCTATTATCAGGCCTCATCCAATCGACCATTAAAACTCGATCAGTCAATTCATCAAATGGCTTATCGGTTTCTTTGATTGCAATAATCAAATCTGCATTACGCTGTAGCTTAACTTCAACATCATCACGGTTTATACCATCACCAAAGACAAGTCGATCAGTACCTCCAATATCACCAATAGTGTCAAAACCATCTCCACGATTAAATAAATAATATTGATTACCAGTGTTTGAAATTACTTTGTCATCACCTTCTTTAAGGTAAACGTGTTGATTAGTCTGGTCATCAGATGTTTTAAGATTAATGACATCGTTTCCAGATGAACCTAAAACGACGTCTCCCAAAACAGAGACCGCTTCTTCTCGTTCAAAATAAGATACTGAGTCACCAATAAGGGTTTCAGCAATTAAAGACTGTAAAATCGAGTTGGTAATACCCGACAAAATTCCATCAACATTAACCTCAAGCTCACCACTTCTTTGATACAAGGTATGAGCTAAATACACTTTTTCATCAGTGGAATATAAGTCACTATTAAGATAATCAATAATCTGAGCAGTAAAGACTTCAGGGTCAGAAACACTGTATTTATTTAATTCTTCGTTATATTCCAAAACAGTAGAAACATCATTAAATACAGACTGTAATGCAAAGCCACTTTCAAGTTGACTTAACATATATTCATAACTTGCCAGTATTGAAGACGATAATCCGGTTGTAGCAGAAACCGAGTCGATATTTCTAAATGAGTTTTCATACTTCTGTTGAATAGCATTGACCGTTTCAAAATCGCCCTCAAAACGGCTATAAACCCAAAGTGTTTTATCATCTTCGAGCATATCAACATCATCAACACTAAAGCGCTCTTTAAACTCATTGATATAAGCGTTATAGCCTGAATAACTATCCATAAAGGCTTGAAAGTTAGTAGCAATATTTAATGGATCAGAAGCAAGTTCTTCAGCTATAGCTCTAAACTCTGGGTCAAGGTTATATTGAATGAGTGCATCATAAACTAAGCCAGAGCCTTTAAACTGTGGTAATAAACGTGTGGAATCATCAATTTCCAGCCCTAGAATATCTCCTATTTCAACTTTTGTATCTTTTTGATCGGCTGCCAATTGAATATCTGCGGCTAATTCACGATTTCCTTGACTATCTGTATAGCGGCTCGCTTCAGTTAATCTATTACCATTTAGATCGATATCCGTAGAGACATAATTTAACCCAATATTCTCAACACCTGCTGCTTGCAAACTTTGAAGTTCACCATCTTGAACCAACCCATCTTGATTTAAATCATTCCAAGTTTGCAGTTGGTTAAAAAGCTCATCTTTACGGTCAATAACATTATCAAAGTTTGAGTCGGCAACTCGTTTAAGCTCATCAAAACCGTTTTCAGAGAGATTGCCAAAAACTTCATCAATGCCATCAATTTGTCCGTTTTCGTTTCTATCATACGCAACAAGGGCATCTTCACTTTTTATCCAACCAACCCTTTCACGAAGTCCGTCACCAGTTATATCAAAATAGGTACCTGAATCTTCAAGAGAGGTGGTAGAGATGACACCATCTTTATTCGTATCTAAAGCAAGCGGATCAAGTCTTTTTTTATCATCATCATCAACAATAGTGCCTTGCCCATTTTCAATTTCTACATCTTCAGGTTTACCGCCTGTAAAGCTGGCTATAGAAGCATCAATAGATATTTCTCTATTAAGCTCCCATTTTTTATTATCTGTCCATGTATAGGTATAGTTTTTTGTTTTTTCTCCAGGTGAGAAAGTAATCGTTTCCCCTTTTACATCTAAGCTTAACTCTTCGCCATCATTCAAAGCCCTTGAAAGCGAGACGTTAAAAGTCATTGTTTCAGAGGCTTCTAGAGCGGAGTTATCTTCTATATTGACTTTGATTTTATTATTTAGCTCAATCCCCAAGCCTTGTTGCTTGTCACTATCCCAGTTTTCAATGGTAAAAGACTGTCCATCTTTAGTAACAGTAAGAGTACTGCCATCTTCTTTATAGGTATAGCCCATATCATCGGTGTATTCGTTTTCAGCATCTTCTTTTTTATTTTTAACGCCGCTTAAATCTTCACCTTTAAAAATGACCTTACCGTCTAAATCATCATCCGTAATTTTATCGCCATCACCCACATAATAAGTGTCAAAACCTGTACCACCGTTTAAAGTATCTACTTCATTATCATCAATAGTTTTATTTGAATCTTGATACCCACCTATTAAAATATCTTTTCCATTTCCACCAACTAAAGTATCTTCTCCTTTTTGGCCTAACAGAATGTCATCTGAATCATCACCATTTAATATATCCTTGCCATAACCACCTTCAATACGGTCTCTACCTTTACCACCACTTATAGTGTCATCACCACCCATTCCATAGAGTTTATCAGCTTGATTTCCTCCTTGAATGTCTTCTCCTAATTCAGAACCGAAAATGACTTTTTTGCTGTCTTCAAAATAGCTATAATTTGATTCTGCGCTTAAATTAAAATCTTCGGTTAAATCGCTGTAAGTTGTATTTATTAACCCTGCACTAATACTTTCATCATAATCCTTACCTTCAATATTAAACTGAATGAGGGTTCTTAACATTTCAGCACGGTCGGTTAAATACTCATCAGTAAGCTGACCTTCCCCTGTTTCTGGATTATATAAATCCAATTCACCATTTTGGTTATGAGAATCGTATAAAGAATCATCGCCTGTAATAGCAAACGGGTTGAGATTGGCTAATGCGTAGCGGTAGGCGATATTGGTTTGGGCGAGTGAAACGAGATTGCCGAAATCCTCAATAATAGAAAAATTGTAAGCTCCTTCAATATATTTTGAAGCACTTTTAATATTAGAGATTACGCTATATAATGCCTCTCTATTAATAAATTCTCCATTGCTATCTATATCGATTGATGAATTTTCTAAAAACAAACTGGATATTGATGAAACAATACTTTCTAATGTCGTTTTATCCTTATTTGAGCTGACTTCAAAAAACCTAGTTAATTCAGGTAAAGCAAAATCAATCGGTGAGTCTTGTAAGTTGGCATCAAGCTGTATCAGTAGGTCATAAACTGCTGCACTATCAGTCATTTGAGAAGAGCCATGCCCGAAGGTATTACCAAATAAATCAGGTTGCTCTATATATAATGCCGTATGTTGCCCAGGTTGAATCAGTCCCCATTCTTGGTTCATGGTCACAAACTCGTACATATCTTCACCAAATACATTAAAAGTATCAGAGGGAATAAATGTATCTGCTCCACCGAGTAGGCTAAAGAGGTTTTGTATATTAAGCTCAGCATTTCCTGTAAGCCCTGGAGTACTACCTGTTGGAAAACCTGCACCATTAACGGTTAATGCCTCTGCACCCACTTCAGGAAAAAGTCTTACAAAACTGCTTGCTAAGTGCCCACCTAATGAATGACCCGTTACCGTTAAACCATTGGCTAAAATTTGCTCTTGTAGGCCTAAACCTAAATCTGATGAGGTTACATAATTAATCGTGTAAACAGCAGTATTATCAAATATCACATCTGGACGACTTTTTAAAGCATCAATCGCCTCTTGTGCTAATTCTCTAATTTGCACATCGTTAGAAGAAAGTTTTAACGTTGCTTCAATATAAGCTTCTGTTTCAGCGGATAAATAATCTAGTTTGGCAATAGAGTAAGCTTGCCCTAGTGGCGAAATAATCCGTTGCCATTCATTGTACATATCCACAATTTGTTTAATGGCAAGCCCATCGGTAACGATGTCGCCTATGTCTGCAGACCATAAATCATCACTCTTAAGACCTTCGGTACCACGAAAAGCTAAAACAAAGCTACCATCTCGATTTTGAAATAACGTAGAGGAATAGCCGCTTTCGGTATTAGGAAGATGACCTTCTGAAACAATATTCCAGCTTTCCAACAATAAATCAGCTTGTTTATCACTAAATGATTCCTCAGGTTCTTCACTTTTGTTTTCAAGAGCTGACTTTATTGCAACTTTTGTTAATTTATTTGGATCAAAATACGCATAACTCGCTTCTGCTAACTGGGTTAATTGAAATACGTTTTCTGCAGTAATCATCTTAGATCTCTCCTAATATAATCTTCAAAGTTGTAATATTCAGATTTTTTTTGTTCTTTGCATCGTTGACCAAATGAAAAGCCAAAGACTTTTTCAATCCATAATGCATTAATATAAAAAACGTGTTTTGCTAAAACTTCCTCAGTTTCAATATCTAAAATTTCTGTCGTAATCTTTCTAATTAAATAGAAAGGGTATGATGATGAATGCACCTCAGCAAGTCGATTTGTTATATAGTAATAGTTAGTATTGGGATTTTTCTTAAAATCTACATACTCTAATTTATTAACTCTTTTACCTTGATCAATGACGAACATAACACGCCAACTAGACCCATCAGGTAGTTCAAAATCGATATATTTTTCTGTTATGTTTTTAGGTTTATTTTCTACCTCCTTAACCCTGGTCTTATACTTCCATGGCAAATCCTCATATTTAAAAGGTTGCATAGCTTCAGGGTGTTCTTTTATCCATTGTTCTGCATCAACATAAATGTGTACTCCGGCATCTTTATTACAGTAATAATTAAATAAAATATATGATGGAATAAGATCCCATAGAACAAGGTTGTACATAACCAGCCCCGTAAATAAACCCCACACCCAACCGCGACGGTTAAAACGACGAGCAACAACGACTGCAATCCGAATAGCAATTAAGGTGATTACAAGATACACAGATATAAAAAAAATAATTGCTATACCTAACACTTTAGATCCCTTCTAATCATTTATTACTACCTCTCTCTAATACTTTCATTTTGATAACGCAACAATGGTGTTAGCAAGTATTCAATAATACGTCTCTGTCCCGTTTTAATCTCCGCAGTCACTTGCATGCCTAGTGAAAGATCAACATATCGATGGGGTCAGACTCGACTGATTTATGCTTTTTCGGTCCATTTATCATATTTACCTCTCTCTAATACTTTCATTTTGATAACGCAGTAAAGGCGTTAGCAAATATTCAATAATACGTCTCTGTCCCGTTTTAATCTCCGCAGTCACTTGCATGCCTGGTGAAAGATCAACAAGCTTGTTATCCACATACACATTGTTTTTTTCTATTTTTAAACGCATTGCGTATACAAGCCCTAAATCTTTATTTTCAACCGCATCCCGCGAGATATTGCTGATTTTGGCATCAATCACCCCGTATTTGGTGAAGTTAAAGGTATCGATTTTGACTTCGGCATTTTGGCCTTCATGCACAAAACCAATGTCTTTGTTTAACAACATGGCTTCTACTTCTAGCTTTTGATTTTTTGGCACAATCACCATAAGCTCTTGTGCAGAGGTGACGACTCCACCCACGGTGTTCATGGCGAGTTGTTGTACGGTGCCATTAATAGGAGATTGAATAACATATTGTTTAAGGCGTTGTTGGGCTTTAATGTAATCTTGCTCGGCAAGGTCTTTTTGGCGTTGGGTATCTAACAATCGTTGCATTAAGGTTTGTTTGGTGTGGCTACGTAAGGTGGCTTGTTGCGATTGCATTTGTTTGAGCTGTGCTTGAATACTTTCAATTCTTAAAGATTCAATTTTTAGATCTTGAGTTTGCTCAATGAAGTTTTGTTTGATTTGTAGAAACTGATCTTCTGAGATAAGACTTCTGTCAAGTAGCTTATGACTCGATTGCATACGCTTTTTGGTAATGGGTAGCACTTTTGAGAGTTTGGTTTGTGAAGCTTTGGCGGATTTAAGATCTGCCTTAAAACGAGCTTGTTGGTCTTTGATCTCTTCTAACTGTTGGCGATACTGCATAACCTCTTGCTGTAAAAGCAGTTGATGTGAGAGATTGAGATCTTTAGGTAATACCATCATGCTATTGAGAGGTTGTTCAATCAGTTGTAGAACATGTTTGGTACGAAGAAGATCGGCTTGCAGTTCATTGATTTGTTTTTTTAATTGAGTGACTTCGGCTTGAACGGAGGTACTGTCAAGCTTGATTAACACATCACCTTTTGAGACTTTATCGCCGTTATTGACTAGAATTTCAGTCACTTTAGCTGGCTCTAAAGCTTGAATAACTTTGCTTTTGCCCGTTGGCACAATTTGACCTGTAGCAGTGGCGACAATGTCTATTTTGCCGAACCACGCCCAAATAAAGGCCAATACAAAAAACAAGATAATGACCCAAATAATAATACGACCGAGTGGTGAAGGTGGTGTACGTTGGATTTCAAGTGCCGCAGGTAAAAACTCATGCTCATCCCTAAAGTCTTTAGGCCTAAACAGCTGAACGACTTTTTTAGCTTTACTGGCTTTGCTTGTCTTATTCAGTTTATCGTCTTTTAGTTGATTAACACCCTGTGAATCAATCTGAGGTTGCTCATTCATTACACACCTCCTTCGGAGGTTCTTTGAGCATCAACAGGCCTGATAGAAATAGGCTTTCTATTTTGATGCTGCCAAAGCTTGGCGTAGTAACCATTCTGTTTTAACAAGCCATCATGATTACCCTGTTCGATGAGTTGACCGTTTTCCATAACGATAATTCGATCTGCATCTCTCACGGTGGTTAAACGGTGAGCAATGATAAAGACGGTTCTGCCTTTACAAATATCGCGCATATTATCTTGAATAATAGTTTCAGATTCATAATCTAAGGCCGATGTGGCCTCATCAAAAATCAGAACTTTTGGGCGATTAATTAAAGCACGAGCAATGGCGAGGCGTTGACGTTGCCCACCGGATAGGTTGGCACCTTGCTCTTCAATCACGGTGTCATAACCTTCTTCAAGTTCTAATATAAACTCATGTGCACCCGCTAATTTTGCAGCTTGAATAACGTTATCGACTGGCACGCCTGGATCGGTAATGGCAATGTTCTCTCTAACACTACGATTAAAGAGAAAGTTTTCTTGCAACACCACACCTATCTGTTGTCTTAACCAACCGGTATCAATCATATTTAAGTCAATACCGTCAATTAACACTCGACCTTGCGTTGGGGTATAAAGACGTTGCAGTAGTTTTGTTAAGGTACTTTTGCCTGAACCCGACTTACCCACAATACCGATGACTTGGCCTGGTTGAATATCAAGGTTAAAGCCTTTTATAATTTCTTTACCGTCTGCTTTATAGCGAAAGGCGACTTGATCAAACTTTACCTGCCCTTGTAATTTGGGTAAGGAAGTTCTGCCAGGATTGTATTTTGGTTCAGTTGGGATATTAAGAATGTCGGCCAATCGTTTTACGGAGATACCAGCTTGTTGGAAGTCTTGCCAAAGTTGCACTATTTTGAGAATAGGCCCGCTTACACGACCTGCTAGCATATTAAAGGCAATAAATTGGCCCACGGTTAAGCTACCATCAATAACGGCATGTGCCCCAAAGTACAAAATACCCAACATCATCACTTTACTGATGAATTCCGCTGAAGAGTTAGCAATATTATTGAGGTTATTGGCTTTAAAAGACGATTTTACAAAAGCAGATGAAGTATCTTCCCAACGACGTTGAGCATCTGATTCTACGGCTAGAGATTTGATGGTTTCTACACCCGAGACCGACTCTACTAAAAACGATTGTCTGTTTGCTCCGTGTGCAAACTTTTCATTCAGGCGTGTTCTTAATATAGGAGTAACAAAAATCGCCAATAAAATATAAAAAGGAATGGCCGCTACAACAATAGTGGCTAAAAAAGGACTGTATAAAAATAGCACGCCAATAATAATTAAAGTAAAGACTAAATCAATACTGAGAGTTAAAGCGGACCCCGTAATAAACTCGCGAATACTATCTAACTCTCTAACACGAGCCACGCTATCCCCGACTCGTCGACTCTGAAAATAAGAAAGGGGTAAGGCAAGTAAATGATTGTATAGTTTTGCACCTAATTCCACATCTACTCGGCTAGTAGTGTGCGTTAACATATAACTTCTTAATCCACTCAATACCACCTCAAATAAAGCAATGGCCAATAACCCCATTGCTAAAACATCTAGCGTAGTAAATCCTTTATGAACAAGCACTTTATCCATAACCACTTGGAAAAAGATTGGGGTAAGCAAAATAAAGAGCTGAATAAAGGCCGAGGCGATTAAAACCTCATAGATAAGTTTTTTGTATTTAAGCAGTGCAGGAATAAACCATTTAAAACCAAAAGCTTCTTCACTACTTAAAATGGATGCTCGCTTTGTGGTGAGAATTAATTCATGGTTCCAGTTTTGTTCTAACCATTCTTTATCTGCGACAGTCGGCTCTTGACCTGGATATTGAATGAGTACACTTTCAAAGTGTCCATCTGCATCTGGCTTGGCTTTCGCCATAATAAAAAAAACACCTTGATTGTCTTGAGCGATAGCAGGAAGAGGCGATTTTAAAATTTTATCTGATGTACTTTTAACTAGCCGTGATTTTAAGGCGAGTGACTTAATCATTCGCACCACATCCATTGCAGATGCTTTTTCAGTCGGCTTTACATACTGCCGTTGCAACTGTTTTGCATCAGCGGCTACGCCATAAAAACGCGAAATTAATTGTACGCAACCGATTCCAGAATCCACAAAAAGTCCAAGTAATTTATTATGTTATATAATATTATTAGGCATAATAAACAAAGCACCAGGATAAGTAAATAGAAGCATGCGTTTTTTTACTTAAGTAAGTTCTAATATCTAACCTTAATTTGAACAATTTACACCACAGGAAACCGAATTTTGCAGCGTAAAAATCAATCTTGGAAATTATTATTACCACTCAAAACTTTTCAGGGTTATATGCATGGCTACCAGTATTCTTCGATTGAGTTTACCTTAACAGGGTCTGAGCTTAACCCGAAACAAAGAGCACAGTTAATAAACTGGTTTAGCATACAAGGGATAGAATTAGACTCAAAAAACAATTTATCTTTATACCTTAATCAGGCTCAAGATGGTTTTTGGTCAAGCACGATTGAGCTTTTATTAACGTGCCTGAATACACTTCAACAAACCGCTAACCTAGGAATATATCAATCCTCTAAATTCAGTAACATAACCGAGCACAAAGCGGTGATTACTGTACCTTCTTGGCAACGGAACTTTAACGTCATTATTGACCTAATAAACTGGCTGGTTAAGGTATTTTCACACTACTCAAATAAAGATTCCGACTTAAATATCTCTCCCTCTCTTAAAGAGGTTACCGACAAGCTACAGAGAAATGCATTAAAAGGCTCTAATCGCGGAAAGTTTATTGAAGCGGCATTTGAGCTAAAATTTCCATTTATAGAAATGGAATACCAAGCAATCCAAATTGGTTATGGCAAACAATCCATCTGGTTAGATGGTTCTTTTACCAGTAAAACGCCCGTTATCTCTTCTAAACTTTCTAAAAACAAATACATTACATCCAGCCTTTTAAAAAGAAGTGGACTGCCTGTTGCGATTAATAAACCTGTTTTTAATGAACAACAAGCACTTATAGCGGCTAAAAGGATTGGATTTCCATTAGTTATAAAACCAGCTGACTTAGATGGTGGAATTGGAATTACAACCAACATCAATAACACTAAAGAGCTGATAGTTGCCTATAAAAAAGCAAGCGAGTACTCGCAACAAATACTGATCGAAAAACACTACCAAGGAAGAGATTATCGGATTACCGTTTTAAACGGCAAAAGCGTATGGGCGGTTGAACGCATTCCTGGTGGTGTTATAGGCGATGGTCAGCACAATATAAAAGAGTTAATAGACATACAAAACCAAAACCCTAACAGAGGTAATGACGGTAACCCCCCTCTTTATCCTGTGTACTTGGATGACGAGGCCATTAAACAACTTCATAAACAGAGACTTGATACCCGATTTATACCTAAAAACAATCAATTTATACGCCTAAGAAGTACCGCCAACATAGCCAGCGGAGGTACGCCCAAGGTTGTATTTAAAGAGATGCATGAAGATAATAAAAGGCTTGCTGAGCGTGCAGCTGGGGTTTTAAGATTGGATTTAGCCGGGGTTGATCTTATGATTCCAGACATCAAGAAATCATGGCTAGACACAGGAGCTATGATCTGTGAAGTAAACGCCCAACCCAATATTGGACAAACCACCACCGCGCAACTTTACCCGCAAATTTTACAGACTTTAGTTAAGTCAAACGGACGCATACCGATTATTTTAATCTTAGGAAATGACCCACAACTCTCTCATGATTTGACTGATGCTTATATTGATGAAGGTCTTAATATTGGTCACTTTGATGGTTTATGTGTGTATCACAACAAAAATCAAATCACCCAATCTGGTGTAAGCTGTTTTATTGCTGGGCAAAGCTTACTTTTAAATTCAGAAATCGACATGATTATTTACTCGGGCCACTCTAAAGAATTACTAAAAACTGGAAGCCCTTTTCCTTCTTATGACTTATGCGTTATTTCTACAACTGAATACAGTGATAAAAATGAGGCATATTTTTCAGAACTGTTAAATGTATTAATACCTGCATGCAACGGAGAGCTTATCTATACAAGTACTTTGCCAGACATAAACGATGAGATATCAATTCCAAAACAGAAGGTTGAGCCTAGTAATTTAATCCACACCATCAAACAAGCACTGTCTTCATGAGTGTGTCCATGACAATAATTAAAGACTTGTTGGATTACGAAGACATATTTGAACAACGAGGTAACTCATATCATCAAGCAATGACATTGTTTCCAGATGCTCGTAAGCAAGAGTTTGAACAGCTAGTTTCTAGAGCAAATCTAACACCCAATTGCACGGTTGCCGATATTCCATCTGGTGGTGGCTACTTAAAAAAATATCTGCCTGACTCAGTCATCTATCAAGGACACGAGCCTTGTACAAACTTTGATAACCACTCAACAGCATGCTCAAGCCTTCAATCTTTATTGCCATTGCCTTGGAAAGACGAAAGCGTTGACTGCACATTTAGCCTGGCGGGTGTTCATCATTTAAGTGACAAAGAACGACTATTTAAAGAAGTTCATCGAATTACCAAACCTGGTGGCACTTTTATTTTATCCGATGTTGCAGAAGGCTCTAAAACAGCGGACTTTTTGGATAATTTTGTGGGTACTTACAATAGCACTGGACACAATGGGCTTTATTTAAAGCACATTACGATTAAAGAACTGGAAAGTACGGGTTGGTCAATTATTTCAAAAGAAAACATTGATTTTCATTGGGAATTCGATAATGAAGAACAAGTAGCCGATTTTTGTAGATTACTTTTTGATCTAGACAACATTGATAACACTCAAATCATTGATGCGATAGAACGTACATTAGGCTTAATATTTTCTGATGGAAGGATAAAGATGAACTGGTCGCTGACAACGATTACTTCAATCGCCAAATAAATTACTTATGAGTTACAAGTGCGTTTACTTGCAGAATAATTTATAAATTACCGTTTTTTCAATAAAATAGGTTTAAAGCCAGTTCGTTCAGGAGATACATTTGTCTCTTCTTTATCTGAATGAGTTGTTCGACGTGCTTAAAATATTTTTATTACCCGATATCAGCCTTATTGGGCTGCCTGACCCTCATCCTTTTTAGCAAGCTCAATATATGAAATTACTATCATTAATAGGCCGAGTAGCAAGAATACAAATGCGATAGTTGCTATATCATCAGCTGGATTCTCTTTTAATGAATTGAGCTCTGTCTCTGAACAAGAAATATTAGGAGAAAAGGCGAGAAAACCTGAAAGGGCACCTTTATTTCTATAGTGCAGTATTCCTTGAAAACAAACTAAGTTTTTAGCAGACTCTTCAGAAACACTATACTTTGAGGCAACTTTTTGCGTAATTAGATGTTCTTGTTGAATTGATTTATCTATCTGTACTATAAAGACAATTGCGGATGCGATAACAAGGATGATTCCATAAAGAAACCCTGCATAAAACCCCACTTTGGTGCCTTTAACCATTGTTTCTAAAGTTTTCATATTAAGTCTTCCATTAGTTAAGTGTGGATAATTGAGGGGGACACGAATATAAGTTCAATATATTTAATTTTTTGAAAAATAATAGCATATTCTTTTGCATGCTATACATCACGTGCCACCCATATTTGAAAATAAAAGGGTGCATTAATTCAAACGATTAAGGTAATGTTTGTTGGCCCCAATATTGAGTTCAGCAAAGTGAAAATATTCTGGTTTGTCTTTAAATGCCATGCTTCTTAGGGATGCAGAAGTACTGAGCCTATCTGACATCTTAATGGCATTGCCTGACACAAAACGACAGGCGCCTTGTTTTTCTGTCCAAGTTAATAGGTATTGCAACGTCTCAGCTCCTTCTTTCCAATATTCTTGCAAAATATTGAGAGGCTCGGCAAGTAGCATGAGTGTGAATTGCTCATGGTCAATCAGCCGTCCTGTTGAGGTGTGTTGAGTTGGCCCAATTGTTTTAACTTTCCCCACGTCATGCAACAGTGCCGCAATAACGGCAACTTCTTTTTCCTTCCTTGAAACATCAATAAGTGACTCCACCGTTTGCTGGGTCATCAAGGCACACTCTAACGAATGCATCAGTAAACCTCCTGGAAAACTGTGATGATGACGTTTACTGGCAGGTATACTCACAAAAGCCATCATTAGTGATTTATCCATCAATATTTCTCTTGCAAACATTCTCAGAGGAATGACTTTTAAACTCTCTACCAACTCAAAGAGCTGACAGAACGAGTCAAAGTCATAACAGGACTGGTAGATTGGAAAAATCTGTTCAAGCGTTAAGGTGCTTTTGAATAATCGCCAGTTGAGTACAGAACCATCCGTAGCTTGCTCTAACCAGAGGTAGAGGGATTCATTATTTTGAAGCTTTAGGCTTTCATATCGCTCGTTGATGTCAATGTAGTCTTGGCTATCGACCTGTATGTAGTGAGTAAGGTGATGCTGATCTACTAAACTAACCTGACACCAACCGTAATCGGTACAACCTAAATCTTGTCCAAATATGCCAGCATAGCCAATAAGCTGTTTACCATTGCCGACTTGTAAGCGTTTTTGTTGGCTGTAAAGCATAATCGGATTCATTGATAGACCTCCATCATCATTTGTTGTTTGAGTTGACTGACAAGATGCTCAAGCACATCGTCTTGACTGATAGGGTTGTCTGCCAAGGCTTCTAACACCCAATACTTGATGGCATCTCTGTTGTTAGTGCATTGACCCTGTCCTAATACGAAAGTTAAGTAATCACCATCTTGTATATTGAATAAATACATAAGATTATTCACTAAACGATTTATAACTCTTGGATCTTCAACCTCAATCGGCTTTTCTAAGATTGCAGACATCGATGGATGCTGTCTTTTTAAAAAAGGCGAAGTATTTAAAGGTAATGTTGATTGATAGTCTTTTAGATGTAGTTGCATTAATGATGTCCTCCCATTGAAGAAGTGTTATTGGGTGTTAAGAATTGATCCCAAAAAGCCAATTCTTGCGTTTCATCTTGTTGCGATTGGTTCACAGATACACTGAACCCTTCATCAGTCTGATTTTCAGCAGGCGTTGTTGGTTCATGAAAACCATCGATATTAGAAGCTAACAGTCTTTCCATCGCTGAACCGTCTTTACGTGTTAAGTTAGGCACGTAACGGGCATACACTGTGAATAACATTACTGTAGTCGAATGCCCCATCTGTTTAGCAATCCAGTTAGGGTTTTCTCCAGCCGCCAACCAAATCGTGGCGGCCGTGTGACGGGTTTGATACGGCTTACGGTATTTAATCTTGAGATAAGCTAGCAAGGGCGTCCAAACTCGTCTTAAAAAGTTCGGTGTATGCACGGGTGAGCCGTTATTTGCGTGAAACACCACCTCACAAGAAGTATCACGATGTTTATAACGCTCTAGTAGAGTGTTATAAACCAATGTCGACATCTCAATCTCGCGTTGAGAACCGTCGTTTTTAGTGTATTCCCAACGCCCCATTGAGAAGGTTTCTCGCACGAGAATCTCACGTCGTTCAAAATCCACGTTTTCCCATTTAAGACCATCAATCTCACCAGTGCGCATCCCCGTAAAGAATCTCACAAGCAAATAATCACGCCAATCAGGCCGGACGTTGGCCAATATCAAGTTCACTTCTTGAATAGAGAGCGGCTGAATATGTACTTTCTCTTCTTTAAGAGGCTTGATATTTAAATGAGGTGGCGTAAAATTGTATCGGTCAGCTGCTTCATTCATAATCATATTGAGACACTTAATAAACTTATTAATGGTCTTTGGCTTTAATTTACCGTCCGATTGTTTGGCGACGTTAGAACGGTATTTTAAAATATCTGCTTTGGTGATTTGGCTGACTTCCATTTCTCCAAAATATGGAATAAGCCGATTCTCCAAATACCTAAGATAGGTTTGAGCGGTCGAAGTTCTCCATGTTGGTTCCATTTCTGAATACCATTCTTGTGCAAACGCTTTAAACAAAGGTGTTTTTGTGTAACCCGGTTTCATTTCCGCTTGAAGCTTATGAATTTTTTCCACCATTGGACTTCTTGGAAAATACTTTTCGTATTCAAACGTACCGAGCGTAATTTCAGCTTCAATACGTTCCATAACCGTGACTAACCTTTTACGGTTTGGTTTTGTATCCGGTAAAAGGGTTTGTTCACGACAACGCAATTTTAGGAACTGAAAATCAAAATATAAATTTTTCGAATCTTTTCTTGCTCTAATGTGTCCCATAGAAAGCACCTCCATTAGCCATTGGTACAGCAAAAGCTGCGTTGTTTGAAGCCAAATACATATCTTCTTCAATATTTTCCCAAATAAACAAAATCTTGCGCTGTCCAAACGGACGAATGTAATGACGTCCCTCTAGTAAGACACTGTCTTTAAGCTCATTACGAATTGTTCTAGCGTTATATTTAATACGCTCAGATAATTCTTCAGTGGTTAGATAGGTTAAACTCATGTTAAAATCTCCTATTGTTCTATAGTAAATAGTTTTAATCTACAGATTGTCTTAAATGACCTCCTGTAGAACATAATTTACCATAAAAACTAATCTGTGCAAGGTTTTTTTAATCTATAGGAGGTTATTTTGTATGATTAAGTGTCATTTATCTAAGATAATGGGAGAAAAGAAACTCAAAATTTCAGATGTTGCTAGTGCAACTGAGATTAACAGGGGGACATTAACAAGGTTATATAAAGAAACCGCGACTCGAATAGATATTGATGTAATTGATAAACTATGTGTTTTTTTTGAATGTGATGTGGCTGATTTATTTGAATATAAGTCCAATAATGACAATTAATTTAGGTTAGTTCGTCCTTATGTCAAAATTACAAATCACTAAAGTTTTCTGTCTCAGATTTGTCACAAATTTGTCGCGGAAAGAAATTTAAAGATTTCTACAAATAAAATTTGACACTGGCAAAGCCCCTCTATACAATACGCCCATTCTATTTTGGCCATATAGCTCAGTCGGTAGAGCAAGGGATTGAAAATCCCTGTGTCCCTGGTTCGATTCCAGGTGTGGCCACCATATTTTATAAGGTGTTTAATTTATTAAACATCTTATTCGCGGGAGTGGTGGAATTGGTAGACACGCCAGATTTAGGTTCTGGTGCCTTTGGTGTGAGAGTTCGAGTCTCTCCTTCCGCACCAATTCAAAAAGCTAGGTTATTGATTAACCTGGCTTTTTTTATGTCTAAATTTTAAGCATACCGCTATTTATACCGTAATACAGCTCGAACTCTTTATGCCTTCACGCTCTTCTTGATTATTCATTCATCTCATATTTTTAGCTTTTAACACTTTATACACTCATTACATAGCCAATCTAAAGATAAATTTTAATGACTTTTTACTTTTACCAGGCCTGGTAAAACCATTTTTCTGATTTTTTAAACTGTTTCTTTTTGAGCTAATTACCTCGATGACCTCTCTTTAAAGTAGAAAACGTTGAAAAGAGTTTCTACCTTAGGCTAAAAGCATTGATTGTAATTGGCGTTTTTAAAACAGGATGCGATTAAGTCATGCGCAAAAGATTAAGGGTTTAGGTATTTGTCATTAAAAAAACAAAGAGGCCTTACGGACCTCTCATATTAATGACTACCCTTTTGGCAAGGCGTCTTGGCTAAGATAAACTTTGGTTTGTTTGCCTTGGACTTTTTTGATGGGTAGCTGGTCGTTTGTACTTAGCCATTGTTGTATGGCATTTTGTTTGCTTTGGCCGGTGATGAGTTTAATGACTAAATCACATTTGGTTAAGGCAGCGTAGCTCAGACTAACTCTTTGGCTTGGCGGTTTGGGTGAGTCGTTTTCTATAATAATGGGAGCGGATTGCTCGATTATTTGGTTTACTGAGTTCTCAGAATTTTCGGCAAAAACGGATTGCACGGCATCGCTATTTTCGTGCCCTGGAAATAGGCTTGCGGTGTGACCATCTTCGCCCATACCTAAAAGACACACATTAAATGAATCGACAGATGCGATTAAATTGGCGTAGCTTTGAGCAGATTTATTGGCACCCGCTTCGGTATTGATAAAATGAATATTTTTGGCGGGTATTTGCTGCTTGTTTAGCCAGTGTGTCAACAGAGCTTGTGAATTACGTTCTTCATTATTAAAAGGTAAAACGCGTTCGTCACCCATATAGATGTGCCAGTGTTGCCAATCGGCTTGCTGTTCACTTAAGAGTTGATAACAGCGGTTAGGTGTAGAGCCGCCCGCGGTGATAAAGTGAAATGCACCATTTTGTTGAATGGCTTTATCTGCTATCTGTAAAATCTCTTGTACACAGTGTTGCGCTAAAGATTCAGCATCATCAAAGAGTTGCCAATTTTGAGGCAATTCTGCATTCACATTAAAACCCTATTCTTTACAGTGTGGATTAATATAAGTACGCCAATATTGCTCTGTGTCGTCAAACAATTTATGAGAACCTTCTGGCCCCCAACTGCCTGATGGGTAAGTATCAATATAGTCGGTTTGGCTTGCCCATTCGGTTAAAACCGGATCAACCACATCCCAGGCGGCTTTGACTTCATCAAAACGTAAAAACAACGATCTATCGCCCTTAATAACATCTAACAAAAGCTCTTCATAGGCGTCTATTTTGGCATTTTCGTCATAGCTCATAGCGGCATCTAAACTAATCTGTTCGGTATTAATTTCCAGGCCTGGTTGTTTCGCTATCATCTCTATTTTTATGGATTCATTCGGTTGAATACCAAACACAATCCAGTTAGGTTCCATTTTTTTAACTTGAGAATCTCTAAAAAACTGTTTAGGTGGATGTTTAAAACAGATAGAAACCAGGGTTTTAGACTGTTTCATATTTTTACCGGTTTGAATATAAAACGGCACCCCTTCCCAACGCCAATTATCAATATAAAGTTTAAGTGCAGCATAGGTTTCTGTTACCGAATCTTTGGCAACATCTGGCTCTTCTAAATAGCTATTAACTTGGTTGCCATGAACAATACCTTTGCCATATTGTGCACGATAAGCTTGGCCTTTCACTTGTTTTTTGGTAATTGGGCGAATCGATTTTAACAATTTAACTTTTTCATCACGTAAAGATTCGGCATCCATTGAGGCGGGTGGTTCCATAGCCACTAATGCCAACAACTGTAAAAGGTGACTTTGTATCATGTCACGCAAAGCACCACTGTGATCGTAATAACCTGCACGTGAACCCACGCATTTATCTTCGGCATGCGTAATTTGAATATGATCAATGGTATTGCGATTCCACAATGGTTCCATTAGGGCGTTGGCAAACCTAAACACCATAACGTTTTGTACCATACCTTTGCCAAGATAGTGGTCAATACGGTAGGTTTGCTCTTCAGATAATGCTTGGCTAATTTTGTTTTGTAGTGATTTGGCACTTTCTACGTCGTAGCCAAATGGTTTCTCTAAAACGACCCGTTTCCAGCCATTAGATTCTTCAAGTAATCCATGCTCTTTTAGTTCATGGGTTACCTGGGCAAACAGATCTGGACCAAGTGATAAATAAAAGGCTATTTGTGATGGAAACTGGGGTTGCGCTAAGGTCTTTGTTAAGGTGTCATAACAATCTTTGTTTGATATATCCATTTGCACGTAGTCCATACGCTCTGCAAATGCCTTAAAAACATCGTGATCAATACCACCACGCGCAACGGGTTCTATGTAATTTTTGATTTCTGAAAGTAAATCTTCTAACTGCCATTCGCGACGGCCAATTGCCACAATACGCATGCCATCAGGCAAACGTCCCACACACTCTAAGTGGTAAAAAGCGGGCATGAGTTTGGTTAGCGATAGGTTTCCTGTTGCTCCAAACACCACATAAGTACAGGGTTCAATCATGATTAAACCTCGTAAGTCGTAGAGCTGACATTACCGCCAGATTGAATCCAATCGGTATGAAAAAACTCTCCACGTGGAGCATCAACACGTTCATAGGTATGCGCACCAAAGTAATCACGCTGTGCTTGCAATAGATTTGCTGGTACAACCTCGCTACGATAACCATCAAAAAACGCTAACGCCGAGCTTAATGTTGGAGTAGCAATTTGCTGTTCAATGCCAAATACCACCGCTTTTCGCCAATGGTTTTCAGCGGTTTTAATGGCATTTTCAAAGAAAGAGGCTTGCAGTAAATTTGCCAGGCCTGGTTCTTTTTCATAAGCGTGCTTAATTTCTTCTAAAAAACGGCTACGAATAATACAACCACCGCGCCACATAAGTGCAATACCACCGTAGTTTAAGTCCCAAGTATAAGCTTTAGCCGCTTCGGCCATCAACATATAACCTTGAGCATAAGAGATAATTTTAGAGGCATAAAGTGCATCGTGAATTGAGGCAATAATGGCTTGTTTTTCTTCTGCTGAATAGGTTTTTGCGACTGCGGTTCTTGGGTAAATTTTAGAGGCCTGTACACGCTCTGTTTTCAGTGCCGATAAACAACGCGCATACACAGATTCGGTAATTAAAGTAACCGGAATACCTAATTCTAGAGAGCTAATACCTGTCCATTTACCTGTCCCTTTTTGGCCTGCAGCATCTAAAATTTTATCAACCAACGGTTCACCGTCTTTATCTTTAAAGGTTAAGATTTCTGCGGTAATTTCGATTAGATATGAATCTAAAACGCCTTTATTCCAATCTGCAAAAACAGCCTGGCATTCGTCAGCGGTCATGCCTAAGCCTTCACGCATAAGTTGATAGGCTTCTGAAATTAACTGCATGTCGCCGTATTCAATACCGTTATGCACCATTTTTACATAATGCCCAGCACCATCGTCACCCACCCAATCACAACACGCTTCATCACCTGATTTGGCCGCAATAGCTTGAAAAATTGGTTTTACGCTTTCCCAGGCTTTTTTATTACCACCAGGCATAATTGACGGCCCAAAACGCGCACCTTCTTCGCCCCCCGAAACGCCTGTACCAACGAATAATATGCCTTTATCTGCAAGGTCTTTGGTTCGGCGATTAGAGTCAATATACAGCGAATTACCACCGTCAATAATAATGTCGCCTTTATCTAATAGCGGTACAAGCTTATCAATAAATGCATCAACCACCTCTCCTGCTTTAACCATTAACATGATCTTGCGGGGTGCGGCTAATGAATCCACCATTTCTTGTAAAGAGTATGCGGCACTAATCGGAAAACCTTGTGCTCGGTTTTGAATAAACTCATTAGTCTTTTGCTCCGAACGGTTGTAAACACAAACATGAAAGCCATGTTCGGCCATGTTAAGCACTAAGTTTTGCCCCATAACGGCAAGGCCAATTAAACCAATATCTGCAGCTGACATACTCTATTCCTCTGTGTAATTATTTTGCTCATTTTGTGTGTAAACACTCTACCAGCGGTTGGTTATCCACAACGTTTGGTAAGGTTCTAAGGTAAATTCACCGTAAAGATCATCGATCATTTGCCCGCTAATAAGTTCTTTCCAGTTATCCATATCAATTAAGTTTAATTGTGCCAAGCTTAATGTTTGTGATTGATTTGTGACATTATTTATGACAAAAATACTTTGATGACGCATTAAGCTTTGACGCCAAAAACCAAACAATTCATCCGGTAAATGCAAGGTAAATTGCGTGGCATTAGGGTGAAAGGCCGACTGCTGTTTACGTAAAGCAATTAACTTATTTAATCCATTTAATACTTTAGCATTTACGCTATCTGAATTCTCTAATATGGTGCGTAACGCATTGCTTTGCCATTTATGACGATTTATATCACGATTATGCTCGGTTTGTTCTAACATTTCATAATCGTTTTCAGTCGCAAAAAACGAGTGTATATAAATGGCAGGAATACCCTCTAAAGCAATGGCAATGGCGTGGGCGGATAGCATACGTTCTACTTGGTAATCATCTTCCCCTTCGGCCGTACCTTTAAAGGCATCAATAAGGGCAATATTGATTTCATATGGGTGCTTTTCACCATTTAACCCAGTTCGCCAAGAAACTTTTGCCCCAAAAGATTGTAAGGCATAAATCATATTTTGTAGTTCTTCTGGATCAAGAATCCCTTCAACAGGTCTAACACCAATGCCGTCATGACTGGCAATAAAATTTAAATACGCTGTACCCATTTGCGCAGGCGGCATAGACATTAACCAGTTTTTTAAATACTTGGCTGAACCGGTAATCATGGCGTTAATTAATAACGGCGGTAATGAAAAGTTATACACCATGTGTGCTTCATTGGCATTACCAAAATAGGTTAAGTTTTCACGCTTGGGCACATTGGTTTCGGTAATGATAATCGCATCTGGCAAACGATATTCAATTAAGGCTCGCATTAGCTGAATAGCCATGTGTGTTTCTGGCAAATGAATACAGGTTGTGCCAATAATTTTCCATAAAAAACCGATGGCATCTAACCTAAAGATGCTCGCCCCTTTATCAATGTATAGCGAAATTAATTTCATAATCTCTAACAATACAACCGGGTTAGCAAAGTTAAGATCGATTTGATCGTGGCTAAAGGTACACCAAACGTATTTTTCACCTTCTGGCGTGTGGGTAATTCGTAACAAGGGTGTGGTACGCGGGCGAACAACAGCGGATAGATCATCCGTTGGACTGGCTTGCACAAAATAGTCTTGGTATTTGGGATCTCCCGCTTCAAAAGCTTTAAACCAAGGGTGTTCACTTGAACAGTGATTAATCACTAAGTCAGCCATGATTTTATAATCATGGCTAATTTCGGTGACATCAGACCAATCCCCTAAATCGGGGTTAATAATTTCATAATCCGATACCGCAAACCCTCCATCAGAAGTGTATGGGTAATAGGGCAAAATATGCACCATAGACACACTTTCTTTAAGGTAAAAATCGAGTGTCTTTTTTAAAGTTTTAAGCGGTTTTTCACCCTCCTCAAGCACGGAATCACCATAGGTAATGAGCATAATATCTTGCTCACTCCAATGTGATTGATGTGACAAAGGTGTTTGGCAATTTTCGGCATCAATACCAGTAATGGCTATTAACTTTACCGCCAATGCAGTGGCATCTTCATTTGGGTATAAAGCTTGCACTAAGGGTGTAATTCGGTCAACCAATACGCTACAGGCTGATTCACTTGAAAATGTTGTTGGCATAAAACCCCCAGTTATTAGAAACCTTTACACGAGATTATGACGGTGCATTCACTCGTGCTATTTTGTCATTTAGATTTAAACTCTTCCATATCGGCTTTAACCGCTTCTGTAATTTCTTGCAATATATCTGGAAACGCCGATGAAACACGGTTCCATGATGGAATGAATGGTGTTTCCATTGGTGCATCTAAAAAATGCGCCCCCGCTTTTATAATATTTTCGGCAAACAGCTCAACCGCAATTTCTTCTTTATGCACATCCAGTGTTAAGCCGTTCATAATGGCATCATTTCGGTAAGATTCAATTAAATCCAAAGCAATTCGGTAATAGGTGGCTTTTAAGGTTCTAAAACCTTCTTGTGTAAAGGTTACGCCCTCTGCGGCCAACTTACGATAAAACGCCTTAGCAATATCTACCGACATTTTAGACAAACCACTTTGTGCATCTTCTGCCGATAAATCTTGATGTTTATGGTCATAAATATCCGCAATATCCACTTGGCAAATTCGGTTAGAACTGATGTTTCTTTTCATCTCTGAAAGCACACCAATTTCTAGGCCCCAGTCAGACGGAATACGCAAATCTGAAATAACGCCTGTTCTAAATGCAAACTCTCCCGCCAAAGGGTAGCGATAAGAATCAATGTGGTCTAAATATTCATTGGCTCTTTCGTTTTGTTCGCCAGCGGTTTTTTGTAAGGCTCTAATTAAAGGGGTAACCAATAGTCGAGTAACACGCCCATTCATGGTCTTATTGGCAATACGAGTATAAAAACCTTTGGCAAACGCATAGTTAAATTGCGGGTTAGCCACCGGATAAATTAAACGGGCTAATAATGAACGGTCATAAGTCACAATATCGCAATCGTGCAACGCCACCGATTCAACACGGTCTGAACCCAACACATAACCAATCATGTACCATACATTTCGGCCTTTACCTGGTGCTTCTGGGGCAATACCTTCATCAACCAACTTTTTATGTATCGCTTTCATTCTTGGGCCATCGTTCCAAATGACCTTAACGTCTTGCGGTAACACTGAAAAATACTCTAATGCATGTCTATACTCTTCCTCATTCGCTCTATCTAAACCCACCACAATTTCTTCTAGATAAGGCACCGATTTAAGCTGCTCAACAATCGTGGCTAATGCTGGTGTTTGTAGCTCAGAATATAAACTAGGCAAAATCAAACCCAGTGGACGATTTTTACTGTATTTAAGTAAGTCGGCCTCCATGTCCTCTATGGGTCTATCCACTAAATTATGTAAGGTGGTGATTATGCCATTTTGGTAAAAGTCCATACTTGCTCCTTCCCATCTTTGGGGATTGCATTAAATTTTTTGTTAATTACGTTGATACAGCTGTCGGTTTTGTTGATATTGGCTTTAACCAATGCAAAACGGCATTATTCCAACCTTGTGGCCCATATTCTTTAGTAACAATAACTTTTGAATGGTTCACCTTAGGTGGAGGGTTAACGGGCGAACGAATAATAACTGGATAGTCACTTTTTTCTAAAAGCGGAACATCGTTATTACCATCGCCCAAGGCCATGGTTTCAATCGGTTCTTTCCAGGCCTGGTGATAATAAGCAGTCAAAAACTGTAAAGCCAAACCTTTATTACTTAATCCCATCAAATGCACAAAACGCCCACCTTTAATGACTTGTAAACCAAAAGGTTTAAGGTGACGAGCAAATTGATTTAACTGCTCATCGGTATCCTGCCAAAGCAAAGGCTCTGAAAAATGACGCTGTTTTGCTTTAGCCGCCTGCTCTATGGTTAGCCCCGTACAATCGGCGACTTGTTGATTACTCATCTCTGAAAAAGAGGTAAAAATAAGATTAAATTGTTTTCTAAAACGTTGTGCTAATTCCAACATTTTAGACATTGAAATAGCATTTAAACTAATAAACTCATACTCTCCATGCCAATCTTCTATTTCTATATTCTGTAACCACTCTCGCTTAAATGCATCTGAAAAAACCATACTCTGTTTTGGCCAAAAAATACCTGCACCATTTTCAACAATAAAAGGATAGGTATTATTTAACGTATTTTTAATATCTAAAACTTCTTCGGCCGTTTTACTGGTGGTTAAAATCCAAGGTATATTTTGTTCATTTAAAGACTGTAAAGCAGGTAACGCTTGAGAGTAGTCGTAATTATGATGATCTAATAAAGAACCATCTAAATCAGTAAACAACAACTTCCTCATCTCTATTCCTTTGCTTTTTAAGCCATTTAAAACGTAAAACTTTACGCTGTAACCAACGCTGTTACAAATGTCTTATTGCAATCATTGTGCCAATGATTTTTTAAGGTTCATAAAAAAAGACCAATAGAACACCTATTTACTACTTAGTAAAAAATACAATAAAAACTACTATATCAATAATTTAAACTAGATTATTCTTAATAACCCAAAAATAAGCGTAAAGTATTTGTTATGTATTTTTTTATTTAAAAACCCCATAAAAGCCTAAAAAAATGACACAAAAAACATCCCTAAAAAATACCGCTATCACCATTTTGGTGCAAAAAGAGATTTTACGCCTCCGTATACAGGCCTGTAAAAAGTAATTTAATTTAATATCTTATTGATATTTATTAACTTATCATAGAAATACGTACTATTTGCTGTACGCATTTAAAAAGTGAGGTCAATATGCAAATAGAAAAAAACTACTCAAGCACCGACTTTTATGATGAATCGATTGATTCGACTAAAATGCCAAGATTAGCTGCCAAAGAACTGTTTCAACATCTTAATAACCTCGGTTATGAAGAATTAGGTTTACGCCAACAAACGGCAGAAAAAACCATTGCCCAAATGGGTATCTCTTTTACGATTTATAGTGATAAAGGCAATATTGATCGCTTATGGCCTTTTGATTTAATACCTAGAACCATTGAATCTTCCGAGTGGGATAAAGTGGCCGAAGGTCTAAAACAGCGTCTTAAAGCTTTAAACTTATTTATAGAAGACATCTATAACGATCAAAACATTCTTAAAGAAGGCATTGTGCCTGCGGATATTATCCTTACCTCAAAAGACTACCGCGAAGAAAGTCGAGGCATGAAATTAAAACATCATGCTTGGGCCTGTATTTGTGGCTCTGACTTAGTCCGTGATGATGAGGGCGTTTTTTATGTTTTAGAAGATAATCTGCGTGTTCCTTCTGGTGTTTCTTATATGTTAGAAAACCGTGCCGTTTCTAAAGCGGCTATGCCAGAAGCATTTCAAGACATTAATATTCAACCTATGAACCAATATCCTTATGAATTGCTTAAAATGTTGCGTTCTATTTCACCTACCGATTCTGACGACCCAGAAATTGTGGTATTAACACCGGGTATCTTTAACTCGGCGTATTATGAGCATGCCTTTTTAGCCCATGAAATGGGGGTTGAGTTAGTTGAAGGGAGTGATTTAATTGTAGGTGATGATGATTGTGTTTACATGCGCAATATTGATGGCCCACAAAAAGTAGACGTTATTTATCGACGTATTGACGATGATTTTATTGATCCCGAAGTATTTCGTGAAGATTCAGCCTTAGGCGTACCCGGCCTTATGCGCGCTTGGCGCAAAGGCAATATTGGTATTGCCAATGCGCCAGGTTGTGGCGTGGCCGACGATAAAGTGCTTTACGCTTACGTACCTGACATTATTCGTTTTTACCTAAAAGAAGAACCTTTAATCTCTAATGTACCAACCTACCTTTGCAGTAAGCCAGAAGATAGAGAATATGTGCTTGAGCATCTTAATGAACTCGTGGTTAAACCCGCTAATGAATCCGGCGGATACGGTTTATTAATTGGCCCTAAAGCCAGTCAAGAAGAGCTAGATACCTTTAGTAAATTGATACAAGAAAACCCTAGAAATTATGTCGCACAACCTACTTTAAAACTCTCTACCGTGCCCACTCTTTGCGAAGATGGGCTTGAAGGTCGACACGTTGATTTAAGGCCCTTTATATTGCACGGCGAACACAGTTATGTCACCTCTGGAGGCTTAACACGCGTTGCCATGGTTAAAGGTTCGCTGGTAGTAAATTCGTCACAAGGTGGCGGCAGTAAAGACACTTGGGTTGTAAAACTGGAGGATAAATAATGCTATCACGTGTTGCAGAAAGAATATATTGGTTAGCTCGTTACATTGAACGCATTGAAAACACGGCACGACTTGCTAAAGTGCATTCACAACTGATGTTTGATATGCCTAAATCGGTTAAATTATCTTGGTTTACATTAATCCAAATTACCGATAATGAAGACTTTTTTAACGAGCATTACGATGCTAAAACAGAAAAAAATTGTTGCTGGGCAATTTTAGGCGACAAAGATAACTCCGCTTCATTGCTCTCTTCACTTTGGTGGGCAAGAGAAAACGTGCGCACCACACGTGATAGTTTACCTAGAGAAGCCTGGATTTATGTCAATGAACTGTACCTTTTAGTAAAAGACAATCAGGAAGATTTTAATACCCGAAGCAAACGTAACACTTTATTAGAGCAAATTATCCGTTCATGCCAAGCCATTGCTGGCATGATGGACGGTACGATGCGTTTAAATAAAACCTTTCAGTTTTTACAATTGGGTACCGCCATAGAAAGAGCCGATATGACATCTCGTATTTTAGATGTTGGTGGTTTTTTTGTGGCGCAAGAAGAATTAGAATCTCAAGAAATTAAACAATTTGACAATATCTTGTGGGCAAATATATTAAAATCCGTCAGCGCTTACTTTATGTATCGTCAAGCAGTGCAAATAGAAATCAATGGAAAATCGGTTATTCGCTTTCTAGTCAATGATCCGCTTTTATTTCGTTCTATTAAACACTGCGTTGGTATGATGCAAACGCAAGTTGCTACACTGCCAGGATCAACCGATGTAACTAAGGCGATTGATAACTTACTCGACCTGATTCATCAAAAAATTCCGTTTGAAATTGGCTCTCCCGTGTTACATAACTATTTAGATGACATTCAAATGCATCTGTCTTTAATACATAAAGAGTTTTACCGTACCTGGTTTCACCCTGTTATTGTACTTCCAGACACCCCACAGCAAACACAGTAAGGATTATAAGAAGTTGAAGCGGTTTTATTGCCAATGCAAACATGAGATTTTCTTTAATAATGCATTTTGCGACAAATGTGGTCGTGACTTAATTTACGACCCCGTCGCCCAAACAATGTGGAGCGGTGTGCTTACTGACACCCGTTTTGTAGCACACTCTAATAATAGCGGTTCTAAAGAAGCGCCTTTTATTCTTAAGCCTTGTAATAACAGAACCAGTGCTATTCATTGTAATTGGGCTGTTTCTTCTGAAAATGACGTGCAGTGCATTTCTTGCAAAACGACACGTTTTATTCCTGACCTATCCATACCTAAAAATAACCAACGTTGGTTAATTATTGAACGTGCTAAACGTCAATTAATTTCAACATTAATTAGCCTAAATTTACCTATTGAAAACTACCGCGAAAAAGAAGGTGGGCTGGCCTTTGATTTTTTAGAAGATAAACGCACAAATCCCAATGTCAATATTGATTGTGTCTTAACCGGCCATTCTGATGGTGTAATCACCATTAATGCGGCTGAAGCAGATGAAGGCTTTTTGCACGTTATGAAAGAGCAAATGGGCGAACCTTACCGCACTATTCTCGGTCATTTTAGACATGAAGTAGGTCATTATTACTGGAAGCAACTCGTTCAGACTGACTACCAATTACGTGCCTTTAGAGAATTATTTGGCGACGAACGACAAGATTATCAACAAGCTTTAGAGCGCTACTATCAACATAAAAAACCCAATTTTAAAAGTAGTCAATTTATTTCACCTTACGCCAGTAGCCATCCATTTGAAGACTGGGCGGAAACCTGGGCACATTACTTACATATTGTTGACACTTTAGAAACTGCTGTAAGTTATGGTCTGAGTAGCTATGAACCAAAAATCAATGACTTTAATAGCTGGTTTTCTGAATGGGCAAGAGTGGCACAAATCATGAATGCTTTAAACCGCAGCATGGGATTAACGGACGCCTATCCTTTTGTTTTAACACAAATTGTACGTAATAAATTAGAGTTTATTGATTCACTGATTGACGGCTATGCAGATTTTCCAAGCAATCATAGTCAGCCACCAAAATAAGTAAAACCTTATTAACTCATTTCACCCTGCTTATTAGATTATGTTATCCTTGGTTTTTTTAAAAGCCATGAAATTATTGCGCACTCAAACTCCGCTTTTTATTCAAACAACCTTTACATAAAGTGATTGTTTAATTGCTTTGTTATATAAGGGCAAAAAAGGAAATAAAATGATTCAAATAAAAAGTTCACTAATAAAGCTTCCTATTATGGCTTTATTACTTGCCATAATGGTTTCTTTAACCGCTTGTTTTGGTGATTCAAAACCCTCAGAAAGTGACGTAAAGACCATGGCGGCGCAATACTTTGATAAAGAATACAGTGGGTTATTTACGGCCAGCAATGTTATTAAAAACAATGGTTACAAACAAAATGACACCCACTATGTGGCCGAACTAACCATTACGGGTACCGCTTTAACCTCTTTAGAAGACTATGCCAAAAGCATCATGAACGATACAAGTATGTCGGGCATAGAAAAAATTACCAGCACCATGTCAATGGGCATGCTAAAACTAGCTATGCCAGCCTTTCAAAAAGGCGATCAACTTGATTTTGAAAAGCACTACTTATTTATTAACACCGACAATGGCTGGCAGCTTAAAAAAGAGCTAGACCGCAATAATGACACCCATCCATTGCCACAATAACAAACATTAATTTTCACTAAGTCACTTAATATTAGGAAACCACTATGCCATTACTAGACAGCTTTACCGTTGACCACACGATTATGAATGCACCAGCCGTACGTGTTGCCAAAACAATGACTTCACCTTCTGGTGACACAATCACAGTGTTTGACTTACGTTTTAATAAGCCAAATGAAGATATGATGAGCGAAAAAGGGATTCACACTTTAGAACACTTATTTGCTGGTTTTATGCGTAACCACTTAAATGGTGACGGCGTAGAAATTATTGATATTTCACCAATGGGTTGTCGTACTGGTTTTTACATGAGCTTATTAGGTTCTCCAGCAGAAGACCGTGTAGCCACAGCTTGGTTAGCCTCAATGAAAGATGTGCTTGAAGTAAAACGCATGGAAGATATTCCAGAACTTAACGAATACCAATGCGGTACGTTTGTTATGCACTCTTTAGAAGAAGCTAAAGCGATTGCTCAAGGTATTATCGACCACGGTATTGGTGTTAACAAAAATGCTGATATCGCATTAAGTGAAGACACACTTAAATCGCTTGGTAACGAGGTTTAGAAAACAGCATGAAAATCGCTATTATTGGCGCTATGGAAGAAGAAGTTACTCTACTTCGTAGCAAGCTAGAAAATCAAACTACCGAAATTTACGCTGGTTTTGAATACTACATTGGACAAATTGCCGACAAGCAAATAGTTTTGTTACGCTCTGGTATTGGTAAAGTTAACGCCGCGATTAGCACCGCCATTCTATTGCAGGTTTTTAACCCTGATTATGTTATTAACACCGGCTCTGCGGGTGGTTTTCATACCGATTTAGAAGTCGGTGATATTGTGATTAGTAGCTCTGTTTGCCACCATGATGTTGACGTAACACCGTTTGGATATGACCTTGGACAAGTACCAGGCCTGCCAGCCTGTTTTTTGCCAGATCAAATACTTATTGATGCTGCAAAAAACAGCATTGAATCACTAAAAGAAGTGACTCATATGCATGGTTTAATTGCTACGGGTGACCGCTTTATGCATCAGCCAGAAGATGTAAACAACACACGCAAAAACTTCCCTGAAATGATTGCTTGTGAAATGGAAGCAGCGGCAGTAGCTCAAGTTTGTCATACCTTTGACAAACCGTTTGTGATTATTCGCTCTTTGTCAGATATTGCTGGTAAAGAAAACGCCAAAACCTTTGAACAATACCTAGAGCAAGCCGCCACTCACTCCGCTAAAGTCATATTAGGTATGTTAGACCGCATTTAATCTATTTAATATCTGAGATATTTGCACAAAAAAACGCCCGCAATTTATTCAAATTAGCGGGCGTTTTTATAGGTTTTTTAATTTACCTTATGCTTAGTAAAGCAATATTATCCACTGGGTATACCAGGCCTGGTAAAACTAAAAACATAAGAATGAAATCTTAATATACCAGCCTGTTATAGGTATTTAATACCTTAAGAAATATTATTATTTGTCGCTAAACGATGCAAATATTGGTTAATCATATACATGGCTTCGCCATTTTCACCTTTAAAAGCCACTAACTTCACTTGGTCTAAAATTCCACGGAACAAGCCTTCTTCCTCACGCTGTTCAGCAATAAAGTATTGCAACATATTAAAGGTGTTGTAGTCTTTTAAATCCATTGCTTTTTCAGCCAAAGCATTAATCATTTGAGTAACCTTAAGCTCATGTTCAAATGCTTTATTAATCACATCTACCAAATTTTTAAACTCCGTTGGTGGTGCATCAACACCGCCAATCACAACGGTTGCATCGCACTCAATTAAATAATCAATTAATTTGTCACGATGGGCTAACTCTTCTGGAACATGCTGTCTAAAAAAGGCTCCGGCACCAGCTAAGCCATGCGTTTCACACCATGCCGACATTTGTAGATATAGGTTTGAAGCGTACATTTCAGCGGTAACTTGCTTGTTTAAATCGGTAATCATTTCTGGTTTTAACATAAAAACTCTCCTTAACAAATGTCCTAAAAACGAGGTCATTCTGCTTTTTTAATAAGGCTTGAAATAGAAAATTTTTCAAACGTGAAATTAGAACGCTACAAAACCAAAATTAGCATTAGCGTCCAATTTAAAAACAAAAAATACGTTCAAAATTTTACAACTTAATTCTATTAAACATTGGTAAAAGTCATCATTTATTCATTTATACATCAGACCAACGTCTAAGCAGGTTGTGATAAACACCGGTAAGACGTAGTAAATCAGAATCGTCTTTGGCTTTTTCAAGCGATAAAGATTGAATAGATTGATCAAGGTCATACAACATGGTTCTGGCTTGTTCTTCTTTAATTAAACTCTGCATCCAAAAAAATGATGAGATACGCGCGCCTTCCGTTACAGGGGTAACATGGTGTAGGCTACTTGATGGATAAAGCACCATATCCCCTGCTTTTAGCTTTACTTGCTGTGCACCATATTGGTCTTCAATAACCAATTCACCCCCTGCATAATCTTCGGGTTCGGATAAAAATAGTGTGGCAGATAAGTCACTTCTAATCATTATGTTGGTACCAGGTACTTGCATAATAGCGCTATCAACATGTTCACCATAATAACCACCATCTTGATAACAGTTAAATTTTGGTGGATAAATTTTATTAGGCAAGGCGGCGGATATAAAGTCCGGATTATTGCCCAACTTTGTCAAAATATGATTTCCTAAAGAAACCGCAATATCAGAAGATTCATTAATCTGTAAATTACGTTTTACCGAACCCGACAAGGTACCTGCAGTGCTTAATCCATCTTGCCATTCAGAACTGCTATCTAAATGTTGGCGAAATTGCGCGACTTCATCTTGAGTCAGTACTTGTTCAATAATAGAAATCATCTTTTTTCCTTATTTTTAGCGTTTGTTTTGCAAGCTGTAAATGCAGTATCTGTTTAATTTAATCCAACTTTTTACACACAAAAGAATCAGAAACGATGTTCATAAAGTGCCTGTTGATTAATATCTTCAATACTGGCACAGCCCGCCATAGCCATGCAAACTTCTAACTCTTCTTGTAATAATTTAAGAAGATGGGCAACTCCCAAAGCACCAGATACTGCTAAAGCATAAACTTGTAAGCGCCCAATCAGTACGCTATTGGCGCCGAGTGCTAATGCTTTAAAAATATCTTGGCCTGAACGAATGCCACCGTCAAATAATAAAGGATAGTTTTTACCAACTGCTTTTCTTATAAGAGGTAAAACATCCAAACTCCCTGGTGCGCCATCTAGCCCTCGCCCACCGTGATTAGAAACCACAATTCCAGCAATACCCATCTCTTTTAAACTTACTGCATCCTCGGGATGCATAACCCCTTTAACGATAATTGGGAGTGTAGTTTGTGTCTGTAACCATTGCAGATCTTGCCATTGCGGTGCGTCGGCCATAATGCCTTGAAAAACCATACTGTCATCGCTAGTTAATGTCCTTTGCTCAAGGTTCAATTGATTTTGAACATTTACCGCCATCAATTCTTGTGGCATAACAAAACCCGCTTTCTTAGCCTGAATACTGGCTACTTGTATGGTTGCATCTAATGTGACTACTAAAGCAGAATAACCTGCTTGTTCAGCCCGTTTTACAAGAGCAAGCGTTGCTTCAGCTGTAGGTTGAAAATACAACTGAAACCATTTTATTTGCTCTGTTTGTTGGGCAACATCTTCTAATGTTTGGCTTGCCAGTGTGCTTAAAATAAGCGGTGTATTCATAGCTTCTGCCGCTTGTGCCGTTGCTAATTCACCTTGTGGGTGAACCAGCTTTTGATAGGCAACTGGCGCCAATAAAATAGGAGAACGCAGCGAATGGACCAGTATTTTTGTTTGGGTCGATCCTTGTGCGCAATCCTGCAAAATTCGAGGAAAGATTTGACGGTTTTTAAAACTATTTACGTTTGCTAATAACGTCAAATCTTGACCGCTACCCCCTGAAATATAGGCATAAGTAGCGGGTTGTATAAACTTTTTAGAAAGAACCTCATAATCCTGAGCACAAAATATCTCATTAGAAATGGTCTGTAACGCGGGTGATAAAGGTTCAATCGTCATTTTAGTCATCTTTAATTTGTGAAACTTTAATCATAAAAGTCTCTTTAAATGGTTATTTAAAACTCATATTCAACAGTTAATTGAACATTACGACTATCACCAAGGTAAGCAAATGAACCGCTTCTGTATGCCGCTAAATAATAAGTTTCGTCGGTAATATTACCAATATTTAAACGGGTAGATAATTTAGGCGTTACGTCATAACTCGCAAAAGCATCATAAACAGTATAGCCAGGAATTTTTACACTGTATTCGCCAGTTGTACTGTTATAACCTGCCGCGGTATCTGGCTGACCTGCATAACTTTCGCTTGAATAGGTTGCGCTTCCACCAAATGAAAACTTAGGTGTCGCTTGGTAACGTAACTGTAAAAAGGCAGAGTTATCTGCGAAATTACTTAATGTTTTACCTTCATTAGCTGGCGTATTTGATTTAAGTACCTCAGCTTCCATAAACGTTAATGCAGCTTGTGCTGAAAGTTTATCTGTTAAGTTACCACTCAAGCCAAACTCAATCCCTCTTACTTGGTTTTTGCCTGTATTAAATGTACCCACAGAATCATAATCAGCCCCTTCCATTACATCAGACTTGGTAATTTGAAAAACGGCGGCTGTTGCCAGTAGTTTTTCATTAAAGATATTCCACTTAGTACCTAATTCATAGCTTTCGGTGGTTTCTGGTTTTGCGCTTGCAACGCTACCGTCATATACCACTAAACCGCCATAACCACTGTTGGTACCCACATCTGACTCACCACCATTAATATTTGCTGCGGTGCTATAACTGGCGTAAATATTACCCTGTTCATTAATTTTATAAACCGCACCTAAGTGCCCGTTCCATAAATCATCAGAATAGCTGTATTTAGTCACCACACCACTACGTTGTATTTTGTTTGTATAATCAAAGTGATCTAATCGAATACCAGCAAAAACCGATAAAGCATCCGTTACTTCTACCGTATCCATTGCCGATAAGGATGTCGTTTTAATATTATAATCTGAGTCATAGTCACCTTTAGAAATACTGCGACCCATTACGCCGTTTAAGTTAGCAATGGTATTGCCGTTGATATCTTGTGCACAATAACTTGCTGTAGGGCCACCTCTTCCATTAACAATACAGTTAGTGACTCCGGTGTTATTAATGTCATACACCCCATTTTTTACATGCATGTCTGAAAATTCAACGCCAAAAACCATTTCGTTCTTTAAGCCACCAATCTCTTTTTCAACAAACGTATTGAGTTGGTTTACAAAATACGAAACATCTTGCCAACCTTGGTGTGTACTTAATGACTGAGTTTCATACACCCCATTAGGGTCTGTTGCATCGGTTGTTGTACCTTTCATTCCTGTCGCAACATAACCGTTACTTGTTGTACCGTAACGTGTCGAGTTTTCTACACGAACAGAGTCATTGACTTTATATTTAACACGCAATGTTCCTGTATCAACATTCGATTTTAAGAAATCTTGATCTTGTAAATAAACCGGAATATCGCCATGCGGTTCATTATCTTTAATATAGCCACCTAAATCAGGCTTATCATTCGCTTCTAAGTGATAAACATCTGCAGTAATTTGCAATTTATCACTTGGTTCATATACACTAGAAAGAGCAAAACCTTGACGTTTTCTTTCTGCTGGCGAGCGATCTGGTACTGTTTCAGAATGATCTAAAAGGTTTAAACGTACCGCAAATTCATCGTTAAACTTATGGTTAGCATCCAGTTCATAACGACGGTAATCGTCAGTACCGATACCCCCTTTTATTTTAGTAAAATCATATTCAGTACTCGCTTGTTTGGTTACGCTATTGATTGCCCCACCCGTTGAACCTCTACCTGCAAATGTTGAACTTGGCCCTTTAGTCACTTCAACTTGTTCAGTGGCAAAACTTTCACGAATGGTCATCCCTGGATCTTTTAAACCATCAACAAACACATCACTGCGTGCTTCATGACCACGAATAATATAACGATCACCAAATGCATTACCGTTTTCACCGGTACCAATGGTAATACCTGGTTGTGCTTGTAAAATTTCTTTTAGGTCTGTTTTACCAGACTCATCGATTTGAGTTTTGGTTAAAACCGTAATGGTTTGTGGTGTTTCAGCTAATGGTTTTACATGACGGCTATCACCCGAAAATTTAGCTTTATAAGGCGCACCAGGTTCTGCGTAGGGATTTGTATCAATTGTACGTTCTTCAATTTGTAAAGTATCCAAATTAATAACATCGTCTTGAGCAAAAGCGCCTGTTGTTAAAATAGATGAAATACTTAACGCTAAAACGCTTTTACCACTTGGCATTTTGCCTGATTTTTCTGTGCGCAAACTCTTAGGCTTAAGCACCTGTCTTTTTACTAAATTAGTCATATTGTCCCCTTAACTTTATAACTTATTGGTTATTAATGAGTATTCGACCGGTATCGCTATCGTCAACGAATCCCGTCCAAACGATTTTGGTATTGGAGGTAATGGATTAGCCTTTTGCAACATATCTAATGCGGCTTGATCTAATTTGGCATTACCCGATGATTTTTTAATTTTAGAATGGGTAATATTCCCATCTTTGGTAAAGGTAAACTGCACCTCAACCGTACCTTGCTGTTTCGCTTTTTTAAGCTCAACAGGGTATTCTTTATGCTGATTTAACCAATGCGTTAATTCTGCAAAATAGCTTTTTACATTGCCTGTTTTACTCCCTGAACGACGGTCACTTTTTGACCCTGTCGCCTTGTTCATTTGTGGCAATGATTTTGTTTTTTGTGCCACAGATTGCTCTGCGGGTTGTTCTGTCTTTTGCACTTTTTGTGTTGTTGTAGGTTCAACAGGCTGAGTTTCTATAGCAACTTCATCTTTAGTCAGCTTTTGATTTGGCTCTGCCTGTTCAGCAACTTCAATCGCCTTTTTGGGTTTATTAGTCAACTTGCTTATTTTAGGAACTGGCTGAGTAACGCTTTTAGTTATCACCTTTTTTTCAATCTGTTGCTTTGGCTTAACCTTGGGTTTTGGTTTAACTTCAGCCTTTTTTACCTTCTCTTTTTTTACTACAACTTTTTTAACTGGTTTTTTTACAGGTTCTTCAACCGCTTTTTTTTCAACCTTTGGTTTTGGTGGGTGCAAAATTTCTTGGTAACTGCCCTGCATACCCAAGCCCACTTTAATCCCACCTTTACCTTCATCTTCAGCCATATTAGGTACTTTGTTTTCTGGCATTTTATAAATAGCGTAAACACCCGCTATATGTAAAACTAAGGCTGTAAATAAAGCGATAACGAATGTACGTGACATTATTCAGAATCCTGTAATTGGCTATACAGCAATATGTTTTTTACTCCTTGCTCACGCAAAGCTTGTAATACTGGGTGTAATGTTTTTGCAGTGGTGTTTTGATCTGCTTTAATAACCACTTGTTCCAATGGCTTATCACCCACAACCAACTCTGCCAACCTAATTGGCTTGTCATTAAGCAAAATCTCTTGCTGTGCATTAATTTGAATTACCCAATTATCTCTATCTAAAGGCGTTTCACTTGAACTGCTTGGTGGCGTAATTTCTTGTGTATCTGTTGCACTGATTTGCCCAGCAACCATAAAAAATATCAACAATAAAAAGACAATGTTAATTAGAGGAATTAAGCTGTCTTCCGCGTTAGGACGGCGGCGCTCAAAAAGCTTTAAATCCATTATTTATTTCCCTCTGCCGAATCTTCTTGATAAGGGTCTCCTAGTGAGACTTCGCTCAATCCAATCTCACGTAATTTTTCAATAACAGAAATCATTAATTGCAACTTAACTTCAGGAGCAGGTAAAAGTAGCACTGGGCGCGTACTCTCTAAATCGCCCCATACATTTGTCGATAATTCTAAAAATGACACCGACTGGTCTGCTTTGTGTAGCGGATATACCAGTCCTTCAGTTGTTAACACAATAAATTGTGGCAATGTAGGTGTTGATGTTTGTACTTCACTTACAGGGCTATCAATCTGAATGGTTTTCCACTGTTCAAAACTGGATGTCAGCATAAAAAACATCAACATAATAAAAACAACATCAATCAGTGCTGTTAGACCAATCCGGCGTCTTCTAGGGACATAAGCAATAACGGAGTTCATTAAACGTTTTCCATGCTGGCTGATTTTTTATGCGCCATCTTGCTAGAAAAATGTGTTGATATACGGGCTAAATCATCCTGAATCGCTAGAGTTTCACGCTCAACTTTACGTTCAAAATAGCTATGAACCATAGACACAGGAATGGCAACAGCAAGTCCTACCGCCGTGGTTAATAAGGCTTGCCAAATACCACCCGATAAAATGGCTGGATTCACATTTTTACCTGCCGCCTCCATTGCCTGAAAAGCCTCAATCATGCCCAAAACCGTACCAAACAACCCAAGTAACGGCGCAATGGTAGCAATGACTTCTAAAGGTCTTAAATAGTCATCCAGTTTTGCAATACTTTGCCGTGCACTGCGTGCCAGCTCTTGTTTAATATCAGCAACGGACATGGACTGCTTTTCAAATAAATCAACTGCTTGCGAAATCAGTTTTGCACGTGGATTTACCTGCCCTTTACTCATGAGTTTGGCCTGACTGATCTCTGATTTTTCAACCAGACTAATCAGTTCACTCGGTTCAGCGCCTTTCACTTTTCGCATACGAAAAAACTGCCACAGCTTTAATAAAGCCAAGGTGGTAGCCACAACAGAAAAGCCAATCAAAATAAGAACAACAGGCCCGCCAAAGTTTAAAAATGCGAATAAATCCTGAATCATAAAAAAACCTCAAGTAATAACGTTACTGATAATGATTCGCATTCTACACACTAAAAAAAGGAAAAGCTACTCATTTTCAAATAATAACGATTATCATTAATCAAAGTATTTTATTTATAAATTAAATAATTTTATAAGGGAGAGATAAAAGGTGATTGAGGATGCGACCTAACAAAAAGGTAATAAAATAAAGATAAATAGAATCATTTATAGAAACCTTTGCACGAGTGAAAGCAGAGATTAAGTTAGATTAGGTTAAATTAAGCCTATTTAGAGTGAATTAACGTCTTTACTTTATTCGTGCATTTAGCGTTTACACAAAAAGCCGTTATTTCATTAAATTAGCGGGCATTTTTATCGTTTGTTTTGATTTTACCAGGCCTGGTAAATTAGCAAACCTTTCCAAATAACAATGGTTTAACAACCGTATTTATCGCTAAATCCTGAAAGGATTCTCTTTAAATAGACTATTCAATATAAACACAATAATGTATTAAAAGCCTTATATTTAGGACTAAATTTCTATATTACAAACCCATTAAACAATTCTATTACGTAACAAAAATAAACCCAATAAATCACGCCATAACAATGCTAGTATATTCACGTAATGAAAATAAAAAAACCTTATAAAACAAAGGTTTTATAAGGTTTTTCCTCCGGGGTATTGCTCTAATACCCTCTCTTTCCTAGGTTTTAATTTTATTTAAAAACCTAGGGTTTTTTAATTTACCAGGCCTGGTTAAACGTCTTCCCAACCACCCCAAAACATCCAACCGACATACTTCATTTTTTTCATTTCACAATCTAACCCTTCGTAAGAACGTTCCCAGTCAAGAATTGGACCAAAGAAAAAAGACATCATTCGCTGAAAGAAATTCATATGCAAAGCACTTCTACGTGAAATATCTAAGCAGCTTTCATAACGCTCTGTACCACTGTCATTATAAGAAAGACAACGTGACATGCTTGAATTTGCCTTATTGGTACTAGCAATACAGGTGCCTTTATATCCAACGTAAAAGCTGTCATCCAATACAACATTTGAAAGAGAGGAAACAAAAAAATTACTACAAGACTTTACAGAAAACGAGCCTGAACAACGATAGTCACTCTTTGCTGAGGAAGGGGATATTTCATACTTTCTAAAGGTGCTTTGGTCTTGTTCATAAGCAATTTTTTCATCTGATGAACTCCAGGGCATAAAAGCCGTCATCATATCCTTCATTGCAGAAAACATACCACCCGTTTTATATAAAGGATCTTCGCCATCATCAATTGCTAACGGTTTATGTTCTAAAATTTTAGAAAAAGCACTATCACTATAACCTTTTGAATAAAAAATAAAAAAATCGCTCGTATCAGGTTCACGCCCTATCCAACCATCATCAAATTGAGCCCAAGGGTATTTGGTTGAGTTTACATTACTGGATTTTGAAGCCGTATAACCATAGTTGCAATAATTTTTGCGTTCATCAGACCCTTTAACGGCAATCAAAGCCGCTTCTGATAACGGAATTGGGCTTAAATCTGCTGCCGTTAAATCCATATCTAAACACGCGGTATAACGATTTTTACAATAACAACTAGAATCTGCATTTTGATCAGAATCAGACAAACCATATATCGCTTTACCTTGCGGGGTAAAACTGTAAAAACTTGAAGTACTCCAAAGCTGAACGGCAACGGCACTAAAATCCTCAGGCGTTTGTGCGGCTTTTGGATTACTTGCATTACTACCTAAAGGTTTAAAATCGCCATTTGCATCCAAATTACCAAACGTAATTTTTTTAAAAAGATTAGCTGCATGATTATCGGTTGAGTTTGCATACATATTGACTTCCGTAAGCAAACTGTCAACAACAGTATTGGTTTGGTCAACACTCATTGTGCCGGCATCAATACCCGCTTTGGTTATGGCTAACTCTGAACGCAAGGCCACATTAGCGACTGTGCGCGCATAATTATCTAATTCGCGATCAAGTAGTTTGGCATTACCATATTGCAGAACTTGATTAAATCCAAACAACCCAAGTCCAATAGCCGCAGCACCCAAAATAGTCACGGATCCACGTTGTTTATATATATTGTTTACTAATTTCATCATCGTTCAGCCATCGTATTAAGCAATTTTAAGTTGTTCATTGCTTTGCTATTTAATGGGTCTTTTTGCAAGGCCTGTTTAAAATAGGTTTTGGCTTTGGCATATTTTTGCTGCAACATAGATGAAAAGCCCAAGTTGTTTAATCCACTCACTTGAACAACCACATTATCTGAATTTAACCAGGCCTGGTAAATTGAATTTGCAAGCAAAAATTGATTTTGCATCAAGGCTAAACGTGCTAATTGCGCTTCATCTTTAGTGGTTTTATTCGTTGATTTATTCACTTGCTGCCAGGCAACTAATGCCAAATCAGGCTTATTTTGAGCTTCATAAACTTGACCTAATAAACGATAAGTACGGTTGTCGTTGTGATCGATTTTTCTGAGTTTTTGTAATAAACCTTCAGCACGATCATAACGCTGACGTTTGATTTCTAAGCGTGCTAAATCCATGGCAAACTCATATTCATCTTTATCATCTAAATCTGTTGCCAAAGGTTTTGATTGCGGTTGTTGATAAGCTTGTTTTTGCATGTCGGCTAATTTAGAGGGGGTTTGTGAACACCCCCCTAAGAAGGCAATAGCTAAACCACTTAATAATATGGTTAATTTATTTTTTAAATTCATTTTAAAATCCTCGACCCATCATGACCATTCGTTCACTCACCAGCAAAATCAAATAGGGCACCATTAAAAAAGGCATAATCACCACAGCCATTTTGGCTGAGGTTTTGGCTGCCTTTTCTTCTAAAAACTGCTCTCTTTCTTCATACATTCGTCGAGAAAAACCATTAAGTGCTTCACTTATTGAACTCCCTAACTTTTCATTCTGAATCAATACTTGCACTAAATTTTGAATATCCTTGGTAGGGTTTCTCTGTGCAAACTGACGCAACGCATCAGTACGAGCTACCCCTATTTGAATTTGCTCTAAAAGATACTCAAACTCATAAGAAATTTCTGGATGAACCTCTTTAAGTTCTTGAGAAACACGTTTAATGGCAACCAAATAACTTAAACCAGCATTCATACAGACGTTACACATATCTAAAAAGTCGGGTAAATTGGTACTGACCTGCTCCAAACGTTTTTTTCCTAAATAAATCAATACTTTTTCAGGTAATAAAATCATAATAATAACGGCTAAAATAGCCCATTCTAAACTAACCGAAAACCAGCTCCATAAGGCTAACATGCCTAAAATAGTCATCAGCAAGACACTGTATTTAATAAAAAAATAACCACCTATATTTTTGTCATTACGAAATCCAGCACTGACTAATTGCTGTTGTGTTTTAGCGAGTTCTTTTGCGCTTTTAGGGGCGAATGCTTTACCCAAAGTACACCACCAGCAATTTGAAAAACTTTGTTTTTCTATGCTGTATTTATTGTTCAACCCAACTCTAGACTTTAGGTGTTCAATTTCAATTTGCTTGGCTTGTAAATTCATCACTCGCTTCACCAATAACCAAACGGAAAAAAATGATAAAGAACCAACAATTAATAACAATATTGCGATATTCATTTGAATTAAAATCTCATTTTTAACATGTAACGCAGAATTAAAATCCCGGCTGCAATCATAATTAACGAAAATATAAAAAGTTTAAAACCAAGAGGGTCGTACAAGAAAAAGTTCATTGAATCTTTATCAAAAACGTATTTATACAAAATATAAAGGATAGGAGCTCCGCCAATAAACCAAGCTGTAAAACGTGATTCTGCCGTTAACGTTTTAAGTTTTGCTTGAAAGTTATCCCGACGACGCATTAACCTTGAAAGTTCAGCCAAAATAGACGCAAGCTGCCCACCTGTTTCACGCTGAATGATTAATGTAATAACAAAATATTGGGCTTCTGGTAGGGCCACTCTGCGTTGAAACTCTCTTAAAATATCACGCATGCTTATTCCTAATACCAGCTGTTTATTAACCTCTTTCATCTCTTCAGCTAAGGCACCATTCATATCTTCGCCAATTGCACCAATCGCGCCATCAATTCCGTAGCCTGAATGCAGTGAACGAACAATTGAATCGAGCATTTCTGGAAACTGCTTACGAAGCTCTGTTTGGCGTTGACGAATTTTAATAAACAGATAAACGGCTGGAAACAGTGGCAATAACACGCTTGAAATAATATGTTTATCTGTAAGGGTATTAAATTGAGTGGATAAGACAAAGGCACTAAGAAACAGCATAAATGCCTGAATAACCATTAATAATATTATGTGTCGTTTATTTGAGATCCCTGCTTTTTTAAACAGCCCTGTTAACCATATAAACCAATTTTTATCTTTATTTAACATCAGTTGATTTGTTAACGTTTTGGCTTTTTCAGACTGCATGCCGACTCTTAACATCAATAACTTTATTTGCTGTTGCTTTTGACGTTGTTGTTGAGCTGAAAGCGTAAAACTAACCAATAAAATCGGAAAAATAATCGCTAATGCGACAATCACAAAACCTAAATCCATTAAAAAACATCCTGTGAAAAGCTAAATAAATCATTTGGAAGTGTGTAACCCACTGACTCGCATTTTTTATTACACGCTGGGCGTAACCCAGTGGCTTTAAATTGGCCACGCATGCTACCAGTAACTTTGTCGTATTTATTTTCAAACACAAAAATTTCTTGTAACACCACATTTTCTTCTTCAATACCTACCACTTCTGTTACCGACTCAACACGACGTTTACCGTCTTTACCGCGGTTAACATAAATAATTAAATCAATTGCACTGGCAATTTGTTTACGAATAGATGCGGCGGGGATATCAACACCACTAAGGTTAATCATTAGTTCAAGACGAGCGATACTATCTCGTGGGTTGTTAGCATGCAGCGTTGCTAAAGAGCCATCATGGCCTGTATTCATGGCTTGCAACATATCAAGCACTTCACCTCCACGAACCTCACCCAAAACAATTCGGTCTGGGCGCATACGGAGAGCATTTTTAAGTAATTCACGTTGCGTAACTTCCCCCACTCCCTCGGCGTTAGGAGGACGAGTTTCTAAACGAACAACGTGGGTTTGCTGCATACGTAATTCAGCACTATCTTCAATCGTAACCGTACGTTCATTTTCTGGAATTAAACCCGAAAGCATATTTAAAGTAGTGGTTTTACCCGAACCCGTTCCACCACAAACCAACATGTTTAAGCCCGCTTTAACCGCATAATCTAAAAAGGTAAACATTTGTTCTGTCATAGAACCAAACGAGATAAGGTCTTGCGGTCGTAAATGCTTTTCAGGGAAACGACGAATAGAGACACTAATACCATCAACCGCCAATGGTGGAATAATGATATTTATACGTGAACCATCGGGTAAACGGGCATCAACCAAAGGTGAAGACTCATCAACACGTCGTCCTGTGGCATAAAGCATACGATCGACTTTATTTCGCAGATGCTCTTCACTGATAAATCGAACATCAGATAGCTCAAGCTGGCCGCTACGTTCAACGTAAATTTGGTTATAACCATTTATCAAAATATCTGAAATGCTAGGATCAGTTAATAAAGGCTCAATAGGACCTAAACCATAAATTTCGTCTAATAGTTCAATCCCTAATTGACGAACTTCTATTTCAGAAAGCGGGTAGCCTAAATCAGCGGCATGCTCTCTAACTAATTCTTCTAGGCGAGGACGTAATTCTTGACGAGTTTCTTTACTGTCAGCTTGATAAAAGGCCTCATCTTCTGCGGCCTTTTTTTGACATCGTTTTTTAATTTCTAGCAACGTAGGATTTTGAGCTAGATTAGATTCAGATAAACCGCGCTTTATACTCACCTGGCCTTTACTTACATCACCTGTCTGCGGGGTTGATTCGCGGTGATTTTCGGCCTGCTTTAAACGATCTTGCAGTCTCATTTAAGACACCACCATTTTGTCGTTTAAAACCTTTATACCTTTTTCTGAGTTTTGCTCCACTCGCGTGGATTTATTCTCTTTATTAAATATTTTACTAAACCAACTTTTCGTAAAATATACACCTTCTGTTTGCTCATCAATTTGTTGAGAAACACTACCGTTATGCAACATATTAGCGATATTGTGTAACTGTTTATTAACCACTGAATCCGGGTTATAGTCTTTAAGTAAAACGCCTTCTTTTAATGATTCATTAAAATCGACATAGGCGTTATTCACTTTAATAAGGTTATCAACATCAAATGAATGAATCACTTCATTTAACATTGCATCATCATCTCTAGAGCTTCGATTTATGATTAATTTAATTGACTCTTTGACATAACCCAATTTTTGCGTGAGTTGCAAAGTAGAATTCACCGCTCTAAGCGAAGAAAGAGATGGTTCTGAAACTAACACAATATTATCAGACTCATCCAAACAGCTTATCGTCATGTCTGATAAATCACTGGCACAATCAATAATTACATGGTCGTAATAAACCCTTAAAGATTGAATAATGGTTTTGATAACATTGCCATTTAAGTTTTCGAGCTCAGTTACATCGGTAGGTAAAGAAAGAATATATAAACCGGATTCATGCTGGCTAAGAGATTTATATATTAAGTTTTCGTCAAATCGATTTAAGTTATAAACAAAATCCGTTAACGAATACAGACGTTGACCTTCCATATTAAGATATAAAACGGTATCACCCAATGGCATATTTAAATCAACTAATACCGTTCTACCCTCGGTCATATCATTTAAATGTGAAGCCAAATTGGTGGCTATTGCTGTACAGCCAACCCCTCCTTTTAAACTAAATAACGAAGAAACATTACCGTTTTTACCTAATCGTCTTCTATCTTGCATATGCAAAATAGAAAGAATATGTAACACTTCATTAGGACACTCTATAAACCCTTGCACACCTTGATGCGAGGCCTCAATAATAAAATCGGCATCTTTATTCTTCAGTAAAACATAAAGAGGCACGCCTTTTGCCAAAGTCAAAATCTGATTAATTTTTGCCAAGGTTGCAACTGAATCATCGCTATACTCAAGAAAAACCAAATCAATTTCTTCAGGCCATATATGAGGAATATCGTCCATAGATTGAAGGCCATATTTAGACTTAATAGAATCTCTCACTGCCTCCATTAAGTCTTTATCACAACCAAAATACAGAACCTGCTTAAGTGCAATCTCACTTGTAGATAACTTAGTCATTATGGAGTCTCCAAGCCAATTTTGACGGAGGTTTCAGGCAAAACACTCTCACCTTCGGGAAGAAGTTTTGCAATTTTTCCATGCCAAAAACCGTTAAACGCACTAGGACGATCCATGTTTTCTCCTGGCAAAATGACTTTTTTATTTTTTTCAATCGGTGTAACAAAAGTTGGTGTGACTAAAATAGCCAGCTCTGATTGATCTTTTTCATAACTCGTTGATCTAAATAAAGTACCAATAATAGGAATGTCTGACAAAAACGGCACTTTGGAAACAGAACTGGAAAGGTTATCTTGAATCAAACCACCAATAACAAAACTCTGCCCCGCTTTCATCGTAATGGTTGTATTCGTTTTTCGAGAACGGAAGCCTGGCACCACAATATTTCCAGATTGATAGCCAGCACTTGAATCAATATTGCTAACTTCAGGGGCAACAGTCATCTGTATATCTCCCGATTCAGTAATAATAGGACTGAAACGTAAACGAACACCAAACTCCTTATACTCAACGGTAATGGTATTTTGATCCTGAGCAACAGGAATAGGCACTTCACCCCCCACTAAAAAGGAAGCTGTCTCACCCGATTGCACAATTAATTCTGGTTTAGCTAAAACGCGTGCTAAGTTTTTACCTTCTAAAATAGATAACACCCCAAACAGGTCACTGCCTGTTGGATTAATACCAATCTGAAAGCCGTCAGGGTGTGGAAAAGCCATACTTGAGGTCGTACCTGCTGCAACGTTTTCAACATTTAATAAAAAGCTTGCGGTTGAACCTAAGTTTCCAGGTGGAAAAAGTCCAAAACGATCTCTTTTGTCTCTTGTAGCAAAACCACTTCTAAATGGATTGCCTTTTACGACTTCTGCAACGCGAACAGATAACTTTATTTGCTGTGGCCCAGTTACGTTAATCATATTAACCACACTTAACCCCAAAGCTGAAATAACCGATTGAATGCGTTTTTTCTGTGCTTTATTAGGCACATTACCACTCAATAAAACCATATAGTTTCCAGCTAAAGGCTGTGCATCTAACTGCCCTGCATTTGTTGCAGTTTGCAAGACCTCTTTGTCTTTTCGTTTAGCCTGTTTTATAGAGCTATCGCCATCAATTTGATTACCAATCTCATCAACTTGTCTGCGCACAGATCCTTCAGAGTTAATCCAGATATTTTTTAGATCAAACTTTACGGTTCCTTCTGGATTTAAATTCGCTAATAAACCTTTTAAAGTTTGTTCAATCTCATCTCGACGAGATTGGTCTGGTGAGACATTTAAGACAATTTTATGGTCAGTATTTGGCGTGTCACGATAAGTCACAATTAACTGGGTACGCCCCGCTTCTTTACCAGTGATTAATAGTTCTTTATTACTCAACACCTTTACAGTGGCAAGGTCTGGGTTAGCAACCAAAGCACGTTTTAATGCTTTATCAAATTTTATAATTTGGCTATCGCTTTCAAACAATTTATACATTTTCGCAACATCAGCAACAGCATTCATTGAACAAAAACTTAAGGTGAATCCAACACTACTTATAAGCGCTGGCGTTAACCATTTAGATAAATATTTCATCGTGTAAGAACCTCTTGAACTTTGTCACCTTGCATAATTTGTATGACATCACGTTGTTGTTTTGGTTTGTATTTTGGTGCTCTTTGCTTTTCACGTTCCATCACTTGTATATTCACACCATCTGTTTTTACCAGTGCCACATCTGCTGGGCCACGTAATGCAAGATGAACCGCTCCCACATTCATTGCTAAAGCCAATTTTTCGGCCTGCTGAGTATCTACATTCAGAGCAACCATTGAGGCTTTTACAAAAGCTTCACCTTCTTTATTTTTTTCAGATTCTTGGCGCTGCTCTTTTTTTAACTGACCCATACGATTGGTCTGACCAATAGAAAGTACTTCTATATTCTGCAAAATAGTACGGCTAATCATGCGTTTTCCATCGGCACTTTCAAACACGCTAATCACATCCACATGATCACTTGGGTTTAGCATACCCAATAGTCCACTTTCGGCAGATACAGGAATTCGCATTGCACGCTTACCTGTTTCTAAGAGTGATTCAATACGACCACCATCGTCATCTTTTAAACCAAATTTTTGTTCAATCAACCATTCGCCTGCATAGATATGCTGTTTAGCAATATGGCCAACAATCTTATTGGGATCAGTAACGACTCCTGAAGTAATCACTCCTTCTGTAGGCACATTCAGCACTTTAATATCGTCAATATTGATTTTTTCACCACGATATAAGTCACGATTAGCAACAACAACAGAACGTAATTCTGGTTTTTCAACTACGGTTATTGTTTTAACCTCGGCGTGACTTTGTGCTTCTGATACACGGTTTTCTACATAACCATATACCAAGCTCACTGCTAACAAAGATGAGAGCAGAGCAACACCATACAGAATCAAATCACTGCGTTGAATTTTCATAAAAATCTCTTAAAAATTGGGGCGATAATAATAGTAATAAGCCTTCTAAGACTCGCAACTATCTTTAACACTGATTACTGTATCGACATTAATCGGTAATAATATTGAAAACATATTGGGGAGAACTAAGGTATTGGCAGTTCCCGAAAAGTTTACGACATAGACATCAAAACCTGAGACAACACTCTTAGTGATTTTAGTTACACCTGGGTCAGAACCCGTAAAAGTAATATGCTGTGAAGCAAGCGCAGTTTTGACAATGTTATTGATTGAACTATTTACACCCGTAGGTAACTCAACCTTGTCATCTGAGCCGCAGGTTGCATACTTTATGGACGGATCCAATGCTTGGCCAGCTTCTAAATTACTGACCGTTGAAATCTCACTTAAAATAGTGGAATGCACATCCGTTAATACATCATTTACGGCAAAACTATTCATTGCATAACCAATAACTTCTACAGTTAATAAAACCACCGCAAGCATGACTGGTAAAACATAAGCCGTCTCAAGCATGACGGCTCCCTTTTGTTTATGCAATTTGTGCTTAGACACTATATAACCTTAAGATTATTCAGCAGAGGTTGGAATTGAACCTTCAACAAATGTCTTAATCTTAGTGCCAACAGATCCACCATCTGTACCACCAAACAAAACACCCGCAATAATAGCGATACCAGCAACAACTAGAGCGTATTCGATCATGGTTGCGCCTTTCTGTTTTTTCTGGTTCTTAGCTTGTAACATCTGGGTAACTTTTGCTTTATCTAACATGTCTCTTCCTCGTTTAAATCATTTATTAATTTTATTAGTAGATCCTTATAAGATCTTGGTGGCTATTTAAAATCATCACTTTTACTAATTCAATATATTTATAGCGAAACATAAACAAAACTTCTGATTAGTTCATAAGTATTTCTTCTGACCTATTTATAAACCAAAAAAACCTTTATAACCCATTGTTATTTAAAGAAAAATTATTTTAAACCCCTCATCAGCCTGGTTAATTACAGTAATTTCTAATATTAGAATTTGCTGTAATTAATACCCTTATAAGCTGAAAATTTTGAACTAAACCTAAAAAAATAACACCAAAATGAAATAGATTTAGATAGTAAAATCGAATTTAAGGAACAATTTGACGAGGGATTTTGAATAGTTTTAGATTGTTTTTTTAGCGGAAAGATTAAGAATAATCTGCAATTTTTGATATTTTTATTTTAGAAAAGACAAGGGTAATCGATTGTTAATGTAAAACTCTAGTGGCCGAAAGCGATTTATGAAAAAAGGTAGTTTTACATATTTTTTTATTTAAGTCATACACTTAAAAAAGTCATTAAGAAAGATTGGCTATTTGCCTGTTATGTATTTTAGAAAGAAACACAACACCGAAAATAGCGCCTAAAAGCGCATAACCCATATCAGATTGAGTATCCCATACATAACCTTGAGTGCCTAAAAAAGCTTCGGCAGCTTCTTGTGATGTGATTGCCACCCACCATTCTATGAGTTCATAAAACGCACTGAAGGCTAAGGCAAGACTAATACTTAATATGTTTACCCAAGTTTTACCATTCACAATGTGTTTACGTATTAGAATTTCTCTTGCCAATATCACAGGAATAAGGCCTTGCGCAAAGTGACCAACTTTATCGTAATTGTTTCGACTCCAATCAAAGCTGTATTTTAAGGTATCAAAAAAAGGTACCTCGGCGTATGTGTAATGCCCGCCAATCATAAGAATAAAACAGTGAATCAAAATCAGAATATAAAGCAATTTGGTTAATGGAAAACGGTTGCGAGTTGAAACGATTAATACAAATCCAATTAAGGCGGGCACAACTTCTAAAAACCAAATAACCCCATCTTTGGGTTGAATGGCTGACCAAATTAACACCGCAAAAAAACTCACTAACCACAAAATTTGATTTTGATTAACCTGTTTAAGCATACGTTTTCCTTTAGCGCCCAGTTAGCATGACTTTATCACACGATATTAAAAGACAAATTGATGGTTTGATTTTCATTTTACCAGGCCTGGTAAATTCAAAACAAACGTATAAAACATTTGTTTTATTGTTTATGCGTTAGCTCTTTTACGTTATTTCTTTTTCTTTATGAGACCTTTGCACGGGACAGGGGCACAAGAAAAGCAAGATAAAAGATTATAGCTGTTTTTATGTGTTCATGGTCTCGTGCAAAGGTCTCTTTATACATAAAAAAATCCCATTACGGGATTTAATTATTTACAGCTAAAACTTTTCTTAAAGAGACCTATGCAATCACCGTTAACTCGTGCGTAATAGCCTCCTGAAGTTCCGTGGCAGCAACAGGTACAGACCAAGCTTGCCCTTGAGCCATAGAACACCCCATAGCACGATATTGTTGTGCTTGCTCATTGCTTTCTACACCAGTAACAATGACACATAAGTCTAAACTTTTAGCCATTTGAACCAAAGCTTGAACCCATTTTTGACCTTTATCTGTTTTCATACTGCTTTGTAACCAGTCACGATCTAATTTAAGTTCTTGCAGATTTAATTGCGCTAGCATTCCTAAATCAAGCGGTACTTTTCCGACTTCGCTTAATGTAATCTGATAACCAGCCGCACTGAGTGTATTTAATATTTCATGCAATTCTGGTGTTTCATTAAGAGTTTGAATGGAAAACTCTAATTGCACTTGCGAGGCTTGTACGCCATAAAAAGCAAAACGTTCATTAAGCACTGTTACTAAATCTTGTTGTTGCCATAATGCATCTACCACAGGTACCGATACAATCATGGCATCATTAAATTGCTGCCACTGTTTTAAATAAAACAGCCCAGAATCCATTAACCAAGCTCCTACGGTATAGGCGGCTTTAGAATCATTGAGTATATCCATCCAACTGGGTAAGTAGGGAGTATCAAGCTGTTTTTGATTCCATTTAGCGGTAATACTCGCGCCGACAATAGAGCCTGAAACTAAATCGATTTGTGGCTCAAATAAAGTTTCAATTTGCCCTTGCTCAACCGCATCTTGCAAAAAATCAATTAATTCGTGTCGTGGTGAAACAGCTTTGTCGGTAATTTGATCGTAAAAAAAGTAGGTTTTACGACCATTTTGTTTTGATACATATAATGCTTGGTCAGCATGCTCTAGAAGCTCAGTTGAGGTTTTTCCATCAAGTGGAAAACGTGAAATACCAATACTGGTAGAAATCTCAACATCATCACCATTAATCCAATAAGGACGGCTGACTTCTTTAATAATACGATCACAGACACACTGTATTAACTCTTTATCAGCAACATCAGCTAGCAAAACAACAAACTCATCACCACCAATACGGCTTACAATATCGCCTTCTCGCAAAGCAGACATTAAACGCGCACTAACATTACGTAATAACTCATCACCCGCTTGGTGACCTAACCTATCGTTTACCGCTTTAAAACCGTCTAAATCTAAAAATAGCACACCAAAATCAGTTTCTGCTTCTTTAGCTTTAACCACCAATTGTTCTAATGTTGTATGAAAATATGCTCGGTTTGGTAAATGGGTTAAAGCATCATAATTTGCTTGACGAAACAATTCACGAGTACGCATTTGCACTTGTTTTTCAACCATTTCAGCTATTTCGCTAGAGATGTCACCCGTATGCGAAAAGCGATCTTGCAGCGCACGCATCATTTTTTTAACACTAAAACCACTAACCTCTTCATGACGTTCAATTGTTTTTTGTGTGCGACTACGCTCAGATTGCAAAAAACGCTCTACTTCTAAAGAAGTGGCTTCTTCTGTTTTTGCTGGGCTACTTATCTCTAACATGGTGTTTAACCTCGTGTTCCGTTGAGCGATACTGCGTTTTAAAAATACCGTATAATGCACATTGTTTAAAACGACCGCTTAGCGGTAGTCACTTTTTTATTCATTTAAAAATGAAAAAGTAATTTTATTTTCTAAAGTTTCTTAAACTGCGGCCGATACATTTGGCCTTGATTTTCTTAAATACCATTAAGCAAAGGAGATGCCATGTTGAGCATTGGTACACCATTTTCTTCTACTGCCGTACGCGTTTTATTATGTGGAGCGGGTGAGCTAGGCAAAGAAGTCGCCATTGAACTACAACGTTTTGGTGTAGAAGTCATTGCCGTAGACCGTTACCCAAACGCCCCTGCCATGCAGGTTGCAGACCGTAGTCACGTAGTGGATATGCTTGACGGCAATGCTTTAAGAAAAGTAATAGAACTTGAAAAACCACACATGGTTGTGCCCGAGATTGAAGCGATTGCCACCGATACTTTAGCGGCTATGGAACAAGAGGGTGTCAAAATAATACCAACGGCTCGCGCCACACAATTGACAATGAACCGTGAAGGTATTCGCCGCTTAGCAGCAGAAGAATTAAACATCCCAACTTCACCCTATGAGTTCTGTGACACACTTGAAGATTTTACCGATTCAGTAAACCGAATTGGCATGCCTTGTGTGGTAAAGCCCATTATGAGCTCATCGGGTAAAGGTCAAAGTGTGATTAAGACGACCAAAGACATTCAAACCGCCTGGGATTACGCTCAAGAAGGTGGAAGAGCCGGCAAAGGCCGAGTGATTGTTGAAGGGTTTGTGGACTTTGATTATGAAATCACCTTATTAACCGTACGTCACGAAAACGGCATTAGCTTTTGCGAACCCATTGGCCACCATCAAGAAGATGGCGACTATCGTCAATCTTGGCAACCGGCGGCAATGAGTGCCGCTGCTTTAGCATTATCAAAAGAAATTGCTGAAAAAGTCGCCAATAACCTATGTGGCAAAACTGGCCGGGGCTTATTTGGCGTAGAACTGTTTATTAAAGGCGATAACGTCTATTTTAGCGAAGTCTCACCGCGCCCACATGACACAGGTTTAGTCACATTAATGTCGCAAGACTTATCTGAATTTGCCTTACATGCTCGCGCTATTTTAGGATTGCCGATTCCAAACATTACTCAGCATGGATTTTGCGCTTCTAGCGTAATATTGCCAACAGGCACATCAACAAAAACGGCTTTTTCAAATTTAGAAGAAGCCTTGGCAGACAAGGACACTCAAATTCGTTTATTTGGTAAACCCGATATTAACGGGCGCAGAAGAATGGGCGTTGCCATTGCCAGAGCCGACAGCATTGAACTTGCCATTCAAAAAGCCAATAAGGCAGCAAATGCCGTTAAAGTGTCGTTTTAAGGTAAACAAACTTTTTATTAACGGGGTTTATAATTCTTTTTTATAAACCCTTTTGACCATGTCTCATTCACTCATAACAGCCTTAACAGTTAACAATAGCCTAGTGTTTATTCGTCATTATTAAGCAAATCTTACTGTTATTCTTTTCTCTATTTTTTGACACTTTATCTTTTTACCAGGCCTGGTAAATTCTTTTTTTACACCGGCAACCCGCTTAAACCTAATTAAAAATATATTATTTACATATTAATCAGTACATAAAAACAAACCTAATTAACCTATATTTATCAATTGGTTAATTAACAATATCATCAATATTACTCACATCAAACTCCAGTAAAAAACCATTCTATTTTCTTTTTGGCATACCTAATGCTGTACGACAGATATAGCAAAAACTTGAGTAAAAAATTCAAGACTTGCCACACAAACACAAGACAAAAGCGAATACCGCTAAACACACTAGGGGAATCACATGACTTTAAATAATAATACGGCGGCTGAAGTAAAAGCGCCTATTTTAGAAGAGTACCGCAGAAACCAGGACGTTGAAAAATCACTGGCAGAAAACCCACGCAAAACAATTTTATTACTTTTACAAGGTGCCGTAGATAAAGGCAACCTGGCAAAAGTTTGCCACCAAAGCCAAGCGTTAGTCGAAAAAGGCTTTCACTTAGGTCGCATGACCACAATCTTAGATGCATTGCGTGACCGTTTAAGCTTTACTGCTGAAACGCCATTAGCTTATGATTTAGAAGAACTATATCGCTATGCTGACCAAAGTATTCAAGAATCAGTTTATGAAAAAGACACTTTTTACTTAGACAGCGCAATTGAAATACTCACCGAATTACGCGATGCCTGGCTAGAGATGATGCAACAAACGGGTCAACTACCAGAAAACGCATAATCTATTGATATAACCTTTAAAATTGATTTTACCAGGCCTGGTAAAATCATCTTAATTTTGAATCTGGCTTGTTTTAACTTGAATCTGCGTTGTTATAGACAGGCCTTTCAAATCAATACTGCAGTGCAAAATTGACTTCCTCCCCGCCCTAAAGGACGAGGATTCCTAACTGGCGTTATGCCGTTAAGAGCAGGTTTGTATTGCTACTGCCTACTGGTTCCTGCTTCATAGTCGAGGCCAATGCCTCAACTCCACAGGCTAATAAGCGATGTCCTCGCTCAAGTACATTCAAAGCACCCACCAAGTCGGCATTGGCTTTAAATCCACATTCTGTACACTCAAAAGCACTTTGGCTTTTGCGGTTGTCACAACTAACATGTTGACAGCTAGGGCAGGTTTGGGAGGTGTATTGAGGGTTTACCCTCAACACATCTCCACCTGACCAGGCCTGTTTATACTCCAAAAACGAAACGAACATTCCCCATCCTTGGTCAAGGATGGATTTGTTTAGACCGGACTTCGCTTTTACATTTTTACCAGGCCTGGTCATGTCGCCTTTCGCTGACTTAGACATGTTTCTTACCTTTAAACCTTCAACGACAATCATTGCGTGGTTTTTGCTGATTTGGGTTGAGGTTTTGTGTAAGAAGTCTAAACGAGCATTGGTGATACGCTCATGCAGTCGTGTAATGATTTGTTTCTGCTTTTTCCAGTTAGCAGAGAAACGGACTTTTTTAGACAGCTTGCGCTGTTCAAAAGCCAGTTTCTTTGACAACTTACGAAAACTGTTTAAAGGTTCTACATATGAGCCGTCTGACAAGGTCGCAAAACGGGTAATGCCCATGTCCAAACCAGCCATTGACGTTGACTCATGACGCTTTATATCAGTCTCGTACTCGGTTTGAATCGACACATACCAATGCTTTCCCTTGCGAGAAATAGTCATGTTTTTAACATCGCCGATAACTTGTCGAGAGTTTCGGTATTTCACCCAGCCAATTTTCGGAAGAAAAACCTTATTACAGGTCTGGTCAACTTTTACGCCTTGAGGATAACGAAAAGAGTCTGAACCACCTTTGCGCTTAAACTTAGGAATACGCTTTAAAGGCTGCTTTTTATCAAAGCCGTCTTTAAACGCTTTCTCAAGGTTTTTAAGGGTTTGCTGTAAAGGCTGAGAATGGCACTGTTTTAGAAAGCCATATTCTTCCGAAGATTTCCAAAATTTTAGCCAGAACGCTAATTCGTTATACCAAAGCATCGACTGTTTATTCTCAAGTCGAAAAAGATTCATGGCCAAAGCTTTATTCCAGACAAAGCGATTCATCCCGGCAAACTCAACCATCTTCTGTGTTTGGTCAGAACGTGGATTAAGTCGGAATTTAAAAGCTTTGCGAATCGTTTGTTTCATATAAATACTGTAACATAATTCAAAATGAACTGCTATACAAAGAAGAAACAGGCTTCGCCTGTGCGCTTATATCCCCGCCCTGAAGGACGGGGTTTTACGCACTAACGGATAAAAAAACTGAACTGTAACGTGTTTGGTTTTTTATTTAAATAGTTTGTTTACACGCATCACCCATTTATTTAATCCAATAATCCTTCATTATCTTGTTCATACTCTTAAATAAATACAATTATTTTTACAAAGCCGTTAAATAACTAACTTATTGTTTTTATTAATTTTTATTCTTTTTATTAAATTAAACATGCTTAGACAGTTGAAAGAGTGTGAAACCATTTAGCACTCTCTTGCAATGAGTGCTAAAAATAGAGTATATTAACGATATTAAAAAGTATTTATGGAGGGATATGTTATGTCACAGACAATTACAACTTACCCAAAAGCAATGCAGAATTTACCTGCTGCTGAGGCCATTGCCCACCAATTGGCGCCTGGCCAAAACTTAGAAAGCTATATGCACACAATTAAAAGCGTGCATCAGTTAAGTGCGGCCGAAGAAAAAGCGCTTGCCGAAAAACTTTACTATAATGAAGACGTTGAAGCGGCTCGCCAGCTTATTTTGTCGTCTTTGCGTTATGTTGTGCCCGTTGCACGCTCTTATAATGGTTACGGTTTGCCATTGGGTGATATTATTCAAGAAGGTAATATTGGCCTAATGAAAGCGGTAAAACGTTTTAACCCAGAAGAAAACGTACGTTTAATGACGTTTGCTGTGCATTGGATTCGTGCTGAAATTAATGAATACGTAATTAAAAACTGGCGTATTGTTAAAACCGCTACCACTAAAGCACAACGTAAATTGTTTTTTAAATTACGCAGTACCAAAAAATCACTTGAATGGTTTGGTGATAAAGATGCTGATTCAGTAGCCGAAGAATTAGGCGTTACTCGTAAAGACGTTCTAGAAATGGAAACCCGACTTTACGGTAAAGACTTATCGGTTGATTTACAGATGGACGACGATAATGAAAATACGACGTTTCCTGTTTTAATTAGCCAAGAAGCCGACCCTGAAACGGCTTTGGTTCAACAAAACCACGCAGAATATGAATTGGCACGTATGCAACAAGCTTTATCAAGCTTAGACGATCGTAGCCGCGATATTTTGCAAAAACGCTGGTTAACGGACGATAAAGTCGGTTTAAAAGAGCTATCTGCAGAATATGGTGTTTCTATGGAACGTATTCGCCAGGTAGAGCAACAAGCGTTAAATAAACTAAAAAATCTACTCGTCGCGTAGACTTAACGATACCAACCCAATAAGTTTAAGGCTGTTACACAACTTGCCCTTATCCTTATTGCGAGGCAACTACCAGGCCTGTTAGAATTTCTAGCAGGCCTTTTTCATTCTTGGAGCTTAAATGCCCTACCCAATTCGTGAGCAAATCGAAAACGATTCTGACTTTAAAGTTTCTCTGACTAAATTATACTGGATAAGCTTTATTATGACGCTTATTGCCGGTTATATTAACAGCGCAATGTTAATAGAATTTGGTATACCCGTAAGCCAAATGACAGGCGTAAGCTCTCGCATTAGTGATGCCGTAATTGATGTAGATTGGGTTGAACTACTGAAAAACCTTATGATTTTATTTGGATTTTTTGCTGGCGCAATTTTATCAGGCCTGCTTGTAGGTCAGTCAAAATACAAAACTACACCCAATTATGGCTATGCACTTCTTATAAATAGTGTGCTTCTCACTTTTGCCGCTATGTTAAGTTTTGTACAATCAGAAATCTCTATATTACTAGCCGCCATTGCTTGCGGCCTGCAAAATGCCCTAGTTGCCAGCTACCGTGGTTTGCAAATTAGAACCACACACGTAACAGGCACCGTAACCGATTTAGGTGTACATGTTGCCCACAAAATCAAAAATAAAACGCCTTGGTCTTGGCAAGGTAATGTATTAATTATTCTGTTTCTAGGCTTTTTAATTGGCGGTATTATCGGCATATTCGCCTATCGTCTGTTTCCAAATTGGTCGCTTATTTTTCCTGCGGGGATTAGCTTACTGTTGGGCTACCTTTATCTGCAAAAACTTAAACACCTTACAGTACAAAACTAACGCTCCATTTTTACCATACATAAATTATACAAAACCTATACAAAAACTACTCAGCATCTATACAAAACTTCTTTGATGTATTCCTCTGTATTGTTTAGAATGAGTTAACTAAACTTATTCGGACATAAGCAATGATTTCTAAAGAAGATTTAATTACCCAATCACCACAACTCTTATCAGGCGACATTGAAAGCAAACGCCAAGAAATAAAATCTTACTTTAACCTAACTTATGATGCCTATGAAGCGCTGTTTTTAACTTTAAAATCAGACGATGCTTTTTACGAACGACCTTGTTCACTGCGCCACCCTTTAATTTTTTACTTTGGTCACACGGCCACCTTTTTTACCAATAAATTGATGTTGGCCAAACTCTTCCCTGAGCGCATTAACCCAAAAATTGAATCCATGTGCGCCATAGGGGTGGATGAAATGTCTTGGGATGACTTGGATGAAACCTTTTACGATTGGCCAAGTGCAAATGATGTTCGGGCTTATCGTAATCAAGTTCGCCAAGCGGTTAATACCTTAATTGATACGATTGAATTTACCTTCCCTATTGACTGGCAAAGCCCCATGTGGCCAATTTTAATGGGAATAGAGCATGAACGCATTCATCTTGAAACCTCATCGGTGTTAATTCGCCAATTACCAATTGATTCTGTTCAATCTCACGATCTATTTCCAATATGTGATCGTTTTGATGATGCGCCACAAAACACACTTTGCGAGGTACCAGCGGGCGAAGTCAAAATTAATCACCATGACCCTGCTCCCGTATACGGATGGGACAATGAATACGGCCAACATCAGGCTAAAGTCTCAGCTTTTAAAGCCGCATCTTTTTTAGTAACCAACCAAGAGTATTTAACGTTTGTAGAAGACGGCGGTTATGACAAAGCCGAATATTGGGATAACGAAGGTAATCAATGGCGTACTTTTAGCCCGGTTAAACATCCAACGTTTTGGGTTAAAAAAGACCAAGCCTGGTATTTACGCTGTATGACAGAAGAAATTGCCATGCCATGGAATTGGCCTGTGGAAGTAAATCAGCTTGAAGCACACGCTTTTTGCCAATGGAAAGCACAACAAACAGGCCTGCCAATTCGTTTACCGAGTGAAGATGAATACTTGCGCTTAAGGGAACATAGTCGGGCTTTAGATTACAAACATCAAGCTAATTTCAATTTACAAAAATGCGCCTCATCAACCCCAGTAGATGAAAATAAAACGGGCGATTTTTATGATGTTTTAGGCAATGTATGGCAATGGACACAAACACCTATTTACCCTTATGAGGGCTTTAAAGTTCACCCTATTTATGATGACTTTACCATGCCGACTTTTGACAATAAACATAACTTATTTACAGGTGGTAGCTGGATATCAACGGGTAATGAAATTAATGGCTACTCACGTTATGCTTTCCGTCGCCACTTCTTTCAACATGCTGGGTTTCGATATATAGAATCAGAAGCGCAAGTACAAACTGAATTTTCAACCTATGAAACCGATCAATCCGTTTCTCAGTATTGTGAATTTCACTATGGTGACGAATATTTTGGCGTACATAACTTTGCCAAAGCCTATGCCGATATTGCGATTAAAACCATACAGAAAGACCAATGCTTTGCCCATAAAGCAAACTTAAGCGTACTTGAAGTTGGTTGCTCGGTTGGTAGAGCCAGTTTTGAACTCGCCAAACACTTTACAGAAGTAACAGGCCTAGATTTTTCGGCGCGTTTTATACAAGTTGCCAACCAACTTAAAGAATCTGGCAGTGTGCGCTATACCATCCCTCAAGAGGGAGAAATTATGGACTTTAAATCACAAAACTTAGCCGATTTACAACTTGATGCTGTGGCTAAACGCTGTACGTTTATGCAACAAGATGCCACAAATTTAAAACCAAGATTTAGCGATTACGATATGGTCATTGCCATTAATTTAATTGACCGACTTTACGAACCCACTAAATTTTTAAGTATGATTCATGAACGAATAAATCGCCAAGGCTACTTAATTATTGGTTCGCCTTATACTTGGTTAGAAGAATTTACCGAAAAATCTCGCTGGTTAGGTGGTTATAAAGACGACAAATCAGGTGAAAATGTCACCACCTTAGAAGGTTTGCATAATGTTTTAGACCAACACTTTACCCGTGTTGCTGAACCCTTTGATGTGCCATTTGTGATTAGAGAAACAAAACGAAAATATCAACATTCACTCTCTGAATTCACAATATGGAAAAAAATTACATAAATAAGGACTCAATAATGGTAAGCTATGACGATTCAACAAAACCCAATCTGTTGGTTACCGACAAAGCACCTGAAACAGAATCTATTGAGAACTTAGCAAAGATGTTTAACTTTAATCAATCCATTTCAAGGATTGGCACCCACGCCGAAAAATACGAGCTACGCCAAGCCTTATTTGGCACAAACGACGTTATCCCCATGTGGGTGGCAGACATGGATTTGCCAACCCCACCATTTGTAATGAACGCCCTTAAATCACGTTTAAACCATGCAATATTGGGCTACACCTTAACGCCAGAAGCCGTGTACCAATCGATTATTCACTGGCAAGCACAAAACAATTACACAGTACAAAAATCACAAATTGTATTTACTCATAATGTCGCTAACGGCTTTTTTATGGCCGTTTCCGCTTTTACCAGGCCTGGTGATTCTGTTTTGGTACAACCACCAGTCTACCCACCCTTTTTAAAAGCACCAGAAATCAATGACCGAAAACTTGTAGAAGCACCTCTTGCTTTAGTTGACGGTCGTTACCAAATTGACTTTGAGACTTTTGAAAAAGCCATTGTGGATAACTCTGTAAAACTTTTCTTATTCTGCAATCCACAAAATCCATCTGGACGTGTTTGGCTAAAATCAGAAGTGGAACAGTTGGCCAATATTTGCTTAAAACATAACGTTATTATTGTTTCAGATGAAATTCATTCTGATATGGTCTATGCACCTCATAAACATATCCCTATGGCCTCTCTATCTGATGACGTTGCCAATATCACCATTACCCTAAGCTCGCCAGGAAAAACGTTTAATTTAGGCGGTTTGCAAATTGGTTACGCCATTATTGCCAACCCACAACTAAAAGCTGACTATGTAAAAATATGCCAACAAAATGCCATTGATAGCGTAAACCTGTTTGGTCAAATAGCCATGGCTGCCGCTTATACAGACCAAGGTAAAGAGTGGCGAGATGAACTGCTTAATCACTTTACCCAAAATATAGATTTGCTTGAGAATTTTTTAGCGAAAGAACTTCCACAAGTCAAACTAATGCGACCAGAAGCATCGTATTTAGTATGGTTAGATTTTAGAGAAATGTTTACTGAGCAAGCAAAACTTAAAGAATGGTTAGTGACCAAAGCCAAGCTTGGCTTAAATGACGGTGAAAGTTTTGGCGGACAAAGTAAAGCAGGTACAGGCTTTATGCGCATTAACCTTGCTGTGCCAAAACCGACTTTGGATAAAGCTTTACAACAACTTAGACAAGCGCGTTACTCACTGCCTGCTTAATGAAAATAATCGCACGTAGAAGTGGGGGGTTGTGTTCATACCCTCAAATCTCCTGTTTTAAACTAACTAAGCGCGGTATTATTAATCTTTAATAAACCAACCCCACCTAACTCATTGACTCTAGAAATTCAAGACACAAAAAAGCCCGCATAAAACGGGCTAATTTTTAAATATGGTACAGCCACGAGGACTCGAACCCCGAACAGCCCCTTAGGAGGGGGCAGTTATATCCAGTTTAACTATGGCCGCAAAAATTTGCGCCTATTTTAACAGGTTTAGCAAATAATATTAACGACGAATTATCGTTCTAAAGATCTCTTTATTTGTATTATTGATAAGCTTTGATTTTAATTTTACCAGGCCTGGTAAAATTCATATTTTGGTCACAATAATTATTAGTTGATATGCTATTGTGAATTTATATTTCACCTGCCAATAGTTAACGATTTCAAAAGGATTCTTATGATTTACAACCCGTTAGGCCATTCTAATATACAAGTAAGCCGTATATGTTTAGGAACCATGACTTGGGGCGAGCAAAATACGCAAACTGAAGCCTTTGAACAGATGGATTATGCCTTAGAGAATGGCGTTAACTTTTGGGACACCGCAGAGCTGTATGCCGTACCGCCAACAGCAGAAACTTATGGCGCAACTGAAACGATTATTGGTAATTGGTTAGCCAAAACAGGTAAGCGTGATCAAATCGTTTTAACCTCTAAAATTGCTGGGTCAAGTAGTTTTACACAACATATTCGTGGTGGCCTAAGTCGTTTCAATCGTCAGCAAATTCATGAAGCTCTTGAAGGTTCTTTAAAACGCCTAGGTACCGACTATTTAGACTTATATCAACTGCATTGGCCTGAACGTCAAACCAATTTTTTTGGTGTTTTAGGTTTTGATGCACCTGAGACTGACACCCCTGATATGACGGACTTTGAAGAAACATTAGAAGTATTAACTGAATTGGTTAAAGCGGGCAAAATTAGGCACATAGGTTTATCAAACGAAACAGCTTGGGGCACAATGAAGTTTTTGCAGCTCGCCGAACAAAAAGGCTTAGAAAAAATTGTTACGGTTCAAAATCCCTATAGTTTATTAAATAGAAGTTTTGAGGTAGGTTTGTCTGAAGTAGCGTACCAAGAACAGATTGGTTTATTGGCTTATTCACCTTTAGGATTTGGCGTTTTATCAGGAAAGTATTTAAATGATGCAAGACCAGAAGGGGCTAGAGTAACGCTGTTTCCGCATTATGATCGTTACTTAAATCAAAGTGCTATTAAAGCAACTGAAGCCTATGCCTCTTTAGCAAAAGAGAATAATCTCACGCCTACACAACTGGCATTAGCCTTTGTAAACAGCCGTTCATTTGTAACCGCCAATATCATTGGCGCTACAAATATGAGTCAACTAAAAGAGAATATTGATTCTATCAATATTACGCTTGATGCAGAAACGCTTCATCAAATAGAGCAAATTCATGCTCTTTATACAATTCCATCACCTTAACAATTGGCTACTTTAGGAATTTACTTTGATTAATCTATTTTGGTTGATCAAGAGCACCAAGACGAGCGGTACTATAATCGCCCGTACTGGTGTCTAGAGTATAAATATTAAAGTTAGTATCTATATCAAACTCAGGCAACCGAGTTGCGTAATTGGTTGAAATACTGCCCTCGGGTGAATGCACGCGGTGAAAGACATGCTCTGGCCAACCTAAAATGGCCGCACCATCGTAAATCTTTTGGCTATTGTGGTAAACCGCTTCTGGCGTTACTTCAAAGTTTTCTACCTGGCCGTGTTTTACCGAATAAAGTTGAACCAAACGTCGTCCTTGATGCACAACCAATTTATCTTCTTGATCAGTATGCATATACCAATACCAGGTGTCATCACCAGCAATTAACGGGCTTTTACCACCTGGCTCATGCATCACTAAATCAATGCCCGATAAATCATCGGCAACACCTTCAATAGAAAAGAATGAAACATTTGGCGTATTTCTTAACGTTTTTAAAGGAAGAATAAAACATAAGCCATCAATATAATGACTTTTACTACCAGCTTCTAGCGCGAGCATTTGAACCTCAATACATATACATTTTTAGAGACTTTTACACGAGAGAGATACGTGGAAAAATGCAAAAAACTGGCCTAATTGCTGCGAAGTCAATTGCTAATAGCTGGCTATTAGCAATTGATTCAACAAACGTAGAACTTGGCGAAGAGCCGAGAAAAACCAGATGAATTTTAGCCATTTTTAACCATGCATTGACTCGTGCAAAGGTCTCTTTTAATAACAAAAACCCTGAAAATATTTTTTCAAGGGTCATACAGCATCGCCTTTGACGCAAATAATTTAACATTTAATCGCTATGGGCAGACAAACGATTGTCATCCCCATATTACAATTTATTTAAGAAGTCGATTTTACAGAGTATTTAACACTTAATAGGTGCTCAGAATACACGGGGACATTAACAACGTTATCTAAAACATTACCGCTCTCTACACACGCAAATTCTAACCAGGCCTGGTCATCTATGTCTGCAAAACCTTTAACAATTTCAGGACCTGGATTCCATACAACACTGGATTGTGAATTACGTTTTTCAATCTTAATTTCACGAGAATTATCACTGTCTAAAATCGTAACATCTCCCGCTTGATTTAAATAAACCGAATCTTTAGCCGGGTTTAATACCAGAATGTCTTTTTGAATTTCTGCTGGCGCATTGTCAGCTAACTTATTTAAATGCGTACTGTTTTCTAAACCTTTAATGGCCAAACCAACTGGATTGCCAACGGCAAAATAAGTGTGCAAGGCTTCTGTTATTTCAAAGGCTTCATCACTTAGGTTTACTGTAGTCAGTGTTAAGGTTAAGCTGCTGTTAATTTGTACACAAAGTTTAAGTTCAAATTCATGAGGCCATATTTTTAAAGTGTCTTCATTGGATTTACACACCAATAAAACGCGTGTTTCACCGTCTTCTAGCTGTGCCACCTTGTCTACTTGCCACACCATATTTCTAACAAAACCATGTGCAGGCAAACCTGGAGTGGTCGCTGCGCCAAACCATGGCCAGCAAACAGGAATACCGCCTCTTACAGGCTTAGAGCCATCATAAATAGCCGTACTACTTACCCATAGAACATCACGCTCACCATGTGGTATAAAACTTAAAACCGTTGCTCCATAGGTAGTAATGGTTGCCTTAGCAAATTGGTTTTCGATATGAATCAATTCAACCCCTTCACGAGTCGTAAAGGTTACGCCTTCTACATCAAATTGCTTTGCATATTTACTTGTCATCTTTACACTCCATGAAAACGGTTTACTTAATTGTAAGCTCTAAATTTAACGCCATTCGGTTAATGTTTGCTCTAATAAAGCCTGAGGATAATCGCCTGTTACATACGCTTTACCAATGGTTTTAAGCAATACTAATCGAACAGTACCCGCCTGTACTTTTTTATCGCCAGCCATTAAACCTAAATATTTTTCATTACTCATTTCAGTAACAGACGGTGGTACTACTGGTAGCTTGGCACGTTCAAAAAGTGCTTTTATACGATCTTCATCAACTTGCGACAGATTGCCTAATAATTTAGACATATATACGGCCTGCATAGACCCTGCGCTAACGCCCTCGCCATGCAACCAATTGCCATAACCCATACCTGCTTCAATGGCATGACCAAACGTATGGCCTAAGTTAAATAAGGCACGTAAGCCAGCCTCTTTTTCATCTTTAGCGACAATATCCGCTTTATCTTGGCAAGAGCGTTCAATGGCATAAGACAAGGCTTCTGGCTCTCTATTAAGCAGTTTTTCAAGATTGTTTTCTAACCATTCAAAAAACTCTGGATCTTGAATTAAACCGTACTTAATCACTTCTGCCAGGCCTGCAGAAAGTTGACGATCTTCTAAAGTATTAAGTGTTTCGGTATCAATCACCACACATTCAGGCTGGTGAAATGCGCCAATCATGTTTTTACCTAAAGGATGGTTTACGCCTGTTTTACCGCCAACAGAAGAGTCTACTTGAGATAATAAAGTTGTCGGCATTTGAATAAAGTTTACGCCACGCTGAAAAGCGGCTGCAGCAAACCCTGTCATATCGCCAATAACACCTCCGCCCAAAGCAATTAGCGTGCAGCTACGGTCAAAACGGTCACCGATTAACTTATCAAATACCAAATTAAGCGTTTCTAAATTTTTATATTCTTCGCCATCAGGCAAAACAACCGATTGAACATTAAAGTCAGCAAATGTTTTTTTACAGGCCTCTAAATAGAGTGGTGCTACCGTTGTATTGGTAACAATTAAAACTTGTTGGCCTTTTACAAAAGGCTTAACCAGTTCGGCATTGCCCATTAACCCTTGACCAATAAAAATAGGATAACTTCTATCCCCTAATTCAACCTTTAATGTTTTCACGATATATCTCTTACTTTATTTTCTTCATCATAGACAATCTAAACAATTTGTTCAGATTCTAAACAATCAATAATTTGTTTTACCACTCGGTGTACAGGTACTTGCTGAGTTTCAATAACCAAATCGGCCATTTCTAAATACCACGGTTCACGGCGTTTCATTAAATCACGTAATACTTGAGCGGGGTTTTTGGTTTGTAATAATGGGCGATTGCGATCATGCTTGGTTCGCTGAATTAACGATTCAACAGGCGATTTTAAATAGACAACAAAACCACGAGAACGTAAATGCTGACGATTTACTTCTGTTTCAACAACACCACCACCTGTCGCTAACACAACCTCATCACGTGCAGACAATTCATCAACCACGGCGGCTTCGCGTAATCTAAAACCGTGCTCACCTTCGATATCAAAAATCATCGGAATTGTTGCGCCTGTTCGGGCTTCAATCTCATGATCGCTGTCTACAAAACGGTAATGCAGTTTTTCTGCCAATAACTTACCTACTGTAGACTTTCCAGCCCCCATAGGGCCGACTAAAAATATACTTTCTTTATGCATACAATCATTATAAATAGATTTCAAAAATTTACCGTGACTTATACACGCTAATCGCATAAAAATTTATATTTTTTACTTTCTTCTTGGTTTTAGAGCCACTAACAAAGCGTGGCAAGGCTTACCTTAATATTTTAGTAACCCTTTTATTTAAAAAATAAATAAAATACAAGCATAGAATAGACAGCCCAAAGCAATTTAATTCTCTGTTAAAATACGCGACTACTTCATATTTATAAATACCGGAGAAGTTCTTATGAGCGGTTTACTGTATATTGTTTCAGCCCCTTCAGGTGCTGGCAAAACATCTCTTGTTAGCAAATTAATTGAACAAGATAGCCGCATTGTGGTTTCTGTTTCAACCACTACACGTGACAAACGTCCTGGCGAAGAAGACGGTGTAAACTACCATTTTTCAACCGTTGAAGAGTTTAACGAAAAAATTGCACAAGGCGATTTTTTAGAACATGCAAAAGTGTTTGATAACTTCTATGGCACATCAAAAAGTTCTGTTGAAACCCAATTAGAAGCACGCAGAGATGTCATTTTAGAAATTGATTGGCAAGGCGCTCAACAAGTTAGAAAACTCATGCCAGATGCGATTTCAATCTTTATCTTGCCACCATCACGTGAAGAGCTACGCAAACGTTTAACTAATCGCGGAACAGATAGCGCGGAAATTATTGAACGCCGCATGCAAGACGCGGTAAGTGAAATGTCGCATTATGCTGAATTTGACTACATTGTGATAAACAATAACTTTGAAATTGCTTTAAACAAACTACAAAGTATTTTTACCGCTAATCGCTTGCGAAATGATAAACAAATTGCGTTACATAAAAACATGATTTCCGCTTTACTTGAAACAGAATAAAAAACACATTCAGCCAGCTTAATTAACTATATTTAAACGTTTTACCCATTTTTAGGAGTATGTAATGCCAGGTTTTGAGATTTTTGATGAATCCGAAAAACAACAAGTCAATGAAGTCATGGACAAAGGGTTTACCTTTCGTTACAACTTTGACGGTATGCGAAATGACGTTTGGAAAGCGCGTGAATTAGAAGGCATGATTTGTGAAACCATTAAGGTTAAACATGCTCATTTAGTTTCAAGTGGTACAACGGCCTTAACAACGGCTTTAGCGGCTGCGGGCATTGGTGCTGGCGACGAGGTCATTGTGCCGCCTTTTACTTTTGTTGCCAGTATTGAAGCCATTGTTTTAGCCGGTGCTGTGCCTATTTTTGCTGAAATTGATGAAACCTTAACCCTTTCTGCCGAAGGCATTGAAGCGGTAATTACCCCAAAAACTAAAGCGGTTAACTTTGTACACATGTGCGGTTATGGTGGGCACATGGATAAAATTAAAGCACTGTGTGATAAACACAACTTAGTGCTTCTAGAAGATGCTTGCCAAGCGACTGGCGCAACCTATAAAGGTCAAGCACTTGGCACCATTGGTCAAGTAGGTACTTATTCATTTGATTCTGTAAAAACCATCTCTTGTGGAGAAGGCGGAGCCGTTTTAACCAATGATGACACTATCTATAACAACGCACACATGCTCTCTGATCACGGCCATGACCATATTGGTATGGACCGTGGTGCAGAAAGCCACCCTATTATGGGAAGCAACTTCCGAATTTCTGAAATGAATGCGGCGGTAGGCGTTGCGCAATGGAAAAAACTAGACCGTATCTTAGATATCCAACGCCGTAACAAAAAAGCATTAAAAGACGCTCTTAAACAATATCCAGAAGTTGATTTTCGAGTTATTACCGATGAATCAGGCGATAACGCAGGCTTTTTAAGCATTATTATGCCCACAGAAGAACGCGCAAAAGAAGTTGTGGCAGCACTGGGTGAACAAAAAGTACCCGCTGTATTTTATTGGTATGCCAATAACTGGCACTATCTTAAAAACTGGAAACACATTCATGAAATGAAAAGTTCAGCCAAATTGCCAATTGATTTAATTGCCGATCGTCCAGATTACACGCAAGTAAAAACGCCAAAATCTGATGATATTATGAGCCGTACAATTTCTATGTTAATTCAATTATCCTGGACAGAGGAAGACATTCAGTTCAGAATTAACGCATTCTCAAACGTATTTAAAAAATAAGTTAGCTTTATTGCAGCCTACTAGGAAACCAATATTATGAAATACCGTAATTTTAAAACCGTGCCCAAGATGATTTTTGGTCGCGGATCATTTGACCAACTTGACGATGTACTTGCCGAAGAACGTAAAAGCACAGACGATTTTGTGGTCTTCCTAGTAGATGAAGTACATAAAAATAAGCCCTTAGCAGAACGTATTCCTGCAACGGGTAAAGATATGATTATTTGGTTAGATGTTACCGACGAGCCAAAAACCACCTATGTAGATGCTTTAACCATTGAAGTGCAAGAATACTCAAAAGCAAACATTGATGGTCGCAATCCTGTCAGCGTAATTGGTCTTGGTGGTGGTTCATCTTTAGATTTAGGTAAAGCGGTTGCCTTAATGTTAACCAATGAAGGCGGCTCTGCCTCTTACCAAGGTTGGGACTTAATTAAAAATCCAGCCGTACATCACATTGGTATTCCAACCATTTCTGGTACGGGTGCGGAAGCATCAAGAACTACCGTATTAACAGGCCCTGACAAAAAATTAGGCATGAACTCTGACTTTACCGTTTACGACCAAATCATTATGGACCCTGATTTAATTCAAGGCGTTCCAAAAGATCAGTGGTTCTATACAGGTATGGATTGTTATATTCATAATATCGAAGCCTTAAACGGAACCTATATCAACGAATTTGCTCGTGCATTTGGCGAAAAATCATTAGACCTTTGTTACGAAATCTTTTTACAAGATCACCCTGATTCAGATGAAAAACTTATGATGGCCTCTTATATGGGTGGACAAAGTATTGCCTATAGCCAAGTGGGTGCATGCCACGCTTTATCTTATGGATTAGCTTATGTTATGGGCTATCACCACGGTATTGGTAACTGTATTGTCTTTAATGTACTGGACGATTTTTATCCAGAAGGCGTAAAAGTTTTCCGTGAAATGATGGCAAAACACAATATCACTTTACCAACAGGCATTACCAAAAACCTTACTGAGGAAGAGATGGACAAAATGATTCGTACCGCCTCTGGTTTAGCACCGCTTTGGGAAAATGTTTATGGCCCAAGCTGGAAAGAGAAAGTCACACCAGAGTTATTACGCTCTTTATATTCTAAAATGTAAATTTTGGTTCGCCACTTTTTGGTTTTGGCGTTGTTGTTGAATCGGTTATTGAGTAATACTCAACTCCCTCATCAACGCCTAGCCAAATCTCAAAAATTGACTTCCAAAATCCATTAAACCTCAAAATGTTAACCTACCTAAAAAGCCTTCTACTATGAACACTTATGTTTTTATTCCTGCTCGTTACGGTTCTTCTCGTTTACCTGGTAAGCCTTTAAAACTGATTGATGGCAAACCCATGATTCAGCATGTGTATGAACGTGTCTCTAAGGCAAAAGGCTTGGCAGGCGTTTATATTGCAACGGATGATGAACGCATTAAAAATGTGGTTGAAGCCTTTGGTGGTAAAGTGATTATGACCCCAATTGAAGCGGCATCTGGCACCGATAGAATTTCTGCTGCTGCCAATGCTTTAGAGTTAAAAGAAGATGATTTAATTGTAAATGTACAAGGTGACCAACCGCTGGTACATCACCAATCTATTGAAGACGTTATTGCGCCGTTCTTAGCAAAAGATTACGACAAAAGCTTTGAAATGAGCACTCTGTCCTTCAAAATCATTAATGAAGCTGAAATCACCAACCCTAAAGATGTAAAATTAGTGACTGATGTCAATGATTTTGCACTGTACTTTTCTCGTGCCACCATTCCGCATGGTCGTGATTATTGGGATCATGATAGCTTTAAGCATTTAGGTGTGTACGCTTATACAAAAAGGTTTGTAGATATCTTTAACGAGTTGCCAATGGGTAAGCTTGAAGATATTGAAAAGCTTGAGCAACTTAGAGCCTTAGAGTATGGCCATAAAATTAAAGTTGTTCAAAGCCAATTTGACTCTCCAGAAGTAGATTTACCCGGAGATATAGCCATTATGGAAGCCCTTCTTCAAGCTGGCCACTAATTTTTACCAGGCCTGGTAAAATCAACATAAACGAGTTATTTTAATGCCTATTTATCAAATATTAATTCGCGTACTCAGCCCATTTATTTGGCTGATTGTGATTATTGAGGCCATTAAAAACAAAGCCGGCTGGGCGTTTATCTCTCAAAAACTAGGCTTGCACTATAATACTCCGCCAAAAACTCTACAGAAACCCATCTGGATACACTGCGCTTCAGTAGGTGAAGTAAAGGCGGCTGAACCATTGATTCGTCACTTGATTCACCAACACAATATCTTGCTCACCACCAACACCAAAACCAGTGCAAACCTTGTAAAAGAGCTATTTACCGATGAAGTTTTTTTCTGCTACCTTCCTTTTGATTGGCCTTTTGCTCTAAAAAGATTTGTTAACACTTACAAACCTAGCCGACTTTGGATTATTGAAACAGAAATTTGGCCAAATTTATTTAGAGTTGCCAATAAAAAACACATAGAAATCACCATTATCAACGGTCGTCTAACACCTAAAACATTTAAAACACCACGTTGGCTACAAGCCGCTTATCGTAATAGTTTACGTCGTATTGACAAGGTCATTGCTCGCTCGCAACAAGATGCCAAAATGTTTGTAAAACTCGGTGCAGAACCACATAAAATTGAAGTACTCGGCAACTTAAAATATGCAGCCCAACCCGAGATGCAAAACCAAGTTAATCCGCTTAATAGAAGCTTTATATTAGCGGCCTCTACACATAAGGATGAAGAACTAAACATTACAGAAACTTGGTTAAAAATGAACCGACCTGAACTTTTAGTTATCGTACCTCGCCACCCTAAGCGCAGTGCTAAAATTCAAAAACAACTTGAGTTTTTAGGAAACAAACTCGCTGTTGCAAGCAAAAATCAACAACCCAACGATAATACTTTGGTGTATCTTGATGACCGAATAGGCCGCTTATTACCGTTATATGCACATGCAAAAATCGTTATTATGGGAGGCAGTTACACTCCAAAAGGGGGGCATAATATTTTAGAGCCCGCTGCTTTTAAAAAAGCCATTATTACTGGACCTGATAGCTGTGACTTTGAAGATGAAATGAGTCTACTTAAAGAGCATAAAGGCATTATTCAAAATAATAATTATGCAGAATTAGAATCAGATTTACGCATTTTATTAACCCATCCAAAACAAGCTCAACAACTTGGTGATCATGCTTACCAGGCCTTACAAAAACAAAAAAATACACTGCAAAAATACTTAACAACGCTAAATATAAGATAAGATTTTTACTTAAAAATTATCTTACACCTTATTTTTTAGCCTTTTTTTGGCTAAAACCCTGCAAATATTATAGATTTACATAGCTAAACCAGCGTTATTTAGGTTAAAATAACTCCTTACCTTTGAAATTTACCGTATAGGATTACAGATTATGGCTCGCGTCACAGTAGAAGATTGTTTAACTCAAGTAGAAAACCGTTTTGAATTAGTTATTTTAAGCTCTAAACGTGCTCGTCAATTAGCTAACGGTGCTGAAGCAACTTTGGATTGGGATAAAGACAAACCAACCGTTATGGCATTACGTGAATTAGCGGAAAATACCATTGACGGTAAAGTGGTTATGGCGGATCCAGATACTCCTCCATTCTTTAACTAAACAACCTTTTTATATAGAATTTTATTTTTAGCTAAAAGGTTCAACTCCCCCTATGCCAACTCCAATTTCAATTGATGGTCTTATTAAAAAAGCGTCTGCCTACCTCACTCCAGAGCAGGTAGAGCTTATACAATCAGCCTATGAATTTGGAGCTCTTGCACACCAAGGTCAAACTCGAAAATCGGGTGGTGACTATATCTGGCACCCTGTTGCCGTTGCTGAAATATTGGCAGAAATTCAACTTGATAAAGAAAGTTTAATTGCCGCTATTTTGCATGATGTAGTTGAAGACACGCCCTATACCAAAGAAGACATCGTAGAACGTTTTGGCGAAAGTGTAGCTGAAATTGTGGATGGTGTTACCAAACTAGGTAAACTTGAATTTGATAACCCGCAAGAAGCTCAAGCCGAAAACTTTCGTAAAATGATTTTGGCTATGGCGCGTGATATTCGCGTTATCTTAATTAAACTCGCCGACCGACTTCACAATATGCGCACTTTAGGCGTAATGCGCCCAGATAAACAACGTCGAATTGCCCACGAAACCTTAGACATTTATGCCCCAATCGCTGGTCGACTAGGGATTAATGCGGTGCGTATTGAACTTGAAGATCTTGGTTTTAAAGCCATGCACCCTCTACGTTTTGCCGTATTAGAAAGTGCCGTAAAAAAAGCACGTGGTAATCGTAAAGAAGTGGTTGAGCAAATTAGCGAAACCATTCACAACCGCTTAAACCAAGAAAACATTCATAGCGATGTTGTTGGTCGAGAAAAACATCTTTATAGCCTTTATAAAAAGATGAAAAGCAAACGCCAAAATTTTAATGATATTTTAGATATTTTTGCGTTTCGCATTTTGGTTGATACGGCCGATGAATGTTATCGAACTTTAGGTACCGTTCATTCGTTATATAAACCTTTACCAGGCAAGTTTAAAGATTATATAGCCATCCCAAAATCAAACGGCTACCAGTCATTGCATACTGGTTTGTTTGGCCCTTATGGTGTGCATTTAGAAGTACAAATTCGTACAGAAACCATGCACGAAGTGTCCGAACACGGTATAGCAGCACACTGGCAATATAAACAAAACCATACGGAACAAGACAACTCTTTTTCAAATGTAGATTTACGCGCTCAAGAGTGGGTTAAGAACCTATTAGAAATTCAACAAAGTGCTGGTAACTCTTTAGACTTTTTAGAAAACGTGAAAATTGATCTCTTCCCAGATGTCATTTACGTATTTACACCTAAAGGGGACATTATCACTCTACCGACCGGTTCAACGCCTGTTGACTTTGCCTATGCAGTACACAGTAATATTGGCCACAGTACCTTGGGTTGTCGTATAGACAAAAAACTTGTCCCTCTTAGAACCCCATTAGAAAGTGGTAAAACCATCCACATTATTAAAGGTGCGGATGCAGAACCAAATCCGGCGTGGTTAAACTTTGTTAAAACGGCTAAAGCGCGTTCTCAAATTCGCCACTTTATGAAAAACCAACAAACTGGCGAAGCGATTAATCTTGGTCAAAGAATGCTTACCAAGTCGCTCCGCCATTTTAATATGTCTTACGACGGGTTAACCGATGATAATCGAACCCATTTGATTGAAGAATTAAAACTCAATGATTGGGAACAGCTGTTAAGTGAATTGGGTACGGGTAACCGCATGGCACCATTAGTTGCCAAACAAATTCATGACATTGTACTGGGTGCAGATGATGAAATTGGTCCTAAAAATGCCAATCCAGATGCCGCATTACCTATTTCTGGTACAGAAGGTATGGTGGTGCATTTTGCTAACTGTTGCCACCCAATTCCAGGCGATGAAATCGTTGGTTTTGTTAGTACGGAAAAAGGTTTGGTTATTCATAGAGAAACCTGCCATAACATTAAAAATATTCGCAATCAGCCAGAAAAATGCTTAGACGTTCAATGGGATCAAGATTCGGAAGCGACCTTTTTTGCTGAAATACAAATTGAAGCAATGAATCAACGCGGCACCCTTGCCACTATTGCAAATGAAATTGCCAAAACCAATACCGATATTGAACGTGTACGTTCAGAAGACAAAGATGAATCTTATAGTTTAATGCACTTTGTTGTTAACGTGCGAGACAGAGTGCATCTTGCTCAAGTGTTAAAACGCTTAAAACATCTTTCTATTGTTGAAAAAATTCAAAGACTCTAGACTTCTGTGCATTTAAAATAAATGCCATTTTTTGAAGCCTAAATAAAACTCAATGAATCAGTTTTTTATAAAAAGCTTCATTCATACATGAAATAAGGAATCACTATGCGTCAAGTCATTGCTACCGAAAATGCTCCTCAAGCTATCGGAACCTATTCTCAAGCCGTTCGTATTGGCAATACCGTTTATCTTTCAGGGCAAATCGCCTTAGTTCCAGAAACCATGGAATTAAAAGAAGGTGATATTTCAGAACGCATTCATCAAGTGTTTAAAAACTTAAGTGCCGTTTGCGAAGCTGCAGGTGGTTCTTTACAAGATATAGCAAAATTGAATATCTTTTTAACGGATATGGCACACTTCGCAACCGTTAATGAAATTATGGCACAATACTTTCAACAACCATATCCAGCTCGTGCAGCGGTTGCTGTTAAGCAATTACCTAAAAACACCGACGTTGAAATGGAAGGAGTCATGGCTCTTTCTTCATATTAAGTACAACTCAACGCTAATAAGCCCTCTCTACGAGGGCTTTTTTATACGCTATATCTTTTATTTACCCTTTTATAGTTTGGCTATAACAGTTCAATATTCCATTCATTCACTCATTTTCTTTTCTTTAATTATGTTTTTACCAGGCCTGGTAAATTAAAAAAGCGTTGTCGTTATTTGCCTTTTCACCGAGTTATCACTTAATTTCTGAAAGAAATAAGTCTTAATACGGTTTATAACAATAGCAAATCGTTTTAAACTGGAACAGTCTTTAATTATTACGTTGCGTTTTACTTAATACATTTATAACCAACGCAACTAAACTTGGCTTTAAAACGTAATATAAGAATCAAAAAAGACAATAAAGTTCGTAACAAAACCCTTGCGGGCCATACAAATACCCAAACGGTTTTACAGGAGTGATTATGTTTACAGCACCCAACACACTAACAGGTTCTGGTTTAGGCTTACGCCGTGACTTTATACAAGAAGTGATTGATGGGCCAGATTTGGCAGTTGATTTTTTTGAAATCGCTCCTGAAAACTGGGTAAACCTAGGTGGTAAATGGCGTCGTGAATTAACAAAAATCAGTGATCGCTACCCATTAGTGTGTCACGGTTTATCGCTAGATTTAGGCGGTCCGCACGCCTTAGATTTAGACTACATTAAAAGCCTTAAAACCTTTTTTAAACAGCATAATGTTATTCATTACACTGAACATTTAAGTTACTGCGGTGACCAAGGGCATCTTTATGACTTAATGCCCATTCCTTTCACAGAAGAAGCCGTTAAATATGTTGCACAGCGCATTCGCATCGCTCAAGATATTCTAGAACGCCCTATTGGGGTTGAAAACATCTCTTTTTACGCTTTGCCATCTTCACAAATGAGTGAGGCTGATTTTGTAAACGCCGTTATAACCGAAGCGGATTGTGCCTTACTACTTGATGTGAACAACACCTATGTGAATAGCGTTAATCATGGTTATGATCCTGTTGATTTTATTGACGCTATGCCTAGTGAACGTATTTTGTATTTGCATATGGCAGGGCATTATGACGAAGCGAGTGATTTAAAAATTGATACCCATGGCGAAGCGGTTAATGCTGAAGTTTGGTCTTTATTAGAGCATACCTATCAAAAACATGGCGTACATCCTACATTGTTAGAACGTGATTTTAATATTCCGCCATTAAGCGAATTATTAGAAGAAATGAATGAAATTAATATTCGTCAGCAAGCTCAATTTCAAATAGGAGCAACGGCATGACAACGGATATTTCTCAAGCAAATAAAATAAATCAAATTCCCGAAATAACTGAAACTCCGCAATTTCAGTTATTACAACAAGCGCTTACAGCTCATATCCGTGATCCTGAAAATGTACCTTATAAGCCTGACTTTACACAACAAGATGTTTTACCGATTGAGGCAAGACGATTAAAAGTTTATCAAGAACTCTTCTTTAATAATATCTCTGGGTTTTACGCCAATTTATTTCCTGTTATTCATGATATTTTAAGCGAGGAAAAACCTCAAAATAATTACCAAACCTGGTCTGAACTCATTCGTGATTTTATGCGCCATCACCATTCTCGCACGCCATTATTTCACGAACTTGGCCAAGAATTTTTAACCTATTTACACAGTGATAAAGCTCCACTAAATCGTTTACCACCTTTTATCTTAGAACTCGCGCATTACGAATGGGTTGAGCTGGCATTAAGCATTGATGAAGCTGAATTAACGCCTAATATTAGTGATATACAAGCAGACTTAACCCAGGCCTATCAATTATCTCCTTTGGCTTGGCCAGTAGTTTATCAATGGCCTGTCGATAAAATTTGCCTAGAGTTTCAACCTAATACACCACCCGAATCACCTACTTGTTTATTAGTATCTCGCTCGGCAGAAGACCGCATTGATTTTATGCAATTAACCCCCTTGCTCTATCACCTTTTGGTTAGCTTGCAAGAAAACAATAACGAAACAAGTGCAGCACAAACTTTACAAGAACAACTACATACCTTGGCAACGGCCTCTGGTTTAACCGTTAACGAATGTGAAACTTTTGGCCTGCAAACGGCTAATGAATTCCTTAAAAAACAGTTAATCCTGCCACTGTAATCTCAGTAAATTAACTTCTGTTGTAAAGCTTTTAACAACAATAATATTTGTTCATTATTGCTGTTAACAAGTTAAACAAAATCTATATACCCATAAGCCTATTTTGTGCGACAATTTGCCACATTTTCTTTATGCACTATTTACTTAATAATTACGCATTAAATTATTAACTCAGCTTAAAGAAACCAAAATGAAGAAAAAAATCCTAGTCTCTATTATTGCCGCCTTAATGTCGCCGACCATTTATGCCGACACGCTTCCTCAAATACAAGTTGTCGATTCTCCTGAAGAAATGAATCAACAACAGATTTCTAAAAAAACAATTGAATCTAACGTTAGCGCCACCAGTGATGTAGTCAATATTCTTACTCAATCACCCAGTGTATCTGTTAATCAAGCAGGAGCCGTTTCTGCCTTTCCAGTAATTCGAGGAATTGCTGACCATCGCTTAAATGTTGAATTAAACGGAATGCCTTTACTGGCCTCTTGTCCAAATCATATGAATACACCTTTATCGTATGTTTCGCCTTCACAGTTAGATACCGTTGAAATTTATCCAAGCATTACGCCTGCAAGTGTGGGTGGCGACAGCATTGGTGGTAGTATTTTAGTGAAGACAGATAAACCTTATTTTGCCCCCACTTCAGAAGTAGTAACCAAGGGTGAGATAGGTGCTTATTACCGTAATAATGGTGATGCTAAGGGTGGTGATGTTTCTGTCACAACCGCAAATGATAAATTTAGTTTGACTTATAAAGGTTCAAAAGCAGTATCGAATAATTACTATGCGGCTGATGACTTTAAAGACTTTACAACGACAGCTGTTGATAAAGGTACTGAGTTTACTTCTGGCACAAACGTTGGCGACTCTACAGATTTAGATGAAGTCGCAGGTACAGCTTTTGAAACAATTAATCATAGTTTGGGTTTTGCTTATAAAGGTGATAATAATCTTTTTCAAGCCACCGTCACAAAACAAGAGATGCCTTATCAGCAGTACCCTAACCAACGTATGGATATGACAGGCAATGACAGCACTAAGCTAAATCTTTCATATGATCAAGCGATGAGCTGGGGTGACCTAAAACTGCAAGCTTATACAGAAGAGGTCGACCATAAAATGGCATTTATGGATTATAAAACATCAATGCAAATGCCTATGGATACCGAAAGTGAAACTAAAGGCATTAAAGTTTCAGCATTAATCCCTCTAAATGATTCAAACGACATGAATATTGGTATCGAACTTCAACAATACACATTGGACGACTACTGGGTTGCCAATCCAGCAGCACCAGGCATGCAACCAAATACCTTTTGGAATGTCAATAATGGTACACGTGATCGTAATGCAATTTTTGCAGAGTGGATTAAAGACGTTAACCCTAAATGGAAAACTCGTTTAGGAGCACGTTATGAATTGGTTAATATGAACGCTGATGAGGCGCAAGGCTACCATGATGCTAATACTTTCACAAAACCTCCGATGATGGGTGGCGGTACAGTAAAAACTAATGAGTTAGATGAGTCAAATGCCTTTAACGCTTCAAACCGTTCAGTTTCCGATAACAACTTAAACCTAACGGCATTAGCTAGCTATAAAGCCAGCAACACTTTTGATATGGAGATGGGCGTGGCTCGTCAAGTCCGCTCACCAACTTTGTATGAACGTTATACCTGGTCAACATGGAGCATGGCGGCCATCATGAATAACTTTGTGGGTGATGGAAACGGTTATGTGGGCGACATCAACTTAAAACCTGAAACAGCTTATACTTTGAGTACCACTTTAGATTGGCATGCGGCGAATCAAAAAGATTGGAGCATTCAAGTGATGCCCTACTTTAGCCATATTGAAGATTATATTGATGCTCAATTAGTGAAAAGTTATGGGGATTTTGGTGTTTATAAATACGTTAATGAAAGTGCCCGCATTTATGGTTTAGATATCGCGGCTAATACCCAACTGGCTAAAAATAGCTTTGGTAATTGGTCTGCCAAAACCAAAATTAATTATGCTCGTGGTACTAATTTAGAAACCGATGATAATCTGTATAACATCATGCCCCTTAATGCGACCATTGGTGTAATGCAACAGCTGAATCGTTGGAACAACAGTGTTGAATTGATATTAGTAAGCGATAAAACCGAGGTTTCTGAAAACCGCAATGAATTAAAAACAGCAGGTTATAGCTTAGTCAATATTAAAACCAGCTATAACTTAAAAAACCTGCGTATCGATTTTGGTATCGATAACCTATTCAACCAAGCCTATGATCTACCAACTGGTGGAGCTTACACCGGAGAAGGCAGCACTATGTCAATTGGTGGCATTCCGCTATTAGCCGTAGCAGGAGCAGGCAGAACGGTTTATGCTGGCTTTAATATGCAGTTTTAATCTAAATCTTTAATTCTCAAACTAAAAAAAGCCCGTCAAGGGCTTTTTTTATACCTCTAATTTATGAGTTACATCATTGGATAAATTGACGCTAACTTATCAAATTGCTTTACAGTAAGCACTTTTTTCATATTGTCACGACAATCAATTCTAGTTTCTGCAATAGTTTTACGCATATCTAAGGTTTTTTGAAACTTAGTCATTAACTCTGATTTTGGCAGGCCTGCTAATGCATCTTGAATTAATGCTTTTTCAGCTAAATTAACCGCTTGAAACAGACGTTTCATCTCATCACCATGCTTGCTAGTCCAAGCTTTAAGATTGCTGACTTGCTCTTCACTCAAACCTAGTTCTTGGGCATTTTTAATCGCAATGCCGGTTAAGTTAGGAAATGCTGGATTAGCATGCATAACTAATTGCATTGGATTGGTGTTTCTACCATTTGTAAGTTGTTTACCCATCATGCCCATTTTCATACCTTTCATTGGCATTAATGGACGACCTTTGGCTTCAATCGTTTTTGTAGAACCGTCATCAAACGTTAAATCAATTTTAATGTTTTGATCTTTTTGAACTGGCGCGTCTAAACCAATCAACATAATATGAAAACCACCAGGTTTTAATGCGGTTGATTGGCCTGCAGGCAAATCAATTTTTTGCACTTGTCGCATACGCATCACGCCATTGTCGTGAATATGGTTATGCAACTCAGTGGTTTTATTAATATAGGCCTTAGCTGAAACCAAAGCGTGGTCTTTACCACTGGTATTCTTTAATTCCATAAATGCCGCTGTTGCTGGTGCGGTTGGCGGAACCATACGAACATAAGGGTCAGAAACCTCTATGCTATCGGCTACTGAAGCGGCAAAAACTTGACCAGAGAAGATTAAGCCCGCAGCGAATCCCCAACTCATAAAGATACGTCTTTTCATAAAATCATCCTTTGTATTTTTTAAAATGAAACAGATACAATTATCAAAGGATATTTTAAACGGAAATAAAATTATTTACTTATTTGAGAATGGTTTTTAGATAAAATATTATTTTTCAACAGGGCGTTTTTGGAGTTTTCGTTGCAAGGTACGGCGATGCATATTTAAAGCTTCAGCCGTTAGACTGATATTGCCATCATGTTCTAGTAATGTTTTTTGAATATGCTCCCACTCTAAGCGCTTAACAGACATAGGTTGAAACTCTTCTGATTCTACTTCTGGAACAGAATCTTTTACATCATTAAAAATGCTCATAATTTGTTGAGCCGTTGCTGGCTTGCATAAATAATCTCTAGCACCTAAACGCATGGCTTCTACGGCCGTTGCCACGCTGGCATATCCCGTTAAAATAAGCACGTCACAATGCGGCTGTTGAGCAAGTAGTTGTTGCATAAGATTTAAACCGCTTTCGCCATCTAAATTTAAATCTAAAATAGCGTAATCAAAACGGTGCTGTTGTAATTTGATTAATGCTTGTTCTGCTTCTGTAGCGGTAATTACCCGCCAATTTTCTAATTCTAAAGTTCGGGTAAGAATACTCAAAAATACATCGTCGTCATCTACAAGCAAAACGGTATAAATCTGATTTGCTTTAGAATTCATATCTGAACCTCTTTTAGCATGGGTAATTCAATACACACTCTTAGCCCTTTTTTATCTTCAATCATAATATTTTCAAATTTTAGTTTGCCGTGAAAACGTTCAATCATCATTCGGCTTAAAAACACGCCCATACCAATACCGTGATAGTCTTCAACCAAACCTTCACCAAGATGATTTAAATCACTATCAGATAAACCGCCCCCTTGGTCTTCAATAAAAAAATGCCAAAACTTTCCAGAATGTTCTATTCTTAATCTCACGCAATCAGGGCTATAACGCGCGGCATTATCAAGTAAATTTAATAGGGCAAGTTTTATACTGACATCACCCATAACTTTGCCCTTTGGCACAACAAAATCAATATCTAACTTACTTTTGGGATGAAGTAAGGCAAATTCTTTATACAGTTGATTAACTAAATCTTCTAATATTAAGCCGTGTTTATTGGGTGTCGTCGCTTCTTCTGCTTTTGCCCGTAAACTATGCAATTCTTCTATACAACGGTTCAACTGTGTATTAGCGGAATGAAGATATTCCTTGCCATTCGCCGTAACGACTTCTTTTTCTAGCAGTTCATGTAATAACATCAAACTATTTAAAGGGGTACTTAGGTAATGCACAGAAGCCGATGCCATACTGGTAACAGACAGCATATATTCATTTTGCAAGGCACGTTGATATTGTTGGTTTAAGGCTTGTTTTTGTTTTTCTAGACGTTGTTTAAGCGGTAAAATCCACACCGCTAACATAATAACTATGAGCATAAAAACCCACATAGAACCATGTAAATACCATGCAAAAAAAGCAGGTAAACTCGCTACTTTCATAGACATCAACGGTACATAAAACTGACTGAGAATAAAGTATAAAACTGATGTTAATATGGCCAATCCAATAAAGGCTTTAGAAGACAGAACCCACATGGCCAAAACAAGTGGTAATAACAATAGATGAATTAATGGATTAATCGTACCGCCCGTTTCGTAGAGCAGACCAGCATTCATAATAAGTGTCCAAGAAAGCAAAAGAAACCAAGCCGTTTGCGTTTTATGCGCCATAAATTTAAATGGCCATTTAAAAATCACTACAACAGCAAAAGTAACACTTAACAAGACAACCCAGAATAGCACCATGAGGTGATCAAAATGCATCTCTAAATGCAATGAAAACCAAGTTAAAATACCGCTCCATAACACTATTAAACTTAATAACATAGCTAAAAAGTAGTGTAATTCAGGTATTTGCTTAGTCAAGATAGAGCTCGGGAGAAATTGCACAGATAATGTCTTTTTAACAAATAGTGACCCATTGTAAAAACCACAGGCACTCTATTCTACTGAGAGAAATAAATTGTAATCATGTTGTCATACTTAAAGACGGCACGAATACTAAATAATTGGATGAGTCACCATTATTTTATTTGCAAGAGAACAATAGCTCAACCTTATTATTTACAGACTCAAAGGCTAAGCAAAATGATTGGTTGCTACTCTAAAGCTTAAAGTAAGCAATATCATCACTTAAAATTTCTGATTGCTCATTAAGATTTCTTGCATTTGCGGTGGTATTTTCAACCATTTTGGCATTTGCATGTGTTGATGATTCTAAATGGCGTATAGAATTATGTACCTCATTGATCCCTTGGGCCTGGTTTTGTGAAGCATCGGCAATATGAGAAATCATTTTGGTAACTTCAGAAATCGATTCATTTATACTTGATAAAACTAACCCAGACTCACTGGCCATTGTTGAACCTTGGTTCACACGAGATACCGTTTCATCAATTAATATTTTAATATCCTTAGCCGCTTCCGCTGATTTTTGCGCCAAAGATCGTACCTCACCAGCAACAACCGCAAATCCCCGCCCTTGTTCGCCAGCACGAGCTGCCTCTACTGCGGCATTAAGTGCCAGTAAATTGGTTTGAAATGCAATACCATCAATAAGCGCAACAATATCAGCTACCTTTTCACTTGATTCTTGAATGCTCGACATTGCATTAATGGTTTGCTGCATAACCTCAACACCTTGATTGGCCTTATTTTGAACCTCTTCAGCGACTTGGTTTGCTTTTTGAGTATGACTAGACGTCTCTTGTACAGCACTATTCATTTCATCCATCGTGTTTGATGTGTGCTGTAATTCTTTAACTTGTTCATGAACACGGTCATTCAAACTAATCGCATCATTTGATATTTCTTCAGCTGAATCTTTAACAATACTCGCTGCTTCTGAAGCAACACTAATGACCTCTTTTAACTTCGCTACCATATTTTCAATTGCATGGCTTAATGTCTGAACATCTTCATCATACAATGTAGGCTTGTCTTTATTTGAATGTGACATCAACTTAACCGCCAAATCACCTTGAGCAATGGCCGAAATCGTATTTGCAACATCTTCTACAACCTTATTTAATAATTGCGCATTTGAGTTTGAACCAATATCGGTTGCATACTTAATCACTTTTACTACGTTGCCTTTTGCATCCATAATCGGGTTATAGCTGGCTTCTAACCAAACACGCTTATTGTTTTTTCCTAAACGACAATAAGTTCCAGTAAAAGCTTGTCCTGCTGATAAAGATGACCAAAAAGCTTTATATTCTTTACTGGCTGCATAATCTGAATTAGCAAACATTTTATGATGTTGCCCTTTAATTTCAGAAAGAGAATAACCCATTGTTTTTAAAAAATTGTCATTAGCGTTTAAAATTGTTCCATCAGGCTTAAATTCAATTACGGCCATAACATTATTGATTGCGGCAATTTGTGCTTTTGCATCTAGCTCTTCAGAGACTTTATTTGTGATATCTGTGGCAAACTTTACCACTTTTATCGGTTTACCATTTTCGTCTAATACCGGATTATAGCTAGCCTCTAACCAGACTCCCTCACCGTTTTTCTTATGTCTATAAAAACGACCGGAGCAAGGAATACCAGCATTAAGGTTAGACCAGAATTGTTTATATTCGGCTAAATTTATCTCTTTACTATCTACAAAAATCTTATGATGTTGAGAAACGATTTCTTCTAAGGCATATCCCATCGTATTTAAGAAATTATCATTAGCGCTTAATATTGTTCCATTTAGATCAAATTCAATAATCGCTGCTGTTTTATCTAATGCAATTAAGAAAGAGCTTTGATCTGTTAACTTGAGCTGTAAGGACTTAACCTCGTTTTGATAACGTCTACAAAACATACCTATTTACCTCTTTAATGGTCTTAACCAACTACTTAGCATGTTCTTTTGCACGTAAAGTAATTCATTATTAATTTCTGGATTTTATCTAAGCGAATTACATACCAAACCTTTAAAAATTGATTAAATCAACTAAACGATAAGTATTTTTGTTGTCTGGTTCATTTTTTTCAATATGCTTTAAAGAATGATTTACTTTAAAATAAAAATTACATATGCATAGTGATTCACTTTAATTATGGTAAATACTGACTTTAAGAACGCTACTCGTTGTATAACAATTTAATATAGTTCACAGATAATGGTACAGTAAATGAAAGAACAGCTTGCTATAGCGGCATCAATCTTGACTAAAGTTAAGCTGCCAAAAATTTCAAATGAAGTATCTACCCTTCAAAATGAATCGTTTAAACCAGATCCCGATATTCTTACTATTGTTCAGTGTATTAATCGTAATCCAAAGCTTTTTACAAAATTCCTAAGTGTCGCGAGCTTTATGGCTAAAAAAGAGATCGTAACGGCTAGACAGGCCGTAGATACTCTGGGAACAAAAGGTATTTTTACCATTTTCTTTTCTAGTGCCATTGAATTTAGTTTTCAGGCTAAAGGTGATTCAGAAATTATTGTGAATCATGCCGTAAAAATAGCCACCGCAATGGCCGAACTCTCTAGAAAACTAAAAGACTTTAAATCAAGCGATGCCTATCTATACGGCTTACTTTATAACGTTGGCTACATTGTATTAAGCCAATACGCTCCTGAAAGATACAAAGCCTGTTATTTAGCCAGCTTAATGACCCCTTCCAAATGTCCAGAAATGGAGCTTGAAGCGTTTCGTACGACCAGCGCGCACATTGGCATTTACGTTGCTAAAAAATGGCGTGTTAAAAACTCAATTTACTGTGGAATTCTTTTCCAAAAAGAAGATGTTCAAAAATGTCCCAAAGGTGAAAACCAGGCCTATGAAATGATAAATCTATTAAATATTGCGCGCATGATTGTTTCTGAAGCCGAAGATGCTCGCTATGTGACTGAGGAAGTTAGAGAATCTGCAAAACGCTCTATGGAACGTTTAGACATCAGCAACCTTCAAGTTATAAGAGCTCAACAAAAAGTAAAAGAACTTGGTAAACAACTCCTATCTTTTCCAGAACCTCCTCCTGAAAGCGAAGAAGCCTAGCTTTTGCGCAAGATATAAAATTGCATTTAATGAATTTTAACTCAATCCTTTAAATTCAGCTTATTTCCAACCATTTCTACCAGGCCTGGTAGATTTTGATAGAATTTAGTAAATTTCATTAAGATCACGACTATGCTTGCAGAACTTTCTTTAGATAACTTAAAAGGCGTGGGTGCTAAACAGCTTGAGAAACTCAGCAAACTCGGTTTATTTGTTGTGCAAGATTTACTGTTTCACTTACCCATAAGATACCAAGACAAAACCAAAATTACCGCTATTGAAAAAGCACTTGTTGGAACCGAAATTTTAGTTGAAGGCGAAATATTTTCTCAAGCATTAACTCGTGGTAGAAGAAACAGCCTTCTCGTTAAGATTCAATCTGAAAACGGGGCTTTTTTAACCTTACGATTTTTTCATTTTCATTACCGCCAAGCACAGCAATTTACCCGCGGTAAGCATTTACAGGTTTTTGGCGAAGTTCGCTCTGGCCCTAATGGGTTGGAGATGGTTCATCCAAGTTATCAGTTTATTAACCTTGGCGACTCTCCAAAGCTAGAAACCACGCTCACCCCGACCTACCCTACAACAGAAGGATTAGGCCAAGTTTCATTATTAAAACTAATGAATCAAGCGATTGATTTACTCAAACAAAACCCGCTTAAAGAACTCTTACCCATACAGTTACTTAATGAATTAAATCTACCTGATCTAAATCATGCTTTGCTCACCTTACATCAACCCCAACCTACTGATGACTTAAGCAAAATCAAACAATTTACTCATCCTGCACAACAACGTTTGATTGTAGAGGAGTTAATTAGCCAACAAGCTGGACTACAACTATTACGTCAAACGGAACAAAAACGGTTCGCCCCCGCATTACCGCCAAGCCAAAACAGCAATGCCTTATTGGCTAGTCTACCGTTTATGCTGACTAACGCCCAACAGCGGGTTTTACAAGAGATACAACACGATTTAGCTCAACCTCATCCAATGCAAAGACTGGTACAAGGCGATGTGGGTTCAGGTAAAACCGTTATTGCCGCCTTAGCGGCCATTCAAGCGGCAGATGCAGGTTATCAAGTGGCAATAATGGCGCCAACAGAAATATTAGCCGAGCAACACCTTAATGCTTTTTTAGAGTGGTTAGAACCGCTTAATATTCCAGTTGCTTGGCTCAATGGTCGTATGAAAACAGCAGAAAGACGTTATCAACTGGCACAAATCGCTTCAGGAGAAGCCAACGTCATTGTAGGGACGCATGCGCTTTTTCAAGATGCCGTTGAATTTAAAAAACTGGGTTTAGTAATTATAGATGAACAACACCGTTTTGGCGTGCATCAGCGTTTAGCTCTACATGAAAAAAACAGTGACAAAAACATTCACACTCATCAGTTAATTATGACTGCTACGCCTATCCCAAGAACCTTAGCTATGACCGCTTACGGCGATCTAGATTTATCTGTTATAGATGAACTGCCACCAGGGCGTAAACCGATTGATACCGCAGTATTAAATAATGAAAAACGCCACCAAGTGATGGAACACCTTTACGCCAAATGCAAAGATGGGGTGCAAGCTTACTGGGTTTGTCCGTTAATTGAAGAGTCTGAACTATTGCATGCTCAAGCCGCAGAAGTCACTGCCACGCAATTTTCCGATTATTGGCCAGATTTAAAAGTTGGCTTGGTTCATGGACGTTTAAAAGGCGAACAAAAAGCCTTAGTCATGAACGCGTTTAAAGAACATCAACTTGATTTATTAGTAGCCACAACCGTGATTGAAGTGGGCGTTAACGTGCCTAATGCCAGTTTAATGATTATTGAAAATGCTGAACGTTTAGGCTTGGCTCAACTTCATCAGCTTAGAGGCCGTGTAGGACGTGGAGACTTGCAAAGCCACTGTGTTTTACTTTATCAAGCGCCACTATCCGAAACAGGTAAAGCCCGCTTAAATATTATGCGAGACACCACGGATGGCTTTAGAATTGCCGAAGAAGATTTAAAAATTAGGGGGCCTGGTGAAATACTCGGTACCAAACAAACTGGTGGCTTACAATTCCGTATTGCAGACCTTAAACGAGACAGCCAATGGATTCCTACCGCTCAACATTGGGCAAGTCTATTAGTCTCTGACAATCCAAAAATTGTAGATGCATTACAAAGCCGCTGGGTTGGCCATAAAATAGATTACCAACACGCTTAACTTCTCTTTTACGAAATTTTTTCACCTTTTTAATTCGCACCACACTCAGTGCAAAGGTCTCTATTAAAATTACTATTTCAGCAAGTTCATTTTATCGCTTTAGTGGTACGCATTAACTCAAAGCGACATAAACTCTTAATTAAAAAATATAAACTTGTCATTATTTCGTTTTAAATTGTCCAATTAATTTGCTTAGCTGATCAGATAAATCGCCAACATGAGTACAGGACTGAAAGGTTTGTTGTGCTCCATGTGAAACATTAATGGCTACATTACTGATTTGTTTAACATTACTACCCACTAATTCTGCTTGTTTTTTCTGATTGTCTGAGGCATAAAAAATTTGTGAGTTCATTTTATGTATATTGCTTACTGCCGTTTCTATCATTTTTAATGATGAACCCGCTTCATGAACTTGCTTAACACTTAAGGTTGCTTTATTACTACCCAAAGTCATTACACCAACGGCTTCTCTTGCCGCTTCTTGTAGCTGAGTGATGGTCGATTCTATTTTGATTGTGGATTCTTGTGTTTTGCTGGCTAAAATTCGTACCTCGTCGGCCACAACGGCAAAACCACGACCATGTTCACCCGCTCGCGCTGCTTCAATTGCCGCATTTAAGGCAAGAAGATTCGTTTGCTCAGCGATATCTTTAATGACATCTAAAATACTTCCAATAGTATCGCTATCGTGCTCTAAACGTTTAATTACTTCAGCCGCTTCTTGAACTTGCTGAGCCAGAGCTCCAATTGAAATAACCGTTTCATTCACCACCAAGTTGCCTTTTTCTGTTGCGCTATTGGCTTCATCAACAGAGTTTAAAGCACCTTGTGCTTGGCTAGACATCTCTTCAACAGCGCGGTTCATAATCTCAACGGCTTTTGCAACATTATCAGTATCTGTTTTTTGCTGATCTACTCCCGACTGGGTAGATTGCGTAACAGTAACCATGTCATCAGATGCCAGCGAGAGTTGTTGCGATACATGAGCGATACGTTCAATCATATTGCGTAAATTTTGTGACATTAAATTAAAGCTATTTGCCATGTCACCAATAAAGTCGTTGCTTTCCAAAGAACATTTGTGTGATACATCATTATTACTGATTGCATTAGCCACCTCTCCAATACGTTGTAGGCGTCTTAATAGCATTTTATTTAATAACCAGAAATTGATTAAACCGATACTGATACCGGCAATAATGCACGACAGAATAAACCACATCAACATGCCTTCTTTCCACTCTACAAAGAGGTTGGCAAAAATGGGAAATATCACCCCCATTAAAAAGCCAAATGTCATAAAGGCTAAAAACATACTTCTTAAAATACTGGGCTTACTAAAATCAAATGAAATCATTACGTTGTACCTTAAACAAAACTATATTGTTTAATGCAAAGCAATATAGAGTCCAATTTTTATCTATAAGTTTGAATTCATGCATAATCTATTAAGAAAATACTTATATCCCTAAAAGAAAATACGCTAATTTGGTTTGCTGGCAAGCGTAAGAGTGGTTTACAATCTTCACATCTGACTTTAAGCCCCTTTTTAAAACACTAGGAATCTGATATGCCTTTAGATAGAGTCTCTAAAATTAAAACCTTAATGCAAGAGAACAAAAGTGCTACGCGTTCCGTTTTACCTCAATTTTGGAAACCCGCCAAACTCATTAGTCGCATTACAACCTCCAAGCCCATGCAAAAATGGTTAATGACTCCAACCTCTTTAACGTCAAAATTAAGAGAAGTATGCCCAAGTTTACATGTCGTCATTATTTCTGAAAAATTAGAAGAACCATTATTAAGTGAAGCTAATGCACTTGGTATGCAAAGAAATGAAGCGGCCTGGGTTAGATGTATATTTTTAAAATGTAATGAGCAGAACTGGGTGTATGCTCGCACAATTATTCCTAATTTATCACCCGATAATCCGTGGTTTGATTTACAAAATTTAGGCACAAAACCTTTGGGGGAAGTCTTATTTGAGTTGCCAAGCATTCAACGCTCTGACTTTGAATTTGCTCGTAACACTTTAGATTTTTGGCCGTATTTGATGGAAAATATAAACATGTCAAATCTAGCTAAACAACCTGGATTTGCACGCAGGTCTATTTTTAAACAACAAAATGCACCTTTATTAGTGACTGAAGTGTTTTTACCAGGCCTGGTAAATCCTTAAAAGAGTCATTTATTATGAACGTTGAATAAATCAATTAAATGTATTTTTACCAGGCCTGGTAAATCTTTTAAATATAAAAAAGGCTCAATATTATGAGCCTTTTATTAGTAACAGCCGTTTTCAAACTTTAATTTAAGTCTTCAGTTTAAAAATCACCTTCAACTGTTGGAAAACCAAGCGCTTCCCAATCTAACATTCCACCACGATAGTAGTAAAAATTACCCGCTGGAAACCCTTCTCGAACCGATGCTTGAATGGCAATTGGACTTTGTGGGCAAACCGGGCCATTACAAAATGCCACGATTTTTTTAGCCTTTGTACAATCCCACTTACCGTTAGTGGTTTTAGAGCAACCCATCTCATCTAACCGCATAGAAACTTCGGTATAAGGAATGTTCTTGGCACCAGGAATCGTACCTTCTACAAAATTATCTTGTACACGCATATCCAACAAAATAAAATCAGGATCATTCATGCTTTTCAGCAATTCTATTTCCGTAATCGGGTGTACGCCTTTAACTGGAATAAGAGGCTGTAACCAACCTGAATTTTTGGCGCATTTAGTCATTTGACGAGTAATCACCATATCTTTACCATTTACTTTAACAGTAAAAGAAGTATCACCACGGTCTTCACTCATAATTCGCAGGTTTTCTTGCCCTGCTGCAGAAACATTTACCCCTACAACGGCTAACGTTAATGCCATGATTTTTATTGTTTTCAAGAGCGTCATACTAATATCCTCATTGCTATATGTTTTTATAGGTTCTCTTTTGCAACCCTATTTTTATTATAAGGATATCGCCGTATAGCGCCCAATTAATCCTTTTTAACAAGCCCTTCAAAAACTATGATTTATAAAAACGCATTTCAAGCATCATACGTAAACTGTAAATGGGTTCATTAAAGTGATCACTTTCATACCATGTAACCCTTGGCTCTATTTCACCAAATAGCCAGTTTTTATACAGCTGTTGTCTAACATTTACCCCCACTCCAACATTTTCAAACGTAACACCTTCGTTAATCGCGCTCCAGTTCGTATCTAAATAATAAGCCCTAACGGTGTAAGGAGATACCGTTTGGAATAAAACCCCTTTTTGATTCAATAATACTTGCCGGTCTTTACGCCACCAAGATGCGGTAGTTTGGCTACGTGTTACCCATTCTTTACTCGTTTGATAGTCGAAAACATGCTGCCCTTCCCAAGCAAATCCCTTCTCTCTTTCTAAATACAGCGTTTGCGTGCCGCGATTAGTGAATGCTTTATCCGCTTTTTTTATATAACGTACTTTGTATTTAGCGTACGGATTAGGTTCAATATAGTTAATAAACTTTAAACCGATATCGATTTGGCTAAACATATTCTTAGAATCGCCCAATAAAAACCGTCCCGCTAAAGAGTTTTCGGAATCATTGGGATTAGTGGCATTACTGCTTGAACGTGGCGTACTGCTAATGCTGTTTAAACTATTGGTTTGATTCAATTCTTCTTCATCAAAAGAAGAAACTAAAATTTTCCATCTATGATTCGTTTTTGGTAAATCGATTTGCGCTCTATAATTCACACCTCCGGAATTAGAACCTTTGCTGTAAATAGTAAACGGCGTGTACACAATAATTTGATTACCCTTATACACAGCATCCAAATCTTTACTGCCAAAAAAACGGTCTATTCCCTCACCAAACGATTGTACATAGTTGCCAACATAAGACTGGGTTTTTGATAAATTGCTGAGGTAATATTGAAGTTGTGAGCTGGGTATTTTTTCTAGTAATGGTTTGTCATCTTCTATTTTGCTAGGTTTATCTTCAATAACGCTGTCTGATTCATTTTGATTAGACCTTGTTTGAGATGTTTGCTCATCTGCTAAACTGACCGTAGAGATTAACGCACTTAAGCAAAATAAACCTTTTATAATAGGTCGCTTAACTCTATGCAATATACTGTCTTTTAATAACATGAAACGAACCTAATTTATGAGCGATAAAATCAATCAAATCCAAGCAACTTATTTTCCTGCTGAAGACAGAATACTCTTAAAAATAAAAACACTCAATGAACAGGTTTATCTTGCATGGATAACCCGTCGTTTTATGAATATCCTTATTCCCGTTTTACATGGTCAACACCCTACAACGGGTAAAACCCTGTTTGATGATAAAGCGAGTCAAGTACAGCAAATGGAAACTGAAAAAACACAACTTATTGGTGATTTTCAAAGCGAATACCAAACCCCTGAAGATCCAAAGTATCCATTGGGCGAAACCCCAATATTATTGGCTAAAATTGCCTTTAAAGAGATGTATACAGGTAATGCTCAGTTAGCGCTTGAACCAGAAAAAGGTCAAGGCATTATTTTGCCCTATCATGCAGATCTACTTGGCCCACTCATCAAGATATTTTCTCAAGCACTTGATGCTGCAGACTGGACGCTAGATATAGATCCCATTTTAGAAGTCCCTAAAGAAACCCGTTTGCAGTAAATTTAACTGTTTTTGAAATTCATGATTCTTTTCGCTTTTACTAGGCCTGGTAAAAGTAAATTTTACGCTAGTTTTAATGAGAATAAGCGAGATCTAAAACAATACCCAGTAATACAATCACCCCAATCCAATGATTTTGAATAAACACGGTAAAAGCAATTTTATCGTCATGTTGGGCAAGACGTTTTAAATCATAGATAAACCATGCTGCGACAATGACCAGGCCTGTAAAATAGATTGCGCTTAAACTAAATAAAAAACCTACCCATACCAATAATAACAACATGATTAACTGAAAAAATGCGGTGATCGGTACCAGTTTGTCTGCAAATAAAATAGCGGTGGATTTTACGCCAATTTTTAAATCGTCTTTTTTATCGCCAACGGCATAGGCGGTGTCATAAATGAGTGACCAAATCATGGTGGCCGCAAAGATTGGCCAAACTTGCCAGGGTACGTCATTTTGAACAGCCGCAAATGCCATAGGAATGGCCCAGGCAAACGCCGCGCCTAAAAAGGCTTGTGGCCAATAGGTGTGGCGTTTCATAAAGGGATAAAGTGCGGCCAAAAAGACCGCGCCAAATGAGAGGTAAACGGTAAGACTATTAAGCGTTAACACTAAACCAAATGCGATTAAACAAAGCACGCCAAAAAACACTAATGCCGCTTTGGCAGAAATTTCGCCCGATGCAAGCGGTCTATTACAGGTACGTTCCACGTGGCCATCAAAATTGCGGTCGGCAAAGTCATTAATTACACATCCGGCGGAACGCATCAATATTGCGCCAAATACAAACACAAATAACAAATAAAAGGATGGCATTCCATCAGAAGCCAACCATAGCGCCCATAAAGCTGGCCACAACACCAAATAAGTGCCCACAGGACGATTTAATCGAGTTAGAGCAATGTACGAACGTATTTTATTCATAGGGTGCTTGAGAGGTCTTTATATTAATTTAATCTAGGTTTTGTATCATTATCATAATCTCATCGTAAATTACGGGTGAGATTTCTAGATTAGCTTGTACTTGGCCTTGTCTATCTGAATAATTTAATAACACTTTGTTATTCTCTTTTTGCCAAGCAATCACATAACCGTAAGCAAGCAATTCTGTTTGCCCAACATCTTGATGTGTAATTTGCCAGGCCTGGTTTGCCATCTCTTTTTTAAATGGCTCGCAGAGTTTACCTTCGATTTGAAAATGTTTCATGGCTTATCCTAAAAGCTTAGATGGCTATTATTTATTCTTTTTAACAGGTTTCTGCCAAGTTGAAATGGTTAACTGTTTTGATCGTGAAAGTGTTAATTGTGCTTCTGGTGCATCTTTGGTAATGGTAGAGCCGGCACCAATTGTGGCATCATCACCAATTTGTACGGGCGCAACCAACTGGCTATCGGAACCCACAAATACACGGTCACCAATAATGGTTTTATGTTTATTTACACCGTCGTAATTACAGGTAATGGTACCAGCACCAATATTAACCCCTTTGCCCATATCCGTATCGCCAATATAGCTTAAATGATTGACCTTAGAACCTTCACCAATAATGGCTTTTTTGGTTTCGACAAAGTTACCAATTTTAGCTTCATTACCTAATTCTGTACCTGGGCGTAAACGGGCATAAGGGCCAATAATACAATCTTTGCCAACTATGCAGTCTTCAAGATGGCTAAATGGGTGAATAACGGTGCCATCTGCTATTGTGACGTTTTTTAAGATGCAATTAGCGCCAATTGTCACGTTTTCACCTAAAGTGACCAGGCCTTCTAAAATGCAATTTACGTCAATTTCAATATCCACTTGCGCAATAACTTCACCACGAATATCAATACGATTTGCATCAATTAAGGTTACACCTGCTTGCATCAATTGAATGGCTTGTTGTTTTTGATAACGACGTTCTAAATCTTGTAACTGAACCTTATCGTTCACGCCTAAAACTTCAATCTCAGAAGTGGGTTGTGTGGTTTGTACTGTAAAGCCATCATTAACCGCCATAGCAATAATATCGGTTAGATAGTATTCACCCTGAGCATTATCACTGCTTAATTGCGATAACCAATCATTAAGTTGCTGGCCTTTAACAGCCATAATACCGGTATTGACTTCATCAATTAACAGTTGCTCTACTGAGGCATCTTTTTGCTCAACAATCGCCTGCACGACACTGTGTTGATTACGCACAATACGGCCATAGCCAGTTGGGTTATTCAAGTTAATGGTTAGTAATGCAAGAGGGTTTTCAGATGAAACTAAAGACAATAAATCTTGCAAAGTTTGCAGTGAAGTAAGCGGTACATCACCGTATAAAATTAATACCGTATCGTCAGTATCAATCAAATGTGTAGCCATTTGCACAGCATGCCCTGTACCCAATTGTTGTTCTTGCATAACAAAGCTAAGGTTATCACCATTAACACGCTGTTCAACCAACTCAGCACCATGACCAATGACCGTAATAACCGAATCTGAATGCAAAGATTCTGCAGTATCGATTACATGTTGTAAAAGTGACTTTTGAGCTAATGGTTGAAGTACCTTAGGCAACTTAGAACGCATACGAGTACCTTTACCCGCAGCAAGAATAACAACTTTTAAAGCCATAGCTTTATATTCCTTAGAAACAAAAATATTTATATAAAAAAGCATTTTCTTACATAAATATTCTTTAAGCAAAATAGATGTATTTGTTAGATTAGTTGTAGTTGATTGTGGAGCAAGGTCAAGGAAACGTAAGTGAGTGTAGTGAACTACACGACACGTCGTTGACGAAGAGATTGCCCGCAAGCGACACAAATAATCAACAAAGAAAAAAAAAGCGGCTTGTAAGCCGCTTTTTCATTAGGGTAAGAATTAAGCCAACCCAGTTTTATGCAAACGATCACGAAGTTTCGAGATTGCTTGTATTTGAGCAACGGCTTCTGCTAACTCTACTTGAGCACGAGCAATGTCGGTCTCAGATTTAGCATTGGTCATTGCATCTTCAGCACGCTGTTTAGCTGCATTCGCTTCAGCTTCATCTAAATCAGCAGCACGAATAGCAGTATCCGCAAGAACGGTTACCACACTTGGCTGGATTTCGATAATGCCACCGCTGATGTAGAAGTGATCTTCTTCATCGCCGCTTACAACACGGACTGTTCCAGGCTTCAAAGAGCTTAGAAACTGGGTATGGTGAGGCATAACACCTACCTCACCATCGGCAGCCTGTGCATAAAGCATCTCAGCTTTACCTGAGAAAATTTCACCTTCTGCACTTACAATATCTACTTGCATTGAGACTGCCATAATTAATTACCCTTGGTATTTTTTCGCTTTTTCTAGAACTTCGTCAATGTCACCAGCGTACATAAATGCTTGCTCTGCAACATCGTCCATTTCACCACTTGCGATCATTTTGAAACCACGAATAGTTTCTTTTAATGGAACATAACGTCCATCTTCACCAGTGAATACTTTAGCTACGAAATATGGTTGAGAGAAGAAACGTTGCATTTTACGTGCACGTGCTACTAATGAGCGATCTTCTTCTGAAAGTTCATCCATACCTAAAATGGCAATAATATCTTTCAACTCTTTATAACGTTGTAGCGTTTGCTGAACGTTACGAGCTACATCATAGTGCTCTTGACCAACAACTAATGGATCAAGTTGACGTGAAGTTGAATCTAGTGGATCGATTGCAGGATAAATACCTGTTTCAGCGATACTACGATTCAATACAACAGTCGCGTCTAAGTGAGCAAATGTAGTAGCAGGAGCAGGGTCAGTCAAGTCATCCGCAGGTACGTATACCGCTTGGATAGATGTGATAGAACCTGTTTTAGTTGAAGTAATACGCTCTTGTACCTGACCCATCTCTTGTGCAAGAGTTGGCTGGTAACCTACCGCAGATGGCAAACGACCTAACAATGCAGATACTTCCGTACCAGCAAGTGTATAACGGTAGATGTTATCTACGAAGAACAGGATATCACGACCTTCGTCACGGAAGAACTCAGCCATTGTTAAACCTGTAAGGGCAACACGTAGACGGTTACCTGGAGGCTCATTCATCTGACCATAAACAAGAGCAACTTTATCAAGTACTCCTGACTCTTCCATTTCATAATAGAAATCGTTACCTTCACGAGTACGCTCACCTACACCAGCAAATACTGAGTAACCTGAGTGTTCGATCGCGATGTTACGAATAAGTTCCATCATGTTTACAGTTTTACCAACACCGGCACCACCAAATAAACCTACTTTACCACCCTTAGCGAATGGGCAAATAAGGTCGATAACTTTAACACCTGTCTCAAGAAGTTCTTGAGAAGCTGCTAATTCATCAAATGCTGGAGCTTCACGGTGAATAACATTCTTTTGTTCTGCTTCAACTGGTCCTGCATTATCAATTGCATCACCTAGAACATTGAAGATACGACCTAGCGTTGCTTTACCTACTGGTACAGAAATAGCTTCGCCAGTATTTGTAACAGCCATGCCACGCTTTAAACCATCAGATGAACCCATCGCGATAGCGCGAACAGTATCATCACCGATTTGTTGTTGAACTTCTAGAGTTAGGTCTAGCTCTTCAACTTTTAACGCGTCATAGATCTTTGGTAAATCAGCACCTTTAAACTCGACGTCGATTACCGCGCCGATGATTTGTACTATTTTTCCGTTCATAATCTTTAACCTTTTATTGAAACTATCAAACTTATACGGCTGCAGTACCAGCAACAATTTCTGAAATTTCAGCAGTGATCGCTGCTTGACGTGCCTTGTTGTAAGACAGTTTCAAGTCATTGATCATATCGCCTGCATTATCAGTAGCAGATTTCATTGCAACCATTCGAGCACCTTGCTCACAAGCTGAATTTTCTACTACTGAACCAAATACAGTTGCTTCAACATAACGACGCATTAATGTATCTAATGCCGTTTTGGCATCAGGTTCATATAAATAATCCCAATGTCCAGCGTCTGTTTTTTGTTCAGCCTCTAGAGGTACTAATTTACTAATAGTTGGATCTTGTGTCATTGTGTTCACAAAAGCATTTGCAGCTAAATAAACTTCATCAACTTCACCCTCATCAAATTTGTCTAAAACAACTTTAATGGTACCAACTAAGTCCTCAATATGAGGTGCGTCGCCTAAGTCAGAAACAGTTGCAACAACATTACCACCGTAACTACGGAAGAATGTTTGTGCTTTGTTCCCAACTAATGCAAGCTCAACTTCAACACCTTGCTCTTTCCATTGCTTAAGCATAGGAAGAGACTTACGGAATAAGTTTGAGTTTAAACCACCACATAGACCTCGATCAGAAGAGATCATAATAATAGCAACACGTTTAACTTGATCACGTACTTGAGTATAAGGATGCTTATACTCAGGATGTGAACCAGCAACATGGCTAATGACTCTCTTCACTTTTTCGACGTATGGTTTCGTCGCTTCCATGCGAGCTTGCGCTTTACGCATTTTAGACGCCGCAACCATTTCCATGGCTTTAGTGATTTTTTTGGTATTTGTTACGGAGCCAATCTTGGCTCGTATTTCTTTACTACCGCCTGCCATGGCCTACCCCTTATCTTAGTAAACGCCGTTTGCTTTGAATGATTCGATGCAAGCTTTAACGCCAGAGATGATTTCATCATCCCATCCGCCTTTAGCATTGATCGCATCAGCAACCGAAGCGTGTTCAGAATTTAGGTATGCATGTAATGCTGCTTCAAATTCAAGTACTTTAGAGACTTCAACATCATCTAAGTAACCTTCGTTAGCGGCATATAATGACACGGCCATTTCTGCAATAGTAAGTGGGAAGAATTGCTTTTGCTTCATAAGTTCAGTTACACGTTTACCACGCTCTAACTGTGCTTTTGTCGCTGCATCTAAATCTGATGCAAACTGAGCAAATGCCGCTAGTTCACGGTATTGTGCTAAGTCTAAACGAATACCACCACCAAGTTTCTTGATTGCTTTAGTCTGAGCAGCACCACCAACACGTGATACAGAAAGACCAGCATTTACCGCAGGACGGATACCTTGAGAGAACAAGCCTGTTTCAAGGAAAATCTGACCATCAGTAATCGAGATAACGTTAGTAGGTACAAACGCAGATACGTCACCCGCTTGTGTTTCAATAATTGGTAATGCTGTTAATGAACCAGTTTTACCTTTTACTTCACCGTTAGTAAATTTTTCAACATAATCCGCAGATACACGAGCTGCACGCTCAAGTAAACGAGAATGTAGATAGAATACATCACCAGGGAATGCTTCACGTCCAGGAGGACGACGAAGTAATAATGATACTTGACGGTATGCTTGGGCTTGTTTTGTTAAATCATCATAGATGATTAACGCATCTTCACCACGGTCACGATAGTATTCACCCATCGCACAACCGGCATAAGCTGCCATGTATTGAAGCGCAGCAGGATCAGAAGCGTTAGCCGCAACAATCACTGTGTTCTCCATTGCACCGTATTCTTCTAATTTACGCGCTACGTTATTTACTGTAGATGCTTTTTGACCCATCGCAACGTATACACATTTCACGCCAGTATTCTTTTGTGAAATAATTGCATCGATAGCGATTGCAGTCTTACCAGTTTGACGGTCACCGATGATTAACTCACGTTGTCCACGTCCTACTGGAATCATAGAATCGATTGATTTAATACCAGTCATCATTGGCTGATCAACTGATTGACGGTCAATTACACCAGGAGCGATACGCTCGATAGGTGAAGTAACCTTAGTATCAATTGGACCTTTACCATCGATTGGACGACCTAATGCGTCTACAACACGACCGTTCATTTCTGGACCAACTGGTACTTCTAAGATGCGACCAGTACAGGTAACTTTGTCACCTTCAGAGATATGGGTATATTCTCCAAGTACAACAACACCTACAGAATCGCGCTCTAAGTTAAGCGCCATACCAAAAGTGTTCTCGTCGAATTGAACCATCTCACCATACATCACATCTGATACACCGTGAACAAGTACAATACCGTCAGCTATGCTAACAACAGTACCTTCACTGCCAGACTCAGCTGAACCGTCAAAACCTTTAATACGGTCTTTGATCAGGCTGCTGATTTCAGAGGCATTCAATTGCATGTTTGTTCCTCTCCATTATTGGGCGATTGCTGCGCCAAGTTTGTTTAGTTGTGATAACGCTGAACCATCAATAGCCCAGTCACCCACAATAATTTTAATTCCTGCTATTAGTGAGTCATCAACTTCATAGTTGATTTCTACTTCAGCATCAAACTTAGCATTTAAAGCAGCACTTAATTTTTTCTTCTGCTCGACAGTCGCTTTTCTTGCTGAAATCACCGTTGCACGAACACGTTTCTCTTCAACTGCTTTTAAAGCTTCAAAAGCTTCAGCAACTTCAGGTAACGTATTCAAACGTTTATGTTCAGCCATTGCAGCTAGAAGGTTTTTGCCTTCTTTAGTCAAGCTGTCTCCCATAACACCTTCATATACAGAGATAATACTTTCTTCTGTGTAAGATGGGTTATTCAACATTGCAGCCATAGCATCATCACTTGTGATAGTTGCTAAGTTTGCAAGTTGTTCGGACCAGCCCGCTAAGTTTTGCTCTTCTAAACTAAGAGCAAAAACTGCTTCAGCGTAAGGTCTTGCAATTGTCATTAATTCTGCCATAGAGTTATCCTTAGATCTGTTTTACTAAGGCTTCAAGCATGTCGTTATGCGCAGCAGCATCAACTTCTTTTGCTAGAATTTTCTCTGCACCAGAAATTGCAATTGATGCAACTTCTTTACGAAGATCTTCTCTCGCACGACTAACTTCTTGCTCTATTTCTGCTTGGGCGGAAGCTTTAATACGGTCAGCTTCTTCAGTGGCTTTTACTTTCGCATCTTCTACGATTTCAGAACCACGCTTTTCAGCTTGACTTAGTACGTTTTGAGCTTGAGATTTAGCTTCTTTTAAGACTTCTTTAGCCTTCTGTTCAGCTAACTCAAGTTCATGCTTACCTTTCTCAGCGGCAGAAAGTCCGTCAGCAATTCTTTTCTGACGATCTTCCATTAGCTTAGAAAGCGGCCCCCACAGCACCTTGTTCACAAACCAAATTAAAGCAATAAATGCAATAATCTGGATGAGAAGCGTTGCGTTAATACTCACAGTGGTTACCTCGCCATTCGTTATTAATTAAATAAGTAGTACAGTTAAAGCATACTAAGGGTTATGCACCAATAGCAGCTTGCATTGCACCAACGAATGGGTTAGCAAATAAGAACCACATTGCGAATGCTAGGATGATGAATGGGAAAGATTCCATCAAACCAGCAAAAATGAACATATTAGTCATTAATGCTGGACGCATTTCTGGTTGACGAGCAATCCCTTCAAGAGTCTTAGAACAAATAAGACCCCAACCAATTGCCGAACCTAAACCAGCCGCAGCCAAAATTACACCTACACCAATTGCAGTTGCAGAATAGATATCAGCAATCATAGTAGCAGTTACTTCCATCGATTTTCTCCAAAGTTAAGTTAAAAATTAAAAGTTAATAAAAAGCTTTTTACTCAGTATTCTAGACACTTAGTAGGTGCGCTTAAACCCTTGGTGGCTCAGTGTACTTCTACACTGAGCCGCCTATTCTTATCATTGCTACTTAGAGACCTAGTGACCTTCGTCGTGAGCCATACCTAAGTAAACAATTGTTAGCACCATAAAGATGAAGGCTTGAAGAGTGATTACCAATAAGTGGAAAATCAACCAACCTAAATCTAATAGAACTTGTAACGGTGCCCAGAATAGGGCAGCGGCACCCACTGCTAATGTTCCACCAATCAAAGCGATCAGTAGGAATACCAATTCCCCTGCGAACATGTTACCGAACAAACGCAGAGCAAGAGATAGAGGTTTAGAAACTTCTTCAATTAACGTCATTACAACGTTTACTGGAATGAAGAACTTTCCGAATGGGTGAAATAGGAACATCTTAGCGAAGCCTACTACACCTTTAATTTTAATGTTGTAGTACAGAATCAGTGCAAACACAACTGCGGCCATACCCAATGTTGTATTCAAATCTGTTGTCGGTACTATCTTCAGATGAGCATGAGCATCACCTGTCACAATTTGAAATAAGTACGGAATTAGATCTACTGGAATTAAATCCATGAAGTTCATTAACCAAACCCAAATAAAGATTGTTAATGCTAACGGAGCAATAAGTGGATTATGCCCTGGGAATGCATCCCTGACATTTGTAGAAACGAAATCTAAAACAGATTCTACAAAGTTCTGAAAGCCACCTGGCGTACCAGACTCTAATTGCTTACCTAAACGTGCAGCCACAAATATAATCAATGCGCCTAATAAAAGACTTACAGCAATTGTGTCAAGGTTTAATGCCCAAAACGTCATTTGTCCTTTATCAATTGCTTCTTGTGCCTCAGCATTTAAAGCGAGTGTATTGTTAGTCAAGTGATGTTGAATATACTCGACAGTTCCCATCTTTTCAGCACTCAAGGGTCTACTCCTTAATCAGTCAAACGTCTTTTACCTTTCAAATCGAAAAGCTTTCCAAGCTGCATTAACACAAAGGTAATGACAACAGGAAAGGCTTCACTCTTATCAAGAAAAGACAGCCCCAAAACAAATAACACAGCTAATAGAACAAATCTAATCACTGCACTCATATATAAAACTAAAATCCCGTTTTTAGGGTCTTCTGTCGTACTTGCTTTTTGAAATGTGTACGTTAGCATCCATACATTAATCATTCCAATAAGCATTCCGTACGCTGCCCCAACGGGTTGGCCTAACAGACTGTAAATCATTACCATAACCAAGCCAATCATGGCTTGTATTTTTATGGCTTTATCAAGATTTTTCACTGTCTTGCTTCTCTTGATTTACAGGCTCTACATGGTTAAGCCTACTTGTTAATCTGTGTACTTTTTGCATACCACCAACAAAACCTAATACGGCGCACAACAACATAAATATTGGTGTTGTTTCAAATATTTGGTCTATGGCGTATCCAACCAAAAAACCTGCTATTAACATTGAGGTGAATATTGAACCTGCACTTAGCAGTAAATAATTCACGGCTGGTGATGGTTGCGCAGCTTTATTTTTTTTATCTTTATCTTGCTGCAATTCACTCACCTTATGGCAAACTCTGTTAATAATACGTTTTCATTGAACTAAGTTCAACCTAAATGGGCGCTCATGATAATGTTTTATCGGCTTAAAAGCTAGCCTATATAGCTGATATTTTAGTTTTTTTATACCATTATCAGTTCTGCTAACCATATAGTGTGATTTAATTTTAAATAAACACAACATAAGTAAGTAAATTAGGTAATTGCTAGCTTGGGTAATAAATTTTATTAATATCAATATTTTTTAAAAAAATTAAAATAATTTCATTAATCTATTCAGTTCTTCCAAATCACTGTAGCTTATTTCAATTTTCCCACGGCCATTTTCTTTGTGGTTAATTTTGACATTTGCACCCAACTTATCAGCCAATACATTTTGAGATTGCATAACCTGTTCTATATTAGGAATAGCGCGTTTTTTAGCTTCTGTAATCAGTTTTTTAGGGACTAATATTTGTTGAGCCGCCTCTTCCATTTCTCTTACAGACCAACCTTTTTCAATTGCTTTGTCAGCGAGAGCTTGTTGAGCATCTTCAGGCAGACTAATAATAGCGCGGGCATGACCCATGCTAATTAATCCTTGATGTAAGGCGGTTTGGATATTTTCTGGCAGTTTAAGTAAACGCAATAAGTTTGATACTGCAGCACGTGATCGTCCAACGGCATCGGCGACAGTTTGCTGTGTTAAATCAAATTCTTTTAGTAATCGTTTTAACCCAATAGCGGTTTCTATAGGGTTAAGATCTTCACGCTGAATATTTTCAATAAGTGCCATGGCTAACGTGGCTTGGCTATCCGCTTGGCGAATAACAACTGGCACCTTGTCTAGCCCTGCAAGTTTTGATGCTCTCCAACGTCTTTCACCCGCTATAATTTCATATTTATCTGTACCAATTGGACGTACAATTATTGGCTGAACAACACCTTGAACTTTAATAGAGTCGGCTAATTCTTTAAGAGCGGTTTCTGAAAATTGTTGTCTTGGTTGATATTGACCTGGTTGAAGCTGATCAACAGGTAATTTCTCAATACGTAAATCAGCACTACTGTTTTCTGATTTTTGTTTTGCGCCAAGCATCGCATGTATGCCGCGATTTCCCATTCCTGAACGTTTTTTTACCACGAAACTCTACCTTTATAGTTATAACTGGGTTTTACGAATTAATTCATTGGCAAGTGCTAGGTATGCAATTGCACCATTTGACGTTGCGTCATAGTCAAGTATTGATTCCCCGTAACTTGGGGCTTCTGCTAGCCGAACATTACGTGGAATAATGGTTTGCAAAACCTTCATTCCAAAGTGTGTCACCAATTCATTGGACACATCATTAGCAAGGTTGTTACGACGGTCATGCATGGTTCTAAGCAGGCCATCAATATGCAGTGTTCCATTTAACTGACTTTGCACCGTATCAATCGTATCCATCAATGCAGACAAGCCTTCCAATGCAAAAAATTCACATTGAACAGGTACAACAATGCCGTCGGATGCGGTAAGGGCATTTAAAGTCAACATATTAAGCGTTGGTGGGCAATCAATAATAATTACATCGTAATTATCACGCACTTTTTTAAAGGCTTTACGCATTCTTTTAGGCCCCATATCTTCTTCAAGAAGCGTGACTTCGGCCGCCGTTAAATCTCCGTTAGCGGGCATTAGGTCAATATTGGCTTGTTCAACATGAACAATAGCCGCTTTTGCTTTTAACTCACCCACCAAAACTTCAAAGATTGAAGCGTTAAGTTGTTCTTTATCAACGCCAATAGCAACGGTAGCATTTCCTTGCGGGTCTAAATCTACTAATAATACATTCTTACCCAAACGCCCCAATGCGGCTGCCAAGTTCACACTGGTTGTGGTTTTACCTACGCCGCCTTTTTGGTTTGCTACTGCAATAACTCTTCCCACGCTGTTTGCCTCTAAGTGGATTTTTTGATTAAGATTGGTATTCTGACTGTTTTATAGCTTTAACTAAAGTGCGCTCTGCATTTAAGTTAGGTACATGTAATTCATTTATTTTTTCTATTTTTACCAGGCCTGGTAATTTCTCTTCTAATTTTGATAAATCTTCAAATTCTTTTTGGCCTTTCATAGCCAACCAAGCACCATTAACAGGAATTAAATGATGCGTCCAAAATAACATATCTTCCATGGAGGCAAAGGCTCTTGAAATGACGCTATCGTATAAAAATTCTGGTTTATATTCTTCTACTCGGCTATGAATCACCTGGGTATTAACCAAAGCTAACTCGGCTTTAGCTTGAATTAAAAAACGCGTTTTTTTGCTGTTGCTGTCTAATAAATCTATTTGCTTATCTGGATAACAAATGGCCAAAGGAATCCCTGGCAATCCTCCTCCTGTACCCACGTCAATAATTCGTTGGCCTTGAATATAAGGCACGACAGCTAAACTGTCTAATAAATGCTTAACCAGCATTTCTTCTGGATCTCGTATAGCCGTTAAGTTGTAAACCTTATTCCACTTTTGTAGTAAGGTCAAATACGACATTAATTTACCAATTTGATCATCTGTTAAATTAAGTTCTAATGTCGTCACGCCTGAAACCAAAAGGCTTTTAAGGTGGTCCATACTCTATTAGGCCTGCTTTTTCTGTGAACGAAATTTTTTAATTTCAATGAGTAAAATTGAAACGGCGGCAGGGGTAATACCTTGAATGCGCCCCGCCATACCTAAATTATCAGGCTTATGATCGCGCAATTTCTGTTTCACTTCATTTGATAAACCTGAAATTTTATCTAAATCTAAATCATCTGGAATTTTAACCGACTCAGATCTTTTCATCTTATCAATCTGTTGTGTTTGGCGCTCAATATAGCCTGAATATTTTGCTTCTATCTCAATTTGATCTATCACGCCCTCATTTTCAACACCATCACCAAATACATCTAACGTTGCTAAGGCGTTATACGCCACATTGGGGCGTTTAAGTAAATCAAACAGAGTTTGTTCTTTACTTAGAGGTAAATCCATTAATTCTTCTGCTTTTTTAGCTTCCGAATGTGATGGATAAATCCAAGTGTCTTTGAGTCGTTGAACTTCTTTCTCTAAGCTTTCTAATTTGTTTTCATAAGCACACCAACGATTGTCGTCAACCAAGCCCATTTCTCGTGCTACTGGTGTTAAACGTTGATCTGCATTATCTTCACGCAACATAAGACGGTATTCAGCTCTTGAGGTAAACATACGGTAGGGTTCATTGGTACCCATCGTAATTAAGTCATCGACCAATACACCCAAATAGGCTTCATCTCTACGTGGGTACCAGGCCTCTTTATTTTGAGCTCGACGTGCCGCATTAATACCTGCCAATAAACCTTGGGCAGCCGCTTCTTCATAACCGGTTGTGCCATTAATTTGCCCTGCAAAATACAAACCATTAATGGCTTGTGTTTCAAGAGTTGGTTTTAAACCGCGAGGGTCAAAAAAGTCATACTCAATCGCGTAACCTGGGCGCATGATTTTGGCGTTCTCTAAACCTGCCATTGAGTGCACAATTTGTAATTGCGTTTCAAACGGTAAACTGGTTGATATACCGTTTGGATAAAGTTCATTAGTGGTTAAACCTTCTGGCTCAATAAACACTTGATGCTTGTCTTTATCTGCAAAACGCATCACCTTATCTTCAATAGATGGGCAATATCTTGGACCAACACTGTCAATTTCACCCTGATCAGAATACATGGGTGATTTATCAAGTGAAGCCATAATGGTATCGTGCGTTTTAGTATTGGTGTACGTGATATAGCAAGGCATTTGCTGTGGGTGCATAGACGCTTTGCCCATGTATGAGAAAACTGGAACAGGATCATCACCAGGTTGAATCTGCATGGCTTCAAAGTTAACGGTTCTGGCATCAATTCTGGGTGGCGTACCCGTTTTTAAACGGCCAACGGGTAAATTGAGCTCACGGAGTTTTTCAGCCAAACGATTAGCGGGTTCATCCCCCGCTCTGCCACCTTGATAGTTTTGTAACCCAATATGAATACGGCCTGCTAAAAATGTTCCAGCCGTTAAAACGACTTGGCTGGCGTAAAACGCTAATCCAATTTTAGTCATAACGCCACGAATTGAATCGCCATCTAAAATCATATCTTCAACAGGTTGTTGAAAAATCGTTAAGTTCTCTTGATTCTCTAAACGCATACGAATCGCTTGACGATACAATACGCGGTCGGCTTGAGCGCGCGTTGCTCTTACAGCAGGACCTTTTGAGGCGTTTAAAATACGAAACTGAATCCCAGCTTCGTCAATGGCCATTGCCATAGCACCGCCCATGGCATCAATCTCTTTAACCAAATGGCCTTTGCCAATACCACCAATGGCTGGATTGCATGACATTTGCCCTAAGGTATCAATGTTATGAGTCAATAAAAGGGTATTTAACCCCATTCGAGCTGATGCTAAAGCGGCTTCGGTACCCGCATGTCCACCACCAACAACAATTACATCATATGTAGAATATGCAGAACTCATAACGCACCTTTAAAGCACTGATACAGCTTTGAGAGACCTTTGCACGAGTTATAAGCAAAGGCAAAACATCTCCATAAATAAAACCGTATAACAGTATTGATATTTTAACCACTTAAATAGCCAGATATTTTAGCATACGAATCAACATTTTGCGTATCTTCAAATGCCTCTAAAAAACAAAGTTTGTAGCAAATTCTTATTTACCAGGCCTGGTAATTTGGTTATTGATTTAATTTCCATGTCATTTGTTGGCACAATGTGCTTAAATTTAATCATTGTACGAAGTTAAACGTAGCTGTTGGGGCATATATTGCTTATAGATATTTAATCGGAATATCGGTATTAGTCTTAAAAACGAACTTTCGTTTTTCTTTAGGGGGCTTTATGGTTTCAACAATAAAAAAATTGAGTACTGTTTGTGCATTGCTTATCTGCACACAAACAGTGAACGCCGCTGTTTCGACAAAAATGAAAAACATTGATATCTATTCCGATGCGGCAAAGTTTCAAAATACTGACATACTGCCTCCGTTACAAAAATCTCACCCAGACATCACATTACAAATACAAGAAATTAACCAAGTTGCAGGAACCCAAGGTGACCCCTTAAAAACACTCAGCACTCTACCTGGTGTGGTTAACGCCTATTCAAGTTCAGGTGCTGGGTTAAATAATGGGTTTTATGTACGAGGTAGCGACAGTAACGATAATGCTTTATGGGTAGACGGGGTTCCCATAGGTTATGCGTTTCATCTAGGAGGTTTATATTCTGTTATCAATCCAGATATATTAGCCGAACTTGATACTTACCAAGGTGGTTTTGGCGTTGAATTTGGTGATAAATTAGGCGGAGCCATTAATATTACCACCAGAACACCTAACCTTGATAAAACCGAGCAAAGCTTACAGTTAGGGTTTTATGATAGCTCTTACCGAATAGAAGGACCGTTAACAACCAATACGAGCGCTTACTTTGCCATTAGACGAAGTTACTTTGATCTTTTGTTACCACCAACAGGAACGTTAGGTAATAGTGATATTCACTATACTCAATTTCCTCAATTTTGGGATATACAAGCCAAACTGCATCATAGGCTAAAAAATGGATTTATCGATTTTAGTGTTATAAGCTCACAAGACCAACTTACTCTAAATATAGACAATGATGGCGACATTATTAAAGATCCCGCCATTGCTGGTAACCTAGGAGGAGATTACGGTTTTTCAACCTACTCGCTTAACTGGCAGCAATATTTAAATCAAGATTGGCAACAACAAATACGTTTTGGTTTACTTAGTAACCAATCTCATCGTTATATTGGTACACAATTAAGCAGTGACCCTAGCCCTAATAAGCCCTTTAGTAAAAACATTGATGGTCAAAACTGGTTTTTACTTCCACAGTGGAACTACCTAGCAGGCAATCATTTTGTTGTTAAGATGGGAATAGACGCTTATTCATACGCTTATAAGTTTAATGGTTACTGGTATCAAGAGTGCCAAGAAGGTTCCGTAGATTGCAATCTGACTCGTTTAAATAAAGCGTCACTCAATGAAACCATTAATGGTTCAGAAATATCACCCTACATTGAATATAAAAGGGACATAACCGACAAACTAAGATTAACACTTGGTCTCCGTAACAGTCATGTTTCAATTGAACATCATCAACTCAATGCTCTATCTCCAAGGTTAGCTTTAGATTATAAGTTGTCTAATAGGCTGTTATTTAACCTGAAGTGGGGAAAGTTTGTGCAAAAGCCAGACTTTAATCAGCTCACTACCGCTTTGGGCAATCCAAACTTATCTTTCAGACAAGCAGAGCACCGTATTTTAGGCCTAAAATACAAATTATCACCAAAATGGACTGTGCAAGCTGAAGTGTATCAAAAACCGATGATAGACTTAATTTCAACCAGCCTTATTGATCACTATACCAATCAAGCAAAAGGTGAAGCGAAAGGGTTTGATGTGCTTGCAAAACGTGAATATAAAAACGGAGCTTTTGGCTGGATTAGTTACGCTTACTCAGACTCAAGGCGTACCGATTTGCCTGGTGAGTCATCTCGCCCTTTTGATGGTGACCAAACACATACCTTAAGTGCAGTATGGAACCAACCTATGACAGGCAGTTGGAATAAGTGGCGTTGGGGTACAAAAGTAAATGCCAGTACAGGTCAACCTTATACCAAAGTGATTGCCAAACACATAGAAACCTTACCTGATGGCGTAACAACTTACTGGGTACCCAATTATGAATCTACAAATAATTCAAGACTCCCCTTTTATTTTAGGCTTGATGTGTCTATGGAACGAAACTGGAGATACCAAGATTTAAACTTAACAACACGTTTTGAGCTTATCAATATTAATGCTTTAGTCAGACAGAATGTCTTAGGTTACTTGTATAATTCAGACTATACAGAAGTAGAAAAAGTGTATGGACTACCTTTTTTACCCTCATTTAGTATTCGCGGCACATTTTAGTTAAAAGTATTTTACCAGGCCTGGTAAAAGGAGATTATATGAAGTTTCAATATGCACTCTATGCAATTATTGTGGGTATATTTTTATCATTAACGGCTTGTTTTAGTTTAACAATGAAAGAATATGACGATTTAAATACTAACCAACGTTTTATTTTAAATAAACCATTAACGATTGCCGCGGATTCTGCTCGCTCTTATATACAAAATGGCCAACGACTAGGCAGCGGTGGATTTAACCATAGAGAACAACATTGTCGTTTAGAAGTAAAAAACTTAAGTGACAAGCAACAAATTATTCATCCTGAAAGTTTTAAGATTAGCTCTATTGAAATTGACGAGGAGATGATTGCTCAAAATAAAAGCAAACAAATCCAGTTAGCCATGAATGATTATGCGCAAGTACAGTCTGACATGCCATTAATTACGCCAATAAACCTTGCCGATAGCACTACTGAACGACAAGAAACTATGGATTTAGTACATTTAAATCTTACGTCTAGCACTCAACCTAATGTAATGCGTCTTACTTGTTCGGGTTCATTGAGTAATGGAGATCTTCAAGATGCTCCAGAAAGCTATCGTCCCGATTTAAAACAAATAAATCATATATTGGGTGATGTTGGCCATATTGAATAACTGAAAGTTTTAGATTTACCAGGCCTGGTAAATTTACGTGAATATAAAAACGGCTATGGTTTACTGTGGCCGTTTACCATTTGGATTCGGACGCATAGTAAGTAACTCTTCAACTTCATGTTGAGAATACCCTCTACTAAAAGCAAATTGAGCAAGTTGATTAGCTCTTTCTTGTAGTTCCTGTGGATGAGTGCCATTTTCAATGGCTTCTTCTAACCATTCTGATAATAGATCAATAGTACCCGCCTCTTCTTCATTATCATCCGGCCCTTGCTTTATTAAGCGCGCGAGATTTAAATCAAAAGAGTTTAATAACTGCTGAGCTTTTAATGTATTTTTGATATCAATAACATCGTGATTAGACAAAGTAGATTCCTTTAAGATTCACGTTAATGCAAAACTAACGCATCTCTCATTTGCATAAATGCGATTAAAAACTCAAATAACAAACGCCAAAATAGTTCGGCAAAAATAAATGACACTAAAAATAAAACAAACCATTTTATTTTAGTAGAGGTGCTTACTACATTAGAGACTACATGCGTGCCTGCATCAATAACAGATTGCATACCTTCAACTTTTTGTACTAAAAGCTTTTTAAGCCAAAGCATAAACCAGTAAATGCCCAAAGGTAAAACAATAGCCCCTAAATAATAAAATACAATTAAAACTTCAATACTAATGAGAATATTAAATTTAAAAAAATCCATCATTTGAATTTACCAGGCTTGGTTTGTTTTTTTAATTTATATTTAGGGTTGTTGTCATAAATATCATCCCAACCTTCATCTTCAACACCAATATGCCTTTCGGGTTTAATTATTGAAGAATCTATAACCCATTCATAACCAAACAAGCCAACGATTTTATTCATAATTTTTAATAACATCTTATTGGCGTAGTGTTCTAGATATATCAAACTCTTCTTCAAAATTAGAGCGATAAGGGTTTATATCCAAACCACCGCGCCTAACATACCGAGCATATACCGTTAGTTTGTCTGGTGCGCAAATATTCATAATATCAGTATAAATGCGCTCAACACACTGTTCATGGAACTCATTATGCTCTCTAAAAGAGATTAAATATCTTAATAGTGATTCATGATCAATCGCCAAACCTTCATAGCGTATAACAACTGATCCCCAATCTGGCTGGCCAGTCACGAGACAATTTGATTTTAATAAATGGCTATTCAGTGTTTCAGAAATATTCTGAGGGTCGTCAGCCAGTTTTAGCAATGTATTATTAATTGTATACTCAGTTATCTCAATATCAATAGAATCTAAGTTTGTACCAGGCAGTTGAGCAAGTAAAGATTCATCAAAATCTAAGGTTCTTAAATCTACAGAAACCTCATCACCACAAGCAGAAGAAAGATCAGTAACCCATAAATCTACAACCTCTTCAGGTGTGTTAAAACGTGTACCATTAAAAGAATTAAGATAAAGCTTAAAGGATTTAGATTCTATTAAAAATTCACTCTCTGCAGGAATTGCAAACTCAGCAATGGCAACGATGGGTTTACCTTTAGCATTGAGCCAAGACACCTCATATGCCGTCCAAATATCTAAACCAACAAAAGGTAAGTTGCCTTTATTAATATTTAGTTCATCTCGTTTTTCTTGACGAGGAATTGGAAATAATAAATTAGGATTATATACACCACAGTAAGGCGATTCCTTACCTAATAAACTGTTATCAGCGGTGCCGTTTGTAAATTTCATAAATCTATCCCGCCACATCAAAATTACGTAAAGCTGTACGGTATGAATTAAATGGATTCAATAAAGAGTCCGCGACAATAATAGCAAATCCTATCCAATGAAAAAAAGTGGGTTCCTTACCTTCAACAAACCACAAGTACGTCAATAAACCCGTCGCTAAAATTAAAGTCAATACAGCCCAAAACTGATCAAGTAAAAAAGCTAAAGCACTCACGTCACCAGACTTAAACATCTCAATAAACAAAACAATCACTGCTATGGTAATAAAAACATAGCCAACAGTACCTTGTAAACTAAGTTGTAAGTATTCAGCAACAATTAAAAAACCAATGATAAAAAGCATCCAAGGAACTTTATTTATCACCGTCATAACATTACTTGATTTAACCGTCACTTCAGAACCCATACCAACTCCTATAAAATTTTAATATTGTACTCAATAAGTAAACAAACTACGAATTACGCATCTTCAAACACCTAAAATATAAAAGATATCATAATCCCTTATGAAGAATTAAAGGCAAAAAAAAACCCGCTATATCTAGGATATAACGGGTTTTTAGAATATAAGCTTGGCAATGACCTACTCTCACATGGGACCTCCCACACTACCATCGGCGCTAAGACGTTTCACTTCTGAGTTCGGAAAGGGATCAGGTGGTTCCATCTTGCTATTGTCACCAAGCAATTTGGTGTTACGGGCTGATTGGTATCAACCTCGTAAAATTCTTTGGAATAGATCGTCTATTCATAAACCTGATTTCTCAGCCTTACTTTAATTTGGTTTCATATATATTCTTGAATACTCAAGGTATACCATAACTACTTTAAACTCTTAGTTACGTTCTCTTCTTCACTTTTACAAAAGTTACTTTTGAGTTGTATAGTTAAGCCTCACGGGTAATTAGTACAAGTTAGCTTCATACATTACTGCACTTCCACACCTTGCCTATCAACGTCATAGTCTTTAACGGCCCTTCAGAAGACTTATAGTCTAGGGAAATCTAATCTTGGGACAGGTTTCCCGCTTAGATGCTTTCAGCGGTTATCCTTTCCGAACGTAGCTACCGGGCAATGCTATTGGCATAACAACCCGAACACCAGCGGTTCGTCCACTCCGGTCCTCTCGTACTAGGAGCAGCCTCCCTCAAATTTCCAACGCCCACGGCAGATAGGGACCGAACTGTCTCACGACGTTCTAAACCCAGCTCGCGTACCACTTTAAATGGCGAACAGCCATACCCTTGGGACCGACTTCAGCCCCAGGATGTGATGAGCCGACATCGAGGTGCCAAACACCGCCGTCGATATGAACTCTTGGGCGGTATCAGCCTGTTATCCCCGGAGTACCTTTTATCCGTTGAGCGATGGCCCTTCCACACAGAACCACCGGATCACTAGAACCTGCTTTCGCACCTGCTCGACGTGTCAGTCTCGCAGTCAAGCACCCTTTTACTCTTGCGCTCATTGCACGATGTCCGACCGTGCTGAGGGTACCTTCGCGCTCCTCCGTTACTCTTTAGGAGGAGACCGCCCCAGTCAAACTACCCACCATACACTGTCCCTGACCAGGATTCACTGGCCTAGGTTAGAACCTCAATAATATCAGGGTGGTATTTCAAGATTGGCTCCACTCTAACTGGCGTTAAAGTTTCAAAGCCTCCCACCTATCCTACACAGATAGTATCAAAGTCCAGTGCAAAGCTGTAGTAAAGGTTCACGGGGTCTTTCCGTCTAGCCGCGGGTACGCAGCATCTTAACTGCGATTTCAATTTCGCTGAGTCTCGGGTGGAGACAGTGTGGCCATCATTACGCCATTCGTGCAGGTCGGAACTTACCCGACAAGGAATTTCGCTACCTTAGGACCGTTATAGTTACGGCCGCCGTTTACCGGGGCTTCGATCAAGAGCTTCGCATAAGCTAACCCCATCAATTAACCTTCCGGCACCGGGCAGGCGTCACACCGTATACGTCATCTTTCGATTTTGCACAGTGCTATGTTTTTAGTAAACAGTTGCAGCCACCATTTTATTGCAACCCTCTAGAGCTTACGGAGCAAGTCCTTAACCTAAGAGGGCGTACCTTCTCCCGAAGTTACGGTACCATTTTGCCTAGTTCCTTCACCCGAGTTCTCTCAAGCGCCTTAGAATTCTCATCCTGACCACCTGTGTTGGTTTGGGGTACGATTCTTTATTACCTGAAGCTTAGAAGCTTTTCTTGGAAGCATGGCATCAATCACTTCGTCCAAAAGAGGACTCGTCATCACATCTCAGCATTAAAAGTCCGGATTTACCTAAACTCTCTGCCTACTTGCTTAAACTTGGACAACCATCGCCAAGCTGATCTAGCCTACTCCGTCCCTCCATCGCAGTAATAAAAAGTGCAGGAATATTAACCTGCTTCCCATCGACTACGCCTCTCGGCCTCGTCTTAGGGGTCGACTAACCCTACGTCGATTAACGTTGCGTAGGAAACCTTGGTCTTTCGGCGAGGGAGCTTTTCACTCCCTTTATCGCTACTCATGTCAGCATTCGCACTCGTGATACCTCCAGGACACTTTACAATGCCCCTTCGCAGGCTTACACGACGCTCCTCTACCATGCCTTACGGCATCCGCATCTTCGGTATATTACTTAGCCCCGTTAAATCTTCGGCGCAGGCCGACTCGATCAGTGAGCTATTACGCTTTCTTTAAAGGGTGGCTGCTTCTAAGCCAACCTCCTGACTGTCTGAGCCTTCCCACATCCTTTCCCACTTAGTAATATTTAGGGACCTTAGATGGCGGTCTGGGTTGTTTCCCTCTTGACTACGGACGTTAGCACCCGCAGTCTGTCTCCCATGATTGCACTTGTTGGTATTCGGAGTTTGCAATGGGCTGCTAATCCTTGACGGACCGCTAGACCATAACAGTGCTCTACCCCCAACAGTGATACATGAGGCACTACCTAAATAGTTTTCGAGGAGAACCAGCTATCTCCGGGCTTGATTAGCCTTTCACTCCGATCCACAGCTCATCCCCGCATTTTTCAACATACGTGGGTTCGGTCCTCCAGTACCTGTTACGGCACCTTCAACCTGGCCATGGATAGATCGCCCGGTTTCGGGTCTACACCATGCAACTATTCGCCCATTTAAGACTCGGTTTCCCTACGACTCCCCTATTCGGTTAATCTCGCTACATAATGTAAGTCGCTGACCCATTATACAAAAGGTACGCAGTCACAGAACAAGTCTGCTCCTACTGCTTGTACGTACACGGTTTCAGGTTCTATTTCACTCCCCTTCAGGGGTTCTTTTCGCCTTTCCCTCACGGTACTGGTTCACTATCGGTCAGAAGAGAGTATTTAGCCTTGGAGGGTGGTCCCCCCATGTTCAAACAGGATTTCTCGTGTCCCGTCCTACTCGATTTCACTGATAAAAGAATTTCGCATACAGGACTATCACCTTGTATCGTTGGACTTTCCAGACCATTCTACTATTCTTATACCAGCTTAAGGGCTGGTCCCCGTTCGCTCGCCGCTACTTAGGGAATCTCGGTTGATTTCTTTTCCTCCGGGTACTTAGATGTTTCAGTTCCCCGGGTTAGCCTCCTGCAAGCAGGATATCCATAAATGGATGGGTTTTCCCATTCGGAAATCCAGGGATCAAAGTATGTTTACTGACTCCCCCTGGCTTATCGCAAGTTACTACGTCCTTCATCGCCTTCTTCTGCCTAGGCATCCACCGTGTACGCTTAGTCACTTAACTATACAACTCAAAAATAACCTTATGCCTTTTGTTCACTCCACATGCTCTGGTAGCTATACGATTTATTGAACATGCTTCTGTGTATAAGGTCTGATGAGTGTACGTAACTAAAAGTTTTAAAACGAACGACATGACTCGTTCGTTTTCGCTGTCATGATATACGCTTGAGTATTCTCAATTATATATTTTACCTATACTTGATAATTTCTAAGCCTAAGCTTAAAAACTATCCAGTTTTGCGTGGTAAGCACCTGGAAGGGATACTTACCACACTCACCTCTCAAATTGTCGGCTGAGAGGTGAGCTTCTCATTGATTGAGTTTTTAGACCAACTACAATGCTTATTGATTACTCAATAAGTAGAGCTTGTATTTAAAACCTCAATCGAGAGATCTATTCCAAATTGTTAAAGAACTTTCAGTGTTTTCCACTGTAAATAAATTCTAAAGTTTTTACTTTAAAACGTATTGAGAGTGAAACGCATGTTTGTTTTTTTTGCACTTTCTATTTTTGATTGAGGTTGGATGTTTTTAGTTGCGAAGTTTGCGATGAGCAAATGAGCAAGTAAAAAGATTCAAGATCAACAAAAATTGGTGGGTCTGGGTGGATTTGAACCACCGACCTCACCCTTATCAGGGGTGCGCTCTAACCAACTGAGCTACAGACCCAAATCTAATATCTAATCAGATAAAATCTAATTAAGTAGAATTTGGTGGAGCTATGCGGGATCGAACCGCAGACCTCCTGCGTGCAAGGCAGGCGCTCTCCCAGCTGAGCTATAGCCCCAGTTAATTTCATGTAATTCAGAGACAATTTATGTGAAAACTCACTTAAGCTCGTAACCATCTTTATCTTAAAGGAGGTGATCCAGCCCCAGCTTCCGCTAGGGCTACCTTGTTACGACTTCACCCCAGTCATGAACCACAAAGTGGTAAGCGCCCTCCCGAAGGTTAAGCTACCTACTTCTTTTGCAATCCACTCCCATGGTGTGACGGGCGGTGTGTACAAGGCCCGGGAACGTATTCACCGCGACATTCTGATTCGCGATTACTAGCGATTCCGACTTCATGGAGTCGAGTTGCAGACTCCAATCCGGACTACGAAGGGTTTTTTGAGATTCGCGCACTGTTGCCAGTTGGCTGCTCTTTGTACCCCCCATTGTAGCACGTGTGTAGCCCATCCCATAAGGGCCATGATGACTTGACGTCGTCCCCGCCTTCCTCCGGTTTATCACCGGCAGTCTCATTAGAGTTCTCAACTAAATGGTAGCAACTAATGATAAGGGTTGCGCTCGTTGCGGGACTTAACCCAACATCTCACGACACGAGCTGACGACAGCCATGCAGCACCTGTATCCAAGCTCCCGAAGGCACGAAACTATCTCTAGTAACTTCTTGGTATGTCAAGGGATGGTAAGGTTCTTCGCGTTGCATCGAATTAAACCACATGCTCCACCGCTTGTGCGGGCCCCCGTCAATTCCTTTGAGTTTTAATCTTGCGACCGTACTCCCCAGGCGGTCAACTTATCGCGTTAGCTTCGTTACTAATCTTTTTAATAAGACCAACAACTAGTTGACATCGTTTACGGCGTGGACTACCGGGGTATCTAATCCCGTTCGCTACCCACGCTTTCGCACCTCAGCGTCAGTTTTAAGCCAGGAAGTCGCCTTCGCCACTGATGTTCCTCCAGATATCTACGCATTTCACTGCTACACCTGGAATTCCACTTCCCTCTCTTAAACTCTAGACTACCAGTATCAGATGCAGTTCCCAGGTTGAGCCCAGGGCTTTCACAACTGACTTAATAATCCGCCTACGCGCGCTTTACGCCCAGTAATTCCGAATAACGCTTGCACCCTCTGTATTACCGCGGCTGCTGGCACAGAGTTAGCCGGTGCTTCTTCTAAAGTTAACGTCAAACAATATAGGTATTAACTATACTATCTTCCTCACAATTGAAAGTGCTTTACAACCCTCGGGCCTTCTTCACACACGCGGTATGGCTGCATCAAGCTTTCGCTCATTGTGCAATATTCCCCACTGCTGCCTCCCGTAGGAGTCTGGGCCGTGTCTCAGTCCCAGTGTGGCTGATCATCCTCTCAAACCAGCTAGAGATCGTTGCCTTGGTAAGCCATTACCTTACCAACTAGCTAATCTCACGCGGGCTCATCCTATAGCGATACCTTCCAAGGAGAGGGCACCTTTACTCCGTAGAGCATATTCGGTATTAGCATACGTTTCCATATGTTGTCCCCAACTATAGGGTAGATTCCCACGCGTTACTCACCCGTCCGCCACTCGACGCCTAGAAAAACAAGTTTCTCTATCGTTTCCGTCCGACTTGCATGTGTTAAGCCTACCGCCAGCGTTCATTCTGAGCCAGGATCAAACTCTTCAGTTTAATCTTGCTGATATATTTTAATTCCATCTCTGGAAATAAACACTCGGAATTGACAAAGTGAACATGATAAATAAATAATAAATTATTTATTACCAAATACATAATTTGTCAAAAATCGAGATTTTTTATTTGGTTACTCACTCAAGGAGTTTCCACATAAATTATCTCTGAATTACCTGATTTTTAAAGAACTTAGGTCTCTTCGAGAAGACTAAACAAGGCGACTCAGTCGCTTGCTTTTCCTTCTCGGTAAGCCGCCCATTATAAGTTGTTTTCTAATTCGTTGTCAACAATTTATTTTAAATTATTTTCAACTCGTTTTCTTCTCAACTTAAATAACGTTGTGCTTAACACGCCGTTATTTGGCGGTGTTCTCAACCACTTCTTTCTTCCTACTAAGTAGGTCGTTTTCTGTGTCTGCGTTGGAACAGGTGCGTATTCTAGTCATTTCCACAAACAACGCAACCCTTTTATTCACTTTTTTATACTTTTTTTACGTTTTTATTAAAATATCCTTTTAACCCCATCTTACCCACTACTTATCCACAGAGTTATTCACATTATTAATCTATTTTGTTATTTATTGTGGCTTTTATTATTTAGATAGGTATCTAAAGTGGCATATAGAAGTGGCACATTAATGGGCTTTGATAAAAATTCGTCTATACCTGCCTTGATAAAACGTTCCTTATCTGCAGCAAACGTATTTGCTGTTAATGCAACAATGGGCGTTTTTGTGCTTTTAAGACTGGTTTCATTCTCTCTTATTTTTATTGTTGCTTCAATTCCACTCAGGTTAGGCATGTTTTCATCCATAAGAATGAGATCGTATTTGTTAGGTAGGTATAGCTCGACCGCTTCTTGCCCATCATTTGCTAGCTCAATAGACAGTCCTATTCTTTCAAGAAGCTTAATAATGAGTAATTGATTTGTTTTATTATCTTCAACAATCAGTACGTGACCTTGTAAGCCTTTTTGATCTTTTTCTACCGGTACTTTTTTATTTTCAATTTTAGAGATTTGGGCAGGGATGATTATTGTAAAGTTACTTCCCTTACCTACTTCACTGTTTACATTTATTACCCCACCCAATGTTTTGGTTAACCCTGTACATATTGATAAGCCCAGTCCTGTACCACCATACTCTCTGGTCGTTGACGAATCTGCTTGAATAAAGGGTTCAAATATTTTATTTATTTTATCCTTCTCTATTCCAATACCTTGATCTTTTACTGAAAGCGTTAATTGTTCAGAGGCTAAGTCATAACTTAATGTAATAAATATATCTTTATGGTTTCCAGAGAATTTAATGGCATTTGATATTAAATTATTAACAATCTGAGTAATTCGGGTAGGGTCACTTAATACTTTATGTGGGATTTCTCCATCAGTGTTAAAAATCAGTTTAATAGATTTGTTTTTTGCTGGCACTTTAAACAAATTAATGGATTGATTAATTCGCTCTACCGGATCAAAGGCTATCTTTTCTATATGAAGTTGATTACTTTCAATTTTACTAAAATCTAAAATATCATCGATTATTTGCAATAGATCATTTCCCGAATTAGATATGGTATGCAAATGTTGAATTTTTTCTTTGTCGGTCTCATTGCTTAATAGGATTTGAATAAATCCGATAATTGCGTTCATTGGAGTACGAATCTCATGGGACATATTCGCCATGAACTCACCCTTTAACTTATTGAGTTCTTTTAAATCTGAAATGAGATTAGTATTTTTATAGTTGAGTTCTAAGTTATTCATTACCGATTTTCTAACGTCATAGCTAGACTGAACGGTAAAAAAGGTGAAAACAATAATAATAAATGCTTCTGAATAATGGCCAATGCTTATAAATGAATAAATAACAGGCAAAGCAAGAAGTGCCGTAAAGGTATACAAGTAAAGTGAAATTGTAGCTAAAGAAAAGATAGTTGCTGCCAGGATACCAATGGTAAAAATAATGGTAAACATCATGACAACATCACTGGATTCGGTAAGAACATATAGAGGCCCTAGCGCCCCCCATCCTAATGCAGAAATAGCGATAAAGAATAGGTATCGATATTTATCCCTAAGCATTTGTTCATCACAGGCCTTATTTCTCTTTAAAAAAAAATTTGCCACAAGCTGCCGAACGAATTGTTGAACCAACATAAAACCAGCCCAATAAAGAATGGAAACAGACTCAATTTCAAGATATATAACAATCGCAACTAGAGATATTGCGACAATATTACCGATTGTAATGGTTTTTGTTTTTTCTAAAGCTTGCCTGAAACTTTGGTATTCAACTTCGTTAACCACCGTTAACTACTCCAAATAAAATTTATCCAATCAGAATAACAAATTACAACTATTTACGTAAAAAATTTAATTTAGCAATGCATAAATAAACATTTCTAGTTTGAATCATTCTCAATAGAACGATACCCTACCTATGACCAACTAAATTAAATAGGGTAGGTAATAAACATGTCTCAGCAATCTCGTAGAGAATTTATTCTAAAGGCCTCATCACTATTGGCAGCAAGTTCCGTATCAGGTTCCCTGTTAGCTAATGACCATACTCCTACTGATTCTAAAAAAGTTGGAGTGGTACTTGATCAACTTTTCTTTAAGCATAATAGAGTTGACCATCCTGAAAATGCTAAACGGCTTATTGCTATAGACAATGCGTTAACTGAAGCCAACCTATGGAAACAACTTACCCCTGTAAAAGGACGTTTTGCGGTTAATGAAGAATTACTACTCGCTCATTCCCAAGGCTATATTGATGAGATAGAAATTTTAAGTGATGATGAAGAATCTTTTTTTGATGAATACAAACAAGATACCTACATTAATAAATACACCTTTGATGCCGCTAAAATGGCCGCTGGTAGTAATATCAATTTAAATTTAGCGGTATACGATAGAGAAGTTGATACCGGCTTTGCACTCTTAAGACCTCCAGGACACCATGCTCTTGAGAATAGAGCCATGGGGTTTTGTATATTTAATAGTGACGTTATTGCCGCTAGAGCATTACAGAATGAACGTGGTGTGAAAAAAATAGCGATTATTGACTTTGACGTACATCACGGTAACGGCACACAAGATCTTACGGCCAACGATCCTTCTATAATGGCCATTTCTATTCATCAGCATCCTTACTGGCCATTAACAGGTGCATTAGAATTTACAGGCAATGATGATGCAAAAGGCACAATAGTAAACTGCCCATTTAATACTGGAGCGGGTGACAATGCTTATTTAGGTGTCTATGATCAAGTTATTCACCCAAAACTGGTTGAGTTTCAACCTGAACACATTATTGTGTTTGCTGGCTACGATGCGCACTGGCAAGACCCTTTAGCACGCCATGAAGTGACTGTAAAAGGGTTTAACCAATTAGTGGATAAATGTATTAATTCTGCCAACCAACTTTGCAATGGCAGAGTAAGTTTTACTTTAGGCGGTGGTTACAAACTAAAACCACTTGCCGAAAGTGTTGTTGGAACCTTTCACACTCTTTTAAATAATCCTGAAAAAAACTTAGATAAGCTTGGTGCGGGTCCTATTGCTCAAAACGACTATCTTGACCAAATTGAAATTATTAAAAAACACCATTTAGGATAAGAGTAAATCAAGCCAAAGAGCAGTAGAGTTACAGATGTTCTTAATAAGAATAACTAAACATACACAAATGGCTTGATAACCTATAACACTATTGATCGTTTTGCATTTTTCCCATGCCAGGACGATCTTGTTGATGCATATAACCACGTTTAGCAGGTGGCTGATCTGGTAAAACAATACCTTTTTGTTTAGCACGTAACTGCATTTTTTGGTGATGCACTTGACGCAACTGTTGTTTTTCTTCAGGCGTTTTAGCGGCTCGCATCTGAGCTTGGTGTTCTTGTCTTTCTTGCTGAGTCATTAGCTGGCTACCATAAATAGGATCAACTTCATTTGCCATAACCGGCAGAGATAATGTTAACAATCCAGCAACAAATACACCTTTAATCATCTGTCTATACATAACACACTCCTTTGCTATAAAAATTTAAGAGAACACTTGTCTCACTTTTATTATATACCTAAAGAAATTTACGTAAAAAATGAATAAATTTGATTAAAGATAACGTCTTTACAAAAGAGTAGATGTTTAAAATTAAAGGTAAATAAAACAATGAGTAAATTACCAGGCCTGGTAATTTGTGAATTCAATTAGGCAATGAGTGAATTAATGATGATTAAATCAATGTTTAAACTGGCATTGATGAGCTTCAAGCTGCTGAATAACCGATTTTGACTCTATTGTAGGCACAACAAGTTGCATTTGTACTTGTTGTGAGTAGTCTATTTGTTCAATATGTCCTTGCGCTAAACTGACCCAATGTCGAACTGATTGTTCCAAGGCAAAATCACAAGTGACGGTAATTGTATCCATCTCAATTTGTTGCTCAGTGGGTAATATTTCCATTACCGCTTGAGCAGCTTGACCGTAAGCACGCGTTAAGCCACCGGCGCCCAGTTTTATGCCGCCAAAATACCGCACGACAATGATCATAACGTCGCCAATGCCTTTGTGGTTAAGCACGTTTAATATTGGTTTGCCTGCTGTACCTGATGGTTCACCATCATCACCCATCCCTGCATTCGCGGCGCAAGATGGGTTTCCAATTAAATAGGCCCAGCAATGATGCCTTGCATCTGGGTACTGGGCTTTAATTTCTTCAAGCCAAGCCATACCCTCTGCTCGGGTTTGAATGCCTTTCGCATAGGCAATAAAACGGCTCTTTTTTATTTCAATTTCTGCAACCGTTTGTTCGGTAGGTATAGGATAAGACACTAATTTACCTTAATTCTATTCCACACTGAATATAACGCGGGCAAAAAGAGAATAGTTAATAAAGTACCTACGCCAATTCCACCAATCAGTACATACGCCATTGGCCCCCAAAAGGTTGAATGGGTTAATGGAATAAAGGCAAGCATAGCGGCAATAGCCGTTAATAATACTGGGCGCGCTCTGCGTACGGTTGCATCTATAACAGCTTCAGACTGTGAATAGCCTTGTTCTAGATGATCATTGATTTGCCCTGTTAAGATTAATGTATTACGCATTAAGATACCTGCCAAACCAAGTAATCCTAAGTTGGCTACAAAGCCAAATGGTTGGTTAAACAACACCAAAGCTAGCACAGCACCAATCAAACCCAGTGGTGCAGTAATCAACACCATAAACATAGTGCTAAACGATTTAACCAATAACATAATTAATAATGTCATAGCCAATATCATGAGTGGCACTAATACTTTAATGGAATCTTGTGCTTTGGCAGACTCTTCTACTGAGCCACCTACATCAATACGATAACCTAATGGCAATTTATCAATAATAGGCTGCATCTGTTTTTCAATAATTCCAGAAGCAACAGGAGGTTGAATACCAGGGATTAGCTCACTATTTACAGATAGATATAATTCTCTATTTCTACGTTCTAAAAGAGGGTCTTCATATTTAACGTTAATATTGCCTAATTGTTCAATTGGCAAGGTTGTGCCATTTGCTGTCTTGATCATTAAGCTACCCAATTCAGATACTTCTATGCGGTCTGTTTTATTGGCACGAATCATAACGTTAACGGTTCTAATATTTTCGCCCACTTGAGCCGCAGTGACACCTTGTAATTGTGCCTGTAGTTGCTGAGCAACCTCTTGGCTAGTTAAACCTAATTGAGCTAAACGCGCTTTGTTCATATCAAGATGCAACGTTGGTACACGCGCACCCCATTCTAAATGGGGGTCAACCGCAAAGCTTTGTTTAGCAATAAGTACTCTAAGTTCTTCAGCGACGGTTCGTAATTCTTTAGGGTCAGGACCAACGACTCTAAAACTTACAGGCCAGGTAACAGGCGGTCCAAATAATAATGGATGAACACGAACTCTGGCTTCTGGAAACTTACCTTCGTTAACCAGCTTACGCAATTTGGCTTGTAGCGCTTCACGCTCGTCTTTACCTTGTGTCACTACCACTATTTTGGCAAAAGAAGGATTAGTCAGTTCAGGGTTAAGTGCTAAAAAGAAGCGTGGTGCACCACGACCCACATAAGAAGACAGTGACTTAACTTCATCATACTGGTTAATTACGGCTTCTACTTTTTTGGTCACTTCATTGGTAACATTAATTCCTGTACCTTCTGGTAAAGAGATATCTACCATCAATTCAGGTCTGTCAGAACTTGGAAAGAACTGTTTAACCACCAATTTATTCATACCAACCACGGCCAGTACAAAAATAACGACGGTTAAGAGCACAACAATAAATTTTCTGCGAACACAAAAAGTAATTAAGTTGCGTAATGCTCGGTAAAAACGGGTGTCGTATGGATCTTGTTTATTAGGGTTGTGTTTCAGCTTTTCTGGTAAAAGCTTAACCCCTAAATATGGCGTAAAGTAAACCGCCACTATCCACGAGGCAATAAGTGATATACCTAATACCCAAAAGATATTACCGGCATATTCACCCACTCGCGAATTGGCCAAACCAATGGGTAAAAACCCTGCCACGGTAACCAAAGTACCAACCAGCATTGGCGCAGCTGTTACACTCCAAGAATAGGCTGCTGCTTTAGCCTTATCCATGCCTTCTTCCATTTTTACCAGCATCATTTCAATGGCAATAATGGCATCATCCACCAATAAACCTAAAGACAAAATTAACGCGCCCAAGGTAATTCGGTCAAAATTAAGACCATCAATAAACATAAACAAAAATGTCATGGCTAAAGTCAGAGGTACTGCCAACGCCACAATAAGTCCAGCTCTAAGTCCAAGGGCTATTAAACTGACAATTAATACCACAAATAAGGCGGTAACAAACTTTACTTGAAATGTACTTACCGCCGCGTTAATGGCATTTGCCTGATTCGTCAGTTTATCTACTTTAATACCAAGAGGTAACTGTTTGTTGTATTGTTCTTCAAATGATTTTAGGTTTTTCTCTAGTTCTAAACCATCTGTACCAGATGCCATAACAACACCTAGCAAAATTGTATCTTGCCCTTTATCTCTTACCAAATAGGTTGGTGGGTTTTCATATCCACGAGAGACTTTTGCAATATCTTGAACAAATACTTGCTTGCCACCAATAATGAGGGGCAAATGTTTAATTTGTTCAACAGCGTCTTTTTGGGTATCGAGCCCTTGGCCCGTTCTTATATATAATCTTGGACCATTCGTTTCAATAAACCCTGAATCCGTAATGGATAATTGTCCATTAATTGCTTGAGTAAGTGACTGTAAGCTTAAACCGAGTTGTGCGGCACGTTCTTCGTCTATATCAATAAAGATTTTTTCATCACGTTCACCAATAAGATTAACTTTTTTAACGCCACTTACATGCCGAAGCGCTATTTGCATCTTATCCGCTTCACGCACTAATTTCTCTTGCGGCCAACCTTTAGCCGTAAAACTATATAACGTGAAATAAACATCATCAAAGTCATCATTAAAAAATGGCCCCTGTACACCAGAAGGCAAGCTCATTGCCTCATCACCCAAACGTTTACGAACTTGATAATACAGTTCGGTTGACATACCTGGAGGGGTTTTATCTGAAAAGCTAACCAACATATCAACACGGCCGGCGCGTGATTTGGTTTCTACTTTGTCAAAGTATTGAACTTGCTCTAGTTGTTTTTCAAGCGGGTCGGCAACTTGATTTTGTATCTCTAAGGCACTTGCTCCAGGCCATACTGCAGAAACCACCATAGTGTTTACGCTAAACGTTGGATCTTCTGCGCGTCCCATGTGTAAAAAGGCATAAATTCCGGCAATCGCAATCATTAAAATAAAATATAAGGTTAGCGATCGTTCTTTAACAGCGTAGGCTGAAACATTAAAACGATTCATTCAGCTGACTCCCTAACCGCTTCACCATCATTTAGCAGATGCGCACCTAAACTCACTATGGTTTTAACACCACTAAAATCACCTTCAACCCAAGCCCAACGACTAGACAGGCTTTTAACTTTAACAGGTACACGTAAAACCTTACCGTCTTTTACCTGCCAAACAGATGCAAAATCAGCTTGTTCATATAATGCTGTATTAGGTATTTTGATTAATGAATGATTTGTAGCAAATATCAGCTTAGCTGTTTGCCCTAAACTTAACGAATTTAATACGTTTTGTTGCATTTCATCATTTGGTTTAAACGCATAACTCGCTTTCCAAGTACGGCTAACAGGGTCCGCTTCACCAGATATCTCACGTAATTCCATTGGATACGTTTTATCTGAACCAAACACTTGGGCTTGAGCTATTTTTGGTAGGCCTGGTAGGCGGTTTTCTGGAATGGCAACCGTTACTTCTCTAGAACCTTTTAGAGCCAAAACAGCTACGGTATAACCGGTTGCCACAACCTCATCTTCTTGAGCGTTAACACTTAAAATTTTACCCTGGCCTGGTGATTTTAACGTGGTGTATTGCAATTGATTAGCTGCTTGAGTTTTCGTAAGTTTTTGAGCTTTTAAGCGTTCAAGTAAAACGGTTAATTGAGTTTGTGCTTGGTCAATGGTTTGTTGAGAGATTAAATTACGTTCTAACATTTTTTTGTAGCGTTTTAATTCAAGCTGAGCATTTTCAATCTCAGATTCAGTTGAACGTACATTGGCCGCAGCGACATTCACGGCTAACTGATAATCTGTAGGGTCTAATGTAAAAAGGGTTTGTCCTTCTTTAACGTTATCGCCGGCATTAATTAAGCGTTTTTCTATTTTGCCATTTACTCTAAACGCTAAGTTAGATTGGTAACGAGCCGAAACCGTTCCAACCAATGACCAAGTAGGTTGAGCCGAAGCGGCATCAATCTTTATGGTTTTAACAACGGGCACAACCTTAGCAGGCTGTTCTGCATCATTATTACACCCTGTCAATAAACTACTTACAAACCCAGTTACTAAAAGCCCTAAAGCCAAATTACTAACCGTATTTTTTGTTACTGACATTGTGTTCTCCAACATGTAATAATTACTGCTATTTTAAGCTAGGCATAAGATAAATAATACCGTCATACCAAATTTTGAGGTGATCTATTCAAGTGAATAGTTGCTGTTACTTTTGGTCATCTTAAATAAAGCGACCAGGCCTGTAAATTTAAAAATTGATTAATCAAGCTTTGCTCTTGCAATAGTATCAAACAATCCATCGCCTAGGGGTTGTAATACAACCAACTCAGCAGGAGCTACACGAATAAGTGCAAGTTCTCCAACATTTGGTCTGTGTGTTACCAAAACAAGATTTCCCAGGCCTGTATAATTACCAATCATCTCTTTGATTTTAACCATATTTTCATTTGCTTTATCAGCGGTTAATGCTTTGGTTAAACGTAATAAAGGTTCAATTTTATAGTGGCCAAACGCAAGTTTTGCTGTTTCTTTCGTACGGCAGTGTGGGCTTGCAAGCACTTGTTCTATTTTTACATGGTGCTGGGTAAATTGTTCATTAACCGCTTTAGCTTGTTTACGTCCCAGTTCAGTTAAGTTTCTTTCTTCAAAACAAGAACTGTCTAAAATAAAAGAACTCCCCATTGAACGGTCAATGTCAGCATGGCGCATTAAAATCACTTTACCGCCCTCTTTTAGGGCTTGCCAAAATTTTGCGTTAGGGTCGGTAGAATCTTGTGCCTGTGCCGCTGAAACAATAAATAAACCAATAAAACCAACAATACTGTAAATTCGTTGATGTAAAGTCATGTTATACACTTACTATTTTCCAATGCAAAATGAGGTAAAAATTCTACCCAATAAATCATCTGAGGTAAAACGCCCTGTTATTTCAGATAAGGATTCTTGCGCTAAACGCAAATCTTCTGCCAAGAGCTCACCCGCGGCAAACGCTTCTAATTGATGTTGACCATTTTTTGTCCAATCTAAAGCCGTTTGCAAGGCGTCTAAATGTCGTTTTCTGGCCATAAAAACACCTTCTTCGGTTTGCGCATAACCCATTTCGGTTTTTAGATGTTCCTGTAAGGCATCTAAACCTAACTTATGTTTAGCAGATAACCATATCACTGTTCGTCCCGTTTCTTTTTCAACTTCAACCATTGGTGGGTGTTCAATTAGGTCAATTTTATTTCTAACTAAAGTCACAGGAATATGCTCTGGTAACTTATCTAAAATAATTTGATCTTCTTCATGAATCGCCTCACCCGCTTGCAACATAACCAACACTCGGTCTGCACTGTCTAACGCTTGCCAAGCTCTTTCAATACCAATTTGCTCTACTTGGTCAGTGGCCACACGAACCCCAGCGGTATCTAAAATATGCAATGGCATACCATCAATATTAATTTCTTCTTTTACAATGTCACGCGTTGTGCCTGCAATATCCGTTACTATGGCACTTTCTTTACCTGATAAGGCATTTAACAAACTCGATTTACCCGCATTAGGACGGCCTAAAATCACTACCGACATACCTTCACGCAATAACGCTCCCTGCTTAGCAGAGGCGAAAACAGCATGTAAACGATCCAAAATATGCTGTAACTGCCCCGCGACTTTACCATCGGATAAAAAATCAATTTCTTCTTCCGGAAAATCAATCGCTGCTTCCACAAAAATACGCAATTGAGTTAACTCTTCTACCAAGGTATTTACTTCACGAGAAAAATCACCTTGTAGGGAACGTAAAGCAGATTTAGCCGCTTGCTCTGATGAGGCTTCGATTAAATCGGCAATGGCCTCCGCTTGTGCCAAATCTAATTTATCGTTCATAAAAGCTTGTTTAGAAAACTCGCCTGGCTCTGCTAAACGCGCTCCTAGCTCAACCACTCTGGCTAAAAGCCACTGCAAAACTACAGGACCACCATGGCCTTGAAGTTCAAGCACATCTTCTCCCGTAAAAGAGTTTGGATTAGGGAAGTATAAAGCAATACCTTGGTCTAAAACCGCGCCATCTTCAGCATAAAAAGCTCCATAATGCGCATAACGAGGCTTAGGCTTTTTACCCAAAATAGCTTGAGCAATATCTGCTGCTTTTTTGCCCGACACTCGCACAATACCCACGCCACCTCTACCTGGTGCAGTGGCCACAGCAGCAATCGTTTCTATATTGTCAAATTCCATAATCTATCCAATCAAAATGTGCAAATGTCTTAAATCACCAAAACAAAAAAACGCCCAATAAAGGGCGTTTTAATGACTTGTTCAGTTTTTAGCCTTGGCCGTAAACGTAAACTACGCCACAATATTATACGTTGTGGTGTTGAGGTCAGTAATATATTCTTTTTCTGAAAAAAGTGCGATGGTTTTATCTAGCTTTTTCTTAGACGTAAAATTCATCTCTTCTTTTTCGCCATTGATGGCAAACGACAAAACATAAAGAGGCTTAGTGTTAACATCCGCCGCTTGATTAGTCGCTGCTACCGCAGGTGCCGCGCCATCTTCTAAAGGCAAGTAACCGTCTTTAGTTTTGTAGCAAATGGGTTTTGTACCATCTGCTACTAAAGATTCTACCTTGCCATACATTGGGTGATCTGTACCCAGTTTTTGATATGTTAAATGCATGATACCCTCTATTTCTCTTCGCCAGCTTCAATCTTACGTGTGATATACCACTGTTGTGTGACTGAAAGAATATTGTTTACTACCCAGTAAAGAACCAAACCTGCAGGGAAGAACAAGAAGAAAATTGTAAAAATGAATGGTAATAACTTCATCACTTTCTGCTGCATCTCATCCATCATCGCCGATGGGTTTAGTTTTTGCTGAATGAACATGGTAATACCCATAATGACAGGCAATATGTAATATGGATCTTGTGCCGATAAATCTTGAATCCACAGCATAAACGGTGCTTGACGCATCTCAACGGAGTATAAAAGCACCCAGTACAAAGCAATGAATACAGGCATTTGAATAAAGATCGGTAAACAACCACCCAATGGGTTAATTTTTTCTTCTTTATACAGCTTCATCATTTTTTGCTGAAAGACGGCTTTATCATCTCCGTAGTTCTCTTTAAGCTGTTTTAGCTTAGGCTGGAATTTTTTCATTCTCGCCATAGAACGGTAGCTGGTTTCAGATAGTTTATAGAACAATATTTTTATAAGAAGTGTTAATAAAATAATCGCCACACCCCAGTTACCCACAACACTATGAATTTTTTCTAGTAACCAAAAAATAGGTTCGGCAATAACGGTCAAAATACCGTAATCAATCGTTAACTCTAAACCAGGCGCAATCGCCGCTAACTTATCTTGTGACTCAGGCCCAATATAAATTTTTGATGTTAAGTCTTGTGTTTGTCCTGGCGCAACCGTTGCTAATGGCTCAAGAACACCCACCGCATAACGATCATCACCTAAAGGCTTGGCGTAATAGCTATTTTGGGCAGCTTGGTTAGGAATAATGGCTGTTAAGAAATAGTGTTGAATCATCGCAGCCCAACCACCCGTTACATTACGGCCTGTAATGGCTTGCGTGTTTAAATCTGAGAATGAGTGCTTAACGTATTTATCTTCGGCATTGCCATCGTATAAAACTGGCCCAGTATATGAGTGAATCATCATACTTGCGTCAGCGTTAAACTGATTACGCACAATTTGAGAATAAAGACTACCTTTCCAAGTTTCTTGAGAGGTATTTTCTACTTTATAGCCTAAATCAATAACGTATTTACCTTTGGTAAAGGTGTAAGTCTTAGTAACTTTAATACCATCTTTAGACCAAGTTAACGGAACCGTTAAAGTATCGCCCGTCATAACATAATTAGTTTTAGCTGTTTGGTAAACACTTTTGTGTGTTGGTGCTGGCAGTTCAGAATCTGGCTGAGTAGCAATACCATTTTGTGCGTAATAAACTAAAGAACCGGTATCAGACATTAATTGAAACGGTTTTGAATGATCGTCACTTGCACCGTATTTTAAAAGGTCTGCATCACGAATATCACCACCAGCTGTATCAATAATTACATCTAAGGTATCCGTTTTAACATGAATACGCTGTCCTTGAGCAATGCCATTTTGAGTAACAGGCACGGCATCATTTTGCACGCCACCTGTATGTGCAGCAGGCACATCAGAATTTGAATGACTTGCTGAAGCAACCGCATTTGCACTTGCAACAGGTACTTCTTGCGCGGTACTCGTTTCTAAGGTTTGCTGCGTTTTATGGGCTGTAAATTGAGTCCATTCAAGCCAAATCCAAGTTAACGTAAAGGCTAACGCTAACCACCAAACTGATCTCATATTCATGTGTGATACTCTTTGTGAACTTTAGTCAGAATCTCTATTTAAGTTATTCTGAAGGGCGATTTTTTAAGTTACTTTTTTTAATTTTACGAATTAGATGTAAAAAACTATTATGCAGAGTCTCATTATCTATCTCTTGCATACCTTTTTTACCTAAAACGACAATATCATACCCACTTAACTCTTTCTTATGTGAACGAAATGCCTCTCTGGCAATTCTTTTTACTCTATTTCGCCAAACGGCACGCTGTAACTGCTTTTTTGCAATCGCTAATCCAAGACGAGGATAAAGTTCATCATTAGGGCGAACAATAAATGTCCAATTACGATTACCAAAGCGTTCTGCTTGAGCAAACACATGAGAATAAGACTTGGGAGATAACAATCGATTAGACTTTGGAAAGTCATTTTTCGCTTGTTTAAAAGAGGGGGTCTCTGGAGGAGTCGATAACTCTTGATTAGAATTCATTACTATCTCCAGAAGATTTTTGCGCGCATGGGAAGATTCCCGACACTCAAACGCTTATGGTGTTAAGCGCTTACGTCCTTTTGCACGACGAGCCGCGATAACTTTACGACCATTTTTAGTCGCCATACGAGCACGGAAACCGTGAGTACGAGCGCGCTTGATTACGCTTGGTTGAAATGTACGTTTCATGTCACTTTCCTTAAAATTCTATTCCGGATTCGGAAAAACGGGAATTATATAGAGTTATCAACAAGAAAACAACATTTCTATAAAATAAATATCACTCTAAATCAATATAACTATAAACAAACGACTCAAGCTTGTGCCTTTTATAAAAAGAACTACAACCTATTGTGTTTAAAAGTCAAAAATTAATTTACCAGGCCTGGTAGGTTAATTTTAATCTAAAAAAATTATCTAATTTAAATGGATTCAAACGCCTTTTATATATTTTATAGCGGCTTATAGTTTAAACAATTATCTTTTAGGACGTTTTTAATGGCTCATTAAAATATTGAAACCTTTAAACGATAAAAATAGCTGCGAAATGACACATTTACATCGTTGAATTTTATTTTGATATGTATAAATCATGAATGTATTTTTATGCTTTAATTTAAGGCTATAAACATCAAATCTAGTTGCAAGCATAAATCAATACAATAGCCTTATCGTCATTAATTTGTAACCAGTTTATCAAATAAACTGCCCCTAATTAAACGTTGGAAACCAGCCATTGAATTATAAACCAATCAATCTTATAGACCATTTTTTGAATCAAATTCAAGCCAGTGCAGACCTACAAGGCGCGGGGTTCTGGTCTAGGGTTCACGTTATTAGCACGCTTAAAACAACATTAGCATTATTACCTTCTGTCGCTATTTGGTATCTATTGGTTGTGCAAGGCATGTCGGTTTTTTTGGGCTTTAAAAGCAGCAGTACGCTATGGGAAGTTTATTCTATTTTTCATATTTTAGCAGGCCTGGTCATTTTGCTTTTAACGGTATTTATAGCCCGCGTTTCTGAGCGCGCTAAAAGCCAAAATAAATTTAGATTGTTTGCCATATCCTTGTTTGGTTCTTTGTTTTTGATTCTTCTTTCTCCAACAGGCTGGGGTTGGATTGCACTGTTATTTTTAGGATTAAGTGCCGTGATTTATTGGTTAACTCCGTGGAATAAAGTCATAACACAGTTTCAACCTTTTGGTACTCACGCAGGCTCAACCATTGCGGTGGTATTGCAAATAACCGAAACCATTATACGGTTGCCTTATACTGAAATAAGAGCCCCTATGCTTAACTTATTAAAAGACTTTCTTGCCAAGATTGATAACGAAGAAAATCTACATAAAAAAGCTCAATTAGAGCGTTTTGCTTTAGACTTTTCTGAATATATTAAGCCATTATTAGGCGCTCTGTCTTACCGTTCTAAAACCTTAAAAAATGACGCTCCAGAACTCATGCAGTTTATAGAACGCTACCCACCTTTTCCACCCAATAAACGCTCCTTTTTTAATTCACCCGCTTATCTATTAAAAGCCGTTTTAGAGGATGAAAAAACAAAAGAAACCACTAAAATTTTATGGCTCAAATCAGCACTCATTTTAGCCAATCAAGTACCAAAAACCCTCAATACGACCCTAGGTGATATTGAGTTGTTTCTATTGAGCCTTCTTCTTGAGAAAAGCGAACATCACGAGCAAGAAATTAAAGATTTGCTTATTCGTTTTATGCAACGTTTTCACAACACGGATTTTAAACTCAATGTGTTTCAGCAAAATTCTTGGCTTAATGTTTTAGAAAAGATTCGTGACCTACCTGATGAAAATAATGATATTCGTCGTAAATGGTGCGGCTATCAATATCACTGGCCAGATTTTGCCAAGAGTTATGCTCATGACACTTTTTCTTATTCAAAAGAAAGAGAAGAAAAGCTAAAAATACTTACCAAAACTATTTGGACAAAAGTGGATGGCTCAGACACAGGACCTAGTTTAATAGGCATTAAATCAGATCTTTGGAAAATGGGTTTAATGGATGAGAATGATGATTTAAATCGCTTAACTAGCCATGAAGTAACGAAACAATTTACAGACAGTCTACAAGTTCACTCAAAGGGGATAATAAGCCAACAATTTTTAAGCGTTTTACTTGGTGAATACCGTTATGTTCTCTATGAGTTTATAAAAACGATTCCAGAAAACTATTTAGCGGAGTTTTTAGCTTTACTTACTGAAGATTCTCGCAAACAGTACTACCAGGCCATGAATAAACAATTTGACTTAAATATTGAGGCGCATTTTGAGGCACTTGTAAAAGCGATAAATCCTCAAACAATTGATGAAACGCCTTTACTTGAATTACTGTTACGCTATCTGCGAGCAGGCAACCATCAAGCGCAACTCATTTTGCGTCAAATTGACGAGTTTGAAGCTAGCAATTACATACAAGATCACGAACGCTACGAATACGATATTGAAAACAAACTTAATCAAGCAAGTCTGCACCGAGTGGATCATATTGAAGGTTTATTTACACAAATTCTGCAAGAACTTAAAAGTGATATAGAAGCTAGCCAAACGGATTTGCAAGCCTTTGTTGACCACTTAGGTTATAAATTTGGTGCTTTAATTTATAGTATGAACGCTTGTTTTTCGAATGAGGTGTTTGTTTGGTTTTTGCAAACGACACAAAACAAAAACAGCTTAATAGAAACAGAAGCCATTAAAAATCACTATTACGCACGCATTATGATGGAAGCAATATCTTTTCACCAAACAATGTTACAAGGCAACAAAGAAGCGGCTTTTAATGCTCTAAACCAACTCTTTATTTTGCACAGTGTGCGTTATCCTCTCAATAACAAAGCCACCCAAGCCTGTTTAGTCAGTTGCATGGAGATTATGTCACAAACCAAACTGCCCGCTGAAAACGTTCAAGCATTTCTTGATGCATTGAGCGCTCTGCCAAAAAATTACCCCAATCTAACACCTGAAAAGCAAGCTGAACTACAAGAAATCATTAAATTAGCTATTGCCAAATACAAACTAATAGAAAACCCACAGCTCACCCAAAACCAAAAAAGTTTCTTGAGCCGATTTATGATTGGCGCAGAAACGTTATAAGAAACAAGAAAACAAAAACCTAAATAAATTTAAGCATTTGTTGGAAAATAGTCACTACATTCATGTTTATTACATCCGTTTAGTACCTCGGTTTAGTGCATCAGCTTACTCACACCATAAGCCAATACCATATAACGACCAAGCTTACCTATTGTCACCAAGAGCAGAAACCAACCAAGCGAAACTTTTAACAGACCTGCAATCACAGTTAAAGGATCACCAATAATAGGTACCCAAGCAAAAAGTAAACTCCATTTACCCCAGCGGTCATATCTCTGCTTTGCCTTTTGCATCTCCAATGGCGAAATTTTTAAAACTTTAGTTGTTAACCAATCACCACCATAAAAACCTATTGCGTAATTCACCAAAGAGCCTAATACATTACCTAAAGTTGCTATAAGCACAAGTATTGGTAAAACATAGCCATTGGTGGCCAGCGCCACCAACACAATTTCAGAACCCACAGGTAAAATGGTTGCCGCTAAAAAGGCAACAATAAACATCCCTAAGTAGCCAAACTCTGCAAAATATTCCATTTAATCCATTACAATCTCTTATCAATCTATTTACACAGTGTATTCAAACTTCATGATTACTCAAAATTCATTTCGTTTTATTCCCTTAAAATAGAAAAGTACAGGCTACCAGGCCTGGTAAATTTTAATTTTCGTTTTTAACCCCCCTTTTAATTTAAGGTCACTTAACCATGCTTGATGCCAATATAATCATTGAAATAACCACTTATTTAGTCACAGGAGCGATTGTTGGTTTTGCGGCAGGTTTATTAGGTATTGGTGGTGGTCTATTGATTGTCCCTGTATTAAGCACGGCATTCATTTACTTTTTAGATATTCCTGAAGTTGTACATTTGGCAATAGGAACCTCTTTAGCCACGATTGTTGTTACCTCTTTTTCTTCCGTAAGAGCACATCATGGCCACGGTGCAGTTAGATGGGATGCGGTCAAGCTCTTAGCAGTAGGAACATTGTTTGGTGCATTTTTAGGTGGATGGAGTTCTCAATTTGTCAGCTCTGATATTTTAGGTAAGGTCTTTGGAATATTAGAGGTGTTGATTGCCATAAATATGTTATTAGCCTTAAAACCAAGCCCAAGTAGACAATTACCAGGCATGGTAGGAAACACCATAGCTGGTACGGCAATTGGTACCTTTTCTTCATTAATTGGTATTGGCGGCGGAACCTTAACGACACCTTACTTAACCTGGAATAATATATCAATGCACCAAGCCATTGCCACCGCTACAGCAGTTAGTCTGCCTGTAGCCATTGCAGGAACCATTGGCTTTTACATAGCAGGGCTAGATGCAACCAATTTACCAACCTATGCAACAGGCTATATATATTGGCCAGCTTTTTTTGGAATTGTTCTCGCAAGCTACTTCACAGCGCCATTTGGCGCCAAACTATCCCACCAACTGCCTGTTACGCTTCTTAAGCGTATGTTTGGTATTTTCTTAATAATTTTAGCCATAAAAATGTTATTTTTTACACAAAGTGCATAACCGCAGAAAAGCCATATATAACAGCAAGTTATCTATAGAGTATCTACAGTTATCCACATGGGTTATACCCAGAGTTATCCACAGAAAAAAACCTTGTTTTAAAGTTATTCACAGGTATACTTGTTTTCATAATAAAGATTACGGATAAGTTCGCACAACTTGTTGTAATAAAGTGACATTTTTATTACTAAGTTTTGCCGTTATCTCCTTGCTGTTTTGAGTAAAAAATATAAAAACAAATCATTTACTCATAGAAAACTGAGCTTTACTAAAAAATTATATAAATTCTTATATAACAGTAAATCCCAAGCTTTCTCCTGTTAAAAAATAGCCAAAAACAAATAAAACAATAACCTAATTTAACCGCGTTTACCCACCAAACAGAGTCGTTTTAAGGTAAAAATCGGTGTTTTGAAAATCAAAGAAAGCGTGTTCTTTATTTGATTTTCATTGGATACTTTTGAGGATACAATCTTGCCATCACTTTGGACCCAAAGTCTTAAACACTTAGAAAACGACCTAAACGACCAGCAATTTCATACTTGGATTAGACCATTACAAGCGATTGAAGAAGAGTCTGTTATTCGTCTATTAGCACCTTCTACCTTTATTTTGGATTGGGTTAATAAAAAGCTAATGGAAAATATTCGTCAAGCGGTGGCGATTGCAGCACCAACTAATACACCAGATGTGAGATTAGAAATTGGTGATTACGCCCTAGAATCACTTGAAGAACCTGAGCCAACCGTTCCGCAACCTTTACAAAACAAAACCAAAGCAGACAACAAACCTGAGCAAGATAAGGCCAAATCAACGACCAATAAAACCGGCATTAAGCACAACTTAAATACCAGTTTTACTTTTGAAACGTTTGTTGAAGGTAAAGCTAACCAGCTTGCCGCAGCGGCGGCACGTCAAGTTGCCGAAAACCCAGGTGGAAGTTACAACCCTTTCTTTATTTATGGTGGTGTAGGTTTAGGTAAAACTCACTTAATGCATGCTATTGGTAATCAATTAATGAAAGATAAGCCAAATGCTCGTGTGGTTTACTTACATTCTGAACGTTTTGTTGCCGATATGGTTAATGCACTACGTCATAACAAAATTGATGAATTCAAACGTTTTTACCGTTCTTTAGATGCTTTACTGATTGATGACATTCAATTCTTTGCTAATAAAGAACAATCCCAAGAAGAGTTTTTTCATACATTTAACACCCTTCTAGAAGGCAATAAACAGGTTATCTTAACCAGTGACCGCTTTCCAAAAGAAGTAGACGGTTTAGAAGATCGCCTTAAATCTCGTTTTGGCTGGGGCTTAACCATTGCCGTTGAACCACCTGAATTTGAGATGCGTGTAGCGATTTTATTAAAAAAAGCCTCTGAATTTGGTGTGGCTTTACCTGATGAAGTCGCCTTTTTTATTGCTAAACGTTTACGTGGTAATGTACGTGATTTAGAAGGCGCTTTAAAGCGTGTTGGGGCTTATGCTCAGTTTACTCAACAAGCCTTAACCGTTGATGTTGTTAAAGAAGCCTTAAAAGATTTGTTGGCATTACAGCAAAAAATGGTTACGCTTGATAACATTCAAAAAACGGTCGCTGATTATTATAAAATTAGAGTCGCTGATATTTTATCAAAACGTCGCTCTCGTAATGTAGCTCGTCCAAGACAAATCGCTATGGGCATTGCAAAAGAGCTTACTAATCACAGTTTGCCAGAAATTGGCGATGCGTTTGGTGGCAGAGATCACACAACAGTATTACATGCGGTTCGTAAAGTGAAAGAATTGCGTGAAACAGATCATCATATTGATGATGACTTTAACAGTTTAATTCGTATCATTACTAACTAGGACTCAAAAGGCACTTGGCATGAAAATCACTTTAACTCGTGAAAATCTTTTAAAAGTTTTGCAAACCGTAGGCGGTGTCGTTGAAAAACGTCAAACCATGCCTATTTTAGGCAATGTTTTATTTCAAGTTTCAGAAAACACCTTAACCGTAACCGCATCAGATTTAGAGATTGAAACCCGCGCTCAAACTGAACTAGAATCTTCTGAAGCCAGCCAATTTTCTATTACGCTTCCAGCCATGAAACTCATTAACATTGTGCGATCTTTGCCTGATGGCCTAACCATTGTTTTAGATTTTGATGAATCACGCTGTAATTTATCTGCTGGTCGTTCACGTTTTAAACTTTCTACTTTACCTGCCGAAGACTTTCCAACCATCGACTTAACACAATCAGATATGTCTTTCTCTTTGTCTCAGCACCAGTTAAAGCAGTTAATTCAACATTCTAGTTTTGCTATGGCAAGCCAAGATGTACGTTTTTATTTAAACGGTATGTTATTTGATATTAGTAACCAATCATTGCGTGTCGTTGCTACTGACGGACACCGTTTATCGACTTGTTCAACAGAATTGGCCATTGATGGTTTAACGCCTGTTCAAGCCATTTTGCCAAGAAAAGGTGTTTTAGAACTTTCTAAGCTAATTGGTGATGACGATGCGTTAATCGAATTTGCAATTGCTAAAAACTATTTAACCGTTCAATTTGAAGAAACTGTATTTACCTGTAAGTTAGTTGATGGACGTTTTCCTGACTTCCGCCGAGTAATTCCGCAACATAATGACCAACCTGTACAAACTGATCGCGAGTTATTACGCAGTTTATTACAACGTGCTTCAATTCTGTCTAACGATAAATTTAAAGGGATTCGTTTGGTGTTAAGCAATAACTTGCTAGCGGTAAATGCTTCTAACAGCGAACAAGATGAATCGCATGAAGATATGGCGATTGACTATAGTGGTTCAGATATGGAAGTTGGCTTTAACGTAAACTACATTTTAGATGTACTAAACTCAATGCATGAAGATTGTGTCACCTTATTAATGAAAGATGCTAATAGCAGTTGTTTAATAGAAACAACCACTGACACATGTTTTTGTCAGCACGTAATCATGCCAATGCGCCTTTAGTATTGGGTTATTTTGCTGATAAGGCGTCCATTTCTGCGTTAGAAAACGGTCATGTACAAATTGTACACTCCCTTATTTCTGCCTTGAACTGGCCAGCCTTATCAACAAACTAACTCCAAACTATTTATATTTAATTTTGTACTAACCACTCGCCTTATCAAACATCTCTTTTTTCTTTTTAATACAAATTGTATTCAAATAGTATTAGACTTTAGTTTTGCCAAACCTTACGCAGATTTTTTATGAAAAAAGCTCGCCTTGTTAGGATTACCACTTACATTACGGTTTTAGTTGCAGCCTTACTTTTGCTGCTTAAAAGTTATGCTTGGTGGCAAACTGAATCTGTGAGTATTTTGGCTTCATTACTGGATTCAGCCATAGATATTGCGGCTTCTATTATGATTTTAATTGCGGTGCAAATTGCCCAAACGCCGGCTGATAAAGAACATCGATTTGGGCACGGTAATGCAGAACCACTAGCCTCTTTGGCGCAAAGCGTTTTTATTGCAGGTTCTGCGGTTTATCTCATTATTTATTCTATTGATCGAATTACTGACCCCAAACCCATCTCTTCTCCTGACTTAGGTTTGGTTATTATGGTTCTCTCACTGATTTTTACCTTAGCGTTAGTTATTTTTCAACGTTATGTCATTCGTAGAACCCAATCAACCGTTATTAAATCAGATTCTTTGCATTATTTATCTGATGTTATGGCCAATATTCTTATTATTCTTACCTTATGGTTTAGCACCATCGATTGGCTTGACCCTGTACTTGGGTTTGCTATTGCCGCGTGGATTTTTTATTCTGCAATTCAAATTTCTATCGAAGCCGGCAATCAATTACTCGATCATGAACTCCCCCAAGAAATGCGAGATGAAATTAAAAACATCACTCTAAGCACCCCCAATGTACTGGGTATGAATGACTTACGCACTTATCAATCTGGTCCCAATCAATTTGTGCAATTTGATTTAGAATTAGATGACCATCTCACCCTATCGCAAAGCCATAAAATTGCTGAAAACGTCACCCAGCGCTTAAAGGCAAAATTTAGCGATATTGATGTCATGATTCATCAAGAACCCGTTAGCCTTAAGCATGACCCAGAGCACCATAATTGGGGTAAAGAGTGACCCAACTTACACAAATTTCTATTCAAAATTTTCGTAATTGTGAATCAGCTAACCTTGATTTAAGTTCAGGACTAAATTTAATTATTGGTAACAATGCCGCCGGTAAAACCGCCATTATTGAAGCCATTTGGTTAATGGCCACAGGGCGCTCTTTTCGTACTCAAAAATCACATCACCTAATCCAACACGAACACGCTTCAGCCACCCTTTTTTGTGAAGCAACTTCGAGCCATGATTTAAGTAAACAACACAAAATGGGTATTCAAAAAACAACCGACAACACCCTACTAAGAATTGATGGTGAAACAGTCAAATCACATGGACCTATTGCTAAACTTTTACCCATTCAATTGCTCACACCAGAAAGCCACAAACTGTTAGAAGAAGGCCCTAAAGCGCGTCGCCAATTTATGGACTGGGGCTGCTTTCATCAATCTGAAGCTTTTATGCCTTTATGGCGTAATTATCAACGTGGTTTAAAACAACGTAACCATGCATTAAAAAAACATTTACCTAAAGAACAAGTGCAATTATGGGACCAAACACTGGTAGAAAATGCCCAACAGATTGATGCTATTCGGCAAGAATACCTTGCTGATTTAACACCTTACTTAGTGACCTTTTGCCAAGCATTAATGCCAGAAATAGAATTTGAAGTGGTTTGCCAGTATCGTGCTGGCTGGCCTAAAAATAATGATGATTTATTAGCGTTATATCAAAGTAACTTTGCCAAAGACCAACAAGTAGGTCATACCCAATATGGCGCACACCGTGCCGATATTCGCTTTAAATTTAATAACCAAGAAGCCATGAATATTCTATCTCGTGGGCAACAAAAGTTATTTGTTTGCGCTCTGTTATTAGCGCAAGCTAGTCTGCATGAAAAAGTAGTCAATGAACCCGTTATTATGCTAATTGATGATTTACCTGCCGAACTCGATGAAATACACCGAACCAAGCTACTAGAACTGCTGCAAATTTTAAATATACAGCACATTATTACAACGACCTCAAAAGACCTGATCCCTATTCTTAATTCTCAAAATTACCAGGCCTGGTCAATTGAAAATGGCCAAATTCAAGCTGTTTAAAACTTTACCAATAATCATTTGTTTTCAAATAAATTCTTACACACAATATTCATGTAAATATAGGCCAAACACAATTTACCAGGCCTGGTAAATTCCACTTAACTTTAACCAATCCATTAATTCATAAAATAACAGTATTCTTTTAAGGTTATTATTTTATTTTTGGTAAAATTACTATGTTCAACCTAAAATAGTAATAATCAGAAAAGGATATTTATGTCAGAAGAAACTCCAGTGGTTCCACCAGAATCACCAAAAGCTCCCGTTAGTACTACAATTCCAATGGCTATTTACATATTGTATTTAGTGAATTTTGTTTTGCCATTTGCCGGTTTAGTTGGTGTCATTATGGCGTATATAAACAAAGGCGATGCCGCAGACTTCTTAAAATCACATTACCAATTTCAAATTCGTACCTTTTGGATAGGGCTACTTTATGTAATTGTAGGAGCACTACTCACCATGGTTCTTATCGGTTGGTTGGTTTTACTTTTCTATGTAGTTTGGTTAATTGTTCGCTGTGTCAAAGGGCTAAAATACCTTGGTAAACAAGAAGCAATGCCTGAACCTACAAGCTGGATGTTTGGTTAAAACCATCAAGCTTTTGCTTGACGCGCAAACTAGCGCCGCTTGATTTCAATTATCGATTGAAATCAAGCTTTAATTTTCATCATACCATCAAGTAAATTCTATTCGTTATCACCAAGCTACTTAAAGCCTTATTCCCTTTCTAAACTAAAACCGTCTTCTATTATTTTATAACTCTTCATATAACACCAATCTCGTCTAAATTTAGCCATTATCACAAACGAATTAATAATTATTCTCATTTCCCTCTTTACTTCTATATGAGAATGGTTTACATTTATAAAAAATATAGGCATCTCCTAAAATTGCCAATTCAGATATGTGAAAAGAGCACATTTTTAAATAACTACTCAAACTTAATTAAGCCTAATAAACATTTAAAGCGAATTAACGTATTGATTGGAAATAAAAATGAATAACAAACTAATAATAAGCGTTATTACAGGAATGGCGCTAAATATCACCAATGTTGCCCAAGCCCAAACCAAATCCTTAGATGACCTTTTTGTAACGGCCAAATCAAACTCAACCTCAAAAGAAATGGCGGCCTCTACTACGGTTATTACAGCAGAAGAGATTGCTCAAACGGGTGCAACCAACCTACAAGACGTACTCAAAAATGTTCCGGGGTTTTCTTACACCATAAACAGCGCTTCAACCTATGGTCGTGAAAATATTGGCCTAAGAGGAATGGACAGCGAACATGTTTTAATTCTAATAGATGGCGAACGTATTAACTCGAGTGATGGTTTTATTGGTCACTCAAACTACCAAAGTAGTTGGGTCGATGTGGGCTCTATTGAGCGAGTCGAAGTTATTAAAGGTGCTGGCTCGGTACTTTATGGTTCTGAAGCCATGGGTGGCGTTATTAATATCATTACCAAAAGTGCAAACAAAAAAAGTTTTGTACGCTACTCTGCTTCAACCTCTACTCTGCCGAATAGAGATGGCGGTGAAAAAAATCGAATCTCTTTAAATTCAGGTTTGCAGGTTAACGATAAACTTTATATCGGCGGAAATGTGGCTGCCAGTGAAACTGCCGAATCTTTTGAAAACAGTATCACCAAGTTTGAAGGTGATAAAAATAAAACCGCACAATTTAACTTAGCTTATAAATTTACGCCATCAACAGAAATTTTATTAGGAATAAGTGGTGGTCATGAAGAACGCATAGTTGGTAACGACCTTTATTACGATATTGAACGTTTACAAAAAAGCGTTGAGCTTAAAACAAAACTAGGCAGCTGGGACAGTAGCTTTAAAGCATATCAAGTTGAATCAGATGCGGGTTATAGTGGTTTTGGATATTCTCCTTATTACACTCACCATATTGACGATACTATTTTACGTGCTGAATTTATGGGCTCTCCCATTGAAAATCACTTTGTGACCTGGGGGATCGAACGCCATACAGTAGATTACACAAAAGATTACACCAATCCTGCTTCTACCGATTACAAAGCAACAGGCACAGCGCAAAATTCTGCATTTGTTCAAGACAAGTTTAAGCTTGGCTCAGGCACCATAACCGCAGGAGTACGCTTAGACGACAATGATCAATTTGGCTCTGAAACGAGTCCAGAATTAGGTTATGTCATGCCCATAACGGAAAACATGGATCTAAAATTTCAGTACTCCCAAGCCTATAACGCACCCAATATTAAAGAAGCGGATGATAACTATGTTTATACCCATGGTTACCCTGGTGCCACAGCAATGCAAGGTAACTCTGATCTAAAACCCGAAACAAGCCAAAGCTTTGAAGTTGGTCTGTCAGGCTTACTAGGCACCACTTCTTGGTCGGCTTCGGTATATCGCACTCAAGCAAACGATTTAATTGAAATGCAAGACACTGGAACGACTTATGCCCCAACAGGCGGCACACTTTATAAATATGCAAATGTGGATGAAGCCACTATTACAGGTGCCGAATTGATTGTTTCAGCGGACTTAACGTCCAATCTTTACCTTGACGCAAGTTATAACCGAATGGAAACCGATAATGGAAATGGTGGTCAATTATCGTTTCGTCCAGACCAAACCATTAAAGCGAAATTAACCTACGATATGCCTTGGGATATTTCTACTAACTGGTCCGTTAATTATACTGGTGAATCTAAAGATGGTTTAAATGACGTTTCAGGCTACACCATTAATGACTTTGCCATAAATAAACGTTTTACCAAAGCCATCAATGTTCAGTTTGCGATAAACAATGTTTTTGATGTTTTAAATGATGATGTAAACGATAACTACATTACAGAACTGCCTGGAAGAGAATATAAATTAACTCTTTCTGGTTCATTTTAATTTAAGTACAAGGTTGCTCTATGCAACCTTGTTTAATTAACTTTAAAAACGGAGTAAACATGAGCGACAAATATGAAGAAAGCCAAAATCAAAGAATCGGCCATGAATTCCTTAAATACGTCACAAGTAAACAAAGCCTTATGCTAGCAACCGTAAATGACCAAGGTATTCCTGATGTTAGCTATGCCCCATTTGTAGTAGATGAATCTTTTAATGTTTATGTCTTTATCAGTGAAATTGTTGAACGTACTCGCAATTTAATCTCTAACGGAAAAGGGAGTTTATTGTTTATTGAAGATGAACAAGATGCTAAACATATCTTTGCACGACGCCGTGCAACTATGCAGGCTAAAGCACAATTACTCACTCCTGAAGAGGCTAAAACACCAACATTAAAAACGATGTTTGAAGAAAAATTTGGTGATTTTATCAATTTGGAATTAGCAGGGAAATCTGACTTTCACTTAATTAAATTAGTGCCTTATGAGGGCGGATTAACCAAAGGTTTTGGTTTGGCATTTAAATTAACTGGTCCAAAGCTATGTGAAGTAGAACACCTTAAAAAAGGCCATAGCAATCGTAACTCGGAGGTAAAAGAAAATGGCGCAGCATAACAGTAAATTAAAACAGTCTTGGGAACAACTAATTGAAGATAATCCAAGAACCCGTATTCGAGATGCGGCCGAAATATTAAACGTGTCTGAAATGGAACTACTGACTATTAATATGCCTTCTGACCACACCTTGCTTTTGCATGGTGACTTTAAAGCATTAATGCAAAGACTGACTCAAGTTGGCAAAATTATGACTTTAGTGCGTAATGATATCGCTGTACATGAATTGTCAGGTACTTATCCAGCTCTAAGATTTAACCGTAACCCACAAGTAGGCGTAGCAATGGATGCCATTGACTTGCGTATTCATTTTAACGAATATTGCTACGCTTTTGCAGTACAAACACCACAAGGTAAACAAACCTTAAAAAGCATCCAGTTTTTTGATAAAAGTGGTCATGCACTACAAAAAATCTATCTAAAAAACCAAGATCATAACCAACTATGGGATGACATAGTTAACAGCTTTAAAGCTGATATGCAGTTAGCTAATTTCAATTTAGTTAAAGTCGAAAAATATAACCAAAGTTTTGTAGATATTGATTTACCGCGCTTTAAAAAAGCATGGGAACAAATGCGTGACGTTCATGATCTATCAAGAATTATAAAACGATTTGGAATTAGCCGTCACGAGGCTGTTTCAATTATTGGAGAACCTTACTCTTATCAAATTAAACCACAATCTGTTAATACCTTTATGCAACAAGTTTCAGAACAAAAAATGGCGTGCTTTGTTTTTGTTGGTAATAAAGGAGTTACTCAAATCTACTCTGGCGAGTTTCAAAATACAAAAGAGATGGGCTCTTGGATGAATGTCTTAGATCCAAATTTTAATTTACACGTTTTAACCAGCACAATTAACGACGCATGGGTGGTCAAAAAACCAACTCGTTTTGGCATAGTAACGTCTTTAGAAATTTACGATGTGAACGGCAAAGTTTCTTTGCAATTTGCTCCTACTGGCACGCGTGAAGGAAAAGAATCTGATGAATGGCGATTGTTGTTAGAACAGCTTCCTAAAGCCAAAACAAAAAAATAAGAGATTTTGACTCTATTTCAATTGACTAAGGATGACTAATGAAATTCATTATAGGCTTACTGTTAGCGACTATAACATTTGGCGCCACCGCACAAGAAAGAATTGTTTCTGTAGGCGGAAGCGTTACTGAAATTATCTATAAACTCGGTAAGCAAAATCTATTGGTTGGAACCGATACAACCAGTAATTTTCCAGAAACCGCTACTCAAACAGCTAAAGTAGGTTATATGCGTGCGCTTTCTGCAGAAGGAGTTCTTTCACTCAACCCGAGTGTAATGTTTATAACCAAAGAAGCTGGACCTGAGCGTGTTATTAAACAATTAGAAAGTGCTGGCGTTAATATTCAAACTTTGCCTACTGAATTTAATGTAGAAGGAGTTGTCGCTAAAGTTAAAGCAGTTTCTAACTATTTAAACGCTGAACAACAAGGGCAAGATTTAATCAAAGAGATTTATGCTGATGTTAAACAAGCTAAACAGATTATTAATCATGCTAAAAATAAACAGCCTAAAATCCTTTTTATTCTTAGTCAGCAATCTGGAAACTTACTTGTTTCAGGTAAAAATACACAAGCAGATGGCATAATTAAATTGGTTGGTGGTGTTAATCCTATGACTCAATTTAATAGCTATAAACCCTTAACGCCCGAACAAATTGCTGAAGTTATGCCTGATATCATTATTATGATGTCACGTCACGGAGACAACGGTAAAAACAAAATTCTGGCACAATTAAAAGAACACCCTGTTCTTAAACTAACGCCTGCTGTAAAAAACCATAAAGTTATCACTATGAATGGTAGCTATTTATTAGGTTATGGTCCTCGCATAGGTTTAGCATTAAAAGACTTAGCGGAGCAGGTTTATGACTAATGTCTTAAGCCTAAAATACAGTAGTTTATTAAGTGCTTTTGCCGCATTGTTATTTATTGTGGTTGTTCTATCACTTATGGTCGGTGCTTTTTCAATTAGTCCATTAAGTATTGTGGCTATTTTAATTTCACCAATTACTTCTTTATTTGGTAATGATTTATCTAACTACTACACCAATATAGAAGAGACTGTTTTTTGGAATATTCGCATGCCCAGAGTGGTCTTAGGTATTTTAGTTGGTATTTCTTTAGCTGTTGCAGGAGCAGCAATGCAAGGTTTGTTTCGTAATCCTCTGGCAGACCCAGGTTTAATTGGCGTATCTTCTGGTGCCGCCTTTGCTGCCGTTGCCGTTATTGTTTTTTCAGGAAGTTTTCTTGGAATTTTTACCTTACCTATCTCGGCATTTATTGGCGGTGTAATCACCACGTTATTGGTTTATAAGCTCTCAACACGAAACGGTAAAACCTCCATACCAACCATGCTGCTTGCTGGTATTGCCATAGGGGCAATAGCTGGCGCTGGCACAGGCGTTTTTACCTATTTAGCGGATGACGACCAATTACGCACCCTCACCTTTTGGACAATGGGGAGTTTAGGCAGTGCCACTTGGGAATCTATTATTAGTATTTTGCCCTTGGTTGTTATCGCTATGGTTTTATTGCCTATGCATGCCCGTTCTTTAAATGCGTTTCTAATTGGTGAAAGCACTTCTCGACACCTTGGGTTTGATCCGGACAAAACCAAAAAACAAGTTATTTTGCTTTCCGCACTTTTAGTTGGTGCTGCAGTCGCTTCAGCAGGCATTATCGGTTTTGTTGGTTTAGTGGTTCCACATCTGGTTCGCTTACTTGCAGGCCCCGACCATAGAATTGTATTACCAGGCTCGATGTTATTAGGGGCGGCCTTTATGCTTTCTGCAGACTTATTAGCTCGTACTTTTGTGTCACCTTCAGAATTACCAATCGGCATTATTATGGCCATTATTGGTGGACCATTCTTTTTATGGTTATTAATGAACCGTATGGGGAGGCATTCATTTTGAGCATTCTTAAAGCACAAAACTTAAACTTTGGGTTCACAGACACTCAGTTAATTACCGATGTGAGCTTTGAAGTACCAACAGGCTCTTTATTTAGCATTATTGGCCCCAATGGAGCTGGTAAATCAACACTTTTATCTTTACTTTGTGGTGATAATAAAGGCACAGGTCATATTGAAATAGATGGCTGTTTACTTGAAAACTGGAACGGAAAAAAGCTCGCAAAAAAACGTGCCGTTTTGCCACAAAACGTCTCTTTAAATTTTTCTTTTACTGTGTCTGAAGTCGTTTTAATGGGTCGTAGCCCTTACGTTAATGGACTTGCAGAATCTGCTCTTGACAGAAGCATTGCTAAACAAGCTCTTAAAACGGTTGATTTAGAGCATTACTGGGATAGAGATTACACCTCATTATCAGGGGGTGAAAAACAACGTGTTCAATTTGCAAGAGTTCTAGTGCAACTCTGCGAGTCAGCTTTACATGAATCATTAGAAGGTAAATTACTGTTTTTAGATGAAGCAGTAGCTAATCTTGATCCTGCACATCAACATCAAGTTTTTAAACTTTTAAAGACCTTTCAGAAACAAGGCTTAACGATTATTAATGTACTGCACGATATTCAACTTACCGCGCAATATTCAGACCATGTGCTAATTATGAAAGACGCCAAAATGGTGATTTGTGACAAAATGAAATCCGTATTAACACCCGAAATGCTTGAACAAGCTTATGACATGCCATTTAGAAAAATAGATGACCAACAAACGTCATGGCCATTTCTCATTGCGGATTTATAGGAAACCAATATGAACCTTACTCTCACTTTCGGTTGGCTTGAAATTTCTATGATTGCTCTTGGTTCTATTACTTTTTTGTATGCGTGTTGGCGTTGGCTTAAAGTGCAGTTTTTTAATAGTGCTAGCGAGTTACAGCAAATAAAAATAGATCTTGCTGGCACGGCTGAACAATCTTTAGAAACTTATGCCTTTAGCCATGACGCTAAAATTGAAGCCTTAAAAGCTAAATTAGGTCTTGGGTTAGGCACAATTGCCATGATTGCTGGAATCGCCCCCATGATGGGTTTACTTGGTACAGTGTCAGGAATGATTGAAACTTTTCAAGCCATGAATGCGGCAGGAAATTCTAATTTAGCCATTATGTCAGGTGGAATTGCCAAAGCACTTTATACCACGGAATTGGGGCTTATTATTGCCGTGCCATTAGTCATCTTACACGCCATGATTAGACAAAAAATAAATCACATCATTGTGGTGACTGAAAAAGGATTAATGGATGAACTTTTGGCAAGAAGCTGAACACTTGATTCATATTAATCACTATTTATTAGTGTTATTTATTATATCTGTTGCTCTTTGGGGACTTTTTCTCAATCAGCTTATTCTCATTATTAACTTGAAATGTAGTCGACAACCCAATTATAAATTAACCTTAAATAAGCCGTGGTTACATTTTTGGTTTAATCAAACACATCAAAGCATGGTGATCTATCAATTACATAAATCTTTATCTCTAATGAAAGCGTTAATTGTTTCTATGCCTATGGTTGGGCTTGCAGGCACTGTCATGATGCTTACCGCAGGTTTTAAAAGCATGGGAAATACCGGAACCGTTAATATCCACGCGTTTTCCGATATTGTTACCGGAGCTATGGCAACAACTTTTACAGGTGTATTTTTATCTGTTATTGGTATGTTGTTATTCAAAATATTAAATATTGTCATTCACAAAAAACATCTAGAGGCACCATTATGATTAGACGTAAAACAAGCATGGATTATTCACATATTAGTCCAGATATGACACCTATGATTGATATGGTTTTTATCTTATTAATTTTTGTACTGGTTGCTGCTAGCTTTGTCAAAATATCAGATATTAACGTAAATCTACCTTCAGGTAGCCATAATGAAGTTGTCGCTAAAGACCCATTAGTGGTCGAAATTACTGCTAATGGTGATTTAAAACTCGCTAATAAAATGCAATCACTTAACGAAGTAATTGCTCAGTTAAGTTTAATAAAAGACCGTCAAATATTAATTGCTGCGGATAAACTCAGCCAAACACAGTATCTCATTCAGTTTTTAGATAAATGTAATGAGGCTGAAATTAACAATATAAAAGTCGCTGTACAAAGAGGAGCTTAATGAAACGACTTTTTCTGTGGGTTTTTGCGATTCTGATTAATTTAATTTTAGCAATTCCAGTTATCTTATTGTTTTCAGAAAGTGAAAAACTACAGCCAAATAGCGCTTTAAAAAGAGAATATATTTCTTTGGCTGTACCCACTCAAAATATGGCTAAAAACACAAATAAAGGCCTTCAAACTTCCTCACTAACTAACCCTGTAACTAAGCCTGTATCCAAACCAGTAACTAAACCAGTAACTAAACCAGTAACTAAACCAGTAACTAAACCAGTAACTAAACCAGTAACTAAACCTGTAACTAAACCTGTATCTAAACCTGTATCTAAACCTGTATCTAAACCCATACCATCTGAAGATATTAAATCAATCACGCAAAGTTCGAGTCTTGAAGCCAAGAATAAACAAAGTGCTGACTTTCCCAAAACACCTATTCACAAGTCCAATAGTGATCAACAAGTACAATTAATTAATAAAATAGAGCCAGAATACCCTCGTAGGGCTCAAAGAAGAGGAATAGAAGGCTTTGTTAAGCTAGAGTTTATTGTTGATAAGTATGGAAAGGTCAAAAATGTAAAAGTTGTTGAAGACAGGCCTTCTAAAATCTTTAATGAAGCGGCTATTAATGCTATTAAACAGTGGCACTTTAGGCCAGCCAAACAAAAAGGTAAATACGTTTCTCAACCATTAAATCAAACTATTTATTTTAAGTTAAATTAACCTCATTTCATTCTATTTTTTCGTGTTTTTTATACTCAAAAAATTACTTTTTTCAGTAATTGCCTTATCATTAAGATATTCACAAACTCTCTTTTGCTTTTAACTGATCTGTTAAACACATTATTCTGGCTTGCCAAGCGAATCTTTTACCCATCTTAACTAATTGTTTTTATTAAGGTATTTATCAAAAAACAAGTCAATGCAAAAAGGTACGTAATGTGGTAAAATTAGTTAGATTTTTAAACAGAAAAAATAACCTGAAATTAGCCTCTCACAGCATTGTCTAATTTCCATAAAAGAAATCGAGTTTTATGTCTGAAGAAACGCAATACGATTCCTCCTCCATCAAGGTTTTAAAAGGTCTTGATGCAGTCCGCAAACGTCCTGGTATGTACATTGGTGACACCGATGATGGTACAGGGCTTCACCACATGGTTTTTGAAGTTGTTGATAACGGTATCGATGAAGCCTTAGCCGGTCATTGTGACAAAGTAGTTATCACTATCCACACGGATGGCTCAGTATCAGTAACCGATAACGGTCGTGGTATTCCCGTTGGTATTCATGAAGAAGAAGGCGTTTCTGCTGCCGAAGTTATTATGACTGTCCTTCATGCCGGTGGTAAATTTGATGATAACTCCTACAAGGTATCAGGTGGTCTTCATGGTGTGGGTGTTTCAGTTGTAAACGCACTCTCATCTAAATTAGATTTAACCATTAAGCGTGAAGGTCATATTTGGAAGCAGTCTTACACTCATGGTGTTCCAGACGCTCCAATGGTTTCTGTTGGTGATACGACAGAAACAGGTACTGAAATTCGTTTTTTACCGAGCACAGAAACCTTTACAAATGTAACGGACTTTAATTATGACTACCTGTTAAAGCGTTTAAGAGAGCTTTCTTTCCTAAACTCGGGGGTTCATATTGAATTAATAGATAAACGTGATGATCGTCATGATGTCTTTCAATTTGAAGGTGGAATTAAGGCGTTTGTTGATTATATCAACACCAATAAAACACCAATTCATGAAAAAGCTTTCTACTTCACAACCGTTAAAGACGATATTACTGTTGAAGTAGCCATGCAGTGGTCAGAGTCTTATCAAGAATCTATTTTTTGCTTTACCAATAATATTCCGCAGCGAGATGGTGGTACCCACTTATCTGGTTTTAGAGCGGCATTAACTCGTACTTTAAACAGTTATGCAGAATCGGAAGGCTTAACCAAAAAATATAAGATGAACGTTTCTGGTGATGATGCTCGTGAAGGTTTAGCGGCCGTTATTTCAGTAAAAGTACCTGATCCAAAATTCTCATCACAAACAAAAGACAAATTAGTTTCTTCAGAAGTTAAAACGGCTGTTGAAACGGCGATGAATGAAAAACTAGCGGAATTCTTACTAGAAAACCCTAAAGATGCCTTATCTGTTTTCTCTAAAATTATGGACGCCGCACGTGCACGTGAAGCGGCACGTAAAGCGCGTGAAATGACTCGTCGTAAAGGCGCTTTAGATATTGCTGGTTTACCTGGTAAGCTTGCTGACTGTCAAGAAAAAGACCCAGCGCTTTCAGAACTGTACTTGGTGGAGGGTGACTCCGCTGGAGGTTCAGCCAAACAAGGGCGTGATCGTCGTACTCAAGCAATTTTGCCATTAAAAGGTAAGATCTTAAACGTAGAAAAAGCCCGTTTTGACAAAATGCTAAGTTCAGCTGAAGTCGGTACCTTAATTACGGCTTTAGGCTGTGGTATTGGTCACGAAGAATACAATATTGAGAAACTACGTTATCACCGCATTATTATTATGACGGATGCCGACGTGGATGGTTCTCACATCCGTACTTTATTACTAACCTTCTTCTATCGTCAATACCCAGAATTAGTTGAAAAAGGGTATATCTATATTGCTCAGCCGCCTTTATATAAGGTTAAAAAAGGTAAGCAAGAAACCTATCTAAAAGACGATAGAGAGTTAGAAAACTATTTACTTCAAAATGCAATTGATGGTTCCTCATTGTATACCGCTCAAGGCGCTCCTGCTATTAGCGGTATGGCATTAGAAAATCTATCAAAAGAATACTTTAAAACAAAACATGTTATCAATCGTCTTGCACGTCGTTATAACCCCGTTTTCTTAAATATGTTAATAGATTATCCTGAAATAAATCTTGAAACATTAAATGATTCAAGTTTATTAGAAGCGTGGATTAATGCCGTGTTACCGCAATTAAAAGCCAGTGGTGAACTAAATAAAGTTGACTATCAATTAAGCAGTGAGCCTGCTAGTGATATGGAAAGTAAAGGTAAGTTTCAAATTCGTTTACATCAGCGTGAACATGGAACTTTAAGCACACAAATATTTGATGCGGAGTTTTTCGCCTCTAAAGATTACGCTCAAATTGTTGAATTAGGTAAAGCCTTACAAGGCTTATTAACTGATTCAGCTTACATTATGCGTGGTGAAAAGCAGCAATCAGTAGCTACATTTAATGAAGCCATTGATTGGTTATTTAATGAAGCCAAACGTGGTCAAAATATTCAACGCTACAAAGGTTTGGGGGAAATGAACCCAGAACAACTTTGGGAAACAACCATGAATGCAGAAGCTCGTCGTTTATTACAGGTTACAGTACGTGATGCCATGATGGCAGACCAAGTCTTTACTACCTTAATGGGTGATGAAGTTGAACCACGACGTGACTTTATTGAATCTAATGCATTACAAGTTGAAAACTTAGACGTATAAAAGAATTCTTAAGAAACTAAAAGTAATTTATTTTGAAAAAAAACTTCTTTTAGTTTCTAATATGCGTCACAAGTCTAAAGCTATAAATAATTTATAAAGTAAAAATAGAATTACCAGGCCTGGTAATTTGTGAAACCTTAGCAAAACTAAAGTTTCTAATTAATATTAGGAGACAGTTCATGTCAGTACAACACCCTATCGTTACCGTAACAGGTTCATCTGGAGCAGGTACCTCTTTTGTAAAACGTGCAGTAGAAAAGATTTTTGAACGCGAAAATCTAAATGTAGCCATTGTTGAAGGTGATAGCTACCATAAATATAGCCGTACAGAAATGAAAGAAAAAGTGGCTGAATCAAAAGCGAACGGTGGACCAGTTTTAACTCACTTTTCTGAAAAAGCGAATGAGTTTGATCAACTACAAGCCTTATTCAAAGAGTACAAAGAAACAGCTACAGGTAAACGTCGCTACTATATTCATAGTGATGAAGAAGCTGAAGAGCATAACGCACGTTTAGGTGGTACTAACTTTAAATCGGGTGAGTTCACTCCTTGGGAACCTATTCCTGAAGGAACAGATGTACTTTTCTATGAAGGTCTTCACGGAATGGTTAAACGTATGGATCATGGACCAAAAGAAGGCATGCATGATGTATCACAATATGTTGATTTAGGTATTGGTGTAGCACCTTCTATTAACATTGAGTGGATGCAAAAAATCTACCGCGACACTTCTGAACGTCCATATTCAGTTGAACAAGTTCGTAATATCATTCTTGAACGTATGCCTGACTATATTGAAACCGTTGTTCCTCAATTTCACCGTACACACATTAACTTTCACCGTGTACCGTTAATTGATACTTCTGATCCATTTTCTACTATGTCAGAAGATGCACCAATGGGGCCAGCGCCAGAAGATTCTTTAATCATCTGTCATGTTCGTCACCAAGAAGTTAATCTTGAAGAGATCAAAAATAAAATTGACGGTGCTTTCTTACAGAACCCTGAAACATTAGTTTGTAATGGTATTCACATGGTTAAAGCAATGGATTTAATGATGACTCCTATCATCCAAAATCTTATTTCTAAAAAACGTGATGCAATGGCTAAAAAATAATTTTAATGAATTAATTTTATTCATTTCACGTAAAAACCCTAACCCGTTGGTTGGGGTTTTTTTATAGCTAAAATAAACACCCTTCCAGATTTCAGATATTAGCGCAGTATTGCCATTTTTGACTCTAGCTTTATCTTTCTGTCCAGTCGCTCTTCAATTTCTTTTTTGATCTTTTCAATTTGATCGTTATTAACCGTATGGCTTGATAACAAAGTCACTGAGATATACATAGGTGTATCTGTAATAATATTTACATCCCTAATTTCAATGTCATCAAGATACAGACCTTCAAGCGAAGAAACCACTTGCTGTTTATCCACCAACTTAACAAACGAAATCGTTAACGGAATACTCACTAAAAGCACGACACCAAGGGCATAAGCTAATCCCTTTTTAGCTAAATGAAATGGACTAAACCCCATAACCAAAAAGGTTAACGTTGATGCTAATACAATTCCGACCAAGTTCGTTAAAAACAGTAAAAATGCAGCTGAAAAGGTATGCCAATCTAACCAACCAATACCAATACCAGACACCGCTAAAGGTGGAACCAAAGCCACAGCAATGGCTACACCAGCCAAACTTTTGGCCACCTCAGTTCTGGCACTCGCATAGGCTCCTGCAATGCCAGAAATAATGGCTACGGCTAAATCTAATATCGTAGGGCTTAAGCGTGCAGCTATTTCACTGGTAACCGCTTGTAACGGAGTGATTAGAGTTAATAAAATACCAAAAAACAAAGCCAAAATAATACCGACAACCAACGTTTTACCACTGGTTAAAATTAAATCGATATTTTGTCGCAACACGCCCATAGATAACGAAATTATAGGCGCCATTAATGGCGCTAAAATCATCGCTCCAATAATAACAGGGGCTGAATTTGCAAATAAACCCACCGTTGCTAATAATGTAGACAAAACCATTAAGACTAAATACGATTCCGTTAATTGAGCGCTTTCTTTTAGGCTTACAAAGGTCTCTTTTACTTCATCTTGATCAACATGATGAATCCACGGTAAAGGACGGTTTACTAACTCTTTAATCGCTTGCCCTTTAGGCAAAGTATTCACACAAATAGATTCTTTTAGATCTTCTGACTTTTCTTTAGTGGGCAACATTTTGCTTACAACGTTTAAAGCATTTGGCTCTACTTTTAAAAAAATTTCTTCCCCTTCATAAGGCTCACTGTCTACCCTATAACACAGCTGACTTTCCCCAGTAACTTTTATGGATGATGTCGTAATATGGCCAATATAATTGGCAAGGGCTTGCGCGCCTTCCTTGCTTGGAAAAAGTCGCGAGAATAAAAAACGAACAACTTCAGAAATGCTTCGTGGCGCTAAAACTATTGCATTTAGCGTTGACTGATCAATTTGGGTTTCGCCAATAACTCGTTTAGTAAAGTCACTACCACTGGGTCTATAAACAATGGTTATACCTAATGCCGCCGTGTTAACAGAACTTCCCTTCTCTGTTTCTAGCTTATAGGACAGTAAACTCACCTTGCTCAAATTAAAAGTCATTAAGGTCAAATGCTTTAGTTTGCTCCAAATACTATTATCAATATTTGAAGCGGGTCTCATAATATCCGGATTTCCCATCATTACGGAACCTAAAACAAGGTGATCATTACAATAGAGCAAATCACTTTGAACAGGTGAATCTGTGGTTTTGATATCTTCTAGCGCCTCTTCAATTTTTTTAGAAATGGGAAAAGCACGATAAAAACGATTCATATCTGGGTGCGGTAAAAACCCCACAGTCCAATTATGCTGAGAAGCATAAGGAATCATGTCATATAGATCCTTATCACCCAACCAAAGAAGTACATTTATATCACTCTTTTCTTTAAGTGAACCTAGCTGGTCAATACCGTTAAATGATTGAAGTTGCCATGACTCATCCAATAGTGGTTGAATCGTACTTTCAAAGTCTTCAGTATTTTGGGCATCAAATAAAACAATGTAATTATTCATAGTTACCATTCAAATGTTTATTCTATAAAAGGTCATTCGTTGATTATATGTGAATAATCACGTTTGAATAGTATTAGCGTAAACTTCATGGATTTTATTGTTTAATAAAGGAACTTTTGCACAAACAAAAAAGCACCCAATTGGGTGCTTAAATGTCACTAAAAATGACGATAACTAAAAACCTAAGTTTTCAATTTTTCTGCGGTCACGTTTGGTAGGGCGGCCTGCGCCTTTTTCTCGGTAACCCACTAAAGCCATGTCTGCGGTGGGTTTTCTTTGGTTTAATACTTCGCTGTTAAGCTCGTATAAGGTTAAGGCTTGCTCTGCGCCACCGCGTTTATCACTTACCAATAACACGGTAACTTCTACTTGACGGTGAACTTGAGTAATTTTAAGTTTATCGCCAGCCATAAGCGTTTTACTGGGTTTTGGTTTAGAACCATTTAGCTCTATTTTACCACCCTTAATTGCCTCTAATGCCACCCCACGCGTTTTAAAAAAACGGGCAGCCCATAACCATTTATCAACTCTTAATTTATCCATATAGCTACGCTAGCTCTGTTAACCAATCTTTTGGTGTTAGGTAGTTATAAATATTGGATTCTTCTGTGCCTGGTTCAGGCTGGTAGTCATATTTCCAGGTAACAACGGGTGGCATTGACATTAAAATCGACTCGGTACGCCCACCCGTTTGTAAACCAAAAATGGTTCCTCGGTCAAAGGCTAGATTAAATTCGGCATAACGACCACGACGATAAAGCTGAAAATCTTTTTGACGTTCGCCATATTCCATCTCTTTACGACGCGCCACAATTGGGCGGTAAGCGGTAATAAAATGATTACCAACCGATTGCATAAACTCAAAACATTGAGCAAAATCCCAACCAAAAATAGCTTCGTTTAAATCATCGTAAAACAAACCGCCCACACCACGAGTTTCATCACGATGTTTTAAATAAAAATATTCATCACACCATTTTTTATATTTTGGATAAATCTCTTCACCAAATGGATCGCAAGCTTCTTTAGACTGCTGATGCCAATGCACAATATCTTCATCAAAAGGATAATAAGGTGTTAAATCAAACCCTCCACCAAACCACCAAACAGGTTGTTCACCCTCTTTTTCTGCAATAAACAAGCGAATATTTGCATGTGAAGTCGGTACATAAGGGTTACGTGGATGAATCACCAAAGAAACCCCTAAGGCTTGAAACGAACGACCCGCTAACTCTGGACGGTGCGCTGTGGCTGAAGGCGGTAGGTTTTTGCCTTTAACATGAGAAAAGTTAACACCCCCTTTTTCAATGACGTTACCACCTTCCATAACACGGGTACGGCCTCCACCTGTCAGCCCCATTACGCCTTCTTCACCTTCGCGTTCCCACTCGTCAACAATAAAATCCATCGAGCCTTCTTCTATGGCGAGTTGTGAACAAATATCATCTTGTAAGCTGAGTAAGTAGTTTTTTACAGCTTGAATATTAATGGCTGTTTCTGACATGGTTAATCCTTAAATATTGTGTAGCGTTATTCTAATCTTGTTAACCCTATTTTCATAGGTCAAAGAAATTAACGGATTATGACTTTAATTAAATTTATGCGATACCTTTGCACAAGTGGAGTGCGTGTAAAATGCCGATAGTAACCAGCTATTTGCAAGTTACTCAATAAAAATCAGGTGAATTTTTACCATTTTTACCATGCCTTAATTCGTGCAAAACTCTCTATGTATCTTTATTTCTTAAATATTTACACCAGGTTTAATGTTAATAATAGAACCTCTTTTACTTATTTATCCAAGTATTGTTAATACTCTATTTTAAGACTTTTTTAGGCTCTTTTAACTCGGCACACACAAATGGTTCTTGTAAATTAGTTCTTTTTATTTCACTATGCCTTTTACGAATCTTAAATTCAAAAAGTGATTGTATGAAAAAAGTAATTGCAACAGCACTACTGCTACTTAGCTGGCAAGCAAATGCCTCTGAAAATCAAAATGAACTTTTAAAACAGTTTCATAAATTTGGTATAACGCATTGCGATAATTTTATTAAAAAGAATACCGCCACCCCTGGTGAGTGGAAATTTTTTATGAATAAACAACCTGGCGGACTTGATGGACCAAGTACTGAAGTCTCTTTAACTCAAATTTCAGGCAAGCCAGGGCAATCTATTAAAACGGATTACTCTTTTATACAAACACTTAAAGCCTGCTTTTTACATAAAACAGGGCAAATCATCGCTTTTGACTCTTGCGATAAAGCGGTTGATAAAAAAGTATGGAACCTTGAATATAACTTGGCTGAGTTTGACTACAAACGTTATAAGGACGCCAAAGGCGTTGTTTTGTTTACCAAAGAAATTACGATGGATAATAAAAAAGTGTGTTTTTTAAATTATGATTTTCGTACCAAAGGCAGTCATAGCATTTACAGAAAATTAAATTAAAAATTCTTGATATGCGAAAACTTAATTATCAATATCTTTAAATAACCTGATAATAAATCCGCTTATTTGATGCTTTTAATAAAGCATTTCACTATACTTAAGAGTCTGTTAACCTGTTTTTAATTGAATAGTTCATAAATTTCGGTATTCTATTTCTATTCGTATCAATACCTATTCAAGCATAATGATGCAAGCGAGGCTGCTTTATGAAAAAAATCCAATATCGTGCAATTAAACTTTCGCTAGTATTATCCTTTAGTGTTATTTTTACAGGCCTGGTAAATCAAGCTCAAGCTAGCTGGTTGGATCAAGGTGCTGATTTATTAAAAAACCTGCAGGATAAAAGCAGTTCTAGCTCAAAAGAATCATCCTCTAGCACAGGCTTACCTAGCAATCTATCTACAGACGAAATTCAAAAAGCGTTTAAACAAGCCTTAACTCAAGGTTCAGAAGCGGTAGTTTCTAAATTAGGTACATTAGACGGCTTTAATACCGACTCTAAAATTCATATTCCACTGCCTGATTCGTTAAAAACAGTGCAATCTACTCTAGATAAAGTGGGTATGGGTAAATATATGGATGATCTTGAAACTAAGCTTAACCGTGCTGCAGAATTGGCAACACCGCAAGCTAAAACGTTATTTATTAATGCTATTCAAGATATGAAATTTGATGATGTTAAAAAAATATACGAAGGGCCAAAAGATTCCGCAACGCAATATTTAAAATCAAAAACAGAACCCGAACTAAAAGCCAAAATGACTCCCATTGTTGAAAATTCTCTTAATGAAGTTGGTGCCGTTCAAGCTTATGATAAAGCCATTGCTAAATATAAATCTCTACCCTTTGTGCCTGATGTTAAAGCAGACTTGCTTGATCAAGTGCTTGATAAAGGAATGAGTGGCATGTTTTATTATATTGCTCAAGAAGAAGCTGCTATTCGTGATGATCCTGTAAAACAATCAACTGAATTATTAAAAAAGGTTTTTGGCCAATAAATACCTAACAAATTTTAGTTAGCTTTATTGACAGTAGCATTATGAATAAACTGAATTTCTTAAAACATTCGATAATCGCTTTAAGTTTATTAGGCCTAGTTGCTTGCTCCAGTAGTAGTACTAAACAAGGCACAGTAGGCATTAAACGAGAACAGTTGCTACTCATTTCGCCAGAAGAAATGCAAAAAGGCGCGCAGGCGGCCTATAACTCGGTACTTAAAGAAGCCAAAACGGCCAAAAAGTTAAATACTAACCATGCTATGGTGCAACGTGTTAGACGTATTGCTAATAGAATCATACCTCAGACTGCTGTATTTAGACCAGACGCACCTAAATGGGATTGGGAGGTAAATGTACTAGAGTCTGATCAATTAAATGCCTGGTGCATGCCTGGCGGCAAAATTGCTTTTTACACAGGCATAATCAATAAACTACAATTAACCGATGCCGAAATTGCCGCCATTATGGGACATGAAATCTCTCATGCCTTACGTGAACATGGTCGTGAAAGAGCTTCTGAACAAGCCTTAACTCAAGTTGGTTTAACGGCTTTAAGTATCTTGACTGGTGTCCAAGGCCCTACGCTTGACGCCGCAGCTATGGCTATGCAAGTCACGGTTACCTTACCCAATAGCCGCACACATGAAGTTGAAGCTGATCGAATGGGCGTAGAACTCGCTGCACGAGCAGGTTATAACCCTTATGCCGCTGTTAGCGTTTGGAAAAAAATGGAAAAACAATCTAAAGAAGGCAGTCCCCCAGAAATATTAAGCACCCATCCATCACATGCTAGTCGTATCCAAGATTTGACCGAATATGCCAAAAAGGTTGAACCATTATTCCAACAAGCCATTGGAAAAAGTAAACGTTAGAATGTCCTTAATTAAGAAATACTTTACTAGACCCAAAACATCTGTATCTCTTATTGAATATCGACAAAGGATGATGCTAACGGTCATCCTTCCCCTTGGTTATATCACCATGACCTTTTTTGGTTTATATAACTCGCTTGTTTTATTGCATCCCTACACATCTGCCATATCAATCACTTCTGCAGGCATGCTTTTGGCTATTCATATTTATTTTAAGAAAAGCCGAGAAATCACAACCCCTATATTTTTTGCTTTAATTGCTTTTGCCCTGTTTTTGTTAACATTTAATTATATTAATCAAAACCATAGTTTTGGCTTAGTTTGGACGGTGGTATTCCCTATTGTGGCCATTATTAGCCTAGGTCGGATTTGGGGAAGTGTGCTCAGCTTAGTGATTTTTATTATCTTATTTGCAGAGATGTATATTGGCTTAGGCAGTTGGCAAAATGGTCAATGGAATAGCACAGGTCTTTTACGCATCAGCCTTGCTTACTTTGCAATAGGCTATATTGTATTTATGATTGATTACACTTTTGAACAGACCTGTTCTCAAAACAAAACAGCCACACTTGAGCCTGACGATCTTACTGAAAGATTTCCTATCACAAAAGATCCATTAACCAATCTCTATAATCGCTGTTACTTATCGCTTATTACCCCATTATTATCCGTACAAATTAAACAGCAACAATCTAGTCGCTTTATCTTTGCTCTCATTAAGATCGATCGATTCACACATTACAATCAAACTTACGGGCATCAACAAGGTGATAAAGCTATTCTTAAAGTCTCTTCAGCTTTACAAAAGCAGGTTGATGAATTTAACGGAACTTTGTATCGGCTTAGTGGAAATGAATTTGCCATTTCTTCATTAAGTAAACAAACAAAGCCTATATTACAAAACCTTAAAAAACTAAACCAAATAATAGAAGAATTAGAGATTGAAAACATAGACAGTGAATTAAACAAACTCACTATAACAATGAGCGTGTTAGTTACCGAAAATTATGCCTTTTTTGATTTTGATGAACAGTTTAATCAAGCTAATAGCATTTTAAAAAATGCGTTACAACAAGGGATTAATCAGACCATTATTACAGTCAAATAATGTAAATTATGTTTTAAAATCTAGCAAAAAGATTTACAGTCACGCCCTTAATACCCGCCCTGTTTTAGCCTCTTTTATTTGTGTAGGTTGTTTTAAATTTCCTAATTCAGCTGAAATACACAAAACCTTACCCGTAAACATTTGACTAACCTGTTCGCAAGATTTTGCTGGAGCTTGATTTGTTAGATTTGCGCTAGTAGACACAATAGGCCCACCAAACTGACTGCATAAAGCTTGTATTACGGGGTGATTAGAAACTCTAATTGCCACCGTATCGCGTCCACCTGTTATCCAATCAGGCATCGGTTTTTTAAGCGGTAAAACCCAAGTAACAGGACCTGGCCAACTATCTAATACCTGCTGTTGCCAGGGCGTATCATATAAAAATACCCAATCGACTATTTGTTCTACTGAACCCGCCACCAATATTACACCTTTCTCAATAGGTCTCTGCTTCACGTGAAACAAATTAGCCACCGCTTTTTCATCAAAAGGATTACACCCTAAACCATATACCGCCTCGGTTGGGTAAGCGATTGTTTGGCCGTCATGTAAGCACTGCACCGCTTTTTGTATTTGATTATGTATATTTGATTGATTCACAAAGATAACTTCTAACATTAAAGGATTAAATACAAAGGATTAAATACAAAAAGTCATTATTAACCAGTAATAATGACTCTATTTATAACGCGAGTTTATTGCTTTTAGCCTCTGCTCACATCGTTTTGTTTGCTGCAAGGCATACCAGGCCTGGTAAATTTAAAAAAGCTTGTTACTGATGAAGCTGTAATACACGTTTAAAGACTTCTGGATCTTTAATTTGTGTCATTTCACCTTCTCTTGGAATATGTTTATCTTTTAATCGCGATAAAAAGAAACGCAACGCGGCTAAACGCAGAGCCGCTGGCCAAGCTGCTTGTTCTTGCTCTGTTAATGAACGTTGTGTTTGGTAGGCAGAGAGCATCACATCAATTCGTTTTTGATCAAATTCAATCTCAGCTGGATTATCAGCATGAACACGGCACCAATCATTTACCATAACCGCTAAATCGTATAACAACGTTGAATTACAGGCATAATACAGATCAATAATACCGCTTAAAACCTCACCATTAAACATGGCGTTATCGCAAAACAGATCAGCGTGAATAACGCCTTTAGGTAATTGTTGCCAATCTATACTGGCTTGAAACTCTAGTTCAGCCTCAATCATTTGACGTTCATCAACCGTCAAATATTCCTTAATAACCGTATAGGTGCTTTGCATCCAATTTAAACCACGATCGTTTTCACGATTTCCTTCGTAATTTTGTCCTGCAATATGAAAACGAGCTAACTGACCACCCATAACGCCACATTGTTCAATAGACGGATCTTCAACCGTATTACCAGGTAAACGCTCTACTAATGCCGCAGGCTTACCACATAACTCTTTTAAATAGCCATTAGAGTGCGTTGGCATTGGGTGCGCCGTAGGTATATTATGCTCTGCCATAAAGGCCATAATATTTAAGAAATAAGGTAATTCGTCAAACGTGTGATGTTCAAAAATCGTTAAAACAAACTGTTCTTGCTCACCATGCTTTGTAGTATTCACAAAGTAATTGGTGTTTTCAATTCCAGCACTAATCCCTTTAAAGGATTCTAAAGTGCCAACATCATAATCTTCTAAAAAGGCCACTAATTGATGTTCTTCAACGACTGTATAGACAGACATAGAGTAAAGTCTCTTAAATGCATCGATTATTCGGTAGAATAATCCGTTGAAACCTTTTTAACTATAAATTTCTAAGAAAAAATATGTTAAATAAAGGTTTCAAGTTAATTAAACAAGTTATATTTTAACGAACCACTGAATTAGCCGTAATAGCCGAGCGTAAGCCGTTAGCGCAAATTTTATCACAATGAGCAATATAAATGACCGATTCCAATTCGCAAAGCAGTTTTAATCCCGATAGCCCTTTTATTTTAGTAGATGGTTCTTCTTATCTATTTAGAGCTTTTCACGCCATGCCACCACTCACAAACAGTAAAGGCCAAGCAACGGGTGCGATATTTGGTGTTATTAATATGCTAGGTAAATTAATTGAACAATACCAACCAGAGAAAATGGCCGTAATTTTTGATGCCAAAGGTAAAACCTTTCGCCACGAAATGTACAGCGAATACAAAGCCCACCGCCCGCCTATGCCGGATGAACTTCGAACACAAATTGAGCCTATACATGAAATTGTAAAAGCCTTAGGTTTGCCATTATTAGTCATTGATGGCGTTGAGGCAGATGATGTTATGGGTACCTTTGCTCAACAAGCTACCGAAGCCAAACACAACACACTGATTTCTACTGGCGATAAAGATTTGGCTCAGCTGGTTAATGAACACGTTACTTTAATTAACACCATGAACGACACCCTTTCTACACCAGAAAGCGTGGTTGAAAAATTTGGCGTACGCCCAGACCAAATTATTGATTATTTAGCACTAGTGGGTGACAGCGCCGATAATATCCCTGGTATTCCAAAGTGCGGCCCTAAAACAGCGGTTAAATGGCTACATTCATTTGGCAGCATCCATAATTTAGTTGAAAACGCCCCAATGATTGGCGGAAAAATTGGTGAAAATTTACGCAATAACCTTGAGCAACTAGCTTTATCTAAAGAACTCACCACCATTAAAGTTGATTGCGATTTACCTGTAAGTTTGCAGGATATTCAACGCCAACCTGCTGATATGGATCGTCTACAAGAATTGTTTGCTGAGTACGATTTAAAAAATTGGTTAAATCAAGTTATGGCTGGGCAAGTACCGTTTTCAAAATCGACTGGTGCAAAGGCACATAGCCAAACGGTTCAAAAGAAAAACACAAATGGCACCAGCTCAGAACCAAGCACTGAGAATTCATCAAGCATTCAAGCAACCGTCGCAGCTTCTCATTACGAAACCGTATTTACACAAGAAGACTTTGAAACTTGGGTTAAACGTATTGAACAAGCAGAATTGTTTGCCATAGACACTGAAACCACCTCTTTAAATACCTTACAAGCCAAAATAGTAGGCCTGTGTTTAGCGGTAAAAGATCCAGAAAATCCTGGTAACCAGGCCTGTTATATTCCATTAACCCATGATTATGAAGGCGCGCCACAGCAACTAGATATCCAAATGGTGTTACAACGACTAAAACCTATTTTAGAAAATTCAAATATTCCTAAATGTGGTCAAAATCTTAAATATGACTGGCATGTGTTACAAAATCACGGTATCTCTCTAAAAGGTATGCAGTTTGATACTATGCTGGAATCTTACAGTTTAAACAGTGTCGCTACTCGCCATAACATGGATGATTTAGCTCTTAAATACCTTAACCACCGCACCACACATTTTGAAGAAATTGCGGGTAAAGGTAAAAAACAACTGACTTTTAACCAAATAGAAATTGAAACAGCAGCTCATTATGCAGCTGAAGATGCAGACATTACTCTGCAACTACATCAAACACTTTGGCAGCAATTAGAAGCAGAACCTACTCTTAAAAAGGTATTTACCGACATAGAGATGCCTTTAATGCCTGTATTGGCTCACATGGAACGAAACGGGGTTTTATTAGATACTGATATGCTCGCCATTCAAAGTGAAGAAATCAGCAAGAAACTAACAGATCTTGAACAAAAGGCACATTTAATAGCAGGAGAGAACTTTAACCTTAACTCTTCAAAACAATTACAAGTTATCTTATTTGAAAACTTAGAGTTGCCTATTATTAAAAAAACGCCAAAAGGTCAGCCGTCTACCGCTGAACCGGTGTTAGCAGAACTTGCCGATCAAGGGCACGAAATGCCAACGCTTATTTTAGAGTACAGAAGTTTAGCCAAACTAAAATCAACCTATACCGACTCGCTGCCAAAACAGGTAGATAAAAATACAGGACGAGTACACACCTCTTATATGCAAGCAGTGGCGTCTACTGGCCGTTTATCTTCTACTGAACCTAACTTACAAAATATACCTATTCGTTCTGCCGAAGGTCGAAGAATTCGCCAAGCCTTTGTTACCAGGCCTGGTTATAAAATGGTCGCGGCCGATTATTCACAAATTGAGCTGCGAATTATGGCGCACTTATCAGGTGATGAAGGCTTATTAAATGCCTTTGCTCAAGGCAAAGATATTCACCGAGCCACCGCCGCCGAAATTTTTGGCGTGTCTTTAGAAGAAGTGACCACCGAACAACGCCGCAGTGCTAAAGCCGTAAACTTTGGGTTAATTTATGGCATGTCAGCCTTTGGTTTAGCCAAACAATTAGGTGTGGGACGTAATCTTGCCCAGGAATACATTGATTTGTATTTCTCACGTTACCCAGGCGTTTTACATTATATGCAAGACACCAAAGAGCAGGCGAAAGAAACCGGTTTTGTAGAAACGTTATTGGGTCGTCGACTTTATTTGCCAGACATTAACGCACGTAATGGACAACTAAGACAATACGCCGAACGTACCGCCATTAACGCACCTATGCAAGGCACTGCCGCCGACATTATTAAAACCGCCATGATCCAAATTGAAGAATGGTTGCCAAATTGTGGTTTTGATATTCAAATGCTCATGCAAGTGCACGATGAACTGGTATTTGAAGTTGCCGAAGCGGAATTAGAACCGGTTAAACTAGAAATAAAACGCTTAATGGAATCTGCTTTAGAACTTAAAGTACCTTTAATTGTAGAAATTGGTGAAGGTAAAAACTGGGATGAAGCGCATTAAAATCTATACCTTTTAATGAACCGTCTACTAAACCTCTATGAAGGTTTATATGGTCTATTTATAGACTTACATGATTAACAATAACCACCAAACTTAACAACTTTTATAGTTTATGACTTGGAACAACGACTTAAATATTTGTATCATTTTCACCTATTTGAGTCGTTTCAACCTTACCTGAAACAATCTTAAGAATCTTATCGCAATACCCTAATAAACGTTCATCGTGAGTAACCATAATAATCGCTACATCTTGCGTTTTGGCTACATCTTTCAGCATTTTAACCACGCTATGAGCGCGTTCTATATCTAAGGCTGCGGTAGGTTCGTCTGCCAAAATAATTTGAGGTTGATTGGCTAAAGCCCTGGCAATGGCAACTCGCTGGTTTTGCCCCCCTGATAGCTCACTGGGCATTGATTCAAATTTCTCATCTAGCCCCAAAAAACTTAAAGTTTCTTTCGCTTTTTTGTACACATCACTATCATTTTTTGTTGTCGTTAATGGCAATAGAGCTACGTTATCCAGCACATTTAAAAAAGGAATAAGATAATGAGCCTGAAAAATAAAACCTAACTTTTCTCGTCGAATTTTTCGGGCATCTTTGGTTTTCCAGCCTTGGTCATACACTAACTCATCCCCAAGCCAAATTTTGCCTGACGTGGGTTCTAGTACACAACCTATCATCATTAACAAGGTACTTTTACCTGCGCCACTTGGGGCTATTAATGCAACCAACTCACCTTTATTAACCTCAAAAGAGGCGCCTTTAATCACCTCAACCAGGCTTTCGCCCTGTCCAAAACTTTTAACGAGGTTTTCAACTTTAATACTGGTTTGTTTCATTGATTAACCTCCTATTGCTTGTGCAGGGTCGGCTTTTAAAACTTTATAAACACCAATCAATGACGATAAAAAAGAGGTAAAAATAATTACCGCTAATAAAACAAAAGAGTCTGGCCACTCTAATAAAACGCGTTTCGGAAAATTACTATAAATGATATGCGCAAAGACATTACCAAAGAAAAAGGCAATGGCACCCAAAAGAATAGTTTCTTGAATAATCATTTTAGTAATCATAAAATTTGGTATTCCAATTAACTTCATAATCGAAATCTCTTTAATTTTTTCCAGCGTCATTGTATAAATAATTAAGCCAATAATAATGCTACTAACCAACACTAAAATGAGTGTAAATAAGCCTATCTGCTTCGAAGAACGTTCAATCACATTTTTACTTAAAATAAAAATTTGTTCTGCTTGCGTGTAAACCGTTAAATGCTTCCATCGCTCAATTTGTTGGGCAACATCTTCTACTTTGTACGGTGGTTTTATGGTTGCCACAACCACGTTCACTAACTGCGAATCCTTACTCTCTAAACCTCTAGCTCTGTCGTTACGAATACGGGGGTTAGAATAAGAAAACTGCATTATTTGAGCATCTTTTAAAGAGATATAAACAATCGGATCACCGCTTGATGATACTGTACCTTGCGTTATACCTACTACCGTAAAAATATCACGCCCTACTTTTATTTTTTCACCCAATGCAAAGCCCGTTTTATCTGTCACAACTATTTCATAATGGCTTTCTCTAAGTACTCTACCCGCTATCAATGAATCGGGGTTAATCACTTTAAAGTCTCCCAAAGGGTCATAGCCAACAACATATACTCGTACCGCATTTTTTTGCTTGTCAAATAACTGCAACCCCTGAAAAGTCATGGCAGCGGCTTTGTCTATACCTTGAACAACCTTAATCGAATCTTGTAAGTCTTGATGGATGCGTGACGATTCTGCAAAAGGCCCTAAAGAATTTTGTTGTACCACCCAAATATCGGCATTAATATCATTTAACAAAACCTTGGCATCATCCGCCATACCACGATAAACACCAATCATAATTAATACTATGCCAAGCAACATACCTACACCCATCGCAGTTACGATGAACTTACTTAAGGTATGTTTAATATCTTTATAGGCAAGATTAATCATGATGCAATATTGACCCCATCAAATAATGGCTTTTTCTTTTTGTTCATAATTAATACGCGGTCATTTTTGGTAATTTCTCCTTCAAAAGCAAAACGTTCATCCGCTATTTCTAGAACATGGAGCGGCACAAAAAAAGCTTCAGAATCACGATTTACCCAAACACCTAATTCTTTATGATAGGTTGCTAAAGTATCGATTGGTAAACTTTTTATATTAGGTAAGGTTTGCGCCAAAATACGCACTTCAGCTTGTTCATTTAAATGAAATGTTTTTAAAGGATTATTAAAGGCAATATAAACAACATGCTCTTGAGTCACTTGATCACTTTGGAAATCGATGCGTTTAACCGTACCTATATATGTCGTGTTTGGTTTAGAACGTAGCGTAATTTTTGCCGTTTCTCCCACCTTAAGACGGCCGCTAATACGTTCATCAATATAAGCTCTAACCCACAATGAGGCTGGATCTAAAACCTTTAAAACGGTTTGTGCAGCAGCAACACTCTGACCTTTTTCTACTGCGCGCTCAATAATTAAACCCGATACAGGGCTATGCAACTGAGTGTAATGAAGTTTTGCTTTAATGACTTCAAGGCTTTTTTCAACTCTTAAAGCTTCAGATTTAGACAACGCCAGTTTAATTTTGGCATTCTCTAACGTTATTTTAGATGTCAACATTGAAGAATTAGCTTGATCAAACTTCTCTTGAGAAACATTACCACCTTTAAGCATTTTTTTATAACGCTGAAAAGTAATATTACTTAAATTGTATTGCTCTTGGTTTAGTTCAATTTCACGACGCGTACTGGCTATCTCAAGCTGCGTTTTTGCATGAACTGCTTGCGCCTCTTCTAATGACGCTTTTAGCTCGGTATCATCTAGTTTAGCCAAAAGTTGTTTATAACTAACCTTATCACCCTGATCAACATCAATCTTCATTACTCGGCCTGTAATAGGAAAACCAAGGTTATAGATAAACTGAGCATCTAATTCACCAATACCCCTTAACCAAACTGAAAAATCACCCTGTTGTAACTTAACCGTTTCAAATGTCGCTTTTGGTAGATAAACTTTTTTATAAAAAGTAAAACCTAACAAAACCACCATTAAGATGATGCCTCCACTAATCAATACCTTTTTATTCATTTTTAATTTACCTTTTTCATTATGGACATAAATTAATCTATGGCCTATTGTTAGATACAATGAACGTCACGATTTTAGAGACTGGGAAACAACTATGATTATCACTTAGCCCCTCGAGTGATGAGCTATTCGTTTAAAGAAAATTAATAATTTTTACCAATCCATTCATCTCATAAATAATCTTGTATTTATATTATTAAAGCCTTAGCAAGCTGACCTTTATCTACTTTTCTAAATCCAATAAACCCAAGATCAAAACTTGTTTCTGTATAAATGCTTTAAGACCAATATCAAAAGCTCATACCTACAAATGCAAAATATCTATAAATATTGTAACCAATAACATGTTTTTTAAATACATTTATTAATCATTGGATTATAGCCCTTAAACCAAAAAAATTGGTTTTTGACTAAACAATAAATGTACCTACATGAATCATTTTTTATTAATTAACTAACTTTATTCCTATTTTAAATAGCTCATACCCCCCTTAATTAACTCAATAGTCAATACCCTCTATCCCTATTAATTTATATTTATGTAAAATATTTACATTTATTCTTGACATCCCATAATGTATTTAAGTAATATTACAAATGTAAACGTTTAACATTTTTTGTATAATACTCAAATCGGAGAAAATCCTATGAAAACACTTAATAAAATAGTTATAAAAACATTCGTTGCTGCAGCACTAGTTTCTGCTACTTACGCAACAATGGCTATGGATATTACCAATGTTCAAGCTAAACAAGAGTTAGCTCTGCATTCACAAGAAAAAGTGCAAACAATGGCTCAGAACATGGAAAAAGCACAGGTTGTTGAGCAACTTGCTGAACAAACACAAACTATGCAACAATCTCAAAACCGTGTAGTGGCTGAATTAGATGTTAAAACAACAGAAAATAAAGCTGTTTCAAATGCAGAAAAACCAGTAGACACTGAAAGTTCAACTGCAACTGAACCAAAAACTGAAGCTGGTGCAGGTTCAGAAGAAGCAACTAACTAGAGTTAAAAGAGTAGAAATTAAGCGGTAATAAATATTACCGCTTATTTAAAGGTAGAAAATGAATCACACAATTTTTAAAATTATTTTACTGCCAATAGCCATCATAATTATGGGCTCTCTTTTACTTAGTCAAGTTGCACTAGCAGGCGACAGCACCAAACTGACCACCAGTATTTTATACCTTGATGGACAAGGTGAAACTCTTGATAGTGATAATGTTACAACAACATCTATACCGCTTTTACTCTCTGTAAAAAAAGATAAACTCTCTTTTGGGGTTTCTATGTCTTATTTAACAGTCAAAAGCTCAAATCTTAATGAACAAGGTTTAGGTGATACTGTTTTATCAATTGGATTTGATTTAGATCCAAATTTCACCCTTAAGTTAAAAGAAAAAGTGGCAACGGGTGATGTTAATAGAGGCTTAAGTACGGGAAAAAATGATACTTCTGTGCAATTAAATTATTTTGCAAATGCAAATAACAATTTGTCATTTTTTGGTACAGTGGGTTACAAATTTGTTGGTAAATCTAATGATTTTAATATGCAAGACAGTAGCTATGCTTCCATAGGAACTGGCCGCATATTTAACAGTAAAACCAATTTAGGTGTTAGCTTAGATTATAAAAAAAGTATTTTTAAAAATTTAGACGATCAATTAGGTATCGCTGCTTTTATCAGCACGCCTATTAACGAAACATATAGTTTATCTGGCTTTGCTGGGTATGACAGCACTCAAACCAAAAGTATTGGTGTGAGCTTAACAACCAAATTTTAAAGCGTAAAAATATGACTCAAGACACACCTACATCGATAAAAGAAAAAGCTCTCGCGAAAGCACTTAGTAATATGCTAAAACCTTTGGCTCGCCTATTAATTCATCAAGATATTACCTATGTAGGTTTATTAAATCTTTTAAAACGCACTTATGTAGAAGTGGCCGAAGAGTCTTTTACCATTGAAAATAAAAAACTTACCGATAGCCGAATTAGTTTGCTAACGGGCATTCATCGCGGTGATGTAAAACGCATTCGTACTGAAAACCTTAACCAACCTACTGAAAAAGAGTTAAAAGCCAGTTTAAGCTCACAACTCATCTCTATTTGGCTTGGACACCAAGGTTATATTGATTCTAATGGCAAACCACTTGAATTATTTCGTTGCCAGCAAGATGGTAGCCCATCATTTGAAGAAATGGTGTTTTCGGTTTCTAAAGACAAACACCCAAGATCTATTTTGGATGAATGGTTAAGCCAAGGGTTAGTTGAACTTATTAAAGACAAAGATGGTGATAAGATTCAATTAAAACAAGTTGGTTACGTGCCTGAAGAGGATTTTGAAGAAAAGTTATTTTTTGCCGGTAAAAATATTGGTAGCCACCTTACATCGGTGGCACACAACTTAGAAAATCTTACGCCTGCCATGTTTGATAGAGCCGTTTATTATTCAAATTTAAGTGACGAATCTATTGAACAGATAGAACAACTTTCTAATGAACGCATGATGGCCGCATTAACTGAAATTAACCAGGTTGCAAGCCAGTTACAAGAACAAGACTCTACTAATAAAAATGCCAATAAATCAATGCATGTAGGTGCTTATTTTTGCCGTGCTTTGTCTAACAAAGAGCATGCTAGTACAGCAGAGCAGGAATAGTTCATGTTCAGTCTTATAACCTATTGCAAACGCACGTTGTATGCCGCGCATAATTTACCAAAAGTCTTTGTACTTTTTGTTATTGCTATGTCGTTAAGTGCTTGTCAGCTGTTTCCTACTGAAGAAAAAATCGCCTCTAACTCAGGGTTTGGTGGTACAGGTAAAACCGTACTAGAAAAACCCGTACAAGTCGCTAAAAATAAGTCTGGGTTTGGTGGTACAGGTCAAATCGCTAAAAATTCAGGATTTGGTGGTACCGGAATCATTGGAACCATTACTGAATTTGGCAGTATTTGGGTTAACGGCATAGAAATTGAATATCCTAAAAACGCAAAGGTTAACTCCAATTTAATGGATAATGACAGTATTCAAATTGGCCAGCAAGTTATGGTTGAAACGGTGATAGATAAAGCCCTTCCGTGGACAAAGAATATTGAAATTTTTTATCCTTTAGCTGGAAAAATTGACAAAGTTAACTCCGACCATATCGTTGTTGATGGCAAAATTATCTTTACCTCTAAAAACACCAAAATTTCTAAAGGTTTAAAAATTGCCGTCGGAAATTATATTGCTATTAGTGGTTATCCAAACTTAGATAAAAGTTGGAATGCTACCCTACTTAGCAACAATCCAGCGAAAAAACACTTTGAACAAGATGTACCCAAAATTCACTTTAGTAATAAGGTTAAAAAGTTGTATATCCAAACAACACAATCTCAACTTGTTAATTGGAACAAACAATTTTCTGGCCTACCTATTAATTTAATACAAACCACAGGCGCAGCGTCTAATGCCAATTACTTGCTAACAGCTGATATTGAAAAAGGTCACATTACTCGCTATAAACTCCAACAGTACAACAAAGCGTTGGGTCATCACAAAAATAATTTAGAAAAAGAAAAAATCAGTTCAGCTGATAATTAATTTCAAATTGCAAAACCGTTTTAAGTAATACAAGTCCTCGCTATTAGGGTGTTTAAATACGATTTAGACACCCTTTTTTTATTTTTACCAGGCCTGGTAACTTATAAACTTTGCACAATCTTTGCACCATTCAACATAACAAGTTGGTTATAGTGCATCTTAGCTCGTTCTATTAACAGACTATGTGTTTTTACACATGTATTTATAATATTTAAAAATTTTATTGGAAATTGTTCATGGGTATTCGTTTAAAGTTAATGACTTTATTACTTCTTTTTGGCTTTATTGTGCTTGGCGCTTTGCTGTGGAGTAATCAATTTGTTTTACATAAAACCATGCTCCACTATATTGATCAACGTGACCAACAACGTCTTGAACGTTTACAAAGTAATTTAGACTTTTATTTACAGCACGAACCCGTGCAATCTATTAATGATGTGCCAGAAGTTATTTGGCTACGACTTTTACGTTTGTCGCACCGTGTTGACTTGGTAGAAAACCCAATTCCTATTGAATATGTTATTAAAAAAGATCATAAAAAACGTAAGCGTAGTTTTCCTTCAGATGAGTTTGAAAATCGCGTAAGTTTAATGGGCAATAATGGTCAAATTACCTTTGGTACCGCCCTAGAAAAATCAAATGTGCATTTACCCATTACTCAAAATGGTAAAACGATTGGCCAAATTGGCTATCATCCATTAAAAGAACTGATTGAAAAAACAGATATTGAATTTGCGGCAAACCAATTTAAATTACTCAGCTTGGGCTCACTCTTTATTACTTTGTTAGCCCTACTGATTATTTGGCCATTAGCCAATCATTTACTTGCGCCCATTCGCCAGCTTACCGAAGCCATGCGCAATTTAACATTAGGTGACTTTAGCCATAGGCTCACATTTAATCGTAAAGATGAATTTGGTGACCTACAACGTGATGTAAACCATTTAGCAAAAACACTTGAAGCCTCTCAATTAAGTCGTAACCAGTGGATTGCTGACATCTCTCATGAACTACGCACACCATTAACCATACTTTATGGTTCTATTGAGGCAATGCACGACGGTATTCGTCCAATGAATACCCAAAATTTAGACCAACTTCGCCACGAAGTCACACTATTACAACGTTTAATTGAAGATTTATATCAATTAAGTTTAAGTGATGTGGGTGCATTACAATATTCCATGCAACGCTTAGATTTAAGCTTATTGTTAAGGCAAACTGCTGCTCAATTTGAAAATAAAGCACAGCAAAAAGGCTTAACTTTACAAATCAAAAAATTTGAGACAAAAGCCTGGATTATTGGTGATAGTGAACGTTTACAACAACTTCTCAATAACTTACTGCAAAATGCCATTGATTACACCGATGCCCAACAACCTGATGGCTCGGTGGGTAAAGTACAATTAAGTTTAAGCAAACAAAACAAAACTTGGTTATTATCCATTGAAGACAGTGCGCCAAATGTTTCTGAAGAAGAACTAAAACACCTTAAAGATCGTTTTTATCGTGCAGAAGGTTCTCGTAACCGCAGAACAGGCGGTACAGGGCTAGGCTTGGCCATGGTAGGTCAAATTGTTAATGCCCACGAAGGTAAGTTTACAATTGAACTATCTGAATTAGGTGGCTTAAAAGTTAGTATCCACTTAAACGCTAAAGAATAAAAGAAGAAAGGTCACAATCATGAGTCAAACAATTGTTATTGTTGAAGACGAAATTAAAATTGCCGAAATCATTATGGAATATTTGCATAGCCATGGTTATAAAACGCAATATTTTGAATCTGGCAAAAACGTTATTCACTGGCTAAAAAATAATCCAGCTGATTGTGTATTACTGGATGTCATGCTTCCAGATAGTGATCTATACGGTGATGGGTTAGAACTTTGTAAACAAATACGTCAATTTAGCCAAGTACCCATTATGATGATTACGGCTCGTATTGAAGAACTTGATCGTATTCTTGGCCTAGAATTAGGCGCTGATGACTATCTGTGTAAACCCTTCAGCCCAAGAGAAGTCGTGGCTAGAGTCAAAGCCCTTGTAAGAAGAGCAAACTTATCTAACGAACCTTTGCAAACAAATGGTTGGCAATTAGACGATCAACGTTATGAAGTTCATTTTAAAGACAAAAGTGCCAGTCTATCAGCTGTTGAATTTGAAATACTGCAAACACTCTCTAAATCACCAGGAAGAATATTTTCTCGCTCTCAAATCATTGACAATATTTATCACGACAACCGAGTGGTTTCAGACCGCACTATTGACAGTCATATTAAAAAACTACGCCAAAAACTTACCGCTACATTTGGCGATATTGATTGGATACAGTCAGTATATGGTGTGGGTTACAAGTTTTTATTAGAAACAACGCTATAAGCATCACTTAAAGACTTTTACATAAGTGAGGTACGTGGAAAAAAAGCAATAAAACTTACCCAGTTGCGACAAATAATGCAGACATTAGCCCGCTATTAGCAAGTTATTCAACAAAAATCAGGTGAATTTTAACCATTTTAATAAGCTTTTCACAAACTACCATTTTGATTGCATAAAGTTTGCACTTTTGATTGAGATACTAATTGTGACAGAAGCAGAAAGCCTTAAAGATAAAAACTGAAAAACTTATCAAAACGCTCTGCTTATACAACACAACCCTATGGAGATTATCTCATGAAAAAATTAACAACACTTGTAGCCGCTTTAGCCTTAACTTCAGCTTCTTTTGCAGTATTTGCTGATGGTCAAAACCACTACAATAAATCTGAAGGTTCATCTCATTATTCACATAATAAAGGTGATAAAAAATGTCACCACAAAAAAATGGACAAAAAACACCAAAAATTAAGTCCAGAACAACGCCAAGCAAAAATGGAAAAACGTATTAACTTTAAAGTTGAGCGTATGACAAAAAAACTTAACTTAACTCAAAATCAACAGCATGAACTCAAAAGCATTTTTGTAAAAAGAGCAGAAAAGAAACGCGAATTATATAAAGAAACCAAACAGCAAATTCGCGGTATTTTGAACCCAGAACAGATTCAAAAAATGGAAAAATTTAAAAGATCATAACAAATTTAAAAAATATGAACCTAAACATAAAACCTAAACAATGTTTAATTAAAACACCTTAAAACGGTGTTTTAAAAGGTTCTGATATTACTTTTATTCTTCTTTTTCTTTAACTTAGTGCCCTTTTCAGCCAAAATTCTGTGCTGTGGGGCAACTTCTTTTTTAGGGCGTTCAAATCCCATCCAGGAATCTAATTTATCCCAAACCTCATCTAGCCCTTGTTTATTTAAAGATGAAAACAGCTGAACAGAAGCGTGAGGATAATTTTCATCAATAAGACTTTGCATTGCATGCAAACTTGCATTAGCTGGGCCTTTATTCAGCTTATCTGACTTAGTCAAAAGTACATGGACCGGTAATCCAATCTCTAAAGTCCAATCAAGCATAACCAAATCAATATCTGTTGGCTCCATTCTTGAATCTACCAAGAGTATTAAACCTTTTAAAGCCTCTCTTTTTTCTAAATAGGTACTTAACCCAGCTTCCCAAGCACGCTTAACCTTAACATTTACCTTAGCAAAGCCATAGCCAGGTAAATCCACCAAAGCACGAGTTTCATCAACCGGAAAAAAATTAATTAATTGAGTACGTCCAGGTGTTTTACTGGTTCTTGCTAAAGTTCGCTGTGTTGTAATCGTGTTTAACGCACTGGATTTACCCGCATTTGAACGTCCAGCAAACGCTACCTCATGGGTTAACTCTTCTGGGCATAAATCAATAGTGGGTACACTTTTTAAATAAGTGGCTTGCTGATAAAGAGGATGTTGCATAATCTTATTTTTTGTTCCATTTTTAAAAAAATAAACGAATAAAAAATCATTAATAACCTTTGAAATATAAAGGTAATAATCATCTTCTAATCTAGTATTAAACTCATATTTTAATACTTTATCAATGATTTACATAAGTATATACTCTATCCTATTTTTAAACCGATTCTATCTAGTTAACTGTGTCGTATGATATAAAATGACTCGTTATTTATTCTCATTTAAAAAAGGGTAGTTAAATACAAATCTTTACTTAGTAACTTTGTGGGTATGCGAGAGAATAATCTAAAACATGCTAAATTTTTAGCTTTTTTTATTAAAAATCTTTAAAGTACCTTCCAACGGTAAGCAATGACAAAAATACCTTAATCGCTAGATAAATTAACCTAAACGAAAATATGACTAATATGACACAAGACGAAAACAAACCAACGACGCCAAATAAAGAACCAACGCAGGTTCCTAAAAAATCTTCGCCTATAAAAAAGCCAAGTGTTTTTATTAACTTTATAGGGTCAATGAATCTAGCGGTTACCTTATTGGTAATGCTTTCTATTGCATCTGTAATTGGTACGGTTTTAAAACAAGACCAAACCATTCAAGACTATATTATTAAATTTGGTCCTTTTTGGAGCCATGTATTTAATGATTTAGGTTTGTTCCATGTTTATGGGGCAGCATGGTTTATCTTAGTATTATTATTCTTACTATTCTCAACCAGTGTTTGTGTTACCCGTAATACTCCTGGATTTTTACGAGATTTTAGACAGTACAGCGAAAAAATGTCTAAAACGGCCTTGCAACATCAGCCAAATAACACAGTTTTTGAAAGTACGTTAACTGTTGATGAACATAAAGATTATGCCAAGGCTTTATTAAAGTACAAAGGCTTTAAAACAAAGATAAACCAACGCGATAACGGCAGTATTACTATTGCAGGTTTAAAAGGTCGCTGGAACCGTTTAGGTTATTTTTTAGCGCATATTTCAATTATTGTTATCTGTGTAGGTGCATTATTAGACAGTAGTCTATTACATAAATATAAAGAACTAACGGGTGGTTTAGAGGCTGAAACACGATCTGTTAGTTTAGATAAAGTAAATCAAAAATCTTGGTTAGGCCCTGATAACCTCTCTTTTAGAGGTTCAGTAAATGTTCCTGAAGGTCAAAAAACCGATGTTTTATTTTTACCTTATGAAGATGGGTATTTAGTACAAAAACTGCCTTTTACTATTACTAATAAGGCCTTCCGTATTGAATATTACGATACTGGTATGCCTAAATCGTTTGAAAGTGATTTAGTGCTTACAGCACCCGATTTAGATAAACCTATTGTTCAAACTATTTCGGTGAATCACCCTCTTATTTATAAAAATTACACAATTTTTCAATCATCATTTGGTGATGGTGGAACAAAGCTTGATTTTAAAGTACACCCACTTTTATCACCAATTGAAAACTCAATTACTTTAAACACCAGTGTTAAAAGTATTGAGCCTTTAAAGACCCCTGTTGGAACATTTAAAGCAGAATTTGATGACTTTAAAATGCACAATATTGTGCCTGCAACAGAAGAAGAATTTAAAATAACTGGTCATAAAATGCACAACAATGGCCCAACTGTTATTTTTAAGGTGCGTAATGAACAAGGTACGGCTTGGGAGTATGAAAACTACTTTTTACCAAGTAAACAAGATGGCCGTTGGTTCTTTATGACTGGTGTTCGTGCAAGTAATGCCGAACCTTATAAATACCTATTTATACCGGCTGATAAAAAACGTACAAAAGAACGTTTCTTTAAGCTTTTAGCAAAAATTAATAACCCATTAATTACTAAAGTGTTATTTGAAAAACTCTACCCAAAAGCACCTGATGTAACTCAAAAAACTTATGACACACAAATAAAACTATTACAACAATTGGTGATGTTATTCCGCACGAAAGGTTTTAGTGGTATTAATAGTTTTGTTAAAGCTAATGTACCTGAAAAAGATCAGAAAAAAGTATCTGACTTCTACTTCAGCCAAACCTCTTTTGCTTTACAGACTATTTTTATGAATGTGCTAAAAGAAGAAGGTGCAGTTAAAAGTTACAATGACGATATTTCTGAGTTTGATAAAAAATGGTTTGAAGATGCTTTAAACACAATTTCATCATTATCAGCTTATGGTCCGCCAATGTATTTTGAACTTACAAACTTTAAAGAAATACAGGCAACAGGGTTACAAATTACTAAATCACCAGGTAAAAACGTGGTGTTCTTTGGTAGTACAATGCTTATTGTTGGTGTCTTCTTCTTATTTTATGTAAGACAACGCCGTGCTTGGATTCACATTGAACCAAAAACGGACGATAATGGTAATGATATTGGAACTGAAGTGACTGTTGCTGCAAAAGATAATAGAAACTTACCAGAAACAACCAAAGAATTTGAATCTATTGTGACCAAGATTCAAGATTATAATAATAAGTCACAAAACGAAAATTAACCGCTATTCAGATAAGTTATAAGGCTACGATTATGCAAACTGAAAACTATATGGATGATTTTAAAGATTCCACAAAAATATCCCTCACTATAAGAGATTTTGCCTGGGCACTATTTGTTATTATTGGGGCATTCTACGCCTGGAACCAGTACGGGGGGCTAATGGATCAATTTGAAATTGGTATCCTTGCTGGTGTTACTGTTGGTTTAATTGCTTTAGGGCATATATGGAAAAGTATTCAACAACTTACTCTTTGGGTAACGGGTTTAACTTTTCTTGCTCTATGGAGTTATCAAATACACGGTAACGTTATTACAGCCAATGAACAGGCCTTTTTCCTTAAGTTTTTAGTCTCCAGTCAATCGGCTACTATGTGGATGAGTGCTCTATTCGTTATTTCTGGCATCACATACTTTTTTGCTCTCTTTACCAAATCAGAATTTGCAGGTAAAAGTGCTTCTGTATTTGCATGGAGCGCCGTTGCTTTCGGTTTAGTTGGTATGATGGTTCGCTGGCGTGAATCCTATATTATCAACTTTGATTATGGTCATATTCCAGTCAGTAGTCTATATGAAGTATTTATCTTATTTACGGTAATCACTGGTCTTGTATATCTGTTTTATGAACAACGTTACAAAACTCGTGCATTAGGTGGTTTTGTAATGCTGGTTGTCAGTGCCGCTGTTGCTTTCTTACTTTGGTATACCTTTGATAAACAAGCAAACGTAATTCAACCACTTGTACCTGCATTAAAAAGTTATTGGATGAAAATACACGTTCCAGCTAACTTTATTGGTTATGGTGCTTTCTCAATTGCAGCCATGATTGGTCTAGCTTATTTATTAACTCATAGAGCGCTTGAAAAAAATCCAAACAGTGGCTTTGCTAGCAGAATGCCTTCTTTAGAAGTAATGGATGATTTAATGTATAAAACCATCTCTTTAGGGTTTGCATTTTTCACTATTGCTACCGTGTTAGGTGCTTTATGGGCTGCCGAAGCTTGGGGTGGATATTGGTCTTGGGATCCAAAAGAAACTTGGGCATTAATTGTTTGGCTAAACTACGCAGCTTGGTTACATATTCGTATGTCTAAAGGCTTCCGTGGAACACCTATGGCTTGGTGGGCATTAATTGGTTTATTAGTTACCACTTTTGCTTTCTTAGGTGTAAACATGTTCTTATCAGGTTTACATTCATACGGTGAGCTATAAAACAGCTACTTGAGACCTTTATATTTAGGTCTCTTTTTAAGTGATTAATGATATTTAAGGAAACATTTATGCAGCGTAGAGCATTTTTAACCGGATTAACTGGTCTAGTGGCTACTCAATCTTTTTCAGCGTCTGCTGCTCAAGAATTTGAGTTACAAGAAGGTGTTCAATATCAATTAGTACCCAAACCACAATCTACCGCTCCATACCCTAAACAGGTTATTGAGGTTTTTGGTTATGGTTGCCCACACTGCTATCACTTAGAACCAAGTATTCATGAATGGTTAAAAACAAAACCTAAAGATATTCATTTTGAACGTATGCCAGTTGTTTTTAATAACCCTAACTGGGTTTTTATGGCTCGTGTGTTTTTTACCGCACAAGAATTAGGTGTGGTTGAGCAATCGCATATGCCATTTTTTAATGCCTTACATAGAGATAAAAAACAACTGTTTACCGTTGAAGCACTTGCAAAATTTTACAGTCAGTTTGGTGTAAAAGAGAGTGAGTTTATATCAACTTTTAAAGGTTTTAAAGTTGATCAATTAGTTCGACATGCCGGTCAATTAACTAGAGATTATGGCGTTGAGGGTGTTCCTTCAATCATAGTAAATGGTAAATATTTAACCGATGTTGGTATGAATAGTACCCGCAAGAAAATGTGGGCTACCGTTGATGAACTTGCCAATATGTAATAATCTTTAAACCCACCTTTAACGGTGGGTTTTTATTTTTGTCATACTTAATTATTTCATCTTTTTTAATCGTTTTATTTTATTTATTAAGTTACTTTTTTAATTGTTTTATCTTTAAACAAACCAATCCCCACTCTTTTTCCTCATACTTCTAATACAATCAAAGTTCTATTTATATAATTATTCTTTTACCAGGCCTGGTTATTTCGCTTTTTAGTCTTCATAATAAAGTCCATTAAGTATGCAATATGCATATAAAATCGTTCTAGATAATTAAAAGAGACCTTTCACGAGTCAAGACACGGTTAAAAGTGGCTAAAAATTACCTGTTTTTTTGTTGAATACTTGCTAATAGCTGCATTATTCGTCGCAACCAAGCAAGTTTTATTACATTTTTTCACGCACCTCACTCATACAAAGGTCTTTAAAAATATAAAAGAGAGCATTCCATGAAAGCGGCCAATCTGTTTGTTAAGTGTTTGGAAAATGAAGAAGTCGAATTTATTTTTGGTATTCCAGGAGAAGAAAATCTCGATATTATGGATGCCCTTCTTGATTCAAATATTCAGTTTATAACCACCCGACATGAGCAAGGTGCCGCCTTTATGGCTGACGTTTATGGCCGTTTAACAGGTAAACCCGGTGTTTGTATGTCTACACTTGGACCTGGAGCAACAAACCTAGTAACCGGTGTTGCTGACGCCAATATGGATAATGCGCCTTTAGTTGCTATTGCTGGTCAAGCAGCCACTACACGCTTACATAAAGAATCACATCAAGTGGTTGATTTAGTCAGTATGTTTAAACCAATTACGAAATACGCAACTCAAGTTTTAGAACCTGAAACCATTCCAGAAGTAGTACGTAAAGCTTTTAAACTTGCTGAAGCCGAAAAACCAGGTGCCACCTTTATTGATTTGCCTGAAAATATTACAGAAATGGACACCTTAGAACTCCCACTTCCTGTTAGTACAAATCGCTTAACATTTGCACATCGTAGTTTATTAAAACAAGCTGCCGAACAGGTTTCTAAAGCTAAAAATCCACTCATTTTAGTCGGTAACGGTGCCGTACGCGCTAGAGCCAGTGACTATATACAAGAGTTTGTTACTAAACACAAAATACCCGTTGTAAATACCTTTATGGCAAAAGGAATTGTGCCATTTTGGAATGAAATGTCTATGGGTACAGCAGGCCTGCAAAAAGGCGACTATGAAAATGCTGGGTTTGCTAAAGCAGACCTAGTGCTTTGTGTTGGTTTTGATATGGTTGAATATCATCCACATTTATGGAATCCAAACCGTCTTCACACCATTATTCATATAGATACACAAAAAGCAGAAGTTGATAACCGCTATATTCCAGAAATTGAATTAATTGGTAATATCGGTGCTAATTTAGCTGGATTAGGTGAAGCTTTAGATGAAATTCTTGATACACCAATGCAAGCTACTCAAATTGACTTTTTATTACGTGAAGCAACCATAAAAGAGATGAATCGTTGTTGTAAAAGCGACGATTGGCCAATGCTACCGCAAAAAATCATTTGGGATTTACGTACCGCTATGGACTCAGACGATATTGCTATAAGTGATGTTGGCGCCCATAAAATGTGGATGGCGCGTATGTTTCGTTGCGATGAACCCAATACCTGTATTATCTCAAACGGTTTTGCCGGTATGGGTATTGCGGTGCCTGGTGCGGTGGCAGCAAAACTTGCTTATCCTGATAAAGCCGTAGTTGCTGTTACCGGTGATGCTGGGTTTATGATGAACTCACAAGAAATTGAAACTGCATTGCGTTGTAATGCGCCTATTGTTATTTTAATTTGGAATGATAGCCAATATGGTTTAATTGAATGGAAACAACAACGTCGTTTTGGTCGTTCCGCTTATATAGATTTTAAAAATCCTGATTTTGTTGATTACGCTAAATCTTTTGGCGCACAAGGGGTTCGTATTGAATCCGCAGATCAATTATTACCAGCTTTACAAACTGCACTCAAAAATAATACGGTAACAATCATAGATTGCCCAGTTGATTATTCTCAAAATGATCGATTAACTGAATTATTAGGTAACGTTTTATCTGAGATAGATGATTAATATTAAACCAATATTTATAAATTTAAAATGAGTTAACACTAATGATTTATATTGAACGTAATGAAGATAATCAAATAAATAATATTTATTTTACACCTGCACCAGGTTTAGAAGAAATTAGTTTACACGATCCTAAATTAAAAGACTTTATTGAAACAGCACCAAACAGTGAAGAAATCATTCAAAAGGTTTTACATCAACTTGATTTAGATATGGTGCGGGTAATTGAAGATGTGGTTGATATCTTAATTGATAAAAATATTATGTTATTTACCGACTTACCAGAAGCGGTACAAAATAAAATTTTATTTAAGAAAAGAATTCGTAATTTAACAAATAATAATTCAATTATTGAAGATGAAGAGTCAATTAATTTTTAGCATTTTAAAATAAAGCATTAAAAGCTTACTAAACTTCTCTTAATGCCGCTAAAAATTCAAAACCATACCGTGATAACTTAGTTTCACCTACACCAGTAATCATTAATAATTCAGCATCTGTTTGTGGTTTCTTTTGCGCCATTTCAACCAAAGTAGCATCACCAAAAACTTGATAAGCGGGTATATCTTCACTCTCGGCAATTTCTTTACGCAAAACTCTTAATTCTTCAAAACAATCACGATCTTTGTCTAATAATGTTTCTTTAACTGACTTTTTACCAGGCCTGGTAATTTTAGTCGTTTGTTTTTTTGGAAACGCTAATTGAACTTCTACCTTACCTTTTAAAACATCACCAGAAAGCGCTGTAAGCTTCAACACTGAATAATTTTGAATATCTTGGTACAAGTACCCTAAATGAATCAGTTGACGCAGTATGCTTGACCATTCATGCGCAGAATACTCTTTACCAATTCCGTAGGTACTCAATTGATTATGATTCAGATTACGAATACGTTCATTATCCATACCACGTAATACATCAATCACTTGTTTAGCACCAAATCCTTGGTTTAATCTATACACACAAGATAAGGCTTTTTGCGCCACTTCTTTACCATTAAATAAAGTGGGTGGATCTAAACAAATATCGCAATTGCCGCAAGGTTTATGACTCGGTTCTGCAAAATAATTTAATAACACATTACGTCGGCAGGTTTGTGCCTCGGCAAAATCAACCATACTCGATAATTTAAAGTTTTCTAAACGACGTTGATTTTCATCAGGAACATTTTCTACAAAGTGTTTAGCCGTAGCCACATCTTGCATACCAAATAATAATAAAGCTTCAGAAGGCAAACCATCACGCCCTGCTCGCCCTGTTTCTTGGTAATAACCTTCAATGTTTTTTGGTAAATCATAATGCACTACAAAACGGACATTAGGTTTATCAATACCCATACCAAATGCAACGGTGGCAACAACAATATCCACTTCATCACGTATAAACTGTTGATGCACAGAATGTCTAATTTGTGCGGGTAATCCAGCATGATAGGCTTTAGCATTAAGCCCTTCTTCCTTTAGTTTTTCGGCCACTTCTTCAACCCGTTTACGGCTTAAAGCATAAATAATTCCGCTCTCTTTTTGATGCGTTTCTAAAAACCCCATTAATTGCTTCATTGGGTTATGTTTTTCTAATACTTTGTAGCGAATATTCGGTCTATCAAAACTGCTTACATGTATCTTAGGTTCATGAAAATGCAGTTTATCTATAATATCTTGGCGAGTAGTACGGTCGGCCGTTGCGGTAAGTGCAATAAAAGGCACTTGATCAAATTTTTCTCTTAATAAACCCATTTGACTGTATTCAGGTCTAAAATCGTGACCCCATTGTGAAATACAATGCGCTTCATCAATAGCAAATAACGCAATAGGCATACTTTGTAAACGTTGAATGAACTGTTGATTTAACAAACGTTCTGGCGATACATACAATAAATCTAATTGCCCAGAATGCAATTTTGCCAACACTTCTTCTGCCGAATGAGTATCTAAACTAGAATTATAATAAGCCGCAGACACACCATAAGTTTGTAATGCTGAAACTTGATCTTGCATTAACGCAATCAAAGGCGAAACAACAATAGCTGTGCCTGATCTAATTAAAGCGGGTATTTGATAACAAAGCGATTTACCGCCGCCTGTTGGCATTAAAACAAAACAATCTTGGCCAGAAATAACGTCATTAATAATTTCAGCTTGTTGATTACGAAACTGATCGTAACCGTAAACTTTTTGTAAAACTTGTTGTGCTGTTAATGACATAGACATAAATATATTAAGAATCGGTTTGTATAAAGGGACAAGTAAAGTAGAAGATTACACTTTAAAACACAAGTTTAAAGCATATTTAAATGTTATTTAAATAAGATTAAATCCATTTTGTTCATTTTACCCTCTGCTTACATCGTTTTGTTTGCCGCAGGGCATACCATGCCTGGTAAATCTGAAAATTTAATCTAAATAAACCGTTACATCTTCAAGCGGTTTTCTTTTGGGTGATAACTTTGGAATACAACTTTCATCTATATTTCCAATATATAAAGCACCAATTAACTCCATATCTGAAAATTTAATATCCAATATTTGGTAAGTTTTACTCTCAAATATAATTGGCCCAGTACTCCACTGAACACCAAGTTGTTGTTGCCAAGCCATAAGTTGAAAATTTTGAATAGCGCAAGCACAGGCTGCATAATCTTCTTTTTGGGTTATTTCACAAGAGCTGCGTTGTTGACCAACTAAGACTATTTTGGGAATAGCCATAAATTTATCAAACGCTTGCTGATAAAATTTATCGTAACAACATGCTTCTAATAAAGATTTTTTTTCTGCTCTTTTTTTTGCATAAATATCCGCAAACTGCGATTTAGCCTGTTCACTTACAACCCAAAAACGCCAAGGTTGTGTTAATTTATGATTAGGAGCCCAAATAGCACTTTTTAAACAAAGATCCACTTTATTATCATCTACTGGAAACTTATTTTTATCTAAAAACTGGTAACATGTTCTTCTAGATTGAAACAAATCCAATAGAGAATCTGTATTGATATTTGTTGGTTTCATAAAAATTTGTTTCCTAATATTTATTAAGTTACTTGATATAAATTAGTCAATAAGCCCTTGGGATAACTTATGTATTTTTGTGGATAACTTAGTGAAAAAAGACAAAGTGATATTTTATCCACAATTCACGCACACTTACACACATACTTTATCAGAAACTCTACACACACCTTAATCACATACTAACTATTTGATAAAATACCTTAATTAAGACTTATCTACAGATTTCTTTGTGCTAATAAGAACTATAAGAGGTTATATATATAAAAAATATATACTTTACTAAGTAAACGACTTATCCAAATAAGTTCCATAATCAACTTCAAAAAAAGACAATTCAATGACATTAAATGAACTTAAATATATTGTTGCTGTTGCTAAAGAAAAACATTTTAGAAAAGCATCAGAAACCTGTTTTGTGAGTCAACCAACATTAAGTGTGGCAATAAAAAAATTAGAAGATGAATTAGGCGTTATTTTATTTGAACGACGTAAACAAGATGTTTTGATAACTCCAGTAGGTCAAAAAATTATTAGAATTGCTGAAGAGATTTTAGAACGAAGTAAAGATATTAAACAAATAGCTAAAGAAACTCAGGGGGATTTAATCAGTGAATTAAAAATAGGAGCAATCTATACAATAGCCCCTTATTTATTACCTAAATTGATTCCTAATTTTCATAAATTAGCACCCAATGTGCCTTTAATCATAGAAGAAGGCTATACCCATGTATTAGCTGATAAATTGCAATCAGGTGAACTGGATATTGTTATTCTTTCTTTGCCATTTGACGAACCTAATATTGAAACCTATACACTTTATGATGAACCTTTTAATGCCATTATTCCTAATGATCATCCTTTAGCAAAAAGTAATAAACCTATTAAATTACAAACGATAGAAGATGAAACTTTTTTATTATTAGGTTCTGGCCATTGTTTTAGAGACCAAGTGGTTGAAGCTTTTCCTAATCTTACTCATATGAATTATCAAAGTAACCGTTTACAAAAAACCTTTGAAGGCAGTTCTTTAGAAACGATTCGATATATGGTTTCTTCTGGGGCAGGTATCTCCATATTTCCATGTACATCGCTCTCAGAACGTGATGGTGAGCTTTTTACAATAAAACCATTAGCAAACCCTATTCCTAAAAGAACGGTTGCCCTTGCATGGCGTAAGACGTTTTCACGTATGCAGATATTAGAATTATTTAAACAAACGATTGAAGAAATTAAAATTCCTTGTACACTGTCTAAAAATTAACCTAAGAATCGTTAAATAGAAAATTATGATAAAAAAAATAGTACTTTCAGTTGCTTTAAGCACTCTATTCTTTAGCTTCAATAGCTATGCAGATTTAGAAGAGTTTGATGTAACACCAAAAAAATCAAATACACCTATTCCTGCAATGAATACTGAAGATCCTTACGAATCTTTTAACCGTACAATGTTTGATTTTAATTTAGGATTTAACGATACAGTAGGTAAGCCAGTAGCTGATGCTTATAACGGTGTTGTACCACAACCTGTACGTACAGGTATTAGTAATGTATTTAATAACCTAGGCACCCCTTTATCAGCCGTTAATTGCTTATTACAAGGTAAGGTCGAAGACGGATTATCAGAAATAATGCGTTTTACGTTAAATACGACTTTTGGTTTGTTTGGTCTTTTAGATATTGCTGAACCGGCTGGCTTAGCACCTAAAAACGAAGATTTAGGTCAAACTTTATATAAATGGGGCGTTTGGAATGAAAGTAATTATTTAGTGCTACCAATTCTTGGACCTTTTACTACACGTGAATTAGTTGGTGGTTTAACAGAAGCAACTTATGACCCTGTTTATAATGAAATGTTAGATGTAACAGATACAGATAGAGTCATGATTTATACAGGTGATAAATTTGTTGAATACACTAAAATAGTTAAAATTTTAGAAGATATAAAATCACAACCAGATCCGTATGTTTTTAGTAGAGAAAGTTATTTACAATACAGAAATAATCTAATACATGATGGTCATGCACCACAACCAACTTTAGATGATTTTGATTTTGAATAATAACAATTTTATAGATTTTACCAGGCCTGGTAATATTTAATTAGATATAAAAAACCCCGCTAATTAATACAAATTAGCGGGGTTTTTTTATCAGTGAATTTTTATTATTTACGAGTTAATGAAAAAAATAGGGGTCTGTTTTTAGATGTAACCTGTTTAAAATAAAGGGTTTTTAGGTAAAGTTTTAAAATGAGTTTTAAAAGTTTGCGAAAAAATGCCCTAAATGCACCTCAAATAGAACCAAAAAGGCAGGCAAGCGTAACGGTATCCAGCGTTACTTTTGTCACGTCTGCCAATCAAAATTCCAGCTCAAACGAAAGCCTAAAAAACACATCGATAAAGTCTTTAAGGAATACTTCTATCAAAGACAGACACTTCAATGTTTGGCCGATAAATACAAAGTAAGCATCCCCACTATTCGGTCATGGATTTCACAATATACCCCAACAAAAGCAACCGCAATTCCAAGTGACATCATCCTCATTGCAGATGCGACTTTTTTTGGTAAACGCATCGATAAGTTTGGCGTACTTGTGTTTAAAGATGCCATCACATCTAAGGTACTCTGCTGGCGTTATATTCAAACAGAAACAATTCAAGATTACATCGTTTTAAAACAAGAATTAGAGGATCAAGGATTCAATATAAAAGGTGTCGTACTCGATGGACGAAGAGGCTTAATTCAAGCGTTTGAAGGAATTCCTGTTCAATTATGTTTATTCCACATACAGGCGACTATCACCCGTTATTTAACAAAAAATCCCAAGCTAATACCTGCAAAAGATTTAAAAGAAATCGCTGGATATATTCAATATGTTGACGAAGATTTATTTAAAGAAATGTTGGAAGAATGGTTTTCAAAACACGAAGCATTTTTAAAAGAAAAAACATTTCATGAGCATTCAAATCGATGGAGTTATAAACATCGTAGAGTAAGATCCGCTTATCGAAGTTTGAAAACAAATATAGCATTTATATTTACCTATCAAAAACGCAAACGGCTTCAAATCCCAACCACCACAAATGGACTTGATGGCGGGGTATTTTCACCATTAAAAAACTTACTTAGTGCGCATAAAGGAATGAATTTTGAGTTAAGAAAAAAGCTGATAGATGACTTTCTAAATACCTTACAAAAATAATGGTATCAGACCCCCGTTTTTTTCATTAACTCTTATTTACTTAGTTTTCAGTTTGTTCTAAATGAATTGGTTTAGCTATAAAACGTAACCAAACAAAACCAATAATCCCGGCAAATAAAGAAGCAAATAAAATCCCTGTTTTAGCCTCTAATAACATTTGCATACCATTTTCAGAACCATACCAAGCAAGTTCAGCAATAAATATAGACATAGTAAAACCTATACCGCCTAAGAAAGATACACCAAATAATTGATTCATTGTTGTGTCTTTTGGCAGTTTTGCTAACCCTATTTTAATGGCTAAAAATGAAATACCAGCAATACCAATGACTTTACCAATCACCAATCCTGACATAACACCTAAAGTAACGGGTTCTAATACCATTTGGCCCATTTGGCCAAAGTCTAAAGCAATACCAGCATTAGCTAATGCAAATAACGGTATAACAATTAAACTGACAGGTAAATGAAAATCATGTTCTAAACGGTTTAAAGGCGCTTGAACGGCATGAACAGTATCTTCCATATTGTGTAATACGGCTTTTTGTTGGTCATGTAATTCATGTTGTTCACCAATAGGGTGTTGACGGAATTTATCGGTTAAATTAGCTATGTGTTCATCAAAATACTGTGGATTAAATTTAGGTTTATGGGGTATTGCTAAAGCGGTTAAAACCCCTGCAATAGTAGCATGAACACCTGATTCAAGCATAAATACCCACATTAAACCACCTACTAAAAAGTAAGGTAGTGGATGATGAATACCAAAACGATTAAAGACAATTAATACACCAAAAAAGACAAAAGCCATTAACAGCGAGAAAATGTGAATTTGGTCAGTATAAAATAAAGCAATAACACCCACGGCAATCAAGTCATCTACAATAGCTAAGGCGACTAAAAAGGTAACTAAAGCAACAGGTACACGTTTACCTAATAAAACGAGAGCACTGATTGCAAAAGCAATATCGGTAGCCATTGGAATCCCCCAACCATTTTCACTTGGTAATCCCATATTAATGTAGTAGTAAATTAAAGCAGGAACCGTAACTCCACCAATTGCCGCTAAAATAGGTAAAAGCGCATTTTTGGGTTCAGAAAGTTCGCCACTTAATACTTCACGCTTTATTTCTAAGCCAATGACAAAAAAGAATAACGCCATTAAACCATCATTAATCCAATGATGAATAGAGTGATCAATACTAAAACTACCCACGCTAATAGCGATATGAGTATGAAAAATATGGGCATAGGTTTCAGCAAAAGGGGAGTTGGCTAAAATAAGTGCCACAATGGTCATAAACATTAATACCAAACCGGTTGTGGTTTGTTGGTGTATAAAACGTTCAAAAGGGGTAGCTACTTTGTTAAATAGTGTTTCCCAAGGAGCTAAAATTCGATGTTTTTTCAATGGTTTCATATAAAGTAATTCTTTTAATTTATCAAGTTCAAACCATTATAATACAGGGATTAATTTGAATATAAAGGGAAAGTAATGAAAACTGTTTTAGCTATTTTTAGCTTAAGTTTAGGGTTATTAGTGCCAGGTTTAGCATTTGCGAGCGAAAATGTTAATTTATTGGATTTAGCCAATAGCTGGGCAGGTTATGTCAGCTTAGGTATTTTTGTACTGGCTTATATATTGGTTATGACAGAAGAATTTTCTCATTTAAGAAAATCCAAACCCGTCATTTTGGCAGCAGGTTTAATTTGGTCCATTATCGCTTATGTCATGTTACAAAATGATATGCCAAATGTGGCCGAAGAAGCTGTAAGACATAATATTTTAGAATTTGCAGAACTGTTTTTATTTCTTTTAGCCGCCATGACATATATAAACGCCATGGAAGAACGTCAGGTTTTTAGCGCGTTACGAGGTTGGTTAGTCTCAAAAGGGTTTAGTTATAAACAATTGTTTTGGATAACCGGTTTATTGGCTTTCTTTATTTCACCTGTTGCAGATAACTTAACTACGGCATTATTAATGGGGGCCGTAATTTTAGCGGTTGGAGCAAATTCACCGGCTTTTGTTAGTTTAGCTTTTATTAATGTGGTGGTTGCTGCCAATGCCGGAGGAGCATTTAGCCCATTTGGTGATATAACTACTTTAATGGTTTGGCAAAAAGGGTTACTGCATTTTAATGAATTCTTTAATTTATTAATACCTGCTTTAGTTAACTTTGCGGTTCCGGCCATTATTATGACTTTCTTTTTACCAAAAGGTTCGCCAGAAGCGTTAGATGAAACAATAAATATGCGTCGTGGTGCTAAACGTATTATTTTCTTATTTTTTGCAACCATTACAACAGCCGTTTCAATGCATAATTTCTTACATATGCCACCCGTTTTAGGCATGATGATGGGGTTAGCCTACTTGCAATTTTTTGCCTATTATTTAAAGAAAACAGGCGAGCTTTCTTATGAAACAGGCAATACTGGTGAAGGTGAAACTCATGATGAAGCTAAACCTATTACGTTTGATATATTTAACAAAATAGCCCGCGCTGAGTGGGATACATTATTGTTCTTCTTTGGTGTTATTTTAGCGGTAGGTGGTATAGGTACTTTAGGTTACTTAAGTTTAGCTTCAGAGGTAATGTATGGCCAATGGGGTGCTACAAACGCTAATATTGCAGTAGGGTTACTTTCTTCTATTGTTGATAACATACCGGTGATGTTTGCAGTGTTAACTATGAATCCTGATATGAGTGATGGCCAATGGTTGCTAGTTACATTAACTGCTGGGGTAGGGGGTTCATTACTTTCTATTGGTTCGGCGGCTGGAGTCGCCTTAATGGGACAATCAAAAGGGCAATATACTTTCTTTAGCCATCTTAAATGGACACCTGCAATTGCTTTAGGGTATTTTGTTAGTATTTGGGTACATACCATGATTAACAGTAGTTTGTTTTAATCTATAAAAACTAAATATAAGTTTTAATTAAAAGCGGTTAATTATTTAACCGTTTTTTTTGTATCTACTGTTTTATCCAAATTAGAAATAGGCTCTATTTTATCTGGATTCTCTGAGGATATATCACGATCTTTTTGTTCAGTATTATCTTGATTTGAATCATATGGTTTACAAAGCAAAATGGCTAAAGCAATCGTAATTAAATGCAATTCTGGGTGTTTAAGAAATTGCTCACCAATAAAAGAAAATTGCAAAATTAACACCACTAATAAAGACATCATTAAGGTGTTAAACATTTTTATATTAGAGGGGTAATTACCTTGTTTTTTTATATTTACAAAATATTTATCAATTAATAACGCCAAAACAACCACTGGCAATAATACGTCTGTAGGGTTATTTAGCCAATTAAACATATCTGACAAAGTCATAATAAAGATGAGTATTAAAATTAAAAAAGTTAAGGTAACTGTATGTTCAACAATTTTATTTTTATTACTGACTAATTTTCTTATAAAAATAGTAGGTAAAAAAATCAGGGCCATAATGGTTAAACTGAGTAATAAATCCGTAAAAGCTAAGGCCATTCCTAACAATGCTGGGGTTAAATTTCCATAGGTTTCTATTCTAAATAAAGTCTTTAAGTACGCTGTAATTAATATAGCAAAAGGTAAGGTCAGCAATATTTTGAGTATGTCTTGAACATCTATGGGTAAGAGTTCCAAATTATAGAGTTTTTCTATATTAAATTGGTTATTAGCTTCTAACTGTACTTCCGTAAATTCAATATGTTCTTTTATATTTTTGGTATGAGTTAATTTGGAATATTCCAATAGATTTTTAGTTAATGGAAAGAGTTTATGCGTGTTTTCAGACCAAACATCTAAAGTTTGCCAGGCCTGTCCGTTATATATTTCTAACCAACTTCTTTTATAGCTATTCCCTAAGCGATCAATTGCAACACCACATACATTTCTACTAGGAATATTTAAAGAACGTAAAGTAATAAAAAGGTTTTTTTGTTTCTGTATCCAAACTGAACAGGGTTGATTAACCAGTTTAGAATAAGCCGTAAAAGTACCCCAGTAAGCAGTATATTGATTAATAAAATCATCAATAGGAAAAGGATCTTTTTCTTTTATATTGGGTAAATTTTTTTCTAAAGTGGTAATAAATTTTGCAGATTTTTGTTTTTCTAAATCACTAATTTTAGTGTATCTATTACGTTCTTCATCTTTAATAGAATAAGTCGTTTTTTCAGGTTGAATATGTGAAAAATAATACTGAAAAGTGATAGGACTCGGTTTTTTATCAATAGAAATCAGAGTAATTCCGCGGTCAACGCCTTCTTTATAATTGCGTTTAATAATACGCCAACCGTTATAGCTTAATGTTTGAGAAATAACTCTGTTTTCTTTAGTCGAATAAGGAAGTGCTAGGTGTATTTCTGTTTTTGGTTTTATACTGCCAGTAAACTCATATTGCATGGTGAGTTGGCTTTGTAAATGCATCGATGGTTGTGTGATTGGTAACCAAAACATTTTTAATAAAAAAATAATAATGGCTATAGCAACTAACCCTAAAACCACTTTAATATTTGAAAGGTGCAACATGAAATTTTTCGTTACCCTATTATTGAACTTAATTTTATTAAGTTATGCGCCATTTTCACAGGCAAAAACTGTTATTGGTTGGGTTGAGGATATAACTTTTTATGCAAACGGTAAAGAAATTACTTTACCAGCCAAAATTGATAGTGGTGCAGATCATTCATCGTTACACGCTACCAATATATTAGTATTTAAAAAAAATAATCAAAGATGGATTAAATTTACCACAGAGCACAACCTTGTATTACAAATACCGCTTTATAAAGAAACCAAAATAAAAACAAAAAAAGTAGGGCATCAAACTAGGCCTGTTATTTTATTAGAAGCCTGTATTGCAGGAAAAATACGAGAAATAGAAGTGAGTTTAGTAAATAGAAGTCATTTTACTAAACCATTATTAATTGGTCGTTCTGCATTACAAGGAGTTTTAATTGACCCTAATAAAACACACTTAATGACAAGTATTCAATGCTTGCCATAGTTATCGTTGGTTTATGGATTTGTGCAAAGGTCTCTATATATGTTTCAAAAAAAAAAGCGACATAAAATAAATCTATTTTATGTCGCTTTTTAATCACTATTTTTAAACTGAAAACTAAATTAGTTATCCAGAATATTGGTCACGTTTTAATTTTTCTATATAGGCTTTACGTTTTTCAGGTGGTAAGGCGGCTAACATTTTTTGTAATTTTGCTTTTTGTTGAGCGGCATAATTTTGATTAGCTTGTGATGGCGGTGCTATTTTTGCGCCTCGTTTTTCTAAGCTTTTACGTTCAGCAATTTTATCAATTTTTTCTTTAAGAATAGCTGCGGTAAATGGTTTAACAATATATCCATCTACACCTGCTTGAGCCGCATCTAAAATTTGGCTACGTTTTTGTTCAGCGGTAATGAGCATAAATGGTAAATCTTTTAGATCTTTATCAGCGCGAACTTTCTTAAGCAGTTCAATACCAGTCATTTCAGGCATATTCCAATCACTTACAATAAAGTCATATTTGCCAGATTGAATCATTGGCCAAGCTTTAGAACCATCATTAGCGTCATCAATATTTGTGAAGCCCAGTTCTTTTAACAGGTTGGTTACAATTCTGATCATAGTAGAAAAGTCATCTACTACTAAAATGTTGATATTTTTATCGATTGCCATAATTTTAACCAGCTTCTTTATTTAATTTGTACATTATAGATTTACAGAAATCTATATCAATAGAAATCTTAGCTAGATTTATACCACAACGAAAAAAAATGAGTTTATTAATTCAAATAAAGTGTAAAAATACGTTAAATTATGTATTTAGATAGGTAAAAAAGTGAAGGGATTGATTAAATTACAGGATTATTGAAAGAGTATAAATAAAAAGCTCCCTAAAATTTAGAGAGCTTACAGCTATTATGCCGCTTTTTTGACAGCTTTTTTAGCAGCAACTTTTACTTTTTTCTTACTAGAAAGTTTTTTCTTTAAAACTTTTTTAGTTGCTTTTTTAATGACGCTTTTAGCTTCTTTCTTTTTAATGTCTTTTTTAGCAACGGCTTTCATTGTTGCTTTAGTCGTTGCTTTTTTTACAGCTTTTTTCTTAAGTGCTTTAGCCATTTTCATGTCCTTTTGGGTTTTTTAAAATATTTATTACTTACTAATAGTAATAAATTATAGGTATAGTAACGTTTTTTTAATTATATTGCCAATCATTACGAATAATTTTTTATAATTAGCAATGGTTTTTGTAAAAAGCTAAGTTTTTATAATTAATATTTCTTTATCAACTGGATAACCAATGACATTTATTGAATTTAAAAAGCATTTATTAGATGCTGAAATTACCCTGCCAAAATTTAGTAAATTAATTAAAGTGAGTGAAAAAAATATTCAGTCTTATAAAAAGAAAGGTGAAGTGCCTAATCCAATTGCTGTAATTGTTGTTTGTTTTGTTGAGATGAAAAAAGCAGGGTTAGATTATGCTTCTATTGTGAATGCTTTAGATTTGGTTGCTAAAACAAAAAAAGGGGTGGGTTTTGCTAATAAAAATTCTAAAGAAGCAAAAGATTCTTAATTCTTAAATTACGTTACTGGTATGGCTGTTTTATTTACAACCTTACGTAAAACAAAACTGGTATGCACACCGCTAACACCGGTTATTTGAGTTATATGATTTAGTAATAAGTCTTGATAAGCATCTAAATCTTTAACTAATACTTTTAATTGGTAATCTGCAGTTTGTCCTGTTAAAAGTAAACATTCCAAAACATTGGGCATAGATTGCACGGATTTTTCAAATTGAGAAAAACGTTCTTTTGTGTGTTTGTCCATGGATATATGCACCAAAGCCATTAAGTCTAACCCTAACTTTTTAGCATCTAATAAAGTTCTATAACCTATTATTACTTCAGATTCTTCTAATGCTTTAAAGCGTCTTAAACAAGCAGAAGGCGATAATCCAATTTGATCTGCCAGTTCTTGGTTACTTAAACGACCATTATTTTGTAAAGCATTTAATATTGTTTTGTCGTAGCTATCTAATTGCATATATTGACCAATAATCGAATTTAATTTTAATATTACTAATTATATGTGTATTAAATATTAAATAATGACTAAATGGTTGAATAAATCGCAATAAAATTTACCAGGCCTGGTAATACAATATTCTTTACATAGTCAGTGTACAAACAAGTAGAGAATAAACATGAATTCAAGTAAATATCGTCGTACTCCAACTCCCGCTTTAACTCAGCGTCAATGGCCAAATAATTTTTTAGAAAAAGCACCTTTATGGGTGAGTGTTGATTTACGAGATGGTAATCAAGCTCTAGCAAACCCTATGACGGTTGAGCAAAAGTTATCTTTGTGGCGCGAACTGATTGATATGGGGTTTAAAACAATTGAAATTGGTTTTCCTTCAGCCAGTCAAATTGAATTTGATTTTACTCGACGTTTAATTGAAGAAAACTTAATACCTGATGATGTAACAGTACAAGTGTTAGTGCAAGCGCGTGAGCATTTGATTGAGCGTACTTATGAATCTTTGCAGGGCGTTAAACAAGCGGTAATTCATGTTTATAACACTACTTCAATTGTGCAACGTGACAATGTTTTTGAAAAAACGAAAGATGAAATTAAAGCTATGGCGGTTCAAGGGGCAAAATGGGTTAAAGATTATGCCGTTAAAGCCTCTAAAACAAGTCCTGATTCTAAATGGATTTTTGAATATTCACCAGAAAGCTTTTCGCAAACTGAAACAGATTATGCGGTAGAAGTTTGCCAAGCGGTTATGGATGTTTGGCAACCTACCCCAAATAATAAATGTATTTTAAATTTACCCGCCACAGTAGAAAGTACTTCACCAAACCGTTTTGCAGATCAGGTTGAATATTTTATTAACCACTTACAAAATCGTGAATCGGTATTGATTTCAATACACACTCATAATGACCGTGGTTGTGCGGTTGCGGCGGCTGAATTATCACTTTTAGCAGGGGCAGATCGTATAGAAGGGACGTTATTAGGTAATGGTGAACGAACCGGTAATATGGATATTGTTACGCTTGCTATGAACTTATTTAGTGAAGGGATTGATCCTAAACTTGATTTATCCAATCCAAAAAAATGGATACCGGTTGTTGAGCAAGTAACCAAAATACAAACACATCCTCGTCACCCTTGGGTGGGTGATGTGGTGTATACCGCCTATTCTGGAAGCCATCAAGATGCTATACGTAAGTGTTTATTAAAACAGAAACCAAACTCCCCTTGGAATGTGGCTTATTTACCAATAGACCCTAAAGATGTTGGGTGTGATTATGAAGCCATTATTCGTGTAAATAGCCAGTCAGGTAAAGCGGGTTCTGCTTTTGTTTTGGCGCAAGAATACGGTTTAAATTTGCCTAAATGGGTGCAGCTAGATTTTGCGCATATAGCCCAAGAATTGGCTGAAAAAAAGGGTGGCGTTGTTACTCATAAAGATTTATATAATGCCTTTATGGAGCACTATCAGTTAGATAATAATACAATTCAAATTAATCATTATCAGTTAAGTAGAGAAGGTGATTTAGAACATTTATCTATAGAAGTAAATGGTGAGGTTTGGAAAGGGACTGGTAATGGAACCTTAAGTGCTTTATGTGATGCTTGGCATAAAAGAACAGGTGATTCTGTAGATGTTATTGATTATGCTGAACACGCCTTACATACGCTAGAGCAAAGCCCTAATGGTGAACAAGGTAAACATGCCCAAGCCATGGCTTATGTTTATTTACAAACGGATAATAGACGCTCAGTGGGCGTTGCTAAAGCCAAAGATACTGTAACCGCCATGGTTATTGCTTTATTAAATGGGTTAAATACCGTTAAATAAAAGGGTTAATTTTACTTTTACCAGGCCTGGTAATTTGAATGACATATTAGTATGTCATAATATTTCATAATTGATTTATTCTTCATTCATTTTAAATAGGCCTTTATTTATGTATATTGAAACCCAAAATGCAACTCCGCCAGAGCTTTATCAACTTCTTACTGGGGCAATAATACCCAGACCCATTGCGTGGATTAGCACGCAAAATTCTCAAGGCTTAAGCAATTTAGCCCCTTACTCTTTTTTTAGTGTTGCTAGCTGTAATCCACCTGTATTAACGTTTACCAACGTACCCTCACGTGATTTATTAACAAAAGATACTTTAGCTAATTTAATGCAAACAAAAGAGTGTGTGGTGCATATTGTGCCAGCAAATCAAGCCGACAATATGAATGCAACTTGCACCAGTTTTACGGCACAACAAAGTGAAATTGATGAGTTAAATATTGAAACTATTCCCAGTCAAAAAGTGAAACCACCTAGTGTAAAAGGTGTCGCTGTTCGTTATGAATGTAAATTGCGAGAAGCGATTACTATTTCAGAACAACCCATTGGTGGTGTGTTAGTTTTATTGGATGTTGTGGCGATATATGTCGATGATAAGGTTCTTAAAGACAATATAATTCAAGCGGATTTATTAGATACCATTGGTAAATTAGGAGGTAATGATTATTGCCATTCTCATGCTGATTTAACACTTATTAGGCCGTAGTAGTTAGATAAATACTTCATATGAAATAGATATAAAAGCAGCCAATTAATGCTATTTTTTTATTAAGAGCCAATCAAAATAATTTAACTTTAATAGAATTTAGTCATTTTGATTACAGTGAATTTTTAACGCTTAGTTTTAATTAATTTACACAGTTTAGTTATATTATTTTATTAAAAAAACACTGTATTTATAACTAAAACACGTTATTTTATATGGTTTTTATCTACAGTATTCATAAAAATCTTTTGCTTAAATAGAAAATTTTAATAAGCTTATTTCAGTATTTGCTAATATAATTGCGCAGAATTTTTGTTATTTAATTAAAGGATTATTTAGAATGAAACGTCAATTATTATCGGCTCTATTCTTGGTGGCAAGTATTGTAAGTACCTCAGCATTTTCTGCTGAAATGCTTGAAGGTGTTAAAACAGATTCAGCTGCAATAGAAGCACAACTTCCTAAAAAGAAATTAACGATAGCTCATCATTATTTAACGCCAAAACAGACTTATAATATTAAGAAAAATGGTGGTAAAAACGTATTATTTGTTGATATTCGTACTCCAGCGGAGTTGCAGCTTATTGGTCATGCCGCGTTAATTGACGGAAATGTCCCTTATATTACTTACGATTATTCTGCGTGGGACAAAAAGAAAAATACCTATAAAGCAGACTTTAATTCTGGTTTTGTTGGTCAAGTGGAAGACTTAATGAAAAAAACAGGAATCAATAAGGGTAAAAATACAGAAATTATTTTAATGTGTCGCTCTGGTGACCGTTCTGCACGTGCCGCTGATATTATGGTTAAAAATGGTTATACCAATGTTTGGAGTGCTTTTGAAGGGTTTGAAGGTGACAAAGCTAAATCTGGTGCACATAAAGGTCAACGTGCGGTAAATGGTTGGAAAAACGCTGGTTTACCTTGGACATATAAACTACCTCAAGATAAAGCGGCTTTTATTTTCTAAATAATCGGTAGATAAATCTACCTCAACCAGCTTTATTTTTTATTAAACCCCGCTATTGCGGGGTTTTTTTTGATTTAAACTTACTTAAAAGAAAAGGTATTTTCTATATAAACCTTTGCTTACCAATTTTGTAACCTTCCAGAGTTATTATTTACTTTTTAATTTGATTTCAGACAGAATTCTTTTTCATCACACCTTTTTAACTTATTTATCTTCTAAAACATCCATCATAATCGCCATTTTTATTTGTTTTTGATTGGTTAAAAGCCCTAAATATTAAATGGTTTATTTGTTTCTGTTAATGGTAGGGTTATTATGTAATAAGTTTATATATTCTAATTTTGCAGGCCTGGTCATGAAGCTTTCTTTTCTTAGTGTTCCTTTTATTATTTGCACAACAATTCTTTACGCTTCAGCAGCCTATTCACAGCAACAAAATATTGCGCAATTAGACTGGTTTACCATGATTATGTGGTTAACGGGTGGATTAGCCATGTTTTTATTTGGTATGGAACAGCTTATCAAAGGCTTGTTAGTCGTTGCAGGGGATCAAATGAAAAACCTGCTAGCTAAGCTGACGACTAACCGCGTAATGGGTGCTATTACAGGGGCAGGGGTAACAGCGGTTATTCAATCTTCATCTATTACCAGTGTGTTAACGGTTGGCTTTGTATCTGCTGGCTTAATGACGGTAGGACAAGCCACAGGCATTCTTATGGGGGCTAATTTAGGTACAACCATTACTGCCCAGGTCATTGCTTTTAAAGTGACAAATTTAGCTTTATTAATGATTGCTATAGGTTTTGGTATTCAATTCTTTGCGAGATTAAATAAAAAAATTGCCATCGGTCGGCTAATAATGGGATTAGGTTTTATATTTTTTGGTATGAATATCATGAGTGATGGGATGTCACCACTGAGTAATTATCAACCATTTTTAGACTTTATGATTGAAATGGAAAACCCGCTATATGGTATTTTGGTGGCGCTTGTTTTTACTGCTTTAGTGCAATCGTCATCTGCAACCATTGGTATTGTTATTGTATTAGCCAGTAATGGTTTTTTAACCTTACCTGCGGGTATTGCTTTGGCTATGGGGGCGCATATTGGAACGACTGTAACGGCAATGATTGCAACAATTGGTAAATCAAGAGAGGCCAAGAGAACAGGCTATATGCTTGTTTTAATCAATGTTTTAGGGGTTTTGGTTTTTATACCATTTATCCCTTATTTGGCTATGTTTGTTTCTGGGGAAAGCAATTTACATGACGCCAGCATTGTGCATTCTACTGTTTATTTAGCTGACAATGTTCCTAGACAAATTGCCAATGCAAATAGCTTATTTAACTTTATTGTTTTGCTTTTGTTTTTACCATTTATCTCTGTATTTTTATGGATAATCCATAAAATTGTTCCTATTATTGATGAAGAAAAAAATTCAGCAGAGTTTAAAACCGAATTTATAGACGATGCACTTTTAAGCACGCCATCTATGGCAATGAATGGCGTTAAGCAAGAATTAGAGGTTTATCAACAGAAACAATCGTTGTTTTATAAACGTATTATTGCTTTAGTAAGTGAACCTAATTTAGATAAACTCTCAAAAGAAGACTTAAACATTAGAAGGTTTAGAAGTTATCAAAGAAAAATATTGTCGTATCTTGGGCGATTAGGTCAAAATGAACTTACACCTGAAGAGCAAAATGAATACTTAAAATTATTAAATGTATTAAATTCGTTAGAAGCTATATTAGAAAGTTTTGAAACAAATATTTTTAATGTTTTACATAATATGATTCAAAATAGTACCAAACCAAGTGAAACAATGCTTCAACTGGTTGGTCAATTATCTAATGAAGTAGGTAAGTCACTTGATAAAGCTCTAATTAGTATTTATAAAACGGATAGTGAATCAGCCATGTCTGTATTAGCAATAGAACCAATTATTGATTTATTAATACAAGATGCTTTAAAACATCAAATTAAAAAATTTCAGCCAACAGAACAAAGATTAACGGTTTTTAGATATGAGATGCAATTAGTAGATGGTTTTAAACAATTGCATACTTTGGCAAAACGTATCGCTCGTTTAGAGTTAATACAAACCACGGTTGAAAATAAGTTACCTAATACTGATGCCGATAAAGTTGATTAAATTTTATAATTTCTTTCTTTTATAAGAAATAATGGCTTTCATTTACCTATGTTGTAGCCATTTTTAGAGCCTAGTTAATATCTTTTATTGTTTTTCTAATAAAAATTGAATAGTGAGGCTGTATTTAGATATTTTTGAGTAATTTATCTGTTTTTTTCTTAATAACCTTACGTAATTAATGTTTTTAGGTTTTGTGCAAAACTAATTTGCTGAACAGAATAAATTCCCTTTTTCTAATTTCTCATTGCCGCTGATAATCTCATCACAGTTTTCTAATTGTGACTTTAATTTTGCCAATTCTATAAATTCAATATTCTCTTTTTTAAGAGAGTAATGCATCCATACACCTTCACGCCAAGACTCAACTAACCCTGAATTCTTCATATAAGCCAAATGTCTTGATACGGTGCTTTGACCAATACCCAAAATTTCAACAATTTCGCATACGCAAAAAGAATCTTTTTTCATTAATAGATAAAGAATTCTTAAACGAATGGGGTCTGATAAAGCTTTAAATAGCTGACTAATTTCTTCGAGTGTCATAATTTTTTATTTTCTCAATATTTTATTTTTAGTTTATAGCTTGTAATTTACCATAATTAAGATAATAATATCAATATATACGTTTATGCGGATTTATACATTTAGGAGTTTATATGAAAATAAAAAGTTTATTTTTTAGCATTATATTATTGGTCAGTTCATTCGTTGCAGTACCTGTAATGGCTATGGATTTTAAATTTAATAAAGTAACAGATAATGTTTATGCCTATATTGGTCCTATAACTGATCGTACACCAGAAAACCTTGGGTTAAATGACAATATTGGTTTGGTTATTACTGAAAAGGGTGCGGTTTTAATTGATTCTGGTGCAGGTATACCATCAGCAAAAGCCTTAAAAAAAGCGGTTGAAGTGGTTACATCAAAACCTATTATTGCAGTTATTAATACAGGAAGCCAAGATCATAGATGGTTAGGTAACGGCTATTTTAAAGACCAGGGCGCTAAAATTTATGCACTTGAAAAAACGGTTAAAACTCAAAAAACGATGGGGGATGACCAGATTGCTAATATGACCAAAGTGTCTAAAAATTTTGCAGCAACCAAACCAGTAAGTTCAAGTGAACCTTTTGCAGGGGATAGTGCATCAATGACGATTGGTGGTGAGGTTTTTGAATTAAAACATTTTGGTGACGCACATTTTCCTGGCGATGCCGTGGTTTGGTTACCAAAACAAAAAGTCTTGTTTTCTGGTGATTTAATTTATGTAGACCGTATGTTAGGCGTACTTCCTTTTAGTCATGTTGCAACTTGGCAAAAAGCTTTTCATAAAGCTGAAAAGTTGCCAGCTAAATTTATTGTGCCTGGGCATGGTCAAGTTTGCAATTGGGATAAAGCGAGACAGGATACAGGTAATTATTTAGATAAATTAGTTACTGTTATGTCCGCTGCGGCTGATGACATGATTGGGGTACAACAAGCAGTGCAAGACAATAAAGATTGGCCAGAATTTAAACACCTTAAACATTATGATTCTTGGCATAAAACAATTTTAAATCGTACCTACTTACAGTTTGAAGAAGGCATGTAGGAGTTAATCATGTTTGAAATATTTACCGTTTTAGGAGATTGGGTTTCTTACGATTTATTAGGTTTATCACCTGAAACTCAAATGGGTTCTGCTGTACAGTTTTTTGTAATGGATACGGCAAAAATCTTCTTTTTACTGATAGCCATTATTTACATAATGGGTATGTTAAGGGCGGCCTTATCAACTGAAAAGATTAGAGATGTGGTTGCTGGTAAACCTAGGTGGGTAGGACGCAGTTTGGCTATCACCTTGGGTTCAGTTACCCCTTTTTGCTCTTGTTCATCTGTACCCCTTTTTATTGGGTTTGTAGAAGCGCGTATACCTTTAGGGATTACATTTGCATTTTTGATTGCCAGCCCAATGATTAATGAAGTGGCTGTTGTTTTGTTGATCTCACTATTGGGTTGGAAAGTTGCCTTAATGTATGTGTTAGCAGGCGTTACTGTTGCGTATATTGGATCAATGATTATTGAAAGATTTAATCCCGAAAAATGGGTAGAGTCCTATGTTTGGGATATTAAAATGAAAGGGCAGGGGTCTGCTGAATCTGTTCGATCAAGCTTTACAGAAAAACATGATTTTGCTTGGAGTGAAGTAAAGGTAATTGTTAAGCGCATTTGGTATTGGGTTGTTATTGGTATTTCAATTGGTGCTTTGTTTCACGGTTTTGTTCCTGAGGCTTGGGTTTCTCAAACCTTAACGGGTGCGGCAAGTTGGTGGAGTGTACCGGCTGCAGTTCTATTGGGTGTGCCACTTTATTCTGATGCTATTGGTGTTATACCTATTATTGAAGCCATGTTATCTAAAGGTGTTCCTTTAGGAACGAGTTTAGCTTTAATGATGAGTATTGCTGCTTTGTCTTTGCCAGAACTATTAATTTTAAGAAAGGTTATTCAGTGGCCAGCTTTAGCCATTTTTGTTGGAGTGTTAGCGGTATCTTTTACTTTAGTTGGTTATATTTTTAATTTTATTCAGTTCAATTTACCAGGCCTGGTAAATCTGTAATTGGTTATTTATTTATCTTTAAATTATCGTTTAAAAGGAGTTTTTATGAAAGGTAATATTATGATTCGCATGATTTCTATCATGATTATTGTGCCAATACTATTAGCGCATTTTACAGGGCAAGTTGATTTACTAAAACCCAACTGGTTATGGTTAACGTTGCTTGTAGGTCTTAATGCGTTACAAGCCACCTTTACAGGTTGGTGTCCAATGAGTGGTTTTTTACCTAAAGACTCAAAAACGGGTGCTTGTTGTATATCAGATACAACGGGTACTTGTTGTGCATCAGAAGAACCAAAATCAACGAATAATGCTTGTTGTGGTGATGATGTTTCACGTGAAACAAATAATAGTGATTGTTGTTCAGATGATAAAAAAGAACCATGTTGTTCGGGTTCTGCTACGGATGAAAATAAAGAGACAGCAACAGCGTGTTGTGGTGGTGAAGGTTTAGAAATTAAAGTGCTTGGAACAGGCTGTAAAACTTGCGCTAACGCGGTGAAATTAATTGAAACAACCGCAACAGAGATGGGTGTAACAGTATCGGTTATTAAGGTTGAAGATATTTCAGAAATTGCTTCATACGGTGTTATGAGTACTCCTGGTGTAGTCATCAATAATAAAGTGGTTCACTCTGGTGGTATGCCAACTAAACAAAACGTTAAAGATTGGTTGTCAGCTAAATAATCTGTATTACCGTTGTGTAAATAATTTTTAAGGGATAAGCCTCGTTATGAGATTACCCTTAATTTTTAAATAGTTTTATTTATTAATACGTTAGTGTCACAAAATCTTAATAAGGCCTTTAAATAAAACTTTATATAATCTTTTTATTTCATTCATACACAATCCCTTTTTAGTAAAAACTAGGGTGAGTTTTAAAAGTTATTAAAAATATAAATAATCAATAAATATTGTAAATTTTAGGAAAAGTTATGACGAATAAAGTAAGAGTCGCCATTAATGGTTTTGGTCGTATGGGCCGTTTGGGTATGCGTGTTGCATTTGATTGGCCCGAGATAGAAATTGTGCATATTAATGAAATAGCAACCGATGCAGTAGGTTCTGCGCATTTACTTAATTTTGATTCAGCACATGGTCGTTGGCACCATGAAGCGATTGAGCAAGATGGCAAAATTGTCATAGGTGATAAAGTCATTGGTTATTCCATGAATAAAGATATTTCTGAAACTCAATGGGGTGATTTAAATGTAGATGTTGTGATTGAATCAACGGGCAAATTTAGAACGATTGAAACCATTCAAGCTTATCTAGATCAAGGTGTTAAACAAGTGATTGTGGCCGCGCCTATGAAAGAGGGTATTAAGAATATTGTGATGGGAATCAATGATGACATTGTTGTACCAGGGCAAGATCCAATTATTACCGCCGCTTCTTGTACCACTAACTGTATTGCACCTGTCATTAAGGTGATGCATGAAAAGTTAGGTATTAAACACGGCATGATAACGACTTTGCATGATCGCACCAATACTCAAAAAGTAGTGGATCATGGGCATAAAGATTTACGCAGAGCGCGAGCGAGTTTTGAATCACTGATTCCAACATCAACAGGTTCAGCCACAGCAATTGGTACTATTTTTCCTGAGTTAAATGGCAAATTAAATGGTGTAGCTGTTCGTGTCCCTTTAATGAATGCATCTCTAACGGATTTAGTATTAGAGATGGAAAAACCAACTTCTGTTGAAGAGGTTAATGGTGTGCTTAAAGAAGCATCAGAAACCTATTTAAAAGATATATTAGGTTTTGAAACTCGCCCGTTAGTTTCAGTAGATTACAAAGGTGAAACCTGTTCTAGTGTGATTGATGCACCATCAACTATGGTTGTAAATGGTACTCAAGTTAAATTATTGGCTTGGTATGACAATGAAATAGGCTATGTTTCACGCATGATGGAATTAGCGGTTAAAGTGGCTAAGGATAATAAATTAGTGAGTTAAGTTGGTAATTGAAGCAAGCAATTTTGATAGCAAACTAAATTAGAATTGCTTATCTATTTGAAATTAACAGGCCTGGTTAAAACGCAATTTTACCAGGCCTGTTTAATATGTAATCTGTAAAAGGTTTTACACATGAACGCAACAAAACAATACGCTATTGTTACTGCAAATTATTGGGCATATACCTTAACTGACGGCGCTTTACGCATGTTGGTTTTATTGTATTTTTACCAGCTAGGTTACTCGCCTTTAGCCATTGCGATGTTGTTTTTATTTTATGAATTTTTTGGCATTGTCACTAATTTAGTCGGTGGTTGGTTAGGAGCAAGATTAGGCCTTAACGTCACCATGAATATTGGTTTGGCATTACAAATCGTTGCCTTGGTGATGCTTACCGTGCCGGATGAATGGTTGGGTGTTGTTTACGTTATGTTGGCTCAAGCTTTGTCCGGTATTGCCAAAGACTTAAATAAAATGAGTGCTAAAAGCAGCATTAAATCTTTGGCGAGCGATACTGACGGAACCCTATATAAATGGGTGAGTGTTTTAACGGGGTCAAAAAATGCATTGAAAGGGGTAGGCTTCTTTTTAGGTGCGGTGTTACTTGAATGGGTAGGTTTTGCTAATTCAATGTGGGTAATGTCTGCCATGTTAATGGTGGCTTTAACTGTTTCACTGTTGTTTTTGGATGGCTCAATAGGTAAATCTAAAAACAAAAGTAAGTTTGCTGAAATGTTCTCAAAATCACCCGCAATCAATTGGTTGTCTGCAGCGCGATTCTTTTTGTTTGGTGCTAGGGATATTTGGTTTGTGGTCGCCTTGCCAATCTATCTACAAGGTGTACTGGGTTGGAGCTTTCATGAAGTAGGCACGTTTATGGCCTTATGGGTAATTGGTTACGGGTTCATACAAGCCACCACACCAAAAATACTGGGGTTATCTAAAAAACAACACAGTAATCCAACAGTAAGTACCGCCATGAAATTGGCTTTAGCTTTAGCTCTAGTGCCTTTGGTTATGGCTTGGCAATTATCAGTCAATCCACAATGGGTCATTATTATTGGTTTGGGTTTATTTGCCCTGTTTTTTGCGCTTAACTCATCCGTGCATTCATATTTAATTGTATCAATGGCCAATGAAGATGGTGCTTCTAAAGACGTTGGTTTTTATTACATGGCTAATGCCGGTGGTCGTTTAATGGGAACCGTATTATCCGGTTATGTGTATCAAACATTAGGTATGGAAGCGTGCTTACTGTTTGCCGCTGTCTTTATTATAATTTCAGCAGGCCTGGTATTACGTGTGTCAAATTCTTAAAATAGTCTAGATCTATTTTTAAGTAAACTGAGGTCCCAGCTATGTGGATTCAAAAAACCATTACCCTAAAAGCACAACCACGAGGATTTCATTTAGTAACCAATGAAATCCTTTCTAACCTACCTGAACTGAGCGGTATTAATATTGGATTAATGCATATCCTTATTAAGCATACCTCAGCCTCACTTACCATTAATGAAAACGCCGACCCATCAGTACGAGATGATTTCGAGAGTTTTTTTAATGATGTTGTATCAGAGAATAAACCGTATTACACCCATATTGATGAGGGTTCAGATGATATGCCCGCACATTTAAAGGGTAGCCTTTTAGGTTTTGATTTAACGCTTCCCATTACCAATGGTTATCCAAATCTAGGAATTTGGCAAGGTATCTACCTTTGTGAACACCGTAATCATGGTGGATCAAGAACTATAGTCGTCACTATTCAAGGTGAGTAATTGTTAACAGAATAATTATTTAAATTTACCAGGCCTGGTAAATTGAGTTGAATTTTCAATAAATAGCCATACAAAGAGTTATATCCCAAATAATTAATCTCTAAAATAGAAATACATACCAATATAACCCAAACACAAAGACCGATACCTTATGACACAATCTTCAACAGCTGTAACTCAAAATCCTTTTTTATCAGATTCACATTTCCCAGAATTTACTGCGTTTCACGTGGAACATATTGAACCTGCCGTTTCACAATTATTGGCTGATAATAAAAAGGTCATTGATGAACTGGTTGCTTCAACAGAAGAACCGACTTGGCAAAATTTTGTAGAACCACTTGAAAGCATTGATAACCGCTTTGAAAAAGTATGGGGGCCTGTTGGGCATTTAGATGCCGTTATGAATAATGACGATTGGCATAAAGCCTATACCAATTGTTTAGAAAAGGTCACGCAGTATTACACTGAGAATGGTCAAAATGCAGGTCTGTATAAAAAGTTTAATGCACTTTCGCAAAGTGATGAATATCAGAATTACAACCTTGCACAGAAAAAAGTCATTGAAAACGCACTGCGAAACTTTAGGTTAAGTGGCATTGCTTTGCCTGCAGATAAACAAGCTATTTACAAAGACCTTAAACAACGTTTGTCACAAAACAGCAGTCAGTTTGGCAATAACGTACTTAAATCAACCCAAGCCTGGTCAAAACACATTGAAGACAAAAATGATTTAGCGGGTCTGCCAGAATCGGCCATGGGCTTATTACAGCAGTTAGCAGAGCAAAAATCATTAAGCGGTTGGTGTGTAACTTTAGATTTTCCTTCTTATTTAGCGGTAATAACTCATGCTGATAATAGAGCGTTACGTGCAGAAGTTTATAAGGCGTTTTCTACTCGTGCTTCAGATCAAGCTGATAATACTCAATTTGATAACAGTGAATTAATTGATATTATTCGTGCTGATCGCCATCAGTTAGCCACGCTATTAGGGTTTAAAAATTATGCAGAATACTCTTTAGCCACCAAAATGGCAGAGTCAACCGATCAGGTTTTAGGTTTTTTAAGAGATTTAGCGGTTAAGTCAAAACCGCAAGCTCAACAAGAATTAGAAACCCTAAAAGCTTTTGCTAAAACTGAATTAGGGATTGATGATTTTCAACCATGGGATGTAACCTATGCATCTGAAAAGTTAAAAAATAAAACTTTATCTTTGTCGCAAGAAAAACTACGCCCTTATTTTCCGGTAGAAAAAGTGCTACAAGGCCTATTCTCAATTACTCAAAAACTGTTTGGTATTAATATCAATGTTAAAAATGATGTTGAAACTTGGCATAAAGACGTGCGATTTTTTGAATTAACCGATGAAACCAATCAAGTTGTGGGGCATTTTTATTTAGATTTATACGCACGTGAAAATAAACGTGGCGGAGCATGGATGGATTCAGCCATTACTCGTTGGCAACATCCTAAAGGCAAATTACAAACGCCCGTGGCCTATTTAGTCTGTAACTTTACGCCACCAATTGGCAACAAAGAAGCGTGCTTAACTCATGATGAGGTGACCACGTTATTTCATGAATTTGGTCATGGTATTCACCACCTATTTACCAAAATGGAACAATTAGATGTTTCTGGTATTGCTGGTGTACCTTGGGATGCGGTTGAACTACCATCACAGTTTATGGAGAATTTTTGTTGGGAGAGAGAGGGATTAGATTTTATCTCTTCACATGTAGAGACGGGTGAAACCTTACCGAGTGATTTATTTGAAGCACTGCAAAAAGGTCGTGGCTTTCAGTCAGCGATGATGATGTTGCGTCAGATTGAATTTTCTTTAGTTGATTTTGAATTGCATACTTTTTATAACCCCGATTCACCTGAAAATGTTTTGGATATTGCTCAGAGAATTAGAAATGAAGTGGCTGTGGTACAACCACCAAAATTTAGCCGACAACTTCATAGCTTTAGTCATATTTTTGCTGGCGGTTACGCAGCAGGGTATTACAGTTATAAATGGGCGGAGGTATTGTCTGCAGATGCGTTTAGTCTGTTTGAAGAAACCGGTATCTTAAACCCAGAAACAGGTATGCATTTTAAAAATACCATTTTAGCAGCAGGGGGGTCAATTGACCCAATGGTATTGTTTAAAACCTTTAGAGGCCGTGAACCTGAAATTGATGCTTTATTAAGGCACAGCGGTATTGCAAGTTAATTGTAATGATCGTTACCGTTTAGCAGACATAAAAAAAGCCCTTACACCAAGAAAGTGTAAGGGCAAGTTGGTTTATCTTAGGCTAAAATGAACCAATACAACGAGAAAATGTTAATAGGCTTTCATCTGTTTTGCAGTGAAAGCCTTTTTTATTTGTGTTTGGTAAGTTTTAATTAAAATACCATCATTAACTGAGCAGAGATGCGGTTGTCTATACCATCTAAAATATCGTGAACTGGTGCACTTGAAGGCGCATCTGGAGCATCTATATTACGAATCTCATAGTTCAAACGGGCAGATGTCTTTTTATTAAAGAAGTACTGAGCACCCAGTGTTGTGGTGGTAAATAAACGATGTTTATCTGCATTTGTGCCAGATTGTGAGTCGTTAGCCGTTGCACTGTCTAATACGTCATAACGAGCATTTAATTCAAGATTTGGTTTAATGCGGTAACCAAGGTCTAATTGGTAAGCGTCCGCTTTTTGGTCAGTAAATACTGTTAAATCATTACCTGCTACACCACCAACTGGGCCACCAAAAATCATACCATCCGCTGTAATGTATTCTGCTGCTACTCGGTATTTACCATCAAAATAAGTCATACCAAGCCCTGCACGATTACGGTCAAAATCCGTGTTGTTGTAGGTACGTTTACCTTGGTCTGACCAGGCATACATTTTTAAGCTGTGACGTCTTGCGCCTTGAGAGTTATCAAAGATTTTTTCTGTTGAAACATATAAATAAAGGTCTTTGCTTTTGTTGTCATCTGAAACAGCTAGGCCATTACCATTTCCGTATTTAATGGCATAACTGTTTTCCCAGTCACCATTTTTAAAGCTGTCAAATACTTGAATACCAGTATCTCGTCCGGCAAAAACACCATCAGTTCTTACGCCTGTACCTACGCCTGTTGTACTGTTATAACTGGTGCTATCATCAATTTTTCGTTCAAGTAATAGGCGGTCTGTTCCACTTGTAAAGTTGATATAGTTAAAAACAGGAATCCCTTTAAACATTTCTTCAGAACCTGGGTTTTTAAATAAACCCACTCTTACACGTGCGCCTTTTATGTGGTTTAGGGTAATACTGGCGTCAGTTAACTGGCCTTGTGAACCATTTTTACCGGTAGTAATCCCGTTATTACCAAATTCCATCATTAAAAAGTAGTTCACATTTTTATCTAATGGGAAGTTAGCTCCTCTAACGCCTATACGCGCACGTTTTACGTCAAATGTACTTGAGCTACTTAACTGCGGTGTAATTTGATTGAATGCTGCAGATTTACCAGTGTTAGGGCCTGCTTGAATTTTTGTATCATCAGTTTGTTGATAATTAATTTGAGCAAATCCCCATAGTTTGGCAGCAGGTGCTTGGTCAGGTTTTTCGGTACCTTGTAACATTAGCCAGTTAGCAGCATGAGCAGCTGGTGCTGCCATAGCGCAAGATAGCGCGATTAATAGGGCTGATTTTTTTAAAATATGTTGTTTGTTGTTCATTGTTAATCCTCTAAGATTATTTGTTTTTTTATTATTTTTAGCTTTATAAATATTTACGTTTATTACTTTTTGTTAAGGTCTAAGGTAAGTAAAACCTTCGCTTTCTAGCAGCGATAATTCCGCAACACCACTTGGTACGATGTCATCTTTATTAACGTCATATAGGTCTTTATTAATATTAATACCTTGGCTTTTAACGGTATTAGCGCAAACATCAAACTTAACGCCTTGTAGTTTTAAGTTATCAATTTTTTGTTTAATCGCTTGGTTTGCATTACCTGCAGAAACATGTGGTAGATGACCTAAAGCATCAGGTTTAACAATAAGTGTTAGCCCTTTACCGTGCATAACCACTCTAACGTCTAGGTGATCTTCGCCTACCGCATTAATATGGTTTTGAATATTTCTTAACGCACTAGATTGTCTTTTAGCGTCATCGTAATTAATGTGATAAACCACTTTTTGTGTGCCGTATCGGTCACTTGAAGCCATGCTTGAAAAAGATTGACCAATAAGTGCTAGAAAAAAGATCAATGGAAAAATGTGTTTGATTTTAGTCATGATGTTGCCCTAAATAATATGAGTTATGGTTTAAGAGTTATGGTTTAAGAATTTGCCAACCAGCGGCATTAAGTTGTAATACTCGGCCTGCACCTGCAGGAGCAATGGCAATGTTTTTTTGTATTTTTGGCGCATAGCCCAGTTTTTTTGCCATGTTGTTGATTGTGTTTTGGCAAGCGGTAAAACGTACACCAGAGTCCATTAAGGTAGTAATACGAGTAGAATTTACATTTCCGTCGAACATCAAACGTACACCAGGGCCAAATGCCACTACTTCAATATCTACATTGTCGGCACCGTAGTAACGTTGCAGATTACCCGCTACGTTTAATATCAATGTTTGTTTAAAAGGATTGCTATCACTGATTTGTAAAACTACTTTATGTTCTGCAAATGTTTCAGGAAGTGGTAGCTCCGTTTGTGCAGCAAAGCTAGGTAGGGCAAATAACAAGCCGAACACAAAAGCTATAACGTTAACTAATTTGTTTTTTTGCATAAATATTTCCTTCGATAATTAGGTTCAAATTTCAGCGCGCTTATCTAGTAAACGTTTGGAGTCTTGAAATTATTCCACTGACTTGAGATGAAAGAATTTATTGCCCTAATAGCCCGGTTAATATCGTAAATTGCTAATATACAAAAGGTTTTACAATTTGGAATTTATCGACTAATATCGAAAAAGGCTAATTTGAATAAGATACAACGATGACATTATCATTAACGGTTACAAACCTGTTTGGTGACAAACATAAAAAAAGACAATTAAATGCTTTATTTGCAGAAAAGCATCTGACATTATATAGATTGGCATATGCCTGGTGTCATCAGGCTTCTCAGGCAGAAGATTTGGTGCAGGAAACTTTTTTAAAAGCATTAGAAAAGTCTAAAGATATTGCAGATTTAGAACATTTAGATGCATTTCTCGTCACAATTATGCGAAATACCTTTTTGGATATTATGCGTTTTAACAAACGTTGGCAGTGGACAAACGAAGATGAAATAGATGAATATTTTGCTCAAAATTGCAGCGAAACAGAGATGATTGCAGAGCAAAAAGCAGACTGTTTATTTAAAGCGATGGCAAGCTTACCGTTTGAGCAAAGAGAAGTTATTGCTTTAGTTGACTTACAAGGGTTTAGTTACCAGCAGATTGCGCAAATTACAGATACTCCAATAGGTACTGTAATGAGCAGAATATCACGCGGCAGAGAGAATTTATTAAAACGTATGAAACACATTGAAAAATATGGAACAAACATTGTTCCTATGCGGAGATAGAGATGAAAGATTCTATTGAAACATATCATTTACACGCTTATTTGGACGGAGAACTAAGTCAAAAAGAATCTTCGGAATTAGAATCTGTTCTAAAAAGTAATAAAGAAATTAATAAAAAACTTCAAGAATTAAAACAACTTAAAGCAAAATTGAGTACGGTTTATACGCACCAGATTCCAAACCCACCGGTTAATAAATCAAAAGAGTCTGTTTCTGCTGTTAAATCAATATGGTCATTACCTAAGGCTGTAGCGGCTTCATTGTTCTTGGGTTTATTGATCGGTGCAGGGGCTTTAAAAGCCTATGAATTTAGTCAACCATATCCTCAGATGATACAACTTTCTTCGGTGGCAAAATCTGATAACTTTTTGGTACATATCGATTCTGATCTACCAGACAAGCAACAGTTAGCAATTAAAGAAATTGAGAGTTTATTAGAAAATTCGCCTGAAAAAGTAAAGGTAGATTTAATTTCAAATAGCAATGGTATCGAGTTACTTGATGTTAATAACCCTAATAGCAAAGAGTTAAATAAGTTATTAAACAAGTATGATAATTTGACCCTTTATGCCTGTAAAAGAGCATTAGCAAGAGCGAGAGCACGTGGTAAAGTAATTAACCTTTTACCTAATGTCAAACACGATAAACCAGCCATTGATGCAGTTGTAGAAAGATTAAATTCGGGTTGGAAATATATAAAAATCTAGATCTATAGATGGATTATTGCTAATTATTTGTATGTATTTGCCATAATCAGGTAAATTTATTGCATTTTTTTCATGCAGCTCACTCTTGCAAAGGGTTCACTAAAGATATTTTATGCATTGAATAATGCAGGTTTTTACCAAAATGAATGCATAAATGATTGATCACTCAATAAAAAAGCAAAGAAGCTTACTACTTAATAAAAGTTTTTACCCTCTGTTTTGGGTACAGTTTTTGGGTGCCTTTAACGATAATCTTTTTAAAAACGCCATGGTGATGCTCATCACCTTTAAATTAACAAATAGTGCGGCTGATACAGGGTTATTAATTACCTTAGCCGCAGGTTTGTTTATTTTACCTTTCTTTATCTTCTCGGCTCTTGCTGGGCAACTTTCTGATCATTATCCTAAAAGTGATTTGATTAAAAAAATCAAACTCGCTGAAATTTTTATTATGTTTCTGGGCGGTTTAGCACTCATTTCTCAAAATCTGTGGTTATTGTTTATTACTCTATTTTTAATGGGTAGTCAGTCGTCTTTTTTTGGGCCAATTAAATATTCTATTTTGCCTGAGATTTTAGATGAAAAACATTTGATTAAAGGAAATGGCTTATTTAGTGGTTCAACCTTTATTGCTATTTTAACGGGTACCATTTTAGGAGGCCTGGGTGTGCTGGTTGACGGTGGCTTATGGATTATGGCAGGCCTGGTCATTTTGGTTGCTATTGCGGGTTATTTATTTAGTTTACGCGTTGAACAAAGCCAACAGTATGATGATAGTTTAGTGATAAATTGGAATTGGTTTCGTAGTACCTATGAAGTGATACAAGAAAGCCGAAAGCATCATATAGCTTTTTTTGCGATTATGGCTATTTCTTGGTTTTGGTTTATTGGTGCGGTGATGTTAAGTCAAATTCCGGCTTTGGTTAAATACGATGTTTTTGCCGACGATAAAGTGGTTATGTTATTTTTAACTTTATTCTCAATTGGCATTGCATTGGGCTCAGGTCTTGTGACCAAAATAATGCCGATTAAGGCAACCCTTAAATGGCATTGGAGTATGGTTTTGGGTATGTCAGTGATGATAATGTTGGCGGTATATTCTATCTCTAGCGTTCACTATCCACTTGCAGTTAACCCCGATGTTTCACATGAAACATTATTAACGATGAGCCAGTTTTTAACGCAATGGCCATCTAATTTATCTTTAGTCTTTTTTTCATTAATGGCAGTATTTGGTGGTATGTATATCGTGCCGCTTTATACTATTTTGCAAACCCATACGCCTGTACACCTCCGTGCTAGAATAGTGGCCGTAAATAATATTGTAAATGCTCTCTTTATGGTGGTTTCTGCCGTATTAATAATGATTGGATTTGCCTTGTCTCTAAGTTTATTAGAGATGTTTGTTGTGCTGGCTTTAGTTAATATTTTAGTCGCCAACATACTGTATAAAAATAGATTAAAAGAACAATAAAAGGTACTAAAAACACATGAAATGGTTGTTTAAATTTGTTGTAAAAAGGCTATTAAAGTGGGTTTACCGAGTTGAGGTAAAAGGGCTAGAAAACTATCAGCAAGCCGTTAATAGTGAGCGTCCATTATTAATTATTGCTAATCATGTGTCGTTATTGGATGGCCCTTTACTTGACTTATTTATACCAGGCGAAACCACTTTTATGGTGGATACATCGCATACTAAAAAATGGCATGAACGCTTTATTTTATCGATGAGTCATTTTTTTAAAGTTGATATTCATAGTCCCTATGCGGCAAAACATATGATTGATGAACTGAAAAAGCACAATCAATGTATGATTTTTCCAGAAGGTCGCATTACTACAAATGGCTCATTAATGAAGGTGTATGAAGGCACAGGATTAATTGCCGACAAAACGAAAGCCGCTGTATTACCTATTTATATTAGTGGTGCGGTTTATAGTCGTTTTTCTTATTTAGATGGGACTAAATTCGCCTTTATTAAACGTATGTGGTTTCCAAAAATTCAACTTCATATTCAGCCACATGCCACTATATCCGTAGAAAAAACACTTAAAAGTCATGAGAAACACAAACATTACAAGCAAGTCGTTTTTAATTTATTACGTGATGCAGGGTTTAATGCAAGCGTAGTTGAACATTCGTTATTTGCGAGTCTTATTGCGGCTAAAAAGCGGTTTTGGGCTAAAGACATTTGTATTGAAGATATAAATAATCAAAAACTTAGCTTAAAAAAATTAACTCAAGCTTCAGTTATTTTAGGTAAAGCGCTACATAAAAATTTACAAGATCAAAAACGTGTTGGTTTGATGTTGCCAAATGTTGCAGGTATGCCAGCCAGTTTTTTTGCTTTGCAAGCTTACGGTTATGTACCAGCTATGATAAATTTTACGGCAGGCCAAGCGGCTATTGAATCGGCTTGTGAAACAGCAGAACTGCAAACCATTGTTACTTCTAAAAAGTTTATAGAGGCTTTTGAAATTGAGGATTTGATTGAAAAATTGTCTGAAAAGGTAAATTTTTTATATTTAGAAGATGTTCGAACTCAAATTGGTCTTTTTTCAAAATTAGCAGGCCTGGTTACTTCACCAAAAACTCTTTTAGGGTACAAAAAAGCATTTGATAGCGAAGCGGTTGTATTATTTACCTCTGGTTCAGAAGGAGTGCCAAAAGGGGTTGTGTTATCGCATAAAAATATTATAAATAACATTGAACAAATTCATGCGGTGTTTAATGTTTATTCTGAAGATAAAATTTTTAATGCATTGCCTACGTTCCACTGTTTTGGGCTAACTGCAGGTTTATTATGGCCTGTATTAAAGGGTGCTAAAGTCTTTATGTATCCGTCACCAGTACATTACGCCGTTGTACCAGAAATGGTGTATCAAACCAACTCCACCTTTATTTTTGGTACCGATACTTTTTACAGTGGTTACGCACGTAAAGCAGACCCATTTGATTTTTATAGTGTAAAAGCGATGGTTGCTGGGGCAGAAAGGTTGCGCCCGGAAACCAGAGAATTGTATGCAAATAAGTATCATCAGCCTATATTTGAAGGTTATGGGGTAACTGAAACAACGCCTGTTATTTCTGTTAATACGCCTATGGGATATAAACATGGTTCTGTTGGACCTCTAGTCCCAGCAATAGAACATCGTCTTGAACCCGTGCCTGGTATTGAAGAAGGGGGACGCCTATTTGTTAAGGGCCCTAATATTATGATGGGATATTTATTACCTGATCAACCCGGTCTTTTACAACCACCTAAAGATGGATGGCACGATACGGGTGATATTGTTGATGTGGATGAAGATGGGTATGTTTGGATTAAAGGACGTGCAAAACGTTTTGCCAAAATTGGCGGAGAGATGGTGTCGTTAACCGCAGTTGAAACTTATATTAATTTAGCAAGCCCAGAAGGGCATCATGTTGTTGTTGCTGTACCTGATGAACGTAAGGGTGAACAATTAGTATTGGTGACTGACGATGTTACCTTAAGCCGTAAAACGGTTACTGACGCAGCTAAAGAAAACAAGGTGTCAGATTTAATGATTCCTAAAACAGTTATTTTAGTAGAGCAAGTACCTATTTTAGGAACAGGTAAAACTAATTATCCTGAGGTACAAAAATTGGCAGAAAGACATTTTTCAAGCTAATCTTTAATGTATTTTTTTCATTAACTCTTTTTTGGAGTTAATGCAGCAGAAATAAAAAGGCACTCTACTATGAGTGCCTTTTTTATTAGTGCATCTTTTATTTATTAGCCATTGCGATAAAGCGAGTTTAATTCACCTTTTTTTAGTATGGTTGCATTTGTTTGGGTCACCATAGATGCCCAGTTATCACATATGGTTTCTATTGTTTTATAGGGTAAGTCTTTATTTGCAAATAAATGCGCTTCTAAATCAAATATGGCTGTGCGTAAATGCGCATTATTAATTGAATCAACACTTTTAATATTAAACTCATCATGTAATTGACGTAAAAGTTCTTTATAGAACTCCGGCAAGGGCATGTCACACCATTTATTATTAAAAGTCTTAGGGTGAGCATTTGTTTGTGTATTTATGGCTGTAGCAGGCCTATTTTGCAGTTCTTTTAGCTGTTTACGTGTACGCATAAGCACAATAAGTGTCAGTAACAAAATAGATAAGATAACAGCGATAATAATTGGCCAGACCCAAGCAGGAATAGAGAATATTTCGTCTAGGCCGCCAGTAGTTTGATTAGCTTTAGCTTGATATGGTTTAGTAGAGTGATTTGGTTTTAATGGCGTTTTTGCATTGTTACTAAAATCTGTAGTAGCAGGAATCGCTTGATTTTGATTACCATCAGCAGGCCAAACGGTAATAGGCTTGCTTTTTAAAACAGCGGTTTCAAATTTTTTGGTAGCAGTATTCCACCAAGTAATCGTTTTATCCGGTAAGTGAATGGTGCCTGCTTTGGTAGGTACAATAGCCTGAGAAATTATTTTAATGCTTTGTACGCCCTTGTCTGAAAGGGTTTGACTAGATTTTGCTTCATCAGCATAAACTTTAAAGTTATCGTCACCTTGGCTAGTAATATTAGGGAGCTGAGAAGCTTTTAAGCCTTTAACCGTTAAAGTAATAATACGACGAAGGCTGTCACCAACTTGAATGGTTTTTGGGGTATTTTCCCATTTTTGGGTAAGGGTAACATCTTCGGCTGGTAACCAATAAGGCGCGTTGCTTTTTTCAGCGGGTAATACATTTACAACCGTTGATTTGGCTGCGGCTTGTACGCCTTTATCTTTACCACGCAATTGAATTAATCCGGTAAAGGTTGGGCCATTAATCGTTAATTGACCACTAGATTGTGGAAAAACAGCATACTGCCATTCGTATACCGTATATTGTTGGCCATTAATGGTTTTGCCATATACAGACTGTTCTTTTAGAGATTCTTTTAAGGAATTTTTAAATTCTGGTGGACGTATATTACCGTTAATCAGGCTACCTTTATTGTAAAAACGTAAGGTGTAAATGAGCTGTTCTTGAACATGCACTTGTTTTTTATTGGCTTCTGCTTCTAAAAAATAGGGGGCATTACCATCTAAATATTCGGCTTTTTTTACAGTAATTGAGTAAGGCTTACTTTTAATACCATCAATGGCAATAGGTGGAATGGTTAAATTACCAATCTCCTTAGGTAAAATTTGAATTTGCCACTCTGTAAAAGAAGAGTATTTACCATTAATAATTTGAATTTGATTACTTTGTTGTTGGTTTAAAACAGCAAAATTTTGTTTTAAACCCGTAAGGTCTAAAGCACTACCTTTGGCCTGAAAGTCTGTTTTAATAGAAAGCGTTATGATGTCACCCATTTCTACATTTTGACGATCTGTTTGAACACTGACGGTATTAGCTAAAGCAAGCTGGCTAAATAATACAAGGCACAAGGTTAAAATTATTGAGCCTAATAAATTATGTTTTTGCACGTCTTTTAAATAAAGAGGTCTTGTATTCATTTTATCTACCACTGCTTTTCTGTTGGGTCATTTTTAGACGGATTTTGTTGAAATTGATACTCAAATTTTCGTTTTAAAAATAGGCCTGGTTGATCTGGAATCTGTTTTAACCAAGATTGTTGAGCCTGCTCTTTTTCCGTTAATTTTTTATTTGGTTTGGCGCCATCACCTTGGCCTATTGTTTTATCAGAATGTGGGGTGTCCATTAATTTGCTAGGGGCAGCATCCTGTTTATTCTCTTTAGAATCTTTAGGTTTATCATTCGCGCCAGTATTGCCCTCTTCAGCAATATTGTCGTTTAAATCATTTTTGTCTTTGTTATTCATAGAGGATTGAGATGAGTTATTGGCCTGATTGTTAGGTTGTTCGCCTGATTGACTGCCAGCATCTTGGTTATCCTTTGATTCAGATGGCTTTTGTTGATTGTTTGAATCGTTATTGCCACCTTGATCTTTTTGCGCCCCATCTTGTTTCTGGTTATCAGCCTGCTGAGGATTTTGGCTTTTATCTTCACTGCCTTGATTTTTTTGTTCATCACCAGATTTATCAGAATTTTTTTCATCATTTTTCTGGTTTGTTTGCGAATCATCAGCTGGATTTTGTGATGGTTTATCTTTTTTGTTTTCTTGATCAGGATGGTCTTTTTTAGAATCTGATGGGTTTTGTTGATTCTTGGGAGATTGCCCTTTTTGTTCATCTTTTTGCGGAGGCAACTCTGGTTTTTTGGGTTTTTGTGCCAGTAGTTTGTTTATAACCGCTAAGTTATCTTTAGCCTGGGTAAAATCAGGTTTCAATTTGAGGACATGTTCATAAGCTTTTTTAGCTTCTTCAAGCTTATTTGTGAGTGCTAGGGTATTGCCATAATTATAGTAGCCCGTTGGGGTTTTATCTAAGGCATAAATTTTAGCGGCTTGAGCATATTTACCCTGTCGATATAATGCACTGGCTTTCCATTGTTGGTTTTCAAATAGCGCTTCAGCCGCACCATATTTTTTATTTTCCCAGGCCTCATATCCTTGTTGGTCAAGAGATTGAAATATTGAGGGTAATTGGCCCCAATAATCCATTGCATAACTGGTTTTTGGTGTAAGTAAACCAATGGGCAGTACAGTAATAACCACAAGGCTTAGCAAAGTACCTCGTCTAAATACCAAGGCCACAATTGGTAATAATAAGAAGAGAAAGTAAGCACCAATATCTAAAGGGTGATTAACCTCTTTAGCGTGTTTTGATTGTGCAAGTTTGTCTGTGTTTGCCATATCTGGCGGAAGTAAATTTTTAACGCCAGTATCTTCAGGTTTTAAATCTATCCATTTAATATTCGTCTTTTTTTCAAGCTCGGCAAAACGCTCAAAAGGGACTTTAGGCATAATTAATTTTTCATTATTATCTTTTAATAAACCATAATTTGGCACTTGTACCACACCACCTTTAGTGGTTCCAACCGTCATAACGGTAACGCTATCGTTATGATCGTTTAACCAAGTAGTAATAGGTTGTATTTGATTTTTTTCAATATCATCAGTAATCCAGACAATGTGACGGTTGGTAATTTGTGCTCCATCAAAGAGTTTTTGCGCTAATTTTAAGCCTTGCAAAGGTTTTGAACCAAATTTAGGCATCATTACAGGATTTAAACTAGGTAACAGGCCTAGTAAAGTTTGATTGTCTTCAGAAATAGGGCTAATTGTGTGTGCAGTACCAGCATAGACCACCATCCCTGTTGCATATTGTGGGTATTGTTTTAATAGATCTGTCAGTTTGTATTTTACTCGGGAGATGCGATTTGGTGATAAGTCGTCAGCCAGCATTGAGAGAGATAAATCTAAAACAATGACCACGCCTTGTTGTGATTTTTCGGCAGGAATATCAACCGATTTTACCCAAGGACCAGATAGGGCTAATACAGCAAAAAACCAGGCAATGCTTAAACCAAGATAGCCTATTTTTTCATTGGCGCTCGCACCTGTTGTACTGTTTTCACCTAATAATAAATGCCTAAATTTAGGGGCAATGACTTCGTGCCAAGCGCCTTGTTTACGGCTAGTTTGCCAAGCCTTCCATATAATCCAAATAACAGGAAGTAGGGCTAAAAACCATTCTGGTCTTAAAAAATGAAGATTATTTAAAAGCTCAAACATTGTTATTAAGCTCCCATCTTTCTAAGTTGTGACCAGGCCAGAAGCAGGCTAAGAATTAAGGCTAAACCGAGTGGCCAAGGGTAATATTCAGTGCGTAACCGATAATTATATACATCATGTTTTACGGATTCTAACTTGTTAATTTCTTGATAAATACTGGCGAGTTGTTTGGTGTCATTGGCCTGAAAAAACTGACCTCCTGTAATACTGGCTATTTTGGTTAGAGTGCCAATATCCATATCCGATTTATTGGTCATAAAAATATCTAAACCATTTCTTGATGTTACTTGACCTACGCCCACCGTGTAAATTTTTAAGCCCATTTCTTTGGCTTTTTCTGCAGCATCAATAGGGTTTACTTTACCTGCTGTATTAGAACCATCCGTTAATAAAATTAAAACAGCACTATGACCCGTTTTAGATTTATATAAGTGTTTAAGAGTTAACCCAATGGCATCACCAATGGCCGTATTATTGCCGGCCATACCAATCTGTGCTTCTTTTAAAAGGGTATTAACGGTATTTAAATCGTAGGTTAAAGGGCTTTGTAAAAAGGCTTGGGTACCAAATACAATCAAGCCCATACGGTCGCCTTTTCGGTGAGAAATAAAGTCAGAAACAACCGATTTAACCGCCACTAAACGATTTACATCATTGCCATCGAGGTACATATCTTCTTTTTGCATTGAACCTGATAAATCAACGGCCAAAATAATCTCTTTACCACTGATTTGAAAAGGCGTGCTGTCGGCATAAATAACAGGACGAGTGGTGGCGATGATTAGTGCAACCCACATCAAGATAGCTAAAATGGGCATTTTTGAATGGGATTGGTTTGCTTCAATGAGGTTTTCGGCCGGAAGTTGATCTTCAATACGTGAAATAATTTGCGGGGCTAGTAATGGAGTATGCTGTTTTTGCATAGGTTTAATCACGCGACTGATAATCCAAGGCAAGGGCAAAAAGGCAATCATCCAAGGCCAAATAAAGCTGATATTGCTTAGGGTTTCAATAAGGTTGTGCCACTGCATTATTGATGATGTCCTTTAATCCATTTTTTGGCGTATTCTTGCCAAATTCTAACGGCTTGTTTGGATGAAATGGTTTGAACGGTATCCTCCATTTCATTAGCCTCATTTTCTTTATTCGCCTTATAGGCATAATTTAAAGCGTCTTGAAGGTGATCCGGTTGCGGAATATAACTTGCGGTTTCGGATAAAAATTTTAACCAGGCCTGGTCATGTAACGAAGCGGTGATTAAACGACCGTATGCCGTTAAGGCGACTTGTTTAACAACGGCATTTATAGCTGAAATTTTGTCATTATCACTTAGGTCGTTTTGCTGCATGATTTCATCAATGTGATCAATTGCCGTTCTGCGATAGATATTACGTCGTTTAAGATCAAAATAGTACCAAGCAATACCAATGACAATTGAGGTGATACTGAATATTAATATCCACCAACTAAAAGCCAATGGCCACCAACCAATTGGGTCGGGCAACTGTATGTCTTTTAGTTGTTCAAGAAGTGGGTTTTGGGGTTGTAAATCTTTCATAAAGACACTCTTACTGAATCAGTTTATGCTGAATTAAACTCATTAACGGCTCTTGGTGTGTGCCTATTTCAACCAGTGGAATCGTGAGTTTTGAAAAGACATTTTGAGTTTCTTGCCACTGGTCTTGATACAGTGTGTGATAAGCATCGCGAGTTTTGGATCTGAAGCTATCCAGTTTGACGAGCCTATCACTAGCAAAGCTTTTGGTCATACTTAACCAGCCTAATTTAGGTAGGTTTTTTTCTAAGTTATCGTAGATATGAATAGCCGTTATATCGGTGTTCTTTTTTAGTTTTTTTAACAAGGGTGAAGCATATTTAACAAGCTGAATCATATCACCAACTAAAAAGATTTTATTGCCCGGTTTACTTGCTTTAAGAAGTTGTTGCAGGGTTTCTACCCAGGCTTGGGTATCTGGTGCAGTGGGTTTATTAATTTGGCTTTGCATCTCAATGCTTTTTTGCAGTAAATGCAAAACAGTTTGTTGATTGCGTTTTGGCGGTATCCATAGGTTTTGTAGATGATTAAAACTAATGCCACCCACACGTTCATTGTGTGCAAGTGAAACCCACGCCAAAATAGAAGATATGTTTAAGGCTTGTGCAATTTTTAAGCGCACTTGCGATCCAAAAAAAAGATGGGGTGTTTGTTCTGTAACAATAATGGTTGGGCGCTCAAGCTCTTCTACAAATACTTTTGTGTGAGGTTTTTGAGTACGAGCAGTTACTCGCCAATCAATATAGCGTATATCATCACCTGGTTGGTATTGACGTACTTCGCTAAAAGTCATCCCTCTACCTTTACGCACAGCAAGGTGATTACCGCTATTTGTGGCTATGGTATTTTGCTGGTGACTGAGTTTTTTTTGCTTCACGTGAAACCGAAAAGCCACTAAGTCTTTTAGTTCGCTGTAAAGGTCAGCGTTTTCTATAAGATTATCTGACATCGCTAAAACTTTGCTGAGTCACCAGGCAAAAAAGGGTAAGTGTGACGTTAATTTGCATTGTAAAAACTCTTATTTTAATTCAATACTGATTAATTAGCTTAAGCAGCTTAAGTAGCAGGCACAAAATTTAAAATTTGGTCAATAACATCATCGGGTGTAATGCCTTGCGCTTCAGCTTCAAAATCTAGAATTAAACGATGTCTAAATACATCGTGAATAACAGCCTGTACATCGTCAGGGCTTACAAACGTTTTACCACTTAACCAAGCATGGCTTCTAGCACAGCGTGATAAGGCAATAGTGGCACGAGGGCTAACACCAACACCAATACAACTATCTAAAGAATCCGCATAACGTTTAGGCTCACGTGTTGCCATAACCAATTCAACAATATAGGTTTTGATTGATTCAGCCATGTGTAAGTTTAATACGGCGTCACGAGCGGCAAATAAATCGTCTTGGCTCATAGCGGTAAAAACTGGTTTTTGACTTTGCTGACGCGCCTCGTTTTCGACCAACTCTAAAATTTTATGCTCGCTTTCTGAGTTAGGGTAATCCACATTTACATGCATCATAAAACGGTCTAATTGCGCTTCAGGTAAAGGGTAAGTACCTTCTTGTTCCAAAGGGTTTTGGGTAGCCATAACCATAAACAGTTTTTCCATAGGTAAACTACGTTTACCAATACTTACTTGCCCTTCAGCCATGGCTTCTAATAAGGCGGCTTGAACCTTAGCTGGCGCACGGTTAATTTCATCTGCCAAAATAAGATTATGAAAGATAGGGCCTGACTGAAAAACAAATTCGCCAGTTTCTGGGCGATAAATATCGGTGCCTGTAATATCAGAAGGCAGTAAATCGGGGGTGAATTGAATGCGGTGAAAGCTTCCTTCTAGCATTTCTGAAAGCACCTTAATGGCTTTGGTTTTTGCCAGGCCTGGTGGGCCTTCTACCAATAAATGGCCGTCTGATAATAGGGCAATGAGCAATCGCTCTGTTAAGTGGGTTTGACCAATAATGTGTTGGTTTATTTGCGTTTTTAGCGCTTGAAACTGAGATGCTAACTGGTTAGGTGCTATTTCAGACACAGTAATATCCTTTCGATATTTAATTTGAACGATATCTAAACATATTTATGAGTTTTTTGACAAAATTCAGACGATTTTTAATTACTTTTATTTGTATAGTGACTAGCTGCGAAGCTTTTAAATAATCGTAATTAAACAAATAAACCCCCTAAGAGGGGGCTTGTAGTCTAAAAAGTCAGTAGATTATTACTGAGGCAGGATGTATGAAGTTTATTACGTACTAACCTTTACAAATTCTGCCCTTCGTAATCAATCAATTCATTAAGCAATGTTACCACCTTATCACTCTGTTTATCCATTGCATCAATTGAAGTTTCAAGTGTTTCGTAATCATCGATACGGAATGCATCCATGATTGTGCCAATTAGTTTATGCATTTGCATGTGTTCATCACCTAATTGTTTCATCATGGGCAGATGCATTAACTGTTGACCACTACCTTGGTAATACCATTTACCTAATGCACAGGCGGTATGGTCAGTAGCCGTTTCTTGGCTCATGCCAATATCGGCACCATCAATAAAGCTACGAATTTTCTTTTTCCAACCTAAGTGCGCGTTTATCATTTCACTGTATTGATATGCGGTACCTGAACTTTCTATAATTTTTTTACGTCTGGCAAGCACAATCGAACTACTAGAGGTATTTGGATTAATATTATAAGAACGCAATGTTTGATTGATGTAGTCAATATTTAATGGTTTTTTAATAATGCCATTCATTCCAGCTTGTTCAATGGTTTTTTGATAAGAATCAGAATGCCCTGTGTAAGCAAGAATTGGATGACTATAACCGCTTTGACGCAATGCTTTAGTAGCTTGTAAGCCGTCCATTTCTGGCATTTCAATATCCATTAAAATAGCAACAGGATGATAACGTTGGCACTGTACAATGGCTTCTCTACCATTCGTTGCCGTTTTAGTATCATAGCCCGATTTTTGCAAGAACATACTTGCTACTTTCAAGTTAGAAATATTATCATCTACAACTAAAATCAGAGAGTTGCTTGACTGAGTTTGGTTTGATATCTGAGCTTCTGTAAGCTCCCCTAACTCAAATGCACCTACCAAGTTATCCATACTTTCTGCCACTTCACTTAAGTAGTCAGCTAAAGATGAGTTTTCCATTACCAGTGTTGAGTTATGGTCTGCTGCTTGATTTAAAATGCGAACCGTTTCATTGACCTCTTCAATTTGCTGAGATTGAGATTGTGCATTTTCTGCAATGCTAGAAATGTTTTCTGACATTTGATGAACTTGCTTAATGATTTCTTGTAATGAATCACCGGTATTTTGCACTTTAGTTGTACCGTGAGCAATCTTGCTTGCAGTTGTATCAATAAGGCCTTTAATTTCCTTAGCGGCTTCTGCCGATTTTTGCGCTAGATTACGAACTTCGCCTGCTACTACGGCGAATCCTCTACCATGTTCACCCGCTCGTGCGGCTTCTACAGCCGCATTTAATGCCAATAAATTGGTTTGAAAGGCAATACTGTCAATTAGGGTAACAATTCCTGTAATTTGTTGACTTACCTGTTCAATTTCTTGCATGGCCAAAATGGTTTCTTGCATACTTTGATTACCCAACTCAACGTTATTTTGAGTTTGTAATGCCAGTTGATTAGAAACGGTGGCTTGTTGCGCAGTATGTGTAACGGTTTCTGTTAAAGAGCGCATAGACGAAGAAGTATTAATCAGTTCTCGGCTTTGCTGTTTAATCGATTCAGCTAAATCCTGGTTACTCTGAGCAACGTGTTCTGCTGATTGGGTAACTTCATTGGCTTGGTTATTGACACTGAAAAAGGATTCACGAAGTGATTGAATACCACTTACTAAGTTTTTAATTGTCCAACCATATTGCCCTCGATGTTCGTCTTCAGGCATAACGGTTAAATCTTTACCTGATAGTCCACCAATTAAAATGGATATATCTTTTAAGGTGTTTTGTAGACCATCCATTAAGTGGTTAATGTTTTCTGCCAGTTCCTTATAAAAGCCTTCTAGTTGTGCTGTATTTACTCTTGAATGTAAGCGACCATCACTGGCATCATCAACTAGTTTAGCAATACTTTCTTGTACATAAATTTCTTGGAAAATATCCTGTCACTCAATAACAATACCCAAAGAGCGCTGATTTTTATCATAAATAGGCGTGAGCAATAATTGTAATTGCGCTCCAAAAAATTCAAATTTAAAGGTTTCAGCTTGATCCATAGAGATTAGCCTTTCCATAATGTGTTTGTTTTTTGCAAATAAACAAGCCACATTTTTACCTAATAGTTTTTCAAGATGAAAATCGGTAATTTCTTGCTGAATTTTGGGCTCAAGTTCTTTTAAATAGTCTTTTAAGGACTCATTAAAGTAAGTGATAGTTCCAGTTTGGTCTGCCAGCATAATATTGGCATTAAGATTGTCTAAACCAGCCTCTAAACGAGTAGAACGTCTTGCGGTTGTAATCACTTCGTTTTGTTGTGCACCTAGGCGAATTTGCAAGCTTTTAATACGTCGGTTAACCACCCCCGAAGAGTTGGCACCATGTGTATTAATATGGCCTGTTAGGTTACCTGAAGATATTTCATCAATCGCATGGATAGCATGTTGAATTCGGTTTAAGAAATACATCACATGTACGGTAGATAACAGGGCTAAAAAGATAACAATATTGTTTAACCAGCCTGGACGATAGCCGTAAAAAACAGAAAATATTTCAGTGGCAATAGCGAATATAGTGGCAGGGATTAATGTAATAAGCGGTGGCCAATGAGCAAATGGATTAAATCGTTTCCAAAGGCTGTCGGCTTCACCATGGCGTAGTTTAATTTTTTTATCTGCAATGGCTTTATAGGCAAGTTCCGCTTGTTTTACTTGTTCACGTGTAGCCGGCGTACGCACACTCATATAGCCAACAATTTTTCCGTTTTCAAACATAGGAGTGGCATTGGCATCTACCCAATAGTGGTCACCATTCTTGCATCTATTCTTAACAATCTGATTCCATGGTCGGCTATTTTGAATACTATTCCAAAAGTCGGCAAAAACTGACGGGGGTACATCTGGATGTCTAAGAATATTATGTGGTTGCCCCATGATTTCATCATAAGCATAGCCACTTGCCTCTACAAACGCTTCATTGGCATAGGTAATATTACCTTGTAAGTCGGTATGAGAGACTAATAGAGCATCATCAGGGAGACGGTGTTCTTTTTGGGTAACGGGTTGATTGTTACGCATAACGGAGTCCTGTAATTTTGGATAGTTTTATGGAACTAATTTTAAGTAAAAATATTCTAAGCAATCAAAATGCCAACACGCAGTGTTATCTCTTTAATTTATTTAGTAAAAATAATTTTTAAGATAAAACTTTTAAGTGTCCATCATGCTAATAAACAGGCAGTTAAAGCTTTATGAGTTTATGAACGTGGTCGACAAGCCCTTATTAAGAATAGGGGTATATAGACATGATTATACGTGTTTGGGAGTTTATGAATATATGAAATTGGTAAGGACGACTTCTTTAAGATAGAAGTTCTTTATATGGACGGCAATATATGATTGGTAATGATTACCTTAAATTGCCGCCCTAATAATGGCATTATTGTGTTTTAAAACAACCCTGTGATTACGCCTGAATCGTCAATATCAATGCGTTCTGCAGTTGGTACTTTTGGTAGGCCTGGCATTGTCATCATATCGCCAGCAATGGCAACAATAAAACCAGCACCATTTTTGAGTTTAATGTCACTGATTTCAACAATATGACCACTTGGTGCGCCTTTTAAGTCTGGATTGGTTGAAAATGACATTTGGGTTTTGGCCATGCAAATAGGCAAGTGGCCGTATTGTGGTTGAATACGGTCAATTTCTTCTCTTACTTTAGAGTTTGCACTAATGCCCTTGGCGCCATAAGTTCTCATTGCAATGGTTTCAATTTTTTCCCAAAGAGGCATTTCACTGTCATACAGATATTCAAATCCAGAATGAGAGTTTTCAGCGACTTCTACAACCGCATGAGCGAGTTCTTCGGCACCTGCGCTTCCTTCAGCCCAGTGTTTTGAAATAATGCATTTTACGCCCAAAGCTTCTACTTTTTGAATCAGTAATTCTGTTTCAGCATCCGTATCAAAGGTGAAATGGTTAATACATACTACCGCTGGTAACTTAAAGTTTTCGGTTACGTTGTAGAGGTGTCTTTCAAGGTTTTCAAAACCTTTATCAATCGCGTCTAAGTTCTCTTGATTTAAATGGTCAAGCAGTACGCCACCGTGGTATTTAAGTGCGCGTATTGTGGCAACAATTACCACTGCAGAAGGTGATAATTTAGCCGATCGACATTTAATATCTAAGAATTTTTCTGCACCTAAATCTGCACCAAAACCTGCTTCGGTAACTGTATAATCAGCCAGTTTTAAAGCAGTTTGGGTAGCGGTAACCGAGTTACAGCCGTGTGCGATATTGGCAAATGGGCCACCGTGAACAATCGCAATATTGTTCTCTAATGTTTGCACAATATTTGGTTTAATGGCGTCTTTAAGTAATGCGGCCATAGCGCCGTGTGCTTTTAAATCGCTGGCATAAACAGGGGTTACACGGTCTGTTTTATAAGCCACAATAATACGACCTAAACGCTCTTTTAAATCCGCTCTGTTAATGGCTAAACATAAAATAGCCATAACTTCAGAAGCAACAACAATATCGTAACCGTCTTCACGTAAATAACCATTAGCAGGGCCACCTTGTCCAACGGTGATTTGGCGCAAGGCACGGTCGTTCATATCGACAACACGGTTCCATTTAATACGACGTGGGTCAATATCTAAGGCATTACCGTGATTAATATGATTATCAATCATGGCTGACAGTAAATTATGCGCAACACCAATGGCATGAAAATCGCCAGTAAAGTGCAAGTTTATGTCTTCCATTGGCACTACTTGCGAATAACCACCACCAGCGGCACCGCCTTTCATACCAAAACATGGGCCTAATGATGGTTCACGTAAGCACATAATGGTTTTTTTACCAATACGGTTTAACGCATCACCCAAGCCAACCGTGGTGGTGGTTTTACCTTCACCGGCTGGTGTAGGGCTAATGGCGGTAACCAGTATGAGTTTACCTTGTTCAGTTTTGTGAGATAAGCTGTCTACATATTCTAAAGAGAGTTTAGCTTTGTAATGACCATAAGGATCTAACTCAGTGGCAGGTATGCCAAACAGTTTATCCGCTAGGTGAATGATGGGCTTCATCTTGGCATTTTGTGCAATTTCAATGTCAGACATGGTGGAGCTTCCTTTAATTTATTGTAGCCGTCTATCCGGTTAAATTTTTCAACTAGTTTATAGAGATGCTTTAACGAATGGTTTACATCTGTTTATGATGTTTATAGTGAAAAGTTATGAACCTTGTTAAGAATCAACTGTGAGAAGTTCAATCCAATGTTTAACAGGTGTTTTAGTCCCTTTTTGTAAGTGCATTAAACAGCCTATATTGGCGGTTACAATGAGAGGGGGATTGGTTTCAGTTAAGTTTTTAATTTTGTTATCACGCAATTGTTTAGACAAGGTTGGTTGAAAAATAGAATACGTACCTGCTGAACCGCAACAAAGGTGTGAATCGTTAACATGACTAATTCGGTAACCTAAACGGCGTAATAAGTCTTCTACCAGGCCTGGTAATTTTTGTCCGTGTTGTAAAGTACAAGGTGAGTGGAAGGTGACCTTTTTGTTTTTATAGCTGGTAAAGAGCGATAAATCTTGTTTGCTTAAAAATTCAGCAATATCAAGCGTATGTTCGGCCACTCGTTTGGCTTTTTCAGCGTATTCGCTATCTTCACGTAATAAATGCGGGTAATCTTTAACCATAACACCACAACCGCTGGCATTAGAGATAATGGCCTGAACACCTTGGTCGAGGTATTTAATCCAAGCATCAATATTGATTTTTACTTGTTTAATGGCATCTGCATTACCCGAAAGGTGATGGTCTACCGCGCCACAACACTGACTTTGAGGGGTTTCTAAAACATTTAACCCTAAACGGTTTAATACTTTAATGCTCGCTTGATTTATATTGGGCGCTAAAGCAGGTTGTACGCAACCAGACAGCAGTAATACACTGGATTTTAATGCGTCTTTTTGGTCTTTTAATGTTTGCTGTAAGGCCAGTTCTTCTACGGTAAATTGCACCGCTTTAGAGTGACGTAAAAATGGCATGCTTTTAATCACTAAATTAAAATACCAAGGTGTGGTTAAGGCTTTGCGAATGGCATAACGGGTTGTTTTTTGAAAAAGGCTACGATGACCTTTTTCTTCGGCCATTTCGCGACCAATATCTAATAAATGACCATATTCAACACCTGAAGGACAAGTGGTTTCACAAGAACGACAGGTTAAACAGCGATCTAAATGCGATAAGGTATCGTTGGTAACTTCATTACCCTCTAATACACTTTTAATTAAGTAAATGCGTCCACGTGGTGAATCTAGCTCATCACCTAGTAACCCATAAGTTGGGCAGGCCGATAGACAGAAACCACAATGTACACAAGAGCGTAAAATTTTGTCGGCAGTTTGCCCGGTTTCAGTCGCTAATAAATCTTTAGGTAATTGAGTTTGCATAGTTAAATGTATCGCTTATAAATCTTTAAAAATGTGGTGTGGGTCAAAAACATCTTTTAAGCCCTTTTTAATGCGTTGTACGCAAGGCTTGTCGTTGTTACGTGGGGCAAAACGAGCTTGCCAAAGCGTTACATAAGGGTGGTTAGGTTTGTTTTTACTGGCCACCCAGCGGCGCGTACCACCCATACCCACGGCTATGGTGTTTTCAATAGCTGGGTTGGTACTTTCAACATCTAAACGCCACAGTTTTTCGCCTGGTTCAAGCTGTGGTTGAAACGGGTTTAAGGTTTTCCATATATCGTTAGTGCATTCACTGACTTCAACACGGTTATCTTGTTCTGGATGTTCGCCAGCGACACGATAATAAAACTTACCGCCAATGTAAGCACAGCCTGTGAGTGGTAAAGCTGTGCCTTGCATTTTATTCATTAATAAAATAGCTTCACCCTCAGGCATGGTAATGCAGTAGGTGCGTTCTTCAAGTAGGGGTAAGACTTTTAAACTTAGTTCGGTAACTAAAGCTAAAGAACCTTTTGAACCACATAACATACGTGATACATCATAACCGGCTACGTTTTTCAGCATTTTACCGCCAAAACGCATTTCACGACCTTGCCCATCAATGAGCTGTGTTCCTAATACAAAGTCACGCAAGCCCCCTCTAAAAGGGCGAGAAGGTCCTGTTAAAGCACAAGCATAAGTTCCACCAATGGTTGAGTTGCCATATTCTGGTGGTTCAAAACCAAGCATTTGATTATGTTCGGCTAAAGCGGCACTTAAATCCGCTAGTGTCGTACCTGCCTTAACAGTAACCACTAACTCAGAAGGGTCGTAACTTACAATTCCAGTGTGATCTGAAATGCTAAGAAGTTCGGCATCATCATAAATGGGAACTTTACTTTCATTACCCGCTATTTGTAGCAGTTTATTCTCAGAATAAGCTTGTTTTATTTGCTCGGCATAGTGCGAAATTGAACTTTCTGTGGACATTAAAACCGCTCCAATTCAGGGTGAGGCAATTGGTTGTTATGAACGTGCATGTGACTTAATTCGGCACAACGGTGTAAGGTTGGAATGGCTTTTCCTGGATTTAGTAGGCCTGTATTATCAAATACATTTTTAATGCCGTGAAAAATTTCCAACTCGGCTTCTGGATATTGATGACACATAGAATCGAGTTTTTCGACTCCCACGCCATGTTCACCAGTAATGGTACCGCCCACATCAACACATAGTCTTAGGATTTCAGCGCCAAACTTTTCGGTCTCTTCTAGCTCGCCAGGTTTATTTGCATCGTATAAAATCAGTGGGTGTAAATTACCATCACCCGCGTGAAAAACATTGGCCACTCTTAAACCATATATATCGGATAAACGAGAAATTTCATCCAATACAAAAGCTAATTTGCTACGAGGAATCGTGCCGTCCATACAATAGTAATCGGGTGAATAACGACCTACTGCTGGAAAGGCGTTTTTACGACCTTGCCATAAAGCAATACGCTCAGTTTCATTTTGAGAAACGCGAATTTCATAAGCGCCATTATTGGTTAAAATATCGGCCACACGTTTACTATCAACTTTAACCTGATCGTTACTCCCATCCACTTCACACAGCAATAATGCTGCCGCATCTACAGGGTAACCCACTTTGGCAAAGTCTTCAGCGGCTATAATCGAGAATTGATCCATCATCTCTAAACCAGCGGGAATGATGCCTTGTTTTAAGACGGTGGTCACGGCATCAGCGCAGGCGGTTACCGATTTAAACGCGGCCATAACTACTTGAGCGGCTTCAGGTTTGGGTATGAGTTTGAGTTTGATTTCAACAATAACACCAAGTAATCCTTCGGAGCCATTTAATAGGGCCAGTAAATCTAAGCCATCGTCTTTTTCATCAAAGCGAATAATCTCGCCATCCATATCCAAAACGGTAAGAGAGGTAACATTGTGAACAGTCAAACCATATTTTAAACAATGCACTCCGCCCGAGTTTTCGGCCACATTACCACCAATAGAACAGGCTACTTGCGATGATGGATCAGGCGCATAATACAAACCATATTTAGCCGCCGCTTCAGAAACCGTGACATTTCTCACGCCTGGTTGCACAATGGCGGTACGCTGTAATGGATCGATATTAATTATTTTGTTGAGTTTTGATAAACCTAAGATTACGCTGTCTTCTAAAGGTAAAGTACCACCAGCGAGACCAGTACCTGAACCTCGAGTAATAACAGGCGTATTGTAGGTTTTGCAAATTTTTAAAACTTGCTTAACTTGTTCTACATCCTCTGGAAGTGCTACCGCTAAAGGCTTTTGGCGGTACGCAGATAAGCCGTCGCACTCATAAGGGCGGCACGCTTCTTCACTAGAAAGAATACAGTTTTTATTTAAGGCTTCTTCTAAAGCTTGAATAACATCCATTTTTAACCTTGTGTATTACACGGGTTTGACACTATAATTGTGAAAAACTTGATTTGAATCAACTTTGTTTAACCTAACATTATTAAAAAAAGGTAACCAATATGCAATCTTTTAATCCACCAATTCGTACTTTGATGGGTCCTGGACCTTCAGATATTCACCCAAGAGTGCTTTCAGCTATGGCTCGCCCAACTATTGGACACCTTGACCCAGCATTTGTTGGCATGATGGATGAGATCAAAGAACTTCTAAAATACGCTTTTCAAACAGAAAATGCACTAACAATGCCTGTTTCTGCTCCAGGTTCTGCGGGTATGGAAACATGCTTTGTGAATTTAGTTGAACCAGGCGACAAAGTCATTGTATGTATTAATGGCGTATTTGGTGGTCGAATGAAAGAGAACATCGAACGTTTTGGCGGTGAAGCCATTGTGGTTGAAGACGAATGGGGTACAGCAGTTACGCCTTCTAAAGTTGAAGACGCTTGTAAAGCACATCCAGACGCTAAAATTGTTGCTTTTGTTCATGCAGAAACTTCAACAGGTGCATTATCAGATGCCAAAACCATTTGTAAAATTGCACAAGACAACGACTGCTTAACCATTGTTGATGCGGTAACATCACTTGGTGGTGTTGAACTAAAAGTGGACGAGTGGGGCATTGACGCGATTTACTCTGGTACTCAAAAATGTTTATCTTGTGTACCTGGTTTATCGCCAATTAGCTTTAGCGAAAAAGCTTTAGACAAAGTTCGTAACCGTGAAAGCCGTGTTTCAAGTTGGTTTATGGATCTTAACTTAGTTATGGGTTACTGGGGTAAAGGCGCAAAACGTGCCTACCACCATACGGCACCTGTTAATACCTTGTATGCGTTACATGAATCTTTGGTGATGTTAAAAGAAGAAGGCCTTGAAGCCGCTCATGCTCGTCACGCCGCTGCACACCAGCAGTTAAAGGCAGGCTTAGAGCCAATGGGTATCAGTTTTGTTGTACCTGAAAATGAGCGTTTACCACAGCTTAACTCAGTGATTATTCCTGAAGGCGTAGACGATGCTGAAATTCGTGGACGTTTACTCAACGAATACAACCTTGAAATCGGTTCTGGTTTAGGTGCTTTAGCAGGTAAAGTTTGGCGTATTGGTCTTATGGGCGACAGCGCAAGACCAGAAAAGGTATTATTTTGCTTAGCGGCACTTAAAGAAGTATTAGCAAAGTAAATTATTTGAGTTAAATGCTTCTGTATAGAAGGTTTTTATTCAAAGTTAAAACGTCTTATATTCATTGAATATAAGGCGTTTTTTATACTTTAAATTTCTTTTTAAGAATTACCAGGCCTGGTAATTTATGCGCAAAACCCGATTAGAGTTCGTTTTGTATCGTTTTTAAAAGAGAATCTAGTTTTAGACTATTTATCTTGAAAAGCGCTAATAATTTAGAGGTTTCATTTTCATTTTCAAGTGATTTAGATTCAATGATAAGATTGCCAATTCTATGAATTTCTTGGTGAAGAAAATCTATTTTTTGATAATTTTTATCATTTAATATTTGTTTACCTTCATTAATTAACCATAAACCAAATTCGCAGTTTAGATATGAGCTTATCGTTATTGCTTCCTTCTCTTGGGCAAGGAGTTTGTCAAATTTATTAATCCATGAAATATGTGCTAAACGAGCTTTTAAAAGCCTTTTTTCAGCAGCAGAAATTTCAGTTAATGTTTGCCAATAAGGGTTTGTTTGCCAGGTTTTTAACCAACGATTCATTTCTGATTGTGGCATAGGTTTAGCAATGGCGTAACCCTGTACAGATTCAATACCCAACTGCAATAACAGTTCAATGTGTTCATTGGTTTCTGCACCCTCGGCAATAATCGATAAATTAAAGGCCTCAGCCATTGATTTAATGGCTTCGATAATACTTAAACTGTTGGTTTCAGAAAACATCTCACGAATAAACTCTTGATCTATTTTAACTTCGTTAACCGGTAAGTTTTTTAAATAGGTTAAAGAGGCATACCCTGTACCAAAATCATCAATAGAAAATCTAAACCCTTCTGCCTTTAATAGATTTATTTGTTTAGCAATTTTTTCTACTTTACCTAAAGAGGCACTTTCTAAAATTTCAAGCGTCATCTGTTCAGGCGAGATTTTAGGATTGTTTTTAAACAATGTCACAAGTTCATCTACAAATTCTTTATGCAGTAGGCTGTTACCTTGTATATTTAAGCTAATTCCAATTTTATTTTGTCGATTATGGTTAAGGCTTTCTAAATATTGAACGCCTTCTAAAATAACAAATTTACTTAACTGATCCATAAGATCAAATTGTTCGATATCTGTTAAAAACTCAATAGGACTAAGAACGCCTTTAACAGGATGATTTAAGCGTATTAAGCCTTCTAAAGAGGTAACTTCACCCGTTTTACAATTCACTTTTGGTTGATAATAAAGTTCAAATAGTCCATTTTTAAATGCATTAACAAGTTCACTTTTGTTTTTAATGTTATCCCATGCGTAATGTTGAATTTTATTTTTACCACGTTGTTTAGCGGTATACATCGCTTGATCTGCTAAGCGTAATAACTGTTCAGAACCTTCGTCTTTACCATAATTGTGGCCGTAATAAACCACGCCAATACTGCTTGATACTTGTAATTTGTGATTTTCATAATCAACAGGCGTTGATGTTTCTTTAAGAATACGTTGTTCTATGGTGGTAAATTCATGAGGGTCTTTAGTACCCGAAATAACAACCACAAATTCATCACCACCAATACGGGCAACCGTATCTGTATCGCGAACGGAATTTAATAGGCGTTTGGCCAGTGTTTTTAATAAAACATCACCCGCTTGGTGTCCATAAGTATCGTTAATCAGTTTAAAACCATCAAGGTCAATAAACATTATGGCAATCATTTCTTCATTGCGTTGCAAGGCATGAATGGCCTGGGTAATGCGGTCAGAAAGTAAAAAGCGGTTAGGTAAGCTTGTTAGGGCATCAAAATGTGCCATTTTTTCTAGCTGTTTTTGATGCTCTTTTTCATCGGTAATGTCAGAAAGAAGGCCGATAAAATAGGCCGGTTTTTTGTTATGGTCCAAAATAGTCGTAATTTTTAATTGTTGTGGATAGAGGTCGCCATTTTTACGGCGATTCCAAAGCTCTCCTTCCCAACTACCGTTTTGCAATAGGCTTTGCCATAGGTTTGTGTAAAACGTTTTATCTTGGCGGTCAGAACTTAATATGTTAGGGTTTTTACCAATTAATTCAGATTCTGAGTAACCAGTGATTTGTTCTACCTGTTTATTGGCTCTTAAAATTAAATTATTTTCATTACACACCAAAATACCTTCATTGGCGGATTCAAATACAGATGCGGCCTGTTTGATTCTGTTTTCAGCTTCTATTTGTTCAGTAATATCGGTAATAAGTCCATCTATAGACATTAATGTATCGTCTTCATAAACGGCGTGTTGGTGAACAAGAATGGTTTTGGTTTTATTTTCGGGTGTATAAAACGATAAGGTAATGTTGTCTTCAGATTTTTGACGTAAAACGATTGAATTAACACTTTTAGTGGCCGTAACAATAGAATCAGGATGCCAGTCAATTTTACTAAACCAAGGAAGGTTCAATATCTGCTCTACAGGCTGTTCAAAGATATTAGAAAATCCAGCAGAAACATAGGTTAATATGCCATCTAAACCACTATGAGAAAAGACCATATACTTTTCACCTAGGTCATCCAGCAGTTGTTGATAAGTGTTTTTCTGAACAATAATTTCTTGGTTGGTACGGTTACCTTTAATAACACGCCAAATTTCATTAAGAACAAGTTGAACAACATTGATATCTTCAATTTGGTAATCGCTTTCTCGGTTTCCTAAGCAAGCAATAAGCGTTATTTGATTGTGTTCTATAACCGGGAGTACGGCCATTCTATTGAACACGGAATGACAATCAGGTACATGTGGGGAATGTTTGTGCTCAAGAAAGTTATTCATAATGACGGCAGTTTTGTTTGCCATCATTTCAGAAAAAATACCAAATTCTTGAATAGGATAACTTTTCTTATAGAGATCCACATTATTAGCCTGTTTAAGTGCATTATGCGACAAGGCGATAAGTTGTATTTCCTGTTTAATATTATCAACAGAGTAGATAAAACTGACTGAACTTAATGTAAGTTGTTCAAGTTGGTCCAATGCGTATTGCAAGAGCTCGCTTTCAGTATGGTTTTCAGCATATTTAGGTAACTCTAATAAAATTTCATCAATTTTATTCTGTTTTTTTAAACGTTGTTCTTGGCGAGAAATGAGAATTTTACGTTTTTCAGTGAGTATAAGTAAGCTCACAATAAAGATAAGTAAAAAGGCAAATAAAAGAATGGTATTTCTATATTGTTTCCACAATGCCGACAGTGAAATTTCTGGTTCAGCATCATAGGGTTCTAATTTTAAGGCTCTTAACATATTTTCAAAAGGTAGATAGTCACGTGGCGCTACAAAACCTGCTATTCCAGCCTGTTTGGCCGCAGGGTTGTCTGATCTTAATGCAAACAGAGCAACGGCAATATCACGATTTAGATTTTCATCTAACCCAGGCAAAATAATAAATGGCCACTCTGGAATGAGTTCAGTAGAAAGAAAATGTGGAAAGTGATTTTTTGATTGTGGATTGATGATTTTTATCTCATCCCTTTTTAGTCTGTGGCTAGCCAGCCATTTTTCAAGAATACCAGTACGCACAAAACCAACATCCGCTTTGTCAGATAAAACGGTTTCTATAACCGAATCATTGTCACCAACCGACAAAAAATGGATTTTTTTATAATTGATTTTAGCTTTATAAAGCTCATATAAAGGAATCCTATAAGCACCAGTATTGGATTTTGAAGGTATTGCGATGCGCTGTGTTTCCAAATCACTAAGTTGGTTAATATGGGTATTGTGGCTTTTAGTAAAAATTACCCCACCTAAATGATCTAAAGCTCGTGCTTTATAAAGTATTTGTTGTGTCGCTGTAATACCGTTTAGTTCTACTTTGGTTCTTAAAATTTCATATAAATTAGGGTTTACTAAAAGCAGTTGAATTTGCTTGTTTTGTAGGGCGGTAAGCAGCTCTTGTTGAGTATAGACTTTAAGTTCAATCTCATAATTAGGTATGGATTTATTAAGATAGTCAGCAAAGCCTTGATATTGCTTTTCCACACTTGCTTTTGATTGATATTGGTACACACCTAAAACAATTTTTTTGCTAGCAAAAGACTCTTGAGAAAACACAAGAGAAATCAATAAAATAAGGATGATTTCCAGGTAATTTTTCATGTAGTGTCAGTGCTGTAATTTATAGAATTAGGAGCCATTTATTGATGTATTTATTTATTGCAAATGCCCATTCATATTAGTCACTAATTAAATTAAGTAAAGATTTTAATGTGATGATAATCATTAACATTAGCAATACTTTCTGAATTTTATGAGAGGATTTCGTTTTTAAAAGTACTAAAAATAATTTGTATTATTTAAAGTAATGAATATTCTTAAGTCTTAACGGTATGATTTAATGAAGCTATATCACCAAGCGACATTACAATAGGCCTTTTACAAATCGTATTGAAGGCTTATTTATATACGGTTTAAATCATTCCCATACTTTATTTAATATTATTAGCTAATACTCAAGTTGTTACAATTGCAAAATTTACCCATTACCCCATATTTACCGCAAATTCTACAAACGTTACATCAGCAAGATGTATTAGTGCTTCAAGCCGATCCAGGTGCAGGTAAATCTACCGCAGTACCATTGTATTTATTAGAAAATTTAGTAAATACATTCGGTGAGCAAAGTGGCAAAATTTTAATGTTAGAGCCACGCCGTTTAGCCGCAAAATCCATTGCAACGTATGTGGCTAAACAACTTAATGAACCCGTGGGGCAAACGGTAGGTTATCAGGTAAGAAATGAATCTAAAACGAGTAAACACACTCGCCTAGAAATTATTACCGAAGGGATTTTAACCAGTCGCATTCAAAGTGATCCAGAGCTCACGGGTGTAAGTTTGGTGATTTTTGATGAGTTTCATGAGCGTTCTATTCATGCTGATTTAGGATTGACGTTATGCAAAGATATTCGCAACGGTTATAACGAAGCACTTAAATTGCTAGTGATGTCAGCCACTATAAATACCCAACAAATTAGTGGCTTTTTAAATAATGCCCCCGTTATTGAATCTGAAGGACGTTGTTTTGAGGTTGCTACTCAGTATTTAACCAGGCCTGTTAAATCGTCTTATGCCAATGATTGGTTGCCAGAGTTAATGACGCTTATTCATATTGCCTTACAAAAAACACAAGGCGATGTTTTGGTGTTTTTACCAGGCCAGGGTGAAATAAAACGTTGTCAAAACGCATTACAACAGCAATTAAACCACTTAAATGTTTTGGTATTACCGCTTTACGGAGCTTTAAAAGCAGAACAGCAGCAGCAGGCTTTACAAAAGGATAAAACGGGGCGACAAAAAGTCGTGTTAGCCACCAATATTGCCGAAACCAGCTTAACTATCGAAAACATCTCAGCAGTGGTCGATTCTGGTTTTGAACGTGTTTCAACTTACGATGTCACCAGTGGCATGAGTCGTTTGCAAACACAGCGTATCTCATTAGCCTCTGCAAACCAAAGAAAAGGTCGAGCTGGGCGAGTGCAAGCTGGGCATTGTTATAGGCTATGGACTGAGAGCCAACAACAAGCTTTAAAACCTTTTGCGGCAGAAGAAATTACCACCACTGACTTAACCGCCTTGCAGTTGTCTTTGGTGCAATGGGGTGTAAAAAACTATTTAGAATTAGACTGGTTAACACCACCACCGCAAGCACATATTGATGCGGCCAAAAATCTATTACAACGTTTAGAGCTTTTAAATACACACAATGGCCTAACAAAAAAAGGCCAAAAAGCGGTTAAAATCGGATTAGAACCCCGTTTTTCTGCGTTGTTGGTTTCACTTGAAGATGAGTCAGATTCCATTAAATCCATGGCCTGTGATTTAGTGGCCGTATTAACCGACAGTCATTTTTTACACGCACCTAATGATGCCGATTTAATGACACGACTACAAGCTTTACAGGTTTATAGACAAAATCGTCAACAAGCACAAAAACAATACCGTATCAAACCTGCCACTGCCGAACAGGTGCTAATTAATGCCAGTAAGTTAGCTAAAATTATGAATGTAAAACAACCTGTTTTGCACTCATTAAGCGATTTACAACGCTTTTTGGGACAATTGGTTGCACAAAGCTACCCAGATCGTATTGCTAAACGCCGTGGCTCAAGTGACACCGATAACCGTTATTTACTCAGTAATGGCAAAGGAGCGGTGTTACCTGAATTGAATGAACTTAAAAGTAGTGCCTGGTTAGCCGTAGCAGATTTAGATGGTCAACGCAGTGATGGGCGTATATATTTAGCCACAGAAATTGACTTGCAAACATTACAAAACACCCTTGGGTTTGAAACCACGGCACAATATGGTTATAACGCGCAAAGCCAAAAAATAGTCGGCAAACAACAAACCAAACTGGGGGCGATTTTAATTAGTGAAACAGAACTTGCCAAACCCGATAAAACGCAACTTAAAGCCTGTTTAAAACAAGCCATTATAGACAGTGATTTAAGTTTATTAACCTGGTCTAAAAGCCTTAAAGCTTGGTTAAATAAAGTCCGTTGGTTAGTATTACAAAACCCGCAACAAACCCAAGATTGGCCCGATTTCACTTTACCAGGCCTGGTAAATTCATTAGAAGAATGGTTGATTCCATATATAGAAAGCATTGATTCCATACAGACATTAAAACGCGTTGATATAACGCCTTTAATACAAACACGTTTACCTTATGAGTTTATGACGGCAATAGACAATCAAGCGCCTGATTTTTATGTGACACCGAGCGGTAAAAAGATCAAAATCGATTATTCTGGCTCATTGCCCAAGGTATCGGTGGTATTACAAGAAATGTTTGGTGAACTCAGTTCGCCAAAATTAGCGTGGGGCAAAATTAACCTAGCGTTTGAACTGCTTTCTCCTGCTCAAAGGCCTATACAAACCACCAGCGATTTACACCATTTCTGGCAAAACTCCTATTTTGAGGTAGCTAAAGAAATGCGAGGTCGCTACCCAAAACATCGCTGGCCTGAAAAACCATTACAAGAAAAAGCAGGGCGGTCTATTAAGCGTAAACCTCAATAAATAAAATAAGTTTAAATTCGACGATCTTAAACTTGGTTTAGGCACATTTTGATCTATTTATGAGTATATTTAATTATTACATTTAATATTTTGTGATATAAAAGAACCATTCTTGTTACTTTTTTAAGGGGGAGACGTGAAGCATAATTATCAGTCAATTACTGAGGAGCTTTTCAATCTTCACGATTCACTTAGAAAAGAATGGCCAGGGCTCTGCAGAATTGCTGTAGCGATTTATGACGATGAGACTGGTTATATTCATACCTTTATCAAATCCAGTCTTGATGAAGCATTACTTAACCATTATTCTGCCCCTTTAAAAGAGATTCCCTCACTCGTCAGTATTGCCGAATGTAATCAGCCAAGACTTATTCAAGATTTATCCATATTACAAGATCACAACAACGTTCATTCTAAAGCCATCAGTCATCACTTTAAATCAAGTTATACAGAACCATTTTATTTGGGTGATACCTTAATGGGCTTTGTTTTTTACGATGCCGATGAGGTTGATTACTTTAGTGACGAATTATTAGAAAACTTAGATACCTATTCGCGTTTAGTTGAATCGCTTATTATTTCTGCGATTTTGCCACTTAAAACCCTAGTTGCTTTAATGGCAACCACGCAAGAAATCACCAATTTACGTGATTCAGAAACAGGTGAGCATCTTGTAAGAATGGCGCACAATATGGAAATTATTGCCAGAGAACTCGCCGAACAATATGACTTAACCGACGAACAAATAGAATATATTTGGTGTTATGCCCCCTTGCATGATATTGGAAAAATTGTCATACCAGACAGTATATTATTAAAACCAGGCAAACTTACCGAAGCTGAAACCAAAATTATGCAAACGCACGTCACTGAAGGCATAAAAATGATTGATAAAATGTTAGGCAACTTTCATTTTCAAGACTTTCACCACACTCACCTATTAAAAGACATAGTTGGCTGTCACCACGAATGGTATAACGGCAAGGGCTACCCAAATGGGCTTAAAGGCGAAGAAATTCCGATTGTAGGGCGTATTGCTGCCGTAGCCGACGTATTTGATGCCCTGATCTCAGATAGAGTTTACCGCAAAGGCTGGCCTTTTGAAGAAGTGGTTAAGTACCTACAAGCAGGAAAGGGCAAGCAGTTTGATCCCGATTGTGTAGATGCCCTGCTTAAAAATGAAGCAAAAATAAAAGCGCTTCTTAAAAAATGCAAAGACACAGCAGTAAAGCAGTAAAATTGTAAACAATAAAATTACCAAAATTCAATTTTACCAGGCCTGGCATGCCCTGTGGCAAACTAAACTTTGTGAGCATAGGGTAATTTTAAAATTAACCCTATCATTTCGAACGTCGTGAACCAAATCCATAACTGACATCAAAATACCCACTAAATTGTCATGCCTACGGCTCGCAATGACGTGAAAATTGAGATGGCTTTCAACGATATTGATATTCGATCAAACCCTAAACCGTCATCCTCTGGCCTGACCAAGTGATCTTGCTTCAGTCAAGAGAGGTTTTTGGGTTAAGCTCAATAATGATGAGGTTGATTAAAAGATTTTCTTTTAGTTATTCAGCGAAGCTTCTATTTTTCTGTGTTTTATGCAAGGTTTGAGAGGGAAGTTCACCAAATAGTTTTTTATAATCCGTACTAAATTGCCCTGCATGGGTAAAGCCCCAGGTTTCAGCGACTTCAACCACGGTCGTTTCTTCAGGAGCATTTTTTAAAGCTCTTCTAACGTGATTAAGTCGTGTCATTCGTAAATATTTAAGTGGGCTGTAGCCCAAAATACTTTCAAAGCTGTACTGCAAAGTTCTTCTGCTAACGTAAGCGATTTGGCAAAGTTCAGTCATGGTAACGGGCTGTTGGTGATGTTCTTCAATATACTGTTTTACTCTTTCTACCACTTGTTTACGATGCTGATAACTGGGTTTGGGTTGTCTAGCGTGAAGCTGTTGAGGTAATGTATTTATTAAACTTGAGATTAGGATATCTTCTTTTATTGATGAAGCCATTTTGCTAGAGTTTTCACCAACAATTTCACCTAAAAAATATCTAAACTGATCCAGTTTGTTTTGCTCCAACTCCATAATAGGAGCATGAAATATATCCATTTCTCTTAGCTCTAACCCTTGTAATTCAGCAATGCTATTAAGAAAGTTGTTTTCTAACACCACACCATAAATTGTAAAGTCCTTAGGGGTAACTAATTCAAATTCATGGTCTCCTACTTGGCTTGCAAGACTATTTTTTATTAAGTTTTGGCCATTAATATGAAGGTTTTCATTGTTTTCTAACGGAATGCCAAGCCAAACGGCATCAGGCCAAATTTGGCATTGTTGATGTAGCTCTTGGTTACTGTACTCTCTAAAAACGTGTAGGTTATGGCTAATCAATTTATCAACGGTGCCATAGAAAGGCCCATCGCTCATTTGATCATACTCTTGCGACCAATTCGTTAAATTACCAGCCTGCTGATCGGGATCATCCGTTTTTAATATGCACCGTTGAAGTGCATTTTGTTCATTTTTAAACTTCAAAATATGACCAACTCTATTGTTGAAATTGATAAAAACGTTATTAAACCACTATAACTAATTGTTTTAAAACAAATTTAAAACATTTGCCAAAATTCGATATTCGCTCGGAACATAACTCGCTTTACATTCAGATAATAATTTAAGCAACTTTTATTCCCTGTTATTAACCCATGCGAGTACAAATGAATTCAAATTATCACTATTCATTAGGCGGTTATCGCTATCAATTTAAAGACCTTGGCGACTTGCTTGCCAAAGCAACGCCTGCACGTTCGGGAGATCGGCTAGCGGGTGTCATTGCGGAATCTTCTGTGCAACGAGCTGCAGCACAGATGGCTTTAGCCGAGTTGCCGCTTAAGACTTTTTTAAATGATGCCATCATCCCTTATGAAACAGATGAAATCACTCGATTAATTATAGATGAGCATGATTTAGAAGCATTTAAAAGCATTTCACACTTAACCGTGGGTGATTTTCGTAACTGGTTACTTAGCGATAAAGTGAATTCTGAAACGCTTAAGCAAGTTCGTTGGGGAATTACGCCAGAAATGGCGGCGGCGGTGAGCAAAATAATGCGTAATCAAGATTTGATTATGGTCGCCAAAAAATGCAATGTTACCACCGCTTTTCGCGATACTATCGGTTTACCCAACCGTTTAGCAACCCGTTTACAACCAAACCATCCCACCGATGATGTAAACGGTATTGCCGCCAGCCTTTTAGATGGTTTAATGTATGGAAATGGCGATGCAGTCATTGGTATTAACCCAGCCACAGATAATGTTTCACAAGCCATTAAACTTATGAAATTAATGGATGAGGTGATTCAAACTTATCAAATTCCCACACAATCTTGTGTACTTACTCACGTAACCAATACCTTAGAAGCGATAGAGTTAGGAGCGCCAGTAGATTTGGTGTTTCAATCTATTGGCGGTACAGAAGCAACAAATAGCAGTTTTGGTTTTAACCTTAATACGCTTAAAGAAGCGCATGAAGCGGCATTATCACTTAACCGAGGTACGGTTGGTAACAATGTTATGTATTTTGAAACAGGTCAAGGCAGTTCCCTTTCAGCCAATGCCCATCACGGTATAGACCAGCAAACCTGTGAAACAAGAGCCTATGCCGTTGCTAGAAAGTTTTCTCCGTTATTGGTTAATACCGTAGTGGGGTTTATTGGCCCAGAATACCTTTTTGACGGCAAAGAAATTACAAGGGCAGGTTTAGAAGATCACTTCTGTGGCAAGTTATTAGGGCTGCCAATGGGGTGTGATGTTTGTTACACCAATCATGCAGAAGCAGATCAAAACGATATGGACAACCTACTTACCTTACTTGGTGTGGCAGGCTGTACGTTTGTTATGGGGATTCCTGGCTCAGATGACATTATGCTTAATTATCAGACCACCTCATTTCACGATGCCCTTTATGTCAGAAGAGTATTAGGCCTTAAACCATCACCAGAATTTGAAAAGTGGTTACAAGAAAGGGCGATTTTTGAAGATGTAGATAAGTTTATCTTGTCTGACGAGATGCCAAGTTCTTTTGCTCATTCATTAAATTCATTACCAGGGAGAAGGTAATGAATTCAAATAACTCATTAGAAGATAAAGACTTTTCAAAAGCAAAAACAACCGCCGATGTGATTGAAAATCCATGGCAAAAATTACGTGAATACACCGATGCACGTATTGGATTAGGTAGAGCGGGAGTGAGCTTACCTACTCATGAACTGTTAGCGTTTCAGTTTGCTCACGCACAAGCCAAAGATGCCGTACATATGCCTTTAAGCGTTGTGTCATTAAAAGAACAACTCAAAGTTTTACAGAACACTCAGCCACTTCCTATCTACGTTTTACATAGTCAAGCCACAGACCGTTTTCGATATTTACAGCGTCCAGATTTAGGCAGACGTTTAGATGATGCATCGCAACAAAAACTTAATTCGTTAAGCTCTGATACCCATAAAGAATATGACTTAGCCATTGTTATGGTTGATGGGCTTTCTTCAAAAGCCGTTCAACAAAACGCCGTTCCGTTTATAGATACCTTATTAAACCATTGTGCTTCTGACCCTGCTCTTAATGAATTAAGTTTGGCTCCACTTACCATTGTAGAACAAGGGCGCGTGGCTGTGGGTGACGAGATAGGCGCATTGCTCAATGCCAAGATTGTTTTAGTGCTAATTGGTGAACGGCCAGGTCTGAGTTCACCAGACAGCTTAGGTTTATATCTAACGTGGAACCCTAAAGTAGGCAGAAACGATGCGGAAAGAAACTGCATTTCTAATATACGCCCAGCAGGTCTTTCTTTTAAAGAAGCAAGTCAAAAAGCACTGTATTTAATTAAAGAATCGTATCGCCTAAAACTTACAGGCGTTAATTTAAAGGATCGAAGTAATGAGAAATCAATAAGCAATCAAATGAATGACACTAACTTTTTAATTGAATAAGAGCCCTTTGCTCGACACAAAAAACTCGGTTTTTCCGAGAACCGATAAACGTATAAAAATGGCGATAAATCTAAAGAATTCTATCTCGTTTTTCTTACGCCACTGACTTGCGCAAAGGTCTTAATAAGTTTAGCTATGGAGGCTAGAAAAATGGAAACAAAAGCAAATCAAGAATATTACGCCAAACGGCAACTTAAAAAAGGCACTGCAGGCTGGTTTTTATTGGCTGGGCTTGGTGTGTTTTGTGGCAAACTAAACTTTGTGAGCGTAGGGTAAATTGGTTTTCACTCTGAAATCCAACCCCGTCATTATCGGGCTCGACCCGATAATCTCTCTTTGTCCACAAAAGATCCCCTGGTCAAGCCAGAGGATGACGGCTTGTGGTTTTACTTTATTTTTATGTATTTTCACAGGCCTGGTATGTATTGTGAAAAACAAACGAACTAGGCAGACGTTTAAATCAAAAAACTTCGTGGCTTCGTGTCTTCTCGGCTCTGCAGCCGAGTTCTTCGTTTGGTGGTTAACCTTTATCTCACCTGTCATTGCGAGCAGAGGATAAATTGGCTTTCAACCTGAAATCCAACCCCGTCATTATCGGGCTCGACCCGATAATCTCTCTTTGTCGAAAAAGATCCCCTGGTCAAGCCAGAGGATGACGGCTTGTGGTTTTACTTTATTTTTATATGTTTTTACAGGCCTGGTATGCCCTGTGGCAAACTAAACTTTGTGAACAGAGGATAAATTCAAAATTATTTCGGTTTATTACACACCATTACGGCTCGTAGCGGAGCAGGGTAACCTTCTATGGTTTTGTTGTGGTCTTCTGGATCTAAAAAAGTTTCTAACGAGTTCCAAGTCATCCAATCGGTAGTGCGCTGTTCTTTAATGCTGGTTTGGTCAATATCCACACAGCGTACATTTTGCATGCCGCAACGTTCTAACCAATGCGTTAGTTCTTTAACTGATGGCAAAAACCATACATTTCGCATTTGCGCATAACGATCATCAGGCACCAATAATTGCCCATAATCTTGCGGCACAACAAGGGTTTCTAAAACCATTTCACCACCAGGTAATAACTGATTTTTCAGTTCATATATATGGTCAATAGGGGAGCGACGATGGTATAGCACGCCCATAGAAAATACCGTATCAAACGCGCCACCTTTTTTAGAAACGGGCAGTTGTTCCAATGTTAGCGGTAAAAAATAAGCGGGCACTTTTTCACCAATAAAGTGTTTAAGCACTAAGAACTGATTCATAAACAATAAACTTGGGTCAACGCCTACGGCTAACTCAGTGCCTTCACCTGCCATACGCCAAAGGTGATAACCACTGCCACAACCAATATCTAATATTTTACGGTTTTTTAAATCCGCTAAATGGGGGCGAACACGAACCCACTTCCAGTCAGAATGCCATTCGGTATCTATAAAAATATCATGTATCTCAAACGGGCCTTTACGCCAAGGATGAAACTCGCGTAATGCATTTTCTAACTCAAGTTTATCAGCGTCATTCAATGGACTGTTTTGGGCAACGGTTACCGCCGCTTGATTAAGGTCAAATGGCCTGTTTGCATCAAAATTTTGCACACGTTTAATGGCATCTAACCAACGCGGTAAATTGCCATTACCTTCTGGGTGTAATGCGGTATCAATTAATAAAGGAAGCTGCTCTTTCCACTCATTAAAACGTTCGTCTTCTAATTGAGCCCAAAATGTATCGTAATGTTGCTTCACGTGAAACCTTGTTTGTTAATGTTTGTATTAATCTTAATTGAACCACGAAACGAAGAACTCAGCTGCAGAGCCGAGAAGTCACGAAGGCACGAAGAAATTTAAGTTTTTATCTCATTGCGAGACGCAGACTTGGCAATCTTTAGCAGGCATTGTGATTTTAGCCATGGATTATTTCACTACCTTCGTGTCTTCGTGTCTTCGTGGTTAACCTTAATCTCACCTGTCATTGCGAGCAGAGGGTAAATTTGTTTTCACTCTGAAATCCAACCCCGTCATTATCGGGCTCGACCCGATAATCTCTCTTTGTCCACAAAAAATCCCCTGGTCAAGCCAGAGGATGACGGCTTGTGGTTTTACTTTATTTTTTATATGTTTTTACAGGCCTAGTATGGCTTACAGCAAACTAATTCAACTTCATGTCATTGCGAGCCAAAGGCGTGGCAATCTACAGCGGGTAAACCAAAAAAACCTTCGTGCCTTCTCGGCTCTGCAGCCGAGTTCTTCGTTTCGTGGTTAACCTTAATCTCACCTGTCATTGCGAGCAGAGGGTAAATTTGTTTTCACTCTGAAATCCAACCCCGTCATTATCGGGCTCGACCCGATAATCTCTCTTTGCCCACAAAAGATCCCCTGGTCAAGCCAGAGGATGACGGCTTGTGGTTTTACTTTATTTTTATATGTTTTTGCAGGCCTGGTATGGCTTACGGCAAACTAATTTCTGTGAGTAACGGGTAAACCAAAAAAACTTCGTGCCTTCGTGTCTTCGTGGTTAACTTTCTATTTAATCGCTAAAAAAGAGGCAAAATTATACGCTTGAAACCAAATACCTGCTGAGGTAAAGCCAGCATTATTCAGCCGTTTAATATGTTCTGCTTCTGTGTCTGAAATCAGTACGTTTTCTAAAGAGCTGCGTTTTTGACTTATTTCTAATTCAGAATAACCGTTGGCACGTTTAAATTGCCAGTGCATTTCTTGTATGGCAGTTTGCAGTTTGTCATCTTCAAAGTGAATTTTTTCAGACAAAATCAATACACCGCCAGGTTTTAAGCCTTGGTAAATCTTTTTAACCAGCTCGTCACGTTCTTCGGGGTCAATAAATTGTAGGGTAAAGTTAATGACAACAACCGAGGCGTTTTCAATCGGCATCTCTGTCATATTGGCACAATGCAAATTAACGGGGATATCTGAATGGTAAGCGTGTAAATATTCTTCAGCACGCTTAATCATCGCTTCTGATGTGTCAATCGCCTCAATTTCACAACCATTAACCGTTAAATTACGGCGCATGGTTAATGCCGCCGCACCTAATGAACAGCCTAAATCATAAAGTTTGGTATTGGATTGGGCATAGGCTTTAGTGAGTTCGCCAATACCTGTCAAAATAGTTTGATAACCAGGAACAGAGCGCTGGATCATATCTGGAAACACTGCCACTACCGATTCATCAAATTGAAAAGCCCCAATGGCTTCATGAGCTTGGGCGTAAATCGTGTCTTTTTGGCTGTTTTTTAGCATGATGCACTCTTTAAAATGATTTAGCAGTGTTGGTAATGGTAATGGCGCTATTTTATTGAATTTTTGAAAGATTTACGACTTACCATGAATTTATTTTAAATAAATGGTCATTTAAAAATGGTTTATGTCAAAAATTAAGTATATTTACGTTTATTTCGAGTGACTTTTTGCACGTAGTTTCGAGCTTCGGAGCTTGATAAGTGTTTGACCAAATGGGCATAAACTTGGCTACTAGAAAGGCGGTTAATTTTAGTGACTGCTCGGTCTCTATTGCTGTCAAATGCTTTTAAAACATTGCCACTGCCTGTGTTATAAGCCGCAATTACACAGTATTCTTGCGATTGTTTATTACGTATATTTTTAAGATAACGGGTAAATAAAATAGATAAATAGGCCGTGCCATATTCAATATTGCGGGCAGGGGTAAACAGAGTGGTTTTTGAGGGCATTCCATCACGATTATGTAGTAATCTGTGCGCATCACGTCCAGCCGTTGAAGGTACGATTTGCATTAAACCATAGGCTGGAGCAGAGCTTACTGCATAGGGGTTAAAACGGCTTTCGGTTTCCATAATGCCATAAACCAAAGCGGGCTCAAGATTAAAGCGTTTACACTGTTTTAAAACATCAAACTGATAATGTCGTTTTTGTTGGTTTTGGTAGTCATTGACCATACTAAAGGTCACAGCATGACGGGTTTTACCTTTATCAGAAAAGGTTTTGTAGCGTGTTTTAATTAAATAATCAGCAAATCGATTGGCTCGCCAAGCATAACGTACAGGTTTTTTATCTTGATCTCTTACAAGCTCTAAAAGAAAGGGTTTTGAACCTTGTGGCGGTGTTTTAGCACTAAATAAATCAACTTGGGTAGGGTCTTCTGGTGTTAGCAATGTTTGCACAATAGCCTGTTTAAGCGCCGCTTTAGGATTATTTTTTGTGATGGTCTCAACTTGAATTTGACCACTATTAAAGTCAATAATCGCTCTGCTTTGATAGTTGTCTGTGTATTTAACATAGGATTTGGGCGAGGCTGTTTTTTTGTCGCTCCAATTTTTGCTGATTTCATCCAAAAATAGGCTGATTTGTTTACGCACAACACTATCAATTTCAGGAATCCCCACACCAGGTACTTGCGCAGAAATGGCCTGAGAAACATTGCCATTATAAAGCTGACGACTGCTGGTAATACCACGACGAATTTCAGTGACGGTACAACCACTTAAACCCAAACCAGTTGTGCCCAAGCTTAATAAGCCTAAATGAGAGAGAAATTTTCTGCGATTTAATGGTTTATTTGTCATAGGCTTTTATGCTGTTTTTTATTGTGTATTGGGCAGTGGGTTTAATATTGATAACAAACTCTATTTTATATACTTTGAGCCTGCACCTCTAATACCGAGATGGTCGGTTGGCAACCTTTTGCAATTGCCAGGCTTCCGGTGTGTTACTGGCTTCTAATCGGTCTTCAAAATCATCTTCTAAATTAGCAAAAAAATCTATGCCAGTTAAGCGTTCAATTTCATCAATTGTGGTGGTAAAACTCATTAAACTGGCATTAGCTTTGGCATTTTGCGGAAAAATAAACGCCAACGCTTTAGCCGGCGTTTGTGGGGTTGAGGGTTTAATTAAAATTTTATAAAACGCTTTAGGAATTTTAACGCTCGAATTTTTAAGTGTTTTTGGATTTGCGTCAAAAATAGGGCCAGTGGTTACCCAAAAGTCACCATTTTGCTCAGAAAAATCATTGGCAATCACTTCTTCTAAACGCTGCCAAGATTTTTGATTTAATTTCGGTTTTTGCGGGGTAATATTGGTCATTAAAAAGGTTTCTTTTTGTGCCGAAACGCCATAACGACTGGCAATAACGTAATTAGGCGCCATGTGGCCACGGTCGTACCCCGAATGAGTGTAATCGGTATGCTTTACTTGTTGATAAGAACGCCAGTCACTGGTAAAACCAGAGGGGCGTTTACCGCTTTTATATTTTGCCTTGGTGACTTTATAGGTAACCCAAAGCGGATTTTCTAAACTTTCAGAATATTCAACCATAAAACCTTGGTTGCGCAAAATATGTGAAAGGCCTGTTCTAATTCCTGTTTGCGGTGGGGTAGCATTAACTTGCGGTACGCCCATATAAGCCATGGCAGGGCGGGCAACAAAAACCTCGTAGCCATACCAAAGCCCAGCAATAAGTGGCACTAAAATTAAAAATTTAGGGCGTTTTAGTAGTAAGTAAATTAAAGGTTTTGCAAGTTGTTTTAAAGCGGATTGTTTCATGTAGTTTTAATCTATTTTTTAATTATTTAATGTTGTTAAATTGGGTTTTGATTTTTGGTATTACGTTCTTCTCACAAAACCTAGGCTCACCAAATCCTATGCCCACAACGTTTAGTTTGCCACGGAGCATACCAGGCCTGTAAAAAACAAAGTAAAACCACAAGCCGTCATCCCCTGGTCAAGCCAGGGGATCTTATTTTGGCCAAGTAAGATTATCGGGTCAAGCCCGATAATGACTAGGTTGGAGGGCATGAAGGTTTTTAGCCCTGTTTTTTAGCTAAAATATGAATATAACGCGCCATATTGCGGTAAGTCGGTTCGCGGCAATAACGGTACTCCATTGCCAATAACTCTTCTTGATTAGTTTGTTCCATTGCCTCTGGAGTCATATAGTCGTGAAACACTCTAATGCCAGTATGCACTTCTATTTCAAAGCCCCAATCTTGTAACCATTGGCCAACGTCTTCTGGGATTTGTGGATTAGGTGGCGTGAGTTTTTTGCCTTTACCCATATAATCATCTTTTAGCAGGCCTGGTAAACGCCAAGCGCCTTTTAAAGTATTGCGAATCACCACTGAATTACGGTTATAAAACAATAAGGATAAATGTCCGCCAGGTTTAACTTTACTTGCAACCCTTTGCAAGGTTTCTTTGGGCAAAGCTAACCATTCCAAAACCGCGTGAAATAACACTAAATCAAATTCTGGCAAAGTTGGGGCGATTTCTTGAGCAGGGCCTTCAATAAAGGTAGCGGTTAATTCATTTTCTGCAAAATTCTGTTTGGCTCGCATTAACATTTGGTGTGATAAATCACACAAAGTTAAATCATGTCCAGCTTGTGCAAACCACTGGCTAATTTGTGCAAAACCACAACCGGCATCCCAAACAGACAATGGTGCATTTTTAGATTTTACCAGGCCTGGTAAATTACTGTTTTTTAGTTGATTGGGCGAATGATTTAAAGGCTGATTACGCAAAGAACCCAAATCTTCTTTAAGCAGTTTTAAACGCCATTCGCCCTTAATGGTGTCATACACCTTGGCTTCAAATTTATCGACTAACTTATCAAAGTTGCGGTCTTGTAATGGTTTGCGATTATTCATAACCTCGTATTATAAGTTTTACCAGGCCTGGTAAGTTAGATTTTGATTGGTGTTTCAATAACTAATTGATTGACCCGTTATAATCATGGCTCTAAACTTAATTTTTACATTTCAAACGAGAACCGAACATGTCATCTAAAGTCTATTGCGTTGCCCAATTTCAACCAAAACCCGGTAAAGAACAAGAACTGTTTACCGTATTACAAAACCTAGAACCCAATACATTAAGAGAAGACGGCTGTATTCAATACCGCGTAACACGCCAAATACAAAGCCCATTTGCAGAAGGTAACAGCTTTCCATTTGTCTTTAACGAAATTTGGGCCAATATGCCCGCCTTTGAAGCCCACTGCCAACGCAAAGAAATAGTTGATTTCTTTAACACCTACTGCGCTGCCAAAGACGGCCTAGCCGCCGACTGGAACGTATGCGTATACAGCGACGAGCCAGAAAATTACGATGCCCCAAAGTTATAAAACGAATCATTAAAATAAACTTAATGAATACGTAATTCTATATATTTATGGATTTTAGATGTTATATTGAAATCCATTTATAAATGGAGTTTGTAATCGCCGTGAATAAAGAAAAAAGGCAACGATTTTTAATTGAAAAAATCAGTCAAATTCATCAATCAATTCAAATTATTGAACTTGCCAATGATTATGAATGCTCTGAAAAAACCCTCAGAAGGGATTTACAGTTCTTAATCGAAGAACGTAATGCACCCTGGTTTATTCACAATGGACGCCTTCACAAAGACCCATCAAAAACACACTCTGTTGAAATTCACGGCTACTGGTTTAACAAACAAGAAATCGAATCGCTTTTTGCCCTCAATCAAATCATAGAGCAGCTCTCTCCTGGAGGGCTTAAAAAACAATTACACCCTTTACAAAACAAACTCCAACAACTTCTTAAAACAGAAGTAACAGGTAAAAACCTTACCCAATTTGTCAAACTCATAGAAATATCAGATAGCAAACTATCAGAAACTGTTTTTCAAACAATCACTCAAGCTCTTGCAGAGCAAAAACAGCTCAAAATGACCTATTGGATTAGAGAGCGAGACGAATATTCAGAACGAACCATATCACCACAACAGCTTGTACGCTACAGAGATAATTGGAAACTAGATGCCTGGTGCCATTCAAAAAATAGCTTAAGAACCTTTGCATTAGAAGCCATTAAAGACCTCAAAATACTCGAAAAAACCATTCAAATTATTTCAAAAGAAACCCTAAAAGACCACTTTGAAAGCAGCTATGGAATCTACGCAGGCAAAGCAGATAAACAAGCCATTCTAAAATTCTCACCCTACATCGCAAGATGGGTAAAAGATGAAATGTGGCATCCACAACAGATTAGCCAATATCATAAAGACGGCAGCTACCAACTACAAATACCCTACAACAAAGACGAAGAACTCATACAAGATATCCTGCAATACGGGGCAGAAATTGAAGTGCTAGCACCAAAAGAATTAAGAGAAAAACTAAAAGAAAAGTTACAAAAAACACTAGAAAAATATACAAATGATTAGCGGGACACGTTTTGTCCCAACCATTTGATAAGGTGTAATAAACAGAAAACTAATTGGAGTTTAAATTGGAACAATTAACGGATTTAAAAGCCATTTTACATTCAAAAAGAGCCAATATTTACTACTTAGAAAAATGCCGAGTCATGCAAAAAGACGGGCGCGTGCTTTACCTAACAGAAGACAAAGTTGAAAAGCAATATTGGAATATTCCGATTGCGAACACCACGGTTATTTTGTTGGGAACTGGCACTTCAATTACTCAAGCTGCAGTACGAATGCTTGCATCTGCGGGCGTGTTAATTGGTTTCTCAGGTAGTGGCGGAACGCCATTAATTGCAGCCACCGAGGTGGAATGGCTTTCGCCTCAAAGTGAATATCGGCCTACCGAATATTTACAAGGTTGGATGCAGTTTTGGTTTGATGATAGTAAACGTTTAGCGGTTGCTAAACAATTTCAACATGCACGTTTGAGTTTTTTGCAACGTGTTTGGGGTAACAATCGAGATTTACAAAATGCAGGATTCTATTTAGATGATATTGACATTCAAAAAGCCATTGAGCAATTTTCGAGTCAAATTGATTCCCGCGAAACAGTTCAAGACTTATTGTCATTAGAGGCGAGGTTTACGAAGCAGCTTTATAAAATCGCAGCTAATAGAACGCAACTTAAAAGTTTTACCCGAGAACATGATGGCATAGATACCGCGAATGCGTTTTTAAACCATGGTAATTACTTAGCGTATGGTTTAGCGGCAACCACTTTATGGGTAATTGGGATTCCGCACGGTTTTGCGGTGATGCATGGTAAAACACGTCGCGGAGCATTGGTATTTGATGTGGCTGACCTCGTTAAAGATTCATTAATACTGCCTTTAGCGTTTATCAGTGCCAATCAACAGTTAACCGAACAAGAATTTCGCCAGGCCTGCTTAAACGCTTTTACCGAGCAGCACGCACTAGACTTTATGTTTAATACGGTTAAAAAAATGAGTCTAGAAGGGCAAGCCTTATGATGGTCACATTTGTTTCTCAATGTGAGAAAAATGCACTTAAGAAAACGCGCAGGGTATTGGATGCGTTTGCTAACCGAATAGGAGATAACACATGGCAAACCCTTATTACTCAAGAAGGATTGAATACCGTCAAAAAACTGCTACGTCAAACCGCCTCAAAAAATACGGCTGTCGCTTGTCATTGGACACGAAATCGCCATCAAAGTGAATTAGTTTGGATTGTTGGTAAACGTAATAAATTTAATTTTTTAGGGCAGGTTCCCGTTAATAGCACGCAGAAAAACTTAATAAACACCCAATGGGAAAATGATTGGCGTTATTTGCCTTTAATTAAATCTCTTACCGCTATTTCTGCGTTGTTTCACGATTGGGGAAAGGCTTCTGATTTTTTTCAAGCCAAGCTAAAAGCCGGTAAACCTATTGCTGATCCATTACGCCACGAATGGATTTCTGTATTATTTATTGTGGCCATTTCAAAAGATAAAACGGATGAAGAATGGCTTAAAAAGCTAACTGAAAACAAAATTAATCAAGATGAATGGATTGCTTTACTCAGTAAAGAAAGCAACCCGCTGAAGTCATTACCGTCAGCAGCAAAATTGGTTGTTTGGTTGATATTAAGTCACCACAGATTACCGCAATTTAAAGAAAAAGAAGATATCGATAATTGGGCTGAAGACACACCAGCTAAGTCATTTGATGACTTGCTTAGCTATTTAAGTGCTGACTGGAGTTACCTAAATCCTAAAAACAGCAGCGAAGCTGAACAGTGTTTTCAGTTTTCAAAAGGGCTGCCATTGCAATCTCAAGCTTGGCAAAAGCAAGCAAAAAAATGGACCTCAAAATTTTTAGACTGTTCGAGTTTAATTGAAGAATCAATGCTAAACGGTGCTTGGCGTTTAATTCTGCAGCTCTCGCGCACCGCATTAATGTTGGGCGATCATCAATATTCATCAGCAGATACCGATCCAAAAATTGGGGATAAGCGTTTTCCGCTCTATGCCAATACCGACCGGAAAACCAAAGCCTTTAAACAGCGTCTAGATGAACACTTAATTGGTGTTATGCAGCAAGGTTTAAAAGCAGCACATCTATTACCAAGTTTTAATGGGTCAGAGGTCTTACCCGTTGCTCAGGATGTTCGAGTGCTTAAACAGAAAAGTCCTAAAGCGTTTCAGTGGCAAGATAAAGCCGTGCAGAAAATACAACAATGGAGACAGTCGCAGCCTGAAAGTAACTCACAAATACATTATGGTTTCTTTGCAGTCAATATGGCGAGTACAGGTAAGGGTAAAACCTTTGCAAATGCCAAAATTATGCGTGCTTTATCTGAAAACGGCGACAGCTTACGCTATATTTTGGCTTTAGGACTTCGTACATTAACGTTGCAAACGGGTGATGAATATCGCCATCGAATGGGTTTGGATGATACTGAATTGGCGGTCTTAATTGGTTCTCAAGCGGTTTTAGAGTTACACAATCAAAGCAAAGAAGTTAAAGAAAAAACGGAAGGGATGTTTACAGGCTCATCATCATCGAACAGTCTTTTTGACGAAGAAATTGATTTTTCGGTTGAGTTGAATGACACCATTTTAAGCACTCTCCTTACCGATAGTAAAAGCCAAAAATTTCTCTACGCTCCTGTATTAAGTTGCACCATTGATTATTTAATGAAAGCCACCGAAACCATCAAAGGGGGGCGTTATTTATTGCCTGTTTTACGCTTGTTATCTTCAGATTTAGTCATTGATGAAATCGATGATTTTGATGGAAAAGACCTAGTTGCCATAGCACGTTTAATTCATCTGGCGGGCATGTTAGGTCGAAAAGTGATGATTTCTTCAGCAACCATTCCGCCCGATTTAGCGTTAGGTTTATTCAATGCGTATCAAACAGGGTGGCATATTTTTAGCCAAACCCGAGACGTCTCACAGAATATCGGTTGTGCTTGGGTCGATGAGTTTGGTAGCGTAATTGAAAATATCCGCTCAACCGCCAAGTCCGAAGTCACTGCTTATCAAGATGCTCACAAAAACTTTATAAACCAGCGAATTCAATCTTTGCAGAAGCAATCGGTTAAACGTAAAGCGTGTTTAGTGACTTGTCAGCCAAAACCGGCGGATAGTTTTGCTTTACCGGGTGAAGAATCGATGACTGAATCGGAGTATTTTGAAGTGATTCAATCCGAAATTATCCAAAAACACCATCAGCATGCGGTGACGGATAAGGCTTCACAAAAGCACGTGTCATTTGGGGTTGTTCGCATGGCGAATATTGCGCCTGTAATTGCCTTAACAGAGTTTCTGGCCGAAGCCGATTGGCCTGATGACATTGAAATTCGAATCATGCCTTATCACAGTCAACAAATTTTGTTGATGCGTCATTCACAAGAACAATATCTTGATAGCATTTTAAAACGCACCAATGAACAAGCGATTTTTGAAAATGAAGTGATTCGTTCGCACCTTAATCAAATTCAGCACAACCAAGTGATTTTTATTTTAGTCGCTACACCTGTTGAAGAAGTTGGGCGAGATCACGATTTTGATTGGGCAGTTGTTGAACCTTCCTCTTACCGCTCCATTATTCAATTAGCAGGGCGAGTATTACGTCACAGAGAAAAAGTCCCTCAAGAAGCAAATATTGCACTGCTGCAATTTAACTTAAAAGGCTTTAAAAGTGCTAAGAATGACACAAACAATCCAGTTTTTACCAGGCCTGGTTATGAAACCCGGCAGTTTCCATTAAAAACGCATGACTTAAAAGAGTTGATGGATTGGAATTTATTGCAAGAGCGTTTGGATGCTACACCTAGAATTCAAAAACCTGAAACCTTACAACCACAACAAAAACTGGCCGATTTAGAACATTATGCCATTCAAGAATCCCTTGCCAATTTCAATCAACAAGGTGCAAAAACCCATTCTGGCTGGTTAACTGAAGTTTGGTGGCTAACGGGGTTACCACAGCAAGCCAATCGTTTTCGTGAAGGCAGTCAAGGTGAAAAGGTCTATGCGGTTTATGAAGATGAACAGCTAAAATATAAAACCAAGTTTTTTACCCCCAAACTCGAAACGTTTGAAACATTGCATACCATTAATAACAAAAGGGTTAGTCAGCGTCTAAAAGAAAGGCTTTGGCTAGAAAGAGATTACCAACAACAGCTTTTTGAATTGGCCAAACAAAAAGGGGATTCTGTGAAAAACACAGCTTTGAAATATGGAGAACTGAACTTGCCTATTTATCAAACAGACCAAATAGAAACATTTGAATACAGCCACGAATTAGGATTAAAAAGGGGAGGAAATTAAATGCTCGATCCAGCGATTATAGAATTTCTTGAGTTACGCAAAAGCGAGCGGCTCAAGAAAAAAATAACGGCCAGTATGACCGATGAAGAACAAGCGATTGAAACACAACTTATTCAAGAAGCTTATCAACCCGCAGTTTGGATTGCAGATGCAGCCAAACGAGCTGGGCAACTTTCATTAGTCAGTCATCCGCCTAAATTTAGCCATCCCAATGCCAAAATCAATCATATTTTGGCACAGGCAGATTTTAATGCGGATGGTTATTTGCGTTCAGGCAATCTTCAATCAAAAGAGGATGTGATTGGGAATGCTGCAGCCTTAGATGTCTTTAAGTTTTTAACTTTGGCATTACAAGATGAAAAAACGCTGCTGCAACATCTTGATGAAAATACCGAAGAAGTAAAGCAACAGTTCTCATTCCCTAATCAGAACTATGAGGAATTAAGAGCCGGCTTTTTGAGTATTAAAACCGATAAAGACCCTAGCTTACGAACACATGGTTCAATTAAACAGGTTTATTTCCCTATCGCTGAAAATGACTATCATCTACTTTCAATGCTTACCCCTTCGGGTGCCATGTTTGAACTTAAAAATCGTATTCGAGAAATTCGTTTTTCAGAACAAACAAAAGAGGCTAAAGAAGCGAAAAAGAAAAACATTGAACACGAAACAGGTTTTTCAGACATCTATGGCTTAACGACTATTGGATTTGGTGGCACTAAGCCACAGAATATTAGCGTGTTAAATTCACAAAATGGGGGGACCAGCTATTTATTACCTTGTTTACCGCCAACCTTGGCAGCAAACCACCAGCGTTTACCCAAAACAGACTTTTTTATTAACTGTATTAATCCTTGGCATTTAAAAGAAAGTTTTGAGACTTTTGACCGCTTAATTCAAGCCGACATTAATAATATTGACATCCGTCAAGGACGAGACAATGTGATGGGCTTTATTTTTGAACGTGTTATTGAAAAGGCATGGCAAATTCGTCAAATCGAAGCGGGTTGGAGTCAAAAAGAAGGTTTTCAGAACTTGCCCTTAGAACAAAAAATTTGGCTTGATAATTTTTATCAAGCTGAACGAGAAACGGATGATGAATGGTTACCAAAAATTAAAGAAAAGATCTCTCGATGGTTTTTATCGGTTTATTTAAACAAAAAAATTATTCAACGATCTAAGGCACTTGGAGCAGAACAAATAAAACCCGTAAAAGATATTCTTGACCAACAAGTGGAAGACCTGATGGGAGGCCTGCTATGAAATTGATTACTCTTCCGCACATTAAAGTTCACAATGCCAATGCCATGTCCAGCCCTTACACGATTGGTTTTCCGGCAATGACCGCTTGGTTGGGTGCTGTTCATGCTTTACAAAGAAAATTACAAACTCAAGGCTTTGAGCAGATTCGTTTTGATGCTGTTGGCGTAGTTTGCCATCATTTAGATTTACAAACTCATAAAGACGTTAATGCCTATGAATCCGTAATTATTGGCACAGCTAATCCTTTGGATAAGTCGGGTAAACGTCCTTCTTTTATAGAAGAAGCTCGCTGTCATTTAGAGGTGTCTTTGGTGCTTGAATACCAAGGCATTTATCAAAATGAAATGGCAGATTTTTTAAGCAAATTAAGCGAGATTTTATCGACATTAAAAATGGCTTCTGGTGATGTTTTGTCATTTAAAACGCCAGTTGCAAATGTGGTGAATGACGAAACCCAACATAGAAAATTAATGGCACAACTGATGCCTGGTTATGCACTCATCGAGCGAAAAGAATTAATGCAAGAGGCGATGGAGGCAGGGCAAGACGCTTTAGATGCTTTGTTAGATGGATTAAAGGTAACCCATTCTAGTCAACTTGATGAAGAAGGTCATGTTACTTGGTCGTCTAGCCGAGCACAATCGGGTTGGATTGTACCGATTGCAACCGGCTTTCATGGCATTAGTGAGCTTGGCAAAGCTCAGAACCAACGCGACAGTGAAACGCCACATCGTTTTGCCGAAAGCTTAGTCACACTGGGCGAATTTAAAATGTCTTATCGCATCACCGATTTAAACCAGCTGCTTTGGCGCTACCAAACCGATTTAACCAATAACCTTTATTTCTGTACCCAAACACAACACAATATTTCACAATAGGAGAAATCTCATGGCAAAAACAAACATTGCTTCTGTTTTAGCATTCGAAAAAAAATTAGTCCCTTCTGATGGCTTTATGTACGGCACGTCTTGGGATAATCGTAAATCTTCAGCAACACCTCTTGCATTAAAAGAAAAATCGGTGAGAGGTACCATCTCTAATCGCTTAAAAGCGGCGGTTCAAAAAGACCCATTAAAGTTAAATGCAGAAGTGGAAAAAGCGAATCTACAAAAGGTGGATAGCTGTGGTTTAGCACCTGAGCAGGACACCTTAAAATTGGCTTTTTCTCTTAAAGTGCTAAGTGGCGTTGAAAATCCGTCCGCCTGCAATAATCAAGCATTTAATACAACCTATACTCAGGCCGCCAAAGGGTATATTGAATCAGAAGGCTTTACAGAATTAGCCAAACGTTATGCCATCAATATCGCCAATGGTCGTTTTTTATGGCGTAATCGAGTGGGAGCTGAGCGTATTGAAGTCAATGTAAAAGTGATTAATGAAGGGTTGCAAACAGAATGGTCATTCGACGCATTGAGTTTTAGCACCAAAAATTTTGACCAAACCTCTCCAGAACTAGAGGCATTAAGTAACATGATTGCGGATGCTTTATCGGGCAAAACAGCATTTTTGCAACTTGAGATTCAAGCTTTCGCACAAATGGGTTCTGCCCAGGATGTTTACCCAAGTGAAGAACTCGTTCTTGATAAGGGTAATGCCAAAGGCACCAAAAGCAAAGTGTTATATCAAATTAACGGCATTGCCGGCATGCACTCTCAAAAAATTGGAAATGCTCTTAGAAGCATCGACACTTGGTATCCAGATTTTGCCGAAGTTACCACGGGGCCTATCGCTGTTGAACCTTATGGTGCTGTAACCAACTTAGGTATTGCGTACCGCAATCCAAAGCAGAAAGCCGATTTCTTTAGCTTATTTGATCGTTTTGCAACGGGCGAAACACTGGCTGCAAAAGAAGAGGCCCATTATGTAATGGCCGTCTTAGTTCGCGGCGGTGTTTTTGGTGAAAGTGGAAAGGAATAAACTATGAAATATTATCAGCAACTGCAATTGTTGCCTGATGCTGAAATTTCAGTTTATGTGCTCTGGGAAAAAGCCTTTCAGCAAGTGCATTTAGCACTCGCTGAAACTCAACAAGGTGATGTGAATAAAATTGGCATTACCTTTCCAGAATACAGTGCCGAAACATTTCAGCTAGGTGATAAGTTACGACTTTTTGCTTCCACCGAAGAAGAACTCAATCAGCTTAATTTAACGCAATGGTTTAATCGATTAGCCGACTATGTCCATATTAGTAGTGTTAGATTGGTTCCTGACACAATCACAGAATACACACTGTTTAAAGGATATAGACCCAAAAGTAGTAATGTGAGACTGGCAAGACGAAGAGCAAAAAGGCATAACATTACTTTTGAAGAGGCTCTAGAACATTTTAATGAACGAGAAGAAGAGTTTAGTCGATTACCTTTTATAAATTTAAAAAGTTTAAGTAATGGTCATCGGTTTAAGCTTTTTATAGCGTGTGATAAAAAAGTAAATGTAACAAACGACAAAATTTTTACCTCATATGGTTTAGGATTAAACTATGCATTACCTATGTTTTGACCTTTATTTTTAACAGTTAAGATTTTAGTTTAAAAATCAATAAGTTAAAGAAAGCCATTTTTTCATTGGTAAAACAAGGAAAAAATGGCTTTTCTATTTGAGATTAAAAGGATTTTCAGTTTTAATTAACTGTTCACTGCCGCACAGGCAGCTTAGAAACTATAACATCGAGCCTGAAAATATCATAGGGCGTTCACTGCCGCACAGGCAGCTTAGAAACGTAGACTTTTAGCAAAACCATCCAAGTCAAAGTTCACTGCCGCACAGGCAGCTTAGAAAATCCAAATCTAAAAGAGCCTCTAGCTCTGCATGTTCACTGCCGCACAGGCAGCTTAGAAAAGTATTTGATGGATACTGAGTATGGTATCAATGTTCACTGCCGCACAGGCAGCTTAGAAATGGTCAGAAACCGATGAAAGAACGCCTGTGAAGTTCACTGCCGCACAGGCAGCTTAGAAACAGAAAGATTATTTGCAAGTTAATAATCATTTGTTCACTGCCGCACAGGCAGCTTAGAAATTGAACAAACATCGGATTATGAATATCGTTAAGTTCACTGCCGCACAGGCAGCTTAGAAATGGAAACTGAAATGAAAAAGAAATGGCACGGCATTCACTGCCGCACAGGCAGCTTAGAAATGATGCAGACCTTTAACATCGAACCGGAAAACGTTCACTGCCGCACAGGCAGCTTAGAAATTAAAAAAGGTGCAATAGTACCTAAAACCAATGTTCACTGCCGCACAGGCAGCTTAGAAAATGCCAAGCAAAGACAAAGCCCAACACTTACTGTTCACTGCCGCACAGGCAGCTTAGAAACCTAAAAAATGCAGTGCTGCACCCATTGAAGCGTTCACTGCCGCACAGGCAGCTTAGAAATTAGTCGTAAGGATTTACATATCAAGTTCAATGTTCACTGCCGCACAGGCAGCTTAGAAAGTTACACCCTTCAGAACACCAGCTAATTCATTGTTCACTGCCGCACAGGCAGCTTAGAAACTGACCTTCTACGTCCTGCAGATGCCTTTTGAGTTCACTGCCGCACAGGCAGCTTAGAAAGTTACACCCTTCAGAACACCAGCTAATTCATTGTTCACTGCCGCACAGGCAGCTTAGAAACTGACCTTCTACGTCCTGCAGATGCCTTTTGAGTTCACTGCCGCACAGGCAGCTTAGAAAAATAGGCCGTTATCTAAAAGCCACACTCGTTCGTTCACTGCCGCACAGGCAGCTTAGAAAAATTTCTGATACTGCATATGCATCGGTGGTTTGTTCACTGCCGCACAGGCAGCTTAGAAAAGAATGATTACCGTTCTCAAACCATGCAATTCGTTCACTGCCGCACAGGCAGCTTAGAAATATGTTTGTGGGCTATCTTTATTATTAGGTTTGTTCACTGCCGCACAGGCAGCTTAGAAATATGTTTGTGGGCTATCTTTATTATTAGGTTTGTTCACTGCCGCACAGGCAGCTTAGAAAATCAAAAGCTATCGATGCAGCAGCTTATCCAAGTTCACTGCCGCACAGGCAGCTTAGAAATACAAAGCCACTAGCCATCGATTTTAGTGCATGTTCACTGCCGCACAGGCAGCTTAGAAAATTCAGGGCGAACAACTTTTGAATCCTCATAAGTTCACTGCCGCACAGGCAGCTTAGAAATAGTCGCTTTAAAAGAGAATCATGTAAACGTAGTTCACTGCCGCACAGGCAGCTTAGAAAGTCAGCATCTACAGTTAAAGAGCCTGCTTTTTGTTCACTGCCGCACAGGCAGCTTAGAAAAAGTTTTGATGATGTAACTAAAAATGATAAATGTTCACTGCCGCACAGGCAGCTTAGAAAGCATCAAAACCGTTTTTAACTTGCATCAGACCGTTCACTGCCGCACAGGCAGCTTAGAAATCTAAAGAAGATCTGTAATTGTGCAAAACAACGTTCACTGCCGCACAGGCAGCTTAGAAAACGTTAATGAGGCATAAGTGGTTGTGCCATCAGTTCACTGCCGCACAGGCAGCTTAGAAATAGAAAATTAACACCAATTGATATTGGTTGAAGTTCACTGCCGCACAGGCAGCTTAGAAATTACCCGATTCAACACCACCAAAAACGGCAGTGTTCACTGCCGCACAGGCAGCTTAGAAATTTTCTGCAAGCATACGACTGTGGCATAAAGCGTTCACTGCCGCACAGGCAGCTTAGAAAAATAGTCTTTGGAAATATGGCCTTTACAAGCTGTTCACTGCCGCACAGGCAGCTTAGAAACAGGCCGCCGCATAAGCAGTTAAAATATTAGTGTTCACTGCCGCACAGGCAGCTTAGAAAGTACCACGCATCTTCTGGCCAATATTCCCGCCGTTCACTGCCGCACAGGCAGCTTAGAAAGCATTGCATCAACCAGGCGTGCAACGTGTAGAGTTCACTGCCGCACAGGCAGCTTAGAAAATCAAGGGTGACTACCTGACCATCTGGCAGATGTTCACTGCCGCACAGGCAGCTTAGAAAAGTGTCAACTCCTCGGAGTACCCTGGAGACATGTTCACTGCCGCACAGGCAGCTTAGAAAACCCATTGGCCGCTACCTAAAAGCGACCCTAGGTTCACTGCCGCACAGGCAGCTTAGAAAATATCTTGCATCATGATCATAGAGAGTTGTAAGTTCACTGCCGCACAGGCAGCTTAGAAAATAAGTCATCAAAGTTGTTGTCTTTGACTTGCGTTCACTGCCGCACAGGCAGCTTAGAAACAAACATAAATCCTGCAACTGGCCAACCATACGTTCACTGCCGCACAGGCAGCTTAGAAATGAAACGGAGCTCGATTGGAACGATCTATTAAGTTCACTGCCGCACAGGCAGCTTAGAAAAAGAACCACAGTTCTTTAGTGAACGCCTAGAAGGTTCACTGCCGCACAGGCAGCTTAGAAATGTTTCATCGATTGATACGGCTTCCTGTCCCGGTTCACTGCCGCACAGGCAGCTTAGAAAAATTACGCTGTTTATGCCATTCATCTATAATCGTTCACTGCCGCACAGGCAGCTTAGAAAAATATTCAAACCCTAAAGAAACTGCAGCAGCAGTTCACTGCCGCACAGGCAGCTTAGAAAACCGTACCGCCGACAAATTCGCGCAGCTTTTTGTTCACTGCCGCACAGGCAGCTTAGAAAATAACGTAATGTTAAAGCTAGATTGTGAATATGTTCACTGCCGCACAGGCAGCTTAGAAAAACGAACGCGCCACCGTTGTTTGTCTTGATATGTTCACTGCCGCACAGGCAGCTTAGAAATCGTTAAAGCTTACACTTGACATGGTTTACTTGTTCACTGCCGCACAGGCAGCTTAGAAATAATCGGTTTTATCTGATCGGTGGCCTTTCTTGTTCACTGCCGCACAGGCAGCTTAGAAAACTTGCTATTCTTTTACGTGCTTACTTCGGAAGTTCACTGCCGCACAGGCAGCTTAGAAATCAGAGAAATTAGTCGCGCTTGGAACTATGACGTTCACTGCCGCACAGGCAGCTTAGAAATCCTGCGTCTTCTCCAGAACCGAAGCTGAATGGTTCACTGCCGCACAGGCAGCTTAGAAATTAACGAAAGCTGTAGTCGATAATTGAGTAGTGTTCACTGCCGCACAGGCAGCTTAGAAATGTTCATTATTCGAGATTCTAACCTGTTCATTGTTCACTGCCGCACAGGCAGCTTAGAAAACATGAAGAATGGTTATCTCATTCTAGGCATTGTTCACTGCCGCACAGGCAGCTTAGAAAAGTGGCAGGGTCTGAAGAATTAGTTGCTAAACGTTCACTGCCGCACAGGCAGCTTAGAAAACCATCATTAACGTGCAACGTTCGCTTGAGAAGTTCACTGCCGCACAGGCAGCTTAGAAAATGCTGAGAACGCTAATAGGTCAGCATAGGTAGTTCACTGCCGCACAGGCAGCTTAGAAAGTTGGACTAATCTCTAGGTTTGCGCTTAGGGCGTTCACTGCCGCACAGGCAGCTTAGAAATTTCCCACCACTTTTCCCACCAGAATGGGTATGTTCACTGCCGCACAGGCAGCTTAGAAAAGGTGGTTGCCACCAATCGCCACGATAAAATTGTTCACTGCCGCACAGGCAGCTTAGAAATCTAAAATCAAAATTGTATGCACTGTATGGCAGTTCACTGCCGCACAGGCAGCTTAGAAAATGGTAGCCAGCATGCTCTAAACTTATGGCGTCGTTCACTGCCGCACAGGCAGCTTAGAAAATAACCACCAGGCCTGGTGGATTTGTTTAAAAGTTCACTGCCGCACAGGCAGCTTAGAAATAACACACTAATAAACGGACTGTTAAAACCACGTTCACTGCCGCACAGGCAGCTTAGAAAAACATAAAGAGTTTAGCCGGCTCCATTTCAATGTTCACTGCCGCACAGGCAGCTTAGAAAAATGGCACAACTAAACGGAACTTTTGACGCAAGTTCACTGCCGCACAGGCAGCTTAGAAACCTCCCATCCAAGATGGGAAAATAATATATCCGTTCACTGCCGCACAGGCAGCTTAGAAATAAACTCGATGATATGGCTGAGACGAACGCAGGTTCACTGCCGCACAGGCAGCTTAGAAATTTACAGCGCCGTAGAAAAGGCTGTGCTTGAGGTTCACTGCCGCACAGGCAGCTTAGAAATGTTCAAATTTGGTTATATCAAACAAAGTTTTGTTCACTGCCGCACAGGCAGCTTAGAAATTGTATTTTTGGATAAATAAAATCCATAAAAAGTTCACTGCCGCACAGGCAGCTTAGAAAAAACGGAGAGTAAACAACGTCATCTCTATTAGGTTCACTGCCGCACAGGCAGCTTAGAAATATTAAACACTGAGCCATACGGCATAGCCAAGGTTCACTGCCGCACAGGCAGCTTAGAAATAATTTATCGGCGGTGGTTTGTGCTTCGGTTGGTTCACTGCCGCACAGGCAGCTTAGAAAGGCTAAAAATTTAACGACCGTTGCAACTGATGTTCACTGCCGCACAGGCAGCTTAGAAATTTGCCAGTTGACCAATAAGCACGGTCTTTGCGTTCACTGCCGCACAGGCAGCTTAGAAATTTAGAGAATGAAGTGATTAACATTTTTACAGGTTCACTGCCGCACAGGCAGCTTAGAAAAAACCACTGGTGGCAACCAACAAAATACCAAAGTTCACTGCCGCACAGGCAGCTTAGAAAAACACCAGGACCCACACAAGAAGAACTGGCATCGTTCACTGCCGCACAGGCAGCTTAGAAATGTATTAAATCTACATCACTCCAGGTGAGTGCGTTCACTGCCGCACAGGCAGCTTAGAAAAGAGTATCGCTTGCCGTTAAATTTAAAGACTTGTTCACTGCCGCACAGGCAGCTTAGAAAATTGCTCCAATTCGCACCGAGTATCACGGCCGGTTCACTGCCGCACAGGCAGCTTAGAAATTCTTCTCGGATTAATTTAGAGACTTGGGTTCGTTCACTGCCGCACAGGCAGCTTAGAAATTAGACCGTTCGCCCAATTGCACAAACGGGATGTTCACTGCCGCACAGGCAGCTTAGAAACTACAGCCATACCCGTACCCACCAATACATTAGTTCACTGCCGCACAGGCAGCTTAGAAATACTAGGGGTTCTCGAACAACTACAACGACTAGTTCACTGCCGCACAGGCAGCTTAGAAAACCATCAGCATAAAAAACAACAAACCAATCCAGTTCACTGCCGCACAGGCAGCTTAGAAAGATTAAAATTAAAACTGTAAAAACCATCTCACGTTCACTGCCGCACAGGCAGCTTAGAAACGCATTTTTAACCAAAGCTTGTGCTACGGTTAGTTCACTGCCGCACAGGCAGCTTAGAAATAACGCCCCTGGAATAACCATATCTTTAGCATGTTCACTGCCGCACAGGCAGCTTAGAAAAAAAGCACGGGCGATGCTTTAAATTCTGCATTGTTCACTGCCGCACAGGCAGCTTAGAAAAAAGTATCAACTCTTAAACAACATAGAATGTGGTTCACTGCCGCACAGGCAGCTTAGAAACAACCTGCAACGGCTAACGCACCTGCTGCACCGTTCACTGCCGCACAGGCAGCTTAGAAATACTAAGCTTAACAACGGTTGTATAGCTTGATGTTCACTGCCGCACAGGCAGCTTAGAAATGGTGTTTGTGATATTGACGATGGCGAGCTGCGTTCACTGCCGCACAGGCAGCTTAGAAAGCTAAATGTATTCCCCAAAGGAGGTACAGCATGTTCACTGCCGCACAGGCAGCTTAGAAAAATTGCATTTAACACCCCATCAATGCCCAAATGTTCACTGCCGCACAGGCAGCTTAGAAACAACATTTAGTACAACTGGCGTCATTGGTGCAGTTCACTGCCGCACAGGCAGCTTAGAAAATATTGTTGATGTCTTCATCAGAGAATTGGATAAGTTCACTGCCGCACAGGCAGCTTAGAAATTACATAAAAAGGATGTTCGTCTGTCACCTTTAGTTCACTGCCGCACAGGCAGCTTAGAAAATTTAGATTTCGTCCTCTACCCATTCAAGCTTGTTCACTGCCGCACAGGCAGCTTAGAAAATTTGGTCTTGAATTATGCGAGGTAAAACTTTGTTCACTGCCGCACAGGCAGCTTAGAAAGTATGGAATTAATGACTCGCATTGATGGGTTTGTTCACTGCCGCACAGGCAGCTTAGAAATCATGTTGAGTATGACAATATGTTTAATGTTAGTTCACTGCCGCACAGGCAGCTTAGAAAGTATTGATTTTTTACTTGAGTTTGAAATTGTGGTTCACTGCCGCACAGGCAGCTTAGAAAAGGAGAAACAAGAATGGACACTACTAAGCAGTGTTCACTGCCGCACAGGCAGCTTAGAAATGCACCGCCAACCAAGCCAAGCACTGGAATATGTTCACTGCCGCACAGGCAGCTTAGAAGTTTACCCCATGAAGGTTGAAGAGATGCCTCTAGTTCACTGCCGAACAGGCAGCTTAGAAGCAATAAACTATTGCATTTCCAATCATCACACCGTTCACTGCCGAACAGGCAGCTTAGAAATCTTCATCTACCAAAGATGACTTTTCAGATTTGTTCACTGCCGCACAGGCAGCTTAGAAATGATGTGAACCAACCGTGTAATATTAGCTGTAGTTCACTGCCGCACAGGCAGCTTAGAAAATGCGAACCCAGAAAAAATAATGCTTGCCAATGTTCACTGCCGCACAGGCAGTTTTAAAAATAATGACTTATGTGGGATTTATTTAACGATTATAAAGTTGATTAACATCATGATTTAGCGGTTTATTTTTATGTTTTAAATTTCTTCACGTAAACTATTTTTTTGTCTTTTAGGTTGGGTGTAAAATCAAAGGCAATATTAGTTTTATCTTGGAGTTATCTTAATGAATAGCACAGAGATTAAAATACCGATTATTACCTTAACCATCGTATCGAAGATTCACTCTCGGATTTTCAAGTTAACTTAAAAGACGGTTTATCCTCCACAGAAGCCCAGCAGCGTTTAGCTCGCTATGGGGCTAATCAAATCACAGAAAAAGAAGATCCTCTTTGGCACCGTTTTATTAAGCGTTTTTGGGGGCCAATTCCTTGGATGATTGAAACTGCCGCAATACTTTCTGCTTTTTTGCAAAAGTGGGAGGATTTTACGGTCATTATCATTATGTTACTTATCAATGTGTTGCTTGATTTTTTTCAGGAGCATCGTGCTTTAAACGCCCTTAAAGTTTTAAAACAACAAATAACCCAAGAAGTACGAGTATTACGTGATGGTCAGTATCAACGTATTGCTGCAAAACTGTTGGTGCCTGGCGATATTATTCGTTTACGAATTGGTGATGTTGTTCCGGCAGATGTTCAGCTTTTAAGCGGTGATTTTTTGTCGATTGATGAATCTTCTTTAACGGGGGAATCGTTGCCGGTAACCAAACGTGAAGGTGAGGTAGGTTATAGCAATACAGTGATTAAACAGGGTGAGATGATTGCCTTTGTGGTTAATACTGGTAGTAATACACGTTTTAATTCAGTGGTCGCTTTGGTTGCTAAAGCGTCGTTAAAAGAGCGTAGTCATTTTCAAAAAATGGTGATGAAAATTGGTAATTTTTTAATTTTTATTACCTTAATTTTAGTGGTTATGATATTGGTTGTTGGCCTATTGCGTGGCGAAGATATTTTTGAAATAGCCCGCTTTTCATTGGTACTTACGGTGGCGGCAATTCCTGTGGCACTGCCTGCTGTTCTCTCGGTAACAATGGCGGTAGGAGCGTTAAAATTAGCTAGAAAAAAGGCGATTGTTTCTCGATTAACGGCCATTGAAGAATTGGCTGGGGTAGATATATTTTGCTCAGATAAAACAGGTACTTTAACTAAAAATGAGATGCAGGTGGCCGAGCCTATTGTGTTTGAAGGCTATACTGAAGAAGAACTGTTTATTTATGCGGTAATGGCTTCTAAACATGAGAATCAAGACCCAATAGAGATACCGCTGTTTCATTATTTAGATGAAAAGTATCCACAATCTAATTGGACACAATGGCAACAACATAGTTTTAAACCTTTTGACCCTATCAATAAACAAACTTCGGCACAGGTTTCTTATCAAGATAAACAATATGAGGTGTATAAAGGCGCGGCACAGGTTATTGTAGCGTTAGCTAATCTTTCAGAAAATGCATTAATTGCAATTAATCAAAGTGTAAAACTGTTTGCTGATAAAGGGTATAGAACCCTAGCGGTTGGCGTTAAGGAGTTGGATGGCAGTATTAAATTGGTTGGCCTTATTCCATTAATAGATCCAGAAAGAGAAGATTCGACTGAGGTTATTCAGTCAATGCGAGCCAATGGTGTTCAGGTCAAAATGATAACCGGTGATAACGTGGCAATTGCAGTAGAAATAGGCCGTAGACTTGGTTTAAGTCAACGCAGTTTACGAGCCAGCGAGCTAACGGGTAAAGGCAATCATGAGTTGCTTGGTTTTGCTAAGGCGTTGAGTAATGCAATTTATCAAAAGCTTTATCCTGACGTTTCTCAAGTTAAAGCACGAGAATTCTCTGATGAAGTTATGCTGGCTTTGGAACAAAATTTTGATATACAAAACTTGGAACAAGAGTTTGTTCACACTCATGAATCAGTGCTAATTGATACTTTAGAGGCGGTGGATATATTTGCAGAAGTACGACCTGAAGATAAATACACAATTATTGAAAACTTGCAAAAAGCCAATCATATTGTGGGTATGACGGGTGATGGCGTTAATGATGCACCAGCGCTTAAAAAGGCCGACTGTGGTTTTGCCGTATCTAATGCGACTGATGCGGCACGTGCGGCGGCAGATATTGTATTAACGTCACAAGGCCTGTCTGTTATTAACAATGCAATTGATCAAGCACGTGTTACGTTTGAAAGAATGAAAAGTTACGCTACTTTTAGGGTGGCTGAGAGTATTCGTATCATTTTGTTTATGGCATTGAGTATTTTGCTCTTTAACTTTTACCCAATTACGACCTTAATGATTATTTTATTGGCATTGTTAAATGATATCCCTATTTTGGCGATAGCTTATGACAATACCAAAATTAGTAAAGCGCCTGTTAAATGGCATTTAAGTTCATTGCTTACGGTTTCTTCTGTGCTAGGCGTTGCTGGGGTAATTTCTTCTTTTATGCTCTATTTCTTTTTACGAGAACAAGGGTTAAGTGTTGAGTTAATTCAAAGTCTTTTGTTTTTAAAATTGATTATTGCAGGCCACAGTACCATTTATGTTACTCGTACAAATGATTGGTTTTGGAAAAGCCCGTGGCCATCTCCATTACTGTTAATGGCGACTTTTGGAACAGAAATCATTGCCACCATTATGGCGGTGTATGGTGTTTTAATTACGCCAATTGGTTGGGAATACGCTTTATATATTTGGCTGTATGCCGTGGTTTGGTTCTTAGTGAATGATGCGATTAAAATGGCGGTTTATAAAATGCTTAATACAAATCAAGTGGCGGTTTAAATTGGTTATTTATTAACCATGAAAGATTCATGTTAAGGGATTAGATTCAGTTTTAGATAAAATGTAGAAGAGCCAGTGTTTGGGTATTAAGTACCAAACACTGGTTGATTTAATGCGACTATTTCTCTGCTAGGGCTTTTTCTAGTTTATGAGTTGAGGCTAATGGTGAGCCGCTGTTTTTGGCCATGATTGCGTAGGCACTTGGAATAATAAACAGGCTAAGCAAGGTTGAAAACGCCACACCAAAGAACAGCACAATCCCTAAAATATAGCGAGTTTCTGCACCTGCTCCGCTTGAGAATATAAGCGGAAGTGTACCTGCAATGGTGGTGATTGCAGTCATTAAAATGGGGCGTAAACGCAGTTGTGTTGCCGACACTAAAGCGTGGTAGGTGTTGTAGCCTTTGTCACGCAATTGGTTGGTAAATTCTACAATTAAAATACCGTTTTTGGTGGCCAAACCAAGTAGTAATACCAGGGCTATTTGACTGTAAATATTTAATGTCATATTAAAGGCGAGCAGGGCAAATAAACCACCAACTAATGCTAATGGCACGGTGAGCAATATGACCATTGGGTGAATAAAGCTCTCAAATTGCGCAGCTAATACTAAGAATATAACCAAAATACCTAAAATAAAGACCATATAAAAGGCGTTTGAGCTGGTTTTAAAATCTCTTGATTGCCCTTTGTAGTCAATAATGGCTTCTGGCGGTAAGGTTGCACGGGTGATTTTATTAAGAAAATCTAGGGCTTGATCAAGTGAATAACCGTCCTGTAAGTTGGCAGAGAGCGTCATGGATCTTACGCGGTTATATCGATTTAGAGTTGAAGCCACGCCTGATGTTGTATAGCTAATTACGGACGAGAGCGGTACCATTTTATCGGTGGTGGCAGATCGTAGATAAATGCTGTCTAAATCTTTGGGCGAGGTAAACCATTTATGGTCAGCCTTGAGATAGATATCAATTTCTTCACCTTTGTATTGGTAAGTGGTGACTTTTTTACTACCAAGTAGCGTTTGCAAGGTTTCAGTAATATCTTGTTGTGTAATGCCTAAAGCGGCCGATTTGTCATAATCAATATGTAAGCGTATTTCTGGCTTATTTGGTTCATAATCCCAATCTAAACCGACTAGGCCTGGATTGTTTTCTTGGATGGCTAGATTCATCATGCCTTGCCATTTTTGTAGCTCTTCATAACTTGAACCACCAATAACGAATTGCACAGGTTTTTGAATTCGGCCACCTATGGGTGAACGCATAACGGGTATGGCTTTTACGCCTGTTAAATCGGCCAGTTTTTTCTTAATTTCGTTCATAATGACATAGGCAGAACGGCGTTTTGACCAGTCTTCTAACACCACAACAACAAAACCAGTATTAAAAATTTCGGTGCTGCTAAATGATCTTGGCGCACGTATTAATAAACGTTTGGCTTCGCCGTTATCTACCAGTGGCATTAGGCGTTCTTCAATTTCAGTCATGTAGCTTTGCATGTATTCGTAAGTCGCGCCTTCAGGGCCTTTTACCATAACAAAAAAGGCACCACGATCTTCTTTTGGCACATATTCTTTGGGCACATCGCTGGCAAAATAGACGCCTGTTCCAACAAGACCTATAAAGACCAAAACACTGATCCAGGAATGGCGTAAACTTTTAATTAATAGCTTTTTAAAGAAGTGTGGCGGTTTAGAATTATGTTTAGAATCTGGGTTTTTTACCTCTTTAGCAGCGGGTTTTCTAGGCTTTAAAAGCACAGAGGCTAAAGCGGGCGATAAGGTTAAAGCGACCCAGCTCGAAAACAGTACCGCCACGGCGAGTGTAATGGCAAATTCTGAGAAAAGACGGCCTATTTGACCTTCCATAAAGGCAATCGGTAAAAACACGGCTACAAGGGTTAGAGTTGTGGCAACGACCGCAAAACCAACTTGACGTGTGCCTAAGTAAGCGGCGGCAATGGGTGAATGGCCTTTATCTATATGGCGCTGAGTGTTTTCTAATACTACTATGGCATCGTCCACGACTAAACCAATGGCTAAAACTAGAGCCAATAAAGTAAGTAGGTTAATAGAAAAATCTAAAGTCCATAAAATACCAAAGGTGGCAATTAAGGAAACGGGCAGCGTAACCATGGGCACTAGGGCTAAACGCCAGCTTCTTAAAAATACCAGCATAACTAAGGCCACTAAACCTAAAGCAATAAAGAGTGTTTTATATACCTCGTTAACCGATTCTTGAACAAAAATTGATGAGTCATAACTATCGTTTAATTTTAGCCCTTCTGGCAGGTTTTGATTAATTGTCTCTTTACGTTCTCTTGCTAGTTCGGCCACGGTTAAGGTGTTGGCGTTGGACTGTTTAATAATCCCAATGCCTACCATGGGTACGCCGTTACCTCTAAATAAACGACGTCGTTCAATAGCGCCTAATTTAACCTCGGCCACATCCTGTAAGGTGAGCTGACCAATTTGTTTGTTTTGTTTGATAATAAGTTTTTTTAAATTATCAATACTGTTTAAGGGTTTGTCGGCTTGTAGGGTAAACAGGATTTGATCGCCTTGCAAAGAGCCAATAGGTAGCTCTACGTTTGAGGCTTTTAATTTGTTTTCTATATCGGTTGTGGTTACGCCGTAGAGTGCCATTTGTTTTGGATTAAGCCAAATACGGATAGCATAAGATTGGCCACCACCCACTCGCACACGGGCGACACCATCGAGCACTGAAAAACGGTCAACCAAATAGCGTTCAGCGTAGTCGGTTAATTGCGGTACGGTCATTTGGTCGCTGGATAGGTTAAACCACATAATGACGTTTTCATCGCCATCTACTTTTTCAACTTCGGGGGCGGTGGCTTGTTCGGGTAGATCGTCCGATATACGTGCTACACGGTCACGAATGTCGTTAGCGGCATCATCAATATCGCGGTCAATTGAGAACTCAACTTTAATACGTGAGCGACCGTCGCTACTGGTAGATTCGATGTATTGGATTCCTGATACACCAGATATTTGATTTTCAATGAGTTTGGTAATGCGGTTTTCAACGACTTGGGCTGAAGCACCCAAATAACTGGTGTCGATATTCACAATCGGGGCGTCAACATTGGGGTATTCACGCAAGCTCATGCGGTCAAAGGCCATAAGGCCAAAAGCCAATAATAATAAAGAAGCAACCGTGGCTAAGATTGGGCGTTTTACAGAAGTATCAGATAACCACATGTTTTATTGCCCTTGGCTTTGTTTTAAATCAGTTTTACCAGGCCTGGTAGGGGCTAAAAGTTCGGCTTGTGTTTTATCATTTTGCATGGCTTTTATTTTAATTGGCGCTTTGCTGTTTACACGCATAACACCTTGGCTAACCACAATATCGCCCGCCTGCAAACCCGATAGAATTTCCATGTTCGTTGTGCCAATTTCGCCGGTTTCTACTTCGAGTTTTGTGGCTTTGTAAAGCCCGTCTTTACTGGGTGTGAGTTTATATACAAATTCACGATCACCTAGCATTAATACCGCAGTATTAGGCACAATTAAGCTTACTTTATTGGGTAAATTAATTTTGGCATTTACCACCATATTGGTGCGCAATAATCCGTTTTGATTGGGAATAATGGCTTGAACTTGTATTAAACGAACTGAGCTTTCTAATCTGGGTGAGATAGCGGAGATTTTGCCACTAAAGATTTTATTTGGAAAGGCATCGGATTCAATAGAAACTTCAAGGCCAGGTGCTAAAAATTCTAAATATTTAATGGGTAAATAGAGGTCTAAACGCATTTGACTGATGTCGTCTAAACTTACAATGCTGGTTTGCTCGGGCAAAATAGCACCAACTGAATAGGGTGTAATGCCCAATTGACCATTAAATGGCGCCTTAATTTTGTAGTTTGCCAAAATAGCTTCTTGCGTTTGGCGTTGAGCAATGGCGGTTTGCCAATCGCGGTATTTTTCGTCTACAACCGATTGCGTAACGGTATTACTTTTTAGGGCTTTTTTTACACGTTGATACTGAGCATACGCTTCTTGTTCTGAGACTTTAATTTGTTTTAATTCGGCTTGCTCTTGTCTATCGTTTAGTTCTACGAGCAGTTGACCTTTGCTAACAATGTCACCGGCTTTAAAATGTATTTTGCTAATGGTGTCAGTGACATTGGCTGCAATTTGTATAGAGTGTTGAGCCTGTAATTCTCCCAAAGCTTTTAATTGCTGGGATTCTGACTGCAAATTGGCTTTATAGGCAATAATTTGAATAGGTGGTTTTGCATTAGCAAAGCTTAATTGGCTAAAAAGCAAAATGATTGGGGTTAACCATAATAAGGTTGTATGCATTAAAAACTATCCATGTTATTCAGTAATAGTTTTGATTTTATGTTGTATTTACCAAAATGCAAGATGTATTGATTCTCATTTCTACCAGGCCTGGTAGTTAGCTATACAGATTAGATTTGTTCTACTTTAAGCAACACTGTTTTGATTTAAGAGGTTTCGTTTGAACATTTGTTTTGAACAAGTTTAAGAAACTCTTTTTCAGGTACGGGCTTACTGCAAAAATACCCTTGGTAAGATTCGCATTGAACACTTTTTAAGAAGTCGAGTTGTGCTTGTGTTTCTACCCCTTCGGCAATGACATCAATTTTTAAATTGTGCGCCATATTGACAATGGTTTCTATAAAAATTGCGCCAGACGTTGTTTCAAAATCAACCATAAAGGATTTATCAATTTTTAAAATATTGATTGGGAATGTTTTAAGGTAGGCCAGTGAAGAATAGCCAGTACCAAAGTCATCTAAAGAGACGGTTGAACCTAGGCCACGTATTTTTTTGAGGGTATTTAAGTGTTGCTCGGTATTTTTCATCAGTACCGATTCTGTGATTTCAATATCTAAACAATGGGCTGGAAAATTTAAGTTATGAAGTAGTGTTTGCAACTTGCTAAAGAAGTTTTTGTGGCTGAATTGCAGTGCAGATACATTTACTGAAACTGGAAGCTGAATATTATATTTTTTGTTCCATTCAAGTTGATGTTCTAAGGCTTCTTGTAAAATCCAGTCACCTAAAGGCAAAATTAATCCACTCAGTTCTGCCGTGGGTATAAAGTCAAAAGGTGGAATAACCCCCTTGGTAGGATGGTTCCAACGTACTAAACACTCTAGCCCAATAATCGTTGAATCTTTTGTAGAAACTTTTGGCTGATAGTAAAGCTCAAACTCTTGATTTTGTAGTGCTTGACGTAATTCAGCTTCTAAACTGACCTCGGCTAATATTTTATGATTAAGCGCTTCTGTAAAATAGTGATATTGATTTTTACCCAGTTTTTTTGCTTCATACATGGCAATATCCGCGTTTTTCATTAACTCTTGACCATTAGTTCCATCTTTTGGATAGAAGGCCACACCAATACTGGCAGATATGTTAATGAGTTGATTACGCACAAATTGGTCTTGCGAAACGCTAGAAAGTACTCTTTCAATAATATGGCTTAATTCAATATGGTTTTGGTATTTGTTAATAATAATCACAAATTCATCACCGCCAACACGGGCAATAATGTCATAGCCTCTAAGTTCAGCAAGCATGATTTTAGAAACATTAATCACTATTTCATCGCCAGCATCATGTCCTAATGTATCGTTTATTTTTTTAAAGTTATCAATATCTAAAAATAGGTAAGCAAAGTCTTTGTTTTCGCGTTCTGATTCTTTAATAAGCCATGTTAAGCGTTCATTTAACTGAAAACGATTGGGTAGTTCGCTAAGGGCATCGGTTCTGGCCGAATGGTATAAGGCTTTGGTTTCTTTTGTTAAGAGTTGAAACGTTTGTAACATAGAGCTACGAATAGATTCTAATTCTTTAATTTTTAGTGGGTCAGGCACTTTATTATGATAATAGGCAAAGAATTTTAGTTTTTCTAAAGGTTTAACCAATAACGCCTGTAATAACCAATACAAAATCAGTGAAATAAGCAGGGTAGGTATAATGAAATACATGACATATTTTTCCAATGCATTAGAAAAATAACTCTCTATCTTAGCTTGATTGGCAAAAAGGTAAATATTTAGCTTTACTGTTTGATTCTGTGGGTAAATTTCAAAATTTAATTGATGTACTTTATTATTTAATATGGCCTCTAATACTGGCTGTGAGTTTGCTATGTGATCTTGAGTGTTGTTGGGCGGCTGACGAATATCAGGATCAGTACTTATAATGGGTGTTTGACCTTTGAAAATAGCCAAAGCAGATATAAGAGGGTTTTGCACAACCTTGCGATCGAGCAAAGCTCTAAAATTATTAATATTGTTTAGATTATTGAGTTCAGTGGTAATTGTGTAGGCTGTTTCATGCAATACGCGGTTAAAGTCCTCGTTAATCATGCTTGCTTTGGTTTTTTGTTCATCAATATAATAGATAATAAATGAACCGTATAGCGCTGAAACGGTAAGCAAAAATAAAATACTTAAAAAGCGATTAATAGTGAGCATATTACAATAAATACCGAGTTTCAAAGTTCATTTGATTCATTTTTAATTGTAATGGATCAGGGATAGGTTTATTTAACCATTTAATATCTTGTAGCCCGTTTTTAAAGTCTTGATAGCTTGGCGTTGTAGCAAGATAAGGTTTTACCACATTATAAAATTCTTGTGGGTTTTCTTGTAAATGTTGTAAGGCTTTATTGATAATCTGTTTTAGGTCTTTTAAATCAGCGAGACGATTATCTAAGGTATCTTTATTGACAAATAAGGCGTCTAAAACAATTAAGCTTGAATCATTACGAGTGGATTCAAGTACTTTAAATCCTTTTTGAGCAAGTTCAAAATTGTAAGGAACATAAGTGACTACTATCGTTGGTTTACTTGGTGTGTTTTGTTTAATTTGAGTTAGAATTTTGAGCTGATTTTTATTGATGAAATGAAATTTTTTATCTGAAAGATTAAAGGCTTTTATAAAATCCTTAAAGACTAAGGCGTTTATTGAATTGGTTTCTAAATAGACATCAATAGAGGTGGTTGAGTCTTTTAATTGGCTAAGAGATTGATTACTCATGACCATATCGCCACCATTTGAGCGATCAAACATAATTATGGGTACTAAATTATAATTTTGACTGTTTAGTTTTTGGTATTCGTACTGCGTACCAGTTACACCATTAAACCCGCCTAAGCGATAAGTCATCATACTTTCACCTAAAGAAACCAAGACAGAGAGCTCAATATTATGCTCTTTAAGCCAACCTTTTTCTTTTGCATAAAATAACGGTGAATAACCAATCCACGCATTAGTAATAATTTTAAGAGGTGGCTCTTGTTTTTGGCTGCAACCTGAGAGCATAAGCCCTAGTGTGATGAGCAGCATAATAACTTTAATCACGTTGACCTCGGTTTCAAACGGATTTTGGGTAGAAAATATAGGGACAGAATTGGTTTTATAATAAAGCAATTTTAAATAAAAAAAATATTTTGACCAGAGAATGCTCAAAAACTTATTTTGAAATATAAAAAAATGTAGGAATTTTAAAATTTCGTTGATTTTTAATCGTCTAAGTTGAGCTGAATTTGGTCAATTTGCTGTTCATTTAAAAACTGATTGTAATGCTTATAAGTCCCGCTTTCATAAAAGAATTTTAGCAATGTTTTATCGATTTGACCTTCATTGGCCATTGAGCAGAGAATGTTAAAAATTTGTGATAAGGGATTTGGCTTTTTATAAGGTCTATACTGAGACGACAGCGCTTCATATAAATCGGCTAATATTAAAATTCTATCTTCTAATACAATATCCGCTTCTTTTAACCCTCTTGGGTATCCTGAACCGTCTAGTTTTTCGTGATGATTTGCCGCAATATGTACTACGTTTTTGTATTTTTTAGGAAACGGCAATGTGCTTAAAATTTCAAGCGATACTCGAGCGTGATCCATAATCTTTTCACGTTCTTCTTGGTTTAGAGTACCTGCACGTATCAATAAATTCATGAGTTCATCGTCATTTATGATTTGGCAGGCCTGGTCATTAATTGTGACATGCTGTTGGGCAATTTGATTAATCTTGGCAATATCCTCGTTTGACAGAGGAGCACGCCCTTTATTACAGGTTTTTAAAAAGGCAAAATCATCGTCTAATTGTTTTAACCTATTTTCATAATCTTCTTGGCTAAAAGCAGGATTTTTGGCAGACAATTGGCTTTCTAATAAAGCAATTTTGGCATCACGTTTAGCAATCTCTATGCGATTTTGAATTGTTTCAATGCGGTCATATACTTTTTCAAGTTTAGTGGATTTTTGCATAATAAATTCAGGCGTGGCAATTTTGCCAACATCATGCAGTAAAGCCGCAATTTTAATTTCATGAAAGTTATCTGTACTGTAATGCACATCTTTATACACGGTTTGGTCATTTGAAATGCCGTGCGCAATAATTTGTGATAATTCAGAAACCTGACGAACATGACCACCAGTAAAAGAGCATTTTTCATCAAACGCTTTAGTAATGGTGCCAATAACGGATTCAAATAACTTTTCTAAATCTTTAATTAATAAACTGTTTGTGAGTGATATGGCCGCTTGAGAGGCTAAAGCTAAGGCGTTTTGTTTATCCGCTTCTGTAAAGGCAATATTTTGCCCATGGTCATCGAGCTTATTAATGAGTTGTAAAACGCCCACTAATTCTTGATTTGAATTGAGTAGAGGTAACACCAACATTGATTGTGAATGATAGCCTGTTGTCGCATCAAATTTCTTAGTGCCTTCAAAATTAAAATTTTCATTGTCATACACAGATTCAATATGAACAATTTGTTTATGATTGGCACAAAATGTGGCTACCATTTGGTCGTTAGGCGCACTATCAGCAAGCTTAAGAGGTAGGTTGTGCCAAGTTATGGGTTCGGCTGTTCCTCCCATTTGTATATCAAGACTGCGATTATTTACTACTGTAAATACAAGCTCATTTTGATCTTCTGATAATTGGTAAAGTGTACCTGCATCAGCATGAGAAAAATCCATTGCTTCTTGCAAAATAAGCTCTAACAATTTATTTACATTGGTTTCAGAAGAAAGCGCTTGAGCGGTAGTGAGCAACGATTGCAGTTGATTATTGGTTGCTTCTGATGCAATTTTAGAGTGCTCAGTACGTTGCAATTGGCCATTTTTAATCCTAAGTTCATCACCCTCTTGAAGTGGATTAATAGAGTGAGGAGCAAAATCTAATTGGTTTAATTCATTGATAATTTGTTCTTCAAAAGATGGCTTTAAATGGTAAGGATAAACATGAATAGAGCGGTCTATTTGCTGTAAAAACGATTGTAAAATTTGAGGTGTAAGGTGTTTACTTGCGCTAGCTAATGCTTTTAGTTTTGACGGAAAAGACACATCAATAAACAGGCATTTTATGCTTGTATCTCGATTAATAAGATGCGCGGTTTCTGGTTTAATATAGCTGTCACCACTAATTACACAACCAATATTGTCTTTTTTTATTAAGTAACCACAAGCCCCTTTAACATGGTCGGCAGGTATGGGCGTTACGCTTATATCTTGGGCTTGAATCGTTTCACCTAGAGCGATCTCGTGAAACGAGAGTAATGGAGTGTGTAGTTTAGGGTGATTAATTTCGTGAAACTTAGGCCAAATAATTCCATTAAAAAGGTGGTTTTTTAGGGCATCAATGGTGTCTTTTAAAGCATAAACCTGAAGTGGTTTTTGACGATGATTAAAATAAGTTTCTATTAAAAAAGGTAAGTCAATAATATGATCAAAATGGGCGTGAGTTAAGAACACTTGGTCAATTTTAAAACTGTGTTCACGTAAGACTCTTATGACATTCCCTGCATCAATAATCGCGTTTTCATTCAGTTGAAAAGAGATGCAGGACTTGTCCTTGCCAAGTGAGCCTGATGCGCCTAATACCTTAATCATGTTACTTTCCCTTACTCTTTTGGTTTTGGGTGAACTTTAAACGATTTTAAATGTTAACAAGTGACTTTAGGGCTCATTTGTATGTTCAATAATGCCGTTAAAATTAGTAGGATACTGTTTAATATAGTGTTTACAGGCTTTAAAGTAAATATCATATGTTTTTCATTACAAGTATTTAACCAGCGGTGTATTTTGTTAAGGCGGTTTGAAACTCTTAAAATGGCTTTGGTTGGAATGGAGTTAGGTGTTTAAAAAACTCTATTTTAGTTTGAGCTAGAAATAGGCTTTTATGAAAAAATATGAATGCATCCATTACGGATACATTTGTTTCATTTTCTCATTTTGTTCATTCATTTGCTGAATGCTTTCTACCTCTTTTATTGAGTTTTGTAAGGAAGAAGCATCGTTTTCTGATTGAATTAAACGAGTGTTGTTAGCTGTGATATTGGTAATTTTAATTTGATGCGTAGTACGGTTAAACAATAACGTTTTGTTTTTAGGTACTTCGTAAATAATTTGTGTTTTATTATCTTGGTAATAGGTAGCACCTTTAAGCGTACTTAAACGGGTAAATTTGTCATTGGTTTCAAGCGTAAAAGTGGTGCCTCTAATGCCAATAACGGCATCTTTGGTTTTGATTTTGAAACGTTGGGGAGCAAGTTTGCCAATTTTACCTGTAACCGACTTCATAAAGCCTTTAGCAAGAGAAAACGCCACTTTTGGCTCGTCACTATCATTTAATGAATAAGTGCTAATATCAAAACGAGTGTTTTTACCCAAGGTAATGACCGTTTTATCGATAAATACCATCTGCATTTTCGTTGCATCGAGGGTTACTACGGTGTCTTTTTTCATTATTGGAGAACCAATAGCGGCATCAATTTTTTGCTGGTTTCGTTCAATTAATGCATTACCACTTAGGGCTGAAACCTTACCAATGGAGGCGTAAGCTTCTGATCCTATAAAAAAACATAATATAAAAATAATGGATTTCATTTTAATTACTCCTTAAAAACGTTTAATTAGGTTCAAAAGAAACACGTTTTTATTGTATGAGTAGGCATCTTGGTTAGATTTGTTATCGACATACGAAGTTCTAAGTTGTAAGGATAAATCTTTATTTAGATCTTTTGATATGTCTACCGAAGCCCTTAAATAATTATCTTCTCGCTTACTTAAAAAGAATGGATTGTTATCGAGATAGTTTTTATTGCTGTATTGAAGTTGAGCGCCTAACCGTACACTTGCTGAGTATTGATGAATCAAGCCTGCTGTGAGTAATGCCATATTATTCGAAACATCTAAGGTTCCATTTTTATCGGCTCTTTCTTGCATAATATCTACACCAGCGTGCCATGTGGTGGTTGGCGTAAATTGTTTGTAGTAATTTAATCCTAATTCACTGTACTGGGCATCGAGTGCTTGGTCGGTTTGCTGTAAATAGTTTTTTACGAATAATTTTGCTTGTACGGAAATTAAACTAGAAGGGCTGAGTTCGCGAGAAATTTTAGGGGCAAAACCATACGTTTCTAAATAAGCATCACCGCCATAACGCATGGTGTCGTATTGTAAAGCCGTCTCTATTTTATAGGCTTTGTATTTAAAAATTAAAGCGGGTTTATAACGTAAATACTGAATATTGTAATCACTTTCACCAGGTATTGATTTGTTCAAACCTAGTAAGCTGTTTTTGATTACAAAGCCATATTTAGACGTGGCGTCATAGTAATGATTTACGATTCCTACTTGTTGGTTATATACGTTTTCTACTTGATTAGACGCATTATTAAAGTTTTGATTATTAGACGGTACAAACCAAGAAGAGGCCTCTGGTGAGACATTCACATTGCTGTCATAGCCTATACCAAAAATCAAAGTACCATCGAGTGATGATTTTTTCTTTGTACTCTCAATTTTGGCTAGGTATGTATTAATATCATTGCTAACCGCTTCTGTAACGGTATCGGCTTGAGCCGCATGGAAGTACGTTTCAGCTTGAGTAAAATCCCCTTGATTAAAATACAATTTACCGAGTTCAATTTTAGATTTTGTGTGGTCGGGTTTCAGAATTAAAATTCGTTCATAAGCGGTAATTGCTTCATCGGGCTTATTAAGAATGGTTGCTGTGCGGGCTAAATAAAAGCTGTAATCAATGGACGCATAATCGTTTTCAACCAGCTTTGAAAAGGCTTTATAAGCTTGTGTATAAGATTGTTTTTTTAAATAGAGATAATGCAGTTTGATAGTCTTCTGAATCTGCATATACATGCGAAGAAAGGGCAAATAAAACAGTAAATGTTAAAAGGTGATGGCGTTTTATTTGAGTGTAAATAGAGGGAAGCATGTAGAAGCCTTTAATTAAAATTAAGCAATGTCTTTGATTTTATGGGTTTTTTTGTAATAAATAAAGCTTATTAAGTATTAAATATGTTTTTAATGAATATGTTGTTTTGGATAACAAGGCGCTTTAAAAGCATTTATGAAATTTGATTTTTTGGATTAGCCCTCTGCTCACAAAATTTAATTTGCTATAGGGCATACCAGGCCTGGTAATTTCAAGTTATGGGAGTCTAAGCTTAAAGTGCATTTTGGTTATCAAGTGATACCAACCTACTATTTACTTGCACCCATATAACTGGCTAAAGATGCCAAAATCAATCGGTTACGATAATAATCTCGTTGCTCATTGCAGAATTCAACATATTAGAATTTTGCATTGAATTTTGGTGTATTTGATCTGCGTCAGATAGGAGCTGATCTAGTGAATCTGTATCATCTAAAAGCGGATTGGCATTAAATGCTTGGTTATTTTTTATGGCGACGATACTTATCTGACCTGTTTTATGGTTAAACAATAAAGAGTAGTTTTTAGGCACGTCATAGGTTTTTTTGGTTTTATTATCGATGTAATAAGTAGCGCCTTTTAATGTCGTTAGCTGAAGTTAACCCTAGATACCGACACAGTTGATTAAGGAATTTCTATTGCATTATTGCATTGTATGACCCAGTTGATGTATGGGTTGTGCTCGTTGAGTCTTGACCACTTAAACTAAATGTACCCGCCACCTCCTCGGCTCCAGGTCCATAAAAGTTGCCCGATATAGAGCCTGCCGTTGCACTAATGTCCCCGCCAATAGGATTAATGTTGTTCACTACTAATCCTGTTGGCTGAACATCACCAGAGAATTGATTAAGCCATCTTGTGCCATTGATGGTGTAGTCTAGTTGACCAACTACGGCAAGAGTAGCTGCTCCAAAATCAACATTCATAGCGATGGTTCCAGAGCCTTGCTGATGGTTTTCATTAAAGGCTACCACATTTCCTGTATAGCTTGCTGTTGCCGATGTTGCAATTAAATTTGAAACGGTATTTGCTGGAGTTTGGCTTGCAGTAGTAACGGCTCCCGCCCAAACGGAATTGGCTAAATTTGTATTGGGGTTTTCCCAATAACCGTATTCAGAATAAGTGCCTGAACCTACCGTAACTTTGTTGTAGTTGTTTTTTGATAAACTCGCATCTTGCATTGAACTTTGATGAGTTTGATCAGCATCTGCTAGATCTTGATATGGGAGATCTGTACCGCTTAAAAGATGCACGGCATTAAATGCTTGTTTGCTGTTGATGATGGTTATTGTTACCTGACCTGTTTTATGGTTAAACACTAAGGTATGGTTTTTAGGTACATCATAGGTTTTTTTGGTTTTATTGTCGTAGTAAAAAGTCGCGCCTTTTAAGGTGGTGAGCTGTGTAAATTTTGCATTGGTGTTGAGTGTAAAAGTAGTCCCTTTTACACCAATCGTTGCATTAGGCGTTTTAACCTTAAAGTTAGCAGGTGTTTTTTTGCCAATCTTTCCGGTTACAGATTTCATAACCCCTTTATTTAGTGAAAACTCAACCTGTTGATTCTGAGAATCTGTTGTATTAAATGAAAATTGTGCGACTCTAAAGATGGTATTTTTTCCAAGAGAAATTATCGTACTGTCATTAAATATCATTTGTAATTGAGTTTTATCGTGAGTTACCACTGTGTCTTGCTGTTGAATTGGTAGGCCAATTTTAGCTTTAATGACTTCATTACTACGCTCAACAATTGCAGAGCCGTTAAGAGCTGTTACTTTTCCCACCGACGCATAAACCTGTGTGGTAATAAGAAAAGCCAGCATAAATACGGTAATTTTCACGTCAATTCTCCTTAAAAACGGTTAATCAAGTTTACAAGAAAAACGTTTTTATTATAAGTATATGCTTCTTGATTTGAATTATTATTAATATGTTCTACACGTAACTGAACAGCAATGTCTTTATTGATATTTTTGGATAGGAATATTGATCCTGTAAGCGTGCTGTCTTCTCTTTTATTTAAGAAAAATAGATTTTTATCAATATGATTTTTTTGACTGTACTGAAGTTCAGTACCCAGCTGTATACTTGAACTAAATAAATGGTAAAAACCTGTTTTAACCGACCAAGAGTTATTGGATACATCCAGCGTCGTTTTTTTGTCTTGACGTTCTTGAGCTAAATCAACAGAGTTTAGCCATGTAGTGTTGGTCGTGATTTTTTTAAAATATTTAAAACCAAGTTCATTATAACTAGCATCGCGTTGTTGATCGCTGCTTCGTAAATAGTTTTTAAATAAGAGTTTTAGATGAGCTGATACAAGACTAGTTGAATCGATCACATGAGATATCTTAGGCACAAAACCGTAGGTTTCTAAATAAGCATCGCCACCATAACGCATGGTGTCGTATTGCAAAGCGGTTTCAACAGTGTAATTTTCTTTTGTGAAAATCAATGAAGGTTGGTAGCGGAGGAATAAAATATTATATTCACTCTCGCCAGGGATCGATTTATTGTAAAACAATAGATTGTTTTTAATGTCAAAGCCATACTTAGATCTAGCGTTATAGATATGCGTTACTAAGGCCGCTTGTTCTGTGTATAAATTTGCAACAGGATCTGATGCACTGTTAAAGTTTTGACCAAAAACAGGCACAAACCATGAGGAGGCTTCTGGCGAAACATTAATGTTATTATCATGCCCTACGCCTAAAATAATAGAGCCACTGAGTTTTGATTTTTGAGTTTTATTCTCTATTTGGTCTAGAAACAGGTTGATATTTTTCCGAACTGTATCAGGAACTTCATCGTTTTTGGCATCATCAAAATAGGTTTTTGCTAGAGTAAATTCGGCTTGATCATAATAAATTTTGCCCAGTTCTAATTTGGCTCGGGTGTTGTTGGGTTGCAAAATTAAAATACGTTCGTAGGCGGTAATGGCCTCTTGGTCTTTGTGAAGTTTGGCGGCAGTTTGCGCTAAATAAAAGCTGTAATCAACAGATGAATAGTCTTGTTCTACTAAAACTAAAAATAGTTTATAGGCTGACTCATAGTTGTGGTTATTATATAAATTTACGGCTTTTTCAAAGTTACCAGCAGACGCCATTGTTTTATTGCTAAAGCTTATTGATACAATCGCAATAAAAAAGAAGGTTAATTTGTTTTGTTTTGATAATAAAAATTGAAAAAGCATCGCTTTGCTCGATTTTGGTTTTGTAACATATTGTATTTAAGTACAAAAGTTTAACTCTCGAACATTATTTAAACATGCTATGCCCATATTAGGATTACTATTTTTGCGCGCTTTTTACCTAAAACCACAAAAAGCTACTAAGAATATCCTAGTACACACATTATATAAAAATCTATTTAAAGAATTGGCTTACTTTTTTATCCTTAAAGCCCAGAATCTCTTAAAAAGAGAATAACGTTAAATAAAGCCGGTTCTTTATAGATTCTTTAAATGAGTTGCTTTGAAATTTTAATCATAGAAGCGCAGTGTGCATCCACTAGGTTTTATACAATAAGCGACCACATTGATTTACTTTTACGCATGATATTATTAAATGCCACAAAGTGATAAAGCATCATGTTAATCAAGTTTAGGACGCCCAATGAGCACTCAAACCGAATTTATTACCCTTAAAACACATTTGCAGCAAGTTATTGTTGGGCAAGAAGCGTTGCTGGATAAAATGCTTATTGCGTTATTAACGGGCGGTCATGTTTTGTTAGAAGGTCCACCAGGCCTGGCAAAAACCACGGCGGTTAAAACGCTCGCAACGGGTGTTCATGCCAGTTTTCAGCGTATTCAATTTACACCAGATTTAATGCCTGGCGATGTAATGGGTTCAGATGTTTTAGATGTTAATTCAGGGGCTTTAACCTTTGTTAAGGGACCGATTTTTAATGAAATTGTGTTAGCCGATGAAATAAACCGTGCTCCACCAAAAGTACAGTCAGCTCTATTAGAAGCCATGGCCGAAAAGCAAGTAACTGCAGGTGGTCAAACGCGTGAATTACCTGAATTGTTTTTGGTTATGGCAACGCAAAACCCTTTAGAGCAAAGTGGCACTTATCCGTTACCAGAAGCGCAGTTAGACCGCTTTATGTTACACGTGGTGTTGGATTACCCTAATGAAGAAGAAGAATTAGAAATTTTGCGCCGTGATAGAGCGCATCATTTTGGTGAAGATAAAGAGCCATTGAGTGCCTTTTTAACACCAGAAAAAGTGCTGCATGCACGTCACCAAGTGGCCTCGCAATTTGTATCTGAAGACATTGAAAAATATATGGTCGCTTTAGTCACCGCAACACGAAAACTGGGCGATTTAGATAATAGTTTGCAAGGTGTTTTAGAAGTAGGGGCTTCGCCTAGAGCCTCTATTGCTTTATTACATGCCGCAAGTGCTTACGCTTGGTTACAAGGCCGAGATTTTGTGACGCCTGACGATGTGATTGCTTTGTTGCCCGATATCTTACGCCACCGCTTGATTATCAGTTTTAGTGGTCGAGCGCAAAAATGGACCGCCGATAGTATTATTAGCAAGCTAATTGAATTGGTGCCTGTGCCCATGGTGCAAGCAGAATAATGGGTGTAAATTCATGCCATTTTTAACGCTAATTACAAAATGGCTGACGACGGTTTGGCAAAACGTATTTGGGCGTTTGTCACAAGTCAATATGCAGGTCACCACACAACCACTTTTGTCGGCAGAAGAGGTGACTGATTTAGCCGAAGAATTGGCACAATCTCATGGTAAATTATCTCCTAACCTTAAGCAGAGCCAGGCGTTAAGACAAGGTGAACAAGCCTCTAAGTTTATGGGCGCAGGTTTGGAGTATGAAGAGAGCCGAATGTATCAGCCGGGGGATGAAATTCGCCGAATTAACTGGCGTTTAATGGCGCGAACAGGCAAGGCATATACCAAACTGTTTCAAGAAGAACGTGAAGAAAACTGGTTTATTTTGGTTGATCATAGAGCCAGCATGCGTTTTGGCACTCGCAAACGTTTAAAAGCCACGCAAGCCGTAAGAGTAGCGGGCTATTTTGCATGGATGGCTCAGCAAACTTCGGTACCTGTTGCAGTAGGTCGTTTGGCAGAAGGTTTTGAACAGTCGCAGATTTTTGAAGGTAAATCCATCTATTCACATGTTATGCAAGTATTGTGTGAACCTTGTCCTCCCGTAGATTCACCGCACGCTGAACCGTCATTTAACGATGTGTTAATCAAACTCACGGCTCAGTTACAGCCCGGTTCTAGGTTGCTGTTAATCAGTGACTTTGATGATATTAATGCACAAACGACCGAGATATTAACCGCACTGCAAGACAGGGTGTTTATTAAGGCCGTTTGGGTAAAAGATATTGCCGAAGTACAGTTGCCTAATATTGAAGGTTTGCAGTTACAATCTATGCAAAATCAGCAGGTTTATAATGTTTCTGGCGCCATGCAAAGACAAAATTACCAGGCCTGGTCAATGCAATATCAAGCGGATATTTATCAAAAATTAACCCAAGCAGGGGTTGAGGTTTATTCGGTTTTTGCCGATGAATCTATTGCACAAATTATGCATTCTTTGCACAGCGATAACCGTAATAAAGGGGTACAACCTTTAGACAATGCTGCCTATGTAAATTCGTCTTCTTCGGAGGCCGAATCTTATGTTTAAGTTAACCGAAAATACAGCCAGCTTAAGTGCGACTAATCTAAGTGCAGATAACCTAAATACTCAGCTGAGTTTAATTGACATTGAATTGCCAATATCGCCCGATTTTGATTGGCTAGGTTTATTGCAAACGGGAGTGTATTGGTTTTTGATTTTTCTCATTTTAGCAGGCCTGGTAAGTCTGTATTTAATGCTTAAAACACGTCATAAAGCACATAATAAACAGCCCGTTTGGTTGCATTTTTATTTATTACGCAAGCAACTTTCTCAGTTAGACATTTCAGTTGGGCAAATAGACAAAACAGAGCTTAAAAATAAAGACTTAAAAAATACCGCAGTGGCTTTTTATGCCTTTACTCAAAGGTTGTTTTATGTGAATAACCTTTTACACAAAAGCGCTTCTGAAGATTTACAAAACCTAAAAACGTTTAGCAATTTGCTGGCATTTTCTAATCAACCTGTTTCACGTGAAACTCTGCAAACCCATCTTGAAATGAGTCGTAAATGGCTTAATGCACATATAACACTTAAGGCCTTGCTGGCTTTTTATGGGCAAAAAGAAAAAAGCAAATCAATGAAAATACAACCTCATAAAAAAGGTCGCCAGTAATGGAGTATGGTTTAGCGAATCTTTTATTGCAGGTTTTAAATTTTACAGGCCTGGTAAATCACATAGAACCGGGTAGTTTGGTATTTGAATCACCAAATTGGCTTTGGTTAATTATTTTATGGCCATTGTTTTGGTGGTTAAGCAGTCGTTTTAATGCCAAAAATGATTTAAGTGAAATTCAAGCCAGCCGTGAACTTAGAGTAAAACATGCTTTAATTCATAAAATAGGTACAGCACAACCTATTGTGCGTAAACGTGTTTGGCGTTTGAAGGCGGTTGTATTTAATATCTTGCGTGGCTTAATGATTAGCTTGTTAGCGATTGCATTGGCACAACCTGTTCAAAAGCTGGCGCCACCCACTGAACCTCAAACAAAAACCGTAAGAGATATTGTGTTTGTGATTGAAAGTTCGGCCTCTTTTTTATTGCCAGATTATCAAATTAACGGCGAGCCAGAAACCCGTATGAATGTGGTAAAACAGGTTTTGGATAATTTTATTGCCAAGCTTGAAGGCAATCGTTTTAGTTTAGATATTTATGCCGATAATGCTTACACCTTGCTGCCACTGACCTCTGACCAAACCTTGGCACGAATGTCTTTAAAACGTTTAAAACCGTATTTGGCAGGGCGAACCGATACCGCAATGGGCGAGGCTCTGGGCTTGGCGCTCAAGCAGACCGATAAGCAAACAGACCAGAAAAGCGATATTGCTAAAGCCAATAAAAACACCTTAAAACGTGTAGTGATCTTGATTAGTGATGGCTTAAGCCAACCCAGCAAAATTGAGCTGACAGAGGCAGTAAACTACGCGCAATTATTGCAAGTGCCAATTTATACCATTGGCGTGGGAGCGAGTAATGACAAAGCCGATAAACGACTCTATTCGGGTTTGCTCTATCAGCCTTTGGAGACAGAATCGTTACAAAGTATTGCTAAGCAAACAGGCGGGCAATATTATCAAGTGGGCAGTGGCACTGAGATTTCGCAAGTGTTAGAAAAAATCAATCAGGCCGAAGGCGTGCCTTATCAAAAACCACCTAGCCCGCCAGTTAAAAAGGCATTGTATTTTTATCCGCTTAATATGCTGGCGTTTGTTTTTGTACTGTATTGGCTTTTGGCGCTGTTTTGGCAACAGAGTCGTAAACAAAAAAAATCGAATGAGGAAATGTCATGATTTCTGCATTTCTACAAGGCGATTTACTGTGGCGTGAACCTTTGTGGTTATGGGCGTTATTATTGCCAATAATTTTTTGGGTGGTTAAACGTTCTTTACGCAATCAACAAAAACAACATTATGCCGATGCGGCGCTTTGGCCGTGGGTTGCAACGGTAGCAAACAATACAAGCAATAATGAGCAAATCAATAGAAAAAACCAATTTACCAGGCCTGGTAAAAGCTTACAGGCAAAGTGGCAAGATTTTTTTATAAGATTAATTAAATTCATAACCGCTGGTCGATTATTTATTTTAGCGTGGCTGTGTTTGGTGATTGCATTGGCTGGTCCACGCAGTTTAGATAACCAGTTTGAAACGCATAATCGTCATGGTGTTGATGTGATGATAGATTTTGATTTATCACAATCCATGACCTCCACAGACGTAAAACCGAATCGGTTTTTGTATGCTAAATCGCTTGCGCAAAGTTTGGTGTTAAATTTAGAAAATAATGACCGTATTGGTTTAAGTGTTTTTGCAGGTCAACCACACACGGTGTTGCCGTTTACTTACGACAAGCCCATTTTTAATCACTTTTTAAATTTAATAGAGCCAGGTTTATTGCCTACTAAAGGCAGTTGGTTACAGCTTGGGTTAATTGGTGCTTTAAATAACATAACGCAAACGGGGCGAGGAGCAAAAGTTTTGGTGGTTTTTACCAATGGTGCACCACCATTTTGGAAACCGGTTGCTTTACCTAAAATTGTACAATCGCTTAAGGTCACGCAATCACAAAAACAGAGCCAAACGGGGGTTAAGGTGATTTTTGTGGGAGTGGGCAATACTCGACCATCACCCATTCCAGACAATAAACACGAATCAGGTCATTTGCATGTTAATGGCTTATTAGTACAAAGCCGATTAGAAGAGAGTCAGCTGTTAAAGCTAGCCCAGCAAACAGAAGGCGTGTATTTACGCGCCAGTTCTGACCAAGCTTTTATGAGTAAATTAGTAAAAGAAATTACTGACCAGGCCTCTAATTATCAAGATAAAAGCCTAAAACAAGTTTGGATTAGTTACGAACAACCGTTTTTAATTGTGGGATTAATCGCGCTTTTATTGGCGTTTTATTTATGGCAGGTGTTGTTAGGTTTAAAACCTGGTAGTGTTAAAAGGTCAAACTCAGCAAACTTTGTGTTGATTATGATGTTACCTATTATGAGTGCTATGATCCTAAGTGCCATGACTTTATGGTCACAACCGGCTATGGCGGATGAAAGTTTACATTCAGGTTCTAGCTCATTACACCAAGCTTATCGTGATTTTGAAGCACAATCTTATGACTCTGCACAGGCGTTATACGATAAATCGGCCACTTATCAAGGCTGGTTTGGCGCAGGGGCTTCGGCCTATAAAGCAAAAGATTTAGACAGCGCGGTTTTGTATTTTAGACAAGCCGCCTGGCAAGCTCCAAACAATAAAGAACGCGCTAAGTCTTTATATAATTTAGGCAATAGTTATTATTTGGCAAATCTCTTGCCACAAGCCATAGAGTCTTATGAACAAGCGTTGCTTTATCAGCCAACATACCCTAAAGCACAGCACAATTTAGGTTTAGCCAAACAACGTTATGTATTAGAAAAGCAGGCTAAAAAAGTCAAACCAACTGAGAAAAAGAAAAACACTGGTGGCCAAGGCAAAAATGCGGATGGCGCTTTTTATGGTGGTCAAAAACCCAAGTCTGATTCAAAAGATCCAGGCTTTGGTTCAGATGGCGATTCACCCGAAGGTAATGGCAGTGGCAAAATGTTTACATTGCCAGAAGCAGATAAATTAACCAACTATAAATTAAATCCAAGTATTGCTAAATTACGTTTAAATAGCGTGCAAAAATCAGGGCAAAACAAAGTATTACAAGCGCAGGTAAATCAACAAAGAGCTGAGAAGTTTGAGCATCAATTACAATCGCTTCAAGATGATCAAAAACAAGTGCTAAAACGTGTATTTGAACGTGAAGAAGGGTTTGAAGCGGCACAAAAAGAAGCACACGCTATTCCGGGGATTCAGCCATGGTAAGAATGATGGATTTACCACTTTTTAAACGATTGTATTTACTTGCATTCATGCTTGTAAGCCTAGTCTTTTTGGCAAACAATGTTGTGGCAAATGACGATTTTACCAGGCCTGGTAAAATCAATTTAAACGCCTTAGAAACCCATAATAATGGCATTACGTTAAAGGTTCGCCCGTTAAAATTAATGCTGGGTCAGCCGTTTACAATTTATATTGAGGGCGAAAAGCTGGGTAAATCGTCGGCTTTATTAAATTGGTCACATCTTAAAACCGCGTTTATGATTACGGATGTTGAGCAACATTCGAGTTCGTTAAGAATTACCGCTTACCCTCTAAAAGTACAAAATTTCACCTTAAAAGAGCAAAATGCGGGTTTGATTCATATTCCCAAAACGCAGATTACAGTTGCACAAAACCCAGAGGTTAACATTGCTTGGCAAGCTCCGCAAAAATCACTTTACAGTACACAACACGCCTTGTGGAAAGCGCAGGTTACCGTTAATAATCCCGCTTTTTTAGTTGAGATTAAACCTGTGGCAGACATGGATAATCCAACGGTAATCTCTTCTGTTTTGAGTTCACAAAATAAATCGTTACCCCAAATGGTGTCTTATGAAATGCCAAGTGTGTTTAACACCCAAAAAATTCAATTAAAATCGCCTGTTATTGAAATTAAAAATACCACTAATCAGCGTTGGAAGTTTTTTGATTATCCGCAAAATATTAACGTGAAACCTTTGCCAATATTTTTGCCTATGTCGGTGGCGGTTGGGCAATTAAATTGGCATATTATGCCAATAGATAAGGTTTATCAAACGGGTAACTTATATTACTGGAACTGGCAATTAACGGGGCAAGGGGTGTCGGTAGATTATATGAAATCGACCGCCAACAAGTTAATTAATCAACTGACGCATAATGATCAATTTACATGGTTGGCAGAATCGATAACGGTTACTCAAACAACAAATAAAAATGGTTTGGTCACTAAACTTAATATTCAAGTGCCTTTTAGAATCAAGCAGGCAGGCCTGGTAAAATTTCCACGTTTGGTTTTGCGTAGTTTTAATCCGCAAAGCGCTAAGGTTGAACAACTTGTTTTTGAACAAGTTCACTCTCTGGCTTTGCCAAGTTGGCTAATGTGGTTCTTTAAATGGGTAGTATTGATGTTTGTGTTAATGGTCGCCTATTTAATTTTGCTAATCGCAAAACAGCAATGGCTCAATAATAATTTGCGTAAAACCATAGCCAGTGCTCAAAGTGGTCAGGCTATTTTACAGAGTATGATGCATTGGCAAAGTCAGCATATTTTTGAAAAAAAGGTAGGGAGTGAATGGCTCAATCAGCCCTCAAGCTCTCAACTTAACACCCAATCAAACCATCAAGTAAAAATAAGGTCTTTACTTCAGTTTAAAACGTGGCATTTTTATCATTATGGTTTCTCAAAATCGTTAGAAATTCTGGTGAATGATCTCAATTCGTTATTGTATTCACGCCACCAACAAGGGGTGAGTTTTGAGCAAATTCAACAAAATGCAACAAGCTGGGCAAAGTCGTTATCTATTATGGCTGTGACTCGAGATGTGGTTAAGAATACGATTAAACAAACGATTGTTAAGCTGAAGAGATTGCGCGCAAGCAAAGATTAAAAGTGAACCGTAAAGATAGAATTATGGGCCTGTTCACTTTTAAAATGCGTAAACAGGCTTTATATTTATTTTGAGTTGTAGGTTTCATCAAAAGGTTTGATGATACGTTGGTATTTTTTCCAGGCTAAAGTTGAAGCATAGATTAATGAACCAAATATTATAGCGATGCCTACATAGCCAACGCCAATAGAAAAAGTATTTTCCCTAAGTATTAGTGGAATACACAGTATTACACCTAATATAAAACCCAGTGTGATGGTTTTTAACGCCACCTTAATAATTCCCTGCTGAAGCAGTCTTTTGTGTTCTGGTGATCCTAATTCCATGTTTATTCTCTTTATAAATTAATTGTTACTGGTTTAGTTTGCCACAAGACATGCCAGGCCTGTTGAATTCTTATTTAAATCTAAATATAACCTCACCAGTATCGGCGCGCCCTGATAATCTTCTTAGTTCAAATAAAATTTTATGGTCAAGCCAGAGAATGACTGTTGGGTGTTTTTATCAAAGGTCATCAATAAGCCAATGCAATTGTATGTCATTGCGTGTCAAAGGCGTAGCAATCTCCAACGTGCATTGCGGTTTTAGTTCTGGATTATTCGCGTTGTTCACCCTACGGGTCGCCTTAAAAGGCGTTCTTCGCTCTAAAGAGCTGCGTTTGCAATGATTGTGTAAATTTAAAATTGCCAGGCCTGGTATGTATGCTTTGTGGCAAAATAAACGGTTTTAAAACCCTAAAAACTTCGTGGCTTGGTGGCTTAATGCTTCACTTTAAACCACATGCTTTATCTATTTAAAAACGTTTATGCTGGTAAGTTTTGCTCTAACCATTGGCTAAAACCTCTTAAATCCATTGCACCAGACATTCTTGTTATTTCTTTGCCAGATTGAAATATGGCCAAAGTAGGGATTGAACGAATATTAAATTGTGCGCCAATTTGTTGTTCGGTTTCGGTATTGATTTTAATAAATCGGGCACGAGGCTCAAATTGCGCGGCCGCCTGAGCAAACGTTGGCGCAAAACCTTTACATGGCCCACACCAAGGCGCCCAAAAATCGACCACCAAAATTTGATCGGTTTTTTGTAAGGCTCGAGTAAATTGCTGGCCATTCATTTCAAGTGGTTTGCCGGTAAAAAGAGGTGCTTTGCATTTACCGCAAGTGGCTTGTTTAGATAATTTGTCATCCGCTACACGGTTTAATCCTGCACAACTTGGACACATTATAATCATGATTATTCCTTTTATTTAACGTCTATTGTAGGTTAATGAGGGCAATCGCTTTAAATTCAAGACGTTGGGTTTAATGCTTTTATTCGTCTGCCAGCCAACTTGGTTTTGGGCTTTCTCTTTTGCCTGCATCAAAGCCTTCATTTACAAATCCGTGCAGTGTTTCATCGTGGCATTGAATTAATTCAATAATTTTAGGGTCATCACTGGTTAAGGTCGCTTCTACACCGTTTTCGATATTATGGTATTCCATGGTGATTTGCTCTTTGTATTCAAATAAGGCAGAAAATAGAGGGTCCCAAGAGCGAATAGCACGCCCCATTCCAAAACGTTTTTCCATACCTGTAACGTGTTCTTGAAGGATTTTAACTAACTTAGGTGATTCAGATGTGGTTCGGCTGCAAATACCGTTTGGTAGTTGTTCCGTTGTGCGAGTAAGTTGATTGTGGTATTCAAGTAAATGACTAAAAAGAGCTTGGTCTTTTTTGTGTTGTTCATCACTACCATGGCCGTGTTTATAGGTTTTATGATGAGAAGTGTCTTGCATAGATTTAACTCCATTTTTAATGTTAATTGTAGATCTTTTTAGGGAGTGTTTGGCAAAAAAAAAGCACAGTATGGTCGGTACTGTGCCTTCTAAAGTTGAGGAGCCTAAAAACCATGACTTTAAACAAGGGAATGTTTTGAGGTTTTTAAAACTATATTTTGGAGCTACTTAATTAAGAGGGAACTTTATTAAGTTAATGAAAATTTTACTCATTTTAAGAAGGTTGAGCAATAGAGAAAGGTTGAGTAAGTCTTGAAAGAGTCTTAAAAATTAATAAGGGTATAAAAATAATTAATTCACTGATAGGGGATTTCGTAGCCTGTGTAGAGTTATTTATGAATATTGCTGTAAATGATTCAATGAGTAAATTAGCTGAAATACGTAAATATTATAATTTAATTTTAATTAACCTAAGTTTAACCAACTTAAACATGTTTAAGTTGGTTAAACTTAGGTTAGCGTTCAGACTTTATAAGTTTTGCTTCATTTTCATTATTATTTTCTAGTTCACTATTTGGTATGTTATTCGTTATATTTTGTTCGCTTTTAGCGTTGCCGGTTTGACTATTTTCAGACGATTCAAGGCTAGGCTGAGTTGCTGATAGATTATCTGCTTTAGTGTATTCTGCTGTTGCTTTGGTATCGGTAGGCACACCTGTTTTGCCCGATGGGTCAGCAAATTGGTCATTTAACTTTTGAATGGCTTTTTTACCAGCATTGACAATATTGGTCAGTTTACGACGGTTGCGTTTTGACCATCCTCTTGGTGAAGTTGGGAACATTCCTAGCCAAAAACGAGTGTTGTGATGTAAAGCATTGGCAAGTTGAGGTTCAGTTTTTTCGAGTCGTTTGGTATCCCAGCGAGCAAATTTTGTACGAATGTAAACGTGTATTGCAAATAAAAGAATGACACTGATTGCGGCTAATCCAACTCCAATATAAACAGAGCTGGCGGCGAGTTTAATAAGCGGCCAATCTGCCATTGGCATATCAAAGTAACCAAAGCTACTTAAGCCATAAAATAAAGCAACGAACAGGCCTGCAAAAACCAAAATATCGGTTGCGATGACTTTTTTACGCCATGAACCAATGGCATTTTCTACTGCAGGTATTTTATTGACGTACATATCATCAATAATATTTTCCATCGCATTGGCAATGCGGTAAGTGCGTTGGGTGCTTACCTTGCTAATTCGTGAGTGAATATTGGCTAAATCAATGTCTTTTTTGCGTTTAAATCGTTCTTCTCTGGCTTGATCGGCAAAATCATTGGCCGATTCTTCATTGTAAATACTAAAGAAATTACCGCCTATTAAACCTTGGCTAGAAATGGCTCTTTGCCAAGAGCCAATCACTTCCTCAGGGTTATCTTCTTGAGCGGCCGTGTCTATTTGATTGAGAATGTAGAGAATTTTATCGGCGTCTTTGCGGCCAATGGTTGTGGCCACTAAATGTTGCAAAGTATCGCGCATTGCGCCAGGTTCTGGGTGACGAGCATCAAAAAATACGAGCACCAAATCTGACATATCAATAATGTGATTGGTGATGCGTAAAGTTGAATCGCGCTGCGAATCGGCATCAAAACCAGGGGAATCGATTAAAATTTTGCCTTTAAGCACATCAGAATTTGTGGTTTTAAGCTGCAGATAATTATCTATACGGCTGCCTTGACCGGATTCGACTTTTTCAATTTCTTTGCTAAAACCAAAAAAGGGAAACCTAGGATCTGAATCTAATGCCAGGCCTGGTAATGTGGTAATTTCATCATTTGATCCGTAACAAAGAACGGTAAATTTATCGTCTACGGCTTGATTGCCTGTGGTTTGCAATTCTTTACCAGTATACGAGTTTATAAACGTAGATTTACCTGCTGAAAAGGTACCTAAAACCGAGATTAATGGCCACCAAGATATTTGTGTTGCATAAGATTCATCTTTTTTAAGTAGACCTGTCTTGTAGCCAATTTTATCTAACTCTCGATAATTGCTAATGATATCGATAAGAACAGGGTTTTCTTCTCTAAGGTGTTGTTCTAATTTAAGATAGCGTTCTTTGGGTGTCATTGTTTCGCTTCCTTATTTGTTTGGCTGATTATTTTGCGTGTTAGGCTGTTTATAGGGACTGTTTGGATAGTCGTATCTTGGTTGCATGGTTGGTGGTTTACGATTTGCATTGCCACCTGGAATCATTGACCAAGGCATAACGCTGTTTATTGAACTCATTGGTTTAGAAAAATTATCGTTTAACTCTCCTAGATTTGAGCTCATGTTATTGGTTGAATATACCATTGAATAGATGGAATGACTCATACTATTTACAGAACCATTCATGCTGTTAATGGCTGAAGTCATTTCGGTAATGTGGGTGTTCATTTCAGATACCGATTTCATATTCTGGTTCATTTTGTCCATGTGAATGTTAATGGCACCCATTTGATGATCAATTTGATTCATTTTTTGGTTTAGGGTGTTTGTCATGGTTACAACCGCTTTGGTCATAGCGTACATGTTATTTGAAATGTTACGCATATCTTTTGTTACGTTGTAAATCAAATAAAAACCATAAGCTGCCAAAATAATAAAAGCAATCATCATTGGGTAAATGACTTTTTCCCAACGGCGAATGCCTTGAGTCATGGTTTTGGCCAGTTCGTTTAAATCACAGACTTGCCCATTGCTGGTTGGTTCGTTATCAGCCATAAGGCATCCTTTGCTTGTTGCTTACGTACAACACCATTGTTGTACGTGTATTTTTTGTTAAGAAGTTATTTACCGTTTGGATAATTTGGGTAGCTGGCGTTAGCGGGGGGCGTAAACTGTGGCTGCGGAGCCATTGGCATACGCTGTTTGATCATTTCTTGTTGTTCTTTAACGTATTTTAAGTAGGCCTGGTATTGCGCTTGTTGCTGTTTTTGCATAGCCATGTAGCGTGGGTCTGATTGTGGGTTATAGTTTTTCATAGCAGGCATTGGCTGGTTATTAGCCATTGGTGGCATGGCAGCAAAAGGTTGGTTGTTTGCCATTGGTTGCTGATTCATTGTGGGCATCTTTTGCATTTGGGGTACGGCTGGCATTGATTTCATCGGCGGCATTTCTTTTATAGGAGCAAAGGGTTTCATTTGCTGTATTTGAGGCATACGTTCTTGCATTTTTTGCTGCTGTTTCACCATTTGATGGTATTGAATTTTTTGCACATTCATGCGAATTTCTTGAGCAACTGCTGGTGCGTATGGGCTTAGTCTAGAGGCTAGCATTGAAGCATCTTGTAATCGGTTTTCTTTAACAAGTAGTTTGGCTGAATCTAGCCATGCTTGCCCCGCCTGTTTTTGTTTGCCATCTTGATAAAGCGCGTTGGCCAAGTAACCTAAAATATTGGCAGAAGGTTGATTGGCTGCTATATCTAAATATATGCGAGATGACGTAGCAAAATCCTGTTTTCTATCAGCATTTTGCGCCGCTTGCATGGCTTGTTCAACGCTGGCAAAGTTTGCAATTTCAGTATTGGTATTTGTTGTTTCAGGCGCAATTTCAGCTTTAACCGTTGGTTTGGCTTCGTTGGTTGTGTTTGCTGAAGGTTCTTTTGTGTTTAATTCTGCCGTGTTTGTGTCTGCAGTAGAGTCATCTGTTTGCATTGCGACAATAACTGTTTCTGTGGTTTCAATGGCTTTGTTTTCGTGTTGCGCTGTCTCTTTTATTGGTGTGCTTTCTTCAGACGGTGTAACAGAATGATTGTGCTGCTTTACAAGTTTTGTTGTATTTTCTGTTAGTTGCGGTGTTTCGGTACTCGTTTTAATATTTTCTGGTTGAGTATCATTTTTTTGTACATTATTAGGTTTATTTTGGGAGGCCTGGTCATTAGGCTGAGAATGGCTAGCAATTGTCTGATTAGCGTTGTTTTCAATGCCGTGATCTTGCTTAATACTATCTGAATAGGCGAGATATAGCGTAATGGCTACAATTAACACAATAATGAAAAATCCGTTGTTTAGTATGGCCCTAATGAGTGACATGGGTTACTCCTATTAAATGTTACATAGATAGACTATGTGTAAAGTGAGACCTTTGCACGAGACCATGAATACATAAAAAAGCTATCATTCTCTATCTTCAAGCTAAAAAATCCGCCCAATAACTCGTTATTATGCGTATTTTTTAACCTAAATCTAAAGAATTCTATCTTGTTTTTCTTGTGCCTCTGTCTCGTGCAAAGATCTCAAAGTGATTTATATTTTTTGTAGTTTTTGATTTTTGATTTTTGTTTATTTTTTAGTTTTTTGAAATAAAAAAGCAGTTAGTTTTAAAACTTCTTTACTCGCTTTACCTGAAGGATTAAGTTCAAATACAGCTAGGCCTTCACTAAATGATCGCCTATAAGCTGTGCGGTTATGTAAGCGAGCTTTTTTAATACGGCTGATACCGGGTAAAAAGTCTAAAGCGTCTTCTGATTCTTTCGTTTCAGTTACTAAAGGGTGGGTATCAGCTCGGTTAATTAAGGCCAATAGCTCTGGTTTCTTGGGGGTACACGTTTCGTTAATGAGTTTTATAAAACGTTGTGTAGACCAAATATCTGCTTGACTAGGTGCTACCGGAATAACAATACGGTCACACAGTACAATGGCTTCTTTAAGTGCTTTTTGATCGCTCATGCTGACATCAATAAGTACTTCATCGGCATTTTTGTTTTTGTTTAAATCAGCTAGGGTACTTTGAAATTCAGCTTTAGGTAACTTGGGTTCATAAGCCTCTTCTTGACGAACCTCCAACGCATCTGCAAGGGTTTGTTGCGGGTCTAAATCAAATAAGCGTAATGATTTACCTTTGTGAGCTAGCCAAACGGCTAAATTAAAGGTCACTGTGCTTTTTCCTGTTCCACCTTTCATGTTTCCTATTACGGTAATCATGAACTTGCTCCTAAACTAACTTTAATTTATGACTATAAAAACTTTTATTAGAACTACTGGGTATGCATTTTAAAAAATGTAAGTGGGTCTAATAAAAACCTTTTGGTTAGTTTTAACGGAAACCATTAAAACTAACCTATCAAAGATTTTTAAGTAAAGTTATTACTTAGCAGGTGTTGCCGCTGGAGCAGGGGCAGCGGGTGGTGCTGGTGGCATTGGATATGGAGCATATCCTTGTTGCGGGTAATAATAAGGCGCTGGTGCAGGGTTATTTCTATAACCTTGGTTTTGTATATTGCCTTGACGGTAACCTTGGTTTTGACCATATCCTTGATTTTGTCCGTAGGCTTGTCCTTGACCATAACCATTGTAGTTTTGATAACCTTGACCATTATAATTTTGGTTGCCTTGGCCGTTATATTTTTGCTTTTGATTGCCTTGGCCATCTGCATTTCCAGACATGTTTGATTCACCGCTCATACCAAAATTAAATGAACCTTTGGCTTGACCTTGTCCCTGGCCTTTACCTTGTCCTTGGCTTTGTCCACTGCCTTCGCCACGTCCTTGGCTCTGACCTTGACCTTGTTGATTACCATAGCCGTTTCCATAACCATTACCGTTTCCGTAGCCATTACCGTTTCCGTAGCCATTACCGTTTCCGTAGCCATTACCGTTTTGGTTTCCGTAACTGTTGTTATTGTTTGCCCATGGTGCGTTAAACCAATTTGCCGAAGCTGATTGTGCACCTAAAACGGCTGTAGAAATGATTGCTGCTAAAGCTAATTTTTTAATACTCATTACTAGTCTCCTTTGATAGTATAAGCGTACTCTAAAAAGTGCAAATGGGCTTGAGTACCTGTTCCCAATTGTTTTAGACGGTCTTAGTAGCACTCTGACCTGCTACTAGGGCCATATTGTTTGAACTTTCGTTCAAATTTAGTTAAAAAATGGCATGTTCATCGTTGGTGTTGTAAACGATGGGCTTGGCATAGAAAAGTTATTCATGTTCGGCATTCCAGGCATATTATTCATGTTTGGCATTTCTGGCATTGACCAATTTCCCATATTCATATTTGGTGTTGACCAATTTCCCATATTTGGCATAGATGGCATCATGTTGTTTCTATTTGGCCAGCTTCCCCAGTTACCATTTGTTGCATATGGGGTATTTTGATTGCCGTAATAAGGTTGTGGGTAGTATCTTTGGCCATAACCTTGATTGTAGTTTGGTTGGTAGTTTTGCTGGTTATAAGGTGCATAGCCATATTGAGGTGCGGTATAAGGCATAGGTTGTTGTTGCATATTGTTTTCTACCCATTGTGGGGACTGTGTTGACGGCAAATAAGCTGATTCTGGTTGTGGCCAATTTTGGGCTTGGACAGATAAACTTAATGTCATCAAGGTAAGTAAGGTTGTTGGCGTAAGCCATGTTTTTAAGTTGTTATTCATTGTTGTCATCCTTTAACTGAATACCACGTTTACGACGTGTTGTTGTTTTTTGTTCTGTTTTAGCAGATTGTGTTTTTTTAACGGGTGTTTTACGAGCAGGATTTGGCTTTACGGGTTTGTTGTCCGTTTTATTTTCTGTCGTTTCATTAGTCAGCGGGGTTTCAGTCGATTGGCTGTCCTCTGCTTTTGCACTGTCTTTAAGGTCATTCTTTTTAGCTGTTGTATCATCAGTTTTTTTAACGCTTTCAGCCTCTGAGCCAGAATTATCATCATTTACGGTTTGTTCATGAATATCTTTTGGTGTGTTTTCGGCGGCTTGATCAGTAATCACTTTGCCAGCAGAATCAACCGTAACAGGCCTGTAGTTTTCATCTAATTTAATGCGTCGTTGAATTGAAAAATATGGGTTAATTACGGTTTTAATACTGGTTACAGTTTTTTTAATGGGTGATGCTTCATCTTCTTGTTCCGTAGGAATATCACAAGATGGAATACGGTTGCCTGAACTATCTGTTCCACCAGGGCAGAAAGCGGCACGGGCACTTACGCAACCTAATGGAATAACCACTAAAGTCAGTAGGGTGGCGACCATAACACCAAACATTAACGAGATAGCCATACCTTGAAAGATAGGGTCAAATAATATAACGCTTGAACCTAAAATAAGTGCGACGGCGGTAATAATAATTGGACGTGTTCTGGCTTTACAGGCCTGAATAACCGCTTCTGTAATGGGGACGCCTTGTTTAATTTCTTGGCGTGAAAAGTCCACTAATAAAATGGAGTTTCGGACAATAATCCCTGCTAAGGCGATAAAGCCTATCATGGAGGTTGCTGTAAATTCAGCGTTCATTAGCCAGTGACCAGGTGCAATACCAATTAATGTTAATGGAATGGGGGCCATTACAATTAGCGGAATAATAAAGTTTTTAAACTCCCAAACCACAAGCATATAAATAATCAATAATGCGACACCAAACGCTAGTCCCATGTCTCTAAATGTTTCGTAGGTAACTGTCCATTCACCCGCCCACATAAAGCCAGGTTCTTTTACACCGTCAGGTGTAGTCACAAAGTTTCCTTCTAATCCTTTTAGGTCTTTTGAGTTATCTAATAGATCTTGTATTTCTAGCATGCCGTAAATTGGCGCACCTAAACGGCCAACGCCGTTGCCTGTAACATATTCAACAGGACGTAAGTCTTTGTGATAAATCACGCTTTGTTCACTTTCTAGAACAAAAGAACCTAATTCTGATAAAGGCACGGTTGTTCCGTTGGATGTTTCTACCGGAATTGAACCCATCCGTGCAAATTCAGCACGCATTTCTAAAGGGACTTCTAGGGTAATAAACGTAGGTTCACGTACAAATCCTTGTTTTACATCTCCTAGTTTGTAACCACCCATTGCCATTTCTAAGGTTTTGTTAATGGTGGTAACAGAAATACCGCTTTCAATGGCTTTTTGTTTGTCTATAACAAAGCGCCATGAATTGTGTGGTGCGGTTAAAAAGTTGTCTACATCGGTTACGTTTTTGGCTTTTTTAAATACCTCGGTGAGCTCTTGGGCGGTCTGTTTACGAGACGCTTCATCTGGGCCATAAACTTCAGCTACTAGAGCTTGTAAAACGGGTGGGCCTGGCGGCATTTCTACAATTTGAATGGTTGCCGGGCTATCGTTGCCAAGTAGTTTAACCAGTTCTTTACGCATAGCTTCAGCAATAACATGACTTGAACGTTCACGGTGTTGTTTATCAACAAGGTGAATTTGAATGTCAGCTTGCCAAGGTTGTTGACGAAGATAGTAGTGACGAACTAATCCATTAAAATCATAAGGGGCTGCAGTACCTACATAGCTTTCCATGGTGCTTACTTCTGGTGTTTTTTGTATTTCTTTAACCAGTTTATGGGTCAGGTTAGCTGTAACGGGTAAAGCTGTGCCTTCAGGAAAGTCAATGACTACACTCATGTCGGGTTTGTTATCAAATGGCAACAGTTTAACGGGTACAAATGCCTCATAAACCAACATAATGGCAACAAAAAATGCCAGAATGATTCCAATTAAAAATCCCCAACCTTTGACTTTGCCAATGAGTAGGCTACCAAGTAATTTACGGAAAAAAGTTTCCATTTTTTCACTTTGTTCGTGCTCTTTCTTTTCGGCCTTTTTAAGGGTTTCCATGCTTGGTTTTATGCGCATGGCTAGCCATGGTGTAAATGCAAAAGCCGCAAATAAAGAAATAATCATAGCAACCGAACCTAAAGCAGGAATGGGAGCCATATACGGCCCCATCATGCCGCTTACAAAAGCCATAGGCATAAGTGCAGCTATAACGGCAAGGGTAGCAATAATGGTTGGGTTACCTACCTCTGCTACAGCAGCAACTGATGTTTGGGTGTCGGTGTTATTGGATATTAACCAGCGGCGATATATGTTTTCAAGCACCACCACGGCATCGTCAACTAAAATACCAATAGAGAATATAAGGGCAAATAGACTGACTCGGTCAATAGTAAAATTAAGTGCCCAAGCCATAAACACGGTTGATAAAATAACGGAAGGAATAACAATGGCTACAACAATGCCAGCACGCCATCCTAAAAATAGCCAAACTAATAGGGTTACAGCTCCTGTTGCAATAAACAGTTTAAAGATTAGGTTGTTTACTTTGTCATTGGCCGATTTTCCGTAGTTACGGCTAATAGAAACATGCACATCTGGCGGGATTAATACACCTTTTAAATTGTTAATACGAGCAATAGCATCTTCTGCAACGGATACGCCATTTGTTCCTGCTTGTTTGGCTAGTGCGATAGTGACAGCATTTTGGCCGTCAACAGACTTGTTGTGACCTTGATAACCCAGGCCTGTGTAAAAGGTAACGAGTTTTGATGGGTCTTCATCGTTGGAGGTAACCTTTGCAATATCTCTAACGTAAACAGGGGCATTGTCTTTTATTCCAACAATGAGGTTTTGAATATCTTCTTCGCTGGTTAAAAAATCACCCGTGTAAACTTTGAATTTTTGTTGCCAGGCTTCAATGCTTCCGGTCTCTAACTCGCTGTTTGCAGCGTGTATGGTTTTACCTATTTGGGTAAGAGAAATACCATAACCCGCTAGTTTTTCGGGTGAAACTTGTATTTTAATTTCGCGTGGTTCGCCACCAATAAGGAAGCCTTGGCTAGCGCCTTTAATTTCGCCTAAAGATTGCAGAGTATCTAACCCCAGTAATCTAAGCTGGCTTGAACTTAAATCATCAGATGAAAGCGTAAAGGTGACCATAGGAACATCGTCTGCACCTTTTGGTTTAATTAAGGGCTGTTTAACGCCAGGCGGTACAATATCTGTATTCGCAGAAAGTTTGTTGTATAAATTTACAAGTGCTTTTTCGGTATTTTCACCTACAGCAAACTGTACGGTAATTAAACTTTGGCCTCGTGTTGACGCTGAATAAACGTGCTTAACGCCGCTGATTTCCTTTAATAAGCGTTCTAAAGGTTCTGATACCAAAGCTTCAACCTGTTTAGAAGTAGCTCCTGGATATTGAATAAAAATATCGGCCATAGGTACAGATATTTGTGGATCCTCTTGACGTGGCGTAAACATCACACCAAAAATACCAATTAAAAAACTGGCAATTAAAAATAGAGGCGTAATTGGCGAGCTTATGTAATTCTTAGCAATGCTACCAGCAATGTCATGGCGTTTTTCTTCGTCATCACCTGGATTGTTTGGTGTTGGGTTATTTTGCATATTATTCGACATATTGATCCTCCTTAGGCGTCTTTATCATCTGAATCAGACGGAGGAGTTAATCGACCATTTTTCAAACTCATTCCAGAGCTAATATTGGCAGGTGGATTAATAATAATTTGCTCACCTTCATTAATGCCAGATAGAACGGTTAGCATGCCGTTAGTTGATGACTTACTTGTGCGAATGACTTTCATGGTGATTTTTTTAGTGTTAGGGTTAAAGACAAAAACACTTGGTAGGCTGCCACGTTTAATAATAGCTTGCGAGGGAATGACAGGAAAAGCTTGCTTTTGAGAGGTGGCATTATCAACTGCAACCTGGGCATACATTCCAGGTGCGGCAGGGGCGCCCAAGGGCAGGTCCATTTTTACTTTTACGGTATGTTGCTGGCCATTAGCAACCGGAAAAACTTGAGCAACACGTACCTGTATTGGCGTGCTGTTAGCAATTCTAGCCATTAAAATTTGGCCTTTATGAATGCCTTGCATTAAGTTGACAGGAATATTAAGCTCAATGCTTAAGTGATTACTTTTTGCAAAAACGAGTAAGGCTTGGCCAGGTTGTACGGTATCACCAGCCTCTATCATTTTTTTAACAATAACTCCGTCAAAGGGGGCAATAGATTTTGTGTCATTTAAACGTACATCAATTTCATCAATTTTGGCTTTGATGTGTTGCATATTCATTTGTGCTTCTCTAACCAAAGAAATAGCATTGGTTAAATCTGCTCTTTTTTCGACATTGGTATTACTTACGCCCATAGCATTCCCCATTGGGCGAGAAAATACTTGGTCCATCATGTTAGGTAAGGCCATGCCTGGCATGCTTTGTTCTGATTTTGGGCTCCACAATTCGCGGTTATACTGGGCTTGTGCGTTTTGATAGGCGTAGGCGGCTTGATTCCACTGAGCCATTGCTGCTTTGCGCTGAGCCCTTAACGCATCGTCATCAATCGATATGATTAAAGTACCTGCTTTAAAGCCATCACCCTCAATCCCAGAAACATAATTAACTTGTCCTGGCATTTGAGCCGTCAAAGTGACTTCTTTAAACGGAATAACCGTACCGCCTAAATTCACTTTACTGTCATAAACGGTCGATTTAACCGTTTGTACTTTAATTTCATCATTTGGAGAGCAATAAGCATTTGAAAAAAACAGGGACAATAGTGTTGCCGTAAGAATAGAGTGTAATTTATTGGTTACAAATAGCTTCATCGTTGAGCTCCGTACAAGCATTATTTTTTAATCGTTTTTACACAATAAACTAATCGAAAAATGAAAGATAAATAAAGAAACTTATATAAGGAAAATAAATTCTATAGGTAGGCTTTAAATAAACTCATGTATATATAAGCTATTGATTATATTGGTTTATTATTATTTTATTATATATATAAACTCTAATATTTTATTTTTTTATAGCTAGAAGGTTAGGATTTTATAAAAGGATTTTGTAATGTGTGCGCTTGCTTAATGTTAAGGCATTTTAATAGGATGATTTGTGTAGGGCTTAAGTGCTTAAAAGCACTTATTTGCCTGTTGTATATGAAAGTATATAAGTGTCATGAAATGTAACTTAGTTATTAAACGTTTTTCAGAACGGTTAAAGCTCAATGGAATAAGAGAAAAGAATTGTGGCGGCAATGAGAAGACTCATTTAAATTGTGTTTGCCAAATTAAAACACGACAATCATTTGGTTCGGAATGTGCTTGACAGATAATATCGAACATAGAATATGGTGAATTAAATTTTTAACAATGGGAGACCTTTGCACGAGAAACCTTTGAAAAGCTCAAAATATTCTGATAAGCAAAGCCATTAGCTTTTAAAATACACCCCATTACACCCACTTTCAATGGAGCGCTAAAATGGCCTGGAAAAACCTAACTCAAACCTCTCTTGCAGATGCTTTCATCCATGAGCATGAAGCGATTACAGGGTTAGACGAACTCAACCAACTGATTGATTGGAAATCCATTGAATGTCACATGACATCCATAAACAACAATCCAGTAGGTGAAGGAGCCTGACCACCATTAATGATGTTCAAAACCCTATTACAGCAAAGCTTCTACAATCTCAGTGACCCTGCTTGTGAAAAACAACTGGCTCGAGATTTACTTTTTCGTCGCTTTGTAAACTTAAGTCTGACAGATCCTGTTCCTGATCACAGAACTATTTGGCGCTTTAGAAACAATCTTAATAAAAGTGATCTGCTTCAAACCCTACTGGATAACATAAACCACCAACTCAACAGTCAAGGCGTCATTATTAAAACTGGTCAAGCCAGTATTATTGATGCCAGTGTCATTCAAGCTAAAAATAACCACCCTAATAAAAATGCCAAAGGTGAAAAGACTCAAGACAAAGATGCCTCTTACAATGTAAAAACCGCATCCGATGTTAAGCCAAAAATCACCTACGGCTTTAAAACCTATATTAGCTTGGATGAAGACCGTTTTTTCTAGCCCAAGCGCTGACGACTGGCAGCCTTCATGATTCTCAAGTCTTTGAAGCGCTTTTCACAGGGTCTGAAGAAGCCGTTTAGCTGACAGTGCTTGCCGAAGTCAAAAGCATGATGAGCTTCTTGACGACAAAGGCATCAAGATCTTATGGATAAGATCCAGGGGTTGGTGTGTCCAAAATATGGAAATCACCAACAAAAACTAACAAATAGCTGAAAAATTCAGCTAAAAAAGACCAAAATACGAGATAAACTTCGAAAAAATGTAAGTTATCGAAATTGGCTCACTTTTTGAGTTGTCTTGCGAAGGTCTCAATGGGTAAGCCTTAAATCAAAATAAATTTGATTTTTGAGTATTGTTTTGCATAGAAAAATAGTTGTTTTTTGTTTGAAGGTCAGAAGCGTAAGTCAGGTCGCTAGCTCTATTTGACGTTTCATTGTTGGCAAGATTAGTCTGTGTTGTTTCGTTTGTTGTTTGTGTTGATTTAAGATCTAAATAGTCATTAGATGCATTTTCAATTGAAGCTGACAACGTCACCGAGCTATTATTGATAACCGATTTTTTTTCAGACTGAGTGTCTTCACTTACTGTATCCATTGTTTTAAACGGATTGCTATTTTGTTGATTTTGCATATTAAGTGCAACAGAGGCTAGGTTGGGGTTAATGACCGCCATGATTGTGCTCCTTAAATAGGTTTATACAAAAGTACTTAAGCTTTCATTATAAGGTAAATTTAAAGTAGTGTGAATCCCCTTCAGTTTATAACACAATAAGTGTTTTACATAAATCCACTATATATAGTGTGTGTTTTCACGTTATTCACTGTCTATAGTTTAAATAACAAATTGTTTTTATTAGTTAAAATCTATATTGTCCTTAAGTACAGTAGTTAGAATTGTTTTGCCGTAGTATGATGTGTCAAATTGAGGTTTTGCTATTTTGATATTCAACGCAAATTTGGAGTGCATGAGATGTCTACAATCGTCGGAAACGTTACAAAGTTAGAGGGAATTGTTCGCGCTATTAACCCTGTAACTGGAGAATCACGAGTACTAGAGGCAGGAAGCCCGGTATATGCTGGTGAAATCATACAAACCTCTGGTAAAGGTGGTGTGGTTGTTGACATGGTTAACGGAACGCTTTTAACGTTGGGTAGAGATACTCAAATGCGTTTAGACGATGATGTTTCTGGACATGTAAGTACCGTTGACTCAGGCACTGAAGGTGCGGTTGATATTGATGCACTCCAACAAGCTGTATTAGAAGGTAATTTTGATGCCCTCGAAGCAACTGCGGCGGGAGAAGGTGTAGCTGTCAGTAGCTCCTCAGATGGTGGTGTAATTGTAGAGCGTACAGCATCAGTAGGTGATGTTACCTCTGGCTTTGATTCAGACGTAGCAAGACAAAACGATACAACCTCTGGTATTGATTCCGGCAATGCAGTTGAGATAAAAGAGACGGCCCCTCC